>CAVQTP010000001.1:0-43425 GCA_963716625.1 uncultured Flavobacteriaceae bacterium
TTACTGAAATTAAATATCTTGAGGATATAGTTTAAAATTTAAATACTTTTAGAGCTATTTTGTTGTGTATGCTATTTTAAATGGGACACAACAGTCATTAAAGAGCCTCCACGGCGGAGGCTTTTGAATATGAAAATTTCGGATTTATCGTGTTTAAAACTGTCGGGATTCAATTCATAATGAAGTTATGATACTATTGATTCTATGCGCTGCAATCGATCTAATTTCTTCATTTCATGATTTTTATATCTATTCAGAATAAATTAGTATCTAATTATAAGGTATTTAATTAGATACTAATCTTATGTCACTGGATTTTATACAAATTTTTAATTAATTTATTGAATAATGATTTTTTTCAATAGAGTTGTGTTAGCAGTCTCTAAAAGTGCAAAATATACTCCTGAAGGAACTCTAAGATTATAATTTTCAGAGTAAAACTGTTCACCATCAAGATAACGATCTTCAATAGGGGCATTGCTGTTAATACTGAAAATTTTAATGCTGAGTGGTAGTTCTTCTCTCAACTCTGTTTCTATGGTGAAAATACCTGAAGTAGGATTTGGATAAACAATGAATGAAGATATAATCGGTTCATTTGAAACGTCTAATTCCATATTAAAATCTTCACCATCCATAACCATAATTTTCTTAGTTTGAATATCTGTACAATTTCCATTAGAGATCATTAGAACAAGTTCATACTCACCTGCTGTATCGAAGCTTAATTCTACATAATCTGTACCCATTTCTAAAATAGTTGCCTCATTTGGCAGCATCCATTCAACAGTGTCTGGAAAGGGTTCACTTACTTGAACCATTATAAATGGTTGGTTGGTAAACACTTGTGAAGATACTAAGAATTCAGCATTGATTGGGTCTTGTGTTGTTGCCACAGAAATTTCATCAGTTACAATACACCCGAGATTATTGGTCGCTGTGACCGTGTACAACCCTTCTTCAAAAAGAATTACTTGAGCATTTGAACTGGTGAATCCATGATCCGACGTCCACTCATAGGTAACTCCATCAAGAATAGATGCGTCAAGTTCTAAAGTTTGATCTAAGCAAAGAGTAATATCTGGACCGAGATCAATAATTGTTTCTGTGGGTTCCGTAATTTCATATGTTTCTGTGAATTCACATCCCTTACTGTCAATTATAGAAACTTGGTAGTTACCAGCCTCTAAGTTACTAACGTAATCAGCAGAGTCTCCATTGTCCCATATGTACATATAAGGTGGCGTTCCGCCATTAGTTGTTAGTTGAATACTGCCATCATTGCCACCATAACAGGTTGCATTTGTAATAGTATGACTTGCTACTAAATCTGGCGGTGGAATTAGTGTAATATTTGTACTAATTACACATCCAAATTGATCAGACACCGTGAGTACATATTCACCTGGTAGCGTATTTGAGAGATCTGGAGTAGTCGCTCCTGTATTCCAAATGTAATTGTAATTTGAAATTCCACCAGTAATTAGTGATGTGATGGTCCAGTCCTTACCATCTCCACATAAACTATATTCTGCAGTTAATGTTACGATCAACGCATCTGGTTCGGTAATTTCTATCATCTCACTTGAGGTAGTATTAGCATTAGCGTCAGTTATTACTACATAATAAGTTCCAGCACTTATGGCATCAAGTACAGCATTTGTGCCAATAACTTCTGTAGTCGACGCATCAAACCATTCAAAACTGTAATCATTAGGAGCGTTTGAGAAAGGAACACCTCCAATTGCAGTTGCAGATAGAATTCCAGATGAATCGCCATTACATAAAATAATATTTGTGATTTCAGCACTTACTGTGAGCGGCTCTGGTTCTGTTATTTCAAATTCTGTAGGAGTGATAGTACATCCATTTGCATCCGTAACTGTGAGCGTATAGTTTCCAGCAGTTACATTTGTTATAGCATCTGTAGTAGAAATGGTATTACCTTGATTGTCAACCCATACATATTCATAATCAAGAGTTCCGCCAGATATATCCACAGAAACACTACCATTACTTAATCCATTACCTGAAGTATTCATAATGGTCGTACTTGCTATAACAAGCTCATCAGGCTGTGTGACTGATACAGGAACATTTACTAAACTTCCGTTGTTATTATAGGTACAATCTAGAGTATCTCTTACTCTTATTTCATAATCTCCTTCTGGAAGATTAGAAATTATTGTAGAGTTGCCATTATCAAAAGCAATCCAGCTGATAGGATAACTCGAACCTACTAAACGATAAACATATTCGTAGGCGCTATTTCCTCCTTCTGCCACTATTGTAATAGTTCCATCTGATTGATCAAAACATTTTACCTCTGTAGAACTGGCACTAGCTATTACTGCATCGGGTTCTGTAATAACGATAGGGGCACTAATTTCTGTAATAGATTGAACTGCGTCATAGACTTCCACGTAATAAGTGCCAGCTGGTACTTGAACTATAGATGTAAATAAATTTGAGAGTGGTACAGGTGGATTAAAAGAAGCATCATACCAAGTAAAGGTATTAACCCCAGTATTTGTAGTTACAGTTATTTCTCCATCATTACCTCCAAAACAAGAGACAGAATTTGTTTGTTCAATATCAACGAGCAACTCTCCAGGAAGCCCCAATGTAAACGTATTTGTAATTGCACAAGAGAACGGGCTACTGTCTGTGATGGTCAAGATATAATCACCTTCTGGAAGGTTAGAAATACTAGTTGCAGCAGCTCCAACAGAACTAGATATAATTGTACCATTTTCATCCCTCCAGTTATATGTAAATGGAGCAATCCCGCCAAACACATTGAGACTTATTGAACCGTCGTTATTTGAGGAAGAGGGAGTTGTTACGATGATATTATTTATACCGTAGGGTTGTGGTTCTTGTATGGTAAAGCTTTCTGTAAGAATGCAAGAGGTATCAAGTTGGTCTACGATAGTTACAGTATATGTGCCTCCTGATAAACCAGAAGCCATCAAGCCTGTGTTGTTAGTATCATGATTCCAAGAAATATCATAAATTCCAGAACCTCCCGTAACATTGAGATTAATAATTCCATCTCTTGCGTTGTAGCAACTTACATCCGTTTCAGTACTTGTAATTGCTAAAATTTCTGGGTTGACTAATGTATCTGTGGTTAATGAAACACTATTACCCTTACTGTCTTCAATATTAATAGAATAGATACCTTCAACGATGTTACCAGTATTAGAAGAAGTACTGATTTCAATGCCATTAGCATCTAGCCAAGAGTAATTATATGGTGAAACCCCTCCTTTCGGAATAGCTTCTAAACTTCCCGTACCTCCGTAGCAAGTAATATCATTTTGGTCTAATTCAATTAGTAGTGGATCTGGCTCACCAACCGGAAATTCCTTTTCAAAACTACAATTGTTACTATCATTCACTACTAGACTATAGGAAGTATTACCTATAAGGTTCGTTAGCGTTGCGGTAGAGCCAATAATAGTTCCATTTGAATCACGCCAGTAATAACTGTACTCTCCAGTACCGCCAATAATCTCTACAGTAATAGCCCCGTTTGCTATTCCATAACCTGAAGCATCCGTGATTTGACTACTGGCAAGAGATAGTCGATTAGGTGGAACTAAAGATTTAGAAAATGTGGTTTGACAATTATTAGCATCTGTTATGGTTACTGTATATACACCTTCACTCAGATCATTAATAGTTGGAGTAGTGTCACCAGTATTCCATATATACTTATAAGGCTCCCCTGTTGTGAATGGCGTACCCCCCGTAACGTTAATACTTATTACACCGTCATTCATATTATAACAGGTGATATTTGAAAAAGTATTCTCTACGGTGATAGAAGAAGGTGCTGCCACATAAATATCATTTCTACTTACTACAATATTTGCAGAATCCTGAACTTCTAATGTATAGAGTCCTTCATAAGTATTTGAAAGTGCGTTAGTCCTAGAGAGAATATTTGTAGGGTCATCATTTGCAAACCAGCGGTAAGAGTACGGAGTCCAGCCACCCATAACCATAGCCTCAAGATCTGTTGTATTATCTCCGTGACATTGGTTTTTGTTAGTTTCTACAATCTCTATAATTTCTAATAAATCTGGTTCTTTGATGTAAAATGATTTTAAAAGTGTACACTCTGTAGAGTCCGTAATTTTCACCTTATAAGTTCCTTCTTGAAGATCTCTAATATCTTGAGAAGTAGCATTAAATAGCGGATTATCCATATGAGTCCATTCATATTTGTAAGGAGGTCGTCCACCGGTTATAGTCAAATCAATTGCACCATCACTGGTTTGGTAACCAGTTAACTTTGTTAGAAGTGCTTCTGTAATTTTAAGTGGACCATCTGGATCTTCTAGTGTTATTGGTGGAGTTATTTCATCGCAACCAAAACTGTCAGATACGCTTAACTGGTAGGTACCCTCGGGCACATCAATTAAGTTTTTAGAAGTTGAAATCTCAATATTATTTTCATTTTTCCAGCTATAAACATACGGCGGGGTACCTCCAATAATATCTACATTAATACGTCCAGTTGATGCTTCAAAACAGTCCGGTACCTTTGGGGTAATATTAACTATATCTAATTCATCAGGATCCTTTACATCTATTGTATTAGTTATAAACCTAGCATCGTTGGAGTCTTTCACAATTAATTTATACTTTCCCTCTATAACATTTTCTAATTGATAAGTGTTAGAAGATGGTGAAGATAAATTCACGTAAACATCTGATTGAAATATTTGCCATTGATATTCATAGGGAGCATCTGTATTACCACCAGTAACAATTGCTGTGAGCAAACCTTCGGCTTCTCCATAACAGACGTTATTAGTAATGACTACTTCTGCATACAGTGGGTCAGGTTCAGTGATTTCAAATGATTTAAAAGTACTACAAACGCTATCTCCAGCATCTGGATAGGTTATTAAATCTTTAACCTCTAAAGTATATGTTCCAGCAGTTACATTAGTTATGTCTTTTGTAGTCTCATTGAAAGATGGATCTCCTGTTTTTGACCATTTGTAGGTATAATTTTCCGCGCCACCAGTAACACTTACCTCTATGCTACCAGTATTTTGGTCATTAATTAAAACATCTGTCTGATTATCAAGATTTATTCTGACTTCACTTGGCGGTTGCCTAATTTCAAATGTAGTTGTTATAAAGCAATCACTACCTCCCTCAGTATCTTCTACTCTAATTGTATATGTTCCTGCGCTAAGATTAGTAATGTTAGCTGTTGATGCAGAGAAGGAAACATCCCCTGTCTTCGACCAAATGTATTTATAGTTATCATCACCATTTCCACCTGTGACGCTCACGCTGGCTGCTCCATCAGTTCCTGCATAACAGCTTACATTAAGACTATTACTAATTAAAAAAGACAATGGGTCAGGGTCACCAAATTCAAACGTAGCTTGAGCGGTTATGCCAACGCTATCTTTAATAACAACTTGATATTTACCTTCTATTAAGTTGCTGGCAATAGCTGCTGTAATTCCCGTATCTACTGGGCTCCCACTTGTTATATTGAACCACTGATATTTGTAGGGGTTTTCACTGTAGGAAGTACCTCCACTTCCTATAGCTTTTAGACTTCCAGTTCCTCCGTTACAACTAATAGCTGCGTTTTCTTGAATGGCAACTACTAGTTGTAATGGATCTTCTAGGGTTTCCTCGAATACCTCTTCACAACCATTTTCATCGATGACTGTCACTTCATAAATACCTGCGTCAAGAGCAGAAATCACTCTAGTTGTAAAGAGAATTGCAGTACTACCATTTTTACGCCATTGATAATCATAAGGTGCTCCTGTAGTTTTAGGTGTGCCACCCGTAAACATTATATCTATAGAACCATCCATTGCTCCTGGACTAGTAGGGTCAATAATTATAGGAGTAGGAGTAGATGATGTTGTAATCGTACTCGTGGGTTCTCTAATAGAAGCAATAGATAATTCGCCCATAGGTACTGTACCGGCGCAATCATTAGTATCTTTTACATTTAATGTATAGGTTCCAGCAGTAACATTTTCAAGATTCTGGCTGCTACTAGAGAAATTGCTGTCGTTACTCTTTGTCCAAGAATAATTATATGTTCCGCTACCACCGCTTACAGTAACAAATATAGAACCATCGCTTCCATTTAAACACGAGACATCGGTAGGAGTGCCAAGAGAAAAGATTACAGGACTTACATCAGTAATTGGAATTACTTCAGAGAGAAGAGTAGCGTCACCATTACCGTTGTTATCAGTTACCTTTATTCTGTAATTGGCTGGATCTAAATTGGTCGCTACAAAATTTGTAGTGGGGTTTCTAATAACGGCAGGTCCTTCATTTTCATAGTCATTTGATCCTGGCGTAGTCTCCTTTAAAAGCTGGTATTGATAGTTTGCTATCCCACCTTGAGCACGTACAGTAATACTTCCTACATCTCCATTGCAAATGGGTTGTGTAATATCTGTTACACTATCATTAAATATAAGAGGTTGCGGTTCTGTAATATCAATGTTAGAAGAATATTCTATACAGCCGTTCGCATCTTCTACTTTAATCCTATAAGAATTTGCTTCAGATCCTTCAACTAAACCTGAAAATTCAAAAGTAAATTTACTGTTAACAGTATCATAGCCTGAATTGATATTAGCTGGATATGATGTATTACCTCTTTCTAAAGATACTGTGTAGGCTGGCTCTACAATATTTCCATTTGAATCTTTAAAAGGGGTACCACCAGAAACAGCAAAAGAAATGACTCCATCGCTGCCTCCATGTTGTGTAACGTTTTGTTTATACACAGTATCAGTAATTATAGGGGAAGGAGGATTAATTTTAACGTTTATGAATCGAAGTATGTTATTATTGTTATCTGTTAAAGAATCTTCTTCAAAATTTACTGTTTGCGCTTTCGCGAAAGCAACACTTGATAAAATAATTATAATTAAAAATATCTTTTTCATCTTTTAGTTTAGTTTTTGAAAGCATCCCTTTGCGTCAAAAACGCGTAGCTCGTAATCAGCTGTTTGTACAGCGTTAATATTAATTGTATTACCTATAAATTCTACAGGTGTATCAGTGCCTATTTGGTAGTAATAGGGAGAAGTGCCGCCAGATGCCTCAATTTCTATATTAGTAGAACCATTGCTACAAAGAATAGGGTCTGCAGTGATGGTGAATGAAAAAGCTTGGGGTTTTTCTATATTAAATGCTTGTGAGATTTCATCAGTACCATTTGTATCACTTTGATATTGCAAGCGATATAGTCCTGCTGCAAGGTCTCTTCTAGGCCATAAAAATGAGTTTTCTTCATCAAGTGTTGTAATATTATCGTCTAAAGGAATAAAGGGAACTTGGTTATTTTCATCGTCCAGAGGAATTAAATAAACTCCATTTAGAACTTCACCATCCTCTAGAGGTCTGTTAAAAAAGAATTGAGCATTGCCATCTGCTGTATACTCACAAGTTGTTTTAAAAGTTTCTACATGAGTTATGACGGGAGAACATTTTGTATAATCAAATGAAATGGCAGTAGTAGTTCCGATATTGTTGCCTGGACAATAGCGTAATCTAATTCTAAATACTGTTTCAACAGGTACATCCGGTATATCAGAAGAACTTACAGTTATATTCCTACGGCCGGACTTACCAGGAATTTCTTTGTAACCAGAAGTAGATGGACCTAAGGGGCCATCTCCACCAGTATCGTAACTGTACTCCCATACAAATTGATCCGGCGAAAACTCACCGTTAGCCGTTAACGAAATAGTTTCACATACACCTAGCGAACCTACTGATGGGCTCGCGCTAAAACTTATATTAGGCGTTATTTTTAAAGTGACTGGGGAGATTTGAGCATTTTGATTAGAAAGATAATAGATGTCATCATCACATTCCATCCCGTCGGTATAAAGGATGGACTGAGTACCCGTGGGATTACTAAAGCTTGTTTGAAGATAAACGCTGGTTGGTTTAAAAGTAATATTTTTTACTCCTGAACGATCTGGACAAGATGTTCCAGTGGGACAATTAGCTGTGGATAAAACAATGGTGTTAAGTGCACCAGTACCATCAGATATTATAAGTCTTTCTGAATTACCACCGTCATCTCTAGAAATATTACTCCACGTCCATTGAACTCGGTAAGTTTGGGATAGGACTCCTTTGACTGAAAAGAAACAAAGTAATGACAAAATAAAAAACTGTTTCATAAGTAATAATTATCTCACAAGTTATAAATAGTTGAATATTTACTTATCACAGAAGTGGTTTCAATACTGAATTCAAAAAATGGAAATTTAATTGTAGCCATTTTTAAGTTAGCTACTTTTTTAAAATTTGCCGTTTGCGCTTTCGCGAAAGCAATACTTAACAAACTAATTAGGGATATGTATAATTGCTTTCTCATTTAGTTTAGTTTTTGAAAGCAGCCTTCATTGTCAAAAACGCGCAGCTCATAATTGGCATTCATAACATTAATGGTAGTAGTGCTAGAATTAGTAAATTGCACAGGATCATTAGTACCTATTTTATAAAAATAGGGAGTTGTACCACCAGATGCATTAATTTCTATATTAGTAGAACCATTGCTACAGAGAATTGGGTCTGCAGTGATGGTGAATGAAAATGAAGGAGTAAGTCCAATTGTGAAATCCGGAGAATATTCAAAAGTTCCATTTGTATCGCTTTGATACTGTAAAAAGTATTCTCCTGATTTAAGTTGTCTAGGCCATGAAAAGGAATTATTATCATCAAGTTGGTCAATTCTGTTATTCGATCCTAAATAATATGAGGCACCAAGCATATTATTTTCTAATCTCTCAAAAATAGTAACTCCATTCAAAACTTCACCATCCTCTAGAGGTCTGTCAAAAAAGAATTGAGCAGAGCCATCTGTTTTATATGCGCAAGTCGGTTTAATAGTATCTACATTTATAACTTTGGGCGAACATTTTATATAATCAAAGGAGCGGGCAGTGGTAGTTCCATAAGAAATTCCGCCAAAAGATCCTCCTGGACAATATCTAAGTCTAATTCTAAAAACCGTTTGTTCAGGAACATCAGGAATATCAGAAGCACTTACAGAAATATTAGGACGACCACTCTTACCAGGAATTTCTTTATATTCCGATTGAGTAGGCCTTAAAGGCCCGTCGCCTTCTATATCATAGTTATACTCCCAAACATACAAATCTGGAGAAAATCCACTTGTGGCGGTTAACGAAATATCTTCACAAATACCTAGGGTTCCTACGGAAGGACTTGAATTGACCGTTATATTGGGAGCGATTTTAAGTGTTACTCTCGAAGTTGTGCTGTTGTGAGTTGTTAAATTATACGATCCAGAGTCACAGGCGATATCATTTGTGTAGGTAATAGCTGTAGTGCCAGTAGGACTACCAGAAGCCCTCAAGTAGACACTTGTGGGTTTAAAAGGTACATTCCGAGTTCCAGAAACATCTGCACAAGAATTTCCAAGACCGCAGGAGGCCAGGTACAATGTGCTCGTATTATTTCCATCAGACACTATTAGTCTCTCTTCTCCACCGCCATCGTCGTATGTAATATCACTCCATGTATATTGCACTTGGTAAGACTGAGCAACGGCAGTTGTAATTGTTATAAAAAAGAGACAAAGAAATATAGTAGACGTTCTCATTAGTACTTAATTTTAATTTTTTTCAATTTAGTAATGTAGCCATCTTTTAAAATGACACGTATCCCATAAGTATATTCTGTATTGATTTTTAGGCTAGAATCGTAAAGCAATCTTGTGTCATGAGGAACCACTCTTAATAGTCTCAATGGTTTGTCACTTTCTGATTTGTAGATTTCAAATTCTTTGATAGTATCTGACTTGTAGGACCAAGTAAGGGTAATCTGCTTACTACTTTTATTTGCACTACCGTAAAAGTTTTTTATTTGCTTATTTTTTAACGTTTTTGGTATCACTATTGAAATAGAGGGTGATGGCGATGACTCTAGGTTAGACTCATCTCTTGCTAAAAGTGTATAACTATATAAGGTTCCTTCATTGACATTTTTATCTTGGTATTCTTGTATACCGTTTTCTCCTTCATATATAAGTAACCATTCTGGGCTATCATTTTCTTTACGATAGAGTTGAGTAAGGAGTGCATCATTACTAGAACTTTTTGCCCATTTTAAAAATACAACACCGTCTTTTACTTCAAATTTTTTGAACACGGGTGATGTAGGAGGTATAACGTCGGGTTTTTTAAGCTCGAGGGTTTGAGAAAATTCACTTTGATTGTATCTATTATCTAAAGCTACAAGCTTATAATATACCTTAGAATTAAGATTTTCTATGGACACCGTATCTATGAAAATCTCTTTTTGAATTGGTTTTGCATTTTGAGCACTAAATTCTTCACCCTTTAAGTTACCCTTAAAAACTCTATACCCAAAGAAGTCTTTTTCTTGATTTTTAGTCCATTTAAGTGTAACTACTCCAGAAGAATCAATAACTCCTGTAAGACCCGATGGAGGAGCAGGAGGCGTTTCATCTTTTGGTTGGACAAGCATAGGGAATGAAGTCGTATTTGTAGCTCCTTTTCCTATTGCTGTAATAGTAAAATAAGTCGAACCTTCCAAGTTTGTATAGGAAACTTTTCTTGAATTAGTCGGGATATCTTGCATTACCGTACGAAGGGTTTTTCCGCTTGGGTCTGCAATGTTTAATGAGAATGATTGGAGATCTTGCTCCCCTCTTTTATCAAATTCCCAAGTAAGTTCAACCGTTTTGTTGTCTTGCAATATTGTTTTTGTAAGTAGATGAGGTGTATATGCTAATGCTGAACCAGATGTGCCTTCTTCAATTTTTGAATAAGGACTAAGCTCCCCAAAAATAGTTTGACCTTGAATTCTATATTGATACATTCTGTTACTAGTAATAGAATCAACATAAAAGATGCGACCAGAGTTTGAACTACCATTTTGATTTAGTTTACTATAGGGAAGTTTATTTATACGTTCAAAATCTTCTCCAGACATCGAACGTTCGATATGATAACTAGTATATAATTTCTCTTGAAGTTTATAGTTCCAACTGAGCATAGCCCCGCTATTTTCAAAAACTACGGCAAAGTCAAGAGGCGCAGGTAACTCCCTCTCATCATTAAGACCAATATATGTACCGCCATAGGCTATGTCATTTAGCGAAGGCGGAACA
The DNA here is from genome assembly GCA_963716625.1 of uncultured Flavobacteriaceae bacterium. Taxonomy (GTDB): domain Bacteria; phylum Bacteroidota; class Bacteroidia; order Flavobacteriales; family Flavobacteriaceae; genus Dokdonia. The sequence goes on from CAVQTP010000001.1 coordinate 11,189, forward strand.
TTAGAAATTATTCTATAAATATATTTTTCATTTGAGAGTGCTGTGTTATCAACAAAACCCAAAGCGGCTTTTTGAGCAATCTTGAAGTCTCTATCTGCAGCGTAGAGTGCAAAAGTATGACGTTGTTCATTCTCTGTAGATTCTGCTATAATTGCTTCCATCTTACTCACATCACCCACTTGAAAAGAGTCGCCATAAATGGCCTGTGCGATGATAGCCGCATTATCATTTTCTTCAATATTACTAATCCAATCTTCTAGTGGCTCGGGCAGTAAAGGGGTAGAAGTAAGAGTTACCATTTTGGGTTGGTCTAGACGCACACCATCTCTTAATACTGTAAACCTTTGTATCGTGTAACCATAAAGATTGAGCTGTTTCCAAGCAATAGGAGTGGTAGGTGCCCATCGTAATAATATATTATTGTTTTGGACACTTGCAATGACCTCTATGCGTTCTGGTTCTTCAATAGTTTGCCCATTTACTTTGCTAAATATTAAGCTAGCGATACTGAGAAAACATATATAGCATATTCTATTTTTCATTTTAGTAATTCTTATTAAAATTGTAATTACTGGTGCTGGTTTTAATACCCCCTGGGAGTATATAATTTATGTTTACCTTATAGTCATCTTCCAGCATTATTGGAAAGATGCTGTTTATAATGTAATCATATCGAGCAGCCATTGATGAATTATTCATATACGCATTAGTAATCTTATATCTAATGGTGTAAAAATCCTCTCGGTAATAGTGAGTTAAATCATATCTAAAAGGCATTCTCTTTCTTATAATAGGATCTGTTCCTCCTGCTTCTAATCGCGCTAAGTACCAAGACATCATAGATACAGCCTCCTTTGGTGGTGTGCCAATCGTATTTGTACTTCTATCTACTGTAAAATTGTCAATAGGATATCCCTCATATATTAGTGGGTATATGATATCTTGGTAATAAGAATCATCAAGTGCTGCTTCTACTACAATCATAGGCTTATAATTTGTAGCAGTTCCTCCTTCTAATTCTACAAGATCAAATGGTTCTGTGTTAGGAGTAACGGCTCTTAATAAATGCACATTAGATTCTAATATTTCAACAACAGGTATCGTAAGTTTTTTTGCATTAAGCTTATCTGCAAACAAGGCATATTGACTCGTTCTAAAATCATAGGTCAACATTTCTATTGCTTCTGTATTAATCACAGCTTCTCCTAGTGATACCTCTTTTACGTCAATAGACGTATCCTCATCAAGAGATTGATTTGCAAATTCTGTATTAATGGTAGCATTTCCTCCCGTAACGAGAGGTTCTGTTACAAGTTTAATTGTATAATTTTTGCTATTCTGTAATGTCGGTATATCTACAAGAACCATATTATCAGACGCATCATAACTTATAGGTCCATGTGTTGCTCCTCCATCTGTCATAAAATACCCTCGTTGAACGAATTTTGCGTCTAAGTCTTCAAAAAGATAATCTTGACCTTGAATAAGTTTAATATAAGCCTGTCCGTGTTCATTTCTATGCATATATTTTTGACCCACTAAAGGATAAGAATAAGCAACATTTGATTCTGGAATATAATCTGGAGCAGTACCCGTCGTAAAATTTCTTATTTCTTCTTCTACTGCTTCAATACCATCATCAAATACCACCCTCCAAGTACCATTCACTCGCTCTTCAAAATTTACAGACACCTTTAACTGTAGAGGAGTTTCTGGAGGTAATACATCATCTGTCACAAAGGTTAATAAGTCCCCATTAGCATTCCACTCCAATGTCCCATCTAGTGGGATATTATTATTGGTTAATGAAAATTCTTTTAATGATAACCTGTAGCTTTTTGTTTGACCCTCTTCATCTTCAATGTTAAAAGGATGCCCTATCTGCATGTTAAAACCTACTTGAGGTACGGTGAAGACATCTACATCTGAAGCGTTATCGCCAGGTTGAATATCTGCAATAATTTTTAAACCATCGAGAGGTCCACCTCCTATTATGTCGCATTCTTCACCAAACTCTACTTTCATTTTAAAGCGTCCTTTTACGAGACCGCCTAGAACACTAAAGTTACCGCCAGCATACCCTCTAAACCATGCAGGATTTGGAAGTTTTGCTTGAATTAATGTGGCAATTCCAGCTTCGATGATGGGAACTTTTTTATCTATAAATAATAATTTTACTCTAACGCCTAACTCACCTTGTAAGTACGCATAAGCTTGCCCATTTGCATACCATCCATTCATACCTATCTGACCACTTCCTGCACATTCGGCATTCCCATAATCTTTCACCATAATATCAAATCCAAGTCCAGCTTGTAATCTTGCATAGAATATCAGAAAAGTAATATCTCCAGTATCTAGGGCTAAATTCATACCTATAGCAAAACCTTTTCCATTACCTAATGCATTTTCATCACGCATATAATTTAAGTCACTTGCATCTGCTCCTAAAAGATCTGCGACAATATCTGGGGGTGGTGGGCTTCCAGGGATTTCATCTCCAAACATCAAATACATACCTGTTTCTAACGATAATTCTCCCACACCAAACTTTATCCCCAGTCTATCCGTGGGTGTTCCCATATGAACGTACCAACTTTCTGGAGCAAAATGTACGACGGCCCAACCTGCTCGATTACCGGACGCATTTCCTCTCAACAGTCCATCTGCGGCATTTATATACAAGTCAAAACTTCCATGAAGGGTTTGTAAATTAAAATCGTACTCTATAGCTGCAAAAGCGTTAATACCTACTTCACCAGATACAGTATCTGGATACACATCCTCTGCAACTTGTACGAGATTAGTATCTTTAAGTTGCTCAAGGTTTGCATAATTAAAAGTGGCCTCTTTCTCTACAATAGCCTGTAACTTGCCTTGTATTTCTGATCTAGGATCATCAATTTCAACATTAGCCATTACTTTTGCGTTACCGTAAATGCTTATCCTATTTAAGCCACCACTACCATTGAACGCAATTTCAAAGCCTGCTCCACCACTTAGAGCCTCTGGACTCTCACCAGAAAACATCAGCATTGCTTTTACTCCTAAACCAGATTCCTCATCAGGAATATATTTTGCTCCTGAGGCACTAAAGTTGGGACTAAAACCATCTTTTTTCATCCTGTGAAATGCACCACCTCCAAAACCGTTAATATAAAGCCCTGTAGCCACAGGTATTTTCATACCATCAACGAGACCATCTACATACCAATATCTATATTCTGTTTTCCCAAAAATTGCATTGGCAGAAAGTTTTATATTTTTTTCACCTACTTTAAACTCAGCATTTAGATTACCACTAAATCCATCACCATAGATAGGATGATTATCTCTTAATTGTAAACTACCATCGAATTTAACTCCCAGTAAATCTGCTTCAATTGCTATTTCTGAAAAAGTAATATTCTTATATTTCCATTTTGAAAGTCCTTGCTCTTCACCAAAAGTTCCATTGATAGCCAAACGTGTGGTAGCTCCAAATTTTGCTTCCTGAAGATTGAGTGAAAGATCAAACTCTAATTTGGCACCAGTACTTGTTGGTATTAGCTCGATGTCGGCAATAGAGATTGGGAAGTTGGCTAGTTTAACTTCACCTTCATACCCCAAGTATCCTACTTGAAATATAGGAGCATCTGTTTTTAAGTGCAAGCCTTCAAATACAACACCTTCAAATTCTACTGTTTTTTTAGCATTTGGATCTGGGGGTGTTTCAGAGGATTCATTCCCTGGAGGATCTGTATTATCTGCATAGATGCCCATACTACCATGAAGCATGGCTTCTGGTTTAAATTTGTTATCAGCAACAGTAAGACGCACGTAGGAGTTAGGTGCTATGGTTGCTGTGGCTTTCCAGACATTAAAACGTATGGCTTCAGTAGGGCTTGCGGTAAGAATATACTCATCTGTCGCAGGATTGATGACTGCTGTATAGGAAAGTGCTAGTGTACTGCTAGGAGTAGAAAGCTCTTCTGCGGTAGGTGGTGTAGGTGGCTGCGGATTATTTATGGCTTCTTGTTGTGCCAGTGCATCTGCTTCTGCGGCTTCTTTTGAAATAGGAAGTACAATCCCCCCAGCAAACTCTGCTTTGGTAAAATTATTTGCAATAAAGGATGCTTCGATATGGTCTACAGAAAATTGCCACTTTGAGGCAACTCCTTCATTAAGTGGTAGTACATTATCCACTGAAAAGTCACCCGACACCCCCATGCCATCAATGAGCATATTTGTTGCATTTAAGGTGATGCGTTCATCACTACCTTTAGCTTTAAATTGTTCTGGCAGGGCTATGGTTAAGGAATTGATATAGACGCCTTTCCAGAGTTCTGGAAAATCTTCGTCTAGGTAGTCTTGCTGATAATTAGGGGGCCAGGTGATATTTTCACTATTTCTGATATCACTAAAATCAAAGACTGCGGTATTTACTTCAAAAACAAATCCTTTCTCCCAGCCAGCTAGTGCAAATCGAGGAAGTGATACAGATGCTAAAATATCGTTCCAATCACTAACTACTATTGATACTTCTGCTCCAACTCTTTTTTGGATATTGGTACCAGGATAGTTGGTGTTGTCAACGGTATAATCTGGTTTTAAAGGAACAATAGCACTTCTAGAAAATTGAACTTCTGCATTGAGGGCTAGTTCTTTAAAACCATCACAATCTATAGAGGCGTAGGTCATTTCTTCTGGATTTATATCTCCGTTTGATAAATTAAATCCACCTTTTAATATAAGAGCTCCATTACCTCCGCTTATTGGGATGGCAATATCCCCTAACAATCCAAGCTTAACATCTCCTAAAAGCCCTCCACTATGGGATAGTTTGATTCCAGTGGCCCCAAAAAACAATTCTCTTTGAGAGCCATCTTCATTTTTTTGAGGAAGTATGATGCGTACAAACGCAGTAATTTCCGTAAACTCAGGAGTAAATTTGGCATCACTTATCCCCACTAGATATTTGGCGCCACCTTCAGAGCTATCTGCATCCATATTTCCAAGGCCTACAGGAAGGGTTACTAAGTCTGTTGGCTCTAGGGAATTAATATAATTTCCACTTTCATCTATCTCATTAAAGGTCGTTTTTGCCCAAGCGAGTGCTTGCTGTACCGTTGTACTATCATTCCAAGGGCGCTCTAGAGCTTTTAAATTCTTATATGAAAACTCAGCTACTGAAGACTTTAATAGATGATTATAATTTTTTGAAATAACTTTATCTAATGCTTCAAATGAACGAGTACTCGTGCCAACTAGTTTAGGGGAAGTCTCATTATTCTTTATTGAAGGTACAATGGTAGCGTTTGTAGGTGCTGTAGAAAAGGTCCGTGTGTGCTTACCAACAATTAAAGAATCTCCTGTCTTTTTCAAGCCACTAGTACTAGATGCAGACATTGTTATGGCTACAAGCAAGAAGATAGTTAATAATAATTTATTATAATTCATTTATTAGAATTTATGCGTTATCAAAATTTCCAAAAAGTATATCTGATAAATATTTGTCAGATAGATAGACTACATTCTTTATACTTATTGTAAGAGCCATTTCTTGTGTTAAAAACTTCAAAGGACAAATGTTTTCTTTTGCACTTATTTTTCTGTTATGCATCAGCTGTCCATAATTATAGGAATTGTTTTTTATCAAATCTCTTATTGTTTTATCGATAGTTTCTGTATGCCTATCCTGACTCAAAACAAACTCTATTTTATTATTTATAAACCTAGCAATTCCATACTCATTCTCCGAAATATCTTTATATAAGCTGTATTTATCTTGGATAAGTTTAAAGTAATTAATAGCAGAGTTAAATATTTCTTTTCGTTCTTTAATCCAATATGAATTAGGGTTGTTTGCTAAATTTTTCTTACTACCTATTGTTCCATTGAAAAATATGTTACTCCCATCTAAATCAAAATCTTCATTAGACAGATCATCTTGAAATACTACGGATTGAATTGTACACTTTCTAAATGATAATTTACTTACTAAGGATTTTTGAATAGATGAAAAATAAAATTTACTTTCTTCAAATAATGTATTACTTAGATCACAATTGTCATAATGACTATTTACAAATGTTCCATCAATAAATTCACTATAAGTAAATGTGCAATTAACGAACACACAGTTTTTAAAGGCTGTTTGCTTAGTCTTAATATTACTTAAATAACAATTATTAAAAACACAACCTTCAAAAATAGTGTTGTCTAAATTGTGCTCCTTAAGATTACTATTTTTAAAATGGCATTTAATAATTTTTTTAGAACTTAGATAATTGAAAGGAGTCTCTGTGAACTTAGATGTCCCGTTAGCTATAATAGCAGTGTATTCTAAATTTTTATTAAACTCTATGTCGTTTATGTTTTTCATTTATTATGTAGAAAAATTGAAGTGTTGTGGATCATAATCTAAGTATCCTAGTTAATATTATGTTTTAAATATTACAAATTGTTCATTTTACAATCTGATATTCGGGTGGAAAAAGATGTGAAATATCTTCGTAGTAAATAATTTCATTATCAAATAAAATTCCATCCTCCGTTATGTTGTCTAATCCTAAGTCTTCAAACTTGAAAATATCCATTTTAAAATCGTTACATAGAGCTTTCAAACTTTTTAAGTAACTGTTCAATCTTGGAGTATTTAAATAGGCTAATTCTGAATTATCAATATAATATCCAAAATCATCATTTTTTTTGTTAGTTAATTTTAGATTAAAAGCATCATTATCTATGTAACACAATAATTTTATTTCTTTTTCTTTTTTTAATAATTCTACTCTAAATGGAATCGAACCGTGTGAAGAAAATTTTGAATGACTTTCAGATAAAGATAAAAGGGGATTTATAGATATTATTTTATGTGGTTTTTGTTCTTTAACGTTTATGAAAAGTTTAGTAGGATAGAATTTTTTCTCATTTAATTCATATAATGATGAGAATAAATTTTGTTTTGATTTAAAATCTATGTCATTTATTGGGACTGCAATTCCATATTTAATAGCTAATATTTTATACCTGCAAATAAATTCTTTTTCATTAAATATAAAGTTCTGTATGGACTTAGTGTCATTCCAAATAAAATGATAATAAGCAGATAATTCACCTTCAAAATCGTTCCAATATTCACTACTCTGATTTAGAACTTTTTTCTTCATTGCCATTCTATACATTTTATAATATATCTGTCGATATATGTTTCTATATGGAGTTCATAAATTAAATTAATCAACTCATTTTTATTAATTCCTCCTGGTCAATTAAATAATTTTTCCTTATCTTTTCTATGATTTGAACTCCAAATAACAAAGATTAGAAGCAATAGGAAAAGATATTTTAGTTGTTTAAACATTTCTAATCTTTTCCATCAATAGATTTACCTTTTTCTTTAATTCTGGCGACTTATTTTTTATAAGACTAGAAAGCGGATTAATTAAATCAATGAATTCTGATTTCTGTATTCTAATAGATGACTCGTCATTTCCATTTTCATACCAAAATTCAATAAAATTATATTCTATTTCAAAACCGTGAGATTCTCTTGCTCTACCGTTACCATTTGCTACACTTTCAAGCATATTACAAAACTCTTCCAATGGTGAGATGAACAAATATGAGACTAACGGTTGATATTTTTTATCTAAGTAATTATATATTTTAGGTAACTCCATATTAATAATTTATTACTGGGTGAAAATTGAGAATCTCTCCAGTAGTAGGATCCTGATATCCCAAAAATTTTATTCCATTAGTAGACTCTCCTTTTATAATTGTATTTGAGCCTTGCTGAATTACAGTTCTATTTGCTTTTAGGCCCTCATTCATTGCTTCCTTACCAAAATCAGTCATTTGAATATCACTGATTTTGCTTGGGTCATAATGAGTTTTCTTAAATTGAGTTGATTTCCATCCTCCAGATCCGTCAGCTTTTTGAATCTGATAAGTTAATTCGCTAATGCCATCAACTGAACCATTGGAAGTTGAAATTCTATTAATTTGGATATTATTTGATGATAAGTAATTATTAAAATTATCTAAATTATGCCCTCCTGATACGGCTCTTCTTTGAGTAAAGCCTTTTACATCAATCAAATGTTCAACAAAATCAGCACGATAAATTACATCACCAACCTCATTAACCATCTTCTTAGTCACATCATCAAAGACATAACCTTTACTGAGTAGATAATCATATTCTCTTCCAAATCCAGACCGACCTAACATAGATCCTGCATCATCAAAAAGATTTAGAGTTGCTTGTGTAGGATTTGTTGCTAGTACTATATCGTCCCCTCTAAGTATGGCAGCATCTAAAAATTCCTTGTTGAATTGAAGCCAAAACTGTTCAGCAGTCTCATATAAATTATCAGGAACATTAAGCACATTATATCTATCACGCTTAGGGCCAAAATCCCTTGTTTTAGGATAGTCTAATTCTTTAAGTATTTTTGAAATATCTAGATCGTACTTACCTAATATTGTAACGGTTTTACCTGCTCTTTTTCCAATGACGATACCAGAAGTTGTTGTTCTAGTCAGTGAAGCCATAGCAAAATGTTCAAGAGAAGATAGCTCCGCTGTGGTGTTTATAAATTTTAAACCCGCTTGATTTCCATTCTCTACAATAACTAAAGTTCCTTCAAGAACATCATTAACAGTATTGTCAATGTATGAGGTATTATTCAAATAGCTAATTTCATTATCGGTTAGCTTTACTACTTTTCCTTCATCCATCCATTTTACGGAGAAAATGACACCTTCATCAGTAATTCTTGCTATTTGGGTTGTATTCGTTTTCAAAATTAGAAACCCAGAACTAATATCTTTTGTAATTTGTTGAGGAAGTTTTTGAGCAAATACTCTTAGCGCTTCTGGTAACTGCTTAATTAAAGCTACTGCTCCTTGAGTTAGTTTAGTAGTAACAAGTGCTATTTTTGGTAATTTTCCAGTTTTTGCGAAAGCGGTGACTTCCCCAACTCCTATAAACATAGATGCTACAAATATGACATCTTGCCCTAGTTGCTCAGATAATTTAAATTGGTTTGTCTCTCCACCTTCTTCATAGCCGTGAGCCTGCTGAAAAGAATTCCAAATTGCATCAATGCTCAGTTGACTTAAACCACTATCAAACTCTTCTGCTTTTTGGGGGAATAATATATAATCTGTGGCCATCACCCCAAGGTCTGCGATACCCTTTACTTCATTTATAAGTCCATTCCATAATCCACATTTAAATGCAAATTGCATTTGAGAGGTTTGAGTGCTAAAAACTGTAGATAGATCTCCCATACTTACATTTATAGCCCCTGCGATGTATGGCATATAAGAAGGGTACTCTGTGTGTGATGGATTCCAATATTTTTCAGGAACTTGAGTTGCTCCAAGTAAATCGGATACAAGATGTAGTAATTGATTGCTAGAAGCCAATTGAGCCTTCATGAAATCTACAGTTCCTTCTCCAAAATTTAAGGCTAGATCATCCCAAATACTCTCAGTCCAATGTTGTGTGGCTTGTTTAATTTTTGCATTAAAGTCATCGTGCACAATATTTTTAACTGTGACTTCATCACTTTCTCCATTTATACCTTTCTTAAGATGAATCCAGATTAGATATTCTTGTCTATTTTCATTAGGGTCAAATGAAGATACAGATGATTGAATATCACTAGGAGTGCTATCGTCTGTAATTACAATGCGTACATTCATTCCAGCAATTACAGTCCTATTAAAATCTATTTCAGATAATAGATTTTGCTTTTCTGAATCTGTAAAGATTCCCGCTAAATCTATGATATGCTTTGAGATATCAAATGAAGTATCGGCACTAATTGATAAATCATTTGATCGAGAACTTAGCTCACTATTAATCCCTATTTCCTTTTTAAAACCTCCTTCTAATAATAACTCATAATCACCATTTAAGTAAAACTTGTAGGCTTCAATAGTTTTTGCTAGAGATTTTTGATGAGTTTTTTCTCCATAAGGTGCAACTAATGCATTTCTAATATCATCAAATGTTTGCTTTTCATTTTCCTCTATTGAAGATGATTTTACAGTTGATGAATAAAACGTACTTGGAATATTATTGATAGTGACAATATGAAAAAATTGCATAGGGAGAATAATCTTTTTCCCTGGGTATTGAGATTGCAAGTTTGATAATTCATAGATGTCATTTGAAACTTTAAAAAAGTATTTTTTATAATCTTCAAAGCCATCTATGGCTATTTGAATATTCTCCGGATTGATATTAGTATTAATAATATTTTCAAAGTTATCATCGTCATTTATGATACTTTTGAGGTTTGATATTTTGTCTTGAACAGTGCCGCCTGAGGGTAAAAGAGGTACAACTATTGGTGTATCGTAATCAGTCATCGCTACATATACAGCCGCACTATCCCCAGAATTTATAATTGCCAATTCAGAATTGAGTCTCTCTAGATATTGTTGTGAATCATTTACTATGGAAGATTCCTGAAGTATATATTCTAGATCATCTACCGTATTACCTAGAAAGTAGATAAACCACTTTTTTTCATCAAGCGTTCCTTGATCAATTTTTTTATTACGCTCTAAGAGGTAATTAACTTGATCTATAGCATTTTTGGTTAATGGATCTGCGGCATCTGCTCCTTGAACTAAAGGTGACAGAAAAAGGCTGAGTATGTATATTAAAAATATTCTCATCATTACTCTTGGATAAAGGGTTGAAAGAGAATTTCTCTATAGGTCATTTTGAGATTCTCTTTAAATATCTCAATTACATCGTTATCTGATGCATTATTTCCTTTCATATCGTTATAGATGGTGACATAATTGACCCCTAGCTTTTTTGATCCATCAATATATTTCTCAAGCGTTTCCTCGTCTCCTTCTTTTAACATTTTAGAAAATAAAAAATTTAAAAGATTGTTTTCTAGATTGATAAAAGATTCGTTTTCTACCACTTTCATATTGCTATTTTCGATCTGACCACTTTCTATAAAAAACACATTAGTGTCTGTTTCAATTACAGGATTGAGATCAACAATGGACCTTTCATATTGCTCAATCATCGTGTCCCCTATAGCCTCACCTTCATTATATATTTCAGTTATAGCTGTAATGAGTAAATTTTTAATTTGATCAAGAAAAGCCTGAGCCTCGTCTTGTAGTACAGCTAACTCTTCTTGTGCATTTTCAAATGCTTCTTCTGCATCTTCTGCAGCTGCAGTGTCATTATTTTCGACAGCTTCATTATATTCATTTAAGGCTGTTTGCATCATAGTGGTCTGAGATACAATAGCTGTTACTATTTCTTCAGGAAGTCCTTGTTCTTCAGAATCCTTTATTAGAGCATCAGCTAATTCCTCAATTGTCTCAGAAGTGGTAGTTATAATATCTAAACCAATAATTTCCGTTAGTATATCAAAAAAACTAATGACACCATTTATAACTACCCCCACGCCATCAACATTTTCCCAATCTGCATCATAGGTAGTCTCTACGTTACCAGATAGGAGTTGCATATCCGTATTGATCTGTATGCCCTCAAAAGCAACGGAAATTTTTGTATCTCCTAACCACGGTACTACAACATAACCACCCCCGCTAAAAGGGGCGGTAGCATTATCTACTTGAAGCACTGTTACGGGAAAGTCACCTGCTGTAAATTGATCATTTATAAATAACTCAGGTAATACCTCTTGATTATCCAGCAGAATAGGATCTGGCTCGATCGCACATCCTTGATAGGCAGACGCGGCCTCAGATAAGGTGGTCAACTCATATATAAGGGTCTCTCCATAGCTGACAAATGTACAGTTACCTCTTACTTTGAACTCATAGGTGGTCTCTGCTTTAAGATCGCTTACGGTCACATACTCACGTGGCGTAGTGACATCATACCAGTCTGAACTTGCGTTTTTCTCTCGATACTGTAGGGTATAATCAAGATGATCAAAATTACCTTGCCAAGCGATTTTTGCACTACGATTCGTCAGCTCTTCTACCTCTGGAAATAGGGGCGCATCACATTGCGTTTGATAGTCAAAGTAGTAGATCTCACTAAAACCATTGTTAGTAAAAAGTCCTATTTCTTCTATGCCTACCGTGGCAAAGGCACGCACACGCCATCCATAGCGCTTGCCAGGGATGAGTGATGGCTGTAAACCATCATAGATAAAGGTGGTTTGCTGGGTAGTGGTCTGGAAAATAGGCGGTGAGGATAAAAATGCCGCTTGTGGATCTAATGTTGAGGTCCCAAATTTCAGAAAGGATAAGCTCGTACTGTACATTAGACACATTGATATGTCTGGGTGTCCATTGAAACACTATATTAAGCGGATTCATCTCTTGGATGCCAGCTGCATTTAAAGGAAGATTAAGCAGTGGCGGATCATTATCAAAGAGCACAAAATTAGTACAGGTCTTTGAAGAAACTTTGTTTCCTGTAAATAGGTCATAGACTTCAAAACAAATACTATATGGGCCTTCAGGTAGCGCGCTTCCGTATGCAGATGGAGAAATTCCTTGTAAATTTTGAAAACTAAAGTAGGGGGCTAGCTCTCGAGTGCCAAGCGTCGTAGTGACACCACCTTCTAAAAAAATAGGATTTGCACCTACCACAACATCATTGCTTTGCGCATTAATGCCTTGCCCAGAGATAAAAATTTTAAGTCGTACCTCTCGATTGAGCTCTGTAAGATCGTTTAAGATAAGTTGTACACGTACTTTATCGTTAATAGATGCCTCATTTGCATAATCAGATAACAGTACAGGTCTGGGTGGGATAGTTTGTGGGATCACTTGCACCGGAAATTGTTGCGCTAGTAAAAGTTGCGCTGTAAAAAGCAAGAAGAAGAGGTGTAGTAATTGTTGCTTCATAGGGACTCGTTAGTTTTGTGAGAGATATTTCAAGGTGTACGCCTCTTCATTTGCAAATGAATTTGCTAGATTTTGATAATATAATATGAGATCTACCGTAAGTAATTTACTTATGGAAGTTGGATTTTGTGCAATGTTACTGTAGGCATCATACACCTTTGTTATCTGTTCTTTCTTAAACTGCTGTAGCTGTGGTTCTTTTTTGAGATCCTTAGGTGTTCGTATTTGGCTTGTGTGCTCTAGCATGTAGCGGTGATTTATAAAGCCTTTGCGGTGCATTAAATATCTCTTATATAGATTGGTATAGGCTTTGTAATTTACAGTATTTTTATTCTCAATAGTCGAAGGTTCTATACCTTTATATTCAGAACTCATAATGGTCCCAAGTGCGGTGGTATATTTTTTCTCAATGCCACTGTCAGATCTGGTGGCATCACTATTAAGATTTTTTATCGCTATAAGTAAGGCTTGATCGTACGCTTTCGCGAAAGCGTTATAGGCCTCAACCTCCTCTAAGTAATCTAATGCAGCATCCTTAAGATCTTTATCATCTGCCGTTTTAAGGTCAAGCATTTTTAGTTGTGCGCTATTCACCTTACCCAAGGCACTTGAAGGCGCTATGTTAAAATAGGCATCATCTTTAAGCGCAATAAATTGTTTGTCTAAAGAAAAAGCATCCCCTTCATAGATCGTTCCGTTTGCTCTAAACTGTATGTTGGTATAATCAGCCAGCGTTTTATTACGGGAGGCTGCACCGGTATTGTTTTGCTTTTTTCCACCTGTGGAGAAGGAGTAGTTATATCCTATGGTTGCCGTAAAATCATTTGAAATAGGTTCACTAGTTGGCGATCGCGTTATTTCTAAAAAGAGAGAGAAGACTGAGATTAAACTGGTGCTTCTCAAACAGCTGATAGCCTGCATTAAGTCTAACATTAAAGATTGTATTTTGTAATGTTCCATTTGCACTGCTTTGATTGTAAGAAGCCGCAAAAGAAGAGCGGAGCTTTTTGTCAAAAAACAACTTAGATATTGCTAATGTGGGGCCAATTACTGTATTATCTGTATCTAGCGTTTTATTAAAAGAGGCATTAATTCCTGCAGTGATACTCAAGTCTATGGGTACAAAACTAAGGGAGTAGTTACCACCCGTATTGTAAAAGGTGGTAGCGCCTATAGTGCTTTGATTGCCAGAGAGAAATTGTTCTTGTAAATCTTCTGTGTCCTGCGACGATAGGTTTATGCTTGCGTTCTGTACTCGTGTTTTAGTTTTTGATATGGCGTACGTCATATTTAAAGTCGCACTGCGAGACAGCTGTCTAAAATTTAAGGTATCGATATTATCAAAAGGAGTTACAGCGTTTATGTAGTCAAACTGGTCTCTAATGTTAGTAACACTTTGAAAGTTAGAGTAGGAGCTATTGATATTCAATTTATCAGATGCTTTTACACTTACGTTTACAGCTGCGACTACGCGCTGTAATTCTGAGGTCTTTGATTTATCTAAATTGTCTCTTTGTAAACCAGCATTAACGGCCACGTTTACAGCATTATTAAAAATAGATTGTGACGCATTTACTGCGATATTTTCTAAATCATTGTTGAAAAAATAAGCCCCTAGCGTTTTATAGTTTGGGTCTATACGTTCATAAGTAGCGCCCACACTCCCGTTACCTATGCTTGTGGCCACTTGCACATTAAAAGCGTTGTAGTATTGTGTCGTAGCATTTCCTTTAAAAAAGAATCCCACGCGTCCGTTACTTTCAGGACTTCCACTTGCTCTTACATCTGCGGTTAATCCAGAGGTGGCATACTCTGCAGTTAAGATCGTGTTTCCAAAAAGATTTACTTTTCCATCTATACTTACCACAAGATTTTCCTGTGGATTTACGCCTGTTTCTACAGGAAATGGATTTTCTATAGAATTTTCATCATCTTTTGCAGCAAAGACAGTAAGACCTAAGGAATATTTTTCAAAATCGTATGCAGTTTTTAAGCCATAGCCTATTCGTTTATAGGCAGGAATTGACTGTGGGTCTTCTAGGTCATATTCATTAGGACGGATTAAACGTCCGTACATCGTACTAATTTTTAAATTAGAGGTTGGAGTTGCGTCCAAGACCAAGCCCACTAAATTGATGCCCGCTAATTGTGTATGGTGAGAATGTCATCGCGACATCACCTATATGTGCAGTAATCCACTTGTAAGATGGATTTAAACTAAGTCTATTAAACTTAAATGGCTGACTATAATTAAATTCTTGATTAGAGTACGCAAACGATATCGGAACATTATAAATACCGCTTATATTTAGGTTGAGATTTCCATTAAGTACATATGTAAAAGGATCGCGTTCACTCTCACCATCATAAAATACAGAGTTTGCAGAGACACCACCTCCAAGCGTAAAGAGTTTAGCCTTCCCTATTTGAGTAAGATCTTGTGCAGATACATTAAATACTGTTATTATATAAACAGAAAGTAGGAGGAAGTAAGCTTTTGTCAAAGTGTTATGCTCTCGTAAATTAGCGGCAAAAGTATTGTTAAAAAATGTTAAAAACAAAAAATTAATTTATTTATTTACAGGTAGATATGAAACTGTATTTTTCAAGCAATATTAGATATATTTAATAGCGCATTTAATCAACTATTAGGTATCACATATCTTCTACTTGCCAACTGCGACCGTATACTTTATAATTTTCTGTATCCTATAATTTTATTTCTTGTTCATGATTGAAATAATACGTTTAAATATTAGCTCTTTGATTTTGAAACCAAAGTCGGCGTTAATAAATCGCTATAAATTTGTTTAACTAACTGTTATACGTTTTATATTTTCAATCAATAGCACCCGTCAAAAGACGGGTGTGAAGTGGAGTCGGAGAGGGTCGCAGCGTTAAGCAAAGGTCTTGCAGACCTTTGTAGCGCAGGAGCCAGGAGGTGCGGCTGCCGAATCCCCCCCGTATACACAAAAACCCCAGCCAAAGGCTGAGGTTTAAAGTGGAGTCGGAGGGATTCGAACCCTCGTCCAAACAAGCAATGTTACTGCTTTCTACGTGTGTAGTTGCGGTTTAGATTTTCGTGAGATTGCCGGTCTGCAACTACCAACGCACTCCTTATCTTCAATTAAGTTTCTCGCTAGCATCAAAGCCCTGCTAGAGATAGGTTTACTTTTACGAAGTCACTATATCGATTGCCGTAAACCAAGGCTCTCGAGTGACTTCCTGCTTGTCTACCTTGTAGACCGAGGCGTAATCTTACTATAATTCAGATTATGCAGCTAGGGCGTAGTTATTCTCGCCGTTTAAAAAGATGAAATATGAGATTTACGAGCTATTTTCCAGCGCTCGACACGCTTACAATACCATTGGTCTCGCTGTCAAAACCAGTCGACCCCAAAATGTAAAAAATCCCAAACTATTTATGTAACACCCTTTATGGAAATGAAATTAAATAGAAGTTCGCTTTCGCGAAAGCGGAACTACAAATATACTACTAAACCTTATATTTGTGCTTCATAAAGCGCAAAAGGTGTACCAAAAATATGCGTGTAAAGAACTAATAGACCTATGAAATTTGCTATTATAAAAGAACGTAAAAATCCGCCAGATCGTAGAGTGGTATTCTCACCAGAAAAACTGGCAGAGGCAAGGGAGCAGTTTCCAAAAGCAAAATTTATCGTCGAGTCCTCAGATATCCGAATTTTCCCGAATGATTTATATAGACTTAATGGTTTTAAAGTCACCAAAGACGTATCGAAAGCAGAGGTGCTTATTGGGGTAAAGGAAGTGCCTATAGCTGCACTCATTCCTGATAAAAAGTATTTCTTTTTTAGTCACACCATTAAAAAACAACCTTATAATAGAGCGCTGTTGCAAGCGGTTTTAGATAAAAATATTGAACTTTACGATCATGAGGTCATTACCTCAGAAAACAGCTCAAGACTTATAGGTTTTGGTCGTTATGCTGGATTAGTGGGCGCGTATAATGGTTTTAGGTTATTAGGTAAGAGGACGCAGTTGTTTGACATACCTAAGGTAGAGGACCTCGCAGATTTTAAGGCGGTTAAGAAAGAGATGGATACCATAGCGCTTCCTCCTATTAAAATTTGTCTTACAGGATCAGGAAAAGTGGCCATGGGCGCAAAAGAAATTCTTGATCACCTTAACATTAAAGAAGTAAGTATTACAGCCTTTTTGTCTGATCAATTTGATGAGCCTGTATATTGTCACATTGACGTATTAGATTATAATAAAAGAACTGACGGTGCACAAGGTGATAAACATGAATTTTATAAAGATCCCTCAGGGTATGAGAGTGACTTTATGAAATTTGCAAAGGTGACAGACTATTTTATTGCCGGTCATTTTTATGGAGACGGTGCTCCTTACCTTTTTACCAAGGAAGATGCTAAAGATCCTGAATTTAATATTCGTGTGGTTGCAGATGTCTCTTGCGATATTAATGGTCCAGTAGCCAGTACCATTAGACCTTCCACAATCTCTGAGCCGTTCTATGGATACAATCCGCAGACAGAAAACGAAGATGATTTTACTAAGGAAGGCGTGATAGCTGTTATGGCTGTGGATAATCTTCCCTGTGAACTCCCAAGAGATGCAAGTGAAGGTTTTGGAGAAATGTTTTTAGAGCATGTGATTCCTGCTTTTTTCAACGATGATAAAGAGGGTATCCTAGAAAGAGCTTTAATGACTAAAAACGGAAAACTAACGAAAAGATATGCCTATCTTCAAGACTTTGTGGATGGTAAAGAGTAAGTTTTAAAGTTTAGAAATAAGCAAGTGCAGAGAAGGTACACAAAACTTTTACTTGTATATTTATAAAAACCCTACTATGAAAATACTAATTACAGGAGCAACGGGTCTTGTAGGCTCCGCCTTGACAGAAAAGTGCAGAGCAGACGGCATATTTGTAAATTATCTCACGACTTCAAAAGATAAAATACGCTCAGAACAGAACTTGCAAGGTTACTATTGGAATCCGCGAGAAGATTACCTTGATGAGCAATCACTTGCAGATGTGGAGGTCATAGTCCATCTTGCTGGTGCAACAATAGCACAGCGATGGACACCAGAAAATAAAGAAGTTATTTTTGATAGTAGAATTAAGACCGCTAGAATGTTATTTAGCACGCTTTCGCGAAAGCGTAAAGAAAATGAACCTAGAACTGTAAAACACTACATTTCTGCTAGCGCTATAGGAGGGTATCCATCTTCACTCACAAAATTATACAATGAAACTTATCCAGAGTACGCTACAGGATTTTTAGGAGAAGTTGTCGAGGAATGGGAAAAATCTGCCACGGAATTTCAACGTCTTGATATCGCAGTGAGTTGTGTGCGTACAGGAATTATTCTTGATAAAGATGATGGGGCGCTACCTAAAATTATGAAGCCTATTAGTTATGGCGCAGGCGCCCCATTAGGTAGTGGAAAACAGTGGCAATCATGGATTCATACAGAAGATATGGCAGGTATCTATCACTATATTATTAAAAATAATCTCTCTGGAATTTACAATGCCGCTGCACCTTATCCTGTTACTAACAAGGAGCTTACAGAAGAAATTGCACGTGTTTTGGAGAAGCCTTTACTGCTTCCTAAAGTGCCTAAGTTTGGATTAAAATTGCTCTTAGGAGACATGAGTGCCATTGTACTTGAAAGTCAAAAAGTAAGTTCAAAAAAAATTAGAGAAGAGGGATACACATTTATGTATCAGAAGATCGATAAAGCGCTAGTGAATACACTTAAAGGTTGAAATGGGAAACAAAATTTAATTGAGTATACTTTCATTTGTGTTGCTGAATGTGTAAAATAAAAGAAGCCACTTCTCTATAGAAATGACTTCCTTTGCTACTACATTTTAAAATATATTAAGCTTTTGTAGCTTTAATATTTACAGTAAGAGCAACATCATCACTAATGAATTTGTCTCCTAAATTGTCAAAAACTGATTGTGAACCATAGTTTACGCCCCATTCTGTACGATCTATTGTAAATGGCTCACTTGTAAGTGTCATTTGATTTCCATTTACACCATAACTTACTGGAAACTCTATACTTTTCTTTTGATCTCTAATGGTTAAATTCCCTTGCATCATCTTTTTTCCATCTTTTTCAGTTACTCCAGTTACTTCAAAAGCAGCTGTAGGATATTTTGCTACGTTAAAAAAGTGATCTTCTTTTTCTTTTGCAGTTCCCTTAAGGTGACCTTCAAGATCTTCTTTTCCTTCTCCAGTTTTAAGGTCTGTAACCTCAATAGAAGTCATATCAATTAAAAATGTTCCCGTAACAACATCTCCAGCAACATTTACAACACCATTGTCGATATTAATGGTTCCCATATGCTTACCAGTAGGCTTGCTACCTTCCCACATAATTGTAGAGGCATCTGTATCCACCATGAATTTTTGTGCATCAGCGATCACAGAAACTTCTTGAGCTTCGCCAACTTCTGTTTTGTTTTTATCCTCTTTACAAGAGGTAAATCCAGCCAAAAGAGCGACTACAGCAAAAGTATTTAAAATTTGTTTTTTCATTTTGATAGTTTTGATTTAGTAAAGTGCAAAATTAACTTAAAATTGAATTTGGTTTCTTAAATTTATATTAAATAGTATATAAATTGATAATAGTTTAAGGGGACAACTATTCTAAATAATTGGGAGTTTAACATCTGTGATAAGATTCTAATCTTATAATGAGTTTGCTTTCTTTAATATATTTAGAATGTTTATTTGATGCTAATTAATTTGATTATCAATTGAAAATCGATGAAGATTTAATTTATCCCGATGAACGTCTATATTTGTGTAGCTTAACCCTCCTTAAATGAGATATATCTTTTTAGCCCTCTTACTTAGTATGGTTGCATTAACGTCTTCGTGTGTACCACTTAAAGATATTACGTATTTACGTGAGACAGAAATGAAATCAGATAGCCTCATTTCATTACAAGTACAACAACGACCGTATCGTGTACAAGTAGGCGATATATTAAGTATACGTTTAAAGGCTCTCGATCAGCAACTTGTAGAGTTTTTTAATCCATCTGGGAAGCAGGGCGTCTCTCTCGATGAAGGTTTCTATTATGACGGTTTTGCGATTGATACTCACGGGAATATACGAGTGCCAGAGTTAGGAGAGATCAATGTATTAGGTAGAACTACAGAGGAGGTTAGAGAACTTATAGAACGAAGATTACTTGCTGAATATATTAAAGAAGAGGCCGATCTGTTTGTTACGGTAAAGCTTCCCGGAATCCGTTATACGCTTGTAGGAGAAATAGGAAGCCCAGGAACGCAGAACGTCCTTGCAGAAAAAGTATCCATACTGGAGGCGATCGCAAATGCCGGAGGTGTACCGCTCACAGGGGACTTAACAGATGTTCTTATTATTAGACAATATCCAGGAGGACAACGAGTTCATCATATAGACTTAACAACAATTGAAGTGATGCAATCTCCGTTTTACTACATCCAGCCTAATGATATCATTACGGTTAATCCCTTGCCACAGAAGGCTATTGGTATCGGAACAACTGGATTACAAGCCATCACCACAATAATTGGCATTGTAAGTGCTCTTTCGACAATCATTTTATTAGCAACACGATAAATGATGGAAGAAGATTTTGACGCACAGAGTTCAGGAAGTTTCTTTGATTTTAAAGGGTTTCTTTATAGGTTGGTAAGTTTTTGGTGGTTATTTCTTATATCACTTGCTATTGCATTTGGAATAGCTAGATATATTAAAGTCCGTAAGGTTCCTATTTATAGAGAGAACAGTATGATTTCTATTAAGGACGATCAAAACCAAATGTTTGGGGGGAATACCAGTCTTGTTTTTAATTGGGGAGGCACAACAGATAAGGTGCAGACAAGTATTATCATGCTTAAGTCACGCTCCCATGCAGAGCGCGTTGTTCAATATTTACAGTATTATATTAACTTCCAGAAACAAGGAGCATATCACCTAGAAGATGTATATGGTAATACTCCGTTTAAATTAAAATTGAATGATTCTTTCCCACAGTTATATGGAAAACGTATGACATTTATTGATCAAGGGAATGGATTTGTACGTGTTCAAATCCCCTTCAATGGAGAAAATATTTCATTGTATAATTACAAAACTCTTCAGCCCGCTACAATCCCTGGTCCCAAGGAAGACTTTAATGAGCTCCTAAAAATAGGAGATACGATTGATACTCCATTCTTAAAAGGCGTATTACTACCCACCGAGATCTATCCTAAGGAAGGGAATGAGTACTATGTGAGTTTGGATGATTTTAACGACACAGTTATTGTATATAGGGATATAGAAATAACACAAACTCCACGAGGTAGCTCTATTTTAGAACTAAGTCTTGTTGGCACAAATAAAAAAAGACTCATCGAATACTTAAATGCGAGTATCGCTGTGCGCACAGAAGAGCAATTACGACAGAAAAATCTATTTGCGACAAAAACCATTACATATATAGACAGTAGTTTAAAATCCAGTAATGGAGATTTAGATAAAGCAGTTGCAGACCTTAATTATTTTCAGAGTAAAAATAGAGACGTTGCTTTATCAGGGGGAGCAGAGCAATTAAGCACAGAATTGCAGTCTCTAGATAATAAAAAGGATGAATTTTCACGACAACTAGTTTATTATAGACAATTAGAAAATTACCTAAGTACTAGAACCGACTATACAAATGTACCAGCCCCATCTGTTACACTAATTAATGATGGTAGTATATCAAATGGTGTCTCGAATATGGTGCAGCTAGCGTTACAGAGAAGTAATCTTGCTTATACTGCTAGAGAAGGAAATCCAGCCTTTCGAGACTTAGATAGGCGTATTAATGCAGAGAAGAAAGTATTACTTGAAAACATACGCTCTAGTAAAGAGCAAATTAACTACCAAATAGCGAGTCTTAATCAGGATATACGAGAAGCACAAGGACAACTAAGAAAATTCCCCAGAGAAGAACAAGAACTTGCCGAAATACAGCGCCGCTTTTCGATAAGCCAAGAGGCATATGATTTATTTACGGCAAAACGAAGTGAAGCCGAAATTATAAAGGCCTCTAATGTTTCTGATATTCTCTTTATTGATAAAGCAAAAGATGTAGGTAATGATCCAATTGGTCCTAATACTCAGCTCAATACAGTCTTAGCTGCCTTTTTTGGAATAATGACACCCATTGCTTTCATTTTGATTATATTTTTTCTAGACACAAAAATTGGTACCCCTGAGGACGTAAAGAAGCGATCCAGCATACATATTCTTGGAGTAATTGGAAAAAGCAAACGGGATTCTGGGCTTGTAGTAAGAGATCATCCTAGGTCTGCCATTGCAGAAGCCTTTAGAGGACTACGATCAGGGCTTCAATTTATATACAAGAAAAAGGGTGTTACTGGTGCAAAAACAGTGTTGGTCACGTCAAGTGTGAGTGGTGAGGGAAAAACATTTACCTCAATGAATCTGGCTTCAGTTTTCGCTTTAAGCGAAAAGAAAACGGTTCTGGTAGGGCTCGATTTACGGAAGCCAAAAATTTTTGATGATTTTAAAATTGTAAATGATAAGGGAGTCGTCAACTATCTCATAGGCGATGCGACACTAGAGGAAATCAAGCAGCCCTCCGGAATCCAGCATTTAGATGTGATTTTATCAGGACCTATTCCGCCAAATCCATCAGAATTAATTATAAGCGATGCTATGGCGGAGTTTGTGGCTGAGCTAAAAGAGGTGTATGATTATATCATTTTTGACACCCCTCCATTAGGTTTAGTTTCGGATGCCTTTGAATTAATGCCCTACGCAGATGCTTCCCTCTATATGGTGCGACAAGGATATACTAAAAAAGAGACGCTGAGCCTTGTAAATGATAAGTATGAAAATGGAGAAGTAAAAAATATAAGTTTCGTACTAAATTACTTCCAACAAAAGCGTAAATACGGGTATGGGTACGGCTATGGCTACGGGGCCTATAATCATGGATATCACGAAGAAGAAAAAAATACTATTTTGAGTAAAATAAAGAGGAAATTTAAACGGAGCTAAAGCCAAATCTAGTGAATAATAAAGAAAATTATTCGGACTGGCTCTTTGTTATTAAGCCAGAAAGAAAGTTAATAGCTATTAACTTTAAAGAGATTTGGAGGTATCGAGATCTATTACTTCTTTTTGTTCGGAGAGATATAGTAACAGTTTATAAACAGACAGTGTTGGGGCCATTATGGTTCGTAATTCAACCCTTGTTTACATCAGTGATTTTTACGTTAGTCTTTAATGGTTTTGGAGCCATTACTACGGGAGTCGTAAATGCATTCTTATTTAATATGGCTGGCATAACTATTTGGAATTATTTTAAAGAGTGCCTTACAGGAACAAGTGATACATTTAAAAAAAATGCAGCGATTTTTGGAAAAGTGTATTTTCCAAGAGTCATTGTACCTATGAGTCTTACACTTTCTAATCTGGTAAAATTTGCAATGCAATTATTAATTTTTGTCATGTTCTATATGTACTTTTTGGGTAGAGAAGAAGCCGGGACTATTCAAAGCACAATTCTGTTACTTCCTATTTTTGTAATGATCATGGGATTAATGGGACTGGGACTAGGAATGCTCATCAGTAGTATGACTACAAAGTATAGAGATTTAAATGTACTAGTGGGGTTTGGTGTACAGTTACTTATGTATTTGAGTGCGGTACCATACCCATTGTCAGAAGCAAAAAACAGCTCACAAGAGTGGGTGAGGGCAGCAACACCTTTTATAGAGTATAATCCAATAACTCAAGTAGTAGAAGGTTTTAGAACAATGGTTTTTGGCTTCCAAGAATTTAATTATACCATGTTCTTTTATGCATTAATCGTCTCTATCTCTATATTTCTGGTAGGGCTCATGGTTTTTAATAGCACGGAACGTAATTTTATCGATACCGTTTAATTTTTAAGGGTACGCTTTCGCGAAAGCGCAATTATGACTGACACTATTTTAAAAATAGAAAATCTTAGCAAACAGTATCGCCTAGGTACCGTAGGGACGGGAACCTTATCTCATGATCTTACTAGGTGGTGGCATAAGGTACGCGGCAAAGGAGATCCATATCTTAAAATAGGTGAGGTAAATAATAGAGCTACCGCTGCAAACTCCCCATATGTCTGGGCGCTAAAAGATATAAATTTTGAAGTAAAGAGGGGTGAAGTGCTTGGTATTATAGGAAAGAATGGAGCAGGCAAGTCTACGCTTTTAAAAATTCTATCTCGCGTCACTGGACCTACCACTGGAGAGATTAAATCTAATGGCCGTATAGCGTCCTTGCTAGAAGTAGGTACTGGTTTTCACCCAGAGCTTACGGGAAGGGAAAATATTTTCCTCAATGGAGCAATCTTGGGAATGTCAAGGTCTGAAATTGCATCTAAAATTGATGAGATTGTATCTTTTTCAGGATGTGAGCGTTATATAGATACCCCCACAAAAAGGTACAGTAGTGGGATGACGGTACGTCTTGCCTTTGCTGTAGCGGCCCACCTAGAACCAGATATTCTTATCGTAGATGAGGTGCTCGCTGTAGGGGATGCAGAGTTTCAAAAAAAGGCAATAGGTAAAATGCAGGACATCGCTCAAGGGCAGGGACGTACAGTACTTTTTGTAAGTCATAATATGGCTGCGGTAAAGAGTTTGTGTACACGGGGAATTTTACTTGAAAATGGAACTTTAGTAAAAGGAGGTGCCGTAGATGTTGTTATTGATCATTATTTGAGTTCTTCTATTAATAAATCGGATACATTTTTTGAATTAAATGCTAAAGCAGACTTGTTTATTCAAAGTGGTATGATTTTGAATAAAGGAAGAGCGAGTAATTCTTTTAGTTTTAATGATCAAGTAGTAATTATATTAAAAATTCAAACTAGAGTAGAAGATAGAGCTGTAATCGGTATTAAAGTTCGTAGGTTGGACGACACAGTGATTTTTTATGAGGAGAAAAAGCTGGAAGGTTATGTAGAAGTCAGTAAAATTAAAATCAACTTAAAATCTAAGATATTGGCACCAGGAGATTATTTAATTGACATATTATACCATATACCTAATCAATGCTTCCTACAAAAACTAGAAAAGTGTTTGACATTCAAAATTAATGAGACAGGATCTGGTTTAGAACGATATGGAGGAATAGATTTAGGTTGCATTAGATTGGAGAATAATTGGGAAATTACTTAATATCAAATATTTAACATTGGGTTATAATTTCTATTTTTAGCGCAATAGATTTATGCTTTTAAAATTTCAAATAATATCTAAACATTAGAAAGTAATGTTAAAACTTAAAATATTTTTATTTGGAAAGATTTACGAGAGATTAAAACTGCTCTTTGATGATTCATTAATTTTTGATCATATAAAAGGTTATAGACTTGATGTTGAAATTGAAAAAATGGTGAAAATTTATGAACCATATATTTTAAAAAATGTCCGTATAGGAGAAGGAACTTATTTGTCTATGAACGCTAGTTGCTCATTTACTACCATAGGTAAATACTGTTCTATAGGGCCTAATCTTGTTTGTGGATGGGGCATACATCCCTTAAATTATGTCTCAACGAGTCCTTATTTTTATAGCTCTGGTAAGCAAAATGGTCATTCTCTGGTTGAAGAAAGTACTTTTGAGGAGCGTAAATTTATTTCTATAGGTCACGATGTTTTTATAGGAGCAAACGTAACAATATTAGATGGTGTTACTATAGGTCATGGTGCCGTAATAGGAGCGGGTGCAGTGGTTTCTAAAAATATACCGCCTTATGCCATTGCAGTAGGTACTCCTATAAAAATCATAAGATATAGATTTGACACCACTATTGTCGATCAACTTCTCGATTTAAAATGGTGGGATAAAGGAGACGATGTACATCAACTAATGGTGACTTACGGTTCTGACATGCAGTCTTTTTTAAAAGCAGTAAATCAGTTATGAAAATCTCTATAATAACTATTAATTATAAAAACCTTGATGGTTTAAAGAAAACAGTACAATCTGTTCTAGAACAGACGCATACACAATATGAGTATATTATAATTGATGGAGAATCAAAAGATGGTACGCTAGAATACTTAGAAGGTCAGGGCGATTATATTGATTATTGGGTAAGTGAACCAGACAAAGGAATTTATAATGCAATGAATAAGGGTATAGCCAAGGCTACTGGTGATTATCTTTTATTCTTAAATAGTGGTGATTACCTTGCAAGTACAACTATTTTAAATGAGATGCGAGAACACTTAGTCTCCGGTGAAGACTTTGTTTGCGGAGATTTACTTTTGGATAAAGAAGAAAATCCCTTTAGAAAAAAGCACCCAGAAAAGCTTACAATGACCTACCTAATGAGACAAACTATAGGTCACCCCTCAACATTTATTCGTTATAGCACCTTTGAGAGGTTTGGTCTTTATGACGAGAGCTTAAAGATTGTTTCAGACTGGAAACATTTTTTTGTAGCATTAGCATTAAACGGGGCATCTTATAAAGCAGTTTCTACGCTGGTTTCTATTTTTGATATGCACGGTATATCTTCAAATGATAAGAACAGTAATATGATTGCTCAAGAGAAGCAGTCCGTTTTTAATCATTACTTGAAGTATGTTTGTAATAATGATATGGACTCTTACATTTTTGGACACTTTAAGAAAAGATCAAAACGGTTCAAATATTTGTATGATATAGATAAGAACAAACTTCTCAGAAAACTTACCACAGGTATATTGTGGCCATTAAAAACGCTTTCGCAAAAGCTAAATAGTTAAATTCATAAAAATATGTCATAATGGTTGCGGTAGTAGGTCTTTTTGGGAATAAAGGAGGTAAAGACCTAGAAGCTGGGTTTATAGCCGATGCCTTATCTCAAAAAGTTAACGTAGATATACTATCCCTCCAAACAGGTAAAGACATATCTGATTTGAGAGTGCATTTTACTGGAAAAATAGTTTTTGTAGATGAACGCGTTTCAAAATCTTCAATACAATTTAAATTCTATAGTCTGTTAAACAAAATAGGAAGACAACTAGGCTTTATTAGATCTGAGCAGTTTCTAGGAGGTGTTTTTAGAAGGCGTATTGATTTAGATGACGAGCGTTATAATGTATTGAAAAAATTACTGTCAAATTATGATTCGCTTGTTTTTGTGGGATCACCAGGTACATCAACTTTTACAGAAATACTAGGTAACAAAGATATTAATCCCGATCAGAAGGTATTCTTCAGGGTGACAAGTAATGTGCGTCAACTAGAAAATTATACGAAGTTGGAAGTATGGATCTCTGAAGTACAAACGTTTATAATGCATAGTGAGGTGAATGCAAATGCACTAAGAGATCGTTTCAATATCTCGTATAAGATCATTGATCAATGTGCTTTTCAAGAAGACGATCTCTTAAAAATAGGTACCTTAAATAGGCTTGTTAAGAATTTTTATATTCTTTCTAGAATAGACTATGATAAAAATATTGAGCAAGTTATAGATGCATTTCAAGCATTAAACATTCGAGACATTCACCTCCATATCATAGGATCTGGAGATAATTACTATGATGATTTTTATAATACGTATGAATCACTTCCTTTTATCACCTTGCACGGTCATAAAGATCAAAAAGAGTTGTCTTCTTTTTTAAGTACTATGGATTGCTTAATAGTCACAAATACTAGGGGAGGAGAAGCTGGACCGCTTAATGCTATAGAAACACTTTGTGCAGGTAGATTGATAGTGTCGCCTAGACTGGGTGCGATGCCAGAAAGAATGGCAGATCATTTTAAATTTTATAGTTCTCAAAGCGAGTTGCAAGAGGAAATCCTTAAATTAAATAATCTCACTACAGAAAATGTAGTCGAGTTAAGTAGTCAAAACAGGGAGCTATATTTGAAAAATTACAGAAGAGAAAAAATATCAACTCAATATCAAAAATTAATACTACATAATATCTAGTTTGAAGAAACATATTTTACATATCGTTAAAGACTTTCCTGTACGATCTGAGACTTTTGTTTCTAATCACATAGCACAATGTGTGTCATCTCATTATGAAACTACTGTTTTTACTGATCACTTGCATACTGATAAAGATGTATGGGAAACGCAAAGCAACGCTATAATCAAAGAAAATGCTACCCTACAAAGTTATCAAGCCACAAAGGAGTATTCAAAATTTTTGAAGTTATTAAAAGCGCTGTTTTTACTTCTTAAGAATTTACATCTTTCACCTTTATTTTTTAAAAGTCTTGGGTTAAAATATGGAGCTCTAGGTAAGTCACTTAAATTATGGTTTCTCATACCAGAATATGCAGCGTATCGTGATGTAGCTATTGTTCATTCTCACTTTGGTTCAGTAGGAGAATTGACGGCAATAATGAAAGATATAGGAGTGGTCAAAGGAAAAACGGTTATCTCATTTTATGGCTTTGATACTTTTTCAAGTGCTTCATATCAACCTAACCTCTCTAGGGAGTATAATTTTCTAAAGAAGAATACAGATCATATAATTACTAGTTCTAAGTATTTAAAGAGTAATCTTGAAAATCTAAATCTAGATAAAGATTTAATTAGTGTAATTCACGTAGGTCTTGACCCCACTAATTTTGAATTTATAGATAGATCACATTACTCAAATCAAGAAATTAGATTGTTATGCTTAGGCAGACTCATTCATCTTAAAGGTCAGCACCTAGCTATTGAAGCCCTTGCGCTACTTGATGACAAGAATGTTCATTTAGACATCTTAGGTGACGGAATTGAAATGGAAAATTTAAAAAAACTTACCAGTAAATTAGGGCTGGAAAACAATGTTCATTTTCACGGTAATGTGGTAGAGCAGGATATAAAGAAAGCTTTTGTCAAGGCAGATATATTTTTAATGACTTCTATAACAGATGAAAATGGCAGGGCAGAAGGACAAGGCTTAGTAACAGCAGAAGCACAGGCTTCTGGACTTCCAGTAATTGCTTTTGATAGTGGAGGTGTAGGGGAGACTGTTATTACAGGTACTACGGGCTATTTAATCGAGGAGGGAGATGTTTCTGCTTTCGCGAAAGCAATTAAATCTCTTATAGAAAACCACACGCTTAGATTACAATTTGGTAAAAATGCAAGAACCTTAGTAGAAACCAATTTTGATCAAAGAGAGCAATCTCAAAAGATTATTCAACTGTATGATAATTTACTTGATGGATAATCCTTTAATTTCTATAATTATTCCCACATATAATCGTGGTCACCTTATTTTAGAAACAATATCGAGTTTAAGGCTTCAAACCGTAGACGATTGGGAGTGTATTATAGTAGATGATGGGTCGACAGATGATACACAAGATATTATCAAAGAGGTGCTGGAAAATGATACGAGAGTTAAATTTTTTAAACGACCAGATACGCTTGTGAAAGGAGCCCCTAGCTGTCGAAATTATGGTTTTTCTATTTCTAGAGGTTCTTATATTAAATTTTTAGATAGTGATGATTTATTGTGTGAAGGAGCACTAAAACATACCTTAGAACTCTTAGAGAATGATAGTAGTTTGGACTTTGTGTCTAGTCAATGGACCTATTTTGATAAAACTGGTGCCTCTAGAAAAAATTACGTGTATAAGAACCCATCAGGAAATCGCATTAAGGCATATGTATTGCAAAGCCACTATTTTATAACATCGGCACCTTTATGGAGGGTATCATTTTTAAAGGACAAGAAATTATTTGATGAGCGTCTCAAACGAGGACAGGAGGCAGATTTTAATTTTAGAAGGCTTCTAGAAAATCCCAAATATAAAATACTACCGGATTTCTTAGTTAACATAAGAGAAGGACACGATAGTATTACTCAAAAAACAATACGTGATAAAACCTATAAATTATCTAATCTTCTTTATTTCTGCAGAGTAATGGATCATTTATACTCAAATCAAGATGATTTTGATAGAGAGATTTTAGAATATCAATTATATCGTGTGCTGACTACATACTATGAAGTTTCATCAATTGAAAAGTCAAAACCTTTTTATAATAAAATCAAATCATATTTTGATATGCCTATTTTAAGTGTCAAACTAAGAATTAGGTTTCAAGTAGGTTTATTTCTAGTTCGTTATTTTAGCAAAGGATACAGGCTTATTTATAAACCCTCTTTTGATTATCGAACAGAAGCGTTTATAGAAATTTAAATTTTTAAAGGATTATTAATCATATGGCTAAGACTATTTTTTTGTGTCAGTTTCAAATGCCTTTTCAAAAAATAGCGAGTTGGCCTAATATGTATAATTTTTATTTGAGATCGCATGCAAATGAAATTGATTTTATAATATGCCCGCCAGTAGAAGAAAGAGTGCCTAATGTAATCTATAGTTTTTCCGAAGACATTCTACGAGATAAAAAAATAATAGAAAAGGTGTCTTCAAAAATTTTAAACGAGAACCGTTTTAAAACCTACTTAAAAGCATTAGATGAACTTGTTGAGCCTAATGAAAAATATGTGTTAAAGATTGTTGATAATTCTGGCCTTGCAATGGCCGTTGATTTACATCTTAGAGCTAATTATGATAGGCTAAATTTTCATATTCTATATTATTTTCAAGGTTTTGCTCCTATGTTCTCTCCACGTGAGGAAGCTCCTTTTATGAATGCTATAGATGAGCTATTATTTTTAACAGCTGTAGCTTATCAAGATTGGAAAAGACATCATAATCAATTGCCTGTCCAGGTACGAATTTTGCATAATGCTTGCGATTCCAAAGTTTTTAAAACTTTAAATGAAAAAGAACGCACACAGCTCAAACAAGAACTGGGGGCAGTTAAGAAATATACTTTTTTATGGTGTAGTCAAGATAGACCTAAAAAGGGATTAGACTTACTATTACGAGTGTGGGGTGTTTTACCTGAAACTATAAAAGCTCAAAGTGAACTCTTAATCGTAGGAGTTGAAAAAGAAATCAATAATTCTGGTGTTCGTATCATAGGAAGGGTGCCTAATCATGAACTAGCTAAGTACTATCAAGTGTCTGATTTTTTTCTATTTCCAAGTCTTTGGAAAGAAGGTTTTGGTATTGTGTTAGCAGAGGCATTAATGTGTGGTTGCTATTGCATTGCAAGTGATAATGGTGGTATCCCAGAAGTATTAGGTCACGGGAAGTATGGTCGTATTGTCAAGGAGCCTAATATAATTGAATCTTGGGGTAGAAATATCCAAGAAGCTGTGTTGGAGATTGAGGAGGTAGGAGAAAACCCTTATTATTCAAAAATACCTAAGGGACTTTATGAAGTTCAACTATGGGCTAGTAATATGAATGAAATAATCAATGAAGCTAAAGCTTATTTGGAAACAAAAAATAGCTAAGGATTATGAGAGAGGGAATGAATCCACAAAAACAATCAAAAAAAATATCCCTTACCTACCAGCATAGGGTTATCATTGTTGTGTATATACCCAATAATCAAGAGTATTATCAAGGTGTTTTTGAAGTATTTAAACTCTGTCTCAATTCTCTTATAAGTACTGTAAATAAAGATTGCGCCATTACTGTTGTAAATAATGCATCTAATGTGAACGTAAGAAAATATATTGAAGAATGCTTATCTAAAGGCGTTATAGATACTGCGATACACCATAATGAAAACATTGGTAAAATGGATGCCTTAATTGGCGCTGCCAGAGGAACGAGAGAGCCTTTAATTACTATGACAGATGTAGATATTCTCTTTTCTAATGGATGGCAGCGGGCTGTTGAGAATATTTTTAATTCAATACCTAAAACAGGATCGGTATCTCCTGTTTCTGTTAGAACTTCGCTACATTATCAAACATCAAGTACTTTAAAAGATATTCTTTTAAAAAGACTTTTTTTTAAATGGGTAGAAAAACCAGAAAATGTACAGGATCATAATAGATTTGTAGCCAGTTTTGGGCAACCTATAGATAATAATGAGAGTGTAAAGTGGCCACAGATAAGTAAGAATGAAACAGAAGCACTATTAGGAAGTGCGCATCAAGTACTTACAGTAAGGCGTAGTATTATATTTGCTACAGTCCCGGAGGAGCCTTCACTTACACTATTAGGAAATAACTCAGAGCATAATTACATAGATGAACCTATAAATAGAGCCGGTTTATATAGATTATGTACTTCGTCTAATTATGCGTATCATATGGGTAATAAGACAGAGCAGTGGATGTATGATATACAACAAAGGAATGAACATACACCTTCTGCTCACAGCAGTTCATTCGTATTACACGGAAAGCCAAAACCTTTAAGTAAAATGTTCTTTAAGTTAGAATCAAGAATGTACACAAAACTTTTTAAGATTTTTTACAAATCGGAAAAGCATAAAA
>CAVQTP010000002.1:0-170086 GCA_963716625.1 uncultured Flavobacteriaceae bacterium
TTAAAATTAATCATAACCGTTCAATTTCAAAGAATTTGTTCATAACCGCTAGACATCAACAAAACATTGCAACGAGATTATAGGCATCCTATTTAGAAATCAAATTGTCAGCAATTATAACATACCTAGCTATAGTATAGCTAATTACAAAGTAGTTCGCATTTTCACGAAAGTGAATTCTCAAACCACCAGAGGACTTCCTTAACAATTATTCTTTCGTAGCCTTTTCTGGCTTTTTCCATCGAGATCTCATAGTCATCGATGTTTCCGTATAGTTTGAGATTGAGGTAGCGTACTTTTTTGGTGGTGTCTACTTCTATGATTTCCTCTTCTTGCAGATTTGCACCCGCGTTTTTCTTGCTACTAAACAATTTATACCGAGCTGCTTTCTTTACCGTTTTCCAAGGTATTTTCAAGTAGTATTCTATATTATAATCGCTGTCTTGCGTCCCCGAAACTTCCATATGTCCTAAGGTAGACTCAATAGTCATATTAGGAATGGTAATACGTCCTTTGCTGATATCGAGATGATTTTTAATGGTGTCAAATTTGATGCTTTTGAGATTTTTATCTCCCATATAATCTGATAATAAGGACATGGGTTCATAATTTAAAAGCTTTCCATCTAATACCTCTACATCCATTTGTATTTCAGACTGATCCAGATCGGGCACTAAATCGGGATACACTCGAATGTTCCCAGTGATATGAGAGGAAACACGCCCTTTTAAATTATCTGAGACTAAATGATCTTGTCCAAAGTTTTCAAACTTAAAGAGTAGTTTATCGAGATCTACATTAGTCGCCACCAAGTCGGGTTTCATATAAATATGTTTTGGATCGCTTCCATTAAAATAACCAGACATTTTAAAATTACCTCCTGCCGCGTTCATGGTAAGAGTATCGACATACACATAATGATTTTGTGTCGTTCGTAACTTTGCATTGATTTGTTGTAAATCAATGCGATTCTTTATGAAATGGTCTATAGCTACCTCAAACGTCATATCTGTAAAGGGTAGCTCGTACACATTAAAAGCCTCCACATGCTCTTTTACATCTGCTTTTGTAGTTGATGTTTGTGTTGAAAGATTTTTCGTGGGCGATGTAGTAAACGAGAAAAGCTCATCAAAATCAATATAATTGGCTTTTAATCCAAGGTAATTAGCTCTCTTTTTGATGCTTTGATTACTACCGAGATAATAATTCATGTCTACATCAAAATTGGTTCGACCTATAGTACCTTGAAAACCTTGTATTTTAAGATGATCCTCTTCATAATGAAAACGTCCCTCAAAATTTTCAAATTTTAGAGGATGTAGTTTCATCTTCGTAGTAAGTTTATCAAGTGTAAGATCGATCGCTTGCAAGCCAGAATCTTTATAATGCATGCTAGAGGTGAGATGTAAGGCTAAATTGCTAAACGCTTCATGGCGATACTCTTCTGGAACATAATTTTCACCCTGGTAAGAAAAAACATCTTCTAGTCTCAACAGATCTGAGTATAGCGTAAGGTCTAGCGTTACATCCCCATTTAGTTTCTTTTGCATCCAGAAGGGATATTCTCGTACTTTCCCATTTATATGAAAATCTGAATCGTCGATATAGCCAGTAAAATCTACGATGTCCAGATCTTGATCGTCAATCAAAAAGTCCACATGAAAATCATGCAACCTGTGTGGATAATGCTTGAGCTGGGCGTTAAGACTGTCTATAAAAAATTCCCCTTTTGGTAGATAGGTCGCATCTTTATAGGCACTTGCTAAGGCTTTAAACGAAAATCCAGCGCTTAGGTTTTTTACCTTTTCATCAACACCTGTATTTTCTTCTTTAGAATACCCAGTAATTTCGGCAATATCCAGTGCATCTGATTGAATATCTAGATGCACTTCTACTGGAGTTGCAGTGTGATGTATAATGGCAGGAAGGTCTGATATAAAGCCAGTGATAGAAACATCTGAGGCACCCAGTACCATATCAAATTGATCAAGTGTGGCCTCTTTCCCATTCATAATGAGATGTGCATTTACCTTTTCTAAAGGAGCGGGAAGACTTTCTGAAGAAAAGCTAAGATTCTCAATAGTAAGTTCGCTAAAATAGGATTGATTAAGCGTATTTAGAGCCAATTCTGGTTGAT
Organism: uncultured Flavobacteriaceae bacterium; assembly: GCA_963716625.1. Classification (GTDB taxonomy): domain Bacteria; phylum Bacteroidota; class Bacteroidia; order Flavobacteriales; family Flavobacteriaceae; genus Dokdonia. The sequence goes on from CAVQTP010000002.1 coordinate 2,138, forward strand.
CTAAATCTATAATATCATGAAAATTCATTTCTAGCGATACCTTCCCCGTCGTATTTTCTACGTCATTTAAATTGAGAAAGCTTGTCATAAACTCTAGGTCGAAATCTACATTTATTTTCATTTCAATATCTGGCGCTTCAAAATTGCGCACAACAATCTCGCCGAGTAACTTTCCAGTCTCCAGTTGGGCTGTCATGTCTTTGAGCGAGAAAGAAGTAGTTTTTAAATTTCGCTCATCTCCATTAGTGAAATGCCCACGAAAGCCCATATCATTGATACGTTTCCCTTTATCTGTGTTTTCTAGAAAAGCCTTACTTGCTCCAAAAGTAACATCAAAGAAAGGCGATTGCTGGTTAAGCGTGGGGCCCTTTACTACTGCGTTAAAGAAAATATCACCCGCATTCTTATACCGTTCTAAAACGGGTATAAATTCCTCTGGAGCAAATGCGATAAACATATCAAAATTAGGTTTTGTTCCGTTTATGGCAAGATCGACATACATGTCATTATGAGTATCTATTGATCCTTCGATATTAAAATCACCATGCTCCATAGTAAGTCCCGAAGGCTTGATAGACAACAGTCCTGTTTCTTTTTGGAACAGGAGATCTGTATGCAACTCAAAATGCTTGTGACGGATATAAGTAGTATCTCCGTTATCGATCAGATTCATTTCAAAATCAGTATCGATATGTGCCGAAATTAAATCGGGATTGATCTCAAAGCCACCTTTACCTTCGTACATGAACACTTCTAAATCTGTATGTTCCGTCTCATCCTTTTTATGGATATCTAAATCATATAATGTGATGTTTTTAAGTTGAATATTTGCAAATTCGTCAGGATTATTTTCAGTTGCTGTAAGCGGTTTTAGAGCATTTTCAAGGTTAATTGTTCCATCTGTGTGAAACACGATATCAAAAAATCCTTCTTCTACGATGAGCGATCGTATTTGATAATTGCCATCTAGAATATCCCATATATTAAATCCGATGTAAATATCTGCTACGTCCAGAATGGCTCTTTGAGATGTCTCTTTAGTTTCATAAATCTTGACATCATCAACTTTAAACGAGAGATCAGGAAAATTGCTAAAAAGTGATAAATGAGTGTCTCCTATGGTAACAAGACCCTTATGCTGCGTATTTAAAATGGCAATTTCATTCTGGATAATGTCATCCTGTTCTGAGAAAACATAGAGCACTAACATCCCAACTAAAAGGATAGGAAGAAGTATAAGAAACGCGATGCTTCTCCACCAGAACTTTCGCTTTTTTAAAAATTGAAATGGCATACAATATCTTGGGGTTATTGCAAATAACGTGAAAATTTTTAATCTATGGGCTTTTATTGAAATTCCGCTTTCGCGAAAGCAAAACAAAACCGTAGATACGGCTCATGCATCTCATTATCACGGATTCCAGTGTACATACACTATTGATGAGTACTACCTATATTTTTTGGCTAGTGTAGGACGGTATTTCGATTTCGCGAAAGCGAAAAAACTTATAATGGCACTATTCATTAGTTTTATGTACTATAAAGCAACGTAGAAGTTTTGGTCTCACATAAAATACCGCTCTGTCAATTTTATGCTACTGGTTTTGAAGGTAGTTTTACAACTGATGAAAATAGTTCGATAATAAATCACGCACACATTCCCACTTCTCTTCCAGTGTGGTTTCAGGTAAAAAGCAGGCACCGCAGAGAGCATTTTAATATAGTTGCGAAACGATGCGAATAGGGCTTTCCTTGCACTATTTTTATAGTTCTAGATATAAAGTGTCTAGGTGTATTTTGTTAGAATTGTTTTCTAATGAAAGGATTAAACCTAGTTAGCTTTGAGCTTTTCAGCTACAGCATCATAATACTTTTGACTTAGCACTTCTGTCCATTCTGTTGGTGTCACTCCACTATAAAGCGCTAGATACGTCACGTCGTGATGTTTTGACGACGCATGCCAGTGTTCCGTATTTTCTGGACATTTAATGATATCACCAGTCTTCATTACAAAAGGTTCTTTTCCCTTCTCTTGATAATAACCCACACCATCTACGATAATTAATACTTGTGCGGTGCTATGTTTATGCCAATCTAATGTTGAATTTGCCTTGAATGTAGCTTTTACTACATTATAGGACAAATCACCGCCCTCTTGCAAAATCCTGTTTAGCCAAGCTTCTCCTATGTAATGTGTATTTGGAGCCTTTACACCTTCATCTAAATATGAGGATATGGTGTAATCAGATTCCTGTGCAGCGGCAGCAAACGAAACAATGAGAGTAAGAATTATTATTATATTTTTCATATTTCTTTATTTAAAAATTAATTCAAACATTTTTCATTGAGCATCAAATAATGCACAAGTTAGCACAATATAGAAGATTTTTAATTACTCTAATATTTGTTCAAACAACGCAATCGCTTCGCCAACATTCTCAAATGAAAACCGCACTTGATCTCTTACTTCTGGAGAAACAACGCTGTAGGAATGTATATGAATAACTTGCATACCTGCATTGAGTGCTGCAGTTATTCCGGGTTGACTATCTTCAAAAACAAAAACGTCTTTAAAATCTTTAGTAGCAATACCTAATGTAGTGGCCAATTTTTGGTAAGGTTCAGGGTTTGGCTTTGCTATAGTATAATCTTCATATCCATAAAAGTGTAACACCTCTAAATTTCCATTTTTGATGCACTGAGATACAAAGTGCCTACTAGCATTACTGGCGATCCCGTAGGGTATGCCTTTCTCTTTTAACAATGTAAATAAGCTTGCCACACCGGGCAATAACGAAATGGTATTGCTTTGATTTTTAAGATGGGCATTTTTACAAAATAAAATCTTACTAGCCTTTGAGCTATTTCCATATAAATCACTCAAAATTTGAGCAATGACTTTTGGAGATTTTCCAGATACTCTAGATTGAGGAAACTCATCTACCGTTACTCCGCAAACATCTTTTACTGCAAAGCACCAGGAGGCATGATGCATTTTTCTGCTATCTACTAGTACACCATCTAGATCAAAAAGAACCGCCTTAACTGTCATTTCTAGGTGATTTTTCTCCAAATAATCGTGATAAATAGCTGTTTAGAAATTTATTGGTTGGATCCATTTTCTTGCGCAATTCTTTAAAGTCATTCCATTTAGGGTATACTTTTGACAGTTCGCTATCCTTAGCTATAAATCGCTTTCCCCAATGCGGTCTACCGCCGTATTTTAAAAATATGTTCTCTATGGTTTCGAACGCTTCATAACTATCTGCCGATGCTGCGTTTCTAGAGACGCAGCCCATAGTAACGGTCGTACTATTATTGTAGGCATAACTTAACCAAGAGTTATCTTGGTTAATAAAACGTATATCCATTGGGATATGGACAAATGACTTGTTTTTAAAACTATTAATGGCAGCTTTTAATTCTTCAAATACCTTTGGAAAGACGTCTAAAGCAACCGTCCATTCTGCCAACTCTAACGTTGATCCTCTAGATTTGGTTACTGTTGCTTGATATAGACTACCTTTATGCTCTTTTTTACTTCTAAAAAACCAGTAGTATAAAATTTTGTTTGCAAAGTACGTTGACCACGGGATAATGTGACTGTACTTGTAAAGTAGTTTAGATACTTTCCTCCTATTTTTCAAATAGCTAGGACCTAGATCTTCAACCACTTCTTTAGATGAGTCAATTTTATTTCCTTTAATCACATAGCCCGTATCTGTATGTGGTAACCACAAGATTCTAAGAAAATCGTTTTGATTTAAATAGCTATTCAATTTTTTAAGCCATAGCTTGTCCTTTTCAGGTCCCTCTTTAATATGTAGGGTGTAATTTTCAACACACTGAAAAGTAATTGTAGAAAAAGCACCTAAAACCCCAAGCGATACTCTAAGAGCATCCATAAGTTCATCAGTATCTTCTATAGTCTTGATAGAACCATCAGCAATGATTAATCTGCATTTTACGACATATGATGCTAGTAAATTACCACTCGTGCCATGTGTTCCTGTGGCCAATGCACCTCCAATGGTTACTGTATTAATATCTGGAAGACAAGGAATACACCAATCCTGACTTTCTACATATTCCAGCAACTCTTTCAATTTCATTCCAGATTGAACAGTGACCTGTTTAAGTTCTCTGTTAGTTTCCAGCAACTGATTATAAGCTTCAATATTAATTAACGTCTCTGTACCCGCAGAGATATCTGAGGAAGACTGTTTACTGCCATAATATCTAAGGTTCTTTGCATCGCTTATAACCTGAGCAAATTCTTCTTCTGTCTGTATTACATACCTATTTTTGTATGCATGTTGAATATTTTCATTCCAACTCACCCATTGATTATGGTGATTTCTCGTCATCTAGTTTTTTTTTGCGATGTTAAGAATACCACATCAAGAAAAAATATCTTAGATATGTCTTCATCTCTCAATTATTTTTTAAAATGCCTCTGCAATACTAAAATAAAAGCCATAAGCCCCGTCTTCACCAAAACCAACATCAAAACGAAGGTTTAGGTTTTCCTCTTCTTCGATAGCAAAGCGAACCCCTGCACCGTAATTAGGTTTGAGATTTTTAAATTGAAATTCGTTCACATTATGGTACACATCACCTGTTCCCAAAAACCCAACCAGGCCCCACGGGGAGTTTTTAAAGTTTTTTCTATATTCCACTTGCGTGGCGAGTAAATCACGATCTACATATCTACCTTCTTTATACCCCCTCATAATATCGCTTCCGCCAAAAAAGGAATACTCAGAAAATGGAATATCCCCACGTGTAAATTGGCCAAAAAATTGAAATGCTAATACATCTTCATTCTTAGTGGAAATGTCTACAAAATGTCTGAAGTCTAGACGGGTTAGATTAAAAGTATGGGTTCCTCCCAATACTTTGCCGTATTGTCCATACGTAAACTCTAAATACGAGCCGTCTTGCGCATTTAATATATTACTTCTATTATCAAAAAGCACTGCTGCCTCCCCTCCTACTGATGTCGAACCCTCAAACCCATCGGGTTGGTTTTGGGCAATGAGACCATCAGGCTCAAATGCTGTTTTATAGATGTTATTGTAACGAAACCCAGCACCTATAAATAAATAGCGATGAAAGAGTTGTTTTAAAAATATGGGCTCAACTAAAAATTGATAATAATCATACTGCTCTTCTGCACTTTTAGGGGTATTACTTCCTATACCATAATAAAACCGTGGATAATTCTGAAAAAGGAGGTTTCCCTCGATGACCCATTGTTCCTGATTGGTAAATATCTCGAACCCTGAGTAGAGAAAAAACTGACTATTCAAAGTGTATTGTGCGGTGAGAGGCATATTTGAAACTCTGGTTTCTTCCCCACTGCCATTAAATTTAAAAAGATACTTCGCGCCAGTTCCAAAACCTAAATTCGTCTCTGGGGCATAGGATAATACAGGCGCTACAATAAACTTTTGTTTGTAAATGGTAGTATCACGTTCCACCGTTTTATAATTGGGGTAAAAGGTGAAGATCTCTTTAATTTTTTCAATAGTTTGCGCCTCACTAACCGTGGAAGTACAAAAAAACATCAAAAATAAGAGGCGAAAAGTAATTTTGTGAATGGGGGTGAAATTTGTCATGTAGGTAAGCTATGTAAAGGTTCATGCTGCATTAATCATCAAATTTAATGCATCATTAAAGCGGACAAAACTAGTTAAATATAAAAGCCTTGATAATGAGTTTTGTAAAACTTTAAGAGTATGAGCAATTATTCATGCACTACTTGAAGACATAGCTCTTATGTAATAGACATTTAGAGACGTATTGGGTGTTACAAATTGCATTCACCTATGTCAAATAATAGAATGTATCACCAATCCATTATTTACTACAAAAATTATTAGACATGTGGTGAAGATAATTATTCTAGTAGATATTCAAATTCCCCAATGTAGTTACTAAATATCAATAGATCACTGTTTATATCTGTCATATCAAAATGCATTAGTGTAGGTATCCATTAGAGTTCGGTTTTCTTAAGCTTAGAGTATGAGTATGTTTTGTCAATAGCATTTTTATGTGACCGAAAAAACAAAAGAATATTTTTCAATCACTACCTTATGTATTAGGGTAGGTATGCTTTCGCGAAAGCTCCATTTTGCGTGGTAGGTATGACAAGAAACGCAAAAAAACACTTTGACAACGCAACTGTTAAAAAGCCTGCCAGTCACGTTACCTATTGCTATTTTTCACATCGTTATAAGAATTGTAATTATTATAATATACCTATTACGAGATGAGACTTGGGATTATGAAATGATACCGTATTAGAATTGGTAGCAAAAAGGTCACCATATATTTGCTGGAGAACATAACTTGGAGCAAAATTCGAGATTGCTCGAACCTATAAGGGCTTAAAAATTGTTGTTAAAAATAGTTTTAAGTGTAAATAGGTAATGTATGTATGTTAAATAGCTGTTGCCTTAACTAAATACCTCAGAAACAATTTATTACAACTCTTTATCTGAAGGATGAATCATCACCTCTTGAATCGTAGGTGGCAAACCAAAGTTCTTTTCTTTTAAGAGATTTTTTACATCTCTCATAATTTGTGTTTTTAACTCTAAAGCAGATACTTTATAATCAAATGTTTTTACCCAGAATAACACTTGCAAATTTACGGTAGTTGCTCCAAAGTCATGGATAAACACCTGCGTCTGCTCTTCTCTTAGGGTGTCTTCTTTACTATTTACAAGTGCTGTAATTTGATCTCTTGCACTTTGTATATCATCATCATAATCAATTCCAATAATAAAATCTTGTCGTAAAAACCCATCTCTAGTAAGATTATACAAATCATTTGTAATCACGGATGAGTTGGGAATGAACACATCCTTACCATCAAAAGTTTTTAAGTGGGTGGTTCTAAAATAAAGATTTACTACTTTACCTAAGTTTCCATTAATCTCAATCGTATCACCTATTTGAAATGGACTGTCAAAAACTAAAAGGAAACCAGCCAAAAAGTTTTCTCCTATCTCCTTGAAAGCAAATCCGATAATAACAGTCCCCACCCCTGCGCCAGCGAGAACCCCACCAGACAGACCTGTAAAACCAAGTGTATACAGCGCTAGTACAAATCCTAAAATGATTAAAATCACTTTAGTAAGTCGCACAATGAAGTTGAGAACTAACTTGTTTTTTGCTTTTTTGTGGAGTTGCTTTCGCAAAAAATTACCAAAAAAAATGGCTGTCAACACAAAAATGCACAAAACAATAAGTGCGATTGTTATTTTCGGAATAGCATAAAGGAAGGTATTCCAATAATCATCTAAACGCTCGTTTAGTAAGGAAGTAATATCACGCATACTCTTTTAATAGTTTGTATAGCTTATCAACGTTGTTTTATGGTTTGAAGATTATTAAATATAGTTTAAAATATAATCCATTTACAACATTATAGAAGAGAACCGCCAGCATATGCCTATTTAAAAATGTACATATACTAAAACCAATTGGTTGAGTGGAGACTTTAGTTACAAGTTCTTCAAATCTATCTAAAACTATTGTAATTCTCATTTTTAAAGGTTCCTTACAAACACTTTAACTAGCGGCAAGTGCAAAATTTAATTTCTCCTGTATATGGCTAGATCACCGATGTAGTTGCTAAACACTAATAGATCACTGTTTATATCAAACATATCAATATACATAGAAAGTTGATATCCGTTAGGGTTAGGGTAGGAATTTTGATTAGGATTAATGGAAACTAATTGCATAGGTTCCATACTAAAATCAAAATCTACAGTATAATCTATATTTTCAAAAGTCTCATAAGAAGTTGCTGTAAAGTCTTTCCTAATGGTGAGCCTTTGAGGTGTTGTCTTTTCATCAAGATTCGAATTTTCAAACTCATAATATAAAAATTCCCAATCTCCTACTTTTCTTCTATCATCTAAAATGTAGATTTCATCAAAATAAACTTCATTGCGAGAATCTGGTGAAATGACAATGTTAGAACCATCTACATCTAGATCAGACGGGTACCAATTGCTCAAAATTTTATCATCCGTATAAATATCGATGTAATATTTTTTAAATTTTATTAAGTTATCTGTAATTGTAATCTTTCCTGTAGTGTCAAAAGAACCGGTATGGAGAGGATTTACTTCGTTTACATAATCTTCTTTTGTATCATAAAGCGTAAACCTAAAATCAGAGAGAACATAAGGATCCATAAAATCTACTACCCTATCCGTATTAAGATTGATTCTAATGGTGTTAGTTAATTCTTCATCAGTTGTACAGCTCATTGCAGAAAGAAGTGCAAAGCAATATAAAAATTTCTTCATGTGTTTGTAAGATTTATAGAGATTGGTATTTGTAGCAACCTACTAAATTCAGCGGTCGAAAATACAAAAAAATAAATTTCAATAAAATATACCTCTTATATATTGTTGATGGTACGCTTTCGCGAAAGCAAAAAAATGCCAGTAAAATATTGTTAAAAATTTTAAAGATACTTTAACGTAGCATCTCAAATTTTAAGGCTTTATGACCACCCTGCTCAGTTCAAATAACAGTATCTTTAAAAGAAATTGTAACTATGAAAAATATACTCATAACGGGTGCTGGATCAGGATTAGGAAAAGGCACCGCTCTAGGACTGGCCGCAAAAGGCCATCAGGTAATTGCTGGAGTACATAATTGGGAGCAAAAATCAAGATTACTTGAAGATGCAAAGGCTGCGGGTGTGCAAGACAATCTTGAAATTATCAAGCTGGATGTGTTAGATCTCATGGATTGTCAAAGGGCTTGGTCCTATGACATTGACATTTTTGTGGGTAATGCTGGGATAGGACATTCGGGACCCGTATCAGAAATGCCTGTGGGACTTCTACGTGAAGTTATGGAAACAAATGTTTTTTCAAACTTAGAATTAGCACAACCGTTCATCAATAAAATGGTTGCCAAAGGGAAAGGAAAACTCATTTTTGTCTCTTCTGTTGCAGGACTTACGACATCGCCTTATCTAGGTGCTTATAATGCTTCTAAGCATGCCCTAGAAGCAGTGGTACAATCCCTTAGAGATGAACTTACTCCAATGGGACTGGAAGTAGCCACTATAAATCCTGGGCCGTATGAGACCGGATTTAATGACCGTATGTATGATAATTATGTACAATGGTTTGATGAAGAAATTCATTTTACACCTAAAGAAAAAATAGAGGCTGCAGCTAAGGAAATGGCAAATAATCAATTTGATCCTCAAGAAATGATTGACAAGATGGTAGAAGTGATTCCACAAGAGCAGCAAGCCTTTAGAACCATACTCCCAGAAAAATTTGAAAAAATGTGTCAAGAATATCAACAAAACCAGTATTCACTCTCTTCTAGCGAGGTAGATCCCTCTAAGAAGTAAATTATCATTACATAAATACTAACACACCCCAAAATTGAATAATTTTGGGGTGTGTTATTTTTCAAAGGTTTTAAGTATGGAACATCATCCTACTACTCCGTTATTCTAAGGTACCTATTGTTTATGTTTTTGTGCAGTTAGATTGCAGAGTACGCTTTCGCGAAAGCAAAAAAGTGCCCAGCCAATGACTGAAGCACTTTTAAAAATTAGTTATTTTATGTCCTATTGAACTAACAACTTATGACTAGTGGTACGAGTACCTGTGGTAACCTGTAGCATATACATTCCACTACGCATACCTATAGTCTGAGTAGATAAGGTGTTTGTTCCAGGTTGTAAATCTCCTTGATATACTTGTTGTCCCAAGGTATTATAAATTCGCACCGTAGCACTTTTAGAACTTTCTAAAGGTATAGAAATAGCAAACTGGTTTCTTGTCGGATTTGGATACACACTAATCATCGTGTCATCTACCTCGTCTTCTGTACCTATGACCGCTGCTACTACCTCGGTTTTTGCGCGCGTCGCTAGACGGGCACTGCCGCAACTACCTTCATAAATTTTTACATTAGAAAAGGTAGACGTATTTCCAGAACCAGCGTCATTATCGTTAATAAATACAAGTTGATTTGCAGGTCCTGTGTAAAAACTACCCACTGGGATCACGTACGTTGTAGTACCGCCTGCGTAGGTATCATAATTGGTCACCCCATAGTTTTGGGTGCCGTGCAGTTTGAAATAGCGTGAAGAAGTAAGCGTACTATTAGTCTCAAAACCTAGTCCGTGAATTTCTCCTTGTGAAGTGCTACTAAATTCAAACTCAACGACTGTTTGTGAGGTCACATCATAATCTAAGGCTATGGCTTTCCAAGTGTTATTTGCTAGTGACAAAGACGCACCATTATTTCCTATAGAAAACGTCCCTGCGGCATCTTGATTTGAAAAACTAGAGATAGCAAAGTCATTAAAATTTAAGGCAGCACATGCTGGAGGATCTGTGTCATCCACCCCATTTTGTACGGAGATGGCATCTATGGCGATATCACTTTGCCATCCAGAAGTACCGCTGCCTGTAGTGGCGATATACCTTAATTGTACACTGGACATCCCCGCATAGGTAGACAAGTTTATATTTTCTTGCACCCATGCATTTCCCTGATTGCCACTTTTGCTAAAAACGGTTATCCAGCTTCCCTCATTATTCATACGCGCTTCTACCGTCAAATTATTAATTGTACTCCCGTACATATGAGATTGGAAGGAAAGACTTGGTTCATCTAGATTTGTAAAATCAAAGCAAGGACTGTTGAGTATAGCTCTCTTATTAGGAAAACCTGTGCCATTTCCTGAGGCTTCTACATACAAATAAACACTCCCCTCTGCCCCACTGCTAGGACCCGTTTGTGAGGATGGTGTTCCATTTGTATCTCTAGTCCAATTAATATCATCACCCGTAGCTGTATTAGACCATTGACCTAAACTACTTTCAAAACTTTCACTGTAAGGGAAGTTACTTACCGTAGCATCACATCCAGTCTCCACAGGAGGTGTAGTTCCTATTTCTCCATCAATATCATATCTGGAGAAAAAGTCCCATACTTCTTGTGAGGTGTTTACGTTGCCGCCGTTCCAACTATGTCCTTTTCCTTGAACTTTAATAAACTCAGCGGTCACACCGTTATCACCATTGCGCCAAATAGATCTAGTGGATCCACTACCTAAGTCAATGATATCTGGATTTGCATCCCCATTATTGCTTGCAGACCAATACTCCATCACGCCTTGAATGGATACATTTGTACTGTTACCATTTATGGATATCACATTATCATTTGTACCTGTAATTTGTAGCACAGCGGTAGGATGCTGCGGCTGACATTGATTTGTGGTGATCCAACTTCTAGTCATACTACCTGCCACAGAGGCCACGGCTGCTATCCTGTTGCTCAACTCACAAGCTAGTCTGTAGCTAAAAAATCCTCCATTAGAAAAACCCGTAGCATAAATACGCTTGTCATTAATGACATAATCTTCCTTAATCTTATCGATGAGAGCATCTGTAAAACCTAAGTCATCATTATTGCCACCAAAAGAGTTATTAATGGCCCACCCAGAGAAAAAACCGCCAAGGCCTTGCGGAGTGACAAAAATAAACTGATTAGCTTCTGCAAGTTGTGCAAAATCACTTTGATTGTACTGGGTACTAATGTTGTTCGTAAAGCCGTGAAAATTTAGAATAAGCGGTGAAGGACTGTTTGCATCATAACTTTGCGGTACATACAAGCGGTATTGTCTGTTCACACCATTAACATTGATGCTGGTGTCAATAATTTGCTGTCCATAAACAGCAATTTGGGAGAGTAATGCTATGGCAATAAACCATGCCATTGGGTTTGTAGGGGAGTTTTTTTGTCTCATTATTATAATTTTAAATTATTAGTAATTAATTCTTTAAATATAAGTCATTAATATACTTTAATAATGAATTTAGGTTAAAAAAATAAGATATATATAATTTTTATATACTATTACTAAGTAATTCGTATTTTGTTATACTTTATGAAATTTCATACGTTAAGGATGAAATTACTTTCTATTGGAGAGGTTTCGATTTTCTTTAATTTTGTAGCTATGTTACCTATAAACTGGAATGAGATACGTTTGATACGCTTTCGCGAAAGCGTAAAGCATAACTTCTAAGAATGGTTTATTATAAAATCCTTTCGATCATTAAAAAATCTAGCGCAGGACACAACGTATGAGTTTCTCTATTTCCTTTGTACTACCACTCTTTATTAATTATTACAAGTATCTTTAGTCTCAGATAAATAGAGCCCTTGTCCGTGAGTAAATCATCAAAAAAAAATAATCCTATCACCCAGTGGTTTCAATCCTTTGTTTCCTTAAAATACCTACCACGTTTTTTTGCTTTAGTTCATAAGAGTAGTCCAAAGTTATTTGTAGTTAATATATTTCTGAGATTATTGAATTCCACCTTACCAGTGATGTTGCTTTGGGTAGGTAAAGAAATTATAGATGAAATTATAAGAATTACCACTTTAGGTACCCCACTTTACAATACACTCTTTCAACTTATTGCCATAGAAATAGGTATCGTAATTTTAAGTGACCTATTGGGAAGACTTACGGGACTTACAGATAGTTTAATAGGTACTCGTTACGGTAACGCCTCTTCTGTAGAGCTCATTCAGAAAACAGCTCGTGTTGAAATTTCAGACTTAGAAGATTCAGAATTTTATGATAAGCTAGAACGTGCGCGCAAACAAACGACAAATAGAGTCACCCTTCTCGCTGCGGTGCTTTCACAAGTGCAAGATCTTATCACCATCGTTACGCTTATTTCTGCCTTACTCTACTTCTATCCTATTCTAATTATCTTAGTAGTGGTCTCTGTGATTCCATCCTTCTTGAATGAAATGAAATTTAGTAAGGAGAATTACAAATTACAAAGCCGCTGGACTCCAGAACGCAGAGAGTTAGACTACATGCGATTGTTGGGAGCGAGTGATGTCACGGCTAAGGAAATTAAGCTTTTTGGCTTAGCAGATTTTATTAGCAGTAGTTTTTCTAAAGTAGCAGATCGCTACTATGAAGCTAATAAAAAACTAACTGTAAAAAGAACCTACTACGGCGCTTTATTTCATATTTTAAGTGACTTAACCTACTATGGAGCATATATTTTTATTGCAGTTAAAGCGGCGCTCACACTCATTACTATTGGGGAACTCACGTTTCTTGCGGGTTCCTTTAACAGATTACGCAAACAAATTGAATCTATTTTTTCTCGCTTCACCCAAATTAACGAGAATGCTTTATACTTAAAGGATTATTTTGAGTTTATTGACATGGAATTTAAGCAATATACTAATTTCCATTTGCGACCCCTACCTACAGAAATCAGACAAGGATTTGAATTTGTGAACGTATCTTTTAAATATCCAAAAACAGCGCAATTAGTTTTTAATTCTATTTCTTTTACACTTAGAAAAGAAGAAAAACTCGCATTAGTGGGAAAAAATGGTTCTGGCAAAACCACACTTATCAAACTTTTACTACGTTTTTACGAGCCTACAGAGGGAAAGATACTGTTAGATGGTGTTGATATAAGGCATTACGATAAAGCAGCTTACCAGCAACTTTTTGGCGCCATATTCCAAGATTTTGTACGTTATTATTTAACAGCTCGAGTAAATATTGCGGTAGGAAATATTAAGGAAGAACAAAATCTAGACAAAATTAAAGAGGCGGCCTATTTGAGTCTAGCAGATACTGTGATAGAGAGCTTACCTAAAGAATATGATCAAGAGTTAGGAAAACGGTATAGAAAAGGAACAGAGTTGTCTGGTGGACAATGGCAAAAGATAGCACTAGCTCGAGCTTATATGTCACAAGCGCCCGTGATTATACTCGATGAACCTACCGCTGCTCTAGATGCTGAAGCAGAATACGAGGTTTTCCAGAGATTCATGGGGCTAACAGAGGGAAGAACTAGTATTATTATATCTCATAGATTCTCGACCGTACGGATGGCAGATCGAATTTTAGTCCTTGAGAAAGGAAAAATTTTAGAACACGGCACCCATGAACAACTCATGAACAATAATCAGTTATACGCACAACTGTTTAATCTACAAGCGGAAGGTTATAAAGAGTAACGCAATTTCTTACAATTAATATTAAAAACTTTTGTAAAAAGGTAATTACTCTAGCTGTGGATCTCCCGCATGAGTTGAGAAAATCCCGAATATGATTTTTTTCTATCTTCGATATCAAAAATATTGGTAACAGCTATCAATTCATTTGTTTTCGTTTTTTCAATAAATTCTTCGATTTGCGGTTTTACAGATTCTTTGGTTCCTACAAATGAATATTTAAGCATCTGATTCACTTGAGGATGCTTCAGAACTTCCTGTAGATTTTCATTCATGGATTCTGGCGGCTGAACATAATTTCTGTTCCCCGTTAAGATTCCAATAAATAATTTTAATAGGGAGGTAAATAGTTGCTGCGCTCGTTCATTATCATCTGCAATAATAACATTAATAGCAGCCATTACATAAGGTGCTTTCAAAGACGCCGAAGGTTGAAATTCTTCTCTATAAATGGCTATCGCTTCTTGAAGATATGTGGTAGCAAAATGACTAGCGAATGCATAAGGCAAACCCTTTGCTGCTGCAAGATACGCACTATCTGTGCTGGATCCCAATATATAAATAGGCACTTCTACACCTTCTGCAACCGTTGCACGTACACGTGAAGTGTTATTTTTTTCTGAGAAATACTGTTGCAATAAATTCAGTTCTTTAGGAAATGAATGTGCTGCGTTCATAAAATCTGATCTAATTGCTTGTGCGGTTTCTCTATCAGTACCTGGTGCTCTACCTAATCCTAAATCAATTCTACCGGTATATATAGAACCCAAGGTTCCAAATTGCTCTGCAACAATCAATGGAGAATGGTTAGGCAACATAATTCCTCCCGACCCTATTCTCAACGTATTAGTTGCTGCTGCTAAATAGCCAATCAATATTGAAGTTGCACTACTTCCAAGGTTGATCGCATTATGATGCTCTGCAAGCCAGTATCTTGTGTATCCTAGTTGCTCAACATGTTGCGCTAGTGCTACGGCATTTTCAAATGTATCTTTCAACGAGTTACCTTCAGAAATTAAGGCGAGATCCAAGAGCGAGTATTTAATGGGGATTTTACTAGTCAATGATTATTTTTTAATTTTTGTACTATTAATAGCTACTCGTAGTATTATAATAGGTTGAAAAACTCATAATATTTACGAAGAAGCATTTCTGTGTTATTTTGCTTTAAAAAACTAAAGAGGGCGTCTAAAATGAAAATAAACTCTCTGAGAATTGCATATTCGAGAATAGTTCTCCGATACCTACCTTAACAAAGAAGAGGCTGTCTTGACTTTTTAGACAGCCTCTTTTAATACATATATACACTAGACAGGAACTTGAGCTGCATGTTCCCTCCTGCTCCAATTTCGATGATTAGCTATGCTGTCTATAAATTTTGATGGCTTGTCATTAATATGAATCGCTGCATCATCTTTATAATCAACTACAAAAGTTTTATCCAACAAATTCTCTCCATCACCATCAACAGCAATAGCTTTGCAATGCTTAAAGGTTTCATTAATAAATTTGACAATTTTACCTTCTTTCATCAAAGCTTTAATAGCCTTTTCTCCACCCGGAATATACAACGAATCATAAAGTACACTTTCCGTAGTGTTTATTGCAGCATCAACTTGATGCTCCATGTTATCATCGCATGTAACTGTGCCCCCATGTGGTGCAATCAATTTTAGCATTGCCCCTTCCTTCTCTAATGCAGTTTTCATTTTCTTAAATGCGGCCATGTCAAACCCATCTGCAACAAGAACAGCAACCTGTCTAGTCGCAATACTATCAAACTTAGTGTTCGATTGGCTGAGTGCTGGGTCTTTGTCTAAATAATTTTTCTTTTTACCAGGCTCCTGCTCATTTCCAGCATCTGCTCCTATCGCTTGATTCGTTGGTTTATCAATACTTTTAGGAACTTTAACCCCTAAATTTTTACTCACTTTTTTTGCAAGGTCTGTATCAATTTGTGAGATCATGAATAACATACGCTCCACTATATACTGTTGCGTACATTTTCCCAACTCAAAGGAATAAGCCCCCACAACATGTTCCTTCTCCCAGTCTGATAAACTTCTATAAAAAAGTGCTGGCTGAGAAAAATGATCGCTAAAGCTCTCACTTCTACCTCGTATTTTCTTGGCATCTATCCGTTCTTCATAGTGTGTAAAACCTCCCTCAGCCATTTTTGCTAAATGAGGACAACTTCCCATTAAAGAATTTGGGAAATACGCTCCTTGTCCTTTTGGGATGTCCATTTGCATATGCCCATCTCGCTGATTATTATGAACAGGTACGATAGGTCTATTAATAGGAATTTGATGAAAATTAGTACTTCCCAAACGTGAAAGTTGAGTATCTCTATAAGAGAACAATCTACCTTGTAATAATGGATCGTTAGTAAAATCTATACCCGGCACGATATGACCTGGTAAAAATGCAACTTGCTCCGTTTCTGCAAAGAAATTTTCTGGGTTGCGATTTAAGGTCATTTTTCCAACGATTTTGACTGGAACCATCTCTTCTGGGATAAGTTTTGTAGGGTCTAGAAGATCAAAATCATATTTGTGTTCATCCTCTTCTGGTACAATTTGTAACCCTAACTCCCATTCTGGATAGTGACCAGCCTCTATGGCTTCCCATAAGTCACGACGGTGAAAATCTGCATCTGCACCGTTAATTTTTACTGCTTCTTCCCAAGTTACAGAGTGCACGCCCAAAGTAGGTTTCCAATGAAATTTTACAAAATGAGATTTGCCTTCTTTGTTGATAAGTCTAAAGGTGTGAATTCCAAACCCTTCCATCATACGTAAACTACGCGGTATGGCACGATCACTCATTGCCCATATATGATTATGCATCGTTTCCGTTGTTCTAGATATAAAATCATAGAACGTATCGTGTGCGGATGCTGCCTGTGGAATTTCGTTGTTAGGCTCTGGTTTCACAGAATGAATTAAATCTGGAAATTTCATAGCATCCTGAATGAAAAATATAGGCATATTATTGCCTACCAGATCCCATGTACCTTCTTCTGTATAAAATTTTACAGCAAATCCTCTTACGTCTCTTGCAAGATCTGGGGACCCTTTACTACCTGCTACAGTAGAAAATCTTACAAAGACCGGTGTTCTTCTTTCAGTATCTGTAAATATTCCTGCTTTACTGTACTCTTCAATACTTTCATACAATTCAAAGTAGCCGTGTGCACCACTACCTCTTGCATGAACGATTCTTTCTGGAATACGCTCATGATCAAAATGTGAGATCTTTTCGCGTAGTAAAAAATCTTCAAGTAATGTAGAACCGCGTTCTCCAGACTTTAGAGAGTTATTGGTATCATTTACCTTTAGACCTTGATTTGTGGTCATTACTGTATTATCATATTCCACTTGATTCTTTTTAAGATCATCAATCTTTTTAGAATCAGTACTTTTCTTCTTTGATTTGTTAGCCATTTAGATAGTTTATGAAGTTGGTTACTTGTTATAATTCACCCTTAAATTAGCTATTCTACACGAAACACATTTGTCTCTTAGTACGAGATTAACAGTTTCTGAAACGCTTTTATGGATAACGTTAAATAGAGGTTTCAATCGAGTTAATCCCTTTTTTGGGATCCTCAATAAAAGTATCTTTAACCTTTGTAAATTTTAATCATTTATTGAATGCAGAGGCAATTACTCAAACTATTACAATACCTCAAGTCTTTCTTATCTAAAACTTTAAGGCGGTATGATGGAAACCTTCCATATGTCATTACTTCTTTGTTTGCAATCGTTTTAGTAGTGCTGGGTATTAAATTGTTCATAAAGCTCACAGATGCGTTAAAAACAACGTACTTAATGAATTTTGACACACAGGTGAGTGATTATGTTCAAGGGTATAGAACTGACACGCTCACCACCTACTTTACCGTAGTTACAGATTTGGGAGATGTTACTGGCTATATTATAGTTTTTAGTCTTTGCACGATTCTCTTTCATTTTATTTTTAAAAGTTGGAAATATGTAGCGCAACTAGGTCTAGTAATGATTCTTGCATTATCTTCAAATATATTTTTAAAGCAATTGATTAATAGAGCAAGACCGGCTGTAGAACATCTAGTAACTGTAAAAACACTAAGCTACCCAAGCGGTCATGCGATGATATCTATGGCTTTTTATGGCTTATTGATCTATTTAGTCTATCAATTTAAAATACGATTGCTATTCAAGATTGTTTTAATTTCTATCCTACTATTTTTAATTGTAAGTATAGGGTTAAGTAGAATATATCTAGGAGTTCATTTTCCTTCAGACGTTTTAGGTGGATTTATAGCCGGATTTATATGGGTGATATTCTGCATTATGATATTTAATTTGATTAAAATCTTTAGAACAGATCCAAGGACGTAATATAGATACGCTTTCGCGAAAGCGTACGCTCCTTCAACCCATATTTTTAAAAGTAAAAAAGCTGTATCCTTATGAAAGAATACAGCTTTACTATATAGTAAACTTTTGAAATTAAGCGTTACGCTCTACATATCTAATGATTTGATTTGCGATATCTTTTCCAGTGGCAGCTTCAATACCTTCTAAACCTGGGGATGAATTGACTTCTAAAATAAGTGGACCTCTGGAGGATTGTAGTAAATCTACACCCGCAATACCTAATCCCATTGATTTAGCTGCTTTAAGGGCTGCATTTTCTTCCTCATCTGTGAGTTCAATGACATTTGCACTTCCCCCTCTATGTAAATTAGATCTAAACTCACCTTCTTTACCTTGACGTTTCATCGCTCCTACCACAACGCCATCTACTACAAACACACGAATGTCTGCTCCGCCTGCTTCTTTGATAAATTCTTGGGCAATTACTCGTGCCTTAAGGCCATTGAATGCTTCTAAAATAGACTCTGCAGAATTTTTATTATCTGCGAGTACAACTCCAAGTCCTTGTGTACCTTCTAAAAGCTTAATTACCAAAGGTGCGCCGCCTACTGCATCGATAACCTCACTCACATCTTTAGAATAGTTGCTAAATACCGTTTTTGGTAATCCTAAACCAGCTCTAGATAGAATTTGTAAACTGCGTAATTTATCACGTGAGCGCACTAACGCCTGAGATTCTGTAGCAGTAAATACTTTCATCATTTCAAATTGTCGCACTACTGCTGTACCAAAGAATGTTACAGAAGCACCAATTCTAGGGATGACCCCATCTACACCTGTTATCGTGGTACCTTTATATATTATTGTTGGGTTTTTCTTTTCAATCACAAGGTTACACTTGGTGTGATCTACAATAAGCATCTCATGTCCTTTCTTCTTTCCAGCTTCTATTAGTCGTTTTGTTGAATAGAGATTGGGGTTTTGAGACAGCACTACAATTTTCATAAAAATGTTATTAGTTGTTAGGCGCAGAAGGTAGGTTTTAAATGATTGATTTCCTTTTCCAGATACTTAAAATAGCGTTAATGTTTTTCTGCTGGACTAACTTGCTCAGTACAAAAAAGATAGTGTCTATCTTGTAAAATTGTGAATATCTATCTTTTTTTTGACGTGATCATAGCTGGGGTAACCCCTACTTTTGACATCCATAAAAAAATAAAAAGATGAGCGCAACCTGGTACGAGTGTAAAGTAAAATATAGAAAGTTTGATGAGGCCTCTGGTACTCAAAAAGTAAAAACAGAACCTTTCCTTGTAGATGCTATCTCTTATACAGAGGCAGAAAGCAGAATTACAGAAGAGATGGCGGCCTATATAAGTGATAGTGAAGAAATAAAAATCACTAACATTAAAGTCGCAAACTTTGCAGAGATACATCCCTTCGAAAATGCAGATCGCTGGTTTAAGTCTAAAATCTCACTAATCGCCTTTGATGAAGAAAGCGGGAAAGAGCGTAAGACTAATCAATATTTACTCGTGCAAGCAAACGATGTAAAAGAAGCGTTTGAAAATACAGAAACTGTGATGGCCGATACAATGGGAGATTATACAATACCTGCAGTGTCAGAGTCTCCAATTATGGATGTTTTTCCTTACTTTTCTGGTGAGGAAGATACCTTAGAAAAAGTAACCGAATTTTTGACGTTAAAAGAATCAGCAGTAACGCTTGAGGTACCTAGCGGCTCTGTTAATGACTGATGCACTCGTAGTACTATATAACGTCAAATTTATTTTTGAAAATAATTGCTTATCAGGTATATAAGTCTATTTTTACGCTAGCTAAGCCATGCTAATAGAAGTAATAAATGATATTAATCATAAATGAAAGTCGCGGAGTGACCACGTTATTGAAAGCGTATTTAGAGAGTTCGACAACTAAGGTTGAAGTGGCAAACACCTTTGTAGAAGCTATTCAAATAATAAAGAAACACGACTTCAAAAAAATTATTACGGATGTATCCTTACCTGGAACTTCCGGTTTAGAGCTCATTGCTAGCTTACAAAGGTCTACGAAAGAGGCAAAGGTTATTGTATTGAGTTATATGGACCAAATCTCATACAAAGAATCTGCAAAAGCGTTTGGTATAGTAGACTATCATACATTTCCTATCGACATGAATGTATTAGAAAAACTAGCAGAATGATAGAAAATACAATTGTTATTTTAATTATAGGGAGTTTAATCATTTTTATATTTCTAGTTTTAACGATCATTATAAGCATTGTAAGTAGACGTCATAGGAGTACTTATAACTTTAAAGTAGAAATTGTCCTAGCAAAAGTTCTTGGAAAACTACTAAAAAATATTGACCAACCTATCGCAACACGTATGATTAAAATTCTAAAAAAGGAATTGAGGTCAAAACAGGGGTTCAGAACCATTGCCAATAAACTCGTTACTTTACAGAATTTAGTAATGCTTTCACCAAGTGAGAAACCCTTATCTCTAATAAACGCTATAGGCCTGGATTCTAAAATTCAAAGAAATTTAAAATCAAAAAACAAATATACTAGTGCAAGTGCTCTAAAGTTAAGTTATGAACTAGGTCTTTATGATCATCTTCCTTTCTTTTTAAAAAGTATAAATAGTAAAAATAGAGTTGTACGGAGAGAAGCTCAGCTAGGTCTTACAGTTTTTAAAGGTTGGGAGAGTCTAGAATTTTTTAAATCAATTCAGTATTCCATATCACTGTGGCAAATGATTCGAATTTTAGACGCCCTAGAATCTCATCCTCTTCCTCATAATACATTGCTATTAGAAAGCACCCTTAATGCTACAAATCGTGATGTTGTGCTCTTGGGATACTATTGCTGTAAGCGTTTTAATCTGCTCAATGAGCATCCAAAATTTCTAGAACTTACTCAATCTACTATAGAACATCGATTCGCTTTCGCGAAAGCGGAACCTCTTTTAATTCCTCAAGAAGAACTGTTTTCTTAATATTTACCGGATTAGTATGGATCACTTTAAAGCCTATTTAGATTACTTTTTTCTTACCTACGGAGTTGCGTTATTTACCTGTTACTTCCTCTTTGTTATTTTAGCTATTATTGCGATACGAAAGAACAAAAAGGCTGCGTCGTTTCTAAATATTGATTACATAAAAGGTGCTAAAGAATTACCTAGTATAAGCTTGGTAGCACCGGCATTTAATGAAGCAAAGACAATAGTCATTAATATACAATCACTATTGTCCATAGATTACCCGTTTTACAACTTGATTCTAGTAAATGATGGCAGTAAGGACGATACGATGGAAAAACTCATTCATCAATTTGATTTGGTTCTTACTCAAGATATTATACCCTCATTGTCTTTGTCTACAGCAGTTGTGAGAGGAATTTACATAAGTTCTAACCCTCTATATAAAAAACTTACAGTAATTGATAAAGAAAATGGAGGTCGAGCAGACGCTTTAAACTGTGGTATTGCAAATTCAAAGACAGACTTAGTCCTATGTACGGATGCAGATTGTATCATTGAGCAAGATGCATTACTTAAACTAGTAAGACCTTACCTAGAGTCCACAGAAAAGGAAGTTATTGCTACAGGGGCTGCTATAGGTATCGCAAACGATAGTATTATTGAAAATGGTACATTACATACCCTCAAAGTTCCCAAAAGTATAATTGCTAGAATACAGATTGTTGAATATATAAGAGCTTTTCTATTAGGTAGAATGGCTTGGGGATATATTGATGGATTGTTTTTAGTGTCTGGTGCTTTTGGCTTATATCCTAGAAATCGAGTGATCGAAGTAGGTGGTTTTGATAAAGACACTGTGGGCGAAGATCTAGAACTATGTATAAGACTACGCGTTTATATGGAGCGCCAAAAACTTCCTTATGACATTGTATATATACCTGAGACTCTTTGTTGGACAGAAGCTCCCGCAAGCGCTAAAGTGTATATTACGCAAAGAGATAGGTGGTCTCGAGGACTTTATGAAACTTTAAAAAAACACCGTTACTTATTTTATAATCCTAAGTTTGGATTAACCGGCTTAGCTTTTTTTCCTTATTGGGTATATTTTGAACTTTTAGCACCAGTCGTAGAATTTATTGGAATCCTTTTAATAGTTACTTATCTTATTATGGGAACTATCAATTATCCATTTGCGCTATGGTTACTGTTTTTATTTTATATTATAGGCGTTTTATTTTCTGTGATGTCTATACTTATTTACACCTTTAATTTTAAGGAGTATGCCACTTTCTCTAAAACGTCTAAGTTAGTCTTAGCAAGTATGGTAGAACCTTTTATAACACATCCTATTATGCTATATGCAGAGATAAAAGGATATTTTAAGAAACTTTTCGGTATAAAATCAAACTGGGGAACAATGTCAAGAAAAGGATTTACAACCAAGGATTAAAAGAACCTATATTTTAGATCAAGAGCGCCAAGCCATTGTGTACCAGTGGAATTTTGTGGGAGATCTTCAATAAGATAGCCAGCTGTTGCTCCAAAACCAAAGTGATTGTACCAATGCACGAGTCCCACAGAAGCATTAAATGCTTTTAATGATGGATTTGAAGCCACCTGAGTAAATCTATTGGTATCATCGGGAGATATTCCAGACCCTAGACGTATAAACGCATAGTTAGCTGCATTCTCAAAATAATAGCGAGCAGTAAATTGGTAATTTTGATACATACCTTCCTCATTTTCAGGTCCTAATGTCACTCTTGCGTTAATATAAAAACTTCCCACGTATTTTGTAATTCCGGCGGCGGCTGTGACAAAGGAATCGGAATCAAAATCGAAATAACGATATCCTACCTCTACCTCATAACCTTTACCAAGATTGTAATACAAAGACAGAGCGTTCCCAAAATTTTGATTAAAAGCATTATTTGCAAACGAAATAGCTACAAATCCATAGAGCTTATCTGAAATAACTGGATATCCCTCCAATTCATATAAAAGACCACTATTGTTAAACCGTTCACTGTTCGATACTCTTGCTAAGAGCGTGTGTTTTTTAATGGATAGCTGATAGTTTACGGCAGTCGTATTCCAATACTCTGTAATAGGATAATCCCCATTAAATGAGATAAGTTCATGACTTATCCCTATCTGATGTTTACTTAATCGCTTTTGCCTAAGGTGGAGCTCATACTTTTGATAATCGCTTAAAGATAGGGTATACAGTTGTCTTACTAAATTACGGGCTTCTAGCCTGTTTTCTAATACAAGAGATGAGTCAATCTGTTGTAATGCTTTTTCAAACGTTGTTGCCGCAGATTGACTTAGGACTTGCTTGGATCCTATGTATAATAATAAAATAATAATAATATGGTGAGTAGTCTTTTCATTATCACAAACGTAGTGAATTTTCAAAGTAGTTTTCTACTATTTTTTACAATAATCATCCAATTCAAATTTTAGAAATATTCGACAAAAGACTTAAAATATGCTTTTTTAACACAATTTAAAACTTATCCTGTAGGATATCACCCAAAAAATCGACCAAGATATTGAAATTCAGTATTTTATCGATGTTTTATAACGATATATCGAAAAACCGATATAAAACTTAAAATATGCTAAATGAATTCTTATCTTACAGTATATCTGATAGTTAGGTGTTTAACGCCGCTTAAAGATTCCCAACAATATGATTATTTTCCTACTAGACTTATACGGTCTGAATGCGCAAGGTTAAACTGATTGTAAAATTTAAATGTACCTGTTATGAAAGCACTACTACGTATGATTAAGTCAAAAATTTCAAAGTGGAATTTAAGAGCTACACTCCAAGAGTTAGCGTCAGGATCAAGTTATGCCCTGAGACATTAAACGCATAACTAAACCAATTAAGATGCCCTGTACTATAAACATAGCACAGGGCATTTTCATTTATAGTGCCAACTCTATGAATCTTAGGTTGCTTATTTAAATAGTATGGTTTTTGAATGTCTTTGCACATTCGTATTATAACTACTTTATGTTTTTTTTAAATCCAAAAAGATTGTACTAATAGGATAGTTAATTAGTCAAAACTACTTTCAAGTAGTTTTAGACAATATCTAGTTTATTTCTGTTATCCATTCCTAAAATAGAAGTTAAGACATTGAATTTCAGCATTTTATCGATGTTTTGTTACGGTACATCGAAAACTCAATGTAAAATTTAAAATAAGCTAAATAAATTCTTATCTTACAGTATATCTGATAGTTAGGTGTTTATCACCGCTTAAAGATTCCCAACAATATGATTATTTTCCTACTAGACTTATACGGTCTGAATGCGCAAGGTGGAACTGAATGTAAAATTTAAATGTACTTGTTATGAAAGCACTACTACGTATGATTAAGTCAAAAATTTCAAAGTGGAATTTAAGAG
This sequence comes from uncultured Flavobacteriaceae bacterium, assembly GCA_963716625.1. Classification (GTDB taxonomy): domain Bacteria; phylum Bacteroidota; class Bacteroidia; order Flavobacteriales; family Flavobacteriaceae; genus Dokdonia. The sequence continues at coordinate 26,986 of CAVQTP010000002.1, forward strand.
CTACACTCCAAGAGTTAGCGTCAGGATCAAGTTATGCCCTGAGACATTAAACGCATAACTAAACCAATTAAAATGCCCTGTTCTATATCATAGCACAGGGCATTTTAAATGTAAGATCGATTTTATTTATCTACATAAGCTACCATTATAGACGTTTATTATATTCAAGAACCTCTTCAATAGGTTGATTATGACCGTTTCTTTTTCTTTTTCTTTAAAACCGCTTCATCATGACTATTCATAACGCTCTGAGCAACCCTTTCTGCAAGTAGCTTATCAATCAACTCTTCTTTCGTAAGGTGGTGAAAAACACTTTTTACTTTTTCTGTAAGTTCTTCAGGTAAGGTTCGGTTAGGTTTGGTTTTAAACACCTTTCGTGCCCATAAAACCGTATTATTTGCTTCTAGTTGTTGTTTATTCGCTTTCGCGAAAGCGGAAAAAGTGATTCCCAACTCCTCTTCAAACTCTGGAATTTCAGAGGCTTCCTCTTTTTGTATAACAGTGAGTGCATAGCCTGTTGCTCCTGCCCTAGCAGTTCTTCCCGTTCTATGAACATACATATCATAAAATTCTGGAAGGTGATAGTTGACAACAAATTCCACTTCTTGAACGTCTAATCCACGAGCGGCAAGATCTGTTGCCACGAGAATGTCAATATGCCCTTCTCGAAATTGTCCCATCATGCGATCGCGAATTGCCTGTGAGAGACTACCATGCAGCGCTCCAGAAGAGAATTTGTGAATTGCAAGATTTTTAGAAAGCTTATTTACAGCTGCTTTTGTTTTGCAAAAAATAATCCCCCGCTCCCCTACTCTTGAATTTAAGAAGTGCATAAGTACATCAAGTTTCTCAATAGGCTCCACGACGACATACTCATGTGTGATCTTTTGATGTCCTAAAGACGCACGCTCTGCACTAATCTCTAATGGGTTTTTACCTAAGTAATTTTGTACAAGTTGCTTTACAGCACCTGGCATGGTAGCACTAAATAGAAAGGTACGCCTATTGTTAGGCATCGCCTCCACAATCGTATCTAGACTTTCCTTTAGTGAAGTCACCATCTCATCTGCCTCATCTAAAACGAGATAATTAGCTTGAGTGATATTAATCGCTTGACGCTCCATAAGATCAATCAACCTACCTGGGGTTGCTATAACGATTTGAGCGGGCTCTTTGAGACGTTCCATCTGTTCTTTTACAGGTATTCCTCCATATACGGCTGTGCTACTTACTTCTGGAAGGTGTGTTGTGTAGCTTAGAATATTAGACTGTATTTGCTGTCCTAACTCACGCGTAGGCACTAATATAATGGCTTGTACTGTAGGGTTTGTACGGTCAATTAGTTGTAGCAAAGGTGCAGCAAAAGCTAGTGTTTTACCTGTACCTGTTTGTGCAAGAGTAACCACATCCTTTTTAGTCGTAAGCAATGCAGGAATTGCCTGTTGTTGCACATTTGTAGGAGTAACAATTTTTAAGGCTTGTAAAGCTTCTTGTAGTTGGTCTATTACTCCTAAAGCGGTAAAGGTACTCGTCATATAACTCTTTTAAATAAACTTTGTGTTACTACTAAAAATATTAGATTTCTTTAGAATCTTAGGCTTCTTGCAAATGACGTTTAGATTTACGGTAATTATGCTTAGGATAAATAGTGCGTTTTGCAAAACGATTTAAATTACCCGCGTTAACCATCTTAATGTAAATCTGTTTTGTAACCCCAAAATACTCATAGGTGGTTCCATCTGTAAAAGTGATTTCTAATAATAATCCTTTATGTTGATAATCTGCGATCGCAGCATTCGTAATCGTTTCTGTATACGCTTCTAAGTTTGCCTCTTTTGTTTCTGGAGCCATACTCACGAGAAAATGATATCCATCTATTATGCGCCGACTCATAATCTCTGCCTCTTCTTGCTTCTCATCGCCATCTTGAAATTTATCAGGGTGCCATTCTTTTACGAGGTTACGGTAGCTTTTTTTGAGCGCTTTAAGTTCTATTTCTTTTTCAACATTAAAGAGCTTCTTATATTCATTTATTCGTTTCATAATCAGGGCTTTTATCAGAGCGCGAAAGTACTCTTTTTTACTAGATATATCGATATAAGATTGTAATTAATATAAAGATTCTTAGTGGTACATTCTAGGTAGTGTAAAGACTTGTTAAAATAGTCAACTCATGAGATAAAGCGATCCTAGTTTACTGAAGTAGTTAAACAAATTATAAAACACTTAGCTTTAGTTTTTTGTTAACATCTTGATTTCTAAATTTATCCAAAAATAATAAAGCATGGATCAGACTTCTACTATCATCAAAAGCTTAAACAATCTTATAGAATATTCTACAGATTTTCGTTTTCAGCGCAGAGCAAATTTTAAGCAATTACATGTCGCTCTGATAAAACATTTTTTTAATGCATCATCAGTGGTTCTTGATATCGAACATCAACAAGTTTGTTTAGGCATCGACATGATAGAACGTGGAGCAGAAGTTTGTATTGAGTATACAAATTTTACAAAGTTTTTAAAATCGTGTGTAAGAGATACGAGTGATAATCGTACCTTTTATCAAAATATTCTACACTATTATAGTAGAACAGAAGCGGTGGCTTAGAAACTTTTATGTATTCAGGAATTATGACACTCTGCAAAGGAGTGTTTTTTTTTGCTTTCGCGAAAGCGTGATTTTTCATTTTAACTTAAATTCACACCAAATATTGGTTATCTTAAAATATCTACCAAACTTGCCAAATCTGTATTAAGAAATAGCCAAAGATTCCTTTGATAGTACTTGAAAACAGGTATTTAGGTTATCTTTATATCAAGATAATTTAAAACATAAGATCATGACAAATAACACAAAAGGAATAGTAGGATTATTAGCAATGGCAGCAGGAGCTTTTGGATTTTGGAAATACAAGAATATGACTCCAGATCAAAAAGCAGCTCTTAAAGATAAAGCGAGAAAAGCTGGAGATACTTTAAAAGAAAGTTATACAGAAGTAGAGGATCAAGTTTCTGAAAAACTAACAAGCCTTAGAAACGCTTTAGATCGCGAGACCACAAAAGCTTCAAACACTATAGAGCGTAAAGCCGATTATACAAAAGACGTTGTAGACGCAACCATTGAGGAAGTATCACTCAACTAAGACGTGTAATTTACAAAAAAATAGATCCCACCTCGTGTGGGATTTTTTTTGGAGTAAACCACCTACTTTATTTGGGCTTGTAGGTAGCAATTGATTGTTAAAGTCTTCTTACACTTCCTCAAAATGAATTGACTTAACAGTATCTTTGGAGATTAACAAATAATAAAAAAATTGAGAGAAATACGGGATTATATCAACCAGTTTGCCACAATTTCTGACGCAGATTGGGATTTGTTTTCCTCAAAGCTAGTGGCTCGCAATTTTAAAAAAAAAAGCATCTTTCACAAGGCCGGAACTGTAGAGAATTCCATTTCTTTTTTACAAGAAGGAACCGTAAGATTATATATTCCTAAAGAAGATCCAGATAAAGAAATTACCTTTGGATTTTGTTTTGAGAACCAATTTGTAAGTGCTTATGATTCTTTTCTTTCTAGAATAGCCTCTAATCACTCTATACAAGCACTTACGGACACGAAACTGCTAAGCATTTCATACGAGGATCTTCAAAACGTTTATAATAAAACAAAAATTGGCAACCTTATCGGTAGGCTTACCGCAGAAAATCTGTTTTTAGATAAATCAAAAAGGTTGCAATCTCTTCTAGATCAAACCGCAGAAGAACGGTATTTAAGTATTTTTAAGGATAGGCCACATTTAATAAAATCCATTCCTCTTAAATATATTAGCTCTTACATAGGCGTAACGCCACAGGCGTTGAGCCGTATACGTAAGCGTATTTCTTAATGTAGGTTCATTGGAATTACTGGTTTATAGAGATAGCTTTGTAAAAAAAGTTAATGACAATTATCATCTTTGTAGTTATACTATGGTATAGCGGCTTATTCTTCCAATCTTTTTTCTTGCACCGGTACGCAGCACACCAGACATTTACCATGTCTAAGACCGCAGAAAAGATAACCTACATTCTTACATGGATTTTTCAAGGACCTAGCTACTTAAGCGCGTATGGGTATGGCATTATGCACAGGATTCATCACGCCTATACAGACACAGAAAAAGATCCACACTCTCCCTCCTATGATGAGAATTTGTTTGCCATGATGTGGAAGACAAAAAATATTTACCAAGACATCAACAACAATCGTATTGAAGTGGAGCCAAAATTTAAAACGAACATTCCACAATGGAAGCGATTTGACACCTTTGCTAGTTCTCGTTTTTCCAGAGTGTTGTGGGGTGCTTTATATATCACTTTTTTCGCTGTATTTGCAACAGCGTGGTGGCAGTGGCTTTTATTACCCATAGCTTTATTTATGGCACCCGTTCATGGAGTCATTATTAATTGGTTTGCGCACATTATAGGCTATACAAATTTTAAAACTACTGATACTTCAAAAAATCTCTTCCGCTTTGATTTCTTAATGATGGGAGAAGGCTATCACAACAATCACCACAAACACGCTTCAAGACCTAATTTTGGAGGTGTGCATTGGTATGAACTCGACGTGACTTATATGATCATGAAAGTGCTCCACGCACTAGGTTTTATAAAACTCAAACCCATAGCACTCAAGGTAAAGGCTGCGCGATAGTATGCACCTCTCGCCTACTACACTGCTTTAGTGCCTTTATTTTAAAAGTCGTAACCTGCCGCATTTAATTCAGAATTTAAGATAATCAAAGGATCCAGCTTTTATAAGGTGGATTTTTTTGCGCTTTCGCGAAAAGGAAACCAGTCTTACCTTACCCGTTTACAAACGAATACAATTATTTATAGTCGTTTGTACACGGTAAACTTCGTATATACACCTAATGAGCTGTATATGTGAATGTAAGATAAAAACTTCTTATAACCACCTTATATTAGGTGGATAAGTTTAGAATTTATGTATATTGCTTATATGAACGAGTGGCAGTCTGATTGGCTAGAGGGCTCGCATACTTGTAAAAGTATATAGATATCGAAGGCATTTGTACATCAGGTTATAACCGCTTTGTCGTATGGCTCCGCTGTAAAATTCATAACCATCTTAATCAATGCATAAACGGTATAGTTTCTGGCTTTGTTAAAACTAGGTATACATCAAACGTAAATTTTACAGCTCCCGCCCTACTTAATCAGACTGCCAGAGGCCACTGCTCAAAAATGCCTAAAAGCGTACAGCTTAATTATAGAAAAATCGAAACGTAGTTGCAACCAGCTACAACTCAAGCATAAAGCGAATGAGGCATTTTTGAAAGCTCTATGTGCGGCCACAAAAATCCATAAATACCTGTATATTTAGACAAAATAAATACAGACCCACAATTAAAGCAAGCCAGCAAAATGCCGCACTCGCTTTATGCAGTGGCCTGTTACAATATGAACAAAAAATAAAACTATGGCAAAATACCCACCTTACGTAAATGCTTACGGAAAAATAAGTGATGTTTTTGATGGAATTAAAAGTGCGTCTGTACCACCAAAATTTACTTATGATTTTTTAAATACCGTACTTGGATTAACTTCATCTAGTTATCGAGCAATGATTCCTCTACTAAAGAAATTGGACTTTTTAGACCAAGCCAGTGTTCCAACTGAACATTATAAAAATTATAGAGAAGATTCTGTTTCTAAAAGTGTACTTGGAGCTAAGGTCAAAGAGGCATATTCTGACTTATATCGAGCTTCCGAATATGCACACAAACTAGACAGTGATAAATTAACTTCTAAATTAAAAACTGTCCTTGGTGTAGGTGATGATGACAAAAACATTCGATACGTTGTTGGAACGTTTTTAGAATTAGTTAATCTATCGAATTTTGATGGTAAAAAAATAGCTAAACCGACTCAATCGAATAAAAAAATCGAAGAACAACCTGTCACGTCTCAAAAAGAAACAATTCGACGGAATGATGGAGAAGACCATATTGCAATTAAACGCAAATTTGGAATATCTTATACTATAAATCTAAACCTTCCCGCAACAACAGAAATCGAAGTTTATAATTCTATTTTTAAGGCTTTAAAAGAAAATTTATTAGATGAGTAATTTCGCTAAAAAACTCGAACATCTTGCTTTCAAAAATTTAATGCTCGAAACTGACTTAATCGAGCTAGAAGAAAGCGGTATTGATATACAACATATTGATACAATTTCTCGAAAAGAAATTGTTGACACAGATTTATTTGAACACGACATTCTTGCATCTGCTAGAAAAATGGCGAGATTTTACGTTTATTACTATGCTTTCGAAAATTCAATAAGAAGCTTTATTTCGGGTCGTCTTGAAGAAAATCACGGAATTAATTGGTGGGATTTAAAAGCACCTCAAGGTGTTAAAGATAGTGTGAGAAAAAATCAAAGTAGTGAACTTGATACTACAATGGCAATTCGTTCTGACGACCCATTATATTATACAAACTTTGGTGAATTAATAGATATAATTAATGCGAATTGGGAGGATTTTTCCGATACTATTAGAAGTAGAAAAGCAATGCAATCAGTAATAAGTCAATTTGGAAAAATTAGAAATGTGATTGCTCATTCTTGTGAATTAGAAGAAGATGATATTTTTAGACTCAAACTTCTGATTAAAGATTGGTTCAGAATTCAGAGTTGAAAATACTGTGGCTAACAACGTATAAAAACAATAGGGCAATTGTAGCAAAACCGAATGGTTTGGGCGCATTTGCGAAGTCGCCAAATTTTTAAATTTGGCTTATTGACAAAGAAAAAATAATAAGAAAAATTTAAAAATTTGGCTTGTGTTTGACCGAATGGTTCGTGCGTTTTTTCCGCCCTACTGTTCTTATACAAATCCGTGGCAGTCTGATTGGCTAGAGGGCTCGCATACTTATAAAAGTATATAGATACCGAAGGCATTTGCACATCAGGTTATAACCGTGTAGTCGTATGGCTCCGCTGTAAAATTCATAACCATCTTAATCAATACATAAACGGTAAAGTTTCTGGCTTTGTTAAAACTAGGTATACATCAAAAGTAAATTTTACAGCTCCTAGCATCATCCTCTCATTCGTACCTCATTCGTCGGTGATGAGTCTTAATCAGTAAGCCTTCCTCTCGTTCATGCTTCACTCGTCGGAGGCTAGAGGCCACTGCTCAAAAATGCCTAAAAGCGTACAGCTTAATTATAGAAAAATCGAAACGTAGTTGCAACCTATGCATTCCTCTTAGTCGCTATGCTCCTGCGTCGGAGCGAGGCAGGTTTGAAAGCTCTATGTGCGGCTCACAAATCCATAAATACCTGTATATTTAGACAAAATAAATACAGACCCACACCTAAAGCAAACCAGCAAAATGCCGCACTCGCTTTATGCAGTGGCCTGTTACCACACATTTGAGAAAAACATTGAACGAACTAACAAACATTTGGAAACTTGTAAAAACTGGTTCGATTGAAAAAGAAGAAAGAAGCCCTTTTCAAATGTCGATTTTCATAGTGAAAATGCTTGTAATATTACTTTTTTTCAAAGCAATATCGATAGGGTTAATTTTCTTTTTTGGGTGGTTAGGAGTTTTTGAAATACCTGTAAATCTAAATAGAACAAGACTCGAATCATTTTCGGAAATTGAAATATTGTTATTAGCTTCAGTATACGCACCTATTTTAGAGGAACTGACTTTTAGACTTCCTCTTAAATTTTCAAAATGGAATTTGACTATTGCCTCAATTGGACTATCACTAACTTTTTGCCGAGTTTTAGCGGAATTGAAATATGAATATTCACTTATTTTATCAATTGGAACGGGAATAGTTCTTTACTTAATATTAAATTGAAAGAATATTAAAAAAAAATATCTGAATTCTGGTCTAAAAACAAACTACTGACTTTTTATTCTTTATTATTGATATTCAGTTTTTTGCATTTAAAAAACTATGAACTGACGACAGAATTATTAATATTCTCGCCGATATTTATTTTACCAAGAATTTTAGGCGGAATTTTATTTTCATACATCAGATTGAATTCTGGAATTTTACTTGCAATTTTATTTCATTCGTTTAACAATGGAATTTTGAGAGTAATAAAAATAATAGCGGAATAAAAACGTGTGGTAACAACGTATATAGCTCATAGCTAGTGAGTTGCTTAATCGAAGTTAAGGCATATTTGGAAAGCTCGCCAAATTTTTAAATTTGACGATTTCCAATAAAAAAGATAAATAGTAAAATTTAAAAATCTGGCTTGTGCTTAACCGAAAATATATAGCTATTTTGCACGCTACGAGCCATATACAAGACACGTGGCAGTCTGATTGGCTAGAGGGCTCGCATACTTGTAAAAGTATATAGATATCGAAGGCATTTGCACATCAGCTAATTACCGCTTTGTCGTATGGCTCCGCTGTAAAATTCATAACCATCTTAAGCAATACATAAACGGTATAGTTTCTGGCTTTGTTAAAACTAGGTATACATCAAACGTAAATTTTACAGCTCCCGCCCTACTTAATCAGTAAGCCTTCCTCTCGTTCATGCTTCACTCGTCGGAGGCTAGAGGCCACTGCTCAAAAATGCCTTTAAGTATACAGCCTAATTATAGACAAATCGAAATGTAGTTGCAACTTGTGCATTCCTCTTAGTCGCTGCGCTCCTGCGTCGGATGCAAGAACTCAAGCATAAAGCGAATGAGGCATTTTTGAAAGCTCTATGTGCGGCTACAAAAATCCATAAATACCTGTATATTTAGACAAAATAAATACAGACCCACAATTAAAGCAAGCCAGCAAAATGCCGCACTCGCTTTATGCAGTGGCCTGTTGTGTATAATGTTGAAGAGACAACGATAATTTAATAAATCTTACTTATTAGTTAAACGATTACTGATAAAAGAAGTCTAAAAAAGCAACTGAAATAAATCAAAAAATGAAAAGAATTTTATTTATAATATTGACTTTAATAATCTTAATTTCTTGTATATCAAATCAAGAAAAAAGAGATCCGCAAGAACCAAACGGACAAAGACCAACTTCGACAGAGTTAGTATCTGAATTAGACAGTAACAATGATGGAAAATTATCGAGAGATGAAGTCAATGGTCCAATTGCGAACGATTTTAATAATATTGACAGTAACGATGATGACTTTTTAACTTTAGAAGAGCTTAACAAAGCAGATAAAAGTCAAAGAAATAGACCACCAAGACAAACAAATACAAATATGGATTTATCAAATGTAATTGATACATCTGTTAAGGTAATCCCTGTAAATACGGATTACTTCATATCAGAAAACATAATTGGCGGAATTCAAGAACAAATCGTGGAATTAAACGGAATTGAAACATTATGTTATGTAATCAAAACAAATTCTCGAGCAACCGAGCATCAAATGGGACCTTGGTGTCCAAGACACATAGAAGACGGAATGGAAAAAGCTGGAATTTGGTTTAAAGATGATAAAGTCTATGATGTTTCAGGTCATTTTATTGCCAACCTTGATGAGTTTTATAGTGATGATAAATGGAAATTATACAGAGAAGATGGAACAATTAAAGTTACCGACACAGAAGAAGGTTGTTTAGCTGCTGCAAAACCAGATGTAGAGGAAGAATATCATAACTATTGTGTAGAATGTTTACCAGAATATTTCAAAGACCAAATAACAACTTTTGTAATTCCCGCAACACCCAAATATCTAAAAACTACTCAAAGTTTTGGAAGAGGCGGAATAGGACTTGCTTTTAATGGAGTTAATTACGACCCACCTGCACCAACACACGCAATATTAGCAGCTCATACAATTGCACCTCTGGATGACCACGGAGGACACGTAAACCCACACGGAGGTTATCATTACCACGCAGTTACTGGTTCAACTAAAGAAATTGCTCAAACCGATTCTCACTCGCCAATTATTGGTTATGCTATTGACGGATTTGGAATTTATGGATTGACAGACAAAAATGGAAATACACCGACCGATTTAGATGAATGTGGCGGGCATTTAGATGATGAAAGAGGATATCATTATCACGCTGGAGAACCAGGTGGAAACCAAATTATTAAATGTTTACACGGATTACCAGGTTTTACAGAAGTGAAAGAGTAAAAAACACTATACACAACAATGGCTATAAGTAATTGCTTGTTCTCGCCTACTTCTGAAAATCCTCGCGGATTTTCAATTTGGTGTGTACTTGCTAAGTTAACCGCTAAATCACGCAACTACTCATAGCCGAGACCGTGGCAGTCTGATTGGCTAGAGGGCTCGCATACTTATAAAAGTATATAGATACCGAAGGCAATTGCACATCAGGTTATAACCGCGTAGTCGTATGGCTCCGCTGTAAAATTCATAACCATCTTAATCAATGCACAAACGGTAAAGTTTCTGGCTTTATTAAAACTTAGGTATACATCAAAAGTAAATTTTACAGCTCCCGCCCTACTTAATCAGTAAGCCTTCCTCTCGTTCATACTTCACTCGTCGGAGGCTAGAGGCCACTGCTCAAAAATGCCTTTAGGTATACAGCATAATTATAGACAAATCGAAACGTAGTTGCAACTTGTGCATTCCTCTTAGTCGCTACGCTCCTGCGTCGGATGCAAGAACTCAAGCATAAAGCGAATGAGGCATTTTTGAAAGCTCTATGTGCGGCTCACAAAATCCATAAATACCTGTATATTTAGACAAAATAAATACAGACCCACAATTAAAGCAAACCAGCAAAATGCCGCACTCGCTTTATGCAGTGGCCTGTTGGCAGCATTTTAGAAACAGACACGAAAATGGACAGATATAATGGAAACCTTTGAAACTTGGAACAAAGTAGCTTCATTAGTATCAAGACAAGTTTATGAACTTGGACTTGTATAACGAAACATATGATTTTGAATTTGCAATTCAATATAACAATTGAAAAATGCGAAGCTGTTAGAAATTGGATTGTGAGAACATGGAAACAATCATCAAAATACCTTTATATTCGAGAATACGACCAGACTTTGATATTTTCGGAATTGACATTGCTCCAAATATGATAGAACTTGCAAGAAATAGATATAATCCGACAGCAATGATTTCAGCCGACTATGGACAAGCAGGAAAGATTGACAAAATCGAAACTAAATATGATGGAATATTTGCGGATATTGTACATAATTTATAAATCAGACAGTTATAAATTTATTCAACGACTGACAGAATTTGTGAAATAGATGAAGGTCTTATTGACTGTAAGTTATTGTAGAAGGTGACTACAGCAAATCTGACTGTCAAGTTGGAAGAAATGGGGACAGAGCTACGTCTATTACCATACATTAAACGACCTAAATCACAATTGCTGAAAATAATTTTGAACGATTAACAACAATGGAATATAGCTAAATAACAGAAAACGAATTGCTTCACACAAAGATAATAGCAAAGAAAAAAAGACCGCCAAATATATATAATTTGGCAAATAGAAAGAAAGTAATACAAAATTCAAGGTTTTGGCTTCAGTGCTTAACCGAAAGTTCAGTGCTTAGAAACCGCTACTTTTCATATACTAGACCGTGGCAGTCTGATTGGCTAGAGGGCTCGCATACTTATAAAAGTATATACATATCGAAGGCAATTGCACATCAGGTTATAACCGCCTAGTCGTATGGCTCCGCTGTAAAATTCATAACCATCTTAAGGAATACATAAACGGTATAGTTTCTGGCTTTGTTAAAACTAGGTATACATCAAACGTAAATTTTACAGCTCCCGCCCTACTTAATCAGTAAGCCTTCCTCTCGTTCATACTTCACTCGTCGGAGGCTAGAGGCCACTGCTCAAAAATGCCTTTAGGTATACAGCATAATTATAGACAAATCGAAACGTAGTTGCAACTTGTGCATTCCTCTTAGTCGCTATGCTCCTGCGTCGGATGCAAGAACTCAAGCATAAAGCGAATGAGGCATTTTTGAAAGCTCTATGTGCGGCTCACAAATCCATAAATACCTGTATATTTAGACAAAATAAATACAGACCCACAATTAAAGCAAGCCAGCAAAATGCCGCACTCGCTTTATGCAGTGGCCTGTTGTGCATAATGCGAAAATCGTGCTGAAATTGAATATTTGTGCTGAAAACGCCACCACGCTAACAGCACATTTATTTTTTTGCCATCGCTAAATGCCAACGCTGAAAAAATAAAAGAGCTGTTCTTTCCCAGCGCTCAAATTGAATAAGAATGTTTGGTTCAATTTTTTATACGCTCTTGCTCTTCTTCTAAACTTCCATCTCTCTTTTTAGCATCCTTCACATCATCGTTTCCAAAAGTATATTTTACATAGAAATTCACATTTCTACTATCGCTACCACCACTACCATCTATACGTAAATTCCCAAACTGGGTTGTGCCACGCCAAGGAATAGTATATAGAACGTCATTAACAGAAAGTTTCCCTGTCCAATTGCCCCAAGTTTTTTGTATAGCGACATTCAATGAACCGAGACTTTCCGTCTCATAGGTTCCGCCCCAAATAGATGGACTGCTATACCAACCGCTTACCTCGAATTTATAGTCGTTGGGTAAGCTGAATGTATTCTGCGCATAGAAACCGAAGGTTTCTTGAGAGGTCGATATGAACGCAGGGTTTGTCGCGGTGTATTTGTTATATGAGCCATAGATGTTTGCGTATACACGCCACCAATCATTTGCTTTAAATGGATATGAAATACTTACGTTATAGACTTCTTGATCAGCTACATTTCGAGTGCTCAAAAAATTTCTATTTTCACCGACTGCTTCTGTTACTCTCGCAAAAAAATCTGAGACATAAGAATAACTGAAACTCGTTGACAATGTGTATTTGTATGTATGTGAAATTTTAAAGTTATCTGTGTATTGTGGTCTGAGAAATGGGTTTCCACGACTGAAACTCAATTCATCAAGTTGATACTCAAAAGGATTAAGGGTCTGATAATTTGGACGCTGTATGCGACGACTATAAATTAGTGCGAAAGAATTATTTTGACCTAATTGGTAAGTAATTCCAGCTGATGGAAAGAAGTCTGTATATTCCCTTTTTACGGATTGGTCACCAGCATCATTCTCAGCTGTCAAATCACCATTTGAGTCGGTGCTTTCTATGCGAAGACCACCTTGAAATTTCCATTTCCCGACACCTAAATTATATTTTGTGTACACAGCAAATATCTTCTCATCATATTTAAATTGGTTACTGCGATTAAGGTTTAGTAAGTTATTTCCATTTATCACATCAAAAAAATTAAAGGTATTATCTGTGACAACCTGCGAAACTTTTAATCCAGTCTCAAAACTACCTTTGCCCAATTTTTGCCCATAGTCAATTTTCCCTGCATAAATATCTATATCGATAGGTGTTTCTTGATTTGTGATGATCGCGTTGAGCAATTCGCCTTCTGGCGTAACATAGAAATTAGGTTGATTATTAAAACGTTTCCTTCCATAACGACCAAAATCTAAATCTGCACTAAATGAAGTTCCCAATGTATCTTGGTAGCGATAGTTTAAATTTGCGTTAAAGTTTGAACTGTTATTTTCTGAGCTATTTGGAGCACGTAAAATACTATCGGTTATTCCCCTTGCCCTATCAATAATAGGCGTTCTGCTATTGGAACGAGATTCTGAATCATTCAGATTATAAGAAATGACGCCACCTATAGTACTTTCTTTTGAAACATAGTAATCTGAACCTATCCTAAAGTTATTTGAAAATCCGTCATATTCAGAATTGGTTTGTGCATCAAAAATTTTATCGCCTTGGGATCTAAATAGTTTTAGAAACCCTGTTGACCTTCCTAAATAGTTGGAATATGTGCCATAAATATTCCATTTTTTTAATCTGCTTGTAACCGATACCGAGTTGTTGGTTCTGGTAAAATTGCCTATCGTGACTGTGCTAGAAATACTACCACGAGTACCTAAACCCTTCTCTCGTTTCAATCTAATGTTTATAATTCCTGCATTTCCAGCAGCATCATATTTAGACGAGGGTTGTGTGATAATTTCTATGCTTTCAATAGTATCTGCCTGTAATGATTGTAGGAATGCTGTTAAATCATCGCCCTGTAAATAGCTTTGTCGCCCATCAATATAAATGAGTACACCAGTTTTGCCCTCAACAATTACATTATTGCCATTATCTAAACGTACACCAGGTGCTTTACGTAGTACCTCTAAACCATTTAGACCAGCACTACTTGCTGTATTTACCACATTAAAGACAGTTTTGTCTGGTTCAATACGAATTATTGGTTTCTCTGCAACAATAGTTACTTCATTAAGAGATTCCGCACTTGGTTCTAACTGTATGTCAGGTAATCGCACAGTTTGTACATCTAATTTTAGAGGTTTCTGAACTGTAACGTAACCTAAATATGATACTTGAATAACATAGTTTCCAAATGTGATATCCTTTACGATGAAACTTCCATCATAATTTGTAATAGAAGCTTTAATAAGTTGTCCGCTCTTATCGTTAACTAGAACGTTTACAAAGGGTAATGGCTCGCCAATTTCGGAAATCACTTTTCCTGTAATGGTTTGTGCTTTCGCAAAAGCGGTAAAAAGAAGGACAGTCAGAAATAATAAAGGTTTACAATACATCTTGCTAATATTTTTTCCAAAGATGTTGCGTTACACGCATTTCTGAAATAGAAATCTGACCAACACGCCTATTTATAGATGAGTTGACCTAGCGTCCACTCATCGACTTATAGGACGACTCGACGGAAAGCGCTTTATGGATTTGGTTTATGGGTGTAGTTTTGAATAACTTTAAAATCTGAAATATGAAAACAATAATCTTAACTATAATTGGAATACTATTTACAATAGTTTCGGTGTTTGCTAGTACCGATAATTACAGCTATCTTAAAATTTATCTAGAAGATAATACTGAGATTAGCTATCCGCCAGGAACGGGATTCGTCGCAGAGGATGAAGATGGAAATACAGTATTGAATCCAAAAAGTCTTGAGGATAAGAAAATCTATGAAGTAAAAAAGCCGATAACTTTATGGGTTTTTACCTCTTGGAATGAAGAGCCTGATGTTTTTGAGATGAATAGTGGAAAGCTCATTTTGGGTAAATCAGACAGAACATACGCAAAAAAGAATAAAGTCGATACTGGAAAAAAGCCAACAGACCATTATTCAAGACCAACAGATAGAGTCCCAGAAAATAAATATGGTAAGTGGGCTGGAAATAGTAATGGTTTATCATTAAACACCAGTCGATTTTTCTCTTTTAATATGGAAACAGGTTACGACGCAAGCCTTGAATTTTCTGATGGTACGATATTTTATTACAAAGATGGTAAGGCAAGTGCATGGAAAGATGGGAAAGACCTGATTATTGAAGCTAAGTATATGATTAAAACGAATGATGGAACAATTAAATTGAGTTACAATCCAAAGACAAAGAAAATTTGGTGGGTATTTGATAAAAACGATTAAATGAAAGAAAAAATCTTTGGAATCAAATGGAAAGAGATAGGTGCACTTTTAGGCATCTATCTCTTGCTGTCATTAATTTACCATATCACTTTATGGTTTAATAGAGCAGGATATAATGAAGAAGTAAATTCATTATTTGTTCCCAGAAATTGGTTTATTACAGAAGGTTTGCAATACAGTTTGATGTTTCTTGCTACGATATTTGTAATATTTTTTGTGTTTAAAGTTTTTGGACATTGGAAACTAAAGTATAGACTGTTTTTACATCTAATAGGTTTGCCATTTTTTCTTTTGGTTGCTTGGCAATTATTCTATAAAGTATGTGATTATTTTGGTTTTTGGCATATGGAAGGTACTGGTCAAGTTTGGGATATTTATATTCCAGCACTTATTTATTTAATCCAATTTTCTCTTATCCACGCTTATGAATATTACGTTATTAATCAACGAAAAGTACAGTATGAAGTTGAGTTGAAAAATGCTGTATTAAAAAGCGAACTTAGTGCAATAAAAGCCCAACTTAATCCGCACTTTCTTTATAATGTGTTTAATACAATAAATGCTAGTGTACCAAAGGAAATGGAAGAAACGCGGGAAATGATTGCAGAACTTTCAGACCTTTTTAGGTATCAATTAAAAGCAAGCAGAGAAGATTACGTAACGCTTGAGGAAGAGTTGGAATTCGTTAATAAATACCTTAAGCTGGAACAAAAACGTTTTGAAGATAGATTAGAAATCAATATCAATATACCTTCAAACTTGCTTTCTCGAAAAGTGCCACCTATGATTTTACAGCCTTTGGTAGAGAATTCTGTAAAACACGGAATTTCGCCACTCGTTCAAGGTGGTAAAATAGATATTATGGTAAAAGAAAATAACGAAAAACTCATTTTTGAAATAACCGACACAGGTATAGGAGTTGAAAATAAAGAAGAAATATTTAATCTTGGAGTTGGTCTAAGTAACACTCAAAAAAGGTTACAGAAAATGTATCAATCCACATTACAAATATCTGACAATATGCCTACTGGCCTAAGGGTCAGATTTGAAATATGAAAAAAGTTATAATTGTAGATGATGAGAAAGCTGGTCGCATACTTATTAAAGAATATTTAGAAAATCACGAAGAGCTCATTTTGGTAGGTGAAGCAAATAATGGAGTTGATGCCATCAAAACCATAAATGAATTCAAACCAGACTTGGTTTTTATGGATATTCAAATGCCTGGCCTTTCAGGTTTTGATGTTTTAGAACATTTAGAGGAATTACCCAATATTATCTTTAGTACTGCTTATGACAAATACGCCCTACAAGCATTTGAGGTTCACGCAGTAGATTATCTTTTAAAACCTTACACAAGGGAACGTTTTGATAAAGCTATTTCAAAAATAAAAGATAATGTAGCAGAACAAATTGTACCGTTGATGGACCAGCACATAATGTCCAAAACAAAATATCCAGAACGCATTATAGTTGAAAAAGGGAATAAATATGTAACGCTGGCAATTGAAGATATCTTCCACATTGAAGCGTATGGCGATTACTCAAAAATCTTCAATGACAAAGACCAGTTTATTAGCAATCGTGGTATAACTGCACTTGAAGAAAAGCTAAATCCGAATCAATTTATACGAATTCACAGAAGTACCATTGTAAGCTTGCTTGCAGTAAAAGAAGTGGTGCGTTATGGCAAAAGCTACCAACTTAAACTTCTGAATAACGAGACACTTAAAGTAAGTCGAAGCTATGCCGAAAGGATAAAAGCTTTAATTCTCTAAAATAAAATTCAGCTTACTTTTTCTCTCTATACCAATTGGATAATTATAAAAAAATTTTAGATTTATATTTTGAAATTCATTCAATTAATCTCTTAAAAAGCCAACGCTTAAAGCCATGCACATTTACAGTCGCATAAGCCAATGCGCCACCAAAACTGTAAAAGAGTATGTCTTGCCAGCGCTCACTTCCGAACTAAATAAGAAACATCGGAAAACCAAGCAGAACGTGAAAAGCACTATGCACAACAAAGAACTGTGGTAAAAAACAAGTGAATTTCACTTAATTTCTTACGAGTACACTTCTATATTCATTATCATACATTAATCCCGATTTTGCTATTGCAAAGGCCTGCTTTAACAACTTATTACACACTGCAATCAAGGCTAGTTTTTACTCTTTCCTTTGGCTACTATCCGGTCATAAATTGCCTTGCAAGCTTTATTGTATTTGCACGCATTAAAACTGCACATAAATAGTAAATTTCTCAGTTTTTGATTTCCTATTTTGCTTATTCTAGCTCGACCGTTCACACTAGTTCCGCTTTGTCTAATTATGGGCGTTAATCCAGCATAACTGCATAGCTCACTTCCACTTTTAAAACGCTCAAATCCATCTGTTAATACAACTAACATAATAGCAGTCTTGTCTCCTATTCCTGGAATGCTTTTTAAACGGGTTAAAACATCTTGATGTACTTGTTTAACTAACACCAGTAACTTATCTTCTATAGTTTCTATCTCTTTCTGTACGTGTTTTAAACTGCGCTTTAAAGAACTTACAACTGCTTTACTTGGAGTTCCTAAAACAGCTTCTCCGTGTAATTTATTCTTGAGCATCGTACTCTGTTTTGTTTGCATAGATAGCAGTCTGGTCATTTGTAGACATTCTATTTGATGTTTTGAATTGCCCTGCCATAATTTTAAATCTACTTGTTTTGCATAAGCACAAATTAATTTTGAATCACTTTTATCTGTCTTGATCTTTGATAACTTCATCTGTATAAATCGTTTAACAGACAATGGATTCTCAACAGATACTTTTATTCCAGATTCTAATAAATGATAGGCTAATTGATAGTGGTAATATCCGGTAGCTTCCATCACACAATGACTGTTATGATCTAAGAACTTAGTGAACTTCTTAAACCAGAACTCGTGTTTTTGAACTGATGGTAAACACCTCCTGAGTCGGTAACATCAAATACTAAATGACTAATATCTATTCCAAAATATTTAATATCTTTATTCATAATAATTTTTTTGAAAGGACAATCTACGCGAGTTTCAACAACTTAAAATCGAGGTCTTAAAGCCTCATAGAACTGTACGAAATCTGTGTATAAAAGAGAGGTGATTTTCAATGTTGACGAGATCTGTAGTCTCTACGTATATAATAACCTTATTCCTCTCTTTTGTTCTTTCTATTTATAAGTCTTTAATTTAGTGTTTTTATTAAAATGCTAATTTAAGATGTATATAAAACATAGCTATTACATGCTTTCCAAGAGGTTATTGCTTCTTTATTAAGTCCATCAAATTTTTATTTTTGTATATTTAGAATTTAAAAGATAAATAGAAAAAATAAAAATTCGGCTCGTGTATAATGCGAAACAAAGTCGTCTTTTTACACGCTACGTTTCATATACGGAGACGTGGCAGTCTGATTGGCTAGAGGGCTCGCATACTTATAAAAGTATATAGGTACCAAAGGCATTTGCACATCAGGTTATAACCGCCTAGTCGTATGGCTCCGCTGTAAAATATATAACCATCTTAAGGAATACATAAACGATAAAGTCTCTGGCTTTGTCAAAACTTGAGGTATCCATCAAAAGAAAATTTTACAGCTCCCGCCCTACTTAATCAGTAAGCCTTACTCTCGTTCATACTTCACTCGTCGGAGGCTAGAGACCACTGCTCAAAAATGCCTAAAAGCGTACAGCTTAATTATAGAAAAATCGAAACGTAGTTGCAACTTGTGCATTCCTCTTAGTCGCTATGCTCCTGCGTCGGATGCAAGAACTCAAGCATAAAGCGAATGAGGCATTTTTGAAAGCTCTATGTGCGGCCACAAACTTCACAAATAAGTGTATATTTAGAAAAAACAAACAAAGACCCACAAGTAAAGCAAACCAGCAAAATGCCGCACTCGCTTTATGCAGTGGCCTGTTAGCCCTAATTAAAAAAACTGAATGAAAAGAACAATATTATTACTTGTATTTGTTAGTAGTCTAATTACTAATTTATATTCTCAAGACGAAGATTGTAGCTGTAAGACTGATTTAACATTCTTGGATAGCAAAATAAGGAAAACGCCTGCTTACAAAATTAACAAAAAGACTTATGAAACTTCATATTCAACAATTGTAAAAGAAGTAACTTCCATAAATTCAATTTTCGATTGCCATTCGTTGCTCAATGAATTATTGATTTCTTTAAACGATAATCACAGTAGAGTCTATAGTATTGACCCAGGAGTCACAGATGAAGTCAATTCAAATTCAGAAAAGCTCTCGGAATTTAAAAAATCCGAACTCTATAACGCCTACCCGAAACCAAATATAGACCTAGACAGCTTACAATCAGTATTGAATACTAAAACAAAAAAGGATATAGAAGGTATATATACTAGAGAAAACTATATGACTATTGGTATATATAAAAATAAGGATAATTACAAAGCCATTATTCTCGATTCCGAATCTGATATTTGGCAAATTGGAGAAATAATATATACACTAATACCCTTTGGAGATGATTACCTCTTGAACATTGGTGGAGGTATTACCTCTAAACGATTAATTGCATACACAGAAAGAATAGAAAATGGATTCTTTTACTTTATGGGGTTTCAAAAAGATATAGCTCAAAAAAATTATGCAACAAAAACACCATCAGAAGACATATACAAACGTGAAGAGCTATCTAATGGGATCACATATCTTAAAATAGGGAGTTTTAATTCTTGGAATCCAACACTAACTAATGCAGAGAAATTTTACAAATCTTTGGAAGGAAGTTTAAACAAAAGGAACTTAATTATTGACTTAAGAAACAATGGAGGTGGCGGAGACCGAAATTCGAACATTTTATATAAGTTAGTAAAAGACTATGCTAAAAAAAACAAGGTTTATGTACTAATCAATCATAGAACTGTAAGTAATGCAGAACAATTTGCCCGTAAACTAAGTATGCTAGAAAACTGTCAACTATTTGGTAAAAGAACTAATGGAACACTGGCTTATGAAATAAAAGATAGTAATTATACCTTACCCTGTAACAATTTTATAGCTGTACTGACATCAAAAAAACATTCAAAGTACCTAGAATTTGAATCAAAAGGAATTAAACCAAATATTGAACTTGATGTGGAAACTAATTGGATTGAACAATTGAAAACCTATATTGAAAACAATAAATAACTAGGGCTAACAATGGCTATAAGTAATTGCTTGTTCTCGCCTACTTCTGAAAATTCTCGCGGATTTTCAGTTTGGTGTGTACTTGCAAAGTTAAGTGCTAAACCACGCAACTACTCATAGCCGAGGCCGTGGCAATCTGATTGGCTAGAGGGCTCGCATACTTATAAAAGTATATAGATACCGAAGGCATTTGCACATCAGGTTATAACCGCCTAGTCGTATGGCTCCGCTGTAAAATTCATAACCATCTTAATCAATGCACAAACGCTAAAGTTTCTGGCTTTATTAAAATTTAAGGTATACATCAAAAGTAAATTTTACAGCTCCTAGCATCATCCTCTCACTTGTACCTCATTCGTCGGTGCTGAGTCTTAATCAGTAAGCCTTCCTCTCATTAGTATCAACATCTCGATCGTGCCTCTCTCGTCGGTGATGGGATTCGTCGGAGGCTAGAGGCCACTGCTTAAAAATGCCTTTAGGTATACAGCCTAATTATAGACAAATCGAAATGTAGTTACAACTTGTGCATTCCTCTTAGTCGCTATGCTCCTGCGTCGGATGCAAGAACTCAAGCATAAAGCGAATGTTATGCCTTCCTCTCGCTTTGCTCGTCGGAGGCAAGTTTGAAAGCTCAATGTGCGGCTCACAGATTCACAAATAAGTGTATATTTAGGCAAAACAAACAAAGGCCCACAAGTAAAGTATAACAGCAAAGCTTGTACTGAGCTTGTCGAAGTATGCCGCACTCGCTTTATGCAGTGGCTTGTTGGCAACAAGTTAACTGAACCGAGAAACTGATTGACTAACTGAAAAGAAACGTTAACACATTTTCGATTTCAGATTAATAAAGGAATTTTAAGCTTGAATTAAAATAACAGAATATGAAAACCATTTTTACCATCTTAATGTTATTCTTAACATTTAATTCATTTTGCCAAGAGTATTCTGGGAAAAAATCAATTAACAAACCAAACTATTCTGAGAATTCAGAATTAAAAGTGTTCTATTCAGACAAATCAAGCGAATTTCATTATGACCAAAAACCAGCAGGAATATTTGTTAATGACAAATTTGTTGGAAGTCAAGAGGTGCTGAATTTTATAAATCAAAATAAAATTGAGACAATCAATATAGAAAAGGAAAATTTTGAAATGAACGGAACAGAATATTATGGAAAGATTTATATAAAAATGAAATCTGATTACAATCCAAAGTTTCTTACACTGAAAAAACTTTCTGAAAAATATTTGATGTTAAATGAAAATCCAGTGATATATCAAATAGACGAAAAAGTTGTTGAAAACAGCTCGAATGAAATTTTATTAGACAAAAATTTTATTTTAAAAATTGTTGTTGAGAAAATAAACACATCTGAAAATAATACAGAAATCAATCTGATAAGACTGATAACAAAAAAGCCTGAAAACATAAAAAAGGCGGACGAAATACGAATAAAAGGAATTGACATTATAAAACCAGTTGCCAACAATGGCTCTTATTAAAAGCAATAATCCACTTCTCCAAAGTTAATATTTATTTTATAATTATCTCATAATGATGTTGTTGGGATGTTTAACTGTTGGCAAACCTCTCCTGTTTGCTGCTTTTTTGTCAACAATTAAACTTTTAGATAAAAACTTCCAATAATTCTGCTTGTTCTGCAAACAAAAAAACTTCTTTGGCGGCAGAAGGAATTAAGAGAGTTTCTCCTTTAGAAATAATTTCTGATCTGTGATTAATCGTAACCGAAGCAGCTCCTTCTAAACACATGTATATAACAAATGAGTCTAAGGTTTCATATGATTTTTTACTGGACTGATTGATTGTAAGCTTGTTTGTTGTAAAATAGTCGCATGTTACAAGATTCGTGATTTTATTATTATTATTTGAATGCTTCATTTCATAGTTTATATTTTGAGTTCTTATAGCCTCAAGAGATTCTTCTAGATGTAACTCTCTACTATGACCATGAGCATCCGTTCTGTCCCAATCATATACTCTGTAGGTTATGTCTGAAGTTTGTTGTATTTCAGCCGCTAGCACTCCTGCTCCTATCGCGTGCACTTCTCCAGCTGGTATAAAAAATGATTCCCCTTTCTTTACCTTTTGCTGATTAAAAATCTCTGAAACATTATCAGAATTGACCTCTTGCAACATCTTTTTAGATAAGTTGTGATTCTTTAAACCCACAATTATTTCAGCATCTTCATCATGATCCATGATGTACCACATTTCCGTTTTTCCATAAGAATTATGTTTTTTTCTAGCCATTTCATCATCCGGATGAACTTGTACAGATAAGTTTGTTTTAGCATCTAAAAACTTTATTAAAAGTGGAAATTCGTTTCCAAAACGATTATAATTCTTTTTCCCTACAAGATTTATAGTATGCTCTTCAAGTAACTCTACAAGGGATAAACCTTTATAGTCGCCGTTTGAAACCTGTGAGATGTTACCAGGGACACCTGAGATTTCCCAACTTTCTCCAATATTTTTACTATGTGAATTTTTATTAAGTAATGTTTCGAGTTTTGATCCTCCCCAAATTTTTTCTTGAAGGATAGGCTCGAATTTTATAGGATAGATAGTCATAATTAAAGAATTTAAGAGTTAATAGAATGGAAAGAAGTACTTATTATAAATTCAACCTGTTAAGCAGCGATAGACAGTTCTGTGGCATTCTCGTCAAGAGTAAAACTTATGGGTATGACTCTCGTTTCAGTTGAACTTATAAGGGCGTAATTCAACCAGATTTTAGTAAGATTAATAGGGATCTGCAAAGCGTCCTTCATTCCTAATTTAGAATCATCTACATGTACCCATCGCATGAGAGGTTGCTCAAAAATTTTCCCCATTGTATTTTCTTTTCCTAAATACTCTTTTAATCTTAAAAAGATTTCTACGTCAAACAACCACCTGCTTACAAATGCATTATTATAGACCACTGGTACGATTTCTTTCTTGAAGACTTTAGCACCGCACTGGGTATCTCTAATGGGTAATCCTAAAATCAATAGGATAAATTGTTTTACAAATTTTGAGAACATGCTTCTTAAGAAATTACGTTCAATAGTTCCGCTGCCCAGAGCATTTCTAGAACCAAAGACCACGAGCTTTCCCTCGGTCTTTAAAGTTTTTACAAGGTCTTTAAAATCTCTAAAGTCTGTAGACAAGTCAGCATCCATAAAACCTATTATGTCAATTTCTTGTCTGCTATATAAAAATCTTGCGCCTGCTCTTACCGCAGTTGCTTTTCCAGAGTTATTCTTTACATCTACAATACTAACAGACGTTGGTGACTGTAATTTTATTGAATGTAGTACTTTGAGTGTGTTGTCCTTACTTCCATCATTTACAAAACATAGGTGATAATTAGAATTGTCATTAAGAAATGATAGAAAAGCCTTAGTATCAAGTCTCTTTTCTTCATTATAGCATGGGATGATGATTCCTGTTTTCATAATATAATTTTTAAGTGTTACTGTTATTTATTGAAACAAACATACTTGCTTAACACTACTCTCTATGGGGTTTTCGATAGACAGTAGACTTATGTAGTTAGAAACCATTCATCGTAGGATGAACCATTTATCGAATGCTATATCTTTGAATGAGAGGTTTTAATTAGGTATCTTTTCCAGATAATAATGCAATCAAGAACCAACAAATACTTAGTCACAGCGCTCTTACTAGGGATCATTTTCCATGGTACATCTATGTTCTTTACATTAGAGAAAACATACGATGCTCTTATCCATTTATTTTTTGCAAATCATTATGCTACAAGTTGGTTTGAGCCATGGAATTATAGTTGGTATACAGGATTTACAGTAATGGGATATCCTCCACTAGTACACCAAGCTATAGGGGCTCTTTCATATATAGGTGGATTAAAGTTTGGGATGTTTACTGTTGCACTTATTAGTGTTGTCTTATTCATTACGGGTGTCTGTCGATTTACTCTAGTACTTATCCCCAATAAAAAAGTCGCGGGTTATGCGGCTATTCTAGCCGTTTTCTCCTCCTCCTTTGTAGAAACCTTGCATATCTTTGGACAGTTACCCAGTATTATTGGAATTTCAGTTTTAATGCATTGTCTTCCAGAAATATACTTATGGGTTAAAACGGGTCATAAACGACATTTATTTAAAGCCTTAGCGCTACTTGCTGTTACAGTAACTTCACATCATGTTACTCCTATTTTTGGTATGGTATTTTTCATTTTTCCATTATTGGGGATGGCAGTTATGGATGCTGCAAGAGAAAATGTACAACGCGCAAAATATATTACAGTGATCGCTTTCGCGAAAGCGTTATGGAATCACCTTAAAAGGATTGTCATATTTGGTATATCTTCACTTGTACTTATCATAGGTTGTATTCTACCCTATTGGATAAATACTAGAATAACCCAATCACTCAAGTACCAATCCCACATGGCTCTAGAGATGACTTCTTAGAAGTTCTATCGTCTGGACTGGTATTTTTTATTATTCCTTGGGGATTATTGTTGTTTTTACTACCGTATTTTTTTTATAGATATTATAGCAAGCGCTTATTGTTTTTTGGCATTTCATTTACATTACTGTTCATACTTGGCACAGGAGGAACCACTCCTATACCACTAGCGATATTAGGAGAAAATGCTTTTAATATTCTAACTCTCGATAGATTTACCTTATGGGCTTCAATTATGGCCCTACCGGTATTAGGTGAGTTTTGTTATCGTTTTGTTGAGGGTGACATTAAAGAATATTTACAGTTTAAGTGGGGTGCTTTTGTGCATCGTGGTTCTGGAGCATTTTTAGCATTGCTCTTTATCTTTATCTCTGTTTTTACAATGACCCTTGGTAAATTTAGACCTAGCCAGCCTGATCCTATCACCATGACGCCCATCGTTAATTTTTTAAATGAAGATGAGCACTACAAGTGGCGCTACTTACCTCTTGGCTTTGGTGATCAAATGGCGTGGCTCTCTGCTCAAACGAATGCGACAACCGTTGATGGTGATTATCACTCTGCAAGAAGATTACCTGAGCTTACAACTCGTGCGGTAGAACGTTTAGAAAATTCCAAATACAGAGGAATTGAAGGAATAGGCTCCTTACAACAGTTCCTTACTGTGCCAGATAAATATCACTTAAAATATGTTTTCTCAAATGACAAATTCTATGACCCGCTCCTCTACTTTACTGGCTGGCAGAGGCTTAATTTATTAGAAAACGGCATTATGGTGTGGGAAAAAGCAGGAATTGAGCCATTCGCCTATGTTTTGCCCAAGGAAGATGTTTCACTTTTACTCAAATTAATGTGGGGCGTAAATACCCTTTGCTACGGTAATTATTGCGTTCTTATTATACCTAAATTCGCTATGGAAACGATCATTCTCAAGGTCAAAAGATTTACCAGTTTATATAATTATATACCTAGTTATCGCCGTATACCTAATTTGTTATATCATACATCAGTTATTTGGTCTATTTTATTATTGGTTTTAACGTTATATGCTGGTTATATTTTCTATGTTAAAAACACTTCACAACTTACAGCGACTAATGTGATCACTGCCTATTATGACGCTCTGGATTTTAGAAATTTGAAAGGGCTCACTCTTTTTGATCCAGATAGTTAAAAATCATTATCTCAATTTATGTCTAGAGATTTCAGTTTCTGGATGGCTTATTAAGACTCTTATGCTAAGCTTGATAGTCTTCATATTACTATAATTCTAAAACAGATTCCACTGCAAAAGCTATCGTTAGTGCATTATGGATCACACCTTTAAAAGAGATTGCAACCACAGAAAATTTATCCTTAACAAAAGAGAATAGTAATTGGTTTATTGTACCTAATAAAATTGATCCAGACATTCCTCCAGAGCAATATCTTATTGAGAGCAACACGCAATTCTTAATCATGGTAAAAGAGCTGTAACCTCGAAGCAAACTTTTCATGAAGATGTTCTTAAACAACCAGTAGTTGAAGTATTATCTGCTACGCTTGTACAGCTTACAGTCTTATACCAATTGCGGGTGAGTTCAAAATGTTGATAGATACAACGGCAGATATTTCTGTGAATGGTGCTATTTATAACGATCACAATGAAGAACTTGCCAGGTTTAATGCTAGAGGACATCATAGAACATAAACTTTTACCGAAAAAGTCTACGCTATTTCGAATTAATTTTGAAGGGATTGCTTGGGTTTCTGCGCTTGAACAGAAACGAGCCACCTTCAATCCCAAGATATTTTTGTAGAAATTGATTTAAAAGACATACCTAAAACTTTTGAAATTCAAGTAAAGGCTGATGCAGCAACTACAGACCTCTATACATCTGTAGAACTTGCTAAAATTACTGAAACTGATGAAAATATTTCTGGATTTCTCTTTAATACGAGTACTGAAGAAGCAATCATTCCCCAACTCTTAATTGGATATTATAATGACAATAAGGAATTACTTTGGGTTCAATCAACATATATTGATCAAAGTGTCAGACAACAGCGTAAGAGACCATTCTTGAACCACTATTTATGGGAGAAAGGCCTAAGGTTATTGCTACTGGAGTAAATACAAGTTCTGTGAATGGCCTACCCAATATATCTATTTCAAAAAAGGTGGTTCTATTGAGAAATACAGCTGGTCAACAAGAAAGACTAATACCTATCAGCACTCAGATTACGCATACATAACAATTACAACAAATAATTACATAGGGAATCCTAAATGAGTTTTGATAACAAAAAAATATCATTCCATATATATAAATTCATGCTTGTTAGCGTCTTTGGTAATTCTTGTGCTGAAACAACTAGAAATAGTATCCTTACCTCTCCCTTATCCATAACAGTTCCTGAGGAGATGACTGTTACTAATCGTGGAGTTGAGCTAACAATCGATGAGGCTAATCAAATGGATCAACAAGAAGTTACACCTCATCGTTTCTAGCACTTATGGTACGATGACAATATCACCTCAAAATATTGATGGTCAATGGCTATTTCGCCTACCATCCGTTCTCACTAAAAGAGCGGGTGTCGTAGAAGTTATTTTGAAACAAAATAAAACAATTGTTTATAGCATTACTTTAAAATTTGTGCCAGACATTGAAAATTTAGGTGACATAGAGACATACTTAGGACCTAGAGATTTCATTGCTAATCCTAGGGACTATACCATGCTGGTAAGCATACCAACAATTTACCTTTAATAATGTGCTTCCTGATGGTATTATTGGTTTGCTAAGGCATCAATTAAAAATGTTATTACTACAACCAGCCATCCTATATATAATGGGTTTATATGGAAACGAATAAGCTCTTCTTTGAGCACCGGAAGGATCAATACTGCGAGTACATTGCGTAACCGTTCTTCTAGAGAACTTGTGGCAGATGTGTTTCCAGATATTCCATTAGATTTTTCTATAAAAGCAGAGCTAAATCACTCGGTGGGTAAGGAAATACTTAAATAGCGGTTTTCCAAACATCTCAAATCAAAGATATTCATGGTAATGTAATGACGGATGGTACACTAGTTACCTTTTATATTGCTAATAGTAATGGAGAAAAATGGCAAATAAAGTCTAGTACTATTAATGGCTACGCTTCCGAAAGCGTTACACCCAGAAAAACCTTCATTGTGGTCTATAAAAGCTGTAATTATTGGTATGGCTGGCAGTAACGAATTGAAAAGATACGTTCAAATCAATTATTGCAGAAATTCCTATAAGCATGGTTGACCGTAAAGTGAAAGTAGGTCCACTTAACGGTTATTAGGACAATTAGTTCCTAATGGCATTTTAGTAAAGATGAAGATTAATAATGATACTTTTGAAGATTTAACTTGGGATGGTAGCGTTGTATTTGACTAGAAGTCATTGATTACCCAAAGGGAATTTATAATATGCAAAATGAACAATTAGGAGCTTTAAAGGAATAGAAGTTATAGTTAATCGAGAAAGATAAAACATTATATAGAATTCTAATAATGGCAGGATTGTTCTAATTAATGCTGGCATTTTGTTTGGCATTAGTCAGATAATTGCTTATTTGAACACTGGGGCAGATCGAGGAAAATGTTACACCTAGACCAAACAGAAGATTAAATCTATGTCTCTGAAGTCACTTGGAATTCCCTTGAAATCGCTGGTAGACCCGATGGAGGAGGCTAATTTAAAGCGAATTGAAGAAGATTACCTCAATGCTTGGTACGTGAAGAATAGAGCGCTTAAAACTGGGGATTATGCCGTGTATCTCAGTATCACTCCACGGCGAGTGCCAAAGAATCAAAGTAAATGAACTAATTGAATGTAAGCAATAAAAAAACAAATACCACGATTGAGAGTACAACACTATCCCATCACTTGTCTCTAGAATTTTATAGCGCCGATGGTACTTTAGTAGTTTTAAGAGATAAAAATGTTTCAGGTGTAGAGCGGATCTTTAAAGAAGATCAATTACTGTTAGAGCGCCCTTTTAGCAGTGATTACAAGATTATTCTTTTACTTAGGATGGCTATTGGAGAATAGTCATTTTGAAAAAACAAGCGTAAATTCAGTAACTGAAACTGCGTCTACAGCTATTTTAGAAATTGATCCATTGGAGGGAATAAACTATTATCCTCAGTATAGTCCTTGGGATACTTTTGGAAGAGCTTTTAGGTGTAAAAATCCTCAATGAGGATTTTAAGATATTGAAAGATTTAAAATTGAACACGAATTTGAGGTTTTGTGGGCTATGAGGATTTTGGGAAAGCACAAATTGATAAAGAAGATTTAGATAAATTATGTCTACTCTTACAAATACTGTCTCATAAACATAGATCTGACGTAATCATTACGTTATTCGATTTTTACGGCAATTACCATATGGAAAGATTAAAATGCATACTATTGCTCATTTACGAGGTATAGTAACTACTGTAAAGAATTATCCAGCAGTTATTGCGTGGGACTTAAAGAACGAGCCAGATTTGGATTTTAAGTCTCCGGGTAAACAAGAAGTATTGTCATGGCTTTCACAAACTGCAAGATATTTAAAGCAACTTGATCCTACACATTCCATTACTATAGGATGGCTTGTCCAGATGTTGCCTTGCATCTACACGACAATATAGATTTTATCTATCATTATTACAAACCTTTAGGAGGCTTTCTACAGCTCATCGATATCTATTATCTCGAACAAACAAACCTGTAATACTACAAGAATTTGGATTATCCAGTTACAATGGCTTATGGAATCCTTTTGGAGCAAATGAAACTGATCAAAAGTCGTATTATGAGGACTTTTATAAAATTCAAAAGAGAGATAGTATCAACTACCTCTCCTGGACGCTATACGATTTTGGGGAAATACCGACTAGCGTGGCTGGACGCTTACCATGGCGTAAAAATAAACAAGCTTTTTTTGGAATTATACAATACATCCGGAGTAAAGGACGAGGCCTACGATGTTATCAAAAATCGCTAATTAAGTTAGAATCATTACTGACTGATCTGTCGTTCTTCCTGTAAAAAGATCCAAATACATTTGAGCAATTCGACTCATCGGTAATGATGTCGCTGCTTGATAATTTGCTTTTGCTAGTTCAATTCTATAAGACTCATTGCATACTAATTTTTCTATAGCATCTGCAAGACTCCCCTTACTGTCAGGGCTAAAAAACTCGCCTCGATACCCTTCTTCTTGACTAAAATTCCGAGATCTCCAATGTCTGGCATTACCACTGCTTTTCCATAACTCCCCGCTTGATGCAGGACACCTGAACTTCCAGTAGTTGATGTATATGGAAAAACGACCATCGAACTTTCTGAAAAGATAATAGGTACATCTTCTTCTTCTACATAACCTGTAAATGTCAAATTATTCACTTCGTTATAGCTTTTCTTCACTGCTTCTAAATAGCCTGGAGTATTTGGGCTATCTGTTCCAGCTATAATAATTTCTAACTCTCTACCGGTTCTAGTTCTTACCTCTTCAACCGCATCAATTAGTATTTCAACTTTTTTATAAGTTCCAAATTTTCCAAAAGTCATAATTTTTAGAGGTCCAGAGAGAGTTTTATAAGATGGCTCAGTAGGTATTTCAAAAGTTCCATGTGGTATAAGTACGCAATTATCTGCTTGGTATTTTTCCTCTAAAATAGCAACGTATTTACTTATGGTAAGCGCTACCCTATCTGCCTTTAAAACTACTCTAGTTAAAAACTCACCAATAAGGTTATAAGCTTTTGCTTTGATTTTGTTAGAAGCAAAGCCAGCACTATCAAGATCAACAGTTTCCATAATATTATGAAGCAATACAGTGGTCTTAACATTCATTAATTTTGAAAGCCAAGGAGAAAACAACCCTAAAGCAGCGGCTATTTTATTATCTCCAAATTTCATAAACTGAAGATTATAGAGAATAGCATCTGGACGAGACGCTTTAACAGCTCTAGCTATAGTAAGGACATTAAGTAAACTATTAAATTTCCAACATTGCTTTACAACAATGTTACACCCCTCTTCTTCAAAGTTTATTTCTGCATCTTCTGGTGAGACATCTGTCAAGAGGATGAGTTCTGTAACTTCATGATTCTGACGAAAGTGTTTTACTAGGTGATATGCATATTCATTCAGTGTTACTTTACTTGGTGGATATGCTGTGACTATAGCTAGTTTCATAATAAGTGATTTAAGAAGAATTAATTTTAAACTTTAAGCTGCATGTTGATAAAAGTTTGCTTTATCATTTATGCGCTCATAAAGCTTCTTTACAGCTGGCTCTGGGAAGCTATAATAATCAAGGGATTGATCTTCAGAAATTTCATCTTTAATCATATCTAAAATTCTAGTAAGTTTCTTTACACCTTTCTTTACTTCACAAAGATTTATTACTAAGTGACGCTCTAGAGAGATGAGTGCTTTAAAGTGGTTTTTCAATTCTTGTGTGTTTGAGTGAGATACTTTTCCTTTTACACATGTTACTCCATAAATGTTGTTGATTTCTAGTGCCATAATAGTTGTTTTTAAGTAGTTATGTTATATTGATATTACAAATATGGGGTATTGCTTTCGCGAAAGCGGACAAAAAACGATAGCCTAACATGTAGTGTAGACGAATGGTAATAATCAAACGACAAACAATATGTTAACTAAAAAGTATTTTAAATCAATGAATTAATCTTCTGGCTCAAGTTATTTCAATATTGGTCTTAGTTAGGATATCATTTATTTTTAAAAATTTAAAATTGATTCTAAGGATAAAACCTATTAAAGCAATATGCACTTCAATTGGGTTTCTCACAATCGGGGGAATATTCTATTATTATCTCACTTTCCAGAAGTATAACAGCTGAGCTATTAAAAGACCTCCCATCGCTACTACTTGAGATAAAACGACCTCAAATAAGGTATCATGGAAAATGATTATTAATACTACTTGCAATGCACCAAAAATGGCAGGAATGATGATGGGTATATAATGATCTAGAGACAGAAAGTAATAGGCAAAAACGTTAGATAAGGCAAAAAATGAAGTCGCCAGTGCATACCAACCCAAAAGTGGAGCTATAGACATGTATTGTTCTCCAAAAAGTAGATACACGGCCGTTTTAGGAAAAATAAATGTAAATCCTATGATCGCAATTGCTAGGGTAACGATGTAACCAACGTATTTTTTAAGTACGAGTATAGAATTTTTACCTTCTTTGCGCATAGAAATTACAGTAGGCAGCAGCAGCATTACAAACATCCAAGTAACAAAGTATACTACTCTTCCTATAAGCGCTAGAGATGCATATAAACCGGCATTATATTGAGGGAAGTAATGTTTTACTAATAAGATATCACTATTATTACAGATGATTTGAGTGAGCTCATAACAAGCCGTCAATACAAGGAACTTGAGAACAATTTTGTTTTCTTGTCTTGAAATTTTTTTTACTATAGATTTTTTAGACACTTGTTTAAAAGGAAAAATTCCTCCTAAAAAAGATAACGCAATTGCTGTAGATACAGCTACTGAGGATGTTATATTAAATATCATTAAAAAAATAAATGTAAGAGCAAGCCTACAGACCATTTCAATTTGATACGTGGCAGAAAGTCTAATAAAAGACATCCTTCCTTGTAGGTTACCACGATTAACACTCATTATAAAATATAATGGAACAGCAATTCCAAAAATTGTAAACATTACAGGAGAAGCGGTCTGAAATATTTCTTGTAAAGCACTTGCTGACACAACAACAACACTTCCTAATATAACCCCAAATGCAATAGCATAGCGATATGCCTTTTTAATGAACGTATCACGTAAAGTCTGATCAAATTCAGTTGTAAATTTTGCAACTGCGAGTTGAAAGGTCATGGCTATAAAAGATAAGACTAATAGCAATGTGATTAAGATTGCCGCATCTGCAAATGCACCGGGTCCTAATATTCTACCTAAACCTAAATTATAAATGTAATTCCCAGCATTTACAATTAATGAACTGAGCACAAACAATTGTTCGGCCGTTAGTACATTTCTTAATTTTTGTTGGATTGCAATCATAGTACAAATTTTACATAGTTATTAATTGAATAACCGGCCTATCTACTTTCTTATGGACAATGGTCATCGCTCTTTTAGATGGTGCCTCATATACGTTGTGTACTACTCGTAGTGTACTATTGTTAGTGATTAGCGTAAGTCCCATAGGATAAAATGTTTAATTGTTCTCCTACAAATATGCAGTCATATGGCAGTTGAAATCAGTATAATTCGACGAGAAGTAAGCTCCTGTAGTTGAATGGTAAAAATGGATCTTCGGAGTGATTATTTTGTAATTACATTTTCGCAAAAGCGTATTTACAAACTTTGCATCGTCAAGAGTTACTTAATAATTTTATTGGTTTGCGCTATTTTTAAAGAAAGTCAATACGTATAATCCCTGCAATTGCTCTAATATATTAGACAACCATTTTCTATAAATTGCACGAGAGCATTATAACGATCTATGTCTTTAATATGCAAATAACTATGAATGAATATAAAGTATAGACGAATGACCCTTGCTATAAGATTAAAATAGTGAGAACTTGGCATAACTTGTAAGTGTAATACAAGCACTATGAGAACAGTAATTTTTACATTGAGCATCTTCATATTTTCTATTCTTACAGCAAATGCTCAGGAGATGAATAAAGGTTTTGCATTTTTAGAAAATGGCGACTATCTTGAAGCAAAAGATTTCTTTCAGAACATCTTAAAATCATATCCCAACAATAAAACAGCTCAACTTTGTTACGGCAGGGCCTCAGGTCTTAGTGGTGAAACGCGTAAAGCACGTAAACTGTTTACAGATTTAAAGAACAGCTACCCTGAAGATTTTGAAGTTGGGTTAAACTATGCCGAGTCTCTTCTATGGGATGCAGACTACCAGGCTGCAAAGAGCTTTTATAAGAAACTTATAGTAAGAGACAGCACAAATTTTTCTGCGCTATTAGGTTATGCAAATACGCTATCTAATCTTAAGGAATATGACAGTGCTCTCCATTATGTCGATCGAGCACTTATCATACAACCCGAAAACGGAAATGCTGCACTTTCAAAAAAGTTCATGGCTTTGGGTAAAGCAAATCAACTTACAAAAAGTTTTCAATATGATGCAGCTATTGTGCTATTAAAGAATTCCATAGCGGTAAATCCTGACGACAATCAGGTGAAAGCTGCTCTATCAAATGTTTATTTGGCTCAAAAATCATATGATGAAGCTCATGAGATATATCTCCAAATATCAGATAGTCTCATATCCCATGTAGGCAAGTCTTTAGTTGCGCATCTGCAACACAAAGATAAAAAGAGCTCTTAATTATGCTAAAAAGAGTCTCGCTTTCGCGAAAGCGGACACAACAAGAATAGTCACCGCAAATGTACGCTTCGTACAAGCCCTTATTTGGAACGGTAAGTATCATACTGCGCAAGAAAATATTGATAAACTTAAAACTACATACCCTGATAACAAACGCATATTAGCTTTACAAGCAACACTTGGAATGTATACTGGTCGTTTTGGTAAAAGCATCAGGGTCTACCAGCAAATTTTAGAACAGGATAGTACCTCTTTTGATGGCAACCTAGGGATTGCAAATGCCTACAAAGCACAAGGTGATCTTAAAGAAGCCCATGCCTATGCAGAAAAAACATTGGAGTATTACCCTAATCAAAAGGATGCCTCTGCTCTACTTCAAATTATTAATAACACACTTGCTCCTGTTTTAGACACTCATGCTGCTTATACAAAAGACAACGGAGATAATGAGGCTTTCTCGGTTGGAGCTACTGCTACGCTGCCCATTAACAGTAGATTTAAAACACAATTATCTTATAACTTGCGTACAACTGAAAATAAGGTTACAAATACCACGGCCGATAATGTGAGTGCATCTATTGGTGCGCATTACCGCATACACAATAATACTTGGTTAGAAGGCAAAGTCGGTTTGGTAAAAGCTTCTGCTACAGAGAATGAGTTTTCTGATATCAATGGTTCCATTTTCTTAAAATCCAAACCATTACCGTTGCAATATCTCGAGGTGGGGTATAGTAGAAATTTACAAGATTTTAACGCAGCCCTTATTGATGAGAAGATTTTCATGAACAATT
This sequence comes from uncultured Flavobacteriaceae bacterium, assembly GCA_963716625.1. GTDB lineage: Bacteria > Bacteroidota > Bacteroidia > Flavobacteriales > Flavobacteriaceae > Dokdonia. The sequence goes on from CAVQTP010000002.1 coordinate 62,348, forward strand.
TCTCTCTAAACTATAATCTTGGTACCAACTTTAATTTTGGTTGGTATACAGGAATCATGCATACCCAGCAAACCGATGGTAATAATAGAAATTTATTATTCACATCAATTTATTATAATATCACTAAACGGCCTGCATTAAAAGCCGGTATTAATTATCAATACCTTAGTTTCAAAGAGCAAGTTCCTACGCTCTATTTTAGCCCTTCTAGATATCAGGCTGTGGAGCTGTTTTTAGATCTTTCAGGTAAAACGGGTAATTGGTCATATAATATAAACACTGCAGCAGGTTTACAGCGTGTGGTTGATGATGAATCTACAACCTTATTTCGAGCAGAAGGTAGATTAAACTACACAGTAACAGAGCGCTTTCAAGCTGGTTTATACGCTAAGTATAGCAATATAGCTGCCGCAACAGCAGCTGGTTTTGAATTTTTGGAAATAGGGATAAACATAAGATGGCAATTGTTAAAAGGTAGGGCTCTTAGAAATTAAAACTTATAACATTCAATGATTTTCAAACACTTGTAAATTTACATTCATAAGCTTCCTAAATTAGGGTTTGTCAATATATCCCTTAACTGTTAAAGTCGGCAGTTTAAGGTTTTTAAAACTTTGATTAGAATAACCATAGATAGCGGAATTTTATATAGAATATCTACTACGGATGTAATTCTAATTCTATTTCGGGAGATAATTTTTAGCACTTATTTTAACCTTTTCATAAATCCTCATGTCTATATAACTTATTAATGAATGTCTTAGTGAATTTATAAATGAATTCCCGGCGTTCTTCTTAATAGCATCTTATTAGTATAAATAAACTGACATTTTTAATTCTATGTAAAATATAAGGGCCTAACTTCTATTTTGATTATGCTTATAGTACCTATTTTAGGTATATAGGTTTGAGCAAATACTAGAACAATAACTATATTAATTTTGAATTAGAGGTGTACTTTAAGTATACACTAAATACTAACATTGGAAAAGATTAAAATTAATTTAATAGTATAAGTAGTTGTATTTAAAAAATAATAAAAGCCATTACTTAGAAAGTAATGGCTTTTATTATTTTAATCTATCTACTATTGAATAATCATTCTGCCTGTATATACATTTTTATCATTACTATTTATCATATAACTATAAATTCCAGGAGATAGATTGTTTGGTCTATAAGTTATTTCTTTCTTACCATCAGTAGTTATTTCTTTGCGATCTACAATTCTTCCTAACATATCTATTACTTTAAGCTGTACTACAGGTGCCCTCTCTGGTAAAAGTATTGTCGTTCTAATCTGAAATGGATTTGGATAATTAACAAGATTTTCGAGATGTTCCTCTTCAGCGTAGTTAACAGACAATGTTTCATTTCCAAAATATAGATCACTAATTGCTACTTCAAAAGGTTGGAAGGTATTGTAGTCACCTTGTATTGAGAAAACGATAGATTGGAGTTGCTCCATATGTACTGATTCTCCTTCAGAATTAAGGAAATCGGAAAGAGCTAAATTAATATTTTCTGTAGATGAATGAGCAGGCAGATACACCCTCAATCTATCCTCCCAAGAAATTTCTTGGTCGGTTATTAAAATAACTTCCATTGGTAGTGAATTAGAAACTTTGAAAGATACAGTTGAATACTCTGAAATATTTAAAGTCTGATCTCCTGCTTGTAAGTGTCTAAAAAGGTTTAGCGTTTGCTTAATTTCACCTTTTACTAATGGTGATCTTTCAATAGTTATTTTATTTTCATCATCATTAATCGTACCTGATTGAATGTCAAATACATCTACTACTACTTGATCATTCAGAAAATCCATACCCCAAGGTCCATCTGCAAGATAAAGCGCATCAATTTGGGAATCAGGATTTGGAGAAATAGCAATTCCAATATCAAATAATGAACCAGTGTCTATCGTAATTGTTTCAGTAATTTCACTGCTTAATGGAACTAATTCTTCTATAAAAGATTTAGAAGAAATTTCACTTTCTTTTAGTTGACCATTTAAAAATAGATAATCGTGTTTATATTTATTGCTTATGGCGAGTTCAAGACTTCCATTTTTGTAATACCCAGACATCACGAATAATTGTGGAATAACATCTGTTTGCGTTGTACTATATAGTGGTTTTTCATAACTATATGTATCAATTATATAATTCACTATATTAAATACTTGGGAATGAGACCCTCCCCAAACCTGATAATTTGCAAAGTCACCAGAAGGATATCTGTCGATATTCCAAAAACTGAATAATTCATTGCTTTCAATTCCTAACTTGATAGAAAAGCTCACCGCATATTCTATCTCCCCGTTTTTTCTTTTAATTTTTGATATAATAAGCTGGTGATTTCTTACACTAACCGTTCTAATATCTTCTAATTTTGAACCATTAAGACGATCACAAATAGCTTTAGAATGATCATATATAGATTCTTCTGTTAATGTACTGAGTACCGCAGCTACTCTTTCATCATTATTATAATAATCTACGGCTATTACTTCTGTTGCGTTAGTTATACCTAACAAATCTGTTGGACTAGAGTAGTTTGCTATTTCCGTTCCCATTTTGCCAGTTTCTGGCAAATATGTATCTAAAATTAACGAACTAGAGGCGCTTTTTATTAAAAATGAAGATTGCTTGTTTCGTTTAGACTTATTGTTATTACCTCTTAACCTTTTGAGATTTCTTTTGGCAATAAGCGTTGCCAGATCTCCATTACTTTCTAAACCACCTTCATTCCCAGAAGATACTGTTCTTGCACCAGAATCTGGTTCTGACAGATTCGTTGTACGTATAGCTTCATATGGATTTGACGTAATATAAAAAATAGCATCATTAAAATCTTGATCGCAAGATGCATAATCTCTTCTAATATCTTCAAAACCTAGAATAATTCGTTCATTTTCTGGATCATTCAATAAAACATTATGCTTGCGAAGTTTTTCATCACTTTCAGGATTAAAATTTTCGTTCGAATAAAGTTGCCACAATCCCGGCGTCACCGAGTTGTTTTGAAAACCATTTGCAAGTAACACCCAGCCTATACCTGTTCCAGCTGGAAATCTACCTAAATGAACCTTATTACCTGTAACCAATCCACCTCCGCTATATTGAGCAGAAACATTAGGAAAAATGATAGTAATATCTTCAGGTGATGGTACTGCATTATCAGTAATGGAAGTGTCATAGGTATAAAAGCCTAACACATTCTTGTATCCAGCTCCCTCTGCGACAAAAGTTACCCAAATGTCTGCTGTCTCATCAATATACAAATCACTATCGTACCCTGAAGAAATATATTGTGGATTATAATCTGGAACTGGATAATTTTCTGGTAGGGCCGAATCAATCATTGAGAGCATTTCACCAGAAACTATATCATCTACAGGTTCAAGATAATCTGGTTTTCCATCAGCTCCAAACGAGCCAAGATATTGATAGTTTTGGGAATACAGGTTTCCTACATTTAAAAATAGAATTAAGAGTATAAATCTTTTCATAACTTATGTTTTTAGATAAGTTAAATCTAAGATGGTTTCTCTTCTTTATTTGAATAATACGATGAATGGTATTTTGCTGTAGGTAGACGGTAGCCTAAAGTAGATTAGTATTTACAATAAATTAAGCCGTTTCATGAGCTCAGGGCGATTTGACCTACTTATCGGTATTACATCACGAGCTATCAAAACACTATTGTCTTCTATATCAATGATCTTTTTTACATTGATAATGTATGAGCGATGCACTTTTAAAAAAAGATGATCCGGAAGTTTTTCTTCTATTTTCTTTAAGTGTAGAATGAACAGTGTAGTTTTTGCCTTCCGTTTTAATAAGAATGTAATCTCCTTTTGCTTCAATCAAATAAATAGTATCAAAAACTATCTTTATAAGCCGTCTATCAATATTGACATACATTTCCTTCTCAGAATCCTTAGTACCATTAGAATTTGACACATTAGAAACCTCTTGATTTGCAGGAATTGTAAAACTTTCAACTTTTTGTATTGCCTTTAAAAATCGCGGTAATGTAATGGGCTTTACTAGATAATCTACAATACAATCATATTCAAAAGCTTCTATAGCAAAATCACGATCTGAAGTAGTGAGAATAATTTTAGGTGGGTTTTTAAGAGAATCAATAAAATCAAAACCAGTAAAATCTGGCATATGTATGTCCAAGAATATAAGATCTATCGCATTTTTATTTAAAAATTTTATAGCCTGCATCGCATTTGGAAATTCATCAATCACATTCAGATCATCAACTTGATTACACAAGTGAGAAACAATAGTTCTTGCTGCCGCTTCGTCATCTACTATAATACAATTCAACATTTGGAATTTTTAGAGTGTTTACTGCAATTTACAGATTATAAATCTTTTATAAAATCCTTTATGTTATTCAAGATTGAATCAAATTTAGCTTGTAAGCTAGCATCTCTCCTTTTCAGCATTTCCTCATATTTGATGGCTAGCTCGTAACTTTCAATAAGGTTTAAAATTCCAAATTTATGTTTGATTTTATGAACATCTTCAGCCGCTTTCGCGAAAGCGGATACCGACATATTATTTTGGTATTCATCAATTTCTTCAGGGAATTCGTCTTGAATGACTTTTATCAATTTGCTCTGGAAAGCCATGTCACCTCCAGAAAGTTCTTTAATATACTTAAGATTGGGCTTTTCCATTTAGTTTGTTTCTGGTAATGTAAAATAAAACGTTGTGCCGGTGCCTTCTTCACTTTCTAGCCAAATTTTCCCACCGTAAGAATTAATAATTTTCTTTACAATCGACAACCCAATGCCGGTGCTTACAGTTTCATTTTCAAGTTTTTGAAACACCTGAAATATTTTATTGAAATAAGCCGAATTAATCCCTTTTCCATTGTCTTTAATTTCAAACTGATACCCTTTATCTAACGCCCGAGAAAGAATTTCTACTTTACCTGAGCCATGAGTAATACTAGATACTGCATTACCTATGAGGTTTAGAAATAGTTGTTGCATCTTAAATCTATCTGCTTTTATGGTAGGCAATGAGTGTATTTTAATTTTTACAGCCTCTGCTTGTGGAATCATCTCTAGAGTTTCTGCCACGAGATGATTTAAATCAATAGAACGTTTTGTTTGAACATCTTTATCGATAGAGGAATAATTAAGAATTCCAGAAATAAGCGCATCCATTTTTTCAAGATTTGTGACAATTAAATCCATTTGCTTACTTCCGTCCTCTCCTAATGCATTTCCATAGTCTTCCTTCACCCAGCTCACTAATGCCTCAATACTACGCAATGGAGATTTCAAATCATGAGAAACGATATGTGCATAATCATTAAGCTCCTCATTCTGTGTGGCAAGCTCTTTCAGTAGTTTTTCTTGATCTCTATTTACTGATATAAGCTGCTCTGCTTGATCACTTATGTAATCGGCTAAGTTTTTTTTGTCTAGATTTTTTTCGAATTTTTCTCCATCGCCACCTTCATTATTAACCTTATTTATAACCGCTTGTAGCCTAGAAAGTAAAGCTTTTTGTCTTTGTGTTTCTCCCTGTAATTGTCTATTTGCTTCATAAAGCTCATCTGAGCTTATTTTCATAGCTCTTTGAGTCATTTTAAATTGATCATCTAAATTCTCATAAGATGATTCTATAGCCGCTAAAAAACCCTTCATATCCTCCCGATCTTTAAGATCTTGAGGGAGGTATTTTCTAATCTGACGTTTTAACAATGGATTCATTTACTCGCTTATTAATGTAATTGTCATTGTTTGATTGTGTAGTTTACAATTACGCTCTCCATAGAATGGAGCAATCTCACCATAGGAATACATTCCTGTAGTTACCACATCTTTCCCAATCACACCAATGACTTCCTCTACCTCTTCTTCAATACGTTGATCGAGCACCAATTTACGCCCGATGCAACTTATTAATATAGCCAGCTCAGGAGCATTATTTCTTCCCTCCATGGCCCTACGAGCTGCCGTTTCTGATGCTGCTGCGATACTGTTCATATTAGTCATCATTAATTGCACTGTGGATTGCTCTGGTACATCCCCAGCAAGGATCATCGCATTATTTTCTTCATCAATATTCAATATGGTTCTCACAAAAGATTGATCATTCTCTTTACTTTTTACGTTAAGAGGATAAATAAGAGCCGAACTTGGAAGCTCTTTAGCTTTATCTCCAAGATAATTTTTATAAAGATCTAGAGCTGGTTTACCATCAATTTCAAACAAAATATTACCTTCAGATTTTGTCACTGTTCGTTCTGGGCCAAATGGTGTCCAGCCGCCATAAATGGAGAAGGATGCCTCAAATGTATCTCCATAAAATCCAATCACAACAATTTCTCCTTCTTTTGGAGCTTCGTTGTAAGAAGCAAGTGTCTTTTCAAAGCGAGCATCATCACCACACAGTCCGCCTGTAATAAGAATCTTTGGTGCAGCTTCTTGCATTCCCTTTGTAAGTTCAGATCCGTTGACAAAACTTCCTTCTGATAGCACAAATACATGTTTTAAGCCAACAGGGGTCAATTTCTGTATCACACTTTTGCCTGCGACTTTACTATCACCCCCTACTTCACTTATATTAATAGTTTGAATTTCAAATGAAGATCTTTCGAATTCAATGGCAGTAATATTTATATGATTATCTGTAACAGACTCATCCGCTATTTCTCCACATGATGAGCCAAAAACTAAATGGCCCGAAGGGAACAGATCACTTATTTCATCAAGTATAGCGTCTTCCTCCAAGAGATATCGATTACCAAGTATGAGTACTAATGGTTTGTCTAGGGCGATATTTTTACCTAAATTATTCCACAAACCAGTTGCACTGCGTCGTAATTGTACAGTTTTCATATTTTTATTTTTTCAAAGTAAAGAAAAATGTTGTCCCTCACCTACTACGCTTTCTAACCAAATTTCACCTTGATATAAGTCTATTATCTTTTTAACTATTGATAGACCTATTCCTGTAGAATCTTTATGATCTGATAATGATTCAAAAATTTGAAAAATTTTGTCGTGGTATTTTTTAGGAATCCCCATACCATTATCTTGCACTGAGAAAATGTAATTGTTATCTTCTTCCGTATAATTTAGACTAATAACCCCATCATCTTTATCACAATAACGTATGGCATTGCTCAATAGATTTTGAAAAACTTGCTGAATCTTAATCCTACTTCCCGTAACCTTAGGTAGGTTTTTCTGAATATTAACAGTTATATGAGGTGGGCAATGCAGTAATGACTTGACCTCAATTAAGACATCATTTAGATCTATCTCTTCTTTAACTTGATTTTCTTTACCTGCACTTGAATAATCTAGAACATTGGAAATTAAGTCTTCCATTTTTTCAAGTGTTGATTCAATCAACGACAGATGTTCTTGAGTCTCACTAGATAATGTATCAGGGTTATCATCTTTTATCCAATTTACAAGGGCATTGATACTACGCAGCGGACTTTTCAGATCGTGGGAAACTACATGAGCATATTCTTGTAATTCAGAATTACTTTTTTCAAGTTTTTTAAGAAGATTTTCCTTTTGTAATTCTAAATCTTTAATTTCTGTAATATCTAAATGTATTCCAATAGACCCTTCTACTTTACCATTAATATTATAGTTAGGAGCACCACTTATAAGCCAATGGCGACGTTCTCCCTGTTTTGTTATAGCTTCAACTTCATAAGAATTTGATTTTCCGTTTAAACGACTTCTATTCTCTTTTGAAAGCTTCTCTTGAGAGTTTTTTGTTAATAATAGAAGTTTTGCATTTTTCCCTTTAAGTTCTTTTTCCGTATAACCTGAAATTTTTTGAAAACTCTGATTCACCATCAATATTTCATCATCAGTATTTACTTCAACGAGTCCCAAATTCATATTTGCAATGATATTGCTATATTTTAAACGTTCTGACTCTATACTTTCTCTATACTTTTTACGCAAGGTAACATCACGGTAAGTCCATAAATGTCCTTTATAAATTTGATCTTCATAAATAGGAATAAAGTCCCTCTCTAGAATTCTACCATCTTGTAACCTCAATTCATCAGATAAAACAGTTTGTTTTTTATCTGTAAGCTCTAATATTCTGGAAACAAATACATTTGGATCTTCAAACAAATCTTTACTTTGTTCTGCCGCATTACTACAATTTTGTCCAATAAGTTGTTCTGGTGATAATGGTATATTAAAAAACTCACAAAAACGTTTATTAGTGATAACAATATTGCGATGTTCATCTTCTAACAAAACTCCGCTCTCTAGATTCAAGATGAGTGTAGAAAGTCTATTCTCTGAATTAATGAGTCTGCGCTCTGCAGCTTTTTCTGTAGTTATATCCCTTACAATACCTTGTGCTGCAATAGGTTTTTGGTAGGCATCATAAATCATACTGGCGTTTATGTGGACCAGTCTTGTCTTACCGCTAGCAATAAGAATTTCAATCTGAAAATCTGTGATACTGCCTTGTTCAAATAACTCTTGAAATCCTGAAATCACAGTTTCTTTTGAGTCCTCATGAACTAAGGTCATCAGATTAAGATTGTCACTTGATTTATAGCCTAGAAGTACCTCTGCCGCCTCGTTCATTTTAATAACACCTCCTCCTAAATCCATCACAACATAAGCATCCACTATGTTTTCAAATACGCCTTTAAGCTCTGAGGTTGTTTCTTGAACTAAATTTTCTAATTTTTTATTTGCACGTTTTAATTCCTCAGACTTAAAATATAATTCCCTAGACTTCTCTTCAAGAATAGACTCTGCTGCTTTACGAGCTGCTTTTTCTCGAGCAAGTGCTCTTTCATACATTTTAACTTTAGAATCATCCATTGGTTGAGATACTAAACTTTACTTCAGTACCATTTTCTTTTAATTTTTCTACTAGTATGGTTGCCTCAGTATTAAAGTGGTCAAAAGTTTTATTCATTAAACCTCTTCCAAAAGCGTGCATCGCTCTGCTTGATTTATAGATCATAACTAACTTTGAGTCTGTCTTTTCAAGTACTGTAAAAGTAGGTAGCTCTGCATCTGGATAAATCTTCCTCACTTCTACATGTATATGATTTTCTATAGAAGAAAGCATCTCAATTGGATCTGTATATTGTCTTAAAAATTCTGGATAACTTTTTTGTATAACACTAAAAAAATGCTCTCCATAAGCCAATAATAAATCATTTATAGCAATTCCTGTTTTCGCGCTCAAATTAGTGAGTAAAGCAACCATTTCTGCAAAGCTATAAGTCCCTACGGCAGTATATACTCCATTTGACGGAAGTTCAGACTCGTTGATAATGGTATCCACCATTGCAAGTCCAAATTTTTCTTCTACTAAATCTAAAAATTCTGTAAATACAATTCCCTTCATTAGACCTTAATTAATTCATTAGTACTCCAGTATTCTAAGGCAGTTTTCATTTTCTCAACGTAATGCTCATACTTAAGAGGTTTAATAATATATCCAGCAACCCCAATGTTATAAGAAGACAAAATATCACTTCTATTATTTGAAGTAGTAAGAATAATTGTCGGTAAATAACGCAACCTCTCATCTTCACGCAAAATCTTCAAAAACTCTAAACCATTAATTCTAGGCATATTGAGGTCTAAAAATATAACATCTGGTAATTCATCATCAGATCTTAAGATTTCAAGTGCCTTTTCACCATTTGTAGCCTCTATAAGTTCATGTCTCATTTCCAATTTTGTAATGACTCTTTTAAGTTTCATTACTTCAATGGTATCATCTTCAATAAGCAAAATTCTCAGTTTATCTTTCAAAGCATTGGGTTTTCTAACAAATATGGCTTAGTACCTTGGATATTTTATTAAATATAAGACAAAATATAGTTTAAGTATAGACCAGTGGCAACTATCTATAGACGAATGGTTTTGGGCGATTCCCTAGATATGGCACTTTTATACTAGATAAATAATGATATGTGTTTGCATTTTATAATCAAATATTAATTGATATTACATTAACAGCAATAATACTCTTTGCTAGTTATCTTTAGAAAAACGCTTTCGCGAAAGCGTAACTAAAACAACTTTATGAAAACAAGAACCATACTTTTAAATAGTAGACCTGAGGGAAAACCAACCGATAAAAATTTTAAATTCATTGAAGAAGAAATAAACGCTCCTGCCGAAGGTGAAATCCTCCTCGAGACTAAATATGTCTCTGTAGATCCTTATTTGCGAGGGAGAATGAATGATGTGAAATCATATGTACCGCCATTTGAAATAGATAAACCATTTCGCTCTGGTATTGTTCCGCAAGTGGTAGAAAGTAACAACGCTTCTTTTAAAAAGGATGATTATGTCACTGGAGAATTGGATTGGAAGGAATTGCAATTATCTGATGGTAAAGGATTACATAAAATTGATAGTGACAAAGCTCCGCTAAGTGCCTATTTAGGAGTATTGGGTATGACTGGACTTACCGCATATTTTGGTATAGAAAAGATTGGAAAGTTAAGTGATGGCGAAACGCTTGTGGTTTCTGGTGGTGCTGGTGCCGTAGGTTCTGTAGCTGGTCAAATTGGTAAATTAAAAGGTTGTCGTGTAGTTGGAATCGCTGGTTCTGATGAAAAGATACGAATCATGAAAGAAGAATTTGGTTTTGATGAAGGGATTAATTACAACACAACGTCAAATATGAAAGCAGCACTTAAAGAAACCTGTCCTAACGGAATAGATGTGTATTATGACAATGTAGGGGGAGCAACGGCAGAGGCTGTGATGTATTTAATTAATAAAAATGCACGTATTATTAATTGCGGAGCTATTTCCATGTATAATGATAAGAAAATGCCTCAAATAGATGCCGTACAACCTTTTCTAGTACGTAACAGTGCGTTAATGCAAGGGTTTATAGTATCTAATTATCAAGAGGAATTTGGCAAAGGTATGCAGCAATTAGGACAATGGTTAAAAGAAGGTAAGCTTACCTATAAAGAAACCATAGTAGAAGGTTTTGAAAACATCCCTCAAGCGTTCTTAGATTTGTTTACAGGAGAAAATGTGGGTAAAATGATTGTAAAAGTATAACTGCTCAAATATTGAATTTTTAGGGATACGTTCATAGAAACGTATCCCTTTTTTTTAAGTGCTAACTTATTTCAACAATCCTTCAATTTTTTCAATAACAGCTTCTGCGGCACGTTCACCAGATTGCATGGCTGCATTAAGTGAAGTATTTAATGTGTGATCACCGGCTACAAAAACACGACTTGTAAGTTGCATTTCTGATGGGTGACAGTCATTCTTTAAGTTATCTAACTTTGGAAGTGCTTTTTTAATACTGTAATGTTTTAGAAATTGAGCTCCTACAATAGTACAGTAGGTACTCAGCTCTGCTTTTACAGTGGCGATAAGTCCTTCATCACTTAAGTCATGGTCTTTGACCACAGTTACAGAAAGTAGCTCTTTCTTGCCCTTTTGTGCAACGTCTAAAGTGTTATGATAAAAAAGGTTATTAATAAGTGCGTTTTCATCTGTCACTAGACTAATGAGTGGTTTAGAATCTGTAGGACCCTCAACTTCAAAGTATAACGTATCGCAAGACTTCCAAGATAATCCTTGTCCTCTTAAATTAGGAACCATCGGGCTAGGTGCTGTTGCAATTATTATAAAGTCTGTTTCTAAGTCCGTTCCATTTTCCAATGTGATTTTAGTATCTACTACGGAAGTAACTTTTGTATCAAATAAAAATTCAGTTTGTTTTAAAGAATCTTTTAATTGTTTTGGAATTGCTTCCATACCAGCTTTGGGAAGAGCAGCCATTCCTTCACCAAACATTTTATATACAAACTCAAACATTCTGCTAGAGGTTGATAATTCTGGCTCTAAAAAGATTCCCGCAAAAAATGGTTTAAAGAATTCACTGTTCATTTGCACACTAAATCCTCTTTCTCTAAGGTATTCTATGGTAGTCAGTTCTGGTGATTCAAAAATTTCTGAAATTGATTTCTTTTTTAAATCATTTGCTAGCTTTAATATTTTAAACTTATCACCAATAGTACCAACAGATGAACGCAACGTAGGGAAGGCTAGTTTAAGACTACGCGTAGGATCACCAAGAATTTGTGATTTTCTATTCTTAAAAATTTTGGCTCCTGGTAAAAACTTTTGAAGTTCTAATTTTTCATAGTCTAAATACTTTTTGGCGAGTGGATAAGCCTCTAACAATACTTGAAAACCGTGATCTAACTGGTAGCCTCCAACAATATCAGTTTTTACTCTACCTCCTACACGATCGCTTGCTTCTATGATTGTGGGTTTATACCCTTTATCTTCAAGTACTTTTGCGGCAATAAGACCGCTTATACCAGCGCCTATAATGTGGATTTTTGGGTTTTTGTTGCTCATAGTGATATAATCGGATATAAATTATAGTTTTATGCTAAATCAATATATTATTTATAGATATACGCTTTCGCGAAAGCGCACTAAAAAGGATAACCGATAGCAAAATTTAATAAAGGTTCATCAATTCTAAAATCCCAACGCTCACCTTCATCTAACGAAGGATCATGAAAAGGAGCAGCTAGATCAAAACGGATCACAAAACCTTGAACATCTACCCGTAAACCAAAACCTCCACCTATCCCCAATTCACTCATAAAACTGGAGGTAAACTCATCGCCATCTAGTTCTGGATTATCTTCGCTATTCCAAATATTCCCAGCGTCTACAAAGAAAGCACCCTTTACAAAACCAAAAATTGGGAAGCGATACTCTGCATTTGCTTCTAAACGTACATTCCCTATTTGATCAAAAAAAGTATTTTGAGTATCACCACCATCTGAAGTTCCAGGGCCTAAAGAGCGTATTCTAAATGCTCTTACACTGTAAGGTCCTCCAGAATAATATTGCTTTACAAATGGTAGAATATCAGAATTTCCGTAAGCATAGCCATACCCCGCAAAAAGTCTAGTGGCAATTTTTTGTTCTTTAGCCTCTCCAAAGCTAAAATGATAACGTCCATCTACATCAAACTTTACAAACTGTGCATATTCAAGACCTAAAAAAGCTTTTCCATTGGTCTGGTCTATAGTTTCAGAAGGCTCCTCTTCTGTGGGTGCTACATCTTTACCAAATAGGCTTACAGTATTACCAGCAACTTCAAATCCTGCATTCAAAAAAAATTGATGAGAGGCATTCGTATCTTTCATCCCGTTATAAGTGAAATTATAGGTGCTACCTGCAATAAATTGTTTTTCAAAACTCCTCTCTAAAAAAGGGTTTTCTCGTAAAATAGTTTCAAAATCAGCAGTAGTGTTTGATAATCGCGTATAACTCACGGCTATAGGATTAAAACGATGTGTGACAAACTTGTTTGAATCCCAGCTATACCCAAAACCTGCATTTCCAGATAATAGCGTGTACAGCCTACTACGATTTAAATAATCGACTCCAAGAGCAGTCACCGTCTTTGGAATGTTATATTTAAAGAAATCTTCATTTATTTTTACAGGGAATAATAATCTTGGGAAAATGAGTTCTCCAGAAAGCCCTAGTTCAATACTACTCAAACGCTCTCCTCCTCCAAGTTGCACTTCATAACCACCAGATCCCGTTATATTTAAAACTTCTCCTCCTTTAAAAAGATTACGATTTGTATAGGTCAATGCAAGACCAGGGCCCGCAAAATTGTTTGATTTCGTTACAGCTTGTACTTCTGCCCTAATGGCTCTTTTATTAAGTGGAGATAAGTAAATATTTGCTTCAAGAATGCCCAAACTATCATCTCGCAGACTATCTATTTCTTCGTATTGAATATTTACAAATTTATAAGCCCCTATGGTAGACAATCTTCTGGCAGTGTTGCGTGAAGTATCTGGATGATACAGCTCCCCTTCTTTTAGAGTGATGTAAGGAGCTAAATATTTAGGTTTAAAATAGACGCTATCTTGTATAAAACTAAGGCTATCGTAGCGCTCCACATTCGTATGAAGTGAGTCAGATAGGGTATAATTAGGATACACGTTTATTTTCCTCACTTTATAGGGCACTATCACTTTTTTTGGCACCCCTTTCTTAACTTTTAAAAACAAATCAAACCGCTTATTTCTATACTGATTGGTATCTACTTCAAAAATTAAGAAAGAGGGATTGAAGTTGTAATACCCTTTGCGTTTCAAATTATAATCTATACGATCTCTTTCTAATTTTAAATTGGAAAGATCATAACGCATTCCTTTTTCGAACTGGGTGCTTTTGACAGAACTTATCATCTCCCTATAGATTGGTGGGGATAGCGTATCCAGTTGGTAAGTCTCCATCCGGTAAGGCTCAGGAACTTTGACGGTATAGGTGATGGATGCGGTAGGACTATTTTCGCTTTCGCGAAAGCGGGAACTCGCCACACTGTAAAAGAATCCTCTATTTTCAAGTCGGTTGCGGAGTAAATCTTCCACCTCATACTCCGAAACATCTGATTGATATACGGGCTCTTCCCCTATTTTCTTATTCAAAAACCTATTAATAAAACCAGGCTTCTCCCGCTTTGATTTATAATGAACATACAGACCAGGATACATACCCAAAACCTTACTGTTAGGCGATGGTCGAAGAACTGCTTCTAACTCATCTTTAAGTTGACTCACATTTTTTATAGTTGTATCAGATTGAATCTCTACCTGTCCTCCTGTATAGAGTCGCTCTCCCTCTGGGATAAATTTCTCTACACTACAAGAGCTAGTGATAGCTAGTACTGCGGAAAAAAATAAGAAAGAATATGATAATTGTTTTAGTTGCACCCTTAGTCTATTTTATTTGCGTCAATTTTCTCTTGAGAAGATTGATTTTCTTTTTTAGCCTTTTCTTCAGCGATAAGCTCTTCTTGTTTTTTTCGTAAGATAGCATCCCACAACTGACTAAACTGGTTGAACTCTTGTTGGAAAATTATGGAAATTCCGTTTACAATCGTTTGACCATCTATGACATTTTCATACTCACTTCTTCTAAAGCCTCTCAATCTATACTGACCGTCTTCAGTAAGCGCATACTCTAAACTCACATTACCTATAAGAGGTGTTCCTTCTCCGGAGGCACTTTGCCCTTGAACATCAACACTACTACCTACGCTGACCTTTAGTTTATCATCAAAGAATTTACGTGAGGCAGCAATGTCTAGCTGTGTGCGTTCATTAGAAGTAGTGCCACTATAGTCTGTAAAGCTATCCAGTCCAAAATCTAAATTAAAACCAGAGTTTCCCAGCAGTTTATCAGAAAAAATATTGAGCTGATCTGATAATGCATCATTTAAGTTATCTCTGGCTACACTTGCAAATCCACCGCGACTTCCATCAGACCCAGGGTCTGGATAAAACCTATTTAAAACTAAAAGTGAAAAAACTTGTTTATTTAATTCTCCCTCTTGTTTATTAACTTGTTGTATTCTAGAATATATTTCTCCCCCAAAGGCTCCTTGCTCTTCTTCGGGAAGATCTAGCGCAAAATTAATTTTAGGACTCAATAATTCTCCATCAATATTAAGGTAGACTAAGAAGGGAAGTACTTGTCTAAACTGAGCTTTGGTATCAATTCCAGATCCAGTAATCGCGGGTGCCATTAGTGCTGAGGCAGAAGCTTCTACTTCATAGATGGCACGTACGTCTAGTTTTGCATCAAAAGGATCTCCAGACCAAGATACACGACTACTAGGATCTAAAGTAAATGTCCTGTTTACAAGGTTATAGAGGTTCATTTCATATTTCCCTCCTGCTACATCATAGACACCGCTTAAGCTCATGCGCCCATTAGGTTGAAGAGAAAAGTTAAAATCTCCCTCTCCGTACACATTTAGGTTGTCCCCCGTTTCCTCATCTATTACAACTGTTACCCGAGCCTCTTTATTTATGTTCAAGTCGGCGTTTATATCAAAACCAACAATAGTACCTGATTCTTCTTCAGAACTTGTAAGAATAGCATCTGGATTCTCTCTATTAACAAAATTTACTATTCCTTGGCTAGATTCAAGATTTGCTGTTGCTGTAGGCATTATATAAGTGACATCTGTAGATCCACCTACGGTAGCAGTTATATTTATAATGGGAATTTGAGCATCTCCAGTTATTCTAGCACTAGCATCTACGACCGCTTTACCGTAAAGAAATTCATTATCTCCTTCTTTTGCATTGAGGGCTTGAAAGTCGTTTGCAACGATACTTACATCAAAGGTTGGATTCACAAAACTTTCTGTCCCTATAGTGCCTCTAGCAACTAGTGTATTTCCTCTAACATCTCGCACCGTAAAGCCATCCATTGAAATACCTTCGTTATCGACAGCTATTGTTTCTCTCTTTAGTGTGAAGGGAGCATTAAGTTTTGTGACTGTAAAACCAGCATCTTCAAATCTTAGAAAACCTTGATATTCAAGATCTACAAGTTTTCCATTCATTTTAAAGTTACCGCTAGCACTACCGGAGCCTTCTTTTAACTCTCCAAAAGAAAATCCATCAATCGCTTGCATGTCCAATTTATTCAAGTCTAGATCCATATTCATTTGTGCACCATCTACGTCTGCTATGTAATCTCCTTCTAGTGTTAAGTCAACACTTCCACCAGAAATTACCATATTAAAGTCGTATTTATC
The DNA here is from genome assembly GCA_963716625.1 of uncultured Flavobacteriaceae bacterium. GTDB lineage: Bacteria > Bacteroidota > Bacteroidia > Flavobacteriales > Flavobacteriaceae > Dokdonia. The sequence continues at coordinate 78,976 of CAVQTP010000002.1, forward strand.
ACCTCTTATAGATCTTCCAGAAAGTTCTAGAAGACCAAGATCTTCTCCCAAAACACCAAATTGATCCACATACAAATCTGCTAAAAATCCCATATCACCAAATGGTTCCTCAATTACTAAATCACCGCTTAAACTTCCCTGCGCAAGTTGTTTATCAGGGTTTAAGTATGACAATAATTCATTTAACTTAAAGTTTTGAAAATCAATAGCAACATGATCTTTTATGATTGTTGGAAGCTTATCTGTGACCTGTACTGATTGACCTTCTCTTTCAAATAAAAAATCGTTGAAAATTAGTTTGTTATTTGTTAGGATAGTTTCGTTATTCTCTAAGACCGTCCATTTCTTTTTATTAAAAGTAAGGCTGTCTCTAAGCACGTGAAAACGGAGTCTATCTCTACTCCCTGTTATCTCAGAAGATATATTTATCAATGCCTCTTCCTCGTGATAGGCTTCAAAATCTAGACTTAATTTATTATTATTCTGACTGCCACTTATTTTTGTACGTTTTATATCGAATGGGCCCGCTACAATTCTATCAAATCCTAAATCAAATTTGAAATAATCCCTATCTGTTCGCATTGTAAACAATAGACTATCTAATTCACTCCCGCTATAATTAATATGGGGAGCTTTTATTGAAGCATCTAACTTTCTTTCAGCCTGTACAAAATCTAGAGCTATAGAAACCGTATCGAGATCTTTCATATTCACTAAAAAAATCTCGTTAAGGAGCGGAGACTCTTTAATTTTAGCTTTAATTTTGACATTTACTGGATTTACGATCGTATCTGCTAGAATAACATCTCTATAGAAATAACTATAAATATGATCTTGTATAGCGGCAGCAAATCTTTGGGGATCGGCATTACTCCTTAAATCAACATCAAGCAATTTATTTTCTAATGTTAGAGCTGTATTGTTTGGTCTTATACGAGCTTTTAAGTCAAGATTACCTAAAAGATAGGTTCTGTTATCATAAACAAATACACCGTCATTTACCGTTGCGTAGGTGTCAAAACTGTTGGTGTTCCCTCTAAAATATCCTTCAAGTTTAAAACCAGTACGCACATCTCTTCTCATAAGCCCTAAGCCTTGAAGGTTAGCTCCAATGACGTCGAGAGTAATTGTGGCTTCTGGTGACACAGAGTCTAATGCAACAAGTGTTGCAAGCTTAATGTTTAAGTTTTCGTCCTTATAGTCAGACTGCACGACACCCTTTCCATCTTTAAGGCTGCCGTTTAGTTTAAGATCTCGTATGGCATAATTTCTAAAACCAAGTGAATCTATGGTCGCCTCAATAGTTGCATCTAGATCATTAACACTGGTGCCACTTCCTTTTGAATTTATAGTAAGTGATACATTTCCTAGTTGATCAATGTCCAATAATTCTCCTAGTGCGTAATCTCTAATCTCTAAATTTGCATCAAAAGAAAGGCCTGTATCATTTTTAAAATCACCTTTAAGTGCTATTCGCCCTTGAGAGGTAATTAGTGTCGCGTCTGTATTAAAATCATTAAGGCCTCCACTTATACTAGCGTCAATCTTAAAACTTTCAGGCAGCTTAAATGACAATGAATCTGTTGCTATAAATTTTGAAATTACATCTCTAGTAGTAGAAGCTGTTATCGCTGGAAAGTTAAAACGCAAATTATCCATATCATTAGCATTCTTCAAAACTCCGCTACCACTTATATTTGTGTCTTTACCCCAATTTAATTGTAACCTTGGGATTTGAAGATTTGCAAGCGAGCCAGAAGCTTTCAAAGAACCTACTATGTAATTCTTGCTCAACTCGAGTAGATATTCATTTTTTGCTAGCGCTGGTTGAAATCTAAATACATCATTTAAGTCTAATTGTAAAGCGGGAAGATTTAAATCTAACTTTACTCTTTCTGGTTTTGTGGAAATGGCTTCAATAGATGGGTAATTCAAAGAAATATCTCCTCTTAAGCGATTATTATTAATTAGAGCTCTAACGTTAGTTAAGTCTAGCGTCTGATCTGAGACTAAAAAAGTACTGGAAAATTGACGTACGTGTATTCCTGACTGTTCATAACCATTAAGTGTTGTTATAGTACCGCCCGCAGTATAATCCTGAAGATAAATTTTTGGTGATACTAAATTTAAATCATCAATAAATACCGCATCTTGATTGAATCTACCCTTTTGAGGTCGAGCACCATTAACTGTATAATCTATAGCTGTCGACGTGATATCTACCTCTTTAAAAAGAAGATTATAATCTGGAAAGATCGAGGTCTCGTTATATGTATCAGTAGCTGATGCGCTATCATCATGTACTCATTGCAATCCTAAATGCCGAATTTTCTAATTGAAACTGATCAATGTTGATGGTAAAAGTTTCAAAATTTGCTATTGGAATGACAGAAGTAAGCTTATAAACATCAAATTTAAAATCTATTCCTTTATCATTATTTACGTATTTGCCAGACACATCATCTAATAGTAAATTTTCAAAAGCTAGGTGTGGTAGAGGTATGTCTTCTGCATTTGGGTCTGAGTATACGTCGTATTGTTCAATAATTACCTTGGCTCCTTTTATCATGCCATCTCCAGCGGTAAACTTCATTTGTTCAAAATGTATCTCATCCATTTCAACCTTTAATTCATCTACAACGTACCTGCTATTTATACCCGTAACGCTGTCATTATACACTACGTCAAAATCATATAGATAAACGTCACCTATAATCAACTCTGGCGATTGTGCATTTAATGAGTCACTGGTATTTGCTTTTGTATTTTGAGAGGCAAAAGCAGCGCTTATAAAATCAAAGTTAAAACCAGAAATAGTATCTCTCCTGCTAATATTTGCCCGTACACCTTCCCAATCAATACGTTCTACACCTATAGCATTGCCTCTAATAATAGGAATTAAAGGTACATCTGCCTCAAGGGATCTACTGTAAATGAGAGTATCTCCTTTCTGATCTTCTAGATATAATCCCTCTATCATAATATCTCCATCAAACGTCACAAATAGTTTGTCTATTTCTACTTTTGTTCCCGTTTTTTTAGAGAGATAATTTACTGCTTTATTAACTATGATTTCTTGTCCCCACTCGCTTCTAACAAAAAGAACTAGTAAAAAAAGAAACAAAAAAATACCAAGTAGGACTTTACCAGTAATGCGCAGCCATCTGTATTTTTGATGAGGCTTTTTTTCGGAGGCTTTGGTTTCTTTTGTCAAGATGTAACTAAGGAATATTTAACATGACAAATTAACGCCGAAAGCGATCGTTTACACAATGTCACGCCGTAAATTTGTGTTAAATTGAGTAAGAAGTATATTAAAATTTTAACATAATTGATTGTCTCTTTTTACGCTTTCGCGAAAGCGTAATAGCTACGTTTATCGTTTTAACGAAAAATGACCCTTATGGATTGACCCATTTTCAAATTGCACCAAATACCAATAATCACTACTTGGTAACAAGGTTCCTTTAAACATCCCATCCCAGCCTTGAGTAAGCTGAATAGATTGGTGAAGAATTTTTCCAAAGCGGTCAAATATAACTACTTTAACGGTGGCATTAATTTGTTCTGAAGCACCTTTAATAACCCATGTGTCATTAAAACCATCTCCGTTAGGCGTGAAAAATTTTGGGAAGCCTAAAACGGCAATATCAATTGGGGTCACACCACACCCATTTTTATCTCTCACAAAACCTTCATAAAACCCTGGGGCTACATTTTCAAATACATTTTCATCCTGATAGGGACCTGAACTATTTCCGATTGCATATTCATAAATTCCTTCTCCAGTCGCATTTATTGTAACGGTATTATAATCAGAAATAGTTTGTACCTCCGTACTCATGATAGTAGCTCTATTAGAGGGAAGTAATGTGATGGTTCTAGAAGAAGTACAATTGCTCTGATCAGTCACAAAAACCGTATACTCCCCTACTTCGTTGACCTGAATGTTAGAGGTGTTTTCACTCATCATAGTACCATTGTACCTCCATTCATACTCATACAGTGAAGGATCACTTAGTACCCCACTTGAAATAGTTATTACACTGGGAGTAGTAGCTAGGCAGTAAAATTTTTGTTCATCTTCTTGTAGCTGTGGAGGGTTCTGTACTAAAAAAACGATTTGAGAGATCGATAGGCATTGATCATTTTCGCTAATGCGCACAAAAAGAGTTTGATCTTGATCTATCGTTGTAAAGTTTGCATTCAAACTATTTACTTCTAAAAATGCGTCTTCGCTACTAGTATAGTATGCTACCGTAGCTCCTGATGGGATTTGACTTTGAAATTGGAAAGTCGCAGCATCAAGATTAATCGTAACTATACCATCATTTACCGTATCATTACAAATAATCTGATCTGGTAGATCGTAAATCGTAGAACTAGTGGTTAAAGTTAAGGATGCTATTGAAGTACAACCTGACTGCGTTTCAATCACTGCGTAAACTAGTTCGTTTGAGATTGTGTTTGTGTAATTATCTGGATTTGTAATAGCATTATTACCAACTTCTGCATCGCTCATATTTGAATAGAAAGCCCCTATTCGAACACCTCCTTGATTACCAGTTAGATTTTCAAACGCATCAAATAGATTATACGTGGCGATACCGTCACTATTCTCATCACATTGATTGAGTGTAGAATCAAAAACTGCTGGGTTCTCTGAAAATTCTATAGTTACCTCGCCAAAAGCCTGACAGTTATTTTCTAAATCTATAATGACTTCATAAAATCCCTCTTGAGAAACTTCTAGAGTATTGGCAGTTTCTAATAATGGAGCTCCATCTTGAAACCATTGATAAGAGGTTGCTGTGGGCTCATCCACACTTAAAGTTATAGGATCACTGCCACATACTGGATTGCCTCCGTTAATGGTTCTATCCTCTCCTAAGTCTGCACCCAATTGAAAACTTCCTGCCTCTAAAAAAACGGCTGAGTCAAAACGATAATTTTGCTCATCTGCTATGACTAATTTTACTTGATAGTTGACGTTAGGTCTAATGAAAGCTTTGGCTTCTAAAACTTTAGTTTGTCCATTAAAATTAATGGGAGCTGAACTATCATTAAATGTATCAAAATAGAATTCGTTTATGGCTGCACATCCATTAGGAATTTCTGGATGGACTGTAGTCACCTTCACTGGTGTGCTTGTATCAGGGACTAATGCTATATTTTCAAATTGCTGCGTTCCTTCTTCACGAATCAAGAAACCGAATAAGTCTGAAAAACGACATGTATTAGGATCGCCTTCCTGATATTCTTCAGAGGCAAACAGATATCGAAAGCGTACCTCAGAGGCTGTAGATTGAAAATTGAATTCTAGAATGGTGGCATTTGTAGTGTTTGACTCGTTTAAGATATTTTCTAGATCCGTGTCTCCTATCCAATCTTGTGCGTCATCATCACTAAGGGTGGTATTAGGACCTTGTACATTTTGTAAGCGCCCTGTACTTAAAACAATGCCTTCTTCTAATGGAAAAGAACTGCCATTAGCATTAAAGTATCCATAACTCTGTTCTCCTCCACCAAAATTTCCTCCTACAGTGTTAGTTACTTGAATGTTTAAAATGCAATTGCTGTTTATTAATATATCTTCCACAAGTTGCTGTGGAGAGAAAGTTTGAGAATCAACAGTTATATTCTGGCAAAATGCAGAAATTGATGTAATTAGAAAAAAAAATGAAACTATAACTCTCATGGATATTTTTCAAATGACGAATATACCATGGATATATTGATTATAAAATACTCAGAGAGTAATTATCTAAGACATATCTATTGCGCAGAAAGCACGGCATCTACAATATGTATAGTCCCGTTAGACGCATCTATATCCGATTCTATAATTGTAGCACTTTGACCATTAGTATCTTTTAGAATTATGTCATCTCCCTTAAGATTTGCCTCTAATTTCTTTCCAGTTAGTGTAATCATATCAAGTTCACCATCATTTGCAATAATCTCTGCGGTCATATCATCAGATGACCAATCGTCTCCAACTATATGATAACGGATATTCTCAGAGCCTGCGGATTTTATCGCTGATTTTGTGAATTTTGGTTTTCTAGGTATTTCCATGAAAGCTTTATCAGTTGGCGCAAAAACGGTTAAGTTTTCGCTATCACTAAGTGTATCCTCTAAACCAGCCATTGAAATTCCTTCATTGAAAATAGATAAGCTTTTTATATTAGATAATTTATTTACTATGCTAGCATCTCTTAACTCCTGTTCCATGATCGCTGACTTAATCTTAGCGTTTATAGAATCACGTTGCACAATCTCTTGTTGAGCTTCTTCGTGAATTTCTTTCTTTCGTTTTTCACGATCGCAAGATGTACTAAGAATCAGTATGATGAAGATAACTAAGTATAAATTTAATTTAGATGTCATTATTAATTTCATTTATACAAAACTAATGAGATTAAATATCAAAATGACTTAAACAATCGTTAAACTACACTAAACCAATGCTAAAGCACGTTAATTTGTAATTTTTGTACATAAAAAAGACTCAACAAATGTTGAGTCTTTTACGTAAATAGTAATGAAATTTTTATTTTTTCATCATTAAAACTTGATCTACAATATGGACAATACCATTAGAAGCAGCAACATCTGCCGTTGTTACTTTAGACATTTTACCTCTTGAATCTTTAATAATAACATCCGTTCCTTTGATCATTGCAGTAAGCTCGCCTCCACCAACAGTGCTAAATGTATAGGAACCATTATTTTCTTTGATCGCGGCCATTAACTTGGCAGCATCTATTGTACCTGAAACAACATGATATTGTAAGACCTCTGTTAGCGCAGCTTTATTTTCAGGCTTAACTAAAGTCTCAACTGTTCCATTAGGTAATGCGTCAAATGCACTGTTTGAAGGAGCAAACACAGTATAATTACCTGGTTCCATCATCATTGGTGCAAGATCAGCAGCTTTTAAAGCAGTCACGAGTGTAGATAAACTCTCAGTAGCCATTGCTTTTGAAGCAATACTGTTTGCGCGAGCATCTTCTTTGGCTGCCTCCTCTTTCATTTTTGCCTCTTCTTCAGCTCTTACGGCCATTTCAGTAGCCTCATTTTCTGCAGCTATTCTTGCTTCTTCAGCTTCTTTTTTACTGTCATCACATGAAACAATAGTTAACGTTCCTACTAGTGCAATTAATGCAATAGTCTTAAATTTCTTAATCATAATAGTTTGATTTTTGGTTATTAATTTTACTTATATACGTTCCAAAATACGAAATGGTTGTCTATATATTTAATTTTTTTTAATCTAGCGGTATTTATTTTAAGATCTGAGAGATTCCATATCAATAACAAATCGATATTTAACGTCAGAATCTTTTACTCTTTCATATGCATTGTTAATTGAATCAATGTCAATCATTTCAATGTCGCTCACAATATCATTTTCACCACAAAAGTCGAGCATTTCTTGTGTTTCTTTGATACCTCCTATCAAAGAACCAGCAACTGTTTTACGCCCCATAATAAGGTTCCCTCCGTGTAGATCTGGCAATGGTTCTATAGCTCCAACCATACACATAGTGCCATCTACGCCTAATAACTGAATATATGGGTTAATATCATGACTTACAGGGACAGTATTTAAGATAAAATCAAATGTTCCCCTTTGTTCTTTCATAGCGTCCTCATCTTTTGATATTAAAACACTATCTGCTCCTAATCTTTTTGCATCTTCAGATTTCTCCTTGGATGTAGTAATCATTACAGTTTCTGCGCCCATTGCATGTGAAAATTTAATTCCCATGTGACCCAACCCCCCTAATCCAACAACCCCTACTTTCATTCCTTCCTTTACACCCCAATGATGTAACGGAGAGAAGGTCGTAATACCAGCACATAAGAGAGGTGCTACTGCTTTGGTATCTAAATTTTTAGGAATATTCAATACAAAATGTTCATCTACAATAATCTCTTCGGAATAGCCCCCAAATGTATGACCTCCTAAGTGTTTGTCCTTTCCATTGTAGGTACCCACCATTCCCTTTTCGCAAAACTGCTCCAAATCATCTTTACACGGAGTACACTCTCTACAAGAATCGACCATACAGCCTACACCTACTAAATCTCCTTTCTTAAACTTTGAGACATCATCACCTACTTCTAATACTTCGCCTATAATTTCATGGCCCGGTACCACAGGATATTTAGAATTACCCCAATCATTTTGAACAGTATGAATATCACTATGACAAACACCACAGTAGGTGATTTTAATTTTTACGTCTTTGGCCTTAGTATCACGACGTTCAATTGTCATTTCTTTCAGATCTGCGTTTTTCTCTTTTGCTCCGTATGCTTTTACTTGACTCATAGTTTTTTATTTAATTTATGTTAAAATTTTCGCGAAAGCGCTAGGGCTTTCACCTTAATACTTAAGAAAATGATTTTCTATTTTTAAATCCTATTGAAACCTTTTTAGGAACAGGCTTATCTATATAGATATTTGCGTAAACCTTAGTAAAATTTGCTCCGAAGAATAGAATTAAACTACTGTAAGATACCCATAACATAATTAAAATTATTGATCCGGCTGCACCATAGGTAGATCCAGGTTCCATCACTTTAAAGTAATATGCGAGCAAATACTTCCCTAGAACAAATAAAATAGCTGTAACAGCCGCTCCTATCCTTACAGCGCGCCACTTTATATCAATATTGGGTAAAAACTTAAAAAGTGCGGCAAATAGAGTATAGATTAAGCCTAGTGATACTATAATGTCTATAATAATTATTTTATCAACCACTGCATCGGGTAAATATACTGCTAGCCTACTTGAAAAGGCGCTTATAAATGTAGTGACAACGAAGCTAATTAGTAATAAGAACCCAATAATGAGTATAAAACCGAAGCCCTTTGCTCTACTTTTCAAAATGTTTATAATTCCATCATTTTCTCCATCTGGAATTCCCCATATTTTATTTAAAGCACTTTGTAATTGAAAAAAAACACCTGTAGAACCGTATATTAACACACAAACACCTACAATGGATGTGAATACTCCAGTTTCCTTATCTCCACGGTCTAACATCATTATTCTGATAGATTCAGCCGTTTCTTGACCTAAGGCTTTTGTAATTTCTCCTAGTAGTTCACCTTGTACAATTTCTTTACCCCATAAACTACCCACTATGTTTAAAATCACTACGATTAATGCGGGTAAGGATAAGATAGCATAATAGGCTACAATAGCACTTAATTGAAATGGATTCGAGTCCATCCAATTTGTATATGTTTTCTTCAAGATCATAGGCACATCCCTCATTTTGAAGGAGTGCCTATTTCTTTTCTGTGACTTGTATTTTGCAAAGTACATCATAGAAAACCCTCGCACGGCGAGGGTTGCTTCTTATACTAAATTTGTAGATTCTGTTAATGTAGGATAATCAATATATCCCTCTGGGCCTGGTGTGTAGAACAAATCTTGATTTGGCTCATTTAAAGGAGCATCATTTTCAAATCGTTGTGGCAAGTCCGGATTTGCTAAAAAATCTCTACCATATGCTATCAAATCTCCTTTGTTATCCATAAGATCTTGATTACCGCCTTTTGCATCGTACCCACCACTTAATATTAATAACCCGTTAAATGTATCACGTATATTTTTACGTATATCTACAGGCAAAGCTGGAGCTCCCATGGCTTCGTGATTTACAAGATGCATATATAGTATACCTAGTTCGTTAATACCCGAAGTTAGATACTCAAAAGTTTCTTTTTGACCTTCAAAGGGACCTATATCATTCATCGCGCCGTTAGGTGATATACGTATCCCAACGTTATCTGCACCAATGGCTTCAGCGACACGCTTTGTAACTTCTAGTGTTAACCTACATCTGTTCTCAATAGATCCACCGTAATTATCTGTACGTTTATTAGTACCCGTATTTATAAATTGATCTAATAAGTATCCATTTGCACTATGAACCTCTACCCCATCAAAACCTGCCTCCATAGCATTCTTTGCAGCGGTTACATACTCATTAATTACAGTTTCTATATCAGAACTGCTCATCGCAGTAGGCTCAGGTATTTCTAACTCACCTTTACCATCCACATACATCTTTGTGTTTTCAGGTTTTATGGCAGATGGAGCAAACACGATAGCATCATCTGGCATATTATCCGGGTGTGACACTCTTCCTGTATGCATTAATTGCATGAATATTCTTGCATCATTTTTATGCACAGAATTTGTGACTGCCTTCCACGCCTCTACTTGTTCATGATTATAAATGCCAGGAATACGTGGATAGCCAACTCCATTAGGAGATGGTGCTGTACCTTCTGTAATAATTAAACCCGCAGTAGCCCTTTCTCCATAATATTTTGCCATAATATCTGTAGGAATGTGCTCTTGAGTTGATCTTGAGCGCGTGAGCGGTGCCATAACCATTTTATTTTTAAGGGATATGCGTGTGCTATTTAGTGGTGATAATAATTCTCTATATTTCATCATTTCTTTTTTAGTAAAGTTATGTTTAGACATAAAGACGTCTGGTTAACGAGCTGTTAAAACAATCTTTTTGTTATCACAAAGTATAGTACGCTTTCGCGAAAGAAATAACTTCCTAATTCCTTGGATTTTATTTAAGAATATTAGGGTGGAGAGAATAATTTAGGAATAATTCCAAAATATTGGATTTTTTTATATCTTAGCCCAACTCCAATTAAGGAAAATTATCTTATGCTACCTGAAGTATATACTATTATTGATGTCGAAACTACCGGTAAGGGAATTAACGGTAATCGTATTACGGAGATTTGTGCGGTACGCATGGAAGATGGAAAAACTATCGCAAAATTCACTTCTCTAGTAAATCCTGAACAGTTTATACCCCCATTTATAACAAACCTCACAGGTATAAATGATGAAATGGTTGCCGATGCGCCACTATTTAAGGATATAGCAGAGGAGATATTAGAAATCACACATGACGCTGTTTTTGTCGCACACAATGTAAACTTTGATTATAATGTTCTAAAAGATGAATTTAAAAGAATTCATATCTCATTTGTCCGTAAAAGACTTTGTACGGTAAGGCTTTCGCGTAAGCTGATACCTAATCTATATAGTTACTCATTAGGGAATATTTGTGCCTCCATAGGGATTCCTTTACAAAACAGGCATCGCGCAGAAGGAGATACTGATGCCACCGTAATACTTTTTAAACGTATTCTAGCACTAGACAAAGACCGTAATGTGACCTCCATGTTTTTAAATGCTAGGTCTAAAGAAGCTACACTACCACCCCACTTGCCCGCAAGGATTATACAAGAATTACCAGAAATCGCAGGTGTGTATTTATTTAAAGATAAAGCCGGAAAAGTGATATATGTGGGCAAAGCTATAAATTTAAAAAAAAGAGTGCTCTCTCACTTTTATGACAAAAAGAATAAAGAATTCTTATTAGGTCAGGAAACCTATCAAATTGATTATGAAGTCACGGGTAATGAATTGTGTGCCCTACTATTGGAATCAGATTACATACAACACTACTTTCCAAAATTCAACCGTGCACAAAAAATTCCTGTACATACATATTCTATTATTTCTTATGAAAATAGGAAAGGTATCACCCAGCTAGCCATCGCAAAAACTAAATACAGAAGTAGTGCCAGACAAAAAATCTTTAAAAGAGCCGAAGCTATTTCAAAACTCATGGAACTCTGTGAACATTATGAATTATGTCCTCGATTTTGCGGTTTACAGGCAACCTTTAACTCTTGCTCTCATTATAGTATAAAAAATTGTAAAGGGGTATGTAGTGATAATGAAGACGTTCTATCTTATAACAAGAGAGCTCAGGAAGCTCTTGAATCTCTTCAAGAAAAATATGAAACTTTCATCATTAAAGAAACAGGCCGTACGAAGGATGAATGTGCTTTTGTTTATGTATCAGAAGGTGTTTATAGGGGGTATGGCTTTATTCCTTATGAAGATCAAGGCTCACCATGGGACCTTTTAGATACATTTTTGGAGCCTAGAAAAAATACTTATCACACAGATATTATTCTAAAGAGTTATCTCAAACGATCTAATATAGCACCCATTTTACCTTTATCACTCTCTGCATAATTATGGATACTTCCTTGCACTATAAAGATTATTACTTACAATTTCCAGATGCTTTAGTACGCAAGTATCCAGAACTCAATTTTGAAAATCATTGTTATTTAAGAATTGCATTAGATAATGTTGTAGGAACTAGATGGGATAAACGGATTGCAAAACCCGCTTATAAAAACTTAACTACAAAACAGCGTGCGTTAGTCATAGAATTTCTGTCAGATTATCTTGACGACAAGTCCCTTTTACAGTCTCACCACATGATTTCCATGGCGTATCGCGGCAAATTAGTGTAGCTTTATAAGGGTTTGTTACCAACTAATCTATTCACAACCGTATTAAGACTCTTTTAAATGGTAATTTTGGAGACGAATAGATTTACAACCATTACGCTAACAACTTTATTGAATGCATCCAGACAATAGAAACAAGGACCCGTATCAATTTAAATATTTACGCAAGGCTAATCCTAAGCTCTCTCCCTATATCTTAGAAACAGATAGAGGCATACAAACCATAGATTTTGCAAATCCTGAGGCTGTATTGGAACTTAATCGCGCTATTATGCTAAGTGATTATTCACTTAATTGGTATGAGATTCCCGAAGGATACTTAAGTCCAGCAATTCCTGGACGTGCAGATTATCTTTTGCATTTGAAAGACTTTTTAGGCAAGGAAGAAGTAATAGGATTAGATATAGGTACTGGGGCAAATTTTATATATCCATTACTGGGAGCCTCTTTATTTAAATGGAAAATGAAAGGAGTGGATACAGATAGAAAAGCGATAGATAATGCTTTACTCATCTTAGAACATAACACCCACCTTAAAGGATTTTTAACCGCTACCCACCAACCCACACCTGCTCATATATTTAAAGGAGTGATTCTCCCTGATGAAATCTATGATTTTACGATATGCAATCCACCTTTTTACAGCTCTGAGAAAGAAGCTTTTAAAGCTACAAAGGAAAAATCCAAAGGATTGAAGCTTAAAGAAGTTACTCGAAATTTTGAAGGGCAATCTAACGAACTATGGTGCAATGGTGGAGAAGCACTCTTCATAAAAAGAATGATAAAGGAGAGCGTTTTATTTAAATCGCAAGTTGGCTGGTTTACGACGCTCATTTCGAAAAGTGAAAATTTACCGAAAATTAAAAAACAACTTGAAAAACTGGATACTACCTATAAAATCGTAGATATGTCACAAGGTAATAAGAAATCACGATTTTTAGCTTGGAAATTTAAGGAGTAAATTATTACATATGATGAAAATCTCTATCGCTTATTTGAACATCAAGAGGTACTAAATAATCAGAAATTCTATGTTCTTGACCATATTGCTTATGTATAAAGGAGAGATGCAATGAGTCTTTACTTGCATAAATTATCCTAAAATCTTTGTAGCTTTCTTGAGTCCCTAGTAATTCTAGAATCTGACGACTTCTAAATTCTAATATAAGTAAAGTTCTGAGAGTCCTTCCTAATTTCCAAAACTCCTTTGAGTGATTTTCCGCAACCGCTATTGTTACTATTCGTATCAAAAACCGAGTCGTTTCTTTTAAAAATTTGTCTGTATTTTAAAAAGCAGTCACCCATGTTCATTCTAACTTTACATTATATCGCTTAGCTAGTTTTCAAGTTTTTGAGCAATCTCCAGCAATAAGCTTTACTAATTTAGTGTGTGCATGATATGGAATTGACTTTGGGTCATTAGAACATCATTTTATAAAAAACAATCAACACCTATATAGTAATATATATATTTTCATATTAAAGTATAAGCATTATACAAGTGATGTTTAATTTAGCATTAATCAAAAGAAACCATGTCCTTTCCTCAACACTTTAAATTATATAAACCATATGGCTATATAAGTCAGCTGTTAAGTAATGATAAACGACAGGCACGTAAGAAAAAATTCTTAAGTGAGTTGTATGCCTTTCCCGAAGGAACTATGGCGGTAGGTCGGTTAGATGAGAAATCAGAAGGACTACTGCTGCTTACGACAGATGGTAAACTGTCTGATAAAATCAATAAATCTGGCATAGAAAAAGAATACTATGTTCAGGTAGACGGGCGAATAACTGATGAGGCAATTGAAACGCTGACAGCTGGTGTAAATATCGGTATTAATGGTACAAAATATCTAACAAAACCTTGCAAAGCCCATTTAATAGAAGATCCCCAAATGCCATATAGAAGTAAAAAAATTAGGGATATGAGACATGGACCCACTTCATGGGTATCCATAATCATTAAAGAAGGTAAATTTAGACAAGTAAGAAAGATGACAAGTGCTGTAGGTTTTCCTACATTGAGGCTTGTGAGAATAAGAATAGGCTCACAAACCCTAAAAGGTCTGGAGCCTAGCCAAGTAATTTCAGTCAAAGAACTGATGTAGATTTATGCTAACTTGCTCACGCGCACAGCATTCCAACCCTTTTGTCCTTTTTCAATTTCATATGAAACCTTATTCCCTTCCTTTAACTCACCATCTCTAACTTCTGAGATGTGAACAAAGTATTTTTCTGGAGTATCTGCATCCTTAATGAAACCAAAACCTTTTGAAGCGTCAAAAAACTCAACAAAACCAGTATGCATTGGATCTGGCTCATCACCTTCTTGTTTTTTAGGTATTCCTAATACAATATCGTCTACATCCACCTCTTCTTTAAGAGAAGGATCTGGTGGTGTATCAACTAATTGTCCTAAATGATTTACGTAAATAAATTCATCTCTATCTACTCCGCCATTCTCTTTCTTTGCCTCGCGTTTTTTACGCTTGTCTTCTGCCTTTTTTAGGCGTTTTTTTTCTCTTTCTTTTTTGCCAAAGGTTTCTTGTGGTCTTGCCATTAACTATTTTATCATTTTAAATTATCTTGCCTAAGTAGTTCTTAGACTCTCCACTGCTTGAAGTATCAATCCATTTGAAATTATAACTAATAAATACAATGAAGGTTGGTACAATAAGGCGTGAATGGTTGTAAAGATACGTAATTAAATTGAATTTTGTATGATCTACACCTAGTTACGCTTTCGCGAAAGCGTAATCTCTTAAAAAAAGCAAGCTCATTTTGTTAACGAAGTTGTTATTGTTTTCTTAGGAATGGGTTAAATAACAATAACAGAACGGTAAACATCTCTACATTTAATAAAAAACATATTATGAAAGATACTAAGAATGCTACCGAATCGGATACTAATAAGTATAACTCTGATATTACGAAGGAAGATTTACAAGCTTTAGGTAAGGATTTTCAAAATAATATTCGTCAAGATGGCGGAGACGATACCATGCTCGCTGATAGAGAAAAAAAAGTAGATTTTGCTGGTAGAGATTTAGATGTTCCTGGTAGAAGTGAGGCAAGTAAGACAACTACAAACCGAACAGTAGATGAAGAAAATATGCTACACAGTCAGGGAAGTGGTTCGAACGAAAATTTAGAAGAGCAAAGCGCTCGCTACACAAAATAATACATTACATTATGAAAAAGCGACCTAATGGTCGCTTTTTTTATATATTAAAGAATATAAATAACAGCATGAATGGCGCTACTACACACCTTTATCATAGGTTTTCTAGGATTCTCTTTTCTATATTACGGTGTGAGCTGTTTATCATCAAAATTTATGGTGAGTGAATTTGAACGGTTTGGTTTAAGTAAAACTCAGCGCAAGATTACAGGAATAGCTCAAATAATAGGTGGATGTGGCATTCTAACCGGCTTTTTTTATAAACCACTCCAAATTGTAGCTGTTTCCGGTATCGCACTCTTAATGTTTATAGGGTGGATCGTTAGACTGAAAATAAAAGATTCATTTATTGCATCGCTACCCGCTTTTTCATTCTTTGTGCTGTGCCTATATCTCACCTATTATTTAGTCTGGATTAGATAAGAACTATTATTCCAGATAGAATCAAAAACAGCAATGCTGGAAATGACTTTTTTATAGGATCCCCAATTTTAATATGCATTGCAATTGCTATAGCCATCATGATAACAATACCCAAGGCACTATAAAGTTCTAGTTCAGCATAAACTATAGATAGCAATAATCCTAAAGCTAATGTACATTTCACAATTCCAACTAAGATCATAGTGGTTTTTGAAAGACCATAATTTGCAAATTCTTCTTCTAAGGATGACGCACCACCACCACGCCACTGAGAACTTTGACCTTTCCGAAGTAGCCAAACATTGAAAATACTTAAACTTACAATAAGCTTTAATACAATTATAAGATATTCCATAAAGTTTAATTTTCTATAAAACTAGGATAATAATTTCCAGATCTCAAATTTTTAATGACCATTGTTAATTTTCCATAGCAATTTTAATAAGCTATTAAGATTTAAGGCACACCTTGAAACACTATGTTTTGAAAGACCAAAAGGATTTGTTTCTATACAATTTAATGAGTACGGCATGCTTAATTTATCAACTATATTTTAGCTTGATAGGTGTAAAGATCAAAATATCTACCCTTTTTTTCAATAAGTTGCTCGTGGTTACCTCGCTCGGCGATCGCTCCATTTTCGATAACTAAGATTTGATCTGCTTTTTTAATAGTACTCAGTCTATGAGCAATGACAATCGTTGTTCTGTCTTTAACTAATTGAGCTAAAGATTTTTGGATGAGAGCTTCACTTTCTGTATCTAAATTAGAAGTGGCTTCATCTAAAATAATAATTTTAGGATTTGCAAGAATTGCTCGTGCAATAGCAATTCTTTGTCTTTGACCCCCTGAAAGTTTTACGCCTCGCTCCCCTATTAAGGTATCTAACCCATTTTCAAAGCGATCTGTAAATTCGTTAACATAGCCCGCTTTTACAGCAGCAAGCAACTGCTGTTCGCTCGCCTTAGGTCTTGGGAATAGGATGTTATCACGAATGGTCCCTTCAAACAAAAACTCATCCTGTAGTACAACTCCGAGGTATTTTCTGAAGGTAGAAAGTCTAATTTTAGATAAATCCTTATCATCTATGGTGACTGTGCCAGATTGTGGAGTCAAAAAAGAGGCCGCTAGGCCAGCAATTGTGGACTTTCCAGAACCTGAACTTCCTACAAGAGCAATCGTTTGACCCGCAATAGCTTCAAAAGAGACATCGTGAATAACTTGTTTACCTTTTTCATAAGAAAAGGACACATTATGAAATTTTATATCTCCATTTAGATGATTTAGAGATATTTCTCTAGTACCTATCTCTTCTTCTGGGGTAAGATTCATGAGTTCTTCTGTACGATCGAGACCCGCCAGCGCCTCTGTAAGTTGGCTGCCTATATTACTCATTTGAACAATAGGTGCGATCATAAACCCTAGAAGTAAAGTGAAAAATAGAAACTCTCCAGTGGTCATCTCGCCTTCAATCATAAAATAACCTCCTATACCCATAATACCTACAGAAGCTAATCCCAAAAGAAATGTAGATGAGCTTGTCATAATTGCAGTAGCTGTAAGGCTTTTCTTAACGTTTTGATAGAGTCGATCAACCCCTTTTTCGAAGGATTTGTTTTCCTGAGCCTCTGCCCCAAATCCTTTAATAACCCGAACACCAGAAAGGGTTTCTGTTAATCTACCGGTGACCTCTGCATTAATTTTTCCTCTGTTTCTAAAAATAGGTCTAATATACTTAAATGCTCTAAGAGCGACGTATCCAAAAATTGCGACTGGCAGAAACACAAATAATGTCATTAAAGGGTTTATGTCAATGAGAAGTACGAGCGATACCACAGCAGTAATAGTTCCTCCCACAAGTTGTACGAGCCCTGTGCCTATTAGGTTTCTAACGCCTTCTACATCAGTCATAATACGCGAAACTAAGGCACCCGACTTAGAATTATCAAAAAAACTAATAGGTAAAGAAAGTACCTTTTTTTGTACCTGCGTTCTCAATTCTGAAATGAGATATTGTGCCTGCACACTAAGAATGCGAGTGAGCAAAAATGAGGTGACAGCTTGTATGAGAAGTGCAAAACCTACTAACCATAAGAGATCATATAAAGCCGACATATCCTTATTAGGGATCACATCGTCCAGTAACGCTTTGGACTTCCAAGGAAGTACTAAGCTAGCAAGCCTACCTACAACAATTAATATAAGTCCTATAAAAACTAGTTTTCTACGGGGCCATATAATTGTTTTAAATGCTGAGAGTATTGTAACGTTTTTCTTAGTAGTTTTCATTATTTTCATAGAAGGCAAATATAGAAAGGTTATGGGGGTGATTACGCTTTCGCGAAAGCGTAATTAAATTTCAAATAAGATACTTGTCTGTAAAAACTATTAATTGATTGTTAAATTTATCTTAACAATTAAATGTGAGCTTTTGATTTTACTGGGCTCACAAAATAAAAATTAACTATTAGCGTTAAATATTTGCTTTTGTATACCTTTTAGGTTATTATGGGGCAATTCAAATATTATTCTAATACACATAAAATAAATGAGACAACTCAAAATCACCAAGCAGGTTACTAATAGGGAGACAAAATCCTTGAATAATTACCTACAAGATGTCAGTAAGATTGACTTAATAACCGCAGAAGAAGAAGTTGAACTAGCACAACGAATTCAAAAAGGTGACGAAAGAGCTCTAAACGAACTCACTCGAGCAAATTTACGTTTTGTAATTTCTGTTGCAAAACAATATCAGAACCAAGGATTATCATTATCTGATTTAATAAATGAGGGGAATGTAGGTCTAGTAAAAGCAGCAAAGAGATTTGATGAAACTCGTGGATTTAAATTCATCTCGTATGCTGTATGGTGGATAAGACAATCTATTCTACAAGCCATAGCAGAACATGCGAGGACTGTACGTTTGCCTCTTAATAAAATAGGCGAGATTAGTAAGATCAATAAAGCAATGGTGTATTTACAACAAGTGCATGAGCGCAAGCCTACCCCATCAGAAATCGCTAAACATCTTGATATCTCTGAAGAAAAAGTAAAAATTTCTCTTCAAAATGTAAGTCGTAGTTTGAGTATGGATGCTCCGTTTGCAGAGGGAGAAAACGATAACAACTTATATGATGTATTAAGTTCTAGTGAATCTCCTAGACCAGATAGAGAGCTAATGCAAGAATCTTTAAGTATTGAGATTGATAGAGCTTTAGACACCCTTACAGAAAAAGAAGCAGAAGTAGTAAGACTCAATTATGGTCTTGGTAATCAACCTGCAATGACACTTCAAGAAATAGGAGATATTTATGATCTAAGTCGTGAGCGCGTACGTCAAATACGTGAAAAGGCAATTAAAAGATTGAGACATACCTCTAAGAGTAAGATCTTGATGAAGTATTTAGGATAATAAAGAGAACCATTTGATATAAAAAAGCCCGTCTTTAAAACGGGCTTTTTCAATTAAGTAGGTCGGATAGAGATACTGCATTTTGGGGGCTTACAATATCAATATCCAAAATTTAAATCAATATGAATTGGGGTAATTCATTGATTGTCTTTCAATAACACTACAAATATAAAACCAATTTTACATCTAAACAAAAAAAAATTGTACTTTATCGATGTTTTTATGCTTTTAGTCGTGAAATCAAGTGTATTTAATGGCTTCTAAATATAATTTATTCTCAACAAAATTTTTACTAGCTTTAAACTATCTCGTTTTACTAATGTCAAAAAGGCAAAACTTACCATCATAGAAGAACTTGACTTAATACGCATACTTCAGGAAAATCCATCTGACCCTGCATTTGATATTCTTATAAAAAGGTATCAAGAGCAGCTTTACTGGCATATAAGAGGTATTGTAAAGAACCACGAAGACACAGACGATCTTTTACAAGAAGTATTTGTAAAGGTTTATAGAAATATTCACAAATTCAAAGGTGATAGTAAATTGTACACATGGCTCTATCGTATTGCTACCAATGAGTCTCTGACATTTTTAAAAAAGCGTGCAAGGCGCTACCAGATCTCTAATGAGGAAGTACAACAACAAATTATAGATAATCTAGAAAGCGATGTCTTCTTTAGTGGAGATGAGATCCAGCTAAAGCTTCAAAAAGCTATAGCTACTTTACCAGAAAAACAAAGGCTAGTATTCCAAATGAAATATTTTCAAGAATTAAAATATGAAGAAATGAGTGCTATTTTAGAAACCTCTGTGGGTGCACTAAAAAGTTCTTTTCATATTGCCACAAAGAAAGTAACAGCCATATTAACGGAGGATTAAACTATAGCTTAAAAACAGAGTCCAATATATCGTGAACGAAAAAGATATTATACCTAAAACACTTGACTTCAAAACTCCTGAGGATTATTTTGAAACTAGTTTTATTGCTATAAAAGATAAAATAGCTTTGGAAAAATTAGCTTCAAAAGCTACAAGTGCAACTGGTTTTGAGGTGCCAGATAATTACTTTAATTCTAACGAAATCACACTTAAAAACCGTATAGAATTAGAAAGAAATACAAATGGGAAAGTAAAAGAAGGATTTGAGATACCTTATGGCTATTTTGATAACTTAACGGATACCTTGAATGTTGATACGCTTTCGCGAAAGCAAGGCAGTGCGATAGCTATTAACAAAACGAAAGTTATCACCTTAAAAAGATTTTTATATCCAGCTATAGCTGTTGCAGCCTCCTTTTTACTACTTATAAGTGTTATGTTGACTCAAAAATCCAGTAATGGAATTGAAAGTTTAGAAATGGCATCTATCACGGAGTATTTTGATATGCACGACTCCACTTTTTACGAAACAGATATAGAGGAGCTACTCACAGAAGAGGATTTACAGTCTCTAGAAAGTGATGTAGCATTAGAAGAGACTTTACTTATAGACTATCTTGAGGACAGAACAGATAGTTATGATTTTTATATGCAATAAACTAATGAAAAAATATTTATTCACTTTAATTCTATTACTCAGCTTCTTAAATGCTTTCGGTCAACAGACTTCAAAAAAAGAGCGTATTCAAGCACTTAAAGTTGCTTTTATGACGGAGCGTATCGATCTTTCTGCAAAAGAGGCACAACAATTTTGGCCTGCATATAATGATTTTGAAGACAAGCTTAATGCAATTCATACAGAAGAGCGTAAAACCTTCAAATTTATTAGAGAAAATATCGAAACAATGGATGATGCAATGGCAAAGAAAGCTCTTGAACAATTAGAAGATTTTGAAGAAAATAAAATTGATGCTAGAGAAAAATTATTAGACAAACTAAAAAGTGTATTATCGTATAAAAAGACACTTATTTTTATAAAAGCTGAAGGAGATTTTAAACGTAATTTATTACAAACACTTCGAGGGGGACGACGAAATTAAATGAGTTTAAAAAATTTCACTTAAATGTAATCATTGAGAGCTTGTTTGTTCCACTTGCGATCGTAGTGCTGTCATTTATGAATCTAAAACTCAAATAACCCTCGTCAGATAGGGTTTTCCAAGTATTACCGCGATTATTAGAATATGAAATACCTGTAAAACCCATAGCTACAATACCATTGCCTTTTGTATTGGGAACATGTTGCACACAGCTTTTATAACCATCGTTACAACCCCTTGCTTTAAGCTACCATGTTTTGCCACCGTCACTAATCGTTGCAATATTAGAGATGTTGTTAAATGGAATCGTATAGTCTCCTCCATAGACAATTCCAATTTATTTGTTATAAAAATCCATTGTATACGCTCCTTGTGTAGTTTTTCCTTGCAATAATGAGGTGCTATATACTTCCCAAGTAGATCCTTGATCTGGAGAATAGAAAACTCGAGATGCTCCTCCCCCACTAACAATCCAAGTTTGATTCCCAATAATTTTAATGTTTGTATCACTAGCTGCAAAAGCGGCTTCACCTTCCTTTGTTTTTGGTAGATTATCACATGACACTCTATTCCAATTATTTCCACCATCGCGTGTTATCAATATAGATAAACAACCCTCAATTGGATCACCTAAGGCAATACCTTCTTGAGGATTCCAAAAAGTCATGGAGTCATAAAATATTTTTTCATTAGAATCAACGTGGACAAGTTTTATTGTTTTTGCTTCAATATCATATCTATACAATAGCGCAGGACTCCCAATAGACATTAGGAAAAGATAATTTTCAGTAATGGCTAGATTTCTAAATGAAGGGTCCTAATTTAAAAATGTGACCATATTATCAGTTCTTTCCATTATCATTATATCACCTAAACCATTACCTGCCTTCGTTAAGTTAAATTGTAAAATTCCATAATGACCATTACTTCCTGCATAGGCAGTATGATTACCTTTTATCTCTAGTACCCTTATACTGGTAGTATCTATAGATAATTTTTTTTATCAAAACGCTAGTAAAAGATTTTGAATAAGGTTTATTATAATTTTCTTGTGCTTTTTGGTTCGTCTTACATGATGTAAAACATATTAAAGCTATATAAAGAATATAGATATATCGCATCATCAAAATTTAAGTAATAATAGGACTATATGTGAGAGAACCAATACCTTTGCAAATTGAAATTAGAATATGAAATTACATAGAAATTTAGTATTTGCAGCTGTAGATGCATTGGGAATGATCTTTAATGATGGGGAGCAAGCAGATAAAGTGTTGCGTAAGGTACTTAAGTTTGATAAACGCTGGGGATCTAGAGATAGAGGTTTTATTGCCGAAACGGTCTACGACATTGTAAGATGGAAAAGATTATATTCTGAGATAGCAGAAGTAAAAGCACCTTACAGTCGGCCTAATCTTTTTAGATTATTTGCAGTGTGGGCTACATTGAGGGGTATTGAAGTTCCTGACTGGAAACAAATGGAGCCTATTCCCTCACGTCGTATCAAAGGTCGTTTCGATGAGCTTTCACAAATTAGAAAATACAGGGAATCTATTCCAGATTGGCTTGATGAGCTAGGTGAAAAGGCTTTAGGAAAAAACTGGGACGCAGAGATGGCTGCTCTCAACACTCAAGCGCAAGTAGTGTTAAGAGCAAATAGCTTAAAAGCAAGTGTTAAAGAAGTAAGAAACACACTCGCTGATCAAGATGTAGATACAAAGCTTTTAAATGGATATCCAGATGCACTGGAACTAATTGAACGCAAGAATGTATTTACTTCAGAAGCTTTTAAAAATGGTTTTTTTGAAGTTCAAGACGCTTCCTCTCAAAGAGTAGCAAGATATGCTGATGTTGAGCCTGGCATGAGAGTAGTTGACGCTTGTGCTGGCGCTGGAGGAAAATCCTTACATCTTGCGGCACTCATGGAAAATAAAGGCCAGATTATAGCCATGGATATTTATGAAGGCAAGTTAAAGGAGCTCAAACGACGTGCAAAGAGAGCCGGTGCTCATAACATTGAAACACGTGAAATTACATCTACAAAAATTTTCAAGAAATTATATAATACAGCAGATAGAGTTATAATAGATGCGCCATGTAGTGGGTTGGGAACTATCAAACGAAACCCAGATTTAAAGTGGAAACTACAACCAGACTTTTTAGAAAAAGTAATTGATCGACAACAAGAAATTTTACAAAACTATAGTAAAATTGTAAAAGATAACGGAAAACTTCTCTATGCAACTTGTTCCATACTACCCAGAGAAAATCAAGAACAAGTACAAGCTTTTTTAGCTACAGAACAAGGTCAAAAGTTTGTTTTAGATAAAGAAGAAACGATCAGTCCCGCAAAAACAGGATATGATGGGTTTTATATGGCATTGCTTTCGCGAAAGCAGTAATACACAACTTATGAAAAAAATTACTTTATTATTATTAGTTGTTTCTTTTACAACTTTTAGTCAGCAGGAATATTATGATGATACCGCGGTGTATCTTACAGGAGATGATCTTCTTCTAGAATTAAGAGCCACCTTATCTAGTTTTAATCAAAATTACACCTACGGTAATTTTAGGCAGACCACTCTTGTAACAGATGCAAATCCTGGAAATGCTTCTGAGGTGTTGTTAATTTATGGTTTTGATGACACAGATGGAGATTGCACGACAGACCGGACCAGATCAAATGATCAGTTTGGGGGTGATAATTGCGAATTTAATAGGGAGCATACATTCCCTCGTAGCCTTGCAAATCCTTCAATGGGGTCTGCAAATAATAGCAGCACTGGCATCGTAGCTGATCCTCACAATTTACGACCTAGTGATGTACAGCGTAATGGTAACAGAGGTTCAAAAAAGTTTGGCGCTGGCTCTGGAAACTCAGGAGACGTAGGCTCTGGAAACTGGTATCCAGGTGATGAATGGAAAGGTGATGTAGCTCGTATCGTTATGTATATGTATACTCGATATGGATCTCAATGTCTACCATCACTTGTTGGAGAGGGATCACTCCAAGGTGACACAGAAATGTTGCAACTTTTTTTACAATGGAATGTAGATGATCCAGTATCTGAGCAAGAAATGCAACGTAATGACCCGCTAGAGAATGAATACGGGAATCGCAATCCTTTCATTGATAACCCTATACTCGCCACAAATATTTGGGGAGGTCCGGAAGCAGAGGATTTTTGGGGAGAACTGTCTACAGACAAATTTGAAAAACTAAATACGATCCTTTATCCAAATCCTGCGGATACTTTTTTTCAAATTAATACTACAAGTCCAACTACTAAGGTGATTATATATAATATTGCAGGAAAGAAAGTATTGTCAACTAAAATTAGAAATTCCCAAAACATCGATGTCTCTACGCTGAGTGCAGGAATCTATCTAGTACAAGTTGATGATTTGGTGAGCAAGTTGGTAGTTAAATAATTTATTATAAATCTTAAAATGTTTTTGTAATAAGTTTATAATGTGGTTAACAACTATCTAAAATTTTGAAGAAACAAGCAAAATAGAAAATAAAGAAAAACAGTAAATTTGTCTTTATCTCAATCACAACAAAACCATTCGGATGATCCACTTTTTTGGTAACCCTCAAGTCACTGTATATGCAGTGCAAACACAGAATGACTTAACGCAAGAAACCATTTCAAAGTTGGTATGGCTTTTCGGCAACTCTCCACAACTCGAAGCGTCTATTATTGACGCTTTTTTTATTGGTCCTCGTGCTGCTATGATCACTCCTTGGAGTACAAATGCTGTTGAGATTACCCAAAATATGGGAATTAACGGGATTATAAGAATTGAAGAGTTCGCTTTCGCGAAAGCAAAACCTCAAGAAAACATCTCTACAAATCCCTTTCCTTCTATAGCAGAAGCTCCTATGACAGCAGGATTAGAGCTTCCTGAGTTTGACCCAATGATCTCTCAATTATACCAGAAACTAGATCAAGAAATATTTACTATCCATGTCGTTCCTGAAGAAATTATTTCTATAGTTGATATATCTGCCTATAATTTGAAAGAAGGTTTGTCTTTAAGTGATGAGGAAGTTATATACTTAGAAGAAGTATCAAAAAAGATAGGTCGTCCATTGACAGACTCTGAAGTTTTTGGTTTTAGCCAAGTAAATTCTGAACACTGTAGGCATAAAATATTTAATGGCACATTTGTTATCGATGGTGAAGAAATGCCATCTTCATTATTTAAACTAATTAAAGAAACAAGTAAAGCCCATCCCGGTACTATCGTATCTGCTTATAAAGATAATGTAGCATTTATTAAAGGACCTAGCGCCATACAATTTGCTCCTGACACACCAGATAAACCAGATTTTTATAAAGAGAAGCCATTTGAGAGTGTCATTTCTCTAAAAGCTGAAACACATAATTTCCCAACTACCGTAGAGCCTTTCAATGGAGCTGCAACAGGTGCTGGAGGAGAAATAAGAGATAGACTTGCGGGTGGTAAAGGCTCCCTCCCACTGGCAGGCACAGCTGTTTATATGACTCCATTTTCTAGACTGGAAGCAGATAGACCTTGGGAAAATAACATGCCAGCGAGAAATTGGCTTTATCAAAACCCTATTGACATTCTTATAAAAGCCTCTAACGGAGCATCAGATTTTGGAAATAAATTTGGACAGCCTTTAATTGCTGGATCTGTATTAACATTTGAGCACAAAGAAGATGGTCGTCGCTTAGGGTATGATAAGGTCATCATGCAAGCAGGTGGTATTGGTTATGGTAAGCGTGATCAGGCATTAAAAGAAACTCCATCTGAAGGTGACAAAATAGTCATACTTGGTGGAGAAAATTATAGAATTGGTATGGGAGGTGCTGCTGTTTCAAGTGCAGATACAGGTGCACTAGATTCTGGCATTGAACTTAATGCGGTACAACGCTCTAATCCAGAAATGCAAAAACGCGCTGCAAACGCTGTTCGTGGTATGGTTGAAAGTGATAGAAACCCAATAGTTTCTATTCATGATCATGGTGCTGGCGGTCACCTCAATTGTCTTTCAGAACTAGTTGAAGATACCGGCGGACTCATAGATTTAGATAAATTACCGGTGGGTGACCCCACATTATCTGCCAAAGAGATCATAGGTAATGAATCCCAAGAGCGTATGGGTCTTGTGATAGGTGAAGATGATCTCACTATTTTAAAGCGAGTGGCAGACCGTGAACGTTCGCCTATGTATACTGTGGGTGATGTCACCACAAATGATAGATTTACTTTCAGAAGTAGCACTACTGGTAAAAGTCCCATGGACTTACATCTAGAAGACATGTTTGGGAGTTCTCCTAAGACGATCATGACGGATAAAACGGTAGAAAGAAGCTATAAAAACCCAGAGTATCAACTTGAAAATTTTCATGATTACTTAGAACAGGTGCTACAACTTGAAGCCGTGGCTTGTAAAGACTGGCTTACAAATAAAGTAGATCGCTGTGTAGGAGGTCGTGTGGCAAAACAACAGTGCGCTGGCCCTTTGCAACTCCCGCTCAATAATGTTGGAGTCATGGCGCTTGATTTTAAGAATACTGAAGGAGTGGCTACCAGCATAGGCCACTCCCCTATTTCTGGTCTTATAGATCCTGTAGCAGGAAGTAAAAATAGTATTGCAGAAGCGCTTACCAATATCGTATGGGCACCGCTCACAAACGGTTTAAGTTCTGTGAGTTTATCTGCAAACTGGATGTGGCCTTGTAAAAATGAAGGAGAAGATGCGCGTTTGTATAAAGCGGTAAAGGCTATTTCAGAAATGGCTATCAATCTAGGGATTAATGTCCCTACTGGTAAGGATAGTCTCTCTATGAAACAAAAATATCCAGATGGAGACGTCATTGCCCCTGGAACCGTAGTCATTAGTGCAGCGGCAAGTTGTAATGATATTACTAAAGTAATAGAACCAGTTCTTCAAAAGAACGGTGGAAGTATATACTATATTAACATGTCTGGTGACTCCTACAAACTTGGTGGATCTAGCTTTGCACAAGTATGTAAAACTATTGGAAATGAAGCGCCTACGATAGTGAATGATAACGCTTTCGCGAAAGCGTTCAACACCATACAGACACTCATCAGAGACAATAAGATCTGTGCTGGGCACGATGTTGCAAGCGGCGGATTTATTACAACCCTTTTAGAACTCTGCTTTGCGGATCAAAATTTAGGAGCAGATGTTGATCTTTCTGCGCTAGGGGAACAAGATTTAATTAAACTACTATTTTCTGAAAATGCAGGTATTGTTTTTCAATCTGTAGATGAATCTGTGGAAGAAGTCCTCAGTAGTCAAGAAATTTCTTTTTATAAAATAGGAAAGGTTACAAATACTGCAGAGCTTACCATTAAAAATAATTCTTCTGAAATTGGTTTAAACATCAATTCCTTAAGAGATACATGGTTTAAAACTTCTTATCTACTCGATGAGCATCAAACTGCTAATGGTTTAGCAAAAGAACGCTTCGAAAATTACAAGAAACAGCCTCTAAAATACAAATTCCCAGTAAATTTTACTGGTAAACTACCTATTTTCGACACAACTAAACCACGACCCAAAGCGGCAATTTTACGTGAAAAAGGAAGCAACTCAGAACGTGAAATGGCAAACGCTATGTTTCTTGCAGGGTTTGACGTTAAGGATGTACACATGACAGACCTTATCGAAGGCAGAGAAACCCTTGAGGATATTCAATTTCTAGGAGCGGTAGGTGGTTTCTCAAATAGCGATGTATTAGGTTCTGCCAAGGGATGGGCTGGAGCCATAAAATATAACGAGAGGGCAAATAAGGCAATAAACAACTTCTTTGCACGTAAAGACACCCTTTCTGTAGGAATATGTAATGGTTGCCAGCTATTTTTAGAGTTAGATTTGATCAATCCAGAACATAAAGAGCTAGCTAAAATGACCTATAATTCTAGTGGTAAACACGAGAGTAATTTTACTTCTGTGAAAATTC
This sequence comes from uncultured Flavobacteriaceae bacterium, assembly GCA_963716625.1. GTDB lineage: Bacteria > Bacteroidota > Bacteroidia > Flavobacteriales > Flavobacteriaceae > Dokdonia. The sequence goes on from CAVQTP010000002.1 coordinate 107,342, forward strand.
ATAAGAATAATAGTGTGATGCTGTCAAGTCTTGAAGGCACAACTTTAGGGGTGTGGATATCGCATGGTGAAGGAAAATTTAATTTACCTATGACGAAAGAAGAGTATGATATAGTGGCCACTTACGGCTACGATAGCTACCCTGCAAATCCCAATGGCTCTGATTATAACGCAGCTATGATTTGTGATATAACAGGTAGACACCTGGCTACGATGCCCCATATAGAACGTTCTACATTTCCTTGGAACTGGTCGTATTATCTAAAGGATCACAGTCATAAAGTAAGCCCATGGATTGAGGCTTTTGTAAATGCAAGAATCTGGGTAGATAATAATTCAAAGAAATAATTTTAAAAATCTCACCAATGTGGGATTTTTTTAGTAATACATTACACACATAAACACGCCATTATGAACGTCTCGATTGTTAAAAAAGGATTTATTGCCGCTGGACTTTCTAATATCATTGGGGTTATTTTCTTTTCAAAATTATTTACAAATGAGGTCCTGATGAGAGAAGATCCAGAGGTCATGGGTACTTTTGGACTTGTAATGATTATGGTTTGGGGTCTTGCCTTTATAGCTGCGGCAAATACTTTTCAAAACTTGAGATGGCTTGTGGGCGTTTTTATGCTTGAGAAAATCTCTTATGTAATCGCATACGGTCTATGGCTTTCTCAAAATGACATTTCCAAAGTTTATGAAAAGGATACCCTTGCTGGAATTTTCTTTTCCGTTTATGGGTTAAATGACCTCCTATTTTTTATCTTTTTCTCCTATGTTTTTATAAAGCTTAGAAAATAAAATCTCAAGTAAAACACCGCACTGATAAGAGGTAAGTTTTTTAGTTCAAATCGGGACCAATGCGCATGTATAAATCTAATAATTAACGGCTAAAGTAGATTTAAGTAATGAAAAGAACACTAATTTGTATAGTATTAATTTGCGTTTCTGCTTTCGCGAAAGCGCAAAAATCTACAATGTATAAAAGAGCAAAAATCTATTTGGATGCATCACATACTCTTAAAAATCTCAACGCACTTGATATACCTGCAGATCATGGAATACATAAGGAAGGCGTATTTATAATCTCAGATTTCTCAACTATTGAATTGGAGAGAGCGGTCTCTAATGGTTACCATGTTTCTGTTTTAAATCATGATATTAAAGCTTTTTATAAAGACCAAATTTTTAAGCAAAGTACCATTAATAATCCAAGTTGTGCGACGAGCAGTAACACTTCGTATGCAACCCCAGAAAATTTTAATCAAGGTTCTATGGGTGGCTACCTGACCTATCAAGAGCTGCTTGTTGAGTTAGATGACATGGCTAATAAATATCCAGATCTCATTACACAAAAATCCCAAGTAAGTGATTTTCTTACGGAGGGTACTTCAGATACAAGTGTTACTCCGTCTATTGGGAACAATCCTATTTATTGGTTAAAAATAAGCGATAATCCTAATAACGATGAAGACGAGTCAGAAATTTTATATACTTCTATTCATCATGCTAGAGAACCTATGTCTCTTATGAATTTAGTGTTTTACATGTGGTACTTGCTAGAGAACTATGAAACAGATACTGATATTAAAGCTATCGTAGATCATACAGAATTATATTTTATACCAGTAGTCAACCCTGATGGTTATTTATATAACGAAGTAACAGACCCAAACGGAGGTGGGTTATGGCGCAAAAACCGAAATAATACAAATGGCGTAGATAACAATAGAAATTATGATTATCATATTAATGGTGACGCAAATAATGGTTCTTGGGGTGGCCCTGGATCCTCAAGCAACCCCTCTAGTGAGACATACCATGGAACTGGACCATTTTCTGAAATTGAAAATCAAGCTATAAAGTGGTTTGTGGAGCAACATGAATTTATTGTAGCCTTGAATAATCACACCTTTGGCAAAATACTTTATTACCCTTTTGGTTATGAGGATGTACCTACGGCAGATGATGCTTTTTACCAAGATCTAGGGTCAAATTTCACCTCAATTAATGGTTATAATCCCGTGCGTGATAGTCCGTTTGCTGGAGATAGCGATGATTTTATGTACGGAACCGTAGGAACTCATAACAAAATATTTGCTTTCACCCCAGAAATAGGAACTTCTTTTTGGCCACCTGCCAGTGATATAGAAGTTACTTGCAAAGAAATGATGTTTCTAAATCTTACAGCTGCAAGAGTAACTCAAAATTATGCGGTTCTGGAAGACACAAGTTTAAATTTTGTAGAAACTACTGCAGCAAACGCAAACTTTTCGCTTAAAAGACTGGGGATTTCTGGATCAGGTACATTTACTGTCACATTACAACCAGTAAGTGATAACATTACAAGTGAGAATGAATCTGTCACATTCACAAATCTTGAGCAGATGGAGCAAGTCTCTCAGATACTGCCCTATACCTTAGATCCAAATATTGTAAATGGAGATAGTATTCTCTACAACCTTGTTGTTAATAATGGTTTATATGATCAAATTACACAAATCAGTAAAATTTTCGGAGAGACAGAAGTATTATTTTTCGATGAAGGGAATGACACTACTACAAATTTTGAAACTAATAATTGGGAAACAACAACTACCACTTTTGTTTCTGCGTCTAGTTCTATAACAGATAGCGCAAATGGCGACTATAATAACAGTACTACTAGTAGTATCGAACTTTCCGAAGCAATAGATCTTACGAGTGCTATAGCAGCGTCTGTAAGCTTCTACACAAAATGGGATATTGAAGACACTTGGGACTATCTTCAGTTTGAAGTTTCTATAGATAATAGACAAACGTGGGTCTCACAATGCGGAAAATATACCACCGCAGGTACGAACAATCAACCTATAGGAGAACCTGTTTACGACGGACTACAAGAGGATTGGGTTCTTGAGGAAATTGATTTATCTGATTATATTGGACAGAATGTATTGATTAGATTTAAACTAGTCACAGATTCTGGGGTAACAAAAGATGGTTTTTACTTTGACGACCTATCTTTTAAAAGAGTTTTAGAGGGAGATCTAAATGTGGGTGAGAACGCTTTCGCGAAAGCATTCTCTATCTACCCTAACCCTACTTTAGGTAAAATTGAAATTAGATCATCTATAGAGGATTATGAGATAACAGTTATTGACATTTTGGGGAAACAATTAAAGAGTACCTCTAGCCATTTTAAAGATACTTTGATAGATCTTAGCAGCTACCCAGCGGGTGTTTACTTTTTGAGATTACAAAAAGATGAAAACATACAAAGTTTTAAAATTGTAAAATTTTAAAAGGCACAATCCATTATATAGATATTCAAGTATTTATCTATTGTTTATAAAAATACTTAGGCATTTTGTGAATATGATAATAAAAACCGTGCAAAATTCCCTATTTTGTAGCACTAAATAAACGATCGCTATGGAAATTACTAGACTTTTTGATTTTCCTTATTACCAACTGGAGAAATATAACCTATCAGATGCACTCAATACGAAAATTAACGGTGAGTGGGTATCTACATCTACCCAAGAATATTTAGATAAAGCTAACGCTCTTAGTAGAGGTTTGCTGAGATTAGGGGTACAACGCAATGATAAAATTGCGGTTATTTCTATGAACAACCGTACAGAATGGAATATCTGTGATATTGGAATTTTACAATTAGGAGCCCAAAACGTGCCTATCTATCCAACTATTTCAGAAGAAGATTATGCGTATGTGTTAAATCATTCTGAGTCAAAATATTGCTTTGTTTCTTGTCAAGAAGTTCGCGATAAAGTAATGGCTATTAAAGATAAAGTACCTTCTTTAAAAGAAGTCTATTGTTTTGATCAATTATCCAATTGCAAAAATTGGTCTGAAGTTCTGGAGCTAGGAGCTGACACCAACAACCAAGATCAAGTAGATCAAATGAAAGCTGCGGTAGGAACCAAAGATCTTGCAACTCTTATTTATACCTCTGGAACTACTGGTAGACCAAAAGGTGTAATGCTCTCTCATGAAAATATCGTGAGTAATGCACTTGCAAGTTCGCACAGATTACCAATACCCTCAACAAACGTAAAAGCGCTTAGTTTTTTACCTGTTTGTCATATTTACGAGCGTATGTTGATGTATTTATATCAATATATGGGAGTTTCTATATACTTTGCAGAATCTCTAGAAACGATAAGTGACAATCTTAAAGAGGTAAAACCTATCGTAATGACAGCAGTGCCTCGTTTATTAGAAAAAGTATACGATAAAATTATAGCAAAAGGTGCAGACCTTACTGGAATTAAGAGAAAGCTATTTTTCTGGGCTGTAGATCTAGGTTTACAATATGAACCTTACGGACAAAATGGATGGTGGTACGAAAAAAAGCTAGGTCTTGCTCGTAAACTTATATTTTCAAAGTGGAAAGAAGGCTTAGGTGGTAACTTACAGCTCATCGCATCTGGAAGCGCAGCACTACAACCTAGGCTCGCACGTATTTTTAATGCTGCAGAAATGGGGATTATGGAAGGTTATGGTCTTACAGAAACCTCTCCTGTTTGCTCTGTAAATGATATGCGTGATGGAGGCTTTAGAATAGGAACTGTAGGTAAACTTCTTCCAGGAGTAGAAGTGAGAATTGCAGAAGACGGAGAGATTTTAGTAAAAGGCCCTAATGTAATGATGGGGTACTACAAAGATCAAGAAAAAACAGACGAAGTAATTAAAAATGGATATTTCCACACAGGCGACATAGGAATTATTGATAAAGATGGATTTCTAAAAATCACCGATCGTAAGAAAGAAATGTTCAAAACTTCTGGTGGTAAATACGTAGCACCGCAATTATTAGAAAACAGATTCAAACAATCGCGTTTTATTGAGCAAATAATGGTTGTAGGTGAAGGTGAAAAGATGCCAGCTGCAATTATTCAACCTAACTTTGAGTTTCTAGAAGATTGGGCAAAACGTAAGGAAATTGATGTGAAAGATCATAAATCACTTATAAAAAATGAGCGAGTATTAGCGCGTATCGATAGAGAAGTAAATGAAGCAAATGAAAGTTTTGCTAAATGGGAAAAGGTTAAAGCCTTTCGTCTCACAGAAGATGCTTGGACTGTAGAAGGTGGTCAACTCACCCCAACAATGAAGCTAAAACGAAAAGTAATCAAGGAGCATTACAAAGACCTATATAATGACATCTACGGTCATTAAAAAAACATAGTTGCTTTACATACAAATTGGCAGTCTAAGAGTTCATTATTTCTTAAACTGCCAATTTTTTTATGCACTTCAAAATTAATATTTAATGCTGTTGTATTTACTGTTATAGATAGTAAATCTATTGTAAAGATTAACAATCTCTTATGGTATAGCTAGCTTTCTAATTAAACAGTAAAGCGGTAAATTTGAAGCTTTGCTTACATGTATGATAGACCAGGAAGAACGTATTGAAGTATACGGTGCACGAGCCCATAATTTAAAGAATATTGACGTTGTAATCCCAAGAGAAAAGCTAGTGGTGATTACGGGTTTATCAGGAAGTGGTAAAAGTTCGCTAGCATTTGATACCATTTATGCAGAAGGTCAGAGACGGTATATTGAGACATTTTCTGCATATGCTAGACAATTCCTTGGTAGCTTAGAACGGCCAGATGTAGATAGAATTCAAGGTTTATCTCCCGTCATTGCTATAGAACAAAAAACTACAAGTAAAAGCCCAAGATCTACCGTAGGTACGATTACAGAAATATATGATTTTTTAAGACTATTATACGCTCGCGCTAGCGATGCCTATTCTTACAACACAGGTGAGAAGATGGTAAGCTATACTGATGAACAAATACAGCAGCTCATTACTGAAAGTTTTGAAGGAAAACGCATTAATATCTTAGCACCTACCATAAGATCTCGTAAAGGTCATTATCGCGAACTGTTTGAACAAATTGCTAAACAAGGATTTGTAAAAGTAAGAGTAGATGGTGAGGTACGTGACATTATTAAGGGAATGAAGGTAGATCGCTATAAGGTTCACGATATTGAAATTGTAGTAGATCGCATGCTTGTTAAGAAAGGTGATGCAAATGATAAGCGCTTACGCGAAAGCATAGAAACTGCCATGTACCACGGAGATGATGTCTTAATAGTGCTCGATCAAGACAGTGGAAATATTAGATATTTCAGTCGGAATCTGATGTGTCCCACTACGGGGATCTCCTACCCTAACCCTGAACCAAACAATTTTTCATTTAACTCTCCTAAAGGAGCGTGTTCCAATTGTAATGGTATAGGTGAGTTATATGAAGTAAATCCAAAAAAAGTAATTCCTGACCCTAAAAAATCAATTAATGCAGGAGCTATAGAACCTCACGGCCCTAAAAAAAACAATTGGATTTTTAAACAATTAAAACTTATTGCAGACCGTTTTGGCTTTAGTCTTACGGATCCCATTGATAAAATTCCTGCAGAAGCTATAGATTTTATCCTTTATGGAGGTAAAGAAAAATTCTCCGTTTCTTCAAAGGATCTCGGAGTTACTCGAGATTACAAAATAGACTTTGAAGGTGTAGCTCATTTTATTGAAAATACATTTAAGGACAGTGAGTCTACATCTTTAGTCAGATGGGCAAAAGAGTATATGGATAAAGTGAACTGTCCAGTCTGTAACGGTTCCCGATTGCGTAAAGAATCATTATATTTTAAAGTAGATTCTAAAAGTATTGCAGATCTGGCTGCAATGGATATTCTAGAACTAAAAGATTGGTTTAAAGATTTAGACAACAGACTTTCAGAAAAGCAACAGAAAATAGCCTCAGAAGTAGTAAAAGAAATTAAATCCAGAATCCAATTCCTTGTTGATGTAGGACTCACCTATCTCAATCTTAATAGAAGTTCAAAATCACTTTCAGGTGGTGAAGCTCAACGTATACGCTTAGCTACCCAAATCGGATCACAGCTAGTAGGTGTACTGTATATTCTAGACGAACCCAGTATTGGTTTGCATCAGAGGGATAATGAAAAACTCATCAATTCTTTAGTTGCTTTGAGGGATATAGGTAATTCTGTTATTGTGGTAGAGCATGATAAGGATATGATAGAGCGCGCAGATCATGTGATAGATATAGGTCCACGTGCAGGTCGCTATGGTGGGGAGATTATAAGTGAAGGTACACCAGAAGAGTTGCTCTCCCATCACACACTTACCGCTCAATACCTTAATGGAGAAAAGGAAATAAAGATCCCAGAAGAAAGACGTAAAGGAAATGGAAAATTTATTGAGCTCAAAGGAGCCACAGGCAACAACTTAAAAAACGTTTCAATTAAATTGCCACTAGGTAAAATGATTGCAGTAACGGGTGTCTCAGGTAGTGGAAAATCCACATTAATCAACGAGACGCTCTATCCTATTATGAATGCACATTATTTTAATGGTGTGAAGGTCCCAATGCCATATAAAAACATCAAAGGACTTGACCACTGTGACAAAGTAATAGACATTAATCAGTCGCCTATAGGTCGTACACCAAGATCCAACCCTGCAACTTACACTAAAGCCTTTGATGAGATACGAAGCTTATTTGCAAAAACTCCAGAGGCACTCATACGCGGTTATAAACCAGGTCGCTTTAGCTTTAATGTAAAAGGAGGTAGATGTGAGACTTGCCGTGGTGGCGGTTTAAGAGTGATAGAAATGAACTTTCTCCCAGACGTTTACGTAGAGTGTGAAACTTGTCAAGGAAAACGATTTAATCGTGAGACTCTAGAAATTCGGTACAAAGGAAAGTCTATTGCAGATGTATTAGAAATGACCATCAATGAAGCGACAGATTTTTTTGAAAACATACCAAAAATTTATCGCAAAGTAAAAACTATTAAAGACGTAGGCTTAGGATATATTACACTCGGTCAACAAAGCACAACACTCTCTGGTGGTGAGGCGCAGCGTATTAAACTAGCCACAGAGCTCAGTAAGCGAGATACAGGCAATACTTTCTATATCCTTGACGAGCCTACAACAGGTCTTCACTTTGAGGATATAAGAGTATTAATGGAGGTACTCAACAAACTAGTAGACAAAGGAAATACGATATTAATTATTGAACATAATCTTGATGTGGTAAAAATGGCAGATCATATCATAGATATTGGGTACGAAGGAGGTAAAAATGGTGGCGAGGTTATTGCTATAGGTACACCTGAACAAATTATTAAAAAAGGAAAAGGGTATACCGCTCAGTTTCTGGAGAAAGAAATGCAATCCACGACGAAAGTGCCTGCTTAGAGTTATGTTTATAAGCACGCTTTCGCGAAAATTTTAAATTAAAAAATACTCCCAAACGGGTAACATATATATATGAGAAGCGAAAACAGACCAAAAGGTTGGAACGAAAATAAAACAAATGACTCTTGGGCCATCTTCAAGATTATGGGAGAATTTGTGAATGGTTTTGAAAAAATGAGTCGCATAGGTCCATGTGTTTCTATTTTTGGCAGTGCCCGTACAAAACCAGATAACAAGTATTACAAATTATCTGTCGAAGTTGCCGAAAAAATTGCCAATAATGGCTACGGTGTTATTACAGGTGGTGGTCCTGGGATCATGGAAGCTGGTAATAGAGGCGCTCATCTGGCTGGTGGCACTTCTGTAGGGTTAAATATAGATCTACCGTTTGAGCAACATGATAATCCTTATATTGATAGCGATAAAAGTTTAGATTTCGACTACTTTTTTGTCCGTAAAGTAATGTTTGTAAAATATTCTCAAGGCTTTGTAGTTATGCCAGGTGGTTTTGGAACACTTGACGAACTTTTTGAGGCAATCACATTAATCCAAACCCATAAAATTCAAAAATTTCCTATAATACTTGTAGGTACAGAATTTTGGAGTGGTCTAATGGATTGGGTGACAACCACGCTTTTAGATAGCTTTGCAAATATTAGTGAGAAAGATATAGATTTAATACATCTTGTAGACACCTCAGATGAAGTTATTGAAGTACTTAACAACTTCTACGATGAGTTTAAATTAAGTCCTAATTTTTAATTTGAATGCGATCACGCTTTCGCGAAAGCGGAAATATTCCACAACCTATCTACAAATAAATATAAACTTTTAACGTTACTTCATTTTATAATTCTGTGCGCATTAAATTGAAAACCCCATTTTATTTAATAGTTGCTTTTATAAGTACATTTTCGCTTCAAGCACAGCGTGAGATGACAATAAACGCCCAGCTGTTAGAAGATACAAAATCAATACATCTTGATCATAAAATCTTGATATCAAACACTTCTGATGTTGAGTGGGAAGCTATTTACTTTATAGATTGGGCTCATAGTTTTTCAAGTAAGACTACTCCCCTAGCAAAAAGATTTGCTGAATATTTTGAGAAGAAATTTCACCTTGCACCAGATGAGGATCGAGGTTTTACATCTATAAAGTCAATTACTGCAAATAATCTTGACTTAAAATTTGAAAGACCTGAAAAAAGCCCAGACATACTCAAAGTGTTACTTCAAGAGACTCTTAAGCCCGGAGAGACTGTAGAAATTGATTTAGATTACACAGTAACTTTGCCAGATGCAAAATTTACAGACTATGGCGTCACTAAAAAAGGAGATTATAATCTTAGATATTGGTTTTTAACTCCAGCTGTTTTTGACGATGGATGGGTATACTACAGTAATAAAAATCTGAATGATCGATATTTTCCGCAAACAAATATAAATATTAACTTCTCTTTTCCTGAGAAGTATACCTTAGTGACAGATCTAGAGCAACAACAAAATTTCTCAACTAATATTCAAGGTAAAAAACTTCTAACGCTTACAGGTGACAATAGGACTGACGTAAAAATCTTTTTATTAAAAGAATCTAGTTATCAGGAGGTTCAAACTGACTTCGTGAAAATTGTATCAAACCTACATGACCATAAAGTTCCCTCGCAACTAAGAGCACTTGTTTCTGATCGCATTGCTGGGTTCTTGCATGAAAATCTTGGAACATATCCTTTCTCAAAAATCCTTATCACACATTTAGACTATAAAGAGCAACCTGTTTATGGGCTTAACGAACTACCAGATTTTATAAGTCCTTTCCCAGACGGTTTTCAATACGAGATCGAAATGCTCAAAACAACCATTAATAATTATGTAAATAATACATTGCTTGTCAATCCTAGGAACGATAGATGGGTCATAGATGGTATAAAGGTTTTTTTATTACAAAATTATATGGATACTTATTATCCAGATTTGAAGGTGGTGGGTAATTTTGACCGTTACTGGCTTGTACGGCAGTTCTATGCGTCAAAGCTTGAATTTAATGATCAATTTTCTATACTTTCAAATCACATTTCTAGGTTGAATCTTGAACAATCTCTCGACACTCCCTATGATCGTCTCATTAGGTATAATAAGAACATAGGCTTTTCCTATAAAAGTGGTGTAGGTTTAAATTACCTCAATGATTATTTGGGTAGTGAAGCTGTAGAAAATACCATCAAGGTATATTACCAAAGGCACAATAACCAACCCACCAGTTCAAAGGATTTTGAAAATTTGCTTAGACAAAAAGCTACCAAAGATGTGGATTGGTTCTTTGAGGATTACATAACTTCTAATAGACGTATAGATTATACCATAAAAAATAGTCGTGTTCTAGGAGACTCAATCCTAGTAAAGGTACGCAACAACTCAAAGAGAACTTCTCCTATTCCTATCTATGCTTTTAAGAATGATAGTATAATTTCAAAAAAATGGATTAATGGATTAGAGAAAAGCCAGGTTTTTACATATCCAAAAGATAGTGTAGATCGATTTGTCTTAAATTATGAGCAGATTGTTCCAGAATCAAATTTGAGAAATAATTACGAAAAGACAGGCTCGTTCTTAAATATAGATAAACCTATTGAACTGAAAATTTTTCAAGATTTTGAAAATCCTTCTAGAAATCAATTATTCTTTATGCCCGTTTTTGAATATAATCTATATGATGGATTTGCTCCAGGGCTTAAAATTTACAACAAAACATTACTTAGAAAGTCTTTAGATTATAAATTAGAACCACAATTTGGTCTCAATTCAAAGAAATTATTAGGAAGTGCATCTATTTCATATCGGCATGATTTTCAGAATCAAGGGTTGTACTTGTTGAGATATGGAATATCAGGTAGTACTTTTTCGTACGCCGAAAATTTGAGGTATGATCGAATTACGCCTTTTGTAAGTCTCAATTTTAGAACTTCAGACTTGAGAGCAGATAAACGACAAAGTATTTCAGCGAGATATATAAGTGTACAAAGAGAAGAAGATCCTCTCCTTCCTCTTGAAACTCCAAACTACGACGTATTAAATTTGAGATATGTAAGATCTAACCCAGGCATTATCAATACTTTAAACTGGAATGCGGATATACAGTTTGGTCGCAATTTTGGTAAAGCGTCTATAACTGCATTTTATAGAAGATTATTTCTAAATAATAGACAATTAAATTTAAGAGTTTTTGGTGGTGCATTTACCTATAATAACACAGAAGCAGATGGTGATTTTTTTAGTTTTGCGTTAGACAGGCCTACTGATTATTTATTTGACTATAATTATTATGGAAGGTCTGAAGACAGTGGCGTTTTTTCTCAGCAAATCATCATTGCAGAAGGTGGATTTAAATCACAGTTAGAACCAGCGTTTGCAAATCAATTTTTAATGACAGCAAATGCGAGTACCACCATTTGGAAATACTTTTATGCGTATGGAGATGTTGGTTTTGTAAAAAATAAAGGTATTAATGGACGCGTTGTTTTTGATTCGGGAATTCAAGTGAGTTTATTAGATGATTATTTTGAATTGTATTTTCCTGTGTATTCAAATTTAGGATGGGAAATTGCACAACCTGATTACGATCAGAAAATTAGATTTACAGTTCAAATAGGAATAAATACCGTCATAGGTTTATTTTCAAGAAAGTGGTATTAAATCTGTTTTCAAAAACAAAATATTTTGACAAATTCTCAACAAAATTTTATTTTATTTCAAAAAATTACATAATAATCTGTTTTATCGCTTTTTCAGTAATATCTTGATAAGTATTTAACACAAGCTGCGATTGCAACTTGATTTGCTTTTTCCTATTTTTACGCATTGATCATTTACATCTATGTCTACAAAACCACAAAGCCAGGGGGCACTATCGTACGAAGATTTTAAAGCATCTGTAATAGAAGATTATAGAATAGCAGTAACAAGCCGTGAATGTAGTCTTCTGGGAAGGAGAGAGGTTCTTACTGGAAAGGCAAAATTTGGAATTTTTGGGGATGGTAAAGAATTACCACAACTTGCTTGGGCTCGTGCTTTTAAAAATGGAGACTTTAGGTCTGGTTACTATAGAGATCAAACATTCATGATGGCTATTGACCATCTTTCTATAGAAGAGTTTTTTGCTGGTCTTTATGCACACACAGATATTGCATTTGATCCTATGAGTGCAGGCAAGCAAATGGGTGGACACTTTGCAACACATAGTCTAGATCAAGATGGGAATTGGAAAAATCTTTTAGTACAAAAAAATTCTAGTTCAGATATCTCACCTACGGCAGGTCAAATGCCTAGACTATTAGGTCTAGCGCAAGCTTCTAAAATATATAGACAGGTAGAAGGTACAGATAGCACTAACTTTTCTAATAAAGGTAATGAAGTAGCTTGGGGTACTATAGGAAATGCTAGTACTAGTGAGGGATTATTTTTTGAAACTATAAATGCTGCAGGTGTTTTACAAGTTCCCATGGTTATAAGCGTTTGGGATGATGAATATGGTATTTCAGTACATGCAAAACATCAAACGACAAAAGAAGATATTTCAAAAATACTAGCTGGTTTTCAAAGGGATGAAGATGATAATGGCTATGAAATTATAAAAGTTAATGGTTGGGACTACCCAGCTTTAGTAGATGCCTACGAGAAAGCTGGAAAAATTGCTAGAGAAGAACATGTGCCAGTATTAGTGCATGTAATCCAGCTTACACAACCACAAGGTCACTCTACCTCTGGTTCTCATGAACGTTATAAAGATGAAGAGCGATTACAATGGGAAAGAGATAATGACTGTAATCTTAAATTTAGAGGATGGCTTATAGAACAAGGTCTAGCAACTGATGAGGAACTACTTGCAATTGAAAAAGATTTAAAGAAAAAAGTAAGAGAAGGTAAAAAAATTGCTTGGGAAGCGTTTTTACAACCTATCCGTGAAGAAAAATCAAAGATCTTAAGTTTTATAGAAGCCATAAGTAAACAAAGTGCTAATAGCAGCTATATTACCCCACTGCACACAAATCTTTCTAACAATGTTGAACCCTTAAAGTCTGACCTGTTAGCTATATCACGTAAAGTTCTAAGACTTACTATTGGAGAACAGAGTACAGAAAGAGAACATCTTCAGAACTGGGTTACTAATTTTATACATAAAACACAGCCTAGTTATAGCGCACACCTTTACAATGAAACAGATACTGCGGCCACTGCAATTAATGAGGTAAAGCCAGAATATAAGGAAGAAAATCTAGTTGATGGCAGAGTTATTCTAAGAGATAATTTTGATAAACTATTTCAAAGAAATCCTAATGTCCTAATCTTCGGAGAAGACGCTGGTACTATAGGAGACGTAAATCAAGGTCTTGAAGGGATGCAGGAAAAATACGGTGAATTGCGAGTAGCAGACACTGGTATACGTGAGGCAACGATTGTCGGACAGGGTATTGGAATGGCTATGAGGGGTTTGCGACCTATTGCAGAGATTCAATACTTGGACTATATATTATATGCTGTGCAAATTTTAAGTGACGATCTTGCGAGTTTAAGATACAGAACACACGGCAAGCAAAAAGCTCCTTTGATTGTACGAACTAGAGGACATAGATTAGAAGGAATTTGGCACAGTGGTTCACAAATGGGAGCTCTCATTAATCTATTGAGAGGAATGTATATACTTACTCCTCGTAATATGGTTAAAGCGGCTGGATTCTATAACACTTTATTAGAGAGTGATGAACCTGCTGTGGTAGTAGAATGTCTTAATGGTTATAGATTAAAAGAAAATTTACCCACTAATATTGGTGATTTTAGAACACCCATTGGCGTTGTAGAAACTGTAAAAGAAGGTTCGGATATTACTGTACTCTCTTATGGTAGTACATTACGTATCGTGATGAATGTTGCAAAAGAACTATTAACCGTTGGTATTGATATTGAAGTTATTGATGCTCAATCACTTTTACCATTTGACATTAAACATGAGGTTGTTGAGAGTATTAGGAAAACAAATCGACTAATTGTTATTGATGAAGATATGCCTGGTGGTGCTAGTGCTTATTTGTTAGATCAAGTTCTTAATAAACAAAACGCATATCAGTATCTAGATAGCAAGCCTGAAACCCTTACAGCGCAACAACATAGACCAGCTTATGGTACAGATGGGGATTATTTCTCTAAACCTTCCATGGATGATATATTTGAAAAAATATACCAAATGATGAATGAAGTAGACCCTGTGGCTTATCCTACCCTAAGGTAGAGTAGATATTTAGGTTTGTATTAAACTATTCATATTTCTAAGAAAAAAATTTAGGAACATACGCTTTCGCGAAAGCGTAACAAATATGGATATTTAAGAAGTAAAATCTACTCAGGGTATTCTATTCTTAGATGGTAGATATTATTCAATTTCTTTTTAAGAACTTTTTTAATTTGCTGTATCTCCTTAAAGGTGATGTCTGCATTTAAAAACTGGCCCTCATTCATTTGCTTCTTAATGATTTTCTCAACAAATGCATCAATAAGTGTAGATGTGGGGTTCTTAAGGCTTTTAGAAGCTGCTTCCACACTATCTGCCATCATTAAAATGGCCGTTTCTTTACTAAAAGGAAGAGGTCCAGGATATTGAAAATTTTCAATAGAAACATCTTCATCTTCTTCTTTTGCTTTCATATAAAAATACTGTACAGTACTCGTACCATGATGTGTTCTAATAAAGTCAATAACGCGATCAGGTAGGTTATACTTTCTTGCGAGTTCAATACCGTTAATAACGTGATCAATAATAATGCGTGCACTCTCTACTGGAGATAAGTCATCATGGCTGTTGACACCTGTGGCTTGATTTTCAGTAAAATCCGTTGGGTTTTGCATTTTACCTATATCATGATAAAGGGCTCCTACCCTTACAAGCATGGCATTTGCTCCTATTTCATTTGCCGCTGCTTCAGATAAGTTTGCTACATTTAAACTATGGTGAAATGTTCCTGGAGCTTTATCTGCAAGGCTTTTTAATAGTTTAGAATTGGTATCAGATAATTCTAATAAAGAAACGTCACTTACTAAGCCAAATACTTTTTCATATATATATATAAGGGGTTGTACAAATAGAGTAGCCAGTCCTGCAAGCATAAACATACCAAATTCTCCTATCTCAAGACCATCGATTCCTCCTTCGTTAATAATATTGAATGCAAAATAGGCTAAAATGTAAATAAAGGTTATTTGAGCGACAGAAATAAAAAGATTTGCCCTCTTGTACAACTCAGGTACTGTGAGAATAGTTACAATACCAGCAATAACCTGTAAAAAGAAGTACTCAAAACTATTTGGAACTATGAATCCTAGTAATAATATAGCGATCACATGTGTAAATAATCCCATTCTTGCATCAAAAAATGCCTTAATAATTAATGGAAGTATACACATTGGTACCGCATAGATGTACTCAGGACGCAGTTTAACAACGGCTGTTGTTAAAAGAACCATTAATAAAATATTAAAGAATATAAAGGTGATTTTTGTATTATTTGCAAAAACTTGTGGACGATACGTCCTTATAAATAGCAACATCATTACTAAGGCCAACAGTACGAGTAGAATGTATCCAAATAACACCCAGTTATATCTTGAATCACTAAAATTTTGAGATTCATATTTAGTTTTAAGAGATAATACTTTTTGTAGAGCTTCACCTTCTACTAGCTCTCCTCGTGAAATTATTAAACTTCCCTTGGGTACAACACCCCTAGTCTTAGATATTTGATCTAACTCTTCTTTTAAAGATTGGTCAGTTAGCGCTTTATCCAATGAAACATTAGATTCTAAGTTATCAAAATAGAGCTGCAAGTATTGATTTTTATAGGAACTAAAATCTCCGTTATCAATTTTAGAGCTAAGTGTTGCTGTGATATCGTTTAATACAGAAAGCTCACTTAAGGTCATTTCAGAAACAGTATTCCCTTTTTTTATAAAAATAAGTTTACTATCCTCGTATTGCGGTTTACTTTTAATAACACCATTTTTATATATTTCTTTTAGTAGATCGTAACCATATTTCTTTAGTTTATTAAGTTTAGATTTTGAGCCTATAGTATCACCAAATACTTTTGGAAAATTTGAATTATAATTTTTATAGATTTTATTTACAACCTCTTGATCGTAGGTAAAATAAACGGCAGATTGTGATACTATTTTATCTTGTTCAGCAGCTAGCGCCTCATTACTTTTTAAAATTGCAAAGTCCTCATCTGCATATAGATTTTCATA
The DNA here is from genome assembly GCA_963716625.1 of uncultured Flavobacteriaceae bacterium. GTDB lineage: Bacteria > Bacteroidota > Bacteroidia > Flavobacteriales > Flavobacteriaceae > Dokdonia. The sequence continues at coordinate 123,886 of CAVQTP010000002.1, forward strand.
TTGCCAAGGAAATCCTTTTTCTATTTCGTATTTAAATTTTCCACTCTTAGGAAAAAAATAAACGATTAGACCAGCACAAACTATAATAAGAAGTAGCTTATAGATTAAGTCTTGATACTTGTAAAATGTTAATGTAATGGTGCGCATAGATGTAGATACCTAAAGCTAAAATACTAAATAATTATGGGTTGATTGTAACCTTTATCCTGAGTCTTGAGATGAGTGTTTCTAAGAAAATTTCTTACATTCGCGACAACAATTTCTATCTTCTAAAACACACATCATAATGAATAAAAAAGTAGTAATAGTCTCTGCAGTTCGTACCCCTATAGGCAGCTTTATGGGATCTTTATCCTCTATAACTGCAACTCAATTAGGTACAATAGCCATTAAAGGAGCTTTAGATAAAATTAATCTTTCCCCATCTAAGGTTGATGAGGTGTATATGGGAAACGTTGTTCAAGCAGGCGTTGGCCAAGCACCAGCTAGACAAGCAGCACTAGGCGCAGGAATTCCAGATACTGTTCCTTGTACTACAGTAAATAAAGTTTGCGCCTCAGGAATGAAGTCAGTCATGATGGCTGCACAATCTATACTTCTAGGTGATGCAGATGTTGTCATTGCTGGAGGTATGGAAAATATGAGTCTTATACCACATTATGTACATTTACGTAATGGTCATAAATTTGGACCTCAAACTATGGTTGATGGAATGCAAAAAGATGGTCTTGTAGATGCTTATGATGGCAATGCAATGGGTGTTTGTGCAGACGCATGTGCGGTAAAATATGATTTTTCTCGTGAAGACCAAGATGCTTACGCTATACAATCGTACAAACGTAGCGCAGCAGCATGGGAAGCAGGATATTTTGATAATGAAATCGTTCCAGTTCCTGTGCCACAAAGAAGAGGTGATGCCATCATAGTAGCTAGAGACGAGGAGTATACAAATGTAAAAATGGAAAAAATACCAGCACTTCGTGCTGCATTTTCTAAAGAAGGTACGGTAACTGCTGCAAATGCTTCAACTATAAATGATGGTGCCGGTGCAGTGATTATGATGAGTGAAGAAAAAGCAAAAGAGCTTAATCTTACCCCTCTTTGTACCATTGAAAGTTATGCAGATGCTGCACATGAACCTGAATGGTTCACCACTGCCCCATCTAAAGCACTTCCAAAAGCATTATCAAAAGCAAACGTAACTCAGGATCAAATAGATTTTTTTGAGTTTAATGAGGCTTTCTCAGTTGTAGGATTAGCTAATATGAAAATTTTAGGTCTTAAGGATAACAATGTAAATGTAAATGGTGGAGCCGTATCACTAGGACATCCCCTTGGATGCAGTGGTGTTCGAATTCTCATAACACTAATAAATGTTTTAAAACAAAATAATGGAACATTAGGAGCTGCTGCCATCTGTAACGGTGGTGGGGGTGCCTCTGCAATGGTAATAAAAAACCATAACTAAATTTATTCCATAAGCTCAATCGTATGCGCTACGGTATTTGCCATCTCAGTATTGTTCCTATGCGTGCAGAACCTTCTGACCGTAGCGAACTTGTAAACCAGGTTCTCTATGGAGAACACTTTAAGGTTGTAGAATTACGTAAGGAATGGAGTAAAATTAAGTTGTCGCACGATAAATACGAAGGCTGGATTGACAATAAACAGTATGTTGAAATTACAGAGGACCAATACGCTTTCGCGAAAGCAAAACCTCTTAAATTGTCAACAGATCCTGTACAATTCATAACGACTGTACATGATGAGTTACTTACCATTGTTTTAGGGTCCTCGGTAGAAAATATTGATCTGCTTAATGCATCGTTTGAGGGCTCATGTCAAAACGGAACAAACGAAAAGCAAAATTTGATTCAAACATCGTTGCTGTATATGAAGTCTCCTTATTTATGGGGAGGAAGAACTACATTTGGAATAGATTGCAGCGGATTTACTCAAATGGTGTACCGGTTAAACGGTTATTTCCTAAAGAGAGATGCCTCTCAACAAGCAAGTCAAGGAGAGGCGTTGAGCTTTATAGAGGAGAGCGAGCCTGGAGATTTAGCATTTTTTGACAATGCTGATGGTATCATTACACACGTAGGTATTATAATGGAAGATAACCACATTATCCATGCCCACGGGGAAGTACGCATAGATAGGCTAGATCATTCTGGAATCTATAACCCACACACTCGAAGTCATACACACAAACTTAGGGTTATCAAAAAGATCATATAAAAAAATCCGCTTCAAATGAAGCGGATTTTTTAATCAAATTCCAAACTATTATCAATAAAATAGTCTTAGTTTGCTTCAATCGTTTCAATACGAGCTTTCATAGCATCTGCCTTAGAAGTCATACCTAATTGCTCGTAGATTCCATATAACGAACGAGCTACAGCTATATAATCAGCTCTAGATTCTAACGCTTTCTCTAAATAAGGAATTGCACTTCTATAAATTTCTTCTCTCTTAAGTTTTAATTCATCATACTTTTTATAGTCAGCGTTAGAAGTACCTAAACTATTCATTTGGTCCACAATTGCTTTTTCATCAGATAATATTAAAACTGCAAGATTGTTATAGGCAGCAGCATAATCATCTTTAATTTTTATAGCATTCTTATAATATTCTGTAGCTTTTACTTTATTTCCTTGTTGATCTGCACCTACTCCCAAATTATAATAGAGTTCTGCATTGTTAGGGTCTTTTTGAAGAACCTCTGTAATGATCTCCTCATACTTGTCCATACGCTTCATTTTTAAATAGATATCAGCCTCAGAGCGTAATAACATTAAATCTTTAGGATTTTCTGCACGTGCCGTAGCCATCGCTTTTAACGCCTCATCGTTTTTTCCTTGTGAAACATAAATAAGAGCGATGTTCTTTGCTATTTCTGCACTTTTAGGATCGGACAGTCTCTCAACTGGATTGATATGTGTTTTGGACATGATAAGAAGATCACGCTCATTCTTATTGGAAATCAACTCTTCTTCTCCTGTTTCTACATTTGTTGCATAATATTGTAATTCACTTCCAGAATATTTTAAATCTTTAAGTTTGATATAATTTTTCAACGCCATATCATAATCTTTAGCGTTAATAGCATTTGAGGCTGCGAAGTATAGATATATTGTATCATTGGTACTATAATTATAAGCCTTTTCAAGTTTTGCTGCTGCGTTAGAGTAGTTTTCTTGATTCTGATCCTCCACAGCTCCATTGACAAGAGATGACACTACATTAGATAATCCTTGAGTAGCATCATCTTCATATTTAGTGCCCTTTAAGCTAGAAAAAGCAAGAGCTGCTTTTTCAAGATCTGCTTCATTTCGATTATTTACACCTAAATAAGCTTGCGCCTTTAAAAGTGTAAATTTCTCCTTCGTTTTCTCATCCATTTGACCTTCTAAAGCCTCTGCAGGAGCAAGTAATGTCTTTGCTTCTCCGTAGCTACCAGATTTGATCGCCTTCTCAATGGCTTTTACTTCTTTCTTTTGCGCAAATACTACGGTTGAAGCAGCAAGTGCTATTGTAAATAATAATTTAGTTCTCATTTGAATATTTAATTAAAAAAATTAAGGGTTGCAAAATTACTTAAAATTATTCAACCCTTGTGTGTACTATTCTTCTTCTTCTGAAGATTCTTTAGAGTGGGTTGAATTTTGACTCATTGTTGGATTGACTTCTAGATCATCTTCATCTATCTCGTCATCATCACTTTTCACTTTAGCTACGGCTGCTATACTATCATTGCCTTTTAAGTTTATGAGTCGTACTCCTTGAGTTGCACGCCCCATCACTCTTAATGATGATACTTCCATACGGATTGCAATACCTGATTTGTTAATAATCATCAAATCATCTGCATCAGTAACATTTTTTATAGCAACAAGTTCGCCAGTCTTATCAGTAACAGAAATAGTTTTAACACCTTTTCCTCCTCGATTTGTGATACGATAGTCTTCAAGACTACTGCGCTTCCCGTATCCTTTTTCAGAAACTACTAGAATGTTACTTTCCGTATCATTTACAGAAACCATGCCAACAACTTCATCCTTGTCATGAGCAAGAGTAATACCCCGAACACCAGATGCATTTCTACCCATAGGCCTTGTTTTACTTTCTTCAAACCTAATCGCCTTTCCTGATTTAAGGGCAAGCATTACTTGGCTTTCACCAGTTGTAAGTTTGGCTGATAGTAATTCATCGTCATCTTTAATAGTTATCGCATTTATTCCATTAGTCCTAGGCCTAGAATATTGTTCTAGTGCCGTCTTCTTAACTTGGCCTTTTTTGGTAGCCATAATAATATAATGACTATTTATGTACTGTTCATCCTTTAAATCTCCTGTACAAACAAATGCTTTTACTTCATCATCCTGCTCAATGTTAACGAGATTCTGGATAGCACGACCCTTAGAAGTCTTACTCCCTTCTGGGATTTCAAAAACTCGCATCCAGAAACATTTTCCTTTTTGAGTAAAGAAGAGCATATACTGATGATTAGTACCTACAAATAGATGTTCGAGAAAATCTTCATTGCGAGTGGTAGAAGCCTTTGTTCCTACCCCTCCTCTATTTTGTGTTTTATATTCTGTGAGCGAAGTTCTCTTTATATAACCTGCATTAGAAATAGTAATCACCACCTTTTCATCAGGTATTAGATCTGTAATACTTACATCTCCACCAGCATACTCAATTATTGAGCGACGCTCGTCACCATATTTATCTTTTATTTCTTGAAGCTCATCACGTATAATTTGCATACGGCGTTCTTTCTTTGCAAGAATATCCTTTAGGTCCTCTATCGTTTTCATGATTTCTTCGAATTCACTCCGAAGTTTATCCTGCTCAAGCCCTGTGAGTTGGCGTAAACGCATTTCTACAATTGCCTTAGCCTGTATTTCAGAAAGTTTAAAGCGATCAATTAAGTTCTGTCTAGCCTCATCTGCATTTGAACTAGCGCGTATAATCGCAATGACTTCATCAATATTATCTGAAGCAATAATTAATCCTTCTAAGATATGTGCGCGGTCTTCTGCCTTTTTAAGTTCAAATTCTGTACGCCTCACCACTACCACATGTCGATGCTCTACAAAATGATGAATCATATCCTTTAGATTCAACATTTCTGGACGCCCATTGACTAAGGCAATGTTATTAACGCTAAAAGATGATTGAAGTGCTGTATACTTGTATAATTTGTTTAAAACAATATTTGGGATACCATCACGCTTCAGCACGTATACAATACGCATTCCATTACGGTCAGATTCGTCACGAATCGCAGAGATACCTTCGATTTTCTTCTCGTTGATCATATCTGCCGTTTTCTTGATCATATCGGCCTTGTTTACTTGATATGGAATTTCGGTAACAATAATGCATTCACGGCCTTTAACTTCTTCAAACTCTGCCTTTGCACGCATCACCACACGACCACGTCCAGTTTTGAAAGCCTCTCGAACGCCGTCATAACCATAAATAGTCCCCCCAGTAGGAAAATCTGGAGCTTTTACGTGCTCTATAAGTTCATCTATAGTAACATCATTATTATCAATATAGGCGTGTATACCGTCAATAACTTCTGATAGATTGTGTGGAGGCATATTTGTTGCCATACCCACAGCAATGCCTGAAGCTCCATTTATAAGAAGTCCTGGTACTCTTGTAGGTAAAACCGTAGGTTCTTTAAGCGTATCGTCAAAGTTGAGCTGGTGGTCCACCGTGTCTTTATCTATATCTGCAAGCATATCTTCAGATATCTTACGCATACGTGCCTCGGTATATCGCATGGCAGCCGGACTATCTCCATCCACAGAACCAAAGTTACCCTGACCATCAATAAGCATATAACGTAAACTCCATTCTTGAGCCATACGAACCATAGCGTCATATACAGAGGTATCACCGTGAGGGTGATATTTACCTAAAACCTCTCCTACAATTCTTGCACTTTTTTTGTGTGCACCACTGGCTCGTATACCTAGTTCATGCATTCCGTAAAGTACACGCCTATGAACTGGTTTAAGGCCATCGCGCACATCTGGTAGTGCTCTAGATACAATTACAGACATCGAGTAATCGATGTATGCAGATTTCATTTCATCTTCAATATTAATCGGGATCAGCTTTTCTCCGTCAGCCATATATAAATTGCTTAGATTTTACTTCTATTTATTCAAATTTGTTCTAACAAGCAATGTACAGAATTTAAAGGTGTTTAAAGGGGTTACGCTTTCGCGAAAGCGTACTATTTATCAACAAATTTTAACAGGTTTTTTTGATAACTCCCTTGTTAAACCATGGGCAGACTGTCAGGTATTTCAGTAAATTGACACTAGAAAAGCAAGCGGAACGGTTTTTGAAACTGTTTTGTTTAAATTTACAATACAACGAACGCACAAGATATGGATGATAATTTTTCACCAAGAGTTAAAGATGTAATCGCTTACAGTAAGGAGGAGGCTTTAAGATTAGGTCACGATTTTATAGGCACGGAGCATTTACTCCTTGGTTTATTACGTGATGGTAGTGGGAAGGCGATCGACATTTTAGGAGCACTAGAAGTAGATTTAGAGCACTTGAGAAGGAAGGTTGAAATACTAAGCCCAGCTAATCCAAATAGTAGTTTACAGAGCAATGACAAAAAAAACCTGCACTTAACAAGGCAGGCAGAAAGAGCCTTAAAAACTACTTTTTTAGAAGCTAAGCTTTTTCAAAGTTCTTCTATTAATACTGCTCACTTATTATTATGTGTTTTGCGCAACGAAAATGACCCTACAACAAAGTTGTTAAATCGCCTTAAGGTTGATTATGACAATGTAAAAGACCAGTTTAAGCATATGATGGCAAATGATAACGATGATTTTATAGAACCTATCAAATCTGAATCCTATTCAGACGATACAGATGATACTTCGGAAGGCTCAAAAGAAAACCCTTTTAATAGTCCAACGACCCCAAAAGGAGGTAAGAAAAGTAAAACTCCAGTTTTAGATAATTTTGGTAGAGACCTAACTGCAATGGCAGATGATGGTAAACTAGACCCCGTAGTTGGAAGATCTGCAGAGATTGAAAGAGTTTCTCAGATTCTGAGCAGGCGCAAAAAGAATAATCCATTACTCATAGGTGAGCCTGGAGTAGGTAAATCTGCTATTGCAGAAGGACTTGCCTTACGCATTGTTCAACGGAAGGTATCTCGTATCCTTTTTGACAAGCGCGTCGTAACCCTTGATTTGGCGAGCCTCGTTGCTGGCACGAAATACCGGGGACAGTTTGAAGAGCGCATGAAAGCCGTAATGAATGAACTAGAAAAGAATGATGATATTATTCTATTTATTGATGAAATTCATACCATCGTAGGTGCTGGAGGAGCAACAGGATCTCTAGATGCGTCAAACATGTTCAAACCTGCATTAGCTAGGGGTGAAATTCAATGTGTAGGAGCTACTACGCTGGATGAATTCCGCCAACATATTGAGAAAGATGGCGCTTTGGAAAGACGTTTTCAAAAAGTAATTGTTGAGCCAACAAGTGTTGAAGAAACTATAGAAATCTTACAAAATATCAAAGGTAAATATGAAGAGCATCATAATGTAAGTTACACAGATGAGGCGTTAGAAGCTTGTGTAAAACTTACGAATAGATATATGACAGATCGCTTTCTTCCAGATAAAGCAATTGATGCTCTAGATGAAGCAGGATCTCGTGTGCATATTACAAATATCGATGTTCCTAAGAAAATCTTAGAACTCGAAAATAAATTGGAAGAAGTACGCGAACTAAAAACCTCAGTAGTTAAAAAACAGAAATATGAGGAAGCAGCAAAATTAAGAGATGATGAAAAGAATCTAGAAAAAGAACTTGCGATTGCTCAAGAGCGATGGGAAGAAGACGCTAAACTACACAAAGAAATTGTTTCTGAAGATAATGTAGCAGATGTGGTAAGTATGATGACAGGTATTCCTGTAAATCGCATTGCTCAAACGGAGAGTAACAAACTTGCTGAATTACCAGCAATCATTCAGAAAAATGTTATTGGTCAGGATGAAGCGGTCGCAAAAGTTGCGAAAGCTATTCAGCGTAACCGAGCGGGTCTTAAAGACCCTAATAAGCCTATAGGATCATTTATATTTTTAGGTCAAACTGGTGTAGGCAAGACACAACTTGCTAAGGTTCTCGCAAAAGAGCTTTTTGACAATCAAGACGCACTTATTAGAGTTGATATGAGTGAGTATATGGAAAAGTTTTCTATATCTAGATTAGTGGGAGCTCCTCCAGGATACGTAGGTTATGAAGAAGGTGGACAGCTTACTGAAAAGGTACGACGCAAACCATATTCTGTGGTTTTACTCGATGAAATTGAAAAAGCACATCCAGATGTGTTTAACATGCTACTTCAAGTTCTTGATGATGGCTTCTTAACTGATTCATTAGGTCGAAAGATTGATTTTAGAAATACAGTTATCATCATGACGTCAAACATTGGTGCACGTAAACTTAAAGACTTTGGACAAGGTGTTGGTTTTGGAACTACTACAAGACAAACACAAGCAGATGAAAACGCTCGAAGTGTTATTCAAAATGCTCTTAAAAAAGCATTTGCTCCAGAATTTTTGAATCGTATAGACGATGTAGTTGTTTTTAATGCTTTAGAACGTGAAGATATTCATAAGATCATTGACATAGAGCTTGAAAAACTTTACAAACGTATTAAAGATTTAGGATATGATCTTACTTTAAGTGGTAAAGCAAAAGATTACATATCTGATAAAGGTTTTGATAAAGAATATGGAGCTAGGCCTCTAAAAAGAGCAATTCAAAAATATATTGAAGATGCTCTCGCAGAGGAGATTATTACTTCTAAACTACATGAAGGTGATACCATTTATATGGACATGGACGAAGATAATTCTGATCTTACGATCTCCATTGAAAAGAAGGAGACCACAGAATCATAATTATTTTTATTACTACAAGTTCCTAATATTTTCAGCGAAATACTAGGAACTTTTTAATTAAAATCACACTCCTTTATTTTTACTAGAGTTATCTTTAAATGAAACAAACTTGTATCTTTCCAATACAAGTTAACTAACCTAAATACAGCTATGTCATCCCCTATTAGACACAAGGCAAAATTAAAATTCTGTAATATTACAATTTATGAGGATTATATTCTCACTGTGATGAATGAAGGAATAACCGTCTTGCCCGAGTATAATGAGATTTTAAAAGATCTTGCAGAGAAATTCTTTAAAGACTCAAATTTCGTATATATTACACATAGAGTTAATTCCTATGCTGTAGATCCAATTATTTATTTAGAAACTTCTAAGATAAGTAACTTAAGAGGTTTTATTGTTGTAGACCCGAAGTTGGAAACTAATACATCTTTAGAAATAGAAATACTTTTTTTAAAAAAACCATTTGCTGCATTTAATGAGCTTGAGGCTGCAATAAAATTTAAGGATAGTATCCTAATAAAGAAGGATTAACTTTTTCAAAATAAAATAAATTCTCATAAATATTACCCTAAAATATTTTTGAATTGAATACCTCTAAAATTGAGTTTTCTTTTGGAACCTTAAGAATACAGAAGAACATAGTAATTGGTGTAATGAATGAAGGAATAAGCCTCGATCTAGAAAAGTTTGAGCAAATTTCAATATTTCTTACAAATCATTTTAAAGATAAATCCTATGGTTACATTTCACATAGAATTCACTCCTATTCCATAGACCCAACGGTTTATATGTATGTAGCCGATAAGGATATATTAAAAGCAATTGCTATTGTGTCAAATACACCTTTAACAATGACCAACGCAGAATTTGAAAAGCAATTTCTAAAGCAACCTCTAAGAGCTTTTAACACCTTATCTGAAGCAAGAAATTGGTTGTTAGAAATATTACTTAATTAATATAATTCTAAAGCATCAACAGTAATACTTGTTAAAAAATTTTTTCCATTTGCGATGTCATTTGAAAAAATTCTATCTTTTGTTGCGTATGGGACTGTTTCTCTATAGCTTTTTATAAAATTTTCTAAAAATGGAGCTGTAGTTAATGGCTTTCTAAAATGTAATGCTTGCGAAGAATTTAATAATTCGATGGAGAGTAAGGTTTCAACATTATCTACAACTTTAAGTAATTTTGTTGCGGCATTTGCGCCCATACTTACGTGATCTTCCTGACCATTTGAAGATACTATTGAATCTACACTTGCTGGTGTGCAAAGTTGTTTGTTTTGACTTACAATACTGGCAGCAGTGTATTGCGGTATCATCATACCACTATTTAAGCCAGGACTATCTACTAAAAAAGGAGGAAGACCCCTCAAACCACTAATGAGCTGATATACTCTGCGTTCACTAATGCTACCCATCTCTGCCATGGCAACTGCTAAAAAGTCTAGGCCAAGAGCAAGTGGTTGGCCGTGGAAGTTGCCTCCACTTATAATTTTATCCTCTTCTGGAAAAATATTTGGATTATCTGTAACGCTATTAATTTCAGTTTTGAATGTTTTAGAAACAAAATGTATCACATCTTTTGAGGCTCCATGCACCTGAGGAATACATCTAAATGAGTAAGGATCTTGTACGTTTGTTTTTTCCAGAGCAGCGATTTCACTAGATTCTAAAAAAGACAGAATGCGCTCTGCTGTTTTAATCTGACCTCTATGTGGCCGAACAAAATGAACTAATGCATCAAAAGGTGAAAGATTACAGTCAAAAGCATCTATTGAGATAGCACCTATAACATCTGCGATATACGAGAGTTTATGTGCTTTAAGTAAAGCAAAAACTCCATATGCTGTCATAAATTGGGTTCCGTTTAATAGGGCTAACCCTTCTTTTGACTTTAAGTGAATAGGTTTAAAATCATATTTTTTCAAGTATTCATTTGCAGAAACAGGCTCATCTCCGTCCCAAATCCATCCCTCATTTATCAAAGGGAGTGCCAGATGCGCTAAAGGCGCTAAATCTCCACTTGCTCCTAAAGATCCTTGCTCGTAAATGACGGGTAAAATATCAAAATTGTAAAAATCGATTAATCGTTGAACCGTATCTATATGAACACCACTATGACCATAGCTCAATGATTGAATTTTTAATAAAATCATTAATTTTACAATTTCTTTAGGAACGTAACTGCCAGTCCCACAGGCGTGAGAGCGTACAAGATTTTCTTGAAGTAATGTGAGATTATCATCGCTTATAGCAACATTGCAGAGACTTCCAAAACCAGTATTTACCCCATATACTGGAGTAGTACTTTCACTTATCTTCTTGTCTAGAAATGCTCTTGAGGAATTGATATTATGTCTACTTTCCTCACTTAGGTCTAGCTTTTTCTGTTCATTTAAAATTTGAGAAATGGTTTCAAGATCTAAAAGTTCACTGCTTATGTAGTGAGTATCTGACATGGGAAATGCTTAAGAATTTCGCATAAATTTAGATCATTTAATAAGAATATGAAATTTTCAAAAACTATTTTTTATAATTTACTTTTGGAAAATTTTTTAAATCCTACAACTATTTGTTTGTCAATTACATAAAAGCAGAAACAAAAGCGTTTAAATTATCATATTCTCAGTAGCTTAACCTTAAATAATAGGAATGGTATTATTTCATCAGTCTCAGGTTTTCTAAAATGTACCCCCAATGAGTATGAACATTAAAAATAAGTTGAAAAAGATTACGCTTTCGCGAAAGCGTAAAAATTATTGAAGTCGTTTTTCCTGTCTATCCTCTACTTGAGAATTTTTAAACACGAAGGTGTATATCCACATAAGAGTAAAAGATGGAATAATATCTACAAATGGAACCACCTCTTCTACAAAAGTAAATACTCCGGCGACTCTACCAGCTGTTCCTTTGTACATTCTTGTCATAAACCATGCACTTAGGGGTGCCCAGGCTATGTCTGCAAAATCACCTATCCCTGGTAAAACCCAGCTAGAAGTAACTATTCCTACTGCATCTATTAAAAGGCCTAAGGCCAAAAGTTTGTATTTACTTGATTGCTGCTTCATAAAAGTATTTTAAATATAATACTTTAAACTATGCAAATAACAAACCAAAAATTAATCCAATGATGATGAAATCAATTTTAGAAACTCACTACGGGTCTCAATCTTTTCAAACTGACCTCTAAAACCTGATGTAGTAGTAGTTGAATTCTGTTTTTGTACACCTCTCATCATCATACACATATGTGAGGCTTCAATAACTACGGCTACTCCCTTAGGTTTGAGTGTAGTGTTTATGCATTCCAAGATATCGTGCGTGAGTCGCTCTTGAACTTGAAGTCTTCTAGCAAAAACATCTACAATTCTAGGTAATTTACTTAAACCTACAATATGACCATTAGGAATATAAGCAATATGTGCCTTACCAAAAAAAGGTAACATATGGTGTTCACAAAGAGAATATAATTCTATGTTCTTTACGATTACCATGTCATCATAATCCTCTTTAAACATGGCTGCTTTAAGAATTGATGCTGGATCCATTTCGTAACCAGATGTTAGAAATTGCATGGCTTTTGCTGCACGCTCAGGAGTTTTTAATATGCCTTCCCTAGAAGTGTCTTCTCCCAAACTTTTAATGATAGATGAAAAGTTATCTTTAACTTCATCAGTAACTTTGATATTGTACTCTTCAAATGTTCTATATGGCATTTTTATATTTTTGTTTAATCAAATATACCTCTTATTAAACAATCCTATTGACCCTTTTAACTTCTTATTAAGAACAAAAGATGCGTATTCTTATAGCTTTGTGATGATTTACTTTCGCTTATGGTTCGTAACTTCTTGTTTATAATTTTCATTGCATCCTTCCCTATTAGTACAATCGCTCAAAATAAGATTGTTACAGCAACTAGAATCAATACCCCTCCAAAAATAGATGGAATTCTTACAGATAATATCTGGAATGAACTTCCTGAATACTCTAACTTTTACATGTTAGAACCAAGTAATGAAGGACTTGCTCCCGATGAAACTCAGACTGCATTTAAAATTGCTTACGATGACAAGGCCGTTTACATTGCTGCTTACATGTATGACGATCAGCCTAAGGCTATTCCTAGTCAGTTTGGGCAAAGGGATGATATAGATGTTCAAGCAGATTTTATAGCAATAGGCCTAAATACCTATAATGACGGGATTAATGAAACGCGTTTTTTTGCCACGAGCGCAGGAGCTTTTGGAGATTCACAAGTATCGTCTAACAATGAGGACTTTGCGTTTAATGTTGTATTTCAAACAAGAGTCTCTAAGGACGACAAAGGTTGGTATGCAGAATTTAAAATACCTTACAATGCACTACGCTTCCCAGAGCTTGACGTACAAGATTGGAGCCTCAATTTTTACAGAAGACTCATAAGGCAAAATGAAACCCATACATTTAAAAGAGTAGATAAATCAATTGGGAGATCAACTCAATATAATGCAAAAGTTATAGGTGTTCGAGATATAGACCCACCTGTTAGACTTACTTTCTTTCCCTTTGCGCAAGCTTCTTATAGTACTTTTGATGGTGAGAACATAAGCCAATTTTCTGGTGGGTTAGATGTAAAATATGGGTTAAGTGATAGTTTTACTCTAGATGCACAACTAATTCCAGATTTCGGACAAGTAGCTTTTGATAATGTACGATTAAATTTGGGACCTTTTGAGCAAACTTTTAGTGAAAATCGCTCTTTTTTTACAGAAGGAATTGACTTATTTAGAAAAGGCGGAATTTTCTTTTCGAGAAGAATAGGTAGTGCACCTTCTGGTGGCGTGAGTGATCTAACAGCTAGTGAACGTATTATCACTAATCCATCTAATGTAAACTTGCTCAATTCAGTTAAAATTTCAGGAAGAACAAAAGATAATTTAGGTGTTGGATTTCTAAACTCAATTACAGAATCTACCTATGCTGAAATAACAGATACTATAAGTAACACAAAAAGAAGAGTCTTGGTTGAACCTCTTACCAATTATAATGTGTTCGTTTTAGATCAACAGTTTAATCAAAACTCTTCACTATCGATTATCAATACAAATGTAACTCGCAGTGGGAGTGATTTTAGAGATGCAAATGTAAGTGGATTAGCATTTGACATTGCAAATAAAAGTAATAGTTATAGAACCTCTGGTCGGGCTGTTGTGAGTAATATCTCTAATATAAATGGAAATTCTACAGGTCTCAGAACAGAAATTGATTTCTTTAAAACAAAGGGTAAATTCAGGTATCGTGCAGGTCACGATCTTGCTAATACGACCTTTGATATCAATGACCTAGGACTCAATTTTAGAAATAACTTTAATAGTTTTGTGGCTGGTGCTTCCTACGAAATATTTGAGCCTACTCAAGTATTTAATAAATATCGCTATAGTGTTACCGCTAGACACAGAAGACTGTATGAACCAGATGTACATACGGGAACAGGTATAGACTTCGATAGTTTTTTTGTATTAAAATCCAGACTAGCGTTTGGCTTCGGTCTTGATTATAGTAGTAAGGAGAACGACTATTTCGAACCTAGAGTGGAAGGAAGATTTGTAGTGTTCAACTCAAGTGCTGGAGCAAACATGTTTGTATCATCTGATTATAGGAAGAAATTTGCTGTAGACGTGAGACTAGCCACTCGAACGTTCTTTGAAGATGATGAAGATCAAAACAATTATGCATTTAATATCTCTCCTCGCTATAGATTCAGTGATAAAATGTTAGTAGTGCTAGAGTCTGCATATAACTTGAGAAAAAATAACTTTGGTTTTATAGATACAGATGGTGTAAATGTCTTCTTAGGGTTGCGTGGGATTACTTCTCTTGAAAATTCAGCAAATATATCCTATAATTTTGACCCCTTTAAAGCCATAAATCTTCGATTCAGAAATTTTTGGAGCACCGCAGATTATAGTCAAAATATATTTTATCTACTCAATGATAACGGTTTGCGGAGTATTACTAATTATGATCTCGAAACTCGAGAAGATCCCAATAGAAATTTCAATATTTGGAATCTAGATGTAAGCTTTAGATGGAGATTTGCTCCAGGAAGTGAAGCGTCTTTGTTATATAGAAATCAAATATTTAATGAAGATGCCTTGTCTACAATTAATTACACCGATAGTCTAAGCAACTTGCTAGATGAGCCCATGCAACACAATATATCTTTAAGAGTTACCTATTTTATTGATTACAATAATATCAAAGATGTGTTTAAAAAGAACTCTTAAGTTGTGTCTCGAGCTTCAAAATTATGGTAATTTCACCTTTAAAAATTTTTAGATGGTAACTGCCCAGCATATTTCAAAAACATTTGGTGATTTAAAGGTGCTTAAAAATGTAGCTTTAGAGGTGCAGAAAGGAGAGATTGTATCAATTGTAGGTCCCAGCGGAGCTGGTAAAACGACCCTTCTTCAAATTATTGGAACGCTCGATACACCTGATAGCGTAGGTACCACTCAGATTCAAATTAACGATATCAACTTGAGCGGTCTTAAGTCAAAAGAATTAAGTGCTTTCAGAAATGAACATATTGGTTTTATTTTTCAGTTTCACCAACTCTTACCTGAGTTTACTGCGCTAGAAAATGTATGTATTCCCGCATACATCGCAAAGAAAGACAAAAAGACAACTGAAAAAAGAGCTAAAGAATTATTAGATTTCTTAGGTTTATCACATCGCTATCATCACAAGCCAAATGCCTTATCGGGTGGCGAACAACAGCGGGTTGCAGTAGCCAGATCACTTATCAATAACCCGGTACTCATTCTTGCAGATGAACCATCTGGTAATCTAGATACAGAAAGTGCAGATCATCTACACAAGCTTTTTTTTAAGTTAAGAGATGAGTTCAATCAGACATTAGTTATTGTAACACATAACGAAGACCTTGCAAATATGGCAGATAGAAAGCTTACCATGGTTGACGGGAAATTTGTAGAATAACGATGTCTCGCTTTCGCGAAAGCGTATTTACCCATTCACAATTAATGAATAAAAAAGAACTTAAGATCTTTCTTGATGAAAAAGCGCTGCAGTATGAAAACGCAAATTTTATACAACACGACCCTATACAAATACCACACAGCTTTACAAAAAAAGAAGATATTGAAATTGCTGGGTTTCTAACAGCTACCATTTCTTGGGGTAATAGAAAAAGCATTATTACTAATGCAAGAAAAATAATGCAAATCATGGGAAATTCTCCTTATGATTTCATAACAAACTATACAGTAGATCAAGCACATGTATTTGATGGCTTTGTACATAGAACATTTAATAGCATAGATGCAGAAACATTTATAAGATCATTACAGCACATTTATAAAAACTATGGAGGATTAGAAAAAGTGTTTACAGATGGTATTATAAAATACGGGGCGCAAAGAGCTATTTCTCTATTTAAAGAGAAATTCTTTGAAGTGCACCACTTACCACGCACACATAAACACGTAAGTGATCCACTAAAGAACAGCGCAGCAAAGAGAATTCATATGTATTTACGATGGATGGTGAGGGATTCAAAAGCTGGAGTAGATTTCGGTATATGGAAAAATATCTCACCTTCTCTACTGTCCTGTCCATTAGACATACACACCAGTAATGTTGCCCGAAAACTAAAACTTATCAAGCGCAAACAAAACGATGGAAAAACACTGCTTGAGCTAGATACCGCTTTACGAAGTATGGATCTTAATGATCCTGTGAAATATGACTTTGCACTTTTTGGCCTAGGTGCTTTTGAAGGCTTTTAAATCATACAAACAATACCCAAAATTTTCATAATTAAATCAAAAGAGACTAGACCTTCACTTACTTTTATAAAAATTTTAGATACGTGATTAAAGCGGAGATTCCAGAAAATGAAAATCGCAGACTTGAAGTCTTAAAATCTTACAATTTACTAGACACTTTGCCTGAGGATGCCTACGACACAGCAACCAGACTAGCGTCACATATTTGCAATACTCCGATTTCCTTAGTCACATTGCTTGATGCAGACCGTAATTTTTTAAAGTCAAGGTATGGAGTGGATCTCACAGAATCTCCTAGAGATATATCATTTTGCAGCCATGCTATATTAAGCAAGGATCCTGTATTTGTGGTAGAAGATGCTAGATTAGATGATCGGTTTAAAGATAATCCTTTAGTTGAAGAGTTTAAAGCGATCTTTTATGCGGGCGTACCTTTAAGAAATCCAGATGGATATGCGCTAGGAACCTTGTGTGTTTATGACCACGAACCACGTACCCTCTCTGAAGCGCAAAAGGATGCTCTGAGAGATGTGGCAAAACAAGTGGTACTTCTATTTGAATCCCATCGTAAAAACAATGAGCTTAGCCTAGTGAAAGAGGAGCTCGAAAATCGAAATACGCGTTTAGAAGACTTTTCTAGGCTTGTAGCTCACGATCTCAAATCTCCTTTAGTGAGTATCGAAGGTCTTCTCAATTTAGTTAAAGAAGATTTTCCTCAGGAAGAGGATTCTGAATTGCATATGTATCTAAAACATCTTGACACATCTGCAAAATCAATGCGTAATTATATAGACGGACTACTGGCATATTATAAATCTGATGATTTAATAGACAGCAAAGAAACAACTACACTATACGAAATTGTAAATGACGTTACTCAGATCCATCAGACTAATGATATAAACCTAACACTTACTCAAGATATAGAACTTAAAAATGTGTCAAAGGTAGCAATACAGCAAATCATCACGAACTTGGTGGATAACGCAATGAAGTACAATGTAGATCCAAACCCTAAAGTAGAAATATCTTCAAAAATTGATTCTACTCATTACAAAATTATAATGGCAGATAATGGTGTGGGTATTCCAGACAATAAAAAAGAAGTAATTTTTGAACTTTTTAAAACCACGGGCACAAAAGATAAATTTGGGAATAAAGGTACAGGCATGGGACTTGCCACGGTAAGAAAGCTTGTTAACGCCCTAGGTGGTGATATATCGGTTACAAATAATCCTACTGGGGGAAGTATTTTCACCTTTACCGTTAGGCGATAAAGTGGGATTTATTTACATTTGATGAAACGTAAATTGATTTATGCAGTTTAAACATCCAGAATTACTCTATGCGCTGTTTTTACTCCTCATTCCTATTATAATTCATCTTTTTCAATTACGTAAGTTCAAAACGGAGGCTTTTACAAATGTTGCTTTTCTTAAAAAAATCAACATCCAAACTCGTAAAAGTAATACATTAAAAAAATGGTTAGTATTATGCATGCGCATGGCGCTACTTGCTTGTATCGTAATAGCATTTGCACAGCCTTTTTTTACAGAATTTGAAGGCGCTACAAAAGAGAAAGAGACAGTAATTTACTTGGACAATTCTTTTAGCATGCAGGCAAAAGGTCCGTCAGGTCAACTTTTGAAATCTGCGGCTCAAGATCTGCTCACAAATATTCCTGATAAACAGGTTATTACGTTATTTACTAATGATGAAATTTTTCGCAAGACTACCATTGCAAGCATAAGAAACAAGCTCTTACAACTTCCCTACTCTCCACAGCAGCTTACACAAGAGGTTATCATTGCTAAAGCACAAAATGAATTTGCTAGAGATAATAGCACTGAGAAACGCCTTATACTCATCTCAGATTTTCAGGATAAGGGCATTTCAAAATCCATGCCTTTAGACGAGATTGAAATGAGCTACGTCCAGCTTGCACCAATGAACAGGAATAATATAAGTGTAGATACTTTATTCATATCATCATTAAGGTCTCGAAGTCTTGAAATTACTGTCCAATTGACTACCTCAAACATAAAAGATAGCAACACCTCAGTGTCACTATATAATGGCGACAAACTACTCGCAAAAGGAACAGCGTCTTTTAATGATAAACTTTCTACCACCGTAATCTTTGACATTGAGAATAGTGGTCTTATAGAAGGTCGCGTTCTCATTGAGGATCCCTTACTGCCTTTTGATAATACCCTGTATTTTAGTATTAATAAAAGTAGACCTATACGTGTACTGGTCATAAATGGTGAAAACGACGACTATCTACGACGTATTTTCACTGCTCCTGAGTTTGATTATGATTCGGTTGCACTTAATGATTTAAACTTTAGCAACATAACAGATTATAACTTTATAGTTGTAAATGAATTAAACACTTTATCTACTGCTTTAACAGATGCATTGGACGCTTTCGCGAAAGCGGGAAACACTTCTGCAATAATTCTAAGATCAGATTCAAATTTTTTAAACATTCAACAGACCTTGCGTCAGTTAGGGAATTTTCAAGTTTCGAAGACTCTGAGCGATAAGCGATTAGTGACCACTATAAATTACAATCATCCTATTTACAAAGATGTTTTTGACAGCAGGATTAAAAATTTCCAATATCCATCAGTTTCTTCGTCCTTTAATATTCGGGGAGGTGATCCTGTACTTAAGTTTGAAGATGGCTCCAGTTTTATTACGGAGAATAATGGTATCTACATGATTACAGGAGCCCTAAATACAGTTAATTCTAACTTTAAAAATTCGCCCCTTATCGTGCCTACTTTCTATAATATGGCTCGCCAAAGTCTTGATTTACCTAAACTGTATTTTTATACCACTAAAAAAAATTCTTTTGACATCGCTGCTACATTGGATGGTGATGAAATTCTTTCTTTAAAGAATATAAATGACCTACAAAATACTGTAATTCCTTTACAAGAATCAAAAGGAAGTAAAGTGCGCATTACAACAGGAATAGATTTTTCCAAAGCTGGAACATATGACGTTCTCTTAGGAGATACCAGTATGCAGCAGGTTAGTTTTAATCACCCAAGGGATGAAAGTATACTACGCTATAAGGAACTAGAAAAACAAAAAGCATCAAATTATACCACTTCCGTAGAGACACTTTTTGACGAATTTAAAACTAAAGATAGCGTGCAATCTCTTTGGCAATGGTTTATTATTTTTGCGCTATTCTTCTTACTGCTAGAGATATTGATTTTAAAATTTTACAAATGAACATACTCATTAAAGCCGCTACAATCATAGACAGTGATAGTGAGCATCATGGTACTCAAAAGGATATTCGCATAAAAAATGGGGTGATCATTGCAATAGAAAACAACTTATCTCCTCATAATGAAGAAACAATCATAGAAAGAGATGGGTTACACGTATCTCAAGGATGGTTTGACTCAAGCGTGAGTATGGGACAACCAGGATATGAAGAAAGGGAAACCATTGCTAATGGACTTAAAGTAGCAGCCGCAAGTGGATTTACTGGGGTGGCATTAAATCCTAATACGCAACCTATTATAGATACTAGTTCCGACGTGACATTTGTAAAAAAAATGGCAGAACGAGCTATTACTTCCCTCTATCCTATAGGTGCGCTTACGCGAAATAGTGAAAGCGTTCATCTAGCTGAGTTATACGATATGCAGCAGTCTGGTGCCGTTGCCTTTGGTGATTACCAAGTGCCTATTTCAAATCCTAATTTACTCAAAATTGCCTTACAATATACCCAAGGATTTGAGGGTCTTGTACTTTCTTTTCCTCAAGAAAATCAAATTGCAGGAAAAGGTATGGTACATGAAGGAGAAGCGAGTACGCGTGTAGGGTTAAAAGGAATTCCAGCTATTGCAGAAAGCTTACAAATTGCAAGGGATCTTCACATTCTAGAATATGCTGGAGGGAGATTGCACATCCCTACGATCTCCACTGCTGAAAGTGTTGCATTGATAAAAAAAGCGAAAGAAAAAAATCTTAATGTCACATGCAGTGTAGCCATTCACAATTTATTTTTTACAGATACTCAAATAGAGGATTTTAATACACATTACAAAGTATTACCACCTTTACGTAATGAATCTCACCGCAAAGCTCTTATTGAGGGTATAAAAGATAAAACCATTGACATGGTGACTAGTGATCATAACCCTTTAGATGTAGAGCGTAAACAAGTGGAGTTTGATAACGCCATGTATGGGGTGGTTTCTCAAGAAGCAACATTTAAAGCTCTACTTACGCTAGTGAGTGAAAAAAGAGCCATTGCTTTACTCACAGCGGGTCGAAAGCGCTTCACTAAAGTGTCTTACACTATTAAGGAAAATCAAGAAGCAAATCTCACACTTTTCTCAGTAAAAAGTACAAATACTTTCTCACTAAAAGATATTAAGGCTAAATCAAAAAATGCCATCTTTTTAGATGAGAAATTAAAAGGTATAGTTTATGGAGTTATCGCAAACAACCAACTAGAACTAAGTTAATGGAGGACAACATTATTTTTGAAGGAAAAACCGCCGCCGTATTAGGGTACATCACTTTTGTAGGTTTAATCATTGGATATTTTATGAATAGTGAATCTAAAAATCCATTTGCCGCATTCCACCTGCGACAATCTTTAGGCCTCACTCTGAGCTACTTTTTAGTGATGATTCCCTTAAGTATTTTAGATATCCCCATGGCATCACTAGGGTTTCTTATTTTATTTTTTGTGCTTTGGCTTTACGGAATTGTTTCTGCTTTTCAAGGAAAAAGACAATTAGTTCCGCTTGTGGGTGAGTTTTATCAAAGAATATTTGGTGGAAATTAAAGTAATCACAAACCTCTTCTAAGAAAAAAATTATGCAACTCATACACATCACAAGAAAACCTACCGTAAAGACAGAAAACAAGCCTCCTTTAATACTTCTTTTACATGGATATGGAAGTAATGAGGAAGATCTTTTTAGCTTTGCAGAAGAGTTACCTGCTCATTACTACATTATATCAGTAAGAGCTCCTATTGAGATGCAACCTTACGGAAACGCTTGGTATCACATTAGTATAGATGAAAATGGTGTAAAATCTTCAGACAATGAAGGAGCTATTATTGCTAGAGATCTTATTGCTCAATGTATAGATGATGCCGCTAAAGAATTCAATATTGATCCTTTTAATGTGACACTTTTAGGATTTAGTCAGGGTACCATATTGAGCTATGCTGTAGCCCTCACCTATCCAGAAAAAGTGAAAAATGTTATAGGATTAAGTGGATATATAAATGAAGAAATTATAGAAGTACGGAGCAACCCTTCATACCGTCATTTAAATATCTATAATTCTCACGGGACGGTAGATCAAGTAATTCCACTTGAAGCAGCACAAAAAACACCAGGCTATCTTAAAAATCTAGGGATTGAGTCCACATTGAGTACATTTCCAGTAGGTCATGGTGTACATCCTACTAATTTTTATGAGTTCAAAGAGTGGCTCGCAAATCTTAATAGATAATAGATTTCTTGTGCTTAGGTAGATGAGATACTAATTAGGATAGATCAGACTCTCCACTGTATTATAATCCACAGTACCATCTTCGTTTATGAAATACTCTATAAGTAATTCTCCCCAATTTTTCCCATCTGCAAAATCTGCAATAATCCAGCGATGATTTAAAATTTGAACACGATTTATTTGGAAAGCACGACCATCACCTTGAAAGGTAATAAGTTCATTACCATTAATAGTATTTTTTGCATATAAACCGTCAATAACCTTTGGGCGGATTGTTTGTATATCAATACCATCATTATCAAAATACTCTTTTGTATTCTCATTGCCCATCAGGGTAAAATATTCTACACTCTCTAAACGACCTTCTACTCCTAAAGCAATCGAATCGCGAACCGACAGTTCTTTTTCTAACTTTTGTATTCTTTTTTCTTGATTCTCCCAGACTTTGGTATTATTTACATATTGAAAAACGACCCAAAGAGAGACAAATAAAAACAGGTATAAAAAAATATTACGTTTCATAAATTATAGTGATAAGGTTAATCCATCATAAGCTAGAAACACATCTCTGGGTAACTTCATTTGCACCTCCTCGTGAAAGCCTAGCATGTGACTTATATGTGTTAAGTACGTTTTTTTTGGTTTAATTATTTTTATTAAATCGAGTGCTTCATTAAGATTAAGGTGGGTTGAATGCTCTTCTTTTCTGAGGCAATTGAGCACCAATATATCAAGATTTTCTAGTTTTTCTAGTTCCTCGCTAGCAATTGTTTTAACATCTGTGAGGTAAGCAATTTGATTGAACCTATAACCAAAAACCTGTAAGTCACCATGATATACTTCTATAGGTATTACATCGATATTTCCTAATCTGATAGCTTCTCCATTCACTACTTCGTGAGATTGCACGCTAGGAGCTCCCGGATACCGATCTTCTGTTCTAAAAATATAATCAAATCTGCTGGATAGTGTATCTAACACCCTCTTGTGACCATAAAGGGGCATATCGCCTTGCCTAAAAACGAACGGCCTTATATCATCGAGACCGGCAACGTGATCTGCGTGCTCATGTGTAAATAAGATACCATGTAATGGTGCTGGATCGCCATTTTGAGTACGCTTTCGCGAAAGCGTAGAAAGCATTTGTGCTCTAAAATCTGGACCACAATCTATTACATAGTTATACTCCTCCCATTCTAACAAAACAGAAACACGTAGTCTTTTATCCCTTTCATCCTGGCTCAAGCATACTGGATGCGTACTCCCTATGATAGGAATGCCTTGAGAAGTGCCAGTGCCGAGAAAGGTGATTTTCACAAATATGAACTAGAAATTATGCTTAAATGTAACGTTAATTATCTAACAAAAATACAGTTATTTTTTTGGCTACTACAAGCATTTCGTATCTTTGAATGACCATATTTAATGGATAAAATAACGCTATGGCTATTACAATTGCAGGGGATAAAGAGTTTGAAAAAGTCCCGCCACTTAAGAATAAAGTTCTCCGTATAAATTTAAACAGTAATATCTATGGCACCTTTGCAGAGATAGGTGCTGGACAAGAAACTGTACGTCATTTTTTTAGAGCTGGAGGAGCGAGTGGTACTATTGCAAAAGCAATGAGCGCTTATGATAAAGACTTTTCTGATGCTATTTATGGCGTAGAGGATGATGGACGCTACGTAACAGAAAAACGTCTTAAAAAAATGCTATCGCATGAGATGGAACTCATTGAAGGTAGAATCTCGCGATACAAGCAACCAGATAAGATTTTCT
Source organism: uncultured Flavobacteriaceae bacterium (assembly GCA_963716625.1). Lineage (GTDB taxonomy): Bacteria > Bacteroidota > Bacteroidia > Flavobacteriales > Flavobacteriaceae > Dokdonia. Next base: position 147,940 of record CAVQTP010000002.1, read on the forward strand.
TCTCTTATGCAAATACAGTTGCCACTATAGATTTTGCTAAAAAATATAAAGGTCACGGGTGGGTAGGTATTCGATTTCAAATTTCTCCAGAAGGTGAATTTAATGAGATAACGTTGCACATACGCTTTCATGAGAATGATGCACGGTTACAACAGCTCACGTTAGGAACATTAGGAGTTAACCTAATCTATGGTGCATTTTATAAACACGATAACCCAAAAAATCTACTAAGATACCTTTATGATCACATTGATCAAGATCAAATAGAAATTGACACCATTAACTTTTCTGGTCCACAATTTGAAAATGTCGATAATCGTTTAATGAGTTTACAACTCGTTAAAAACGGCATGACGGAAGCAGTCATGTTTGATTCAGATGGTAATAATATACTTCCTGCTGCTATTCTTTACAAGAAAAATGTACTTGCCCTTCGTGGTAGTTTTAGACCCGTTACAAAGGTCAATATGGACATGTATCGAAAAGCATTAAAATTATTTATCGAAGGAAATAGAGTTAATGAAAAAAAGACCGAGGTTATATTTGAAATTACACTATCTAATTTAAGAGCAGAAGGTGATATTGATGAGGAAGATTTCATGGCTAGAGCAAGATTACTTGGCTCACTAGGTCAAACAGTAATGATCTCTAATTTTAAAGAATACTATCGTGTGGTAGAGTATTTCTCTAACTATACGAAGGAACGTATGGGACTCGTTATGGGTGCAAATAATCTTATTGATATTTTCGATACAAGTTATTACCGTCATTTGAGTGGTGGTATCTTAGAAGCATTTGGAAAATTATTCTTTAAAGATTTAAAAGTATTCTTATACCCTATGAAAAATCCTAAGACGGGTGAGTATACTACTAGCGACAACTTAAAAGTCCACCCTAGAATGAAAGAACTTTATAAATTCTTCAAATTTAATGGGAAGGTTATCGATATCGAGAATTATGATCCAGAAATTGCAAACATCTACTCTAGAGAGATATTGAGAATGATTAATGAAGGTGAAGAAGGATGGGAATCAATGGTGCCAGATGGAGTCTCAGAATTAATAAAGTCTAGAAATTTATTTGGTTATAATTCTACAGCTTTATTAGAAGCTAATAAATAGTTAATATGAAGCATGCAGCTCTGTTTTTTTGTATTATTATTTTCTTATTGATCTCTTGTAAAGAAAGCAAGACTGTTTATTCACCTAATGATACGAGCGAGACTTGGGAACTTGTTACTATGCAATCAGGTTCATTTGCCGGTGCAAATGCTCAACCACTTCCCTATCAAGAAAAATATATTTTTTTTGAAGATCTATCTTTTACAAAAAGCCGGACTGAAGATAATCAATCCTTAGAAGGTTCTGGGTCTTACAAAAAGACAAGTTCTGATGAGGGCATATACTATAGCTTAACTTACGACATCTCCCCACCTAACCTACTCGGCACTTGTACAGGTACGGCTAATGAAAATTTATTACTAAGACCTGACGGAAAACTGCAAAATAGTTGGGCGATGTGCGACGGACCTTTTAAGGTATATCTTAAAAAATAAATTAAGAACACACTAGATAAATAATAAGCCTTCAGGTCGAATGATTTGAAGGCTTATTATTTATAATTATCATTACAAATGATTTTGCAAGTATCCGTTTAACTTAAAAGCTGTGCTGCGTGATCTTTTGTCTTTACTTTTTCAAAAACTTCGGTTACTACCCCTGCTTCATCTATCTTAAAGGTCATACGGTGTATCCCATCATATACCTTCCCCATAAATTTTTTAGGACCCCACACTCCAAAAGCGTTGATCACGGTTTTATCTTCATCGGCAAGTAGTGGAAATGGCAGTTCATATTTATTAGAGAAGTTTTTTTGTCTTTTTTCGGAATCTGCACTTACACCTAGAAGCGAATAACCTTCATTTTGTAATGCAGTGTAATTATCTTTTAAATTACAAACCTCTGCTGTACAGCCTGGTGTACTTGCTTTAGGATAAAAAAATACTATCAGCTTTTTACCTTTGTAATCAGAAAACTTTACCGTTTTTCCATCTTGATCTGTCGTTGTAAAATCTGGGACTTTATCTCCCACTTTTAATAGCTTCATAGATTGTAATTTATTGAATTTAAATAGTTTGTTTCTTAGTATCCTCTTTAAGTTACTTTAAAAACTAGACATATCATAATAAGTATCTTTGCAATACGCTTTCGCGAAAGCGAATACCTAAAATTACATGTTCTTATGAGCAAATTTTAATATTTCTCGATAAGATTGCGTTAAAGATTTAAATCCCAAAGTACAAATGACTAAAAAAGAAAAGGTAGATTTTGCTATCCATACCCTACAAAAGTTATATCCGCAAATTCCTATTCCTTTAGATCATAAAGATCCATACACCCTGCTTATCGCTGTATTAATGAGCGCTCAAAGTACAGATTTGCGTGTCAATCAGATTACTCCGTTGCTTTTTGAAGTGGCAGACAATCCATATGATATGATTAAACTTTCTGTGGATGAGATTCGAGAAATCATAAAACCTGTAGGACTGTCCCCTATGAAAGCTAAAGGTATTCACGGCTTGTCCCATATACTCATAGACAACTATAATGGTGAGGTTCCCGCAAGTATTGAAAAGCTTACAGAACTTCCCGCAGTGGGCCACAAGACTGCGAGTGTAGTGGTATCTCAAGCATTTGGAATTCCTGCATTTCCTGTAGATACACATATCCATCGATTAATGTATAGATGGGGATTTACAAATGGTAAAAATGTAGTGCAAACTGAAAAAGATGCTAAGCGTTTATTTCCAGAATACATTTGGAACGATCTTCACTTGCAAATAATTTGGTATGGCCGTCAATATTCACCTGCTAGAGGTTGGGATCTTGAAAAGGACATTATTACAAAAACTATAGGGCGTAAAACTGTTATTAAGGAGTATCATAAAATGATGGAAAAACGTAAAAAAAAGTAATGCCATTTACTGGCAAACAGCTCTAAATATAAAGACCCTCTAAAACAAAAATCCCCGATCTTAAGATCGGGGATTTATATAAAATTTAGTTCAAGATTGTTTCAAACTCCATTGTCTTATAGTTAAAAAACTTTAAAGCTTTAGAATAGTTAAGAAGATAACTAATGGTAGTCTCCTTGGGTTCAAATTCATTCGTCTGTTTACCTGACAAAGGTTGAGAGTAAATTTTTTCCATTGATTTTGTTTTGGTTTTATAGATAACGCAAAACAAATCTGCTTATTATTTTAATTTGTTAAAACCATGTTATTTTTTTCGATGGTTTTTCTCATATTAATAAGAGCATAACGCATTCTACCTAGAGCTGTATTTATACTTACACCAGTGCGCTCAGAAATCTCCTTAAAACTCATTTCTTGATAAATGCGCATTTTCAGCACTTCTTTTTGATCTTCTGGTAATTCTTCAATGACTCGCTTTACATCAATATTTACCTGATCTCTCACCATTTGTTTTTCTGCATTGAGAGCACTATCACCTAAAACAGAAAAAATAGAAAATTCTCCTGTGTTATCAAACTTAGGCATACGACTATTGCGTCTAAAGTGATCTATGACGAGGTTATGAGCAATACGCATCACCCAGGGTAAAAATTTACCCTCTTCATTGTACTTGCCTTTTTTGAGCGTCTTAATAACCTTTATAAAAGTATCTTGAAAGACATCTTCAGAGATGTCTCTGTCATATACTTTCGAATAAATAAAACTGTAAATACGCTGTTTATGCCTTTTTATAAGAATGGCAATTGCGTTTTCATCTCCTTTAATGTAGTTGCTTACGAGCGTGGCGTCGTCTAATAAAACACTTTTCATACACATATTACTTGTAGGTTAAAATTCTAGAGATCTTAATCTCTAATTCGGGATTTTAAAAAGTAATAGTGTTGTATAAGCAATTGGGGGTTTGTGTTTTACAGGCGTAAATATATAATAATTATGTTAATGTTTTAAAAAAAAATTCAAAATCATACAATAATTTGCAAATTTTAATTCAAAACAGACTTTTCAACGGTATCCACAGCAAAACTCTTTAAGTATCTTTGTATTAAATACCTCAACAAATAGCGATGCTCATAGACGTGAAGGATGTAAATCCTAAGAAGAATATTATCATTAAGGGTGCCAAACTCCACAATCTCAAGAATATAAATGCAATAATCCCTCGTAACAAGCTTGTGGTTATTACAGGTCTCTCTGGTTCTGGAAAGTCAAGTCTTGCTTTTGACACATTATATGCAGAGGGACAACGTCGCTATGTAGAAAGTCTCTCTTCTTATGCACGGCAGTTTCTTGGGCGACTTGATAAGCCTAAAGTAGATTATATTAAAGGGATCGCTCCGGCAATTGCTATAGAGCAAAAAGTAAATAGCACAAACCCTCGATCTACCGTAGGCACTTCTACAGAGATATACGATTATTTAAAACTTTTATACGCTCGCATTGGGAAAACAATTTCACCTATTTCTGGCAATGAGGTAAGAAAGGATACGGTCACAGATGTAGTTGAGTATGTTTCCGCTTTCGCGAAAGCAGAAAAACTACTTCTCCTCGCTCCTATCCATTTAGAAGAAGGTCGTAAGCTAGAATCAAAGCTACAAGCGTTATTACAACAAGGATATGCACGTGTTCAAGTAAAAGGAGAAATCAAACGCTTGGATGAAGTTGCAAAAATTGGAACAAAGCTCAAAGTAAAAAATGTTTTACTTGTGGTAGATCGTGTTGTAACAAACCCAGATGATGAGGATTTCAATAATCGTCTGGCAGATGCTGTGCAAACAGCATTCTTTGAAGGAAAAGGTGAATTGTTTGTAGAAAAATTAGCAGATAATTCGGTCAGGCAATTCTCAAATAAATTTGAGCTAGATGGGATTACCTTTTTAGAACCAAACGTACATCTTTTCTCATTTAATAACCCTTACGGCGCCTGTCCTACCTGTGAAGGGTATGGAGATGTGATTGGTATAGATGAAGATCTTGTGATTCCTAACACCGCCTTATCGGTTTATGAGAATGCGGTTTTTCCATGGCGTGGTGAGAGTATGAGCCACTATAGAGATCAACTAGTAAATCGCGCGTATAAATTTGATTTTCCTATTCACAAACCTTGGTTTGAACTTTCAGAAGATCAAAAGCAATTAGTATGGGAGGGTAATGCTCATTTTGATGGATTACATAAATTTTTTGGCTTCTTAGAATCGAAAGCCTATAAAATTCAAAATAGAGTCATGCTCTCTCGCTATCGAGGTAAAACAAAATGCACCACTTGCAAAGGAAAACGACTTAGACCAGAAGCTACCTATGTACAAGTGGGTGGAAAAAATATAGTAGATCTTGTTGAGTTGCCGCTTAATGAAGTGGCAGATTTTTTCAAAAAACTAAAATTATCTGATCATGATCAAACCATCGCAAAGCGTTTACTCATTGAAATTAATAGCCGTTTAGAATTTTTAAGTAAAGTAGGGCTCAATTACCTCACACTTAACAGAAAATCAAATACGCTTTCTGGAGGAGAGTCACAGAGGATCAACCTAGCAACATCTCTAGGTAGCAGCTTGGTAGGTTCTATGTATATCTTAGATGAACCAAGTATAGGCCTGCACCCTAAGGATACAGAAAAGCTTATTGAAGTGTTAGTACAGCTCAGAGACTTAGGAAATACTGTTATTGTCGTGGAGCACGATGAGGACATTATGAAAGCTGCAGACTATATTATTGACATAGGCCCAGAAGCTGGAACCTTTGGTGGTGATATCGTAGCGGTGGGAGATTATAATGATATTCTCAAAAGTGATTCTCTTACAGCAGGATATCTCAATGGCAAATTAGCCATTGAAGTACCTCAAAAGCGAAGAACATCCAAACATCAAGTGAGTGTTTTAGGCGCTCGTGAGAATAATTTAAAAAATATAAACGTCACATTCCCGCTGGGAGTTTTTACCGCAGTCACTGGTGTGTCAGGTAGTGGAAAATCAACCTTGGTGCGCAAAATCCTCTATCCAGCACTTCTAAAAGCTGTGGGGGGTTATGGAGAAAAAGCAGGTCAATTTACAGAACTCAAAGGTAATTTTGAAAACATAAAATCTATTGAATTTGTAGACCAAAATCCTATAGGAAGATCTTCTCGATCAAATCCTGTGACGTATATTAAAGCCTACGATGACATACGCAAACTGTATGAAAGTCAAAAATTAAGTAAAATAAGAAACTACAAGTCTAAGCACTTTTCTTTTAATGTTGATGGAGGTAGATGTGAGACCTGTAAAGGAGAAGGAGAAGTGACCATTGAAATGCAGTTCATGGCAGACGTCCACCTAGAATGTGAAACCTGTAAAGGTAAGCGATTTAAAAAAGAAGTTCTTGAAGTTACCTTTCATGACAAGAATATTGATGCTATTCTAACCATGACCATAGATGATGCAGTATCTTTTTTTGATACTCATGGCGAGAAAAAAATAACACGTAAACTTAAGCCATTGCAAGACGTAGGACTAGGTTATGTGACGCTTGGACAAAGTTCTTCGACCCTTTCAGGTGGAGAGGCACAACGTATAAAACTCGCTACCTTTCTGGCAAAGGGTATCACTAAGGACAAAAACCTCTTCATTTTTGATGAGCCTACCACTGGATTACACTTTCATGATATCAAGAAGCTCATCGCTTCCTTTGAAGCACTCATAAGTAAAGGGCATTCTATAATTGTGATAGAACATAATATGGATCTTGTAAAATGTGCTGATTATGTGATTGACATAGGACTCGATGGAGGTAAAAATGGAGGTGATTTGATAGCTCATGGTACTCCAGAGGAAATAGCAAAGAATAAGAATTCTTACACGGGAAAATATCTCAAGGAGAAGCTTTAAAAGTAATTAATGATCTCCAGTCAGACACTTTGGGGATGGGATGGTTTTACGCTTTCGCGAAAGCGTGATTATTCCTATCTTACTTGCTTAACCATATATCATGAGAACCACTGCTCTTCTACTCCTTTTTTGTATAGCCTGTAATTGCATCAACGCCCAATCTGACACGGAGGTATATTTATTTGATATCACTACATCAAAAGGTAAATTATATCTCACCAATCAAAAAAATATATCCAATCAAGAAGGCTATGATAATCAACCTTTTTTTCTTGGAAAAAATGCACTTCTTTTTTCTGGAACTATAGACGGCAACACAGAAATCGTAAAATACGTACGAGGAGAGAAAAAAAGAGTTAACGTAAAGACATCTGGCGGAGAATATTCCCCTCAAAGTATTCCTGGTGATCGTGGAATTTCTGCAGTACGACTAGATCCAGATGGACGTCAACGACTGTATCGTTACGAGCCCCGTAGTAATGTGACTAAAGAAATTGTGAGTGACGCCATCATTGCATATTATACTTGGGTAGACAAGAATACGCTTGTAAGCGCCTCTATTGTTAGTGAGCAATTACATCTTGTAATTCACGATCTACTTAAGAATACAAACGAAGACTTAGAAATAGCTGTAGGTCGCTCTTTTCACAAAATTCCAAATTCAAATTTGGTAAGTTTCATTGATACCTCAAAAGAAGAGTGGTTTATCAAGTCTCTTGACCCAAAAACTAAGGATATTAGCACAATAACAGCGCTACCTAAAGGTGTGGAAGATATTGCATGGCTTCCTAATGGGTCCTTACTAATTACCTATGAAGCGAGTATTTTGATAAAATATAAAAAGAGTAAAGGTTGGGAACTCTTGCACACATTTGAAAATGAAAATTTAAAATCGTTATCCCGCATCGCTGTCTCGCCTGATGGCAGTCAGCTTGCTGTGGTCTCTGAGGTTTCTCCAGGCACGATTGTGCAAAAGCATATAGATCCATTTAATAAGAAGGAACTAGATGCCTTTTTAAATGCATTCTCAGATGAGGTCGTCGTAAACAAATTTATTGCAGATACACTCTACAAAGGTAAAAACCTAATGCGCACCCACTATCAAAAGGTTTTTGAAAATCAAACCCCAATGACAGTAACTGTTTCAAATAGAATTATTACTAAAAATATAGTGATCGATGAGGAACGTGTCACTTCTGGAGATCAAGAATATAATCAAGTAACCATTTATCAAGTAGCAGGAGGTAAAATTTCTTCCATGACATTTGTAGCTCCTAGCAAGACTTTAAAGGATGCAACAGCAATTACAGATGCGCAGCTCCATGCTTATAATAACAAAGATATAGAAGGTTTTATGGAGCTTTATAGTAAAGAGGCAACCTTTATCGATTATCCTTCAGATATTGCTTTTTCCAACCTTGATGCTGTAAAAAATAGATATCGAAAAATGTTTAAAGAGATACCAGACCTAAAAGCTACTATAAAAAATAGAATCACGATTGGAGACCTTGTAATTGATCATGAAGAGATAACTATAGGTAAAAATAGTCAAGACGGAGTTGTTATAAACAAAGTGAATAATGGGAAGATCACGCAAGTTATTTTTTTATAATCTACTAAAATAAAAATCCATGAAATTTATTTTAAGTTTTCTTACACTAAGTATTCTCACTTTTGGTTGCAAAGACAATAGCACCTCACAGGAGAATTTGAAAAAAGACACTAGTAAAATTCAAAATACGAAGACAAATCACCAATTAAAAAAAATAAAGAAAGCTACTATTCCACCCGAAATCGACGGAATTGCAACTGACAGCGTCTGGAAAGTTGTAGAATGGCAACCAGTGAGCGAGCGTTGGATTGGACAAACGTATTCACCTGATGATTTTGAGGGTAAATTTAAGCTTTCATGGACTTCAAACGCAATCTATATCCTTGCAGAAATTAAGGATGATATTCTTTATGATAAAGAGAGCGACCCACTCACATTGTGGTGGGATGATGACTGTCTTGAAATTTTTATAGATGCAGATAATTCTGGGGGCGAACATCAATTTAATCACAATGCATTTGCCTATCATGTTGCACTTGATGGAAATGTTGTAGATATTGCCCCTGGCTCAGTGCCTACCTTATATAACAATCATGTAAAATCTAAGCGCTTAACCAATGGTAATATCACAATTTGGGAATGTGAAATGACCATCTACGACAATACATATACAGACGGAGAAGAAAATACATCCATCAAGCTCATAAAGGGTCAACTACTAGGTTTTGCTCTCGCTTACTGTGATAACGATTCAAGTGTAGAGCGTGAAAATTTTATTGGCTCAGTAGCGATCCCTGGAGAAGATAAAAACCGCGGTTGGATTGATGCTGGAGTTTTTGGTACGATTGAATTAGTGGAGTAAGACTAGTTGAGATACGCTTTCGCGAAAGCGTACTGCATCAAATCATTGTTTTGTAACTTTATAATTAAAAATAGTATGAATAAGATTTCCTCCCTAGTATCCATTACTCATAGGTCACTGTATATTATTGTTCTCACACTATGCAGTATGACTACAACTACAGCTCAAACAGATACGAGATTGTACGAAATTATAGAGGCCATTTCTGAAGAGCGCCTAAGAACAGATGTCAAAATTCTTACAGATTTTGGAACTAGGCATACACTTAGCGACACCCTCTCACAAACCAAAGGTATCGGTGCCGCACGGAGATGGATAAAAAAAGAATTTGAAAAAACAGCCACTTCATGCAACGGATGTCTCGATGTTTTCTATCAGAAGAATTTAGTAAAAAAAGGAGATAATGATCGCATCACCAAAGATGTGGAAGTGGTGAATGTAGTTGCCATTCAAAAAGGCACCAAGTATCCTAATCGATACATCATTATGAGTGGGGACATAGACAGCCGAATTTCTGATCCTAATAACTACATAGATGATGCCCCCGGAGCAAACGATAATGCTAGTGGGATGGCTGGAACACTGGAGGCAGCAAGAGTACTCTCAAAATACGCTTTTGACAACAGTATTATTTATGTAGGACTCTCTGGAGAAGAACAGGGTCTATATGGAGGAAAAGGACTAGCCGCCTATGCTAACGAGCAAGGCTGGGACATCATAGGTATTTTAAATAATGATATGATAGGAAACATAAAAGGTGTCGATGGAGTGATTGATAATAGGTCCTTCCGCATATTTTCTGAGCCCGTTCCTCCAACAGAAACTGAGCGCGAACGTACATTAAGAAGATTTTATGGTGGAGAAGTAGACGGAATCTCTCGCCAACTAGCACGCTATGTTTATGAAACTACAAAAACGTATATGCCAGAAATGAATCCTATGATGATTTATAGATTAGATCGTTTTGGTCGTGGTGGGCACCACAGACCATTTAACGACGCTGGATTTGCAGGTATTCGTATCATGGAAGCACACGAAAATTACACACAGCAACATCAAGATATTCGAACAGAAAATGGGATTAACTATGGGGATACCTTTGAGCATGTAAATTTTCCGTACGTGGCAAAGCTAACGGCGGTCAACGCAATTAACCTTGCCAGTATCGCTTGGGCACCTCCTACTCCTACTAATGTGGGCATAGGCGGCATTGTGGAAGCAAATGCACGACTACAATGGAACGAAGTACAAGGTGCGGTGGCATACAAGGTGTATTGGAGAGACACCACTTCTCCTACGTGGGACTATGCAAGATTGATCAAAAATGCAACATCGACCACGTTAACTGGAATTGTTATTGACAATTTTTTCTTTGGTGTAGCAGCCGTAGGCAAAGACGGTCACGAGAGTCCAGTGGTATTTCCTAACCGAATTATAAGAGATTAAATTTTATAATTCTTAAATAAGGGCATTTCTGTCCATTATAAAATAACTTGAAATTATGATAAAAACCATTTCACTAATAACATCTATTTTTTTCGTGTTCGCTTTCGCGAAAGCGCAAACCTACTTTGACGAAGATATTTCATCTATAGAAGAGAAAGTGATTAAATGGCGCAGAGATTTTCACCAAAACCCAGAACTAGGCAACCGAGAATTTAAAACTGCCGAGAAAATTGCAAATCATCTAACGTCTTTAGGTATCGAGGTTCAAACTGGAGTAGCAAAAACTGGTGTGGTAGGACTTCTCAAAGGTAATATGCCTGGAAAAGTGGTCGCCTTAAGAGCAGATATTGATGCCTTACCCGTAACAGAGCGCAATGATTTACCCTTCAAATCAACAGTGAAAACAACATTTTTGGGAGCAGATACAGGGGTTATGCACGCTTGTGGTCACGACACACATACGGCAATTCTTATGGGCGTGGCAGAAGTATTATCTAAAAATAAAGATAAAATAAAAGGTTCTGTAAAATTTATATTTCAACCGGCAGAAGAAGGTCCACCACCGGGGGAAGAAGGTGGGGCAAGATTGATGGTTGAGGAAGGAGTATTAGAAAATCCAAAAGTGGATGCGATTTTTGGGTTGCATATTAATAGCGGGACCCCCGTAAATACAATTCGATATAAAGCTGGGGGTACCATGGCTGCTGTAGAGCGATTTGTAGTAAATGTAAAAGGAAAACAAACCCATGGAAGTCAACCTTGGTCTGGTGTAGATCCCATATTAATTTCCGCAAAAATTATAGATGGATTTCAGAGTATTATTTCTCGTGAAAGTAAATTAACAGATGAAGCTGCAGTAATTACTGTAGGAAAAATTACTTCTGGGCTTCGTTTTAATATCATACCAGAAAGTGCCGAAATGATAGGTACTGTGCGAACTTTGGATCCTAATATGCGCGATAAAATTATACGCCGTATGACGGAAATGGCGCGTGATATTGCAAAGGCATATGGTGGCGAGGCAACTATTGATTGGCAAGAAATGACACTAGTTACCTATAATGATCCGGATCTTACCAATCAAATGCTCCCAACTTTACAAACGGTGGCGGGTGTGGCTAATGTTAATACACAAAAGGCAGTGACTGGAGGAGAAGATTTTTCTTATTTTCAAGAGAAAGTGCCAGGTTTTTATTTTTTCCTAGGCGGGATGACACCAGGTAATACAGAGGCTTTTCCTCATCATACTCCTGATTTTTTCATTGATGAAAGTGGTTTTCAATTAGGAGTAAAATCCTTAAGCCAACTAAGTATTGACTATTTAAACGCAAATTAAAAATGGGATTATTAAATAAAATTTTAGGGAATGCTGGTGAAGTATCACCAGAAAAACTCACTGAAAAGTACGGACGTCTTTTAATGAACGCTGAAAAAATTGAATTGGGTTTTACCTTGTTAAGAGATGTTTTTATGTTTACAAATAAGCGCCTCATTTTGATTGATGTGCAAGGATTTACAGGGTCAAAAATGGAATATAAATCGTTGCCCTATAAGAGCATCTCTAGATTTTCACTAGAAACAGCAGGAACCTTTGACCTTGATGCAGAACTTAAAATCTGGATCTCAAGCGAAAACACACCTAGTGTAAGTAAGAAATTCAATAAGAATATAGATGTTTATGAAGTGCAACGATATCTCGCCGAAAAAGTGCTATAGCTAATTTTGAAGATCATAAACTTCTAGTTTAAATTTTTACAGAATACATTTAACCACCGTTCAAAGTATTGAGCGGTGTTTTTTATGATTATAAACTACAAAAATAGTTTTAAAACTATAATAATAGTTGTTTAACTGTTTTTATAGTTGTATGTTTGATTACAACTAACAATTATTAGTTTACAAAGTCAAATATAACTATGGAAAAGCTAACCAATAAAGAAGAAGAAGTGATGCACGCCCTATGGAAGTTAGATAAGGCGTTTGTCAAAGAACTAGTTGCTACACTTTCAAAAGGGAATCATTACAATACAGTCTCTACCATTGTGCGCAACCTTGAAGATAAAGGCTATGTGGGACATCAAGCTTTTGGAAAAACGCATCAATACTTTCCCGTGATAAAACTAGAGGATTATAGAAAAGAGTTTATGCAAACCGCTAGTAAAAAGTTCTTTGACAATTCTTACAAGAACATGGTATCCTTTTTTGCAAAGGAAGAAAAAATCTCTGCAGATGAACTCCGAGAGATTCTAGCAATCATAGAAAAAAAGTAAGCAATGGAATACTTCATCTACATTAGTAAATGCTCGCTTCTACTTGCAATTTTCTATCTGATTTATTTTATTTTTTTGAGAGATCACTCCTTTTTCACGATCAAAAGATACTATCTAGGTTTCGGTATGTTTTCCGCTTTTCTCCTACCCTTCTTAATATTTGAACAATTAAGGGAAATACGTATTCCAGAACAAACAGCATTTACTCCCGCGACTGGATCTGAATTTGATTTAATAACTAGCGAAAACATCATACTAACTAACACTCCTCTCTCAGTAGATGGGTGGCAAATAGTTCTTTTTATTTATGTAATAGGTGTTGTGATAATGGGTACTCGGTTTGTCATTCAACTTTTTTCCGTGATGAAATTGATAAAATCTGGTGAAGTCATAGTAAAGACTACCTCTTGTACATATATCCATAGTAAGGAAGATATTATGCCTTTCTCATTTTTTTTATACATAGTATACAATAAAAATACTCACACGGATAAAGAACTAGAACTAATTATAGAACATGAGAATGTGCACGCTAGCCAGTGGCATTCCCTTGACGTAATTCTCTCTCAAATAATTCTAGTACTGCAGTGGTGTAATCCTATCGCTTGGTTGTATAAAAAGGCATAGAGGAAAACCTAGAATATATAGCAGATAGCCAAGCTGTTAAAAAAATACACAACATTAAAGACTATCAAAGAGCACTTCTAAAGGTATCATCATCCTGTAATCATCTGGCGCTCACTAATCAATTTTATCAATCATTTATCAAAAAACGAATCGTTATGCTCAACACACCACCATCCCGCAAAAAAAATTTATGGAAACTTGGCTTAGTCTTGCCCTTTCTTGCCTTATTTATGTACTCCTTTAATGTGAAGGAAGTGATTAAATATGTGGAAGAGAAGGATACCGCTTTCGCGAAAGCGGAAACCGCATCACTACCAATTAATACTGGAAGAGATCTCTTTTATATTGATACCACTACTGATGGTAAGCAGCTGGATCGTATCGAAAAGTATGTTGCAGATCACTGGAAACACACCCAAATTAAATTCGGTGGTAGGCTATTTACAAATGAAAATAGGCTTACAGGTTTTACATTATTTACAAGGTTCTCATTAAATGAAAACTTTGAGAAGCGACTTACTATTAACTCAGAAAATTTTAAGAATTCTAATAAGTTTTCTATTATGGTAGATACTGACGAAAAAATCATTTTTTGTGATGCCACCTCCTTACTGTCCATCACTCCAGATCAAATTGTTTTTAGAATATCGAAAGCTTCAATAATCTCTAATTTACTCACTAATCATAATACTAAGTTGAAGTCTTTAGATAGTGTTCACACACCTCTGAGCAAAATTGAGAGTAGACATATTTCTGATAGTCTGATTTTAAAATGGACATATAGTTTTAAAATCACAAAGTATACAGCTATTGAAGAATTAAAAGCTCTTACAAAAATTCTTAAGGAAAAATATGATACTACACTAGAGTATAGCGATGTTGATTATAATGCTCAAGAAGAAATAACGAATATACGGTTAGAAATTACTGATCCTTATAATAACACTAAAAAATACGGTTCACTAAGTTCTTACCCAATTGCTGATATCTATATCTACAATGACGTAAAATGGGGAATTGGCATCGGAACTTTAGAAAGTATTGATTACTTAAAACCAATTATCTTGAGCAGTAAACGAGATACACTCTCACAAAAGTTTGATAGTCTTAATACTGTTGAAGATTACGTGATAAAATATGCCCTCCAAGAAATAGAAGAACGTAAAACTGAAATACGAAACCGTATTGAAGTATCTAACAGACTTCAAAATAATATCGCAGTTGATTCTTTAAAAACGAGTAGTATTGCATCAGGCGATAGTTTAAAACTTCAAATGCTTCAACAGCTATCACCTCAAAGTACTCTAGAAAAAGCTACAATAGGAAAGGCCTCTTTAACTGGCCGTGGAGAAGGACATTTAGAAAACATACAAGAAAATTGGATGTATTTTATAGATAACAAAGAAACCTCGTATACAGAAGTTCTCAAGTTAGATCCATCTACCATAAATAACATTTCAGTATTACAAGGTAAAGTTGCCATTGCAAAGTATGGGGATAAAGGGAAAGATGGAGTTATGCTAATCGAGCTCAAATAACTTAATTTATCGAGTAAGTTAATTGTCACTTTCTAATTGAAAGTGACAATTTTTTTTGCTTCAAAATTATAAAGCAATAAATAAGAAAATGATGGAAACCTAAATTTTACTGGAAAACTGTTTTAAAAACACCTACAATTTTTCTAAAACATCAAAAAAGCCTCTACAAAAATTATAGTTACAAACAATATTCATCAATATAATTATATATTAAAACATATTTAAAGTAAATTTAATTACACATTTCAATATATATCATCTTTTTAATTACATATGTATTGTTAATTTCATTAATAATTTAATTTTTCCTTGTTATACTTTTTAAAACCTTGCTTCTTTGCTTCATCAATAACAAACAACATAACTATAACCATTTAAAACGAATGAATTATGAAAACGCAAAACAACTCCACACCAAACTCTAAAACAAACAAAATATTAGGAATTTATACCATTTTCATGGTGAGTCTATCTATTAGTTACATCATTACCACGATGATTGAGCACCTTAATTAGCCACTTTGATATAGTCATATTTATCAATCAAAATTCATCAATCAACATTCATCAATCAACATTCATCAATCAAACTTTAAAACCAAACCTTATGATTCAAATCATTGTTACTACATTAGAGCTTATCTTCGGATAAAAAACTAAAATCAATCAAAGGCTAACTGTATAGGTTAGCCTTTTAAAGTTTAATTTACTACGTTAGATCAATTTTTGGCATGCTCGTTGGAATAATCAGGATGAACCTATACATTTACCAATATGAAAAGATTTCTACTTATTTTATTTGCAACGACTTTTGTATACAGTTGTACCACTGTAAAAAATACAACAGCACGAGTTAATAGTGGCAACTATGATGATGCGATACGTATCTCTCTTAACAAACTCAAGAAGAACCCAGACAAAAAGGGCAAACAAGAGTATGTATTGCTTCTAGAGGACGCATTTGCAAAAGCTAAACAAAGAGATACTGACAAATTGAATTTTCTTATTAAAGAAAATCAACAGTCCAATCTTGAACAAATTTATAGAACCTACCTAGCTTTAGAGCAGCGTCAAAAGCGTATTAGACCTATTTTACCGCTAAGAGTTCTTGAAGAAAACAGAAATGCATCTTTTCAATTTGAAAATTACGATGATGAGCTTATTAATGTGAAGGATAATCTGGCACAATCATTATACAATCAAAGTAAAGAGGATATATTAAATGCAACTACTAAGGCTTCTTATCGTTCTATTCATGATGATTTAAAATATCTAAACGAATTAAAACCTAGGTACAAAGAAACGGAACAAATGATGAGAGAGGTGCATGAAAAAGGTACAGACTTCATTCATGTTATCCTTACAAACGATAGCCAGATCGCACTTCCTAATCGCTTAGAAGATGAGCTTACAGATTTTTCTACCTATGATCTCGACGATTTTTGGACAGTCTATCACAGCAATTCACAGCTGGATGTCAAATATGATTATGAGATTCAAATTACATTTACAGAGATAAATGTATCACCAGAAAGTGTAAGAGAGCGAGAATTACAGAAAGAGAAAATTGTAAAAGATGGCACTAAATTTCTTAAGGATGACGAAGGCAATTTTGTCTATGGTGAAGATGGAGAAAAAATTGAAGTAGATAATATGATAACCGTGCGAAGCACGTACCATGAATTTAATCAATCTAAAGCTGTAAACGTCGTTGGCAGGGTGCGCTATCTAAATCTCAATACAAATCAAGTAATAGATACGTATCCACTAGCATCAGAATTTGTTTTTGATCACAGATATGCAACGTTTACTGGAGATCGAAGAGCCTTGGAGGAAGATCTATATGGATATACCCGCAATAGATTTGTCCCCTTCCCTACCAATGAACAAATGATATATGACGCTGGTGAGGATCTAAAAAATAGAATAAAAGAAATTATTGTTACAAATAAATTCTAAAACTAAAAAGCTGTTACTAACTTAGTGACAGCTTTTTTAATTTAATATCTATAGGTTATGTCTTCATCTATTTACAAAACACTGGCAAGGATTAATAAATCTGTGCTGCCTTCCTACTCAAAAAAAGGCCTTGATCTTACAAAAGCAAAAAAATGGCAATTGGCTATCATCGGCTATCGCGCTTGGGTGACTAAAAAAGCCTTAGGGTAATCAAAGCGCTTTATACACTACTAGATTTTATGTTTTAAGGTAGCTGCACTAATACTACCATGGGACTCGTTGTAAACAGCCGTTCCATTTTTAATTAAAATGAGTTGCGGACTTTGATGTTGTACCTCAAAATGATTTGCCACTTCATTAGAAACTTCTCTATAAGCTTTCAAATCTAGAAAGTATAAGTCTAACATACTCGCATCTATGTCATATTCAGACTCAAAAGAGCGTAACGCCATACGGCTTATCCCGCAGGATGTAGAATGTTTGAATATAGCAACTGGTTTTGCTTTTGAATCTTGCTCAATTTGCTCTAACTGATCTAGCGAGTTTAATTGTTGCCAGGGTAGCGCTCCTTTTTCTTGATTAGTTGATGTATCTCCTCCAAAAAGTGAATTAAATATTCCCATTATAATAGTTTTATGACAAAGATAGTAGTTGTATGAAAATTACGCTTTCGCGAAAGCGTAAAATAATTCTTAAATCGGTCAAAAGGTCATATTTATAAAGTGTTTACAAGACATTTTGTCTGCGTTTTAAATTGGAATAAAAGTTGACTTCTGTGAATGAAAATATAAAAACCAAGTGATGATTATCGCAGCTAGGTGTTAATCTGATGTTTAAAAGATACAGCTAATGAATTTTAATAATTATACAATTAAGTCCCAAGAGGCCATCCAGCGAGCTCAACAAATAGCTCAAGAATTAGGTCATCAACAAATTGAAAATGAACATATTTTTAAAGGAATATTTGAAGTAGATGAGCACGTCACACCTTTTTTACTTCAAAAGTTAGATGTGAATGTGACACTTTTACAACAAATCGTGGACAGTACACTACAAAGTTTTCCTAAGGTTTCTGGTGGTGATATGACGTTAAGCCGTGAGGCAAGTAAAGCTGTAAATGAAGCGAGCATTATTGCAAAGAAGATGAATGACGAGTATGTCTCCATCGAGCATCTTGTACTTGCTATTTTTGGCACAAAAAGTAAAGTAGCTCAGATTCTAAAGGATCAAGGTGTTACAGAGAAGCATCTACGAGCAGCTATTGAAGAAGTTCGAAAAGGAAACCGAGTTACTTCACAAAGTGCCGAAGAAACTTACAATTCGCTTAATAAATATGCCAAAAACCTTAATCAGCTAGCGAGAGACGGTAAATTAGACCCTGTAATTGGTCGTGATGAGGAAATCCGAAGAATATTGCAAATTCTTACCAGACGTACAAAAAACAATCCAATTTTAGTAGGTGAGCCTGGAACTGGAAAAACAGCAATTGCAGAAGGTCTTGCGCATCGTATTGTAGATGGTGACATTCCAGAAAACCTGCAAAACAAACAGATATTTGCGTTAGATATGGGTGCGCTCATTGCGGGAGCAAAGTTTAAAGGGGAGTTTGAAGAACGTCTTAAAGCAGTGATTAAAGAGGTAACAGAAAGCGCTGGGGACATCGTATTGTTTATTGATGAAATACACACGCTTGTAGGAGCTGGTGGTGGTCAAGGAGCCATGGACGCTGCCAATATTTTAAAGCCTGCCTTAGCTCGTGGTGAATTGCGTGCAATTGGGGCTACCACACTGGATGAGTATCAAAAATATTTTGAAGCAGATAAAGCTCTAGAGCGGCGTTTTCAAAAAGTAACGGTGGATGAGCCTGATACAGAAAGTGCTATCTCTATCTTAAGAGGTATTAAAGATAAATATGAAACACATCATAAAGTTCGTATTAAAGATGACGCAATTATCTCTGCTGTAAAGTTATCGCAACGTTATATTACTAGCCGTTTTCTTCCAGATAAAGCGATTGACTTAATGGATGAAGCTGCTGCAAAAATGCGTATGGAGATCAACTCAAAACCGGAAGAGTTAGATGTCTTAGATCGTAGGGTCATGCAACTAGAGATAGAAATAGAGGCCATAAAGCGCGAGAAAGATGAGAAAAAACTAACCTCTCTACGTGAAGATCTTGCAAATTTAAAAGAAGAGCGCAACGACCTAAGTGCACAATGGCAGTCTGAAAAAGATAGTGTTGAGAACGTACAAAATGCAAAGCAAACCATTGAAAACTACAAACTTGAAGCAGAAAAGGCAGAGAGAGAAGGTAATTATGGATTGGTTGCAGAGTTGCGATATGGTAAAATAAAAGAAGCGCAAGAACACCTTGAAAATTTGCAAAAGGATCTAGCAGACCAGGCAGAAACTTCACTTATCAAAGAGGAAGTTACAAGTGAGGATATTGCAGAGGTTGTAGCAAAATGGACAGGTATTCCTGTTCAAAAAATGCTGCAAGGAGAACGTGAGAAACTTTTAAAATTAGAAGAAGAACTGCATAAACGTGTTGTAGGTCAAGAGGAAGCTATTATTGCTGTAAGTGATGCTGTGAGACGAAGTCGCGCAGGTTTACAAGATCAGAAAAAACCCATTGGCTCTTTCTTATTTTTAGGAACTACGGGAGTAGGAAAAACAGAACTTGCAAAAGCGTTAGCAGAGTATTTATTTGATGATGAGCAAGCTATGACTCGCATTGACATGAGTGAATATCAAGAGCGCCATTCTGTAAGTCGTCTTGTAGGAGCGCCCCCAGGATATGTGGGATATGATGAAGGGGGGCAACTTACAGAAGCAGTGAGACGCCGTCCCTACTCTGTTGTACTGCTAGATGAGATTGAAAAAGCACACCCAGATACCTTTAATGTATTGTTACAAGTGCTTGATGAAGGTAGATTAACAGATAATAAAGGGAGAACTGCAGATTTTCGTAACGCGATCATTATCATGACCTCAAATATGGGTAGTCATATTATCAAAGAGCGTTTTGAAGCAATACAAGATGTAGATAGCGCTATGGAAGCGGCAAAGGTGGATGTGTTAGGTTTATTAAAACAAAACATTCGTCCTGAATTCTTAAATAGAATTGATGATATTGTAATGTTTAGTCCGCTTACACGTAAAGATGTGCGTAATATCGTTAAACTACAATTTAAAGGGATTCAAAAAATGTTATCTCAGCAAAATATTACGCTAGATGCTACAAGACAAGCTATAGATTTTCTTGCTGAAGCCGGTTTCCAACCAGAATATGGAGCGCGTCCTATTAAGAGAGCAATGCAACGTGAGGTACTCAACCAACTTTCTAAGGAAATCCTAAGTGGTAAAGTTGCCACAAATAGTACCATTTTATTAGACTCTTTTGATGAACAGCTTGTTTTTAGAAATGAAAACGAACGCACAGGAGAGGAAGAGTAATCACTACTGCTTTAAAATTACAAACAGCTATATATACACTTATAGCTGTTTTTTTTGTGAGTAAAAATGAATCTTATACTGGGAATGAAGCTCTTTAAGAGTACCTCATTAAAAATATTTACATTATTTTAGAGGGTACAATCACTTCTATGAGATATGTTTACATCTGCTTTTTATTTTTAGTTTGTAGTTGTACCAACCATTCAAAAACAGCAGATTTTTACCGAGACTCCTCTTCTTATACTACCCCTATATCTGATAACACAACTATAAATGACGTTGTTGCAAAATATGACCAAGGCTTTTTTAAAGAAGATCGAGATGCGCAACTTTTTGCTACCACAAATGAAACTCGCTGGTTTCATAAAACTTTAAAGGATACCACTTCAAATTACTTTAGCATTGCCGTTACATATATCACCTATAGTCGTATTTATATACGAAGGGATCAAAACATTATCTCCTTAGATAAAATAAATTCCTACGATAACTTTCCGCATAAATCAATTTATTATAGACACCCTACATGGAAACTCCCGCCTTTACAAATGGGTGATGAACTCTTCGTCGAAGTAAAGAATGATAGTGGAAGAGCCCGTTTAGAATTTTATTTAGAAAATATAAACGATTTTTTAAAACGGGTTGAAACAGAGTATTTTTTATTTGGTGCATTTATTACTTTTCTAACATTAATAGTTGTAGGACTGGTTTTTTTCTCGCTTTCGCGAAAGCGGTATTCCATTTTGTTCTACTGTATTTACATACTCTGTATTATTGTTGAATTTCTAGCTGGTAAAGGAATAGGTGTTCAATATATCTGGTCTGATTCTCCTTTTTTGGTAACCAGTAGTCGTAGTTTTTCTCAAACTATAGGGGTGGCGGCACTCTCGTTGTTTTATGTATATTTTTACAACTATACAGCAAAAACACGTCGTATACAACGTGTATTTAGAATATGTGCCTACATAACGATCCCATTTTTATTGGTATATCTTTACAAAGCAATTATTCCCTCCTTCCCTACATTTTATTTGTACGTATGGTTAGTCATGAAGGTGATTATCATCGTTTTTCTTGTTAATCACGTATTACTGGCAAAAAAAGGAAAATTACCAGTGTACTTAGTTGTAGGCTTCATACTGCCTCTATTTGCCATGTTGATCTCACAAAATATCAACCCATCTGTTATGTCCTCATGGTATACGATTAAATTTGTGTCAAACATCTACTATTTAGGACTCATCGTAGAAATCTTAATTTTTACGTATTACATTTTCAATACCATCTTAGAGGCCCAGAGAAATATTTTAAAACTGAGAAATCTCAACGAAGATTTAAAAAATAATTTTAATGAAGGTATGTTACAAACACAAGAACGTGAGCGAGATTATCTGCTATCTGAAGTGCATGATACCTTTGGAGGTTACATAGCAGCCCTGCGCATAAGAGTGGACACAAATGACAAAACTAAAGCCAAAGAAACCTTAGATGCCTTTAGTAAAGAGCAATACGTGAAACTAGTTTCAAGTAGACTACATAAACA
>CAVQTP010000003.1:0-287500 GCA_963716625.1 uncultured Flavobacteriaceae bacterium
AGGCTTAAAAGTAATAGAGTCTATCTTAGCCAGTACAGCATCAATTCCTGCTTGTCCAGTTCCTAATATTTCAACAACACCTTCTTCAGTTACAGGATCTTCGTTTATTACGATGGTAGTTCCTGTTTCTTTTTGAAGTTCTTGTATTACTTTTCCACCAGGTCCTATTAAAGCACCTATGTACTCATTTGCGATACGTACGCCTACCATTTTTGGAGCATATTCTTTTACATCTTCACGTGGAGCTGCAATGGTATCTGTGAGTTTTTCTAGAATGTGTAAACGACCTGCACGTGCTTGTTGCAATGCATTTACAAGGATCTCGTAAGAAAGTCCTTTTACTTTAATGTCCATTTGACACGCAGTAATACCGTCTGCCGTACCCGTTACTTTAAAGTCCATATCTCCTAAGTGATCTTCATCACCAAGAATATCAGAAAGTACTGCATACTTTCCAGTAGCTGCATCTGAGATTAGTCCCATGGCGATACCAGAAACTGGTTTTACCATTTGGATACCAGCGTCCATCATCGCCATTGTTCCTGCACACACCGTCGCCATAGATGAGGAACCGTTAGATTCTAATACTTCAGATACTACACGTACCGTGTACGGGCAATCTTCTGGTACCATTCCTTTAAGACCACGTTGCGCAAGATTACCGTGTCCTACCTCACGACGTGACGTCCCACGGATAGGTCGTGCTTCACCCGTACAAAATGGTGGGAAGTTGTAGTGTAAGTAAAAACGCTCTTCACCTTCGTGAGAAGGCATATCAATTTGGTTAGCATCTCTAGATGTTCCTAAAGTTACAGTTGCAAGTGCCTGCGTTTCCCCACGTGTAAATACAGCAGATCCGTGTACAGATGGTAAATAATCAATCTCACACCAGATGTCTCTTACCTCTGTTGTTTGACGACCATCTAGACGTAAACCTTCATTTAAGGTAAGATCACGTATGGCAGCCTTTTCGGCCGCACGGTAATACTTAGATACAAGTCCGCCATAATCTTCTAATTCTTCTTCAGAAAAAGTAGCTTTGATTTCTTCTTTAATTTCAGTGAAGGCAGCACTACGCTCGTGTTTTGCACTTCCCGCTTGTGCGATGGCATATACTTTATCGTATGCCATGTCGTGTACTTTTTGTTTAAGTTCTGCATCTTCACGCTCTGCTGGGTACTCACGTACTTCTTTACGTCCTACCGCATCTGCCAGACTCATTTGCGCCTCACACTGTATTTTAATGTGATCGTGTGCAAATTTGATCGCGTCTGCCATTTCTTCTTCAGAAATTTCGTCCATCTCACCCTCAACCATCATTACAGAATCTGCAGAAGCACCTATCATCATATCGATGTCAGATTCTTCTAGCTGTGCTCTGGTTGGGTTAATCACAAACTCACCGTTTACACGACCTACACGTGCCTCAGAAATCGCACATTCAAATGGGAAGTCAGATAACTGGATCGCTGCCGAAGCGGCAAGACCAGCCATAGCATCTGGCATTACGTCATCATCGTGAGACATTAACTGGATCATCACCTGTGTTTCAGAGTGGTAATCTTTTGGGAATAATGGACGTAGTACACGGTCCACAAGACGCATGGTTAATACCTCTCCGTCAGATGGGCGTGCTTCTCTTTTAAAGAAACCTCCTGGGTAACGACCTGCAGCTGCAAACTTCTCACGGTAATCTACCGTAAGGGGTAAGAAGTCAAGATCTTTTGCTTCATAGTTAGATACTACAGTACAGAGCATCATACATTTACCAGACTGTACGACTACAGATCCGTGTGCTTGCTTTGCAAGTTTTCCTGTTTCGATAGAGATTTCTCTTCCATCACCAAGGTCAATGACCTCTTTGTAAACCTTTGGAATCATAAAATAAATTGTTTTTCATTCTCCTTCCAGAGAATTGTTTTTTCGGTAGTGAGACGGGTAAAAATACCTATCCCGCTTACGCAAAAATGTTAGTTTTTGGAACGCTCTTCGTGAGCATTCACCTGTGTCGTTGTGTTGTAGTTGTAGTTGTAAATGTGATAGGAGGGTAGTTACTTCCTGCTATCTGACACCAATGAAAAACCAGCTGTTTCAGCTTTCTCGGCCATTTTGTTAATGAAAATGGTCTTAAGTATGTATTGCCTTTCGGCGAAAATGGGCGACGATTATAACATCGCTACTCATTTTTGATCCATTTCTTAGGGCGTTAAGCTTTCGCAAAAGCGGTTAAAGAAATATCATAATTTTTAATCTTTAAGGTTAAGCGTATCTAAACCTCCGACTCAAATTGATAAAAAAAATGGGAGTTCGTAAGAACTCCCATTTTGATATATTATTTACGGATACCTAGTTCCTTAATAATAGCACGGTAACGTAAGATGTCTTTCTTGATTAAGTAATCAAGTAAAGAACGACGCTTACCTACGAGCATTACTAGTGCACGCTCTGTGTTATAATCTTTACGGTTCTTTTTTAAGTGTTCCGTAAGGTGTGAGATACGTTGTGTAAAAATTGCGATTTGTCCTTCTGCAGAACCGGTATCGTTCTTTCCTTTACCGTGCTTTGCAAAAAGGTCTTCTTTTTGTTCTTTTGTT
Organism: uncultured Flavobacteriaceae bacterium; assembly: GCA_963716625.1. GTDB lineage: Bacteria > Bacteroidota > Bacteroidia > Flavobacteriales > Flavobacteriaceae > Dokdonia. The sequence continues at coordinate 2,595 of CAVQTP010000003.1, forward strand.
AAATACATTCCAGTATTGTTTTAAATGAAATTCATGTATATGATAGTGTGTCTATCAGCGCGCAAAGATAGTGTTTTGTTCTTAACTATTAAAAGGAAATTATTTACAGTTTATGAGGAAGCAGTAAGCTCTCGAAATAGGCTTTCTAAACTGGTATTTTTTTGGTTAAGTTGTAAGATTTTAAGATCATTGTCATGGGCAAAGTCAAAAACTGTTGCACGTATATCTTCTTGTGTCGCAAAGACAATCTCATAGGTAAAATCTCTAGTGTTTTTTACCGATACCACATGGGGTAATCTTGCGAGCGCTACCTCTTCCACACGGTAATCAAAGGCTCCACAATAAGTTTGCTGCTGTCCGTCCGCAATCGCTCATTTATTCTTATCGGCAACAATCTTACCTTTGTTGATAATAATCACCCGGTCACAAATCGCTTCAACTTCTTGCATAATGTGGGTGCTCATCAATACCGTTTTTGTCTTGCCTACATTCTTTTATGAGCGAGCGTATTTCTAACAATTGATTAGGATCAAGACCTGTGGTAGGTTCGTCTAATATCAATACTTCGGGATCATGTAATAACGCATGTTGCCAGTCCTACCCGCTGGCGATACCCTTTGGAGAGTTGGCTTATTTTCTTGTGTGCCTCTGTGGTCAGATCCTGTTAAGCTCGATCACTTCTTGTATACGTTGCTTTGCCCACTGTGATAAACAGTTAGCATTAAACAGTAAATATTCACGTACATACATATTCTAGATAAACGGATTGTGCTCTGGTAAATATCCTATGGAGGTACGTACCTGTTGCGTTTGAGTTGCGGTATCAAAATCATGTCACATTTGCAGTTCCAGAAGAAGTTGGTGATACATAGGTCGTGAGGATTTTCATCAAGGTGCTCTTTCCAGCGCCATTAGGTCCTAAAAAACCCACCACCTCACCTTTGGAAAGGGTGAAAGAAATGGTGTCTAGCGCTTTTTGAGTCCCGTAATTTTTTGAAATTTTATGTACAGTAATAGACATAGGTGCTTTTTAAGAATATCAAATGTAAGAATTAAGAACGATGACCCTCATCTAAAAGTATGAGGATTTTTGGAGTACGAAACGTTAGTCTTCCAGTTTTTGGAATATGTATGTAAGAGTGAGCAGCCATTGCGATTTTCTCAGTTGAAGTACTTTGTAACTTATTTTTCATAAATGTAATCTCAAATGTTGGGAGCGCAATTGTTTTTTTTCTACTTTAGCCATATAACAAGTCATAATGTTACAAACAGTTTATTCTTGGAACAATTTCTTTTATTTCTTTTTTTATAAGAAGAGATCAGGATTGTTGTTGTGATAAGCTACCACTTAAAACTCATTAAAAGTCCTGATAACTAATATTATCAGGACTTTTTTTTATTACCAAAGTGAACAAAAAGATGAAAATAGGAATACAAGGGGTACGCGGTTCTTTCCACCATAAGGTGGCAGAAGCGGTGTTTGGTGAAGATAATGTAGCCATTTTAGAGTGTATGTCTTTTCCATCACTCATAGAGACGTTAGTTGAAGGTGAGATTACAGATGCGGTTATGGCGATAGAAAATTCTATTGCAGGAGCTATTTTACCTAATTATGCGCTACTGGATGCACATGATTTACATATAGAAGGAGAATATTATTTGGATATTCAGCACAATCTTTTAGGTCTTGAGGGTCAAAAATTCGAAGATATCAAAGAGGTCTGGTCCCATCCCATGGCTTTGTTACAGTGCCGAGAATTTTTTAGAGACTATCCAGAAATTAAATTGGTTGAAGATAGTGACACCGCTGCTGTGGCTCAACGTATACAGCAAGAGCAATTGTATGGAGTAGGTGCGATTGCCAGTCATGAGGCCGCTCAAATTTATCAGCTGCAAATCTTGGCAAGCGGTATACAAACCATACAACAAAATGCCACTCGTTTCTTTATTCTTAACACCCTTAATCAAAAACCTCAAGGTAGCATTGACAAAGCCTCTATACGCTTTACTACAGCGCATAAACGAGGCAGTCTGGCAGCTATTTTGAATGTATTGAGTGATTGTGGGATGAATCTCACTAAAATTCAATCCCTGCCTATCATCCAGACGCCCTGGAAATATGCCTTTTTTGTAGATGTTACATTTAATAGTCACGAAGATTTTCAAAAAGCAGAAGAATTACTACATATCATGGCATTAGAATTTAAAGTACTAGGTGTGTATAAAAACCAAAGAAGCTAATGCAACCAGCAAACCGACTTCAAGAAACTAATGAATATTACTTCTCTCGAAAATTGAAAGAGGTGCGTTCTCTTGCTGCGGCTGGACATCCTATAATAAATATGGGTATAGGGAGTCCAGATCTTGCGGCACCAAAACAGGTAACTGATGCTTTAGTACAAAGCCTCAACGACAAAGTAGCGCACCAGTATCAAAGTTATACAGGTATTCCTGCGCTACGAGAGGCGATGGCATCATTTTATAGAAGGCATTACAACGTGACCTTAGCGGCAGAACGCGAAGTGTTGCCGCTCATGGGATCAAAAGAAGGAATCATGCATATCTCCATGGCTTTTGTAAATCCAGGTGATAAGGTGCTTAATTCCTAATCCTGGGTACCCACCTATGCTGCGATTACCAGACTTATGGAAGCGCAACCCTGTACAATACGACCTCACAGAGGAGAATGGCTGGTTACCAGATTTAGAAGCACTCAGAAAAACAAGATCTTTCGACTGTAAAGTTAATGTGGGTCAACTACCCTCATATGCCTACGGGAACAAGGGTGCCAGAGGGATTTTTTGAAAAGTTGATTGCTTTCGCGAAAAGCGAATAACATCCTTATCATTAATGACAATCCGTATAGCTTTATTCTCAATGAGCAACCCGCAATCGTTACTATCGACCAAAGGTGCCAAGGAAGTAGCGCTGGAATTAAATTCCCTCAGTAAAACATTTAATATGGCAGGCTGGCGTGTAGGAATGGCTATCTGGAAGTGCTGAACATGTAGCACATATCTTACGTGTAAAATCAAATATGGATAGTGGTATGTTTTATGGTTTGCAAAAGGGAGCAATTGCTGCCTTAGAGTTAGATGAACAGTGGTTTACAGAATTAAATACGGTGTATAGAAAACGAAGCATTGGTGTTCAAGCCTTGGTTGAAAAGATTAGGCTGTACTTATGATAAAAACCAAGGAGGTCTTTTTGTTTGGGCAAAACTACCAATCATCAAGATGACGAAGCTATATATTGAATAGGTGTTTCATGAGAGAATTATATTTTCTCACCCCTGGATCTGTTTTTGGAAATATGGGAAAAGGATATATAAGATTGAGCCTTTGTGTGAGAGCAAAAGAAATTAGAGAAGCAATAACTAGATTTGATGCATAGAGATGGAGCAACGAGAAGACATAGGAAATTACAGTAAAGTGTCGACGTATAGTCAAAGTGGTAATCTCAATACTTAAACGATGAAAAAGATATACATTATAGGTTTATGACTCATTGGCGGTTCATTTGCCAGAGATTTGAGGAGGCACATACCAATGGCTCGCTTGTTTGGTATTGATACTAGTGAGCAACATTTACAAGAAGCTTTAGCATTAGAACTTGTTGATGAGGTCGCAACGGTAAAAGACCTATCAGAAGCAGATATGGTTGTGCTTGCTATTCCCGTAGACACTTCAGTAGACTTGCTTCCTAGAAGTTCTTGATTTAATTGGATGAGAATGCCATCGTGATAGACATGGGCTCGACAAAGCAAGCCATATGCGAGGCCGTTGCATCGCATCCTAAGCGACGTAATTTTCTAGCTTGTCACCCCATTGCTGGGACCGAATTTTCTGGACCTAATGCTGCTATCGATCAATTATTTAAGGGTAAAACTAATATTATATGCGAGGTGGAAAAGACAGCTCCAAAACTGCAAGAAACCGTTCTTAATTTATTTAAAGAAATGGGGATGCGTATTCGTTATATGGATCCCGTTTCTCACGATAAACATATTGCATATGTATCACATCTGTCCCACATAAGCTCATTCATGTTAGGAAAAACTGTTATTGAAAAAGAGAAAAATGAACGGGATATATTTGATATGGCGGGTAGTGGTTTTGCCTCTACGGTCAGGCTGGCAAAGAGTAATCCAGTAACTTGGACTTCAATTTTTAAACAAAATAAAGACAATGTTTTAGAGACTTTAGAAGAGTACATTTCAAATCTAACGCATTTTAAAAAGCTATTAGAAGCTGAGAACTATAAGGGAATTCATGACGAGATGGAAAATACAAATTATATAAAAGAAATTTTAAACGGAATAAATTAAAACATTTACGCTTTCGCGAAAGCGTATAAATACAAATATCAAAAGTCCCTAGTGGCAATATTCAAAAGACTATGGAAAATAAAAAAGAACTTAGAAATTGGTTAGATGCTTATGGGCTGGATCACCCGCTCGTAATTGCAGGGCCTTGTAGTGCAGAAACAGAGGAGCAAGTGCTTAAAATTGCGCATCAACTTAAGGATAGTGATGCAACCGTATTTAGAGCGGGTATATGGAAACCTAGAACACGACCTGGAAACTTTGAAGGAGTAGGTGCATTAGGTCTTAAATGGTTGCAAAAGGCAAAGGAAGAAACGGGAATGCAAATTACCACAGAGGTTGCAAACGCAAACCATGTGGAGCTTGCCTTAAAACATGATGTAGATATTTTATGGATAGGCGCACGTACAACGGTGTCGCCATTTATTGTACAAGAAATTGCAGAAGCTCTCAAAGGAACTGATAAACCTGTGTTAATTAAAAACCCAGTGAATCCAGATTTGTCATTATGGTTAGGAGCTGTAGAGCGTTTCTATACGCAAGACATAAAAAACCTTGGGGTTATTCACAGAGGATTTTCAACCTATGAGAAAACACGCTATAGAAATAACCCAGAATGGCAAATAGCGGTAGATCTTCAAAATAGATTTCCAGATTTACCATTAATATTAGATCCTTCACACATTGCAGGACGTAGAGATATCATTTTTGATTTATGTCAGACAGCCTTGGATCTTAATTATGATGGTTTGATGGTAGAGACTCATTACGATCCAGACAATGCGTGGAGTGATGCTGCCCAGCAAATCACGCCTGATGCGCTCAAGCAAATGACAGTTGATCTTAAGATACGTAAAGAAGAAGGTACGGCAGTAGAATATAAAAACAAGCTTAATACTCTCCGTACCAAAATTGATGTAGTAGACCACCAGCTTATTGAAAGTTTAGGGAAGCGTATGAAAATTTCTGACTAGATAGGTGAGCTCAAAGCAGAAAATAACGTGGCCATTTTACAAACCAAGCGATGGAATGAAATTTTAGGCAAGATGATTTTAGAAGGTGAACAAAACAACCTTAGTGAAGAATTTATCTTAAGAGTGTTTAAAGCCATTCACCAAGAGTCTATTAACCACCAGCAAAAGGTTGCAGATTTGCAGCGATCGTAAATTGAGGTCAAGTTAGAAAATCAAATCCCATCAATTAAGAGGTGGGATTTTTTGATTGTTATCTACCTAGTCCTTAAAAAGTCTTTACTTTTACAACTAGCAAAACATTATGACTGGAACCGTTTATAAATCTACTGGAAGTTGGTATACCGTAAAAGCTGAAAATGGTGAGTGGTATGAATGCCGTATAAAGGGTAAATTCCGCATTCAAGGGATTAAGAGTACAAACCCTGTTGCGGTAGGAGATGTCGTAGATTTTGAAATTGACACAAAAAGTGATGTAGAGACGGGTGTGATTACAAACATTCATAATCGAGATAATTACATTGTTCGAAAATCGGTTAATCTTTCAAAGCAAACGCATATAATAGCTAGTAATGTAGATACTGTATTTCTACTAGTCACCCTTAATAATCCACCTACTTTTACGCCATTTATAGATCGCTTTTTAGTGACCGCAGAGGCATACCACATTAAAGCGGTATTACTTTTTAATAAAATAGACACTTACGATGAGGATGAATTGTTAGAAATAAAATTTCTTGCAGCCATGTACCGTGAGATAGGCTACGAGTGTGTCGGGATCTCTGCAGCAACAGGAAAGAATATTGAAGTAGTAAAAGAAATGATGGAAGGGAAAACCTGTATGTTTACAGGGCACAGTGGTGTAGGTAAATCTACACTTGTAAATGCGATTGAGCCTTCCTTAGATTTAAAGACAAAGCAAATAAGTGTTCAGCATTCACAGGGACAACACACCACTACTTTTGCAGAAATGTATGACCTTCATTTTGATGCGCGTATTATTGATACCCCAGGAATAAAAGGCTTTGGTATTGTGGATATGGAGCGAGAAGAAATAGGAGATTATTTCCCAGAATTTTTTGCGCTCAAAAATGAATGTAAATTTAATAATTGCTTGCACCTAGAAGAGCCTAAATGTGCTGTAAAAGAAGCCTTAGATAGTGATGAACTTTTCTGGTCGCGCTACAAGAGCTATACACAAATGTTAGAGGGAGATGATGAACAGCATTATCGAAAAGATCATTATCCAGAAGAGCAATGAGAGCAGTTATACAACGAGTAAGTGAAGCCTCTGTCACTATTAATGGTTTGGTTACTTCAAAAATACAGCAAGGATTACTTATTCTAGTAGGCATCACTCACGATGATACCACAGAAGATATTGAGTGGCTTAATAGAAAAATTGTTGGGATGCGTATTTTCAGTGATGAAGCAAATGCTATGAATCTTTCGGTAGAAGAGGTGAATGGAGATATTCTAGTAATTAGTCAATTTACGTTAATGTCAAGCACAAAAAAAGGGAATAGACCCTCTTTTCTCGAAGCCGCCAGACCAGAAAATGCGATACCTCTGTATGAAGAATTTGTGAGTACGCTTTCGCGAAAGCTACATAAACCAATATTCACAGGAGAGTTTGGCGCAGATATGAAAGTATCTTTGCTCAATGATGGGCCGGTGACGATTCAATTAGATTCAAAAAATAAAACGTAATACATGAGTATTCAAAATTCGCAAAAAGCAGTAGACGATTGGATCAAAGCACACGGCGTGCGTTACTTTAATGAACTTACTAATATGGCTCAACTCACAGAAGAAGTGGGGGAGGTTGCAAGAATCATTGCAAGACGTTACGGGGAGCAAAGTGAGAAAGAAAGTGATAAAGATAAGGATCTAGGAGAGGAGCTAGCAGATGTATTGTTTGTGGTGCTTTGTCTGGCAAATCAAACAGGAATTAACCTTGAAGAAGCTTTCACAAAAAAATTAGCTATAAAAACAGAACGCGATCACGACCGCCATCAAAGGAACGAGAAACTCAAATAAATATCTATGCTTCTCAAACTTCATCATACTAAGTCAATTCTTTCAGGTTTTATTCAAATAACCGGCTCTAAAAGTGAGACTAATAGACTCCTCATTTTAAAAGCACTATTTGAAGGGATTTCTTTAAAAAATAGCTCTAATAGTGATGATGCGAGGATGATGCAGCGGGCTTTACTATCCCAAGATAAAGTGATCGACATTCAGCACGCGGGAACCGCCATGCGTTTTCTAACTGCCTATTTTTCCATACAAGAAGGTCGTGAGACGCTACTCACTGGAAGTACACGTATGCAAGAAAGACCTATTGCAATACTGGTAGATGCTTTACAGCAATTGGGAGCAATAATTACCTACACAAAAAAGGAGGGCTTCCCACCCATTGAAATTCGCGGAAAAAAACTTACAAAAAACGTCATTACGCTCAAGGCAAATGTGAGTAGTCAATATATTTCTGCTTTGATGATGATGGGGGCAACCTTAGACAATGGTTTGACGATACATCTTGATGGGGAAATCACCTCTATTCCTTACATCCATATGACTTTAGGTCTTTTACGTCAAATAGATGTAAACGCAAGTTTTAAAGAGCAGACCATTCATATTTCTTCAAAAAGAAAATCGGATGAACCTAGAGAAATTAGTGTGGAGTCAGATTGGAGTAGTGCCTCTTATTTTTATAGTATAGTGGCGCTTTCGCGAAAGCGTAACTTAAACACTTCAATTACCATAGAAAGTTACAAGGAAGATAGCCTGCAGGGTGATGCCGTTTTGCAAGATATTTACAAGCAGCTAGGTGTTACTTCCACATTTCACAATGATCAATTAATTCTGACTAGTACATCAGATTTTGTCTTGCCTAAAACAATCACATTAGATTTAGTACGTAGTCCAGATATTGCTCAAACCATCGCAGTCACCTGTTTAGGTCTGGGAATAGGATGTCATTTGACGGGATTACATACATTAAAAATAAAAGAAACCGATAGGTTAGAAGCATTAAAACAAGAGATTACAAAATTGGGTGGGGGAGTGATTGTCACTTCAAGTGATCTCACCTTACTGCCTCAAAGTGCATCGCTTCATGAGAATGTAACGATTGCTACATATCATGATCATCGTATGGCCATGGCGTTTGCACCTCTATCCTTGCACACCCCACTATTTATAGATGATGCTGGTGTGGTGTCAAAGTCATATCCAGATTTTTGGAAAGATTTAGAAACTTTAGGCTTCACTCAGGAGATAATTGCTTAAAGACTTGACAACCCCTATCTCGAGATTGTATATTTGCGGTCTTGCTCTGATACCTGATTCTAAGTGTTTGGGCTTATACATTTAAAACAAAATTCCTTTATGAAATTATCACATTTTGATTTTGACTTGCCAGATGAATTACTAGCAGATCGCCCAGCAGAAAACCGTGACGAGTCTCGTCTTATGGTTTTAGATAGAAAAAAGGGTACTATTGAACACAAGATGTTCAAAGATCTTATAGATTATTTTGAGCCAGAAGATGTGATGGTTTTGAATAATACAAAAGTTTTTCCTGCACGTTTATATGGTAATAAGGAAAAAACAGGAGCGCGCATCGAAGTCTTTCTATTACGAGAGTTAAATTCAGAAACTAGACTATGGGATGTTCTCGTTGATCCAGCTCGTAAAATACGTATTGGCAACAAATTGTATTTTGGTGATGATGAAACATTAGTAGCAGAGGTTATAGACAATACGACTTCTCGTGGTCGTACGTTACGTTTTCTATACGATGGATCGTACGAGGAGTTTAGAAATAAACTAACTTCTCTAGGAGAAACACCGCTTCCAAAATATATTAACCGTGAGGTAGAGCCAGAAGATGAAGAGCGCTACCAGACTATTTATGCAAAAGAAGAAGGTGCTGTGGCCGCTCCTACGGCTGGTTTACACTTTTCAAAACACCTATTAAAGCGTCTTGAGATTAAAGGTGTTAATTTTGCTGAGGTAACGCTACACGTAGGTTTAGGGACATTTAGCCCTGTTGAAGTAGAGGATTTATCAAAACATAAAATGGACAGTGAGGAAGCTTATATTCGTAAACCTGCCACAGAAATTATTAATAAGGCGTTGTCAGAAAAGAGACGTATTTGTGCAGTAGGTACTACAGCTATGCGTGTGATGGAAAGTGCTGTTTCTAGTAACAACAAGTTAAATGAATTTGAAGGCTGGACTAATAAATTTATTTTCCCTCCTTATGACTTTAGTATTGCAAATTGTATGATTACAAATTTTCATACCCCTAAATCAACGTTATTAATGATGGTTTCAGCATTTGCTGGTCACGATCTTATGAAAAAAGCATATGATGAAGCGGTAAAAGAAAAATATAAATTTTACTCTTACGGAGATGCGATGTTGATTATCTAATTGATAAATTTAAAATTCACAAAGAAAAGCTCAGACAGAAATGGTTGAGTTTTTTTTTGGAACACAATTGGCTATATTTTAATACGCTTATTATTCGAATTTTACTACAATTCCTTGCGATAATTTCGGGCGCCTTTGAAATTGTTTCAAAGTTGATTTTTATAGCATTTTTTCAAATTGTATCAGGTAGAAGATAAGCTATACAAAGCACTATGTGCCCATTGAGTATATTATCTCGGAAAGATAGAAATAGCTTGTTTGCAAAACCTTTAATTATTTAAAAGTGGCTTTTTAGTTCTTCAATTTTGAAGTCTTACCTTTGCAGCGTGAATTCATTTAAAAAAGACATACGTAAACTCACGAAGGAAGAATTAAGAGCTTTCTTTGTTACACAAGGGGATAAAGCTTTTCGTGGAAATCAAGTCTATGAATGGCTTTGGCAAAAAGGAGCTCACGACTTTGTAGATATGACTAATATCTCAAAGCAAACGCGCATTTTACTAGATGAACATTTTGTGATCAACCATATACGTGTTGATCAAATGCAGCGCAGTACGGATGGAACCATTAAAAATGCCGTAAAATTACATGACGGTCTTATCGTAGAATCTGTTTTAATACCAACGTCAAAGCGTACCACGGCTTGTGTTTCTTCTCAAGTAGGTTGTAGTTTAAATTGTAAATTTTGTGCAACAGCACGCTTAAAACGTATGCGTAATCTCAATCCAGACGAGATTGTAGATCAAGTAGTAGTCATAGATCGCCAGAGTAAACTATACCACGATAGGCCTTTATCAAATATTGTTTTTATGGGTATGGGTGAACCCCTCATGAATTATAATAATGTTCTGAAGGCCATAGAAAAAATCACGGATCCAGAAGGACTTGGGATGTCGCCTAAACGTATTACCGTTTCTACGTCTGGAGTGCCTAAGATTATTAAAAAAATGGCAGATGAAGAAGTGAAGTTTAACCTTGCGGTTTCTCTACACTCAGCGCTAGATGATGTGCGCACAGAGATTATGCCTTTTAATGAGCAAATGCCACTTTCAGAATTGAAAGAGGCACTTATTTACTGGTATGAGAAAACGGGTAAAAAAATCACTTATGAATATGTTATTTGGGATGGGATTAATGACAGGCAAGTGGATATTATGGCATTACTAGACTTCTGTAAAGCAGTGCCGAGCAAAGTAAATCTTATAGAGTATAATCCTATAGATGATGGTCAATTTCAACAGGCAGATCCAGAAGCAATAGATCGATATGTATCGGTCTTAGAACATAATGGAATTACCGTAACTGTAAGACGGTCAAGAGGAAAAGATATTGATGCTGCTTGCGGTCAACTAGCAAATAAGCAATAGTCCATAATAGTTTTAGTGAAGTATACGTATAGCAATGAAAACAGTCTCTCAAATTAAACAACCCATAGCCTATGAGATGGAACTTTTTGAAGAAAAGTTTGCATTGTCTATGCGCTCTAAGGTTGCATTGCTCAATCGTATCACACACTACATAGTAAATAGGAAAGGAAAACAAATGCGACCCATGTTTGTATTTCTTACGGCAAAAATGCTTGGTAATGGGGAGGTAAATGATCGCACCTATCGGGGAGCGTCTATAATTGAACTCATACATACAGCGAGTCTGGTGCATGATGATGTGGTAGATGATAGTAATATGCGCCGAGGGTTCTTTTCTCTTAATGCACTTTGGAAGAATAAAATTGCCGTGCTTGTTGGAGACTTTTTATTTTCAAAAGGATTGTTGTTATCAATAGATAATGGAGATACAGACTTATTGCAGATCATATCAGTCGCAGTTCGTGAGATTTCTGAAGGAGAGCTACTGCAGCTAGAAAAAGCGCGTAAATTAGATATAACCGAGGAGTTATATTATGAAATTATTCGTCAAAAAACAGCAACCCTTATTGCGGCTTGTTGTGCGATGGGTGCTCGCGCTGTCCATAGTAAGGATAAGGACGTGAATAAAATGCATACGTTTGGGGAGCTTATTGGAATGGCGTTTCAAATAAAAGATGACCTTTTTGACTATGGTACTGCTAAAATAGGGAAGCCCACAGGTATTGATATTAAAGAGCAAAAAATGACCCTACCTCTTATCTATGTTTTAAATACAGTTTCAAAAAAGGATAAAGATTGGCTTATAAATAGTATCAAAAATAAGAACACTGATAAAAAGAGAGTGAATGAGGTGATTTCTTTTGTAAAAGATCATGGAGGTTTAGCGTATGCGGTCTCAAAAATGAAAGATTTGCAAAGTGAAGCCTTGGAGATTTTAATGACATTTCCAAAATCGCAATATCGCGATGCACTCGAACTTATGGTTAATTATGTGATTGAGCGTAAAAAGTAGAATTATACAAATGCCCTATAAAACCAACAAAAGCGACCTATTAAGTCGCTTTTGTTGATTTTTATATTGTAAGAAGTTATTCTCTCACAGGTCTATTTAAAATAAGGTCTAGATATAAGTTTATTTTATCTTTAAGTTCTTGTCGCGGAGTGATAAAGTCTAAGAACCCGTGCTCTTGAACAAACTCTGCTGTTTGAAAGCCGTCAGGTAGTTCTTTGCCAGTTGTATCTCTTACGACTCTAGGTCCTGCAAAACCTATCAAAGCACCAGGTTCAGAAATATTAATATCTCCTAGCATGGCAAATGATGCCGTTGTACCTCCAGTAGTAGGATCTGTACAAAGCGATATGTAAGGGATTCCTGCATCTGCAAGTTGGGCTAGTTTTGCACTCGTTTTAGCCAGTTGCATGAGTGATAATGCAGCTTCCATCATACGCGCACCTCCAGATTTTGAAATAATCATAAATGGAATTTTATTTTTAAGGGCATAATCTGCTGCGCGAGCAATTTTCTCTCCCACAACACTACCCATAGAACCACCTATGAACCTAAAATCCATACACGCAATCACAATGTCCTCGCCTTTAGATTTACCCACAGCTGTACGTACTGCGTCCTTCAATCCCGTTTTTGCTTGAGCATCTTTAAGTCTGTCTACATACTTCTTTTTATCCTCAAACTGGAGAGGATCTTTTGAAGTGAGATTTGCATCTAATTCTTTGAATTTGTTGTCGTCAAAGAGAATTTCGAAATATTCTTCAGATCCTATACGTACGTGATAGCCATCTTCAGGGCTTATGTAAAAATTCTTTTCAAGCTCTTCAGTATCTATAATTTTTCCTGTGGGAGATTTGTACCAAAGTCCCTTTGGTGTGTCTTTTTTCTCTTCTGTAGGAGTATGTATTCCTTTTTCTTTACGTTTGAACCAAGCCATATCAGTATATGTTTGCATTAAGGAGGATTTATATGCTTTCGCGAAAGCGTTATGCAGTTAAAATTTATCGCAAAAACGTCCTATTTTATTAAGTCTCAAAAATAAGCAAATCTCCTTACAACGTATCTACATTGTTTAAATCTTCAAAGGCCTTTTTTAGACGTTCTCCCATAGTGTTTTCTGCTTTGCGTAGCCAAACTCTTGGATCGTAATATTTTTTGTTAGGTGCATCAGCTCCTGTTGGGTTTCCTATTTGAGATTTTAAAAAGTCTGTGTTTTCTCCAAAGTAGTCTCTAATGCCCTCTGCAGTTGCATACTGTAAGTCTGTATCTATGTTCATCTTAATGACGCCATAACTTATTCCCTCGCGTATTTCTTCAACGGTCGAACCACTTCCTCCATGAAAAACAAAATCTATATGATTGTGCTCTTTTCCATATTTCTCTGAAATGTAAGTTTGAGAATTTTTAAGAATTTTTGGGGTTAGTTTTACATTTCCAGGTTTGTATACCCCGTGCACATTTCCAAAGGCTGCTGCAATGGTAAACTGATCGCTCACTTTGCTTAATTCTTCATAAGCATATGCCACTTCTTCTGGTTGTGTGTATAATTTTGAATCATCAACATCTGTATTGTCCACACCATCTTCTTCTCCACCAGTAATACCGAGTTCAATCTCTAGGGTCATATCCATTTTTGCCATACGCTCAAGATATTTTTTACAGATCTCAATGTTTTCTTCAATGGGCTCTTCACTTAAGTCAATCATATGTGAGCTGAATAAGGAATGACCTTTTTCTTTGTAATACTTTTCACTAGCATCTAACATCCCATCTATCCAAGGAAGCAGTTTTTTTGCACAGTGGTCTGTGTGTAAAATAACTGTAGCTCCATATTCCTTTGCTAATTCATGTACATGTTTTGCTCCAGCTACCGCTCCAGCAACTGCAGCACGTTGATTATCGTTACTTAACCCTTTTCCCGCATTAAAATGGGCACCACCATTAGAAAACTGTATAATTACAGGAGCATTAAGTGCTGCTGCTGTTTCTAAAACGGTATTAATACTATTAGAGCCAATTACATTTACTGCAGGAAGTGCAAATCCTTTTTCTTTTGCATAGTTGAAAATTGCTTGTACTTCGTGTCCTGTAGCAACACCTGGCTTTATAGAATGTGACATTTTTTTGGTTTATTAAGGTTATGAAGTAAAAATAACAATTATTACTCGGAAAGTAAATAAGTTAAACTGCTTAGTACGATATCGTTTTAGAAGGCGGTACGCTTTCGCGAAAGCGTATCTATACTAAAATCTTTTCTAAAAGAAAATGATCAAATTAGTTTGAATGAAGTATATGTCAAATACTTAAATTTTAAAACTCTAGAATGGATAATTAATTCCCACGTTATAGACAGCATTAGAAAAATTATAATCTCTGAACCACTGATCACCGCTTTCTAATGCTGGGTTGTAGGTTTTAAAGCCAATATCAAAACGAAGCGCAAAAAAGTCAAAATCCCATCGTAATCCAAATCCTGTGCCTATGGCAAGCTCTTTAAGACTGGACAGTCCAGTAAACCTTGAGGCCTCATCTTCTACATTGTCAAATACATTCCAAATATTTCCGATATCTGTAAAGAGCGCTCCTTCTACGGGTCCAATAAGATCAAATCGATACTCTGCATTAAATGCAAGTTTCATGTTTGCTTCATTAAATTCGTTAGGGCTGCCACTACTTCCAGGTCCTAAATCGTATGGTCTCCAAGCTCTATTGTCATTAGATCCTCCACCAAAAAAACTACGTATAAACGGGATACTATTGGAATTTCCGTAAGGAATGGCAATTCCGCCAAAAGCTCTAATAGCAATAACATTGTTATCGCCTAGATCCCAGTGGCGTGCATAATCTAGTTCTGTCTTTACATACTGGGAATAAGTGACACCAAAAATACGTTTCTCCCCTTGTTCATTATCTTGACTTCCTGCTATGTTGCCAGCGAGGGAAAGCACATTTCCGGCAAATTCTATTTTTGTTCTAAAACGACTAAAGGATTCATCAAAAATATTTTCTCGATTGTCATAGGTATGACTTACACTTAATGCTACAATTAAATTATCTTCCGTAAGACGTTCTTGGCGTTCTCCTATAGCTCTAATATCATTTACTTGAGTATTTGTAAAGCCTGTAATAGCACCCGTATCTACTGCATCTATAAAAGCCTCTGCGCCATTGGGAATGCTTAACCGTTGGGATCCATTTGAAGTTGTAGTAAAAAAAGAAGGATCTACATTAGCTTGATTTGTAAGTGCAAGTCTATTAAGATCGTTATAGGTGTTACGGTATATATTAAAATAATTATTAGGGTTCAAGTTTCTTACATATTGCGCGTCTATAAGATTGACATTGAATGATCTTCTCCATGAAGGTCTCCAGTTATATTTTATTCCCCCTGTAACGGTTTGTTTATCCAGCCCTATATTTTCTTGTATACCTATACCTACATTCATTCTAGTATTAGGCTGCCACTCTGCTGGGATGATTTTCTTTGTATTTATTGGGAAGATTATTCTTGGAAAAGTAAGTCTAGCATCTGCCCCTATCTCTGAAATGTTAAAAAAGCTATCATCTGGATTTGAGGCATCATCAGAGGCACCTAAACTTCCACGACCAGATAATTCTAAGGTTTCTGCTCCTCTAAAAATATTCCGAATTAGAAGAGAACCAAATCCCGCAATTCCAAAATCTTGGATATTAGAGGTAGATACATCAAAATCTGCTCTTAACTTATATTTTTCTAGAGGTGTAAGTCTTATACTAGCTACTAAATCTGTACGCGTACTATCTTTTGGGTCTTCATTATATTGTATACTTGGATATTTAAAAGTCCCTAAAAGACTTAATCGGCTTAAGGTTTGCACTCTATCCGTGTCTCTATAAACAGCTCCTGGTTCTAGTGGTATGATATCTGTGAGCGCCTTAGGACGATAATTTATTTTGTCATACGCATAGAGATTATAACCATCTGCTATAAGAGAATCTTTAAAAACCTCATCTCTGTTACTGTAGTTATAATCTGTTATAATATTTACCTTGGACACTTTGTGAACTTTGTAAGGACGATCGTAAACAGTATCGTTGATTGTCTCTTTACGGTTACTGATGATATAATCTAAATTAGCTTTATGATTTGTATTTACCGTATCACCTATAATACTAATGGCATTCGACTCAAAATGGTATAAGCCATTGTTTCGAAATAAATTTGTAAGTCTTTCTGTTTCGGCATTTATGTTTGCCGTTGTGTAACGCGCACCTGCTTTTAATAGGGATTCCTCTTTATGAGCGTAATAAATAGAATCGACAACAGGAGACTCTATAATTGGTATAATAGAGTCCAGTCTGTAAGATTTTTTTTTATCAACTAGATAATCTACTGTAGCGCGTTGATTGCTATCACGTTTAATTTCATAGGCCACGTTTGCATTAAAATATCCGTTATTTACGTAATAGGCCGTGAGTCTATTCGCACTTTTTTGAGTAATCTCCTCTGTGACGATAGCCGGTGGTTCACCAGTTTTTTTTATGCCTTCATTAAAACTTTTTTTGAATTCTCTTGAAGCTTCGACTTGTTTTTCAGAAAGCAACGCTTCCCAAAAAGTAGTTTTGCCTGCGCTTTCGAGGCGTTGCTTGTTTAAGATGGAATCTATATTGGGACGTGCAAGATTGTAAATATGTAATCGTAGAGGAATATTAAGTAGGGGTAGGGTTGTATTCGGCTTTTGATATAAAAAGTTGTAGAGTCTTGAATCATTTGCTTTTTCTCCGCTGTCGTAAATTGTATTTTCCGTAAGCAGATATCCGTCCTCTGGCACCCGCTTTGTAGCATCACAGGCAGACAGAAATACTGCCACTAGCAGAAATAGTGATATTTTTGTAAACGGAGTTTTCAAGAGGGATTCTTCACAGTTTCAAAAGTACATTTAAATCGTGGTTAGCAAAAATACAATCAAACGAATAACGAGTCTTGGTCAAAAAAAGTACCGTAATCGCGATGGGATCTTTGTTGCCGAGGGAATTAAAGTCATCACAGAGCTACTTGAATCTACGTTTACGCTTAAAGAGTTGTATACCGAGGATGATTCTGCTTTCGCGAAAGCGCTCTCACAAGAAAAAAAATCTAAAGTATTCACAACTTCAAAGGTAGAGCTTAAAAGGCTGAGTTTTCTCAAAACTGCACAAAAGGCAGTTGCAGTTTTTGAGATCCCTGTCCAACCAAAGATAAACAGAGATGGGCTTACACTGTTGCTTGACGATGTGCGAGATCCTGGAAATTTAGGTACAATTATTAGATTGTGTGATTGGTTTGGGGTCAAGCAATTAATATGCTCTCCACAAACGGTAGATTGTTATAACCCGAAAGTAGTGCAGGCCACTATGGGTTCGCTCACAAGAGTACACATTATCTATACAGATTTAGAGAATTATTTAAAAGAAGAAAAAAGGACAGTATACGGTACCTTTATGGATGGTGAAAACATCTACCGAAGCAGTCTTCAAAAAGAAGGAGTGATTGTAATGGGAAACGAAGCTAGTGGTATTTCTTCTAGTGTAGGTTCGTATGTTACAAACCAGATAGCGATACCAAGATTTGGAGTGCAACAGCTAACAGAAAGTCTCAATGTGGCGACCGCTACCGCAATTTGTTTAAGTGAGTTTAAAAGATAGAAAACGCTTACTATTGAAACGTAAAGTTTAAAAACACCCCACGCGATTGCATCTGATTAATGTTACCTGTCCATGGGCTATTGGGGCTATCATCTCTTACGAGTTCATCACCAGTAGCAAAAACTCCTTTAATACTTGGTGTAAATTTAAAATAGTAGAGATAAAAATCCATTCCTATTCCTAACTCATAAAAAAAAGGCTTTGAAGTTGTTCTAAAATTTCCAGAAAAGTTATCATCTGGATTTTCTTCATTACTAGAAAGGTTGATCGCCGTGGCCACACCTAAAGATATAAACGGCCTTACGTTATTTAGTCGTTTTGTGTTAATCTTTAAAAGTAACGGCACATAAATATATGTAGATGGAACTTCCCTCAAGAGATCAGACTCTTTTTCAAAACGAGGATCTGGAGCATACATTAAATTACGTTGGGTATATACAAGTCCAGGTTCGGTTCTTAAATCAAAATAATCAGACAGTCTTAAATTACCTATAAGACCTACATTAAAACCTATATTGCGTTCTACTTGAATGTCTTCCTGTTGCTCTTGATAATCAAAATTATAGTCAAAAGAATTTACGCCAAAGTAATACCCCCACGATAGAGGCTTTTTGTCAAAGTTTTGATCATTTTGAACCCTAGGTTTTGTAAGCCATTGCGCATGTACAGAAGTATAAGACAAAAGCAAAAAGAAGATAACAAAAGTAGTGCGCATAGATTTATTTTGTGGCAGTATAAATGGTGGCTACACCAAAGGTTTGTGGTTTGTCCTGCACGTCTTTAAACCCAGTTTTACGCAAAATATTGTTGAAAGCTTCTCCAAAAGGAAAAGCAATGGCACTTTCACTAAGATAACCATAGGCCTTTTTGTCTTTTGAAAATAGTCTCCCTATTGTAGGTAAAATCACTTTTGAATGAAAGTTGTAGCCTTGTTTAAAAGGTGTTTTTGTAGGGACAGAAGTTTCTAAAATCACAAAAATCCCACCTGGTTTAAGAACTCTCCATATTTCAGCAAGTCCTTTCTCTAAAGTTTCAAAATTCCGTACCCCAAAAGCAACAGTAATCGCATCAAAACTATTATCTTCAAAAGGCATTTCTTCACTATCTGCTTGTATCATTTCGATACGCTTCTCAAGATTTTTTACTTTAATTTTTTTTCGTCCCACAGAAAGCATCCCTTCCGAAATATCAAGACCTACTAATCTTGTTGCTCCCGTACTGGCCATATTAATAATAAGGTCTCCCGTTCCTGTTGCAATATCTAAAATAGATTTGGGCGCAGTAGCTGCAACAAGCTGCACCACTTTCTTACGCCACTTTACATCTATGCCAAAAGAAATCACTCTGTTCAAACCATCGTATTCCCCAGAAATAGTGTCAAACATTTGCTCAACCTGCTGTTTTTTTGATTGATCAGAAGATTTATAAGGTGTAACCTTTTTAGACATTTCTTTTTTTTTGTAAATATACTACTTTCAAATAATGGGTAATAGTTCATATCATACAAGATTCGTGACAATATCTTAAGAGATATATAGGATAACAGACGGATTAACAGTATAGATAACAGGGTATACGCTTTCGCGAAAGCGAATTCTCACAAACTCCCACATTTTTTTTTATAGACTTGTAGATGTGGTATCTTTGTAAGCATTTTCGAGCAAAACATTTATGAAAATAATTATTGCAGGAGCTGGGGAAGTAGGATTTCACCTGGCAAAACTACTCTCTTACGAATCCCAAGACATCACCCTTATCGATATAGATCGAGATAATCTAGCATATGCAGATACGCATTTAGATATAAGAACTATTAAAGGAGATGCTACATCCATTTCAATTTTACAAGATTCTCGTGTAAATGGAGTAGATCTTTTCATTTCTGTTACGGCAAGTGAAACTACAAATATTACGGTGTGTGTGCTCGCAAAACAATTAGGTGCGCAGCGTACTATTGCTCGTATCTCAAATACAGAATTTATTGAGCATAAAGAGCTTGCGGGTTTTAAAAAGTTCGGGATAGATGAGCTTATATCTCCAGAGAGTTTAGCCGCTGGCGAAATAGAATTACTACTCAATCAAAGCGGGTTTACAGATAGTTTTGAATTTGAAAACGGAGCCTTAACTATGGTGGGTACTACGCTTTCTCGTACAGCCTCCTTTGTAGGTAAAAGTGTAAAAGAAGCGGCAAAAATTTTTCCAGAGCTTCATTTTATGCCTATAGCTATACAGCGTGAGGGCACACAATATACATTAATACCTCGAGGGGATACCATTTTTAAAGAAGGAGATCACATTTATTTTGTAACTGTTGCTGGTGGTGTTGAAGAAATTTACAAACTTACCGGGAAGGTTCGTCAAAATATTAAAAATGTAATGATTTTGGGCGGGAGTAATATTGGCTCTAAAACAGCAAAAGATCTTTGTGGTAACAAATTTAATGTAAAGCTTGTAGAGAAAAACAGAGACAAAGCTATTGACCTTGCAGATATGCTCCCCCGAGCGCTAGTTATTAATGGCGATGGTCGCAACGTAGAGTTGTTAGAAGAAGAAAATATACATGATATGGATGCTTTTATTTCTGTCACTGGGGATAGTGAGACAAATATCATGTCATGCCTAGTTGCAAAATCAAAAGGGGTTCAAAAAACTATCGCTCTTGTGGAGAATATGGATTACTTCCAACTTTCACAGAGTATAGGTATCGATACTTTAATTAATAAAAAATTACTTGCGGCAAATAATATTTTTAGATACATACGTAAAGGTGAGGTAGTAGCAATGACTAAGCTCAACAATATGAATGCAGAGCTATTAGAGTTTATCGTAAAAAAGAATTCTGAGGTAGAAGGAAAGCGTATACGAGATATAGATTTCCCAAGATCTGCAACCATTGCTGGTGTAGTACGTAATGAAGAAGGTCTTATTGTGCTCGGAGGTTTTAAAATTGTTGCTGGAGATCGCGTGGTCGTATGTTGTTTGCCTCGATCTATAAAAAAGGTAGAAGAAATGTTTATCTAATTCCAGATGCCAAAACTTAACTACAAGATTATATTTCATTTAATGGGTTTACTGCTGTTATTCAACGGTGGTTTTATGCTCATCGCTGTCTTAGTTAGTTTTATCACTAAAGATGGCGTGGGTTTAGAAGTTTCAGCTGCGGCGCTTATCACCGCATTTGTGGGAATTTCATTGATGTTTTTAACTCGTGGTCACGAGAAAGAAGTAAAGAAACGAGAAGGATATATAATTGTGACCTTTGGATGGTTATTCATGTCACTTAGTGGTATGCTCCCTTATTTGTTTTCTGGAACGATACCTACACTTGCAAACGCTTTTTTTGAAACTATAAGTGGTTATACTACCACAGGGGCAACTATATTGACCGAGATTGAAACGCTGCCTAAAAGTATACTCTTCTGGCGATCTACCACTCACTGGATAGGTGGGATGGGTATAATAGTTCTTGCGATAGCTATTTTGCCATTGCTAGGAATTGGAGGTATGCAGCTTTTTGCAGCCGAAGCACCTGGGCCTAGTGCAGATAAACTACATCCACGTATTACAGACACCGCAAAAAGGTTGTGGCTCATTTATTTTGGGTTTACTATTTTAGAAACAATCCTGCTTAAAATTGCCGGAATGTCATTTTTTGATGCCGCAAACCACGCAATGAGTACCTTGTCTACAGGGGGGTTTTCTACAAAAAATGCGAGTATTGCTTATTGGAATGATCAACCACTCATACAGTATATCATTATATTCTTCATGATGTTAGCGGGTACTAATTTTGTATTAAGCTATTTTGCATTTAAAGGAAAAATCCAGCGCATTTTAAAAGACGAAGAGTTTCGTTTGTACATGGCTTTTGTCATTGGATTTTCAGTCATTGCAGCAAGTGTTATGTATGTAGGTGCAGATTTTACACTTTCTAGTATAGATCATCCTATGGTATTAGGTAGGGCAGAGAGTGCTATAAGACATGGATTATTTCAAGTGCTAGCGGTTATTACTACCACAGGTTTTGTGACCGCAGATTATACGATGTGGACGCCTTTCTTGACCATTATTTTCTTTGGCCTTATGTTCTTAGGAGGGTCAGCCGGATCTACTTCTGGGGGCATTAAAGTGGTGAGGCATTTGCTCACCATACGCAATGCTATCGTGGAGTTTAAGCGTACTTTGCATCCTAATGCAATTTTGCCAGTACGTTATAATACACGCTCTGTGGATCGTTCAATTATCTACAACATCCTTGCATTTTTCATATTATATATGCTTTCTTGGATTATAGGTGCTTGTGTTTTAGGTTCTTTAGGACTTGATTTTAGGACAGCACTGGGTGGTGCAGCTTCTGCTTTAGGAAATGTAGGTCCTGCTTTTGGGGGTCTCGGTCCTGTTGATAATTATGGATGGCTACCCGTAGGAGCAAAATGGTGGATGGCATTTTTAATGCTTATAGGTCGTCTAGAGCTTTTTACGGTTCTGATATTATTAACCCCATTTTTCTGGCGTAATAGATGATCTTTGATACTGCCTCTTTTGACCTTGTAATAATTGGTGGAGGGCCCATAGGCATTGCCTGTGGTATAGCAGCCCATAAAAAAGAGTTAAAATATGTTATTCTTGAAAAGGGAGTATTGGTAAACTCTCTGTATAATTTTCCTGAAAACATGACATTTTTCAGCACTTCCGAGTTGCTGGAACTAGATGAAATTCCTTTCGTCTCAGACAGAGATAAACCTACACGTAAGGAATCCTTAGAGTATTATCGTCGTGTGCAAGAAACTTATAAACTCAAAATAAGTTTATATACAGAAGTTTTAAGTATGAGACCTAAGGATGGTGGATATACATTAGAAACGAGTAAGGGTGATGCCTTTTCAAAAGCTGTTATTGTAGCAACGGGCTTCTACGATACTCCAAGAGCACTTAATATTCCAGGATCACATCTTCCTAAAGTAAAATACTTTTATGACAGTCCGCATCCGTATATAGACCAGAAAATTATCGTTATAGGGGCTGCAAACTCTGCCTGCGATGTTGCTTTAGAAACCTATTACAAAGGAGCGGAGGTAACAATGGTTGTGCGTGGAGATGGGATAAATGAGCGCACAAAATATTGGATAAAACCTAATATTGAAAACCGCATAAAAGAAGGATCTATACACGCATATTTTAATTCAGAAGTAACGAGTATTTCAAAAGAAAGTGTTACCCTAAATACTCCAAACGGTGAGATGGTTATAAAGAATGATTTTGTGCTCGCAATGATAGGTTATAAACCTAATTATAGCTTCTTTAAAAACATAGGATTGCCTATAGGAGATGATGAATTTAAAACACCTATTTTTGATGAGGAAACGTTAGAAACGCCGTTGTCAAATGTTTTTATAGCAGGGGTTGCTGCAGGCGGACTAAAAACGAGTCGTTTTTTTATTGAAAATACTCGAATCCACGCACAAATGATACTTAACCACTTACTGAAAAAACTTAAAAAATAGACGTACGCTTTCGCGAAAGCGTAATCTAAAACTGTCAAAAGATTTGATATAGCTATAAAATGAAACAAATATTAGTATTCTTCTTTATCTGTTTATCTACTTTAGGTCTTGCTCAAAATAGTTTAGAGATCAAGGAGAAGCGTGATTTTTCTATAGGTGATAACATAACGATTCATTCAGAAATTTTAGAAGAAGAAAGGAGTGTAAATATCTACCTCCCTACTGGCTATAGCAAAAATGTAGAAAAAAAATATCCAGTTATTTATGTGCTAGACGGCTCGCTTGAAGAAGATATCATACACATTGCTGGACTGGTGCAATTTTGTTCTTTTTCTTGGATACATATCATTCCAGAATCTATAGTGGTGGGTATTGCAAACGTAGACAGAAAGAGAGATTTTACTTTTCCAACTACTAATGAGCAAGACAAAGTTGACTTTCCAACCGCAGGAGGATCAGAAAAATTCATAAAATTTATAGAAAGGGAGTTGCAACCTACGATCAACCAAAATTACCGAGTTACAGAATCTTCAACCTTAATAGGTCAATCTTTAGGTGGACTACTGGCTTCAGAAGTCCTTCTTAAAAAATCTGCGCTTTTTGATAATTATATAATCATAAGCCCTAGCCTATGGTGGGATGATGAATCATTATTAGAAATACCTATACATGATTTAAGTTCAGTTCAAGGAATATATGTGGGTGTAGGTAAAGAAGGGGCAATTATGGAGCGCGATGCTCAGGAGCTTTATAATAAATTATTAACAATAGATAAGTCACCTAATATACATTTTAGTTTCTTTGAAAAACAAACTCATGGCGATGCACTGCATCTAGCAGTATATGACGCTTTTGAAAAAATTTTTAACAATAAAGAGGAGTAAGTACACCTTGCTCTTATAGTAGTTACAATACTTATGGCTTTACGACAAATAACGAATACGATATTAATGATTCGCCCTGTTCAGTTTCGTATGAACGAGCAAACAGCTGTTAATAATTATTTTCAAGAAGATATTTCTCTAGCAAATGCAGAGATCAATAACAAAGCGCAAAAAGAGTTTGATGCCTTTGTTGCTAAGCTGCGTGCGGCTGGGGTTTATGTCATTGTAGAAAATGATGATGAAAAAGGGAACACTCCGGATTCTATTTTTCCAAATAACTGGGTTTCTTTTCACGAAAGTGGTAATGTTGCCATGTACCCAATGTTTGCTGAAAATCGCCGTAAGGAACGTCGTGATGAGGTATTTATTCGATTAGAAGAAGAGGGTTTTCAAATTAAAAATATTGTAGATTATACTGCTGCAGAAGATGAAGGCGTTTTCTTAGAAGGAACGGGAAGTATTTTAATGGATCGTCAAAATGAAAGAGCATATTGTGCACTCTCAGATAGAGCAGATGAAGATTTGTTTATAGAGTTTTGTGAAGACTTTGAGTACACTCCTGTAGTATTTACAGCAAACCAAACGGTAGATGGGGAACGATTACCTATTTACCATACAAATGTGATGATGTGTCTTGCAGAAAAATTCTGTGTCATCTGTTTAGATACCATTGACGACAAGAAGGAGCGTAAAAATGTATTAAAACATCTCAAGGAAACAGGTAAAGAAATCATTACGATATCTGAACAACAAATGCATCAATTTGCAGGTAATATGTTGCAAGTGCTCACAGCTTCAGATGAAAAGTTATTGGTAATGAGTGCTGCTGCACATAAAAGTCTAACCAAAGATCAAATACGAAAAATTGAAAGACATTGTGAGATTTTAAGTAGTGATCTAACTACTATTGAAACTTGTGGAGGGGGAAGTGCAAGATGTATGATGGCCGAGGTTTTTCTTCCAAAAAAATAATGTTTGATAAATGCTATCTAGAAAAACAAAATACGGACTTAAGGCCCTTACGTATATCGCAAGACAACCGGCTGGTGAGATTGTTCTCATTCAAGAAATAGCGGAAGCAGAAAATATTTCCAAAAAATTTTTAGAAAGCATATTACTATCCATTCGAAAAGCTGGTTTTTTAGGAAGTAAAAAAGGAAAAGGAGGCGGTTATTATTTAATTAAAGACCCTGCTCAAATAACTATGGCGTCGATTATTAGGGTGTTAGAGGGCCCTATTGCATTGCTGCCATGTGTAAGTCTTAATTTTTACGAACATTGCGAAGATTGCCCCACAGAAGAAGAGTGCAGTATACATAACCTTATGGTAGAAGTGCGTGATCAAACCTTGATAGTTTTAGAAGGTAAAACACTGTCAGATATCATTTAACAAATCTCATGATACGTTTTTGTAGCGATATTGCGTATCATCCCACCAAATATAAAATAATGAAATGGGAGCATACTATACCAATACAATCTACCAAATAATCCTCTGGGACGGAAGGTAGCTGTTTGATGTAACACGTCATTTTCATCTATCGTAAATTCTAACCAAGCTTCCCCAGGAACACGCATTTCTGCAAAAAGGAGTAGGCGTGGTTCTTCTTTATTTGCTAATAGCACTCGCCAAAAATCTAAAACATCACCTGTGTAAATTCTGTTTGGATGTGTACGACCTCTCCTTAATCCCACACCACCGAATAGTTTATCGATGTAACCTCTTATTTTCCACATCCAGTCTCCGTAATACCATCCGCGTTCCCCGCCAATAGCCCATATATTTTCAATGGCTAATTCTTTATTTTCTAATTTTACTTTTTGTGTGTCTTTTAAGCAACCAAATTTTGGCACCTGAATGTAGTCGTCGAGATTCACTTTAATTCGACCGCTTACAAGGCTATCTTTCCAAGAGCTAGCTACTTGATTTTGTTCAATTTTAGCGAAAGCTAGGTCAATAGCAGCATCATAAGAAATAGGAGTAACCCCAAGTAGATCTTGCAATCTTTTGTCACGAGAGACAACTTCTACCTTCATGCTATCCACCAGATTAAGCGCTAATTTATAAGAGGTGGAGGTTATAAAATAAAGCCAGTAGGAAGATAATTTTGGGCTCATTACAGGTAATGTTAGGATATAGAGCCTAAGATTGCGCACTTTTGCATACTGTTGCATCATTTCTTTATAGGTGAGCACATCCGGACCTCCTATGTCAAAATCATCATTATAGGTTTTAGTAGTACCAAGTACGCCTATGAGATAGTGCATCACATCACGTATAGCAATGGGTTGGCATTTTGTTTGTACCCATTTTGGGGTGATCATTACGGGAAGTTTTTCACAGAGGTCTCTTATAATCTCAAATGACGAGCTTCCAGAACCCACAATAATTCCCGCACGCAATACCGTAACTGCTGCTTTACCTTTTCGCAATGTGTTTTCTACATTTTTGCGAGATCTTAAATGTTTACTTAAATTTTCTTCATTTGCGATACCACCTAGATAAATTACCTGCTGGCATTTTGTACTTGCAAGGTAGGTGTTAAAATGAATTGCAGAGGCCTCTTCTTTAGTGTCAAAATCTGTAGTGGATGAACTCATAGAATGCAATAAGTAGTAGGCTGCATCAATATCCGTAGGAATTTTTGAGATGTCTGGTTTATCTAAAAAATCAATTTCTACGATTTGAATTTGTTCTCTTACTTTTTTACTTACAGATAATCTTGCTTTATTACGCACCACACAAACCACATCGTGATTTGCTTCTAATAGCATGGGAAGCAATCGCATCCCTATATATCCATTTGCTCCCGTAAGTAAAATTTTCATAAGCACAATGTATTGATAGTTAGGAATTGTTGCAGTTAAAATCCCGTTAACTTAAAATTGATTAAAATTTGTTGTAGCTTTCCAAAACTAAAATAACAACTATGTTAAAGAATATTTTAATTGTTGTAGGTATTGTATTGGTGGCTTTTGGTCTATATAATGCATTTGTGCCACAGCAAGTTCTTGATTTTGGTCCTTTAGAAGTTTCCGCAAAAGAGGGCTTATCCAATGAGAGTTTACTTCTCATCGTATTAGGGGTAGTGGCTGTAATAGCCGGTGTATTCTTAGGTAAGAAAAATTAACCACCAGGATTTTATAAATCATCAACATTAGTAGGGGCTTGGTTTGCTTTCTCTGCTATGATGCGTTTCATAAAATTATGGATTTTTTTGTCTGTTGATGGAGCCTCGATCTTAATAAAGTAGGTGTCCCGATAGATGCTGTACTCCTCTGCACGTCCTTTATACAAATTAAGTTTCCAGTAAGGAATGATGAGGGCATAACTATCTAGAAGTGCTCTAAAGCCTACGATAATGCCTTTTGGACGCAATTCAATATTGCACTTATTACGGTATTTATCTAGTGCTAGAAAATTTTGGATGTGTACACTTGACGCTGTGATAATAAGGTGCCCTATACCTATGCCTCCCTGTTTGATGCGTTCTCTAAGACCAAAAGCAGGTCCTACCTCTGCGTCGATCTTTCGTTTAACTTCAGGATTATTGTAAGATACATTTAGCAGCATTTTTCTTTTAAAGATACGAGTTTAGAAGCGTTTGGACTGTGCAGACTTTCAATTTTCACATATCTTTGTGCCTTTATTAGAGAAATGAAGTACGCTTTCGCGAAAGCGAACTAAAAATCCTATAATAGCTACAATTTAAAATCTTATGTCCTTACAAACTACCATTGACGCTCACGTAAAAAGCGCCGTTGCCGAAATTTTTAAAGCGGAATTACCTTCTGTAGAATTTCAAGCAACACGCAAAGAATTTGAAGGAGATATCACTGTGGTGGTCTTCCCGATGTTACGAGTGGTAAAAGGGAACCCGGTTCAAATAGGAACACAAATAGGGGAGTATCTCGTTAAAAATGTTTCCGATATTACGGCTTTCAATGTAGTAAAAGGATTTTTGAATTTAGTAATTGCAGATTCATACTACACAGCAGACTTTCAAAAAATAATAGGGACAACTAATTTTGGCAAAGTAGCACCAGAAGGTAAAGCAGTAATGGTAGAATATTCATCACCTAATACAAATAAACCATTGCACCTAGGTCATGTGCGTAACGTGCTATTGGGGTATTCTGTCTCAGAAATTATTAAGGCTGCTGGGTCTAAAGTTTACAAAACGCAAATCATAAACGATCGCGGAATTCATATTTGTAAATCTATGCTTGCGTGGCAGCGTTATGGAGAGGAGAAACACCAGCATCTACCGGATTGAAAGGTGATAAGTTAGTTGGTAATTACTACGTAAAGTTTGACCAAGAATATAAAAAAGAAGTTGCTGCGCTTGTAGCAAAAGGCAAAACGGAAGACGAAGCAAAAAAAGAGGCGCCATTGCTTCAAGATGCTCAAGAAATGCTCCGTAAATGGGAAGCTGGCGATAAAGACGTTGTAGCGCTTTGGGAGAAAATGAACCAATGGGTGTATGATGGTTTTGAAGTTACTTATAAAGATATTGGGGTAGATTTTGACAGCTACTACTATGAAAGTAATACCTATTTACTAGGTAAAGATATTGTAGAAGAAGGGCTTGAGCGAGGTGTATTTGAGAAAGATCCGGATGGATCTGTATGGTGTGATTTGACAGCAGATGGACTAGACCGTAAAATTGTAATGCGCTCTGACGGTACTGCCGTATATATGACCCAAGATATTGGGACTGCTATACAACGTGTTAAAGATCATCCAGACATTGGTGGGATGATTTATACGGTGGGTAATGAGCAAGATTATCACTTCCAAGTATTGTTTTTAATATTAAAAAAATTGGGCTACGACTGGGCAGAAAATTTATTCCACTTAAGTTATGGGATGGTAGACCTTCCTTCTGGTAAAATGAAATCTCGTGAAGGTACCGTCGTAGATGCAGATGATTTAATCACAGAAGTTGCAGACGACTGCTGGTGCTATCTCAGAAGAGCTAGGAAAGCTAGATGGTTATTCTGATGAAGAAAAGGAAGCGCTTTATAAAATTATAGGTTTAGGAGCACTTAAATATTATATTTTAAAAGTAGATCCTAAAAAACGCATTCTCTTTGATCCAAAGGAGTCAGTAGATTTTCAAGGAAATACGGGGCCGTTTATTCAATATACCTATGCGCGTATACAATCCATTTTACGCAAGGCTAAGGAGATGAACGTAAGCACAGATCTCTCCGTAGGTAGAGACTTGCATCCTAAAGAAAAAGAACTTCTTAAACTCATACAAGATTATCCAGCAACTATACAACTAGCTGCAGATCAAAAGAGTCCGGCTATCATTGCAAATTATACCTATGATGTGGTAAAAGAATACAACTCCTTCTTTCAGCAGGTTCAAATTTTAGGTACTGAGGATGTAGCTGATCAAAGTTTCCGAGTGCTGTTAAGTGAGCAAGTAGGAAAGGTAATTAAAAGTGCCTTTGGATTACTTGGAATTGAGGTGCCTGAGCGTATGTAATCTTAAGCAAGATTTATCGTAGCACGATTTTTTTGACAATAGCTCTCCCTAACTCTTCATTTATCATCGAGAGGATTTTGTCTTTTCCGTACGACAATTCTTCTCTAAAAACAGAGGAGCTGAGGTTTACAAAGAGGGTTTCTCTATCAAAACGTATGGAAGTGGTATATGTTTTAAAAGCAGGGTTTAACGTAAACCAAGCTGCAGTTACATCCACCTTATCAATGCCTTTACTTAGTTTGTTTTTTTCTACAAACTCACCTAGAGCAGCACTTATAGAAATAGGATCTGTAGTACGTTTTGCCATTATTCTATTACTAAAGGTTTGTATTTTCTGTATGTATAGATGATGCCTGCTTCATTAATCAGAATAAGTTCATTATCAGTCGCTTTTTTTACAGTCTCTGTCCATGTGTCCAAAGCTGTAGAATATCGCAGTTTCAAAAGTCCATCTTCTTTAAAAACGTCTATATTTTCACTGGAATTTGACGTGGTAAATTCTCCAAGCGCATTAGGCTGTACTTTTTTGCGAATTCCTTTGCCATTTGGATTAATTTCAAAAAAATCTATGTTTTGGCTTATAGTAAATTCCCTTATATCACCCGCTTCGTTTTCAATCTCTGCAATCTCCCAGTAGCCATCAATGTTTGCTATCTGTTCCTCAGTAGAAGATGAACAGCTTGAAAGGATAATAAGAAGTATGTAAAAAGGATTTTTCAAAACTTTCGACTATTTATAATAGCGTAAAGATACTAGCTTGCTATTAATTACCTAAGTGAAACAGCTCATAACTCTGATGAATTTTCTTCACCACAGCTTCAGTGCGATCTGCGTGCGTATCGCTTATGAATAGTTGGCCAAAATCATTGGTGTTGACCAATTCTATAATATGCTGTACTCGGTTTTCATCGAGCTTGTCAAAAATATCATCTAGCAATAACAGAGGTGTCGTACCGCTTTCTTCTTTTATAAAGTCAAACTGCGCAAGTTTTAAGGCAATTAAATAAGATTTTTGCTGCCCTTGACTGCCAAATTTTTTAATGGGATGGCCATTAATCTCAAAATTGAGGTCATCTTTATGTATACCCACACTCGTATATTGTAGACCACGATCTTTATTAATGGCATTCGTTAGTAGGTGCTGCAACGGCATGGTATGCAAGGCGCTATCATAGGTGAGTGAGACGGCTTCTGTATTTCCACTTATAGCAGCATACCGTTCTTGAAAAATAGGGGTGAAGCGTTCTAAAAATTGCTTCCGTTTTTCAAAAATAGGCGTCCCAAATCCTTCCAATTGTTCGTTGTATACAGCGATCGTATCTGCATTATAGGTGCTGTTTGCTGCAAAATATTTAAGAAGCGCATTACGTTGAGAGAGTATTTTTGTGTAGCCCAATAAATCAGAAAGGTAGCTTTTGTCACTTTGTGAGATGACACCATCAATAAATTTTCTTCGGGTATCACTTCCCTCCGTGATCAAGTCTCGGTCTGCTGGGGAGATTATTACCAGCGGTAAAAACCCGATATGATCTGCAAAGCGCTCGTACAGTTTGGCATTGCGCTTTATAATTTTCTTTTGTCCTTTCTTTGCACTAACGACTACCTTTTCTTCCCGCTCATTTTTAGTATAGACGCCATCTACTACAAAGAAGTCTGCGTTATGATTGATATTTTGGCTTGTCACTGGATTAAAGTAGCTTTTTCCGAACGAAAGATGGTATATAGCATCAAGCACATTTGTCTTTCCTACCCCATTATTTCCGACAAAACAATTGATTTTTGCATCAAAGGTAAAGCCTTGTGATTCAAAATTTTTATAATTGATGAGAGAGAGTGATTTTAAGATCATAGAGTAAGGTGGGTGTGAGTACGCTTTCGCGAAAGCGCACAAACTCCAATACATAGACTTAGGAAAGGTTCAAAATTAAGCAATAAATTCCCTTTCATAATTCAATAAATATTATATTTTTGCCCGACTAACAAAATACGAATATGGCTACATATAATAAGAGAGGGTATAAACCAAAGACAAAACCTGAAAAGGAAGATGTTGAAGAGTTTATAGATGATAGCGAGAGCACAACGGCAGAGGTTTTTGGATCACTAGATGAAGGAGCAAATAAAGCAGAAGAATGGTTTGAGAAAAACCAAAAGCCCGTTATAGGAGTAATTATCGCAGCGCTTGTTATAGCACTTTTATATCTAGGATACACTAAATTTATTGTAGAGCCTAATGAGGCAGAGGCCGCAAATGAACTTGTAATGGCACAAGAAAGCTTTACAACGGCGCTTGAAGCTACAAACACGGCTGTGAAGGATTCTTTATACATGGTGGCTCTTAATGGTAGAAATGGTAAATATGGTCTTCTTGATGTAGCAGATAATTACGGAAGCACACCTTCTGGAAATCTAGCACATTACTATGCTGGAATGTCTTATCTAGAAATTAAAGATTACCAAAATGCGATAACGCATTTACAAGATTTTTCTAGTGATGATGCTATCCTTGCGCCACTCGCAAAAGGGGCTATAGGAGATGCATTTATGCAGTTAGGTCAAGCAGAAGAGGCGTATGATTACTATGAGGATGCAGCTTCTACAAATATAAATACCTTTACAACACCACGCTTTCTGTTTAAAGCGGGAGTAGCAGCAATAGATCTTGGCGACAATGATGCAGCAGTAAAGCATCTGTCACGTATTAAAGAAGAATTTAGTACTTCAGAATATGCAAGTCAAGTAGACCTTTACTTAGGTCGTGCGCAAGCAGGAAAGTAATTAACTTTAAACGTCAATTATATGGCAACAGTAGGGAATAATCTCTCAGCCTATGACAAAACATCAATCCCAAACTCGAAAGATTTCAAGTTTGGGATTGTTGTTTCTGAGTGGAATGAGGAGATCACAGAAGGATTATGGCAAGGGGCTTTTGATGCCCTAAAAGATTGTGGTGCTATCAATGAAAACATCGTACGATGGAATGTTCCGGGTGCTTTTGAATTGATCTACGGAGCAAAGAAAATGACTCAGGCGTATGATATGCTAGACGCTATTATTGTCATAGGCGCCGTCATTCAAGGGGAAACCAAGCATTTTGATTTTGTATGTGAGGGCGTGACACAGGGAATCAAAGATTTAAATGTCAATCAAGATATTCCCGTAATTTTTTGCGTACTTACAGATAACAACATAGAGCAGTCAAGAGCGCGTAGCGGTGGCATACATGGCAATAAGGGAACAGAAGCTGCCATTGCGGCCATTAAAATGGCTCAGTTGCGCAAGGAAGCACGTTTCTAGTTACTTTTTAGGATTTTTTTGGTGGATGTTTGTTTTTACGCTTTCGCGAAAGCAGAAGTTCTCAAAATTACTACAGAAAATACAGGAGTATTACAAAACATAGTGCGTTAAAAATCTCAATGAGGAGCTATAGCAACGAGACTTTCGGTATGCTTTTTGGATACGATATTGTATCTTTGAAATAACAGCATTATGGGAATAGTAAAACGTACAAACAAGAAATATGACTACCAACCACGCTATTATAAAAGCGATAAGGATGGGAGTCCTTTTAAGATTGAAGGTCGCTTTGATGAGCAGCGTAAAACACTTACTTATGGCGGTGGGTTGAAAACACGCTTCCTCACTGCTTGGGATGAATTGCAAGTAAATAAGAAAGGAGGGTATAATCGTACAATTATCTTAATATTTCTAGTGCTTCTGTTACTTTTCTTTTGGGTGATCGATTTTGATCTTTCCATATTTACTGCGCCTCCTTATTGATTTTTTTGTAATGGCAGACATTATTAAACTTTTACCCGATCACGTAGCAAATCAGATCGCTGCGGGAGAAGTCGTACAGCGACCAGCATCGGTAGTAAAGGAGTTACTTGAAAATGCCATAGATGCTGGAGCCACCTCCATAAAACTTATCGTAAAGGATGCTGGAAAAACACTCATCCAAATTATAGATGATGGAAAGGGTATGAGCGATACCGATGCCCGTATGAGCTTCGAGCGTCATGCTACTTCAAAAATCACCACGGCAGATGATTTGTTTAATCTTAACACAAAGGGTTTCCGTGGGGAAGCACTTGCGTCTATCGCGGCCGTCGCTCATGTAGATTTAAAAACGCGCCCCTCAAATGTAGAGGTGGGTACTCACATAGAGATTGAAGGAAGTACCATAAATCTGCAAGAAGTTTGTGCAACTCCTAAAGGAACCTCGCTATCTGTAAAAAATCTATTTTTTAATATTCCTGCACGACGCAATTTTTTAAAATCTAATAGTGTAGAGCTACGTCATATCATTGATGAATTTCAACGTGTAGCGCTGGCTCATCCGGCTATTGCGTTTGCAATGTATCACAATGAAGGGGAGTTATTTCAACTACCTGAGGGTACTTTAAAGCAACGCATTGTGGCTATTTTTGGAGCCAAAACAAATGAAAAACTCGTTCCTGTTCAAGAAGAAACTGACATTGTAACCATAGATGGTTTTGTGGTAAAACCAGAATTCTCTAAAAAAACTAGAGGAGAGCAATTCTTCTTCGTTAATGATCGATTCATCAAAAGTCCTTATCTCAATCACGCTGTAACGGCAGCCTTTGAGGGTCTTTTGCCAGATAAGGCGAGAGCCAGTTACTTTCTATATCTCAAAGTAGATCCTAGTACAATAGATATTAATATCCATCCCACAAAAACAGAAATTAAGTTTGATGATGAGCATGCGTTGTACGCAATGTTGCGTAGTACAATTAAGCATAGTTTAGGCCAATTTAGTATTGCTCCCGTTTTAGATTTTAACCGTGATAGTGAATTCGATACGCCGTATGAGTATAAAAATAAAGGTGTTGTCACTCCCAATATTGAAGTAGATAGAACTTTTAATCCATTTGAGAATGTAGCCACTTCAAAAAATACTGTCCGAAGATCAGGATTTGAAAAGTCTCAAATAGCAGGTTGGGAGCAAATGTATGAGGATATGCCGCAGCAGAGAAGGGCTAGCACCTTTACTGTAGAGAAGGATGCGCATACGCCAAATATGTTTGAGAGTGGTATGAATGACCATAAGGGTGGGGTCGCTTTCGCGAAAGCGAATAGCTCGTTAGACTCACAGCGAGCAAATCAGGTAGAAGCAAGCACATACCAGCTTACCAATAAATACATTGTAAGTACCATTAAAAGTGGTATGGTGGTGATCGATCAACATCGTGCGCACCAGCGTGTTTTGTATGAAGAATTTTTACGCAATATCACGGTCAAAGAATCTGTAAGTCAGCAGTTGCTCTTTCCACTTACCTTAACGTATACAACTACAGAACTTGAACTTATCAAAGAATTAAAAGAAGGTCTAGAGAATACTGGATTTTTATTTGGAACGATAAGTGGCGATATTGTTGAGATTTGTGGAATACCTACCTCAATAACAGAAGGGCAGGTGCCTGTGGTCATCGAGCAACTATTGAGTGATCTAGAGAATGAAGTGCCAGGTGATGGGTTTAGTCAGACAGATACACTTGCAAAGAGTATGGCAAAGAGCCTTGCAGTGCGCGGAGGCGAGTATCTTGATGGAAGGTCACGAGAGCATCTCGTGAATAGTTTATTTGCCTGTAAAGAACCTAACAGATCTCCAGGGGGAAAAACAACCTTTATTACGATGAGTGGAGAAGAACTTGAACGAAAATTTACATAAGAAATGGGAAGAATCACAGAGACGGTAAAAGGGCTAATCATTATTAATGTGATTTTCTTTTTAGGATCTTATTTCATTATAAAACCCGAGCCTGCTATGCAATTATTTGCACTTTGGTTCGTGGAGCATCCAAGTTTTCAACTATGGCAACCGCTTACTCATATGTTTATGCATGACTTATCTAGTCCCATGCACATTCTTTTTAATATGTATGCCCTGTGGATGTTTGGAAGCCCTATTGAAAGTGCTCTTGGTCAAAAGCGATTTTTATATTTTTACTTCTCAGCTGGATTAGGTGCAGCATTAATACACACCTTGGTAAATTATTACCATTTTAATAGCGCTTATGATGCATTTTTACAATTAGGTTTTACGCCAAGTGATATGAAAGAGATGTTAGTGCAAACTGCTCAGCCAGGTTCCTTAATGCAAGGGAAAGCGATACCTGTAGAAATAGCTCAAGAGTTTTTCGGGTCCTATAATATTCCTGCAGTGGGAGCTTCTGGAGCCATTTATGGCGTGCTCGTGGCTTTTGGAATGTTGTTCCCTAATGCTTCTCTAGGACTATTATTCATACCCATCCCAATAAAAGCAAAGTATTTTATTCCAGGTCTTATTCTTTTAGATTTGTTTTCAGGTGTTACAGGGTTCTCTATATTTGGAGCAAATATTGCAAATTGGGCACACTTAGGAGGGGCACTATTTGGATTTATAATGATGTGGTATTGGAAGAAAAAAGGACTCGGTCAAGCAAATAGATAGGATTAATATGGCAAATACATCACTAGCATATAAATACAAAACAGCCAACATCGCAATTAAATTAATTGTGATTAACGTGTGTGTTTTCCTACTTTTTAACTTACTGCCATGGATTGTTCAAATAGATCCAGTTAGTTTAAATAAGTATTTTGTGCTACCAACAGATTTTGTGAGATTTCTTCAACAACCTTGGTCTGTAATTACGTATGCTTTCTTGCATTCTGGAGTGTGGCATTTACTATGGAACATGCTCTACTTGTACGTTTTTTCTAAATTTATTTTGAATCTATTTACTGAAAAACGATTGTTAACTGTGTACCTTCTTGGCGCAATAGCTGGAGGTGCCGTTTTTTTACTCCTATATAATTTACTGCCAGCTTTTAAAGGATATAGCGTGCTTTTGGGGGCTTCGGCTGCTGTAAATGCGGTGATTGTTTTTATAGCCACTTACACTCCAAATACGGAGATTAGAGTTTTCTTTTTTAATTTAAAATTATGGCACATTGCCTTAATTTTTGTTTTAATCGATTTGCTAGGGCTGCCTACTTCTGGAAATGCAGGAGGATCTATCGCGCATCTAGGCGGAGCTGCATTTGGATTTTTATACGCACAGCAGTTATTGAAAGGAAATGATATGGGTCTTTGGTTTGAAAAGAGTATGGATGTCATTGCAAGCTGGTTTTCTAAAACACCTCAGCGAGAGAAGAAATCACCGCTTAGGACTGTGCATAGAAATAAAACCAAAAGGAAATCAAACCCTCAGACTGCCACAGTATCTAAGAGTGAGAAGCAACAACGAGTAGATCTCATACTTGATAAAATAAGTAAGAGTGGCTATGAGAGCCTTTCGAAAGAGGAGAAGGATTTTTTATTTAAAGCAGGAAAAGATTAAGCATGAACAATCTTGGCTTTTTTGATAAGGTGATTTTTTTCGTCAATAGTATTTTTGCCATACTGCTGCTAGCAAGCTATTTGCTGCCCTATATCCCGCCACACATATTTCCTGCGCTATCTGTATTAAGCCTTGTCTTGCCTGTTCTTATTGTCATTAACGCGATATTCTTGGTGTATTGGATTTTTAGGGGACGCAGGCAATTATTACTTTCGGGTATCATTCTTGCAATCGGGATTACACATATTTTTTCAATGTTTCGTTTAGGGGGTTCAAGTGAGACAAATACTATTCAAAACTTAAAAGTGCTTACATATAATGTACGGCAATTTAATGTAAATGGTTGGAGCGAGGAGGTGCGAGTAGGAGAGCGTGTGCTATCACTTGTTCAAGAACAACAACCTGATATCGTTTCTTTTCAAGAGTACCATCCTAGTGTTACACTGGACGAAAAAAAATACCCCTATCAACACAAAGTGTTTGCAAAAGGTAGCTCAACTTTTGGGCAAGTAATATTTTCAAAATTTCCAATCGTTTCGAATGGATCTCTAGATTTTGAAAAATCCAGTAATAATGCTATTTATGCAGACATAGCAACACTTACGGATACTATACGTATTTATAATGTGCACTTCCAAAGTTTTAGTCTTTCGCCAGATTTAAATAGTTTACAAAAACAAGATTCAAAGCGTTTATTGGGTAGACTAGGTCAAGCATTTAAGAAACAAGAACAGCAGGTGCAAAAGTTTTTAGCAAGTGAAAAAAATTCTCTTTACCCCGTGATTGTTACAGGAGATTTTAACAACAGTTCCACATCGTATATGTATAGAAAAGTAAAAGGTGGTAAGAATGACGCTTTCGCGAAAGCGGGATCAGGAACAGGAGCCACTTTTTGGTTTGATTTTATTCCTTTGCGCATAGATTTTATACTAGCTGAAGAAAAGTTTCCAGTAGTAGCTTTTGAAACATTTGATACTTCTTTAAGTGATCACAAACCTTCGATGGCAACTCTTAAACTGAAATAGCCGAAAGATCCACTTTTTCTAAATAGTCTTGCGCGCTTGGGCCTAGATTGAAGAGCAAATCTAAAATGGTCAGATTAGATAAAAATCCATGATTTTCTCCAAATAATTGATGATATTCTGGCAATGGATAAGCAGGCTCCTTTTTTGCCTTTAAGAGCCATCTAAAATCTTTTTGCTCAGGATCTCTAAAATATTCTTTGGTATATCTAGGAGTTAGCTCAAGTTGTAAACATTCTAAAATCACTTGATGACACGCCTCATTAAATGTGATAAGACTATCGTAGTGAGTGTGGTACAAAGGCTCAAATTCGTCCTCATAGTACTCAAAGTAAGGTGAGGTTTGATAAGCAATCTTTAGACTACGCCAGTGATCACGTTGCCAGTGAAATTTATTTTCAATTTTCACATCAAAATACTGCTGGCGCTCCGTTTTGTCTTTCCTGTGTAGGATGGGAATGATGAGCGTGAGAACACCTGTGGAGGTGGCAATATTCATTCTAGTGCGATAGGATTGTTTTTGGAAATTCCCTTTAGCTTCTATAAATAGCTCTTTAGCCTGACTAATAACTGCATACTGTATGATAGGCGCAAAGTACCCAGGTGTAATGAGAGCAGCTTCCATTAGATTATTTTTTAGTTTTTGGATTTTTCTTTTTTCTAAAATAAGTCCATCCAAAATATAATAGTAGAGCTCCTAAAAACCAGTAGCGATAACTTACTAACGGTCCGTTACCGCCCACAGTAGTAAATACCCTATCCCAGCGTAAACTATTAAAAAAGCCTTTTTTATTTGCGTCGAGACTTAGCCACACAAAAACGGGTTTTCCTACAACGTGATTAAACGGAACGTAACCCCAAGAACGGGCATCTTGTGAGTTATGGCGGTTATCCCCCATAAGCCAGTAGTAATCTTGTTTAAAGGTGTATTCTGTAAGTGGCTGACCATTAAGAAGTATCTGATTTCCATTTACTGTAATCTTTCGCTCTTCTCCCATTTCATACCCCTCGTACACTTCAATAATGCGTTCGTAATAAGGCAAACTCTCTGGTGTGATAGCGACAGTTTTACCTTCTTCAGGAATATAGATGGGTCCAAAAGTATCTACACTTGAAGCGCGACCCGGTTTATGACCAAACATGCTCCCATTATTTTCAATGGGCTGAAAAGTTCTGCGAGTAATATCTATGATGTTGCTGTTATTTTTAAGCTTGGCAATAGCCGCTTCACTTGCATGAGCTATATATACATAAGGACCATTTTCACCTCTGGCATCAATTAAGATGATATCCGAAATTTCATAGCGCTCATTCATAAGATCTGACGGGAACGAGTAGTTTCCAGTAGCATCAGTAGCTCTTTTTACCAACAGATCTTTTGAGGTAATCTCATAACTAAACTGTATTCGAGCTCTATCTGGTAAGTCGTTCTCTTTGCCATTGATATATACATATCCATTGCGAACTTCTAGAGAATCCCCAGGAACGCCAACCGCTCTTTTTACATAATTTGATTTTTTGTCAATAGGCTTTCGTACACTGCCACGCATACTTCCGGGTCTTATATCTATCAGGGTGTCTACTGGCCAGTTAAATACTACGATATCATTACGCTTTATTTTTTGAAAACCTGGAAGTCTAAAATATGGTAATTGAGGCTTAGATAAATAACTTTTAGTCTTGCCATATATAGTATCGTGCAACATAGGTGTGGCTACAGTTGTAATAGGCGTACGGGCTCCATAATGAAATTTACTTACAAATAGCCAATCTCCCACGAGTAATGTCTTTTCTAGTGAAGACGTGGGAATTTGAAAGGGTTGCATAAAATACGTATGCACGATGGTAGCCGCTACAATTGCAAATAGCAGAGAGCTGGTCCACTCACCACTCGACGATTTTGGATTAATATCTCTATCTGCACGGTATGGTGCGTTTGTGGCATAATTAATATAGTATAGATAGAGACCTAAGGTAAGAATTGTAAGTGCGGTGTCTTTATAAGTGGTATAACCAAAACTTCTTGCAGTCTCTACCCAGACGACGGGTATCATGATTAAATTTACTATAGGGATAAATAGTAGAATTGTCCACCATTTAGGCCTGTTAATGATGCCCATAAGAACCACAGCGTTATATACTGGGACTGCTGCCTCCCAAGCTTTTCTGCCAGCTCTAACATATAATTTCCAAGTTCCAGCAAAGTGTATAACTTGAATAATTAAGAAAA
Source organism: uncultured Flavobacteriaceae bacterium (assembly GCA_963716625.1). Classification (GTDB taxonomy): domain Bacteria; phylum Bacteroidota; class Bacteroidia; order Flavobacteriales; family Flavobacteriaceae; genus Dokdonia. The sequence goes on from CAVQTP010000003.1 coordinate 42,857, forward strand.
ATATAAACCATTGTACTAATGTCATCGTAGTTGTTTTTGTGTGTAATAGGTGTTTACATGTTGAATTTTGTTACAAACCCAGCACGTCTTGCATAGAGAATATTCCTTTCTTTCCTTTAATCCATTCCGCAGCTATAACAGCTCCAAGAGCAAAACCTTCTCTTGAATGTGCCTCATGTCGTAGAGTAATTGTATCGACCTCACTTTTATAATTGATAATATGTGTGCCAGGCACGTCCCCGGTTCTTTCTGAGGTGATAGCTACTGTATCTGGTGTAGAGCTTTTGTCTTCTACAAGCTTCCATTCTTTATATGCACTATTTTCAATAATACCTTCGGCAAGTGTAATGGCAGTACCACTTGGTGCATCTAGCTTCTTTGTGTGATGGATTTCAGTCAAATCCACTGTATATTCTTCTCTGGGAGCCATAAGAGTAGCGATTTTTTTATTGAACTCAAAAAATAAATTAACGCCTACGCTAAAATTAGAAGCATATAAAAAGGCACAATCGTTTTCTGTACACACTCCTTTCATTTCTTCAAATCTAGCTAACCATCCAGTGGTGCCACAAACAACGGGAACTTGAGCTTTAAAACACTTTTCTAAATGAGAAACGGCAACTTCAGGAATGCTAAAATCTATGGCGACATCTGCTTTATCTAACGTAAAGTCTTCAGGTTTATTCACACGTGCCACTATGATATGCCCTCTCTCTACGGCTATTTTTTCAATAGCTTTTCCCATTCTTCCGTATCCTAATAATGCAATATTCATGATTCTAAAATCGATAGGTAAGTTTTACACCGTAATTTACGGTGTCTGATACGTTGTCTAAATCAATATCTGGAGCTAAAGTGAGGTCTTCATCCACATCATATTGTGACAGGTGTGCATCTACATTTGCTTCTAATATTTGGAGTACGTACACGCCGGCAGATATTAGAATAAAAAGATCTCGACGCCTACGATACTGTTTTTGAGCATCCAAGAGTGCATCGTTAGAAAGGACGATACGAACATTTTCATTTTGCTCACTAAATTCATCGATCTGACCAGCCAATCTTAATTTGTAAGCACCTCTAAAACGCTCTGACTGTTCTGAATTCCAAACAGCCCCATATATTGTAGAGCCCAGTGCCCCGTAAACTAAGGGTAGTTTCCAATAATCTTTATTGTAAACCTGACCTAAGCCTGGCAGTACAGCAGCATAAAAAGCAGCTTTAGCAGGACGTAAAGGATCGTATTCTTCTTTCTCAACTACAGTTTCTACTTCATCAGCTTCAATAATAGTATCTTCTGGATTTTCTTCTTGCGCTTTCGCGAAAGCGTAAAAGAAAAACAACACTACAAGCGCTATAATTTTTTTATTCTGCACCCTTTATGAGTTTCTGCAATCTTTTAAAATCTTCTTCAGACGAAAATGGAATTGTTATTTTTCCACGGCCATTTTTTGCAACTTTGATATCTACCTTAGCGCCAAAATATTCTGCAAATCTTTTACTTCCTTTTTCAATAAAAGTAGGTGTTTCTTCTTTCGTAGCTGGTTGAGTAGAAGAGGTAGCGTGGTAGTTTTTTACAATAGCTTCTGTTTGTCTAACAGATAATTTTTCTTGAAGAATTTTTTCGTAAATATCTAGTTGATCTCCTGTATTGTCAATATTAATTAAGGCGCGTCCATGTCCCATCGATAAGAAACCGTCACGCATTCCTGTCTGTACGATAGGATCTAACTTAAGCAATCGTAAATAATTTGTAATTGTAGATCTATTTTTACCTACACGATCACTCATTTGTTCTTGTGTGAGATTAATTTCATCGATTAGTCGTTGGTACGACAAAGCAATTTCAATTGGATCAAGATCTTGACGTTGTATATTTTCAACCAACGCCATGGTAAGACTTTCTTGGTCATTTGCGATACGTATGTATGCGGGTATGGTGTCGTTACCTATAAGTTTTGAAGCTCTATAACGCCGCTCTCCAGAAACGAGTTGGTACTTACCAAAACTCATTTTACGCACCGTAATAGGCTGTATCACACCTAGTTCTTTGATAGAGGAAGCTAGCTCTCTAAGCGTCTCTTCATTAAAGCTTGTACGGGGTTGAAAGGGATTTACATCAATATCTTTAAGATCGAGCTCAACGATATTGCCCACCACTTTATCTGCGTTTTTATCTTCTGCACTTTTAATGTCATTTTCTGGATCTTTCAGTAAAGCTGAAAGTCCGCGACCGAGTGCTTGTTTTTTTGTTGCTTTAGCCATTTTTTAGCTAGTTTGTTTTGTAATCAATTCTTGAGCAAGGCTTAAATAGTTTGTAGCTCCTTTACTAGCTGCATCATAATTAATGATACTTTCACCATAACTAGGGGCCTCACTTAAACGTACATTGCGTTGTATAATGGTGTCAAATACCATCTCACTGAAATGCTTTTGAACCTCTTCTACCACTTGATTAGAGAGTCTCAAACGTGAGTCAAACATGGTAAGTAGCAATCCTTCTATATCTAAATCTTTATTGTGAATTTTCTGTACGCTTTTAATGGTGTTTAATAATTTACCTAATCCCTCTAGCGCAAAGTACTCACATTGAATAGGAATCATGACGGAGTCTGATGCTGTAAGTGCATTTAAAGTTAACAGCCCTAACGAGGGCGCACAATCTATTAAGATGTAATCATAGGAATCACGTAAATGACCTATGGCTTTTTTCATCATATACTCCCGTTCATCTTTATCTACCAATTCAATCTCGATAGCTACAAGATCTATATGGGCAGGTATGATATCTAGGTTAGGCGACGAAGTTTTGATAATAGCCTCCTCTGCACTGATCGTATGTTCTAGAAGTTGGTAAGTTCCTATTTCGATACTTTCTACATCTAAGCCTAGTCCAGAGGTCGCATTCGCCTGCGGATCTGCATCTATAAGAAGTACTTTTTTCTCGAGAACACCTAGAGAAGCTGCAAGGTTTACTGAGGTTGTAGTTTTACCTACACCACCTTTTTGATTTGCAATTGCTATTATTTTTCCCATAAAAATTGGAGGACAGTTAAGAGGTAAAAGTACAATTTAAAATGCGTAATTAAAATCTCTACATTATGAAAAATAGGTAATGTAGAGATTACGTTATTCAGAACAATGTATTATTTAGATATGGATTTGACGAAGTCTTCTGTGATGATTTTTTCTTGCGAGTTTCCCCAGTTATTCATAATAAAATTCATCACATCTGCCACCTCATCGTCATAGAGTTCTAGGTTTGCCATCACCCCATTGTAAGTCTTTCCGTTCACTGTTATTTTTCCTTGCTGTCCATACTTAACGACTTTAATAGCCTCTTTATAACGGTCAGGTGTAAGCCAATTAGAGTTTGCTAATGGCGGAAAAACTTCAGCGACTCCTTCTCCTTTGGCCAAGTGACATTGGATACAAAAATCCATATAAACTGTTTCTCCACGACTAATAGATGCTGTTAGAGGATCTTGAGCTGAGTAAGCTTTATCCTGTTCAGAATTGAGGTTCGCTACCGCGAAAAAAGCTATAGCAATAAGCAAAGCAGTGGTGCTAAGAAGTAAAATTTTCATGGTTTTGGTAATTCTCAAAATATCGTTTGGTTGCTAAGATTTATTTTTTAATCAGTTTAAGAATTCCTTTTCCCTCTACACCTACGTAAATGGTTCCCTCATGATTGATCACATTACGAACGCGACCCACGTTTTCTAATAATCTCTCGCGGGCAACTACTTGATTACTTTCTAAGATATCAAGTTCTAAATATTCAAATTTTAAAGAACCCACCAGTAAATTACCATCTAAGTGATTATCACCAGTTCCATAAGCAAATGCCATTCCAGAAGGTGCGATAGAAGGCACCCAGTAGTAAAGAGGCTGCTCCATACCTTCTTTTTGTGTAATTTCTGTAAATGATGTTCCGCTATAATTAACCCCATAAGAAATAACTGGCCATCCATAATTTTTTCCAGATTGAGGTAGGTTTATCTCGTCTCCGCCACGTGGTCCATGTTCATGGATCCAAAGTTTTTCTGTCTCAGGGTGAAATGTCATTCCCTGCGGGTTTCTATGACCATAAGAATAAATGGCTTCTTTTGCATCAGTAGTGCCAACAAAAGGGTTGTCTTTTGGAATAGCCCCATCATCATGAAGGCGGTATATCTTACCGCCATCTCTCGTAATATCCTGCGGGTTTACATCACGCTCACCACGTTCCCCTATAGAGAAAAATACATACCCATCTTTATCGAATCGCACGCGTGACCCAAAATGCTGCCCTTTTCTCGTATTAGGACTGCCTTTATAAAGTAATTCATTTTCAACCAAAGCGCCATCTACTAGTTTTGCTCTCATTAATGCGGTCATAGCACCTTCTTCCTCCCCTTCTGGTGAAGAATAGGTAAAATAAATCCATCCATTATTTGGATAATCTGGATGCAACCGTATATCTAATAACCCTCCTTGACCTCTAGAAGAAACTTTGGGAACATTTCCAATCATAGTTTTCTCACCATCCTTAAAGTGGATCAATTCGCCACTTTTTTCTGTAATGAGCATAGAGCCATCTGGCAACACATCAAGTCCCCAAGGATTTGTAAGGTCAGGAACTATAACTTCATAGGTGTATGCGGGATTTGATATGATAGGTACATCATTTTCTCTCGGTTCTTGAGCACAGGCTGTAGTCGTTAAAAGAATCGCAAGCGCATAGACAAAAGAGTTTTTCATAATCTTATTTGTTTTACTGACAATTTACAGAATATTCGGCAATAACTCGCTATGTATGATTATGTACGCAATCATAGTATTTGGTGATAAAGGAATGATTTTTCTTGATAAGTTGACGGTAAGGTTTGGGTTGTAAATCCTACTTTTGTATAAGTTATTAGTAAACTATTGCAATTGTGAAAGTGTGAATACGCTTTCGCGAAAGCGTAAAAAAATAAATCATGTCAATAGAAAAAGTAAAATGCCTTATTATAGGTTCTGGTCCTGCGGGATATACTGCAGCGATCTATGCAGCTCGCGCAAATATGAAACCTGTGTTATATCAAGGGCAACAACCTGGCGGCCAACTTACGACCACTAATGAGGTTGAAAATTTTCCAGGCTATGTTGATGGAGTAACAGGACCAGAAATGATGGTACAATTACAAAAACAAGCAGAGCGTTTTGAAACAGACGTTCGCGATGGTTGGGTAACTAAAGTTGATTTTTCTGGAGAGGTACATAAAGCGTGGATCAATGGAGAAAAAGAAATACATGCTGAATCTGTTATTATTTCTACGGGCGCAAGTGCAAAATATTTAGGACTTCCTTCTGAGCAGAAGTATTTAAAAATGGGTGGGGGTGTTTCTGCCTGTGCTGTTTGTGATGGATTTTTCTACAGAGGACAAGAAGTAGTCATCGTAGGTGCTGGAGACAGTGCCTGTGAGGAAGCTCATTATCTTTCGAAACTTTGTAAAAAAGTAACTATGCTTGTACGTCGCGATGAGTTTAGAGCGTCAAAAATTATGGCCGCGCGTGTGAAGAACACAGAGAATATTGAAATCTTGTATAATACAGAAACTGTAGAAGTTTTAGGTGATGATGTAGGGGTAACAGGAGCAAGAGTAAAGAATAATGTGACAGGTGAGGAGCATGATATTCCAGCTACAGGATTTTTTGTAGCGATAGGTCATAAGCCTAACACAGATATTTTTAAGGACTATTTAAAATTAGACAAAACAGGATATATTATTAATACACCTGGATCTTCTAAAACCACTGTACCTGGCGTCTTTGTATCTGGTGATGCTGCAGATCATGTATATCGCCAAGCAATCACTGCTGCCGGAACAGGATGTATGGCTGCTCTAGATGCAGAGCGTTATCTAGCTGCAATAGGAGAGGTGCCTCAAGATGAACCTGGAGTAAGCTCTACATATACTGATGAAGTCCCAGCGGAACAGCAATAATATCTAAGAGAATATAGAATTAAAAACGACGGCGAGAGCTGTCGTTTTTTTTTTAAATATTTTTCTACTAGCCAAAAGAAAAATATACTAATCCAACAACTTCTCCACCGCTTTCTTAATTCATTCTAGAATTTCTGTAAACTCCATCATTTGAGAGAATACTTGTGCTATCTCTATTGGTTGCAAATACTTTTTCTGTAGAAATAAGTAATAACAAAATTTAATTTTTAAACAGTTTACTTAGTTACCTATGAGTAAATTTATTATTCTTAATAAAATTAGCAAAATATGTCATGTTTTGGAAAAAATATTAGAAAAATCCGTAGTGTCAAAACGCTGAGTCAGCAGGCTATGGCTGATCTATTTGACTTGAAAAGAGGGACTTTGGGGGCTTATGAGGAGGGTAGGAGTGAACCCAAAATTGATACTATTATAAAAATTGCTAATCATTTTAGCATACCTATAGGTGATCTTCTTACAAAAGAACTTACGGTAAATGATTTGCTCAAATTCAAGTCAGATCTTACCCTTAATCAAGAGCTTTCTAAACGAAAACAGTTTCCAGACATTCCATTAATAACAGAAAAAAACACGCAAGAATACTTGCAGCATCATAGCAAAGAGGCGTTTACTAATGACTTACCGTTTTTACAGTTACCTGTAAATCCAGAAAAAACATTTAGGGCATATACGGTGACCAGTCTTGAAATGAGTAGCAATGATAAGGGGTTATTTCCTAAAGACATTGTGGTAGGAGAGTTTATACCTAAGGAAGTTTATAAAAAACTTAATAATGGTCATCTTGTGCTAGCAGTGGTAAACGATGAACTCGTATTACGAAGAGGTTATTTCTCTGGCACTACGGTGACCTTACGCGCAGACCATAAAAATATAGACGATAAAGAATTTGAAATTAACGAGGTCAAAGAGCTCTGGAGAATACGATATGTCTTTTACCATCGCATTCCAGAACTGGCAGATGGTCTAGAAGAAAAAATGGCCATGCTAGAAGCACAGATGACGAAAATACGTGATACTCTAACTTAATTCAGATTTTGTTTTATATTAACTGTATTCAAATGCAATTAACGTAATTGATTGGTTAACATACCTTATCTTTGTAATTCCCTAAGCAAACATATTATTAATCAATATTTTGTTCTTGTGAATTATTTCTCCCCACTATTTTCCATTTTTCTTACAATAATCGTATCCCACAATATATCTGCTCAGGTAGGTATAAATACTACATCTCCAGATCCATCAAGTATATTAGATATTCAAAGTGATAACTCTGGGTTATTAATTCCCAGGATGACAACTGGCGAAAGAGATTTGATTAGTGATCCAGCAAATGGACTGATATTTTACAATGAAGATCTAGATGTCATTCAGATCAATACAAATAGTACTACAGCTCCTGTTTGGGAATCATTATCTGCTTCTGTTGCAACGCCGAGTTTAGTTAATAATTCTGTAAAGCTTTCAAATATTAATACATCTACAAATGTCAATGTTACTCCAAAGATTGATTGCCCCATCTTTGGCACAGAAGAATGGAACGATAATTCCACCCTTTACAGCATAGTAGATGATGAGAATTTAAGTATTACCGAAAGCGGAAGATATGAGATAGTCGTAAATATTTCATTGCTTAGTATTACAACAAATGCGCGTCAAAGTCCAGAAATACGTTTAGAGGTAAATGGATCCCCTGTTGGTTCTTATGGGTCTACAGGTTATATGAGACAATCTAGCGGTACAAATGAATCATCATTGCATCTTAGAGAAGTTTTAGAAATAGGTGCAAATTCAAATATATCTGTAGGAATTGTACGTAGTGGAGCTGCAGGAACAACAAGAATGCGCAGCGCAGGTACAAGTAATATTTACATAAATAAATTACTGTAAAAATATAGCTAAACGGTTTTTGTGTAGTTTAGCTATATTTTTTCAATAAAACGTCAAAAAACTAATTCCCTGATTTGATCACACCTCCAGAATAGCTTTTTTCAGGTTTATCTACGTTTTTTGGATTTCCGTAATAATTGATGATTCCACCTGACGAAGCGCTCGCTTTAAGATTTTCAGATGCATAAATATCCATAACACCACCAGAAGATACATCTGCTGTTGCGCTTACGGATTTTAGATCGCTTATTCTAGCCACACCACCGCTTGATACCGATGCGTCTAAACGCTCTGCGGTTCCAGAGACAGTCATCACGCCGCCACTGCTAACATCTGTTTCTACATCCCTAGCAACGATTTCTACCTTCATAGTCCCTCCAGATGAAACGTCTAATTCTAAGGTACTACCCTCTAAAGCTTCTTTGCTGTAAAGGCTAGCTCCACTGTTAACACTTATCTCAGATAATTGTTGAACATAGGTTACGTACACCTTCTTTGAAGTAGCCCTGTTAATGTTTTTCTCACATTTAATTTTTAGATCTCCATTTTCGATGTAGATTTCGGCGGCATCTACTAGGTTTTCATCTGCCTCAAGAACAACAGCATTGCTATTGCCCTTTTCTAAAAATACTTCCCAGCCATTTGCTGCCGTGACTTCGTCAAAAGAACCTGAAATATCCATATCAGCAGTAATAACGTTTCCATTCCCTTGCATTTGGCCAAAATTGATGTCAAAGTTACAAGAGGTAAGCATAACCGCTGTCAGGAGTCCAATAATAAATTTAATTAGAGTAGTCATAATAGTTTGATTTTGATTGTTTTGATATTGTAAAGGTGTTGATTTTTACGCTTTCGCGAAAGCGTAACCTACCCAACTGTAAATTTTTAGTGCTGAGTTGTATTCATATTCAATGCAAACTAATCACGCGTGTCATTTTCCACCCGTCATCTGTCTTTTTGAAAATTCCTATAAATTTACTTGGCTCCGAATATGAATCTTCAATGAGATTGTGGAAACTATGTTTTCCTAGTGCCACGGCACCAAAGTCTTTAATCTCGTGTACTTCAAAAGTTCCTTCGGTAAGTGTCCTTTCTACCTTGCCGCAAATGTTTTCTTTTATAGAAATCATATACTGTTTCTTGTCTGTAGAGAGCCCACCCTTATCGTGGTAGAATTCTAAATCTTCAGAAATATAGCTTGCGTGGGTTTCAAGATCGCAATTGTTGTATGAGTTGAAAAGCTCATAATCTACTTTCAAAATTTCCTTATACAACTGGCTGTCTTCAGAAACTTGTGCATTCATTAACAAGGGGAGTATGATTAAAATTAAGGTATAGCGCTTCATAAGAGAAATTTTAAAGTTTTTTTTCGAATTGCTGGGATAATAAAATTATCCAGCAATTCCGCAGTTTGATTATGTGCTTCTATTCCTTTTGTAAATAGCGAACTGGTAAGCACTACAACCAGGTCTAAGTTGTCAGAGACAGCAATTTTATTGCCTCCGTTACCTAACATAAAGTAGCCAATTTCTTTTTGGTCAGAACCGAATTCTCCTATCCACCAGAGATAGCCATACTCATAGTTAGGAGAGATCATTGAGGCTTTTGGAGTTTTTGACGCTTTCGCGAAAGCGGAACTTATAATTTGTTTCCCGTTCCATTCTCCATTATTGAGGTAGAGTTGCCCTATTTTTAGTAAATCATTACTTTTCAAGCCTAGCCCTCCACCGGTCACAGGAGTTCCTGTAGGGGTAAGTTGCCAGTGATACTCTGTAATTCCCAGTTTTGAAAACAATGCAGTTTGTGCATAATTTTCAAGCGAGCCTGTTATATTTTGAATTACATCCCCCAGAACGACAGTACCAGCGGTACAATAACTAAAATCCCGACCATACGCACTTTTTGCGGGCGTTGTTTCCCATTCTGGATAGCCTTTTATAGGAAGATCCCAGTAGAATTGCACCCAATTTTCTACCAAGTACATTTTCTCCTCCTGCCCGCGAGAGATGTCGTTCCAATCATCACACTCAAGTATTGAGGACATTGTGAGGAGACTCTCTAGTGTAATGTTTTCCTTACGCTTATCTGGATATTGAATATTTTGAACTTTAGAGTAGTTCCAAGCTGGATCTTGAATGCTTGATAATTTTCCTTCCTCAAGTAACGCACCTATAAGTGTTCCCGTAATCGTTTTAGTAGCAGATCTCGTATTATGTAGGGTGTTTTTAGTTGCATTATTGTAGTATTCTTCAAAAACAACCTCTCCTTTGTGTGCAATAACTACACTTGATATTTCTTTAAACTTTCCAACTTTAATTAAGCTGTCCATTCTTTTAATATCATTTTGACCTAATACAGAGATGGATATTAGTACGGTTATTATTGTTAGACAGATAGTTTTCATAAGGCTTATTTGATTTTTCTTGATAAGCAATTCTTTTTATTGAAAAATAAATGCCGTTTCATCTTCTTCGTTATAATTTCTTATAAATTGAACGCCCCTTTTTAGTAGCTTATCCCGACTACTGGTAAGTACGCCATTGTACCCATCATTCGTATTTATAGCTAAAACTAAAGCACTTATTTTAGCGTCACTTCGAAAAGTAGAACCTTCATATTCAAGAGTAATTCCTCTTTCCTGCAGCTTTTCCTGTACACGCTTAAGCTCACTTTCTGTTGCGTTTCCCCCTATGCGTAGAGCTATTTTTTGTTGTGTCATTTGCAATAGGACTCCTGTATCTGTGCTGTCCCAGTTAGGCATAGCGTTTCCTTCTTCATAACTACGTTCTTGCCATCCATTATCATCTGTAGCTTCCCAATCTTCAATACTATTCTTTGGGCAGTCATTACAAAACAACTTGTTATTGCCTACGGTTAGAAACTTCTCTTCTGTGCCATTATCTAATATATCTCGATAACGGCTGTCATTTTTATGGAAAGAATAGGTATTCTCGTCTGCTATTAAGGTGGCACCTTCCGGCAGATATACAATCACTCTTACCTCGCGATCATTCCATCTGCCATATGAATTGGTAGATTGTGAAGTAAAGAAGGCATCTAGTGATAAGATGTTACCAGTATAATCTACCGAGTAGTTAATAGTGGCAGCCAGCTCTTTGGCACTGTCATAAGACAGATTAGTGGCACGTTTTTCAATTTGAAGATACCCTGTGCTATCTTGAGTGCTACGCACAATTAAGCGTACATCCCTTTCAATAACCAAATTGTCATCATCTTTACGCAATTTTTTTACATACCCGTTTGACCTTCCAAAGGGAATATCGTACAAATCACTTTCGCGCATTTGTATTCTCAAGGTGTCATTTGCCGTAATAGTTAATTCTGTACGCTCTGTAGTTTTTCCTGTGGCCATATCTGCATATTTTACAGTTTGCTGTACTGCTAGAATACCTGCAGTGATTGACGCAGCAAGCCAAACTCCTAATAAGCTCAGTTTTGCAGAAGTAGGCATTGATTTTACGTTAGAGGAAAGTATTTTTAGTCCAAGGTAAAAGAGGAAGAAAAATGGGATTCCTATCACTAAAAACGTAAGTAATAACACGAGCCAAATAGGCAGTCCAGTATCATTAGAAAACCAAGGCATTTCCGTTAGATTTGGTGTAAATATATCTACCATTCCACCAGTTAGAAATGTAATAAGCAAGGAGATCACTACCGTGGCTCCAGTGATAATGAGAATAACGCCCACAATCTTAGCTAGTACTTTTAAAAAAAACATACTGATGGTACCTAGCGTACCTATTAAGCCTTGGGCTCCATTCTTTACTCGGTTGCCATACTTATCGTAGTCCATATTCTGAACTCTATCTGCAACATTTCCAAATCCTTCTTTTACTTTTTCTGTGATATTATCAATGTTAACAGCCTTTCCCCGCATAGCGAGTTTTTGAGCAGTGGTATTTGCCTCTGGTAAAAATAGCCATAGCGCTAAATAAATAAGAGCCGTACCGCCTAAAGTAAACCAGGTTAGTGCAATTAATAATACCCATCCTATACGTACCCATAATGGATCAACACCTAGGTAATGCGCCATACCACTGGAAACGCCACCTATGTAGGCATTGTCGGTATCTCTGTATAATTTACGTTGTACAATACGTGAGGCTTGTTTATGCACCTTTGTGTGTATGTCCCTCCAAGATCATCTTCAAACATATCATCATCTACACGGTAATCTTCTGGTTGTCCCATGATTGCGATTACTTCATCTAGCTCATTTAGTCCTATAACTTGCTTTCCGTCTTTTACACGCTCTGCAAAAAGTTCTGAAATTCTTGCTTCAATGTCTGCAATGATTTCATCTTCTCCCTGCATCCCTTCAAATGAACGTTTTATTGCAGTGAGATATCTTTGTAATTTACCATACGCATCTTCATCTATATGGAAGAAAATCCCTGCTAAATTTATATTGACTGTCTTGTTCATTGTTTATCGGTTTTAGTGGTGGTTACAACCGTTACTGCGGTTTGTAATTCATCCCATGTGGTTGAGAGTTCTTTTAAAAATATCTTGCCTGTTTCGGTAAGTCCGTAGTATTTCCGTGGCGGCCCGCTGGTAGATTCTTCCCAGCGATAGCTTAATAAGCCCGCATTTTTTAGTCTAGTAAGTAGTGGGTAAATGGTGCCCTCTACCACCAGTAGCTTTGCGTTTTTTAAAGTGTCTAGTATTTCGGCTACATAAGCATCTTCGTCTTTTAGTACGGAGAGTATGCAGTATTCTAGCACGCCTTTACGCATTTGTGCTTTGGTGTTTTCAATCTTCATAAGTGTCGATTTTAATGTGCATAACTGTATTGTTTTTTGATTGATGATGAATTCGCTTTCGCGAAAGTTTAATTTCTTCTAGCTCTACTTTATTGAAGCAGAACTTAATAAGTTCACATGGTACGGTGCGAGTGATTAGCTAGGTTACGCTTTCGCGAAAGCGTAAAAATATCATGTGTTATCATTCGATGATGGTGTGTTTACAATTTCTTGATTTAATGGAGAGGGTTCTTCAATAACCGACTTTCTTATAAAATTAATGGTGAGTGGATATTTATATAGCTCTCCATTTGATGCTTTAACAGCCGCCGAAATCACACAAATGAGTTCTGCTAGAAAAAGTCCTATAAATAGCGTTCCAACTATTACTGCAATGATGATTATACCACTTACTTGTTTGAAGTCTGAGACATGATCCATATGACCATTAAAAAACATATTTGCGCTTGACCCTTCGATAAGTATAAGTTGGTAGATAGAAGAAAGGTAGACTTACCACAGCTATTGCAATGAGATATAAAAGCATACTCAGTTGAAAGTTAATGGCGTTTCTACCGTGAGCGTCTATAAAAGTGGAATCCCGTCTTTGAGCGCTCCAGATGATAAGTGGTGCAATAAAATTTCCGAAAGGGAAAAGGTATTTGCTAAAGGTGGATAGATGAATAAAAGCACCTATATTTTTTTGAGATGTGGGTACTGTGGTTTCCATTTTTGTTATTGTCTTATGCAAATATATGTCTAAAAAAAGGTACTTTGTTACGCATAGTACTAAAAATTAACTTTTATTTAAGAAATTAATATGCGCGCATAGTATTGATAATTATCTTATTTTTGAAACAAATAGAACCTTATGTCATTCCCATCGCCTAGTAAATTCAATACTTTTACCATGTTTAAGTTGCCATCTGCGTGGCTCACAGGGGTACGAGTAAAATCGTTATCGCCAGAGTCGTGTTCAACAACGGTAAAACATAAATGGATTAATCAAAATCCATTTAAAAGTATGTTTTGGGCCGTACAAGGAATGGCGGCAGAGCTGGCAACTGGAGCTTTAGTTATTGCACACATTCAAAAAAGTGGTAAGAAAATCTCTATGTTGGTTGCAAATAACAATGCCACTTTTACAAAAAAGGCGACTGGAAGAATCACTTTTGTATGTCAAGATGGTGAAGCGATTAAAGAAGCTATTGATAAAGCTGTGGCTACAGGAGAAGGTCAAACATGCTGGATGAAAGCAGTAGGTACAAATGATGATGGCGTTCAGGTGTCGGAATTTAATTTTGAATGGACTCTTCTTGTTAAGAAGCCTCGATAAGCTGTAATATTTTATTTTTATTGTAGTTCACTTCAAGCAATTTGCTTAGAGAGTTTTTACCTTTGGTAAATCAATAAAACAGTTAATAGATTATTCTTTTAGCAGTTTAAATCTTATACCATGAACTACATTCTCTTTGACGGTAACGTACGCAATCAATTATTACCATTTACTTACACAAGACCAGTTGCAGATTTGCGTATAGGGATTATGACCATACGTGAGAAATGGGAGTTTTTACTAGGTTCTACCACATCTACGGTTACAGAAGAATATCTCTCTGAAAAGTGGCCTATGGTGGAGTTGGAAGAAAATGTGATGATTAATTCGTCTTATCTTCCTTCAAAAAATCTTGCAAATATCATAAAGGAAATTTCTGGAAAACAAGCCTTTTTTGATGGGGACGGAGCCCATCGCTTTTCGGTAACAGAAGGAGAGGAGGTGTAGATTTTGACACGTATGAATGCATTCAATATACCGCACCAGATGTTTTGAGAATCGAACATACTTGGGATATTTTTTCAAAAAATGCAGCGGCCATCACAAGAGATTTTGAAATGATTATAGAAGGAAGAGCTTCTGAGCCTCTACCTAAAAATGTAATTGCCATAAATGAATCACAAATATTCATAGAGGAGGGTGCAACCGTACATTATTCTCATCTTAACGCGACAGACGGTCCGATTTATATAGGTAAGGATGCAGAGATCATGGAAGGTTCGATGATCAGAGGTCCATTTGCACTTTGTGATCATGCAACAGTTAAAATGGCGGCAAAAATTTACAGTGGTACAACTATAGGTCCTCACTGTAAAGTAGGAGGCGAAGTAAATAACTCGGTATTGATGGGCTATTCATCAAAGGGGCACGATGGTTTTCTAGGAAACAGCGTGCTAGGCGAATGGTGCAATATAGGCGCAGATTCTAATAATTCCAACCTCAAAAACAACTATGCTCCTGTTAAACTGTGGGATTATGAGACAGATAGATTTGCTAACACAGGATTACAGTTTTGTGGATTGATGATGGGAGACCATTCTAAGTGCGGTATCAATACGATGTTTAATACGGGAACCGTAATAGGAGTTGCTACAAATATTTTTGGTAGTGGTTTTCCACGTAATTTTGTTCCTTCGTTCTCTTGGGGTGGTGCTAGTGGGTTTGTGACTCACCAACCTAACAAAGCTTTTGAAACTGCAAAAATTGCAATGGCTCGTCGCGACATTGAATTAACCACAGAGGATGAGGCTATTTTAAACCACGTTTTTGAAGAGACAAAGCAGTATCGTAGGGATTAATCCAATTTTAAATCTAAAACTTTGTTTTGTGAATTA
The DNA here is from genome assembly GCA_963716625.1 of uncultured Flavobacteriaceae bacterium. Lineage (GTDB taxonomy): Bacteria > Bacteroidota > Bacteroidia > Flavobacteriales > Flavobacteriaceae > Dokdonia. The sequence goes on from CAVQTP010000003.1 coordinate 58,173, forward strand.
CATATAATTAGACAGTAAATGGAAACAGTGACCCCTTTTGAGTGGAAAAGAATATTTCTAGGAACCGAAAACGAGGCTTTATTCTTATTAGAAATAGGGTTTAGAGTCACCTTTATCTATTTATTTGCCGTTTTGGTGATGCGATTACTAGGGAAACGCGGTAATAGAAGTCTTTCCATGTTTGAGAATGTTTTAATAATTGCATTAGGTTCAGCCATAGGAGATACGATGTTCTACCCTAAAGTGCCTTTAATATTTGCTTGTGTTGTTATAGTTCTTATTGTTGCCATGTCAAGATACCTACAGTATCTACAGATAAATAATAAGTCTGTCAATACCTTTCTTGATGGGAAGCCCACAACCCTCATAGAAAATGGGATATTATCTGAAAGTGGACTGAAGAGTTCAAGGATAAGAAAAGAAGAGTTATATGGTATGTTAAGACATCATAGTATACGAGATTTAGGTGAAGTGGAACATGCCATCCTAGAGCGAACTGGAAAGCTAAGTGTTTTTATGTACGAAGAGCACAAATTTCATCCTAGGTTTGACTTAATTCAAGAAGTTACAAAAGAGGAAGAGTAGATCTAGTAAAATGCATTTAGGAATTTTATATTGAAGATTTTTCTTATTGTCCACACCTAAATATTATGAGGTGGTGATCAAGACTATACTTAAAAATGCTAAGCCGATCCCAATCCAATTTTTAGTAAATAGTTTCTCTTTAAAAAGGAGTATTCCTAAAAATGTACTCACCATTACAATAGCTACATTATTAATTGTAAATAGCGTAGAACTATCAAATTCTGGTTGGCGTAATGCTTGCACCAGCATGTATATCGAAAAGTAATTAGGGATTCCTAAGCATATGCCACCAAGGACATTTTTGAACTCAAATTTAAATTGCCTTTGCAGCATCTGATATCCAATAATGAGAAGGCCTATCAAAGCCGCAGATCCAAAGATAGTTGCACTAAAAATTGGTACATCTTCCTTGCCCACAAATGCACCTTCTATAAATTTAATACTAGTTTCAATAGTACCACTACCAAAGAATACAAGGATTGGGAATATTAAATTCTCTCGTTTAATGGTCACGCCAGATGAAGACTTTACGGAGGTAAGGTAGACAGCAATAATTGCAATAATAATTCCTACCATTTTATACACGCCAAGAGCTTCCCTATAATAGAGTACTCCAAATAAAATCGGAACCACAACACTCATTTTTGTCGCAACAGAAACCACGGAAAGACCACTTTTTTGTGTGGTAATTGCCATTAAATTAAAAATGATGATAAAGAGAACTCCAAGAGTGATGGAAGGATAAAACCAAGATTGATTAGGGATGGTCTGTAAATTAATAGCGCCTTCGTAAAATACAATACCGCAGGTACATGCGACAAAGTAGTTCACAATGATGGCTTGCAGGGTGTTTATTTCAAACTTTGAAAATAATTTGAAGACTACAAAAATAAGGCTAGAAGCCGCGACACTAAGAAGTAAGTAGATCAATAAGAATTATTTTTATAGATATTCAACTGGTCATCTTCTATCAATTGGGTACTTATAGGTGTGAAGGAGGTAGTGTGTAAAGGTGCTTTGATTCCTTCGTTAAAGAAAGTGTTACCTGTAAAAACACGTGCCTCATCCCATAAATTTGCTTTAATAAATTCTTGCAATGTTTGAGTCCCACCTTCAATAATTACAGACTGTATTCCTTCCTCAAAAAGGATTTCACAGATTTTTTTTGGGTCAGCTTCAGAAATAATTCTTGTTTTTGCGCTCGAGTTAAAGACGGTATGCTCTTTGGAAAGAGTTCCTTTGGTGTCAATGACAATACGTAGCGGTGAACGACCTTGCCAGTCTCTAGTCGTTAAACTAGGATTGTCTTCTAAGACTGTCTTGCCGCCTACAAGAATGCCCATTTCCTCACTTCTCCACTTATGCACCAGTTGTCTAGAGTATGTATTTGTGATCCATACAGGGTTTTGAGAATCTCTTGTCAGTGGAGCGACAAAATGATCTAGCGTCTGTGCCCATTTTAAAATAATATAGGGACGCTGTTGCTTATGGTAGGTAAAAAAACGTTTATTGAGTTCATAACATTCCTTTTCTAGCACGCCCACTGTAACATCTATACCTGCTTTTATGAGCTTTTTTATTCCATTACCAGCAACTTTAGCAAAGGGGTCTATCGTTCCGATTACTACTTTCTTTATTCCGCTGGCGATCACTAGATCTGCGCAGGGTGGCGTTTTTCCATAGTGACTGCACGGCTCTAAGGTTACGTATAAAGTAGATTTTGGAATGAGTTTAGGACTAGTTGCTTTCGCGAAAGCAATACAATTTACCTCTGCATGTGGTCCACCATAAGCACTTGTGTACCCTTCTGAAATAATCGTCTCACCGTAAACAAGAATAGCACCCACAGATGGATTAGGCATCGCTGCTGGCAGTCCATTTTTTGCAAGTTGTAAGCAACGATTTATATAGGTTCTGTGTATCTTCACATCACAAAAATAACCCTTTGCCAGCTATGCACAAACCTATCATACGGTCTATTAAAAAAGAGGATAATAAAGAAGTGGCAGCCACCGTACGCAAGGTATTAATAGACCTTGGAGTGCCTAAAGTGGGTACCGCTTATGCAGATAAAGCACTTGACACAATGTACGAGCATTACGATCGTCCAAAAGCCGAATACTTTGTCGTAGAAGATAAGGGTAAAATCATAGGGTGTGCAGGTATCGCCCAGCTGGATAATTATGATGGCAATGTGTGCGAACTTCAAAAAATGTACTTCTTAGAGGAAGCCCGTGGAAGAGGTATTGGAAGGGAGATGATGCAGGTCTGTCTGGACAAGGCACGGGAGTTTGGCTTTGCGCATTGTTACTTAGAAACAATGCCTTATATGGAAGCTGCCCAAAAATTGTATAAACGCACAGGGTTTCATTATCTAGACGGTCCAATGGGCGACACAGGGCACTTTTCCTGCCCGGTACATATGCTTCTTGACCTATGAACATTGAAGAATTTAGAGCGTACTTCCGCGAGGAATTAAAAGAGTTATATGAGCCTGAGGAAATAGAATCGCTTTGTTTTCTAACCTTTGACCACGTGTTGCAAATGAATAGGGTAGAGGTTTCGCTTTCGCGAAAATCTGAACTCTCACAAGGTAATTTAAACGGATTAAATGAAGTCCTAACGCTTTTAAAAAAAACCATTCCCATTCAATACATCATCGGGAAAACGGAATTTTATGGATTGGAATTTCAAGTGAATCCACATACGTTGATTCCCAGGCCAGAAACCGAAGAACTGGTTGAGTGGATGTTAGCTTCTAAAGAAGTTCGTGAGCATAGAGAACTTAAAATACTCGATATAGGTACAGGTTCTGGTTGTATTGCGATTTCACTCGCAAAGAATATGGCTGATGCTCAGGTAGAAGCGATAGATACTTCTCAAAATGCGCTTGCAACGGCTTCCCAAAACGCAAAAGCAAATCAGGTAGACGTAGATTTTTATCATCAAAATATTCTGGAAGCCGTTGAGATAGCCCAGTATGATATGATCGTTAGCAATCCGCCCTACGTGAGAAGTCAAGAAAAAAAAGCAATGCGAGCAAATGTGTTGAACAACGAGCCAGATAGCGCATTGTATGTTCCAGATGAAGATCCGCTCCTGTTTTATAGAAAAATTGGATTTCTGGCATTTGAATATTTAGCTGAAGATGGAACGTTATTTTTTGAAATAAACGAGTATCTGGGCGACGAGACGATAGCACTTCTAAAAATTATTGGTTTTACAGAAGTACAATTAAAAAAAGATATGTTCGGTAAGGACAGGATGATTAGAGCCAGACGATAAAATTAAGTAAGGGTAGGATGAGATTTCAGCCTTCACAGAACTAAAAAAAGAGATGTATGAAATTAAATTCCATCTGTGTGTATTGCGGGAGCAGTACGGGAAATGATCCAGAAATTATAAACAAAGCCCAAGAGCTAGGAAAGACCCTCGCCGAACGAAATATAACGGTGGTATATGGTGCGGCAAAGATAGGAGTGATGGGAGCTGTAGCTCAGGCATCTTTAGATCACAATGGGAACGTCATAGGTGTAATTCCTGAGTTTTTAAAAATTAAGGAGGTGGTGCATTTAGGTCTTACGGAACTTATTGTAAACGAGACAATGCACGAGCGCAAGATGAAATTACAAGAACTTTCTGATGGGTTCATTACGCTTCCAGGAGGTTTTGGAACGATGGAAGAATTGTTTGAAGTACTTACGTGGAGTCAGCTCGCTTTGCACCAAAAACCAGTGGGCTTATTAAATGTAAATGGATTTTATGATGACCTACTTTCTGCGCTAAAGAATATGGTGGATAAGGGCTTTTTAAAGCAGGAGAATTTAGAAATCCTACTGGTGGATGCTTCGGTAGATGGACTCCTCGAAAAAATGCAAGCCTTTACACCACAAGCAATGCCTAAGTGGTTAAAAGCTTCGCTAGAACGTAAGAAGTAGTCAATTTTCGCGAAAGCGTATTACAAAATATCACAACCAGATAAACTGTTTGTAAATCGTTAATTAAACCTTTGAGGTGTGTAGTACTTCGCAGGTTTATTTTTTTAGATTTGTGCATATGGGGATAGAGGATCAAATTATAGAACTCCGTAAAGAGTTGCAAGCGCACAATCACGATTATTATGTGCTAGATACACCGTCTGTGTCAGATTATGAGTTTGATAAAAAACTTGAGCAGTTGCAAGCGCTTGAGGCGGCTCATCCAGAATTTGACGATCCTAACTCACCCACCCGGAGAGTAGGCGGTGGCGTGACTAAAAATTTTGAGACCGTTGTGCACGAGCATCGAATGTACTCTTTAGATAACTCGTATTCTAAAGAAGATCTGGAAGACTGGGAGACACGTGTGAAAAAGATGGTGGATGGAGAGGTGAGTTATAGTTGTGAGCTTAAATATGATGGCGCATCCATAAGTCTAACCTATGAGAATGGAGCGCTTTTGAGGGCGGTTACCAGAGGAGATGGGTTGCAAGGTGATGATGTGACGACTAACATAAAGACTATAAAGTCTATCCCATTAAAGTTAAAGGGTGATTATCCTCCTAAGTTTGATATACGAGGAGAAATTATCCTTCCTTGGGACGGCTTCAATGCAATGAATGCAGAGCGTGAGGAGCTTGGTTTTGAGCTCTACCGAAATCCGCGGAATACAGCTTCAGGAAGTCTTAAACTTCAAGATAGCGCAGAAGTGGCAAAACGTCCTTTACAATGTTTACTCTACAATATTACAGGCAATAATTTAGGAATCTCAACCCAGATGGAGAGTTTGCAAAAAGCGCGCTCTTGGGGATTTAAAGTTCCCGAAGCAGCAACTCTTGCAACGTCTATAAGCGAGGTTTTTGACTTTATAAATTACTGGGACAAAGCACGCCACGACCTTCCCTATGAGACCGATGGTGTGGTTGTGAAAGTAAATGGATTGCAACAACAAGAAGAGCTGGGTTATACGGCTAAAGCTCCACGATGGGCGATGGCTTATAAATTTAAATCAGCGCAAGTTTCTACCCGCTTACGCGAAATCACCTATCAAGTAGGTCGCACCGGTGCCATTACCCCTGTAGCAAACCTAGACCCTGTTGAACTAGCAGGAACCACTGTAAAACGGGCAAGCTTACACAATGCAGATCAAATAGAACGTCTTGATATACGAGAGGGTGATGAGGTTTTTGTAGAAAAAGGAGGAGAGATTATCCCAAAGATTATTGCGGTTGATCTGTCAAAAAGACCCGCAGGTTCTCAACCTACTTCTTACATCACCGAGTGTCCAGTATGTACTACAGAACTTGTGCGTAAAGAGGGCGAAGCACAACATTACTGTCCTAATGATTTAGGTTGCCCACCACAAATTGTGGGAAGAATACAACATTACATTTCGCGAAAAGCGTTAGATATAGAAGGTTTGGGAGGAGAGACCGTCGCACTTTTGGTCAAGGAAGGTTTTATAGAAAATTATGCAGATCTATACGACCTCACGGTAGATCAATTGCTTCCGTTAGAACGTATGGCGCAAAAGAGTGCAGAAAATCTCGTAAGTGGTGTCAAGGCATCCACAAAGATTCCTTTTGAGAAAGTGCTTTTTGGATTAGGAATACGCTACGTAGGGGAAACTGTAGCAAAGAAACTTGCTAAACACTATAAAACTATAGATGCACTCATAGCATCCTCTCAAGAAGAGCTTGAGGCAGTAGATGAAATAGGTGAGAAAATTGCAGAGAGTGTGGTAGCGTTTTTTACGAAAGAGGAACATAAATATTTAATTGAAAGGCTTAAATCCTACGGAGTCCAACTTGAGATTTCTGCTGAAAAGATTGCTAACCTATCTGATACTCTAGCGGGCAAGACTTTTGTGGTTTCAGGAGTATTTGAAATGCCACGCAATGATCTAAAAAAGCTTATTGAAGATAATGGAGGTAAAATTTCGAGTTCTATATCCAGTAAAACGAGTTATGTGGTTGCTGGTGATAAGATGGGGCCTAGTAAACTTGACAAAGCAAAAAAACTAGAAGTTACCATAATTAGTGAGTTAGACTTTTTAGATTTGATTCATCAATAGAGTTTATTTAGAAATAGGATAAACTCTAGTGCCTTACAGTCATCTTATAACTGGAAGTGCTGTAAAATTCACTTTATATTTAACCATTTTGGACTCACTTATAGTATTCATTACTCATAAAAAGAGCTATAGGACTAGTTATATATTTGCAAAAGGCTAGTACTCAAATGTGAAGGATAGTTTGAAATTATATTTTTTTGTGAATACTGTATTTAGTTCTATTGTAAAATTAATAACTATATTCCTCAAAAGTATATAGAGGATAAGGTGTCACACTTTTAGTTTGTTTAAAACGCTTTCGCGAAAGCGTGACATTCCTATAAAAAAAGCTTAAATTTAATACGTACGATATTACAATAATGACTATGTATTGTTGTGAGGTATATTTTTTGCAAGGCAATGGCTATGCTTTGCGGGTCACAGTGTCTTAAGAAATGATTTTTTCTATTAGAATAAAATAGGTTAGTAGAATTTTCTTACCCTAAACTACCATTATGAAATCCCCTATATATATTATTCTTTGCTTAATTTGTTTAGTTATAAACGAAATTGCGCTTTTTGAGAATAATTTTATAATTTATAATTCTACACGCATCATACTTAAAATTTTATTGTTGATGTATTTTTTTAAATATAAGCCTATAGCAATTTCCAGAAATTATTTTTTATTTATTACCATTATTTTTCTATCAGATATCATGGCATTTCTTGCCTATTTTGATAGTTTTGATTGGGGGTATGGCCTGGCGATTTTTTCATTTCTGACCTATATTGTTTTGCTTTTTGATTGTTGGTCTAAATTTAAGATAGGTAGGTTTAATGTTATAGCTTTATCTTACACATTAGTTATGTTGCTCAATGCAGTACTCATGATATTTCAATTAAAAGGTCTTTATGAGTCTATGGATGATCAACATTTGCTTTTTATGGGACAAATAGGATATCATATTACATTATTGATGACCGTTGCAATTTCTGTAGCGTATTACTTAAATTCTTATTCTTACAAATCTATGTTGTTTTTAATGGGCAGTCTGCTATTCATTTGTTCTGATATTCTCGCAGGGGCTCATTATTTTTATGGTATAGGAAATTTTATTTTAGCATTTAGTAGTCCAATGGTGGCTGGTGGTTATTTTTTCTTTATCAATTATTTTCATATACAGGAAGAATCCTTACTCACTGAGGCAGAAATTTTAGTCGATATAGAAAGTAGGGATAAAACTAAACGTCCAATATAACGCTAGAACTTGTGATGTTTTTCTCTTGATCTAAATAAAAATCTATTCTTCCTAGGTTGATACCTCCCCAGCCAACTTGATTTATAAGTATAAATTTTCCATCTTTATTTTGAGCTATTGTTGGTTTCTTTAAAAATGTATGTGTATGACCTCCAATAATAAGGTCAATTCCAGATGTTTTCTGAGCTAGAACCATGTCAGAAATTTTGCTTTTATCATCATAGTCGTATCCTAAGTGAGATAAACATATGACGATATCACAGTGCTCATCTTTACGAAGTGTTTTAACAGTATCTGTGGTGATCTCAATTGGATTTAAATAGGTGGTTTCTTGATACATTTTTTTGTTTACAAGTCCATCTAATTCAATACCAACTCCAAAAACGCCTATTCTTACTCCATCTTTTACAAATACTTGGTAGGGTTTGGTAAGACCATCCATAATAGTATTCTTAAAGTTATAGTTAGCGCTAAGTAATTCAAACTTTGCATTAGGTACTTGCGCTGCCAGACCGCCTATTCCATTATCAAAATCATGATTACCTATGGTTGCGGCATCATAGCCCATCATAGACATTAATCTAAATTCTAGTTCTCCTCCATAAAAATTAAAGTAAGGAGTGCCTTGAAACATATCTCCAGCGTCAAGCAATAATACATTAGGTTGCTGTTTTCTAATATTTTCTATAATAGTCATACGTCTCGCAGCCCCCCCTAAGTTAGCGTATTTTGAATCATTAGATGGGAATGGCTCTATATGACTGTGAACGTCATTAGTATGTAATATTGTAATATGTTTTTTACTAGTTATTGAAAGAGCACTTGAGGTGAGTCCTCCTAAGCTTAGGTAAACTCCCGCTGCCGCTGTTTGTTTTAAAAAGTGTCTTCGTATCATTTTAGTTCTTTTGTAAATCTGTTGTCTACCACCGGAGCAATAGTGTCATGTTTTTTGAAGTAATCTATAAGAACATTCCTTATTTTATAATCTAAGAAAAGTACGCTTACTGGATTCTCAAAAAAGGTCATGTTGTCTCCACCATTTTTTAAATAATCACTAGTGGCAATAAAATAGGTCTCATTTGTGCTAATATCTTTTCCCTGAACTTGAGCTTTTTTTATACTTCCATCACTATTTAACTCAAACTTAATTCCGCTTAGAGGGTGAGCAGTTCCTTCCTTTAAATAGTCAAACATTTCATTAAGTTGTTTTCCACTAAGTTCTACAACGACTACTTCATTTTCAAAGGGCATTAATTCATAGGCAGTACGCGTTGTTACTTGACCTTGATTTAAAGCAGATCTAATTCCGCCAAAATTTAGCAGTACAGCGTCAAACGGGTATCCTGTTCTTTTTTGAAATATAGGATTAGCCATTTCAAATACAGCATCTGCCATCATGTTTCCTACAGCAGTATTATAGTTACTGTCTTTTTTTGAGTAGGATGTGGGTGCAAATGCTAAAACGCTATCCATTTCAAGTTGAATAGCAGTCTTATAGGGTTCTATAAATTCACTAATTATCTCATGATCTGGGGAGTTGCTATTTACGGAAATAATTTCACTTTTAATTCTCTCTGGACGGTAAGAACTCTTGCTAGTACAGGAGATCATGGTTAGGTAAATAACAAAAATTACTAGTGTCGTTAAAAGTGAAGTTCTACGTTGTATTTGCATCGGTATGGAGATGAATTTTTGGCTACATTTGTTTTCAAAGTAAAGTTAATGTTTTTAAACAGCTTAAAGGCGACATCCATTACTAGAAAAATTGATAAACACTTAAGGGATCGATCATACGAATCTCTAAAGAAAGAACCTATGTCTATATGTATTTTACAACGCCAGTCTGAAGCTTTTAATCCAACTTTTATTGCAGATCTTAAAAAAACGGTAAGTACTAATTCATCTGTGAGCGTAGATACCATTTCTTATGTAGATGAAATTTTAAAAGAAGAAAAAGACAACGTATGGTTGTTTTCAGATAAGGAAATAGGATGGAATGGAGTGCTTAAAAGTAAGGGTCTAAAGAACTTTTCGCGAAAGCGGTATGATATTTTAATAAGTTACTACGAGCGTGAGGAAATTGCATTGCAACTTCTTACAGCGCTATCTCAAGCTTCCTTTAGAGTAGGTGTTTCTGTTAAAAATCAATACCTTAATGATCTTACCATCCAAACCGGTGTTGGAGCCGAGGAAAATTTTATTAAAGAATTGAAGAAATATTTAAAGATTTTAAAAACATATTAATCGATGCAATTATTTAAAGGTTTAGGAGTCGCGCTGGTAACCCCATTTAATCAAGATTTATCTATTGATTTTGATGGTCTTACTAAGTTATTAGAATATAATATTTTAAATGGTACAGATTATTTTGTGGTGATGGGTACCACAGCAGAAAGCGCAACACTTACCGCTGTAGAGAAAAGAGCGGTGCTTGATCATGTAATTAAGATTACAAACGGTCGCTTACCTATTGTGTTAGGAATAGGTGGTAATAACACCACTGTAGTAGTAGAGGAGGTTGCAACAACAAATTTAGAGGGTGTTTCTGCGATTTTATCAGTTTCACCAGCTTATAATAAGCCTACTCAAGAGGGGATTTACCAGCATTTTGCGGCCATAGCTACAATTAGCCAATTACCTATAATTTTATATAATGTACCTGGGAGAACATCGAGTAATATGCTGCCAAGTACCGTAGCAAGGCTTGCTCGAGATTTTGAAAATATAGTAGCAATTAAGGAGGCTATAAACGATATGTCTCAGGTTTTAAAATTGCTTCGTGATGTGCCTAAAGATTTTATAGTGCTTTCAGGAGATGACGCGCTCGCACCTTCATTACTTTCTGCAGGAGGTAGTGGTGTTATTTCGGTAATAGGTCAAGGCCTTCCAAAAGCTTTTAGTAGCGTTATTCATGGCATTTTAAGTGGTGATGCTAAAAATGCTTATGGTCAGCATTTAGAATTACTCGAAATTATTGATTTCATATTCGAGGAAGGGAATCCAGCTGGGATAAAAGCCTTGCTTGCTCATTTGGAAATATGTAAGCCCTTTGTACGGCTTCCACTTGTATCAGCAACTGACAATCTTACTAAAAAGATAGGCTTGTTTGCAAAAGATATATAATGATATTAAACCTCTAGGATCATTATCAATCTAAGAGAAGCATACTAATTTAGGCGTTGAAGTTATACGGTTATGATATATCGATGATTTTATGTAATTTTGCCTGCTGTTTTAAACCCTTATGAAGAATCTTTTTCTACTCTTTATCTCAATAGTTTTTTTGTGCTCTTGTTCTCCGTATCAAGATGTGCTCAAAAATGATGATATCGCTGCAAAATATACATTTGCAGACTCCTTATACAAACAAGGTAAATATAAAAAATCACTGAAGCTTTGGGAGCAAATCGAACCCCTCTACAGAGGTAGGCCACAAGCAGAGCGTGTATCTTTTTTATATGCAGACACGTATTATGAAATAGGGGATTACTATCTTTCTGGATATCAATTTGAACGCTTTACAAAAGCATTTCCAGAAAGTACTAAGAGAGAAGAAGCTGCGTTTAAAAGTGCAAAGAGTTACTACATGAGATCACCTAGCTATAACTTAGATCAGGCAGATACTTATATAGCAGCAGAAAAGTTGCAAAACTTTATCAACCAGTATCCAGACTCAGAGAGACTTGCAGATGCAAATATGATGGCTAGGGAGTTACGTGATAAGATTGAATATAAGGCCTATGATATTGCAAAAGGTTATAATAAGATAGGTGCTAGTAGAGGTACTTTTCCTAATGCAATAAAAGCTTTCGATAATTTTTTACAAGATTATCCAGGTTCAAAGTATAGAGAAGATGCACTTTTTTGGAGATTTGATTCAGCATATCAATTAGCTCTAGGAAGTGTACAAAGATTAAAAGAAGAGCGTTTGCAAGCTGCAAAAAATGCGTATCTTTTATTAGAAAAGTACTATCCTCAAGGAAAATATGCTGAGGAAGCTGCAGAGCGACTAGAGACAATTAACAAGGAACTGCTGCAGGATAGCTAGAAGAATTAAATTAAAGAAGAAAACTATGAATATTAAGGACATTGATGCCCCTTTAAGCACCACAACTATAGATAAAAATCTTGTAGATGCCCCTACAGATAATATTTATGAAGCAATATCTATTATTGCAAAGCGTGCGTCTCAAATTAATACGGAGATCAAAAAAGAGCTTTCAGAAAAGTTAGATGAGTTTGCTACTTTTAATGATAGCCTTGAGGAGATTTTTGAAAATAAGGAACAAATTGAAGTTTCAAAGTTTTATGAGCGTCTTCCTAAAGCACATGCCCTTGCTGTCCAAGAATGGTTAGAGGATCGCATATATCATAGAGATCCTAGTGTAACTGAAGGAGAAAGTAAGGCTTAGATCAATGTCTATTTTAAGCGGTAAGCATATCCTATTAGGAGTAACCGCTGGCATTGCTGCATACAAAAGCGCCAGTCTTGTGAGAGCACTCATAAAGGCTGGCGCTTCTGTGCGTGTTGTAATGACAGAGACGGCAAAAGAGTTTGTAACGCCACTTACGTTAAGTACGCTTTCGCGAAATGAGGTTCACTCTTCATTTACAAAAGAAGAGGATGCAAATGCCATATGGACTAATCATGTAGAGTTAGGCCTCTGGGCTGATCTTATGATTATAGCGCCAGCAACAGCAAATACGCTTTCTAAAATGGCAAATGGAGCTAGTGATAATTTATTACTTGCGACTTACCTGAGTGCAAAATGTCCTGTGTATTTTGCCCCAGCAATGGATTTAGATATGTATAAACACCCATCTTCAGAAAATTCATTTATAAAATTACAGTCCTATGGAAATGTAATGATTCCAGCCACCAGTGGTGAACTTGCTTCTGGTCTAGTGGGTAAAGGACGTATGGCAGAGCCAGACGATATTGTAGCTTTTATAGAGGCAGATGTACTTTCAAAATTACCACTTAAAGGAAAGAAAGTTTTGATCACAGCAGGCCCTACCTATGAGGCGATAGACCCCGTAAGATTTATAGGGAATCACAGTAGTGGTAAGATGGGTTGTGAACTAGCATTAAGGGCAGCATCTCTTGGAGCTGAGGTGCAACTTATACTTGGACCTAGCTCCATAAAAGTGGAGCATTTTCTAATTACCGTACATCATGTAGTTTCTGGAGATCAAATGTATAAGATAGCGCACTCTCTTTTTGAGAATTGTGATGTTTTAATTGCAGCTGCTGCTGTGGCAGATTATAAGCCTGTACTAGTAGCTTCTGAAAAAATAAAAAAAGATGATACAAATATTCAAATAGAACTTACAAAAACGAAAGACATACTTTCCTCTCTGGGAGCAAAAAAGGAGCAACAGTATATTGTAGGATTTGCGCTTGAAACTGAAAACGAAATAGAAAACGCCCTTAAAAAATTGCATAAGAAAAATTTAGATGCTATTGTATTAAATTCCTTGAGAGATAAAGGGGCAGGTTTTAAGACCAATACCAATAAAATTACGTTTATAGAGAAAGATGGAGCTACAACTAATTATGATATGAAAAGCAAAGCAGACGTAGCAACTGATATTTTTGACAAAATAATAGAAAAGATAGTATGAGAATTTTCACAATAGTTTTCCTTTTTTTTATGTCTACCATAAGTTTTGGACAAGAGCTTAGTGCTGTTGTGATTATCAATGCTGAGCAAACAGCAAAGGCAGAGTTGCAGGTCTTTAAAACTTTGGAGCGCTCCCTTACAGAGTTCATGAATAACACGAAGTGGACAAATAGAACCTACAAGCAACAAGAGAAAATAGATTGCTCTTTTAATATTATTATTACAAAGTTAGAGGGAAATAGTTTTCAAGCTAGTGTACAAGTAGGCGCTTCCAGACCTGTATATGGGTCTAATTATTTCACACCTACATTTAATTTTAATGACAAGCAATTTGATTTTGATTATACAGAATTTCAGCCATTAATTTTTAATCCAAATGTATATGAGTCCAATCTTGTTTCTGTAATGGCATTTTACGCTTTTACCATTATAGGTGTAGATGCAAGTACTTTCAAATTGGGTGATGGGGATTCCTTTTTCCAGGAAGCTAAGCAAATTGTAACAACTGCCCAACCTAGTTCACAAACAGGATGGAATCCACAAGATGGAGCCCAGTCAAGATATAGACTCAATGAGGATTTACTATCGCCTAATTTTAGAGAGTTTAATGGAGTAATGTATAATTATCATCGCAGTGGATTAGATACAATGATTCAAGATAAAAAGCGCAGTAAACAAAAAATAGCAACAACTATTGTTCAATTGGAAACAATGTATAGAAAAAGACCTAATAATTTTCTAACACGTGTCTTTTTTGACACGAAGGCAGAAGAAATTGCTTCGATGTTTTCTGGAGGGCCGCAGGTGAGTATTACAGATCTTGTAGAAACGCTCAATATGATTGCCCCCACAAAATCTCAGTACTGGAAAAAAATTACTTTCTAAGTGCTGGGGAAGTTAATCTTAGCTTAATACAGCTTACAAGTCCATAATTTTGTAACTTTATTCTACAACTAAAATTCTCTAATTCTACTACGTTTGCTGCAATCATTATCCATTCAGAATTATGCGCTAATTGAAAAAGTGTATTTAGATTTTCAACAGGGATTTACTGTAATTACAGGCGAAACTGGAGCTGGGAAATCCATCTTACTTGGAGCATTAGGACTAATAACTGGCAAAAGAGCAGATAGTTCAAGTGCCGGTGTAGCAAATCAAAAATGTATTGTAGAAGGAATCTTTGAGTTAAAAGAATATAATTTAGAATCTTTCTTTGAGGCAAATAATCTTGATTACGACTCGAACACAATTATTCGTCGCGAGCTGTTACCCTCTGGCAAAAGTCGCGCCTTTATAAATGATACCCCTGTTACCTTATCCCAGCTTGCATCACTAGGAACACTTTTGGTTGATATTCATAGCCAGCATAAAACATTAGAAGTAATTGAAAATGATTTCCAGTTTGAGATCCTTGATACTTTTTCTGATAATATAGATTTATTAAAAGAATATAAAGCATTCTTTAAAGAACTTAAAAAAGCACAAAACGACTTAAAGCTTTTACAAGAAAAGCAATCGAAAGCACAACAAGAGTATGACTACAAATCATTTCTACATGCAGAACTCGAAGATGCAAATCTCATCGCTGGAGAGTTTGAAAAATTAGAAGCAGAGCTTGATAGTCTAAGTAACGCCGATGATATAATGCAACAACTCGCAGAGGCAGTTCAAAAACTTTCTCTAGAAGAAACTGGGGCTGTTGATCAGTTAGTGCAGTCAAGAGCTGCCTTGTCTAGACTAACGAGGTATGGAACTACCTACGCAAACTTGTATGATCGAGTTCATAGTACACTAATTGAGCTAGAGGATATTTCTAGTACTCTTTCTGATCTTTCAGATACAGTGGATGCAGATCCGCTTACATTAGAACGGCATACAAACAGACTGCAATTACTCCATTCTTTAATGAAAAAACATCAAGTTGAGTCGGTGGAGGAGCTTATTGAGATTCGAAGTAATCTAGATATTTTTTTACAGGATGTTCTAGGTGCAGATGACGCAGTGCATACATTAAAAAATAAAATAGCAAACACCAAGACCAGCGCTCTTGCTATTGCAGAAAAATTAAATAAAAAAAGAAAGGACACTACACCAAATCTTACTTCACACGTAGAGCAATTACTTGCCTCCTTAGGGATGCCTAATGCACAGCTTGCAATCTCGCTTACAGAAAAGGAAGAATTAGATATGTCTGGAAATATGAACTTAGAATTTCTATTTTCCGCAAATAAAGGGAGCGAACTCAAACCTTTAGGAAAGGCCGCTTCTGGAGGTGAATTATCAAGAGTGATGCTCGCTCTCAAATCTGTCTTGAGTAACCATAAAAAACTTCCTACCCTCATCTTTGATGAAATAGATACTGGAGTTAGTGGTGATATTGCGGTTAAAATGGGTGCTATTTTAAAGCAGATGGGCAAAACTATGCAGCTCATTAGTATAACACATTTACCACAAATTGCTGGACGTGGAAATGCACATTTTAGAGTTTTTAAAAAGGATATTGCAAACAAAACTCAGACCTTCATAGCTTCTCTAAACCAAGAAGAACGTATTGAAGAGATTGCAGGGATGCTGGGAGGTAATACAAAGAGTAGTGCGGCGATTGAGCACGCAAAAAATCTTTTAAACTAAGTATGTTTCATCAGAAACTACGATATTTACACGCTGAATTATAGCAAATGCTATATAAGTATTTAGAATTATAAACCTAACTACAAAACGATCAACCACATTATGAGTTATAACTTACTAAAAGGGAAACGCGGGATTATATTTGGAGCACTTGATGAAAACTCCATCGCTTGGAAAACTGCTGAACGTGTAAATGAAGAAGGAGGTAAATTTGTACTTACAAACGCTCCTATAGCCATGCGCATGGGACAGATTAACCAACTTGCTGAAAAAACAGGTTCTGAAATTATTCCAGCAGATGCTACCTCTATTGAAGATCTTGAAAACTTGATAGATAAGGCACAAGAAATTTTAGGAGGAAAATTAGATTTTGTACTCCACTCAATTGGGATGTCTGTAAATGTACGTAAAGGAAGAGCTTATACAGATCAAAAGTATGATTGGACCCAAAAAGGGACAGACGTTTCCGCAACATCTTTTCATAAAGTAATGCAAACATTGTATCAAAAAGATGCTATGAATGAGTGGGGAAGCATCGTCGCCCTTACTTACATGGCAGCGCAACGAGTTTTTCCAGATTATAACGATATGGCAGATAATAAAGCATTATTAGAATCTATCGCTCGTAGTTTTGGTTATTTTTATGGAAAAGAAAAAAATGTTCGTGTAAACACCATCTCACAATCTCCCACGCCTACCACAGCAGGTCAGGGAGTAAAAGGGTTTGATGGCTTTTTAGCTTATGCAGATAAAATGAGTCCCCTTGGAAATGCCACTGCACAAGATTGTGCAGACTATACAATCACCTTATTTTCAGATCTCACAAAGCGTGTGACTATGCAAAATCTTTACAATGATGGAGGTTTTAGTAACACGGGAGTAAGCAATGAAGTGATGGATTCATTTATGAAGGCAGAAGGACACTCTTAATAAGTACGCTTTCGCGAAAGCATATTGACATTAAATATAATTAACCATCGTAGTTTTCTCCGATGGTTTTTTATTGTGAGAGCTAGTGAGAAAACTTAGATTTGTAAAAATGGAATTGTTTTATTCATTTATTATCCCTGTTTATAATCGCCCTGATGAAATTGCAGAGTTGCTGGCAAGTTTTGCGATACAAGTAACAGATATACCATTTGAAATTGTTATTGTGGAAGATGGATCAACAATGCCTTGCCTAGCTGAAGTTGAAAAACATCCAGAGTTGCAGATAAGCTACTTTGTGAAGAATAATTCAGGTCCAGGTAGTTCTCGTAATTTTGGAATGGCAAAAGCCAAAGGTAATTACTTTATTATTCTAGATTCAGACTGTATTTTACCGAGTACTTACATTAGAAAGATGCACGATGAACTTCGAGAACATTATATAGATATTTTTGGAGGCCCTGATGCAGCGCACCCACAATTTTCTAATTTACAAAAAGCCATAAGCTACAGTATGACCTCTATATTTACCACAGGTGGTCTAAGAGGCGGAGGGGAGGACACTGGAAAATTTCAGCCGCGCAGTTTTAATATGGGGTTGTCCAAAAAAGCATTTGAGGCATCGGGTGGTTTTGGAAAGATTCACCCTGGTGAAGATCCAGATCTTGTTTTGCGCCTTTGGAAGCTGGGTTTTAAAAGCAGGTTAATTAAAGATGCTTTTGTGTACCATAAAAGACGTATATCATGGAAGAAATTTCATACCCAAGTTTATAAATTTGGACTCGTAAGGCCTATTTTAAATAATTGGCATCCTGATTCAAAAAAAATAACCTATTGGTTTCCATCACTATTTGTTTTTGGTTTTAGCATATCACTACTTTTAGTACCATTTAATAGTTTTCTGTTCATAGTTTATAGTTTTTATTTTCTGTTCATATTAGCACATTCAGCAGTGCTAAATAAGAGCTTAGCTATAGGTTTTATGAGTGTATTTGCAACCCTTGTCCAATTTTATGGTTATGGGAAAGGATTTCTTTTATCTACAATAGAAATTAATTGGAGAGGTAAGCTTCCGCGAAAGCGATTTCCTCATCTTTTTTTTAAGTAATTTAGAGGTAAAATTATTTCTATGTCGATGTTAAGAGGTATCAAAATAAATAGTACTACGGCAAGAGAGTTTTTCCTCTTTTTATTGCTTACTACCTTAGTAGCGGGATTAATTAAACTGTCAAAAACGTATACGACAAAATATGAACTAGCGCTAGAAATTGTAGACCTACCATTAGAGAAGTCCATACGTACTATATCTCCAGAGGTGGTTAAAGTAAGCGCGAGTCACACAGGTTTTTATTTATTACGTAATAGTTTTGCAACACCAGTAATGGATGTTTCTTTTTCTTCTCTAAAAAGTGAAGGTGATGGAGTGTATACTTATATGGTCAATGATCATATAGAAGATTTGCAAGAAGCGCTTCACGGTAAAGTAAGTGTCTCAAGTGCAAAGCCTACAACCATCAATATTGTTTTAGACTCTATGGCTTCTAAGAAAGTAAAAGTGCATGCAGAGGTGGATGTGAGTTATGCTCCTGGTTATGGAGGGGCAGGAAAACTCTTGATTTCACCAGACTCTATTACAGTAGTAGGTCCTAGTGCGATACTTAAGAACCTGCAAGGAGTACAAACAGAGAAACTTACTCTTGAGAATGTAAGTGACAGTGTACGCGAGGTGTTAGATATAGAAAAAGCAGATAGCACGAACATTTTAAAATATGATATTGATGAGGTGTCTATTAATCAGGATGTAAGTCGATTTACAGAAGGTACGGTTACGGTGCCTATTCAAGTTATTAACAAAATAGGAGGTAAGGTGAAAATACTCCCAAAAACAGTCCAGATTATTTACACGGTACAATTAGATTATTTTGATGAGATCACATCTTCAGATTTTACCGTCTCTTGCATGTATGATAATAATTCTAGTGAGGATAATTATTTACCACTCACCATAAGTACAATTCCAAACAATGTCACCTCAGCGAGGCTTGTAGATAAGCAAGTACAATTTATTCTTATAAAATAACCTATGAAAATTGTTGGATTAACTGGGGGTATTGGAAGTGGGAAATCTACAATAGCTAGTTTTTTTAATGAATTAGGAGTTCCGGTTTATACTGCAGATACTGCAGCTAAGGATCTTATGATCAGTGACCCCAAATTGGTCAAAGAAATCAAAAAATTACTTGGTGAGCAAGCCTACCATGAGAATGAACTTAACAGAGCGTGGATTGCAGAAAAGGTGTTTAATAATAAAGAATTACTATCAGCTCTCAATAGTCTAGTACATCCAGCTGTAGCAAATGATTTTGCAAACTGGTTATTCCTTCAAAATACCTCTTATGTGATTAAGGAAGCTGCAATCCTTTTTGAGAATGGAGGCTACAAGCAATGTGACTATATTATTTTGGTTAAAGCTCCACAATCTTTAAGACTTGAAAGAGTGACAAAAAGAGATAAGACTACCCAAGAAAAAGTACAGGCCAGAATGAAAATGCAATGGTCAGATATTCGAAAGGAAGCTCTAGCAGATGCTACTATCGAGAATATAAAACTTGATCTAGCTAAAGAAAGTGTAAAACGTCTTCACGCCCATCTTTTAAAGCGTGTAAAGTTAGGCTGGTAAAGACTGCACAGCCTCGTGTTAACATTTGGTTAAATTGAAAAGAACCCAAATGTTAAAATCTTACTTTTGGATAGTGAATAAAAAACTATTTTACTCTTTAATCATCCTTATGAGTATATCGCTCATAGGAATTATCTTCGTTCAAGGCTATTGGATCTCCAATAGTGTTGATGCAAAGCGTGAACAATTTAGTTTTAATGCAAGACAGTCACTTACTGCTACAATAGATCAAATAGAAAATCGAGAACTTGAGGATTATTATTATCCGATACAGAAACTAGCAGATAGTATTGGGAAATCAGATGATATTAGTCTTGATGAATATTTTTTTATAAATGAAGACCTTCTAAATGATGAGCTCACCCTTTATAAAAATGGGATTCTTCAAGAAGATTTGAAGCTCACGGCTCCTGGGTATGTTTCAGAAGAAGGGGATAGTATTGAATTCAAAAGGTATACGCAAAGAAAAACATCACAAATTTTTAGGAAAAATGCAATTGATGGTAATCAAGAATCAACGTCTAATAGAATTCAAGAATTTTCTAGACTCATTGATTTCGAGAAAAAACGTTTTGCAGAGATCGCTTATGAAATTACAAAGGATATACCTATTCACAAACGTTTGACTGCGGAAGAAATTAGAAGAATTCTTACGATAGAGCTTGTAGAGCGCAACCTAGAAACAGATTTTGATTTTGGAGTATATAGTAACGGACTTTTAACGAAGGTTCATTCAGAAGACTTTAAATACGCTACGGATGCTCCATCTTATGTAGAGCAACTATTCTCATATGATAAAGAAGTGAGCAATTACACTTTATACGTTCAATTTCCAGGTGAAAAGAAATTCGTTATTTCGTCTATAATTGGAATGGCAATTTTATCAATCATATTTACACTCATTATTGTTATCGCATATTCAAGTGCGTTAAATCAATTAATTAAGCAACGTCAAATATCTCAAATAAAGACAGACTTTATTAATAACATGACCCACGAATTCAAGACTCCTATTGCAACTATAAACCTTGCACTAGATGCCTTAAAAAACAAAAAAATATCCGAATTTCCAGAAAAAGTAGCCTACTACCATGGTCTTATAAAGGAAGAAAATAAAAGAATGCATGTTCAAGTGGAGAATGTGCTACGTATTTCAAAGCTTGAAAAAAATCAACTTGATTTTCAAAAAAATCAAGTGGATATGAATGAATTGGTAGAGAATGCAACAATACATTTTGCTCATATTGTTGAAGATAGAAATGGATATATGAATCTTCACCTAGATGCAGAACCATCAACAGTTCTTGCAGACGAGTCGCACCTAACAAATGTAATGGTGAATATTTTAGACAATGCAATAAAGTATACCTCTGTTGATAAAGCACCAGAGATTGATATATATACCTTTAATGATAAGAACAGAATTGTCATCAAAGTCGTCGATAAAGGAGATGGGATGACTAAGACAGTTCAGAAAAGAATATTTGACAAATTTTATCGAGAGCATACCGGTGATATTCATAATGTGAAAGGTCACGGACTAGGATTAGCATATGCAAAACGAATCATTGAAGGTCACGAAGGCGAAATTAACGTTGAAAGTGAAAAAGCTAAGGGTAGCACCTTTATTATTAAATTACCACTAATATCATAATATATGGAAACTGAAAATAAAAAGATTTTACTAGTAGAAGACGATCCAAACTTTGGAACAGTGCTTAAGGACTATTTAATGATGAATGACTATAATGTTACTCATGCAAAAAATGGTATGGAAGGTTTTGAAAAATTTAAGAAAGATGATTACGATCTATGTATTCTTGATGTAATGATGCCGTACAAAGATGGATTTACACTAGCAAAAGAGATTCGTGATAAAAATGAGGATGTTCCTATTATTTTCTTAACCGCAAAAGCGCTCAAAGAAGATGTTCTTAAAGGATATAAAGTAGGTGCAGATGATTATCTTAATAAGCCCTTTGATAGTGAGGTGCTTTTGATGAAGATTAAAGCAATTATACAACGCAAAGCAGTAGATTCTGTAGCAGATAGCAAACAGTTTGAATTCAATATTGGAAACTTCCACTTAAATTCTAAACTTCGCTTTCTTACTTTTAAAGAAGAGGAGCCTATAAAATTATCTCCAAAAGAAAACGAGTTGTTACGTATGCTAGCATTACATGAGAATGATTTAATGCCACGTGAGCTTGCACTTACTAAGATATGGAGAGACGATAACTACTTTACATCTAGAAGTATGGATGTGTATATCGCAAAACTTCGTAAATATCTTAAGGTAGATGATTCTGTTGAAATTTTAAACATCCACGGAGAAGGCTTCCGTTTAGTTGTTAAGAAAGAAGAATAATAAAATACAGTAAGATATTATTGGTGTAAAAAACGTACCGCTCTACGAGCGGTGCGTTTTTATGTTTATATACGATATTATATCCTTCAATGGTGTATGATAATCAAACCACTTTACAGCTTCATCCTTACGATACCATGTAAGTTGCCGCTTTGCAAACCTTCGGGTGTTAGTTTTTATATTTTCGATAGCTCTTTCTAAAGTTACTTTACCTTCAAAATATTCAAAGAGCTCGCGGTAGCCTACAGTGATAAGAGCGTTTTTATGCTTTCGCGAAAGCAAACTTTCTACTTCTTCAACTAATCCATTACCAATCATTTGATCCACCCTTCTATTAATACGATCATAAATAATCTGTCGATCTGCAATCAACCCGATCTTAATAGTTTTAAAATCTCTTTCAGTTTTAAGTTGATTGCGATAGGAAGAAAAAGTATTGCCTGAGGACAGACAGACTTCTAAAGCTCTTATCATTCGTTGTGCATTTGAAAGATCAACAATCCCGTAATACTTTGGGTCTTTTTCTAATAAGAGATTTTGTAAAGCAGCTATCCCTTCTATTTTGTAAATTTCCTGAAGTTGATCCCTGATGCCTGGTTTTACGAAAGGAAAATCATCTAGTCCCTTAATAACAGCGTCTACATACATGCCAGAACCGCCTACCATGACTACTTTGTCATGATTGGTATGTAGTTCCCTTATCTTAGAGATGGCATCTTTTTCAAATTGCCCCACGCTGTATATATCATCCACAGATAGGTGTTGTATAAAGTGGTGTGGTGCTGCGGCAAGCTCGTGGATTTCTGGGACAGCGGTGCCTATGCGCATTTCTTTAAAAAATTGCCGAGAATCTGCAGAAATTATTTCCGCATGGTACTGTTGTGCAATTTTTATTGATAAAGCAGTTTTACCAATAGCAGTGGGACCAACAACAGCAATGAGATATTTAGGCATCGTTAAAGAGTGAGTGACCGCAGTTATGGCAAAAAAGAGCATCATCACGATGTTTTTTAGTATTGCAATTTTCACAAGACTGAGTATTCATGTGAACGTAATCTTGACCATCGATAGTTATTTTAGCAGGGTCTAGATCTTTTGCATACTCTGCGCTTACAATGCCAGTAGGAACAGCGATAATACCATATCCCATAATCATGATAACCGCAGCAATTAATTGACCTAAAGGGGTCACAGGTGCGATATCTCCAAAACCTACGGTGGTCAATGTGACAATACACCAATAGACACTTACAGGAATACTAGTAAAGCCGCTCTCTTCACCTTCAATCATATACATTATTGTGCCAGCTATTATACATAGTATTAAGACGGCAAATAGAAATATACTCACCTTAGCCTTACTATCTTTAATAGCTCTAGCAAGTTTATTAGATTCGCCAACGTACCTTGTTACTTTTAAAATTCTAAAAACTCTCAGAAGTCGCAAAGCACGTACTGTAAGTAGGGCATTTGAACCTATGAAGAAGAAAGCAAGATATTGTGGGATGGTAGAGAAAAAGTCAATGAGTCCGTAAAAACTAAAAATATACGTAGATGGCTTTTTTACTGTGATGATGCGAGCAAAATATTCTAGTGTAAAGAAGATGGTTATAATCCATTCACCTATTTCAAATATGTCATGATACTTTGCGTCTATACTTTTTACACTCTCGAGCATAACTAGCGCTATACTTGCGATAATAAGTATAAGAAGTACTACATCAAATGATTTTCCTACAGGGGTATCTGCTTCATAAATAATTTCGTGAAGCTTTCGTCGCCAGTTATAACTATTTTCTTTTTCCAAAATACGAATGTTTTAGAGCTAAGATTATTTTAACTTCATTAAACGCTCTTTAATTCATCAAGCGGAATAATTTTTAATTTTTTCTTAGAACGTGTATAGCTTTGAATAATATGCTGTGCATCTCTGGTATCCTCCATCGGGGCAATGAGACTGTTTAAAAAATCACGACTTGCAAGCTGTAAACTAGAGTTATAATACCCTACACCTATAAAAATACCTTCTTCGATAAGAACAATTGATCGCTCATCTTTCTTACGACCTCTATCAACAATGATCATATTTTGATTTTGGAAACTATGTTTCTCTAAAAATGATTCTACACGTGTATTATACTGCTCTGCCGTTTCCTTACCTACACAAGCACCATTACATGTGCCTAAGCCATAATTTAAGCAGCTCCCAGATGTGTTATATACAGATTTGTTTAAACATAAGTTGTAAGAATTGATAATTCGATCCAGATTTGCTCTTGCACTCATAGAATTACTAAAAGTAGTTATGGCTTCCTTGCGACCATCTGCTTTCTCGGTTTTTAAATTGATATATCCCTCTTGGTCTCTAAAGTGAGTAAGTTGTACCTTAAAATTCGAGCGTCTCAAAGCTCTATTGTATTTAGGTTTATGAAGTTTAATTTGTTCACTTTCTTTAAGTAATGCAATAAGTTCACTGCCAGTTTCTTCGAAAGACACAGTTTCTACATCTTCCTGTATTTTTTTTGATTTTCGGTTATCGTTTGTAAAATGTTGGGTTAGACGTTTCCTCATGTTCTTACTCTTACCTACATAAATAATAGTACCGTTAATGTTGTGCATATAGTATACGCCCGTCTCCGAGGGTACACTTTTGATAAATTCTTTTAGCTTGGTGTTCATATGCTTTTTAGGAAAAGAGCGTATGGAAGCAGTAATCCTTTCATTTCTTAAATCCTTATTAAGCAAGATCTGAAATAATTTTACAGTTGCTAGGGCATCTCCATCTGCACGATGTCTTTTTGACATCGAAATTCCCAAAGCCTTTGTAAGTTTTCCTAAACTATAACTACTGTATCCAGGCAATAATTCTTGAGAAAGCTCAACGGTACAAAGAGTAGTTCTGTTAAAATCATAACCCAATCTGTCAAATTCTAAATTTAAAATTCGATAATCAAATTGAGCATTATGAGCTACTAGAATACAGTCTTCGGTAATTTCTAAAATTCGTTTTGCAATTTCATAGAATTTAGGAGAATTACTTAGCATCTCGCTATTAATACCTGTAAGGCCTACCACAAATGCTTGTATAGGACGCTCGGGGTTCACAAGCGTAACAAATTGATCTACAATTTCTTTGCCGTCATATTTATATATGGCGATTTCTGTAATACCTTCTTCATTGTATTTTCCTCCTGTGGTCTCTATGTCGAGTATTGCGTAGATAAAATAAGATTTTCTAAGTTGAAATATTGATCAATTATAGGTTCGTTCTCCAAAAATACTACTTCCTACTCGTATCATGGTGCTTCCATTATGTATAGCCAGGCTGTAATCGCCACTCATCCCAGAAGAAAGAATAGAAAGATCTTCGCTTTCGCGAAAGCGTATAAATAACCCTTCCAATAATTCAAATTCTGCAGCTACTTGGTCCTCATTGTCTGTAAAAGTAGCCATACCCATTAATCCTCTCACACGCACATTAGGATATGCATTAGAAACGTGCTCTTCAAAAAAGTGAACCACTTCAGAAACGGGCATACCAAACTTTGAATCTTCTCGTGCGATTTTCACCTGTATTAAAACGTCTATCACACGATTATGTTCACGAGCCTGCTTGTCAATTTCTTTAATAAGTTTAATCCTGTCTACAGCGTGTATAAGATCAACATAAGGAGCCATATACTTTACCTTATTAGTTTGTACGTGACCTATCATATGCCATTTTATATCTTTAGGCATTTCCTCCCATTTCTCTGTCATCTCTTGGACTTTATTCTCTCCAAAAATACGTTGACCAGCTTGGTAAGCTTCCATAAGGTCGCTCATAGGCTTAGTTTTCGATACCGCGACTAAAGTGACATGGTCTGGGATTTTTTCGCGGAAGCGAATTATATTATCTGCTATACTCATTAAAATTCGTAAATGGTAATTCCACTGCGTAGTTTAGGCTCAATATACGTACTTTTTGGGGGCATTTTGAGTC
Source organism: uncultured Flavobacteriaceae bacterium (assembly GCA_963716625.1). GTDB lineage: Bacteria > Bacteroidota > Bacteroidia > Flavobacteriales > Flavobacteriaceae > Dokdonia. The sequence goes on from CAVQTP010000003.1 coordinate 84,262, forward strand.
CTGCGTCCGCAATTTCTTTAAGTTCATTAATAGTCACAGGAAGCATACCGAATGCAACTGCAAATTCACCACTATCTACTCTATCCTTAATAGCGGTAATTTCTTTACGTCCGTCTACATAGTCTATACGACGATCATTACGTAAATCTTTAATGTTAAGAATAGGCTCTAGTATAGTGTCATATAATATTTGAGTATCTAGACTTTCTAGCACGGTGCTGAAATTTCTTAGGGTATGTCTCAAATAAAGACTGTAATATTCACCATCCAAATACATGGTAAAGTGATGTTTTTTTGAGGGTTTGTAAAAAATATCTCCACGATTTTCTATACGAAAAGAGTTGTCTAATGCGATTAAAAATGATTCTTTAGTTAAACCGTTTAAATCCTTTATAAGTCTATTAAACTCATAAATTCTTAAATCTGACTCTGGAATTAGAAAACTCATAAAGTGTTGGTAACAATCTTCTTCTGGATGATCTTTTGATAGCAGAGCAGAGGAAGCAGATCTGTGATGACCATCTGCAATGTAGAGGGTGTCAATATTTGAAAATGTATGTTTAATACTTTCTATTTGTACAATATCTGTCACTGGCCACAAAAGATGTGTATCCCGATAAGTGGTCGTAAATTCATACTCTGCACGATCCTTCATAACATTGTTTATGATCGCTGTTAAATCATCGTTTTGAGAATATGTCATTAAAACTGCTTCTGCATTAAACCCCACTGTTTCTAGATAATCTTTAAATAGAACTTCCCGATGTTCAATAGTGTTTTCATGTTTTTTAATGCAATTTTTTCCATAATCCTGCACACAAGCAGAAGCTATAATGCCCACGTACGAATGGTTATCACGATCAACAATTTTGTATACATAATAAGCGGGAATTTGTTCTTTAAACAAAATCCCTTCCTCCTTGAATTCTTGGTATCTGTTTTTTACTAGTTGAAAACGCTCTTTACCTGTAATTTCTTTGTCATATCTATACCCAGGATTTATGATATGTAAAAAGGAAAATGGATTCTGAGACATCCTAAAATCTCTTCCTTCTTGATTGTAAAATTGGTAAGCACGCGTTGCCACAAGACCTACTTTGTCACGTGTAGGTCGCACCGCTTTGAAGGGAAGGATTTTTGCCATGATAACTGGATATTTTAATACAAAGAGTATTTTTTAGGAAAACATAGCAGCTACTTTATCTGCTTTTCTATTCTCTGTATAATCATAAAATCCCTCACCTGACTTGATACCAAATTTACCTGCTCTTACCATATTAACTAATAAAGGACAGGGTGCATACTTAGGATTTTTAAACCCATCATGCATCACCTCTAAAATGGATAGGCATACATCTAGTCCTATAAAATCTGCTAATTGTAGAGGCCCCATTGGGTGTGCCATACCAAGCTTCATAACCGTGTCGATTTCATAAACGCCTGCGACCCCGTTATAAAGTGTTTCAATAGCCTCATTAATCATAGGCATTAAGATGCGATTTGCTACAAATCCTGGATAGTCATTAACTTCTACGGGTACTTTATCAAGTTTTTTAGACAGTTCCATAATAGTGGTAGTAGTTTCATCGCTAGTGTTATAACCACGTATGATTTCTACCAGTTTCATGATAGGCACAGGGTTCATAAAATGCATTCCAATCACTTTTTCAGATCGATCTGTGACTGCAGCTATTTGTGTGATAGAGATAGAGGATGTGTTTGTTGCAAGAATGCAGTGTTCTTTTGTAGCAGCATTGAGAGATTCAAAAATTTTTAATTTTAAATCCACATTTTCTGTCGCTGCTTCTACGACAAGATCTACATCTTTTACACCGTTTTCAAGATTTGTAAAAGTGGTAATTTTATCAAGCGTTTCTTGCTTTTGAATGGCGCTTATTTTTTCCTTAGCAACCATTCTGTCTAGATTTTTAGATACTGTGGTCAAACCACGATCTAAGGAATCTTGAGAAATATCCACTAGGTTCACATGGTAACCACTTTGTGCAAACGTGTGGGCGATACCGTTACCCATTGTTCCTGCTCCTATTACTGCTACTTTCATACGTATATTTTATGTGCCTTTAATTCAAGGTTTAATTAGTAAACTTTCTAATGTCTAAATATGAACTGGTTAAATTATTAAAAATCTGCTATAATCATTTTTGCAACACGTAACGCTTCTGTTCCAGCCTCTAAAGAGACGATGGGAGTTGAGTTGTTTTGAATCGCTTTCGCGAAAGCGTCTAGTTCATCTAGAATCGCATTGTTGTTGTCCACTTCTGGATTGTCAAAATAGATCTGTTTTTTTATGCCTTCTGCATTTTGAAGAATCATGGCAAAGTCATCTGGATTATCTGGTGCATCTTTCATTTTTACCACTTCCACTTTTTTCTCTAGGAAGTCTACCGAAATGTAGGCGTCTTTCTGAAAAAAACGAGACTTACGCATATTTTTCATAGAGATCCTACTTGCGGTAAGATTTGCCACACAACCATTTTCAAATTCTATACGGGCATTTGCAATATCTGGAGTTTCTGAAATTACAGCAACCCCGCTAGCATTTACACTTTTTACGGGGCTTTGAACCACACTTAGTATGGCGTCAATATCGTGTATCATAAGATCAAGCACTACAGGTACATCCGTGCCTCGGGGGTTAAACTCTGCAAGTCTATGTGACTCAATAAACATAGGTCTATGTATGGCGTGATTTACAGCCATAAACGCAGGATTAAAACGTTCTACATGTCCTACTTGTCCTAAAACTTTAAATTCTTTTGCAAGGGCTAGTAGCTTCTCTGCTTCTTCAACGGTATTTGTAATGGGCTTCTCAATAAACAGATGTTTTCCAGCTTTAATCACCTTTTCTGCACTAGGGTAGTGAAAGGTTGTCGGGGTCACCACATCTACCATATCACAAGCAGCAATTAAGGCTTCTTCCGTATCAAACGCAGTGTAGCCCAATTCTTTACTCACTAGCTCTCGCACCTCTTTTGAACTGTCGTAGAATCCTACAAGCTCAAAATTTTTTGAAATATTGAGGAGTTTTAAGTGAATCTTTCCTAAGTGTCCCGCACCGAGAACGCCAGCTTTGAGCATAATTGAAAATTTTTGTGTAAAAATAGGGTTTTACAAAAGATTATTTGTGACGTTCTCGTAAACGATCTAAAGATTGTTAGGTTTGGGTTTTTAAAGGGAATCTAAATAAGATGTTTTACAAAAAATGTTGACGTTTCATTTTTATAGGTGGCTGTTTTTGCCCTATTTTAGTATCGATGAAAGATACGACGCGCCACCAAGGGAAAAGACGTTTGTTAGTCCAAACACTCCAAGATAAAGGGATTGTTAATCCTGCTGTACTTAAAGCCATAGGGAAGATACCCCGTCATTTTTTTATGGATAGTGGTTTTGAAGATCATGCTTATCAAGACAAAGCATTTCCCATTGCGGCAGATCAAACCATCTCTCAGCCTTACACTGTTGCCTTTCAAAGTGAATTGATGAAAATAGATAGAGGTGATACTGTGCTTGAAATAGGAACGGGTAGTGGTTATCAAACAGCTGTTCTTTGTGAGTTAGGAGCCAAAGTGTATTCTATCGAGCGTCAGCAAGAATTATATAAGAAAACGAAATTATTCCTAAGCAAACTAGGCTATAGACCCCGATTTTTAAGTTTTGGTGATGGGTATAAAGGGCTTCCAGAATATGCACCTTTTGATAGCATCATTGTAACTGCTGGAGCACCTTATGTTCCTAAGCCATTACTCTCTCAACTTAAAATAGGAGGTAGACTTGTAATTCCGGTGGGTGATGATCCTCAAATTATGCATTTATATGTAAGAACTAGTGATAGCAAGTTTGAGAAAAAAGAATATGGAGAGTTTAGGTTTGTACCCTTACTAGAAGATAAGAATTAGCGAGAAACCAGTCGGTCGAGTATCTTTACAATTATGGAATTTTCTTCAAAACTTCTTGAAAATGCAGTGTATGAAATGTCTCAATTGCCAGGTATAGGTAAACGTACGGCATTACGACTTGTCCTTCACCTTTTAAGACAGTCGGCTACACAAACACATCAATTGACTGAAGCATTAAATACGATGCGAGATACCATAAAATTCTGCATAAAATGTCACAATATTTCAGATGTCGAACTATGCGAGATTTGTGCAAATCCGCATCGAGATACTAGTCTGGTTTGTGTCGTTGAAGATGTGAGAGATGTAATGGCTATAGAAAATACAAGTCAGTATAGAGGCTTATACCATGTCCTAGGCGGTAAGATTAGTCCGCTTGATGGAATAGGCCCTCAGGACTTGACTATTTATTCTCTTATAGATAAGGCAAAAACTGGTGAAATCCAGGAGGTGATATTTGCGCTAAGTTCTACGATGGAGGGAGACACTACAAACTTTTATATTTACCGTCAACTAGAACCTTTTAAAATTACAACTTCAACGATTGCAAGAGGAATTTCTGTAGGAGATGAGTTAGAATTTGCAGATGAAGTGACGCTAGGTAGAAGTATTTTACATCGAATTCCTTTTGAAAACTCACTCAAAAACTAGGAGTTTTTAAAAATTTCTTTTTGTATTATAAAAACTTACTAATTAAAAGCTAGAATTGAAACTATCGATCGTCATTGTAAATTATAATGTCCAACACTATTTACAATTGTGTTTGGATAGCGTTTTTGAGGCATTGCAGAATTTAGATAGTGAAGTTATCGTTGTCGACAATGCTTCCGTAGATGGAAGCGTGCAAATGATGGAAACAAATTTTCCAGCGGTTAAGGTTATAAGCAGCTCTGTTAATCTTGGTTTTTCAAAGGCAAATAATATTGGAATCGAGGCGGCTCGTGGCGAGTACATTTGTATCTTAAATCCAGATACGATGGTAGGGGAACAAGTATTTGAGGAGATTTACGCTTTTGCGAAAGCGCAACCCAAAACAGGCATTGTAGGTGTACAATTAGTAGATGGCACAGGACATTTCTTGCCAGAAAGTAAACGTAATCTTCCTACTCCAAGAGTTTCTCTCCGTAAAATGGTAGGGGATAATGCCTTGTACTACGCGTCTCATATTCCTGCTATGGACAATTGTCCAGTGCCAGTTTTAGTTGGTGCTTTTATGTTTTTAAAAAAAGTCATTTATCTGGAAGCGGGTGGTTTTGATGAGCGTTATTTTATGTATGGAGAAGATATCGATCTATCTTATAGTGTAAGTAAAAGTGGGTTTGATAATTACTATCTAGGGGCACAAAAAATTATACACTTTAAGGGAGAAAGCACTATTAAAAACAAAATCTACCGGGAGCGTTTTTTTGGAGCGATGTCTATTTTTTATAAAAAGTATTTCAAAAAAAATCAGCTAGAGCAACTTATTGTGCAATTTGGAATAAAAGCAGCTTCGTTCAAATCTATGGTTAGAGATACCCTTTTTACTCATAAAGAAAGAAACATTATGGCAGAGCCCACATCATACATTCTAGTAAGTAATCAAGGTTATGTACAAAAAAGTTTAGAAAATATGACGTCAAAAACCGTGAGAATTACAGATATTTTAAAGTCTTACATACATGGAGAAGAAATTATCTTTGATGCTTCATATATATCCTATAGCGATATTATTAAAGAAATTATAACACATCGAGATAGCGGAGTTACATTCAAAATTATTCCTAAAAACTGTACTTTTGCAATAGGAAGTAACAGTAGTGACGGACGGGGTGAGGTAATACATTTTGTAAAATAGAATTGAGATATTCTTATTGTAAAATGGATTTTAATGTTATTTTTACAAAATTAATGATTTTAAACAGCTTCAGTTTACGAATATGGCAAGATTTGAATTAAAACTACCTAAGATGGGAGAAAGTGTTGCAGAAGCAACACTTACAACATGGCTAAAAGAAGTAGGGGATACAATAGAGGCAGATGAGCCTGTACTTGAGATTGCTACAGATAAGGTTGATAGCGAGGTGCCTAGTGAAGTAGAAGGAGTTCTCGTTGAGAAACTATTTGAAGTAGATGATGTAATTGAAGTAGGTCAGACTATAGCGATTATAGAAGTTGCAGGAGAGGGAAGTGTAGCGGCTACTTCACATCAACAAGAAAATTCACAATCTATAGAGCCAACGAAAGAAAACATTGCTGCCGTGGCTCAAACAATTACAACTGCAAAAGATAGTGTAGCAGCGCCTATAAGTTCTGGAGATCGTTTTTACTCTCCACTAGTGCGTAATATGGCAAAAGCAGAAGGTATCTCCCAAGAAGAACTAGATGCTGTAGAAGGTTCTGGGAAAGATAATCGTGTCACAAAAGATGATATGCTCTCTTACCTAAAAAATAGAGGTGCGTCCAATACCACTTCTAAGCAGCAGGAAAATCAACTAACAGCAAACGCAATAGCTGCCACAAAAACTACGGCATCAAAACCTGCACCTGTTAGTGTAAACGGAGAAGATGAAATCATTGAGATGAGCCGCATGGGGAAACTTATCTCACATCACATGGTGGCATCTGTACAAACAAGCGCTCACGTACAGTCATTTATAGAGGCAGATGTCACTAGTATATGGAACTGGCGTAAGAAAAATAAAGATGCTTTCTTTAAGAAAGAAGGCGAAAATCTCACGTTTACACCTATTTTTATGGAGGCGGTTGCAAAAGCGATACGTGATTTCCCAATGATTAACATTGCTGTAGATGGAGACCGTATTATAAAAAGAAAAAATATAAACCTAGGTATGGCAGCGGCCCTTCCAGATGGCAATCTTATTGTACCCGTAATCAAAAATGCAGATCAACTTAACCTTGTTGGAATGGCAAAATCTGTAAATGATTTAGCGGCAAGATCAAGAGACGGCAAACTCAAGCCAGATGATACTCAAGGAGGTACTTACACAGTTACAAATGTTGGAACCTTTGGAAGTATAATGGGAACTCCTATTATCAATCAGCCTCAAGTTGCTATTTTAGCGCTCGGAGCCATACGCAAAGTGCCAGCAGTTATAGAAACGCCAGATGGAGATTTTATTGGTATCCGTATGAAGATGTTTTTATCTCACTCCTACGACCATAGAGTAGTCAATGGAGCATTGGGAGGACAGTTTGTTAAAAGAGTGGCAGATTATTTAGAAGGATTTGATCCTAAGCGAGAAATATAATCTCAATAATCATAGCGAAATATTTATACTGAAAACGTGGCGGAAGCTGCGTTTTCTTTTTTATAAAGAATTATTAGTTTATAGATACGCTTTCGCGAAAGCGTAATCACAATGAGTATCACTACTAAATAATGTATTGCAAAAAGTTATGTGCAATTTTTGAATGTTTAGGAATGTGGCTTAAAAAATTACCTTTTTCTTAAAGCATCTCACTTATCAATCTAGCTCTAAAATCAGTATTTTTGTGAGATGCAATTAAAACTAACAAGACCTATTTGTTTTTTTGATCTTGAGACTACAGGAATTAATGTGGCAAAAGACAGAATCGTTGAAATATCAATATTAAAAATATATCCTGATGGCCGCGAAGTGGAACTTACGGAGCGCATTAACCCCACGGTGCCTATTCCCGCAGAAACTACTGCCGTGCACGGTATTAACGACATAGATGTAGCAGATAAACCTACTTTTGCAGAGCGAGCAAAAGACATTCACGATATGATTAAAGATGCTGATCTGGCGGGTTTTAATTCGAATCGATTTGATATACCCTTATTGGTCGAAGAATTATTGAGAGCTGGCATTGATTTTGAAATGAAAAATCGTAATGCGGTAGATATACAGAACATCTTTCACAAAATGGAACAGCGTACACTCGTGGCAGCTTATAAATTTTATTGCGATAAAGATCTGACGAATGCGCATAGCGCAGCTGCAGACACGCGTGCGACGTATGAGGTCTTGAAGTCACAGATAGAGCGCTATGACGAGCTAGAAAATGATATGAAATTCTTAGGAGAGTTTAGTACTCGTAAGAAAAATGCAGATTTTGCAGGATTTATTGGATATGATAAAGACGGAATAGAAATTTTCACCTTTGGAAAGCATAGAGGAAAAAAAGTAGATGAAGTTTTAGATAGTGAGCCAGGATATTTTGGGTGGATTCAAAATGCCGACTTTCCATTGTATACTAAAAAGGTGCTTACAGCTATTAAATTACGAACCCTCAACACAAAGTTTTAATATGAAGTTAATCTGTATAGGCCGTAATTATGCAAAACATATTGAAGAATTAGAGAATGAGCGACCAGAACATCCAGTAGTATTTTTAAAACCCGATTCTTCGATTTTATTGAAAAAACATCCTTTTGTCATACCGCCATTTTCAAAGGATGTACATCATGAAGTTGAGGTTTTGGTGAGAATTAATAAAATTGGAAAATATATTGAGGAGAAATTTGCACACACGTATTATAATGAAATAGGTTTAGGAATAGACTTTACAGCGCGTGATCTTCAATCAAAACTTAAAGAAAAGGGATTGCCTTGGGAGAAATCAAAAGGTTTTGATGGATCAGCCGTTTTAGGTGAATCTTGGATAGATAAAAAATATTTTAGTTCTATAGAAGATATTAGTTTTAGGTTAGAAAAAAATGGTGTCATAGTTCAAGAGAGCAATACGAGTCAAATGCTTTGGAAGATAGACGCACTCATAAGTTATGTATCTCAGTACTTTACTCTTAAAATAGGAGATATTATATTTACGGGTACGCCAGAAGGTGTAGGGCGCGTTGAAGAAGAAGATAAATTAAAAGGATTCTTAGGAAATACAGAGCTATTTTCTATAAATGTGAAGTAACTATGTCAAAAAATTACAATTTAGAAAAGGTAAGGGAAATTGCAGGGGGTGATGAAGATTTTGTAGGAGTTATTGTGTCAACCTTCTTAGAAGAAATTCCTCCAGATTTAGAGTCTATGCAGGACGCTATAGCAAATAATAATCATAAAATGGCGTATCAGTTTGCGCATAAAATGAAGCCTAATCTTGATATGTTTGGTATTGATTTACTCAAGCAAATCAAATCAATGGAGCGATGGAGTAATACAAATAAACCTACAAGTGCCATACAATCAGAACTAGATGATATTACTAATATTCTCACAGTTGCTATAGCAGAACTTCGGGAAGATTTTTAAATGAAAGCAGAAATTATAACTATAGGAGACGAAATCCTTATAGGACAAATAGTAGATACAAACAGTGTTTTTATTTCTAAGGAGCTTAATAAAATAGGCGTATCTGTATATCAAATCACGTCCATACAGGATGATAAGCAGCATATCTTAAATGCTCTTGCAGCAGCACAATCTAGGGTAGATATTGTCATTATAACTGGAGGTTTGGGTCCTACAAAAGATGATATAACAAAGCATACTCTTTGCGATTATTTTGAGGATACACTTGTTTTTAATCAAGAAGTTTTAGACCATATTACGTACCTTTTTAAAGAGTTTGTAAAAAAACCTTTACTACATGCAAATAAAACACAAGCAGAGGTCCCTAGTAAGGCAGAAATATTGTTCAATCGTTTTGGTACGGCTCCTGGGATGTGGTTGGAAAAAGAAGAGACTATCTTTGTTTCAATGCCTGGTGTCCCTCACGAAATGAAGGGAATTATGATACATGAGGTTTTGCCTAGACTTCAAAAAAAATGTAAACTATCTTTCATATTACATAAAACATTTTTGACATACGGTCTGGGTGAGAGTGCAATTGCAGAACGTATTGAAGCGTTTGAAAATAATTTGCCTGCTACCATAAAATTAGCTTACCTACCTGCTTTAGGGCGAGTTAGATTGCGCTTATCAACAAAAGGAACTAATCAGAAGTTATTGCAACAGCAAATTGATGATCAGTCTGAAAAATTAATGCCTTATATCTCAGACATTTTTGCAGGGCTAGAGGAAGATGGTGAATTTGAAGAAGTGATAGCAAGACTTTTAATCGATCAGGGTAAAACGCTTGCGATTGCAGAGAGTTGTACGGGAGGAAATCTTGTGGAGCGATTTACTTCTCACCCTGGAGCATCTATGTATTTAAAAGGCAGTTTTGTGACTTATGCTACCCAATCAAAAATCGATATTCTGGGTGTCGATGCCGGAGTAATCAAAAAACATTCTGTCGTAAGTAGTCAAGTAGCAGAGCAAATGGCAGTCAATGCTCTTAAACTATACAAATCCGATATTGCCATATCTACTACAGGCAATGCAGGTCCCTCAAAAGGAGACTCTAATGTTGAGGTAGGTACCGTATATATCGGTATTGCGACAGCGGCATCTGTAAAGAGTCACTATTTTATGATGGGAAATCACCGAGAAAGAGTAATTGGTAAGACCGTAAATAAAGCATTGGAGCTTATCAAAGAATTGTTAGTTAAATAATAATTTTGAGCTGTTTACGCTTTCGCGAAAGCATAAAAAAGGATCATACATCTTCATAATAATAAAAAAGATTCCATCATATTAAAATAAACAGTAAAAAACTGCAAATAAGTTTTGTAGTGATTTATAAAATTGCGTATTTTTGCACCCTGTTTTGAAATAACTATATAAAGTTTTAGTAATGTCTAGAGTTTGTGAGCTTACAGGTAAGAGAGCGATGGTAGGAAACAATGTTTCTCACGCTATGAACAAGACCAAGCGTAAATTTAACGTGAATCTTGTAAAAAAACGCTTTTACCTTCCAGAAGAAGATAAATGGGTCACTTTAAAAGTGTCTACATCTGCTTTAAAAAATATCAACAAAAAAGGAATTGATGCCGTGATTAAAGAAGCACGCGCAAAAGGTTTCTTAACTAAATAATCCCATAAAGTAAACCGAGATGGCAAAAAGAGGGAACAGAGTTCAAGTAATACTAGAATGTACAGAGCATAAAGCAACTGGTCAACCAGGTACGTCTAGATATATCACGACAAAAAATAAAAAGAACACTCCAGATCGTATGGAGTTGAAGAAATTCAACCCTGTACTTAAGAAAATGACTGTTCATAAAGAAATTAAGTAAGTTATGGCAAAGAAATCAGTAGCATCTTTACAGACAGGATCTAAGCGTTTAACAAAAGCGATTAAAATGGTAAAGTCTCCAAAAACTGGAGCTTACACATTTGTTGAGTCAGTAATGGCTCCAGACTTAGTAAATGATTTCTTAGCTAAGAAATAAGTTGTACTCAGTAAGATATTAAAAACCCGCTTCATTCAATGAAGCGGGTTTTTTGTATGGTATAACATTGCTTATATAAAGGAAGACAACTTGATGAGAGGTGTTAGTTATTTATTGCTAGCAGGTGATTGTCTGTATTTATTTATCAGTTGGTGATTCCAATTTGGATAAACAGTTCGCGCATTTTAGCCCAATGAAATTCATTTTTAAAACTCCTGAAATTTTTTTTTTCCGTTTGAAACTGAGTGAAAACCTTTTCCTACCAAAATAGATTTTCATTAAGGTGTTTATTCTTCAACTTTTATCTTTTGTGCTGTAGAAAATTAAATGAAAATACATAAAGAGCGATCAGGATAGTTCCTTTACAATCCAGAAATATTCCATTATTCATACTCTCTACATCAGTACCGTGGAGTCTGCGTTTACATTTAATAAATTAAAATTTTTAAATGAGATAGGAAATTACGTCATCTTTAATTTCTAAAGTTTGGGTTGATGGTTGATATTTTACTTCCATTATATATTTTTCTAACCAGTTACTTGAAAGCGCTACACCTATTATTTTACAAGTCAACTCAGATTAGGCTCTTATGAAGATGATCGATGGTACATATGAAATATGTAAGTTATTAACAAAATAAGTGATTGTAATACTGATAAAAAAACATTGGATGTTATATCCAATGTTTTTTAAACTTAACTTTTTAGATTGTGGGTAATTTGCGCCTGTTATTGAGCTTCAGTTTCGGTTGGGTTTTTGAATAAGGCAGTAATCACAAAGTAGAGTCCTATTATAATGAATGGAATACTTAGTACTTGCCCAGTATTGAGGTCAAAAATCCAATCTTCACGACCTTCCACTTGTTCTCTTTTAAAGTTCTCTACTATGAGTCGTACCGTCATTAATAATAATAAGAACAGTCCAAATAAAAGACCTGGCTTTTTACGTGCATTGGTCTTCCAGTACAAGCCAAACAAAATTAAAAATACAAATACGTACCCGAAGGCTTCCATAAGCTGCCCTGGGTAACGATAAGGAATTGAACTAATGATCTCAGCAAATTGTGGGTTGTCTGTAAGCGCTTGATAAGCTTCGGATGGATTTTTGATATTCGTTAGTGATACTGCACGACGCTCAGAAATTTCATCTTGCACAAACTGCATTCCTAAAGAACTGTCTGTAATCTTACCCACCATTTCTGAATTTAGAAAATTTCCAATTCTAACAAAAATAGCTCCAGATGCACAGGTGATCACTACACGGTCTAAAATCCATAGAACAGATTTATGAAGGACTTTTTTATTGTATAACCATAAACCAAAAATGGTGGCAATGGCTGCGCCATGACTAGCAAGACCTCTAAATCCTGTAAACTCAAACTCAGGTACAAATCTAAATGGTAAAAAAACAGATAGTGGATCTTGCCATAGAAGTTCTGTTTGATAAAAGAAAACGTGGCCTAATCTCGCACCTACCAAAATTGAAACTACGGCATAAATAAAAAGGCTGTCTAATTTTTCAACAGGAACCTTCTCACGTTCAAACATTTTTTTCATTAAGTAAAATCCTAACGAAAAGGCAATGACAAACATTAAACTGTAAAAATGAATGGTAAGAAATCCGAGGTCAAGACCAGATACTGGATTCCAAGTTATTTTTAGTGCATACATAGTTTAAATGTTATCTATGGGTTATTTAGACTTCTTTCCGTTGATGTAAATATGTTACTTATTTGCGTATCTTTTTCTTTTGTAACAAGTGACAACATTAATTATAGAAGGTTCAATACTCATTTAATTCTAATTCTGCGGTTCTGTTATTTCAGGCCTAAAATTCCATTTTATGACTAGTAACTTTTAATTGAATAGGAAGATATATCTTGTAATGAATGATTGTTTAACTCCCTTACGGTACTTTATAATTTTGTTATCCTGTATATGGAGATGCTAATATTTGAAGCGACTTTTTCTCAGGAACATTACTCGACAATTATTTCAAAAGTGTATGGATTTGGAGAGATTGTTTTAAATGACCATTGTTTTCTCTCTTTAGGAGGATTGCTAAATCACCAGTTGAGCATGGAATTTTTCTTGTTTAGAAGTACCAATTCCTTCTTTCTCGTAGACCTCCCATCATCAGTAAAATAATTGCTAGGTAAAGCTTCCCGTAAATTGATATTTTTCTGAAACGAACTACATGTATTGCCATCAACAGCGCAGAATACGTTCCTTGAAGTTTAGGTACAGGACAGCAGCTCGTGAAAAAGTGACAAAGAGGAAAATTAATAATTTATCATGATTGATCATATCAATTGCAAAAATGAGAAGATTAATTATTAATTGATGTTTCTCCTTTCTCAGGAACAGGGTCATGACCAGAGCCTCCCCAAGGGTGACAAGAGAAAATCCGTTTGATAGCTAGTGCACCACCTTTTAATAGTCCGTATCTTTCTAGGGCAACCTTAGTGTAACTAGAGCAAGTGGGTGTAAACCTACAAGAACTGGGTGTCCAAGAAGAAATAAATTTCTGATAGAACCATATAACGGCTAGAAATGGAGCAATCACTATTTCTTTTGCTGTTGCCATTAATTTACAGTAAATGTAGTTCCTTCTCGACCATCTTTTAGCTGAATGCCCAGAGCGATAAGTTCATCCCGTATTTTATCACTAGTAGCAAAATCTTTGTTTTCTCGAGCCTCTTTTCTTAACTTGATTAGTAATTCAACAGTGCCGTTTAGTTTTGAGTCATCCGCTTTCGCGAAAGCGTCACCATCCTCAAGACCTAATACATCAAATACAAAAGCATTTAATGTTGCCATGAGCGTTTTTAAATCTTCTGCTGTGAGTTCTGCTTTTCCATCTTTAACTAGATGAATTTGCTTCACTCCTTCAAATAGTTGAGCAATAAGAATAGGTGTGTTAAAGTCATCATTCATCGCATTATAACAGGACTGCTTCCACGCAGAAACATCAAATGTGCTTGTTGAAGATGGCGTAATATTTTTTCCAATCTTTAAGGCTTCCATTAATCTGTTATGTCCTTTTTCACTAGCTAGTAATGCATCATTGCTAAAATCCATAATACTACGATAGCTAGTTTGTAATATAAAGAAACGCGCCACACTAGGGGCAAATCCTTTGCTGAGGTGCTCACTATCTCCTGTAAATATCTCACCTGGATTGATACTATTACCAGTGCTTTTTGCCATTTTTTGCCCGTTAAGCGTGAGCATATTTGCGTGCATCCAGTAACGTACAGGTTCGGTTCCTATAGCGGCTTCATTCTGTGCGATCTCGCACTCATGGTGTGGGAATTTTAAATCCATACCACCTCCGTGTATGTCAAATTGATCTCCAAGGTATTTTGTACTCATCGCTGTACATTCTAGATGCCAACCAGGAAAACCATCTCCCCATGGTGAAGGCCAGCGCATGATGTGCTCTGGCTCTGCTTTTTTCCAAAGTGCAAAATCTTGCGGATTCTCTTTTTCATCTTGTGCACTAAGCGCACGTGTATTCGCAATCATGTCTTCAAGCTTGCGGCCAGAAAGTTTGCCGTAATCATGATCGGCATTAAATTTAATTACATCAAAATAAACGGATCCATTCTTTTCATAGGCATAGCCATTGTCCATGATTTTTTTAATGATCTCCATCTGCTCAATAATGTGGCCTGTTGCTGTAGGCTCAATACTTGGCGGTAAAAAATTAAATTTATTAAGAATATTATGGAAGTCTACCGTGTACTGCTGTACGACTTCCATGGGTTCAATTTTTTCTAGTCTTGCTTTTTTTGCAATTTTATCCTCTCCTTGATCTCCGTCATCAGTAAGGTGACCCGCATCTGTAATATTGCGAACGTAGCGCACTTTATAGCCTAGATGCTTTAAGTATCTAAAGATCATGTCAAAACTCATAAAGGTACGTACGTTACCTAAATGAACATTGCTATACACGGTAGGGCCGCATACATACATCCCCACATAGCCTTCTAACAAAGGTTCAAAAATTTCTTTCTTGCCCGTAAGCGAGTTATAAATGGTTAATGATTGATCTTTATATAGTGGCATTTGCTACGATTTAAATGTCTAACGAAGGTAAATATCTTATTTGTAAAACTCAAAAAGCGGCTACTTAAAGAAACCGCTTTTGTGAATATTGTTGCGCTTTCGCGAAAGCGTAATTCTTTCTAAAAAACAGTGTCTAGCTTTATGTAATCTAAAAATTCTCTACGTGTAGCTTCCTCTTTGAACTTGCCTCCAAATTCACTAGTCACCGTACTACTTTCTATATCACGTATCCCGCGACTATTCACGCAAAGGTGTTTTGCATCTATCACACAAGCCACATCATCTGTGCCTAATACCTGTTGTAGTTCTTGTACAATTTGCATGGTAAGACGCTCTTGTACTTGAGGGCGTTTTGCATAATAATCAACAATGCGATTCATCTTGCTTAACCCAACCACAGTACCGTTTGAGATGTAGGCTACGTGCGCTCTTCCTACAATAGGTAGTAGATGATGCTCACAGGTAGAATATACTACGATGTTTTTCTCAACTAGCATCTCGCCATACTTGTAATTATTCTCAAAGGTAGAAGCGCTCGGTTTTTTTGCGGGATTCAATCCGCCAAAAATTTCATTTACAAACATTTTTGCTACACGATTAGGCGTGCCCTTTAGACTGTCGTCTGTTAGGTCCATGCCTAAAGTTTCAAGAATATTTGCAACGTCATTCTTAATGCTCGTAATCTTATCCTCATCGCTCATGTCAAAAGCACCATCACGCAATGGAGTAGTCGCATTTGTACTCACATGATCATCACCCATGTGCTCTTCTAAGAAGCTCTCATCGTCAATTTGAATTCCTCGGTCTAAATCTGTTTTCATCTACAAAATAGCTGCATCGCAGCATTTCTTATGCATTTTTACGTGAGCAATAATGCTATTAATTTGAATTTACAATTAAAACTAAAATTGTTAATTGCTGTCGTTTATTTAAAAATCGACATACTTTTTAAAGCTTGCAAAGATACGTAAATAGTGACTTATTTAATAGACTCAAGCCGTTGAAGTACGGATTCGCGATAGCTGCGGCTCATAGGAATAACTTTTTTGTTTAAAACAAGGTGCTCATTTGTAAAACTTGAGATTTTTGCTATTGCAATAATATAAGATCTGTGTGTGCGCAAAAACTGGTGTGATGGTAATTTTTCTAATATGGAAGCCATGGTTTCTCTAGTCGTAATGGTCTCCTTATACGTGTGAATCTTGATATAGTCACCTAAACTTTCAACATAAATAATGTCATCAAAATTGACTTTAACCATTTTACGATCTGATCGAAAGAAAGTAAAATCTTCTGGAGGTTGCTGCATTTCTCTTTGAGAACTCTCTGTGTAAAATTTTTGTAAGGCTTTGATTAAACGCTCTAAAGAAATAGGCTTGAGTAAATAATCTACCGCTTGAATATCAAAACCTTCTACCGCATACTCTCTATATGCTGTTGTAAAAATTACCTTTGTTTTCCCTTGAATAGCCTTAGCAAACATTATTCCTGATACCTCAGGCATATTAATATCTAAAAACACAAGATCAACTTCGTATTTACTTAAAGCGCTGAAACCTTCAGCAGCATTTTTACATTGTGCAACTACATTAATTTGGTCAATTTTAGATAAGTGTTCTTCAAGAATTTCCCGAGCCATAGGCTCATCATCGATAATGATTGCGTTGTATGTACTCATTTTAAAGGGGAATTTCAAGATTAAGTGTATACCAATTTTCTGTAGATGTTGTATTTAGAGTGTAAGCAGATGGGTATAAGGCGTCTAATCTTTTTCTACTATTTTCAATACCTAGACCATGATTTTCCTTAGGTATATTTTGATCTGTTGTACTGTTCTTAATTTGAAACCAAAGCTGTTTCATTGTTTCACTTTAAGTTCAATGTAAACTTCTAGAAAGCCTTTAACAGGAGCTCCATGTTTAAATGCATTTTCAATAAAAGCAATAAATAGCATGGGAGGGATGTGAATGTCCTTTTCAATTTGTTTATTAAAAGTTACATGTAAAGAGTCTTTGAAGCGTATGCGTTCTAAACCTATGTAAGATTCTAAATAACTCACTTCTTCTGTAATTGCTACTTTAGGTTTTTCAATCTGATTGAGCGTATAATCTAACAAGTTGGATAATTTAAGAATGAGATCTGGAGTGTCTTCAGATTTTTTTAGAGCTGCTCCGTAAATTGTATTTAAAGTGTTAAACAAGAAATGAGGGTGAATTTGTTCTTTTAATAAGTGAAGCTCTTTCTCTTTTATCTGTAATTGACCTTGAATAATCTTTTTCTCTAATTGTGCGTTGTGATATACTGTTTTGTAATTATACCCTAACAACTGAACAAACGAAAAAAGCCCAGCTACTAAATAAACTAAAATAAAAACAAATATAAAATTGCGAGTAAGGAGAGGCATATTATTCATATTAAAATCTGATATGAAAATATAATTTACAAATGTGATGATGATAATACAAAATAAAGAGCATACAATGGTATATAGGAGGTATATACCAAATTTCATGTAAAGCCGCTTAATTAGAAATTCAGGAATTAAATAATAAATTATAGTATAGGTGACTGTAATGGTTATAGGTAAAAGACTTGTAGAGAATGAGTAAACAAATTTTTCATTGTCTGATCCATAACTAAAAAAATAGATAAAAAACAACCATACCAGTATCCATAAAACGAGATGGATTGGGAGTAAAGCTATTTTTCGAAGTACCCATTTATACATCATACAAATATGCATAATTTATAGTAAGCTAACATCTAATTGCGGTAGACGGCTATTTTAATAAGGGATTTAACAAAAAGTAAGAACTCTTTGTAACTTACCTCATTTATATGGTTAAAAATTGGGTTGATTTTGTAGGTGGTCTATTAATGCTTTCGCGAAAGCAAAACCTCATTACTTTTATCACCTATTAATCTTTAAAATAAATTATTATGTCACAAATTATCGATCGTATTAATGAGGGAGGACCTGTATTTATGGTTCCAATTTTAATGATACTTATAGTTGTTGTAATTCTTTTTATAATTGGACTTTTGGGGAAAAAGAAAATTCGGCATGTTATGGAATTATTAAGTCACTTGAGCCTATTTGCATTTATGTGGGGATTATTAGGATCTACCCTGGGGTTGATTCAGGCTTTTGATGCTATAGAAGGAAGTGGTGCAGTCTCTCAACCTATGATGGCTGGAGGACTTAAAATTGCTCTACTTTGTACTGTATTTGGGTTGTTTTGCTTTGTCGTTGCTAGACTATTTATACTTTTACTAGCTATTAAAGCCCAACGTGCTGAAGAGGTGCAGTTGGATAAAAAGTAATTATCATCAAACGCAACTTTTACGTATAAAAGTTGCGTTTTAAAATATTTTCTTTTTACGTAGTTCAAAATTTTGACCTAAATATACTTTACGTACCATCTCATCTGCAGCCAGTTCTTCTGGTTCTCCATGTTTTAAAATGCTTCCTTCAAACATAAGATAGGTGCGATCTGTTATTGCAAGCGTTTCTTGCACATTATGATCTGTAATAAGGATGCCTATGTTTTTGTCTTTGAGTTGGGCAACAATACGTTGGATGTCCTCAACGGCCACTGGATCTACACCCGCAAAGGGTTCGTCTAGAAGAATAAAAGAGGGTGAGGTAGCGAGCGCTCTGGCAATTTCGGTACGACGACGTTCTCCTCCTGAGAGTAAATCACCACGACTTTTACGTATATGTCCTAAGCTAAACTCCTCAATGAGTTCTTCCATTTTGTGAAGCTGCTCCTTTTTAGAAAGTTTTGTTAGCTGTAAAACACTTAAGATATTATCTTCAATACTCAATTTTCTAAAAACAGAAGCCTCTTGTGCAAGATACCCTATACCGTTTTGAGCACGTTTGTACATGGGGTACTTTGTAATATCCTTTTGTTCCAGATAAATATTCCCTCCATTAGATTTTACAAGTCCGACGATCATATAAAATGAAGTGGTTTTACCCGCTCCGTTAGGTCCTAAAAGACCTACAATTTCCCCTTGATTTACTTCTACAGAAATACCTTTAACCACCTGGCGGCCTTTATAGGATTTCATAAGATTTTCTGCTCGTAATTTCATAGTACGTAAATATACAAATTGTTTAATCTGCAGTTTCAGTTTTGCGGAAACGAGTGAATAGAAAGGAGAACACTAGACTAGAAAAGAACCCCTGTAATAGAATACTCAACCAGTTAATCTCACCTTTGCTGACATATTCAAAGAAACATAGCATAGTGCTTTGCAGTAGAAAGAAGATTAAAAAGAGCTTAAGAAATTTAGAAGATTTTTTCATCACTCATTAATTGGATTCTTTCTTTTCATCGAGCACTTCCCAATATTCATAAGCCCTACGCAGGTGAGGGATTACAATGGTACCTCCTACCAGTGTACCTATACTTAATGTTTCCATTATTTCTTCTTTGGTGACACCTTCGTCGTGGCAACTTTCTAAGTGATATTTTACACAATCATCACAGCGTAATACTGTTGACGCTACGAGACCCAAAAGCTCTTTCGTTTTTTTGTCAAGAGCCCCAGCAGTAAAGGTGTTCGTGTCTAAATTAAATATACGCTTGACGATTTTATTGTTATCGGCAAGTAATTTGTCGTTCATTTTAGAACGGTAGTCATTAAAATCATCTACTATATTGCTCATGAATTGTTGGGGTTGTTACGCTTTCGCGAAAGCGTAAAAATTATTTTAATAGTTAAATAGAAAGTTCAAATTATGCAAGTCCTTGCTTTTTTAAGCGTCGTTTTTCTCTGCGTAAAACACCTCTAGATATAAAGATACTTACTTCATATAATAAAATGATAGGCACTGCTACAATTACCTGTGTGGAAATATCTGGCGGGGTGATAATAGCGGCTAATATTAAGACAATGACTAATGCATACTTACGATTATTTCTTAAAAATTCTGGAGTAACTAACCCTATTTTAGTAAGGAAATATATGATGATAGGGAGTTCGAAAATTAATCCTGAGGCTAGTACAGAGGCTCTAACTAATGCTATGTAATTGTCAATGTCAAATTCATTTTGAATGGCATCACTTATCTTAAAAGTTGCTAAAAAATTTATAGATAAGGGTGTGACTACAAAATATCCAAATCCAGCTCCTAAAAAGAATAAAAGCGAAGCGATGACAATAAAACCGCGACTAGTCTTACGTTCATTTTCATAAAGTCCAGGAGAAATAAATTTCCAAAACTCATATAAAATGTAAGGAAACCCTACAACCACCCCTGCCATAATAGATGTCCATATAGCAGCGCTAAACTGGCCAGCAACCTTACGTGATTGTATAACGAAGTCCATCTCTCCTTCAGATATGCATCCCTTATCTGCACCAAAGAATTTTGATATTTTACATAGAAACTCATAGGATACAAAGTCTGCATCCTTTGGCCCAAATATGATAGCAAAGAGTGTTTCTTTAAAAATAAATGCGATGATTGCTATGGCTACTACTGCAATGGTAGCTCTAATGAGATGCCATCTTAGTTCTTCAAGATGATCGAGAAAAGACATCTCATCAGGATGTTTCCTAACTTTTTTTGCCATTATGCGATTCCTTCTTTTATGAGATCGTGTATATGTACAACACCTGCATACACACCATCTTTGGTCACAAGTAGTTGACTTATATTGTTTTGTTCAAGTATTTCTTTGGCTTCAATAGCCATGGTATCGTGAGCAATGCTCTTGGGATTTTTACTCATTATCGCTTGCGCTGTAAGACCTTCAAGAGAGTCATTTTTTGAGAGCATTCTTCGTAAATCTCCATCTGTAATAATTCCTTGTATAATCCCATTAAGCACTACAGCGGTGACGCCTAGCATTTTGTTAGTAATTTCAACAATCACCTCTTTTATACTAGCATCTGGTGACACTTGTGGATTTCCGTGAGCTGCACAAATATCATTTACGGTGAGGTACAAGCGCTTGCCTAGTGCACCGCCGGGATGATATCTAGCAAAATCTTTTTCTGAAAAACCTCGCATATTCAATAAAGCTACGGCTACCGCGTCTCCTAATACTAATTGCACGGTAGTGCTGGTAGTGGGGGCGAGATTATTAGGGCACGCCTCTTCTAATGTGTAGGCATGCAGTATATAGTCTGCTTCCTTGCCTAGAAATGAATCTCTGCTAGACGTTAAACCTATAAGTGTGTTTTGAGTTTTCTTAATTAGAGGTACTAATACTTTTATTTCTTGGGTGTTCCCACTCTTTGAAATACATAATACAATATCATCCTTTAGAATACTTCCTAGGTCTCCATGAATAGCGTCTGCGGCATGCATAAATAAAGAAGGGGTGCCTGTACTATTTAATGTAGCTACAATTTTTTGTGCAATGATGGCACTTTTCCCAATTCCTGTAATAACTAGTCTACCTTTTGACGTATAAATTGCTTGTACTGCTTGTGCAAATTCCTCATCAATTAGACTTGTAAGATGAGCTATTGCATCACGCTCTATCGTGATGGTTTTCTGTGCACTAGCAATGATTTGCTGGGAAGTATTCAAAACTTGGATTACTGAGATTTGTTTAACGAGTGGAAATTACTATCTTTAAAAAACACAAAGGTATGTAAAAATGCATTTGAATACATGGGAATAAAGGAAATAGACTTACACGCAGAGCTAAAAAAACACTTCGGTTTTGGCCATTTTAAGGGGTTGCAGGAAGAGGTTATTAAAAGTGTTATCGGGGGCGATCATTCATTTGTAATTATGCCTACGGGTGGTGGTAAATCGCTTACATACCAACTGCCTGCACTTATAGCAGAAGGAACAGCTATAGTGGTCTCTCCACTCATAGCATTAATGAAAAATCAGGTAGATGCCTTACGAGGTATCTCTCAAGAAAATGGAATTGCACACGTTTTAAATAGTTCTTTAACAAAAGGAGAAATTAAAATGGTTAAAGAAGATATCACTCGTGGAGTGACTAAGCTTCTCTATGTAGCTCCAGAATCTTTAACAAAAGAGGAAAATGTTGAATTTTTAAGAGGAGTTCCTATTTCATTCTTAGCAATTGATGAAGCGCACTGTATTTCTGAATGGGGTCATGATTTTAGACCAGAATACAGAAATTTACGTAAAATCATTGATCGTATAGGTGAGGGGATACCCATTATTGCAGTAACCGCAACTGCCACGCCAAAAGTGCAAGAAGACATCATTAAAAATTTAGGTATAGGGAATGCAAACACTTTTAAGGCTTCATTTAATAGACCTAATCTATATTACGAAGTACGTCCTAAAACAGCCCAAGTAGATGCAGATATTATACGTTTTGTTAAACAAAATGAAGGTAAAAGTGGAATTATTTACTGCTTAGCTCGTAAGCGAGTAGAGGAGCTAGCTCAAACTTTACAAGTAAATGGAGTGAAAGCTGTACCCTATCATGCAGGCTTAGATGCAAAAACAAGAGCAAAACATCAAGATATGTTTTTGATGGAGGATACAGATGTAGTGGTGGCTACCATCGCATTTGGAATGGGAATTGACAAGCCAGATGTACGTTTTGTAATTCACCACGATATTCCTAAAAGTATAGAGAGTTATTACCAAGAAACTGGAAGGGCAGGTCGTGATGGAGGTGAAGGGCATTGTCTAGCTTTTTATGCATACAAAGACATCGAGAAGCTAGAAAAATTTATGAGCGGAAAACCTGTAGCAGAGCAAGAAATTGGACACGCGCTATTACAAGAAGTGGTGGCTTATGCAGAGACAAGTATGTCTCGACGTAAATTTATTTTACATTATTTTGGGGAAAAGTTTGAAAATGAAACGGGTGAAGGTGGGATGCTCGATGATAATATGCGATTCCCAAAAAAGAAGCACGAGGCAAAGGATGAACTTGTAAAAGTATTAACTGTAATAAGAGATACTAAAGAAATTTATAAAAGTAAAGAGATTGTTCTCACCCTGAGAGGTAAGGAAAATGCAATTATCAACTCTCATAAAACAGATGACCAATCATTTTTTGGTATAGGGAAAGATCAGAAAAAGGGCTATTGGTTTGCCTTGTTACGACAAGCTCTTGTAGCAGGATACGTTAAAAAAGATATTGAAACCTATGGAGTTGTAAAAATGACTCAAAAGGGATTAGATTTTTTAAAGAATCCATCTTCTTTTATGATGACAGATGATCACGTCTTTGATGAAGATACAGATAACAATATTATTTCTGCTCAAAAGCTAGGAATGGGCGCAGATAAACAACTCGTCGCGCAACTTAAAGACCTGCGTAAAAAGGTGTCAAAAAAATTAGATGTGCCGCCATTTGTTGTGTTTCAAGATCCATCAATTGAAGATATGGCTATAAAGTATCCTATTACTATACAAGAACTAGGTAATGTACATGGGGTAGGTGATGGAAAGGCAAAAAAGTTCGGAAAAGAATTCGTATCTCTAATTGCGCAATATGTTCAGGAGAATGACGTGTTACGTCCGGATGATTTGGTTGTAAAAAGTACAGGAGCAAATAGTGCTCTCAAATTATATATTATTCAAAATATAGATCGCAAACTCCCACTAGATGACATTGCTGCTGCTAAAGGGAAAGAAATGCCAGACTTTATAAAAGAAATGGAGGCCATTGTTTTTAGTGGTACAAAATTGAATATTGACTATTGGATAGATGATCTATTAGATGAGGATCAACAAGAGGAGCTTCATGAGTATTTCATGGAGGCAGAAACTGATAAAATTGAGACAGCCTTAGACGAGTTTGATGGAGATTATGAAGAAGAAGAGATACGACTCTACCGTATAAAATTTATGAGTGAGGAGGCAAACTAAAGGCTAAATCCCAGTAGGTGTTCCATGTAAAGACTTATAAGTATTGAAAATGTTTGTTCGATTTTCCGCTTTCGCGAAAGCAAAAAAATGTGGAGAGCATCTCTTTTCAACCCGACCAACTTCTAATTTTATTGGTTTTTTATGACCATTAATTATGGTGATATTTATTCATACGCATTTCCTATCTTCACCATATGCTATCACTTGTATACGATATTAGGCATTATTTTGAAAAACACGGGTTTTATGTGTCTTCACGACTTGCCGATAGGCTTGGAATGCGAGCAAAAAATGTACGTCTTTTTTTTATTTACGTATCCTTTGCAACGCTGGGGATTGGTTTTGCATTGTACTTAACCGTGGCTTTCTGGCTTAGGTTAAAAGATTTAGTATATACCAAGCGAACTTCAGTATTTGATCTTTAGATGTTTTCTCTTTTTAAAAATAAAATATATCTCGCTTTAACGCTTTTAGTTTTTACTATAGGTGTGGGTATTTTTGGCTATAGATTCATTGCAAACTTTAGTTGGATAGATGCTGTCTATATGACGGTGATCACGGTAACTACGGTAGGTTTTGGAGAGGTAATACCGCTTACCGCAGAAGCCAAAATTTTTACAGTTATTCTCATATTATGTAGTGTTGTGATTGTGGGTTTTGCAATTTCTGTGATTTCAGAATATATTATAAGCAAGAGTTCATATAGTGATCTAAAACATAAAAAGATGCAAGATAGAATTGACAATTTTAAAGATCATATAATTATTTGTGGGTATGGTCGTAATGGGCAGCAAGCAGTACAAAAATTAATGGCTTACAAGAAGCAATTTGTCATTGTTGAGCTAGATGAAGATCTGATAGAACGTTATGAGGATAATGATGGAATTCTCTTCGTGCACGGCAATGCAAACGAAGATGAGACATTAGAACTTGCTGGAATTACAAGAGCATCTACACTTATATGTGCCTTGCCTGAAGATGCAGATAATTTGTTTATTGTTTTAAGCGCTAGACAGCTTAATAAAGATCTTAAAGATTATAAGCCGTGCGACTGCAGAAACGTCACATAAAAAGCTCATGCTTGCCGGAGCAGATAATGTTGTGATGCCAGATAGAATAGGTGGTGATCATATGGCTTCACTTGTGGTGGTGCCAGATCTTGTTAATTTTTTAGATAATTTATCAGTCAGTGGAGAAGGGGACAGCATCAATGTGCAAGAGGTTGCCTTTGATAAAGTATGTCCTAATGGGAAAGAACTTACCATAAAAGAAGTGGATTTAAGGAATAGAACAGGCTGTTCTATAATAGGTTACAAAACCCCATCTGGTAAATATACTGTCAATCCAGCTGCAAATCAGAAAATAGAGCGTGATTC
Organism: uncultured Flavobacteriaceae bacterium; assembly: GCA_963716625.1. Lineage (GTDB taxonomy): Bacteria > Bacteroidota > Bacteroidia > Flavobacteriales > Flavobacteriaceae > Dokdonia. The sequence continues at coordinate 109,714 of CAVQTP010000003.1, forward strand.
GAAGTTAATAGTTTTAGGTCGTCCAGAACAAATTATGAGCTTACACAAAGCTTTTGGAGTTTAAGTTTTGTTAAAGATTTTAAGAAACTTTCCTTTGAGAAAGGGGGTTTTTTTTGGATATTGCTAGCCGATTTAAAAATAACTTAACAAAATCTAAATGATGAAGAAATATCTTCTATTACTTATTTCTGTATTGACTCCCTTACTTTCTTTTGCGCAAGAAACTGAAGAAGTGGGTATTGACCAACAAATTGATCAGGCTTTTCAACCTATTTCGAATTTCTTTTCTGGTCTGGTGTTTTTCGAGATTGCAGGAACACCATTTGTTTTAATACTTCTAGTTGCGAGTGCTCTCTTTTTTACAATTTATTTTGGGTTTCCAAATATTCGTTTCTTTTGGAGAGCAATTCAAACAGTTCGTGGTAAATATGAAGATATTGAAAAGCATGGAGCTGCTAGAGCTTTACGGAGAAGATGGTATTGCTCAAGGGTCAGGACTTGTCCAATGTAGATATAGAGGACCATATAGAGCAGTTTCGATGTAGATGATGATTTAGCTATTGATGGAGATATTGTGGATACCATAAGAGACGAAAGCTCTGCTGGTGAAGTTTCTCACTTTCAAGCACTGGCAACTGCTGTTTCTGGTACTGTAGGGAATGGAAATATAGCTGGAGTGGCATTGGCGATTGCATTAGGAGGCCCTGGTGCAACCTTCTGGATGATTGTTTGTGGATTACTTGGGATGTCAACTAAATTTGTTGAATGTACTTTGGGTGTACAATATAGAGATGTAGGTGAAGATGGAACTGTTTATGGAGGTCCAATGTATTATTTGACAAAAGGCCTCAAGGCTAAGGGATTTGCAACCTTAGGAAAAGTCGCAGCTGTGATTTTTGCTATATTTTGTATCGGTGGTTCTTTTGGAGGTGGGAATGCTGCTCAATCTAATCAAGCAACTATTGTATTAAAAGAAATGTTTAATATGACGAGTGCTGCTTCTGGATTTATCGTAGGAGTAGTATTAGCAATTATTGTTGGTATTATTATTATTGGAGGAATTAAAAGAATTGCACAAGTAACAGAAAAGGTGGTACCATTTATGGCTATCATGTACGTAGTTGCATGTCTCTATATTATTTTAAGCAATTTCTCTTTAATTGATGACGCTGTAGGCCTTATTGTGCAAGAAGCGTTTAATCCAACGGCAATTGGGGTTGGAGGATTTATTGGAGTATTATTAGTAGGATTTAAAAGAGCAGCCTTTTCAAACGAAGCTGGTGCAGGTTCTGCTTCGATTGCACACTCAGCAGTACGTACAAAATATTCTGCAAGTGAAGGTTTAGTTGCGTTATTGGAGCCATTTATAGACACGGTGCTCATCTGTTCTATGACAGCGTTAGTGATCATTATTTTTAATTTTAGTGGCGCTTTCCAATACGGAGGTGATGGTCTGGGAGCTGTAATGATAGACGGAGAATCTTTTGAAGGTGCTGGGATCACAGCCAAAGCTTTTGCAGAATATATACCCTACTCTAATGTATTCTTAACAATAGCAGTAGTTTTATTTGCTGTTTCTACAATGATTTCTTGGTCTTATTATGGTCTTCAATCTTGGAAGTTTCTCTTCGGTAGAGGTAAAGTAGCAGATTTAGTATATAAAATATTGTTCTTAACCTTTGTGGTCGTTGGAGCTTCCGCTAGTATGAAATCAATTTGGGATTTTTCAGACGCAATGATTTTTGCAATGGTTTTCCCTAATATGGTAGGGTTATTTTTCCTATTCCCTGTAGTGAAGAAGCAACTGAATCGTTATTTGGATGCTATAAAACTGAAAAAAGAAGCCATAGAATAGCAACAATTATTTTATGAAAAGTTTTAAATCCCACGTAATTTACGATTCCCGTAAACGACGTGGGATTTTGTTATTTGCAGGCATTCTTTTTAGCTGTATCCTTCTTATAATTTGGTATCCTAAAGAGAAGACTGTTGAAATTTCAGAAGAAGAGCAGTTAAAAGTTGTAACGTTTCAAAAAGAAATAGATTCCCTTAAAGAAATAGAGTTAGGAAAACGTAAACCTAAGATTTATCCATTTAATCCTAATTTTATTACAGATTATAAAGGCTACACCCTTGGGATGAGTCTAGAGGAAATAGATAAGTTGTTACGCTTTCGCGAAAGCGGGAAATGGATCAACTCCACTGACGATTTTAAGAAAGTAACGGGTGTATCTGATTCTTTACTCCATAAAATTTCACCTTATTTCAAATTTCCAGAATGGATTACAAATCCAAAAGCAAAAAAGACCTACGCCTCTAAATGGAAGACTGCGGCTCAAAAATCAGACCTAAACGAGCTCACTTATGAGAAGTTGGTGCAAATTGAAGGTGTTGATGAGAATGCAGCAACAAAAATCTTCCAGCACCTTAAAAAGATAGGTGGATATCAAGTGGATAATCAGATTTATGATGTGTACGGAGTAAGTAGTCAAATAAAAAGGCTTGTACTTAATGACTATACTGTAAAAACTAAACCTTTACTTGAGTTAGTAGACGTCAATGTAGCAACCGCCTCTGAGCTCTCAACAGTACCGCTGCTTACATTTACTATTGCTAAAGAGATTGTAGATTATAGAATTCTTAGAGGAGGTATCAAAGCGTTAGAAGAATTGAAAGATATCGACGGAATGACAGACTATAAATATGAGAGAATAAAGTTATATTTACACATTGATTAAAAACTACCATGATCACTTGTGGTATTCTTAAAATAATAGCTTAAAAAAGAGAAAATGACAGATTTATATTATACAGAAGAGCATCACCTTTTTAGAGAGAGTTTAAAGGACTTCCTTCAAAAGGAGGTGGTGCCACATATTGATAAGTGGGAAGCTACAGGTAAAATAGATCGCTTTATTTGGAAAAAATTTGGTGATATGGGCTTTTTTGGAATTCCATATCCTGAAGAATATGGAGGAATGAATCTTGATTTTTTCTATACAGTCATATTATTAGAAGAGCTCCAAAAAATTAATAGTGGAGGATTTGCTGCGGCTATTTGGGCACATGCTTATCTGGCAATGACACATCTTAATGCAGAAGGAGATGCAAGAATAAAGGCGGACTATCTAGCTCCAAGTATTGCAGGAGATAAAATAGGTTGTTTGTGTATCACAGAGCCTTTTGGTGGGAGTGACGTGGCAGGGATGCGTACAACCGCCGTTAAAGATGGTGATCATTATGTTATTAATGGTTCAAAAACATTTATTACAAATGGGGTATATTCAGACTACCTAGTCGTTGCGGCAAAGACATCCCCAGAACTTGGGGGTAAAGGAATGAGTATGTTTTTGATTGATAGAGATACTCCAGGAATTAGCGCTACAAAGTTGGATAAACTAGGTTGGCGTGCTTCAGATACTGGAGAGATAGCTTTTGATAATGTAAAGATTCCTCAAGATAATCTTATGGGAGAGGAAAATGCAGGTTTTGGATATATTATGCAGCATTTTGCTTCCGAGAGACTTATAATGGGGATCAATGCCCATGCTAGAGCAGAGTTTGCCATTGAGTATGCTTTACAGTATATGAAAGAGCGTACGGCATTTGGTAAGACGATAGACAGCTTTCAAGCATTGCGTCATAAAATGGCAGAGCGTACGGCAGAAGTAGAGATGTCTAAGGCTTTTAATTACAATGTAGCTTACAGATTGGATAAAGGCGAGTATGTAGTAAAAGAAGCCACCATGTCCAAGCTTACAGCTACTAAAATTGCAGATGAAGTTATTTACGATTGTTTACAGATGCTAGGGGGCTATGGCTATATGGAAGAGTACCCAATGGCAAGAATGTTGCGAGACAGTAGGTTGGGTCCTATAGGAGGTGGAACTTCTGAAATTTTACGAGAAATCATTGCAAAAATGGTAATCGATAAAAAGACTTATAAACCTAAGACAGAAGAAATTTTAAAAAATTAAAGATCAAAGTTGTGAGATTACATTTTAAATGTATCTTTGCGGTCTGAAAACTGAATAAGAATTTAAAGAAAGGAGGTCCCATTATGTTAATCATACCAGTAAAAGACGGAGAAAATATAGATAGAGCGCTTAAACGTTTCAAAAGAAAATTTGATCGTACGAAGACAATGCGTAACCTAAGAGAGCGTAAGCAGTTTACGAAGCCTTCTGTACAAAGAAGACGTCAGATTCAAAAAGCTTCTTATATTCAAGGTCTAAGAGACGCAGAAAATATTTAATATTTTCCATTAATCCGTCGTGCAGTAGTTGCATATTGGATTAACAGGGAGACTCATACTCTCTCAAACATATAACCGTTGTATCTTTGTGATGCAACGGTTTTTTTATGTTTAAACAGTTGTATTGGTTCTATTGTTCAATTATCAATCCCTTGCTCGGTTAATGGCTATAGCTTCTTTTGTAGAATATCTCAGCTTAGAGAAAAATTATAGCCAGCATACAGTCTTGGCATATCAGAAAGATGTAGAATCATTTTTTGCTTTCGCGAAAGCAGAATATGATATTACTCAATTAACTGAAGTTGTGTACCCTATGGTAAGAAGTTGGATTGTACTCCTTGTAAACGATGGGGTGTCAAATCGATCTGTAAATCGTAAGGTAGCCTCTTTAAAAGCTTACTATAGTTTTCTTCTTAAAGTGGAGGCAATCGAAAGTTCCCCACTTGCAAAACATAAAGCACTTAAAATTCCTAAAAAAATTCAAATTCCCTTTTCTAAAAATGAAGTGAACAAAGTATTGTCAAAGCTCGAGGAAACGGATGATTTTGAATCATTGCGAGATCTTTTAATAGTGGAGTTGTTGTACGGAACTGGAATGCGTAGGGCAGAGTTAATCGATTTGAAAACATCCTCCATTGATCCCTCTCAAAAGACAATACGCATTATAGGAAAACGCAACAAGGAGCGATTAGTGCCACTACTTCCTTCTATAGAAAAGACTTTAGCTAAATATTTGAAGGAGCGTAATAAGCACTTTGGTCAAGAGCAAGGAGCACCATTGCTTGTGACAAATAAGGGTGTTAAATTGTATAATACGCTTGTTTATAGGGTAATAAAAAGCTATTTTAGTGTGGCGTCAGATAAGCTTAAGACGAGTCCGCATATACTAAGGCATTCATTTGCGACTCATTTGCTTAATCAGGGGGCAGATTTAAATGTGGTTAAAGAGTTGTTAGGTCATGCAAGTCTAGCCTCTACACAAGTATACACTCATAGTGATATCAAAACATTAAGAGATGTGTATCATAAATCGCATCCTCGAAACAAAAAGTGATATCTGGCGAATGCTTATGTGACACACTAAAATGTTGAAGTTCTAACCAATAAATTCCAAAGGCTTATGAAAGTAACTGTAGAAGCGCCAAAATTTGACGCAGATGTAAAACTTACCACCTTCATTAAAAATCGTGTAAGTAAACTAGCGCATTATTATGATAAGATTATTGCGACAGATGTGTATTTAAAACTAGAGCCTAATGTGCGACCTAACAATAAATATGTAGAAGTTTTAGTAAGTGTTCCTGGTGATGAATTTATGGTTAAGAAATCTGCAAAGAGTTTTGAAGAAGCAACAGATGTGTGTGTGCAATCACTCGAAAGAGTATTGGTAAAGCGCAAACAAAAAATAAGTGCACGAGCTTAGAAAAAAAAGTAAAATTATTTTTGGGTAAGAATAAAAATTACCTACATTTGCAGTCCGTTAGAAATAGCGGACTTTTTTATGCTTCATTTGTGAGGTGTGTTAAGGTAAAAAGCCGATGTAGCTCAGCTGGCTAGAGCAGCTGATTTGTAATCAGCAGGTCGTGGGTTCGAGTCCCTCCATCGGCTCTTTTTTAGCTTGATTAAATAAGTTAAAAAGTTCTTTAAAATATTGTTTTTATATCAATTTAAATTGCGTAGTTTTGCGCACCGAAAATAGATATTAAACGGGGAGATACTCAAGCGGCCAACGAGGACTGACTGTAACTCAGTTGTTTTTAACTTCGCAGGTTCGAATCCTGCTCTCCCCACACCATTAATTTTCAGACTGTTTAAACAAATTGAAAATTATAAAAGCGGGAGTAGCTCAGTTGGTAGAGCGTCAGCCTTCCAAGCTGAATGTCGCCAGTTCGAACCTGGTCTCCCGCTCTAAATACCTTTGAGGTATTGAGCTTTCGCGAAAGCGTAAACAACATCCGCCGACGTAGCTCAGGGGTAGAGCGTTTCCTTGGTAAGGAAGAGGCCACGGGTTCAATTCCCGTCGTTGGCTCAAATTTAAATTACTAATGAGTGCTGGTCGCACTCACTTTTTGTGTTTAGATAAAGAGGAATTAGATCATAGTAGAAACGAGTACACTAATAATAACTAAGATTAAATAATTACATTATGGCAAAGGAAACATATGATCGTTCGAAACCCCATTTAAATGTTGGTACTATCGGGCACGTAGATCACGGTAAAACAACTTTAACTGCTGCTATTACGAAAGGTATTGGCTGATGCAGGTTTTTCAGAAGCTTCAGCTTTTGATCAAATTGATAATGCTCCTGAGGAAAAAGAAAGAGGTATTACTATTAACTCTTCACACGTAGAGTATGCGACTGCAAACCGTCACTATGCACACGTTGATTGTCCAGGTCACGCCGATTATGTGAAGAACATGGTAACAGGTGCTGCTCAAATGGATGGTGCTATTCTTGTTGTTGCTGCTACTGATGGTCCTATGCCACAAACACGTGAGCACATCCTTCTTGGTCGCCAGGTAGGTATTCCTCGTATCGTTGTTTTTATGAACAAAGTTGATATGGTGGATGATGAAGAATTACTTGAATTAGTTGAGATGGAGATCAGAGATCTTCTTTCTTTCTACGAGTATGATGGTGATAATGGACCTGTAATTGCTGGTTCTGCTCTTGGTGCACTTAATGGTGAGCAAAAATGGGTTGATACAGTATTAGAGCTTATGGATGCTGTAGATACTTGGATTGAAGAGCCACTTCGTGAGACTGAAAAGCCTTTCCTTATGCCTATAGAAGATGTATTCTCTATTACTGGTCGTGGAACTGTTGCTACAGGTCGTATCGAAACTGGTATTGCAAACACTGGAGATCCTGTTGAGATCATCGGTATGGGTGCAGAGAAATTAACTTCTACTATTACTGGTATTGAAATGTTCCGTCAAATCCTTGATAGAGGTGAGGCTGGAGATAATGCTGGTATTCTTTTAAGAGGTATTGAGAAATCTCAAATCTCTAGAGGTATGGTAATAGTTAAGCCAGGATCTGTAACACCACACGCTAAGTTTAAAGCTGAGGTTTACATCCTTAAGAAAGAAGAAGGTGGACGTCACACTCCATTCCACAATAACTACCGTCCACAGTTTTACGTACGTACAACTGACGTAACTGGTAACATCGCACTTCCTGATGGAGTAGAGATGGTGATGCCTGGAGATAACTTAACAATTACTGTTGAGCTTATCCAGCCTATCGCACTTAATTTAGGTCTTCGTTTTGCTGTCCGTGAAGGTGGTAGAACAGTAGGAGCTGGTCAGGTTACTGAGATACTAGATTAATTCTAGATAAATAATAGAAGTAAAGGTGTCTCGTTGTAAACGGGACGCCTTGACTTTTGTAAAGAGGGGTGTATAATTTTTGCTTGCGCGAAATAAAACTTCTCTAAATTCTTTTTAAGAATTTAAATACGGGTTTAGCTCAGTTGGTAGAGCACTGGTCTCCAAAACCAGGTGTCGTGAGTTCGAGTCTCTCAACCCGTGCATAATAAAAATGAATTTAATATTCCTTTTTAGAGTCAATTGAAAATATAGATGCTTTGAATACGTAGGGTGTCTCTTAAGAAATAAGAATTATGGCTGGATTTGTCAATTATGTTCAAGAATCATATAACGAACTAAAAAATCACGTAACGTGGACACCGCTTTCGGAAGCGCAACGTCTTATGGTGGTGGTTGCTGTTTTTTCTATACTTTTTTCGCTTGCGATCTGGGGTGTGGATACAGTATTTAGTAATGTGATTAAATTGTATTTTGATAAAATAGTAGGCGCATAATTCTAAGACAAATGGCTAAAACAAGCAACACAAAACAGTGGTATGTAGTAAGGGCCGTAAGTGGTCAAGAAAATAAGGTAAAAGCATACATTGAACAAGAAATTTCTAGATTAACGTTAGAAGAATCAATAGAGGAAGTTCTTGTTCCCACTGAAAAGGTTATTCAGATACGTAACGGTAAGAAAGTAAATAAAGAAAGAGTTTATTTTCCTGGTTACATTATGATAAAGGCTAATCTAGGAGGTGAGATTCCTCACATTATTAAATCAATTAATGGTGTTATTGGTTTTTTAGGAGAGGTTAAAGGAGGAGATCCTGTGCCACTTCGTAAATCTGAAGTTAACCGCATGCTTGGTAAAGTAGATGAGCTTTCCGTAAAACAAGATAGTGTTGCCATACCATTTACAATGGGTGAGACTATTAAAGTGATAGACGGTCCTTTTAATGGATTTAATGGAACTGTTGAAAAGGTAAATGAAGAAAAACGCAAGCTTGAGGTGATGGTTAAGATCTTTGGAAGAAAGACGCCATTAGAACTGAGTTATATGCAGGTTGAGAAAGTATAAGAAATTAATTGTTACATTAATATATTTCGGATTTTGTTCTATTGCTTCCACTTTATGAACAGATCAATTTAAATTTTTAGAAATGGCAAAAGAAGTAAGTAAGGTTGTAAAGTTACAAGTACGAGGAGGTGCTGCAAACCCTTCTCCACCAGTAGGACCTGCTTTGGGTGCAGCCGGCGTTAATATCATGGAGTTCTGTAAGCAGTTTAATGCTAGAACACAAGATAAAGCTGGTAAAGTTCTTCCTGTTGCGATTACTGTATACAAGGATAAGTCTTTTGATTTTGTAATCAAAACGCCTCCTGCAGCAGTTCAATTATTGGAAGCAGCCAAAGTTAAAGGTGGTTCTGGTGAGCCTAACCGTAAGAAAGTTGCAAAAGTTACTTGGGATCAAGTACGTGCAATTGCAGAGGACAAGATGCCTGACCTTAATGCATTCACTGTAGACAGTGCAATGAAAATGGTGGCAGGTACTGCGCGTTCAATGGGTATAACGGTTAAAGGTGGAAACGCTCCAGCTTAACAGCTTAAAACAAAATTAAAATGGCAAAATTAACAAAAAAGCAAAAAGAGAATCAGACAAAGATTGAAGCGGGTCAAACCTACAATCTTGCTGATGCTTCTGCTTTAATAAAAGAAGTAAGCAACGTAAACTTTGATCCTTCTGTAGATATTGCTGTACGTCTTAATGTAGATCCGCGTAAAGCAAACCAAATGGTTCGTGGCGTGGTTACATTACCTCACGGTACTGGTAAAGATGTAAAAGTGCTAGCACTTGTTACACCAGATAAGGCTGCAGAAGCAGAAGAAGCGGGTGCAGATTATGTAGGTCTTGATGAGTACCTTGAGAAAATAAAAGGTGGTTGGACAGATGTAGATGTGATTGTAACGATGCCTAGTGTGATGGGTAAATTAGGACCATTAGGACGTGTTTTAGGGCCACGTGGTTTGATGCCTAACCCTAAGACTGGTACAGTGACTATGGATATTGCAAAAGCGGTATCTGATGTAAAAGCTGGTAAAATTGACTTTAAGGTTGATAAAACGGGTATCATCCACGCATCTGTAGGTAAGGCATCTTTTGATGCTGAGAAGCTTGCCGGTAACGCAAGAGAATTAATAACAACATTAGTAAAGCTTAAGCCTACAACGGCAAAGGGCGTGTACATTAAGAGCATATTTATGTCAAGTACTATGAGCCCATCTGTAGAGGTAGATACAAAGCGTTTTGCTACGGAGTAGATTAAATTTTAGATTATGACAAGAGAAGAAAAATCAATAGTAATTAAAGATTTAACTGCACAATTAGCTGATAATGCTCACATATACTTAGCAGATATTTCTGGTCTAGATGCGGGATCGACGTCTAATTTACGTCGTGCTTGTTTCAAAGCAGGAGTTAGCTTAGCGGTTGTTAAAAATACATTGCTTGAAAAAGCAATGGAGGCATCAGACAAAGATTTTGCAGAACTTCCTTCAGTATTGAAAGGAAATACGGCAATCATGTTTGCAGAGACGGGTAATGCACCAGCAAAGGTTATTAAAGAGTTTCGTAAGAAATCTGAAAAGCCTTTACTTAAGGGAGCATTTATAGAAGAAGCTATCTACGTTGGTGATGACCAACTAGAGAATCTGGTAAATATCAAGTCGAGAGAAGAACTTGTTGGAGACATCATTGGACTACTTCAGTCGCCTGCTAAGAACGTTATTAGCGCTCTTAAATCAGGAGGAAGCACGATCGCTGGTATTATCAAAACCCTTTCAGAGAAGGAAGGTTAAACAGTACGCACTTTATTTATTATATAATTACAATTTTCAAAAACGATAGAAAATGGCAGATTTAAAAGATTTCGCAGAACAATTAGTTAACCTTACTGTAAAAGAGGTAAATGAATTAGCAACAATATTAAAAGACGAGTACGGTATCGAGCCTGCTGCTGCTGCTGTAGCTGTTGCTGCTGGCGGAGCTGGTGGCGGAGAAGCTGCAGAGGAGAAGTCAGAATTTGACGTAATCCTTACGGCTGCTGGAGGTTCTAAACTTGCTGTAGTTAAGCTTGTAAAAGAATTAACTGGTGCTGGTCTTAAAGACGCAAAAGAGCTTGTTGATAACGCTCCATCTCCAATTAAAGAAGGAGTTTCTAAAGACGAAGCAGAAGCACTTAAAGCTCAATTAGAAGAAGCTGGTGCAGAGGTTGAGCTTAAGTAAGCTTACCATAATAATTAGATAAAGGTTTAGGTTAGTTGCGCTTTCGCGAAAGCGTAATTTGACCTAAACCATTTGTCGTATAAGATGGTTGCCTTAATTGTAACTCGATGTTTCTTGATTTTTAATCGTAGTAAAAAATCAAATTTTGAACTTGCTAAGGGGCAAGTTTAGTTCTAATCAAATTCCGTTCGTTGATGATGCAAGATGCAAAACAAGGAGAAAGAATCAGTTTCTCATCGGTAAAGAATAGACCTGATTATCCAGACTTTTTGGATATTCAAGTGAAGTCTTTCCAAGATTTTTTCCAACTGGAAACCAAATCTGATGAGAGAGGTGATGAGGGTCTTTACAATACTTTTTTAGAGAACTTCCCAATTACAGACACTCGTAACAATTTTGTACTCGAGTTTTTAGATTATTTTGTAGACCCACCTAGATATTCTATACAAGAGTGTATAGAACGTGGTCTTACCTATAGTGTGCCTTTAAAAGCACGTCTAAAATTGTACTGTACTGACGAAGAACACGAAGATTTTGAAACAATAGTTCAAGATGTATATCTTGGTACAATCCCATATATGACTCCTAGTGGTACATTTGTGATCAATGGCGCAGAGCGTGTTGTTGTATCTCAATTACACCGTTCTCCAGGAGTATTCTTTGGACAATCGTTCCACGCAAATGGGACAAAATTATATTCTGCACGTGTGATTCCTTTCAAAGGATCATGGATAGAATTTGCTACTGATATCAATAGCGTAATGTACGCATATATCGATCGTAAGAAAAAATTACCAGTAACTACACTTTTCCGTGCAATTGGATTTGAAAGAGATAAAGATATTCTTGAAATCTTTGATCTAGCAGAAGAAGTGAAGGTTTCAAAAACTGGCCTTAAAAAATACCTTGGTCGAAAACTTGCAGCTCGTGTGTTAAATACATGGCATGAAGATTTTGTAGATGAAGATACAGGTGAGGTTGTATCTATTGAGCGTAACGAGATTGTGCTTGATCGTGATACTGTTTTAGAAAAAGAGCATGTAGAAGAAATTCTGGAGGCAGGTGCTAAAACAATCTTACTTCACAAAGAAGATAATCAGCAGGCAGATTATGCGATTATCCACAACACGTTACAAAAAGATCCAACAAACTCGGAAAAAGAGGCTGTTGAACATATTTATAGACAACTACGTAATGCTGAGCCGCCAGATGAGGAAACAGCACGTGGTATTATTGATAAATTATTCTTCTCTGACCAGCGCTACAACCTAGGTGAAGTAGGTCGCTACAGAATGAACAAAAAATTAGGTCTTGATATTGAAATGGATAAGCAAGTGCTTACCAAGTTAGATATCATTACTATCATCAAGTACTTAATTGAATTGATTAATGCGAAAGCAGAGATTGATGATATTGATCACTTATCTAACCGTCGTGTACGTACAGTTGGAGAGCAGCTCTCTGCACAATTTGGTGTAGGTCTTGCTCGTATGGCTCGTACAATACGTGAGCGTATGAATGTTCGTGATAACGAGGTGTTTACCCCTATTGATTTGATTAATGCAAAGACGTTATCTTCTGTGATTAATTCTTTCTTTGGTACCAACCAGTTATCCCAGTTTATGGACCAGACCAATCCACTTGCAGAGATCACGCACAAGCGTCGTCTTTCGGCTCTTGGACCTGGTGGTCTTTCTCGTGAGCGCGCTGGATTTGAGGTGCGAGATGTACACTATACTCACTACGGTAGACTGTGTCCTATTGAAACACCAGAAGGACCAAACATTGGTCTTATTTCTTCACTTTCTGTGTATGCTAAGGTGAATAATATGGGGTTCATTGAGACTCCATACCGTAAAGTAGAAAACGGGAAGATAGATTTAAAATCTGAACCACTTTATTTAAGTGCTGAGGAGGAAGAGGGTAAACTTATTGCGCAGGCAAATAACCCGATGTCAGATGATGGAACTATTACTGAGGAAAAAGTAATTGCCCGTATGGAAGGTGATTTCCCAGTGGTAGACCCAGACACTGTACACTATGCTGATGTATCACCTAATCAAATTGCATCTATTTCTGCTTCATTGATTCCATTCTTGGAACATGATGATGCAAACCGTGCACTGATGGGCTCAAACATGATGCGCCAGGCAGTACCACTTATTATGGCAGATGCGCCTATCGTGGGAACAGGTCTGGAACGTCAAGTAGCTACAGATTCAAGAGTACTTATCAACGCAGAAGGTGAAGGTACTGTAGAGTATGTAGATGCAAATATGATTACGATCAAATATGACCGTACGGAAGATGAGCGTCTCGTTAGTTTTGATGATGATAATAAGTCTTATAACCTTATTAAATTCCGTAAGACCAACCAAGGAACTAATATTAACCTGAAACCTATCGTAAAAGTAGGAGATCGTGTTACTAAAGGTCAAGTATTATGTCAAGGGTATGCTACCGAGAAAGGGGAGCTTGCGCTAGGACGTAACATGAAGGTGGCCTTCATGCCTTGGAAAGGGTACAACTTTGAGGATGCAATTGTAATCTCAGAGAAAGTGGTACGTGATGATATCTTTACTTCGATACACGTTGATGAATATTCTTTAGATGTACGTGATACAAAACTAGGGAATGAGGAGTTAACTAATGATATTCCTAACGTATCTGAAGAGGCTACAAAAGACCTCGATGAGCATGGAATGATCCGTATTGGAGCAGAGGTAAAACCTGGTGATATTCTGATAGGGAAGATTACTCCAAAAGGAGAGTCTGATCCTACACCAGAAGAAAAACTACTCCGTGCGATATTTGGTGACAAAGCAGGTGATGTAAAAGATGCATCACTTAAAGCTTCTCCATCACTACATGGTGTCGTGATTAATAAGAAATTATTTGCACGTGCTATTAAGGATAAGCGTAAGAGAGCTAAGGATAAAGAAGACATCGCTGTACTAGAAGATCAGTACGATGTGAAGTTTGATGAATTACAAGCAGTTTTGATTGAAAAATTATTCAAGCTTGTAAATGGAAAAACGGCGCAAGGCGTTATGAATGATTTAGGTGAAGAGGTACTTCCAAAAGGAAAGAAATTTACACTTAAAATGTTGAACTCTGTAGATGATTACACCCACCTTACACAAGGAACGTGGACTACAGATGATACTACAAATTCATTAGTCGCAGATCTTTTACACAACTATAAGATTAAAGAAAACGATCTACAAGGAAATTTACGTCGTGAGAAATTTACAATCTCAGTAGGAGATGAATTACCAGCTGGTATCATCAAGCTTGCTAAGGTGTATATTGCTAAAAAACGTAAACTAAAAGTAGGTGATAAAATGGCGGGACGTCACGGTAACAAAGGTATTGTTGCACGTATCGTTCGTCAAGAGGATATGCCATTCTTGGAGGATGGAACACCAGTTGATATCGTGCTGAACCCGCTAGGGGTACCCTCACGTATGAACATCGGTCAGATTTATGAAACGGTTCTTGGATGGGCAGGTCAGAAATTAGGACGCACCTATGCAACTCCTATTTTTGATGGGGCTACACTAGACCAGATCAATGCACTTACAGATGAGGCAGGAATTCCACGTTTTGGACATACTTACCTATATGATGGAGGTACGGGAGATCGTTTTGATCAACCGGCAACCGTAGGAGTGATCTACATGCTTAAACTAGGACACATGGTAGACGATAAAATGCACGCGCGTTCTATCGGACCATACTCACTTATTACGCAACAACCTCTTGGAGGTAAGGCGCAATTTGGAGGTCAGCGTTTTGGTGAGATGGAGGTTTGGGCTCTTGAGGCATATGGAGCTTCGGCGACACTGCGTGAGATCTTAACTGTAAAATCTGATGACGTGATTGGTCGTGCAAAAACATATGAAAGCATCGTAAAAGGAGAGCCTATGCCTGAGCCAGGTCTTCCAGAATCTTTCAATGTATTGATGCACGAACTTAAAGGACTGGGACTAGACATTCGTCTAGAGGACAAGTAAATAGTTTTTGGGAAGCGGTTTCTCTATGGGGATTCCGCTTTCGCGAAAGCGTAACAACAACTATTTACAACAATATTTAATTCGACATATTAGAATTATGGCAAGAAATAATAATCAAGTAGAGCAACCGAAGTTTAACGCAATTTCTATAGGTCTTGCATCTCCAGAATCTATTCTGGGTGCATCTAAAGGAGAAGTGTTAAAGCCGGAAACTATAAATTATCGTACGCACAAACCAGAGCGTGATGGTTTATTTTGTGAGCGTATTTTTGGCCCTGTAAAGGACTATGAGTGTGCTTGTGGAAAATATAAAAGAATACGCTACAAAGGGATCGTTTGTGATCGTTGTGGAGTAGAGGTAACAGAAAAGAAAGTACGTCGTGATCGTGTTGGTCACATCTCATTAGTTGTGCCTGTGGCGCATATCTGGTATTTCCGTTCTTTACCAAATAAAATAGGGTACTTACTAGGTCTACCGTCTAAGAAATTAGACATGATCATTTATTATGAGCGTTACGTGGTGATTCAACCAGGTATTGCAAAGAATGAAGAAGGTGAGGAGCTTACTAAAATGGATTTCTTAACCGAAGAAGAGTATTTAAATATACTAGATAGTCTTCCACAAGAAAACCTTTATTTAGATGACGAAGATCCAAACAAATTTATCGCCAAAATGGGTGCTGAATGTTTGATCGAACTTTTAAGAAGAATAGATCTTAATGAGCTTTCTTATGAGTTACGTCACAAAGCTAACAATGAGACCTCAAAACAACGTAAGACTGAGGCTTTAAAGCGTCTTCAAGTTGTAGAGGCACTCCGTGATGCAAACAAAAACCGTGAGAATCTTCCAGAATGGATGATTATGAAGGTTGTACCAGTAATTCCACCAGAATTACGTCCGTTGGTACCACTTGATGGAGGTCGTTTTGCAACGTCAGATTTAAATGACCTATACCGTCGTGTAATTATACGTAACAACCGTTTGAAGCGATTGATGGAAATCAAAGCTCCAGAAGTTATTTTACGTAATGAAAAGCGTATGCTACAGGAATCTGTAGATTCACTTTTTGATAATACGCGCAAGTCATCTGCAGTAAAAACAGATTCTAACAGACCATTAAAATCATTATCAGATTCACTTAAAGGTAAGCAAGGGCGTTTCCGTCAAAACTTACTAGGTAAGCGTGTTGATTATTCTGCACGTTCTGTAATTGTTGTAGGACCAGAACTTAAATTATTTGAGTGTGGTTTACCAAAAGGAATGGCAGCAGAGCTTTATAAGCCATTTGTAATCCGTAAGCTTATTGAGCGTGGGATTGTAAAAACTGTAAAATCTGCAAAGAAAATAATAGATAAAAAAGAGCCAGTGGTTTGGGATATCTTGGAAAATGTTCTGAAAGGACATCCAGTACTCCTTAACCGTGCTCCTACGCTTCACCGTCTAGGTATACAGGCATTCCAGCCTAAACTTATTGAAGGTAAAGCTATCCAATTACACCCGTTAGTTTGTACGGCATTTAACGCCGATTTTGATGGGGATCAAATGGCTGTTCACTTACCATTAGGACCTGAGGCTATTCTTGAGGCGCAGTTATTAATGCTGGCATCTCACAATATCTTGAATCCTGCAAACGGTGCACCAGTGGCTGTACCTTCTCAGGATATGGTACTGGGTCTTTACTATATGACAAAGGCCAGAAAGTCAACGCCAGAATTTCATGTAAAAGGAGAAGGAATTATTTTTTACTCGGCAGAGGAAGTAAATATTGCTTACAACGAGAAAAGAGTAGATATAAACGCTATCATCAAGGTGCGTGCGTTAGATTTTAATGAGAATAAAGAATTAGTGTATCAAGTAATTGAGACCACTGTAGGACGTGTACTCTTTAATGAGGCAGTACCTAAAGAAGCAGGATACATTAACGAGGTATTGACTAAGAAATCACTTCGTGATATTATTGGTGGTATTTTGAAAGTAACAAGTGTGCCTGCAACAGCAGATTTCCTTGACCGCATTAAAACAATGGGATATGGATTTGCATTCCGTGGTGGATTATCTTTCTCACTGGGAGATATCATTATTCCAGCTGAGAAGCAATCTATGATTGATGAGGCAAATGAGCAAGTAGAGGGTATTACAGGATCTTACAACATGGGTCTTATTACAAATACTGAGCGTTACAACCAAGTAATTGATGTGTGGACATCAACCAATGCAACACTTACGGAGCTTTCTATGAAACGTATCCGTGAAGATCAGCAAGGATTTAACTCGGTGTATATGATGCTTGACTCTGGGGCACGTGGATCTAAGGAGCAGATACGTCAGCTTACTGGTATGCGTGGTCTGATGGCAAAACCTAAGAAGTCTAACGACGGAGGAGGAGCTATTATTGAAAACCCAATTCTTTCTAACTTTAAGGAGGGTCTTTCAATTCTTGAATACTTTATTTCTACGCACGGTGCACGTAAAGGACTTGCAGATACCGCTCTTAAAACGGCAGATGCAGGATATTTAACAAGAAGATTGGTAGATGTATCTCAAGATGTGATCATTAACAGTACAGATTGTGGTACGTTAAGAGGCGTAGAAGTTGCGGCACTTAAGAAGAATGAAGAAGTAATTGAAAAACTAAGCGCGCGTATCGTAGGACGTACATCACTTAATGATGTAATAAACCCTCTTACAAACGAAGTAATCGTTGAGGCTGGTGTTGAAATTACAGATGATCTTGCAGATCTTATCGGACAAGCGCCAATTGAAACGGTAGAAGTTCGTTCTGCACTTACATGTGAAGCTAAGAAAGGCATTTGTGTAAAATGTTACGGTCGTAACCTAGCTACTAATAAAACGGTACAGATGGGTGAAGCAGTAGGAGTTGTGGCAGCACAATCTATTGGAGAGCCAGGTACACAGCTTACACTACGTACCTTCCACGTTGGAGGGGTAGCAGGTGGTGTTTCTGAAAATAACAGCGTAGTTGCAAAATTTGCCGGAAAACTTGAAATTGAAGATCTCAAAACAGTAATGGGAGAAGACAATGAAGGAAACCCAGCAGAGATTGTAATATCTCGTACATCTGAAGCAAAAGTGACAGACCCAAAAACGGGTATCACACTTAGTACAAATACGATACCTTACGGTTCTCAATTGTTTACTAAATCTGGTAAAGTGAAGGCCGGAGAAGTGATCTGTAAGTGGGATCCATTTAACGGAGTGGTAATTTCAGAATTTGCTGGAAAAATCAAATTCGAGGATATTGACCTTGGTGTTACCTATCGAGTAGAAACAGATGAGCAAACTGGATTTCAAGAGAAAGTTATTTCAGAATCTAGAGATAAGAAGAAAATTCCAACGTTAATCATTGAAGATAGTAAAGGAAACGCATTGCGTTCTTACAACTTACCAGTTGGCGCTCACTTAATGATTGATGATGGAGATAAAATTAAAGAAGGTAAGATTCTTGTAAAAATACCTCGTAAGTCTGCAAAGGCTGGCGATATTACAGGAGGTCTTCCACGTGTAACCGAACTTTTTGAAGCACGTAACCCATCTAACCCAGCAGTAGTGTCTGAGATAGACGGAGTTGTATCATTCGGAAAGATCAAACGTGGTAACCGTGAGATTATCGTAGAGTCTAAACTTGGTGAAGTGAAAAAATATCTAGTGAAGCTATCTAATCAAATTCTTGTACAAGAAAATGATTATGTACGTGCAGGTATGCCACTTTCTGACGGTTCAGTAACTCCTAACGATATTCTTAATATCAAAGGACCATCTGCGGTGCAGCAGTACCTAGTAAATGAGGTACAAGAAGTATATCGTCTACAAGGGGTGAAGATTAATGATAAGCACTTTGAAGTAGTTGTACGCCAGATGATGCGTAAAGTACGTATTCAAGATCCAGGAGATACGATATTCCTTGAAAATCAATTGGTACACAAAGACGACTTCATCGAAGAGAATGATGGATTATACGGTAAGAAAGTTGTAGAAGACGCTGGGGATTCAGAAACTCTTAAACCAGGTCAACTTGTAACTCCTCGTGAGTTGCGTGATGAGAACTCATTACTTAGAAGAGAGGATAAAAATCAAGTGACAGCTAGAGAAGTTTCTCAAGCAACAGCTTCTCCTATTCTTCAAGGTATTACGAGAGCATCGTTACAGACAAAATCATTTATCTCTGCGGCATCATTCCAAGAGACCACGAAAGTATTAAACGAAGCAGCAGTTGCTGGTAAAATTGATATGCTAGAAGGTCTTAAGGAGAACGTAATTGTAGGTCACAAGATACCAGCGGGTACAGGAATGCGTCGTTATGATGATATTCTTGTAGGAAGCAAGGAAGATCTTGAGAATATGATGGCAGAAAAACAAGAAGTAAATTATAACTAATTGAGTTGATACGCTTTCGCGAAAGCGTAACCCTAAAAAATCCCGCTCAGCATTGTTGAGCGGGATTTATAGTTTACTGAAGTTTTTTAAGATGCGCTACAATCAGTATCTTTCAAAATCAACATTTAATTGTATTAAATAAATAAGTTACATAACATAGCAAATGGATATCTCAGTTTGCTAAAAATAACGTATAATGGCAGATCAAAAAAAAGAACCAAAGAACCAGCAAGGAAAAATAAATATTGAATTAGACGAGGCAATTGCTCAGGGGACGTACTCTAATCTAGCAATCATCAATCATTCTGTATCTGAGTTTGTAGTAGACTTTGTAAATATAATGCCTGGTACTCCAAAGAGTAAAGTGAAGAGTCGTATTATTCTGACTCCTCAACATGCTAAGAGGCTAGCCAAAGCACTTGCCGAAAATGTAAAACGCTTTGAAAATGCCCATGGTGTGATAAAGGATTATGAGAAACAGCCTATTCCCGTTAATTTTGGGCCCACAGGTCAAGCGTAGGAGTTATGCTTTTAACCTATAGATATAGCGTTTTTGTTTAACAGCAAAGGCGCTTTTTGTTTTCTATAATTAATCTATTTTCTCATTTTTTGGATGATTTTTTATTTCATTAAATTTTTAAAAAAGCAGTAGAAAATAGTTGTTTTTTGAATTGTTAAATTTATTGTAACTTTGAGTGAATTCACCATTCAATACGTTAAACAAGTCAATAGTAATAGGGATTGACAACCCTTGCCTTTATTACAATTATTGTTAACGTTTTTGTTTAAATCAATCAAAATTGAAGGAAAGAAAACATATAATTGTAGCAGTGGGCGCTAGTGCGGGAGGACTTGACGCGTTGAATAGTTTTTTTGATAATGTGGTAGAAAATGCAGATTATAGTTATATAATCATTCAACATCTATCTCCAGATCACAAAAGTTTGATGGCAGAGTTGCTATCTAAAAAAACTAATGTGCCTATAGTGGCAGTCTCTAATGATTCTGAGATTAAGAGAAGTCATATTTACGTGATTCCTCCGTCTATGAATTTGATAATTGAGAATAATCACTTAATCCTTTTAGAAAAACCAAAATCTCAAAGGCTTAATTTGCCAATAGATTTATTGATGGAATCACTGTCAAAATCGCATGGTAAATCTGCAGTTGGTGTGATTTTAAGTGGTACAGGAAGTGACGGTACTAAGGGGGTGCAGGCTATAAAAAGAGCTGGAGGTCTAGTTCTTGTACAGCAGCCAGATGAGGCAGGTTTTGATGGGATGCCTACGAGTGCCATAGGAACAGGAGTGGTAGATTATATTGTGCCAGCTGGAGAGATGATTGATGAGATATATAGGTATTTTGAAGATTCTGAGGCGTTGGATTTTGATAGTGATCTATCAAACAACGATTTAGAATTACTTAGAGAAATTCTCAATATACTACACAAAGAGACAAATATTAATTTTAATTATTATAAAAGGCCCACTATACTCAGACGTACAGAGCGACGCATGAAAAATCTCAAAATGAATAGTTTTGAGGAATATCTGGCGTATCTCAAAATTCATCCTGAGGAAGTTGAAATTTTATATAAGGAATTTCTAATAGGAGTAACTAATTTTTTTAGAGATCGCAAGGCTTGGAATCTTTTAGAGGCAGAGACTATTCCTAATATTGTAAGTTCTAAACGAGATGGAGATACTCTAAAAGTGTGGGATGTTGCTTGTTCTACCGGTGAGGAAGCATATTCACTAGCCATACTTTTTGAAGAAGAAATACAGCGTCAAAAGAAAAATATTTTACTCAAAGTATTTGCTACAGATATTTCTGAAGAGCATATCAAGATAGCAAGTCTAGGTAAATTTAGAAAGGATATTGAGGCGAATATATCACCTAAAAAACTTAAAAAGTATTTTCTTGAGGATGAAGATGGCTATATTATAAACCCAGAGCTCCGTAAACGTATCATTTTTTCTAATCATGATATTCTCAAAGATCCACCATTCAAAAATATGGATATGGTGGCCTGTAGGAACCTACTTATTTATTTAAAACCAGAGGTGCAATCTGCCGTGTTACATACGCTTCATTATTCGCTTAGAATAAACGGAATCATGTTTTTGGGTTCTAGTGAAAGTAACACTGCCCTACGAAATTACTTTACGACCCTAAGTGAGAAACTTAAGATTTTTAGAAATATACATGTTTCAGAACGTATGCATAGTGAGCTCTTAACGTCTAATTTGGATAAGAGTAATTTTATGCTTTCGCGAAAGCAAAAAGACCCAGTTCCAGTGCGTAAAGAAGCTTTTTCTGACACTGTAAAAGCCTCCATTACCAATACCATTATAAATCAATTTGATATTGCAAGTGTGTATGTTGATTCTGACTTTAAGGTGATTGATGCCATGGGGTCTTTTTCAAAATATGCAGAATTACCATCACAAGGGTTTTCGTTAGATCTGTTAAAAATGTTACCTGAGACGGTTAAAGCCGCAGTTAATTCTGGAACAAGAAAAGCGAGAAGATCACGTAAAGATTTTATATATAAGGATGTGGTGGCTAAAAAGGCGGGTAATGAAACTGTTATTGACATTTTAGTTAAGCCAATATTTCATAACAATGATGAACATTGCAACTATGTGATAACGTTCATTGAACAGGAGTTGAATCCTGATGTTATTGTTGCTAGATCTTCTATGAACCTTTCATCGAAGCCTGATGAACGCATCACAGATCTCATTGAAGAAATAGAAGAGACCAGATCTGAGCTTAAAAAAGCACTAGAGGATGCTGAAACGAGTAATGAGGAACTACAAACACTTAATGAAGAATTACTTGCCTCTAATGAAGAACTGCAAAGTACCAATGAAGAGCTACAAAGTGTTAATGAAGAATTACATACTGTAAATGTAGAACATGTAGAGAAGATGGATGATCTTGCATTGCTCAATGCAGATATGGACAACTTGTTAAATAGTACTCAGATTGCTACCATATTTTTAGATCGAAGCTTAACCATTAGGAAATTTACACCGTCCATACAACAGCATTTTAAACTGTTGAAACAGGATTTAGGAAGACCTATAGATCATTTTCTAGTACAGTTAGGTAATGGAAAAAAATCTTCTCTAAAAAGAAAAATTGAGAAGGTAATGGAGAATGGTAACGTTAATGAAGTTCAAGTTAAGAATAATGAGGGCAAGACATTTATACGTAGAATATCTCCTTTCTATACTAATTTTAGAAAAATAGAGGGCGCTGTTATCACTTTTATTGATATTACTAAAACAGTAGAGTCTCAGAAAAAGCTTAAAGATAGTCAGCAAAAGTTTAAAGATTTCTACGAAAATGATCCTGTAATGCACGCAAGTGTGGATCCTACAACAGGTCAGATAGTAGAATGCAATAAAATATTTGTAGAAACGCTCAAGCTTACTTCTAAAGAGGATGCCATAGGGAAACGCATTTTTGATTTTTACAATGATGCTTCTAAAACAATAGCTCTTAAACTATTAGATGAAATACAAAAGACAGGTTTCATTGATGGTGCGCAAATGACGATGGTGAACTCAGAAGGAATGGAAATCCCAATAATATTAAACTCTGAACTCGTAATACCTGATGTGGGTCATAGTTACACGCGCTCTACGCTTGTAAATATTTCTGATTTGCAAAAAGCACAACAGTTAATGTATGATAAAAATGCAGAGTTGTTACGTATTAATAGTGATCTAGAACAATTTGTATCTATATGTTCACATGATTTACAGGAACCTTTAGGGACTATAAAGTTTAGTAGTGATGTAATACTAAAGAAATTTGGCAGTGATTTACAGCCTAAAGTCACGGAATATTTAGGCTATATCTATGGTGCGGCTGGACGTATGGCAGAGCAAATTAAAGGATTATTAGAACACAGTAGAATAGGTCAAGACCTTGAGCGTACAAAGGTAGATGTACAAGAGCTTTTAAACATTGTGGAGTATGACTTAGGAAAGCGACTAAAGGAATGTGGTGGAAAATTGCATGTGAGTAAAATGCCTGTAATTAAAGCCTATAAAGTAGAATTACGTTTGTTGTTTCAGAACTTAATAGGTAATTCATTAAAATATTGTAAAAAGGGAGTGAGTCCTGAAGTAAGAGTGTCTGCTTTTGAAGATGATCAATTTTGGACATTCTCAATAAGTGATAATGGAATCGGTATTGCAGAAGAGGATATGGAAAATGTTTTTAAAATATTTGGAAGAGCTGCAACGCAACATAAATATGAGGGAACCGGCGTGGGGCTTGCACACTGTGTAAAGATCGTAAAGTTACATGGAGGAACCATATGGGCAGATTCACAAGTAGGAGTTGGAAGTACCTTTTATTTTAAAATTCAAAAGTAAGTAGTTATGGAGAGTCCTTCAGTTTTATATCCAAAAAAAGTTGATTTAACTAATTGTGATAAGGAGCCGATACATATTTTGGGCAATATCCAATCGCATGGTATGCTCCTTGTTTTTAATAAGGACTCTTATGAAATTGAGCGAATTTCTGAAAATGTGTTAAGTTACTTTTCGCGAAAGCGTGAACATATACTTTTCTCAAATTTGTTTGACGCTTTATCCATAGATGAGGTTGACGAATTTAAATATTACATCTCTAAAAAAGAGACTAATGCGCTTGAAATGACTATAGAAGGTTTTTCTTTTATAGGTATTGTGCATTACAATGATGACTTAGTATATCTAGAATTAGAAGGTGTTGCCTTAACTAAAAATAAGGAGATCCCGCAAAATCATCTTTCTGATATTGTTTCCAAATTAAGTGATGCAGCAGATGTTTCTAGTATGTGTGACGTTGCAGCAGATCTTATTAAAAATCTCTTAAACTATGATAGAGTAATGATCTATCAATTTGACGAGCATTGGAATGGAAAAGTAATTTCAGAATCTAGAGTGGTAGGTCTGGAAAGCTGGTTAGGCATGTCTTATCCTGCCACAGATATACCACAACAAGCAAGAAAGCTTTTTTTAAAACAAGGGGTGCGTATTATAGTAGATGTCAATGATACCCCTGTGAAGGTCATTCCTGAATTAAATGAAGCTAATGAGCCATTAGATCTTTCGAGAAGTGAATTGCGCGCAGTATCGCCTATTCATATCGAGTACTTGAAGAATATGGAAGTTGGCGCTACCCTAACTGCCGCTATTGTAAGTAATGGAGATTTATGGGGTCTTATTGCTTGTCATAATTATAGTCCAAAATTTATATCATATTATAAGCGTGTATCGGTAAAGTTTTTAACGCAGGTTTTCTCGACACAGCTTACCTTGAGATCATCTAATGAAGTTCTCGAAAGAGTAAATCAAATATCTAAGAAGCGCGCAGTACTTGTTGAGCAAATGAGTGATGGTTGGGATGTCCATAAAGGATTGACCAATGGAGATCATACTATGTTATGTATCACAGAAGCATCGAGTGGAGCAATATATCTGGATGGTAAATTTTCTGTTGTAGGTATTACACCAAGCGAGCAAGAGATGACACAGTTGATAGATTGGATTTATGATAACAACCAAGAAAATCTATACTTTACAAAAGAACTAGCAAAACACTATGAAGCTGCAATTCCGTATGCAGAAGTAGCATCTGGAGTGCTTTGCACTTTTATAGCTAAAGGAAAAAAGGATTGCTTGCTTTGGTTCAAATCAGAATCTAAGCAAACCATTTCTTGGGCAGGTAATCCTGATAAATCTGTCAATGATGATGGGTTAAGTTTAAGCCCTAGAAAGTCTTTTGAAAAATGGAATCAAGAGCAGGTGTTAACCTCCAAGCCATGGAAAGAATATGAAATAGCTTCTGCTAAAGCACTTAGGGAAAATATAGCAGGCATTATTCTAAATAAATACGAGGAAGTAAAAAATCTTAATAAAAAACTAAGTGAGGCCTATAAGGACCTCGAAACTTTTAGCTATAGTGTTTCTCATGATTTAAGATCTCCTTTACGTGGGATCGATGGGTTTGCTCAAATTATTAAAGAGGACTACTACGACACCCTAGACGACTACGGTAAATCTGCGATAGAAAGAATTATAAATTCATCTAGTAAGATGAATATGCTTATTGATGATATTCTCTCTTTTTCTGGATTGGCAAAAGAGGAAGTAAGTATGACCACATTGTCAATGGAACATATGGTTGATGAAGTGATAGATTTTATAGGAGCTAGCACACTACACCCACATACAGAGATTGTAATTCACGATGATATTCCAGCGGCGTATGGTGATAAAACAATGTTGTTTCAGCTTTGGAGTAATTTAATAAGTAATGCTTTAAAATATTCAGCAAAGTCAGAAAATCCTAAAGTGGAGATAGGTTTTATAAAAGAAGGTGAGAAAACTATTTATTTTGTAAAAGATAATGGAGTGGGCTTTGATGCAAAGTATTCCGAGAAAATTTTTGGTGTATTTAACCGGTTGGTTAAGGATGAATTTGACGGCTCAGGAATAGGCTTAGCAATTGCTAAACGAGTGGTCGATAAACATAATGGCTCTATATGGTCAGAAAGTAAAATTAATAATGGAGCAACATTCTTTTTCAAACTAGCAAGTGTTGAAAATTAAAACCGTAGTTGTAAATTCACCATCTAAAAATAGTTGTTGAGTTTAAAATAACTAGAGGAATAGTAACGATTTGCCACGTAATCGTGGTTTAAATGTAAAGGTATAATTATGAATATAAATGACTTGCATATTCTTTTAGTTGAAGATACAACCTCTGATGCGGAGTTGATTAAGAGGCAAATTCATAAAATCGATAAGGATATACAAACCCAAGTAGTAGATAATTTATCTGATTTGAAGGTGCTGATAGCAACTTTCAATCCTCAAATTATTCTATCAGATTACAATCTACCTACTTGTACCGGGATGGACGTCTTGAGAGTTGCAAGGGAAAAATCCCCCAGTGCGACCTTTATCTTTCTCACAGGTACTCTTGAAGATGAAGAGTTGGCCGCAGAGACTATTTTAAATGGTGCAGACGGTTTTATCCTTAAAAAACACATGAATAATTTAGCTACCAAACTTACTCCATTTATTGAGGAGGTGAGAAGCAAGCCAAATATTGTACAAGATGCTCAAAACAGGATTAAAAAAAGCTCTGACCTTATAAGCAATATAAAGGAATACATGGAGAATATCAATAAGGAAAATATTACTCACCAAGAGCGACTTGAAAAGATTAGACATCATCTCGATAACATAAAGAAAAACCTTTGATACTAGAAAAACTTAAAAAAGAGACATTAGCTATTCATAAGGAGGTAGAAAAAGATAATCTTGCCTCCTTCATTATGAATGAGAGTATCACGCAACATCAATATGAATCTCTATTACGTCAAAATTTTAAGGTTTACAAAGCTGTAGAAGATTTTGTAAATGCACATTACGACGTGTTACCTCATGAGCTCAAAACTTTTGCGGGCTATGAAAAGACAAACAGCCTTGCAAAGGATATTAGTGCTTTTTCAAATTTACCCTTACCTAGGCCCTTTAAAATTGCTAGCCCTAGAGATTTAGCTACAATTGTGGGTCTTATGTATGTTGTAGAGGGATCTATGATGGGAGGTATGATGATGGCAAAAAAATTACAATCATGTGCTCACCTTTCTCACATTGAAGAGCATAATTTTTATAATTTTGATAGTAAAGAAAGCGCAGCCAGATGGAGAAATTTTAAAGATGCTATAGATTCACTTTCATTTTCAGATAAGGAAATAGAGATGGCTGTTGAAAGTGCGATCAAAGTATTTACACTTTTTCAAGAATCCTACACATCACAAAAGGTATAATATTTAAAGTTAAAATTTCCACTAAACTATCATCTATCATTCTTATTTAAGCAACCGTTGTTATGAAATCGTATAAATTAAAAATTAAGCAAGTAGATGATTTTGTTCCAGAAATTGCGGATGCATTTGGAGTGAACTTTACAAATAACTTTGGAGAGTTTGCTGTTGAAATACCTGAACATATAGGAGAGGGGACTATTAAAGGAATCAATTTTCCCAATGGAATTGGATTACACATCATTCATTGTGATATGAAGGATGATACTGAGTTTTATTTTAAAAATAATCCTATAAATTCTCTAAGATTTATCTACTGTATGAAAGGCGAGGTAGGGCACAAGTTTTCGACCTCATCAGAAGAAACTACTATACGAAGAGCAGAGCACTTAATTGCTGCCCCTCGATATAATGAAGATCAAATGTATATCATCAAAAAGAAAAACCCAGCGGTTATCTGTTATCTGGAACTAGATAAAATGAAATTCCAGAAACAGCTTTCTTATGATTTATCTAAAATAGATCCTGTATATTATCCCCTTTTTGCAGATGTAAATGCGCTTACTCAAGTATGTAACAAGGGATATTATAGTCTTCAAATATCAGATATAATAGATGATATTCTTGCTAACGACGATGACGGTCTAATACGCACTAATTACCTTGGAGCAAAAGCATTAGAGTGTACTTCTTTGATGCTCAAACTTTATAAGGAAGATTCTTTAAAAGATGGCAATCGCACAACATTACGCTTGTCAGACTTAGATAATGTCGCAGCCGCAGTTCAATATATAGAGAAGCATATATCAGAGCTAAGTACTATTCCAGAAATAGCAGAAGCTGTAGGAATAGAGGCCTACAGATTGCAAGATGGTTTTAAAAGAAATTACGGTGTTACCGTAAATGATTATATTAAAGATTATAGACTCAAAAGAGCTTTAACTATGCTTACTGCAGAGGATATGAATGTATCTGAAGTTGTTTATGCTTTGGGACTTTCTAGCCGTAGTTATTTTTCTAAAATATTCAAAGAAAAATACGGTATCAGTCCATCTTCTTTACGTAAGAACCCAGAAATATAATCGCTCTAAAACGCTATCTATTGTAGCGGCTATTAATTTTATAAGGTCTCCATTACTTTTTAAGCGCCTTGCTTTAGGATTGTTTATCTAAGGAGATCGTACTCCAGGCTTCTGGCTTTGCAGAGAATTTAAGTTTAGTTTGAGACCAGACATTTTTAAAAAATGGAGAATTTCTATAATTTTCTAAATCTTGTTTTGATTTCCAGTGGCTGTGTGTGAAAAATATACCTTCATCTTTGGTGTCTTGTAATAACTCTAAAAATTCACAACCTTCAAAAGCGCGAATGGTGGTTTTTATTTCTTCAAAGTTTTTTAAAAATGAATCAATTTCGCTTTCGCGAAAATGTAATTTTACCCACCGTACAATCATTTGTCACTAAAATTTATGAGAATAATATCTCTATACGTCAGTCCAAAAAGTGTTGAGGCGCTCCCCACAGTATTAGGATTACTTTTATAAATCGCTAGTTCGATATAGTTTCCAGAATTAAAAATAGCTAGTTTCTTACCTTCTTCTTCTCTCTTACCTTTCTCCTTGTTAAAATTTATAGCATCACTATACCTATGGTAAATTTTTGTGATTTCCACACCTCTTGCTACCATCTTAAAGTCACGTCCCTTACCTATTTCTTCAAAAAGTTTTTTTGTAATTGTACTCACTACGTTCCCATAATTATCTATGTAGATCACGCTTCCAGAAATTTGATTACGCGCATTATTTACCACTGGACTGATGCCTGTAAGTTGTCGGATTTCTTCAATGGGCTTACCTATAACACCTAAGGTGCCACCACGTGCAATATGGCAGGCGGCTTGCACAAATACATCTAGTACCGTAAAATTTGTTTGTGTGCGGTCATGAATATTAATTTCTACTTTTTCCTCTGGGACGATGTCTTTAGTGAGTAAAGAAATAATTCCATTGTTTGCACAGATAAAATAATGTCCATCTAATTTTACCGCAATATGATTATTCTCTGGCGTAAGCTCACTATCAACCCCGATAATGTGTATACTGCCATCTGGAAAATTTTTATAAGCATTTTGAATAATATATGCAGCCTCCATTAGGTGAAAGGCCGCGACAGAGTGAGATATGTCAACAATACGCACCATTTCTAACTCTGAGTAAATAGCACCTTTTACAGCACCAGCAAAGTGGTCTTTCTCTCCAAAGTCTGTTGTTAAAGTTATAATTTTCATTAGAATTTTTGAGTTACGCTTTCGCGAAAGCGTACAATGCTACCACTGCTTCTTTACAAACAATCGTTTATTAATTCCCACCTTAGGGATATGTTAATTAGCCAATAAACTCCTAAAAAAAAGTGTATTTTGGTACTAACATTATATAAAGGTTTGTAAAACAAATCTAGAATAATTTAATCAAGTAACTCACCTACCGAAGAAGATTTACAAAACTATTTGGTAATTAAACATTTCGCCTTTTGAACGAATTAATCTTAGAACTTTCAGAAATTAATCCGCGCGATTTTTTTGGACAAAACAACCAAAATATTGAACTCTTAAAGCAATATTACCCTAAGTTAAAAATTGTAGCTAGGGGAAATAAGATTAAGGCCTATGGAGATGAAGATCTATTAGAAGAATTTGATAGGCGTATGGAGATGCTTATGGAACATTTTGGAAAGTATAATAAACTGGATGAAAACTCTATAGAACGTGTACTCACGAGTGTAAGTAAAGCAGATTATGAGACTCCTGTAGAAAGTGGTGAGACGCTGGTACATGGTGTTAGTGGTAAACTTATTAAACCTCAAACTGCAAATCAACGCAAGCTTGTAGAACTCTCAAAAAAAAATGACCTCACCTTTGCTATAGGTCCTGCTGGAACAGGAAAAACCTATGTAGGAGTAGCACTTGCAGTCAAAGCGCTCAAGGAGAAACAGGTAAAGCGTATTATCCTTACTAGACCCGCTGTAGAGGCGGGAGAGAATTTAGGATTTTTACCAGGGGACTTAAAAGAAAAATTAGATCCTTACATGCAGCCACTCTATGATGCGCTGCGAGATATGATACCTCACGAAAAATTAGAAACTTTTATAGAGAAAGGGGTGATACAAATTGCACCTATGGCATTTATGCGTGGTCGTACCTTAGACAATGCATTTGTTATACTTGATGAGGCTCAAAACACAACTCATGCCCAGATGAAAATGTTTTTAACGCGTATGGGACGCAATGCAAAATTCATGATTACCGGTGATCCAGGTCAGATAGATTTACCGCGACGTGTCACTAGTGGTCTTAAAGAAGCGTTGCTTATTTTAAAAACAGTGAAAGGCGTGGGGATGATTTACTTAGACGATAAGGATGTGGTACGTCACCCGTTGGTAAAGAAAATGATTGCTGCCTACCGTGAGATAGAAAATAGAAATGATTGATTTTTGTGTAAAATAAATCAATTAACGAAAGCAAAATTTTAATTTTGGCTTTTATCTTTAAAGAACTAGTTTATTTGCTTACTAATCTATTAAAACAATTTTTGTGAATACGATTATAGATACTAATTTCAATTTCCCAGGCCAGCAATCTATTTATAAGGGAAAAGTGCGTGAAGTATATACCTTAGAAAACAATTTGCTATTAATGATAGCAACAGATAGGCTAAGCGCTTTTGATGTAGTGATGCCTAAAGGAATTCCATATAAAGGGCAAATTCTAAATCAAATCGCTACAAAAATGATGAGGGATACAGAGGATTTAGTTCCTAATTGGTTAATAGCTACACCAGATCCTAATGTTGCGATAGGAAAGCGTTGTGAGCCTTTTAAGGTAGAAATGGTGATAAGAGGGTATATGTCTGGTCATGCAGCTAGAGAATATAAAGCTGGTAAGAGGTGGCTTTGTGGTGTTGAAATGCCAGAAGGTATGAAAGAAAATGATGCATTCCCTTCACCTATTATAACGCCAGCCACAAAAGCAGAGATGGGTGATCACGATGAGGATATATCACGTGAAGACATATTGAGAAAAGGAATCGTTTCTGAAGAAGATTACCTTGTTCTAGAAGATTACACTCGTAAGCTTTTTGCTAGGGGATCTGAGATTGCTGCATCAAGAGATCTCATTCTTGTGGATACCAAGTATGAATTTGGAAAAACTGTAGAGGGAGAGATTATTCTTATTGATGAAATACATACACCAGATTCATCTCGCTACTTTTATGCACAAGGATATAAAGAACGTCAAGAAAAAGATGAGCCTCAAAAACAATTATCAAAAGAATTTGTAAGACAGTGGCTTATAAGTAACCATTTTCAAGGGTTGGAAGGGCAAAAGGTTCCGGAAATGAGTGACACATATGTTGAGACCGTTTCTGAAAGATATATTGAATTATATGAAAATATAACAGGAGAAACTTTTCAAAAAGCAAGCACAAAAGACATACAAGGTCGCATTGAAGAAAATGTTTTAGCTTACTTAAACCAATAAAAGTATAACTACTAAGTTAGCATTTTTTCTAGACAGATTCTTTAAGCATATTGTTCACTTTTTGCACTTGTGACAAGGTTTTAAATAACTTATCTATCTCTATAGGTTTCCATAAAAATCCGTTGAAATGGTGTGCATATTCATGCATATTTGCAGCAGTTACATCTGCAGTTAAAGCAAATATGGGGGTAGTTTGATTGCTATTAGAAATAGTTCGTATAGATCTCGTAGCATCAAAGCCATTAACCTCAGGCATATGGATATCCATCAGTATAAAATCTACCCGTTTTTCACTTGCGAGTCTTACGGCATCTGTACCATTTTTTACCCGTTTTATAGAGACACCCCATTTTGAGAGAAGTTTGTGCATTACGAGTGCATTGATTTCGTTATCCTCAGCCAGAATCGCAACTTTCCCACGTAAAGTATTTTCAACTTGTTTTCCAGATTGTATGGGGACACTAGTTTTTTCTAAATTAAGAGTGAAGGTAAAGGTGGACCCTACGCTTACTTCGCTTTCGATCTCGATGATACTGTTATGTAGTTCTACAAGCTTCTTGACAATGGCAAGACCAAGTCCAGTCCCTCCATCATCTCGTGTAGTGATTGATTTGGGAATGTAGAAACTTTCAAATAACTTTTCTTGTTCTGCAGCAGTGATACCTATACCTGTGTCTTTTACTTTAAAGACAAGGGTGTCAGTGGTTTCACTTTTTTGGTCTAAAGTAATATTTATATCTATACCACCCCTATCTGTAAATTTTATTGCGTTACTTATTAAATTTCCTAATATTTGAAATAGCTTAGTTTCGTCTAAGAGATACGCGTCACTCACATTAGAATCCACAGATAAAGAAAGCGTAATATTCTTTTCTTCTGCTAGACTACTAAAAGTTTTTTTAGTGTTATTTAAAAGTTTTTTGAAGTCTACAGGATGTACTTCTAACTGCATATTATTTGATTCTAGTTTTGAAAAATCTAGAATATCATTGATGATACGCAGCAAATTTTTTGCAGAAAATTGAAGTGAGGTTAAAAGTTCTTTTTCACCATCGTCAGATCTTTCTTGTAAAAGTGAGATAATGCTTGTTACAGCGTTTAGGGGTGTTCTGATCTCATGACTCATTGCAGACAAGAAGTTTTGTTTCATAGCTGCAGCTTGTTCAGCACGCTCTTGTTTTTGTAGGATTTCAATTTTTTGTCGCTCTAAATGCGCTTGATTCTCCTTTGATTGCAGTTTAGAAATGCGTTCGTAATTCTCTATTACCTTTAACGTCTGAGAATTTACAGCATCATCTTTTTCACCTATATATTTTTCAAGAAATTTTAATGCATTCTCTGTGTCACCTTCATCTTTATGAATCTGGTACATAAATTTATAGCACTTATATTTCATTACAGAAAGATCATTTTTATCACTAAGATCAATGGCCATTCTGAGATACTTTTTCCCTTTTTCTGATTGCCCATTTCTCACAAATAAATGCGCAATCTTATTATAACACATTGCAATTCCAAATAGATCTTCTACCTCTCTATGAATGGCTAGGGCTTCTTCAAAATCTTCAAGTGCATCTGTGTACTTCTCTAAATGAGTAAGTATTTTACCGCGCCCATATATTGCAAAAGCGTACCCCCTTCTGTCACCGGTAGATTTTTTAATAGTAATAGACTTTGTGATGAGGTTTAGCGCGAGGTTTATTTTCTTTTGCTTTAAAAAAATTCCTGAGAGAGGGTTGTAAACATTAGATTCTAAATTTAGATTCTCAGCTTGTTGTGCACAATTAATCGCATTCTCATAAGCAACAATGGCATTGGGTTGATCTCCTAATATTTCAAATATCGTCCCTAGAGATTTGTGCGCTCTAGACTCGTTGTGCTTATCGCCATATTTCCTATAAATTGTTAAACAATCTATTAGATGAAACATTCCTAGGTGGTAATTATTTGTCTTGTAATATACTCCCGCAATATTATAATTTGCATTTGCGATACCGAGCTCATCATTATCTTCTGCAAAATATTGGATTGCTTCCTCAGACATGGCTATAGCCTTTTCATTATCTGCGCTGATCATATGATAAAGCGAGATTTTAGTAAGGCATTTCCCTATGAGAGAAGGGTTTTGTAGATTTCTACTTAGAGCAAGCGCATGGTATGATAATTCTAAACTACTGTTAAGATCACTACCACGTTGTTGATAGGCGCGATCGAGAATTTCTAAAACATTAGCTTCTACATCAATTTGTAGACTCATATCTTGGGGGGATGATTTTAATATAAAACGATTTTCTGTTTTAGGGAAGGCGAATGTACTTATATTTTTTATAATTGTAATCCTATTTTTCTGAAATTAAGTAGATTAGAGTGATTTTACAGTGCAAAATGCTTAAATGTGTTTTTGATCAGTTTTTATACTATTGATTCTGCGCTTTCGCGAAAGCGTATATACATTATCTACTATTTAATCACAAGTTTTTCAAATACCCTAAGCCCACTTCTGTAAAATCTGCTTGACCAAGATTTGTATTTAAAAAGATACCTACAAATAAATTTGAGGTATGGTTTTCTTGTAGATCTTTTAAGTAATATTTTACTCCTAAGCGTCCATTTATGAGTTTTTTTAATTGATATTTAGTATCATATTCCCCCAATTGCCATGCTGGAGGCTCAGGGATATCTCGAGGAACATAGTCCCAGCCTTCATTAATACGCCAATCTATTGCATAAGCAGGTTTGTGTAAATTTACCCCTACCAAGAACTCTAAACCTATATGATGTAGTAGTATTTCCCCTTTGGTGTATAAAATTACTGCCGAAGCATTCCAATGAGCATTTGATTTTAAGTTTGAAAATTCGCGTCCTTTTTGAACAAGTGATTCATTGTTTGATATATAATCGTAATAATGCTCATACCATCTGTAGATTGCTCCAACACCTACTTTTACCCGTTTTTTTAGATTGATGCCTAATTCACTTGAGATAGTGTAAACCTCTTTTCTAGTGTTAAAAGGAGCCTGGTCGTTAAAAACATTTTGACCTACTCCCCATCTCAACTGTCCATAATATTTTCTATCAAAATCGCTAGGTATCGCTCGATCTTTGTTATCACTGGTGCTATTGTGACTTTTAGTTTGTATACCTAAGCCAAGTAAAACTGAATTATATCCATTATTAGGTAATTTGAGATGTCCATTCGAGTGGTGTACAATACCTGTATTTAGAGTGTATTTTGCAAAATCAGATTCAAGCAGTTCGTAAATTAGAAATCCCCTAAAAGACCATGTTAAACGTGTGCTTACCGCTCGGTTATCAAAATTATTTTCAAAACTATATTTTTTATTGAAATAAGAAGCTCCTAGGGCTGTTTGAAAATAAAGACGGTTACTCTCTAATATTGGGAGTTGTAAATAAGGTAGTATAGAGATAGCGTAGCCTAGCTCCTTTGTATTTCCAAAATTTGTAAATCCAACCGTAATTCCAGATTGTAATCTTAAAAAATGGTCTGCACTTTTACTATCACCCCCTATTTTAAAAACAACTTGTTTTTGCAATTTTCTATTTGGAAAGAATTCATTAGACGGAGTGGTGAAACCAATAAGAAATTCAGCGCCATATGAGAGGTTTCTTTTTTCTTGAGCGTATGTATGTGCGGAAATACCATAGGCAAGAATTAAAAAAATGATTCTATAGATGAAGGAATGCACTACTTATTTTGTCTTAGTATGATGCCATAATATAGGTATTTATGCAACACGTTCCTTTTTTTTAATTTTAACTGTGGTTGATTTCGTTTTTAAGTAACCAATGAAAAATCTATTTCAAATTTAGAAATCATCTGAAGAAGTACTTCTTCTGTTTCTGTAAAATAAGATCTAGGAGAGATATGCGTATCTACTTTTTTGAATTCTTTTACAATAGTACCCGTTTCATAAGCATCTACCACTTGTGGATGTACATAATAACTCCTACATACAGTTCTTGTATTTCCTAAAGCTTCTGCGGCAGCATCAAAGCCTTTAAGGACATTAGTTTTATTCTCTTTCTCATCAGTTGTATAGCCCAAGTCGTAAACGGTCTCAAAAAATGTTTTTGTGGCTCCCCAAGTTCTAAAGTCTTTTGCTGAGAACAAATCGCCGCTTATTTCTTGTATATAGTCATTAACCATCCCGCTGTCTATACGGTGTTTTTGCCCTGAGGGATCATAGAACTGAAAGAGTTCCCATCCAGGTATTTCTTCGCATTTGTTGACCAACCTTGCAAGTTTCTTATTACGTATGGTAATAGCATGTTTCTTCCCTTTTTTTCCTATAAACTCAAATTTTACTTTATTTTTAGAAGTAGTTACATGCCTCGTTCTTAGTGTGGATAGACCATATGTTTTATTTTTTTTTGCATAATAATCATTCCCTATACGTATATGAGTTTCTTCCATTAATCTTAAGATAAGAGCCAGTACTTTTCTTTGAGTCATTTCGGGTAGATCTAAATCTTGATCTACGCGCTCACGTATAAGCGGTAATGCTTTCCCAAAACTTGCTAGTTTATAAAACTTGGTTTGGTTACGAATCTTGGACCACAAATCATGATAGCGATATACCTTTCTGTTTTTTGAATCTCTGCCTACTACTTGTAAATGTCCGTTAGGGGGGTATGCGATGCGTACTTTTTCCCAGTTAGGAGGTATGACCAGCTTATTAATACGCTCAAGTTCTTTCTTATTCTTAAGGGGTTTGTTATTGAAGATATATTGATACTTCTTGTCCTCTTTTTTTCTTCGTATGTTAAGATCTGCATCAGAAACGTAAATAAGATTTGCAATTGCTGCAGTTTCCTCTGGATTTTTAAGAATTTTTTCTATTTGGCTAGCCGTAAGTGTCATGCTACTAATTTACCGCCGAAAGTAAAATGCATTTCAAAAAAATGTGTGAACCTTTTGGTAAACTGCTCTTAATTTTTGTTACTTCACTTCTCAAAATGTGAGCCCATGCTATTACAATCTTCTATTTACGAAAAATTGAACCAATTGATCTCAGACTTTTCTAGTGCGATGTGGGGTATACCTCTGGTATGCTTGCTTATAGGTGGAGGTCTTTTTTTATTGTTGTATTCTAGATTTTTACCATTTAGATATTTAGGTCATGCCATCGCAGTCTTACGCGGTAAATATGACAGTGAGCAGGATGAAGGAGAAATAAGTCATTTTCAAGCGCTCACTACTGCATTAAGTGCCACCGTGGGAATGGGGAATATTGCAGGAGTAGCCGTTGCCATTGCTATAGGAGGTCCAGGTGCTGTGTTTTGGATGTGGATGAGTGCTATAGTAGGTATGGCCACCAAATTTTTTACAGGATCCTTAGCTATTATGTATAGGGGTAAAGATAGTGAAGGGAAAATACAAGGAGGGCCTATGTATTTTATTATTGAAGGAATGGGAAAAGCGTGGAAACCACTGGCTGTAATTTTTAGTATAGCTGGATTGGTCGGGGCTCTGCCTGTTTTTAATGTAAATCAACTCACACAAGCCATTAACGATATTCTTTTAGAGCCACAGGGAATTGCAGTTGGTTTTAAAACAAATCTGGTTATAGGGTTAATTCTTGTAACAATCACAGCTTTTGTGATATTGGGAGGACTTGATCGTATCTCTAAAACAGCTGCAAAGCTCGTCCCAGCTATGGTGTTAATATATTTTATAGCTGTGATGGCCATTCTCTTTGTAAATCTTGAGGTCGTTCCAAGATATATAGCACTAATTTTTACGGATGCTTTTAGTGCAGATTTCTATAAAGGAGACACGCTTCTGGGTGGAGTAGTGGGTGGACTTATATTGCTAGGTATAAAAAGGGGGGCATTTTCTAATGAAGCAGGAGTAGGTACCGCACCTATGGCTCACGGAGCCGCAAAAACAGCGCAGCCTATTAGAGAAGGGCTGGTAGCTATGCTTGGGCCAGCAATAGACACCATAGTTGTTTGTACTCTTACGGCACTTGCTATTCTTGTTACAGATGTTTGGCAGACGAGTGATGCAAATGGAGTGACTTTGACGGCGTCCGCTTTCGCGAAAGCGTTATCACCCGCAGGAAAATATGCATTACTACTGTGTATCGCTGTATTTAGTATCTCCTCGCTTTTTTCGTATAGTTATTATGGGACAAAATGTATGAGCTTTCTATTTGGGGCACATAATAAGAAATATTATAATATCATCTACATAGCCAGTATTTTGCTGGGAGCCACCACATCTTTAAGTATGATGATTAATCTTATAGATGGATTTTTTGCGATCATGGCGATTCCTACTATGATTGCTACCCTTTATCTCGCCCCTAGAGTTATGAAAGAAGCAAAGCGTTACTTTAAAGATTTAAAATAACGCTTTGCTTAGTTGGTAGTTAACTTTTTTACACTTGTATCACTCCAAGATTAAAAGGTTTTTCAATAGGCGCATGATCTGCGGCTTCTATACCCATAGAAATCCATTTGCGCGTATCTCGTGGATCTATAATTCCATCTGTCCAAATACGAGATGCTGCATAATACGGAGAAACCTGATCATCATATTTTGATTTAATTTTTTCAAAAAGTGCCTTTTCAACTTCAGGGGTGATGGTTTCTCCCTTTTTCTTTAATGAAGCAGTTTCAATTTGGAGTAATACCTTTGCGGCACTATTCCCAGACATCACCGCAAGCTCTGCACTTGGCCAAGCCACAATAAGTCTTGGGTCGTAAGCTTTACCGCACATGGCATAATTTCCAGCTCCATACGAATTTCCTATAATAATTGTGAACTTGGGTACGACAGAGTTAGAAACAGCATTCACCATCTTAGCACCATCTTTTATGATCCCGCCGTGCTCACTTTTGCTACCCACCATAAATCCTGTTACGTCTTGTAAAAAGACCAAAGGAATTTTTTTCTGGTTACAGTTGGCTATAAAACGCGTGGCTTTATCTGCGCTGTCTGAATAAATCACTCCGCCAAACTGCATCTCGCCTTTCTTAGTCTTGACAAGTTTTCGTTGATTAGCTACGATACCCACTGCCCATCCGTTGATTCGGGCGTATCCAGTAAGAATGGTTTGCCCATAGCCTTCTTTGTATTCATCAAATTCTGAGTTGTCTACCAGTCTGTCTATAATCTCTCGCATATCGTATTGATCTGCTCTGGAGGCGGGTAAAATTCCAAAAAGTTCATCAGGATCTTTGGTAGGTTTTGCAGGAGCGATACGGTTATATCCTGCTTTTGTATAATCCCCTATTTTGCCCATCAATTTTTTAATGGTGTCTAGGGCATCCTTATCGTCTTTAGACTTATAGTCCGTTACCCCAGAGATTTCACAATGTGTCGTGGCTCCTCCTAAGGTTTCATTATCTATAGATTCTCCAATAGCTGCTTTTACAAGATAGCTTCCTGCTAAAAAGATACTCCCAGTTTTATCCACTATGAGCGCTTCATCACTCATAATAGGCAGATAAGCGCCGCCAGCAACACAACTACCCATCACAGCAGATATTTGGGTGATACCCATGCTGCTCATCACCGCATTATTTCTGAATATACGTCCAAAGTGCTCTTTGTCTGGAAAGATCTCATCTTGCATAGGTAGATAGACCCCAGCACTATCCACAAGATATATTATGGGGAGTTTATTCTCCATAGCAATCTCTTGTGCGCGCAAATTTTTCTTACCTGTTATAGGAAACCAAGCTCCAGCTTTTACAGTAGCATCATTTGCAACAATAACACATTGTTTTCCTGATACGTGTCCTATTTTAATGACGACACCTCCAGAAGGGCAACCTCCATGCTCTTCATACATTCCATCTCCAGCAAAGGCAGCAATTTCTATGCATTTATCAGGATTGTCAACTAGGTAATTAATACGTTCACGAGCCGTCATTTTTCCTTTCTCGTGATGTTTATCTATTCTCTTTTGTCCTCCGCCTAGCTTTACTTCAGCAAGACGTTGGCGCATAGCAGACAATAGTAATTTATTATGATCTTCGTTTTTATTAAATTTTAAATCCATAGATGGAAAGCTATTTTTTTTGAGTGGTATAAAGGTACATAAAGAAGTGCAGGGGTAAAATGTGCGTAAAAGTAATTTTTGGATACATATAGTTAAGTGTGTGCAAGAGATCTTTCATAAGAAAGTAAAGGAGTATTTTTACAGCAAAACAGCATCCTGTGACTATTAATTGTAAAGGCAAACTCATCGATTTATCAACCCCTCATGTAATGGGGATTCTCAATCTTACCCCAGATAGTTTCTTTGATGGTGGCAGCTATCAGGAGATAGATCAAGCTATGGACCAAACAGCAAAGATGTTAGAAGATGGAGCTACATTTATAGACGTAGGAGCCTATAGTTCGCGACCTAATGCAATACATATTCCGATAGAAGAAGAAGAACGAAGACTAATCCCAATGATTAAGGAGTTGGTAATTACATTTCCAGAAATTATTATTTCGGTAGACACCTTTCGCGCAAGCGTGGCTCGCCAGGCTATAGAAAATGGTGCTAGTCTCATAAATGATATTAGTGCTGGACAATTAGATGATAGAATGATGGATACAGTGGGTGCTCTCGCAGTACCTTATGTAATGATGCACATGCGTGGTACCCCTCAAAGTATGAAAACTTTAGTTGATTATGAGGATGTCACAAAAGAAGTGATTCACTACTTCTCATCAAGAATTGCGCTTGCGCGAAAACATAAGATCAATGATATACTTATAGATCCTGGTTTTGGTTTTGCAAAAACGACCTCTCAAAGTTTTGAGCTTCTTAAAAACTTACAATTACTACACTTTTTAGAAATGCCTTTCTTAGTGGGAGTTTCAAGAAAATCAATGATACAGAAAACATTAGCTGTGTCTCCAGACAAAGCTCTTAACGGCACCACAGCCCTTCATATGGCAGCATTGCTTAAAGGCGCAAAGATTTTAAGAGCTCATGACGTTAAGGAGGCGATGGAGTGTATGAAAATATTTAATGAAATTGCTTAGTTCATATTTTAAAAGTTTAGAGAGGATGTTACGTGTAGAACCGAAATATTAATTTATTAAAACCAATAAAAAAAGAAGATTAGACATTGCTTTAATAAGGTTTTAACAAATAATCACTATTTTTCCTCTTTGAAATTTCATATGATAAAAACAGTACGTTTTTCTGTAGTACTCTTATTCTTTTTACTTTTAAGTTCAAGTGTTTTATCTCAAGGCTCTCCTGGTGGTCCCACTTGTGGCGAGGCTTTAGCTTTTTGCACAGCGGAAGCCAATATTCCTTTTGATAATTGTTATAATGGTTCAGCAGATGGAGATTGCTCAAGCTCAGGAGAAACCGGGATAAATTATGGTTGCCTGTTTGAACAACCATTTCCAACGTGGTATTTTTTACAAATACAAGAAACAGGGGATTTGGAATTTCAAATTATTCAAAATACCAGTATTGATGATGATGGTACTCCCACTGGTACGGGTCTTGATGTAGATTTTGCTATATGGGGCCCATTTACAGATATAAACGCCTGTGGAGATTTAGGGGAACCAATAGATTGTAGTTACTCGAGTGCAGCGATAGAAAATGCTGCAATTCTCAATGCTCAAGTGGGAGAAATATACATTTTTCTGATAACAAATTTTCAACAACAGCAAGGTGAGATTTTTATAACTCAAACTAATGGTACTAGTGGGACAGGGGGTTCTACAGATTGTTCGATTGTAGATGCCGCCTTAGGGCCTGACCAAAATGTTTGTAATGGAAACACAGTAACACTAGATGCAACAGAAGCAACAGCAGTAAATTATAATTGGGCCGTAGATACTGGATCTGGTTTTATACCTATTCCAGATACAGACGGTATGGCAACGATAGATGTTACTACTAGTGGTAATTATCAAGTTACAATTACAAATTCAGATGGAAATACAGGAATAGATGAAGTACTCGTTACTTTTTTTGAAAATCCTGCTCCTGCAACTCCTAGTGATTTAGTTGAATGTGATGGTATGGATAACGATGGTTCTGCGGTATTTAATCTTGATAACTTAAGAGCTACTATATTAGCTGGTCAAAGTGAAGCAACTTACAATGTTACATTTCATTTGTCTCAATCAGAAGCAAGTACTGGAATTAATGCACTTTCTGGAACAGGAGCTTACAACTCAGCAACAGATATCATATATGTTCGTGTTGAGAATAGCGGTTTTACAGATTGTTTTGATGACACCATTCAATTTACTATTACGGTAGAAGTGCTACCAAGAGCAGTCAATCCTCCTGTTTATCAAGTTTGTGATGATGATAATGATGGTGACG
Source organism: uncultured Flavobacteriaceae bacterium (assembly GCA_963716625.1). Classification (GTDB taxonomy): domain Bacteria; phylum Bacteroidota; class Bacteroidia; order Flavobacteriales; family Flavobacteriaceae; genus Dokdonia. The sequence goes on from CAVQTP010000003.1 coordinate 151,685, forward strand.
ATACAAACGGTGTTGTAGAATTTGATTTATCTACAAGAGATGCATTTATTTTAGATGGGCAAGATGCCACTCAATTTATAGTGAGTTATCACGAACTTATTGAAGAAGCAAATGGTAACATTAACCCTCTTGCAGATACTTATACTTCTGGATCTAGAACCTTATTTGCCCGTGTAGAAAACATCTCGTTCACAGACTGTTTTTCGGTAACCGAAGTTGTTTTGCAAGTGAATGAACTTCCTATTGTCAATACTCCAGTATTATTGGCTCAGTGTGACACAGATACAGATGGATTCGCGCCTTTTAATCTAACAGAAGCTCAACCTCTATTATCCTCTAATGCTTCAAACGAAACATTTGTTTATACAGATGCAGGAGGAACGACCATAACAGATCCTACGAACTATACAAATCCTAACGCTGTATCTTCTACAGTATTAGTTTCGGTCATTACAGCTAATGGATGCAGTCGCTCTGGTCAAATAGACTTACAAGTTACTGCATCCCAAATTCCTCCTGGCACTTTATATGAGTACAGCGCATGTGATACAGATAGTGATGGTATGGCTGTGTTTGATTTTTCTGATGCTACTGGAAGATTTGAGGCATTGTTTCCTCAGGGGGTTACCATTAGTTATTTTGAAACCCAGCAAGATGCAGAAGCGGAGTTGAATGCGATTACTTCTATTGCAGCTTATAACAATAATCTCGCATTTACAGATGCTGCAACAGGTATTCAGCAAATATGGGTTAGGGTAGATGGAGACACTAATAATGATTGTGTGGGATTAGGAATACACATAGAGCTGACCACGCTAGAGAATCCTACCTTTCCTGATACAGTTGCGCCATTAGAAGTATGTTCTGATGACGGTAATTTATCCACTTTTGACCTAACTATTAAAGACGGCGAAATTACAGTAGATAATTTAGTAAACTATCAAGCTACTTACTATGGAAGTATTGAGGCTTATACATCAAACACCCCTATTGCTTCTCCCGAAAATTTTTCAAACAGTAGTAATCCACAAACTATTTATTACAGTTTAGAAAATACAACTACAGGTTGTATAACATTCCATAATACAATGAATTTTCAAGTTATAATTAACCAAAATCCTGTGGTTAATACCCCTTCAAATTTAAATGTTTGTGACGTATTAGGAACAAATGACGGTATAACCATTATAGATCTATCTGTTAAGGATATTGAAATTACTGGAGTAGATGATCCAAATTTGATTGTTAGCTATCACTTAGATGAAGCAGGCGCAATAGCAAATGATACTAGTATAGTAGATAAAACAATGTTTGCTAATACTGAAAATCCTCAAGCTTTAGAGGTAAGAATAACAGATAGTACAACTAGCTGTTTTAGTTTAACAAGCATTACGATCGAAGTGGAGCTTGCTCCAGAAATTTTTCAAGCAGAGAATTTGATTCAATGTGCCGATGATTTAGGAGTGAATAGTTCTCCAGAACAAGAGATAGCTACATTTGATATAACGCAACAAAGTGCTACAATTACGGGGAATGTAGAAAACATAGTAGTAGAGTACTACACAACACTTGTTGATGCTCAAAACTCAGAGAATGAAATTCTTGAGCCAAGTATCTATGTGAATATAACAAATCCTCAAACTATATATGCGCGTACCTTTAATACGGTCAGTAATTGTAAGAGTATTGATACTATCGATTTCGAAATTTTTGTACAACCATTACCATATGTAAATCTTACTGATGAAGGAGGTGCCATTTGTGTAAGTGAGATAAATGGAGAGGTACTTAATCCTTTTACAATAAATGGTAGTGTAGAAAATCCTCAAATTGGTGTGACCTATACCTATGAATGGACTTTGGATAGTGATCTGATTTCTTCAGAGGCAGTAGTGACTATAGCTGCTGTAGGTAATTACCAAGTTCTTGTAACCGCGACATATCCAGATGGTAGTCAGTGTGATTATGTGGCAGAGGCAATTTATACAGCGCAAAGCGCTCCAGTATTTGAAGCAATAGTATTAGAAAATTCATTCAATACAAGTGGACTTTACACTGTAGAGGTGACAGTAACAAATAGTGCAGACCCAGAGTCTATGTATGAATTTGCCATAGATGATGGGTCATTTCAAACGGATACAACTTTTACAAATGTAACCCCAGGAGGGCATACAATATTTGGTAGACTAGCTAACGGTGCATGTGTTACCACGGCTGTGGAGATAAGTATCATTGATTACCCTAGATTTTTTACGCCTAATGCAGATGGAATAAACGATACTTGGAATATAATTGGATTAGGAGAAGATCCGAATTTGACAGCACGTATTTTTATATTTGATCGTACAGGCAAACTTCTAAAGCAAATTAGTCCTGTAGGGACTGGGTGGGACGGGAATTTTAATGGGCAATTAATGCCGTCTAGCGACTATTGGTTTAGAGTAGAATTTACGGAAACTGATGAGTTCGGAACACAAAGAATTGTCAATGGACATTTTACTCTGAAGAGGTAGATTTTAAGGAGAAAAATAAATATTAACCACTCTTAAATAATCAACCAATGAAATTTTTGGTTGCTATAAAAATCAAATAGATGCACGTGTGATTTCTATATTGATGGTCGTAGAATATTATTCATAAACCTAGTTACGCTTTCGCGAAAGCAAAAAAACCTCTCACAAGGAGAGGTTTCTTTCAATAGTGCAATTTGGTATTGGTCAGTGAATAATTAATCTTAAATATATACTTTATTGGTATAAAATTTTAAATAGAAATTAAAGTTGTGAAGTTTGTTAGTAAATCACGATAAACGAATTTATGAAAAATTTTTGTAATTAATATAAAAAGATCCAGAAAAATAGCTTTTAAACCGTTGTAATGTGTATTGTGTCGGTAATTTCATAAGTTATTCTAATCTAATTATGGATTCACATTTGTATCTTCTAGTGTATTTATAAAAGCAATAAGTGCCTTAATTTCTTCAGGGTTAAGGTTGAGTTTGTCAAATGGTAATGTTTGATTTTTTAACTCAAAGCCTAAACCGCTACCACCACCTTTATTATAAAAATTCATTACTTCTTCTAGAGTATTATATACCCCATTGTGCATGTATGGAGCTGTGAGTGAGGCATTGCGTACAGTGGGAGTTTTAAACATATTTAAATGTTTTTCTTCATTGAATGTCGGGTAGTAGCCTACGTCTGAATCAAGTTCCTTATTTGCCGAAGTTTCTGGGACACCTATCACCTCACGCTCTGTCTCTGTAAAGAATGGAGGCACAGTTCCATTAGTAAGTGGTACAAAATGGCAGGTTGCACAGAGAGCCTTTCCCATGAATAAATTCATTCCTTGCCGCTCTTCTTTTGTAAAACTACGCTCATCATCACGCATATTTCTGTCAAATTTTGAGTTGAATCCATTTAGAGTAGCTACGTAGGAGGAGATTGCTTTTATGACATCCGTGTTTCTTGATGATACACTTCCATAAGCTTCTTTAAAAAGTTTCTCATACGTTTTATCTTGTAATAAATTACTTGAGAATTTATGCACGCTCGTATTAAATTCATCTTCATTGAGAAAAACTGATGAAATTTGATCAATAAGTGTACTTGATCTTCCATCCCAAAAATAGTTTTGTTGGAATATGGTATTTAATAGGGTGGGAGTATTACGATGCAAAATTCCCCCCTTATTGTTCTCGCTCACAACGCGTCCATCTGTGTATGCCTTACTTGGTATATGACAGGTGGCGCATGAGATGGAACCATTAGATGACAGTTTAGGATCAGAAAATAATTTTTTACCAAGAGCTATCTGTTTTGTAGTACTATTTTGATTTATACTTGGCATAAAGTAAGAAGTGTTATATGCACTAGTTTCAAAAAAAGTGTTTGCATCGTAATTAAAAGGTTGACTGTTTGTGCCAGCCCATAAATCACTCTTTTTTCGTATGGCTACCCAAGATTTTGTGATTGGTGTATAATATTGTTGAATAAAAGTATATCTATCAAAATCTTCAAAATCTGTATTTAATGTCACAAAGGCAACAGCATTTTTAATGTTATTTTGAAAAGTGGAATCTAGCTTTCGATCTTTGAATTTTATGATATCTCTAATACTAGATTCATAAGTATCCCATAAATTTTGAAGTGAGACTGCACTCTCAGATATTCCTTGATGGCTCAGAGGAGTATCAAAACCTGAAATACTAAAACTCATGATCCTAAATAATTGTTGGTGTGTAGCAATAAAATACCGCTGTGCATTAAGCTCTCTCTTTTCGATGTTTTTTTTGAGATTGAGTAATAAACCTTTGGTTATTTTTAATAGCGTCGCATATTGACTATGTGTAGAGCCTCCGTCATAAATAATTTCTTCTATTTTTTGGAAACCAACAGGTTGAAGCGTTTTACCGTTATCTTCCTTATAAATTGGTAATGCAGGCCCATTAACTCTGTGTCCTACGGGAGGGTTCAGGTATGAAGCATATGGTTCTGCTTTTTTAAATGCGACACGGGCATTCTTAAATATTTCTTTGGCTGCTGGATCTTTCGGATTGATTAATGTAAGGGAGTCTATACCAGCAATGGCATTATTTAACTCAGTTAAGTAAATGTCACGCGTATTTTTCCAGTTTGGATAAGGTAGCGGGCTATAAGTTTCCTTTTTAGTACAACTCACTGTTCCTACTATGAGGGTCAAAATGAGCCAAATGAAAATGTCATTTTTTAATTTCATAATAAATAATTAAAAAATCGTAGTCTTTGAAAAGGATCAAAAACTACGATTACGCATATATGTGATTTGATAATTAGCTAAGAATTCTATCTAGGTAATCCCTTTAATAAAACTACTTGCGAGGCTTGATTATCTTCTCTACTACTATTGGTATGTCCATCGAGAGATGCAAAGCTATCGTCCTTCCAGTAGTGAGGTTGGATATTTAGTATAAATGTATTAGGAACTCCAATTTTATCAGAAATATCAATCAAGGCGCCAAATTCTCCACTCAGACCTGTGCTGTTATCCTCTGCAAGGTCTTGACGTACTACAAGTTCTAATACTTGTTGTATGTTCGTTCCAGTTAGATCTGATTGATAGATGTAAGCAGCATGACCCCTATCAAAAGAATTTGGATCTTCTTGGACATATATAAAATTTTCTGTGACACAAATATTATCTGGACTTTGTAAATCTGCTAAGTTTCCATCTTGATTATTAGTATCTGTATTACCACTTATAATTTGTGTTAATGTACCTTCTAAAGGATTTGAAGGATCAAGTTGCAGTTTATACACTGTACCCCAATCATTGTAGGTTCCTCGACCTGGACCTCTTCCAGTAACTGCAAAAAATACATTTCTACCATTTACGTCACTTCCTTTTTGATAATCTACATCTTCCACTCTCATAAACTGAGAAGCATTTACACTTAAACAAGCAGTTTCCATTTCATCCTTAGTTAAAGAGCTACCATTTGGGATTAATGCAAATTCTACATCATAAGATACTTGAAAATCTAGTGAGCCCTCATTGTAAGTAGTAGCTGCTGTAACGTCTTGCAACCCACCATTTCCGTCAGAAATTTGCTTAAAACGCAATACGTATATAGAGCCTCCTGTAAAATCTGCATCCCCAGCTGTAGAGTAATACATGGTTACTTGCCCTTCGGAACCGCTAGAATCATCATCCCCACCTATAATCACAGTGCTACCAGAATAAGCATCTTTAGGAAGAGGAGTTGCATTCTCCCAAGAAAATTCACCTAAAGCATCCATTCCAAAATCTGCCTGTGGTGTAGGAGTTGCAATTCTTGGATCAATTCCTTTAATATCATAATTAATACTTTCAGATGCAGACAAGAATATATCTTCGTTCCCACCATGAATAGCTGCTTCCCACATAGTAGCAGAACATTGTCTGGCAAAATCTGCTACTCCAGAATCTAGTAAATAGTCACCAGCTATTGGAACAAGATTTTGATCAAAGCGTATGCGCGCAACGGCATAGCTATCTTCACAATTAGTTACAAAGATGTAGTCTTCTCCATCGTTTAAAAACCCTGCGCCATCTGCAGATCCAGCTAATTGAAAGTTAGAACCTATAACGTCTGGAGTCGAAACGAGAGAGTATGCCTCAACATAGTTAAATTGTGAGGACATCGCAACGAGCGGAGGTGTAGCAGACTTGTCTGAGAATATAGTGGTTCCTACTTCAAAGTCTTCACCATCTTCGCCATCTTGACCATCTTGTCCGTTTACTCCATCAATACCATTAATTCCGTCTAGTCCATCTTCTCCATCTTCACAACTTGTAAGAAAAATTCCTACTGCAAAAATCATCAGCAGTTTTGTTAAATGTAATTTGAGTGTTTTCATTGGTTTTAAAATTTGTTTTTTAGTTTGGTTTTCAGGAATAAAAATACACGGGAAGGTTCTGGGAATAGGTTAAGAAAATATGGCGATTTCTTTAAAAAAGAGTTGATTAATTGTTAACCCTTTACGGTATAATAACACAAGATTTTACATTAACTTCATAGATGGCTTCTGGTATATACCTATTTTTTAAAAGAATAAGTCATCTACTTTTTTTAGCACGCTTTCGCGAAAGCGGAATTATCTCAGTAAATTTTCTAAATAACATTTTACTCTCGGTAATAGTACCTTTTGTCATTGTTGCACATACTTTTTGGATATTTACGTGTCAATGAAAATCGATCATAAATAAAATCAGATAGATTCTAGCATTTTAAATAGGTTAAGCTTAAATTTAAGTGTCAAAAAATTGAAGCATGAAAATGACCGCGAGATTAGAAAATGCACTTGACAAATTGTATACTGCATTTAATGAAGACACATTAAACCCAGAATGTTGTAAGGCATGTGCAGTTGGAAATATTTGTAATAATCAGGATGCATGGAAGAATTTTACAGATACACATGGATCTTTGAAGTTAAATTACATTGGTCAAGTCAATGAGGCTTTTAATAAACGCATGAATGGATATTTGCCTAGCGAGCTATTAGAAATTGAGGCGGTATTTTTGAAAGGTTGTGGTTATGAGCTCCCCATTAGTCGCGGTCATTATAAGCCAAATGACCCACAGTCCAAAGAGGTTATGTTTAATGGAATGCTGGCTGTTATCACATTTTTATGTGATCTAGATAAATTCCCAAATGTGATGGAGATCTCAGATTCTTTTGCGAGAGCATTACTTAAGAAAAATTCTATAAGAATATAAAGGCTGATTATGTTTGATAAATCGTCAAACTAAACATTTTAAATAATTATAATCCTAGTAAAACTATAGGTTTATATGTTTTGGATTTGTAGTTTTATGGACTAAAAACAATATTATGAACAATCTAAGATTAGGAGATACAGCACCAGATTTTACAGCAAGTACAACAGAGGGAGAACTACAATTTCATAATTGGTTAGGAGATCAATGGGGGATTTTGTTCTCCCATCCAGCAGACTATACTCCGGTATGTACAACAGAATTAGGAACTGCGGCAAAATATAAAGATGCTTTTGATAAACGTAATGTCAAAATGATTGCACTTAGTGTTGATAGTCTAGCATCACACAAAGAATGGATTAAAGACATTAATGAAACACAAAGCACTACAGTAAATTTTCCCATCATAGCAGATGAGGATCGCAAAGTGTCAGAATTATATGATATGATTCATCCAGAGGCAGATGATAAGCTTACCATTAGGTCTGTTTTTATCGTTGGCCCAGATAAAAAAATTAAATTAATTTTATCTTACCCAGCATCAACAGGACGCAATTTTGAGGAGTTGCTTCGTGTAATAGATTCTTTACAACTTACAGCTTACAGAAAATTAGCAACTCCAGCCAATTGGAAGTACGGGGACGACTGTGTGATTTCACCATCCGTAAAAGATGAAGAAATACCAATAATGTTTCCTAAAGGGCACACAGAAATTAAGCCTTATTTACGTATGACTCCTATGCCTGATTAAATCACAAATTGAAAACTTTTAGAGCCAGTTTTAAAAATTAATACTGGCTTTTATTTTTATGATCAATACTATTTTCCATATGCAGAAAGCTTTCGCGAAAGCGTATCTGTTAAAATTTTAATATATTATTAAGATTTTATTAATAATTATTCTCTTTTTATTTCTGAACTTCAAGAACTTTAAAATAAACGTGTAGTCAATCAACATATATACTTATGAAAAGAAGAAATTTTGTTCAAATGGCAGGTATGGGAGCAGGTGCCTTAATGGTACCCTCAATGCTTTTAGGGAATACTATTCCTACGGAAGCACTCCTAGAACCTGGGATGGACGTTCTGGTAAAAAAACAACTGGCAGATGTTGCGCTCAATACCGCAAGAAGTTTAGGTGCCTCTTATGCAGATGCACGTATAGGAAGATATTTGAATCAATATGTATTTACCCGTGAGGAAAAGGTGCAAAATGTTGTAAATACAGAGTCTTTTGGTATAGGTATACGTGTGATTGCAAATGGTACATGGGGTTTTGCCTCCACAAATGATGTCACAGATAGTGGTATTAAAAAAGCCACACAGCAAGCAGTAGCAATTGCAAAAGCAAATTCTAAATTTCAAAAAGAGCCTGTCGTATTAGCTCCTGTAGATTCTTATGGTGAAGTTTCTTGGAAAACACCTCTTAAAAAAGACTTTAAGGATGTGCCCGTATCAGAAAAAGTAGACTTATTGTTAACAGCAAATGCTGCGGCTATGAACAATGGGGCTAGTTTTGTAAACTCAGCCTTATTTATGGTGAATGAGCAAAAGTATTTTGCCTCTACAGAAGGTTCATATATAGATCAAGACGTACATCGCATCTGGCCCACATTTGGCGTGACGGCTGTAGGTGATGGTAAATTTAAAACGCGTCAAGCTATGAGTGCTCCTATGGGAATGGGCTATGAATATATGGATGGTCTTGAATCTGAAAAGCTAGAAGGTCCAGCTGGCCTCAAATTGTACAGAAATAGCTATGATATTATAGAAGATGCTACCACAGCTGCAAAACAAGCTAAGGAGATGCTTACTGCAAAGTCTGTAGATGCCGGTAAATATGACCTTGTATTAGAGCCTAATCACTTAGGATTAACCATCCATGAATCTGTGGGGCACCCTACAGAGCTAGATCGTGTATTAGGGTATGAGGCAAATTATGCAGGAACTAGTTTTGCTACTATAGATAAATGGAAATCTGGAGATTTTAAATACGGTAGTGATATCGTAAATATCATAGCAGATAAGGTACAACCTGGTTCTTTAGGAGCTGTAGGTTGGGATGATGAAGGTGTAAAAACAAAGCAGTGGGATATTATTAGAGATGGAGTGTTAGTCAATTATCAGGCAATACGAGATCAAGTGAAAATGATTGATCAAAATGAATCGCATGGTTGCTGTTATGCACAGAGCTGGAATGATGTACAGTTTCAACGCATGCCTAATATTTCATTAGAAGCTGGTAAAGACCCTTATACAATAAGTGAGATGATAAAGGATGTTGAAAAAGGAATATATATTGCTGGTCGTGGATCTTACTCTATTGACCAACAGCGATATAATTTCCAGTTTGGCGGAACCGTATTTTATGAAATCAAAGACGGAAAAATTGTTGGGATGCTTAACGATGTAGCTTACCAATCAAACACTCAAGAGTTTTGGAATTCTTGCTCAAAAATTTGTGATCAGCGTGATTATAGATTGTTTGGATCTTTCTTTGATGGGAAAGGACAACCGTCACAGGTAAGTGCGGTATCTCACGGTAGTGCGACAACACGTTTTAATGACATTAATGTAATCAATACAGGCCGCAACGTCTAGTATATATTTTCTTACTAAAAATAAAAGCACAATGGGAATATTTTCAAAAGAAGAGGCTAGAAAGATTTTAGAAAAAGCACTAAGCTTTTCTACGGCTGATGCCTGTGTTATAAATTTAAGCGGTAGCGATAGCGGCAACATACGTTATGCCCGTAATAGTGTGTCTACCTCGGGTTCACAATCCAATCAGAGTATGGCTGTAAATGCGAGTTTTGGTAAAAAATCAGGAACGGCCACAATAGATGAATTTGACGATGCGTCACTAGAAAAGGTGGTAAAAAGGGCAGAAGAGCTTGCAAAACTTTCTCCAGAAAATCCAGAATTTATGGAGCCACTCGGACCACAATCGTATGATGAGTCAAAGACCTATGTAGAAGCAACAGCAAACATGACACCAGAGTATAGAGCTGAGGTCGCAAATAGTAGTATTGCTCCAGCTGTAGAAAATGATGTTACTGCAGCAGGTTTTTTAGATGGAGGTGCTGGTTTTAGCGCGATGATCAATTCTAACGGCTTATTTGCTTATAACAGATCTACTAATGTAGAGTTTACCGTGACTATGCGTACTAATGACGGTACAGGTTCTGGATGGGTAACTAGAGATTATAACGATATTACAAAGTTTGACGCAGCAGAGGCTTCCAAAGTAGCCATTGACAAAGCGGTGATGTCTCGTGAGGCAAAAGCAATAGAACCAGGAAAGTACACTGTTATTTTAGAACCGTCTGCAGGTTTAGGATTATTACAAGGTCTTGGACGTTCCATAGATGCTCGATCTGCAGATGAAGGACGTAGCTTTATGTCGAAAGAAGGAGGAACTAAGCTAGGTGATAAAATTGTAGATGAACGAGTAAATCTATGGTCAGATCCTCTCAACGAAGAAGTGCCAGCGGCTACTTGGGATGGAGAGGGGCAACCTCTTAAAAAAACTACTTGGATTGAAAATGGAGTGGTAAAAAATCTTGCTTACGGGCGCTACTGGGCCACTCAAAAAGGCGTGCAACCCGTCCCATTTCCTAGCAATTTTATTATGGGTGGAGGTGACGCATCATTAGAAGATTTAATAAAGAGTACTAAGAAAGGTATCCTTGTTACAAGATTATGGTATATACGCTCTGTAGATCCTCAAACATTACTATATACGGGTCTCACTCGTGATGGAACTTTCTACATTGAGAATGGAGCGATCAAGTATCCCGTGAAAAATTTTCGTTTTAACGAGAGCCCTATCATCATGTTAAATAATTTAGAAACACTCGGTCAACAGGTACGCGTAGATGGAAGTCTCATCCCATATATGAAAATACGAGACTTTACTTTTACTAGTCTTTCAGACGCAGTTTAAATTAATTTTAATTTCAATAACTGGCTATTACTATTTGTAGTAGCCAGTTTTATATTTTCTTACGCTTTCGCGAAAGCGTAAACTTTCAATTAAAAATTAGTAATAAGTAGAAATGAGCAAATTTTTCTTCACACGACTGCAATATGAGTCTGGAGATTGGGACGTAGACCAGCGCATGCCATCTAATTTGCTGAATTCTCTAGTGGAATATACCACGCTGCCTGTAGATACTCAAGAAAATATTATTCCCCTAGCAAGTGATGATATTTTTAAATGTCCATTTTGTTATATATCTGGTCATAAATTGGTACAGTTCACAAAAAAAGAAAAAGAAAATTTCAAAAAATATATAGAAAACGGAGGTTTTGTTTTTGTAGATGATTGCAACCATGACATTGACGGTTTATTTGCTAAATCTTTTGAAAGACAGATGGACGACATTTTTGGGATAGAAGCTTTGAAAAAGATCCCGAATAACCACGAAATCTATACCGTTTTTTTTGAGTTTGAAGACGGACCACCTACAACCAGTCAAGAACTCAATGGTTGGGGTGACGACTTAGTGCATGATTATCTAAAAGCCATCGAAGTAAACGGTAGGATAGCAGTATTGTATAGTAATAAGGATTATGGTTGTGAGTGGGATTATGATTTTAGAAACAAGCGATGGTATAAGATTGATAACACCAGATTTGGAGTAAATATCGTGATGTATTCACTTACTAGTTAAGAGTGGTATATTATCTATAAAATAAATAAGTTAAAAAGATACGACAATCTAAACTCGATGAAATTTCCAATGGAAAAACTTGATAATGAAAATGCTCTGAAACTAAAATGCTTTTAGCAATAGGAAATAGTAACAATTATGATGAATAAAGAACTAATCTCTTTACAAGAGGAAGTAAACACCCTAACAGTTAAGCTAAAGCATCTTAAAACTGAAATTGCAAAGGTAATTATAGGCCAAGAAGAAACTGTAGACCAGTTGCTTATCACATTTATGGCGGGTGGCCATGCATTATTAGAAGGAGTTCCAGGACTTGCAAAGACCTTGATGATCCGTACACTCTCACAGGCGATCGATCTTAATTTTAAGCGCATTCAATTTACTCCAGATTTAATGCCATCAGATATTATTGGTACAGAGATCTTAGAAGAAGACCATACCTCAGGAAAGAAATTTTTTGAATTTAAAAAAGGGCCTATTTTTTCTAACATCATTCTAGCCGATGAAATTAATCGTACCCCACCTAAAACACAGGCTGCGCTATTAGAAGCTATGCAAGAGTTTGAGGTGACCTATTCCGGTCATACCTATCCTCTTGAAAAACCCTTTTTTATTCTTGCTACTCAAAATCCCATAGAGCAATCTGGTACGTTTCCATTGCCAGAAGCACAACAAGATAGGTTTTTGTTTTATATAAAAATTGGCTACCCCACAGATGTAGAAGAAATAGCTATTTTAAAGGCAACAACTGGCGGAAAGGCAGATGAGGTACAACCTATTCTAAGTGGGGGTGATATTATCAGACTGCAAGAATTTGTAAGAGAAATTCCCATAAGCGACAGTCTTATCAAATTTGTGAGCGCCATAGTAAGAGCTACACGTCCACAAACTACTTCTAGTGACTATGTAAAAAATTGGGTAGGATGGGGTGCAGGTCCTAGAGCTGGTCAAGCAATGATTCTAACAGCAAAGGCAAGAGCCCTTTTGCAAGGCAGACTCTCTGTGACTTTAGAAGATATTAAAAGCGTGGCTTTACCAGTATTGCGACATCGTATTATTGTAAACTTTAAAGCAGAAGCAGAAGAAATTACTTCAGATCAAGTAACGACCACTCTGATCAAAGAGCTAGGCTCTTCACTTTAAAAAATTGTAGTGTGACAAAAGATTATAAACAACTGCTCAAACCTGATGTGATAAACAGTGTGTCTGGCTTATCACTTATTGCTCGTGTAGTTGTAGATGGCTATTTGTCAGGATATAATAGAAGTAGGCGGGTAGGGGCAGGCTTGGAATTTAGTCAATATAGAGGGTATGAGCCAGGTGATGATTTAAGATTGTTAGATTGGAAAATGCTTGCACGCTCAGGGCGTTATTATCTCAAACAGTCTGAAATTGACACACACATTACGGTTAAATTCGTGGTAGATAATAGTGCTTCTATGCTTCATCAAGAAGGTGGTATTTCAAAGTCTGCGTATGCAAATGTATTGATGGCTTGTTTAGCAAATCTTGCGCATACACAAGGGGACGCTGTGGGCCTACTCACGGTAAATGATTATAAAATAACAGCTATCCAGCCGGCTATTGGTAAACAGCACTTCAATAGCTTTTTATATCGATTAGTAGCGCGAGAGCTTACAGGTGCGTGGCCAAAATCCTTACCCAGTGAGAAACTCCACCATCGTAATGATAAAGAGCTTATTTTCCTTATCACAGATTTTTATGAAAGTAAAAGTGAGATTACAGAAACACTTCATCAGCTTAAAACCTCTCGAAATGAAGTAATAGTACTCCATCTCATGGGTGAAAAAGAAATTGATTTTACGTATGATGAGCAGCTTATTTTTGAAGATTTAGAAAGTGGAGAAAAAATAAAAGTCAATACGCAAGAGGAGAAAAATGCTTACGTAGCGAAAATCAAAAAACACATGACTGCTATTAAAGAGCAGCTACTCAGTCGGGATATAGGCTACGAGCTTTTTACATTAGATAGTAACATAGCAAGAGCGTTACAACTTTTTTTAAAAAAAAGAAAAAACCTCATTTGATATGAGCTTTTTGCAACCTTCATATCTCTGGGGATTTCTCTCACTTTTAGTGCCTATCGCCATACACTTGTGGAGTCGTAATAAGGTACGCACTATAAAGGTAGGAAGTACACAATTCATTGCAGAAACGAAGTCTACTAAAAGTAATAGTATTCGGCTTAATGAATGGGTATTGTTACTATTGCGATGCCTTACATTAAGCTTACTAGTCTTGATTCTTGCAAAACCACATTTGTCTGAGGTACTTCCTAAAAAAGAGATTACTTATATTTTTGAGCGGTCACTTCTTCAAACAGAAAATGATCTTGCCAGGTTTAAAAATATACCAGAAGAGGGAAGACTTTTATTAGAAAATGGATTTCCTGAATGGAAAAAAAATATTAAAAAAAATACAGCAACGCCCCCTAATTACTGGCAGCTAGCAAAAAATGCCACGACATTGCGTTCTGATAGTGTGGTTATTTTCACTAACGCTTTCGCGAAAGCAGTAAAAGGCAAGCGTCCCAACCTAGCGGCGCACATAAATTGGATTGTTGTAGATGATAATCACCAGTTGGACACACCTATTGCAGCTTTTAAAAAGAGAGATAGCACAGAGATTATTTATGCTCAAATGGATGCTGGTAATCTTACTTTCCGTAAAGAAATACAGTCTAATGCAATAGAAGAATTAAAGGATGACAGCCTTACGATTGAAACTTCAGGCATTAAAAAAAATATACCATTTTATAGACAAGCGCCTATAAGAGTTACCATCTTATCTGATGCATCTACACATGCAGAATTGTATTATTTAAAATCAGCATTTCGTGCCATAGGTAATTATGTGAACCGTGAGATATTGATTGAAAACCCCACGGCATTAGACACTTTAAAAATAATGAATAGTAATTATCTTATTACCTTGATTGATACTAATTTTACGAACCCAAAAACTCCTACTCTTGAGTTGAGACCAGATTTTATAGCTAAAAATTTAATTGAGCCAAGTGCTAAGAATCAAATCTACAATCTCACAAAAGCGCTCACTCCAAAAGTCGTGATAGAAGAAAACTTTGTAGCAAGCTTATTAGACTGGATGCAATTATACGAACCTCTAGAAAATTCTATTCGTTCTGTAGATCAAAGAAAGCTATCAGAAAATCAAATCCATACTAATTATATAGCATCAAAGTCAAATACTAAAAGGATTATCAAAGCAGATATGTCTAATTTTCTTTGGATAGTACTTCTAGTAATCCTTATCGCAGAACGTATGGTCTCAAGAATGCGCAAACAATAATGCAAGAAGGAAAAAAAATCATACAGCAATTTACAATCAAATGGCAATTTCTCCAGCTGTCAGTCGGCCTTGTATATGCGATTGCGATTGGTGTGTCTGTTTGTATCATAACGAGAGAATTGTTTTTAGGAATAATCACTTTTGTAATAGCTCTAGGTATAGCCATCATTATTTTAAGACCATGGCAAATTACTCTAGATCGCTCTAGCGCATTTTTAGATAGATATCTTGATACATTAGAGGATAGCACTACTCTTTTGCTATCAACACCTAAAAATTTATCTACTATTGCACAACTACAGCGACATAAAATAACAGAACGATTACACCGAGATATAAAAAATATTACCCCTCAAACCCAGCTTTATAAAGCATCCATAATTGCACTTTTGATAGTAAGTGTTAGTTTATTTATTTCAAGATTTTATATTATTGATGGGTCAAGCGCTACTTCAAAAATACCCCAAAGTGAAGCCATAATTTTTCAATCATCAGACTCCATAACTCCTTCATCTAATGTGCCATTGTTGACAAAGCAACAACTTACAATTTCATATCCAAGATATACACAGTTGGCACCCACTACAACTTCTTCTATGAATGTAAAAATTTTAGAAGGATCAAAGCTTATGTGGCAACTTGGTTTTAAGGATGCAGTTAAGAAAGTGGAAATAGAGGGCATGTTTTCAGATATGGAGATGAATGTTAGTAGTACTTCTTTTGAAGATAAGTTTGCTTTCGCGAAGGCGTATATACCTACTATCTCTGGCTACTATAATTTTAAATTTTATGACACTCTAGGCAGTACATACATTTCAGATATGTATGCTATAGAAGTTTTTAAAGACAAGGCTCCAGAAATTGAATTAACTGGAATTGCCCAATTCACTTCCTTTGAAGTTCGAGATAAAGCAGTACTTAATTTTACCTGTAAAATTAATGATGATTATGGGGTTGCCTCTGCTACTATTGTCGCTACTGTGAGTAAAGGATCCGGTGAATCTGTAAAATTTAGAGAAGAAAGGCTAGCCTTCGATCAACCCGTCATTAAAGGGAAAAAAGTCATTCAACTCTCTAAGAGAATAGTTCTTGAAGATCTTAAAATGGATCGGGGCGACGAACTTTATTTTTATGTGGAGACTAGAGATCAAAAAGAACCAGAAGCAAATATCACGAGGAGTGAAACTTTTTTTGCGGTGATTAAAGATACGATTAGTGAAGGATTTGGAGTAGAAGGTACCTTAGGCGCAGACCTGATGCCAGATTATTTTAGGAGTCAGCGACAACTAATAATTGACACCGAAAAGCTGTTGACTGAACGCGGAAAGTTTACACAAGAAACTTTTCAATCAAGAAGTAACGAGTTAGGATTTGATCAAAAGGCATTACGCCTCAAATACGGGCAGTTTATGGGCGATGAAGCTGACTCTGGGGTAGCAATCACCCAAGAGCATCATGTTGATGAAGAATCTTTAGAAGATCCTACAAAAGATTATAGACACGATCACGATAGCGAGAATGATCACAATCTAGTTGAGGAGAAATCTGAACATACGGATACCCATGAAGATGGAGAAAACCACTCACCTCTAGAAAACTATGTGCACAATCATGATGATCCAGAGGAGTCCACCTTGTTCACAGCTTCCTTACGAAGTAAGCTTAAACAAGCAATGGCAGAGATGTGGGATGCAGAGCTGCATTTGAGACTAGCAGACCCTAAAAATTCTTTACCGTATCAATATAGAGCGCTCAAACTTATTCAAGATATTAAAAATAGTGCCCGAATTTATGTA
This sequence comes from uncultured Flavobacteriaceae bacterium, assembly GCA_963716625.1. GTDB lineage: Bacteria > Bacteroidota > Bacteroidia > Flavobacteriales > Flavobacteriaceae > Dokdonia. Next base: position 168,727 of record CAVQTP010000003.1, read on the forward strand.
CACCGTATTGGTTTTGACCCGCCGCCCATAAAGGAAGAAAAACGATTAACGGGCGATATTGATGAAGTGTCCAATGTATTCAAAAAGGGGGATTTTTCAACTGAAGATCCGTATGAATGGATGCGGGAAAGCATACATATTCTTGAAAAGGGACTTACAGGAAATAGTGAATTGAGTGAAGAGGATAAGAACGCTTTTGCGAAAGCGGGAGTGCAACTTGCTCAACTTGCCGTTATGGAACCTTCTAAATATCTTAAAACATTACAGCATTTAAAATGGCTCACAGAGGATAAGCAACAGTCTAAAAAAGTATGGAGAATGGTACAAAAGGGACTTTTAAAAGTTTTACCACCATCAGAGTTACAAACTAGTAAAAAGGCAAGTTTTGTAGGAAATTTAGAACACCTTTTTAATAAAGAACTCCAGCAACGTGATTGAAAGCTTTTCATTTTTAAGACAAGATATGCTAGGGTGGGTGCTTCTTAGTGCGCTAGTACTATGGTTACTTTTTATATGGAAAGAGAACTATCAAGTAAGGGGTAGTAATTTGATTGTAAGAACCACACTAAGCCTTGTGGCTATTGCAAGCCTCGTTGCATTAGTACTTAGGCCTCAAATAGAAACATCAGAAGTGAGAGGTGTTGGAGTGATTTTGACAACTAATTTTAAAAAAAGTCAGCTTGATAGTTTAAAACTATCAAATCGAGATCTTACAAAAATTACCTACCAAGAAAATGGATTTAGTCAAGCACAACTCGATTCTATTCGTACAGTTTATATTTTAGGAAATGGAATTGCTCCGTATGACTTTTGGCAATTAGAAGGTGTAGATGCTAACTATCTAGGAGGGAACGATATTGAGGGTATCGTGCAATTAAAATATGAACAACAAATTGCCATTGGAGATTCTATTTCTATTATTGGAATATATCATAAGCCTGCATTAAGATCCTCTATAATTTTACAAGATCCTGGAGGAAATGTTGTAGATTCTATGCAGATTTCTGGTACCACAAAAAAACAAATATTCAAACTGCGTGCCTTAGCTAAATCTGTAGGGAAATATGTTTATAACATTGTAGAGAAAGATAGTTTGGGTACTGTCCAAAGGACTGACCCATTGCCTATAGTAATTTCTAAAAAAGAAATACGTCGTATTTTAATACTTAACACATTCCCTACATTTGAAACTAAATACCTCAAAAACTATTTAGCTGAAAATGGTCACAAAATTCTAATACGCACACAACTCACAAAGGGAATTTATAAGTTTGAAAATTTTAACCGAGCACAGAGTTCATTATATAATCTAACGACTTCTAATCTTTCAGAATTTGATTTGGTGATCATTGATATATCGTCTTACAATCAATTATCTGCAAGTTCAAAAAAAGCTCTTCAAAAGAGTATCGAATCTGGATTAGGGATGTTCATCCAGCCAGAAGAATCTTTAATAAAGAATTTTGATATTTATGATTTTCGCTCTAAGCGTAACAGTTTAAAGGAAACCGCTCTTCAACCGTTTCCAAGTAAGAATATCTCTAGGATATCTAAGTCATTCATTAAAAATTTATTCACTGAGGCAGTATTGCAATCCAAAGATGAAGATCTAACAGTATATAGCCAACACGGGAATGGTCGTGTTGGGACTTCCGTTTTAAAGGATACATATCAATTGATACTCAATGGCAATGGAAAAGTATATGAATATTTATGGACCACATCTCTTAATGCAATAAGCAAAAAATCTAATGACTCATCAGCGTGGAATATGGAAAGTTTTATAGGGTATAAAGACGAGCCTTTTCAATTTGCTCTAAGAAGTAAGATCAATAATCCCATCGTTCTAGATAATAATAAATCTCAAATCGGTTTAAAACAGCACATTTCTTTTGAAGATAAATGGGAGGCTATAGATTATCCCACAAGTATTGGTTGGAATCATATCACAATTCAACAGGATTCAATGGATGGCTTTTTCTATTATGTTTCTACAATAAACAAATGGAAATCGATGAAATCTTTTAGTAAAAAAATAGAAAATGAACGAAATTTCACTATTTCTAAAGCCAAAATTCCATTAAAATCTCAAATGCACTTAATTCCTAGATGGTGGTTTTTATTATTGTTTATTCTATCGATGGGTTGTCTCTGGGCGCTACCTAAATGGAATAGGTAATTAGTCTATATCTTTTATTTGAGTGCGCTGTATTTTCTGTTGATCTGATATTTTTCTTTCTTCTTCTTTCTCCACATATTTTTGATGTTCAAGATGTGCATAATGATCCTTTTTTCTTTTGTATAAACTTTCTATTCCTTCTGCTTTCCCGTAGATAGTTACTTTATCTAAGGGAAGCATTTTAAATGTTCCCGATGGTGAGCCAAAATAACCCGCGCCCTTACGCTGTACCCCTAAAATAGTGATTCCTTCTTCCCTAAGATCTAATTCTTGTAAGGTTCGATTGCACATCCATCCGTCAGTATCAACCTCTGCTTCAACAATTTTAAAGTTGTCTTTGAGGTGCAATACTGCTTCATAATCTTGTATCTCAAGATCAGTATATTTTTTGAGCATTCTTGTGATTACTTTAGATAGGCCTTTATTTACCCAATTACTGCGTATAGCAAACCATAAAAGAGACATCCCACCTATTATGATAAGAAGACCATAAAGTCGAGATGCGTTAGACTCTGGAAGTACAAACGTGAGTATAAGCGATGACATAGCAGTAACAATACCAGCATTACCAATGAGCATTAAATTATAGATAATTTTTCGCCTCACAGGATGATTCATGATATTTTCTGTTTCATTGGTGCTGAGTCCAGCACCTGTGTATGCAGAGCGAGATTGAAATTTTGCACTCTCTTCAGACAGACCTGTATGAACAAGTGCAATGGTACAGATTTTAGTAATTAGTACAGAAAATGTTACAATAAGAAAAAGCGAAACTGCAGCGATCATAAGTATAAATAGTATGCGCTACAAATCTAGCTTTTTCAAATATCACTTTATTTAAAAAGTGGTTGTCAAGAACAAATTATTTAGAAAATTTATCATTTGGTTTATCAAAAGTGTCAAATGAAATTGTCACCTCCTTTCTTCCCCAATTAATTGCTGCTTTATGATCTAATCCCATATAGATATCGATTTTTTTTCTCCATCTTTTATTCATTTTATCTTTAACGATATAATCGCCTTTAAGACCAGTAATCTCAACTTCCTCATTATGATCTAGGCCTAATGCGATAAGGTCTCTAGATACGGCAATCGCACGTTCTCCTGGCTCTAGAATATCTCCCCATGCGGCTAGAAACGGATTTCCCTTTTTAGTTTGATTTTCAAAAGAATTATACGCTGTCGCAGTAACATCCATAGAAATTATTTTTTTTACTGGACGCTCATAAAGGTTTTTTACATCAGTTTCAACACCCTCTTCCGTATAATCTTCATCAGCTATTTCTCTAAGGGTAGTATCAATTTCATCTGCAGAGCATGAAGAAATTAATAATGTAATTATAATTAGTAGTAGTCCTATATATGTTCGAAATGTTTTATTTAAATGTATCATATCTTTAATATACAAACACACCGCCAGTTATGAGATTGATTTAGAGTTACTTTAATTAAATACGCTACTATTTTAACACTAATGCGTAAAATTTTATGATTCGAAATACTTAAAGAATTAGACTGTGATTGATTTTGTTAACTCATACTTTATATGTATTTCTTCCATAATACATATCAGACATAATCTGTCTGTAGTATCTCAATTACGGAAAAGATAAGTCAGTTTTATGATCATGAATATGTAATTCAGATTTTTCTTTACTACCTAGCTGTTAAAATCTATAAGGTGTTTTTAAGGTGATCCCCTATGTGAAAGCCTATAATTGTCTTGCATATCATTACATTACTGCTCATGCAAACGACCTTTGTAGCATAAGAATTTTTTACGACAGGTCTTCTTTTCTTTGAAAATAATCTAACACTCGAAGACTGCTTAACCCGTGGATTAAAATACTAAAGAGTATCACGTAACTTGTAATTCCAAACAGTTCATCATATTCTGTAAAATTTCCTTGAAGTAAGGCAAAACTTAAATAGAAAAAGCTACCTATACCACGAATTCCAAAAAAGCTTATAGCCCACTTCTTTTCTGTAGAGAATTTTGTGGTACTCATAGCTAAGTAACCAAATATTGGTCTGAAAATTAAAACAAATAGTAAACTAGCTAGTACGCCCCAGCCATCTGTGTAGGATAATATTCCCGAGAGCAAAGCACCGCCAAAGAAAATAGTCCATAGAGAGACCATTAATTTTTCAGTTTCCTCAACAAATTGTAACATCGTTGTATTTTCATTGTTTTGTACATCCTCATGACAATAATACTGTATGAAAACTCCGGTTGCAAAAACGCTTAAAAATCCATAGGTGCCTAAAACCTCTGCTAATCCGTAGGAGAGAAATGTGAGCGCAACTGCAATAAACCCATTTAGAATATATTGTTGGTGGGCTTTGCCGTGATACTGTATGAACCAACTATAAAGAAAGCCTATTACTGCTCCTACAATTATGCCTGCTATTATTTTAAAGAAAAAATAATATCCTATAAAATGTGGCCAGTCAATGGCTGTGAAGCTAGTAGATTTACTCCATAGAATTGCTAAATAGACAAAGGGAAATGCAAGGCCATCATTAATTCCAGCCTCTGCGGTAAGTGTATACCTTAAGCCAGTATTACGTTTTTTATATTCTTGATTTTTTTCTAATTGGAGTTCACTGGCTAGCACTGGATCTGTGGGTGCGAGAATAGCACCAAGTAACAAAGATACGGGACCATTTAAATCTAAAAGAAAATAAGCGATTAGAAACACGGCAGTCATGAACAAAGGCATCGTGATCGCAATAAGAGAAAGTGGTTTCTTCCAGTCTCTCCATTTATAACTTGTCCCGATCTTTAAACCCGCAGTCATTAAACTTATATTGACAATTACCTCACTTACAATTTTACCAAAGGGCAATTCCCACAAAGGGTCTGGCCAAGGCAATGGAGCACCTACACTATAAAGTGCCATACCTAGAAGTAGGAGGGGAATGATATAGGTGATCTTTATTTTTTTAGAATATACAGGGATAAATGCCATTAGTGATATAGCAAATCCTATGAAAGCTAGCGCAGTAATGTATGTGGGAGTTTCTATTAGGTTAAGCATTCTTCGATCTCTGTTATAATGGTCATTTCAAATTTGCTTTGTGGTGCAAGAACGTGATAGGAACTTTTATTGGTTATATCTAAAGATTCGTTAGCAAAATCAGGAAGACCTAACCAAGGTTCAATACATAAGAAATCTGCTTTTGGTTTAGACCAAAGTGCTAAATTATTATATTCCTCAAAACGGACAACGATTCCTGTGTGGCTATCTTTTTCGCGTAAGCGCACCCAATTATAATCAATATTTGAAAATATAAGTGCATCCTTGTTAAATAAGCTTTTAGAGAGTGAGAGCAATCCATTTTCAGTTGTAATTGTTCTGCGCTTAGCAGAAAGTAACCCTGAGGTCCCGATTGTATGTGATTCTAATGGTTTTTTTGAAGGTATTTCTACAACATAATCTGATAATTGTTTTGTAGACGAGAGGGGGCAAGCGTAGGCAGTGTGTCCACCACATTGAAAATACAATGGGGTATCATCTAGATTTTGAACCGAATATATCATCTGTAAAGAGTTTTCTACGAGCACGTATCTTACTTCAAACTGAAAAGCAAATGGGTATTGTTTATGGGTCACGTGTGAATCTGAAAGGATAAATGAACAGGCTGCAGAAGATATTTCTTGATACCTGAGGTGATCATTATCTCGTATAATTCCGTGTTTTGGCATTGCATAACTTTCTCCCTGATACAGAATTTTATCTTCTTTGATTGTTCCTATTGCTGGAAAAAGTACAGGCGAACTACTACGCCATATGTTTGGATCTGTTTGCCAGATATATTCCTTTCCTGTTTTTTTGCACTTTAGGGACTGTAATTCTGCTCCTTTCAAACGTATCGTACACGTTAGAAAATCGTTTTCGATGGTATACATGTTCGTCTAGTATCTGGTGGGTGAGCTTATTAAAAATACTATAATTTTTAATAATAAGTGCTGAATCGCCTATAAACATTGAGTTCTTTATAATGTAGAAATACTACTTGTATGATATGGGTACTTTCTATTTAAAAAATGCTAAAGTAAATTTCTGGTAATATCTTAATAGCTATTTTACAGAAATATCTATCGTATGATACATTTCCATGATCGCTTCTTTTCCATACTGTCTTTCTAACCTTCTTATGGTAAAGTGAGCGGTTGCCACTTTTTGAAAATGTGTAAGAAATATGAGATTAAGTCCAGCTCCAGTGGCGGCACCTACCACAGGGATGGCTTGAGTGGCAAACTTATCTAAGACTTGTGTGCTGTATCTGGAAATAATTTTACTCATAAATCCTCCCATAACCCCAGGGGTATTTGCAGCTATAGATTGCAAAAACTTCTTTGCTCCCTCCTTTGCCATACTTGCGGCTATCTGTGATAGTGCTTGGTCAAGCGCAATACGTGTACCATAATAACTACTATCTAGCGCATTTTCATTTAGAGATACACCTCCTAGTGCAAATACTTGTAAACACTGTAGTTGCACCTCTGGATCTGTAACGTCTTCCCCTTGGCTGCGCGCGATATCCATGATGGATCGCATTAAAAATTTTGTACTCAGTAGAATATCTGTAGTCAACCCTGCTACCCCAAAAAAACCACCTACTAGTCCAGTTCCAGTTGTAACTACTCGATACATACGGTTGGAGGCAATGGGCTGTAATTTGTTTGTTTTAAGCGTTCTTAGATTTGCTTTGACACTCAATTGTAACGCCTTCTGTACAGTTTCTGTGATTTTTTTTTGGTATTTTTCTGGAACCAATGAAATTCCTTTCTCAATGGGAGTACCTATAGTATTTAGTGCTTTCATAGCAAAAGGGACTGCTGTAAGATTTTTCTTTGCCTTTCTTAGAATGGCAATATCCTCCTTACGTATTTGTGGTAGCATCTCTTCTTTTTGACCTCTTATTTTATTCATAGATTTCATGCCATTTTACGTAAAGTTACGGCATTCTAGTAAAATGGTTTTTTACGCTTTCGCGAAAGCGTATTTATGACTACTCCTTAAGATTTTTCAATCAGATAGCATGAGAAAAACAACCAGTTTTTATCCTTGTTGGTGGGGCAAAATACATTGGGATTAAGTATTTTTCCTTACGAGGATTTTTTAAAATATTATATATAGTAATTATTAATTCATAAAATAGAGATGCCAGAATTGCCTGAAGTATACGGATACCAACAGTACATTAACAGTACAAGTTTACAACAGCGTATTGTTTCATTTAATGTTAGGGATACTCGGCTCATTAAAAAACCTTTGAAAGATTTTCAAGAGCTTCTTTTGGGTAATTTATGGCAAGGTACAGAGCGTATCGGGAAATATCTTTTTATTCATATTGATACAGGTGAAGTTTTGGTCATGCATTTTGGGATGACAGGAAGGCCTAGTTATTATTATGAGACGATGGAGCGTCCACGATTTGGTCATATTGAGGTTGTTTTTGATAATGGGTATCATTTTGCTTTTGAGACCAAGCGCAAGTTTGGCTGGTGGGATATTACAGACTCTGTAGAAAACTATCGAAAAGAACATAGGCTTAATGTAGATGCACGAGAGCTTACATTTGAAGCATTTCTAAAAGCCGCCGCTCACCGAAAGACAGCCATTAAAAATGTTTTAATGAATCAGAGCGTGACTACAGGCGTAGGAAACTGGATCGCAGATGATGTATTGTATCAGGCACAAATTCATCCACTAAAAAAGGCAAATACTTTGAGCGAGAAAGAGTTTAAAGTCATTTATGATAAACTCCAGCATGTCATCAAAGTTGCTATTGAGTTAGAAACTCGGTATAATGATTTTCCAGATTATTTTCTAATTCACAATCGTAAAGGACGCGAAGGGTGTTACCATACAGGTGCTGCACTTGAAAAAATAAAAGTGGGAGGGAGGACAACTTATTTTAGTCCAGAGTGGCAGCAATCGTGATAGTGAATTTAATTTACACAAAACTAAATTCAAATTTTTACTTAACTAAATATGTGTGTAGATCTTTTGGACTTACGCTTTCGCGAAAGCGTAAGTCTTTATACCCACTATTTGATTTTATGATCACTTTAATTATTTGAATGGTAGTTGCTTAATGCTCATTTAAGACAATGGTAACATAGAATTACAATTTTGTAGGGAGAACCTTTCAATGTTGTTTAATTAATTTGTACTTCATACGTATCAACTCAAAATGTTGATTTGATGATATTCAGGATCGTATGATTTAGTAGCAATGTAAATTAAAAAAAAATTAATATGGAAAAGACAGCAGTAGAAATAGCAAATGAAGATCAACACAAATTATTAGTAGATAATCTTCAAAATTTAATCGAAAAAAATTATGATGCAGAGAGTGGCTATAAAAAGGCTATGGAGAAAGCAGAAAATGTAGATTTAAAAAAATACTTAAATAACCGTGCGGTATTGAGAAACAGTTTTGCTCAGGATTTAAGTGACATCGTTATAGATTTAAAAGAAACGCCTAAAACATCTGGAAGTATCACAGGTATGTTACATAGAACTTGGATGAATCTTGTGGACGCTTTTAGTTCAAACTCAGATGAGGGTATTTTAGAAGAATGCATACGAGGTGAAAAGGCGAGTGTAGAGGAGTATAAAGAGTTTCTAGAAAGCACACGCTTACCTGAAGATATTACCAGCACCGTAACAAATCAAATGTTTAAAGTAGAAGAGACGCTTACTGAAATTAAATATCTTGAGGATATAGTTTAAAATTTAAATACTTTTTAGAATCAAAACCTCCATTTTATGGAGGTTTTTTTATTCATTTTCAGATTGCTGATGCTCAAAACATATAACACTCAGCTTTCATTTCTATTGTTTTGACTTATTGATTAAGATTTACTGGGAAGCGTAGAATTATTTTCAATGTTAAATTAACTAATCTTGAACTATAAATGATACTGTATTATCAATAGTAATTAGATGAATGATGGGGGTTTCATTTTGATGCTGCGTTTACAACGGACTTATTGTTTTTTTAGACATTTTAAAGTGTATCACTAAAAATAACTTTAGCTTTCAAAAAAAAACTACATTTGTGTTGCCTAAACACAAATGTAATGTCGTTCCCAATTCCACAAATCAAACTCACCGTAGACGCCATAGTTTTCGGTTACAATGCAGGAAAGATCTCAATACTTTTAATCCAACGTAAGTATGATCCCTTTAAGGGTCGATGGGCGATACCGGGAGGATTTGTTCTAGAAGAGGAATCGCTGGAAGAAGCCGTACATCGGGAACTCAAAGAAGAGACGGGTGTTTCTATAAATTATTTAGAACAATTGTATACGTTTGGCGCGGTAGAACGTGACCCCCGGGGTAGGGTGGTGTCTGTGGCGTACTTTGGATTGATTCAACCGGATGGCCATACGCTAGAGGCTAGTACAGATGCAGCGCTTGCACAGTGGTTTGAGATTGATGATTTACCAGAATTATCTTTTGACCATAGGCTTATTCTCAAGGTAGCGATAGAACGATTGAAAGGTAAAATCACGTATGAGCCTATAGGTTTCGAATTACTAGAAACTAAATTCCCTTTCTCAGATCTTGAGAAACTATACACCACATTATTGGGAAGACCTGTTGATAGGCGTAACTTTCGTAAAAAAATTAATAGTTTAAACATTCTTGACGAGCTTGATGAGAAAGTATCACTAGGAGCAGGAAGACCGGCTAGTCTTTTTAAATTTAACGAGAAACGCTACAAACAGCTTAAAAAAGAGGGTATTATCTTCGAGATTTAATCGCGGGCGATAGCCGTTAAGTTTGATTACCTGATGCTCACAGCTAGATGATTCAATATCTTCACAGGATAGAATATGTACGCAAAATTATAAACTATTACATTTGTGTAAAATAAACACAAATAAATTAGGTAGATATAATGGATTAAGATTATATTTGCGTCATAAATACACAAAATAACAAATTATGAACGGTTTACTTCTCACTGACGGATACAAAACAGGACATCACCAGCAATACCCACAAGGGACAGAGCAGGTTTATTCAAATTGGACACCACGTAGTAATACATATGCACCAGAAGGGTGTGATAAGGTGCTTTCTTTTGGACAACAATATGTAATTACCTGGTTACACGATTATTTTGAGACAAACTTTTTTTCTAAACCGAAAGAGCAAGTTTGTAATGAGATAGAAGAAGAGCTTTCTATGTATCTAGGTACTCCGTATGACGGGTCGCACTACAGACAGTTGCACGATCTTGGTTATTTGCCTATTCGTGTAAAGTCCCTTCCAGAAGGTATAGAGGTGCCAATTAAAGTGCCCATGTTAACAGTAGTAAATACGCACAAAGATTTTTACTGGGTAACAAATTTTCTAGAAACCATTTTTTCTACAATGCTATGGCAGCCTATGACCTCTGCATCTATCGCATTATTATACAAACGTATATTTAAAAAATGGGTACTTAAAACAGATGCAGAAAATCTACCTTTTATAGATTTTCAAGGGCACGATTTCTCAATGCGAGGTATGGGTGGTTTACAAAGTGCATTGTCTTCCGGACTAGGTCACGCTGCGGTATTTCTAGGGTCTGACACCTTACCTGTAATAAGCGGGATGCGCAAATATTATAAAGCAGAAGGATTTGTAGTAGGATCTGTAAACGCTACCGAGCACTCTGTAATGTGCGCAGGAACAAAGGATGACGAGATAGGAACTTTTAGAAACCTAATGAAAACGTATCCTAACGGAATTCTCTCTGTAGTAAGCGATACTTGGGATTTATGGAAGGTATTGACCTCATACATACCTATGCTTAAGGATGAGATTTTAGGTCGTGATGGTAAGTTAGTGATACGCCCAGATAGTGGTGATCCTGTGGACATCATTTGTGGGACTAACCGTAAAATGAATGGCGGTACGCCACAAGAAAAAGGAGTGGTGGAGCTGTTGTGGGAAACCTTTGGAGGTAAGGTAAACGAGCAAGGTTTTAAAGTATTAGATGCTCACATAGGGGCAATTTATGGAGATAGCATTACGACAGAGCGCGCAGAAAATATTTGCCAGCGATTACACGATAAGGGATTTGCTTCTACAAATGTAGTGTTAGGTATCGGTTCATTTACGTATCAATTTAAAACCCGAGATACCTTTGGTTTTGCAATGAAAGCTACCTCTGTGGTGGTAAATGGCGAGCATCGTGAGATTTTTAAAGATCCTATAACAGATGACGGAGTTAAGAAATCTGCAAAAGGATTGATGAAGGTGATTATGGAGAATAATGAGTACGTCCTTGTAGATCAAGTGACAGAGGAGGAAGAAAAAAAGGAGATTTAAAAGTGATTTATGAAGATGGCCGCTTTCGCGAAAATGTGAACCTCCAGACGATCCGTGAGCGAATTAATAACAGTATTTAAAATGAATAAATTATGAGCTACAAAATTAAAAAATTTAAGGACGATCAGGTTGCGACGAAGTTAATAGAATGCGGAAATCTCCATCATAAAGATTCGAGGAAACAGTTACGAAGATTTATTTACCATAGCTTCCATTAAAGAAGCTTGGGATGCAGCACACGCACTAGATAAAACAGTCACTTCACAGTTGACTATTTATTGCCTCATTGCACAACGCTCAGATAGACGTTTTAATGAAAAGGAATCTTTTGATCTTAAAGTGGTCGCTCGGTTTATCAATCGTTTACAATTTGATAAAGTGGAAATCTTACATCCGCATAGTGAATATCACTTGCACTCATAGACAATGCGTAGGCGATAGATCACTTTCAATATGTGAAGCAAGCGTATAATGAGATAGGAAATCCAGTACTAGTAAGCCCAGATGCTGGAGCTTATAAAACGACTCACCATATTGCAGAGTTGCTAAATGGAGATTTAGTGCCAAGTAATAAAGTACGCGTAGATGGTGCTCCACAAATCAGTATTCAAGGAGATGTAGAAGGAAAGCAATGTCTCATCGTAGATGATCTAGCAGATGGCGGCCGAACCTTTAAATTTCTCGCGGAAGAATTAAAAAAACAAGGAGCTTAAAGGTATTTTTATATGTCACACACAGCCAGTTTAATTACGGTTTTGATGAACTAAAAGAAACAATAGATCACGTGTATTGTACAAATAGTTACAAAGATATTGATGATGAATTTGTGACGCAGTTTAAGGTAATTTAATACAAAAGATATGCTATTAGAAGGAGGATTAGGAGATGCATATGGCGCGGGTTTTGAATTTGAAAAGCCTTCGAATATTGAACGGTTCAATACTATGAAGGAGTATAGGAAGCACCCTAAATACGATAGTATTTTTGCGACTTATACAGACGATACCCAGATGGCTATTGCAATTTCAGAGTTACTTTTAAATTCGTCAGAATGTTCAGATGTAATGATAGCCGATAAGTTTGTAGAGGTATTTCAAAGAGATCCTCGTAGAGGGTATTCTTCGCGGTTCTTTGATATTTTAGAAAAAGTGAGCTCAGGCAAAGAATTATTGGAAGTGCTAGTACCTTATAGTAATCGTAATGGTGCAGCAATGAGGAGTTATCCTCTTGGAATTCTAAAAGAAGAGAGTGCAATAATTAAAAAATGCAAACAACAAGCCCAAATAACCCACGATACAGAGGAAGGGATTTTGTCATCACAAATAATTGCTCTTGCAGCTCATTTTTTCATTTATAAAAAAGGAGATAAGAAAAACCTGTCGAATTATTTAAAAGGATTGTTACCTATAAAATTTGATTTTCAAATACAATCAACATTAAAAATGGAGGCTATTCCGACGGTTAGTACAGTTATATATTTGGTTATAAAACATAATGAAATGAAAGCTGCATTATTGGAAGCGGTTAGTTTAGGAGGAGATACTGATACTGTAGCATCTTTGGTAATAGCGCTTTTCAGTAGGTCAGAAAAAACGGTAAACGATTTTCCAACTTGGATCTATGATGATTTTGAAGATGAAGTTTATGGAAAGAGGTATTTAATGAGTTTGGATAAGGAGCTTTTTAATAAGTTTTTGTAGATATCTTTTAAAGGTGAATGATGATTAATTTCTCAAACCTTTTAGTTGGACTCGCGATAGGTGATGCATACGGTGCTGGAGTAGAGTTTCAAGATCGTAACTGGATTGCGGATAATGTAGATTTTACAAAATTTGTAAGTGCCAGACATCTTATAAAATGTCGACTCAGAGCAGTCTGAGTTGTTTGTAAAGAATTATACAGATTGGGATTATACTGATGATACGGAGATGACCATAGGTTTAATGAAAGCCTTAATGTCTTCTAAAGAGTTTACAGAAGACAATCTAGTAAACGCCTTTAAAGCCGAGTATGATTACGGTATTAAAACCAAAGGATATGGTAGAAACGGTCACGGCTCTATGGCTTGGTATTATTCTGGAGAGAGAAGCATAGACGAGATAAGAGATTTTCAAAGAGATCGCCCTAATCCTGGAAATGCTCCTGCAATGCGGTCTGTTCCTTTAGCTTTTATCGAGGAGAATCTTATTAATGATTATTGTAAAATTAATGCACAATCAACACATCCTAATGCGCTGGCTGTTGCATCAAGCCAAGTGATTGCGTGGGCAGCTCGATTTGTAGTATATGAGGTAGGAGGTAGAAACTCGCTCATAAGTTATGTTCTTGAGAAGATGGATTTTAATAGGGAGTTTAACGAGTATCTCAAGAATCTAGATACACTTCCATTTGAGGATGATCTTTCCTTAGATACCTTACGAAGTCTATGTGGTAATCAACCTATTGAGACGCCCTATTTTTTGAGTGGTATTGAAGGGTTACCATCAGACTCAAAATATACTGCGGGAGTGGTACTGTACATTCTTAAACATATTTCAGATCCTTTTGAGGGATTAAAATATGCAATACAGATAGGTGGAGATGTAGATTCTAGTGCTTCAATAGTTACAGGAATTCTTACTAGTCGATTTGGTTTAACCTCATTGCCCCATTTTATGATTAAAAATGTAGAGGGTAAGGAATACGTCGAGCGAGTGGCTGAGAAGTTTAACACTTTCGCGAAAGCGTAATCAAAAAAAGATATAAGATTCTCGCCTTCGCGGGAATGAAAAAACACAAAATGAACAAAAATACCATAAGTCGTTTTCTAAGTTTAGTACTTAGACACGACCCAGATAAAATAGGAATTACGCTTGATCCGCAAGGCTGGATTTCCGTTGATACATTACTGAGTCAAATGAACGCTCACGGAAAGAACATTGATTTCGAGCAATTATGTGATGTTGTAGACTCTAATGATAAAAAGCGTTTTGCTTTCAATGAGGATAAGACAAGCATACGAGCAAATCAAGGGCATTCAGTCACTGTAGACTTACAGTATGAAGCAATACAACCACCAGAATATTTATATCACGGCACTGTCGCAAAGTTTATGGATGCGATACGAAAAAATGGATTACTAAAAATGAGTAGACATCATATACACCTGAGTGAATCTTTAGAGACTGCTACAAAGGTGGGGCACTCGGAGAGGTAATCCTATTATACTGACAGTGAGATCAGGAGAAATGTTTAAAAGAGGAATCACCTTTTTTAAGTCTGAGAATGGAGTTTGGCTTACAGATATTGTTCCTGCAGAATTTATAGAATTTAAATAATGAGAACACTAGTAATAGGAGACATACACGGAGGCTATAAAGCACTTGAGCAAGTCTTAGTTAAAGCAAAAGTTACGGCAGATGATAAACTCATCTTTTTAGGCGATTATGTAGATGGGTGGAGCGAGTCTGCTCAAACGATCGAGAAGCTTATTGCGCTTTCAGAAACTAATGATTGTGTTTTCATAAAAGGAAATCACGATGTCTGGTGCGGACTATGGCTTGATAAAGGAGCGACCAATCCAATTTGGCTTGCTCACGGTGGTGAAGAGACGATACAAAGTTATATTCAGTTTGGATTATTAACAGATATAAGACATAAGCAGTTTTTTAATTATTTACAAGATTATTATATTGATACTGATAACAACCTCTTTCTTCACGCAGGCTTTTCTTCAATGCACGGAGTAGAGATGGAGGAGTACTCCTCAAACTTCTATTGGGATCGCACATTGTGGGAAGCGGCATTACTTGCAGAAGAATTATCTGTGGAGAAGTTGGGCTCCAGAATACCTAAACGCTTTACACATTATAAGGAGATTTACATTGGCCACACGCCTACAACTAATTATGATCAAACTGAACCTATGTTTGCTCATAATGTGATCAATGTAGATACAGGAGCTGCTTTTAAGGGTAGGTTAACGATTATGGATATTGATTTAAAGGAGTTCTGGCAAAGTGATGTGTTGCCAACCTTATATCCTAATGAAAAAGGAAGAAATTAAAACAGTAAACTATGGAGGCTATAAGACATACAAATGAGATTTTGGACAACTCCAGACTCTCTTTGATAAATACAACGTGTGATAATCTCATAATTTTAGTGAGCAAAAAGGATATTCTGAGGCAGATGTTGGATTGCGTACTAAAGCTAAAATATTGAAGAACTAGTGTGATAATTATAGGCTTATTGATAATGATCAAAAATTAGCTCTAGACTTAGGAGCGAATTTCTTTCAATCTAAAATCTCATAGTTGATGGATTAACACCACTGTATTTTATTAGGAAATTCCGTTTCTATAGATATGATTCAGGTCAGTGTTTTAAAAGCATATTGATGGCGGGTAATAAAAGATGATAGAGAAAGTAGATTAACTCTTATGATCTATCTCAGCGATAATTATCGAGGGGGGAAGCCAAGTTTAATGACATTTCTATACTACCAGAAAAAGGAATGGCAATTTGTTTAATTGACGAAAGAATACACGAGAGTGTAACAATTCGTGACGGCGCAAAATATGTTCTGCGAAGTAATGAATTGTAATTGGTCGCAGGATTGGTCGCGATTTATTTGATATTATATGGAATCAAATGATATTAGTGAAAATAAAAAACCCCGTAAACACTAATGTTTCGGGGTTGTAATGTGGAGTCGGAGGGATTCGAACCCTCGTCCAAACAAGCAATGTTACTGCTTTCTACGTGTGTAGTTGCGGTTTAGATTTTCGTGAGATTGCCGGTCTGCAACTACCAACGCACTCCTTATCTTCAATTAAGTTTCTCGCTAGCATCAAAGCCCTGCTAGAGATAGGTTTACTTTTACGAAGTCACTATATCGATTGCCGTAAACCAAGGCTCTCGAGTGACTTCCTGCTTGTCTACCTTGTAGACCGAGGCGTAATCTTACTATAATTCAGATTATGCAGCTAGGGCGTAGTTATTCTCGCCGTTTAAAAAGATGAAATATGAGATTTACGAGCTATTTTCCAGCGCTCGACACGCTTACAATACCATTGGTCTCGCTGTCAAAACCAGTCGACCCCAAAATGTAAAAAATCCCAAACTATTTATGTAACACCCTTTATGGAAATGAAATTAAATAGAAGTTCGCTTTCGCGAAAGCGGAACTACAAATATACTACTAAACCTTATATTTGTGCTTCATAAAGCGCAAAAGGTGTACCAAAAATATGCGTGTAAAGAACTAATAGACCTATGAAATTTGCTATTATAACAGAACGTAAAAATCCGCCAGATCGTAGAGTGGTATTCTCACCAGAAAAACTGGCAGAGGCAAGGGAGCAGTTTCCAAAAGCAAAATTTATCGTCGAGTCCTCAGATATCCGAATTTTCCCGAATGATTTATATAGACTTAATGGTTTTAAAGTCACCAAAGACGTATCGAAAGCAGAGGTGCTTATTGGGGTAAAGGAAGTGCCTATAGCTGCACTCATTCCTGATAAAAAGTATTTCTTTTTTAGTCACACCATTAAAAAACAACCTTATAATAGAGCGCTGTTGCAAGCGGTTTTAGATAAAAATATTGAACTTTACGATCATGAGGTCATTACCTCAGAAAACAGCTCAAGACTTATAGGTTTTGGTCGTTATGCTGGATTAGTGGGCGCGTATAATGGTTTTAGGTTATTAGGTAAGAGGACGCAGTTGTTTGACATACCTAAGGTAGAGGACCTCGCAGATTTTAAGGCGGTTAAGAAAGAGATGGATACCATAGCGCTTCCTCCTATTAAAATTTGTCTTACAGGATCAGGAAAAGTGGCCATGGGCGCAAAAGAAATTCTTGATCACCTTAACATTAAAGAAGTAAGTATTACAGCCTTTTTGTCTGATCAATTTGATGAGCCTGTATACTGTCACATTGACGTATTAGATTATAATAAAAGAACTGACGGTGCACAAGGTGATAAACATGAATTTTATAAAGATCCTTCAGGGTATGAGAGTGACTTTATGAAATTTGCAAAGGTGACAGACTATTTTATTGCCGGTCATTTTTATGGAGACGGTGCTCCTTACCTTTTTACCAAGGAAGATGCTAAAGATCCTGAATTTAATATTCGTGTGGTTGCAGATGTCTCTTGCGATATTAATGGTCCAGTAGCCAGTACCATTAGACCTTCCACAATCTCTGAGCCTTTCTATGGATACAATCTGCAGACAGAAAACGAAGATGATTTTACTAAGGAAGGCGTGATAGCTGTTATGGCTGTGGATAATCTTCCCTGTGAACTCCCAAGAGATGCAAGTGAAGGTTTTGGAGAAATGTTTTTAGAGCATGTGATTCCTGCTTTTTTCAACGATGATAAAGAGGGTATCCTAGAAAGAGCTTTAATGACTAAAAACGGAAAACTAACGAAAAGATATGCCTATCTTCAAGACTTTGTGGATGGTAAAGAGTAAGTTTTAAAGTTTAGAAATAAGCAAGTGCAGAGAAGGAACACAAAACTTCTACTTGTATATTTATAAAAAACCCTACTATGAAAATACTAATTACAGGAGCAACGGGTCTTGTAGGCTCCGCCTTGACAGAAAAGTGCAAAGCAGACGGCATATTTGTAAATTATCTCACGACTTCAAAAGATAAAATACGCTCAGAACAGAACTTGCAAGGTTACTATTGGAATCCGCGAGAAGATTACCTTGATGAGCAATCACTTGCAGATGTGGAGGTCATAGTCCATCTTGCTGGTGCAACAATAGCACAGCGATGGACACCAGAAAATAAAGAAGTTATTTTTGATAGTAGAATTAAGACCGCTAGAATGTTATTTAGCACGCTTTCGCGAAAGCGTAAAGAAAATGAACCTAAAACTGTAAAACACTACATTTCTGCTAGCGCTATAGGAGGGTATCCATCTTCACTCACAAAATTATACAATGAAACTTATCCAGAGTACGCTACAGGATTTTTAGGAGAAGTTGTCGAGGAATGGGAAAAATCTGCCACGGAATTTCAACGTCTTGATATCGCAGTGAGTTGTGTGCGTACAGGAATTATTCTTGATAAAGATGATGGGGCGCTACCTAAAATTATGAAGCCTATTAGTTATGGCGCAGGCGCCCCATTAGGTAGTGGAAAACAGTGGCAATCATGGATTCATACAGAAGATATGGCAGGTATCTACCACTATATTATTAAAAATAATCTCTCTGGAATTTACAATGCCGCTGCACCTTATCCTGTTACTAACAAGGAGCTTACAGAAGAAATTGCACGTGTTTTGGAGAAGCCTTTACTGCTTCCTAAAGTGCCTAAGTTTGGATTAAAATTGCTCCTAGGAGACATGAGTGCCATTGTACTTGAAAGTCAAAAAGTAAGTTCAAAAAAAATTAGAGAAGAGGGATACACATTTATGTATGAGAAGATCGATAAAGCGCTAGTGAATATACTTAAAGGTTGAAATGGGAAACAAAATTTAATTGAGTATACTTTCATTTGTGTTGCTGAATGTGTAAAATAAAAGAAGCCACTTCTCTATAGAAGTGGCTTCCTTTGCTACTACATTTTAAAATATATTAAGCTTTTGTAGCTTTAATATTTACAGTAAGAGCAACATCATCACTAATGAATTTGTCTCCTAAATTGTCAAAAACTGATTGTGAACCATAGTTTACGCCCCATTCTGTACGATCTATTGTAAATGGCTCACTTGTAAGTGTCATTTGATTTCCATTTACACCATAACTTACTGGAAACTCTATACTTTTCTTTTGATCTCTAATGGTTAAATTCCCTTGCATCATCTTTTTTCCATCTTTTTCAGTTACTCCAGTTACTTCAAAAGCAGCTGTAGGATATTTTGCTACGTTAAAAAAGTGATCTTCTTTTTCTTTTGCAGTTCCCTTAAGGTGACCTTCAAGATCTTCTTTTCCTTCTCCAGTTTTAAGGTCTGTAACCTCAATAGAAGTCATATCAATTAAAAATGTTCCCGTAACAACATCTCTCCAGCAACATTTACAACACCATTGTCGATATTAATGGTTCCCATGTGCTTACCAGTAGGCTTCTATCTTCCCACATAATTGTAGAGGCATCTGTATCCACCATGAATTTTTGTGCATCAGCGATCACAGAAACTTCTTGAGCTTCGCCAACTTCTGTTTTGTTTTTATCCTCTTTACAAGAGGTAACTCCAGCCAAAAGAGCGACTACAGCAAAAGTATTTAAAATTTGTTTTTTCATTTTGATAGTTTTGATTTAGTAAAGTGCAAAATTAACTTAAAATTGAATTTGGTTTCTTAAATTTATATTAAATAGTATATAAATTGATAATAGTAAAAGGGGATAACTATTATCAATAATTGGGAGTTTAACATCTGTGATAAGATTCTAATCTTATAATGAGTTTGCTTTCTTTAATATATTTAGAATGTTTATTTGATGCTAATTAATTTGATTATCAATTGAAAATCGATGAAGATTTAATTTATCCCGATGAACGTCTATATTTGTGTAGCTTAACCCTCCTTAAATGAGATATATCTTTTTAGCCCTGTTACTTAGTATGGTTGCATTAACGTCTTCGTGTGTACCACTTAAAGATATTACGTATTTACGTGAGACAGAAATGAAATCAGATAGCCTCATTTCATTACAAGTACAACAACGACCGTATCGTGTACAAGTGGGCGATATATTAAGTATACGTTTAAAGGCTCTCGATCAGCAACTTGTAGAGTTTTTCAATCCATCTGGGAAGCAGGGCGTCTCTCTCGATGAAGGTTTCTATTATGACGGTTTTGCGATTGATACTCACGGGAATATACGAGTGCCAGAGTTAGGAGAGATCAATGTATTAGGTAGAACTACAGAGGAGGTTAGAGAACTTATAGAACGAAGATTACTTGCTGAATATATTAAAGAAGAGGCCGATCTGTTTGTTACGGTAAAGCTTCCCGGAATCCGTTATACGCTTGTAGGAGAAATAGGAAGCCCAGGAACGCAGAACGTCCTTGCTGAAAAAGTATCTATACTGGAGGCGATCGCAAATGCCGGAGGTGTACCGCTCACAGGGGACTTAACAGATGTTCTTATTATTAGACAATATCCAGGAGGACAACGAGTTCATCATATAGACTTAACAACAATTGAAGTGATGCAATCTCCGTTTTACTACATCCAGCCTAATGATATCATTACGGTTAATCCCTTGCCACAGAAGGCTATTGGTATCGGAACAACTGGATTACAAGCCATCACCACAATAATTGGCATTGTAAGTGCTCTTTCGACAATCATTTTATTAGCAACACGATAAATGATGGAAGAAGATTTTGACGCACAGAGTTCAGGAAGTTTCTTTGATTTTAAAGGGTTTCTTTATAGGTTGGTAAGTTTTTGGTGGTTATTTCTTATATCACTTGCTATTGCATTTGGAATAGCTAGATATATTAAGGTCCGTAAGGTTCCTATTTATAGAGAGAACAGTATGATTTCTATTAAGGACGATCAAAACCAAATGTTTGGGGGGAATACCAGTCTTGTTTTTAATTGGGGAGGCACAACAGATAAGGTGCAGACAAGTATTATCATGCTTAAGTCACGCTCCCATGCAGAGCGCGTTGTTCAATATTTACAGTATTATATTAACTACCAGAAACAAGGAGCATATCACCTAGAAGATGTATATGGTAATACTCCGTTTAAATTAAAATTGAATGATTCTTTCCCACAGTTATATGGAAAACGTATGACATTTATTGATCAAGGGAATGGATTTGTACGTGTTCAAATCCCCTTCAATGGAGAAAATATTTCATTATATAATTACAAAACTCTTCAGCCCGCTACAATCCCTGGTCCCAAGGAAGACTTTAATGAGCTCCTAAAAATAGGAGATACGATTGATACTCCATTCTTAAAAGGCGTATTACTACCCACCGAGATCTATCCTAAGGAAGGGAATGAGTACTATGTGAGTTTGGATGATTTTAACGACACAGTTATTGTATATAGGGATATAGGAATAACACAAACTCCACGAGGTAGCTCTATTTTAGAACTGAAGTCTTGTTGGCACAAATAAAAAAAGACTCATCGAATACTTAAATGCGAGTATTGCTGTGCGCACAGAAGAGCAATTACGACAGAAAAATCTATTTGCGACAAAAACCATTACATATATAGACAGTAGTTTAAAATCCAGTAATGGAGATTTAGATAAAGCAGTTGCAGACCTTAATTATCTTCAGAGTAAAAATAGAGACGTTGCTTTATCAGGGGGAGCAGAGCAATTAAGCACAGAATTGCAGTCTCTAGATAATAAAAAGGATGAATTTTCACGACAACTAGTTTATTATAAACAATTAGAAAATTACCGTAAGTACTGAGAACCGACTATACAAATGTACCAGCCCCATCTGTTACACTAATTAATGATGGTAGTATATCAAATGGTGTCTCGAATATGGTGCAGCTAGCGTTACAGAGAAGTAATCTTGCTTATACTGCTAGAGAAGGAAATCCAGCCTTTCGAGACTTAGATAGGCGTATTAACGCAGAGAAGAAAGTATTACTTGAAAACATACGCTCTAGTAAAGAGCAAATTAACTACCAAATAGCGAGTCTTAATCAGGATATACGAGAAGCACAAGGACAACTAAGAAAATTCCCCAGAGAAGAACAAGAACTTGCCGAAATACAGCGCCGCTTTTCGATAAGCCAAGAGGCATATGATTTATTTACGGCAAAACGAAGTGAAGCCGAAATTATAAGGTCCTCTAATGTTTCTGATATTCTCTTTATTGATAAAGCAAAAGATGTAGGTAATGATCCAATTGGTCCTAATACGCAGCTCAATACAGTCTTAGCTGCCTTTTTTGGAATAATGACACCCATTGCTTTCATTTTGATTATATTTTTTCTAGACACAAAAATTGGTACCCCTGAGGACGTAAAAAGAAGCGATCCAGCATACATATTCTTGGAGTAATTGGAAAAAGCAAACGGGATTCTGGGCTTGTAGTAGTAGATCATCCTAGGTCTGCCATTGCAGAAGCCTTTAGAGGACTACGATCAGGGCTTCAATTTATTTACAAGAAAAAGGGTGTTACTGGTGCAAAAACAGTGTTGGTCACGTCAAGTGTGAGTGGTGAGGGAAAAACATTTACCTCAATGAATCTGGCTTCAGTTTTCGCTTTAAGCGAAAAGAAAACGGTTCTGGTAGGGCTCGATTTACGGAAGCCAAAAATTTTTGATGATTTTAAAATTGTAAATGATAAGGGAGTCGTCAACTATCTCATAGGCGATGCGACACTAGACGAGATCAAGCAGCCCTCCGGAATCCATCATTTAGATGTGATTTTATCAGGACCTTATTCCACCAAATCCATCAGAATTAATTATAAGCGATGCTATGGCGGAGTTTGTGGCTGAGCTAAAAGAGGTGTATGATTATATCATTTTTGACACCCCTCCATTAGGTTTGGTGTCAGACGCCTTTGAGTTGATGTCCTATGCAGATGCTTCGCTTTACATGGTGCGACAAGGATATACTAAAAAGGATATGCTAGCTCTTGTGAACGATAAATATGAAAGGGAGAAATAAAAAACATAAGTTTTGTGCTCAATTACTTCCAGCAAAAAGAGTAAATACGGCTATGGGGCAGGCTATCGCTATGGGGCCTATAATCATGGATATCACGAAGAGGAGCAAGTAACTTTTTTAAAATCGATAAGACGTTTTTTTAAATGACAGAGAAAAACTCCTAAAGATGATAATTGGTTGTATGAGATTACTCCCAAGGGTAAACTTATAGATCTTAATTTTAAGGAGATCTGGAGGTATAGAGATCTTTTGTTATTGTTTGTACGTAGAGATATTGTTGCTCAATACAAGCAAACTATATTAGGACCGTTGTGGTACTTGATACAGCCTCTATTTACCTCTGTAATTTTCACGCTTGTATTTAATCAAATCGCAATAATTGCCACGGGTGCTGTACCATCATTTTTATTTAATCTGGCAGGAATTACATTTTGGACCTATTTTAAACAATGCTTAGATAGTAGTTCTAATACATTTGCAAGTAATGCTGGATTGTTTGGAAAGGTATATTTTCCACGACTTATTGTGCCTTTGTCACTTTCTATATCAGCACTTTTTAAGCTTGGCATCCAGCTTTTTATTTTTACATGTTTTTACATTTATTTTTATACAACTAAAGGAGGATTTACTCCCAGTCCAACGTTGTGGTTATTTCCTATACTTATTATATTGATGGCCATTTTAGGATTAGGTTTAGGAATGATCTTAACAGCTCTTACTACAAAATACAGAGATTTTAAAATACTCATAAGTTTTGCTATTCAACTCTTAATGTATATTTCAGCAGTTATGTATCCGATGATAACTGTTAAGGATAATGAAGCGTTGAGTAGTTTTTCTTGGGTTGTAGAGTATAATCCTATTGCTATAATCATAGAGTCTTTCAGGTATAGCGTTTTTGGAGAAGGAGTTTACACCTGGCAAAGTCTTACCGGGTGTGGGATATTGGCCATAACACTTTTTCTTGTTGGAATGATTATATTTAATCGTACAGAACGTACATTTATAGATACTATTTAAAACTACGCTTTCGCAAAAGCAAAAAGCAATGAGCATCATTTTAAAGGCAGAAAATATCTCAAAGCAATACCGACTAGGTATTGTAGGCTCTGATACTATAAAAGATGATATGCGGCGGTTTTGGGCAAATGTGCGAAGGAAGGATGATCCATTTTTAAAGTTAGGAGAAGTTAATAATAGAGCATTTAGAGGCAAAGATGACTATGTATGGGCACTTAGAGATATAAATTTTGAGGTAGAAAAGGAGAAGTTTTAGGAATCATAGGCAGTAATGGAGCAGGGAAATCTACCTTATTAAAATTGTTATCTCGGGTTACGGCGCCCACTACAGGTATTATAAAGACTAAAGGACGTATAGCGTCATTACTAGAAGTGGGTACAGGTTTTCATCCAGAGTTACAGGTAGAGAAAATATCTATCTCAACGGTGCAATACTGGGGATGACTAAATCTGAGATTAGATCAAAGATTGATGAAATTATAGACTTCTCTGGCTGTGAACGTTACATTGATACACCTACAAAGCGTTACTCCTCTGGAATGACAGTAAGACTTGCTTTTGCTGTTGCGGCACATCTTGAGCCAGAGATTTTAGTTGTGGATGAAGTACTTGCTGTAGGTGATGCAGAGTTTCAGAAGAAAGCTATTGGAAAAATGCAAGATATTTCAAAAGGCGATGGAAGAACCGTGCTTTTTGTAAGTCATAATATGGCAGTAGTACGAAATTTGTGTACTAGAGGAATGGTTATAAGTAATGGAGGTTTTTGAAGGAGGGATTTCAGAATCAATTAATGAGTATCTTTCTACAAAAGGAGATAAAGATAAACTGCAAAATCTGGAAAGCAGAACAGGAAATGGTTTTATAAAATTCAACAATATTGATGTATATGGAATTGATCCCCATAGCTCTGTAGTAACTGGTGCTCCTTTGAATTTAGCGTTTTCAATAGAAAATTTAAAAAACATTTCTCTTGAAAGGACGCGATTTGATTTTAGAATTGATGATACTTTTGGACAAAGAATTTTTTGGTTCAGTAGCGTTTTGAAAGATATAGAAAAGAGCACTATACCCTCTATAGTTACTATTAATATTCCAAAATGTGTTTTGAATTCTGGCGATTATTTAGTTACTGTTTTTTGTTCGGTAGATAACTCTTGCGCTGACTGGGGTAGAAAACGCATTTAAGTTTAGTGTTGAGGACGGGATTTTTTTTAAAAACGGTAAAACAATACCAAGTGTTCAGAGTAAAATTTATCAAGATTTTGAAATTAAGTTCAATTAAAGTTTTTATAAGATCATTTTTAAATAAAAAACCTCAACAGCTAGGTCAAGAATTCTTTCCGAAATAGAAGAAAGGCTGGAGTTGCAAGAAGTTAAATGGTAAGATAGTAATTGATATACCTAAAGTTGCAATAGTCACTTTGAGAGATGAACCAAGTAGTGACTTGTTTGTATTTGGTCAGCTTTTTTTGCAAGAGGAATATAAATCTACCGTGAAGTTGTGCAACAAATACTTTCCAGATAATAGAGATTTAATACTCATAGACGCTGGTGCTAATATTGGTATGACAACATTATATCTTTCTAATTTTTTTAATTTTTCTAAAATTATTGTTATTGAACCATCAATTGAAAATTTGGAAATATTAAATTTAAACTGCGATAAATTATTAACTAGATCAAATAAAATATTAACAGAAATATAATCGTGTACTCCATTCATTATCGGGTGTTAAAACCAAATTGAAAAAAGATTTGGGGGTGGTGACTAGACATTACAATGCAAGAGAAAGCAATAGTTGGTAATATTTCAAGTATATCACTAAAAGAAATTGATTCTAAAGAAAAATTAACTTCAATATCAATTCTAAAAATTGATATCTGAAAGTCAGAAAGATTTCATTAAAGTGGGGCTTAATCACGATTTTTTCAAGAATCACAAGAATTAATAGCTATCGAAATTCACGAATGAGTTCAATGTGAGAGAGTGCCGTAATAGAGTGGGTAAATCTAGCTTGATTTCTTGATTTTTGAGTTTGGAGAAACGACCGTCGCAGTAAATCAAAATTATTTTATGATTAAAATTAGTTTTATAATTCTTAATATTTTTAATTCAGAGCAACTTTAGATAATCATTGCAATTCTTATTTTATAACCAACTTCTATCATAATTCAGAACACTAATAATTAATGATCGTTCATTCGATCAACACTCCTTATAATTACTTACCCAACTGGGTTATAAAAGATAAAAGATTTAAATACTCAAAAACATAATGGTGGTTCCACTCATGCAAGCGATTCCAGTATCGAAGCATCATCTGGATCATATATAATACCAATGGATTCTGATAATTTAGTAATCCTGATTTTGTTTCTGAAAGCCTTTACTATTTTAGAAAGAGTGCTGACGTTGACGTTATCTATGGTAACGCAGAATATATTGGAGAGAGAGTAGCATCTGGACTTAAAGGATTTGTCCATGTTTTGAGAAGTTTATTATTGAAAATTATATTGATGCTTTTCACTTATTAAAAATCTGCATTAGTCGTTTGCAGTGATTACGATGAAAGGATTCCTTATCAAGGTCAAGAAGATTGGGACTTATGGTTGAGTATGATTGGAGAAGACCATAATTTCATCTATCAAAATAAGAGTCTTTTTCAGCTATCAGGTTTTTTCAAAGTGTATGATTAGAAGTTTTTGAGCCGATATGATACTAGAAAATCAAAAATATGTGTTTAGCTACAAACACCTCTAATTTGTATTTGTCGAGTTGAAAAATTAAGAGAGGAATGCATCAATTTGAGAAAAAATAAGAGTTTAGGCTTCCATCTTTCTATTGGGAATTAAAAAGATAGCTACTGCTAAAATTTATAGTTATGATTTCAGTTATCCTTTGTCTACGACACCCTTTCTAGATGATAAATTGCTACACGATATCAAGAGCTCTGGCGGCGATTTTGAATCTTTACATAGATAACAGCTCAAATGAATACGATGTATCTGAAACTTACAATCTCGGAATAAATGGAGTATTGGAAAGTATTTATGTTTTTTACATCAGAATGCTGGTTTTCAGTACTCAAAATTGGGGAGCTATTTGTGAGAAAATTTTTCAATAGACAGGATGAATATTGGTCTCATTCAGGATTGACAAGGAGGCTTCCTGTAAAAGGATCACAAATAGGTGGTTGGTGGGATTGTGATTCCAAATATAAAATAATAAATATTATTCAACACTATAATTCGGAAGTAAGCGGGTTGGAATGGGCTTACAATGAGAAAAACAGCAGTGTCGTAATAATAGACGGTGTTTTCATGGTTAGGAAAAATGCTGATTTAGTTTTGATGAAAATTTGCAAGGTTTTCACTGCTATCATCTTTACTTTATCACTTACAATGATTCAAAAATCAAAAAGAATTGTAGCAACCAAGCAGATAACATAGAGCATTTTTCTTTAGGGAATGTAAATGATACTTGGTATGCGACTTTCGAAAGTAGTACACCGAAAATTTAAAGATATTTTACCTTCTTATATAACAAACTGTGATAAATAGGGTTAGACTTAATTGCTTTAAAGCGTGGTGTGGGATTGTGAAGACAATTTAATGATAAAAGTCTGCTTTATAAAAATCCGTTATTATTATTCTTTACTCAACCATTCTCAAACTTTTAATAACAAGTTCTAAAAATCACAAATTAAGAAAATTAAGTTATGATCAGGGTAATTGTAATTATTGTTACTTATAACGGGATGCAATGGCTACCAAAATGTCTGGATAATCTTTATAATAGTAAATTTCCTGTAGATATTTTGATTATTGATAACAATAGTCAGGATGACGGCGTTTTCTTTATTAAAGCGATTGTCCACAATCTGTCTTATTGAACTTGTTGACCGAATACTAGCTCCAAAAAGCTCATAATTATAGGTTACTAAAAAATAGCTAAGGAAGTCTTATAATTACTGCCTTCTTATTCAATCAAAGCAGCTATATTTCAATGATTCTACAATTGAGGTTCTAATTGATGTTGCTCAACGTAATTCTAATTATGGATGTTTGAGTTCCTATCCACTTAGATAGAACAGGTAATCATCTTGATCAAAGTTTCTTATACTATTTACAGACTGATGAAAAAGCAGTTAGTTTTTATTTAGAAAATTTAGTTTCGAAAAAGTAGTTAAAGGAAATTTATTTGGTTACTTACTAAATAACATTAACACTATCTTGGCTTATACCTACCGAAAAATTTTGAAATTGTTGAAGATTTGAGCAATCCCCATATTTTTTCTCTATGGAGAAGATGATAACTATTGCCAACGCGTCATATTTCATAAATTTAAGATTGGTCTTGTACCACAGGCATCATTTCTTCACGATAGTCTAAATGCTGATAAATCAGGGAACTTTTGAAGTCGGGAGTACAAAGTATTATCGAAAATTTTTAAATAGATTTAAGGTGAAATATTGTAATGTCTTAACTTCTGACCACGAAAAGGTAGCATTGTATGAGAGACAATTTTTAACAATGGCAATTAAGTCTTCTATGAGGCATAATTTAAAAATAAATGTTAAATTTTGAGAAATACAAAAAATCATGAGCTAAAACAGACTTTACAAAAATCGTTATAAAAATAAGAAATTCCGCCGTCTTATTTAAAAGATGATATATTATGATTGATCAAAATAATAGAAAAGGTTCTGTTGTTATTCCTTGTTTTAATGATGGTAGTCACATTGTAAACGCAATACGTTCTATTCTTAACCAGACTTATAAAAATATTGAGGTTATCATTGTGATGATGGTTCTAATATTGAAACTGAGCAAATTTTAGACGAAATAAATATGGATTCTGTTACAGTCATTTATCAGGAAAACAGTGGTCCTTCTGTAGCAAGAGAATTTAGGTATAAGTAAGGCTATAGGCAATTATATTGTCACTTTAGACGCTGATGATACGTTTGAAAACTCCTTTGTTGAAAAAGCTGTCAATGTTCTTGATTTGAATCAAAATTATAATATGGTTACTTGCTGGGGAACAATTCTTCTAGATGGAAGAAATACTGGAAAAATAAAACCATCAGAGGGAGATTCGAGGACATTATTCGGAGGAGCAACTTTGCGCAATCGGTGATCTAATGTTTCAGAAAATAGTTATGGAGTGAGTGGGAGGTTATGATGAATATATGAGAAATGGATATGAAGACTGGGAGTTTTATATTGCTTGTCAGCTTTTAAAGATGGAGCTACTTATGTCAATAAAAGAGTTTTTATTTAACTATACTGACAAATCGGATTCACGGAATAAAATTGCTAAATGGAATTATCATATTACAATTAAGAATTTCCATTCTCAGAAATATGAAAAGCTGTGCAAGGAGAATTTTGAAGTATTATTTCAGCCATATTTTTCAAGAACTTGAAAATTCAAATTAAAATATCGTCTTAGGAATTCTAGACAATTTATTCTTAGCAAAAAAATCTTGCAGGGACTTAATTTGATTAAAATATGAAGTGTCAACTCTTCCCATTTTTTCTATTATTATTCCTGTCTATAATCGAGAAAATATTGTAGTAGGAACCTTGCAATCTATTTTAAATCAATCATTTTCTTCTTGGGAATGCATTGTAGTTGATGATGGTAGTGCAGATAATACTTTTGAAGCAGTTGAAAAATTTTGTAGAAATGATAAACAATTTATAATTCTGAAAAGACATGAATCTCGTAAGAAAGGACCTAACAGTTGTAGAAATATAGGGTATTATCATTCTAGAGGTGAATGGAGATTGCTGTATGGTGATAATACAATAATTTACAATCCTCTAGTATTATTAGAAGTTATATCGATTCCTCTAACATTGAAGCTGTTATTGCTCCTCTTAATAAAGTGAATTTTGAGAATGATCCAGCTATTGGTATCAATGATATTTATTCACAGAGACTTAATTAGTGATTATATTGTCAGGAAATTGGTTAGCTATGTTTCTAGGGCCTTTTTGGGAGAAGATCATTTTTGAAAGCAATAGTTTATCTTGATGAATCTTTTTCAAACTTGGATAACTTTGGATTCATTCGAGAATGCTTTATAAATCGCCAAATATTAGATTTTTATCTTTACCACTAGTTAATTATCAATTCCACAAAGATTCTCTTTCTAAAGAAATAGAAAAATATAAATATAATAGAAGTTCTATCTGAAATCAGAACCAGAGAGAAGCACTTAGAGTTATTAAATGATGATAAACATAAAGCAAAATTGACACATTTTTTGTTTTTAAAAACACTATACTTACTTTTTTCTCCAAAATACATAATAAAGACAACAAGAATGCCTTTTTTTTCTTGAAAAAAATAATGTCAATTAATATTGAAAAAGGATTTATTTTTAGTTGCATTAAAATTGTATTTTTTTCTATTTTAATATTAGCAACTGATAAGGGATATAAATATTTAAAATGAAAATTCTTCTTGTCTCTCTTCCTTCAATACACGCGGTGCGTTGGTCCAATCAATTGATAGGTCAGGGATGGGAGATTTATTGGTTCGATATCTTAAGTAGAGGGAGGGGAGATTTTCATCCTGATGTTACGCAAATAATAAATTGGAAGAAGAATAAAATTTTATTTAAAGGAAAAACATTTTTAAAAAATAATTTACCTAATTTTTATACCGGGCTACAAGGGATTTTAGAAATTACAATTGAGGAATTTTTATCCAACTTTCTTGATCAAGAAGGTATTCAAATCGTACATTCATTTGAGATGCAATCTTGTAGTTACCCTTTATTATCTGTTCTCACAGAGAGAAAACATATAAAGTGGATTTATAGCTGCTGGGGTAGCGATCTTTATTTTTATAGAAATATTAAAAGTCATCTTTATCAAATTGAGAAGTGTCTTTCTAGAATAGATGCGCTATTTACAGATTGCCAACGAGACAAAACTATAGCTCGAGAATTGGGTTTTATAGGAAGATTTTTGGGAATATTTCCGGGAGGAGGTGGATATAATTTAGACAATAACACTACAGATCTCTCTATTAAAGATAGAAATTCAATAATTGTTAAAGGTTATCAAAATGATTTTGGTAGAGCTGTAGAAGTCCTGAAAGCTTTTAGCCTAACTCAAGTATCGCTAACTAATTTCGATTTAGTTATTTTCTCTGCAGGTCAAGATGTAATGGATGTAATACCTTCTATTTGTTATAATTTTAAATCGGTTATTGTTTTTCGGAAAGATAACACAATGAGTCAGCAGGACATTCTTAAAATTATGGGCGCTTCCTTTCTTTATATCGGTAACAGTATTTCAGATGGAATACCTAACACACTGCTAGAAGCAATGTTAATGGGAGTATATCCTTTGCAGTCTAACCCTGGAGGTGTTACCGAAGAATTAGTCACTGACGGCATTAATGGGAGACTTATTTGTGAGCCAGAAGATAGTGAGCACATAGCACTATTAATTGATCAAATTATAGAAAGTAGAGATTCATTAGAAAGCGCTATTATTCACAATAAGCGAATGATGAAACACTTAGAAAGAAATAAGATAACAAAAGAGGTTATAGAAGCATATAAAAGATTTATTTAAAGGTCATGAGAACAGGAAGCAATCCTTTTTTGGGTGAGGATAATGTCAAAATTGAAAGCTACCATAGAGTCGTTGTACCTGTATTTATTCCAAATACAGAGCAATCATATTATAAAGATAGTTTTAAGATTTTAAAATATTGTCTCAGAAGTATTTTAAAAACTATTCATAATCAAAGTAGACTAACGGTTTATAATAATGGGAGTTGTTTAGAAGTTCAAAGCTATTTAGAAGATCTCAAATCTAAAGAGGTTAGATTTGATCAATTATTTAATTCTTCTACAAACGTTGGAAAAATAAATGCCATAAATACCTGTGTAAGGGGTAATCTAGAAGAATTCTTCACTGTAACGGATGCAGACGTCCTGTTTAAAAATAATTGGCAAGAGGCCGTAGAAGATATTTTTTATCACTTTCCTAGAGCAGGTATGGTCTCGCCAGTTCCTGTGAGTAATATGTATAAGTTCTCAGAAGCGAGTAGTACACTAGGCTATGGAATTCTTACTAATAAAATTACTTTTAATAATGTTATTGATAAGGATGATCTCTTAAAATTTCAACAAAGTGTAGGAAGTGAATTATTCAAGGGTGAGCGTCTCAATAAGTTTATATGCCTCAAGGAGAAAAAAGAAGTAGCCGTTATTAGTTGCGGACATTTTGTCTCTACATTACGTAAAGAAGTGTTTCAAAATACTCCCAGTTTTCCATCAAAGGATTTTATAAGCACAAAATCAGATCTGTTATATATAGATAAGCCTAATAACAATTTAGGATTTTTGCGGCTCGCAACATTAAAAAATTATGCTTTTCATTTAGGTAATACACCTGAGAAGTGGATGGGAGAATATTTTGAAAACCTTACTAAAAATAATAGCGATGGTCAACTAATTGAAAATATTCCAGTCGCAAGACAGTTTTCTGAACTTCAATGTGTTCGTTAAAAGGGTTATATTTAAAAGTATAATACTTTTTGCTCCCGTGAGAAGGGTTTATTTCAAATTTAAGGGAATGACGGATAAGAATTACTAATGATTTATAAAATTAAAATTTTATTACTCAATTTGATTGAGAAATTTATTTACCAATCAAAAACGATAAAAAATAATACGAGTGTTGGTGCACTCTGTAGAGGAATAGATAATATTAATTTTGGCTCCAATAATAAAATAGCTCATCAATGTAATTTTAGTGGCATCGTTGACCTTGGAGATTACACCACAATTGGTTATCTGTCTACTCTACATGGTACTATTACAATCGGAAAATTTTGCCAGCTTGGGCCTCACTCAACGATAATCACAACAAATCATCCTATATCATACTTAAGTACTTATATAAACAATAGTTTATTTGAAGGAGAGCTCTTATCTCTTAGAGAAGATAAACCAGTTTGAGATAGGTAATAATGTTTGGATAGGACAAAACGTTACAATTCTACCAGAGGTTACAATAGGAGATGGAGCTATTATAGCAGCTGGTAGTGTTGTTACAAAATCAGTACCCGATTTTGCCATCGTAGCTGGAGTACCAGCAAAATTATTGAAATATAGATTTTCTGATAGTCAACAAAAGAGAATAAAGGATCAGGCTTGGTGGGAAAAGTCGATATCGGAAATTTATGAGATGAAATCAGACTTTTTTAAAGATTTAAAAGAAGATGATTAAAACCATCGCCATCATACCCGCACGAGGAGGCTCAAAAAGACTGCCTGGTAAGAATGTTAAATTATTAGACGAGCAACCGCTCATTGTCCATAGTATTAAATATGCACAAACATTTAAGGGTATCGATGAAGTTTTTGTAAGTACTGATGATCTACAAATTAAGAAAATAAGCCTTGCTGCTGGAGCTCAAGTTATAGACAGACCTAAAAAACTAAGCGGAGACCATGAACTTACTGTCACAGTTTTGAAAAATGTGCTAGATCAACTACCATATGAGGTAGAAGATATAGTGCTATTACAACCCACAAATCCCTTACGTCCTAAAAATTTGCTGCAAGATGCCTTTGGAAAATATATCGAAGGGAATTTTGATAGTTTGATAACTATTACAGAAAACAGAGAGAAACTAGGTAAAATTAAGAACGGTAAATTTGTACCTTATAATTATACATTAGGGCAGCGTAGTCAGGATATGGAACCTCTTTATGTAGAGAACGGCTTACTGTATATATCTAAAGCTTACCTACTAAATAAATGCATATTAATAGGAGAGAATCATACCACTTTTGAGGTGAATCACGCTTTTGCGAAAGTAGATATAGACACCTTGGAAGATTTTGAATATGCTGAGTATCTTCTTAAATCACACAAAAAATGAACGCTCCCTATATAGAAATACAAGGTCGAAAGATCGGTAGGGATTTTCCGCCGCTCGTTATTGCCGAAATAGGAATCAATCACGAAGGCTCACTTCAGGTGGCTAAACAAATGGTAGATGCTGCTCATAGAGCAGGTATAGAGATGGTCAAACATCAGACACATATCGTAGCAGACGAGATGAGTGCTGCCGCAAAAAAAGTGATTCCTGGAAATGCAGATGTTTCTATTTATGATATAATGGAACGCTGTGCACTAGATGAAAATGATGAGCGAGCGCTTATGGAATATGTGCGCTCTAAAGGGATGATTTTTATCTCAACACCATTTTCTAGGGCGGCTGCAGAGCGTCTCAAGCAGTTTGATGTTCCTGCTTATAAAATAGGCAGTGGTGAATGTAATAATTATCCGCTGTTAGAACATATTGCCTCTTTTGGAAAGCCTATTATTTTAAGTACAGGTATGAATACCATTAATAGTGTGCGTAAAGCAGTAGAGGTATTTGATAAAGCAAATGTACCTGTGGCATTATTGCATACGACAAATTTATACCCCACGCCTGTACATCTTGTGCGTCATGGGGCAATGACCCAATTAAGCGAGGCATTTCCAGATAAAGTTTTTGGACTATCTGATCATACAGTAAATAATAATGCATGCTTAGGAGCGGTAGCTTTAGGGGGATCTATTTTAGAGCGTCATTTTACAGATCATATGCAGCGCACAGGACCAGATATTGTTTGCAGTATGGACGAGCAAGCCTGTAAAGAGCTGGTTAAAGGAAGTAAGGAGATGTGGCAGATGCGAGGTGGTACAAAAGAACCCGCAAAAGAGGAGCAAGTTACCATAGATTTTGCTTTTGCAACCGTTTGCACAATTGCTCCTATCAAAAAGGGAGAACTATTTACAAAAGAAAATAGTTGGGTAAAGCGTCCAGGTACGGGAGAAATTCTTGCCGAAAATTTTAATTTGATTTTAGGCCAAAAAGCACTTATAAATATTGATGCTGATCAACAAATCACTTGGGCTCAAATAGAAGGGGGTAAGCCATGAAGAAGATCATTTTCTTAACAGGTACTCGAGCAGATTTTGCTAAAATAAAGTCATTACTTATTGCACTCGACAACAGCGAAGATTATGAGGTGCACATCTTTGTTACAGGAATGCATTTATTACACACCTATGGTCTTACCGTCATAGAAGT
Organism: uncultured Flavobacteriaceae bacterium; assembly: GCA_963716625.1. Taxonomy (GTDB): domain Bacteria; phylum Bacteroidota; class Bacteroidia; order Flavobacteriales; family Flavobacteriaceae; genus Dokdonia. Next base: position 204,005 of record CAVQTP010000003.1, read on the forward strand.
AGAGCGTACAGGATTAAAAAATATAGAAAAGTTTTCAAATCATACGGATGAGGCGACAATGGACCTCACCTTGGCAAAAACAATTGAAGGTTTTAGCGCATATATAAAAGGTGTAGAGCCAGATTTGATCGTAATTCATGGAGACCGTGTGGAAGCACTAGCTGGTGCAATCGTGGGTTCATTAAATAATATTTTAGTCGCACATATAGAGGGTGGTGAAGTTTCTGGAACTATTGATGAATTAATAAGACACTCAACGACTAAAATGAGCCACATTCATTTTGTTTCCAATGAAAAAGCAAAAGAACGCCTTGTGCAAATGGGGGAATTACCAGAAAGCATTTATCCCATAGGATCTCCAGATGTAGACATTATGTTCTCTAACAATTTACCAACATTAGATGAGGTGAAAAAATATTATGAGATTACCTATGATTCTTATTGTATTGTAATGTTTCATCCAGTCACTACGGAAGCCGCTTATATGAAAACGTATACAAAACAGTTTGTAGATGCTTTAGAACAAAGCCATCGTAATTATGTTGTTGTGTACCCAAACAATGATTTAGGCAGTAGACATATCTTAAATGCTTATAAAAAGCTAGAACATCAGGATAGGTTTAGGTTATTTCCATCTATACGTTTTGAGTATTTTCTCACACTTCTCAAAAAAGCAGATGCTATTGTAGGGAATTCTAGCGCTGGTATAAGAGAAGCTCCATATTATGGAGTGCCTACGATAAATGTAGGGACACGTCAAGAAAATAGAGCAGTGCATAGTCATATCATTAATACGAGTTACGAGACTGAAGATATTTTAAATAAACTTCAAAAAGAGCTTAAACACACTGCTGTAGCTTCTCAAAGTTTTGGGAAAGGTAATAGTGCAGGTTTGTTTATAAAGTGCTTAGATAATCCGAAATTATGGGAGTTAAATAATCAAAAGCAATTTAGGGATATTTAATAACGATGATGAACAGCCCCAAGATTAAGATATTTCTTTATGTGCCAGATGGAACTGGTGTACGCAACTATCTGTACTCGAATACATTTAGGCAAAAAGGAAATGTTGAGGTCTCGCTATTGCACGATTTTGCTCCAGATATTGAAAAATTAATCTTAGATGAAGTCGATTTTTTTGCTAGTGTGAAACTGCCAAAATTTATAGAAGGGAAACGAGAGAAGTTTTTACGAGAACAATCTCATATTGCTAGGTTATATTTTTTTGCAAAAAAGCTTGATAATAAAACATTGCTAGATGCTTATAAGTCTCCTACTTCTGGACTGCTTAAAAAGACATTTTACAGGGCAATAGAGCTTGCTGCAAGAAGAACAGATACGTATGAGAGCATTAGGGATGTAGATGAGAAGTACAGACGTATAATTAAGATGAACCCGTTTTATCTAGCTCTAAAAACGCTGTTTAAAGATCATAAACCAGATGTTATTTTTCTCACACATCAACGCGCTATACAAGCTCCTTACGTATTTGAAGCTGCTAGAACTTTGGGTATAAAAACGGTAAGTGTTATTTTTAGTTGGGATAACCTACCCAAAGCAAGATTATATATTGCTGCAGATCAATACTTCGTCTGGTCAGAACATATGAAAAGTGAACTTGCTCAATTTTATCCAGAAATTAATCAGGAAAAAGTAATTGTAACTGGCACCCCACAATTCGAATTTTATAAGGATGTTTCAGATATTGAAGATCGGACCACTTTTGCAGCTTCATATGGGCTGGACCCCTTAAAGAAATGGATTTGTTTTTCTGGCGATGATATGCGTACTTCTCCTTATGATCCTAAGTATTTAGAAGATCTAGCAGAGGAAATTGAGGGGTCACGCTTTCGCGAAAGCGTACAAATTATATTTAGACGTTGTCCAGTAGATTATAGTGGTAGATATAATAGCGTAATTGAAAAATATACCCATATTATTAAAGAAGTCCCTCCAGAATGGCTAGAAGCCAAATTATGGACAATGGTCATACCTAAAAAATCTGATTTAACCTTACTTAAGAATACGGTACACCATTGTGAGGCCGTAATTAATGTGGGAAGTACAATGGCATTTGATTTTGCACAATATAATAAGCCTGCCATCTATATAAATTACGATGTTCCAAACGCTAAAGGATGGTCTGTGAACACCGTCTATAATTTTCAACATTTTAAATCTATGTCTAGCAGTAATTCTGTTATATGGTGGAATGATAAAGAAGAAATACCTGCAATTGTAGAAAAAGTGTTAAATAAAAAATATGATATGACTGCGATGAATCATTGGTTTAATAAAATCGTAAGTCCCAGCTATGTTCCATCCCAGAAGATTTTAAAAACACTACTAAATTAATGCATATTGTTTTCATATCAGATGAATATCCTTTGTGGGCTTCAGGTGGCAAGGGTACTTTTATTCAAACATTTGCTAGGAATCTTGTTAAGGCTGGACACAATGTGACTGTAGTAGGAATAGGCAGTACTAATAAGAATGAAGAACTACAAGATCAAGGAGTTTGCTTAGTCAGATTAAAAAAAGCTATACTTCCAAAAGCAAAATATATAGAAAACTGGTGGCATATAAATAAGTTCTTAAAAAGATTAGACAGGCAATCTACTATAGACATAGTTGAGACCTCAGAGCTAGACAGTGCGTATTTACCTAAAAAAACGAATTATAAAAAAGTAATTAGATTACATGGTGGTCATCATTTTTTTGCAGAGGCAGAGAAAAGAGGGATCGATAGGGTGAAGGGCTCGAGAGAGAAAAAATCATTTGCAAATGCAGATGCGTTTATTGCGATATCATCGTATGTAAAATCACATACAGAGAAATATTTATCTTATCACTATAAGCCAGTAGTGTTAATTCCTTCATTTTTAGAAACAGCAATAAAAATTCCACAAACGACTGTAGATCAGAACATGATTCTATTTGCGGGAACCATTTGTGAGAAAAAAGGAGTGCACCAGCTTATTCAAGCATTTAAAATTTTAAAAAGTAAGTTTCCTGATAAGGAGTTGCATCTTTATGGCAGTGATTGGTTTTATGCAGATGGAAGGTCTTATATTCAAGAAATGAAAATGCTTATTGAAAAAGAAAGGATACCAGATATTATATTTCGCGGAAGTGTTTCTAGGGATGATTTGAATCAAGCCTATTCCAAAGCAACAGTATGTGTATTCCCATCATATATGGAAACTCAAGGGCTAGTAACTTTAGAAGCCATGCTTTTAGAAAAACCAGTAATATTTACAGTATATGGTCCTGGTCCAGAAACTATCACCCATGGTGTTGATGGTTTGTTATGTGATGTTTATGACTTTAAAGATATAGCAGCTAAAATAGATTTTATACTAAGTAATCCAATAACCGCGAGAGAAATGGGAAAAGCTGCACGCTTGTCAGTGATAAAGAAATTTGATAAAAACAAAATTTTGCAAGCAAATATCACATTTTACAAGCAGCTGAGGAAAATGTAAAGTATTCGTGCTAAATATTTGTAAATTCATAGCTCAAGCAAAAAAGTTAAGTGCCACTTTAATCCTAACTTATAAAAATATGGCTTGTCAGTTATTTAGAGAATACTTAATATTAAATAAGCACCTTACTTTTTAGGAGTTGTGAGGTCACCTCATTTGATAGCTAGTATATTAAAATTAATAGTTGTTAAACGGTTGATAAAACACCATTATACATATTGTAAAGATTAGATTTTATGAAGCTACTCGTAATTTCAGATGCTCACATTATAGAGAAGCAGGGCAAAAAAGTTGCTTATGCTCCATATGTGAAAGAAATGAATCTATGGATGCGCTTAGTAGATCATACTGTTATTGTTTGTCCAAATAAATTAGAGGGTACTCTCTTAGCTCAGCCTTTTAAAATTCAAAATTTTAAGCAGGTAGGTTTACGTCGTTTGGAGTTCCACAATGTAAGAGATGCCGTTGTTTCTTTTTTAACCACCCCTTATCAAGCCTTAGTTCTTTGGAACCAAATGCGAAAAGCGAATCATATTCATCTTCGCTGCCCTGGAAACTTGGGTTTGCTCGCTTGTTTTGTGCAAATTCTTTTTCCTTGGAAAAGGAAAACCGCAAAATACGCAGGGAATTGGGATCCCAAAGCAAAGCAACCATTTGCTTACAACCTTCAAAAATGGATTTTATCTAGTACACTTCTCACAAGAAACATAGACGTATTAGTATACGGCGAGTGGAATCAAAATAATAAAAATAGTACACCTTTTTTTACAGCATCCTATGGTGAAAAGGATATCGAAAAATTGGGCCCCCGATCATTTGATCAACCATTAAGGGCATTGTTTGTAGGAAAGATGGGGGAGAATAAAAGGCCTTATGAAACCGTTCAACTTATTGAAAGCTTAAATGATATGGGGCTTGTTGTATATCTCGATATGTATGGCGAAGGAAACGAAGTTGAGAGAATAAAAAAATATATTATTAAAAACAATTTAGAACATTTGGTCACACTTCACGGCAACCAGCCAGCAGAGGTTGTCAAAAAAGCCTATCAAAGAAGCCATCTTCTATTCCTTTTGTCAAAAAGTGAAGGTTGGCCAAAAGTAGTTGCAGAAGGAATGTTTTGGGGGCTTGTACCTGTTGCCACATCAGTTTCTGCAGTGCCGTGGATGCTAGGTGGAGGCTCACGAGGATTCTTGATTGCTAATGTAAATTATATAAAAAAAACATGGCTCGTTGAAATGCTATCAGACAGCAAAGGGCTTCTAGATATAAGTAAAAACGCTCAACAATGGTCAAGGCAATATACATTAGAGAGTTTTGAAAGTGCAATTAAAAAAATACTTGAATGAAGGTGCTCCAACTCATAGATACGCTAGATGCTGGGGGAGCAGAACGAATGGCCGTTACTATTGCAAATATGCTTGCCTCTCATAATAAAATATCAATTATTTGCGCTACGAGAAGGGGTGGAGATTTAGAAAAAAATGCTTTACCTAATGTTAGAGTGGAAATTCTTCATAAGAAGCGCATTTTTGACTTCACAGCAATAAAGTTGCTATGGATACTAATCAGGAAGTATGATATTCAAATAATTCACGCACATTCTACATCATTATTTATGGCCGTTCTGGCAAAATTGAGATATCCCTATTTAAGAATTGTATGGCATAATCATTTTGGAAATAGTAAAGCTATTAAGGGGTTTCGATTAGTAGCCTATAAGTTTTTAACTAGATTTATAGATGTAAGTATTGCCTTAAATGAAGAACTCTTGTCTTGGTCAAAACGTAATTTACATGCTAAGCGTGATGTTATTATAAATAATTTTGTTGAATTAGATACCTGTAGTGATCTCACCTCACCACTAGGTGGAATAAATGGAAGCAGAGTTTTGTGTCTAGCAAATTTAAGAGCAGAAAAAAACCATTTATCTCTGTTGGAGGCTTTTAAAAGTACGATTGCAAATTATCCCAATTGGTCATTGCATTTAGTGGGAGAGGACAAAAAAGATATGTATAGTGACCAAATTTACGCACACATCAAAACACTTCATCTAGAAGATAACGTTTTTATCTACGGGACTAGATCAGATATTTCAGCGATATTAGCACATTGCGATGTAGGTGTCTTGGTTTCAACATTTGAAGCAGAGCCACTGGCTTTAATAGAATATGGTTATGCAGGACTTCCAGTTATTGTTACAGACGTAGGAAAATGTAAGATTATGGTAGGAGATGCGGGATTAGTAATAGATCAATCAACTAAGCAACTACAGGTCGCCTTAGAACAACTCCTTGAGTCTCCTAAAGCGCGCGTAGAATTAGGCGCTCGCTTTCGTGAAAGGATTAAAACAAATTACAATAAAACACATGCAATAAAGAAATTACTATCACTATATTCAACGCTGATAGAATAGCGCAATGATGATATCCAAAAAACATACGTATGTAATTTTTATGGTGGTTCATATCCTCATAGGAGTTCTCGTATATTTTATAAGATCATTAGCAACCCTATATTTCCTAGGCAGTATTATTTTTTTCTTAGTTCATATTTTAAGAACAGGTAATAAAAATAATGAAGCCCTCATGGCTGCTGGGTATATGGCAGGGGGAGAGGTGTTTTTTAGAATGACCCAGGCAGTTCCCATTTATGAAGCAGGGAAATATTCTGTTATATTTTTCATGCTCATAGGACTTTTTTTAAGCGGTACTAGCAGAAAATCGGGTATTTATTGGTTGTACATATTCCTGTTACTTCCTAGCGTTTTGGTAGCAGCGATCACTCTTAATTTGGAAACAGATGTAAAAAAAGCTATTTTCTTTAATCTTAGTGGACCCGTGTGTCTTGGTCTTTCGGCTCTCTATTGTATTGATAGAAAAATCACATACAATCAAGTTTCTAATCTCATAAAATGGATTTTACTCCCCATACTAGGGATGGCCATTTATATAACATTAGGAACTCCAGATTTACGGGAATCTCTCAGTAGCACAGGAGCAAATTATGCCGCAACTGGTGGTTTTGGACCTAATCAAGTTTCAACAGTTTTAGGACTAGGGATGTTTGCCGCATTAGTACAACTAGTAATACATAGCAAGAATAAATTACTTCTCTATATACACCTAGCCATCTCTGGATTTTTACTGTACAAAGGTATTATTACCTTCTCAAGAGGTGGAGTACTTACTGGAATAATTATAAGTGCAATTTTCTTATTAATATATTACAAAGGATCTAAGGGAGCTGCTCGTAAACGTATGGCTACTTACACAATCTTAGTGTTAAGTGTTTTTATAGTTACTGCGATGTACAGCTCTATCCAAACAAATGGCCTCATCAATAAACGTTATACAAATAGAGATGCTGCAGGTCGCTTAAAAAGTGACATCACTACGGGAAGGGGTGAACTTTTAGAAACAGAACTTTCTGCCTTTTATAAAAATCCACTTACGGGTGTAGGGGTAGGTAAAGTAAAAGAGGTGAGGGAAGATGAGACGGGTACCATAGCAGCCTCTCACAATGAAGTCAGTAGGCTGTTATCAGAACACGGCATGTTAGGTATATTTATACTAGGTATATTAGGTATATATCCATTAGTATATAGGTCACGCAATAGACGTAATTATCTGTTTTATTCTGCGCTAGGTTTTTGGTTCCTAACGATAGTTCACTCTTCAATGCGTATTGCTGCTCCTGCTTTTATCTATGCTCTGTGTCTTCTAAATGTTGTTAATGAAAAGAAAAAGAATCCTATATATAGGCAACGCGCTCTCGTCTAGTGGAAGCACAACAACCCATATTGAATCTCTAAGTCAGAACCTAAGACTTGAGGGCTACACTATAACTATTACATCTTCGAAGAAGAATAAATTTCTCAGAATGATAGATATGATAGTAACTTACTGTAAAAGTAGAAATGCTGTTGACATAGTATTAATTGATACCTATAGCACTTCTAATTTTTGGTACGCAATAGTGATAGGATATTTATGTAGATTCTTTAAGACATCGTATATCCCTATCCTACATGGAGGAAATTTACCATTTAGACTTCGTAAGAATGCAAAGACATCTAGAGCTTTTTTTGGAAATGCTTATATAAATGTTGTGCCCAGCAGTTATTTATATTCCGCTTTCGCGAAAGCGAACTATAAAAAAATCTTAAAGATCCCTAATTCCATCAATGTATCTGACTATCCATTTAAGTTGCAATCCCCCCTAAAGCCCAAACTATTGTGGGTTCGTTCGTTTGCAGAGATTTATAACCCTATGTTAGCGCTTCACATTTTAGAAGAGTTGCTTTATACCTATCCAGAAGCCACACTTTCGATGGTCGGACCAAGAAAAGATGGTAGTTTAAGAGCGTGTATGATGTATGCAAAATCCAAAAAATTACCAGTAATCTTCACAGGAAAGCTCTCTAAAGAAAAATGGATTAAATATTCGATGGATTATGACATATTTATAAACACTACTAATTTTGATAATACTCCTGTGAGTGTAATAGAAGCAATGGCATTAGGTTTGCCAGTAGTTTCAACAAATGTAGGAGGCTTGCCATTTTTGATTAATGACGGGGTGGATGGATTGCTTGCCACTCCTAACACTGTTTTACCTTTTAAAAATAGTATAGAATTTTTAATTGAAAATCCTCATAAATCAGAATTGATTGTGAAGAATGCAAGGGTAAAAGCAGAAAGCTATGATTGGAAAACTATCAAGAAATTATGGAATAAATTGCTCTCCTAAATTTATAATATATTTACGATAATAAATTTCCCCCTCATGTCTTTATTACCAGATATTCATTTTAATATTTCTGAACGGAGAGTTTTACTCCGTATTATGGACGTGGTCATAGTTTTGAGTACCCTTCACCTTACCACTATATTTTTCAATTTTGATTATTTTGAGGTGTCAGCCGTAAATATAATAAGCATACTAGTCTTCGTTTTTTATCTAAGTTTATTTGGGACGGTTTTTGAACTATATTTTTTGCCGAAAACTATTAAGTTTCAAACCATGCTCAAGAATACAATCTTGACGGTATCTTTAACGGTATTATTTTATTTACTAACGCCTTATTATACTCCTTCATTACCAGAGAATAGACTTCAAATCGTTTATTTTTATGTAGCAACGGTATTTGCAATTTTACTATGGAGGTGGTTTTATGTGACTATAATTGCTGTGCCTCGATTTTATAAAAAGGCACTAGTGGTAGGTGATTCTTATGATATCAAAAATATTGTTTCAAACCTAGAGTCTGCAGATCCTAATTATAAAATCGTAGGATATATAAATACCGACCCTATGACAAGTAAAGAGGTTGTCATGACAGATGTTAAACGTTACACTGTCGATAATATGATCGATACAATAGGAAAGATTGGGGTTTCTGAAATAATCGTGGCAAGTAGTTCAAGCGGTGTTACACTAAAATTGTATAACCAACTTATCTCTCTGCTTAAAGAAGGTTTTCCTATACGTGAATATATACAGGTTTTTGAAGAAATTACGCATCGTGTACCTGTACAATATGTTGATAAGGATTTTTATCGACACTTTCCGTTTAGTAGGAGTAATCAAAACAAATTTTACAAATTTATACATCGTCTTTTTGATATTGTGTTGTCTGTGATAGGTATTTTGGTATTCATTTTTCTTATTCCTTTTGTTATAATTGGAAATGTAATTGCAAACCGCGGACCTCTTTTTTATAGCCAAAATCGCATTGGTCGTAACGGAAGAGAGTTTAAGATTCTTAAACTCCGCACCATGATTATGAATGCTGAGGAAGATGGCGTCCAGTGGACAAAGAAAAATGACATACGCATTACTTTTTTTGGAAATTTTTTGCGTAGAAGCCGTATCGATGAAATCCCTCAGTTTTTCAATATAATAATAGGAGATATGAGTGTAATTGGGCCGCGCCCAGAAAGACCTACTTTTGTTGAAGAACTCTCTAAAGAAATACCCTTTTATAAAACACGCCATATCATTACACCAGGCCTTACTGGTTGGGCACAAGTAATGGGGGAATATGGAAGTTCAGAGGAAGATGCACTCAAAAAGCTTCAATATGATTTATACTACATTAAGCACCGAAATCTGTTTATGGATCTGAGTATACTTCTTAAAACCATAAGCACAGTGATAAACTATAGAGGTCAGTAGTTAGTATACAATTAAGAGTCCCTTACTATTCTTAAGCTATTCAAGATAAACAGATATCTCATTGTAATGGCTATAAGCAATGGCAGTATGGTTATGGGGTAATCTTGTACTCCAATGATCCAGTGAAAAAATAACAACACCATCAGGATAATTGCCAGTTTCATATAGGGGTAAATCCATTTAGGGGGATTTGATTTCGAAACTATAAATGCGGCAAGTATATGAAATGGGAAAGCCCATAATAAATTATAATTCCAGGCTGTTGCTGTATGATCAGTTCCAAGCCATAAGAAAGCTAAGAGTAATCCCGTAACACCTGTTACTATAAGAAGTAAGGTGTCTAACCAACCAATGCTGTTTTTTTTGCTGTAATCCTTATACGTTTTTAGAATAACCAATAGAGAAAGTAGCCCAATAATAAAGAATGGGGACAGTATAAAAAGGCCTCCGTAAGTATGTGATTCTTCAGGAAGATAAATTGTTACTGTGTCTTGAACTAGAGATTTTGAACTATCAGGAGTGGATATTTTTGCTTTCGCGAAAGCGGACATTAACTCATTGGGTAAAAACAAATATTCTTCTGGAGTGGCAATCCTATCGATAACAGATCCCAAAGCAACATCGATGCCAAGGCTTCCCCAGCTATTCCACGGAATGTGTTGATGGATAAGGTCACGATGACTCAATCCTTTCTCTTGGAGACTGTAATCCATCTTCATGGAATCTTCTAGACCCGATCTGATTGCATAAAAGGGTCGTGTTGCACAGTTATCGTAAAAGAAATCGTATTTATAATATCTATTTTCTTCTTGAAGATTAACCATCAAAAATTTAAATATTTTTTGACGTTCTTCTAGTTCAAGATTAAGTTCTTGTAGTTTAATCCATCGCTGTTGTACTTTATAATTATTTTGAAAGTTTTCGTAGGGTGAATCATCAAGTTTGTATAATAATTTACCTCGAGCAAATTTTAGATAAAAATTAGGAGTGTCAAAATCAAATACACCATAATTAAATACAATATCTATGTCATTACTTTCATCAACTACGTGAACGGCAGTATGACCAAAAGCATCGTAAAGTTCTGGTCCAGGACCAATGGTTATGAGGTTTATTTTAGAATCTTCTGATAGTACAGGATATCTCATTTGTGAGCTCGCACAAAGAGAACATAAAAAACAAAGGACTACAAATAGCTGTTTCATATACGTAAAGATAAGAGAGTGTTTGGCATCTTGCAATTGTAATTAGTATATATTAAAAAAGGTCAAGACAAATGTCTCGACCTTTTCAAATAAGTCCTTTAAAAAGATTTATTGATTTATGCTAAAACTGCTTGTACTTTATCTGCAGCCTCTTGGAACTCGATAGCACTCTGTACATCGAGTCCACTGTTGTCTATAAGCTCTTTTGCGATATCTGCATTTGTACCTTGAAGACGTACAATAATAGGTACACTAATTGTTCCCATATTCTTGTATGCATCTACAATACCTTGTGCCACACGGTCACAACGTACAATACCTCCAAAGATGTTTACTAATATTGCTTTTACAGCTGGATCCTTAAGAATCAACTGGAAAGCCGCTTCCACACGCTCAGCATCTGCAGTACCTCCTACATCTAGAAAGTTTGCAGGCTCTCCACCAGCTTGTTTAATTAAATCCATAGTTGCCATAGCAAGCCCAGCACCATTAACCATACAACCTACATTTCCATCTAGGTCTACATAGTTAAGTCCTTTCTCACCAGCTTCAACTTCTACTGGATTTTCTTCACGTACATCACGCATTGCTGCATAATCTTTGTGACGGTATAGTGCATTTGCATCTAAAGATACCTTTGCATCTACTGCCATTATTTTATCATCACTCGTTTTAAGAACAGGATTGATTTCAAATAATGAACTATCAGATTTCTCAAAAGCTTCATATAATGCAAAAACAAATTTTGTCATTTCCTTAAATGCAGCTCCGCTTAAACCTAAGTTAAAAGCTATTTTCCGCGCTTGGAAACCTAGTAATCCCGTTGCAGGATCTATTTCTTCATGAAAAATAAGGTGTGGAGTTTCTTCTGCTACTGTCTCAATATCCATTCCTCCCTCTGTAGAGTACATGATCATATTGCGACCCGTGCTACGGTTAAGAAGTACAGACATATAATATTCTTCTGGCTCATTATCTCCAGGGTAATACACATCTTCTGCTACTAACACTTGGTGAACCCTCTTGCCTTCTGCACTGGTTTGAGGTGTCACAAGGTCCATCCCAATAATTTGGTCTGCGATACTTCTGACCTCGTCAAGATTTTTTGCAAGTTTTACACCACCACCTTTACCGCGTCCACCAGCGTGAACTTGAGCTTTAATTACGTGCCATCCCGTTCCGGTTTCTTCCGTAAGTTTTTTTGCAGCTGCAACAGCTTCGTCTGGAGTTTGAGCTACATACCCACGTTGGATACCTACGCCAAAACTATTTAATATCTCTTTTCCTTGATATTCGTGTAGATTCATAATCTCTTTTTAAGGTGCTTAAAATTGCCTAGCAAAAATAACAAATGCGCTACGGGAGCGCAATAATTTTGTTATATAAATTTTGAGAAAGAAATTAAATGATTTCTGCGCTTAGTCCAGCTTGTAAAAGTTTAGAACAGCGTGGTTTTAAGTCTTCATAATCACCACTTTTTACAGAACATTTTCCTTTATAATGTACTAGTATAGCACATTGATGTGCCTGCTCTTCTTCGTGATCGCACGCATACACTAGTGAATTAATTACGTGGTCAAACGTATTTACGTCATCGTTATACAAGATAATTTCGTGAGAAGGAGTCTCTTCCGTCATCACATCTAAGTCTTCTTGATATTTTTCTTGAGTACTCATAATGGGGTTGTTATAGATGCAAAAATACAAAATAATGCGTTTTCGCTTTCGCGAAAATCTTGCCTTATTTATAGCTCTTTAATAGTAATACATTCTGCAGCAACATGGTATAGATCATCTTATCGGAGTTGGTCTTTTTTTTAAGCTTAATAGAAATTACCTTCTTTCAAATTTGCATGAAACCCAGTTATTGCGCTCATAGTTACTAACGAAGTAAAGACCATGTTCATTGCATTTTTCTGAAATTAAAGGAATATCCTCCGTATAAAATCCACTTAAGAGTAAAATGCCATCTTCCAGAAGACATTTCGCGTAAGCGGGAATATCCTGCAATAATATATTCCTGTTAATATTTGCAATAATCACGTCATAGCTTTTATCTGCAAGCAATTGTACATTTCCTTCAAACACCTTAATATGCTTGCAATGGTTACGCTCTACATTTTCTATACTATTAAGATAACACCAATTGTCTATATCAATAGCATCTATAGGTTGCGCACCTCTCATCTCAGCTAGAATAGCAAGTACGCCAGTACCGCAACCCATATCAAGTGTTTTTTTATGAGCAAGATCTAATTTGAGTAGATGCTTGATCATCATATGCGTAGTCTCGTGGTGTCCTGTACCAAAGGACATTTTGGGTTCTATAATTATATCATAAGTGACATCGGTCTTAGGGTGGAACGGGGCTCTTACCGCACATTTACCATCTACTTCTATAGGCTCAAAATTCTTTTCCCACTCTTCGTTCCAATTAACCTGCGCTATTTCTTCTGCTTCGTAGGTGATTACAAACTCTTCAGATTTTAATATTTGAATTTCAGTAAGTAGAGCGGCATAATCTACTGCTTGATTTGTAGGAAAGGCTTCATCTTTTTGGATATAAGCAATTACGCCCAAATCATTTTCTGTAAAACTTTCAAAACCTGCATAACCTAGCTCTGCGATTAGAATTTCTGTTGCTGGATCACGAGGTTCAATAGTAAAGGTGTAGCCTAAATAAATCGGAGTCATTATATCCTATTTTAAATTTTATGACTGCAAAAATAACGTTTATAAAGCTACAAATCCCCCAATGAGCCTTATTCTAGTAAGCTGATTAGAGGAGAGTAATTTATTTTTATATTATTTGGTAAGTAGTGTGTTGTTATTTCTGAAAAGCATTGACGATTTCAAAAAAGTCTGTGGCGTCAAGTGATGCTCCACCTATAAGTCCACCGTCCACATCGGGCTTGCTAAAAATTTCTTTTGCATTAGTTGGTTTAACAGAACCTCCATATAAAATACTAATACTATCTGCAATTTCTTGAGTGTAATTTGATGCGATAGTGCGGCGTATAAAGGCATGCATTTCTTGAGCTTGCTCTGGAGTGGCAGTTTCTCCTGTGCCTATCGCCCAGACTGGTTCATAGGCGAGTACAATGTTAACAAAGGCAGATTCTTCTAAATGAAATAATCCATCTTTTAACTGACTCGCCACTATCGCTTCATGATTTTTTTCTTTTCTATCTTTCAATTCTTCTCCAAAACAAAAGATAATTCTTAAGTCATTTTTGAGAGCAGTATCTACTTTTTTAGCAAGCACTTCATCCGTCTCATTAAAATAAGCACGACGCTCGCTGTGACCTAAAATGACTGTGTTGATGCCAATTCCTTTAAGCATTTTTGCAGAAATTTCACCTGTAAAAGCCCCACTTTCTTCATGATGCATATTTTGTGCAGAGACTTTGATATTGCTTTCGCTTAAGCTTTCAAAAGCCTTATAGAGATTCACAAATGTAGGTGCAATAATCACCTCTGCGTCCCCTAAATTTCTTTCTTTCTTAAGATCTGTAATAAGTCCTGCTGTATCTGCTAGGTCATTATTCATTTTCCAGTTTCCTGCTACAATATGTTTTCTCATAGTATATCATCTAATCCCTTAGAAAGAGATATTTTTTAAATTTTTCAATAGTCAATATGACTTCATTCAAATATAGGAAGCCAATAGTTAGTTAAGGAGTATTTAACCCAATTTTCACGATTACCTTTGAGTTAAGAATTTTAGTTTGTTGTATTAAATTTCACTAAAATTTTAAGGTGCGCTTTCGCGAAAGCGTATATTTTACATCCTCCTAGTCAAGAAATAGAAATCGCTAATAAAACCTTTATTCCAAATTGATTTTTGGATCTAGCCAGGCATAGATAAAGTCAACTAAAATATTTATGGTAACAAATAATGTTGCTATAATAAGAACAGCTCCCATAATAATAGGTAGGTCAAGAGTGTTTAAAGCGTCCACAATCTCTTTGCCTAAACCATTCCAGCCAAATATATATTCTACAAATACAGCTCCTGCAAGCATGGAGGCAAACCACCCAGAGACTGCAGTTACTACCGGATTTAGAGCATTTTTTAAAGCGTGATTTTTAATCACTTTATATGAAGATAATCCTTTTGCTCTCGCTGTACGAATGTATTCTTGGTTGTATACTTCTAATAAAGAATTACGCATGAGTTGAATCACCACCGCGAGGGGTCTTATTCCCAAAACGAGTGCAGGTAAAATTAAATTTTTCCATTGTATGGTCACATTTTCCCCAAAATCATCCATCGCATATAAACTACCCGTCATATTAAGGTTTGTATACTCATGTAAAACGTATCCAAAAAGCCAGGCAAATAGAATAGCACTAAAAAAACTAGGGACACTCATTCCTAAAGTACTCACCACTTGTATCGTTTTGTCTACCCATGTATCTCTCATTTGAGCTGAAATAATTCCAAAGAAAACGCCTATTATGATAGCGATGGTAATGGCAGATATAGCGAGAACCATCGTATTTGGTAAGGTCTCACCTATCACTTGTGTTACTGGCTTGCCTGTTTTTTGAAAACTTTCCCTTAAGTACGGATATTTTATTACTATGGTACTATTTCCTATTGAAAATAATGGGGTAGCACTATATTTTCCTGAAGTTAATGATGTGTAATTTGTCGTGTCTTTAGAGTGAATTGAAAGAACAGACAAATCATTTAAATAATAACCATACTGAACACTTATAGGTTTATCAAAGCCATATTTTGCGCGCACCTTTGCCAGCTGTTCTGGATCTTCATTTTGGTCTAGCATCATTCGAGCAGGATCTCCAGGGAGCACAGTGAATAAAAAGAATATTACGGTTACAACACCTAGTAGTGTTAGAAATGCGTACCCCAGTTTTTTAAGAAGATAAAATAACATTATAGGTTGTTGTTTGAGGTATTTTTTCTTCTTTGTGCTTCTTGTAAGGAGATAGGCTCATATTTAAAATTATCACCAAAAAGATCTAAAGCATACGCTTCGATACTTTGAGTAAATCCTACATTTTTTCTTTTTTCATTTACGGTACTTGGATCTTTAATAGGCCATATAAAGGAAGGTGTATCACCATAAGTCATACCTTGCGTTCCATATAATTGCATTTCTCCTTTGTTCATCAAGTACCTATCCTCCATCATGGCGACTAACCTATATGGTAGTTCGTTATTTTTCCCTGCCTCCCGCATAAGTGGTAAATAGTATTCTATATATTCAGGGTTATGTTGTATTACATACCAAGCCGCAGTGTTTGTGGGTTCTCCCACAAGGCTTTTGCCGGGATATCCTTTAGTATCTAATATATAACGTATACGGGTCAAATTACTTGTATCAAGGGCTAGCTGTCTTTGCCAGAGATCACCCTTATAATCTACAGGTTCTAGCCCCATTTTTTCACCTTCTATTGCTCTCTCTTTAGCATCGTTTATATGCATCAAGCGGCGATATTTTTGATCTAGTAAAGCAATACTATCTAGCTCTTGCTTTAAATTAAAATTGAGTTTAGGTTGGGCGGTAGTTAACTTTTTTAACTGCAAGTCTTCTGCATCATTGTAGTGCAGTTTTTGAATAATGGTTCCTTTATCTAGGCTCAAAATTCCAGGACTTGCTCTAACAATTGTCTTTAATACAGTTTCGTCCGTATAATAAAATGTAAAAGGCAATTTGAAATCTTTTACAAATTGCTCTGCTTCAACCTGCGCAGACGAACTTAAACCTATCACTTTATAACCTTTTCGGATTGCATCCTCTGTTATGTTACGTATGTTATAATAGCCTTCACGTTCTGTAGTCGTAAGATTGTAGGCAATAATTACAATGAGGTTTTCTTGCTCAAGAAATTGATTTGTAAACTCTTTTCCATCGCGTTCAATGGTAAAGTCATGGACAGGAGGCTCATACCCGGCTTCCGTTTGAATAACATCATAACTTATAAAATCTCCATCTATTTCAGGGTAGCCTCCACTAGTGGTTATGATTTGTTCTTTCCCATCGACGTTAAATTTCCATCGATATTCAAAAGTAGCTTCAGGAGCGCCTTCAGGAATTTTCATTCCGTCAGAAATGTTATTTCCTACCTTATAGGCTCTAAAATCTAACCATGGTAAGTGCATCAATACATAGTACCCAAAAGTCATACAGCCTATAAATGCTACAAAAATGATAATAGAGTTTACCATTTTGGCGAAAGCCGGTTGAATATACTTTTGATTGTAAATAAGAAAGATAATGAGTATTAATAACACCACATCTTTAATAAAGGACTCCCAAGGTACTAGCGGGATAGCATCACCAAAACAGCCGCAATCTGTAACTTTATTAAAATAAGCTGAGTAAAAAGTTAAAAAGGTAAAAAAAGCTATCATCGCAAGTAACAACCATAATATCACTTTTTTACGATGACCAATCAGTAGAGCTATACCCAGCAATACCTCGATGATAACGAGTACAATAGCAATGAGCAATGCATACGGTGCTAAAAATTCTACAGATAGAACCTCTGTACTAAAATATTCTTGCAATTTATAAGAAAATCCAAGGGGATCGTTCAATTTTATAAAGCCGCTAAAAATGAATAAAACACCTACAATTAATCGCGCTATATGGGTAAGAATTTTCAATGTTTTTGTATTAGTGTGAGTTAAACTATGTATTATGATCCAAATGAATTAGTGCAAATACCGCATAATTAATCATGTCTTGATAGTTAGCATCAATGCCTTCTGAGACTATTGTTTTTCCTTGATTGTCTTCTATCTGCTTGACTCGTAATAGCTTCTGTAAGATTAGGTCTGTGAGAGAGCTTACTCGCATATCACGCCAGGCTTCTCCATAATCATGATTTTTATTCATCATGAGTTTCTTGGTAAGCGCTATTTTCTCATCATAATGACGTGTAGCTTCAAGTGCGTTTAGATCTGGTTGCTCAACAATACCAAGTTCTAGTTGTACTAGCGCCATCGCACAGTAATTTATAATACCTATAAATTCTGACTGTTGACCCTCATCAACTTTTTGAACATCATTTTGCTGTAAACCTCGTATGCGTTGTGCTTTGATAAAAATTTGATCTGTAAGCGATGGAAGTCGTAAGATGCGCCATGCACTCCCATAATCTTTCATTTTTTTAATAAACAAATCTCTACATTGCGTGATCACAGCATCATACTGAGCAGAAGTGTCGGCCATTTGTGGTGTGTTGGTTTTGGGTAAATTTCGGTTAAAATACCCAAATATTAAAATCACTCTGTGCTATTCTAAAAGTGATACGAATGCTCTTAAAAAAATCACGATATTTGTATACTTCGTTTTATAGAAGTTTTGCTTTTAAAATAAAATTATGGGTATGAATAAAAATTCCGTTTTGGGGTGGGCTACATTTATAATGATATTAGTAGGGTTAGGACTTATAGCTCTAGGCGCTTTTAGATATAATGAAGTAGCCGGCTGGGGATTTGTCTCGGTAGGTATTGGTTTTTTTGCAATCGCTTGGGTATTTAATGCACTCAAGGGTCGTGTTTAATTTTAAAAAAGTAGTGTATGCTTGAAGCTTTTAAGCAGTATAGCGCACAACATTTTCCTTTTCTTTTTACATCTAAAGTACTGATCACCGTTAGTGCTGGTATAGATAGTATGGTCTTGCTCCACTTATGCGAGTCGTTACATATGGATCTAGGGGTTGCGCATTGCAACTTTAATTTACGAGGAGAAGAGAGTGAAGCGGACACAAAATTTATAGAGTCTTACTGTAGCCATAAAGGAATCACTTTTTTTAAAAAATATTTTGATACCTCCGCTTACGCGAAAACTAATAAAACTAGCACCCAAATAGCAGCAAGAGAACTCCGTTATGAATGGTTTGAAGCCCTTTCTGTTGCCGAAAATTTTAAATACATTCTTACCGCCCATCATGTTGATGATGATCTAGAAACATTTTTAATCAATTTTGGACGTGGTACTGGTATAAACGGTTTGACGGGAATTCCAGCAATAAACAGAAAAGTGGTAAGGCCTTTGCTTACATTTTCGCGAATGCGCATTAAAGAATATGCACTTCTTAATGATGTAAAGTGGCGTGAGGATAGTTCTAATGCAACAGATGATTATCAACGTAACCACTTGAGGCATCACGCAATACCAGCACTGCTTGACGCGCAACCCAATTTATATAAGGGTTTTAAGCATACAAAATCTCATTTACAACAAACAGCTCAGTTAGCAAACTTGTACACACTTCAATTAAAGGAAGAGTTTTTAGTATTAAAAAACGGCTTGCAAACGATTGAGACAAAAAAAATACTAGATCATCCAGCACCAAAGTCTGTATTATTTGCTATTCTGAATGAATTTGGTTTTACCTCTTGGGATGATATTTATGAGTTGCTTACTGCACAATCTGGAAAGCAGGTGATGTCAAACACGCATAGATTACTTAAAGATAGAGAAGTATTGTTGCTCTTAGAAATTGACACTACAGCTACTATAGTTCGTACGTGGCATTCTTCGGATAAAGAAATTTATGGAACATTTGGAAAGATTGCTCAAGAAGTGGTTTGGGATATAACTACACGATCTCCTAGAGAAATTTATGTAGATGCCAGTTTAATTCATTTCCCGCTACGCATTCGCACGTGGCAAGAAGGAGATGTATTTCATCCATTTGGTCTTGTTGGTAAAAAGAAATTGAGTAAATATTATAAAGATGAAAAGCTATCTTTGGTGGCCAAGGAAAAAACGTGGCTCCTCTGTCAAGGAGATGACATTATTTGGGTGATAGGAATGCGGGCAGATGATCGATTTAAAATAACCACAGCCACTCAAAATATTATAAAATTTACCCTTTATGATGCGTAAAGCACAGTATATTTTTGCCATTCTATTTTTAATTTCCATTTCTGGTAGCGCTCAAGGTTTTGGTCTAGCTGGGACCAATGCTTCCTATGACCCCGTAAAGTGGAGCGGTAGTGTAGAAAAAGTAGCTGATACTACGTACATTTTACATTACAATGCTAAGGTTGATAAGGGATGGTATATCTACGCTCAAGAAAGTGAAAGCGGAATTCCTTTTACATTTGAGTTTTTAGATAGTGAGAACGGTGTGATTAAAAATGGTCTTGCAAAAGAGTCTGAAACGAGCACATTTTACGATGAGGTTTTTCAAGAAAATGCAACCAAATTTTTAGGACAAACCCCTTCGTTATCACAAACTATCACGCTCAAAAATCAAGATATAACAATTGTAAAATCTGTCATTAGCTATCAAGTTTGTAAAGAAGTTTGTATCCCACAAGAATTTTATATAGCACATCATCTAGATACCAAGATGATGACTGTCTTTAAAGATTTTAAAAAGTTTGAAAACTTCGGAGTTTCAAAAAGGATAGATGCTCCAGCAACGCAGCAACAAAAAGCGATAACTAAACAAAATGACCCGAATAGTAATTGGACCATTTTTATACTCTCTTTTTTAGGTGGGCTTGCGGCGTTGTTAACACCATGTGTATTCCCAATGATCCCAATGACCGTAAGCTACTTTACAAAACAGAGTAAGTCCAGAGCTGCAGGCATTAAAAACGCCATTATTTATGGCCTTTCTATCATTGTGATATACGTGATTTTAGGTCTTGCGGTTACGGCTTTATTTGGAGAAACTGCCATCGTAGAGCTCTCTACAAGTGTCACCTTTAATGTGATATTTTTTGTTTTACTAGTGGTCTTTGCTATATCATTTTTTGGAGCGTTTGAAATAATGCTACCACAGAGATGGGCAAATAAAATAGACCGTCAGGCAGATCGCGGTGGACTTATAGGGATCTTCTTTATGGCTTTAGCACTAGCTATCGTAAGTTTTAGCTGTACTGGCCCTATTGTAGGTACTGCGCTAGTACAATCTGTAGTAGAAGGAGGGGTCACTCCAGTAATTAGTATGCTTGGTTTCTCTACAGCCATTGCTTTACCCTTTGCTTTGTTTGCGCTGTTTCCTGGATGGCTCAATTCGCTTCCTAAATCTGGTGGGTGGCTCAATACGGTAAAAGTTATTTTAGGATTTTTAGAGTTGGCACTTGCATTTAAGTTTTTGTCAAATGCAGATTTGGTCTCACAATCACATCTTTTAGAACGAGAGATTTTTCTAGCGATCATTATCGCAATTATGGTTGGATTAGCATTGTATCTATTTGGTAAAATTAAATTACCACATGATAGTGAGTTGCATCATATCTCTGTGGGTAGACTGTTATTAGGAGTTCTCACACTCTCATTTGTGGTCTATATGATTCCAGGTTTGTGGGGAGCCCCACTCAAGCTTATAAGCGGTTTTCCACCACCATTACATTATAGTGAGTCTCCCTATGGAGTAGGAGGAAGTAATACTACGAATAGTTCAGATCAAGATATTCCAGAAGGTGCAGAATTGGGACCACACGATATCATATCCTTTTTAGACTATGATGCAGGTATTGCGTATGCAAAGAAAGTAAATAAGCCTATTCTTCTTGATTTTACAGGACTAGCTTGTATTAATTGTCGGCGTATGGAAGAACGTGTATGGTCTGACCCTAAAGTATTAACTATTTTAAAAAATGACATAGTTTTAATATCTCTCTATGGAGATTCTAGAGAATTACTCCCAGTATCAGAGCAAACGGTAAGTCCTTCGGGTCGTCGTATTAAAACGGTGGGAAATAAGTGGAGTAACTTTCAAATAGAAAAATACAATATTCTAGCAGCACCTTACTACGTGCTTCTTTATCACGATGAGTCTAGCTTAAATCAACCTGTAGCCTACACCCCAGATATTGAAGTTTATCTAAGCTGGCTTAAAGATGGAATTCAAAAATTTAACGATAAATAATTATGAATAAACTAATTACAGTCCTAAGTTTTATAGGTGTATTCGCTTTCGCGAAAGCGTATGCGCAAGAACTTCCATCGTATTCTGTTGAAGAAAATTACACAAAACAAGAAGTACAAATAGAGATGAGAGATGGGGTGAAATTACACACCACCATATATTCGCCTAAGGATACCTTGCAATCCTACCCCATCTTAATGCAGCGTACTCCTTACAGTTGCAAGCCTTACGGACCAGACGAATTTAGAACTAAGATTGGGCCTAACTCCTACTTAATGGAGGAAGGGAATATTATTGTCTACCAAGATGTACGTGGGCGCTGGATGAGTGAAGGTAGCTATGATAATATGCGTGCTTTTATACCTAATAAAACGGGTACTCAAACGGATGAGGCGAGTGATACGTATGACACCATCGATTGGCTTGTAAATAATGTCAAAAACACAAATGGTAGAGTAGGAACTTGGGGTATTTCCTACCCTGGATTTTATGCTACTTATTCCTTATTGAGTGGACACCCAGCATTAAAGGCGAGTTCGCCACAAGCCTGTATAGGAGATTTCTTTTTTGATGATTTTCATCATAATGGAGCGTATTTGTTAAGCTATTGGAGAGCCACGGCAGTTTTTGGATATCAAAAAGAAGAGCCCACTACCGAATCTTGGTATAAATTTCCAGAATTAAATAGTGATGATCAGTTCGATTTCTTTTTAAAGACAGGACCTTTATCTAATCTGGACAAATACTATGATGAGACCAATGAATTCTGGACACAATTAAAGGAGCATCCCAATTACGATAAATTTTGGAGATCGAGAGGGATTATACAGCATTTAGAAAATATTGAACCTGCAGTTATGACGGTAGGAGGTCTTTACGATGCAGAGGATTTATATGGCCCTTGGGAAACCTATAAAAATATAGAAAAGCGCAGTGATAATTACAATACTGTAGTTTTTGGACCGTGGAGTCATGGAGACTGGGCTAGAAGGAGTGAAAGACAAGCAGTAGGGAATGTATATTTTGGAGATAATATATCAGATTATTTTCAGAAAGATATTGAAACAAAGTTTTTTAACCACTTTCTAAAAGGTGACGGTGCGGGTGAAACAGGATTGCCAGAAGCACATGTTTTTGATTCTGGAAGTAAAGAGTGGATGTCTTTCGAGAAGTGGCCACCTAAAGAAACAATGAAAATTTCCTTTTTTCTAGGCGCGAATAAGGCGCTATCTGGAAGTCTGTCTACTAAGACTGGGAGTGAAACCTTTGTAAGTGATCCTAAAAATCCAGTTCCTTATGCAGAAGGCAAGAAAATGGTATTTACACCGCGTAAATATATGACCGACGATCAGCGCTTTGCTGCCAAAAGGGATGATGTGTTAGTTTATGAGACTCCAGTGCTCGACGATGATCTTACACTGGTAGGAGATATTATGGCAAAACTCAAAGTAGCCACTACAGGAACGGCTGCAGATTGGATTGTAAAAGTAATTGATGTATACCCAGAGGATGTAGAAAATACAGAGGAGACAGAGGAAGGAATGCAAATGGCAGGATACCACCAGATGGTACGTAGTGAAGTAATGCGCGGACGCTTTAGAAGAGACTTTTCAAAACCTCAACCCTTTGAACCAGGGAAGGAAGATGAAGTATTTATTAAATTGCAAGATGTACTTCATACCTTTAAAAAAGGTCATAAGTTGCAAATACAAGTGCAGAGTACTTGGTTTCCACTCATTGATTTAAACCCACAGACCTACGTAGACAATATTTTTGAAGCCAAAGAAGAGGATTTTACAAAACAAACTCATTCTGTGTCACATCAATCCAAAATTGAATTTCATATCTTGCGGAAATAGATTCATTGTTTCTTGGTAACGACAGTTGCTACAGAGAAAAGAAAACACTTTGCAGTTTGAAAAGGTGTTTTTTTTACCTCAAGTGATGTGATTTTTCATTAAATCTTTAATGAATTTAATCTGAAGAAATCTAAACATCAATAGTACCAGATCCATTTAGTATTACTAAGGTAAGACTATAATCTCTTCATCCCCCACATCTGTAATACTTAAATTATGGGAAGATTTTTATTTTAATTATTCATAGGATAAGCAATAATTTGATTTTCTCCAAAACCACTACTTCCTAATGATTCCAAGTCTACAACACTGCCACTGTAAAGTTCCGATCCAGCATAATATAAATAATATGTTTTATCGGAATTTGTTATATTATCTAAGATCATTGTGCCATTCAACATACCGAATGCATCCAAAGCCTTATAACTACTTACTAAAGTAGCTCCTTTACTATCACTTGTTAATAGTAGGGTTTCCAAAAGAAAACATCATCTCAGATAAACCCCTGTACTTTTATTTATTTATTAATGTGCACCACACTTTTAAGAATCATAAAGGATCTAATACGTAATCTTTTCATAAAAGGAGCGTTTTTGGAATTGATATGTGAATAGTATATGTGAATATATATTTAAGAATAATCAGAGAGATAAACTCCTAACTTCAAAATGCTAGCCATTTTGAAGATCACAAAGTGAATATAAATGGTAAACAGAATCAAATGTCAGTAAAAGGTTCTATAGGATGTATACAGTAGAAGAGAGCTGAGTTTAGGGCAAATTTTTGTAGTATACCAATGTTTTAGAAATGCGCTTGATTTTTTCTGAGCTATTTTAAAACTTATCTTACTATATTTAAGCAAATAATGAACTAGATGCTTACAAAAGTTTATGGAAGTGCCGTTTTTGGGGTAGATGCTACCACCATTACTATCGAGGTCAATGTAGATAAAGGAGTAGGGTACCATCTAGTCGGTTTGCCAGACAATGCCATTAAAGAGAGTAGCTACCGTATTGCAGCAGCACTTCAGAATAACGGTTACAAAATACCTGGAAAGAAACTCATCATAAATATGTCTCCGGCAGATCTCCGGAAAGAAGGTTCTGCATATGACCTCACACTTGCCACGGGAATATTGATCGCAACAGAACAAATCAAAGGGGAAGAAATTGATAAATATATTATCATGGGAGAACTTTCCCTCGATGGTGGGCTACAACCTATAAAGGGAGCATTACCTATTGCAATTAAAGCAAGAGAGGAAGGGTACAAAGGCTTTATTTTACCACTCCAGAATGCAAAAGAAGCAGCCATAGTGGATGGACTCGAAGTGTACGGCGTGGAAAATATAAGTCAGGTAATCGATTTTTTTGATAAAGACATTGCACTAGAGCAAACAGTAATTGACACAAGAGCAGAATTTTATAAAAGCCTAGAGCACCCCGAATTTGACTTTGCTGATGTAAAGGGACAAGAGAGTATTAAGAGATGTATGGAGATTGCGGCTGCTGGTGGACACAATATCATTCTTATTGGTCCCCCTGGATCTGGTAAAACAATGTTAAGCAAAAGGTTACCTAGTATTTTGCCACCTATGTCCTTAAGAGAAGCGCTTGAAACCACTAAAATCCATAGCGTAGTGGGGCGTGTCAAGGAAAATCAGGGGTTGATGTCAGAGCGTCCTTTTAGAGCGCCTCATCATACGATAAGTGATGTAGTGTTGCTCTAATGCGGAGGTTTATATTTAATTAAGATATTATTATCTTTTACAAATAATTTTTTAAAGCAAATGATTAAAACAGATATGTCTCATCATTAAAGCTAATCAAATAAATCTTGTTATTCATTCGTCATTAATTTTCAACGTTATCACTATGTTTAGACTAATTACTTTAATCATTTTCAATTTAATAGTTATCAAGGCTTATGGTCAAAAAGAGATAATTTTTAAATATGATGATGTTTCGTTTAATTATAAAGAAACTGATTTAAAAATAAATACTGATCCTTATAAAGATTTTACAGGAAGAAGAACTTTCCTTTTGTCAAATAGTAAAAAAGTATTAGTAAATAAAAAGCCTGATTTATTCAATAGGTACTTGATACATATTGGCGATGGGAATATAAATACAGGTTACTTAATTTCGATGGTTGTCGAATTAGACGACAACAAGCTCAATATATTATCTGCCTTTGGTTTTTACGGGTATAACTTCGAAAAAAAAATTAAGCAAAACGATTATAAACTAAATATTTCTGAGTTGCAAGATGATGGTATCGCTTGGACAATAAACGGGATTAAAGTTATTGATAGAAATTCTATCCCTAAGGTAGTTTTACTTTCTGATGAAAATGTTGATATGGATTCTGACTTAATCTACCAAACAGCGGATGCTTCCGATAAGATTAATGAACTGCTAAGCCTTTCTGATAATTTTAGTCAGAATTATTCGATTGTGCCACATTCTATATTAGGTCAAATTATAAAAGACGCGAGACTTTGGGTAATTGATAGTATTGACGAAATAGATTCAAATAAGATGGTTGATGCCTTCACCAACAGGAGGCAATTTTTCAATATAGACAACTCATCTTTAGGAGATTTTAAGGATGAATGGCAAATGCACGATTCAAAATTCCTTGATTGCGAAAATTTTGAATTTCCTAACGATTGTTTTAATCTCAATTCTCTATTTGATGATGATTATATTTCCTTAATAGATGACCTTAATCCATTAGATTTTCTTAGTTCAGATGTTAAGAGCATTTCCTTACCTCTAAGTGAAGTTATAAGAGATTCCTTGATATGGGGGAATTCGAGAAAATTTTCACAGGTCGATAATGGGTTTATTGAATCAGATAGATTAGTAAATATTGTAAGTCATTACAATTTAGATACGCCATTTAATAATTTGGATATTTTTAATACCAATAAGAAAGTGTCTTTTCAATTTGTAATAAATGATAATAAACAGATTATACCAAATGGTATTTATAGGAGCCTAGATTTGCAGAACAAATATGGATTTGAAGGTTACCTTAAAGATGGATTGGTAAATGGTATGTATCATCTATTAAGCAATGGAAGTATTAAAGAATACGGAACCTACCAGAATGGAAAAAAACAGGGTTGGATTCATTCTAATGATAGACGAGGTAGAATTATTGGAAGCGAGTATTACAATGATGGTGAGGTTGAATTAGATTCAATATCGTTAGCCTATACTTACTATAATTTCACCCCCATTTCTATAGAATCTCCAAGATCAGTTGTTTCTAGGAAATATAATAACTTGAGTAAAAGCTACGATGAAACTGAAAAATTCTTTGATGCTGTATCTTTTAGAGCATCCGAAGATGCAAAAATTTCTCATACATTTTTTAGACCTTCAAACGAACTTAAATTTAATAATAAGGGTTATTTAACAACTTATGATGTAGAATTGAAAGAAACATTTGGAACGTTTGAGCCTAATGTGAGAGATACGGAGTTTATATATAAGACTCGTAACAGTAAAAAAAATGATGGCACGTTTGAAATTGAATGTGAAACAGACAAAAGCGGTAAATGTAAATCGGGAAATGCAAAATATATCAAAAAACTAATCCAAAACGGAGAAGATTTAAAAGAAGAATATGACAATGGAAAACTAAAGACTTTAAGATTTAATAGTAATGAGGAGCTAATAATTAAGGCATCGCAGAGTTTCGAAAACCAATTTTGGAATGTTATTAATTTTGTTGGAAAGTCAATTTCTGATTTGCTTGGGGGGGCTGATTGGTCAGTATCTGCAAATTCAGATGGTGAATTTAGTGTAACCGTAACACCTCCGGGACAATCTGGATCGGTTACAATGAATTCAGAAATGCTTTATGATGCTTTTAATTCGCGCCCTTCTGACTTACCATATTTTGAGCACTACAAAGCTGATGTTACAAATCAGGCAATAAAAAAATCTCTTGCAAATGCAGACATTTTATCTGAATTTCAAAATTTTCTAATAGAAAATCCCACATTGCTAGATTTCAATATTTCAGATTTAGATATAGAATCTACAGATTTGCAATCAATATTTAAGCTTGATGATATCAATGATTTGTACGGTTATTTTTTGAATAACTCCAATAAAAAAAGTAATAAAGCCAAATTTTTTTCACCTGAACCCTTTATTCCTTATTACTGGGGAGAGATTGGTACGCCAACAATTACAGGTCAAGTTAGAACTTCTAGATCAGGTAATTCGCAAGGTTTTTTAGCTGGTAGAGATAATCGCTCTGAACCGCATGGGGCAATAGATTTTACTTCTGCTGAAGGTGAAACAATTTTTTCTCCAGTTGAAGGCAAAGTGATAAAAATAGGCTATCCGAGTACAGCCGACATTGGAGATAAGTTTGTTAGGACTATAACAATCAAAGATAAAAATGGTACCGAGGTGCAACTACTGTATTTGACAGTTGATAAGAATTTGAAAGAAAATATCTCAGTAGTTAAGAAGGGTGAACCGATAGGTGTTATGCCTAATATGAGAATAAGATTTCGTGGTCAAGAGAATCAAAGTATGAGGTATAATCAAGATTTAATTAATCATATTCATATGCGAATAAAACTTAAAGATGGTACGATTACTGATTTTGCTCAAATTTTTAACTCTGTAAAAAAATAACTTAAATAAATATTTACCTTATCGGTTAAAATATTTAGACCGCTGAGGTTAATTATAGACGATTGTAAATCGGTAAATTCTAAATCCATATTAGCCCCGAGCCATCCATTAAGTTAAATCAAAGCTGACTTAGAATCGGGAGGGGAGCAAATTTTTTACAAATGTTTAGATGCATTTGTAAAAAGCTATTTGTAAAAGTTGTTTTGGAATATCAGATGTGTATTCCAGTTCGAGGTGTCAACACAAAGTTACAAAGAGGCATCTCCAATACCATGAAGTTTCTCTATTATCTAGAACCAAAATTTTTACAAAAAATTAAAAAAACCCACGTTGTAGGAACGTGGGCTGTAAACCATTGGAGTAAAAACAGATCTGTCAAAATACCTACAAAAAGACCCCTTTGGTTTAGCTTTTTTAATGCTTTATTGCTCTATGGAGATAGTTAAGATTTACTTTCCAAATTGGATTACAGTCCTACCTGCAACCTCATCAGCTGTTATCTCTTTGCCGTCTAATTTTTCGTAATACTTGCCATTCTTTTTGAATACGGGTCCTATTGCACCATCTTTTTCAATTGCACCCGTGCCAATGCTTTCACCAATTGTACGTAACACTCCCATTCTAGCTTTGCTTGCTTAATTCTACTTTTACCGACTGCACGAGTTCTCGCATTTCTACCTCATTTAGTCCTAGCATTTGTGCCTTTATACTTTCAGCTTTTGGTAAAATGAAAGGTAAAAGGTTTAAATGTGTCTTTAAGCGATTGTTTCCATTCTTGAGTCCGATGTCGTGTATAAATTCCTCGCTGGTAAAGTATGTCTCTAACGTCTTAGAAATCTTCTTCTTTATTTCAAATTTTAATCCCAGCTTACGTGGACGTCCTGTTTTTTTCTTATTTGTTTCCATTATGTTTAATGTTAATATATGTCCGTTTCTTGATTCCCAACATTCTAGTAAATACGGGGATTTCAAGCTTTTTCATTATGATTATTGAAAATTTGGTATTGTAAAATAAAATTGCTCGACCCTATTTAAAAAGCCGAGCATCAACACATTTTTTGTAATCAAATGTTTATGAGTGAATTATATTTTATTGTCGCATTATATACTGGTGTTTTACTTCTCCCGTATTTATATCCACGATGTTTTCAGCGATTACGCCCAAACGGTTCGGCGACAAAAGTCCATTTTTCAAACCACCTTTTACTAAGTCTCCAATCTTTATGGCTAGGTTACGTAGAGCAATTTGGTTAATGTTTGTGCAGTATGTGGATGCCATATTTTTAATACGTCCAGTTACCTTGCTATTGATTGTAAACTCATCATTTAATATGAAGTTGTCCATTGTTAGCCCTGACCCTTTTAACTTGTTCTTAATGGATGTTGCTATTTGCGTAAGTTTCTTTACGACTTCTTTTGATTGACTACCTAATATTTCTAGTACCTGCTGCTCATTGAGATGCTTAAAGTTTTCTTCTAGCTTCTCTTTATCTATTGTGTGCTTAACCTGTATTAATGATGTGCTATTATTTTCTTTGATTGCCTTTACTACCTCATCCATACTTGCATCTGCCTTAATATGTAACTGGTAATTTTCTTTATACTCATTTAAAAGGAGTACAACCTTGTCCGCTAATTGTGTTTTAGCTTCGGTTATGTGTTGGTCTGTGTGTAGTATCTCTCGCTTTTTGCTTGTTGGATTCACTTGTTTAGTCATTCTCTTCTCATTATTTATTTAATTGGCACGTTTGATTATTACTGCATTATGTGTGCTTTGTTTTTATATGCAGTCGGTATAAGACATCCTTTGCCTTTACCTATGTAATTTCATTACAGTATTTTAATATCCTCTTAGAGTTTCTAATTCTCGTTAATTCCCGATGATGTATTCAACTTCCTTTGTTCTATGGTTTATTAGTATCATAGATTTTAGGTCTTTGCCATATGGCTTTATGACCGTACCATTTCCTTTGCGATTACCGTCATTATCTAGCCTGTACCTCTTTATTTTATAAACGGTATCGGCTTTTAATTTTGGTATATCTTCTATTGTTAGGCTATGACCTTTTTTGAGTACCTGCTTGCCCTTGTTTATAAATTTTGGCTTGTACTCGCTCTGCTCTATGGGAGTAATGAATTGTTTTTTTAATAATTTTGTCCAGTTAAAGTGATACTGAATAAGAATTACTCGTCCAGTTCTCACCCTTTTAAGTACTAAATATTTATCATCCACCAGCGTTTCCCTGTGCTTTGTAAATGAATCCTTACCAAACTCCAATTTTTTGAATATGGCTGAATTGTATAACGGCTTGTACTCGTATTTGCAGTTCTTCTTATGATGCCCTAATACCTCGATTAAAATATCCTTTTGGGCTTTGCTAAGTTCACTATCGAGTATCGTTAAATAGTTTATATTAAAGTCTTGTTTCGGTCGTCGCTTTATCATACTCTGATGTATTAGTGTTCTCTGGAACATCTTGGTTAATTAAAATTTTCTCTACTAAGCCTACTCGTATAAAGTGCTTAAAGGATTTCCCTGGAATACCTGTGCCTATTGCCTTGCAACAATCTTTCATGTTTTCGTACCTCTCATTATTATAGAGATAATAGTGTGTTTGGAATTTTTTACTATTCATTTTTAAATTAGTTTTTTGCCAATATTGGCGTAATTAAATATTAACTTTTAGGCAGGGGCTATCCCTCGCCAGCATTGGAGTTTGTGTTTATCAAAGCGTTTTAAGGTCATTGATATTTGTTTTAATAATCGTGGCGTTCCTTAGTTTTACTAGGATTTTTAGAATATCAAAGCGTTTCTAGGTCTATTTATACTACGTATAGTATATAATACACTTTATGGGTGCATCATATACACGTCCATAGTATTTGTGTGAACCTACTGACTGACGTCAGGTTCACAATTGGCTTTATAAAATCAATTTAAAAACCTTTATAACTGGCATAAAGTTTCAGGCAGTTTTAAAAATCGCCTTTTGTTCTAATGGATGTACTCTATCGATAAGATTATTGATACTGAGATAAATACGTGATAAACAACTTCGAGCAGATTTTCGGTTAGTTTCACGACACTTTTTAAAACACGATTTTTCTGCTTTTATGGGAGCTTGCAAAGGTTTTTCTAAAAGTGGATAAATTTTCGCCTTTTATTCATATAGACGTACATTAGATATATCTACTATGATTATTATATAGTTAAGGGAAATATTTTTTATGCAAAATATTATCAGCTTGTAATTATTGCATAGAGCGGTAGATAAATATAACTGTGTGCCAGATTTTTGTGCCGATTTGTAGAGTGAACGGTTCGTGAACGGTAAAAAGTAATGTATTTGTATGCAAAAATTTTAAAAGACGAGTAGAACGCTTTAAAATAACCTTGATAATTTATACTTAAAGGAAACCGTTGATGTAATGATTTACGGCTTGACCTAATAAAACGATGCCAATTATTACAGCTATGAAGGCGAGTGTACTCGAAATATAAATTAATAAAACAGATGTCTTAGTAGAGGTGTCACTAGGTTGTTTTATGATTTTCGTATTTACCCAGCTTTCCATTATGTGGCTGTCTATTTTTGCTTTATGCTCTGCTAAAACCTTGGATATATGACTCAAAATTAATACACTAACAATAGATTTGAAAAAATTAAGGAGGAGCGCAGAGATGAAAAACATAGCAGCCCATTTCATTTTACCTATTTCATAATCACCTAACCCCTTATGTGTTGCAATGCCAATATTGTTAAATAGAGAGAAGATAGTAACAAGTTCACCAACACACAGGGAACTAAGAAGTACGTCAGAGCGTTTTTGAGCGGTGTCAATTGCTTTCGCAATTTCTTCTTTATACTGGTATATTATATCACGAGCATATAGGTTTTTCTTCCTAGCATTTTCTGCTTGCTGAGCATATCTCTCTTGACTTTCTCTTTCGGCTTCTTCTTTTAATCTTTGTACATCTTTCTTAAGAATAGCCTTAGTGGTGTATATTTTATCCATAGCATCAAGATAAATCAAAAAAAGAGTAATCATAGTGTTTACCCTTTTAAAACTTTACCGCGAAAAAAATTACTCTCTTAAATCAATAATCACGTCGCTTTCCTTAATTATATATTTTGGATTATACGACATTAGATTTAACCTAACCCTATATTCCTTTTGTGTTTTAACGTCAATAAAATTGACTTGGAGTTTCCAATCATTGTCAACATCCTCTGCATACATTTTGTCAACTGCTGCTTCGATTTGGCTTGTAGTTTTTGCAGTTTGCAATTGTGCTTTACCAGCCCCCCGATTTCCACCAACGGCATCCGACATTTTTGTCGCAACGCTTATTGGAGATTTTACTTTTCCAATCTTAATAATCTTGATTTCTTCAAAGCCATATTTTTTTAACTTTTTGGGAACACGCTTTTTTAGAGCGTTCATAACTGGAGTTGATAAGTCGCCTTTAGTAACGTTTTGCATATACTCACCCTCATAACTTTCCTTAACATCTAAAACTTTCTTTCCAGATGTAGGTGCCTCTTGTGCGTTAACAACGGTAATTAGTGCTAATGATAATAGTAAGCGCCTTTTCCCTCTAGGCACATTCTGTAAATTGTTTCTACGATTGGTTTTTCTGCCTCATCAATAACGATATATCCTTTTGCATCAGCTTTATACCCTAACGGTGTAGATTTACCGTGTGCTTTACCCTCTAGCACGTTGTCTAATAATGAGCGTTTGGTTTGTTTTGACTGAAGTTTAGCCGTGTAGGTATTTAATGCACTTAAAACGTTACCTATTAAATCCTCAGTGGGGTCAGTATAATCAAATAATTTGTTGTCAAAATAAACCTCTGTTTTATATTTTAGGCATGCTGTAATAAAAGCAATATGAGTTTCCATTGACCTGCCTAGCCTGTTTTGATTTCTAAACCAAACAGCGTGACATAAATTATTTTTAATATCCTCAATTAATTTCTCTAATTCAGGACGCTCCTCTATTGGTAGTGCTCCGCTAATACCTTCTCCTTCGTTATATAAGCTGAATTGCAAGCCTTTGGACTTTGCAAATTGCTTTCCTTCCCGTATTTGATTGGCTATTGATGTAGAATCACCATCCTCCCTCGATAATCTAGTATATATCCCTAGCATAGATTACTTTTGGAGTAAATGTACTAATAAAATGACTTGTGCACATTACAACACAATTACAGATGTGGCTTTAGTAGGTGGCGGAGCCTACCCACAGCCAGGAGAAATTTCACTGTCTCATAATGGAGTTTTATTTCTAGATGAATTACCAGAGTTTAAAAGATCTGTGCTAGAAGTAATGCGGCAACCTTTAGAGGATAGAGAAGTAACTATTTCTAGGGCACGATTTACTGTAACCTATCCTTCGAGTTTTATGCTAGTAGCAAGTATGAATCCGAGTCCTAGTGGTTATTTTAATGACCCAGATGCACCAGTTACTAGTAGTCCTGCAGAAATGCAACGCTATCTAGGGAAAATATCTGGACCGCTATTAGATCGTATAGATATTCATATCGAGGTAACCCCTGTGCCGTTTGAAAAGCTGAGTGATGAAACAAAAGCAGAGTCAAGTGTGGAAATCCGTAAACGTGTTACCGCAGCACGGGAATTGCAGGTAGCACGCTTCCGCGAAAGCGAAACAACAAACTACAATGCACAAATGAATGTAAAACAAATACGCAAGTATTGTGCGCTAGATGAAGCATCGAAGCAACTTCTAAAAACAGCCATGGAACGATTAAATCTATCGGCTAGGGCATACGACAGGATTCTAAAGGTGTCTAGAACCATAGCAGATTTAGAAGGAGTAGAAACCGTTACTGGAACACATATAAGCGAAGCCATTCAATACCGTAGTCTTGATCGCGATGGGTGGTTGGGATAAGTATACAAGATTTATGCAACATACCATAGAAGAGCATAATTGCGTCTACAACTTGAGTTCTTCAGTAAAGGCAGCTTTCAATTAGTCCAATGTTTTTGGTGGTCCATAACAATGTCACTTAACAATTGTATCACATCACCGCTACCGAGCATCTCTTCTATTTTTAGCGCTTCGTCTTTAAATGATGAGTGAGTAAGCATCATACTCCATAGGGTATGAATAAACTCTGCATAGTCTTGGTCATCATTCCAATGGGAGAGATGGAGCCTTCTACTACGGGCATAAAGTTTTTGTAAATTTAATTTGCAGAATGTTACGGTAGAAGGCATAACAAGAGGTCGTGCTTTTTCTAATCTTTCCGTTTTTGTGGGTCGTCCCATAATATTTTGGTTTTAATATTTGGGGGGGAATCTCTATATGTATGTAAAAATACTGGTAATCTTGTTAGTAATATTGGGGTATATGCCCCATTTACTACCACTAAAAAACCTTTAGAACCACTTCATAAAATTTTTAATTAATTTAAGCTTGCCCTTATAAGGAGCATAACGTATAGGGATGTCAATCCAAGTACCTCTTTTTACAATAGACTTTGGGTGCGAAAACGTGTAAAAACTTTTCTTGCCGTGATAGCTTCCTATCCCAGACGATCCCACGCCACCAAAAGGTAGTTTGTCATTCAAAAAA
This sequence comes from uncultured Flavobacteriaceae bacterium, assembly GCA_963716625.1. GTDB lineage: Bacteria > Bacteroidota > Bacteroidia > Flavobacteriales > Flavobacteriaceae > Dokdonia. Next base: position 238,876 of record CAVQTP010000003.1, read on the forward strand.
TGAACTAGTGTATCGTTCATCACACCACCTCCGAAGGAAAAGCTATTTGTAAACCATTTTTTAAAGGATTTCTTTTGAGAAAAAATATAAGCACTTAAAGGCTTCTCAAAAGATACAATAATTTTTCTAATATCCTCTTTAGTCTCATAGGTTAAAATAGGAAGAACGGGACCAAATATTTCTTCCTGCATCACTTGATCACTCAAAGTTACATCGGTAAGTATTGTCGGGGCGATATATAAATCTGCCCTGTCTGTTTGACCTCCCTTGTATATTGTGCTATCATTAAGAAGCTTTAGAAGCCTATCAAAATTATTTTCGTTAATAATGCGAGCAAAGTCTGGAGAAATCTTAGGATCTGCACCCAATGCTGCGGTAATTTCTATATCTAACGCTGTAAGTAAAGCTTGTTTTTTTGAAGAATGTACGAGAATGTAATCTGGCGCAATACACGTCTGGCCCGCATTTACAAATTTCCCCCATACTATACGCTTGGCGGATAATTGTATTTTTGCAGTTTCATCAACGACGCAAGGACTCTTGCCGCCCAATTCTAAAGTTACTGGGGTTAGATGTTCTGCAGCCGCTTTATAAACAATTTTTCCTACAGGAACACTACCCGTAAAGAAAATGTAATCCCAGCGTTCTGCAAGTAATTTTGTTGCTACATCTTTATCTCCCAAAACTGTGTTTATATGGCCATCTTCAAAGATTTTAGATAGCATTCTTGAGAGTAGTGCAGCGGTCTTAGGTGTAAGTTCGCTGGGTTTTAATACCACCGTATTTCCAGCTGCTATTGCACCTATCAATGGGCCCACGGCAAGCTGAAAAGGGTAGTTCCAAGGTGCTATAATAAGGGTTGTACCGTAAGGTTCATACATGATTTTAGCACTGGAAGGAAAATTGAGCAGGGAAGGGGCCACCTTTGTAGGTTCTTGCCATTTTTGTAGATTTTTAATTACCAGATTTAGTTCTTTTAATACGATGCTTATTTCTGTGGCAATACTTTCAAATGCAGGTTTCTTAAAATCCGATACTAACGCATCGATAATAGCTTGCTCATTTTTTTTTATGCTTTCGCGAAAGCGTATCAAGGCATCTCTCCTAAAACTTATATCTTTTGTGCGTCCTGTAGAAAAGTAGGAGCGTTGTTCCTTTAGTAGTTGTGAAATTTCCAAAAGCAGTATTTTCCCATAAAAATACTAAATTATAGCGTTAAAAGATTGTAATATAAAATAACACTGTTGGCTTGTATATGTATTAGAAATTAGCTGTAAAAAGGTGAAACATGTATTTATCGAAAAAGCTCCCAGTCTAATTTTACAGAAAATACGTTAGAATAAATAGCCGCGCTTTGATCACCAATATCGGTGAGCGCATAATTAACATGAATGCCTCTGTACTTAAAACCAACGCCAATATTTGGTTGAAAACCTAAGGTAGTTGTAGTATCAAGTGAGGTAAGTTCTTGAAAATTACCCACCCCACCGCGTACATACACTAATTGCGCATAGCCAAATTCAAACCCTAGCGCTGGGGTGGCACTGACAGCCGATGACGAAAAGAGATCATTGGTTTGAGTAAAACGAACGTTGAGGTCAACCTCTGCTCTTAAACTGTAATCGTAATTAAATACCCACTCACGTCCCACTCCAATTTGAAGTTTTGGGATTGTAATTTCAGTAGTTTCTGGTAGCTCTTGATTCTGTCCTTCAACAGCATCGCTAATGGTTGCAAATTGTTCTTCATCAATACTCCACGCATTAACTGTTGTAGAAATGTCTCTGATCATCACTCCAAAATCCCAGTCATTTTTTTTCCATTGCATACCCACATCAAGACCAAAACCCCAACTATTTGCAAAATCACCTATAATTCTACGCACGACCTTTGCATTTACACCTAAATTTAAACCATCTAATGGTAATGCTCTTGCATATGAAAAAGTAACGGCATAGTCTGCCGTAGAAAATAGACTAATGCGGTTGTAATCAATATTGCCTTGCTCATCTATAAGTTGAGTGGTATTTAGAATATCATCCACCCCAAAACGTATAATAGACAATCCTAAGGCACTGCGATCATCAATTGGTTTTGCATAAGCGATATAATCATAGTTTGCAATATTTGCAAAATAAGAGGCATGCATGAAAGAAATTTGATTGTCTTCAAGCTGTAGTAGTCCCGCTGGGTTCCAATACCCAGCATTTACATCATCAGTTCCAGCAACCACGGCATTGCTCATACCTAGAGCCGCGGCGTCCACGCCTATGTTTAAAAATTCGTTAGAGTAGGAGCGCACGGTCTGTGATAGTCCAGTGACACAAAAACCTAACGTGAGTAATGTAATTATTCTTTTCAATAGCATAAGGTGAGCAGGCAAATATCCCACTTTTAGTACACTTTGTAAACACTAAAAGGAGATAGATATTGTCTAGGTATCTTCTAGTCGAATTTTCTTCCCTATTTTTACTAAAAATCTTAAGTATGTCTATAAAAAAATACGTCCCTAATGCTATAACAATGGGCAACCTACTTTCTGGCTGTATTGCAGTTGTTTTTGCAGTAAATGATCGTTTAGAATATGCGGCGATTTTTGTCGCCTTGGGAATATTTTTTGATTTTTTTGACGGCTTTTTTGCTCGTATTCTTAATGCTTCTAGTGAGGTAGGTCTACAACTAGACTCACTGGCAGATATGGTGACTAGTGGTGTGGTGCCAGGAGTGGTGATGTATCAATTATTAGAAGATGCCAGCGGCATACCCTGGGGTACCCAGATTTCTGAACAGCATATTCATTTAGGTTATTTTGGTTTTGCTATTACACTAGCTTCCGCCTATAGACTGGCAAAGTTTAATGTTGATGATCGTCAGACGAGTTCGTTCATAGGACTTCCTACACCAGCAAATACGTTATTTATTTTGAGCTTGCCCCTCATTTTAATGTTTGAGGAGTACGCTTTCGCGAAAGCGGTCTTAGAAAATCCATACGTGCTTCTTGCACTAACGGCCTTAAGTTGTTTTATGCTCAACGCCGAGTTGCCTTTATTTGCGCTTAAGTTTAAAACGTGGTCTTTTGCCGAAAATAAGGTGCGTTATTTTTTCTTACTAGCCAGTGTGTTACTACTCTTTTTCTTTCAGTTTTTAGGAGTTCCATTGCTCATACTGCTGTATATACTCTTATCCATATTTTTTAAGGAGTAGCTATAGTATAACATTTTGAAAAGTGGAGAGTCATTGTCGTAATGACTAATTATCTTTGTTCAAAATTGAACAAATGGATAATCAAGAAATAAGAAATCTAGAGCCTAAAGCGCTTTGGAACAAATTTGCAGATCTTAACGCAGTACCTCGACCTTCTAAGAAAGAAGAGCGAGTGATTGCCTTTATGAAAGATTTTGGAAAAAATTTGGAACTCGAGACTATAGAAGATGAGGTAGGGAACGTGATTATACGAAAGCCCGCTACTGCTGGTCACGAAGATAAAAAAATCGTCGTAATGCAGTCACATCTTGACATGGTGCATCAAAAAAATAATGATACAGAATTTAATTTTGATTCGCAGGGAATCGAGATGTATGTAGATGGGGACTGGGTACGAGCACGCGGTACTACCTTAGGTGCAGATAATGGATTAGGGGTTGCTACAATTATGGCAATCTTAGAAAGTAAGACTATAGAGCATCCCGCAATTGAAGCGCTCTTCACCATAGATGAAGAAACTGGGATGACGGGAGCCATGGGTCTCAAAGGAGGCATCCTTAAAGGTGAAATACTTTTAAACCTAGACACTGAAGAGGATGATGAAATAGGTGTAGGTTGCGCTGGTGGAGTAGATATTACAGCTATAAGATCTTATAAAGAAGTTTCGGTCGCTGATGGAATGGTAGGTTATGAAATGAGCGTAAAAGGTTTGCAAGGTGGCCACTCTGGAATGGATATAATAAAAGGACTAGGTAATGCGAACAAAATTATGAACCGCTTGTTATACAGCGCGTCTACTAATTTTGATATTGGGATTACTTCTATAGATGGAGGGAGCTTACGTAATGCCATTCCTAGAGAAAGTAATGCGATTATTGTTGTAGATGAGAATCAAGTGGCTGCTTTTGAAGCAGACTTCACTGATAACGCTGCTGCCATACACGGGGAGTATGCAACTCTAGAAGAAAATCTAGAGCTGTCTGTAAAGAAAACGGATGCTCCAATTAAGATAATGGATCGTGACGATCAAGAACAAGTACTTAAGGCTATATATGCTGCACATAATGGCGTGTATCGTATGAGTCCAGCTATTGAAGATCTGGTAGAAACTTCAAATAATGTTGCAAGAGTGATCTTGAAGGATGGGGCCATAAAAATAGGATGTCTTACCAGATCATCTGTTGATAGTTCTAAGGATGATCTTTCAAACACATTGAGAGCAGTATTTGAGCTGGCAGATTTTGACGTAGAACTTTCTGGAGACTACCCGGGTTGGGCGCCTAATATGAATAGCCCTATTTTAAAAGTGTTAGAAGCAAAATATATAGAAATCAATAAGGAAAAGCCGCATGTTGCTGCCTGTCACGCAGGTTTGGAATGCGGAATTTTGGGAAAAAATTATCCAGAGATGGATATGATTTCTTTTGGCCCTACGATCAAAGGTGCACACTCACCAGATGAGCGTGCGAGTATTAGCAGTGCTCAGAAGTACTGGAATTTTGTTGTTGAAATACTAAAGGATATTCCGAAAGCCTCATAAATAAAAAGGTTGATAAAGTAAAAAGAGCTTATCAAGATGATAAGCTCTTTTTTTTGAGTAATGGTCAGGCGCTTTCACAAAAGCGCACTTCCCACTATTTATTTTACAATCTCTAGTAATTCTAGTTCAAAAATAAGATCTGCTTTAGGAGGAATGGCACCTGGATATCCCTGCTCGCCATATCCTAAGTGATACGGAATGAATAGTGTAGCTTTATCACCTACGGACATTTGCTGTAGTCCTTCTTTAAATCCAGCAATTAGTCTTGCCTCTTGGCTGTACACAGCGTCCATAGGCTTATATTGTCCGGCAGCTTGCTTGCGTTCATCTAGTTTATCATTTGCAATAGCAACAGACTCCATACTTGTGTCAAATAGTTCACCAGTTGTGAAGTATCCTGCATAATCTACTTTTACTTTTGCACCTAGTGTTGGTTTTCTACCTTTCCCTTTTTTATCAAAGTGCATCTCAAGTCCGCTTGGAAGTTTTACAAGATCTACACGTTTTGCATCTAGCTCTGCTTTTTTACCTGCAAATTTCATTGCTTTCTCTGCTTCTTCTTGAACTTTTCTTTCTTCAAAAGCTGCAAGTTCTGCTGTAAAAGTTTCTGCTGCGTTATAGTTTGCTACGGCATCTCCCTCTCTAATAATGTTTACTTGTTGTATGATAACATCTTCTTTAGGAGTTCCAGCACGAGGATCTTGCATCTCAACAGCGGCGATACTATCTATTACTCCAAGTCCTTGTATAACACGTCCCCATACTGTATGACAGCTTACTCTTGGGTTCTCACAGTTTTTTAAAACACCATTTGAGTCATAGCCATCCAGGTGAGGCGTTGCTTTATGCGTAATAAAAAACTGACTTCCATTAGTGCCATAGCCAGAGTTTGCCATTGATAAAGTTCCAACGGAATCATGTTTACGAGTAGGACTTAATTCGTCAAAAAATTTATATCCAGGACCTCCACGACCTGTGCCATCTGGATCCCCTCCTTGAATCATAAAATCCTTTATAATTCTATGGAATTTTAATCCGTTGTAAAATGGTTTGCCAGCGAACGTCGTGTCTGCTAATGGGTGCGTACCTTCAGCAAGTGCCACAAAATTTGCAACAGTGGCAGGGGCATCTTTATAAAATAGCTCTGCGAGCATCGTTCCTTTGTTTGTAACGATCTCTGCATATAGACCTTCGTTGATATCTGGATATTTATCATTACACGAAAAAAGTGAAAAGATAACGGCAATTAATAACATACTTATTTTCTTCATTGTTAAGGGTTTAATTATTTCTTATTGATTTTTAATTTCTAATAGTGTGACAGTGCTTTGCACTGGGACATTACTACTTATTTTTCCTTCTAGTCCATAATAGCCATACGCTTTATGACTAGGAAACAAGAATGTGACTGTTTCTCCTTCTTTCATAAGTTTAAGACCTTCTCGTATTCCAGAAATGAGATCTTGATTGCTTTGGTCTATTTGGGTAACAGTATTTCCTATCTCTTCTTGACTTACGAGGGTACGATTCTGTAAAGTTGCAATATCGTAATTAAACAAAACAAGATCTCCAATTTGAGGAGCACGATTACCCAAAGTGTCTTTTTGAATGTATGTATACCAAAAACCATTGGATGAAGATTCATACACTCTAGCCGTATCCTTTTTAATGAGTTTTAAGATGGCTTTTTCTTCTTGAGCGATGAGGTCTAAATTACGCTGTACAGATTGATTAATATAAGATCCAGATTTTCGAGATACAGGTTCTCTAGCTACTTGGTCTGCACACGAAGTAAAAATAACTAGGCCTAATACTATATATAGTTCCCTCATGTTAGTTGCTCTTTATAGTTTGATAATAATGTTTTGAAATGAGATACAGTTTCATCAAGTCCTAAATCACTTCTCCCGCCAGCAGCGTTGGTATGACCGCCTCCATGGTAATGCTTTCTAGCAAATTCATTTACAGAAAAGGCACCTTTTGATCTTAAAGACATTTTAATGATGGACTCGGACAAATTTTCTATAAATATAACTGCAAATATAATACCTTGTAGAGATAAGCAGTAATTTACAAAACCTTCTGTGTCTCCTTTCTGAAAATTGTGATCGTCAAGTTCCTTTTGTGATACGGTAATAAATGCCGTTCGATATTCTTTTAAAACAACAAGGTTGTTTAGAGCGACTCCTAATAGTTGTAATTTAGACTCACTATTTGTGTCGTAAATTTTTTCGTGTATCGTTGCGTTTTCTGCTCCTTTTTCTATTAAAGAAGCTATCACACGATGTGTTGTGGCGGTAGTTGATGGAAACCTAAAAGAGCCCGTGTCCGTCATAATGCCTGCGTATAAACAAGTGGCCATTTCATCGTTGATCATTTCTTGATCTCCTAAGGTATCTATAAAATGATAGACCATTTCACAAGTGCTGCACATACTGGTGTCACTATACGTCACAGCAGCATAATCGGCAGGTTGCTGGTGGTGATCGATCATGATAAAAGGAGCATTTACTCGCTCCAATTCAATTTGTAAATCTCCTGTGCGAGAAAAATCATTAAAATCTAACGTGAAAAGGAGGTCTGCATTTGAGATAATGTCTTGAGCGGTCTTTGTATCACGATTAAAAATGACCACCTTATCATTGCCAGGAAGCCATTGTAAAAAATGTGGATACTCATTAGGAGCTACAACGGTTGCATGATGACCTTTTTTTATAAGGTAACTCGCTAAGGCGAGTGTGCTTCCCATCGCGTCACCATCGGGATTTTTATGCGGTATGATGGCAATGTTCTTAGAGCCATCTAGGAGGCTTTTTGTCATTGCGATTTGTTCCTTATTCATAAGAGGCGAATATACGATTTCTCTCTTGCTTGATTTTAGCATCTTATTAAATATTTAGTAAAAGCAATCCTTTAAAACTTAGTATTGTCATAACGTAGAAAAACTGTATTTTTGCAGCCCATTTCAAGAAAGTCTATTCCGCTTTCGCGAAATTTTAAATTGAATTTACTAATTGAGTTTCAAAATTTTAGGTACTCATAAAATCCAGATGCTTTTAAATAAGCATTAACAGTATGGCAACAAACAGAACTTTTACAATGATTAAGCCTGATGGCGTTGAGAATGGACACATCGGAGCAATTTTAGAAAAAATTACTGCAAGCGGTTTTCGTATTGTAGCAATGAAACTTACGCAAATGACAACGGCAGATGCTGAGGAGTTTTATGGAGTACACAGTGAGCGTCCATTCTTTGGAGAGCTTGTTGAGTTTATGACACGTGGACCAATCGTTGCAGCTATCTTAGAAAAAGAAAATGCAGTAGCAGATTTTCGTACTTTAATAGGAGCAACAAACCCAGCAGATGCTGCAGAAGGAACCATACGTGCTTTGTATGCAAAATCTGTAGGTGAAAATGCTGTACACGGTTCTGATAGTGATGAAAACGCAGCGATTGAAGGTGCGTTCCATTTTTCTGGGCGTGAGATGTTTTAATAGCATTAAAAACTAGAGAGACCTTGTCTTTCTTAAACGCCTTTTCTTTTGGAAAAGGCGTTTTTTTGTTTTCGCGAAAGCGTACCCACATTGCAATTTAAAAACAAATGAGTATACTACTTCTTAAATGCACTTGCTTGTTTTTTAAGAGCTTTAGAAAGGTTTTTAATTTAGATTTTAAGTGTTAAGTATCAATAATTTAGACGGTTTATCTCACGTGACGTTCTAATATGTATATATATTAATGTAATAGATTATTTATTCATTAATAATACTTACTTTTGCACCGCCAAAAACACGGCACATAACACGCATCCTATGGATATTAAAAACATTGCAATTATTGCGCACGTAGACCACGGTAAGACAACCTTGGTTGATAAGATTATGTATCACTGTCAACTTTTTCGTGAAAACGAAAATACAGGTGACCTGATATTAGATAATAATGACCTAGAACGTGAGCGTGGTATTACGATTACGTCTAAGAATGTTTCCGTAAATTATAAAGGAACAAAGATTAATATCATTGACACTCCTGGTCACGCCGATTTTGGTGGAGAGGTAGAGCGTGTTTTAAATATGGCAGATGGTGTGTGTCTTCTTGTAGATGCTTTTGAAGGGCCTATGCCGCAAACGCGTTTTGTGTTACAGAAAGCGATTGATTTAGGTTTAAAGCCATGTGTGGTAATCAATAAGGTAGATAAAGAAAACTGTACACCAGATGAGGTACACGAAAAAGTTTTTGACCTTATGTTTGAACTAGGTGCTGAGGAGTGGCAACTAGATTTCCCAACCGTATACGGATCTGCCAAGAATAACTGGATGTCTGACGATTGGAAAAACGAAACAGATTCTATTGAGCCTTTGCTTGATATGGTCATGGAGCATATTCCTTCTCCTAAGGTAGAAGAGGGAACGCCTCAAATGTTGATTACGTCTCTTGATTTTTCTTCATTTACAGGACGTATTGCTATAGGACGTGTACAGCGTGGAGAGCTTAAAGAAGGAATGCAAATTTCCTTGGTAAAGCGTGATGGTACAATAAAAAAATCTAGAATCAAAGAATTACACACTTTTGACGGTTTAGGTCGTAAAAAAGTGGAGAATGTTCCTGCCGGCGATATTTGTGCTGTGGTAGGAGTAGAAGGTTTTGAGATAGGGGACACCATTGCAGATTTTGAAAATCCTGAAGGGCTGAAGTCTATCGCTATTGATGAGCCTACTATGAGTATGTTATTTACCATTAATGATTCTCCTTTCTTCGGAAAGGATGGAAAGTTTGTAACTTCTCGTCATATTAAAGATAGATTAACGAAAGAATTAGAAAAGAACCTTGCGCTTCGTGTAAATGAAACAGATAGTGCAGATAAGTTTTTAGTATATGGTCGTGGGGTATTACACCTTTCTGTTCTTATAGAAACGATGCGTCGTGAAGGTTATGAATTACAGATAGGGCAACCTCAAGTAATTATCAAAGAAATAGACGGTGTAAAATGTGAACCTATTGAGGAACTTACTATTGATTTGCCAGAAAATGTTTCTGGTAGAGCGGTTGAGTTTGTAACTCTACGCAAAGGAGAGATGCTTTCTATGGAAGCAAAAGGTGATCGTATGGTGATCGAATTTTTAATTCCTTCTCGTGGTATCATCGGTTTACGTAACCAACTACTTACAGCTACAGCAGGTGAGGCTATTATGGCGCACCGCTTTAAAGAATATCAACCTCTTAAGGGTGATATTCCTGGGCGTATAAACGGTTCTCTAGTCTCTATGGAAAATGGAAGCGCAATTCCTTATTCTATCGACAAATTGCAGGATAGAGGGAAGTTCTTTGTAGATCCGGGAGAAGATATTTATGAAGGTCAGGTTATTGGTGAGAATTCACGTCAAGACGATATGACTGTTAATATTACAAAAACTAAGAAGCTTTCTAACGTACGTTCTTCTGGAGCAGATGATAAGGCTAAGATTGTTCCTGCAATTAAGTTCTCTCTAGAGGAAGCTTTAGAATATATCCAAAAAGATGAATTAGTAGAAGTAACTCCTAATTTCTTAAGACTACGTAAAGTTCACCTTAAAGAGGTAGATCGTAAGCGTAATAAGATAATGTAATTTTGATGATTTTATTTAATCAATAAAAAATCTAAACCCTGCTCTATGAGCGGGGTTTTTAAGTACTGTTTGTCATTGCTAATTTTTTACATGTCAAGCATAGACTAGATTGTAGTATTTTAGAGTTTTAAAATTATAGTTATTAATTATACTGTTAAAAAATATTGTCACGATAACAAAAAAGAATGGGATGATTTTGTCTCACAGTCTAAGAATGCAACATTCCTACATTATCGTGATTTTATAGAATACCATGCAGATCGATTTAAAGATTATTCTATAATCATATGGAAAAAAGATAAAATCGTTGCGGTCCTTCCAGCCCATATTAAAGATCGTAGTATTTACAGCCACCAAGGGCTTACTTATGGAGGTCTATTACTGTCTTCGAAGTCAAAATTAGCTGAGGTATTAGCTATTTTTCAAGCGCTTCTTGTATACCTAGATGCGCAAACAATTGATAGTTTAGAATTAAAAGCAGTACCAAGTTTTTATACCCAACAGCCAAGTGAGGAGCTTGAATTCCTAGTACATCTCTGTGGCGCAACATTAGTTAAAGTAGAAACCGCCGCAGTTATCGGTTATCGCAATAGATTGTCAATACAATCTAACAGAATGGAAGGCGTAAAGAAGGCTCAAAAACAAAACCTCATAGTAAAAGAAGAAGCTACGTTTGATGATTTTTGGAATGCAATCTTAATACCAAATCTAAATGAAAAGTATCTCACAGACCCCACACATTCTTTAAGTGAGATTAAATTTCTTCAAAAGCGTTTCCCTAAAAATATAAGGCAGTTCAATGTCTATAAAGAGAATCTTATTGTGGGAGGAGCGACTATTTTTGAAACAAAAACTACCGCTCATGTACAATACATTTCTGCTAATGAAAATAAACAAGATCTGGGAACTTTAGATTTACTTTTTTACATACTTATTACAGAAACATTTCACCATAAATCATTTTTTGACTTTGGAACTTCTAATGAAAATAATGGCAAGCAGCTTAATAATGGCTTGTCGTATTGGAAAGAAAGTTTTGGTGCAAGAACATTTGTACAAAGGCAGTTTAGTGTACAAACTGCGAATCATTCACTTTTAGATACGATATTGATATGATTCCCTTTCTCAACCTCAAAAAAATTAATGCGCCCTACGAGGAAAGTTTCAAGTCGTATTTTTCAAATTTCTTAAATAAGGGTTTGTATATACTAGGGGATGAGGTAACTACATTTGAGAAGGAATATGCTGCTTATTGTGGGACAGATTATTGCCTAGGTACCGCAAATGGACTCGATGCTATCAGACTCGTTTTTGAAGGGTATAAAATACTAGGTAATCTTCACGAAGGCGACCAAGTGCTTGTTGCCAGTAACACTTACATTGCGACCATATTAGCCATCAAGCAAGCAGGATTACTTCCAGTTTTGGTGGAGGCAGACTACAGCACTTTTAATTTTGATTTTGAAGATTTAAGTAGAAAAATTACCCCAAGCACAAAAGTAATTGTACCTACCCATTTATATGGTCAATTAACAGACATGGAGCAGGTTAACGCTTTCGCGAAAGCGCATGACCTCCTAATCATAACAGATTGCGCACAGTCACACGGCGCCAAAAATAGACAGGGAAATCGTAGCGGATCTCTAGCAAATGCAGCAGCACACAGCTTTTATCCTACCAAAAACCTAGGCGCTCTTGGAGATGCTGGGGCTGTCACCACCAATAACCAGCAGCTCGCCGAAGTTCTGTCGCAATATCGCAACTATGGTTTTAAGGAGCGATATGTTTCTGAATATGCAGGCTTAAATTCTCGTTTAGATGAATTACAAGCAGGTTTTTTGAGAATTAAGTTAAAAGACCTCGATGCTCAAAATCAAAAGCGAAGGGGCATTGCAGGTCGTTATACAGCTGAAATTAAAAATAAATATATCTTACTTCCTCAATGGAGTGGAGCAGCGGACCATGTATTCCATCTCTTTGTAGTGCGGTGTAAAAAACGTGACTACCTGCAAGAATATTTACATGATCATGGAATAGCAACCATCATTCATTACCCAGTGCCACCACACAAACAACAGGCATTTAAAGAATATTCACAGCTTTCTTTCCCAATCTGTGAGCAGATACATCAAGAAGTTTTGAGTATACCAACAGACCCTACTCTTACGACCGTACAAGTTGATAAGATCATTGAAGTTTTAAATAACTTTTCATGTTAGGGAAATTGCGCAGCCGTATCGCTAGCAACCTTTTATTAAAGGTGACATCCCTTAATGGTATAGCTGTTCTTATACAGATTGTCGGAGGTTTGCTCACTTCAAAACTTATCGCGATATACTTAGGGGAGCGTGGAATGGCAGTTTTAGGGTATTTCCGAAATTTTTTAACCAGTAGTCAATCAGCGGCAAGCTTAGGTTATTCTAATGGAATTGTATCCTATGTAGCAAAATACAGGCAAGAAAACCATATACTCTCAAAAATCCTTTCAACTGGATTTGTAGGAAGCATGATGACTTGTTTAGCCATGTCCATCCTATTATATGTAGGATCAAATTTCTGGAATTTTCATGTTTTTGGTGCAGATGTACACTACCAGTCTATATTTAAAAGCTTAGCTGTTGCACTTCCATTTATAACCATAAACGTACTGTTAATTGCCATAATCAATGGACAATCTGCTTATAAAAAGGTGATTAGGATACAGGTGATAACAAATATATTAGGGATTGGTATTACCGTATTCTTTATTGTAACAAAAGGAATAGAAGGAGCTCTATTAGCAATGATCTTAAGCCCGGCAGTGGCATTGTTGGTTACGCTCGTTCTCATAGGGAAACAACGTGCTATTCTGAAGGAAATCTCTTTGCAATTCTCTTTGAAGTACTTTAAGAAGCTTAGTTCTTACACCACCATGGCACTTTTTTCGATGATCGTTTTGCCTATAGTGTATATTGCTATGCGTAACAAAATTGTAGAGATAGACAGTATTACGCAGGCAGGATATTGGGATGCCATGACACGTGTATCTGATTATTACCTCAAATTTGTGGCCACAATTATGACTTTATATATATTGCCTCAACTGGCAAAGGCAAATACAGCTCAAGATTTTCGGAAGGAGATTATTGGTTTTTATAAAACCATACTGCCCTTGTTTGGAATCGGTTTGCTGACTATATTTCTAGCACGTGATTATATCATAGCCTTATTATTTACTGCAGATTTTTTGCCTATGGAAAGCCTATTTAAATGGCAGTTGCTAGGTGATTTTTTTAAAGTAGCCTCTATAGTTATCGGATATGAAATAATCGCTAAAAATAATTTGAAGCTATTTTTAATAACAGAGATCATTTCGCTAGTCATAATCTATGGCACTGGAGTTTATTTTATATCAGTGTATGGATATGAGGGAGCTGCTATGGGACATTGTTTAAGTTACCTAATGCATTTGCTGCTATTACTGTTTATATTTAGAAAACCCCTATTTGGAAAAATCGTAGAAAACCGTGCGTAAGTTAGGATCAATCATACAATTATTTCGTGTTTGGAAATATAAATTGCTTTCTACCAATACCTCTGTAGAAGGAAAACCAAGGCTTCATCAACCTGCACAACTCAATGGAGAAGGAACAATTCGCTTTCGCGAAAGCGTACATCTAGGAGTCATTAATTCGCCTCAATTTTTTAATACGTATGCGTATATAGAAGCAAGAAAAGTAGGTAGTGAGATTGTTTTTGGCAAAAATGTTGCCATCAATAATAACTTTTGCGCCATAGCAAATGAATCTACCATCCACATAGGAGATGAGACCACTATTGGAATAAACTGCTCTATTTATAACTGTAATTTTCACAGTCTTGATCCAGAAAAAAGAAGGTTTGAAACAGGTAAAAGTTTGCCCGTAAAAATTGGGAATAATGTGTTTATAGGAAATAATGTAAGCATCTGGAAAGGGGTTACCATCGGAGACAATGTGATTATTCCGGCAGGGAGCGTAGTCACAAAAAGCATTTTAAATTAAATAGTGACAGCCCAAGTATCAACATATTTTTGGGCAATTATTTTATAATGATGTTCTTGCTCGATAAATTCACGAGCGTTTTGACTGATATGCTCAATTTTCTCAGGATTCTCAATAAGACTTTCTAGATCGTTCACGATAGCTGCGACTTTAGGAGTAGCATTAATTGCTACTGTTTTTATGAGGTTGTAGTACTCCTTAAAATGTTGCCCAGCTCCCGTAAAAACTACTTTCCCTTTTGCCATGGCTTCTAATGCATTATAGCCTTGATCGTGAGAATATATCTGGTCTAGTAAGATATGTGCGCTATCATATTTTTTGATGTACTCCTTATATGGTAAACTTTCTACAGTCACTATGTCAATCTTTTGAGGATATTTTTTATTTATAATAGCTAATGCTTTTTCAAAAATATCGTTTCCTTTTTTATAGTAATTTGTGCGATTGATACCATGAAAAATTATGATTTTATCTTTTTGTAGGGAGCGTTGGGCTTCTAAGGTGTCTACATTTATTGGATTAGGAATCAGTCCAAGATAGGATGAATTTCCTAATAGTGGGAGGTGATAATCTAAGTCGGTAGCTATGACACCATCTACAAGTTTGTAAAGCTCTTCGCTTAGTTTTTTAAATGAAGGTGTTAGATATTTAAGTGTAGGGTAAAAGTTTTTTTCTTTAATTTTTCCTTCTAGATACGGAGTAGCAATGGTATATGGTAACTTATTAGAAAACGCGTGGTTTACACTTATATGGTCCGTTCCGCAGGATAATAAGAATAGTTTTTTATTTTCCTTTTTTAAAAATTGGACGATTTCGAGCTCTAGCTTAGGGGTGGTTTGAAAACTCGATTCGTTAATTAATTGCACGACGTCATAACCAGAGAGATTTCTTTTGTGCTTATTGAACGTTCTTCTTAAATCTAGGGCGGCGATGTCTATTGAACTTAATTTAAGAATGGCTAATCTGAGTTTTTTTTTAAATCCTGTCTGGAAGCCTTGCCTAAGTACAATATCTACAGGGTAGTTTTTAAAGCCATCTCCAGAACCTACGATGGTCACTTGATGTCCTAGTGCAATCAATCCTTCTTTTAAAGAGTTATGTAAGCGGCTATACTCGCCTATAAGTAAGATGCGCATTTGCTATATTTGGAACACTTTTAAAAATCTTCTTTTGCCGAAAGATACTCATAAAAAAATTGCGCTTGTTACTATTTCTCTTGCTGCAGGAGGAGCAGAGCGCTCTACGGCACTACTGTCTAAAATACTAGTAAGTCAAGGGTTTCAGGTTCATGTCATTACACTGAATAACAATATTAAGTATGAGTATGCAGGCACTTTGTATAACATGGGAATACACAAAGGGAATGGAGATAGTACTTTTAATAGAATAACACGATTTAGAAAACTTAGGCAGTATATTAGAGACGAAAATTTTGATGTTATAATTGATAACAGAAATAGACCAAACGCCCTAAAAGAGTTGTTTTATATAAAATATATGTACAGACATCAAAAAATAATTTATGTCACAAGAAGTGCACATCTAGCTAATTATTTTCCAAAAGAAGATAGAATCTCGAAAATGATGATAAAAAAAGCCGTAGGATTGGTGGGCGTTTCGAGATACATAAGTCAAGCCATCAATGAGAAATTTAATACCTCAAAGCAGAAACTATTTATAATCCAATAGAAGAAAAAATAATATTCAAAGCCTTGGAGTATGAAAGGCCTTATTTCATTTTTGTAGGTCGTCTGGAAGATAATGTCAAGAATGTGAGTTTGTTAATACACGCTTTCGCGAAAGCAAAAAAAGAAAATTACCAACTCAGAATTTATGGGGATGGCAATGACAAACCCAAGTTGCAAAGACTGGTGAAAGAACTAGACATGCATAGAGATATTTTATTTTTTCCATTTCAAGAAAATATTTCGGCCGAAATTGCTGCGGCTAGGGCATTACTGTTAACAAGTCATTATGAAGGCTTTCCAAGAGCCCTTATCGAGGCGTTAGGAGTGGGAGCGCCAGTCATTTCTGTAGATTGTAAAAGTGGACCAGAAGAGATCGTGATTGATAAAGACAATGGATTGCTAGTCGAAAATCATAATGAGATAGCATTTACAAAGGCTGTAGAATCTTTTATCTTTGACGAAGAGCTCTATGCTTACTGTAAGTCAAACGCTAAGGCAAGTGTTTCCCATTTGCAAATGGAAACTATTGCGGAACAATGGGGAAATTATATACATCAATTATGAAAGAAATAGCACTGGTGGAGTGGATTGAAATCCCACGAATTACAGACCCACGTGGAAATCTCGCTGTGATAGAAGGAAATACGTTGCCATTTAAAATGGAGCGAGTATATTATCTACATGACGTGCCTAGTGATGCCTACCGCGGGGGGCATGCTCATAGAGAATGTGTAGAGTTATTGATCGCAGTGAGCGGGAGTTTTGAAGTTGTTCTTGACAACGGAGTGATAAAAGAGCGGGTAACCCTTAATAAACCTATTAAGGGCTTGCTTATAAAAAAACAAATCTGGCGCGAACTAGATAATTTTTCTTCTGGAGCGGTGTGTTTAGTTATTGCTTCACACCTGTTTAGTGAAGATGATTACATTAGAGATTATAAAAACTTTCTATCAGAAAGCGGATAGCCTAATTCCTAATTTTTCTAAACCACCTTGTGTTCGTAAAGCCATTTTAAGCATGGAGGTTGGTAAACCAATGAGCCATCGTTGTCTACGAGTTAGGTTTTTTCTATCTAGACTTTTTAAATAATGCTTTGCCTGATCTTTTTCACTCCAGAGTCTAGCTCTTAAAATTAACGAATAGCGGTTGAGATCTAAGTATTTTTTTAGAGACTTGTTTTCCTTCTCTGCCTCATTAAATTTTTCAAGCTTCAGACAATCTTTTGTCGATCTAATACTTTTATAAAGACTTTGCGGGGCGAATTTATAAATGACTAATGGTTTTGTAGAGAAGGCAATTCTATACTCTAAGCCCATGCGAATCCATAGATCTGTATCTTGACCACTCTTTATACTTGGGTCGTAACGGCCTACTTTTTCAAAAACTTCTCGATGTACAGTGGTCGAACTGCTATGCAATACACAATGCTTAAAGCTACTTTTAAAAAAATCTAAATCGAGCATTGTTGTTTTTCCAGCTGTTGAGAAACTATAATTGCACAATGAACTACTATTTTTTGTCTCTCGTATTAATTGAGCCGTAAATACACGGTGATTTTTAAACTCTTTTATGAGAGCCATCATCTCCTCTAAATAATTGGGTAACCATAAATCATCACCATCCAGCAATGCAATATACTTTCCTTTTGCAGCCTCAATACCTTTATTACGCGCGGCGCCTGCGCCTACGTTTTTTTTTAAAGAAATGTAATTGATTTTTTCAGAAGAAATTGTCTCGATAATTGCCTCACTTTGATCTGTAGAAGCGTCGTTTATGATAATTATCTCATAATCGGTAAGCGTTTGGCAAAGGACACTGTTGATAGTCTCTTTAATATGAGGTGCTTTATTATAGACAGATACGATGACGGAGAAGCTATACAATTTAGAATGCATTTAATCTTAAATAAAGATACGTCATACAGATTGGTTGAATTGAAAAAATATCTTTGTTTATTTGTTACCGTAACCTATTCATTAATTCTAAAATTAAATTTCTTATTACACTCTCGATTGTCATTCCCACCTTGAACAACTACGCCTTATTACAGAAGTGTGTAGACTCTATTGCTAATCAATCTTTCAAAAATTTTGAGGTGTGGATAATTGATGGGGGCTCTACAGATGGGACATTAGAATTTTTAGAATCTCTGCCTAGTAGATTCAAGTACATTTCAGAAACAGATACAGGTATTTACAATGCCATGAACAAAGGTGTAGTAAGGGCAGCAGGTGAGTGGTTATATTTTTTAGGTGCAGATGATATTCTCAACAGCAATGAAGTCTTATCAGTGGTGAACCATCATTTTAACGGTGAGAACAAAATTCTCCTTGGAAATATCAGAATGGACTCTACAGTTAATAAAAAGATTCTTCATTCATCCTTTAACTATATGCTTTGGATTAAAAATAGCATTCATCATCAAGGTGCTTTCTATCATAAAAGTATTTTTGAAAATCGACGTTATGATGAGTCTTTGAAAGTACTAGCAGATTATAAACTCAATTTAGAATTATTAAAAGCGCAATTGCCACATAAGCAAATTGATAAGACTATTGCCAGATGCGGTACTCATGGAATTTCAAAAAAATACAATTGGTCTTTATATCAAGAAGAGATTCGTTTAAAAAAAGAGTTGTCTTCTAATATTCTTGGTCCACTATTTTTTGTTCTTGGTTTTTTAAAGTATAGCTATAAGAATATGTAGGCTATACCGTTTTTTGTACTACCTCAAATATCTTATTTCCATCACATTTTAATGTTTTTGATGGATACTTTAGAAGCAGCGCATAATCATGGGTAGCCATTAAAATGGTATTTCCATTTTTATTAATTTCTTGTAGAACTTCCATAATTTCGACACTGGTTTGAGGGTCTAAATTTCCTGTAGGTTCATCTGCAAGTATGAGTTCAGGGTCATTGAGCAAAGCTCTCGCGATGGCAATACGTTGTTGCTCTCCACCAGACAGTTGGTAAGGAAATTTAAAGCCTTTGCTTTTCATTCCCACTTTATCAAGAACTGCTTCTATTTTAGAGTTGATGGCAATCTTTTCTTTCCACCCCGTAGCTCTTAATACAAATCGTAAATTATCATTAATTGTACGGTCGTTAAGTAACTTAAAATCTTGAAAAACGACGCCTAGCTTGCGACGTAAAAAAGGTATTTGTTTTTCTTTGAGCCCATTCAGATCAAAACCCACAATATTACCCTTTCCTTCATTAAGAGGAAGATCACCATATAAGGTTTTCATAAAACTACTTTTGCCAGAGCCTGTTTTCCCTATGAGATATACGAAGTCACCTGGTTCTATTGTGACATTTACTTCAGAAAGAATGAGGTTTTCTCTTTGATAAATTGCAGCATGTGAAAGTTGTAATACAGGTCCAGCCATTATATTGATTTATGAGTATCAAAGTAACGCATTTTTAAGAAGCACTACAATGTGAATGTGTTCGAAATTATACATTTAATTTATTAAATATTTAGAATACGTAAAATCAATTTGATGATACTAGCATACGTAAACTTCTCTCTAAAAGAATTTAAGCTGGGTTTGTATTACTTAAATAATCGCAAATACTTTTTTATAAAGTTGTGTTGAAATCCTTTTCACAACTTCATATAATTATCTGCAAAATCTGGCGTTATCCTAATGGTAGAAAAGTAACTTTGAGAAGACAGCTATACCGCTCTAGTTGGTGTAGAAATTTATAAGTAACTCATTAGGACATTAAGTGTCTTAAGGTTTACTTTCATCATCAATTCAATTAAACAATCACACATTATGCATAAAATCAAGTACCTGCTTGTTGCATTTATTTTATTTTCAACAATTTCAATAGCTCAGCAATCTGCAATATATACGAATGACTTAGCAAAATACAATAAGGCTTTGTCTTTATATAATAGTCAGCAATATTTGGCCTCTCAAACGTTGTTTGAAGAGGTGAAAAGAGAGTCTAAGGATGATGCCGTAAGGGGTGATTGTGCGTATTATATAGCAAATGCAGCAGTAAGACTAAACCAACAAGGTGCAGATGATTTAATGCTCACATTTGTTACAGAGTATCCTACAAGTACAAAGCGTAATAGTGCTTTTTTAGACGTAGCATCGTACTATTTTGACAATGGAAAATATGCTTATGCTCGTAAATGGTATGATAGAGTGGAGGAAAATAACCTGTCACTTGGAGAACGAGAAACCTATAACTTCAATAATGGATATGCTTATTTTAAGAGCAATCGATTTGACGAAGCAAAAAAACACCTAAATAGGGTTAGGGATTCCAGAAAATATGGTTCTCAAGCAAAATATTATATTGGTTTTATGGCCTATGAAGGAGATGATTATGAAGCAGCAACAGTGCTATTTGATGAGGTAGAGGCAGAGACAGGTGGAGAGTATAATGAGGACCTCGCTTATTTTAAAGCAGATCTTAATTTTAAACTGGGCAAATTTGATGAAGCAATTACCGAAGGCAAGTCTCAACTCATAACTGCAAATCCTGCAGAAAAATCAGAGCTTAATAAAATTATAGGAGAGAGTTATTTTAATAAAGGAAATTACACACAAGCATTACCTTTTTTAAAGGAATACAAAGGGAAACGTGGCAAATGGAATAATACGGATTATTACCAATTAGGGTATGCTTACTACAAGCAAGGAGATTATGAAAATGCAATCAATGAATTTAATAAAATCATTGACGGACGTAATAGCACAGCTCAAAATGCATATTATCATCTAGCAGAGTCTTACTTAAAACTTGGTAAGAAACAAGAAGCCCTCAACGCATTTAAAAATGCATCAGAAATGGATTTTGAGGAAAAAATTAAAGAAGATAGCGGTCTAAACTATGCAAAATTGAGTTATGAAATAGGGAATGCATACAAACCTACACCTACAGTAATTGCAGACTATCTAAAAGAATACCCAAAATCTCCAGCAAAAGCAGAGTTGGAAACCCTACTGATTGACTCCTATATTACTTCTAAAAATTATAATGAGGCAATGCGCTTGCTAGAAAATAACAGTAATGCGATAAATAAAAAGGCATATCAAAAAGTGGCGTTCTTATACGGATTAGAGTTATTTAATGAGGCTAACTATCTAGAAGCAAAAGCGGCATTCATTAAATCGTTAAAAGAACCTCTTGATCCATTATATGTAACGAGAGCAACCTACTGGGATGCAGAAACTGACTTTGTAGCAAACAACTTTAAACAAGCCATTATAGGCTACAAGCAATTCCTTGGTTTTACAAATGTACCTACTACTCCAGAATTTGAGGACATTCATTATAACCTAGCCTACGCCTATTTTTCAGATAAGCAATATGAGGAAGCGGCCACTTATTTTGAAAAATATACCAAAGCATCAAAAGAGGATACCGCAAGACTTAATGACGCTTATTTACGTTTAGGGGATAGCCGCTTTATTTCTAGTCAATACTGGCCAGCACTAGAAGCTTACAATCAATCCATTGCACTCAATGAGTCAGGACAAGATTATGCAACTTTTCAAAAATCTATGAGCTATGGATTCATTAATAAGAATGCAGAAAAGATAGATGGGCTGCAGAGTTTTGCCCGAAAATTTCCTCGATCGACCTATCGTGACGATGCCCTCTATGAACTTGGAAATATATATGTATCTCAAAATAATAACGAGCAAGCACTATCTGCTTACAATCAGTTAATTAAAGATACACCTGGAAGTTCATATGTGTCAAGAGCTTCGCTTAAAAAGGCGTTGATTTATGATAATAGCAATCGCTCTGATGAAGCACTGACTGTTTTAAAACAAGTCGCTCGTGATTATCCAGGAACACCAGAGGCTGTACAAGCAGTCACAACCGCTAAGCTTATCTATATAGATTTAGGGCGTGTAAATGAATATGGTCAGTGGGTGAGTACATTAGATTTTATTGATATTGAAGATGCAGAGCTGGACGATGCAGCTTATACTCAGGCAGAAAAACAATATCTCGATAACAATATAGCACAAGCAGAGAAGCTTTTTAAGGAATATCTCGCTACCTATCCTAACGGACAGCGAACATTACAGGCACACTTTTATTTAGGGCAGATCGCTTTCGCGAAAGCGGAATACCCTAAAACAATTCCACATTACCAGTTTGTATTAAAAAGGGAGCGCAATGAATTTACTGAGCAAGCCTTAGCGAGATTAGGTCAAGTATTTCTAACGCAGAAAAATTATCCTGCTGCCACGCCAGTTCTTAAAAGATTAGAGACTGAAGCAGATTTTCCTCAAAATATAATTTTTGCACAATCTAACCTAATGAAATCGTACTATGAACAGCGCAATTACAATCAGGCTATGGCGTATGCAGAGAAAGTATTAACTAATCCAAAAATTGATAACTCGGTTAAAAGTGATGCTCAAGTAATTATTGCAAGGTCTTCTATAGAAACTAATAATGAGCAGCGAGCAAAAACGGCGTATACAGAGGTTCAAAAAATAGCTACAGGAGCCCTTGCCGCAGAGGCTTTGTATTATGATGCTTTTTTTAAGAATAAAGAAAAGAATTACAAAGATTCAAATGTTTCTGTTCAAAAACTAGCAAAGGAATATAGTGGCTACAAAGAATATGGGGCAAAAGGATTAGTGCTTATGGCTAAGAACTTTTATGCCCTAGGAGATGCCTATCAAGCCACGTATATTTTAGAAAGTGTCACAAAGAATTTTACAGAGTTTCCTGATGTAATAGAAGAGGCAAAGAGTCAACTACTCATTATAAAGGCAAATGAGTCAAAGACCAACGCTTCTGTAGAGAAGGGATAATTTTCAAAGAGACAATAGGCTAATACATTGAGAAGATAGGCATAGGCCAATTAAGAACCCAAACATTTCAATCAACTTTACATTAATAATGAATAAGTATATGAATAATTCATTCTATAAAACATATAAATTAATTGTTTCTATGATGGTAGTAATTTTTGCGCAAGCGGGATACGCACAAGAGGAAGATTCTACTATAGGAACAGAGGTTGTAAATGTGGTGAAACCATATACGCCTACTATAAGTGATGCTTTTAAGGTAAAAGCGACACCTAAGCTAGACGACTCTATCACAACTGCAAAGAAAAAGGTAACCTATAGCATTTTTTCAGTGCCAGTAGCAAGTACATTTACTCCAGCAAAAGGAAAAGCGGCAGTTGTGAAAAAAATGGCTCAAACGCAGTTATATGACAACTATGCTACGCTAGGTTTTGGTAGTTATACTTCTATTTTAGCCGAATTCTACAGCAACTTCCAAATAAGTAGAACAGAAGATTTTGGAGTGTTTTTAAACCACAATTCTTCGCAAGGAGGTATTGAAGGAACAGTCGTTGATGATTTTTTTTATGATAGCAGGCTCAATTTAAATTATGGAGCGCGAGAGAAAGAATATAATTGGAGAGCAGACCTGGATGCAAAGCATCAAATCTATAATTGGTATGGTATTCCAGAAGAAATACAAAATAGCACTACAGGAAATAATGAACCGCTTTTTACAAATGATTATGATGTCACGCAATCTTATTTTACAGGAGGCATAAATGGTTCGATAAATTTGAATAATTCATTTTTTAAAGGTGCGCGAGGGGCGGTGCGTTATTTTGGTGATGCAGAAGAAAGCACAGAGTTAAGAGCTTTTGTAAAACCTATAATTGAGTTGCCTATTGCTGGAGAACTGATTACAACTAAGTTTATAGCAGATTATGTAAGTGGTTCTTTTGCAGATACCTTTGGATCTTCTGACGAAGAAATTAAGTATAGCCTTTTTAATGCAGGCATTAATCCCAGCCTTACGATTCTTAGAGATGACTTAGAGGTGAATTTAGGTGTAGCAGCTTTTGTATCTCTCAATACAGAAGCTAGCGATACAGATATTTATTTTTACCCAAAAATTACAGCCTCTTATCAAGTAGCAGGAGATGCACTTATTGCGTATGCAGGTTTAGAAGGGGATTTGAAGCAAAACAACTACCACGATTTTGTACAAGACAATCCATTTGTTTCTCCCACATTAATAATTAGACCTACAGACACACAATACGATGGATTTTTAGGGGTAAAGGGAAAGCTCTCAGAGGCTATAAGTTATAATCTTAGAGGTAATTACACTTCAGAAAGCAATAAAGCTTTTTTTAGACATAATCCTTATTCTCAAAGTGGTAATGGATTGGGGGTGGAGCCTTATGCAAATGGAAATTCGTTCAACATAGTGTATGATGATGCTAAGACTGTAGGAGGGTTTGCAGAATTGAACTTTGACATTAATGCAAACTTTAAACTCAAGATTAACGGACAATTTAATACATATACCTTGGATACTGAAGAGGAAGCTTGGAATTTACCTGAACTTCAAGCATCACTATTTGCAGATTATCAAATCACAGAACAATGGTTTGCTGGCGTTAATCTATTTTTTACAGGAGAGCGTTACGATTTAATATTTAGTGAAGACCCAGCAGATATTTTAATCCCATCGTCTATTACAACCTTAGATGCCTATTTTGATGCAAATGCACACGTGGGCTACCGTTTTAATGATCGACTTTCAGTTTTTGGACGTGTCAATAATGTTTTAAATAATAACTACCAGAAGTGGCTTAATTATAGAGTTCAAGGACTTCAAGCAATGGCGGGAGCTACGTACAAGTTTGACTTTTAAGAGCGCGCTTTCGCTATAATTTTAAAGGTTTTGTGCTATTTTAGCGCAAAACCTTTTTTTATGCGACCCTTTTTAGCCATCTATCTTATTGCTGTTTGTTATATCTCTTGTGAGCAAAAACAATTAGTTGATCTTATTGTTACAAATGCAAATGTATATACAGTGGATAGCGCTTTCGCGAAAGCGGAATCCTTTGCCATAAAAGATGGAAAATTTATCGCTGTAGGAAGTTCGCAAGATATTACGGAGAAGTATGAAGCCACAGAAAACATTGATGCCAATGGAAAAACAGTGCTTCCAGGATTGATAGATGGACATTGTCACTTTTATGGATTAGGACAAAATCTACAAATTGCAGATTTAGTTGGCACCAACAGCTTTGATGAGGTGATAGATAAAGTAGTTGCTTTTGCAAAGAAGAATTCGGAAGCATCAGTGATACGAGGTAGAGGTTGGGATCAAAATGATTGGGAGGAGAAAGAGTTTCCTGTTAAAGATAGACTAGATATTTTATTTCCAGAGGTACCCGTTGTTTTAGAAAGAGTAGATGGTCATGCTTATCTTGTAAACCAGAAGGCATTGGATCTTGCAGAAATAGATGAAAGTACCACAGTACAAGGTGGTGAGATTGTGATGCTAGACGGTAAAATTACTGGAGTCCTTATAGACAATCCCCAACGTTTAATTGATAATGTGCTTCCAGCTCCTTCTCAAATTGAGGTTGCTAGAAATTTGTTGGAAGCTCAAGAAGTATGTTTCTCTTACGGACTCACTACCGTAAACGATGCTGGTCTAGATAGAAATATAATTGAAACGATAGATAGTTTACACATACAAGGATCCTTAAAAATGCGCATCTATGCCATGGTCAGTAATACTAAAGAAAACCTTGACCATTATCTCACTATTGGAAAAGTTAAAACAGATAGACTCAACGTGCGTTCTGTAAAAGTATATGGTGATGGAGCGTTAGGTTCTAGAGGTGCTGCTATGAGAGAACCTTACACTGACAAGGATGGACATTTTGGAGCGATGGTCACACCCGTAGCGGAGATTAATGATCTTGCCCAGCGAATTGCAAAGGCAGATTTTCAAATGAACACACATGCTATAGGTGACAGTGCAAATGTGGTTGTCTTAAGAGCTTATAGTGACGTTTTAAAAAATAAAACAGATCCTAGGTGGAAGGTAGAGCATGCACAAGTCGTTTCACAAGAAGATTTTGACGTATTTAGTGATAAAATTTTACCATCCGTACAACCCACGCACGCCACCAGTGATATGTATTGGGCAGAAGATCGAGTAGGGGCAACCCGAATCAAGGGTGCGTATGCATACAAAGATTTATTAAATCAATCTGGACGCGTGGTTCTGGGCACCGATTTTCCTGTTGAACAAGTAAATCCTTTTTACACCTTCTATGCGGCGGTTGCTCGTAAAGATTTAAAACAATATCCTAACGGAGGATATCAAATGGAAAATGCGCTTTCGCGAAAGCAAACTCTCAAAGGAATGACTATTTGGGCAGCCTATTCTAATTTTGAAGAAGATGAAAAGGGAAGTATTGAAGTAGGTAAATTTGCAGATTTTATAATTATGGATAAAGATATCATGACCATTGATGAAGATCAAATACCTTCCCTTGGAGTGACCGCAACCTATGTGAATGGTGAAAAAGTCTATGGCAACTAATTTTACCTCTCAAAAGACTCCTCAAGATCATCTGGTCGAACTAGCGCACTACCGTATGCCCTTTGGAAAATATAAAGGGAAGTATCTTGTAGATTTGCCTGAATCTTATTATGTATGGTTTAGACAGAAAGGATTTCCAGAAGGAAAACTTGGTAGATTATTGCAAGAAATGATGGAAATAAAAATTAATGGACTAGAGCCGATGATACGCAAAGTACAGAGAGGTTTTAAAAAACCCATTCATCTTAAGTAGCCTAATCTTTCTGAGCTATATAAAGCTTCCTAATGTGACAATCGAACATATAGTAAGTAAAAGTAGGCTCGTGATTAGTAATGGATCCTTCTTGTTTTTAACCAAATACAAGCTCGATAGGGGGATGAAGCCAATCTGTGCTAATAACATTGGGATGGTGAGTAGTTCTACAAAAACGCCAATTAATATATAATTTATCCCAAACCTATATAGTAGGTACAAGAGAATGAAGTATACTACAATTCCAGTATTAGCAATAGCTAGTATTTTTGAAGGAATTATAGTAAACATTTATTAAATGCCTTGATGTATAATAAATATTGCAGGTCTTTTATGCAAATCTGGAGCGTTTGTTTTCCAGAAAGAAGCACTTTTCGTAATAATGTATTCTGTAGGTAAGGTTATATCACAAGCTATGCATACTTGTGTTTCTGGATGCAGCGTATTTACAATATCTTCTAGCATTTTATTATTGCGGTAAGGTGTCTCTATGAAAAGTTGCGTCTGGCCCTGCTCTGCAGAGAGGTGTTCTAATCTTTTAAGTTCCTGCTTACGTTGTTTTGCATCGATAGGAAGATATCCATTAAAAGCAAAATTTTGTCCATTCATACCACTAGCCATCATAGCCATAAGAATAGAGGAGGGACCTACAAGCGGCACCACCTGTATGCCTTTTTGATGGGCTATTTTTACGACTTCAGCACCAGGATCTGCAACGCCTGGGACTCCTGCTTCAGATAGTAAACCAACCGATTCTCCGGCAAGGCAGGGTTCTAAAAAAGAAGGGATCTCTGTAATATCTGTATATTTATTGAGTAGATGTAAATGAAGCGAAGGCTGAGACTTTCCAGAGTGAATCGCTTTGATAGATCTACGTGCTGTTTTTTCATTTTCAACAATATAGGTGTCAATAAGTTCTACCACTTTCTTCACAGAAATAGGCATCACTTCAAGCGCACTTGTATCACCTAGTGTGGTAGGTATTAAATAAAGTTTACCAGTTGTAACAAAAGGATTCATAATTTAAATAGACAGGTTATTTTTTTTGGGACATTCCATGTCAGACATACAATATAAATAGATGCTTCTAATTGAGCAACTTCTTTTTGAGCATAGTAAAAGATTATGCTAGTTGTCTTGCAATAAGATTTGATGCTTCCTCTAGCATTTCATACACTCGTTCAAAATCTTCTAAGCTACCGTGATAGGGATCAGGAACATCTACTTTTTCTCCTGGAAAAACTGGGTCCAAAATCATTACTACTTTGCGCTTTTGCTCATCTGTTGTGGCCATATCTAAAACGTCATCGAGATTATTCTGATCCATTACGTATATATAGTCAAACTCTTCTAGGTCTTTTGGAGAAAGCTGCCTACCCCTCAGATGGCTTATGTCTATATGGTGTCTAGCTCCTATTTTTATACTTCTTGCATCTGGTGGATTTCCGACGTGCCAAGAGCCAGTGCCCACAGAATCTACTTCAAAATCAGTAGTGTCTAACTTTGATCTTAATATTCCTTCGGCTAGTGGTGATCTACATATATTTCCTAAGCAGACCATTAAAATTTTAGTTTTTGGCATAAAATTCAAATTTTAGGCTAAGGTATGAAATTAGCTATAAGCTTTGAGTATATTGAGGGGAGTCGTTTTGCTTTCGCGAAAGCGTACCCAATAAGAAAGCCTCAAAGAAGTTTCTATGAGGCTTTTTAATATTTTTATTAGGAAGGTTAGTTGGATAATTTTTTACCAAGATCCTCCACATATTTCCGGAACTGTTTATCTGTGCTTGCGAGATTATCTACTGTTTTACAAGCGTGTAATACAGTAGCGTGATCACGTTGCCCTATTTGTGAACCTATACTTGCTAGAGATGCTTTTGTAAGTTTTTTTGCAAAAAACATTGCTAGTTGACGGGCTTGTACTATGTGACGTTTACGTGTTTTAGATTGTAAGGTCTCAACATCCATCTGGAAATAATCAGAAACAATTTTTTGGATGTAATCGATGGAAACTTCTCTTTTGGTATGCTTTACGTAATTATCTACAATTTTCTTAGCAAGATCGAGCGTGATTTCTTTTTTATTAAATGAAGAGTGCGCTATTAAGGATATAATAGCTCCTTCCAGCTCTCTAATGTTTGTCTTGATATTGTTTGCAAGAAACTCAACAATATCTTCAGGCATATCTACACCGTCTTGATACAGTTTATGTTTAATAATTGCAATGCGAGTTTCAAAGCCTGGGTGTTGCAACTCTGCACTAAGGCCCCATTTAAATCGAGATAATAAACGCTGCTCTATGTCTTGCATATCCACAGGTGCTTTATCACTTGTTAGAATAACTTGTTTACCGTTTTGGTGCAGGTGATTAAAAATGTGAAAAAATACATCTTGGGTACCTGCTTTACCACTTAATAGTTGAATATCATCCACTATAAGGACATCAATAACCTGGTAAAAATGAATAAAATCATTTCTATTATTCTTTTTCACAGACTCTATATATTGCTGTGTAAACTTCTCTGCTGAGATGTAGAGCACTGTTTTTGCTGGATATTGATCCTTTATTTGAACCCCTATGGCGTGAGCAAGGTGGGTCTTTCCCAATCCTACACCTCCAAAAATAAGAAGTGGATTGAATGAAGTTCCTCCAGGTTTATTAGCAACCGCCATCCCTGCAGATCTTGCTAGCCGGTTAGATTCTCCTTCTAAAAAGTTATCAAAATTATAATTAGGATTGAGTTGAGACTCTATTTGTAAATTGCGGATTCCCGGTATTACGAATGGATTCTTAAGCTCTGGATTTTTATTTTTGAGAGGAGCATCTACCTCTTGAGATTTCATAGTACTTCGATTTGCACTAGGAATTTTTTCTGTAAACGGTTGGTTGTTGCCATAGGTGTTTTCCATTTTGATCACATAGACCAATTTTGCATGCTCACCTAATTCTTTATTCAAAGCCACCTTAAGTAACTTTACATAATGCTCTTCAAGCCACTCATAAAAAAATTTACTAGGGACCTGAATACTCAAAGCATTATCAGTAAGTTTAACTGCTTTGATAGGCTCAAACCAAGTTTTGTACGCTTGGGGAGTGATATTGTCTTTTATAAAAGAGAGACAATTATCCCATACAGATTGCGCAGTTATAGTCATTGGTTAAGTTAAATTATTGGTTTTGTTTGTAATAGAAATCCCCTAAAAAGAATATATCGAATTGTGATATGTTATTCTTCTAAAGCGAGGCAAATATGTGAACAAAAAATCTAATAAAAAAATCGTAGAGGGGTTGTTTTTTCATAAAATTTGTTGCATCATACGTAAGGTTTAAAACTACAAAAAAATAATCCTGTTGCCCTTGAAAAATCATAGAACTTTTGTTAAAGTTAGATATGCAGAAACAGACCAGATGGGTTTTGTGCATCACAGCAATTATGCTCAATACCTTGAAATTGCAAGGCTTGAGTGGTTAGAAACCCTAGGCATTTCTTATAAATGGATGGAGGAAAATGGAGTTATGTTACCCGTCTATAATCTTAATATCAATTACAAAAAATCAGCAGTTTTTGATGATCATTTAACCGTAAAAACCACCTTAAGAGAGATGCCAACTGTGCGTATCATTTTTGACTATGAGATAGCAAATAGTTTTCAAGAATTACTTACGACAGCGAGCACAGAATTGATTTTTGTAAACACAAAAACGGGTCGACCCATGAGATGTCCAGATTATATTTTAGATAAGTTGTAATTAACTGTTTTCTAGTAGGTCAATTCCGTACACTTCATTAAAAGCTCCAATAACTTTGTTAGCTTCCTTTCTACGTATGGAGAGATCAAACCTGCAACTTAACTCCATATTTTGTTCTACGATTTTCACTTCATAATCGTTTATTAATCGCATTACTTTATTAAGTAATGGATACTCAAATTGGATAGAAAATGGAATGTCAATCGTGCGTGTTACAATGTTAGAATTCTCTAAAGCAAGTTGAGCTCCAGAGCGATATGCATTAATTAATCCGCCTACTCCTAATTTTGTACCGCCAAAATACCGTACCACGACTACTAAGACATTTGTAACATCATATGATAGTAATTGACCATGTATAGGTGCTCCCGCACTATTTGAAGGCTCTCCATCGTCATTTGCTCTATATTGCTCATATTCTTTTCCTAACACATAGGCATAACACCAGTGTCTGGCCTGATAATGCTGTTTTTTGAGATCATCAATACATTCTTTGATCTCCTCCTCGGTTTTCACTGGAAACGCATATCCGTAAAACTTACTATTGCGATCTTTAAAAAGGGCTTCGTCAGATGGATTTACTATAGTTTTATACGTGTCCTTCATTTTTGTAGTTTTTTCGCTTACGCTAAAATTTTAGCGAAAACCAACCTATCATTACTCATTTTTTTTCTTCTTAACTCTTTTAAGTACTAAAAAGTTTTGAGCATTAGGCTTAAAGCCAGAAATTGTTTTCTGAGTAAAACGAACTACTTCATCGTAGTATAAAGGAATAACAGGAGCTTCTGAAATAAGTAAGGAGTCCATTTTGTAATAAAGTTCTCTTCTTTCGATAATATTTGTAAGCCCTAAGCTGCGTTCGTATAGTTGATCAAATTGATCATTTTTAAAATGTGTGTAATTAGGGCCATTTGGGGTGAAGTTTTTACTATAAAACAAGCTTAAATAATTCTCAGCATCTGGATAATCTGCTATCCAACTAGCTCTGAAGGCATCTAGATCACCATTGCTTTTCATCTGGCGAAGTGTGGATGGGGGCATCACATCAATGGTGACACTTAAACCTAGTTTTTGCAATTCCCGTTGTATATACTCACAAATATCTAGGTATTGACTATTGGTGCCTATCGTTAGTTTTGGGTTTTGATCGCCAGTCTCCTGCTTGTATTGCTGGATAAGTTGTCTAGCTTTAGCTGGATTGTAAGAATAGCCATCCATTTCATTATAACCAGGTAGGCCTTTTGGGATGAAGCCGTGTACCGCTGGTTGACCTATTCCATTACGTAAGTACGTAATCATTTTTGAGCGATCAAATCCATAATTAATAGCCTTTCTTACTAGTTTTGATTGTACTTCTGGTGTATCACTATCAAGATAAAAACCTATATACTCTGTATTTAAGTGTGGACTTTTCACAAGATCAACTCTATCTTTATATTTTTCTCTTAAAGATCCTGAGGCTGTTAAAAGTTCATCTTTATAAGAAGGGTCAAGACTATTTAAAAAGTCTATATTACCTTGGGCGAATTGTAAAAATTCACTTTGTTTATCAGGTAAAAATGTTATAGCCACGGCTTCTAGGTAGGGAAGTTGTACTCCATTAGCATCTCTTTCATAATAAAGTTCATTTTTCCTAAAAACAAGCTTTACACCTTCTTCCCATTTTTTAAATTTAAAAGGTCCAGTGCCTATAGGATGAGAGCGGAAGTCAATTCCGTAATAAGTCACCACTTCTTTTGGAACAACAGAACAGTAGCGCATACTTAGAAGTCCTAAATACGCTGGAAAAGGTTTTTTGAGTGTAATCTCGAAAACAGAATCGTTGAGTGCTTTGTATTTATCTACATTGCTCAACACCCAACTTCCAGGAGAGGCAATCTGAGGATCTGTTAGTCTGTCAAAGGAATAGGTGAAGTCTCGAGCTTTTACTGTACGCGTACTGTCATTAGTTTCAAATGCTTGATGCTTGTGAAAGAATACATCATCTCTTAATAAAAAACTGTAGGTGAGCGCATCTTTAGATATAGTCCAAGATTTAGCGATATCAGGAACGACATTAAGGTCATTATCAAGCTGTACAAGCCCATTAAAAAGCTGGTTCACTGGCCATATAATAGAGGGGTTTCTAGCAAATGCCGGGTCCAGAGTTGATATTTGATATTGCTCATTATAGCGAAAAACGAGATGATCCCGATTATCTGTAGTTGAAGAACTACAAGATACTACCACAAGTAAGGTTACTAATGAAAGTATAATTTTGACTAGATATTCGAGTGCCATCTTCAATTTTAAAAGGCAAATATTTATGGTTATTTTTGCGCACCTTTTTTGAAGACGCTACATCACACAAATATAACTCAATGTCTACTACTAATAAAGTCGCATTTTACACACTAGGCTGCAAGCTCAATTTTTCTGAAACGAGTACCATTGCTCGCAGTTTTAATAATAAGGGTTTTATTAAAGTAGATTTTTCTAAGCGTGCAGATATCTACGTAATAAACACGTGTAGTGTGACAGAGAATGCAGATAAGCGTTTTAAATCAATTGTAAAACAAGCTCAAAAGATAAATCCAGAAGCAATTACTGTTGCTGTGGGTTGTTATGCACAATTAAAACCAGAAGAGCTCGCAGCGGTAGATGGTGTAGATTTGGTTCTAGGCGCAACAGAAAAATTTAATGTGACTAGTTACATACATGATTTGCTTGAAAATCCTGATAGATCTACTTCTGGAGGAGAAGTTCATGCTTGTGAAATACAAGAGGCAGATTTTTATGTAAGTTCTTACTCTATAGGAGATAGAACGCGTGCTTTTTTAAAAGTGCAAGATGGATGTGATTATAAGTGTACTTATTGTACGATCCCCCTTGCTAGGGGGATTTCACGAAGCGATACCTTACAAAATGTTTTAGACAATGCGTCTACTATTGCCTCTCAAGATATCAAAGAAATTGTTTTAACGGGCGTAAATATTGGAGATTACGGTAAAGGAGAGTTTGGCAACAAAAAGCATGAGCATACCTTTTTAGAATTAGTGCAAGCGTTAGACAAGGTTGAAGGCATAGAAAGACTTCGTATTTCATCCATTGAACCTAATTTACTTAAAAACGAAACGATCGAGGTGGTAGCTCAATCTAGAGCTTTTGTGCCGCACTTTCATATTCCTTTACAAAGTGGGAGTAATAAGATTCTGGGGCTAATGCGTCGTCGCTATCAGCGAGAATTGTATATAGATCGAGTGGCAAAAATTAAAGAAGTCATGCCCCACGCCTGCATAGGTGTGGATGTGATTGTTGGTTTTCCAGGAGAAACAGACGATGATTTTTTAGAAACGTACAATTTTTTAAATGGTCTAGACATCTCCTATTTACATGTGTTTACCTACTCAGAGCGTGATAATACAACCGCCGCGACAATGGATGATGCAGTGCCCAAAAAAGTAAGAAGTAAACGAAGTAAAATGTTGCGAGGTCTCTCTGCAAAAATGAGAAGGTCTTTTTATGAATCTCAACTAGGTACCGTGCGAACGGTTCTTTTTGAAAGTGATAATAAGGAAGGATATATTCATGGATTTACAGAAAATTATGTAAAAGTAAAATTCCCGTGGAATCCAGAACTCGTAAATCAACTACATGAAGTAGAGCTCACCGATATTGATGAAGATGGATTGGTACGTATTGAATTATTAGAAATACACGCTTGATTTTACGCTTTCGCGAAAGCGTAATGATGCTAAGCTTCTTGTGTTTCTAAAATGTTCAAAAACTTAGTCTCTTTAATTTCTGGCCATTCACTTTTTAATATTGAATAACAACAAGAATTACGTCTTCTTCCATTTTTTGTGATAATATCCTTACGTAAAATACCTTCAAGCGTGGCTCCCAACTTCTCTACAGCTTTGCAACTTTGGATATTGCGTTCATCAATACGAAACTCTACACGCTCATAACCTAGTTTATCAAAAGCATACCTTAGCATAAGATACTTGATATGTAGATTCAATCCGGTTCCTCTAAAATCTTTTCCAAGCCATGTCCATCCTATGTGAACCACCTTATTGACTTTGTCAATATTACCAAAGCGCGTGCTACCGGCAAAACGGCATAGTTTTTTATCAAAGATGATAAAAGGCAGAGCTGTCTTTGCTTCACGTCTCTGCTATCGCATCTTTAATGTAATTCTTTAATTTTGATGGAGTAGAAATATCAGATCCTCCATAAGAATTCAGATCTACCTCTTCTGAAAGGGGTTTTAAATCTTGAAAGTGATAACTCTCTAATGCAAGAAGTTTTGCTCTGTCGTTTTCTAATGTCTTAATCTTCATAAAAAAAATGTGTCGTACTTAAAAGTACGACACATTTATGAGATGATTTAAAGAGACACTGTTATTAAAGTCCTAAAATCTTAGCGTCAATTCTGAAATTTGTATAAATATTTAGTATGTGATCTTCCTCTATGGTTTGATCTGTAAGAGATTCTGTGCGTAAGGTGTAAGAGTCTTTTAGAATATACTCTCTAAGCTCTACATCTTCTACATCAAGTTCTAAGGTTCTAGATCCATCTTCTTGAATATTAGATTTTGATGCAACTAACACTTCGTCCAAGCCATCTGCAGTAATGAAGATGCGGATCTCATTAAGAAAGTTAAAATCTCCAGTAGTGGGTGATTCGATAGTCAGTATCACATCCTTTAGCTTTGCGCTTTCAACTAGATCTGCATTGGTATTGTTGTTTTCAAATTCTTGTTGAGAGTTTGTTGTTATTTCAGGAGTAATAAATTCAAAAGGTGTTCCTATTATTGAAGATGCTGGAATAGTGTACTCTTGATTAAAATCAATATCAAACTTTGTGAGGTCATCAAGCTTATCACAGCTTATAATACTTAAAATAAGTGCCATAAAGGCAAAGGTCTTTTTAATCATAATTTGGGGTTTTGTGAGCAATATTAACGAAATTTGAATTAATCTGGTTTTCAAATGTATCAGATTTAACATATGATAAACAATAGGAAAGAAGAAATATTGTCTCGACTTGCGGCAAGTTGTAAGAATACGTTAATGGAGACACTAGATATTGAGTATATTGACTTTGGAGAAGATTATCTAGTGGCTCAAATGCCTGTAACCTCAAAGGTGCATCAACCCGATGGAGTTTTACATGGAGGCGCCATGGTAGCCCTAGCAGAAAGTGTGGGTAGCGCTGCAAGTTTTATGTTTCTTGATCAAAAAAGTACGATACGTGGTATTGAAATATCTGCAAATCATGTTAAAAGTAAAAAAGAAGGGATGGTGTACGCAAAAGCTACTTTTATTCACAAAGGACGCACTACACAATTGTGGAACATTGATGTTGTAGACGAGAATGATGCGCTTATTTCTAAAGTAAAATTAACCACAATTGCTTTACCTAAAAGGTAATGGAGAGAGACGACTTTTTTGCACACCTTAATATTCAGTTTGATGATGCGCTACCGTTTGTCGTGTATCGTAAGCCAAATGAAAATGTCATCACTGCTTTTTTACAGCAGGAAGAAACTTTATTTGAGACGAAGGATTTTACAGAAAGTGGTTTTGTCTTCGCGCCATTTGACCTAAGGTCGGGAAAAACCGTGTTGATTCCATCAGATTATTCGAGTGTGCTTACATTAAAAAAATTTGACGATGAGCCTCAGGAAGAAAATGAAGATGATGGAGTAAATGAGAGGTTTGTTAATGATGGCTATGAGGAGCATATTTCTTTAGTAGCTAAAGCCGTACAGAATATTTCTCAAGGGGCAATGCGTAAAGTCGTGCTTTCGCGAAAGCAAAATGTACCTCACTCACAGACACCTCCATTAAAAATCTTTAAAAGATTGCTTACTAGATATACTACAGCCTTTGTGTATTGTTGGTATCACCCAAAAGTGGGTTTGTGGCTAGGCGCTACTCCAGAGACATTACTTTGTATTGCTAATCGGCGATTGCAGACCATGTCTTTAGCAGGGACTCAAAAATTTAAAGGAACGACAGCTGTTACTTGGGGTGCAAAAGAAAAAGAGGAGCAACAATTTGTGACGGATGCAATTCAAGAAAATTTGAGTTTGTTGGTAGATAACTTAAACATTTCAAAGCCACTTACACATAAAGCGGGTGATCTTTTACACCTCAAATCCAGTATTGACGCTACCATTGACTCAACGCATATAGCACTTTCAGAAATCATAGAGGCATTACATCCTACACCAGCAGTGTGTGGCTTACCCAGGGAAACAGCGAAACAATTTATTCTTACAAACGAAACCTACAAGCGCAGCTATTATACAGGTTTTTTAGGAGAACTCAATTTAAAATCTGAGAGGAAAAGGGCTCGGACAACAAGAAATACCGAAAATCAAGTATATACTGCCATTAAAAAGAGCTCACGTTTATTTGTCAATTTACGTTGCATGGAAATTGATGCCAAAGGCACTCAATTATTTGTAGGAGGAGGAATCACCGAGGCAAGTAATCCAGAGGCAGAATGGCAAGAAACATGTGATAAACTTAGTACGATGACTGCCGTTTTGAAATAATTAGAAGATAGATATTCTATAATAGGATGCAGGTATGTATTTTTGTTTTTAATGACGCACTCAAAAATTCCTGTTGCACAAGCCATCGTTCATCTTTGTTTAAGCAAAGGAATTGATACTGTAATTATTTCTCCTGGGTCTCGCAACGCTCCACTCACTATTGAGTTTATAAAAAATAAAGCAATTACAGCATATAGTGTTGTAGATGAACGCTGTGCTGCATTTGTGGGATTAGGGATTGCACAACAGACAGGTAAACCCGTTGCCCTTCTTTGTACATCAGGGAGTGCCTTACTCAATTATTACCCGGCAATTTCTGAAGCTTTTTATAGCGATATTCCATTAATAGCTATAAGTGCCGACAGACCTATAGAACGTATAGACATAGGAGATGGACAAACGATACGTCAAAAAAATGTGTTCGAAAATCACATTTTATATTCAGCAAATTTATATTCAGAGCTGGTTCCAACTAACGAGATTAAAGATAAAAAGGTAGCTCAAAAAATTAAAGAGAGCCAGCGGCACAATGATCAAGAGATTAATAAAGCGCTTAACATTGCTATAGAGCAACGTGGACCTGTACATATAAATGTTCCTTTTTATGAACCTCTTTACGAGATGACAGAAACGAAAACTATTACTCCTATTGAAATAAGTCCTCATATTGTAACGCCAGAGCTTTCAAGTGCAGAATTAGCTCCGTTTATGGAGGATTGGAGTAAAGCAAAGCGTAAAATGGTGATTATAGGTGTACAGGCACCTCATGAAATACCAGCAAATTTACTGGAGGTTTTAGGAAACGATCCTAGTGTAATTGTATTTACTGAAACTACCTCAAATGTACATCATCCTCACTTTTTTACCCGTATTGATAACATCATAGGTAGCCTTGATGAACAAGGTTTTAAAGAGTTACACCCAGAAATTCTTCTCACCTTTGGGGGTATGGTGGTCTCAAAAAAGTTAAAAGCCTTTCTGAGAAGTTATCAGCCAGATCAACACTGGCATGTAGATTCAAAAAAAGCATATGATACCTACTTTTGTCTCCACAAACATTTTGAAGTTTCGTCATCCTATTTCATTGAAAAATTAAGGGCTATGACCACGTTTGCAGCAAGTGGATATCAAGAGTATTGGCTAGAAATTAGAAAAAAAAGAGATACACGGCACAAAAAATATCTAGAGCAGATCCCATGGTGTGATTTTAAAGTATTTGATCAACTCTTAAAAAGTATCCCTGATCATACTATATTGCAACTTAGTAATAGTAGCGCTATTCGATATGCACAATTGTTTGATGTAAATCGTACACTTAGTGTTTTTTGTAATAGAGGAACTAGCGGTATAGATGGTAGTACCAGCACTGCCATAGGTGCTGCAATGGCTAGTGAATCTCTTACCACGCTCATCACAGGGGATTTGAGCTTTTTTTATGACAGTAATGCTCTCTGGAACAATTACGTACCTCCTAATTTTAAAATCATTGTGGTTAATAATAGTGGGGGTGGTATTTTTAGAATTCTACCCAATAGGGATAAAAACACAACGCATTTTGATACGTTTTTCGAAACTACACACAGCTTATCTGCAAAACATTTGTGTGCAATGTATGGCTTTAGATATTTAAAAGCCGAAAATGAAGAGGAGTGCGCTTTCGCGAAAGCAGAACTCTATTCATCTAATGATCAACCTACATTACTTGAAGTATTTACTCCGCGGAAGGTTAATGATAAAGTTTTGTTAGATTACTTCAAATTCATAAAATAAAATTTTAGTAGGCTATCACTTTTTCAGTATCTTTAAAGTGAAATTATTACTAATACAAACAATTAACCTATTCATTATGAGCAAAAGAGACGAACTCATCGAGAAATATGCAGATGATTTAAAAAATAAATGTGGGATGACTCCAGATATGGATCTTCTAAAAAAAGTAACCATAGGTTGTGGACCATCTATATATAACAAAGATTCTTCTACCGTATCTGGTGGGTCTGACTCAGAAGTTGCTACTGTAAAAAATAAATTCTTGATTAATAAATTAGGTCTTAAAGACAGTCCAGAATTAGATAAGGCTATAGCTAGTGTACTTGATACTTATGGACAATCTAACCGTAACAAGTATCGCGCTGTTGTTTACTACATGCTCACAAAGCATTTCAAAAAGGAGTCTGTTTACAAATAGACTTACTTAAAATATTTATAAAACGCTTTGACCACTGTCA
Source organism: uncultured Flavobacteriaceae bacterium (assembly GCA_963716625.1). Classification (GTDB taxonomy): domain Bacteria; phylum Bacteroidota; class Bacteroidia; order Flavobacteriales; family Flavobacteriaceae; genus Dokdonia. The sequence goes on from CAVQTP010000003.1 coordinate 278,100, forward strand.
AGGCGTTTTTTGTTAGCTATAATTGTATTTTTGCACTTTACGATAAATTATGCTAGAAATAGGGAAATACCATATAATGAGAATTGATAGAGAGACAGAGCCCGGACTCTTTCTTTCTAATGAAGCGGGTGATGATGTCTTATTACCTAACAAATACGTGCCAGAAACCTATAAAATCTGGGATGAGCTCAATGTATATGTTTATTTAGACCATGAAGAAAGACCAGTTGCAACAACACTTAAACCGTATATCGAGCTTAATGATTTTGGATATTTAAGGTGTACAGCGGTTAATGATGTAGGAGCCTTTTTAGATTGGGGGCTTGAAAAAGAACTATTTGTCCCATTTGCACAGCAAGCGAGACCTATGAAAGTAGGAAGCTGGTACATTGTATATATGTACCTAGATGAAAAGACTAATAGACTTGCTGCAACCAGTAAGACGATGAAATATTTATTTAATGACAATGTTGAGCTTCAAAAATTTGATAAAGTCAGTGTGATTATATCACACATAACAGATCGCGGTGCAAATGCCATTGTTAATGGTAAACACAAAGGTCTTATATACAAGGAAGATATTTACGAAGATATCAGAACAGGGGATAAGCTTGACGCTTGGATCAAAAAAATACGTCCAGATGGCAAAATTGATCTTGTTTTACAAGAAGAGGGTTACAAAAGTATTGAGCCTAACGCACAATATATTTTTGATGAGCTTCAGGCAAACGATGGTTTTATGCCATTGCATGACAAATCAGATCCTGTAGATATTCAAAACCAGTTGGGTTTGTCTAAAAAAAGTTTCAAAAAAGCGATAGGTACACTTTACAAAGACCGTAAGATTTTAATAAAAGAAGACGGCATTCACTTAATAGATTGATTTATTTCTTAGGTACGCTTTCGCGAAAGCGTAAAACTGTATAATATGAATTTTAAACCATCATAGTATCGCATTAATTATTGAGTAATGGAAAAACCGAATTGGAAAATAGCAAAAAAATATAAGGATATAACCTATAATAAAAGCAACGGCGTTGCCCGTATAGCCTTTAATAGACCAGATGTACGTAATGCTTTTAGACCTAATACCACAAAAGAGTTGTACGATGCATTTTATGATGCAAATGAAGACACCTCAATCGGGGTAGTTTTACTATCTGCTGAAGGCCCTTCTTCTAAGGATGGTGTATACAGCTTTTGTTCTGGAGGAGATCAAAAGGCTAGAGGAAAAGAAGGATATGTAGGAGAAGATGGATACCATAGGCTTAATATTTTAGAAGTACAACGTTTGATTCGTTTTATGCCTAAGGCGGTCATTGCCGTTGTGCCAGGATGGGCAGTGGGAGGAGGACATAGTTTACATGTAGTTTGCGATCTAACACTTGCCAGTAAAGAACATGCAATTTTTAAACAGACTGATGCAGATGTTACTAGTTTTGACGGAGGATACGGAAGTGCCTATCTAGCAAAAATGGTAGGGCAGAAAAAGGCTCGAGAGATTTTCTTTTTAGGTAGAAACTATTCTGCGCAAGAAGCTTATGAGATGGGTATGGTAAATGCTGTAATTCCTCATGATGAATTAGAAGATACTGCATACCAATGGGCTCAAGAAATTCTTGCAAAATCGCCTATCTCTATAAAAATGCTAAAGTTTGCAATGAACCTCACAGATGATGGGATGGTAGGTCAGCAGGTATTTGCAGGAGAAGCCACAAGACTTGCTTATATGACGGATGAGGCTGTAGAAGGTCGTAATGCATTTTTAGAAAAGAGAGCACCTAACTTTGAAAAGAAGTGGATTCCTTGAGTTGTAATTTTTTTGATTATAAAATTTAGAAAAAGCCTGTTCGTGAAAATGAACAGGCTTTTTTCTTACCGTAAATTCCTATTCTTTTATAAGTGAGTTGTTTATTTTTAGACTTCAAAATTCAATTTATTTATGAAATATTATTTCTCTTTTCTATGTCTCTTTATGCTATCTGCAATATTTGCACAAGAAAATCCGCAATGGCTAAGGCATAGCCGTATTTCTCCAGATGGAACAGAAATAGCATTTACTTACAAAGGTGATATTTACAAAGTACCTACATCAGGTGGTACTGCTATACAGCTCACTTTCCATCAAGCACATGATTATGAAGTAGTTTGGAGTCACGACGGTTCAAAACTGGCATTTATGTCAGATAGATATGGAAATTTTGATGTATTTGTAATGTCTTCTAACGGAGGTACGGCAACGAGACTTACTTACCACTCAGCAACAGAAAGGACCATTTGCATTCTCACCAGATGATCGTATGGTTTATTTTGGAGCAGCACGTATGGATGATGTGCATCATAGGCAATACCCTACATCTTCTCAACCAGAGTTATACTCGGTTCCAGTTACAGGAGGTAAAGTTGATCAGTTCACAACGTTACCGGTTGAATATGTAGATTTTTCTAAAGATGGTAAGACTATGTTATATCATGATAAAAAGGGAGGTGAAAACATTTGGAGAAAACATCATGTGTCTGCTATTACTAGAGATATATGGCAATATGATGTAGCAAATGATACGCATACTATGATAACTTCCTTTAATGGCGAAGATAGGAGACCAATTTTTACAGCAGATGAAAAAGGAATGTATTACCTCAGTGAGGAAAGCGGTTCTTTTAATATCCATAAGAAAGACCTTTCGCTTAAAGCTAAAAGCAAGCAAATTACGAACTACACATTACACCCTGTACGTTTTTTAAGTATGGGTAACGGTATTCTCTCTTACGGTTACGATGGGGAGCTTTATACTATGAAAGAAGGAGAGCAGCCAAAAAAGGTTAATGTTGATATTACAACACAAGAAATTTCAAATAGCGATAAATACATTTCTGTTAATGGAGACATTAAAGAGATGGAAGTATCGCCTAGTGGTAAAGAAATCGCCTTCATAGCAAGAGGGGAAGTATTTGTAACTTCTGTGGATAATTCAATCACAAAAAGGATTACAAATACACCGGAAGCCGAACGTTTTGTGACTTGGGGACCAGAAGGAAAATCTGTCGTTTACAGTAGTGAGAGAAATGGAAACTGGAGTATTTATAAATCTGAAATAGTGAGCAACGAGGAGCCTTTCTTTTTTGCAGCCACTCTCGTAAAAGAAACAGCAGTCTTAGAAAATGGAAAGGATAACTATTTACCAAAATTTTCTCCAGATGGTAAGAAAATGGCGTTTATAGAAGAACGACGTACGCTTAAAGTACGAGATATGAATTCTGGAGAGGATAAGGCATTGCTTACTCCAGAAGATCTTTTTCACATGAGTGATGGAGATAAGTATTTTACATGGAGTCCCGATAGTAAATGGTTATTAGTAGACTGGAGTAAATCACTAAGCAATAGTGAAGTGCTTTTAATGGCAGCCGATGGTTCTAAGAGAATTAACCTAACAGAAAGTGGCTATCGTGATGTGTACCCAAAGTGGACTAATGGTGGTAAACAGATGTTATGGATGAGTAATCGTCATGGCCTAAAATCCTATGCAACTAGCGGGCAGTCTCAATTAGATGTCTATAGTATGTTTTTTACGCAAGAAGTCTGGGATAATTTTAATTTATCAAAAGAAGATTATGAATTGAAAGAGCAAATAGAAAAGCTTGCGCAAGAGAACAAGAAAGACGGAGAAAAGGAAAAGGATAAAAGCTCAAAAAAGAAATCTAAAGAAAAGAATAAAGAAGAGGTAAAAGATACGCTACTCAGTTTTGACTGGGATCGTATGAAAGATTATACTAAACGATTGACGATTCACTCTTCTAGTTTAAGTGATGCAGTTCTCTCCAAGGATGCAAAAACCTTATACTATCTAGCACGTTTTGAAGATAAACTCAACCTCTGGAGTACTAATCTAAGGACAAAGGAAACAAAAATGGCAATAAAACTGGGAGCTAGGTCAGGAAGCTTACAGTGGGATCGTAAGATGGAAAACCTATACCTTTTGAGTAGTGGTAAAATTTCTAAAATCGATCTTAAGAGTAATAAAAAGGAAGGCGTAAAAATTAATTCTGAAATGGAATTTGATGCTCAAGCAGAGCGACAGGCTATGTTTGATCATGTATGGATAAGAACTAATGCCATTTTTTACCATCCAAATTTTCATGGCATTGATTGGAATTTAATGAAAGAAGAGTACAGCAGGTATATTCCACACGTTGGAAATGCACACGAATTTGCCGAAGTTCTTTCAGAAATGCTGGGAGAACTCAACGTCTCTCATGCAGGAGCAAGGGGAAGAAGTCATGATGTTAAAAACGCCGATGAGACAGGTGCTTTAGGAATTTTCTTTGATTACAAACATGATGGTAATGGTATATTAATTACAGAAATTATTAAGGATGGACCACTTGATAAATCAAAGTTCAATGTAAAGTCTGGAATGATTATAAAGAGTATTAATGGAAAAACAATAGATACGAATCGCGACCATGCTAGTCTTTTAAATAGAACAGCGGGAAAATTTACACTTCTAGAATTATTAGATCCTACAACAGGAAAGTCAAGTCAAATTACCATGAAGCCGATAACTCAAAACCAACAAAATCGCTTACTTTACAAGAGATGGGTGAAGATAAATGAGGAAGAAGTAAATGAAAAAAGTAATGGTCAGCTTGGTTATGTGCATATTCCTGGTATGAGCGATGGTCCTTATCGTAGCATTTATCAAGACATGATGGGTAAGTACTTTGAAAGAAAAGGGATTATTGTAGATACTCGTTTTAATGGAGGAGGTGACCTTGTGGCAGATTTAGCTATGTTTTTTACTGGAGAACCATTTATCAGCTATGAAACTGAAGAAAAAGTGGTAGGTGGAGAACCTACATCTAGATGGACAAAACCTACACTCGCCATTTTTAATGAAAGTATGTATAGTGATGGTCACTGCTTTGCATCTGGCTATACAGACCTTAATATAGGAAAAACTGTAGGTATGCCAGTACCTGGAACCTGTAGTTTTGCAGGATGGGAATCTCTACCTAATGGCACTTATTGGGGTGTGGTACCCGTAAGTGCAAAAGATAAACAAGGAGACTGGATGGAGAATAACCAAACAGAACCTCAAATAAGAGTAAAGAATATGCCTGGAATGATAAATAAGAATATAGATCAACAATTAGACAGATCTATCCGAGAGTTGATGCAGGATGTAAAATAATAAATACGCTTTCGCGAAAGCGTAACCTCATAAATAAAAATCCAGTAGTCAAGTGATAGACTACTGGATTTTCATTTGTACTCAAACTTATCTATTCAAAATAGCTAAAAGTTTCACCATCTTTAATGGTAAGTAACGTTTCATAAATAAGTTTGATCACATTCTCCATATCATCTTTATGTATCATTTCTACAGTTGTATGCATATAACGCAATGGAAGTGAGATAAGTGCAGATGCTACTCCGCTACCACTGTAAGCAAAGGCGTCAGTATCTGTTCCTGTTGCACGTGACAATGCAGCACGCTGGAAGGGTATCTTGTTTTTCTCTGCTGTTTCAGTAATTCTGTCTCTTAATTTCTGCTGCACAGCAGGAGCATAAGCGATTACTGGGCCTTTACCTAGCTCTACATGACCTTGTTTTTTCATATCTATCATAGGTGTAGTGGTATCGTGCGTAACATCTGTTACAATAGCGACATTTGGTTTGATACGCTCAGCGATCATCTGTGCACCTCTTAAACCTATTTCTTCTTGCACAGAGTTTGTAACATATAACCCGAAAGGTAATTTCTTTTTATTCTCGTGAAGAAGTCGAGCAACTTCGGCAATCATAAAACCACCCGCTCGATTGTCAATGGCACGACATACAAATTTATCATCATTTAAAATATGAAACGTGTCTGGGTAAGTGATTACACAACCTACATGCACTCCCATTTTTTCTACCTCCTCTTTATCTTTAGCTCCTATGTCAATAAAGATATTTTCAGGCTTTGGGGCTTCTTCTTTAGATTTATCTCTGGTATGAATGGCCGGCCACCCAAAAACACCTTTTACTATTCCGTCTTCAGTATGCACATCTACAATTTTTGAAGGAGCGATCTGGTGATCACTACCTCCATTGCGCACTACGTATATCAATCCATTATCTGCTATATAATTTACGTACCAAGAGATTTCATCTGCATGACCTTCAATGACTACTTTAAATGGCGCATCAGGATTAATAACAGCCACAGCAGTACCATAAGTATCAGTAATGAATTCATCAACGTATGGTTTTAGATAATCCATCCACAGTTTCTGTCCACCCCACTCATAACCAGTGGGAGAGGCGTTGTTAAGATATCTTTCAAGAAAATCGATAGATTTTTTATTTAGGATGCTTTTAGAACTCATAAAATGTATTTTTTTTAAAAATAACAATATTAAGATTAAGAAGTACACGTTATCATAAAGGAATAATTAATTTTGGAACGGTTTTAGCTTAAAGCGAAATAAAAAAATGCGTAAGTACCTGTTCATATATTGTATAGTTTTTCTAGTTTGCCAACTTAATGCACAAGAAAAGGTAGCAGACTCTGCAGATGTTCAAATAGAATTTTATGTCATTGAGGGTGACACTATTCCACGTAGCTCCATAGACTTAAATGAAGTGATTGTTTTTAAAAGACTAAAATTTGAGGATAATCAGGCAAGGAGACGGTATTTAATTTTAAGAAGAAAAACAAGAAAAGTATTTCCTTATGCAAAATTAGCTGCAGAAAGGTTAACGACTCTAAATCATAGACTGGATTCTATTACATCTAAAAGAGGGAAGAAGAAATACACAAAAGTTATTCATAAATATTTAGAAGGTGAGTTTGCAGCAGAATTAAAAAAACTTACGCGAACAGAAGGTCAAATACTTATAAAACTAATTCATAGGCAAACTGGAGAAACTGCCTTTGATCTTATAAAACGTTTGAGAAGTGGTTGGAGAGCTTTTTGGTATAATACTACGGCCGGTGCTTTCGATATATCTTTAAAAAGAGAGTTTGACCCTATAAATATTCAAGAAGATTATCTAATTGAAGATATTTTACAAAGATCTTTCCAATCTGGAATTTTAGAAAACCAAGAAAATGCCTTAGACTTTGAGTTTTTTGACCTTAAAAACAAATGGAAAACACCTGTTGTTAGAGTTAACGAGTAATTTGGAACTTCTTTTTATAGATTAATTACGCTTTCGCGAAAATTTTAAGCGCTTATAATCAGTTGTTATTTAGGTCATAGGGAAGATGTTTGAGTGTATGTTTTTGGAGACTCAAAATTTCTCTTAAATTCTCTTAATTTTTTTCTTGTTTAGGTCAAAGAAGTGTGTATCTTTGCCGTCCGTTTAAATGGGAGCGGTAGTTCATTGAGAGTAGGTTTTACTGGAATAAATTATTTTAAATTATTTTTCAAAAAGATAGTTTTTAATTTAAAAAAGGGTTGTAGTTTTGCGCCCGCTTTAAGGGGTAAGATTCTTGGAGAAGTTCAGTAGGGATTTTAGTGTTAGAAATAGGGGCTTAAAATTTTTCTTCAACTTTTTCAAAATAAAAGTTGTCAGGGTAAAATTAAGTTGTATATTTGCACCCGCTTAGAAAAGCAGTAGTTTATTAAGCGAAGTTCAGGAGTTTTTTACAGGAGTGTTATGGTATAAAAGAGGGTTCGATTCCTTTGCACTAAGCTAAGATTTTTTTCTTGTTTTATTATATAATAGTATAAAGAAAAATGTTCATTGATTTATTGAATTGACAGCGCGTATTAATACTTTCGGGTATTATTACAAAGAATTTGAAAACTAGAAGTTTATTATTGACCGGATATTTCTGTATTGTGAGTAGTTTAATATTATTAAAAACACACGATGAAGAGTTTGATCCTGGCTCAGGATGAACGCTAGCGGCAGGCTTAACACATGCAAGTCGAGGGGTAACAGAGGTAGCTTGCTACTTGCTGACGACCGGCGCACGGGTGCGTAACGCGTATAGAATCTACCTTATACTGGGGAATAGCCTTTGGAAACGAAGATTAATGCCCCATAGTAAGTATTTATGGCATCATTTATACTTTAAAGCTTCGGCGGTATAAGATGACTATGCGTTCTATTAGTTTGTTGGTAAGGTAACGGCTTACCAAGACTACGATAGATAGGGGTCCTGAGAGGGAGATCCCCCACACTGGTACTGAGACACGGACCAGACTCCTACGGGAGGCAGCAGTGAGGAATATTGGACAATGGGCGCAAGCCTGATCCAGCCATGCCGCGTGTAGGAAGACTGCCCTATGGGTTGTAAACTACTTTTATATGGGAAGAATAAGGTCTACGTGTAGACTGATGACGGTACCATAAGAATAAGCACCGGCTAACTCCGTGCCAGCAGCCGCGGTAATACGGAGGGTGCAAGCGTTATCCGGAATCATTGGGTTTAAAGGGTCCGTAGGCGGGCTTGTAAGTCAGTGGTGAAAGTCTGTGGCTTAACCATAGAATTGCCATTGATACTGCAGGTCTTGAATTATTGTGAAGTGGTTAGAATATGTAGTGTAGCGGTGAAATGCTTAGAGATTACATAGAATACCGATTGCGAAGGCAGATCACTAACAATATATTGACGCTGATGGACGAAAGCGTAGGTAGCGAACAGGATTAGATACCCTGGTAGTCTACGCCGTAAACGATGGATACTAGTTGTTTGGTTTTCGGACTGAGTGACTAAGCGAAAGTGATAAGTATCCCACCTGGGGAGTACGTTCGCAAGAATGAAACTCAAAGGAATTGACGGGGGCCCGCACAAGCGGTGGAGCATGTGGTTTAATTCGATGATACGCGAGGAACCTTACCAGGGCTTAAATGTAGTCTGACAGCTTTAGAGATAGAGTTTTCTTCGGACAGATTACAAGGTGCTGCATGGTTGTCGTCAGCTCGTGCCGTGAGGTGTCAGGTTAAGTCCTATAACGAGCGCAACCCCTGTGGTTAGTTGCCAGCGAGTAATGTCGGGAACTCTAGCCAGACTGCCGGTGCAAACCGTGAGGAAGGTGGGGATGACGTCAAATCATCACGGCCCTTACGTCCTGGGCCACACACGTGCTACAATGGTAGGGACAGAGAGCAGCCACTGGGCGACCAGGAGCGAATCTATAAACCCTATCTCAGTTCGGATCGGAGTCTGCAACTCGACTCCGTGAAGCTGGAATCGCTAGTAATCGGATATCAGCCATGATCCGGTGAATACGTTCCCGGGCCTTGTACACACCGCCCGTCAAGCCATGGAAGCTGGGGGTACCTGAAGTCCGTTACCGCAAGGAGCGGCCTAGGGTAAAACTGGTAACTGGGGCTAAGTCGTAACAAGGTAGCCGTACCGGAAGGTGCGGCTGGAACACCTCCTTTCTAGAGCTTGTCCCTG
>CAVQTP010000003.1:292500-474129 GCA_963716625.1 uncultured Flavobacteriaceae bacterium
CTTCTACGATCGCGTGCAGGCACAAACTTAAAAAGAGTAACCAAGGAAAGGCATCTTTATTATCCCGATGCACATGGCCGTGTTCTGCACCTTTAGAAGTGAATTCCAATAGTATTTGTAAAACTAGTCCAGCCATGACAAATATTCCTATAGAATCTGGAGCCTCATCATACACTTCTGGAAGAAATTCAAATATGATAATGGATAGTAGAAATGCTCCACTAAAGGACAATAATAATTTAACACTATTAGTCACTAACGGTTTGAAAACTAAACTTATAAGTAGACCAACAGTTACTGCAATTATTGGTAGAAAAATGGCTAGCAAAGGGTTGTTTGATTTTGGGTCGTTAAGGGAATAAAATTAACGTATTTTTGCCTTATATGAGCGACACTACTAAAAACTTTAAGATGGTGGCCAAAACATTTTTTGGCTTTGAGAAGATACTTGCAGAAGAGCTTCGAATTCTAGGTGCTGGTAACGTAGAGATAGGCGTGCGGAATGTTTCTTTTGAAGGAGATAAAGGATTTATGTATAAAGCAAATCTTTGCTGCCGCACTGCTATAAAAATACTCAAACCTATAGCAGAGTTCCGTGTGATGAATGAGGATGACCTTTACCGTCGTATGCAGCGTATTAACTGGCGAAAATACATTGATGTAAAAACTACCTTTGCTATAAATGCTACGGTGAGTGGTCCTACTTTTACCCATTCTCAATATGTGGCATTTAAAACAAAGGATGCTATTGTAGATAAATTTAGAAGAGAGGAAAATACAAGACCTAACGTGGATGTCAAGCATCCTGACATGCGCTTCAATGTTCATATACAAGACAACTGGTGTACTGTTTCTTTAGATAGTAGTGGGGCTTCTCTCCATCACCGTGGCTATCGCACAGCAACAAATATAGCACCTATTAACGAGGCGCTAGCAGCAGGCCTTATTATGATGAGCGGCTGGCACGGTCAATCTGATCTTTTAGATCCTATGTGTGGGTCTGGAACCATGCTCATAGAAGCGGCCATGATTGCTTGCAATGTCCCGGCAAATTTAAACCGAAAAGAGTTTGCTTTTGAAAAATGGAGCGATTGGGACGCAAATCTTTACGATTTAATAGAAGCTTCTGCTTTAAAAAGAGTGAAAGATTTTAGATTTAAAATTACAGGGTTCGATAAGGCTCCCTCGGCGATTTTAAAAGCTCGAGAGAATATAAAAAATGCCCAGTTGTCTGATTTTATAACAGTAGAAGAGGGTAACTTTTTTGAGTCAGAGAAGAAGGGGGATAATTTCTTGCAGATAGTATTTAACCCACCTTATGGAGAGCGACTTCCTATAGAAATGGAAGAATTTTATAGGCAGATAGGAAATACATTAAAGAGTGGCTACCCTGGCTCACATGCATGGTTAATCACCTCCAATATGGAGTCTCTTAAACACGTAGGTTTGAAAACCAGCAGGAAGATTAAAGTTTTTAATGGAAGTTTAGAAAGCCGTTTTGTAAAATACGAAATGTATGCGGGTAGTAAAAAAGCAAAGTATCAAGAGAGTGAATCGTAAACTTACGCTTTCGCGAAAGCGTAATTCATCTTATTGCTTGGAAAAAGGAATTAAATAGGATAGGGTGTAGCCATAACCTACGCCAATGGTATTATCTTCTGTAACCTTTCCAAAGTCAGGAATATATAAATTTGTGTATCCATCTGGCTCTTTAGCGATCATAGATCTTTTGAGCTGTGCATTTAGACCTAAATAAAGGTTACTAAACAATTCTACTTCGATCCCTATTTTTAATTCTAGCCAAGCGGCATTTAGGTTCTTAAATTCTTGAGATGCTATGCGTTTATCATTTTCAAAAACGCTAGTAGTTGTATATATAGTGTAGCTATCTAGAGTTTGGTTAAAATTAGAGAAACCGGCATAAAGCCCAGCATACAGTAAATTGTTCATGCCATACCAATTTTCATAAGCGTTATAATTAAATCCAGCTTTGATATAACTTCCTTGAGTGGTATTTTCTATATTGGGAAGTTCAATGGTGCGTGTTTCAGTTCCAAGAGCAGCTGCTATATAATAATTTTTTCTTATCCTAAAATCGCCTACAACTCCCAAACCTTTATAATTAGCATCAATGAATGAGCGGATAGGCATAGACAAGTCGATACCCACTCGCAATCCATAATATTTTTTACTCTTGGAGACTGTATCAATCTTAGTTTCGCTATCAGTGTTTTGTGATTTTACTGAGACGCAAGCTAAAAGAAGGACACTAGTGAAAAATAGTAACGTGCGTGATCGTGTCATTATCTATAATTGTGTTTAAAATATCGATATCTTGAATCCAGTTACCATCACTTAGTGCATTTCGTGTTATTTCTAGATCATTATAAATTACTCTAAATCCGCAGGCAGAACTAACAAAATCTTCTTGGCGAGTGTATGATATAGCAAGATCATCTGTATTTTCTTCATCTTCGTCTGCTTCTAAGCTATTGATTTTAAATGAGTAAACAAGTTCATTAACACTTGTGTTTAAAGGAATAGAGACTGATGAAGTGTTTACAAGGGCTAACGTATCTCCACCTTCTACATCTGTTGTAATTTCTAAATTTGTTGGAGCTTTTAATATTGATGTATTGTTTGCGTCATAAAATTCTATAGTAAGCAAAGGTGTGGTTTGTGTAGTTGCCGCACAAATATCATCTCTTTCACAAGAAATTTGAATTAGTCCTATGATTGATAAAAATAGTAAGATCAACTTTTTCATATTACCTCTTTTCTAAAAGTACGACGTTTTCCACATGATGTGTTTGCGGGAACATATCAACAGGTTGCACTCGAGTGACTTTATACACATCATCTAGTAACGCAAGATCACGAGCTTGTGTTGCACTATTGCAACTTACGTACACTATCTTTTGTGGTGCGATATTTATGATTTGCTGTACAACATCTGCATGCATACCATCCCTTGGCGGATCTGTAATAATGATATCAGGAACTCCATGAGCATTGATAAATTCTGTGTTAAAAACTTTTTTCATGTCTCCCACATAGAATTCAGCATTGTCTATATTATTTAATTTTGCATTTTCTTTAGCTGCTTTGATGGCATCAGGAACTGCTTCTACACCGATAACTTTTTTTGCTTTCTTGGCTACAAACTGAGCTATAGTACCCGTTCCTGTATATAAATCATAAACAAGCTCATTACCTGTAAGACCTGCAAAATCACGTGTAATTTTATAAAGTTCGAAGGCCTGTTGCGAATTTGTTTGATAAAAGGACTTTGCATTAATTTTAAATTTTAGCCCTTCCATTTCCTCAAAAATATGATCTCTACCATTATAACAAATAACTTCTTGATCATAAATAGTGTCATTACCTTTTTCATTGATCACATACAAAAGCGATGTGATTTCTGGCCATGTTTCTTTTACATAGTCCAAGAGTTGTGTACGACTTGCGGTGTCTTCTTTAAAAAATTGGACTAATACCATAAGCTCTCCATTTGAACTTGTACGTATCATAAGCGTACGTAAAAAACCTTCTTGATTGCGAGCATTATAGAAAGCCATACCTTGGGAGGTGGCAAATTCTTTTATTCCGTTGCGTATCGCATTACTCGGATCTCGTTGCAAGTAACATTTATCGATGTCAAGAATTTTATCCCACATACCGGCTATGTGAAACCCTAAGGCATTTCGATCCTCAATTACTTCACCAGATCTGATTTGATCTAGGGTAAGCCATTTTGAATCTGAAAAACCAAATTCCATTTTATTACGGTAAAAATACTCTTGTGCGCTACCGGCAATAGGAGTTATCTCTGGTAGATCGATTTTGCCTATACGCGTCAAATTGTTAACGACTTCCTGTTGCTTGTACTCGAGCTGGTATTTGTATTCCATGTTTTGCCATTTGCAACCACCACAAACTTCAAAATGTTGGCAATGGGGTTGAGTACGCTTTCGCGAAAGCGTAACCACCTCTGTAGCCGTTCCTTCATAATAGGCTTTACGTTTTTTTGTTGTTTGCACGTGCACCACGTCACCTGGTACTGCATTATTAATAAAAATTACTTTTCCATCTGGTGCATGACCAATGGCTTTACCCTTTGCACCTGCATCTGTTACTGCAATATTTTCAAAAACTTGTCTATTTTGTTTGCGTCTACCCATAGCGCAAAAATAGAACAATTCTTAATTGTGTAGAAGGTTTTCAGTCGTCCTTTATAATTCGTAATTTTACATTGTTTTAGGGATGATTTCTCTCCCCCGCTGAATTTTCGAGCTTTCGAAAGAATAAAGGTAGCGTAGGAATTGCATTTTTTTAATATTCAAAAATTACATACTATGGCCACTATTGACCATCTTACTTCGCAAGAAGCAATCGCACTAGAAGATAAATACGGAGCACACAATTACCATCCACTGCCTGTGGTATTAAGCAAGGGAGAGGGCGTATATGTGTGGGATGTTGAGGGGAAGAAATATTATGACTTTTTGTCTGCATATTCTGCCGTGAACCAAGGTCACTGCCACCCTAAAATAGTAGAGGCAATGACCAGTCAGGCGCAAACATTGACACTTACATCCAGAGCATTTTATAATGATATGCTCGGGAAGTTTGAAAAATATGCCACAGAGACTTTTAACTTTGATAAGTTGCTCCCTATGAACACTGGAGCAGAGGCTGTAGAGACGGCGCTCAAGCTTTGTAGAAAATGGGCTTATGAAGTTAAGGGTATTGCCGAAAATGAAGCAGAAATTATTGTTTGCGAAAATAACTTTCACGGTAGAACTACGACTATTATTTCCTTCTCAAACGATCCGGTAGCTCGTAAGAATTTCGGTCCTTATACGAAGGGGTTTATAAAGATAGAGTACGATAACTTAGCTGCGCTAGAAGAAGCCTTACGTAGTAGTTCCAATATTGCAGGTTTTTTAGTTGAGCCTATCCAAGGCGAGGCTGGGGTTTATGTGCCGAGTGAAGGTTATCTAGCTGCAGCAAAAGCATTATGTGAAAAATATAACGTATTGTTTATTGCCGATGAAGTACAGACAGGTATCGCAAGAACGGGACGTTTACTAGCCACATGTGGTAATTGTAGCTGTGTGGACAAACATTGTTCTGATACCCCAGAAGTAAAGCCAGATATCTTGATTTTAGGAAAAGCTTTATCTGGAGGTGCATATCCTGTGTCTGCAGTACTCGCAAATAATTCTATTATGAACGTTATCAAACCTGGTAATCATGGGAGTACTTTTGGCGGTAACCCTGTCGCTGCAGCTGTAGGTATGGCAGCACTCGAAGTGATAAAGGATGAAAAGCTAGCTGAAAATGCACAGGTTTTAGGTGAGTTATTTAGAGCAGAACTTTCTAAATTTATTGAAGGTAGTTCAATAGTAAATGGTGTGAGAGGAAAAGGACTGCTTAATGCGATACTTATAAATGATACAGAAGACAGCTCTACGGCTTGGGATATTTGTATTGCTTTACGTGATAATGGTCTTCTTGCAAAGCCAACTCATGGAAATATCATTCGGTTTGCACCCCCTTTAGTGATGACTAAAGAGCAATTAATGGATTGTGTTGAGATCATTACGAAGACATTAAAGCAGTTTGAAAAATAATCTCTAATGTATAGATTTAAAAAAAGCCATCTAGATAATTCTAGATGGCTTTTTCGTATAAATAATTATTCTAAAAGTAGAAGTGAGCTATGAAGGATAATTTTCATAGCCTCTACTTATAGATTTACATTCCCATTTGCTCCATGGCTTGTCTCTGTTGTTCCATATAAGCATCAATACCACCTAATGTGATGATATACACAACACTACCAACTAAAGTTAAAATTCCAAGTACTAGTCCTATAATAGCAATAATTCTCGCTGTTTTAAGTTGAGAAGCATTCTCATATATTTCAGGATTTGCTTCGAGCATTTTCTTATCCTTATTCACAAGGTATAAGGCTATTCCTGATAAAATCACTCCTCCTAGCCCAGATGAACAGCAGCAAGCAATATAGGATAATATTCCTAAAACAAGGGAAATAGTAACATTTGGTAATTTTTGTTGTTCCATAATTTAAATTTGATTGGTTTAATTAGTTGTCATTTTAATTATATAGCTAGTGATTATTGTAGCCACGGTCAAGATAGCTAAAAAAATAATACTCTTGTTAGCATATTTAAAACTAGTGAATTGATTGAGAATTAAAAAACCCAGTAATACTATCAAAGGATAGAGTGCTGGGTACATATAAAATGATTCTAAAAATTCTCCTTTAAAAAGTAATGCAATAGATCTTTGGATCCCACAACCCATGCATTCAAATCCAAGATATTTTTTATTAAGGCAAGGAAGCATATATTCCTCCATAAAACTCCTATAATTACTTAGTTGATAATTCTTACTTTTTTGGCTTTTCTAAGACCATCAATGGTTACAAATTGGACAACATATATTCCACTACTTAAACTCTTAGTAGTAAATGTATATTGATTTTCACTGCCTAAATCTAATTCTTTAAAAATTTGCTTGCCCGCGATGTCATAAAGCGCCATATCCTTTACGTTAATATTGTCAGGATTATAAATTTCCAATTGACCTTCTTCATTGTTCTGAGTGATAATAAATGAGTCGTAAATCGTTTCTCCGGAAGCTGGGTCTTGCTCAATTACACTTATATCTTCCTCAACTTCTTCTGGAGGTGCTGTCTCTGTCGTAAATCTTACATAAAAACGATCTTCGTAGATACCTTCGTCCAAAGAAAATACTACTTCTTCACCTAAAATATTGTGATAGGTATCGGTCGATTTATCCATAAGATAAATATTTTCATAATCGAAATCTTTAACTCTGTGTACTTTGAATTTTAATTCTGAAACAGCGCCAACTTTAATTTTTAGCGGTATCCATTGGTATTCGTCAAGAGGTACTCCTGCAATTACACATCCTAAAAGGTTGTTGTTTGTTGTATACTCCGTAGCAAATGCCGCATCTGTGATTAATTCTCCATTGATAGGAGCATCTATGGCAAAGTCAAACTCCTCTGTTGCACTATTTAAAAGACCAATAGCAAGTTGTCTGCTATACGTGTCATTTACTCCTACGGCTAAGTATACCTTAGAAATTTTATCCATATCAGAGACGTTTGGATAGTATGTCTGAACACCTATACCTTCTACTGGAGTTTGTGACTGTAAAGCTCTAAATTCAGAATTATTTGCTGCACCCTCTTGAACATATACTCTGTGTCTGTTACTAAAAATGATTTCTGAGGTAGGACCTTGTAGAGAATCCCCTTGTACGAAGAATCCTTGGCCTACAGGTGAAAATCTTCTTTTAAAATCTCCACCATCCTCATCCCCATCACCTCCAACATCATTATCAAGACCATTTCCTAACTCATCGTAATTTTGATACGTTGCTGGAACATATACTCCTGCAGTAAGTGGATCCCCCATAGGAGAAAAAGTTCCATAGCCGCCTTGGTAATCAGCTAAATAGTGGGAATTAACGCCAGGTTTACTATCCCAGAAATATGCAATGCCAGTGGTGGTTTTTCTCCTTGTAATGGAGACATTTGTCGACTCAGGACCAATAGGATAGGAAACAGTTTCCATATCCGTATCTGCCGAATTTTCTATTAGGAAATAGGAAAGATCCATAGCAGATGGGTAAGGGTTGCCAACTAGTACAAACTCTTCTGCGCCCACAGTAACACCAGCAATGTCTCCATTGTTTGGTCGTCCTCTAAAATCATAACGTTGTGCACCGCCAGGATTATTTACAATAGTTTCAGTACGTACTGTCGTAGTATCAGTACCACTAACTCCTTTCATTGAAAAACCGTAACCGCTCTCTAATTCTTCTGTGTTTCCTACATAACCCCAAGCTGCATAGCCAGCAGAAGAAGCTTTGTAAGAATATAACCAATAATGAGCTATTGACAATTCACCAGGATTAGTAAATCCATCATATCCAGTATTATTAATTGCATAATTACTGTCTGTAACATTTAATGGAACATTTAAGACCTTTTCTGATGGTTCATCTCTAAAAGCAAAAGGCGTATTTCCATTTGTTCTTGCAGGTCCACCTAAGCCAGAACCAAGAGTACGCGATAAACCCACTGGAGATGCCCAAAAATTATAGTCGTATTGATTTACTGTTCCTTCTTGATAAATAGAAACTTCACCTGTTCCTTTATTAGCTCTGTTTGCGCCTTGTCCTTGAAGCAAAAGCCCTTTTCCACGTAATAAAATATTCGGGATCTTATTTTCTATGGTATCAACGAGGGTACTATTTGAAGCAAGCTCAATATCTTGGTTCACAAAAAATAGTGCATTATCGACAAAAACATATGATGCTTTCGTAGTAGTAGGTTGAACGTATAGTTGTCCACGCGCTGTAAGTCCGAGAGTTACAAGACTTAAAAATAGTAGTTTCTTCATAAGGGCGCTTTTAAAAAGTACAGTTAGACTTGGGGTTTAACTGTAGTAAATATACGTTATTTTTGCTATTAAGGTTTCATTTTCAATGTTTCAAGACTATGAGATACTATAGGTTTAAAAGTTAGCAAGATTCCTAAAATGAAAGTAGGTGATAGAGTGCAGGCATTAGATGATAATTTTGAAGGTATTATTATATCAAAGAAAGCCAGTGAAATAGAAGTAGAAGATTCTGATGGATTCGTATCCATTTTTCACGAAAGTGAACTTATTCCAGCAGTTCCTATTTCTATAAAAAGAAAATTGTCAGAGGTTCCAGATGATGTGATTAAGGAAAAAGAGGAGCCGCGTAAACATATTTCAAATAAGATTCCTCCTAAACAAAGAAACGCACCTGTGATGGAGGTCGATCTTCATATACACAAACTTGTAGAACGAAGCGGAGGTATGTCTAACTATGAAATGCTCAATTTACAACTTGAGACCGCCCGTCGCCAGCTCAATTTTGCAATCAGTAAGAGACTCCAAAAAATAGTATTTATTCATGGAGTGGGAGAGGGCGTGCTCCGAGAGGAATTGTATACGTTATTTAGAAGATATGACAATGTGAAATTTTATGATGCAGATTTTCAAAAGTATGGTTTAGGTGCTACCGAAGTCTATATATTTCAAAATTTTAATTAAATTCTGGAGTAAATGTGAGTTCTAGATCTTCAGAAATAGCGTACGTTCCGAGCTTTTGAAGCTCTTTATTAATGGTTATTGTAGTTCCTTCATAATTAAGATTTCTCATTAAAATAGTTACTTTTCTATCAGTGATTCTAAAATTATGAATACGGAAACTATCAACCACGGTGGTAACTGCGATTTCATCGTTTAGATAATCATCTTTGGTGGGATTGTTGTCATCAGAATTGTCATTCATTGGGTTCAAATCACCATTTGCATCTTCATACCTTGTAAGTACTCCATCTCCGTCGTCATCAGGATCTAGATAATTAGGAATACTGTCCTCATCAGTGTCTAAAAGATTTTCAAGTTCACCGGCATTGTACTCATCTCGGGTTGGGACATTATCACCATCATCATCATCATCATAAATATCTGGAATTCCATCTAAATCCGTGTCTTCCATAGCTGAATAATCATTAGAATCAAAATTTATAGGGTCTTCAATCTCTGCAGGAATACCATCATTATCGTCCATAAAACCAGTAATCCTTATGCTAAGGTCTGCAGAAGAACTAATTAACTCTTCATCAATAAGAGGTTCTGCAGGGGGAATGACGTTACAAAAGTAATCGTTTGTAACTTCGCTTTTAAACTTTCTATACACCACCTTATCTTCAACACCATCTAATTGTAATGTATATAATGTATCAAGTATAGCAGCTTCAGGTTTTTCAAATCTTTTACTTAAAATATCTTCTGTAGTCCTAAACTGTAATGCAATACCTTCGTTTTCACTATTTGTATTAAAAAAAACATACTGGTTTTCATCTGCACTATCGCAAAGTTCTATAGTTTCATCAAAGTCAAAGTCTGTGATAGTAATATCTCCATCATCACAACTTGTCATGATAGCTATCACTATCCAGCCTGCAAAAATCTTCTTCATATACATTTATTTAATGTGGTAAAAATAGGGGAAATATGGGGAAATACGCTTTCGCGAAAGCGTTAATATGCACATTAACCGCTAGTAATTTTTAAAAACAGGTACCGCTATTGCCTAGTAAACCACTAGGAGTCTATCTATTTATTTTAGCTATTTTTGCGATCATAATACCTAAACTAGAACGTCTATGAAATCGGTTTATTTTGATAACGCAGCGACTACTCAAATACGAGAAGAAGTATTAGACCGCATGGTCGAGGTGATGCGTGATGTTTCTGGGAATCCATCCTCAACACATGCAATAGGGAGAACTGCAAAAAGTCATATTGAAAGTGCGCGTAAAACGATCGCAAAAATTCTAAATGTCAGTGCTGGTGAAATTATTTTTACGTCTGGGGGGACTGAGGCAGATAATTTAGTTATTAATAGTGCCGTAAGAGATCTAGGGGTAGAACGGATTATCACTTCACGTATAGAGCACCATGCCGTTTTACATGCCGCAGAAGAAGCTGCTAAACTATATAACATAGAGATAGAATTTGTCAATTTAAAAGAATGTGGTACGCCAGATGAAAAACATCTTGAAAAATTACTTAGCTCTAGTGACAAGAAAACTTTAGTGTCACTCATGCATGTCAATAATGAGATAGGCAATATGATTGATATTAAATTAATTGCAGAAATGTGTAAAAGCTATGGAGCATTAATTCATTCTGATATGGTGCAAAGTATAGGCCATTACGAGGTGGATTTACAAGAGATTCCTGTAGATTTTGTGGCAGCAGCTGGTCATAAATTTCATGGGCCTAAAGGTGTTGGATTTGCATTTGTACGCAAAAATAGTGGGTTGAAGCCTCTTATTTATGGTGGGTCTCAAGAACGTGGTTTACGTGCAGGGACAGAAAGTGTTCATAATATTGTAGGTATTGAAAAGGCAATTCAATGTGCTTATGATTATTTAGAGGAAGAGCGTGCTTTTGTAAAGGGCATTAAGAACTATTTTATAGAAAAACTTCAAATAGAAATTCCAAGTGCAAAGTTAAATGGAAGCTGTAGTGATTCCGTAAAAAGTACATACACACTGCTTAATGTATGTTTACCTATTGCTCCAGAAAAAGCGTTGATGCTCTTATTTCAACTCGATATGAAGGGTATTGCTTGCTCAAAAGGCAGTGCTTGTCAAAGTGGTAGTGATAAAGGTTCCCATGTGTTACAAGAAATACTATCTGATGAAGACCTTAACAAACCAAGCGTGCGGTTTTCTTTTTCAAAGTATAATACGAAGGAGGAAGTAAATTATACAATTTCTGTATTAAAAGAATTTCTTGAAAAAGTACCTGTCTGATTTAAAATTTTGCCGAAAGTTTGATATTAAAAACTCTAGGAGATAAAAAGTTAGGTATTGCATATTGCTGTTGAGAGCTAGCGTCTCTCACAAATGTGTTTGTAATAGAGTTTTGTTTGTCAAATATATTATAAATTTCGAATCCTGCCGTTAACTCTTTAAAAGGTTGAAGCCAGTGACCTTTTGGATATTCTCTGTTGGAATCGGTAAATACGTAATTAATACCAGCGTCTGCTCTAAAATAGTCTCTAAGTCTAGGTAACTCTGCAAAGTCATACGGGTTTGCATAACTCGGTGATCCTCCTGGTAATCCTGTTTGATATACCATATTGATATAGAGCTTTAAATTAGGAATGCGAGGTGCATAATCTTGAAACAAAAAAGCAACCTTGACTCGTTGATCACTTGGGCGGGGGATATATCCTTGATTTTCTATATTTTCTTCTGTTTTTAAAACCCCGAGACTTATCCAACTCTCAGTGCCAGGCACAAACTCCCCATTAAGCCTCGTGTCAAATCCGTACGCTCTAGCAAGAGCATTATTAGTAGCCCTGTATCGTATCCTTACATTTTCAAGCGTGTATGGATTTACATCTGTTAATCCTTTGTAATACAATTCGGATACTAATTTAAAAGGTCTTTCCCATAAGTTAAAACTCCAGTCATGCCCAGCAACTATGTGATATGATTTTTGAGCCTTCACCTCTGGACGAACCTGTCCAAGAGAATCTCGAAGTTCTCTATAGAGTGGAGGCTGATTATATACACCTCCTGAGAGTCTAAAAAGCATATCACTATCCCAATCTGGCTTTACACTTATTTGGCCTCTTGGACTCACAACCGTTTGTGTTTTGCTGGTTATATTCTCACCAAATACCGTCCATTTATGTGCTCTTATGCCTACATTCACCCATAATTCGCTCTTCTCGTAATCTATTTTCTTACTGTATTGTGAAAATATTGTAAGCCTATCAATTGCAACATTATTGCGAGCTCTTATATTTGTGTAAGGTTCTAAGGGCGCGTCGAAGGGTTCATAAGGCTGTTGATTTGAAAACTCAAGAAGCGGAGGTCGTATAGAAAACCCTGCAGAATCAATTACTTCATATTCTTCTAAACGATCACGTATATCTTCTCTTGTATATTTTATTCCCCAGTGTACTTGGTTATTTTCTTTTGTGTAAGTTCCTTTGTGTCCGATATTTAGAAATAATGCATCTAGGTCATTTCGCCCGTGAGTAAGTTGTGATCCAATACCTTGGGTAAATTCTACGTCTCCAAGATTTTCACTTCCTATATCGGTATTTGGAGTACCTAGCCTATACTCTGCAAAGATGTCAAAATACTCTTGTTCTTGCGTATGATACGTGGAGCTAAGTAATTTTAAAGTGAGATTTTCATTGACAATATATGTACCTTTTAGTGCTCCAAAGTAAGTTTTATAGGTATCTTTTTCCTGACCATTGTAAAATACCACTAGGGCGACAGGTTCGGCAAGGGTGCCAAAATTTGTTTGACGTGTAAGAGGTTTGTAATCATAAGAATTAACAGCAATGTTTCCTAGAAAATCTAATTGGAATCTACTCGAAAATTTATAAGTAACTAGAGATTGCGCATCAAAAAAGCGAGGTTTAAAATTAGTCTCTGTTTGCTTTGCATTGACCAACAAGCTATTATCCCGATAGCGAATACCTGACAGTACTGTAAAACGACCATTCTTTGAAATCCCTTCGGCCGATACACTTCCTCCTAAAAAACTTGCATCAAAAGTTGCCCCAAAATCTACAGGTCTTCTGTATGTTATATCAAGAACAGACGATAATTTATCACCATACTTCGCTTGAAAACCTCCTGCGCTAAATGCTACATTTTGAATTAAATCACTATTGATAAAACTTAGCCCCTCTTGTTGTCCAGATCTGACTAAAAATGGTCTATAAACTTCAATTTCATTTACATATACAAGGTTCTCATCAAAGTTCCCACCTCTTACAGCATATTGAGTACTTAATTCGTTATTGTTACTTACTCCTGGAAGAGATTTGAGAAGATTTTCAACACCCGCATTTGCACCGGGAATTTTACGTATAGCCTGAGGAGAAAGAATAGTAACTCCTTGAACACGCTCTTGAGGTGTATTAGTTAAGATGATAGTGCTTAGCTGCTCAATATCAGTTTTTAATATAGGATTAAATTCGACATCTGTATTAGGTTGTAAATTAAAAACTTGTGTGAACTTTTTAAAACCTAAGAATGAATATTCGATCTCTACATTAGTGTTGGAAGGAATTTCAATGCTATAAAAACCATTTCTATTGGTGGTTGTACCGCTTTCTAGATAACGGATAGAAACAGAAGATAAAATAGTATTAGTTTCGTCTAAAACAACTCCACGTATAGTTGCAGTTTGTCCAAGTAAATGATAAGATGAACAGATGAAAAGGAGGAAGATTAAATAGTGATTTCTCAACGAATGTCTTTTCTAAAAAATGTAGTTTCAAAAATAGTGCTATTTCCCACATTATCTGTAACTATAAGTTTTAATTCATTTTTAGTATCTATAACCGCATTATCATTAAAGTCGTGTGTTAAAATGTTAGTCTTAGGATCATATTCTAATAAAATAAATTTTCCATTTACGGTAGCTCTATACCCTTTAACACCACTGTCCTCATCAGATACTTTTAAAGTTAAATATCTGTATTTTGACATCCATTTTCCTTTTTTGAAATTGAGAGGTTCAATATTTGGTGGAGTTGTGTCTTTGGCTAAACTGTATGTGCCAAAAGTCCTGGTTCGTATTTGTAATTTGTCATCCTTTAGTATAGAACGAGTATAATATATAGCATCTTTCCAATTATGTCTTCCTAAATACAGTTGTTCTCTATCCTCTTCCTTGTAATGAGAAATATCATAAGAGATGATAATATTTTTGTGAAGTGGCACAACATCCTCGTGTAGGATTAATTTATCTCCAGCCTCTACAATATTTAAGAATGTATCTTCATATAAAGCGCCCTTAGGAATATAAATTTCAAATTTCCCTTCGCTAAAATTATATCCCTGATCACTGTACACATAATGCTCGGTTTCTTTTAGTTGTTTTTGATCAACAATAGTGTCGTTAACACCTAATATAGGGACGGTAATTTTCGTTTCATTGCCAGAATAATCTTTTATATTAATATGGTATTGATAAGATAAATCATTTGATACACTCAGTAAACCATTGTCTTTCTGGTTTGTGTAAATGCTCAAAGGATTATTTTTCTCTATGAATAATTTTTGCACTTTTATTCTTTTCTCCTTATAGAGTTCATAGTCTATCATACGATTGAGATATCTAGTCTCCGCAAATGAAAACTTATCCATTTTAACCTCAAAATTATTCTCGCCATTCAAAGTAGTAGATATAGTATAAATACCATTTTTATTATTTGATAAGTCCAATTGGTCTATCGTGCCCACAGCAAAACCTATGATGCCTTTTGCACGGACATTCTCTGCTTGGTAAGTTCCATCTGGTTTTTGGGTGATTCGTAGGGATGTAGTATTGTTACTTTTATTAATGACACTGTTATCTCCTATTGGATAGGCAATTAACTCATGAATTTCAGGTTTTCTAGTATCCTTAGCATTTAGTCCAAAAAGGAAAGGATTCATCGGTCTTGCATTTTTATCACGGATTTCAAAATGCAAATGAGGACCAGCACTGCTTCCTGTATTCCCACTATAAGCTATAATCTCACCTTTAGTAACAACTAATTCTTCATTTGTTGGAAACAATTCTATTTCAAAACTTTCCTTTGCATATTGAGCAGCCTTTATATATTCTTCAATTTCTGGAGCAAAATTTTTGAGATGACCATACACAGAAGTGTATCCATTGGGGTGTAAAATGTATATTGCTTTTCCATACCCATAGTGGGAGATTTTTATTCTAGTAACCTCTCCTGCAGCACTAGCATAAACAGGAAGTCCTTCTCTGCGATCTGTTTTTAAATCTAGGCCGCTATGAAAATGATTACTTCTTAATTCGCCAAATGTCCCAGCAACAAACATAGGTCCATCTAAAGGATTTATAAAATAGTCTGTTGGAATACTTTTTTGACCTAAAACAAAAGTATTGGCTAAACAACACATTAATAAAACAAGAATTCTCATAAATGCTAAAATAAGTAATCATACTAAAACATAGAATATTACTTCTAATAAAGTACCTAAATCATTTATGTAGGAAGTAATAAAAAGTATTACGAAGAGCAAGCAAATTTTTACCAAAAAAAAATGCTGCTTTTAAATAAAGCAGCATTTAATTAGTTTTCTGTACTTCACAAGAATTACTCGCGATGTAAGTTCCAATTATAATCCATAAAACTTACTGGGGTTTCAATAGATATTTTGCCTTTATTAGAAAATTTATTGATAAAAGTCACAAGATCAAAATCATCTTTATACCAATCAAAAATTTTAGATATTTTACTTCCTCTTAAATTTACATCATTCTTTGTTTCATCGTTGATGAATTCTCTTGTGGCTAAATCTAGTTCGTAATCTAATTTATTTGAATCGTAGGCAGTTCTCTTCAATAAAGGAGATGAAGTTGCTGTAGAGTACAATGCAAAGTGAATTCTAGGATCATTAAACTTTCTTAAAATACTATGCTCAACAAAGTCTAAAGAGATTTTACCTCCAGTAAAATCTAGAGTTTCACTCTTAAAAGGTTCAGTAATGTAATTGATGCTTTTAATTGGGTAATTCTCAACTAATAATTTTATTATGTTGACATTGTAATAATTAATCCAGAAAGCCTTTTGCTCGTTTGCACTCCATCCAGCATTAGGAGAAATTTTTGAAAAATTTCTTGCTAGTTCTTGGATGACGTCCATATTCTCTAAAAGTTCGTCATAATCAACAACTCTATCTTTTGAAACGTAATCATCAAGAAATTCGTTGTAAGCACTCAGGTCAATGGTTTGGGAGAAACCTTGAAAGGTTGTAATAAATAAAAATAAAAGTAAATAATGTTTCATGATAATGTGATTTGGGATTTAATGATTAATGATTTTAATAAAACTGAAACATAAAATAGGTGCGTGCTAGATGAATCGAAGATGAAAACACCTTTTCTTCTTAACATGCTTTAACATATTTTAACAAAAATTGTAGGGAGGGTGCTAAAGTAGACTAAATCAAATAAATAAGCAAAAAAATAAGGAAAATCTTTCCTATTCAGGGCTAAGAAATCCTTAAATACATGTTCACGCTAGTTGATTACTAGTGAAGTGCTATGTTCTTGTGATATACTAAAGTATCCTAAAATAAAATCATCTATCTGACTTGAATTTTCAGAGGTCTCAACAGTATCGATATCTGAAATGTTTAAAAAATTTCCTCGTACAGTTGCCGTTGGAGTTTGGAATGGTCCGTTCTGACCTTGCTCACTTTGTTCTATGATTCCAGAGATATAATTAAAAAATTGAATATCTGCTCCTAATATCTTAATATCTACTATTTCTCCAGTGGTAATTTCTTGATCATAGAAATAAGAAAACTCAAATTGCTGTCCTCTGTAAAAGCGATCTTCCGTCGGTAAATACTCATTAAAATCAAAATCCAATAGGTAATAATTTTCTTCATCTGGAATGTCTGTGAAAGTAACTTTAACCTCTACTGCATCTTCATCAAATAAGCCGCCTTCACCTTGCACCACCTCATCTATAGGCACTGAGTTTATAAATTTGGTTTTTGCGGAGTAATTTTTACTATTGTAAGTCACATACAAAATAAACTCTGCATTAGGGTCAGATAAAAATGAAGTACGAATAGTATTATTAGACACTGATGATCCAGATGTGTTAGAAGGACGATATAATCCTGGCGCTTCAGGTGTAGATTCATACAATACTACATCACCATTAGTAATTTTTCTCAACTCTAGGGTTTCTACAATGGCAGGTTCTATCTCGCCAAAAAATGATGAAGAGAGGGACACACGAATGTTTGCTTCAGTAAAGTTTTGAGAAGTGTCTACACGTATGAGTGCATCTACAATTAATCTTGGGTCTTCATTTTTGAGATCAACATCAATTACGTCTTCGCAACTGTAACAAGTAGCTACTAAGCATAGGACAAGAAGTAATTTATTTTTCATCATCTTAGAATTTAAAGTTATAAGTAACAGATGGAATGATACCAAATATTGAAGTTCGTACAGCTTCATTTGCTCCTGTATTTTCATTCTGTCTAAAGTTAATAGAAGCTGCATTGCGACGATTATAAACATTGTATACACTAAAAACCCACTCCGATTGTAATTTTCTACCCTTGTTTTTTAGTGGAGTTAATGTAGCGCTTAAGTCTAAGCGATGGTATGCGGGTAATCGCTGCTCATTACGTGGTCCATAAATAGGAGTTATAATACCTTGGTATTCAAATTGACCAACAGGAAAATTAGTAGGTTGACCAGTTTGGAATAGAAAATTACTGCCAAATTTCCACTTTTCACTAAGCTCATAACTCGTGTTTATTGAAATGTCGTGTGTTTTATCATATGGAGTATTGTACCATGCTCCTCGATTAATACCGGTCTCAATCTCATTTCTGCCAGGTGTGCGCTGTTCTGACTTTGAGAGAGTGTAGGCTAAAAACCCTTTCAACTTCCCTTCATTTTTCCGCAGCAAAAATTCTAATCCATAAGCTCTAGCTTCTCCTTGTAGAACAACTTGCTCTATCGCGTTATTTGCAATAAGTTGTGCTCCATCAATATAATCTACGCGACCATCTATATCCTTAAAGAACAATTCGGTTTCAAGGGTATACTCGCTTTCGCGAAAGCTAAAGTTTTTAAAATACCCTAATGCATATTGATCTAATCGTTGCGGTTTTATAAAAGGACCACTAGGTGTCCAAATATCTAGCGGGGTAGGAGAGCTTGTATTAGACAAGAGGTGAAGGTATTGCACCAGACGTGTGTAACTAGCCTTAATAGAAGAATCGTCATTAAAAGCATAAGAACCTGCTATTCTTGGTTCTAAATAATTAAATGTAGCTAGTTTATCATTTCTTTTACTATTAGTAATTATCTCAATCGGTTCTGCGCTTTGATAAATATATAGCGATGGATCAAAAGTAACTGCAAGATCATCACGATACCTATTAATTTCATTTTGACCTAATCTTATGAAATTACTATAGCGTAAGCCGTACTCCACCGTAAAATCCTTACTTAGTTTATGTTCTACATCAACATAGGCCGCAAACTCATTAGCATATTTTTTTGTGAGTTGTTCTTCTACAATTCCAGAATCTGGGCCATTAGGTTGTATGCGACCAGGGTTGAAAGTGTAGTATAAATTATTAATTCCCGAATAAATTTTTAATTTATCATTTAAATAATGAGTTAAATCATATTTTACATTAACATTTGAAATTCCAGAATTCCATTCAAACCCTACAAAGTCCAAGTCTAAGCCGTAATAGTAATCACTGTAAATGAGTGAAGCATTTGAAAAAAGCTTATCTGAAAATATGTGATTCCACCGTAAATTACCAACGGCATTACCATACACATTTTTAAAACTTTCCTGTACACTAAATAGATCTCGACCAAAATAACCTGAAAGATAAAAGCTATTGTTGTCATTAAGGTTGTAATTTATTTTTGTGTTTAAATCATAAAAATAAGCACTGTTGTCTATATCAAATAACGGTAAAAATAGATGCGCATAAGAAGCTCTACCTCCCAATAAAAATGCAGCTTTATCTTTTGCAATAGGTCCTTCAACTAGTAATCTACTAGAGACGGCTCCAATACCTCCGTTTACTTTAAACTGTTTACTATTACCTTCTTTTTGGTAAATATCTAGCACTGAGGATACTCTACCTCCGTATCTTGCAGGTATCCCACCCTTATATAGTTTCAAATCTTTAATGGCATCTGGATTAAAAACAGAAAAGAAACCAAATAAATGTGAAGAATTAAAAATGGTGGCCTCATCTAATAAAATTAAATTCTGATCTGCAGCACCTCCTCTTACATTAAAGCCAGAAGCACCTTCACCCGCGCTGGTTACACCCGGTAGTAATAAGATTGCTTTAATAACATCTGCTTCACCTAGAACAACGGGAATATCTTTGATTGTTGCTGCAGAGAGTGCATTCACGCTCATCTGTGGTTTACGTATACGCACACGCTCAACCTTTTCTTCTACGATCACTTCATCGAGTGCTTCTAAAGCTTCTTGGAGTTCAAAATTTTTACGTAGATCTTGATTTAATGTAATTTTTTCAAGGAGTGTCGTGTATCCTAAATACCTTATTTCTAAGGTATACGAACCTTCCGGAAGTGTTATGGAATAAAATCCATATGAATTTGTGACTACACCATCAGATATTTCAGGAAAAAGAAGCGATACACCTATAAGAGTTTCATTGCTCGCCGCGTCAGTTATGGTACCACTTAACGTATATTTTTGCTGTGCTTGACTATTCAAAAAGCTTCCACAAAAAAGCAGGAGTAACCAAAATCTTTTCATCTTCAAAGTTTGTTGTAAAACTACAGACTAATTGAGGATTTTACACGAAAAAAAAGTCCTTTCCGAGATGGAAAAGACTTTCTTTTGTTTTCGTTACGCTTTCGCGAAAGCGTTCGCTACATCTTCTTAATTTATAAGATCATTTAAAGTTGCGCTAGGCCTCATTGCTTCAAACGTTTTAGAACGGCTCGTACTGTAATACCCGTTTATGTCTTGTGCAGATCCCTGTGCTGCATTTAACTCACTAATGATTTTCTCTTCATTTGCAGCCAATTTTTCAGCAAGCGGAGTAAATTCTTTCTTCAAATCTTGATTTTTTGTTTGGCTAGCTAGTGCTTGTGCCCAATATAATGCTAGATAAAAGTGGCTTCCTCTATTGTCAAGCTCATTAACTTTACGAGAGGGTGATCTACTATTATCTAAAAAAGTGATGGTAGCTTCATCAAGGGTATCTGCCAGTACTTGAGCTTTCTCATTGTTTTGAGTTTCAGCCACGTGCTCTAGAGACACAGCTAGCGCAAGAAATTCTCCTAAAGAATCCCAACGCAAATGTCCTTCTTTTAAGAATTGTTGGATATGCTTTGGTGCAGATCCTCCAGCTCCAGTTTCAAATAAACCTCCACCGTTCATTAGAGGTACGATAGAGAGCATTTTTGCACTAGTCCCCAATTCTAAAATAGGAAACAAGTCTGTATTGTAATCCCTTAACACATTTCCAGTTACAGATATAGTGTCTAATCCTTTTTTAATACGTTCAAGTGAAAAACGTGTAGCTTGTACTGGTGACATAATCTGTATGTCTAAGCCATCTGTATCATGATCGCTCAGGTACATATTGACTTTTTTGATAAGCTCAGCATCATGTGCACGAGTTTCGTCTAGCCAGAATATAGCTGGAACACCAGTAGCTTTTGCCCTTGAAACCGCTAGTTTCACCCAGTCTTGTATAGGAGCATCTTTTACTTGACACATTCTCCATATATCACCTTCTTCTACCTTGTGAGAAGTAAGTACAGATCCTTGATTATCTACAACCTGAACTTTACCCGAAGAAGAAATCTCGAAAGTTTTGTCGTGAGATCCATATTCTTCTGCTTTTTGAGCCATCAACCCTACATTGGGAACTGTTCCCATCGTAGTAGGATCAAATGCGCCATGTTTTTTACAAAAATCAATGGTTTCTTGAAAAATCCCAGCATAACTACTATCTGGGATTACAGCTTTAGTATCTTGTTGTTTTCCATGAGCATTCCACATTTGTCCAGAAGCTCTTATCATTGCAGGCATTGATGCATCAATAATGACATCACTAGGCACATGTAAATTAGTTATTCCTTTGTCAGAATCTACCATAGCAAGATCAGGTCTAGTAGCATAGGTAGCTTGTATAGCATTTAGAATTTCCTCTTTTTCCGAAGTAGGTAGTTCTTCAATTTTTGCTAGTAAGTCTCCAAAACCATTATTTACATCTACTCCTAATTTTTCAAAAGTAGCACCGTATTTTTCAAATACAGGGGCATAAAAAACACGTACCGCATGACCAAAGATTTTAGGATCTGAAATCTTCATCATGGTCGCTTTCATATGCAAGGAGAATAATACATTTTTCTCCTTTGCATCTATGACTTGTTCTTCGAGAAAGGCTATAAGCGCTTTCTTTTCTAAAACGGTAGCATCAATAATCTCCCCATCCAATACTGGAATTTCTGATTTCAGTACAGTCACTGTCCCATTATTGTCAACATGTTCAATAGTTACAAAACCACCTTTAGTGATGGTTATAGACTTTTCATTGTGTCTAAAATCGCCATGAGACATAGTAGCCACATGTGTTTTTGAATCTGTACTCCATGCACCCATTCTATGTGGATTCTTGCGAGCATATTCTTTTACAGGCTTAGGTGCACGTCTATCTGAGTTACCCTCACGCAACACGGGGTTAACAGCACTTCCTAAAACTTTTGCATAACGTTTGCGTATTTGCTTTTCTTCCTCATTTTCAGGTTCTTCTGGAAAATCTGGAATATTGTAGCCATCTGCTTGCAATTCTTTAATTGCTGCTGTGAGCTGGGGGATGGAAGCACTTATATTAGGGAGTTTAATAATATTTGCTTCAGGTTTTTTAGCTAATTCACCTAATTCTGCAAGTGCATCTTCTTGTTTTTGATCCGCTGTTAAATTCTCAGGGAAATTTGCAATGATACGTCCTGCTAAAGAAATGTCTACAAGTTCCATATCAATACCTGAAGAGTTCGTAAACTTTTTTACGATAGGTAAAAAAGAATGCGTAGCAAGCATAGGTGCTTCATCTGTAAGTGTATATTTTATGGTTGTTTTTTCTATAGCCATCTAAGATAGGTTTATGGTGAGTATTAAATTGAAGTCGCTTTCATAAAAAAGCCTAGCAAATATAGCTAATAGACCGTGTTAGTTGCAATGCTGAAGCAATGGAATGTACTTTTAAATGCGCAATTAAGAAACTTTTATAAAAAACAAAAGCCATATCCCTGTACGAAGTACGTTGATATGGCTTTTTGAAATTGTTTTACCAGAAAACCCTTGAAGTTTAATTGTAGCTTATTAATAGTTACATCTGTTCAATTTCACTGAATTAGTCAGTCTAGAAAATTTAGATATGATCTAGTTCAGGATGTTTGTTTTACTTAAGATGATTTGGATTTTAGAAATTAATAAATTTCACATTCCTAGCTTGTGCAGCGGGTCTTATTAGTAAAACAAAAAACTTTCAAATAATTTATACTATATATAAAAACTAACCTTAAAATAAGAAGTTGCTAAAGCAATTTCTTTTAAGAGTTATAAATGTAAGGTTTAAATCTGGATAGTCAATAATTTTGTATGTATTTAATTATTAACTGGTTATAAACTTCACTTGTTAACTTTTGTTCATAAAAAAAGCGTTATCAAATAGTTGATAACGCTTTGTAGCTTTATAAATTTTGTTCGTATTAAGAACGTCTTTCTTTGATACGTGCTTTCTTACCAGTAAGTTCTCTAAAGTAAAAGATACGTGCACGGCGTACAATACCTCTTTTATTTACCTCAATTTTTTGAATGGCAGGTAGATTGATAGGGAAGACACGCTCTACACCTACGGTTCCTGACATCTTACGAATTGTAAAAGTTTGAGTAGCTCCAGATCCTCTAAGTTGTATAACTACCCCTCTAAAGAACTGTGTTCTACTTTTTTCCCCTTCCTTAATTTCATAGTACACTGTGATGGTATCTCCCGCAGCAAACTTTGGTAAATCATTTTTTTGAACGAATTCGTCTTGAACAAATTTTACTAAATCTTCCATTTTATTTGTTTTCAATGGTTTTACATTTAGGCAACATTCACGTTTATCGTCAGAGGTTGGTTAAATGGTTGCAAAATACAACTAGCGTATATTGCGGTTGTTAACTGATGCGTTTTGTAGAATTACTACCGCTTTCGCGAAAGCGAATACACTCTCAAAACAACAAAAGAACCTCTAAATCCATAGAAGTTCTGATGAAATATATTTTTTCTTTTTAAAGAGCCGCTACGTGCTTAGCAAGCTTAGACTTTAGATTAGCTGCTTTGTTACTGTGAATAACATTGCGTTTAGCTAATTTGTCAAGCATAGAAGATACTGCTGGGAATAAAACAGCTGCCTGTTCTTTCTCAGTCATTTCACGTAACTTTTTGATCGCGTTACGAGTCGTTCTGTGCTGGTAACGATTTCTAAGACGCTTAGTTTCGTTGCTTCTAATTCTCTTTAAAGATGACTTATGATTTGCCATTATTGTTTTTTAAGTAATTATAAAAATTGTAGCCCGTAGGGGAATCGAACCCCTCTTACATGGATGAAAACCATGCGTCCTAGCCGATAGACGAACGGGCCTAGAAATTATTTCTAAATTGTAATTTTAACCTCATACTTGGTTTGTAGCCCGTAGGGGAATCGAACCCCTCTTACATGGATGAAAACCATGCGTCCTAGCCGATAGACGAACGGGCCTAGAACAATTGTCTGAATTGCGGATGCAAAAATACAATTATTTTTAGATCGTGCAAACCCTAAATGAACTTTTTGCAAAATATTTTAATAAGCTTTTGCAAACAGCACTCTACGCTGGGATGGGGCGCCTGTCAAAACACATTTTCCGTCTTCAGGCACACTATCCATAGGGATGCATCTAATGGTTGCTTTTGTAAGTTCCTTAATTTTATTTTCAGTTTCTGCGGTTCCATCCCAATGTGCACTTATAAAGCCTCCTTTTGTTGCTAGAATATCTTTGAAAGTTTCAAAGTCATCCACATGCGTGGTGTGGGTATCACGGTACTTTTGGGCCTTAGTATAAAGATTTTCCTGTATCTCTTTTAATAGAGATACTACTTTAGAGGTTACTTCTTCTTTTGGTACAAATTCTTTTGTAAGAGTGTCGCGGCGTGCAAGCTCAACAGTTCTCTTCTCTAGATCTTTAGGTCCAATTGCAATGCGAAGAGGAACGCCTTTTAATTCATACTCATTAAATTTCCATCCGGGTTTATGGGTGTCACGGTTATCGAATTTTACAGTAACTCCATGCAATTTGAGATCCTCTACAATTTCTTGGGCTACCTGAGAAATAGCCTCAAGTTGATCTTGTCCTTTATATATAGGTACAATAACTACTTGAAATGGCGCTAAATTAGGTGGTAGTACCAATCCTTGATCATCGCTATGAGTCATTATAAGTGCTCCCATGAGCCTAGTGGATACCCCCCAAGATGTTGCCCATACAAATTCTTGCTTGCCTTGATTAGTAGTAAACTTTACATCAAATGCTTTAGCAAAGTTTTGACCTAAGAAATGAGAAGTACCTGCTTGAAGAGCTTTTCCGTCTTGCATGAGTGCTTCGATGCAGTAGGTTTCATCTGCACCTGCAAATCGTTCGCTTTCAGTTTTGATCCCTTTGATAACGGGGACCGCTAGAAAATTTTCTACAAATTCTGCGTAGATGTTATTCATTAATTCTGCTTCATCGAGAGCTTCTTGTTTAGTAGCATGTGCAGTGTGTCCTTCTTGCCATAGAAACTCAGCTGTTCTAAGAAACAATCGCGTACGCATTTCCCAGCGCACTACATTTGCCCATTGGTTTATAAGTAATGGTAAGTCACGATAAGATTGTATCCATCCTTTGTAAGTATTCCAAATGATGGCTTCACTCGTTGGTCGTACAATAAGCTCTTCTTCTAGCTTAGCATTAGGATCTACAATGAGTTTTGCAGGATTATCTGGATCTGTCTTAAGTCTATAGTGAGTAACTACTGCGCATTCTTTTGCAAAACCTTCCGCATTTTTTTCTTCAGCCTCAAAAAGACTTTTGGGAACAAAAAGGGGAAAGTAGGCATTTTCGTGACCTGTTTCTTTAAACATCCGATCAAGCTCCGCTTGCATTTTTTCCCAAATTGCGTATCCATATGGCTTTATTACCATACAACCACGCACTGCAGAATTTTCTGCAAGGTCTGCTTGCACGACAAGTTCGTTATACCACTTTGAATAATCTTCACTTCTCTTTGTAAGGTTTTTCCCCATAAATAGTTAATTTGGCACAACTATTGTGTTTGTTGTTGGTGTAAAAATGCCTTGCAAAATTAGGTATTTTTAGAGCAAGCAACAATTAAAACAGCAGCCTTATGAAATTTTTTACTACACATATTACAAGACTAAATAGCTTAAGTCTCATAATTATAACGAGTGCCTTTTTAATTTCTTGTTCATCATCCCAGCAAGTGTATGATGAAGATGGAATTTATAATGGGACGGATGCAAGACCATCAATATCTTCTGTAGAAGATTCCCAAACTAAAAGCCCAAACAGTCATATATATAAAAGCTATTTTGAAAAAAGTGCGCAAGAGTTAAATGATGCACAACAACGAGATAGCATTTTTACAGATATAGATTCTTATTCATCTGAGGAGGGATCTGAAATATATGTTGACGCTAATGACTTCGATTCTACTATTGGTTATAGTGGTTGGGGTGATCAAGTGGATGATGTTGAAGTGAATATCTACAACAATTCTCCATTCATTGGAGGATTTGGTTACGGTGGATTTGGATTTAATGGTATTTATGGATTTAACCCCTATTGGAATAATTGGGGGTATGGAGGTTTTGGATTTAATCCTTATTGGAATAATTGGGGATATGCAGGTTTTGGATTTAACCCTTATTGGAACAACTGGGGATATGGCGGCTTTTATGGCAATGGTTTTTTTGCCAATGGATATTATGGGAATAGATTTTATAATCATGGATTCCGTGGAAATTTTAGATATAACAATGGAAGAGTAGCTTACAATACAGGACGTAGGTCAAGTTATGATTTAAGAAATGCTAATCGCAGAAGTTCTAATGTACTGAATGGTAGAAACGCTAATTCAGGTAGAAGAACCGCAACAAGAAGTCGGACTACATACTCTAGGGATAGAGCTGCTGTAAGAAGATCGAATTCACGTAATGGAGTTTATAGAGATGGTGTAAATAGAGGAAGACCAACGACAACTAGACAGAGACCTAATACTCGCCCTATGAGTCGTGGCGGTTCTAAAGCGAGAACTTCTGGAACCACTCGGCCTATGACAACTAGACCCTCATCTAGATCTGGATCTTCATATGGAAGGTCATCTTCATCTTCTTCGAGAGGAAGTAGCATGAGGTCAGGCTCATCATCTAGATCATCTGGAGGTACTAGATCGTCTTCAAGATCTTCATCGAGAGGTGGTGGAAGAAGAGGATAAAAATCCATAACATTCTAATTTTAAAAAATGAAAAAACTAATATTTACAATAGTGGTTATGACCACGGGGATGAGCTTTGCCCAAACCATATCTGAAGCACTGCAATATAGTTCTACTAACATCACAGGAACCGCTCGTTATAGGTCTATGGGTGGAGCTTTTGGAGCTTTAGGTGGTGACTTAAGTGCGGTGGGTGATAATCCAGCAAGTAGTGCAGTATTTACAAAAGGCACGGCTTCATTTACTATCGCTAGCAATGAGTTAGAAAATGAAACATCCTATTTAGGAGAAACCACATTAGTTACTAGCAATGATAGGGCGATTAACCAATTAGGAGGTGTTTTAATTGTAGATGGTGCGGCTGACACGAAATGGAATAAAATTTCTATAGGATTTAATTATGACCGTACAGAGAATTTTGACAATCAATTTGTAGCTAGAGGATTTAATCCATTCTCTATTTCTGAATATTTTGCAAGTTACGCTCAAGGCGTACCACTTAGCAATTTAGAAACACTTGAGGGAGAATCTGTATCTCAATTGTATCAGTTCTTAGGAGAAGATCAAGGTTTTGGATCTCAACAAGCATTATTAGGATTCCAGACATATATATTAGAGCCGGATTTTTATGATTCTAATAATACTTCTTACGGTGTTAACACCGTTGGAACTATATATGATCAAGAATTTATAAGTTCATCGACGGGTTATAATGGGAAGGCTTCTTTTAATTTGGCAGCTCAATATGATAACAATTTATATATAGGAGTTAATTTAAATTCTCACTTTTTAGATTTTAATAAGTCCACAGTACTTTTTGAATCTAATGATGCTGGAGCACCACCATCAGGAGAAGGGTTTACAAATGTAACTGATATTCGCTTTGAAAATAATTTAAGAACTCTCGGAAGTGGATTTTCATTTCAACTAGGAGCGATTTCAAAAATGAATGATCATGTGCGTCTGGGATTCACCTACGATTCTCCTACTTGGTACACAATATCTGAAGAAAATACACAGCGATTATCCACTACTTCCATTGATGATCAAGGAACGTTTACCACCGATATAGATCCTCGAGTTGTAAATATTTATCAGGATTATGAGATCATTACTCCGGGTAAATACACAGGAAGTGTAGCATATCTTTTTGGCCCTGAGGGTTTAATAAGTTTTGATTATTCTTTTAAAGACATGACAAATTTAAAATTTAGGCCAGAGAGTGATTCTTATTTTAATTCACAAAACAATGAAATAAATAATATTCTTAGAGCTGTGAACACTTTTAAATTAGGTGCGGAAATTCGTTCAAATCAATGGAGTTTTAGAGGCGGAGGACGTTATGAAACAAGTCCTTATCATAATCAGAACATTTTGGATGCATTATACGGTTATTCTGGAGGTATAGGATATAATTTTAGACAGTTTAAAGTGGATCTTGCTTATGATCGTTTTACGCAAGATCGTAATGAACAATTATATAATGTGGGACTCACTGATAGAGCTCGCATTGAAAAATCAAACTCATCACTTGTGGCTACGTTTACAATGAGTCTATAAAATATTTTAATTACATTTAAGAGTTGCTTATAAAGCAGCTCTTTTATTTTTGAATATTTTATGGAAAAAATTTTAGTTCTTTCAGGTAGTAATAGTGTGAATTCTATTAACTCCCAATTACTCGATTTTTTTGTTGCGTCTATAAAAGGATATGATGTACAGAGACATCCCTTAGTATCTTATGATATTCCTATGTACAATCTAGATCTAGAGAATGAGAGAGGAATTCCCGTAGATGTTAAAGTGATAAAAAATATAATCACCGAATCAAAAGGACTTATTATTGGTGTTAATGAACATAATGGAATGATATCTGCTTTTTTTAAAAATATAATTGATTGGCTTTCTAGAGCAGATCGAAATTTTCTTGAAGGCAAGAAAATATTATTGCTCAGCACGTCTCCAGGAGCACGCGGAGGGGCATCGGCACTAGAATATATGAGAAATACGATTCCGCGTTTTGGAGGAAAGGTAGTTGAAAGTTTTAGTTTTCCATCATTTCAAGAAAATTTTGACATTGATCAAAATACCATTACAGACACTACTATGAATATTGGTGTACATGAGGTAATTGCTTCTTTTGTGCATCAGCTAGAAGATTAGTCTTCAGCAATCTCTAAGAGCACTATAGTATAAGGGGTGTCTAGCGTGATGCTATTTTCTATTACGGAAACTGTTTTTCCAGAATAGGTATCTGTTACTTTGTTTGCTTTCGCGAAAGCGCCAGTCATCTCAATCACTTTCTTTCCACTAGTAAGATCTAAACCTACTATTACCTCGTCCTTAAACTCATCTTTTTCGAAAATACGACGAAAAAAATATGGACTTTCAGAGATCATTTCATGTGAACCAGCACCTACTGACGGATGAGAATTTCTAAATTTTCCTAATTTTTGCCAGTGATACAATAATTTCTGAGTTGCTGTATTTTCTAAATCTTCCCAATTCATAAAGCTACGTAGTGTGGCATCTCCATTTGTCCCTTTTATAGTAAGGTCTCTGGCTGTTTCATCCCCGTAGTATATCTGAGAAATACCAGGAGTAAGAATTAATTTGGTTCCTATTTCCATGCCACGTGTGCGATCCTTATCGAAAGGTTGACCATCATCGTGTGAGGTTGCATAGTTGACAAAGCTTTTATCTTGAAATACAGTTTCTTTTATTATAGCATATTTTTTAAAGAGGTCTTCATAACTATTTTCTGCATCATACTTAAACTGAAAATTTATTAAATTGTCAAAACCGTTTGCAAAGTAATCCACTTCTTTATCGCCAAAATTATATGCCCTACCGTTATCTATAGAGTAATTATATACCTCTCCAAACATAAAAAAAGGTGTGTCGTCAAGTGCTTTTTTAGGATGTGTTTTTTTGAATATTGAAAAAGCCTTGTCTGCCTGCTCGCGTAGAACTACCCAAGAAGCTTCATCAACATGTTTTGTAGTATCCACTCTAAATGCATCTATCCCAAAGTCCCTTATGTAATCTGTAAGCCATTTAATAATATAATTACGTGGAGTTTTAGAAAGATTGTTTTGAGCGAAGTAACTGTCTAGTTCTTCAGTTTCTTGCTCGTAGCGGCCCTCTTTTTTCCATTTATTAATAAGTGTTTCTGGAAGTTTTACCTCTATACTGCTTTCTGTGCGTATATCTGGGAGATTTTCAACTAAACTACATTCTGTGGTATTTTGATAATTTGAAAATTGACAATTAGGATTTTCTCTTGCCCAATTGGCTCCCCAAAAAGGGTCTTGTTCTGTGACAGGTCCTGTATGGTTAAGAACCACATCCATCACAATACGAATTCCTCTTTTATGTGCTTCGTCTACTACCGCTCGAAGATCTTCTTGTGTACCAAAATTAGGATCCAGTGATGTCCAATCTTTCGTCCAATATCCGTGATAGCCATAGGTAAGTCCTGTACCTTCATCTACCGCACCATGAATTTGCTCTACGATAGGAGTAAACCATATAGCATTTATACCAAGATCTGTAAAATAGCCTTCTTCAATTTTTTTTCTTAAACCTAGTAGATCACCCCCCTCAAAACCACGTAAAACAGCTGTTTCTTTGGTACGTTCAAAATTTACATCATTTGAGATAGTGCCATTGCTAAAACGATCTGTCAATAAAAAATACATATTTGCTGCTTCCCAAAAAAAAGGAGCTTTCTCTGGAGAATTTAACTCTGGTATAATTGATTCTTTTTTTTGACAAGAAAGAGAAAAAAATAAGAAAACTAGAAGAATTTTTAATTGCTTATTCATTGTACATGCTTTTGTAATTACTAAACTAAGGAAAGGTTTTCAATATATAATCATAATAAAGATACAGTGATAAAATAGTACATTTACCAATTAAACTATTTTATGCCTTCATTTAAAACATGGCTAAGTGCCGCACGACCAAGAACATTACCATTATCTATCTCAGGAATTTTAGTGGGTGGTGGTTTAGCGCTTCAAGAAGGAGTTTTTAACTGGAACATATTCTTACTTGCTTTATTTGCAACCTTGGGATTCCAAATAATATCAAATTATGCTAATGATTATGGCGATGGAGTAAAAGGAACAGATAATGAAGATCGTGTGGGTCCATCAAGAGCAATGCAAAGTGGATTGCTCACTGCAGATCAATTGAAAAAAGCGATTATTAGTACATCCGTTTTGACAACTTTGATTGTGATGTGTTTGATTTATGTAGCCTTCGGAAATGAACATTTTTTACTATCGTTGGTTTTTATGGCACTGGGAATTGCAGCAATTATTTCTGCTATTAAATATACGGTTGGTAAAGATGCTTATGGATACAAGGGTCTTGGGGATGTTTTTGTTTTTATTTTCTTTGGCATTATAGGTGTTTGTGGGTCATTTTACCTGTTTGCGCAGTTTCTTTCTATCTACCAATTTTTGCCAGCTATAACGATTGGATCATTTTCAACAATGGTATTGCATTTAAATAATATGAGGGATCGAGAGACAGATCAAAAAGTGGGTAAAAATACACTGGCAGTTATTTTAGGAAAGCATGGATCCGTCACATATCACACAGTACTTTACATCTTAGGTGTTTTAAGCTGGCTAGTATATTTACTATTAACAGCTATAGATCTTTTTAGCTATATCTCGTTGATAGCATTTGTCCCACTAAGCTTTCATATGATAAAGGTTTACAAAACAACTTCTCATATAGAACTTGATCCAGAATTAAAGAAAGTAGCACTCTCAACTTTTGCACTTGCAGTATTATTTTTTATAGGATGTTATGCTTAGGAGGTTTTAGAAAATAGTTCTTTAAATTAATTTTGAGAGTATAGCCAATAATTTTAATCAATTTGCTACCATAAAAAAAAACCGAGCAACTTTAAGTTACTCGGTTTTTATATAAGACTAATAAATTAATTAGTTTACAGCATCTGCTAGCTCAGATCCAGCCTTAAACTTTACTACGTTCTTTGCTGCGATTTGTATAGTTTTTCCTGTCTGTGGATTTCTTCCTTCACGTGCGTTACGTTTAGAAACAGACCAAGATCCAAATCCTACAAGCGAAACACGTCCTCCTTTTTTAAGAGTGCTTTCCACATCTCCTAAGAAAGATTCTAATGCTTTTTTTGCTGCAGCTTTTGTGATTCCAGCGTGCTCTGCCATTCCATCGATTAATTCTGATTTGTTCATAATGTAAATTGTTAATTAATTAAATGTTGGTTAAGCTTTATGCTTAATTCCCTAACAAATTTATACGGATTATGCTCCCATGCAAGTAATAGCAAGGGAAATCGGGATTTTTGTTGATAAATCAAGGAAATTGTTAATAAAGACAAGCAAATTTCTTAATTCTCTTAAGATCAGTAGGGGCAAGGCTTTAGCGCATTTTAGCATTTTTGTCAAATTTATACCCGTTCAATAAATCTTTTACAGCCATTTTTTTCTTTCCTGAGAGTTGCATTTCTGTCACACAAATGTATCCCTCTGGGGTAGCAATAGCTAAATGATCATCTCCCATAGTGACCGCTCCAGGTGGTATAAACATTTGAGATTCCGCTTTCGCGAAAGCGTTATAAATTTTTACACGCTGTTCCTTACCTCCATTTTCTAGAGTGGAATATGCAGCTGGGTATGGACTTAAGCCTCTTATTAAGTTATAGATGTCCTGTAGTGGTGCGCTCCAGTCTATCTTTGTATTCTCACTGTGAAGTTTGTAAGCTGTTTTAAGTTCATGCTCCTCGTTTTGAACATGTGTCTGCACTTGATTTTTTTCTATGGCTTTCACAGTTTTTGCTACGAGAGATTTTCCTGCAATCATTAGACGATCATGTAAATGTCCGGCATTTTCTTTATCATCTATGGCTATTTTTTCTTGTAAAATAATCTCTCCAGTGTCAATCTTATCGTCTATAAAAAAAGTAGTAACTCCTGTTTCTGTTTCTCCATTAATAATGGCCCAGTTTATTGGAGCAGCACCTCTATATTGTGGAAGTAGCGATGCGTGGAGATTAAAAGTACCGTAAGCTGGCATTTTCCATACAGCCTTAGGGAGCATTCTAAATGCAACTACTATTTGTAAATTTGCATTTAACGCTTTAAGCTCTTCAATAAATGAGGGATCTTTAAGATTTGTAGGTTGTAAAATGGGTAGGTGGTGAGCCTCTGCAAATGCTTTGACTTCACTTTTACGAAGCTTTTGTCCTCTCCCTGCAGGTCTGTCTGGCGCAGTGATCACACCCACTACGTTGTGTTTTTCTTCCAGAAGTCCACTCAGGATAGTGACCGCAAATTCTGGTGTACCCATAAAAAC
Organism: uncultured Flavobacteriaceae bacterium; assembly: GCA_963716625.1. Lineage (GTDB taxonomy): Bacteria > Bacteroidota > Bacteroidia > Flavobacteriales > Flavobacteriaceae > Dokdonia. The sequence continues at coordinate 325,595 of CAVQTP010000003.1, forward strand.
GATGCGTAAATCTCTCATAGCAATTTGTATGTATTATTTGATTGTAAAATAATTTTTTTCTGATCCAAAAGCAATCGGATGGCATGAATTATTTCATCCTTAGCATGTGTCAAATTAGTAAGTTCTCGAGCCGATTTTGGCCCACCACTTAGAACATCCATGATTGCTCGATCTACAGGGGTTTTGTGTTTTAGCAAGATTTTATGCTGGCATACATCACATGAGCCACATGGAGATGCAAGGTTCTCATTAAAATAACCCATTAATTGTATGGCCCTACATAAAGTGGTATTATGGATAAATGCTTTGATGGCCTCTACTTGTCCCTTTTTGTATTGAGCTTGATTTTTTATAAAAGGAGAAATAGTATTGATGGCTCTATCATCATCTCTAGGTACTAAAAACGTGACAGAGGTATCAAAACTTTTGTAGTCATACGCTATGATGTCATCTTGATGGAGTTTTAATAATGAGTTGTGAACTTGATCTATACTTTTACCTGCCTTACTTGCAATGATGCTATAATTTATGGTAGTCACTTGTTCAAAAACAGCTCCATAGGTTCTCAAAACGGCTTTTACAACATCCTCTAGTTGGTTATTCCGTAACAAATAATAACTTAGTGCATAATCATTTACTTTAAAATTTACTGTAGCTCTCTTAGTAAATTCTTGTGAGAGGCTTATAATGCTATTTCTATCTAAAGCCTGTAGCGCATTGTAAGTAGAGATACTATGTAATTGATAAGTTGTACAAAACTCACTGAAGTTAAAACGATGACTCAAGTCTTGACCTTCTCCATAAGAAATTTGGAAATAATTATTTAGGTGCTTATATATTTTCTTTACATCCTTCACTTGAGGGATAACTTTAATAAATTGATTATCAAGGCGTACTAAATCATTTTCATTATAAATAAGCGTTGCAATAGCATTTTGTCCAGCACGGCCTGCTCTTCCAGATTCTTGAAAATAATTTTCTATACTGTCTGGTATTTCCATGTGTATAACACAGTCTACGTCAGCCTTATCAATTCCCATCCCAAAGGCACTTGTGCCCACCATAACCTGTGTTAGGTTAGATCGCCATTTTAAATAATGCTTATGTCTCTCTTCTCTTGATATTCCTCCGTGATAATATGTGGCTGAAATCCCTCTACTATTTAAAAAATGAGCAGTATTTACCGTTGCTTTTCTATTACGCACATAGACAATACAGCTAGAATTAGCTTCGTTGAGAATTTTTTCTAATTGATAAAACTTATCAGTCACTCTTTGCACCTTGTATGTCAAATTGGGTCTGTGATACGATGTTTGAAATAAGGTTGCTTCCTTAAGTTTTAATTGTTGTGTGATATCTATAATTACCCTTGATGTTGCTGTGGCAGTTAGTGCAATTATAGGTGGATAATCTTTGCTGCTTTGATTTTCAGAATCACGAATTTTTGCGATATCACGATATGCTGGTCTAAAATCGTGCCCCCATTGAGAGATACAATGTGCCTCATCTATAGCAATTAGAGAGACATTCATTTGCTTAATACGCTCTTGAACTAATTCTTGTTGCAAACGCTCTGGCGACAAGTATAATAATTTATAATTACCATAAATGCAATTGTCTAATAGCGTGTCTAGTTCTGAATATTTGATGCCACTAGTAATTGCAAGTGATTTAATACCTTTCTCCTGCAATGACATGACTTGATCCTTCATCAAGGCAATTAGAGGAGATATGACTATGGTTATACCATCAAGAAGTAGCGCAGGTAATTGATAGCATATTGACTTTCCTCCACCAGTAGGCAAAAGTGCGATACAATCATTACCAGATAAGATGCACTTAATGATATCTTCTTGTTTAGGTCGGAAATTATCATGGCCCCAGTATTCTTTTAATATTTTCTTTGCTGTGGCGCTCAATTGTTAATAGCGTTAACTATAAAATCACTTCGTTCCTCTATATTTCCTGTAGGAATCTCGATAGGATCATACCCGTAGTTCTTGTAAGTTTTTAAAAGGTATTGCTGTATTCTTTGTGCTTCTTCAAAGCTTTCATATCTCTCTCCATCTGTTACATGTATTTCTTTCCATGTAGGAAGGATAAAAATGACATCATATCGAAAAGTCTTACAAGCCTCTCTAAATGCATCTGGATACTCCTGCCCAATATATTCCATGTATGCCACCGTGTCAGGGATTCCGCGATCTATAAATACATGTTCATTGGCATATCCACCGGCTTTTTTCCATTGCTCAATGCGTGCGTCTCTTAAGAGTTGAGAAAAGAGTAAAGGATTTTCAAGGAAAAGCTGATCAACACCTTGTTTTTGAGCATTTTTTATAACGTCTCTAGAAATTTCTTCTAAGCAAGGATAACCAAGACTTTGGAGATGATTAAGCAATGTCGTCTTTCCTGTTGAAGGACCTCCAATGAGCAATATTCGTTTTGGCATAAAAATGGTAAACTTTTCCACAAAATTACATAAACCTCAAAGAACAGTAATACTGTATCTTTGATTAAGAAAATGATCATATGAAATCAACAGATAATCCAGAAGATTTTTATAGAAAACTCAAGGCACAGCTAGCAGATACATCTTTGTGGCCATCCCCATACTTATTTAAATTTATAATACCTTCTAATGAAGCAAAGGCTGATCAAATAGAAACAATTTTTGATCATACGGGAGCAGTGATTAATAAAAAAGAATCACGAACTGGTAAGTATACAAGTGTTTCCATAAATGTAACTATGAAAAATCCAGATGCCGTTATTGAAAAATATAAACAAGTAGGTGAGATAGAAGGGGTTATATCATTATAATGTTAAAATAAATACAAGTGTATTTTTTTTAAGACTTCTACAGAATGACATTCCTATTTTTATAAAAAATTTTAAGAACTCAGATATGGATAATTCAAAGCAAAATACCCACACAGGAAATTTATTTCTTATTAGACGATCTGAGTTTGTCATATCCTCGACATTAATGCTTCAAGAGTCTCTTAACATTGCTTCTATTTATGCGCATGAGAGTCAACTTTTACAAACGATAAACAACTACGAGAGTGATCTTGAAAAATTCCTAAATAATTTTTGTCAAAGAAGTGAGGATATATTTGGTTCAAAATTAGATTTTTGTAGCCAAAATGTAAACGACAGTATGTTTTCTAGAAGTCAAAGTATATCTACTTTGGAGAGAGATGAGGTCATAAATAGCTGGATAGCTCATAAACTTAAACTTTATATTATTAAGTTAAAAAAAGTGAGTGAGGAAAGTGAATTGCCAGAAAATTTAATTGATCAAATTGATTCTGAAATTGCTAAAGCAAAAAATGTACATAACCTCGTAGTAGATCAGCAAAAAAAATATATTGCTGCATAATTTGTATTCGCTTTCGCGAAAGCGAATTTTTTAACTTTAAAACCTTTTCTTAAAAACGTTTTAGTATTGTGCGATACGCTTTATACTGCGGTTTTAGGTGATTTCTAAAATTAATGGGAGTATCGATGGGAACAGTAAACTCAGTAATTGTGTCTATGATTCTAATTTATTGTTATCAATTTATTAAAGGTACTTTACTTTATCACAAAATTTAGTATTTTGCGCCGGTCTATGATAGCGTAGGCTACTTCACTTAATTTTTTACAATTGATAGATCAATTAGAATACAACACGGAAAGAGTTCATCTTATTATTCCAGAATATGGACGTCATATCCAAAAAATGGTCGATGACGCAATTGCTATGGAGGATGAGCAAGAGCGTAATAAAACGGCTAAGGCAATTATTGCTGTTATGGGGAATATGCAGCCTCATTTACGAGACGTCCCAGATTTTCAACATAAACTTTGGGATCAGCTTTTTATTATGTCTGATTTTAAGTTAGACGTGGAATCTCCGTACGGCAAACCTTCGCGTGAAGAATTAGAGGAGCGCCCAGAACCATTAGAGTATCCTCAAAATTTCCCTAAATATAGATTTTATGGAAATAACATAAAGCGCATGATCGATGTAGCAATAAGTTGGGAGAAAGGAGATATGAGGGATGGTCTTGTGATGACTATTGCTAATCACATGAAAAAATGTTTTCTTAATTGGAATAAAGATACAGTAGATGATGCAGTCATTTTTGAGCATTTATTTGAATTAAGTAAAGGAGAAATAAACCTCAAAGAAAAAGAAGAAGAATTAAGAGATTCTGACCGACTTATAAGAGCAAATAAAAAGGCAAAAGCTGCAGAGAATCCAGTCAAAAAGAGAAATTACTCCAAGAATAATAACAACAATCGTAAAAAACGTTACTAAAAAGATTACAAATTCATGGCAGCATTTAAGATAGAGGGAGGTCATCAACTTCAAGGAGAAATTCATCCACAAGGGGCAAAAAATGAAGCATTGCAGATACTGTGTGCTGTGTTGCTTACGCCTAAAAAAGTTACGATCACAAATCTTCCAGATATTATAGATGTAAATAAGCTCATTATGATCTTAGATCATCTAGGAGTGAAAGTTGAAAAGTTAGGTAAAGGAGCTTACACTTTTCAGGCAGATGAACTTGATCTCAACTATTTAGTAAGTAAAAAGTTTAAAAAAGAAGGAAGTAGCATTAGGGGGTCAATTATGATAGTTGGGCCTTTACTTGCAAGATTTGGCAAAGGATATATTCCAAGACCAGGAGGGGACAAAATAGGACGCCGACGTTTAGATACACATTTTGAAGGTTTTATTAAATTAGGAGCAAAATTTCGCTACAATACAGAAGAACGTTTCTATGGGGTAGAAGCGCCAGATGGTCTTAAGGGGTCAGACATGCTGCTCAACGAAGCATCCGTAACTGGAACTGCTAATATTATAATGGCTGCAGTGCTTGCACAGGGCACTACAACAATTTACAATGCGGCGTGCGAGCCTTACTTACAGCAGTTATGCAAAATGCTGGTACGCATGGGGGCAGATATTCAAGGTATAGGTTCTAACTTATTGACGATTGAAGGAGTTAAAGAACTTGGAGGATGTGAGCATCGTATCCTACCAGACATGATTGAAATAGGCTCTTGGATTGGTCTCGCTGCCATGACGCAAAGTGAGATTACCATTAAAGATGTGAGTTGGGACGACTTAGGGCTTATACCAGCCACATTTAGAAAATTAGGTATTACTATAGAAAGAAAAGGAGATGATATTTATATTCCTGCACATAAAGATGGATATACGATCGATACCTTCATAGATGGATCATATATGACCATATCAGATGCTCCTTGGCCAGGATTTACACCAGATCTTTTGAGCATTATTTTAGTAACCGCTATACAAGCCAAGGGGGAAGTGCTAATACATCAAAAAATGTTTGAAAGTAGACTGTTCTTTACGGATAAGTTGATGGACATGGGCGCAAAGATAATTTTATGCGATCCGCACAGAGCAACCGTTATAGGACATGATTTTAAGTCTACTCTTAAAGCAACAACCATGACTTCTCCAGATATTAGAGCGGGTGTTTCATTACTCATAGCCGCATTAAGTGCAACCGGAACTTCAACTATCCATAATATTGAGCAAATAGATCGTGGTTATGAAAATATAGATGAACGATTGAGAAATATTGGAGCAAAAATTACCAGAATTGAATAACATATATTCGCTTTCGCGAAAATTTTAAAAGCATAAAAAGAGCGTAGAATTTTATTTCTGGGCTCTTTTTTTATAGCTTAACCTTAGCATTAGAATTTTGCAAACATAAAATGAAGCACATTCTTCCTACTAAGTCTCCTATAATCATTGCGCACCGTGGTGCTCAATCGCATTATCCTGAGCACACTCTTGAAGGGTATGAAATGGCTGCTCATTGGGGAGCAGATTATATTGAGCCAGATTTGGTACTTACTAAAGACGGGATTTTTGTAGCCCGACACGAGCCTTATCTATCTCAAAAGACAAATATTGCCAGTCTCCAAGAGTTTGAAAACCGCAAAACCACCAAAGTGGTGGATGGAGTGTCGATAACAGATTGGTTTGTAGCAGATTTTACGCTAGCCGAACTTAAAAAATTGAGAGTTCGTCAATCGTGGAAAAATAGGCCACAAGAATTCAATGACCAATTGGAGATACCTACGTTTCAGGAGATCATAGATTTCGCGAAAGCGTTTAAAAAATCCTCAGGAAAAGAAGTAGGCATTTACCCAGAATTAAAACACCCTACTTTCCATCGTGATCTAGGATTGCCAATGGAAGACCTTTTTTTAAGCCAAATTGCAAATGCGGGTTACACAAACAAGGATTCTAAAATATATGTGCAATGTTTTGAGGTAAAAACACTTCAGTATTTATACTCTAAAACTCCTGTTAAACTCATCCAATTATTAGGTGCTTCAGGAATTAAAGAAAATGGAGGTTTACGATTTAAGGCCAAAGATGGCTCTTACGATTCTTCGGGCCAACCGTATGATTTTTTTATAAATAATGATGCGCGTGATTACAGTTTTTTTACGACAGAAAAAGGGTTGGAATTTATAGCTACTTATGCTCAAGGTGTTGGGCCATGGAAACCTTTTATCATCTCCTTAGCCACAGACTTAAAAACAAAGAAGATGGTCCATCTAACTACAGATTTTAATGCGCTCGCTCACAAATATAATCTGGAAGTCCATCCATATACTTTCAGAAATGAAGATACCCAATGGTTCATAAATGAAGATCCTACTCAAGAATACTTGCGATTTTTTGAAGCAGGTGTAGATGGTGTATTTACAGATTATACTTTAGAAGCTACAAAGGCGAGAGATTTATACAAATCAAAATTATCCATAAAATAAAATTCTATCTATTTTCTAAGAGACCAGCCTGTGTGAAAAACCCCTTCACGATCTAAGCGTTCATAGGTATGTGCGCCGAAGTAATCACGTTGCGCCTGTATTAAATTGAGTGGTAATCGTGTTGAGGTATAGGCATCAAAATACGTAAGTGAATTTGAAATCCCTGGCAACGGAATTCCGTTGGTAGCAGCAAATGCAACCAATTCTCTCGTCGCAGCTACAGCACCTTGAACTTTTGAAATAAAGGAGGGTGATAATAGTAAGTTAAGCAGTTCGTTATTTTCATTAAAAGCTTCGGTAATATCCGCCAGTAATTTTGCTCTTATGATACATCCGGCTCTCCAAATTTTCGCAATTTCTGCGATGTTGAGATCGTACCCATATTCTTTAGAAGCATCTGCAAGCTGGTGCAATCCTTGAGCATAGGTGACAATATATGAGAAGTATAATGCTTTTTCTGAGAGATCAATGAGCTTCTCTTTATCCATGATATCAACTTCTGGACGATCGTATAGAGAATCTGCAATGGTACGCTCATCTTTCAGGGCAGAGATTTCTCGCATGCTTACGGCAATATCAATAGAAGGTACTGGAATCCCTAAATCCATCGCATTTTGAGAAGTCCATTTACCCGTGCCTTTTTGTTTAGCTCTATCTAGAATCTGATCAATAAGGTCAAAGTCACTTAAGGTGTCTTTTTCTGCAAATATTTCTGAAGTAATTTCTATTAGAAAAGATTGTAGACGTCCTTCATTCCACTGTTTATAAGTTTGATACAACTCTTGGTTTGATAGCTTGCCAGCCTTTTTAAGTATATCATACACCTCAGAAGTGAGTTGCATTAATCCGTACTCAATGCCATTATGCACCATTTTTACGTAGTTTCCAGCAGATTTTGGACCTAGGTAAGCGACGCATGGTTCTCCATTAAATTTGGCAGCGACAGCTTCAAAAATAGGTTGTACGGCAGCATATCCTGCCTTAGATCCTCCGGGCATAATACTAGGTCCTTTGCGAGCTCCTTCTGCACCACCAGAAACACCTGCACCAAAAAAGTGAATTCCTTTTTTGGCAAGGTAGGCTTCACGCCGATCAGTGTCAGTAAAGAAAGAATTACCACCATCGATGAGAATATCACCCTCATCTAGGTGTGGCAACAAACTTTCAATCACAATATCCACCACTTTACCTGCAGGAACGAGCATCATGATTTTACGTGGGGATGATAACGCTTTCGCGAAAGCGGAAACCGATACCACCGCATTTACTCGTGCTGTATCTCCACCTTCATCAACAAGAGCTTGCACTTTTTCTGGATCTAAATCATTCCCAAGGGCAGTGAAACCATTATCTGCGACATTCAGAATAAAATTGCGTCCCATTACTCCAAGACCAACGAGTCCAAAATCGTATGTATGCTCCATAAATTTGTGTTATTGCGTAACCTTTATTATTGAGCTGTAAAAGTAAAAGAAATAATTCGTTTAAGTTGATAACAGTTGGATAAGTACGTTGGGCAAACTCCACTAAATAGTTACTTTTGCCTGTGAAACTAACTTCCGCTTTATGCCTAAGACAGAGAATCAAATGCTTGTGATTTTTGGTGCATCTGGAGACCTTACAGCTCGTAAGCTCGTGCCAGCCTTGTACAAACTTTATAAAGACAAACATTTACCAGAACACTTTGTCGTTTTAGGAGTGGCCCGTAGCTTCATGACGGATGAAGATTTTAGAAAGCAAGTGGCGCTTGAGAGTAAATACCTAGACGATAGTGAGGAATTTATCAAGACATTTTCCGAAAAGTTATTCTATGAAGATCTTCACAAAAAATATGATGTAGATTATAGAGAGCTCAATGAGCGTATTCAAGATTTGAACACGACCTATCAATGTGATAATAATTTTATTTTTTACCTATCTACACCGCCCAGTCTTTTTGAAGCAATCGCAAAGAACCTTACGGCTAAAGGTCTCAATGATGAGCGACTGGGCTGGAAACGATTAATTGTAGAGAAGCCTTTTGGATATAGTCTAGAAACTGCAAAATCACTTAATGAAGATTTACATCGCTATTTTAAAGAATCGCAGATTTATAGGATTGATCATTATCTAGGGAAAGAGACCGTTCAAAATATATTAGTAACGCGGTTTGCAAACAGTATTTTTGAGCCTCTATGGAACCGTGATTACATAGACCATGTAGAGATTACAAATGCAGAGAGTGGGGGTGTAGAATCTCGCGGAGGCTACTACGATAAGTCTGGAGCTTTACGTGATATGTTTCAAAGTCATTTACTACAACTAGTTGCATTATTAGTGATGGAGCCACCACTAAGTGCAGATCCAGAAGAAATACGTAATGAAAAGCTTAAAGCATTAAAATCACTGCGCTTAATGACAGATACTGCGGTGATTGAGAAAAATACAATAAGAGGTCAGTATCTAAGTTCAAAAATAAATGGAGAGCGAGTAAATGGCTACCGAGAGGAAGAGGATGTTGATCCAGAAAGCATTACAGAAACCTATGCTGCTGTAAAGTTCTATGTAGACAATTGGCGTTGGGCAGATGTGCCTTTTTATGTGCGTACCGCTAAGCGTATGCCTACTAAGGTGACGGAAGTGGTCATTCACTTTAAATCACCGCATCATCAGATTTTCAAAAATTCTAATATTAATAAGGACAATAAGCTCATTATAAGAATACAACCGGATGAAGGTATTTTGATGAAATTTGGTGTAAAAGTCCCAGGGCAAGGTTTTAAAGTAGAACGTGGTAATCTAGATTTTTACTACTCCAGCTTAGGAGACACAAATATTATGGAGGCATATGAGCGGTTGTTGCTGGACGCCATGCAGGGAGATGCTACTTTATATGCCAGAGCAGATGAAGTGGAGGCTGCCTGGAGATTTACGGATCCCATCTTAGATTATTGGAAAAAGAACAAAACAAATATTTATGGTTATTCTGCTGGAGTTTGGGGGCCAGAACATGCTGATAATCTTATTGAAGGGACACACCAGTGGCGCAACCCAGGGAAACAGTTAGCAGATGATCCTGACTACTGCCTCATTGATTGTTAAATTATATTACCCCTGCTTAAAAATAAAAACTTATGAAAACAAAGCAGTTTTGGTTTAACCTGCCAGTTGAAAATCTTGAAAAGTCTAAAGAGTTCTACAGAAAAATAGGATTTACAGAGAGTGATATGCAGGAGAGTCACAGTCATATGGGGCGTTTTTTTATAGGGGAACAAAATGTGGGAATGATGCTTTTTCCTAAGAGTACTTTTCAAGAGTATACCATACATCAAGTAACAGATACGAGTAAAAGTTCTGAAGTGCTTTTAAATATTGATGCTCAATCAAAGGAAGAGGTAGAGGAATATGCTCATATTGCAAGAGAAGCTGGGGGTACAATATACCTTAAACCTATCTTGGTACAAGGCTGGATGTACACTTGTGGATTTACAGACCTTGATGGACACCGGTGGAATGTACTGTATATGGATATGGAGAGAATAAAATAGGATGACTAGTAAATAAAGATGTATTACTTTCTAAAAATATCTAAACTAAAGCTTGATTAATGACATTACATATATCTAATTCAAAACAGGAAGTGGCTCAAGAGTTTGCTAATTATTTTATTCAACTAGCAAATCAAAAAGAGTCTATAACCGTAGCGTTATCAGGAGGAAGTACTCCAAAAATTGTTTTTGATTTGCTGTCGAGTGAATACGCGGATTTAGATTGGTCAAAATTTCATTTTTACTGGGGAGATGAGCGCTGTGTATCTCCAATGGATAGTGATAGTAATTATAAAATGACGGTAGATCATTTGTTTTCTAAAATTGATATTCCTTCTGAAAATATTCACCGTATACTGGGAGAAAGCGACCCAGAACGAGAGGCTATTAGATATGCAGAGGTATTGGAGAACAACCTGAACCTTGAAAATGAAGTGCCTCAATTTGATTTGGTGATTTTAGGAATGGGTGATGACGGCCATACCGCATCTATATTTCCTCATGAGATAGAACTTTGGGATTCTGAAAAATGGTGTGAGGTGGCTACACATCCAGAGTCTGGACAACAACGCGTAACTATAACGGGTGACGTAATTAATAACGCAAAAGCTGTCGCTTTTTTAGTAACCGGAGCTTCAAAAAATGAAAAGGTAACATCAATTCTAGATGGAGATAATGAAGATCTTGAATACCCCGCAAGTCTAGTGTCTCCTTTATCTGGTGATTTACATTGGTTTCTAGATAAAGAAGCCGCTGGTGATATCTAGTAAGTTTACCTTAAAGTTTCTTTTTTTATTCTTCGTAGACACATCGGCACGAGTGTAAATTTTGATTAAAAGTTTATACTCATTTGCTATTTTTGCGCTTTCGCGAAAGCGTAAATAAACCTTGTGCAACGAAGCTCTTATCTTATTTTTGCCAACCTAAAATACCCTTCATATGATTGCAGTAGATAATCTCGCCGTAGAGTTTAGCGGAGACACCCTTTTTAGTAATGTTTCGTTTACCATCAATGAAAATGATAAGATCGCTTTGATGGGAAAGAACGGAGCAGGAAAATCTACGATGATGAAAATCATTGCTGGGGTACAAAAACCTACGCGAGGAAATGTTCGAACCCCTAAAGACGCAGTGATTGCGTACTTACCGCAACATTTATTGACAGATGATCAATGTACAGTGATGGAGGAAGCGTCCAAGGCATTTTCTCAAGTACTAGATATGAAGTCAGAGATGAAACGTCTAAATAAGGAACTAGAAACTCGAACCGATTATGAGTCTGATGCATATATGAAGATCATCACTCGGGTGTCAGATTTAGGAGAGAAGTATTATGCGATTGAAGAAGTAAACATTGAAGAAGAAGTAGAAAAAGCACTTAGTGGTTTAGGTTTTAAAAGATCAGATTTTCACAGACCTACGAGTGAATTTTCAGGGGGATGGCGCATGCGTATAGAGCTAGCCAAAATTTTATTAAAGAAACCAGATCTTATTTTATTAGATGAGCCTACAAACCATGTAGATATAGAATCTGTAATTTGGCTGGAAGATTTCCTCCTCAATAAAGCAAAAGCTGTCATCGTCATTTCTCATGATAAAGCCTTTATTGATAATATAACCAACCGTACCATCGAGGTAACGATGGGACGTATTTATGATTACAAAGCAAACTATTCTCATTACTTAGAATTAAGAGCAGACCGTAGAACACATCAGATAAAAGCATTCCAAGAGCAACAGAAATTTATTGCAGATAATCAAGCTTTTATAGATCGTTTCAAGGGTACCTATTCCAAAACAAATCAAGTATCTTCTAGAGAGCGTATGCTGGAAAAGCTTGAAATTATAGAAATTGATGAGGTAGATAATTCTTCATTAGCATTACGTTTTCCGCCCGCGCCTCGTTCTGGTGACTTTCCTGTAAAGGTGAAGGAGCTTACTAAAAAGTATGAGGATCATACGGTATTCAGCAAAGCGAGTATGGATATCGCTCGAGGAGAAAAGGTGAGTTTTGTAGGGAGAAATGGAGAAGGTAAATCTACCATGATCAAAGCAATATTAGGAGAAATTGAAGTGGAAGGTGATTGCGAATTAGGGCATAATGTCAAAGTTGGATATTTTGCTCAAAATCAAGCGGCATTATTAGATCCAGAATTAACCGTTTTTCAAACCGTTGATGAGGTGGCAAAGGGTGATATGCGTACGCAAATAAAAAATATTCTCGGGCGTTTTATGTTCTCGGGAGATCAGATAGATAAAAAGGTAAGTGTGTTGTCTGGTGGAGAAAAAACAAGACTAGCGATGGTAAAATTACTGCTAGATCCTGTAAATCTTTTAATTCTCGATGAACCCACAAATCACTTGGATATTAAATCCAAAGATGTACTTAAGGAAGCCTTACAAACCTTTGACGGAACGTTGATATTAGTCTCTCACGACCGTGATTTCCTACAGGGCTTGTCAAAGAAGGTTTTCGAATTTAAGGATCAAAGGGTGATTGAACATTTTGAGACTATTGATGACTTCTTAAAACGTAACCGTATAGAAAATTTGAAAGAAATAGATTTGATGAAGCGTTAAGGAGCTATATATTCAAATTTTACAGAAGTTAAATAGAACTCTAGATGAAAGGAATTAAAGTAGTAAGCTTTCGCAAAAGCGTATTTACGAAACCGCTTCTTTATAGGTTTTAAGACAGCGCTCCCTAGCTTCTTTATGATCTACCATTTTTTCTGCATAGTCTGAAGTCTCTACCTCTGGCACCCACTTTTTAATGTATTTTTTGTCTTTATCAAATTTATCAACTTGCGTTATCGGATTAAATATTCTAAAATAAGGTGCCGCATCTACGCCAGAACCAGCTGCCCATTGCCAGTTACCCACATTAGAACTCATTTCATAGTCTAGTAATTTTTCTGCAAAATACGTTTCGCCCCAACGCCAGTCAATTAATAAGTGTTTGCATAGAAAACTTGCAACAAGCATACGTACTCTATTGTGCATATACCCCGTTTTGTTTAATTGCCGCATTCCCGCGTCTACGAGTTGATAACCCGTCTCTCCGTTTTTCCATTTGTCAAACTCCGTTTCGTTATTTCGCCAGTCAATACGGTCATATTTTGAGCGAAAAGCCTTGTCCTTTGTTTCTGGAAAATGATAAAGTATCTGCATAAAAAACTCTCGCCATATCAACTCGCTCCAAAAGATTTCATTTTTAGTCGCAATGGCCTTGCGCATCATTTTACGGACACTTACGGTTCCAAATCGTAAATGGGGACCTAGGTGTGAAGTGCCATCCTCTGCGGGGAAATTGCGAGTATCTTCATAATTCTCAATGAGGGTAGGAGTGACGTCGTACTCAGGTATTTCTATTGAAGATTTTTTAAATCCCATGTCACTTAACGAGAGATTTGGCAGTCGGCTATTTTTGATGAGGTTTGAAAGATCTTGCGAAGTGTAATGCATTTTCAAATCTTTATCCTCGTCAAAGTGCTCTTTCCACTTATTTTTATAAGGGGTGTAGACTACATAAGGGTCACCGTCATTCTTTACCACTTCATCTTTTTCAAAAATCACTTGATCCTTGAAGGTGAGAAGATTAATATTTTCTTTTTCTAATAGTTTACGAATCGTTTCATCACGCTCTTTTGCATAAGGTTCGTAATCTCTATTTGTGAACACACCTTTCACATCATAATCTTCTAAAAGGTTTTTATAAATTGCTTCGGGCTTACCGTAGTACATCGCTAGCGAACTTTCGTGAGTACCTTGTAACTCCTCACGCATTTTTTGAAGCGTTTGATAAATAAAGGTTACTCGGGCATCATCTTCTGGCAGTTTGTCCAAAATCTCTTTGTCAAATATAAAAATAGGTAATACAGGATAATCACTTTTTAAGGCCTCTAGAAATCCAACATTATCATCAAGTCGCAGATCACGGCGAAACCAGAAAATAGATACTTTTTGTTTTGACATAAGGTGTCCTTTAGTAAGAAGTTAATTTTAAGTACGCTTTCGCGAAAGCGTACGGCTAATTTACGTTAAGGGTGCTCATTCCACCATCTACGCCCAGTATTTGCCCAGTGATCCAACTGCTTTCATCACTTAATAAGAAGGCTGCGATATTTGCGATATCTTTTGCGTTTCCCACACGCTTAAGAGGATGTCTAGCGTCCATCATTTCTCTTTTTTTATCATTACTCAATAGCCTGCTAGCGAGCGGTGTGTCTGTAAGAGATGGTGCTATTACATTCACTCTAAGCTTTGGAGCATACTCTGCCGCGAGTGCTTTTGCAAATCCTTCGATAGCTCCTTTTGCAGCAGCGACACTTGTGTGAAAAGGCATTCCCACTTTTACAGCCACAGTACTAAAAAAAACAAGACTTGCTTGTTCAGACTGTTTGAAATGGTTCATGACCTGATGAACCACAGTGACCATGCTCAAAAAATTAAGCTCTAAGTCTTCTCTAAACGTTTCTGTACTTAACATTTTAAATGGCTTCAAATTAATGGTCCCAGGACAAAATATAAAACCATCAATTCTATCTGGTAATTCTGTTAGGTCTAGCTCATCTTTTTCGGTATCGTATTGAATGTGGTTAACATCTAAGTTTCCTAAATTTTCTTTAGTACGAGACGCCACGTAAACCGTATGTTCTGTATGAAGTTTACTAGCAATTTCAAAACCTATTCCGTGACTTCCACCTATTAAAAGTATGTTTTTTCTCATTTGTAAAAAATTAAATTAAGCAAGTATATCTTGTTTTAAGGTTGCATTATTATCCATGGGTTGCTCGTAGATACCAAACTTTTCCTCCAAAGCTTTTTTACGGTACTCAAAGATTTCCTCTAATTTGGGTTTTACGAGATAAGGATGTGCAATTCTTCCAAGAAATCCAGCGGGTACTTTGTAGTCTACTATATCTTCCATTTCCACGCCACCAGGTATAGGCTTTATAAAATGTTTATGATGCCATAGTGCATAGGGACCGTATTTTTGTTCGTCCACAAAATATTCGCACTCTTTTACACTTATAATTTCCGTGACCCATTTTAGTTTAAAGTTGGCAATGGGGGTAACGGTATATTGAATCAATTGCCCAGCATATACAGGGCGGTCTGCTCCAGAAATGATATTAAAATTCATATAATCTGGAGTAATGGTCGCAAGATTTTGCGCGTTGGATAAAAATTGCCAAGCTTCATCTACGGTAATAGGGAGGTTTTGCTTCTTATGTATTTGGTAAATTTTCATATCATGTATTGTATAGCTAAAATACAATGATATTGTTTAGCTCAATAAGTAAATTAGTTAAACAAAAGACAAAATGTAAGTTAGGTTGATCACATAAATTCAAGGCACTTTGCCGGCATCATTTAAATTGTTTAGAAATAACCACTAAAAACCTTTTATGCTAGTAGTGTTGAATGCCTAAAATGTTTGCATTTTTTAGCATTTGTCATCACAACATTGCTCATCTTTTACAAGTTTACAACTTGTAACGGCAAGAATAGCTCCTATAAAAGGAGCTGTGAGGTATAACCAAATGGGTTGCCATTGTCCAGAGAAAATGGCAGGACCTAATGAACGCGCAGGATTCATAGAGGCATTTGTCATAGGCCCTGCAAACATTGCTTCGAGTAAGACAACACCACCTATGGCAATCCCTGCAATGACTCCTATTTCTTTGGCTCCCGTAGAAACATTTATAATAACAAGCACTAAGAAAAAGGTGAGAAGTATCTCAAGTACAAATGCTCTGTAATGATCAAATGAAGGAACGGTGCTCCCTAAAAACTCACTCTCTGGGAAAAGAAACCATAAAATAGCTGCAGCTAACGTGGCTCCGAGTACTTGAGCAAAAATGTATTTGGGTACTTCCCGCCAAGAAAATTTTTTTGCATAGGCAAAAGCAACAGTCACAGCAGGATTAAAATGTGCACCAGAAATATCACCAAAGGCATAAATCATCCCCATAACAATCAATCCCCAAGTGATGGCGACCCCGGGATGGGTGACTGCTCCACCTGTGATCTCGTTAACTGTCATTGCTCCACAACCGCAAAAAACCATGGAGAATGTGCCTATAATTTCGGCAATGTAGCGCTTCATTTAGTATTTGTTTATGGCAAAGATACATCTTGGGATATTAAGTTTTAGTTAACAATTAGCTACGAAGTGTGACGTATTTTTGTGAGGATGGATGTTTTCGCGAAAGCGGAAAACACCTCTTAACCATTAAAAATCAAGATTATGAAAAAATTACTGTTAGTAGCTTTCCTAGGTATTTTTAGCTCAGGAATTACTGCTCAAATTGAAACTCCAGCACCTAGCCCAGCAGCTAAAGTGATGCAGAAAGTTGGCCTCACAGATGTGACATTAGAATATTCAAGACCAGCAATGAAAGGTCGTACGATTATGGGAGATCTTGTTCCATATGGGGCTCTGTGGCGTACGGGAGCAAATGTAAACACAACTATCGAATTTTCAACTCCTGTAACCGTAGCAGGGAAAGAATTAAAAGCTGGTAAATATGCAATTTTCACGAAGCCTATGAAGGATATGTGGGAGGTTTATTTTTATACAGATACCAATAACTGGGGAACGCCAGCGGAATGGGATGAGAGCAAAGTTGCTGCAATGACTACAGCCAAGGTGCAAATGACAAATATGCCAACAGAGTCTTTTACAGTTGGTGTAAATCATCTTTCAAATGATGGGGCTCATCTAACTATGCAATGGGATAAAACATATGTTGCTGTTCCATTTGAGGTTCCTGCAAATAAGACAGTACTTGCTAGCATTGACAGGATTATGTCAGGACCTACAATGGGTGATTATTATGCAGCAGCTGTATATCTAGCAAGCACAGATCAAAGTTTAGATATGGCAGCAAAATATATGGAGAAAGCAATGTCTATGAATGAAGCGCCTAAGTTCTGGCAATTACGTCAACAGTCTTTGCTACTTGCAAAGGTAGGAGATAAAAAAGGCGCTATTAAAGCTGCACAAGCTTCATTAGAAGGTGCAAAAAAAGCAGGAAATATGGATTATGTGAAGATGAACTCAGACTCCCTTAAGGAGTGGGGAGCGATGTAAAACATCCATATGTATAGATTTGAAAGCCTTCAGAAATGAAGGCTTTTTTTATGTGAGATATAAGTTGCTAATGTGTTAAATGCTTTTACGCTTCACTTTAAAACTCTTTTCTAACTTCGTATCTTTGTCCAACTTTTAAAAAGAAAATATGAGTTCATATGATGTAGCCGTGATAGGCTCTGGTCCTGGTGGATATGTAGCAGCCATTCGTTGTGCACAACTAGGAATGAAAACTGCCATTATAGAAAAGTATAATACGCTAGGAGGGACCTGCCTTAATGTAGGTTGTATCCCTTCTAAAGCGCTTTTAGATTCATCCCACCATTATGAGGATGCTATCAAACATTTTGATGAGCATGGAATTGAACTAGGGGAAGTGAAATTCTCATTAGAAAAAATGATTGCTCGTAAGCAGAGTGTTGTAGATCAAACAACCAAAGGAATTGAATTCCTTATGGACAAAAATAAAATTGATGTTTACCAAGGAGTGGGTTCTTTTAAGGATGCTACACACATTCTAATTCAAGGGGAAGAAGATAAAACCATTGAGGCAAAAAATATCATTATCGCTACAGGTTCAAAACCTAGTACGCTTCCATTTATCACCTTAGATAAAGAACGTATTATTACGTCTACAGAAGCCTTAAAACTTCCAGAGGTGCCTAAACACATGATTGTGATAGGAGGTGGTGTCATAGGTCTTGAGTTAGGTCAAGTATATAAGAGACTAGGCGCTGAAGTTACTGTAGTTGAGTACATGGATCGTATCATCCCGACGATGGATGGAGCGCAGAGTAAAGAGATGCTCAAAGTATTCAAAAAGCAAAAAATGAAATTTGCCCTGTCTCATGGTGTTACTGCTGTAGAGCGTGATGGAGATGAGGTAACAGTAAAAGCAACCGATAAAAAAGGCAAAGAAGTTGAATTTAAAGGGGACTATGTTTTAGTTTCTGTAGGTCGTCGTGCGTATACAGACGGTTTAAATCTAGATGCTGTAGGTATCAAAACTGACGATCGTGGTCGTGTAGAAGTAGACGGTCATTTAAAAACTAGTGTTTCCAATATATACGCTATAGGTGATGTGGTAAAAGGAGCAATGCTCGCTCACAAGGCAGAAGAAGAAGGAGTCGTAGTGGCAGAGCAGCTAGCAGGTCAGAAACCGCATATCGATTACAACTTAATACCTGGTGTTGTGTATACATGGCCGGAAGTAGCTTCTGTAGGTAAAACAGAAGAAGAGTTGAAGAATGCTGGTGTAGCTTACAAATCTGGTCAATTCCCGATGCGTGCTTTAGGTCGTAGTCGTGCGAGTGGAGATACCGATGGTTTTGTAAAAATCCTTGCAGATAAAACTACAGATGAAGTTTTAGGAGTACACATGGTAGGTGCTCGTGTAGCAGATCTTATCGCAGAAGGAGTGACGGCAATGGAATTCCGTGCAAGTGCAGAAGACATGGCTCGTATGAGTCACGCGCATCCCACGTATGCAGAAGCTGTTAAAGAAGCTGCCCTCGCTGCAACAGATGATAGAGCATTGCATATATAATACGATATGTAGTTCGCTTTCGCGAAAATTTTAATCCATAAAGTACTCTCTTCATTTTGAAGGGAGTTTTTTGTTTATCCTACAAGTGTTGAGGATAGGAAAATATAAGCAAGTCCAATAAGGATCGCACTCCCAAAACTAAGCATAGTACCTATCAAGACATATTCCGTAAGCTTACGATCTTTAGCTTTTGAAAGATCTCCAAAACGAAATACTGATTTTGCGGTAATAAGTAACCCAATAGCTTCCCATTGTTGCAACACTATAAATCCAAACACAAAGAGCCTTTCTAAAATTCCTATATAAAATCCTGCTTTGTTTAGAGAATGTTTTAGGTCATTTTCTTCCAGCGACCAGCGACTCATAATGATTTTCATCACCACTCCGCTTACAGACGTTAAGCATATAATAGCCAGCACAAATAGCAATACCTCTGGTTTAAACAAGAAATCTACATCAAAAGGTAGGTCGCTGTAATGGCCTACGGCAGCTACTATAATCATTAGGTGTGCAGCCTGATCTACTATAAATAATAAACGCTCTCTTTTTCTGCGATACAAACTAAGCTTTACAAGATCAATGAAGTAATGACTTACGAGTATTGCTACATACAGCGGCCAGTAGCTTATGTCAAACTGAAATACTAGCAGTAACGCTAGTGCGTGTATCCCTATATGTGCATATAGATAGGGAGATGTATAGGTGTTCTTTCTTTTATCTTTAACCCACTTTTCAGGTTGTAATGCAAAATCTCCTAGGCAATGGGCAAGCAGTAATTTAATAAGTAATATCATCGCTGTTCAATTAATCGTTCATAATAGGGATTGATAGCCATAATTTCTTCATAGCCACTTCGAGACAAGGTTTCACTTACCGTACTTTGAGATTTATTGAGAATTTGAGCAATTTCTTTCTGTTGCTTTTCAGGATTTCTAAGGTATGCTTTGACGAGTTGTGCAACAGAGGGCGTCCAATTATCAGCCGTGAGCATGGCAAGATCGATCATTATTTGTAACGGTTCTAACCCTACAATACTACTAGAAGTAATGGACAAAGTCTTTTTTTTGAGATTTTCAAATCCTTCGCCAGAATGCAAAAAGGCAGTACCATTAGATTCTGTAATACGCTTTGCGTGATGGTCCATATTCCCTATGCCTATTGAAACGCGCACGTCTAGATTTTTATATTCTTTAAGGGTCGCTTTAATATGCAAAGCAGCGCGATAAGCATCTAATGCTGGTAACATGAGTTGAAAGCTATCTCCACGATAAATTTCCCACTCTTTAGGATTACTTCCATAGTGATTCAAAGTACTTTTTAATTGTGGCATCCAAATACTTACTTTTTCATCACGAGAATTGACAATATCTCCAGTAAGAACCGCGGTTATTGATTTCATATTTCAAATATATCGTAATTTAAGACGATATACTAATTTTTCGTCTTTTAAGACGATATTGTTATTTTTCGTATTTAGAGGCGATATAGCTTCATATCGCTAGTCTAACCGATATGAACTAGATAAATATTAAATATACGCTTTCGCGAAAGCGTACTAAAACCATTTTCATATTATTTGAAACGTCCTACAGTTCAGAATAAACACCTCAATCATTATTTTTGCAACACTTAAAATATACATGCATGTGGTACCGTCGCGCACTTAAAATATCAATTATTTTTCTTTACCTCATTATAATTGCTGGTGCCGTAGTGAGGATGACGGGTAGCGGGATGGGATGCCCAGACTGGCCAAAATGTTTTGGGTATCTAGCGCCTCCTACTGAAGAAGCAGAATTGCAATGGAAGCCTAACCACGAGTATGAAAAGGGGCAGGTGATCATAGAACAGCAATCTTTACGTATAGCTCCCTCAAATTTCACTTCAAAAGAAGCTTATAATGCGAGTAATTGGAAACCCTATGAAAAGCATGACTATGCCGTTTTTAATGTATGGCATACTTGGATAGAATATATTAATAGACTCGTGACGGCCATTGCTGGAATACCGATGCTCATTATGGTGATTCTTGCATTTTGGTATTGGAGAGGAAAGCCACTATATATTTTTGGCACCTTTATGGTGTTACCATTAATGCTGTTTCAAGCTTGGCTCGGGAAGCAGGTGGTTGATTCTAATTTGCTTCCTATAAAAATAACCATTCATATGATTGCGGCATTAGTGATTGTAGCCTTATTGCTCTGGTTATGGTATGCCTCTCAACAAAAGGAGAGTTTAAAAACTCAGAAGAAGTATCACGCGCTTTTTAGAAATCTTTTAGTTGTCGCAAGTTTATTAACGCTTGTGCAAATTGCTTTGGGTACGCAAGTGCGTCAATATGTGGATGAGCGTGTGGCAGAAGTAGGGTATGAAGCAAAAAGTTTATGGTTAGACCCAGCGACTTCTTGGTTTTACATTCATAGATCTTTCTCCATCCTTGTAACCGTACTTAATCTGTATCTCTTCTGGCAAAATAGATCGCTTAAACTAGGGCATTCTAAATTGATGAATTGGATACTGTTTCTTATAGGTGTAGAAGTAATCACGGGAATTGCGATGTACTATATTGATTTTCCTTTTGGAACACAGCCTTTACATTTGGTATTTGCATCCTTACTTTTTGGTGTGCAGTTTTATGTATTGTTAGAAAGTTTCAAAAAAAGGAAGGTGGTCATAAAGGCAACTTTATAAGAAAGCCAGTATCTTTGCCTTCCTTAAAACTTAACCGCATGATTTACCGTTTTAGAGCAATTCTAGATACAGAAGAAGATGTATACCGTGACTTAGAGATAGAAGCAAGTGCAACTCTTGAAGATTTACACAACAGCATTAATCAGTCCTTTGGGTTTGATGGAGCTGAGGTCGCTGCTTTTTACCTAAGTGATGATACTTGGATGCAAGGAGAAGAATTTGCCCAATTTGACATGGGTGAAGGTGAGAGCTCTTTGCGTATTATGAACGAGACATCTTTAGATAGTGTTCTTGGCGAGCATCAAACACGACTTCTCTATGTGTATGATTTTTTAAATATGTGGCGTTTTTTAGTCGAGCTAGCAGAAATTACAGAGCCAGAAGATGGGGTGACCTATCCTAACTTGATGTATGTGCATGGGCAGATTCCTGATCAAGCACCGCACTTTGAAATGGATGCACCAGAAGCCGAAGAGGAGGATGAAGACGATTACAATGATGATTATGATGTAGATGATTTTGATGATCTACATTTTGACGAGAACTGGAATTAATTCATTTCTATTATTTTTTACGCTTTTGCGAAAGCGTAATCAACACAACTATTATTTTATTTTTCTAGTGAATGACGATCAAGATGTCTTTTAGTAGAGAACATAACTATTGAAATACAACCTATGATTAACTTATATAGCGCACAAATTGAGTCACTATCCATACATAGGGTAGGGAACAAGGGCAAGGCCGAAGGATTGTTTGTATCACAAGATCCTTATCCGTTAAGTGATGAGTTAACACCGCTTGTAAAAGAGTTTTTCTTTAAACCTTTTAGAGAGAAAGAGGAGAATTATTATAAGTTTTTTCATGAGGAAGATATTTCATTTAACGAACTTTTTAGCCTAGCTCAAAAGGTTTTTGAAAATCCAAGTGCTACACATCTATTATCAGAAGAGATTGCTAAGCATTTATATGCTCAAAGTGAACACCCACACATTAAAGCGGGAGAACTGTATATCGTTCATTTAGAAGGGGTGCAAATTGATAATATTAAAACAGATGCGCTAGGTATTTTTAAAAGTGAGTTGAAACAAGACTTTTTAAAATTTCGCGAAAGCGGTACAAACCTTCAAATGATTTTAGAGCAAGGTATCAACCTCAACAAGTTAGATAAAGGTTGCCTTATTTTTAACCACAAAGCAGAGGAGGGATATAAAGTACTTTCTGTAGATTCTAATAGGTACGATACAAAATACTGGCTTGAAAACTTTCTTGGAGTTGAAGCTTTTGAAGATGATAACTTTTATACTAAAAAGTACCTTAAGTTTTGCCAAGACTTTGCAAAGGATGTAGTGTTGCCAGCAGAAGATAAGAAAGAAGAAGTTTTGTTTATGAATAGAGCAGTCAATCATTTTGCAAAAAATGATAAGTTTGAAGAAACTGCTTTTATGAATGAGGTAATCGATAATCCTGCCTTGATTCCAGAATTTCGCAATTATAAAACGGAGCAATCACCAAAATATAAAATAGAAGACCTCACAAATTTCCCTATAAGCAACTCAGCAGTGAGTTCGCAGCGTAAGAAGATTAAAAATGTAATTAATTTAGATACGAATATTCAGATAAAAATGGATTTTATAAATCCAGAAAGTGCCCAAAAATATGTTGAAAAGGGATGGGATGAAGAAAAGCAAATGTATTATTACTTAGTATATTTCAATAAAGAAGAAAAATAACAACAAAGGCTAGAACTGTTTCTGGCCTTTATTAATGGGTGCCATCTACAATACCTTTAACACTCACGTCTTCATAATTTCTCTTTACAAATTCTAGCGCAGCTCTTAAAACGGCACCCATATTTGCGGCGCGTTTAAATTTAATATCAGAGGTAAATTCAAAGA
This sequence comes from uncultured Flavobacteriaceae bacterium, assembly GCA_963716625.1. Taxonomy (GTDB): domain Bacteria; phylum Bacteroidota; class Bacteroidia; order Flavobacteriales; family Flavobacteriaceae; genus Dokdonia. The sequence continues at coordinate 349,175 of CAVQTP010000003.1, forward strand.
TATCTGCCCGTAGTTGCCGTATGTTTTTTCTAGAGGATATGGGATCTGTACTCATCACTCTAAGCAATCTTGTCAATCTTTTCTTTCCATTCAGAATTCTTTTTGCAAGTAAAGCACGTTCTTCATTGCGATATTGTTCTATAGAGCGATTGTCTAGTCTTTTTGCTACTAACCGTACATACTTAATATTTTCTTTGAAGATCGCTGGCTGGTATACTTTAAAATTACCCTCGTAACATTGCTGGTCAAAATCAATGGCTCTTATTTTGTAACGCACATGATCAAAATCATGGGTAGGTATAACCACAAAATTATAGGAACGCATATCTCCTAAAAGTGTAATCATACAACGCTCGTTAAATTTCACAAACTCTTTTGCAATTTGAGCTAGTCCTAGATCATCACAATGTTCTAGATGATTGCTTATAAATTCATCACCAGGTATACCAGCTATATGTTCTTCGATGAGCGTATTTTCAAAAACCAAAAAATTAATTCTATTTGGCGAGAGTATGTGTTCTAGTTCTAATCCGTAAATACGGCTAGCATCTGCTTGCTTCACATAAAAATAAACGTAATTGTTATTATATACATTCATAACTCGTATGCGGAAAGGCTTAGAGTTTCCAAATGTGCAAAAGTCAATTGCATCAATTTTTAGATAGTCAAAAACGTTCTCATTTCCATCAGAATGTAATTGGGTATAGATGCGCTTAAGATTATATTCTATCTCATCTTGTTCAAATTCTGGGTAATATACACGTATCCACAGCGTGTCATTTTCATCTTTATCATACACGGTAATTCCTCCTGTAAATCTCAATAAATCTTGATAGGAAATGGAAACTTGGGTTTTACGTGCAAATGTTTTGAGATAAGCGTCAAGCTTCTCCCTTACAGGATAGGCAGGCTTTTTCTTTGACATCAATTTTTCTTCCATGTAGAGCTATGCTTTTGGTAAAGATACTAAAGGCATGTAACAAAAGGTAAACACTACCGTCTAGTAAATAACTAGCAACCTAAAACTATTTTACATTTGGAAACGATATTAACAATAAATAACCTGACTAAACATTTTGGTCTTGTAAAAGCGGTAAATGATCTTTCATTTACCATAGAAAAGGGAAATGTCTACGGTATTTTAGGACCTAATGGTAGTGGTAAATCTACCACTCTTGGTATGGTACTTAATGTAGTAAACCCTACTTCTGGAAGCTTTCACTGGTTTGATGGAAAAGGAACCACTCACGAAGCATTAAAAAAGGTAGGAGCTATAATTGAGCGTCCTAATTTTTACCCTTATATGACGGCTGCTCAAAATCTTGCTTTGGTTTGCAAGATTAAAGGAGTTTCTGACAGTAAAATTTCTGAAAAGTTAGAGGTTGTGGGTTTATTAGATCGTATGCACAGCAAATTCAGTACCTACTCATTGGGAATGAAGCAGCGCCTTGCCATTGCCTCTGCACTTCTAAATGATCCAGAAATATTAATTCTTGATGAGCCCACTAATGGTTTGGACCCACAAGGGATACATCAAATTAGAGAGATTATCAAAAAAATAGCTGCAGATGGGACAACCATCTTACTAGCTTCTCACTTACTAGATGAGGTGGAAAAGGTCTGTACACACGTAGTGATTTTACGCAAAGGGGTAAAATTGTATTCTGGGAGAGTAGATGCCATGAATGCAAGTCACGGCTTTTTTGAATTGCGTGCAGATAACTTAGAAATTCTAAGAAGCCATTTACAAAACCATACAGACTTTGGGGACGTAAAAGTAGATGGTGATCTTTTAACAGGATTCTTGACAAATCCGCTAGAAGCAAATACGTTAAACGCACAACTCCATACAGAAGGTATTGTACTAACACATCTCGTCAAACGTAAAGAAAGTCTTGAAGAGCAATTCTTAGAACTCACTAAAAACTAAACAGCCAAATGTTACGATTACTTACCATAGAATATCATAAATTAAAACATAGTAGGACCTCACGCGTCCTTATTATAGGTTATTTCATATTACTATCTGCCATAGCATTACTAGCCTCCATTAAGTTTAATATTTTTGGAGCAGAATTTAGACTTGCAGATCAAGGTATATTTAACTTTCCTTATATCTGGCACTTCAACACTTTTATGGCTGCGATACTCAAGTTCTTTCTTGCAGTGGTGATAGTTTCCATGACCGCAAATGAGTACAGCAATAGAACGCTCAAGCAAAATTTAATTGATGGACTGAGTAAAGAGGAATTTATTTTATCAAAATTTATCACGGTCATTGTTTTTGCAGCAATTTCTACGGTTTTTATTTTTATACTCAATTTAATATTAGGCTTCTCTTTTTCAGATTTTAATGAGGCTTCCATTGTTTTTACAGGTTTGGAATTTCTTTTTGGATTCTTCTTAAAATTAGTGGCATTTTTCTCATTCTGTTTGTTTTTAGGAATACTTATAAAGCGGTCTGCTTTTGCGTTAGGATTTCTTTTGTTTTGGTGGATCTTTGAGTGGATTATTTGGTTAGGTACCGCATACGTTGCTACGAAAGAAATCGCTTGGCAGGTTTGGAATTTTTTACCTCTAGGTTCCATGTGGAATCTTATAAATGAGCCCTTTACAAGATTGGAAATAGTACAAACGGCTGCAAATCAGTTACAAACAGAAATGGTCATGGATTATGGGGTAGAATGGTACGAGATTGCTATTGTGTGTGTTTGGATTTTCATTTTCATACACAGCAGCTTCTTGTTACTTAAAAAGAGAGACCTATAATTTTTACGCTTTCGCGAAAGCGTATGTATAAACAGTAAAAGCCATAATCTATCATATTATGGCTTTTTTTATAAGGTCTTATGTGATGATGAGAGATCATGAATCCTAAAAAAAGAAGTATTTTTGCTCAGATAACGTTATGACATTTAAAGACCTCAACCTCAACAAATTCCTTTGGAATGCCCTCGATGATATGGGCTTCACGACCCCCACCCCTATACAGCAGGATGCACTCGCACCTGTAATGTCTGGTACTGATGTGGTGGGTATCGCTCAGACAGGTACAGGTAAAACCTATGCTTATTTATTACCCATTTTGCGTACACTGGAATACTCAAGACAAGAAAACCCTAGAGTTTTAATACTTGTTCCTACCCGAGAATTAGTATTGCAAGTGGTAAGCGAACTCGAAAAACTCTCAAAATACATCGATGTACGAATTGCAGGGGTTTATGGAGGAGCAAACATTAATACCCAAAAAGCCTTAATTGCAGAAGGTCAAGACATTGTTGTAGCCACTCCAGGACGTCTGTACGATCTTGCTGTGAGTAGAGTATTGCAGCTTAAGTCTATTCAGAAAGTAGTGATCGATGAGGTAGATGTCATGTTAGATTTAGGTTTCCGCCCGCAGCTCATGAATATTTTTGATATTCTACCCGTGCGCAGACAGCATATAATGTTTAGTGCAACGATGACAGAAGATGTAGATGCACTCATTAAAGATTATTTCAGTAATCCAAAATTTATTAAAGTCGCTCGTAGTGGGACCCCACTGGAAAATATTACTCAAGAGAGTTATGGAATGCCTAACTTTTATACGAAAGTAAACTGGCTTCTAGGTGAATTGGTTTCTACAAAAAAATACCCTAAAGTGTTATTGTTTGTACGTGATAAGCGTATGGCAGATCGACTTTATTTGAAATTAGAAGAGGCATTTCCAGGTCAGGTTGACTTGATCCACTCCAATAAAACCCAAAACTACCGTATTAATAGCATCAATGCCTTTTCAGAAGGAAAAGTTCGCATGATGGTGGCGACAGATGTTATGGCTCGTGGATTAGACATTGACGATATAACGCATGTCATTAATGTGAATACACCTCGTTACCCAGAAAATTATTTACATAGAATTGGTCGTACAGGTAGAGCACAGAGAGAAGGAACATCTATTGTTTTTACAACGCCAGAAGAAGAAGCTTATTTAGAGGAGATAGAATTACTCATGGGGCAGAAAGTAATTGTCAAAGCCCTACCAGAAAATCTTGAAATCTCCAAAGAACTCACCCCGGAAGAGCGCCCAGAGGCAAAAGAAATTTTTAATCCACATAAGTGGAATAAGAATGATGACGATGCGCCAGGTCCTGCTTTTCATGAAAAAAGTGAGAAAAATAGTAAAGTAAACTTAGGCGGATCTTACAGCCGCGAGATTGCAAAAAAATATAAAAAACCTAAAACTAGAGGCGATAAAAATTACAATAAAAGAAATAAGAGAAAATAATGCTCAAAAGATCATTACAACTTTTAGGGATTTTACTTGTTGTTGTGACGCAACAATCTTGTTTGAATACTAGTGATTCTGCAGCTCAAGAATATGTGAGACCTCTAGAAATTATAAAGCTCTCGGAAAATAACTTTTTACATGTCTCGTATCTAGAGGACGGGAAAGGTGGTTATATCCCGTGTAATGGTTTTTTTAGAAAAGAGGGTAATGAGATTTTTGTTTTTGATACACCCATTAATGATTCCATTTCCGAGCAACTTATTCATTATATTCAAAATGATTTAAATTCGGAGATTAAAGCAGTACTCATAAGTCATTCTCACGTGGATGCTGCGGGTGGTGTAAGCGCTTTTGTAAAAGCAAATATCCCCACCTACGGATCTTCTAAAACAGCTGACTTATTAGCCAAAGATTCTATCTTCTTAAGTAATCCCTTTAAAGTGAAAGACAGCCTATTATTAAATGGAAATAAGATTACTATGTTTTACCCTGGCGCTGGGCACACACTAGATAACGCTGTAACTTATATTGAGGATGGTAATATTTTATTAGGGGGGTGCTTGATAAAACCATTGGATGGTCCAAAAGGAAATATAACAGACGCTTCCATAGCCGAGTGGTCAAACACGGTAAGAAGCCTTATAGATAGATTTCCAGATATGCAATTGGTAATTCCAGGTCATGGTTTACGAGGGAACAAGGAGTTGTTAGAATATACGATTGCCTTGTTTAAAGAGAATACTTCTGTAAAGGTAAGTGAGTAGCATAGCTGCATCTTATGATTATCCATACTGAGTCTATATTATGATTCTCCTTTCTTAGGAGTCAATATTTGAGTACCTTCAATTTAATTAATGACATCTATCTTAGTGAAATAAAATATGGAAAATAATAAAAAAATGGCAGGCAAGGAGCCTATAGCTTGCAACCTTGAAGCAGGAAAAAAATATTCTTGGTGTACATGTGGTCACTCAGAAAACCAACCTTACTGCGACGGAGGTCATAAAGCAGCAGAGAGTACACCAAGTCTCCGATTTGAAGCAGAAAAAACAGGAACCGCTTATTTATGTACTTGTAAAATGACGATGAATCCACCCTATTGTGACGGTACTCATAAAACCTGCTAGTAGGCAATCAATAAGACTACTATAAAAAAAGCCCGCAACGTCTTGGCAGATATTGCGGGCTCTTTTATAGGTGCTTTTCTATGATGCTATAAGTCCCATAGACGCTGCTTTCTTCATCATAAAGTCAATAGCCGCCTCTTTTTCATTAGGAATATCTCCTTCTAAAATTGCTTCTTTAATCGCTTCTTTTAAAGTTCCAATTTCACGAGAAGGCTTGAGATTAAATAGTTCCATAATCTCTTCTCCCGAGACGGGTGGCTGGAAGTTGCGTATGTGGTCACGCTCCTCTACCTCTTTCATTTTCTCGCGCACAATCTGAAAATTATTATGGTATTTCTTAAATTTTCGAGGATTTTTTGTGGTAATATCTGCTTCACACAAGGTCATTAAATCCTCTATATTATCGCCCGCATCAAAAATTAATCTACGCACAGCACTATCTGTCACATGATCTTCTGAAATGATAATAGGTCGCGAACTCATTAAAACAAGCTTCTGTACAAATTTCATTTTATCATTTAATGGCATCTTAAGCCGATTAAATAATTTGTAAACCATTTTTGAACCCACAAATTCATGACCGTGAAACGTCCAACCCACTTTCTTAGAAAAGCGTTTTGTAGGCGCTTTTCCAATATCATGTAAAAGTGCAGCCCATCGCAGCCACACATCCTCAGTATGTTGTGAGATGTTGTCCACAACTTCTAGGGTGTGATAAAAGTTGTCCTTGTGTTTTTGTCCATCTTTTTCGTCTATTCCTTTAAGCGCAGTGAGTTCTGGCAAAATATAAGGAAGTAAACCTGTTTTTTCTAAGAGTAAAAACCCTTTAGAGGGTACGGAGCTCAGCATAATTTTATGTAATTCCTCTACAATGCGCTCGTTGGTAATAATTTTGATACGATCTGCATTGCCGGTGATCGATTCTAGAGAGCTACGCTCAATCATAAAATCTAGTTGTGACGCAAATCTTATCGCACGCATCATCCTTAAGGGGTCATCACTATAGGTAATGTCTGGATCAAGCGGAGTTCTAATTATTTTACGCTCCAGATCACTGATTCCATTAAATGGATCAATCAATTCTCCAAATCCTTCCTCATTAAGTTTGATAGCTAGCGCATTAATAGTAAAGTCTCTACGATTTTGATCGTCTTCTAAGGTCCCATCCTCTACAACAGGGTTGCGACTGTCTTGCGCATATGATTCCTTACGAGCGCCTACAAACTCTACATCGATATCATTAGATCGAAGCATTGCGGTGCCATAAGTTTTAAAAACCTGAACTTTTGGCTTGTTGGGCAACAAGTCGGCTACTTTGCGCGCTAGTTTGATGCCACTTCCTACAGCTACAATATCAATATCTTTTTCCTTTCCACGTTTTAGGAGGTAGTCTCTTACAAAACCACCAATGACAAAGGATTCCAAATATAGCTCATCTGCGGCCTTTGAAATGGTATTGAATATTGGGTGTGAAAGTGCGTTTTTTAAATCCATTAGTACTACTACAATATCTTGTAATTCTCCTTTTCAGCTTGAGCCATCTGTCACTCAATTAGAAATGACCGTGAAGAATTATAATTTAATTTTAGATTTCCGCTTTCGCGAAAGCGTATATCCTCTTACTTGCGTATCACAGTTACTTTACCATCTTCGGTAAGTTTGATGATTGCGCTGGGTTTAGACGATTTTCTCTTCTGATCAATTGAAACGATATAATCTACACCGTCTTTTATCTCTTGAGAAATCTCACTAAAAGACATAGGAGTAGGTTGTCCCGTTACGTTAGCGCTTGTGGATACAATAGGTTTTCTAAATTTTTTTAATAAGAAATTGCAAAACTTATTACGGCATACACGAAAAGCAGTACTATTATCTGGAGCAATCACATTGGTTGCGATCCGGATGGGATCGTCGTAAATAACGGTTGTGGGCTTGTCTGCATATTTCAGAATGTCATACGCCACTTCAGGAATATTTTCAATGTACTGGTTAAGCATCTTAAAGTCGCTTACCAGACAAATAAGAGATTTTGATTCTGCACGTTTTTTCAAAGCGTAAACCTTATCGATAGCCTCTGGATTTGTAGCGTCACAGCCTATTCCCCAAACGGTATCAGTTGGGTATAAAATTAATCCTCCTCTTTTTAAAACGGCAAGCGCCTTGTCGTGATCTTCTTTCATAATGGTGCAAAAATAAATAGAAAAGTAGTGTTTAGCGCCTTTTGGCTAAGGAATTAATAAAAGAGGAACGCTATGGGGATTATAACTCATTCATTTTTATAATCTGCAAGTATTATTTAAAAAGAAGACTTCCCTATAAATCTTGTAGCTTTGTAGTTGTGAAAACAGTATTCTCAACATTATATAAGGGCGATAAACAAGGCGTCACGGAGTGCATCGTAAACTTTGAAACCACCGGTAAAAAGTTTGATGAACGTAAACGCAACTCGCTCAAACTTTTTGAGGTGGATGGAGATACGATTAACGTTAAGTCATTTAAAGTGCCTAATCTCGTGAATAAGTTTGCCTATAAAGTTTTACGTACTTCTAAGGCGCAACGTTCTTTTGAATATGCACATACTCTTTTAGAAAAAGGGATTTTGACACCGCAACCTATTGCATATTTAGAGGAGAGCGGACTGTTATTTGGACGAAGTTTTTACGTAAGTAAGCACCTCACATACGACCTGACTTATAGAGATTTGTGCAAAGAGTCGCCGTACTTAGGTAATGTTGATATATTAAAAGCCTTTACAGCTTTTACGTATGCATTGCATGAAAAGGGAATCAACTTTCTTGATCATTCTTTAGGCAATACACTTATAGTAATTACAGACGATGGCTATGATTTCTATCTGGTAGACTTGAATCGCATGACCTTTGGACGCTTGGATTTTAAAGCTCGCATGCACAATTTTGCAAGGTTATCTCCTCGCAAAGTTGACATTATGGTGATGGCCGAAGAATATGCTAGACTAAGCGGGGAGGACTATGATAAAGTTTATGAGGCCATGTTTGAGGAGATCAATAAATTTCAAGAAGCATTTCAAAAAAAGAAGCACTTCAAGAAGCGCATTAAATTTTGGAAGAAGGAATGATTTTTTGCTTTCGCGAAAGCGTAGGAAACCAAAGTCTACGGTTTACATGTTATATCCATATATAAGTGATACCTTCGCGCTCTTAAAGAAGTGACTGCATGTAGGTCATTTCACAAAACCTATTTATGTCATTTAAACAATTAGGGCTATCTGATGCCCTGCTCAAAGCTGTGAGCGAAAAAGGCTATACAACGCCATCCCCAATTCAACAAAAAGCAATTCCACACGTATTACAAGGTAAAGATGTACTGGCAAGTGCACAAACAGGAACGGGTAAAACCGCTGGTTTTACACTGCCTATGTTGCAAATCATCAATGAAAACCCGCATAAAGGTAAACGTAAAGTACGAGCATTGGTACTCACACCTACACGCGAACTTGCGGCTCAGATTTATGAGAATGTACAAGAGTACAGTAAGTATATAGATGTAAAATCTACGGTTATTTTTGGTGGCGTTAATCAAAATTCGCAAGTGAGAACCATACGTCAAGGTGTTGATATTCTTGTGGCAACACCGGGCCGTTTGTTAGATCTTGAGAACCAGCGACTACTTAGTCTTTCTGACATTGAATTTTTAGTACTTGATGAAGCAGATAGAATGCTGGATATGGGATTCATACACGATATCAAAAAAGTATTGAAGCTTATACCTTCCAAAAGACAAAATCTGTTATTTAGCGCTACGTTCTCTAAGGAAATAAAAACGCTTGCCAACAGCTTTTTGACGAATCCAATTCTAGTAGAAGCGACTCCTGAAAATACCACTGCAGAAAAGGTGGAACAAAAGACGTACCGTGTCGACAAGTCTCGTAAGACGGAGTTAATCACAAAGTTCATTAAAGAAGGGAACTGGGATCAAGTGCTTGTTTTTACACGTACAAAGCATGGCGCAAACAGATTGAGTCAAAAGCTAGATAAAGCGGGTATAACCTCTGCCGCCATTCATGGTAATAAGACACAAAATGCACGTGTCAAAGCACTGGACGGTTTTAAAAGCGGTAAAGTAAGAGTGCTGGTAGCCACAGATATTGCGGCTAGAGGGCTCGATATCCCATTATTGCCACACGTAATCAATTATGAATTACCTAATGTCCCAGAAGATTATGTGCACCGTATAGGTCGTACAGGTAGGGCAGGAGCAAGTGGGCAAGCAATTTCTCTAGTAGGGGTAGATGAAGTAGAATATGTAAGAGGCATAGAAAAACTTCTAGGTGAAGAATTACACAGTGAAGTAATTGAAGGTTTCCAGCCTACAGATACTGTGGAGCAACTTAAAAAAGAAGCTGCCGAAAATAAAGCTAGACATCAACAAGGACGCCGCAACTCTAGTGGCGGTTCTCAAAAAACTAATAGCAGACCTAGTTCTGGTGACAGAAAATCGAAAACTACAGCTAGTAGAAGAAGACGTTAACTGATATTTTGCAAGCCATAATTTATAAAAAGCCTCATTATTAATACCAATGAGGCTTTTTTTTATAAATAACTACCGTAAAACATAAGTGTTTTAAAATACTGTAAAACAGTTGATAACACAGGATATCAGTCTATTTAATTTGTCTTATTTTAATTTATTCTAAATAAACTTGTGCAAATTAAAAGTCAATAGTATTTTTGCCGTCGTAAACAAATTTACTATTTATATTAAGTCTAAATAAACATGAAAAACTTCTTACCAATAGCACTAGCCATTACGACCATCGCCTTCACATCTTGTGAGGATGACGATATTTTAATAACTGAACCAGAAATCGAAGTAGTTGCACCAGCAACATACTCTTTTGGAAGAGATGGAGAAAGCACTGTGAGCTTCTCAGGTCAAACAACACGTATCGCCATGGCACAAGAAATTGTGAGCGAGATGAGTGATTTTGATAATGCTTCAATAGCATCATTAACAGACATGTTTGCAAACGAGAATACTCCGTTTGAGAGTGATGATCTTAATGCATCAGATAAAAGTGTAAAAAGCAAAGTAGCTGCTTCTACAGATTACTTTTCGACAAATGCGGCAGCTTCTGCAGAAATTAAATCATATATAGAATCACATTTTACAACTCAAGTAAATGAAGTGTTTCCAGCTCAAAATACACAAGCCTCTATAGGTGTTGCGGGTCAAATAGCAGATGGAGAAAGCACTCGTTACGTAGCTGCAAATGGTTTTGAGTATAATCAAGTAGTAGCAAAGAGTCTTATAGGTGCTTTGATGGTAGATCAAATGCTTAACAATTACCTAGGTACAAACGTACTAGACGCAGGTACTAACGTAGCTGATAATGATTCAGGTGTTCTTGTAGAGGGTAAAACATACACAGATATGGAGCACAAATGGGATGAGGCTTTCGGTTATCTGTATGGGGCATCAGTGCAGATGCAGCAAATGCAAATAGTACTATAGGTCTTGATGATATTTTTTTAAATAAATATATTAGGACGTGTTGAAGGAGATGAGCGATTTTGCAGGAATTGCTCAAGATATTTTTGATGCTTTTAAATTAGGTCGTGCGGCAATTGTTGCAAAGGATTACGAATTAAGAAATGAGCAAGCAGAAATTTTGAGAACAAAAATATCTGAAGTTATTGGAATACGTTCGGTATACTATTTACAGCAAGGTAAGAATGCTATAGAGGCTCAAAACTTTGGGACTGCATTTCATGATCTTCTCAGAAGGTTATGGTTTTGTTTATAGTTTACAATTTACACGTAACCCTGATACAGATGCACCATATTTATCTAGGGAAGAGGTAAAAGGCGTTTTAAGTCAATTAACGGAGGGTAATGGACTTTGGGAAGTTACACCTGAAACACTTGATTCAATTTCAAATACTATAGCAGATCGATTTAACTTCACCGTAGAGCAGGCAGCAAGCTAATAGGAAATAATACCTACAACAGGGAGCACATTGGCTCCCTTTTGGTGGTAAAAAGAAGAATTAACTATGAAAAAGATTTTTGGAATTATAGCAATTGCTTTGTTCTTTTATGCATGTGATAGTGATGACACAACCATTACAACAGATGATAATGGAACAGGAAACCCAGGTAACTTTGATCGTAGCGCGATGCTTACTAACTGGGCAGATAATATAATTGTACCAGGTTATATAGATTTTAACGCAAAGGTAAATACGCTAGAAAGTGCAACAGCAGCATTTACTGCAGATGCTAGTGATCTCACCGCAGTGCGTGCCGCATGGGTAGATGCTTACACAACATGGCAGCGAGTTTCTATGTTTGAAATAGGCCCAGCCGAAACGGTAAACTTACGTCTAAACGTAAATATTTACCCAGCAAATGTTACTACTATAGAAAGTAATATTGCCAATGGTTCTTATGATTTTGGACTTTCATCTAACCGCTCTGCCAAAGGTTTTCCTGCACTAGATTACTTATTATACGGTTTAGGAGCAGACGAGACTGCGATTCTTTCGCATTATAATGGAGCAGAAGGAGCTGCTTACAAGAAATATTTAAATGATGTTGTGGTAGATATGAAGCAACTTACAGCATCAGTATTAAGCGAGTGGCAAGGTTCTTATAGAGCAACATTTATAGATAACGACGGAGCTTCTGCAACGGCTTCTACAGATCGTCTTGTAAATGACTATATTTTTTATTTTGAAAAATTCTTACGTGCTGGTAAAATGGGAATTCCTGGAGGCGTATTTTCTGGTAATGTAGAACTTGGAAACCTAGAAGCATTATACGTAGGTAACCTTTCTAAAGATTTATTCTTAGTAGGTCTAGACGCAACTCAAGACTTTTTTAATGGAAAAGCTTACAATACAAGCGCTCAAGGAGAAAGTTTATCGTCATACCTAGGTGAACTTAACGCTATTAAGAGTGGTGTAGATCTTAGTGATATTATAAACTCACAGTTTGATATTGCGCGTTTGTCAGTAAATGGATTAGGTAGCTTTGAAAGTGAACTTTCTCAAAATCCGCCTACAACTTTCTTAGAGTCTTATGATGAAGTACAACGTCTAGTGCCACTTCTTAAAGTAGATATGGTAAGCGCGATGAGCATTAGCATTGATTTTGCAGATGCAGACGGAGATTAGATCTTAGATGATACAGCAAGTCAAAAGATATTTAAATATACAAAGAGAGGCCGCACCACTAGCGGTCTTTCGTGTATCTTTTGGGCTGCTTATGCTAGCCAGTCTCATCAGATTCTGGAGTTACGGATGGATTGAAAAATTCTATATTGCGCCATCCTTCCATTTTACATTTTATGGTTTTGAGTGGGTGCGTCCTTTCGGCAATCATACCTACTTATTATTTGCTATATGTGCGTTAAGTACGATCATGATTACCCTAGGTTATAAATACCGTTTGGCAATTATTATGTTCTTTTTAAGCTTTACTTACATAGAACTCATGGATAAAACCATGTATCTCAATCACTATTACTTCATCAGTATGCTTAGCTTCCTGATGATTTTTATACCAGCAGGTTCTTATTTTTCGATAGATGCGTTACAGCTTTCGCGAAAGCGTACCGTTACACCTATCCAGTTTGTGCCACAATGGACTATAGATAGTATAAAACTACTTCTGGGGATAGTGTATGTGTATGCTGGCCTAGCAAAACTTAATAGCGACTGGCTCATAAAGGCTATGCCACTTAAAATCTGGTTACCCTCTAAGTTTGATATTCCTCTATTAGGCGATTTATTGGGTCAAGAATGGGTGCAATATGTTTTTAGTTGGTTTGGAGCGGGTTATGACTTATTGATTCCATTTTTACTACTTTGGCGCAAGTCGAGACCTTTTGCGTTTATCATAGTTATTATTTTCCATGTGCTCACAAGAGTACTATTTCCTATCGGGATGTTTCCGTATGTGATGATAGTGAGCGCGTTAATTTTCTTTGATGCAGGTCTTCATAAAAAGATTATTCACGCTTTCGCGAAAGCGGTAAAATACCCACAACAGTTATTAGAAACTACACAGCGTTATACATCTAGAAACCCTTTTTTAGCAAAGATTTCTATAATAAGTGTAGCAGTGTTTTTTACAATACAACTGCTTTTGCCATGGCGCTACTTAGCTTATCCTGGAGAGTTATTCTGGACAGAAGAAGGTTACAGATTTTCGTGGAGAGTGATGCTTATGGAGAAATCTGGCTACGCACAATTTAAAATAGTAGATGGCGTAAGCGGAAAGCGATTCTATGTAGATAACACAGATTTCTTGACACCACTACAAGAAAAACAAATGAGTTTCCAGCCAGACTTTATTTTAGAATATGCTCACTATCTTCGCGACCATTTTGAGAGTCAAGGTCATCAAGAGGTAGAGGTCTATGTCGAATCTTACGTTGCTCTTAATGGTAGGTTGAGTACAATCTATATTGATTCAAAAGTGGATCTTGCGCAAATAGAAGATTCATTTGCGCATAAAAATTGGATTATACCATTTACAGATGAAATTAAAGGTTTATAATACGTTCATATTAGTTTTCTGTGCGCTTTCACTGAGTGCTCAATTTACTTTTTCGGGAAAAGTAACAGATGTCGCTGGTGCTGGTATCTCCAGAGGTTGAAGTGTATGTGCGTCAGGTAAATATGGTGGCTACTACAGATGTTTATGGAGCATTTACATTTGAGAATGTGCCTTCTGGAAACTATGCTGTTGTAATTTTTGGCTTTGCTTATGAGCTTGTAGAAGAACTAGGTTTCTATTACCAATAATGTGACTAAAAATTATACCCTACAAGAGCTAGGAGAATCACTTTCGGAAGTGGTGCTTACAAGTCGTCGCGAGAAGATTTTTGCATTACGCTCTCTTAAAAAGGTAGAGGGAACTGCAATTTATGCTGGTAAAAAGAGTGAAGTGGTGCTGGTGGACCAACTTACGGCAAACCTTGCCGCAAATGCACCTAGACAAATTTACAGTCAGGTAGTAGGACTAAATATTTACGAAAATGGAGATGCTGGATTGCAACTCAATATAGGTGGAAGGGGATCTAGACCCTAACCGATCTGCCAACTTTAATATCAGACAAAATAACTATGATATAAGCGCAGATGTGCTTGGCTATCCGGAGAGTTATTACACACCACCGGCAGAGGCGCTTAAGGAAATACAAGTAGTTCGTGGTGCTGCATCATTGCAATATGGAACACAGTTTGGTGGATTGATAAATTTTAAATTTAGAGAGCCATTAAAATACAAGAAAATCGAACTGATATCGAGGCAAACAGCTGGTTCTTATGGATTGCTTACTTCATTTAATAGTTTAAGTGGTACGGTGGGTAAATTTAGTTATTACACTTATTTCAATTACAAAGAAGGAGATGGCTGGAGACCTAACTCTCAGTTTAACAGTCGTAATTACTTTGCACACGCTGCATACCAGTTAAGTGAGAATACTAAAATAACCGGAGAATTGACCTTATTTAATTATCTAGCCAAACAGGCTGGAGGTCTTACAGATGCTCAATTTATAGAAAACCCTGACTTTAGTAACCGTAATCGTAACTGGTTTGATGTAGACTGGAAAGTATATTCTGTACGCCTTGATCACGCCTTTAGTAAGAAAACAGATTTTAGTTTAAATGTGTTCGGTCTAGACGCTCAACGTAGTGCCGTAGGTTTTAGAACCAACAGAGTATCTCAGCCAGATGATTTAGAAGAGCCTAGGGAATTGCTAGTGGATGACTTCACAAATTGGGGAGCAGAGACGCGCTTGCTTACGAGATATAAAATAGGAGAGAAGGATGCTGTCTTCTTGATAGGAAGCAAGTATTATGATGCTAGTAATAGTCAGCAGCAAGGGCCTGGCACTACGGCAGACGATGCAGATTTTAGTTTTGCTACAGCGCAGTTTCCTAATTATGAACGTCAAGCTGAATTTGATTTTCCTAATAGAAACCTAGCCATCTTTGGAGAAAATATCTTTAACGTGACAGACAGACTTTCTATTACCCCAGGTTTTAGATATGAGTATATTAAAACAGAAAGTGAAGGTTCTTTTAATAATGTGGTGGTTGACTTAGCGGGGAATGTACTTGTAAATGAAGATGTAGCAGATAATAGAGTATTTGACCGGAATTTTTTACTGTTAGGTGCTGGCGTAACGTATGATCTATCTCCAGCAGTTGAATTATATGGGAATTTTAGCCAGAATTATCGTTCTGTTACTTTTAATGATATTAGGATTACAAACCCCTCATTTGTAGTTGATGAAAATATAACCGATGAGGAGGGATTTACTGTAGACTTAGGAGCTAGAGGGCGCATTGATAATAAGTTTGCATATGATTTTAGTTTGTTTGGTGTGAGATACGATAACCGCCTAGGAGAAGTGCTTTTTGAAGATACAGATAATAGCGTCAAAAGACGTCGTGGAAACATTGGGGATGCATTTATTTATGGTTTAGAGGTATTTACAGATTGGAATATTAAGAACACATTTTTTGAAGACCAATCAGATTACAAACTTAAGCTCTTCACAAACCTTGCGCTTACAAGTTCAGAATATTTAAGCTCTGATGCTATTGGTGTAGAGGGTAATGAAGTAGAGTTTATTCCAGATGTTAACTTCAAAACTGGAATTAATTTTGGTTACAAAAACTTTACAGCAAGCGCACAATATACATACCTAACTGAGCAGTTTACAGACGCATCAAATGCTCCACAAGATGTAAATGATAATCAACGTGGTATAGAGGGAACAATACCTTCATACGGAGTACTAGATATTTCGGCAGCCTATACTTGGAAGCAGTTTAAGCTAGAGGCTGGGTTAAACAATTCACTAGATGAATCTTATTTCACAAGGCGTGCTACAGGATATCCTGGTCCTGGGATTATCCCATCTGAGCCACTTACATTTTACACAACTTTTCAGGTAAAATTATAATTCCCACCATACGGTAAAATCCTAAGTATAATAGGTTATTTAGCTATTGGTAAAAATGGGACTTTCAGAGAACGCTACTGAGAAGAATTAATTTATAAACTGCCATAAGCGTTTTATATGTTAAAGGGAAAGTATCTTATTTGAACCTTACATAAAATCGATATTTAAAACGTATTTTTGCACGCAATTAATTGTTAGCGTGGTTTTAGCTCGCTTTCGCGAAAGCGAACTTTTAGAACACCACCCTCACTTCAAAAACAATAATTGCCATGACTGCACACGAAAATAAAATTCTAGGAGAAGGTCTTACGTATGACGACGTATTATTAGTTCCTGCTTTCTCTGAAGTTCTTCCTAGAGAAGTTAGTATACAATCAAAATTTACTAGAAATATAACGCTCAATGTCCCTATTGTTTCGGCAGCTATGGACACTGTGACAGAAAGCCGTATGGCTATTGCTATTGCGCAAGAAGGAGGGATAGGAGTGTTGCATAAAAATATGACCATCGAGCAGCAGGCAATGAAAGTGCGTAAAGTAAAACGTGCCGAAAGTGGAATGATCATAGACCCTGTGACACTGCCACTTGATTCATTAGTTCTAGATGCAAAAGCAGCCATGAAGGAGCACAGCATTGGTGGAATCCCTATTGTGGATGACAAAGGTAAACTGTTGGGCATTGTGACGAATAGAGATCTACGTTTTGAACGCAACAATGATCGACCCGTAAGTGAAGTCATGACTTCAGAAAATCTGGTGACTGCCAAAGAAGGAACATCGTTACAGCAAGCAGAAAAGATTTTACAGAATCATAAAATCGAAAAACTACCAGTAGTTACAGATGACAACACGCTAGTAGGACTTATTACGTTCAGAGATATTACAAAACTTACCTTAAAGCCTTTTGCAAATAAGGATCAATATGGTAGACTAAGAGTAGCAGCAGCGATTGGTGTTACAGGAGATGCGGTAGAAAGAGCGGGTGCGTTAGTAAATGCAGGAGTTGATGCTATAGTTATAGATACAGCACATGGTCATACCAAGGGTGTAGTTTCTGTCTTGAAGGCGGTAAAAAGTGAATACCCTAATCTTGATTGTGTAGTAGGTAATATCGCTACGGGTGAAGCAGCTAAATATCTTGTTGATGCAGGTGCAGATGCAGTGAAGGTGGGTATAGGTCCTGGGTCTATTTGTACTACTCGAGTAGTTGCAGGAGTTGGTTTTCCCCAATTTTCTGCCGTATTAGAATGTGCTGCAGCCATTAAAGGGTCTGGTGTTCCCGTAATTGCAGATGGTGGAATTAGATACACCGGCGACATCCCTAAAGCAATTGCAGCGGGAGCAGACTGTGTGATGCTAGGTTCATTACTAGCGGGTACGCAAGAATCTCCAGGAGAAACAATTATCTACGAAGGTCGAAAATTTAAGTCTTATAGAGGAATGGGATCTGTAGAAGCCATGAAACAAGGCTCAAAGGATCGTTACTTCCAAGATGTAGAAGATGATATTAAGAAATTAGTTCCAGAAGGCATCGTCGGTCGTGTTCCTTACAAAGGTGAACTTAATGAAAGTATACATCAATTTGTTGGCGGCTTGAGGGCAGGTATGGGGTATTGTGGAGCAGCCAATGTGGATGATCTTAAAGAAAATGGCCGTTTTGTGAAAATTACAGCAAGCGGTATCAATGAGAGTCATCCTCATGATGTGACTATAACAAAGGAATCTCCTAATTACAGCAGATAGTGACAATTCAAAATTAAATAGTCCATGCCTTTTTGAGTAAAAGGAACTTTAGGCAATAGGAGCCTCGTTAAATTAACACCCTAAACTTAATCTAGCTCCTTAAATTCTCGTACTTTTACACCCCGTAAAACGAACCACATAATTACCTCAATGGCTTCTACAAAATACATCTTCGTAACGGGCGGAGTTTCATCATCATTAGGAAAAGGTATTATCGCAGCTTCTTTAGCTAAATTATTGCAAGCTAGAGGGTACCGTGTGACGATACAGAAACTAGATCCTTATATTAACATTGACCCTGGTACACTAAATCCTTATGAACACGGGGAGTGTTATGTCACAGATGACGGAGCAGAAACTGATCTGGATTTAGGCCACTATGAGCGCTTTCTTAATGTTGCTACTTCTCAGGCCAATAATGTCACTACGGGTCGTATCTATCAGAGTGTGATTGACAAAGAACGCCGTGGGGAGTTTTTGGGGAAAACCGTTCAAGTAATTCCGCATATCACTAATGAAATTAAGGAAAGAATCCAAATTCTAGGAAATAGTGGTGACTATGACATTGTAATTACTGAAATAGGAGGAACTGTAGGTGATATAGAGTCTTTACCGTATATAGAAAGTATTAGACAACTAAAATGGGAATTGGGTAAACAAAATTCTCTCGTGATACACTTGACCCTAGTGCCCTATCTAGCAGCTGCAGGCGAATTGAAAACAAAACCTACACAGCATTCTGTCAAAACATTGATGGAAAGCGGGATTCAGGCAGATATTTTGGTGTGCCGTACAGAGCATGAGTTAAGTTATGAGTTGAGAGCAAAGCTTGCACGATTTTGTAATGTAGAACAAGAAGCGGTTATACAGAGTATAGACGCAAGTACGATCTACGATGTGCCTAACCTTATGCTTGATGAAGGATTAGATGCTATAACTCTTTCTAAACTCAATTTACCTAATACTTCTCCACCAGATCTTGCGCAATGGAATGAATTTCTTTCTAGGCATAAGAATCCAAAGAGCGAGATTACAATAGGACTTATAGGAAAATATGTAGAATTACAAGATTCTTATAAATCCATATTGGAAGCTTTTATTCACGCAGGAGCAGAGAATGAAGTAAAAGTAAATATTGAAAGTATACATAGTGAGCACATCACACCAGATGTGATTAAAAATAAAATTGCAAAACTTGACGGAGTTCTTGTTGCTCCAGGTTTTGGAGAACGAGGCATAGAAGGTAAAATTAAAGCAGTGCAATATGCACGAGAGCATAAAATTCCTTTCCTGGGCATATGTTTAGGAATGCAGATGGCAGTAATTGAATATAGCCGTAATGTCTGTGATTTAGGCAAAGCAAACTCTATAGAGATGGATCCCAATACCCCTCACCCAGTAATCAACTTGATGGAGGAGCAAAAAAACGTAGTAGATATGGGAGGAACCATGAGATTAGGAGCTTGGGAGTGTAAGCTAGAGCCTAACAGTATTGTAAATGATGTATATAATAGTGATTTAATTCTTGAGCGTCACCGTCATAGATATGAATTTAATGAAGCATATCGTGATCAGCTTGAAAATGCAGGAATGAAAATTACAGGAACAAACCCAGATACAGGATTAGTAGAAATAATTGAACTTTCAGATCACCCATGGTTCGTGGGTGTACAGTATCACCCAGAATATAAAAGTACGGTGTCAGAGCCGCATCCACTTTTTGTAGCTTTTTTGAGAGCTGCTGTAAGTTATGCACAAGATAATTCTAGTGCCACTATGGCATAAACTAATTTTTGGAAGAAGAATTGATTTGAACAGATACCGCTTTCGCGAAAGCGTAACAACCACCTAAATAATTTTAATGAAAAAGAACTTTGACACAAATTCACTTATCGGGATGCTCCTTATGGGAGGTATTCTTATTTGGATTATTTATTTCAATAAGCCTACAGAGGCTGAGATTGAAGCTCAAGAAAAATTTAAAACAGAGCAACAAGCTCAGGAACAAATACCCGTTGCTGATGTAACTACAATAGAGCAACCAAAAGATGTAGCTACAGACTCTGTAAGTAATGCTGCCCTTAGGAATAGATTAGGTTCTTTTGCATATTCTGAAACTTTACCTTCCGCAGTAGAAGGAGCCACTACTACTATAAGTAATGATCTTATGGACATTACGGTGAATAACAAAGGAGGATATATCACAGAGGTAAAATTACTTAATCATACTACGTTTGATGATCAACCTGTTTATCTTGTAAAAGATGGTAATAATGTTTTCAATATAAGTTTTAGTACAACAGATAATAGAAATCTTAATTCTAAAGACCTTTATTTTGAACCTACTGTTACACGTAATGGCACAAATACAATACTTTCTATGAAGCTGAAGGTCTCAGGGTCTTCATTTTTAGAATATAGATACGAGCTTAAAGAAGCTGATTATATGTTAGATTTTGGACTTCGTTCGCAAAACCTAGCAACTACATTTAACACTTCAAATCCTATGCGATTACAATGGGATTTTAAAGGGATGCGTCACGCGCGTAGTCAATCTTATGAGAATAGGTATACGCGACTTACGTATGAATATGAAGGCGATAAAACAGATAAATTATCTCCTGCTGGAGATGATGATGAGATAGAAGAAGATGTGAGCTGGATGAACTACCGCCAGCATTTTTTTAGCTCGATGTTGCTCACAGATACTCCCTTTAAGGAAGCAAGGTTATCTTCTACAGACTTATATAAGGAAGCAGATGATCGTGATGAAAACACCATTTTCACAAAAGAGTACAAGTCTGATTTATTATTAGAGACTAAAAATGGCGAGCTTGATTATGCGATGAATATGTACTATGGTCCAACAGACTATCAGATATTCAATAATTACGACAGAGGTCTTGATGAGGCGATGCCTTTAGGTTGGGGTATTTTTGGATTTTTAAATAAGTATCTGATCATTCCATTTTTCGGTTTCTTAAGCGGATTCTTGCCAGCAGGAATTGCGATCATTGTAATGACTATTGTAATTAAACTATTTTTATCGCCTGTACAATACAAGCAATATACGTCTCAGGCAAAAATGAAAATCTTAAAGCCAGAGATTGCAGAGATATCTGCTAAGTATAAAGACAATGCCATGAAAAAGCAACAGGAGACAATGGCTTTGTACAGCAAAGCTGGTGCAAGTCCTGCAGCAGGTTGTTTGCCGGCACTATTACAAATTCCTGTCTTTTATGCATTGTTTACCTTCTTCCCATCTGCTTTTGACTTAAGAGGAAAGAGCTTCTTGTGGGCAGAAGATTTATCTAGTTATGATGCGATTGCACAACTTCCATTCGAAATTCCATTTTATGGAGACCACGTGAGCTTATTCCCAATTCTTGCTGCGGTAACAATTTTCTTTTCTATGCGATTAACGACTGGAAATCAACAAATGCAACAGCCTACACAAGAGGGCATGCCAGATATGAGTAAGATGATGAAGTATATGATGTATTTCTCACCATTATTGATGCTCGTATTCTTTAATCAATATGCTTCTGGATTAAGTTTATACTATTTCATCTCTAATTTACTTACCATCGGAATCATTTTAGTGATTAAAAACTTCATCATAGATGAAGAAAAAATCAAGGCTAAAATCGAAACTAAAAAGGCAAAGCCAAAGAAGAAAGGTCGTTTTGCGACAAAAATGGCAGAGATGATGGAGCAAGCAGAAAAACAGCAAAAAGCTAGAGGAAAATAAGCAGCTTTACTTCGCTTTCGCGAAAGCATAAAAAAACTCCAATACTATACAGTATTGGAGTTTTGCTTTTTGGTCAATAGTTATGGCTAGTTTTATTCTCTTAAAACTCTATCGATAGCGTGAATCACGCCATTGCTTGCTTGTATGTTTGTAGATACAAATCCGCTAGCCATCATATCAGGCCCTACAATAGCAGGTGTGGATCCGTCTATTGTAATATTTGCACCATTAAGTGTCATAACTTCCGCGCCATCTAAAGCTGCAAGATCTTCTGCTCTTACATTCATATCTGTGATAACGTGTAATTCTAATGTTGAAGCAAGTGTAGCTGTAGGTATATCGCCTAATTCATTAACACCGTCTAAATCTGCAATCAATGCTTCAAAAGCGTCATTCGTTGGCGCAAATACAGTGAATGGTGCAGGAGTAGTACCATTTTCTGTTTGCAATGTGGAAACATAGGTAAAAGAACTTTCACGTGTTAATGCAGCCACTAAAGAAGAAAAATTTGGATCTGCTGCAGCAAATGTTACCACATCTGGTAAACCTATTACTGAATTTACAACATGTATCACCCCATTAGAGGCTACGATATCTGCCACTACTACCTCTGATGTTCCATTTAGAACCACTCCATTATCCGTATTGATGTAGAGACTTAAAGGCTCATTATCCGTATAAGTTGCTGCGGTGTTCACGTAGCTATTTGTTAACGTTGTGGATATAGCAACTGATCCAGCTACCACGTGATTTGAAAGCACTTGAGCTAAGAAATCGTTATTAACATCAGACAACATTGCTCCATCTAAAAATGTTGTAAACGCTGTATTGGTTGGAGCAAATACCGTAAAATCTGTATCTGCATCACTCAGTAAACTTGTAAACGTTGTGTTTCCTTCATCAGTGAGTGCGGCTACCAGTGATGTTAATGAAGGATTTGTTGTTGCAAATGTCACGATGTTGGGAATTTCTATCACAGTATCTACCGCATGAATAATTCCATTATCTGTTTCTATATTTGGCGTCACAACTGTAGACTGTCCATTAATAACCACACCAGATGATGCATCTACATACATGCTTATATTTGCGTTTGTAGAGGTCTCAGTTGCTTCAGTTTTTACATAGCCATCAGCGTCTGCAGCCAGTTGTGTAGCGTCTAGAGTTTGATTAAGCACGTGGTTTAAAAGTAATTGACGTAGTGCCTCTGTTTCTACATCTGCTAGAGCCGTTCCATCTAAATATGCATCAAATGCATCGTTGTCTGGAGCAAATACAGTAAATGTTCCAGATCCAGCAAGCGTAGCGTCCAGTCCAGTACGTTGTAAGGCAGCTAATAAAGAGCTGTAGTCAGGATTGTTAGTCACAAAATCTGCAATAGTATTAGACTCTCCATCAATAATGTTGTCGTTGTCATCATCTCCATCACAAGATATCGCCATAAATAGCGTTAGTGCAATAAATAGTAATTTTGTAAAATTCATAGGGTGTTTCATAATAGCAATTTTAGTTTTGTTTATAGTAAAATTAAAAATATTAGACAAACCACCCTCTTAATTTATAGTTAAATGATAAATTTTCGATTCGTAGTAGTGATTTTTATAGCTCAATTTCAATTAATTGCCGTTGCGCAGGACTATAACGGTTTTGATACAGATAGTTTACGTCATGGGAGTTGGCAAAAGAACTACTCAGGTACAGATCAGATCAGATATGAGGGAACATTTGATCATGGAAAAGAAGTAGGAACTTTTAAATTCTATGATCGCTTTGGGGGACACCCAACAGCCACAAAGAAATATTCACATGATACAGATAGTATAGAAGTTACCTACTACACCACGGCGGGTAAGAAAGTAAGTGTAGGGATGATGGAAAATCGTAAAAGAGTTGGATTATGGAAATCTTATCATCAAGATGGAAAAACAGTAATGATCGAGGAGTTTTATATAGATGGTCTCTTAGATGGGGAGCGTAAAGTGTTTTTTATAAGTGCATCTGTGGCTCAAAAAGAAATTTATAAAAAGGGAAAGAGGGAAGGAGTTGCAACATATTATACTGATGATGGAAAAGTTTTGAAAATGCTTACTTATAAGAATGATGAACTCCATGGGCCTTCACAAATGTACAATGGTTTTGGAATAATTGAGGTAGAGGGTTCCTATGAGAATAATAGAAAGCATGGTATATGGACCTATTATAAAGAGGGTAAGCCTGATAAGAAAATAAAATATCCACAAAATAAGATAGGAGTTCAATAGCTACTTTATCTAAGAAATGCTCTGTAAGTATGTAGTGTTTATTCGGACTATAATTACGTAATTTTGCAGAGTTGCTATATTGATTAAAGTACGCTTTCGCGAAAGCGGGAACGAATCAATTTACGCTGTGATTATATTGAACTTGAATAGCTTTTTTGAGATGAAAACTGTAGTAGTAGGGCTTAGTGGAGGAGTAGATAGTAGTGTGGCTGCGCATCTACTTAAAAAAGAAAACTACAATGTCATTGGTCTTTTTATGAAAAACTGGCACGATGACTCCGTTACAATATCTGATGAATGCCCTTGGCTAGATGATAGTAATGATGCCATGCTGGTCGCAGAAAAACTCGGAATTCCCTTTCAAACGGTAGATTTAAGCAAGGAATATCAAGAAAGGATTGTAGATTACATGTTCCGTGAGTATGAGATGGGACGCACTCCTAATCCAGATGTACTGTGTAATCGTGAGATAAAATTTGACGTTTTCATGAAGATCGCCTTGTCTCTAGGAGCCGATTATGTGGCTACTGGACATTATTGTCAAAAATCTTCCATAGTAAAGGATAGTAAAGAAATTTTCCAGCTAAAAGCTGGAGCAGATACTAACAAAGATCAATCGTATTTTTTATGCCAACTCTCCCAAGAGCAATTGGCGAAAACATTATTTCCTATAGGTCATTTACAAAAACCTAAAGTTCGTGAGATTGCACTCGCTCAAGATCTTGTGACGGCTGGTAAAAAAGATTCTCAAGGATTATGTTTTATAGGTAAAGTGAGATTGCCAGATTTTTTACAACAACAGCTTAAACCTAAAAAGGGCAACATTATCGAGATTCCAAAAGAAACAATTTCTGAGATAGCTGGGAATGGAGAAGATAGTCATACTTACAATCTTGATGAGTTACCGCTATTAGCTCAAAAGCATCAATATGATACCAATCTTGGGAAAGTAGTAGGTACACATGATGGAGCACATTATTTTACAATTGGGCAACGCAAAGGGCTTGCGGTGGGTGGCACTAAAGAGCCATTATTTGTCATTGATACAGATGTAAAAGAGAATATCATTTATACTGGGCAGGGTAAGAATCACCCTGGTTTGTATAGAAAGGGGTTGTTTGTAAAAGAAGAGGAAATACACTGGATACGTAAGGATCTAGCCTTGAAAATAGATGATACCATGCAAGTTATGGCGAGAATACGTTACCGGCAGGTATTAGAAAAGGCAACACTTTATAGAGTAGAAGGGGGACTATATGTGATTTTTGACAATCCACAATCTGCCATTGCTGAAGGGCAATTTGTGGCTTGGCATCAAGGAGATGAGTGTTTAGGTTCTGGGGTTATTTCTTAGAAATCTCAAATTAATTAAGTATTAACTAGCTTAAGAATAACGAGGTCATTCTTATCTTTAGGAAAATCGACTACCTTTAAAGTTTTGATAGATTCAATATATAGGTCATATCAAACTCTATAAAACTCTATTATGAAGATAAACCTGCTTTTATTTTTTTTTCTTACGTCCATAACCTCTGTCGCTCAAGAAGACGCTTGGATTTTTTTTACAGATAAAGAAGGTGTTTCAGAAGCACTTGCAAATCCAATTACTATCCTAACTCAAAAAGCGATTGATCGAAAGGAAATGCATAATGTTTCCATTGATGAGCGGGATGTACCTGTAAATGAAAATTATATTTCTCAAGTAAAATCTCAAAACGGAATCACTGTTCTTTCAAAATCAAAATGGATGAATTGTATTCACGTGCGGGGCGTACAAGATGCAATACAAGGACTTCAAGATTTAAGTTTTGTGAGTGCTATTGATTTTGCAGATAACACTCTAAATAGAAGTTCCTCCTCATTTCAATTTTTTAAAGAGGGTCCTCCTTCTCCACAAATGCGTGTTGATTTTACGTATGGTAGTACAGAAAATCAAGTGACAATGCTTAATGTGCAAGCATTACATCAACAAGATTATACGGGGGAAGGAATGACAATAGCGGTTATGGATTCTGGTTTCCCAGGCGTTGATCAAGTAGGAGGCTTTGCGAGATTGCGAGATGCAGGAAAGTTACTTGATGGGTTTGACTTTGTGGATCGCGAAGAGAATGAATTTCTTTTCAGTGGTAATAATCATGGTACAAAAGTATTATCTAATATCGTAGGATTTATTGCTGATCAGTTTGTAGGTACTGCACCAGATGCTGCAATATATTGTTTTAGAACAGAAGATACAGCAAATGAAAACCCTGTGGAAGAATCGTATTGGGTGGAAGCGGCAGAGCGTGCAGACAGCCTTGGAGTGGATGTAATTAATACATCTCTAGGATATCGCACATTTGACAATCCAGTATATGATTATTCTTATGAAGATATGGACGGTGAGACTACCTTTATTTCTCGGGGAGCAACACTTGCCTTTGAAAAGGGAATGCTAGTTGTGACAAGCTCAGGAAATTCTGGTTCTGGAATGATAAGCGCACCTGCAGACGCAAGAGGTTCATTTACGGTAGGAGCCGTAGATAGTAATGGTAATTATGCAAGCTTTAGTAGTATAGGTCCTTCTAGTGATGGACGTATCAAACCTGATGTGATGGCAAAAGGTCAGGGGAGTGCTGTTATAGATGAAAATAATATAATTAGATCAAATAATGGTACGAGTTTCAGCTCACCTATTATGGCTGGAGCTGTAGCCAGCTTTTGGCAAGCTAATAGAACCCGTACAAATGAAGCTGTCATGCAAATCATTAGGGAGAATTCTAGTACGTTTAATAATCCAACCCCAAGATTAGGATACGGAATTCCAGATTTTGAAGCTGCTTTGCCTCAAATTTTAAATACTTCAGAGTATGCTTTCGCGAAAGGGTACCAAATCTATCCCAATCCTACATCGCATGATGCCACTTTAGTGTTGCCTGAAGACATCGAGAATGCAGAAATTGAAATCTATGATCTGCTAGGAAAGAAGGTAGGCGGTTACTTTACAGATGAAACAATCTTAAACCTGCCCATATCAACATTAAAAAGCGGAATTTATTTGATTCAAATAAATGATGGATCAACCGTAGTTATTCAAAAACTCATAAAATCTTAATGAACAAAATCACTCAATTATTTGATATAAAATATCCACTTATTCAAGGTGGAATGATATGGAATTCTGGATGGAAACTTGCTAGTGCTGTCAGCAATGCAGGTGGATTAGGACTTATAGGTGCAGCTTCTATGTATCCAGATGTTCTACTGGAACATGTAATTAAATGTAAAAAAGCTACGGATAAACCCTTTGGCGTAAATATTCCTATGTTGTATCCCAATATTGAGGAACATATGAAAACCGTAGTGGATCAAAAAGTCCCTATTGTTTTTACAAGTGCTGGTAATCCAAAACTATGGACTCAAGAATTGAAAAAGCATAATGTCAAAGTAGTCCATGTGGTGAGTAGCGTAAAATTTGCACTTAAAGCGGAGGCTGCTGGAGTAGATGCTATTGTTGCCGAGGGTTTTGAAGCAGGTGGACATAATGGGAGAGAAGAGACAACAACTTTTACCTTAATTCCTATGGTAAAGGAAAAGATAAAAATTCCTTTGATAGCCGCTGGTGGTATTGCTACGGGAAGAGGGATGTTAGCTGCAATGACTTTAGGAGCAGACGGAGTACAAGTAGGAAGTCGTTTTGCGGCAAGTGAAGAGTCTAGCGCACACCATTTATTTAAACAAGCCATTGTAGATACACAAGAAGGAGATACTGTGTTAACTTTAAAAGAATTAGCTCCTGTTCGGCTCATTAAAAACAAGTTTTATGAGCAAGTTGCGCAACTTTATCAAACTGCTCCCTCTAAAGATGATTTAATTAAATTATTAGGCAGAGCAAGAGCAAAACGAGGTATGTTTGAAGGTGATTTAGACGAAGGGGAATTAGAAATAGGGCAAATTTCTGGACTTATAAATGATATAAAACCTGCCGCTCAAATTGTATCTAATATGATATCAGAATATTCTCAAGCTAAAAAAGAGCTCTTAAACATGAACAATTGGTAATCGCTATTGTAAGTTATTTATTTGATTATACGTTGTATCACTAATTACTTTTCTTTACCCATTTGGTAACAATCACCACTTGTTGATTTTGTATTCTACCTTCTATATTTTCGGCGTTGTCATGTACAAGTGAGATGTTACGCATGAATTCTCCACGTTTTGCGGTAAAGTTTGCGCCCTTCACGTCTAAGTCTTTAATAAGAACAACGCTATCACCAGCTTCAAGCCGGGTTCCGTTTGAGTCTCTATGAATAATTGTATGTTCATCTTCTTCAATGTGCTCTCCAGTAGCTTTTGCCCATTCTAGAGTTTCTTCTTCCATATACATCATGTCCAAAAGATCTTGTGGCCATCCTTCCTCTTTGAGACGTGTAAGCATTCGCCATGCAACAACTTGTACCGCAGGCTCCGTACTCCACATACTGTCATTAAGACAACGCCAGTGGTTAGGATCTATTTCTTCTGGATTTCTAATTTGAGTGATACACGTTTTACACGCAAGGATTTGTTCTTCTTTTGGTTCTACAGTAAAAGGCGTTAAATCATATTCATTTGTGCAAAGCTCACAAACTAGGGTTCTTTTATTTAATTCTCTTAAGCTCAAAATAATCTTTTTAAATGGTATTTCGCTTTAAGCGAAAATGCGAAGTAACAAAAAATAGTGTATACAGAGATCACAATGTTTATCAATCTTTACGATCAAGTTCCAGCTCATAAAATTCCCTACCTAATTGTGCTAGGAATGGAATGGCAATTTCATCGTACTCGTAGGCGTCATCATTATAGATGCCATTTTTATTTACTAAAATAGTGGCGGAAAGGAAAAAATGCACCTTGTTTCTTACATCTTTAATATAGGCAGTCTCCGTAACTGTACCGTAGGCATACCCTACTTTATTGTAAATTTCTATGTGATCGGGAATGGCTTCTTCACTATCCCCATACATAAAAAATTTCACATAAGTATCAGCGTATTCTTGTGAGTAACCCGCCTCTTTTGGGAGAGTTTGCATCATATCTAATAATCGCAAGCGAGTATCTTCTTGTATTTTAAATCGCTCGTTTTCTAAAAAATTCTCTGGAAAAACGAGTCTTTTCATCAAGCTATGCTGTGCTGCTAATGGAAAATAATTCTTTGTAGAAAAATCCATAGGTTTATTAATTAGCCTTCCTTCTTCTTGATATCCTTTACCCTTGAGAGCGTTCTTCATCTTTAGCTTATCAACAGGACTGTCATCTTTTTGGATAATGCTGATAGGTTTTTCTGTGTATCCTGGGAAAAAAATAAATTCTTTGTGATTTGCAATGTCTGCATTCGTAGTATCTAACCTATGAGAGATGCGAGAGGGAGAGAGCCCGCTTTCGCGAAAGCGTTTATTCACATAATCTCTTCCTACTAAATCGTACAATCGATTATAAGCACTGTTATCGCTCACTGCAAATATTTTTGCAATATCATCACCTACCGAATGTTTTAGAGATTCATTTACAATCACATAGGGGATGTCTAGCGTAATACTATCCAAGTTTTCTAAATATTCTGCAGCAAAAATTGCCATAGGCAACTTTACGGTACTCGCAGGATAGAAATAATTGTTTTCATCTACTTTATAGCTGTAATCTTTAAAAGTAAATCCTCCTGTTTCTGAAGTATCAATCTGTGTATAAATAATTTGAATCTCATGATTAGAGGCGTTATTAATAACTTTCTTAATCAATGGGTCTTTAGAGCGAGTGACCTTTTGCATTGGGTTGCTACAACCAGTGAGAATACAAATTAAAAGTATGTAAATTCTATTCATATATTAAAGATACTCAATCAATAAAAAAGACCGAGAAACTACTCGATCTTTATGAAGAAATTATGTTTTACCTTAAATCTTTAGGCCTCTACAAACTCTTCTAAAGGAATTTGATTTGCTATGAGATCTTCAAAAGTTTCTCTTTTTCTAATGAGGTGTGCTTGACCATTTTTCCATAAAACTTCTGCCGGTCTATATCTACTATTATAATTACTAGACATAGTAAAGCAGTAAGCTCCAGCATTGTCAAAAGCCAAAATATCACCTTCAGAAATCTCATTAATACGACGATTTGTTGCAAACGTGTCTGTCTCGCATATATATCCTACCACACTATAAAAGCGTTGCTTTCCTTCTGGATTGCTTATATTATGTATAGTATGTTGGCTGCCATAAAGCATAGGCCTAATAAAATGGTTAAAACCACTATCTACTTGTGCAAACACAGTAGAAGTAGTTTGTTTAACCACATTTACACTAACTAGGAATTTACCCGCAGCGCTCACTAGAAACTTACCAGGTTCAAAAGTAAGTGTCAAAGGTCTACCATAGTCTTGTTGAAAATTATTAAATCGAGTGGTGAGCTTTTCACCCATTTCTTCAATATTTGTTTCAATATCACCTTCAGTATATGGTACTTTAAAACCACTACCAAAATCGATAAACTCTAACCGATCAAACTTTTTAGCGGTTTGAAACAATATCTCTGTGGCGTGGATAAAAACATCTATGTCTAATATATCACTGCCCGTATGCATATGAACACCATTAATATTCATCCCAGTATTTTCCACAATACGTAAAATGTGTGGTAGTTGATGGATGCTTATACCAAATTTACTATCAATGTGCCCTACAGAGATATTGGCATTTCCTCCCGCCATTACGTGAGGGTTAATTCGGATACATACAGGAATCTCAGGGTGCTTTGCTCCAAATTGCTCAAGAATAGAAAGATTGTCAATATTAATTTGTACTCCAAGGGAAACAGCTTTTTCAATTTCTTGAAGGGACACACCATTAGGTGTATATATAATTTTATCAGGAGCATAACCAGCGAGCAAGCCTAGTTTTACTTCTTGTATAGACACGGTGTCCAAGCCAGAACCAAGACTTCTCAAATGTTGAAGTACTGCGATATTATTTAATGCTTTAACTGCATAATTTAAACGTAGTTGTTTTACATTTTTAAAAGCATTTGTAAGGCGGTCGTATTGATTTGTAATCACATCAGCATTGTACACGTATAAGGGGCTACCATACTGTGCTGCGATAGCTAATAAGTCTTGATTTGTCATTGCGTTCTAGTTTAAAAGCCCAAAACTAATTGAGTTTAATGAAACCACAATCTGTATTCAGTTTTAAAGTTGAACAAGAAGGTTAAATATTGTGAATTATATAACAATTTGAAATTGGCTTCGTATATTTTAGTTTAAAAGATCATGACTACAAGCACTTTACCAATGTTTCCTCTGGAATTAGTGGTTTTTCCCGGAGAGCAACTAGCATTGCATATTTTTGAAGAACGCTATCAACAGCTGATAACAGATTGTGAAAATCACGACATAAAATTCGGGATCCCCACCTATTTTAATAATAGCATCGAGTATGGCACCGAGGTGAAGCTCGTAGAGGTAGTTAAAAGATACCCATCTGGAGCTAGTGATGTGATTTGTGAAGGGGTAAGAATATTTAAGGTTACGAGATTTTACACGTCTCTAATTAATAAATTATATGCGGGTGGTGAAGTAATTTACATTACTAAAGAGAGTAATGTGAATGATACATATAAGCAAGTTTTTTTGGGATTACTTAGAGAGTTTTATAACGAATTAGATGTTAAAACACCTATCTTTCAAGATGAGATGGTAGATAGTTATAGCCTTTCACACAAAATAGGACTCACCTTAGAACAAGAGTATGAGCTTCTCAAAATGAATTTAGAAGAACAGCGCTATAAATTTCTAATACGTCATCTCGAGGTTACCTTACCAGCTTTAAAAACCATTAATAGAGCTAAAGAGATTATTAAATTAAACGGTCATTTCAAAAACTTCGATCCATTAGATTTTAGAGAATATACTTCTTAACATTTAAGATCACTTTTAATAATAGTATGTTAATCTAGTATTTTGATGAGAATATAGTAAAAATTCGTATTCATAGATAATTTTTTGTTTTTTAAAAGGTACCGTTAAGGTCTTTTAATCCATAGTATTCATTGTCATTTTTAAGACGTGTTTGATAGCTTAATGTTCTAAAAATAAAGTAGTTAGGAGATTTGTGTAAGGCTTGGACTACTATGCATAAAGGATCGAGAATAGCTTAGTGTTTTTATTGATAAATTAATAAAAATGCAAACATCATCATATTTAGTTGCTAAT
Source organism: uncultured Flavobacteriaceae bacterium (assembly GCA_963716625.1). Classification (GTDB taxonomy): domain Bacteria; phylum Bacteroidota; class Bacteroidia; order Flavobacteriales; family Flavobacteriaceae; genus Dokdonia. The sequence goes on from CAVQTP010000003.1 coordinate 381,519, forward strand.
AATTTGGATTTATCTGTTAAAAATAGTTAAATTCGCCTCATTCAATAACAATAACCCTAATTATTTTAAAATGAAAAAACAAATTAAAGTCGGAATTTTTGCTTTAGCAGCAATGGCAGTTACATTCACATCATGTGAGAAAGAAGCAGTAGATGGATTGGAAAATGAGCAAGCATTTTTAGAGGAGGTAACTGCATCTTCAACAGGAAGAGCAATGGTTACTGATCAGGAAATTCTAGGTAAAATTACACACCTCGGTCTTGATGCAGGTGTGGTAACAGAAGGGAAATTTCACCTTCCAGACGGTTCTGTAGAAGAGCGTATATACATAGGTGATGATCTTACGGTTACAGAAAAGCAATTAAATGCAATAATGAATGTTGATGGAGCAACACGTCAATTTAGAACTAATAACCTTGTAACTGGTAGCAACCGTACGGTAGATATTATTGGGTACACTGGCGGTGGATTTGCACTTTCAAACAAGGCACGAACAGCTTTACAATGGGCAGTAAACAATTACAACAGGATCTCTGGATCGGCATTACGTTTTAATCTTACTTTTGGAACTAATTTCGATAACAAGGATATGGTTGTATATGATAACTCTGCAAACAATCCTGGAGTTAGTGGTGGTGTAGCTGGATTCCCATCTAATGGTCTTCCTAATAAATTTGTACAGATTTATGGACTTGAAGGTCTTGACACAAATACAAATGAGCATGTAATTACTCACGAGATTGGACACTCTATAGGTTTCCGTCACTCTGATTATTATGATCGTGCTAGTTGTGGATCTAATTCTAATGAAGGTACTGCTGGAGTTGGTGCGATACAGTTACCAGGAACACCAAGAAGAGATTTTGACTCTATCATGCAAGCTTGTTTTGGTGCAGGAGAGGATGGTGAATTTTCTTCAAATGATGTAACAGCTCTACAGTCTATGTACTAGGCGCTAGTCAATAAAATTTTAAAACACCTTGTCAGACGGCAAGGTGTTTTTTTATGCTTTCGCGAAAACGGAATTCCCAGAACACCTCTAGACATACATGACATTTCTAAAAATTTAATGTTGTTCGAAAAAAGCCAATGCTGTATCTTAGACAACCTTAAATGGATTTATGAGAAAATACACCATCCTTGCTATGTTACTCTTTATGGCAAGCACCTCAGTAGCACAGTTTTTGGAATCAAAAAAAAACCTTCTAACACATAAAGGATTTTTTACAACGCATTACGACGAGAGTGAGGATAAAATTTACCTTGAAGTAGATCGCTTAGATACAGAGTTTCTATTTGTTCATTCCCTTAGAACAGGATTAGGTAGTAATGATATTGGTCTTGATAGAGGCCAACTAGGTGGTACTGCCATTGTAAAATTTCAAAAACGAGGAAATAAGTTGCTACTCATACAACCTAACACTAATTACAGAGCCATTACAGATAATGAGTTAGAAAAGAAATCTATCGAAGAAGCTTTTGCAAAATCGGTTCTCTTTGGATTTCCTATAGTGGAAACGTTAAATGGGGTGTATTTGATTGATCTTACGCCATTTTTAATGGAAGATACTCATGGAGTAGCTCCTAGACTTAAAAGACTTAAAGAAGGAAGTTACAAAATAGATAAAACTAGGAGTGCCCTGTACGAAGAGCGCACAAAGAGCTTTCCTAAGAACACCGAATTTGAATCCTTGCTCACTTTTACAGGGGAGGCAACAGGGAGTAATCTCCGTAGCGTAGCACCAGAGTCTGGTGCAGTTAGTGTGATACAGCATTACTCTTTCGTACAATTACCAGATGATAATTTTTCTCCTAGAAAATTTGATCCTAGGGCAGGAAATATTGCTACAACATTTCTAGACTATGCAACACCCATACAGGAACCCATAGTTAAAAGATTTGCAAATAGACATCGGTTAGAAAAAGTGAATCCCAATGCAGAAGTAAGCGAGGTGGTTGAGCCCATTATTTATTATCTAGATTCAGGTACTCCTGAGCCAGTTCGAACTGCGTTGATAGAAGGTGCCAGTTGGTGGAATGAAGCTTTTGAAGAAGCAGGATTCAAGAATGCTTTTCAAGTCAAAATGCTTCCTCCGGATGCAGACCCTATGGATGTTCGTTACAATGTGATTCAATGGGTACATCGCAGCACTAGGGGTTGGAGTTATGGAGCAAGTGTGACTGATCCTCGTACTGGTGAAATTATAAAAGGACATGTGAGCTTAGGGAGCCTACGCATACGGCAAGATTTTTTAATTGCACAAGCATTAATGAAGGCCCCTTTTAAGGAGAATGATGAGAACTATAAGCCTATGTTAGATATGGCTTTGGCGAGAATACGACAACTAAGTGCTCACGAAGTTGGACATACGTTAGGATTTGCACATAATTTTGCAGCCAGTGCAACTGGCCGAGCCAGTGTGATGGATTATCCGCACCCAGCGTTGAAGTGGAATGGAAATAAAATTGATTTTTCTAAAGCTTATGCTGCGGGAATAGGAGATTGGGATAAAATAACTGTAAAGTATAGTTATGGAATTCCTCAGAAAGAAATTCCAGAAGAGGAATATCTTTCAAGTGTAATTCTCAATGCAGAAAAGGACGGGCTGCGCTATATAACAGATAGTGATGCGAGAGCACAAAGTGGCGCACATTTTAGAGCGCATTTGTGGGATAACGGCTCAAGCCCAGCAGATGAACTTGATGAATTACTTAAATTAAGGTCAAAAGCAATTGCTAATTTTTCGATTGACAATATTAGAGATGGTGAGACACTTTCTACTTTAGAAGATGTGTTTGTGCCGCTCTATTTTTATCATAGATATCAAACGGAGGCGGCAATCAAAATGATAGGTGGGATGAAGTATAATTATGTTGTTAAAGGGGACCCGTACCTAGAAACAACGGCTATCCTTTCGGCCAAAGAACAGCAGCAGGCACTTTCATCTGTACTCAAAACACTTAGCGCCCAACAATTAGCTATTCCTAAAGATAAATTGGCGCTATTTCCTCCCAGAGCTCAAGGGTATAATCGTACGCGTGAGAGTTTTAAAAGTACACTTGGTGTAGCATTTGACCCATTGGGGGCAGCGGCTACAGCGAGTGATTTTACATTAGCTTTTTTACTCAATCCTGAGCGGGCAAACAGGATAGTTTATCAAAAGTCAATTGATCTAGATCAAATGGGTCTAGAGGGGATGTTATCACAACTTGTAAATGCCACCTTATGGTCTAAACAGAAGGGTATCTACCAAAGAGAAGTGCAGCGATCTATTAACTACAATGTTGTAAAGCACTTGATGAATTTATCAGTAAGCCCAAATTCCATATCACAGACAAAGGCTGTAACCAGGGCAGAATTAAAAAATATAAGGTCAACCCTATCAAAACCTACCCAAGACTATTACGACACTTATATAATAGATGAAATTGATGCCTTTTTTAAGGCCCCAGAGAAATTTAAAGTAATTTCATCTCCAAAAATTCCTGACGGATCGCCTATAGGATGTGGAGAATAGCGCTTTCGCGAAAGCGAAAATCGTTATTTCAAAATACAGCCAAAATCCCAAACACACGATATTTCCACCACCTCAATACAATGGAATAATTTAGAAAATTAGTTACAGATTATTGTTATATGAAAATAGATTTACGCTCAGATACACTGACAAAACCAACCAAAGAAATGCTATCTTATATGATGAAAGCAGAGGTTGGCGATGATGTTTATAAAGAAGACCCTACAGTTAATTTGCTGGAAGAAAAGCTTGCCAGTATGTTTGGTATGGACAATGCCTTATATTTCCCTACAGGGAGTATGGCAAATCAAGCAGCCATTAAAATGCATACCCAACCTGGGGAGCAGCTCATTGCAGATAAGTACGCACACGTGTACAATTATGAAGGTGGTGGAGTCTCGTTTAACAGTGGTGTGTCTTGTAAGTTAATAGATGGTCATCGAGGGATGATAACCGCATCACAAGTAGAGGTGTCCATCAATCCACCAGACTTTTATCATAGTCCTCTAACCACATTAGTATGTTTAGAAAACACGACAAATAAAGGGGGCGGGGCCTGTTATGATCTTAAGGAGATAAAAAAAATAAAAGATGTTTGTAATACGCATGATCTTGGCTTACACCTTGATGGTGCTCGCTTGTGGAATGCCTTAGTTGCTACAGGCACCCAACCTAAAGATTTTGGAGAGCTGTTTGATACTATATCTGTTTGTCTTTCTAAAGGATTAGGAGCGCCCATGGGCTCAGTACTTATAGGAAATCAGAATTTAATGGATAAAGCAATGCGTGTACGTAAAGTTCTAGGTGGTGGTATGCGCCAGTTAGGGTATATGGCCGCTGCTGGAATATATGCATTAGATCATCATGTGGATCGTATGGAAGATGATCACAGGAGAGCTAAAGAGCTAGGAAACGTATTAGCAGAGTCTGATTTTGTAAGTAATGTAGAGCCAGTGGATACAAATATTTTAATTTTCAATCTCAAAAAAGAGGTCGATCAACGTAGCTTTACTTCACAGTTGTTAAAGGATAACATACATATAAGTGATATGGGTCAAGGAAAATTAAGAATTGTCACGCATTATGATTATTCTGAAGAAGCTCACACCTATCTCATGGATTATTTAAAGAACTTAAAAGTAACTTAAGTCCCAACATAATATCTCATAAAAAAAATCTACCTTTTTTGAAGGTAGATTTTTTTTAAAGGTTTACGCTTTCGCGAAAGCGGTCATAACTTTTTTATGAGGTTATTTAAACATATCCATCCCTGGAATATTTGGCATTCCTTCTTTAGCCACAGCAGCCATCTCAGTATCGTGTATATCTTGCGCTTTGGCCAAGGCTTTATTTATCGTTAAAATCAAATAATCTTCCAATTGTTCTTTGTCTTCTAGCAGAGAGTCGTCTATTGAAATTTCCTTGATCCTACCATTAGCCACCGCAGTAATATCAAGCAAGCCGTCTGATGATTTCTCATTAACATAGACTGTTTTAAGTCTTTCTTTAGTTTCTTCTGCCTTTACTTTTGCTTCTTGCAACTTACCCATCAAGCCCATCATATCTCCAAACATAATATTGTTTTTAAAATTTATAGAAGCAAATTTATTAATTTCACAGCCCGCAAATTTTAACTTATGAAATATTTAATTCTTTTTTGCGGCATCATTTTTTTAAAGATCAGTTACCTTCATTATAAACAACCATACTTTGACAAATAAAATTAGTGCGCCCATAGCAGAGAAGAGACCTGTTAACTTAGAAAAACATGGAGATACTAGAGTAGATGATTATTTCTGGATGAGAGATAGGGATCATACCGAAGTCTTAAATTACTTAGAGAAAGAAAATAAGTATTACCATAAAATGACGACTCATACTCAGGATTTTCAAAAGTCACTATTTGAAGAAATGAAAGGTCGCATTAAAGAAGATGATGCTTCTGTTCCTTATAAGAATAATGGATATTGGTATTATCGTCGTTTTGAGACTGGCAAGGATTATCCACTATATTGCCGTAAGAGGGGCTCTTTAGAAAGTGAGGAAATTGTTGTTTTTGATAATAATGAGATGGCAAAAGACCACGCTTATTTTAGCCAAGCGGGATATGCTGTTTCTGAAGATAATACCATAGCAGCTTATGGTGTTGATACCGTAAGCCGTCGTCAATATATTATAAGATTTAAAAACCTCATTACGGGTGAATTATATCCAGAAGAAATTAAGAATACCACTGGTGGCGCAGTTTGGGCAAATGATAATAAAACGGTTTATTATTCTCGTAAAGATGAGGAAACCCTAAGGTCAAATCAAATTTATAAACACATCTTGGGGACAGACCCATCTTCTGATGAATTAGTGTTTCAAGAAGATGACGAAACTTTTTACACCTATGTTTATAAATCAAAATCTAAGAAATATATTATAATAGGTTCAGATAGTACTCTTACTAGCGAATTTAGATTTGCACCTGCGGCTTTAGGGGCTTCAGATTTTAGAATATTTCAAAAGCGTACAAGGGGTCTGGAGTATACAGTATCTCATTACGGTAATTCATTTTTCATCCAGACCAATAAGGACAAGGCTTATAACTTTAAATTAATGAAAACTCCAGAGTCAAAAACGACTATGGATAATTGGGAAGATGTAATACCACACAGAAATGATGTCTTACTTGAAGATGTAGAGATATTTAGAGATTTTCTGGTTGTGAGTGAGCGCAACAACGGACTCAATCAAATTAATATTAAGAGTTGGGATAATTGTGTAGATTATTATTTGCCGTTTGACAATGAAACCTATGACGCATATCCCACCACAAATATTGATTTTAATACGTGCGTGTTACGATATTCTTATAATGCGCTTAATACCCCAAGCTCTGTTATAGATTTTAACATGGAGACCAGAGAGAAAACCATTCTTAAGGAACAAGAAATTCTAGGAGGTTTTTTTGACAAAAGTAATTATTTGATGGAACGTACGTGGGCAACAGCCCAAGATGGTGTACAAGTTCCAGTTTCAATAGTATATCATAAGGATACCAAGAAAGATGGTAGAGCTCCGCTGTTACAATATGCATATGGAAGTTATGGAAGTACCACAGATCCCTCTTTTTCAAGTATACGATTATCGCTGCTAGACAGAGGTTTTATATATGCTATCGCTCATGTGCGAGGGGGAGAATATTTAGGAAGGCAATGGTACGAGGAGGGTAAACTGCTTAAAAAGAAAAATACGTTTACAGATTTTATTGATGTTTCAAAGCATCTTATCAATCAAAACTATACATCGGCTCAACATCTCTATGCTTATGGAGGATCAGCAGGAGGGTTGCTTATGGGCGTAATTATTAATACGGCTCCAGAATTATATAATGGTGTGATTGCAGCGGTACCGTTTGTAGATGTGGTCACGACTATGCTAGATGACACGATACCACTAACTACGGGGGAGTATGACGAATGGGGTAACCCTAATGAGAAGGAGTATTATGACTATATGAAGAGTTATAGTCCCTATGATAACGCTTTCGCGAAAGCGTATCCGCACGTATTAGTCACCACTGGTTACCACGATAGCCAAGTGCAATATTGGGAACCAGCAAAATGGGTGGCAAAACTTAGAGATACAAATACTGGTGAAAAGAATATTTTCTTTCACATCAATATGGACGCTGGACATGGTGGGGCATCTGGGCGCTTTGAGGCGCTAAAAGAAGTAGCAGAGGAGTATGCATTTTTATTAGATTTAGAAGGTATAAAAAAATAAATACTACGAGGGTTGTTTATAACTGTATGAAGTTGAGATGCTAGCGTATTATTCCATTAATAATATTTGTAGTATTTTTGCCCTGTTTTGTGTAAATGTTTCAGCTCGAAATATGCATGAAAATCCTAACATCGATATATGAATAGAGATCTAAACGTGTATGATAATGTGTTACAATTAGTTGGTAACACACCACTCATCAAGTTGAATAAGATTACTAATAATTTTGCAGGTGAGTATTATGCAAAGGTAGAAGCGTTTAATCCAGGACATTCCTCAAAGGATCGTATTGCCCTTCATATTATAGAAGAGGCAGAACGTACAGGAGTGTTAAAGCCAGGAGATACCATAATTGAAACTACGTCAGGTAATACGGGGTTTAGTATTGCGATGGTAAGTGTTATTAAGGGGTATGAATGTATTCTAGCAGTAAGCTCAAAATCTTCACCAGATAAAATTGATGCACTAAAAGCAATGGGGGCAAAGGTATATGTTTGCCCAGCTCATGTTAGTGCAGATGACCCTAGATCTTATTACAGTGTAGCCAAAAGGCTTCATGAAGAAATGAAAGGTTCTGTGTATATTAATCAATATTTTAATGAGCTCAATATTGACGCCCATTTTAATACTACTGGACCAGAAATATGGGAACAAACCTCTGGCAAAATCACCCATTTAATTGCATGTAGTGGTACTGGAGGAACTATCTCTGGAATCGCCAGATACTTAAAACAAAAAAATAAAGATATTAAGATAGTAGGAATAGATGCCTACGGTTCTGTTCTTCAGAAATACCATCAAACAAAAGAATTTGATTCTGCTGAAATCTATCCATATCGAATTGAAGGATTGGGAAAAAACTTAATCCCAACTGCAACTGATTTTGATGCAATAGATCAGTTTGAAAAAGTAACTGATGAAGAAAGCGCGCACACAGCTAGAGAAATAGCTGTATCAGAAGGCTTATTTGTAGGTTATACTAGTGGTGCTGCAGTTCAGGGAGTAAAACAGCTTGCCGCACAAGGGGCCTTTGATAAAGAAAGTTGTGTTGTCATTATATTTCCAGATCATGGGAGCAGATATATGAGTAAAGTATTCTCAGATAAATGGATGCGGGAACAAGGGTTTTTCGATAGTCAAAATGAAGAAGCGGTAGCAACTATTGAATATATAAAATAAAAGTCACATAAAGTTTAAAAAAACTCTTGCGAAGCGAGAGTTTTTTTTTGGCTAGCCTCTATATAAAAACATATTTGACTAACCTAAGTTAGTATATAAAATTTTAATTTTTTGTATTTTTGCACCTGTTTTCAAAACAAGTATATGAAAGATTTATTTGACAAAATTTATAAGGACAAAGGACCTTTAGGTAAATGGGCATCGGTAGCCGAAGGATATTTTGTGTTTCCTAAGCTTGAGGGACCTATTTCAAATAGAATGCGTTTTCAAGGAAAAGAAGTGATTACTTGGAGTGTAAATGACTATTTGGGATTAGCTAATAGGCCTGAGGTACGTGCGGTAGATGCACAAGCCGCTGCAGATTATGGAGCTGCATATCCTATGGGGGCTCGTATGATGTCTGGTCACACAGAATTACATGAGCAACTACAAAATGAGTGTGCTGAATTTGTGAGTAAAGAAGCTGCTTACCTTTTAAATTTTGGCTATCAAGGTATTATGTCTACCATAGACGCTCTTGTTGGTAAAGATGATATTATTGTTTATGATGTAGATACACATGCTTGTATCATTGATGGGGTTAGATTGCATATGGGTAAAAGATTTACTTATAAGCATAATGATATGGAGAGCATAGAGAAAAACTTAGAGCGTGCCACTAAGATGGCTGAGCAAACAGGTGGAGGCATTCTCGTGATTTCTGAAGGTGTTTTTGGAATGCGTGGAGAGCAAGGAAAATTAAAAGAAATTGTCGCTCTAAAGAAAAAATTTAATTTTAGACTACTTGTAGATGACGCTCATGGTTTTGGAACTTTGGGTAAAACTGGAGCAGGAGCAGGAGAGGAGCAAGGAGTTCAAGATGAAATTGATGTTTATTTTGCAACTTTTGCAAAGTCAATGGCATCTACGGGAGCGTTTATTGCTGGTGATCAAGAGATTATCGATTACTTAAAATATAACCTACGTTCACAAATGTTTGCAAAATCATTGCAAATGCAATTAGTTGTAGGTGCATTGAAACGTCTAGACATGTTGCGCACCATGCCAGAGCTACGTGAAAAACTCTGGGAAAACGTAAATGCCTTGCAAGGAGGCCTAAAGGAAAGAGGATTTGATATTGGGACTACACAGTCTTGTGTAACACCTGTATATTTAAAAGGAAGTGTGCCTGAAGCTATGGCACTTGTAAAAGATCTTCGTGAGAATCACGGCGTGTTTTGTTCAATTGTAGTATATCCAGTCATACCGAAAGGACTAATATTGCTCAGAATGATTCCAACAGCATCTCACACGCTCACAGATGTTTCTGAGACATTAGATGCATTTGAAGCTATCCGCGAGCGATTAGATAATGGAACGTATAAAAGATTATCTGCAGCCGTAGCCGCTCAATTTGAATAATTAATAAATACCTCCACATATTTTAAAAAAAAGCCAGTTAGTAATTTGTACTATCTGGCTTTTTTATCACTGAGGCTATTATATAATTAATAGATAAAAGATTATCTAATAGTCTCTGCTATCTCTTTTAAGAATTGAGTATTTACTTCATGCTTCCCTTCAAACATTTTAATATCAAGACGATCATCAAAAAGATTACTACCTAGTAGTTCTTGCTTTGTTTTTAAAGCATCTGTAATATATTCATCTTTACTTCCATACAAATAGGTTACTTTAACTAATGGAGAAAGAAAATCAAAATCTTCTTTAGAAAGCTCCTCTGGAATAGCGCCAGAATGTAGTATGAGATGATGACAAGAAATTTTTCTCCTAGCCATCCATCTAGTAACCATAGAGACTCCTTGAGAATATCCCATTAAAATAAGCCTTACTTTTTGGTGATTCCAATTAGTTGATTCTTTTTTCCAAACTTGATCTAAATAATTGCAGACATTTTCTATTTCTGAATCTCTATTTTCTTTAGTAAGCCAGCTAGCGCCTACGTATTTGAATTTCTTATCTTGATAGTATTTGCTAGGTGCTTGTGGGATAATTATGTGATTTCTTTTAGAATCAAGATGCTCAAAATATTTTATAAAATATTTACTCAAATAACCCATGCCGTGAAGTGCAAACCAAACATTAGTAGTCTGTTCTGTTATTGTATTTAGTTTACAGTAAGTATTTGTATGTAAATAAGAAACTTGATTTTCTATCATAATACTAGGTAGGGTAAGTTTTTTGTTGAACACAAAATTGCAAATAAAAATAACTTCTAAGCAAAAAAAATATCACTCAGTGAGTGATATTTTTAGTGGGTTATTTTACCTATATATTTATTCCTACAGGTAGTAGTTTCTTGTATTTACGTCGGTTAGATCTCATGAATTTGGCGATCTCAGGACTAGTTGGTACTAAATTTATTTCTCGATCTCTTACTTCATTGAAAACAGCTATGATGAAATCATTCATATACTCCTCAGTACCTTCTGGCATTGAGATTTTAGTTAAGAATATTTTTCGGTCTTGAAGTGAGTATTCCATTTTTGCCATTTTTCCTTCAAAGGTGGCTTCAAATTGTCTTAAAAATTCATTGTCTGTCAATTCAACTGCTGTCATCACTTCCATAAATTTGAATAAAATATTAAGGTATTTGTATATTCCTTAACGCACTTCTAATAAATGTCTTTATAATTTTGAAGCTATAAAGATAGATTTATTAAAAAGCTTAAAAAATAACGTTTAATTAGTACTATAAGTCTTGTAAATGTACAAAAAATTGACGAAATAGGGGCGTAACGATTGTTAAACCCTTACTATAAAGATAGATGACACATATTTATTTGATGCCAGGAATGGCGGCAAATCCAACAATTTTTGAATACATAACTTTACCTAAAGAGCAATACACATTACATTATCTTGAGTGGGTACTTCCTAAGATCAATGAATCGATTGAAGACTATGCCTTGAGATTGATAAGTAAAATCAAACATCAAAATATTGTGTTGCTAGGAGTAAGCTTTGGTGGGATCATAGTTCAAGAAATGGCTCGGCATATAAAAGTAAAAAAATTGATAATTGTAAGTAGTGTAAAGACCAAATTAGAACTACCCAAAAGAATGAAGCTTTCGCGAAAGCTAAAATTGTACAAACTCTTACCTATGCGTCTGGTAGAAGATGTTGAAGTTTTAGCGAAGTATGCATTTGGAGAGTTCTTAAAGAATCGACTAGCGCTGTATAAAAAGTATCTATCTATGAATGATAGGCGCTACATGAGATGGGCTGTAAAGGAGATGGTTTGCTGGGATCAATTACGCGTTCCAGAAAACATTATACATATACATGGTGACGGAGATAAGGTGTTTCCATCAAAATATATAAAAAATGCAATAATCATTCCTGAAGGGACACATATTATGATCATTACAAAAGCAAAATGGTTTAATAAAAATCTTCCGGAATTGATTGAAAATTAGTATATTAATAGTAAAATAAGATATGAAGATGATAAAAAAAGTAATAGCAGGTATAGCGATAGTTGCAATTGCGGGTATTGTAATTAACTCAGCTCAAGCTCCTCAGAAAGAAGAAGAAGTCGCGCAAGAGGTAGCCTCAGCTGGGCATAATAATAAACTCCTAAATGATTATAACGTATATGCAATACCCATGCCTGACGACCTAAACTTCGCGGGAGAGCCAGTACCAGTCCAAAATCCAGATATTTATGAGCGCATGGATAGAGAGTTATTAGTGAATACTTATTGGCAATCTAATGCTTTGTTAATTTTTAAAAGAGCACATAAGTATTTCCCTATTATAGAACCTATTTTAAAAGAGGAGGGAGTGCCGGATGATCTGAAATACTTAGCAGTTATAGAGAGCGGTTTAACGCAAGCAGTGTCACCAGCAAAAGCTACCGGTTTTTGGCAAATTTTAAAAGAAACAGGTAAAGAATACGGACTAGAAGTTAATGATAATGTTGATGAACGTTATCATGTTGAAAAATCAACCAGAGCAGCATGTAAGTATCTAAAAAAATCTAAAGAACGTTTTGGAAGTTGGACTGCTGCTGCTGCTGCCTACAATGCTGGCAACTATGGCGTTTCAAGACGATTTGAGGAACAAAACGTTTCTAGCTATTATGATCTATTATTAGGGGAAGAAACGGGGAGATATGTGTTTAGAATTATTGCTTTTAAAGAAATTATGAGCAATCCTGAACAATATGGATTTAATTTTAACAATGCAAATATGTATTCTACAGTACCTACGTATAAAGTGGAGGTCGATACAGCTGTATCAGATTTTGTGAAATTTGCAGAAGGTTTTGGTATCAATTATAAAATTTTAAAAATACACAACCCATGGTTGCGAGAACCTAGTCTAAAAAATAATTCTAAGAAGAAATATTACATAGAAATACCAAAAGAGGGTAGCTATAATTTAGGAAAATAACTCTTAATTTTAAGTATTGAAATGGGATAGACTTATAATCTATCCCTTTTTTTATGCTTGAACGCATTTAAACCTTTATTTTTAATACTAAATAAAATCTGGATACATGAATGTTACAGTTATAATTGCTTTAATTTTTATAGGATTAGTGGCGGGTATTTTAAGTGGTGTAATGGGTGTTGGAGGAGGAGTTGTGATGATACCCCTAATGATATTATTATTAGGGTTTAATCAACATCAAGCTCAGGGAACTAGCCTTGCAGTATTAGCTGTTCCAGTAACATTTCTAGCAGCGTATAGTTATTATAATGCTGGTTTCGTAAATTGGAAGTATGCAGCTATTATTGCTGTATTTTTTATTTTAGGCGGATTCGTAGGATCAAAAGTAGCCATTACATTAGATCAAAAAACCTTAAAACGTATATTTGGAGCAATCCTTTTAGTTATCTCTATACGTATGTTATGGGGAAAGTAGAAGTATTATGCCAACTTACCGTTTGTTTTAAACTCAAAGAATTGGGCTTATTACCGCGCCATTCAAAATAATTATGAATAAGCTGAAAATAAATTGCAAAAATTTTTACTTATTAAGTACTATAGGCGATTGAAGAAGTTTGTCTTCTTCAAATAACAATGAGTTAATTGCGTTTTTGTAAAGTTCGTAATTTTCTAAAGTAGCTTCCTCTTTACTTTCAGAAATCTCATTAGAAAGACGTTTTTTAATATCTATAATTTCGTATTGAGAGGAAAGCATATAGGCTAACGGAAGTCCAAAAGAATGCTTTAAATTTTTAATAATAAGCGTGTAGTTGTTATCTGCATCATCCACATATAGGATGTCTATATTCTTATGGTATCCTTTAGACAACTGCTTTACAGTCTTATGTTCTCCCCAAAATAACAATACAATTTGAATTTGATCACCATAATGTTCTGCTAATTCATTAAGGGCAGGGAACTCACCTTTGCAGCTTAATCTCCAGCTCGAATACGTAAGAAGCAAAACAGGTTTTTCAAAATCTTCTAAATGAACATCTTTTTTGGCCAAATCTTTAACCGTGAAATTATTCATTATAGAACCAGATAATTTGTCTTCTACAAAATTTTCAAAGAGGCTGTTAATTTTATCCTTTTGCATACTAGCAATTGCATCCTCAACATTTCCTAAATATTCAGGCAAATGAACATCAATCGCTTCAGAAAAAAACAGTTGAGAATTCTGAGCGTTTGTGCTTGCTAGTGTAAATAAACCGAATACGAGTAAAAGTCTTTTCATATATTCAATAAGGGGGACAGTACAAATATATGTTGCAAATAAGCACAAAATTAAAATTTTCGCCCAAGTACGGATAAATTGGGTCGAAATACAGAGTGTTCATCTATTTTTCCACAAAAAAATAGGAATTTAGAAAGAATTTATTAACAATTTTATATTACTATTAAATAAGACGCAAGGTTCTCATTTTAAGAGTTTAAGGGAGTCAGCTAGTTGTCGTTAGACTTTTTCTTTCTAGATTTAGGACGTAATAAAGTACTATTTTTTTTATTCGATGGTTTTGTATTGCTCGTGGAATTTCTATTTAAAATATCTTCTCTTTTTTTACGTATATCCTCATTCGAACCTTTTTGAATGAATTTTGGTTGATTTCCTTCTCTGTTAATTAAATCCTTTTTTTCAATTTCTGAAGTTTTTGGGAGATCATTTCCACTAATTTCAAAAAAGCTTTCATCTATTTCTGGAAGAGGAATCCCCTCTATTTCTCTGAGTTTAAAAGGAGCTTCGCCTTTAAAAATATCATCTTTACCAAGTAACCTTTCATCACCACGCCAATTAAACCCTTCAAAAGTTTGAGACTGTTCTACGAATTGAGATTCTGGAAATATGTCGCCAGCAGGATTCTTACGTTTATAAACCTCATCAATAGTCTTATCTGTAAAAAGAATTTCAATAGAGGCAGATTTACTTTTGTCAATACCTATTAATTCTCCACTCTCTTCTCTTAAGTAAACAATGCTTTCAGCATTTTTAATAATGTCTACTTTTTCAAGTTCATTTTTTGTATCAAATAAACCAATTAATTTTTGCCCTTTAATTTGATTGTATCCAGAGATACTGTCTTTTTGAGCTATAAATGCGTTATCAAAAACTTTAAGAGAATCTATTTTTTCGGTTTTAGTATTGCTTATCAAGTGTATACTATCTCCAGTGATCTGACTTTGCTCATTCCATAAGATAGGTTTGCCTATCATTTGTGTAAGACCTGTAGCCTGGTTAGTATGTAACGAGTCGCTCTTACCACTCAAGTTGCTCTTATATAGCTTTACGTTTTTGTAAGCCCGTACAATACGATTTTCTGGTTTTCCAGTTAATAATAGTTTATCACCGTGTACATAAACAGAATCATTATCTTCAACTGTAATCGCCACAGCTCGTTGGGTGATCATCACAGAATCTTTAGCTCTATACACCTCAGCATAATGCCCTTTAACTAAACTTCTATTTGTGGTATCGAGTACTTTAATATTGTTTGTAGCACTTGCAAAATTTCTGTTGCGATCAAAATACAGACTGTCTCCATATACTTGTCTATTATCGTAGTCTATGCGAGAATTTTTTACAAAATATCCATAATCGTTTGCAGTGTCATAAAATCCGCGTTCACAGTAAACTTTAGATGTTTCAGAAGTAATAGTTGTGGGACCATATAAATAGGCATGCTCTGGCACACTATAAAAATCTAATTGTTCACTATTAATAGTGTACTCAGGGTTTTTTACAACAACGTTATTAATAAAAGATATTTTATCGTCCTCTATGTAATAACGTCCCACAAGACTAGTAATTTTGCTGTTGGGTGACGTCACAACTCCACCCGTGCGATAATAAGCTTGTTGAGTATTACGATTAAAATACATGGTATCTGTGGTGACTGTGGTAGTATCTTTTTTTAAAAAAACATTACCAGCGGCATATGCAAACTTAGTATCACCATTATATTCTATATATTTACTGCGCATAGAAACGGAGTCTCCTTGTTTCATTCGCACATTACGATAAGCTTTTACAAAATTTTCATCTTTGTAGAAAAATGCAAGATCGCACCACATTTCTGCACCATCGTGTTGTATGTAAACTTGCTCTCGATCTCCTTTTTGAAATATGACAGCGCCAGGAAATTCCGTTTCGTTAATTCGTTCAACTGGAGAATTAATAAGTATAAGTTTTGAATTTTCTTGTTGCGCTTTCGCGAAAAAGGGTATACATAGAAGCCCTGTCAATAAAATGTAAAATGGATATCTCATTAATAGCAAAAATAATCAAATCACTTACCGAAATCAGTAAGCTCTATTAAAATTTGATATAATCATTATGCACTGTTTTTACTTTAAAAATAGAAATGCAAAAACCCGCTTCAAACGAAACGGGTTTTTGGTATTAATATTTTCGCGAAAGCGAGGTAAAACTACCTTAAAATAGTCTGAGTTCTATCTGGTCCTACCGAAACAATTTTTATAGGAGTTTCTAGTTCTTTCTCAAGATACTCAATATAGTCGTTAAGAGCTTTAGGTAATTGTTCTGCTTGAGTCATCCCCGTAAGATTCTCAGACCAACCAGACATTTCCTTATACACCACTTCTACGTTTTCTTGTTCAATATTATAGGGGAAATGTTCAATAGTTTCTCCTTTGTATTTGTAGGCAGTACATACTTTTAAAGTTTCAAAACCAGAAAGCACATCGCCCTTCATCATCATGAGCTGAGTAACTCCATTCACACGCACGGCATATTTTAAGGCAACAAGATCTAACCAACCGCAACGACGTGGACGACCTGTGGTAGCCCCAAATTCATTACCTACACGACCCATAGTTTCTCCATCCTCATCAAAAAGCTCTGTAGGAAAAGGTCCAGATCCTACACGTGTGGTATAGGCTTTAAATATCCCGAATACTTCACCAATTTGATTAGGAGCAACTCCTAAGCCTGTGCATGCCCCAGCAGCAGTAGTGTTTGAAGAAGTTACGTAAGGGTAGGTTCCAAAATCGATATCTAACAAAGAGCCTTGAGCGCCTTCTGCAAGAATTGTTTTACCAGCCTTTTGTGCTTGATATAAATACTCTTCTGAGTCAATAAATTTTAACTTCTTTAACGTTTTTATGGCGGCAAAGAATTCTGATTCTAACTCGTCAAGGTCAAATTCGATTTTTGCATCATAAAAATCAATCATTGAGATGTGTTTGTCTCTTAGTGATTTATAGCGATCCTTCCAGTCAGAAAGTTCTAAATCTCCTACACGTATACCGTTGCGGCCTGTTTTATCCATATAAGTAGGTCCTATGCCTTTAAGCGTAGAGCCTATTTTTGCTTTTCCTTTTGAAGCTTCAGAAGCTGCATCTAGTAAGCGGTGGGTAGGAAGAATTAGATGTGCTTTACGTGATATAGCGAGCTTTGATACATAATCTAGACCTTCAAATTTATCCAGATTTTGCAATTCTTTTTTAAAAATCACAGGGTCGATCACCACCCCATTACCTATAACATTCATGGCATTATCATGAAAAATTCCAGATGGGATCGTATGAAGTACATGCTTTATACCGTCAAATTCAAGTGTGTGACCCGCATTAGGGCCACCTTGAAAGCGTGCAATGATGTCGTAGTCTTTTGTAAGAACGTCAACAATTTTTCCTTTTCCTTCGTCGCCCCATTGGAGACCTAGTAGTAAATCTACTGCCATTATATTATCCTTGATTAGTTGTGTTTTTCTTTCCGTAGAAATAAAGTGAATGTTTATCAATAGTGATATCAAAAACTTCTTCTATGGTTTTTTTGATAGATTGTATACGTGGATCACAAAATTCAATAACCTCACCAGTATCGGTTAAGATCACGTGGTCATGTTGCTTGTCAAAATAAGATTTTTCGTATTGCGCTTGATTGTTCCCGAATTGATGCTTGCGCACTAAACCGCATTCTAATAGAAGTTCAATTGTGTTATAAAGTGTTGCTCTACTTACTCGGTAGTTCTTATTCTTCATTTTAATGTAGAGGGACTCAATGTCAAAGTGCTCTTCATTATTGTAGATTTCTTGAAGAATTGCAAAGCGCTCAGGCGTTTTACGGTGGCCTTTTTCTTCTAGATAGGCTGTAAAAACGCCTTTTACAACGTCTTGATCTTTATTGATAGTAGCTTTTAATGGCATTGTTTTTTATAAAGGGCTAATTTACGTAATTATACCCTAGTCACTTGATCGATCCCCTCTATTTTTTTGAGATTTTCTATTAAGGTTTTTAACAATCCATTGTTTTGCACGACAACTATTATCTGTCCTTTGAAAATGCCTCCGTTAGTTGTAAAGTTTAGACTTTTAATATCGACGTGCATATGATTGGAAATCTCTGCAGTAAGGGTGTTTACTAATCCTAATTTGTCAATTCCCGTAAGTATAAGTTCTGTTTGATAACCAGTATCTGTAGAGTCCACCCATTTTGCCTTAATCACCCTATAGGCATAATTACTTCGCATTGAGATCGCGTTAGGACAGTTATTTTTGTGCACTTTAATACCATCATTAATCGTGGTAAATCCAAATACAGCATCTCCAGGAATAGGGGTGCAACATTTTGCAAAAGAATAATCGAGTTTTTGTTCATCTGGTCCAAAAACTAAGGAATCGTACGTATTTGTAATTTCATCTCGATCAACATCTTTTGGCGTGGTTCCTTTTCTAATTTTACTCTTAATAAAGGTCATGAGAGCATTACTGCGAGAAGCAGCAAACTCTTTAATCATTTTATTATCTATAGTTCCGTTACCTACTCTGTAAAATAAATCCAGACTAGTATTTAATTTGAAATAAGATACTAGCTCGTTGACTGTTCTCTCATTGAGCGGTATTTTTTGAGATTTCAATTTTCGCGCAAGCGTTACTTTGCCATCATCTGCAAGTTCTTTTTTCTCGTCTTTGAGTGATGATTTAATTTTTGCTCTTGCTCTGGCTGTGGTTGCATAATCAAGCCAGTTGTTTGTAGGGTGTGCAGATTCTGAGGTTATGATTTCTACTTGATCTCCACTTTTAAGCTCTTGACTTAAAGGGACTAGCTTTCCATTTACGCGCGCACCTCTTGTGTGCAGCCCTACTTCTGTATGAACACTAAAGGCAAAGTCGAGAGGAGTGGCCCCTTTAGGTAATGACTTTAACTCACCTTGTGGCGTGAACACAAATATTTCCTTGTTATAGAGGTTAAGTTTGAAGTTCTCCACAAAATCTACTGCACTCTGTTCTGGATTTTCAAGAGCTTCTTGCAGTCTGTTAATCCATTCATCGAGGGTAGATTCTCCTGTATTTCCTTCCTTATATTTATAATGCGCTGCATACCCTTTTTCTGCTATTTCATTCATACGATCTGACCTGATTTGAACCTCTACCCATCTGCCTTTAAGTCCCATGACTGTTATGTGAAGTGCTTCGTAACCAGTTGACTTAGGAGAGGATATCCAGTCGCGCAGTCTTGTAGGGTTGGGTCTAAAGTGATCTGTAACGATAGAATAAATTTTCCAGGCAAGGAACTTTTCATTTGCTTTATCGCCTTTATAAATAATACGTATGGCAAATTTGTCATATACTTCGTCAAAGGTAACCCCTTGTGAAAGAATTTTACGTCGTATACTATAGATAGATTTTGGACGACCTTTGATTTCGTAAGAAAGACCTTCTTCGTCCAGAGAGTCTTCTATTACTTTTTTAAAATCTTTAATGTATTGATCTTGTTGTTCTTTGCTTTCCTTTATTTTATCTCGGATATCATTGTAAACATCAGGTTCTGTGTATTTTAAACTAAGGTCTTCAAGCTCTGTTTTAATATTGTAAAGCCCCATTCTATGGGCTAGAGGAGCATAAATGTACAGTGTCTCACTAGAAATTTTGGCCTGTTTATCTGCACGCATTGCGTCCATGGTCTGCATATTATGAAGCCGGTCTGCAATTTTGATAATGATAACCCTAGGATCATCATTGATAGTGAGCAACATTTTTCTAAAATTCTCTGCTTGTAATGAGACGTCTCTATCTTTTCTAAGGTTAGAAATCTTTGTAAGCCCATCAACAATGCGTGCCACCGTTTCTCCAAACATTTGTTCAAGATCTGCGAGTGAATAGTCTGTGTCCTCTACGACATCGTGCAGTAAAGCACTTGCGATGGAAGTGGCATCAAGGCCTATTTCACTTGCGACTATTTGAGCCACAGCTAGTGGGTGAAATATATATGCTTCACCAGATTTGCGACGTTGGGATTTGTGTGCATCTACGGCGACTTCAAAAGCCTTCCGTATCATCTTTTTGTCATCATCAGAAAGCGTTTGATAACTTATACGTAGTAATTTTTTATACTGCCGTGTAAGTTCTTTGTTTTCTGCCTCTATAAATTCTTGGGTCAATTCCATAGTATATTTAAATGTACTATTTTCTAGTAAATGAGCAAGGTGTTCGGGTGATGAATTTTAGCTAGGATGTACCCTTATTTTTAGGAGATAGCTTCCAATTTTAAAAATGATTTTCAGCTTTCGCGAAAGCGTCGTGATAAAAATCTTACTTATATAAAAAAATCAACTCATTCTATGACGATGGAGATCGAGTTTCTATATTGAGTATCTTCGCTCTTAAAAATAATTTATGAGCATATTTTATATTTTGGCTGGCTTGTTGTTGCTTGTTGTAGGTGGAGAATTTCTAGTGAGATCTTCTGTAGGTTTATCTTTTAAATTGAATCTTTCAAAAATGGTTATAGGTCTTACGGTGGTTTCTTTTGCGACCTCAGCTCCAGAATTATTGGTAAGTATTCAAGCGGCACTAGAAGGTAGCCCAGATATTGCTCTTGGTAATGTAATAGGTTCTAATATTGCAAACATAGGGTTAGTGTTAGGTATAACCGCTATCATAAGTACTTTAGGCATAGATAGAGATTTCTATAGATTCAATTGGCCAGTTATGGTAATCTTTTCAGTAGCATTATATTTTCTTTTAGCAAATGATGGAATGTTGACTGCAAGTGAGGGTATAGGTCTTTTAGCGGGTCTTGTAATTTATTTATTTTTCTTAATACGCCGTGCACGTAACGTTAAAGAGATTCATACAGAAGATGTGGATGAAAATCTTGCAAAAACCACTTATATCAAAATTTTTATATGGTTAGTTATAGGGGGTGCTGCGTTGTATTTTGGATCAGAGTGGTTAGTTAAGGGATCTAAGGAACTTGCTGCAGCTGTGGGAATAAGTGAGTACGCTATCTCAGTAACAGTTATTGCCATAGGAACAAGTGTTCCAGAACTCGCTGCCTCAGTAATTGCTGCGCTTAAAAAAGAAAAAGCCATTTCACTAGGTAATTTAATAGGCTCTAATATTTTTAATATTGCTTCTGTACTGGGAATTACTTCTCTTATACAACCTATAAATGTGACTGATCCTACAATTTTGGGAACTAATATTTTCTGGATGATTGGTTTTGCGGTTATCCTTTTACCGCTAGCATTTATTCCTATTAAATTAGAAATAGGAAGGTATAAAGGCTTGATGCTGGCAGTAGCTTATTTAGTATTTGTTGCACTGACTTTTATTTAATCTTTCTTGTTTGTATGAGGAAATCCTTAGAGACCTCAATTTGTTTTGAGTTTTTTGGGATGGATATCGTTTGCCATTTATCGGTTGGGGTGATCCATTTATTTTTGCCCTCTATACTTATTTTGAGAGGCATTGTAAAACCACGGATACAGTTGCTGAAACGGTAGCTCATCTCTTTTTTATCAAGCTTGTAATCGAATTTTGGGATTTTTGCAGTACGCAGGTATTGATCAAAAAAAGGTGTTAAGTTCTTATTGAGGCTCTTAGCAATATAATTTTCTACCATGGCTGTAGTGACGGTTTGGTGATAAAACTCCTTGTTCAATCCTCGTAAAGTTGTTCGCCATAAGGTATCATTAGCTGCAATAGTCCTGAGAGTGTGTAAAATATTTGCACCTTTAAAATACATATCGCCGCTGCCTTCATTATCTACACCGTATTCACCTATAATAGGTTTATCATTTCTGATAGCTCTGCGTTGTCCAATTACATACCTGGCGGCTGCTTCTTTACCAAAATGGTAGTCTAGATAAAGATTTTCTGAGTACGTGGTAAAAGATTCGTGAATCCACATATCTGCCACATCTTTATTGGTGATATTGTTTGCAAACCACTCGTGTCCAGATTCATGAATTAAAATGTAGTCAAATTTTAGTCCCTCGCCAGTTCCTGATAGATCACGCCCTAGATAGCCATTTTCAAATTTATTACCGTAGGTGACAGAACTTTGATGTTCCATTCCTAGATAAGGAACTTGAACTAATTTATAGCTATCCTCATAGAAAGGATATGGTCCGAACCAATACTCAAACGCTTCCATCATCATGGGTGCTTGTTTAAATTGCGCACGGGCTTTTTCCTCGTCTTCTCGCAACACCCAGTAGCTCATGTCTAATAAGCCGTTCTCACCATCATATACTTCACTAAAGTTTATGTAATCTCCCACATTTATATTGACTCCATAATTGTTAATAGGGTTTTTTACGGTCCAGTGATAGGTTTTTGAGTATGCAGAGCTATCAATACTCACAAGTTGTCCATTAGAAACGTCTACTAGATGTTTTGGTACAGTCACATGCATGTCAAGACTATCAACTTCATCTGCTGGATGATCTTTATTTGGCCACCAAACACTTGATCCTATACCTTGATTTGCATTAGCAATAAAATCGGTACCATTACCATCTCTTTGCCATGTAAAACCGCCATCCCAAGGTGGTTTTTTTGCAATACGGGGTTGTCCTTCAAAACTTACAGCTATAGACCTAAGTTCATCCATTTTTTGATGGTCTTCGAGTTGAATAAAATGGGCGCTTCCTTCTGAGCGAACATCGAGTGCATGACCATTCTGCATGACAGAGGTGATTTCCATAGGAGCTTGAAGGTCAATTTGTAATTCTTTTTGATCTTCCTCTAGAACCTTATAAGTGATGATATTTGTTCCTAATAACGTATGTGAGGTTGGAATAACCTCTACAGATAAATCGTAATGTGTCAGATCCCACCATGCTCTTTGGGGTGTGATGGAACCTTTTAAAGTATCTTGCCGCGAAGTTTTCTGGGCAGTTACGCTTAAAGTGAAAAATAGAACAAATAGAAATGTATAATGTTTCATTAATTATAAGGCTATAATATAGTTGCACGAAAGTAATTAAAGTTCGTCAGAAAAAAGTGTCAAGAATCTTGCCGTAATTCATGGGAAGTTAATTCGTTATCATTTTAATAGTATTCTTTATTAGGTTTTAAGCAATCTTGGAAATTTTAATTACAAGTGTGACCGTTTAGATTTTCGCAAAAGCGGACGAAAAATATATAATTACATAATCAATGTAACAAATGTAATGATGCTTCGTCTTCTTTATAACTAACCAATTAATGATGAACCAACAATCGTTCATAACACTTGTAACTCCTTTTAAGGATAAAGTATATCGTGTGGCCAGACGATTACTCGTATCTGAGGATGAGGCGCAAGACGCGACACAAGAAGTGTTGTTAAAGTTATGGGCAAAGCGTTCTGATATTAAAAAATATCGCAGTGTAGAGGCGTTTGCCATGACAATGACGAAAAATTATTGTTATGATAAGCTCAAGGCCAAGAGTAGCAATAACCTCAAAATTGTTCATAATAATTATGAAGATCATTCTGGTAATACAAGCAAACACATTGAGATTGCAGATGAGGTAGAGTGGCTTTTTAAACTTATGAAAAACCTTCCAGAGCAACAACAGCTTATCGTACAGATGAGAGATGTGGAGCACATGGAAAATACAGAAATAGCAGAAATTCTAGAGATGAATGAAGTTGCCGTTAGGGTAGCGCTTTCTAGAGCTCGCAAAACATTGAGAGAGGGATTGATTAAAAAGAGAAACTATGGAATACAGTAGTGCAACATCGTTACTGGATAAATATTTTGAAGGGGAGACTACTCTTCTAGAAGAAAGACAGCTTAGGGAATATTTCTCTAGTAATAATGTACCCCCAGCTCTTGAGAAATTTGCACCCTTGTTTTGCGCATTTTCGAATGAGAGTAAGGTGATATATAACATTCCTTTGAAAGCACCAGTACGTAAGTCTACTTACACATATGTAGCTAGTGTAGCTGCTGTAGCGGTCATAGCTCTTGTTTTGTGGATGCAAGGTGTGCAAAATAAAACAGATATATCTACAAATTATGCTAGTGACGAGGTAGCTATTTTAAAAACTAAACAAGCCCTTGGAGTCATGTCTCACATGATTGCAAATAGTACTACTCAACTGGAGGTGGTAGGAGAGTTTGATAAAGCATCCAGTAAACTTTTTAAATAACAGTAAAATATAAATAATGAAAAAGATAGTAATAACAGTAATGGTTGTTTTAGCAACTGCGGTAGGTTTTTCCCAAAGTCCCTTTGATTCTTATGAGGATGTAAAAGGTGTTACATCCATCGTGATGAACCAGAAAATGTTTAAACTCTTGAGTAAAGTAGATTTAAATTCTTCAGATCCAGAGATGCAGGCGTATATAAATCTTGTGGATAATCTAGAAAATGTAAAGATGTACACGAGTGCAGATGGTGCATTGATAACTAAGATGAACACCACCATGAAATCTTACATTTCAAGTAGAAATCTTCAAGAGTTAATGCGGGCAAATCAAGATGGTAAAAACGTAAAGTTTTATTACAAAGAAGGTTCAAGCGATCAATATGTAAAAGAATTTGTAATGTTTCTTAATGGTGATCTAGATGGTGAGAATCGTGCAGTTTTCTTTCAGGTAACTGGAAATATTGACCTTAAACAAATTTCTAAACTTGCGCAAGAGTTAGACTTCAAAGGAAGTGAGGCTCTTAAAGAAGTTGAAAAAGCAAAAAAATCATAAAGATGAATACATTTATAAAATATATCGTAGTTGCTATCATTGCCATCTCCACGCTGTCTAGTTGTAGCAACGAGCAGTCATTGCAAGAGTATTATGTTGCAAATCAAGAAAACAATGATTTTATCTTAATTGATGTACCTACGAGTCTTATAGGCGAGCATATGAATCGTCTAGATAAAGAGCAACAAAAAGTATTTAAGACGGTGCGTAAAGTAAATTTGATGGCATATCAAACTAAAGATGGTGACACTGTAAAAATGCAAGCAGAGCGAGATAAAGTAAAAACCATACTTGCTTCAGATGATTATGAGGAACTTATGAAAGCAAATTCTGATATGGGTTCTATGCGTTTGTATTTTAAAGGAGATGAAGACGCCATAGATGAAGTAATCTTTTTTGGAGCAGATGAAAATAAAGGATTTCTGTTAGCAAGATTATTGGGAGATGATATGAATATTTCAGACATGATGAAATTAGCCCAATCACTGGATAAAGCAGATGTAGATGTATCCCAATTTTCTAGTATGATGGAGGTTTTTGATAATAAGTAAATTGCTGAGCAATAGTAAGCTATTTGGCGATAGTTTTCTAATAAAGCACCTTTCTGGAGGTGCTTTTTTTTGCTTTCGCGAAAGCAAAAAATCTCTTTACTAAGTATTTTACTAGCTTAAATCATGACATGCATCTCAGTTTGCGTAGTGTAGTTTAGTTATAAGTATAAAAAGTCTCAAAAAAGGTATCTTCGTAAAATTATTGAAACTAATACGACTGAAGAAAACGTACAGATCATTTCTGATATGATCGCAATGGCAAAAGCAGATGGAATCATCAATGATGATGAATATGAATTTATCCTTTTGGTAGCTCACAAACTGCATATAGACAAGTCAAGAGTAGACGAGCTCATAGAAAAACCTATTAAGAAAATAGTTTTTAAAACAGAACTTGAGAGAATAACCCAATTTCATAGATTAGTGCTGGTGATGAATGTAGACGCACAAATACATCCTGCCGAAATGGATACCTTGCGTACTTATGGTCTCCGATTAGGAGTACGTCCAGATGCGATCGAACAAATTTTAGTTGAGATGAGAGATTATTCAAATAATATGATTCCAGCTGAGCGCATGATCGAAATATTCAAAAAATACTATAATTAAAAATTGACACATTGTCAGTATAATAATTTTAGAATCGGTCATGTTGTCATAATTTTATAATTGGAATTGAATTTGCTTTTTCACAATCAAATTCAACAATTAAAATTTATTATTATGACACTAGTTAGAAAGAATACAGCACCATATCTACCTTCAGTTTTTGACGAATTGTTAAATACTGATTGGCTAGGAGGAAGAGTTAACAATGAAATTGCAACTACTCCAGCGGTAAATATTATAGAAAACGACACTGCTTTTGAGGTACATGTGGCTATTCCTGGATTTAAGAAGGAAGACTTTAGCATTGAATTAGATAACGATCTTCTTGTAATCTCATCAAAAGATTCTAAAGAAGAAACCACTATTGAAGGTAAATTTACCCGCAAAGAGTTTCAGTATGCATCGTTTAAGCGATCATTTAACTTACCAGACTCTGTGAACACTGCAGAAATCACGGCAAAATATGAGAATGGAATTTTAATTTTAGGGTTACCTAAGAGAGAAGAAGCGCAAGTACAGCCATCTCGTATTATTGAGATTGCTTAAGAATCATTGATTGGTTGATTAGTTTGAGAGGGGTTCTTTAGGGGGCCTCTTTTTTTGTGGTGTATGGTTTTAAGTTGTAAAGATTCCGCTTTCGCGAAAGCGGAATAACAAAAAATGCCCAACCAAAAGTCGGGCATTCTAAATTTATAAAAGCGGATGTATTAAATTTTTGCGCTTTTCACGGTCTTCACAATACGGCCTGCGACTTTATATGGATCTGCATTTGAAGCTGGACGGCGATCTTCTAACCATCCTTTCCATCCTTGTTCTACTGTAATAATAGGTATGCGTA
This sequence comes from uncultured Flavobacteriaceae bacterium, assembly GCA_963716625.1. Lineage (GTDB taxonomy): Bacteria > Bacteroidota > Bacteroidia > Flavobacteriales > Flavobacteriaceae > Dokdonia. The sequence goes on from CAVQTP010000003.1 coordinate 408,364, forward strand.
TAGAGGCTCCTCTGTCTGAAACTCCGTAAGAGAAATCAGAAATGGACGCAGTCTCGTGATCACCAGTAAGTCGTTGATCGTTGTAAGCTCCATAAACAGCAATGTGTTCTTTAGTTACTGGACGGAAAGCCTCACATATTTTCTCATAAACCTCTTGAGAACCACAAGTTCTTAAGAGCTCATTAGAAAAATTAGCGTGCATACCAGATCCATTCCAGTCTCCTTTGACAGGTTTTGGGTGATATTCAATGTGCCATCCATACTGTTCTGTAAGTCTATCTAGTAAATAGCGAGCAATCCATATCTCATCACCTGCTTTCTTAGCTCCTTTTGCAAATAGTTGGAATTCCCATTGTCCGGAAGCTACTTCTTGATTTATACCTTCAAAATTAAGACCTGCTTCTATACAAAGATCTGCGTGTTCTTCTACAAACTCACGACCATGTGTATTTTTACCACCTACAGAGCAATAATACATCCCCTGCGGTCCAGGATAACCACCTACTGGAAATCCTAGTGGAAGACCAGTTGCGTTGTCCATTATAAAATATTCTTGCTCAAAACCAAACCAAAATTCATTTGTATTATCATCAATTTTAGCTCTATGGTTTGTTTCATGTGGAGTGCCATCTGCACTTAAAACCTCTGTCATTACTAAATAACCATCTGCCCTTTGAGGGTCTGGGTAAATCGCAACTGGTTTAAGAAGGCAGTCTGACGATCCTCCAGAAGCTTGTTTTGTAGATGATCCGTCAAAAGACCAAACTGGGCAATCTTCTAGTTTGCCACTAAAATCGTTTACAACTTTTGTTTTACTTCTTAGGTTTTGCGTGGGTTCGTACCCATCTAACCAAATGTATTCAAGTTTTGACTTATTCATACCAGTGTTGAAATTTTAAGTTTTATCTCTGCAAATATAAAAAATTGTTTTAATACCATATATTTTGAGGGGTGCATTTATAAATAATTATATAATTTTTATGATACCCCATAAAAACATTGGGGCTTGTTGCATTTTATAATATAATTTTAAAAATCTTGTATATTTGTATTCTGTTTATATGAAGTCCTGTTAATTCTTAGTAGTGCATATGAAGCTCACTATACTTTCGGATACTTTTTACAAGCTGTCTTTTTACATTGTAAGTTTAAATAAGCTCTTCTAGAATTTCTGATAATTGTTACCTATGTCTAAATTACGTTTTCAAGCATTACACGATATCCAACAACGTACTAAAGTAATTTTTGATACGAATCAAAAACCCGTTGCTCTTTTTAGATCAAATGTGTTTGATGAAAAAGCGATACGTCAATACCTTTCGGCAACTTCATTTGAGAGTGTTCAAAATGCCATTAGGAAAGGGGATAATATTGATAGAATTACGGCAGATGCTATTGCAACAGGTATGAAAACGTGGGCTTTAGAAAAAGGAGCAACCCACTATTCGCATTGGTTTCAACCATTGACCGGCGCCACTGCAGAAAAGCACGATGCGTTTTTTGAAATTACGGTAGATGGTCATATCATAGATAAATTTGACGGTGCTCAATTAGCGCAACAAGAGCCTGATGCTTCTAGTTTTCCTAATGGCGGCTTGCGAAATACTTTTGAAGCAAGAGGGTACACCGCGTGGGATCCAACATCTCCAGCGTTTTTATATGAAAACACCCTATGTATCCCTACTGTATTTGTAGCGTATACAGGAGAAGCTTTGGATTATAAAACTCCGTTACTAAAAGCACTTAACGCTGTTGATACAGCAGCAACAGAGGTGGCAAGGTACTTTAATAAAAATGTAAGCAAAGTAACTGCTACTCTAGGATGGGAACAAGAATTTTTTCTCATTGATGCATCGCTCGCAGCGGCAAGACCAGATATTACTCTTACAGGAAGAACATTAATGGGACACGCTTCTGCAAAGGGGCAACAGTTAGATGATCATTATTTTGGTTCTATTCCGAGTCGTGTGCTTACATATTTAAAAGAATTAGAATTTGAAAGTCTTCGTTTAGGCATCCCAGTAAAAACTAGACATAATGAGGTGGCGCCTAATCAATTTGAAATAGCGCCTGTTTATGAGGAGGCAAATCTCGCTGTAGACCATAATGCACTTCTAATGGATGTTATGGAAAAAATTGCGCAGCGGCATCATTTTAAAGTCTTATTTCACGAGAAGCCTTTCGAAGGGATTAACGGAAGCGGGAAACACAATAACTGGTCTCTTGCAACAGATACTGGAGTAAACCTGCTCAGCCCGGGTAGTACTCCTATGAAAAATTTACAATTTTTGACTTTTTTTATAAGTACTATCAAAGCGGTTCATACCCATGAAGAGTTACTTAGAGCCTCTATTGCGAGTGCAGGTAATGATTGTCGCTTAGGAGCAAATGAAGCACCACCAGCAATTATATCTGTGTTTATAGGATCACAATTGACAAAGGTTCTCAATGAATTGGAAAAAGTGACTGACGGTAAGCTTTCTCCACAAGAAAAAACAGATTTAAAGCTTAATGTGATAGGTAAAATACCAGAAATACTATTAGACAATACAGATCGTAATCGCACTTCCCCATTTGCATTTACAGGCAATAAGTTTGAATTTAGAGCTGTGGGAGCTACAGCAAACTGTGCAAACCCTATGACTGTTCTTAATGCCATAGTTGCACAACAACTTATTGAGTTTAAGCAAGAAGTGGATATCCTGATTGATAAGGAAGATATGAAAAAGGACGACGCCATATTCAATATATTACGTGAGTATATAAAGGATAGTAAGAAAATACGTTATGAAGGTGATGGCTATGCAGAGGCTTGGGAAAAAGAGGCGAAGAAGCGTAAACTTAGTACAAATACAAATACAGTTACGGCGCTCAAAGCTAGAATATCAAAAAAAAGTATACGTCTTTTTGAAAAATTAACTATAATGAATGCTATTGAGATTAAAGCTAGGTATGAGATAGAGCTTGAAGAATATGTTAAGCGCGTCCAGATAGAAAGCAGGGTCTTAGGCGATATTGCGCGTAATCATATTATACCGATAGCTTTGCGATATCAAAATGTACTCATTAAAAATGTGCAAGGTTTAAAAGATATTTATGGAGATGAGTATCTCGCTTTCGCGAAAGCCCAAACACATCTCATAAAATCTGTTTCAGAGAAAGTAGCGGTCATCGATAATCTTATCCTTGAAATGACAGAGGCAAGAAAAAAGGCAAATATTCTTCCACTAGATAAAAAAGCCGAAAGTTATACGACAGAAGTCAAAGCTTACTTCTCACAAATAAGGAACCACTGCGATAAGTTAGAGCTATTAGTTGAAGATGAACTGTGGCCACTCCCAAAATACCGAGAACTACTATTTGTGAATTAGTTTTTACAAATTCAAATGTTATTTCCGGAATTATAACTTTTTTTATATATCTACCTATTATATAATATAACCCATTTAGGGATTTTATCTAATCTTTTGAATTTAAGAATATTACGTAAGAAATTTCTTTAAGATATTAAAACTGTCTTAATATGGGGTAAATACCCCTAAGCCCTTAAGTATTGATTAATAAGGATTTTTTCAAATATTAAAAAAATATCACCTTCCATTCGTCGAAAAATTTAATTAACAAATTGATTGACAGCAGCTAGTTAGTAATTTAGCGATCATATTACAAAACAATCCTCCCCTCCTTGTAATATTCATTTCTCCCCCATATAGATTTTTTAAAGCACTCGGTATTGATGATGAAGTTGTGGTGTTTGTAACTGCGTATTTATTAACCATTTATATACTTAATTATTAATTAAACTTTTTTATTATGAAAAAATTATTATTTGGTGCTGCGGCACTTATGATTGGGGGAGTTGCTTTAGGTCAAACGACCTCAGAGAGCTCTGAAGCAAATTTTGTAGATACTCCAGTTCTTGTAACTGCAGGTTTTCCAGCTATGGATGCATCTACAATTGAAACGGCAGACGCATTACCACAAGCATTTGGATTAGGACCTAATACGGGTTATTCTACACAAAACGGGAATAATAACCTCGTAAGGGCGAGACAGGCGGGTGATTTTAACTCTATGTATGCAACTCAAGACGGAGATGGCAACTTAGTATCCATGCGTCAAACAGGTGATGTTCCTAGTGGCGGATTCTTTATAAGCGCTATTGATAATGATGCTCAGGCTAATCAATTTGGGGACAATAACGATGCTCGTATAGAGCAACAAGGAGACCTTAACGACGCTCAAGTATATCAAGAAAACACTGGAGCTGCCGGGTCTATGGGTAATGCTGCAGACATACAGCAAGGTACCGCTCAAAATGCTGAGAATAACTACGCTGGAATTGATCAAAGAGGTAATGAAAACTCTGCTCGTATTCTACAAACTTGGGATAACAGTGACGCATTAGCCATGCAAAATGGAACCAATAACAAGGTAGAGATTAAGCAACAAGCAGATCCGGAGAACAGTCTAGGTCAAGAAGCGCTGTCTGAGCAATTAGGTGTTGACAACGAAGGGCTTATCAAGCAGTTGTCAGATGGTAGTGCTGGTAGAAACTATGCTCGTTTATTCCAAGAAGGAAACAATAATAAATCTGATCAAACTCAGACTACCACGGATAATGTTTTAGGTAATGAAGCATTAGTTAATCAAGGTAGTAATATTCTTTTAGATGATGCAAATACAACAGCTCAATTTGCAGCAGTTAATGCTGTTGATGATATCTCTAATGGAATTGAAAGTCAGGTTTCTAGTTATAGTGAAGCTATTCAAGTACAATCTGGTCACAGCAACTTAGCTGAGACGCATCAGTTTGGGGATGGTAATAGTGCATCTAATGGTGATTATTCTAAGCAAACTCAAGATGGTGAAGGAAACGAAGCTTATGTTTTTCAAAACATATTTGGATCTCCAACAGGTCGTGGTAACTCAGTTGAGCAAAATCAAATGGGAGATGATAACTACGTAGCCACAGGTCAGAATGGACGTCGTAATGACATCACCATCTCACAAGACGGTGATGATAACTATGCTGTTTCAACACAAAGAGGTAGAGATCATGTAGTTGATGCACTTCAAACAGGAGAATTTAATGCGCTAGAAACTGCTCAAAGAGGTGATATGAATACTATTGTGGTACGTCAAGATGGTGACATAGGACAAAGCTGGAAAGCAGAGCAAAATGTTCCTGGAGGTCTTCCTGATGGAGGAAACACTCTTGATGTTTTCCAAACTACTGGTTTCTCTGGTATCCTTCCTGCAATAGGAACTTCTCAAACTGCTAGCATGGTAGTGAGATCCGCTCTAGGTGCGCCACAAAGTGCTCGTTCAGGTTCTGGATTATAAGAGAAAATACGATTAAAATCAAAAATATGATTTGATCAAAATTGAAATACTTGGACATACTTGACAACAAGTATGTCCAATATTTTTAAAAAAGTCATAAGTTAATATAAAGAATGTACTATGAAAAATTACCTACAACTTTTAGTATGTCTATTTATTGGATTCCATATTTCAGCAGCTCAAACGTATGATGTAAATCAAGAGAGTGAGCTCTCCAGTGAAGATCTTATACAAAGTAATATTTTGCAATATGCCGTACTTCATGATTTTGGTATAGGTATACAAAAAAACACACGTAGTGTAGATATCACAGGTAATAAGGTGTTTATTTCACAAATAGGTGCTCTTAATAGAGCAGCAGTAAGTGTTAAAAGTGAAGCAAGCGAGATAAGGTTGACACAAGATGGTGATGAAAATTTTGCAGGACTAGATTATGATGTAAAAACAGTAATTACAGCGATTACTCAAAAAGGCAACCGCAATGTTGTTTTTGATATAGTTAAAGACCGCAATGCAGATGTTGCATTAGACTTAGAACAGCAGGGTGATAACCTAAATTTTCAAAGATTAGGCACTAATACCTTAACAGAATCTTTGCAATTTTTTCAAACGGAGGCATCACCTTATCTTGTGATAAGAAGTATCACAAACGGAAATCCTAATAATTAATAGATCTATAAATTTTGAAATTGAGACTAAAAATTAGCTTAATAATATATTTTTTGTCTTTAGGGATGCAGGCACAATATTTTAATAAAGAAGTAGCTGCATCCATAAGGATAGAAAAAAATAGTGAGTTTTTGAAATTCTTTGCTCTTGCTGAAAACAGAACTCCTGTAGATCTCGCTTTAGAATACGATTTTCTTATTTTCAAAACACTTGATGATGGAACCGTAAACAAGGATAATGATAAAAAGAGATTCACATTAAAGCCCTATGAAAAAAAGGTTTTACAGACATTAGTCTTAGGAAATGCAGTGACTAGTAAAACAACGCTAGCGCTTTTAATTTTTGACGAAAATGCAAAGCCATTGGGAAAAGATAGGATCGTACTGGAGCACGGAAGTTTATCTGATATCACAGAGTTTTTAAAGATACCTACAACTTTTACCCAAGATCAGTCAAAACCTCAAGATGGATTTATAGTGGAAGGCCTAGTTATTCAAAAGACAATTACAAAAGCAGGAAGAGACTTTCATAGATACTTCTATTCGCTGTATTATAACAAATCCATCACATCTTCAAAAAACATTTTAATAGAAGAAGTGCCTGGGAGATCCAGATCAACACTCATTACTATAAAATTAGACAATCAATTAGTCTGGCAATTTTTTTCACAGCCTCAGCGTAAATTTTTAGAAAAGCAGGCAGAAACAGCCATCGGAAGACTTGGACAATTATTACAATTATTAGAACAACAAAATAAGCAACTTATACAGTATTGATATGAGATTAATTCTTTTTATACTTTTTGTTTTTGGTATGTCAGCTTTCGCGAAAGCACAACAATTCTCCTATAAACCTATGAGTCCATTCTTTGGGGGAGATACTTTTAATTACCAGCAAATAATAACCTCAGTCAATTTACAAAATAGCCTTACAGCGCCTGTTAATGAGCAAGACAAATTATCAGAACTACAGCGATTTGGTCAAGAACTTAATAGGAATTTATTGAATGCAATAGAAAGTCAACTGAGCCAGGCACAATTGAGTGCTCTAAATATTACAGAAGAGGGGATTTTTACCTTCGGTTCATTAAACGTTGAAGTATTTGAAACTTTTGAAGGTTTAGTCATTAATATCTTAGACACTAATAATGGTGAAGAGACACAAATCATTGTGCCTAATTCCAATTAATCTATTACTTATGAGAATGTTACTAAGGTTGTCATTAATAGTCAGCTTCTTTTTGTTGTCCTCATGCGGCGCATATTTCAATCAAAGATTTGATCAAACAGCTTCTAGAGTTGGAGAATTTTCTAAAAGCACTACTAAGCTGCTTGACTTACCAGAAGCTTCGGCTCCTGTTGAGGTGGCAGTTTATAACTTTAGTGATCAAACAGGACAGTTTAAAGCTATTGAAAATGGGAGCACCTTTAGTACCGCGGTAACACAAGGTGGTACCACCATATTAATAAAAGCTCTTGAAGATTCAGGCTGGTTTAGACCTATCGAAAGAGAGAACTTAAGTAATTTATCTACAGAGCGTAATATTATTAGAAATACAAAGCAAGAATATATTAAGAATCTAAACCCCAATGAACCTCCTCTGCCACCATTGTTGTATGCCGGATTAATATTAGAAGGTGGGATTGTATCCTACGATACAAATATTGTTACGGGAGGATTAGGAGTAAGATATTTTGGAGTAGGTGGATCGGCTAAGTACAGACAAGATAGAATAACTGTCTATTTAAGGGCTGTTTCTACAAGCAATGGTGAAATTTTAAAAACGGTTTATGTGTCTAAGACAATTTTATCTCAAGCGATAGATGCTAGCTTTTTTAGATTTGTAAAATTTCAACGGCTTCTCGAAGCAGAGACTGGTATTACCCAAAATGAACCTTTGCAAATTGCGGTAAAAGATGCCATCGAGCGGGCGGTTCACGATCTCATTATGGAGGGTATTATTGATAAGTACTGGGGTTCAAAACAAGGAAGTGAAGTAGATAAAGAGTTGGTTTCAAACTATTTAGAAGAAAAAAATATAGAGGAAAGCCAAGGTCTTTACGATCGCTTATTTGTTGATAATCTATATAAAACTCATGTCACTTTGAGTGGAGGTGTTAATCTAATTGATGGGGATCTTACTCCCCAGAAACCCGGTTTTATGAATAAACTATCCCTTGAGCAACACCTTGCTGATAAATTTAGCTTGGATCTGTCGGGAAGTACTTTTAAACTCAACAATGGAGACGCTTATTCAAATATCATGGGGGCTATTGACCTAAATGCTCGGATATTTTTACTTCCTAGAGACGATTTTGGACCTTATATTTTCGGAGGTCCTGGTGTGGTAATAGATCTAGTTGATCACCCTGATGATGGGTTGGGATTTGGAATGGCATTTCCTAAGCTACAATATGGGGCAGGCCTCCAATATAAGTTTTCTCCAAAATTTAGTTTTACGGCATTTGCAGAGCATAATGTTATGTTGAACGATGACTTAGACTTCATTGCCCAAGGAAAGCGCAATGATTTTTATTTCAATTTCGGATTTGGTTTGCGATATGGTCTAAATTTTAAATCAAAAAAGAAAAATCTTACAGTTGAGAATTAATAAAACATCTAGATAATGAATAATTCTAATTTATTTTTTTTGGTACTTATTGCGATCACCTTTATAGGTTGCTCAGAAGATACCATAGAAGCAGATACCTTTGGAACCATCGCAGGAACGGTAACTGCAGAGGCTACAGATGATCCTTTAGTTAACGTTAAAATTACAACAAGTCCAGCTAGTAACACTGTATTTACAGATAGCGAAGGAGCGTTTACAATTTCTAATGTGTTAGTTGATTCTTATTCTGTAGAAGCCGAATTAGATGAATACACTACAGCATTTGAAGGAGTAGAAGTTTTAGAAGGGATTACATCTGATGTTGCGATCGAGATGCGTTTATCTGCCAGCGATAATGGGGCTCCATCCTCACCTGAACTACTTTTTCCAGAAGATGGAGCTATAGATACACTGCTTGAAGTAGAGTTTGCTTGGAATTCTGTAGACCCTGATGATGATGAGTTAACCTACACACTACAGCTACGCAATGGCTCAACCAATGAGTTAGAGGAATTTACAGTAGTTTCTGATACAACATACACGGTTGATAATTTATCACTAGCTACCAATTATTTTTGGCAAATAGTTGCCAAAGATGAATTGAATGACCCTGTTAGTTCTCCTATTAGTTCATTCAAAACTTTTGCTGCTGAAGACAACCCATTCTTATTTATTAAAAGGATAAACGGTAATAGTGTGATCTTCTCTGGAGATCAATCTGATAATACAGATGAAGGTACAGATGCAAACGTATTGCAACTAACAGATGAATCAAAAAATAGCTTTAGGCCAAAACGTAATAACAATGTCTCTAAGATTGCTTTCTTGAGAACCGTAGCTGGTGAAAATCAAATTTTCACCATGAGTTTAGCAGGTGCAAATGAGCAACAAATAACTTCATCAGTTCCAGTGGCTGGATTTAGACAAGAAAGTATTCAATTTACTTGGGCAGAAAATGGGCAGCGTTTTTATTACCCTAATTTCGATAAGTTATATGCTATTAATAACGACGGTAGTGGTTTGGCTCAAATCTATCAGACTAATGATGGATCTTTAATTTCTGATATAGCAGTTTCTTCTCTTAATACGGATATGATTATTTTAAAAACAAATGATGTAAATGGTTATAATGCCCGTGTATTTGCGGTGTCTTTAACAACAGGACAAACACTTTTTACCGTTTTAGAAAACATAACAGGAGCTATTTCTGGAATTGATGTTACGGCGAATTTTGATAGGGTTCTATATGCAAGAGATATTAGTGAATCTGAAAATTCAAACTATAGAATTTTTAATAGTAGAGTTTTTGAATACAACGTAACTACTCAAGGGACCATTATGCTTGAAACAGAAGTGATTTCTGGTCAAAATGATTTATTTCCAAGCTATTCTCCAGATGAAGGGAGGCTCGTATTAACGCGTGTTTTAAATAATCAAGGAGCAACACCTTCGATATATAGCATCGTAATAGGCGAAGATGATGCAGATGATGAGCTATTTACAAACGCGCTTATGTCAGATTGGGAATAGTTTGTTACTAATGCATTGCAAAATGTTAAAATGAATTTCATCTTTCATGGATTTGATTACGCTTTCGCGAAAGCGAACAACACTTTACTACAAATATCTTTTAGTATAATTTAAAAGTGTAGAACTTATAAAAAATGAGTTTTAGTCACCATTATTTAATCCCTATTTTTGCGATATTAAAATATGGATATGAGCCAAGATGTTTCGAAAAGATATGCGCAAAGAGGTGTTTCTGCTGGTAAAGAAGATGTACACAATGCGATCAAGAATGTAGATAAAGGTCTATTTCCTAAAGCTTTTTGTAAAATAGTACCAGACGCCCTTACAGGGGATGAGGAGTACTGTCTTGTGATGCATGCAGACGGAGCAGGAACAAAATCTGCTCTGGCTTATATGTACTGGAAAGAGACAGGTGATTTATCTGTATGGAAAGGAATAGCTCAAGATGCTCTTATTATGAATATTGATGATCTTTTGTGTGTGGGCGCTACAGATCACATTATGCTATCATCTACCATAGGACGTAATAAAAATGTTATTCCAGGAGAGGTGATTTCTGCAATAATCAATGGTTCTGAGGAGTTATTAGCTGAGTTGAAGTCTTATGGTGTTACGATACACTCAACTGGTGGAGAAACTGCAGACGTGGGAGATTTAGTACGTACAATTATTGTAGATTCTACGGTAACTGCTCGCATGAAGCGTACAGATGTGATAGATAATGCAAACATTAAACCTGGAGATGTAATTATAGGGCTGTCTTCTTTTGGTCAAGCCTCTTATGAAACTGAATATAATGGTGGGATGGGAAGTAATGGATTGACATCTGCTCGACACGATGTTTTTGGTAAATATTTAGCACAAAAATATCCTGAGAGTTATGACGCTGCTGTTCCAGAAGATCTTGTGTATAGTGGTTCTAAAAAATTAACAGATGCAGTAGAGGGAAGTGTTCTAGATGCTGGAAAATTAGTGCTTTCACCCACACGTACCTATGCACCAATAATTAAGAAGATCTTAGCTAAATATGATGCATCCAGCATCCACGGTATGGTGCATTGTAGTGGAGGTGCTCAAACTAAAATATTACATTTCGTAGAAAATTTACATATTATTAAAGATTCCCTTTTTGAAATACCTCCGTTGTTCAAACTCATTCAAGAGGAGAGTGGCACCGACTGGAAAGAGATGTATCAAGTTTTTAACATGGGACACCGTATGGAAATTTATTGCCCAGAAGCTATTGCTCAAGATATCATATCAATATCTAAATCTTTAGAGGTAGATGCTCAAATAGTAGGTCGTGTGGAAGCAAGTTCAGAAGGAAAAAAACTTACTATTAAAAGCCCTTACGGTACATTCAAATACTAAGCAATGGCTTTTGTAACGAGCTTAAAATTAGTTTGTAAGTCAGATAGAAAACCCTCTAAGGTTAATTTTCGTATATTTCGCAATGTCATTTTTGCCTGTGATGGTGCGCAACACGAAAAGTTAATTATATGGAGAAAATTACCTCAAAGAGTGCACTTAGATATTTACTAGCACTCACTCTCTTTTTGATTCTTATTAATGTCACTGTCTTTGCCGTTTCAGATTTACAAATGGCTAGAATTGTACGGCTGTTATCACTGCTTTTATTTTTAGGATATTACATTTATTTTTCTGGTTTTGAAAAAGGGATTGTACTATATATCTTGGGAGTTTTTGTTCTCAGAGATGTGACTCTTTTGTTTTATGAAACAGAGATAGGACATAGTGTATACTTGATTTTTGGAATCATTGCCTACGGTCTCATATGTTTAGAAAGAAGAAATATTGTCAAAGATTTAGTTTATAATATAAATTCTCTTGTGGTAACGGTATTAATTATAGTTGCAAATACATATACGCTTTATGAGCTATCTAGGATGATACAGGAAAATTACATAGGTCCTTTTGAACCTGTATTATTTTATATTTATGGAGGTCTCATGATTCTATTAGGAGCAACTGCAATCAACTATAATCAGAATTATAACAGCAATAGATCATTAATGTATGTATTTTTTGCTATTTGCTTTATTGTCTCGGATGTCACAGCATTATTTGCCTATTATTTTGGAATAGAATTTCTCTTCTTTATAGAAAGAAGTGCTTTTTTACTTGGTTTTGGTTTCTTTATCGATACAGCCTTAGATAGTTCACAGCAATTAGAAGAGTTGGAGCAATATGAACTATTATCTTCAGATAAATAAAGGTTCGCTTTCGCTAAAATTGACAAGACTAAAAAACATAGGGTATTGCTGCAATTGAGCTAAAAGAGCTCTTTTAAGCTCCATTTAATTATCGTAAATTCGCTCTATATTTAAGAAAGTAGATGTTAGAAAAATTACAGATAGTTAAGCAGCGATTTGATGAGATAAGTGATCTTATCATACAGCCCGATATTATATCAGATCAAAAACGATACGTTCAACTCAACAAAGAGTATAGTGATCTCAAATCACTTATGGATGAGCGTGAAACTTATATAGAACTCACAAACAATCTTCAGGAAGCCGAAGAAATTATCTCAGATGGCAGCGATGCAGAAATGGTCGAAATGGCAAAGCTTCAATACGAAGAGGCAAAAACTGGTATACCTGAGCTAGAAGAGAAAATTAGGATGATGCTTATTCCTAAGGATCCAGAAGATGCTAAAAATGTGGTGGTTGAGATACGTGCCGGAACAGGGGGTGATGAAGCAAGTATTTTTGCGGGTGATCTTTACAGAATGTATACGAAGTATGTTGATTCTGTACCTGGATGGAAACACAGTACTGTAGATTATTCAGAGGGTACCTCTGGTGGTTTTAAAGAAATTCAATTTGAGATTACAGGCTCTGACGTATATGGAACTATGAAATTTGAAGCTGGTGTACACCGTGTACAAAGAGTACCTCAAACAGAAACGCAAGGACGTGTTCATACAAGTGCTGCCACGGTAATGGTGCTACCAGAAGCTGAAGAATTTGATGTTCAAATTGAGCCTAAAGATGTACGTGTAGATTTCTTCTGTTCATCAGGACCTGGAGGTCAGTCGGTAAACACTACGTATTCTGCGGTACGATTAACTCACATTCCGACAGGACTTGTAGCACAATGTCAAGATCAAAAGTCTCAGCATAAGAATAAAGAGAAGGCATTTAAAGTATTGCGCTCTCGTTTGTATGATATGGAGCTTGCAAAAAAGCAAGAAGAAGACGCTGCAAAACGAAACTCACAAGTAAGTAGTGGTGATCGAAGTGCAAAAATTAGAACGTACAATTATCCTCAGGGTCGTGTAACAGATCACAGAATAGGATTAACACTTTATGATCTTCAAAATATTGTAAACGGGGATATTCAAAAAATTCTGGACGAGTTAAGACTCGTTGAAAATACAGAGAAATTAAAATTCACTGAAGGAGAATTGTAGGAAATGAGTTTATTTATTTTAGCAATGTTGGGGCCTTGGCAAATAATTTTAATTCTTGTTGCATTCATAATTCCTTTGATAGCCATCATAGACATCTTGATTCATAAGTTTCCAGAAAATGAAAAAATCATCTGGCTGCTCGTAGTTTTATTTATGTCATTATTAGGCACAGTTTTATACTTAGCAATAGGTAGAAAGAAACGTTTAAAAAAATAGCTTTTGGAAACAAAATTTTTAATAGATCAAATTAAACAGAAGCAATCTTTTCTTATTGTTGGACTAGATACAGATCTTGATAAAATTCCAAAGCATTTATTAAAAGAGGAAGACGCTATTTTTACTTTCAATAAAGCGATTATAGATGCAACGCATGATCTCTGTGTGGGCTATAAACCAAACACTGCTTTTTACGAAGCGCACGGGATTAAAGGTTGGCAGTCCTTAGAGAAAACAATTCGATACCTCAACGAGCACTATCCAGAACAATTCACTATTGCAGATGCAAAGCGTGGAGACATAGGGAATACCTCGAGTCGCTACGCGAAGGCTTTTTTTGAAGATTTAAATTTTGATTCTGTTACGGTTGCACCTTACATGGGGAGAGATTCTGTAGAGCCATTTTTAAAGTTTAGAGATAAGCATACCATCTTACTTGCGCTTACATCTAACCAAGGAGCATTTGATTTCCAAACTAAATCAATAGAAGGAAAAGAAGTGTATAAGCACGTGTTAGAAACCTCTAAAACCTATGTAAACAGTGAACAGCTTATGTATGTGGTAGGAGCTACCAAAGCAGAATACCTTTCGGATATTAGAAAAATAGTGCCCAATTCTTTTTTACTAGTTCCTGGAGTAGGTGCCCAAGGCGGAAGTCTGCGAGAAGTTTGTACCTACGGAATGACCGAGGATATTGGATTATTAATCAACTCATCTAGAGGAATACTTTATAATTCTCAAGGGGAAGATTTTGCAATAGCTGCTCGTAAGGTAGCTCAGCAAATCCAAGTAGAGATGCAAGAGATCATGATTGAAAATTCATAGGGTGAATTTTGAGGATCAAATAGGACGCTCGCTTAAAATTAAGTACACACCAAAGCGTATCGTTTCATTAGTACCCAGTCAGACGGAACTACTTGTAGATTTAGGGTTGAAGGATCAGATTGTAGGAATCACAAAATTCTGTATGCACCCCAAAAATCTCAGAAAAGATAAAGTAATTGTAGGTGGGACAAAAGAGGTACACTATGATAAGATACGTGATTTACAACCTGACATTATTCTCTGTAATAAGGAAGAAAACACACAAGAAATGGTGCATAAGCTGCAAGAGATAGCACCTGTACATGTATCTGATGTGAGAGAAGTCCGTCATTCTTTAGAACTAACCTTACAGTATGGAAATATTTTTGCAAAGGACTCTGAAGCAGAAGATATTATTTGCCAAATAGAAAGAAAACGCTCACTGTTTGAAAAATCCACTAATCATGTTAAAAAATATAATGTAGGATATGCCATTTGGAATGAACCTTTGATGGTAGCTGGATCAGATACATTTATAGATGCTTTATTAAAAGAAGTAGGATTTGAAAATGCCTTTGGTAATCATGATGGAAGATATCCACAGATTACGATAGAGGATCTAAAAAGTTTAGATTACATTTTACTTTCTTCGGAGCCATTTCCTTTTGTAGAGAAACATCTTGAGTTGTATAAAAACTATACAAACGGCGAAGTTGTCTTAGTAGATGGAGAGTTTTTTTCTTGGTACGGTAGTAGGCTTCTTAAAGCGTACACGTATTTTGAAGAGCTCCTATCTAACTTATAACTGCAAGAACTTTAGTTTCTGATCTAATTGAAGTGCTTCAAAAGTAAGCACATCACTACGCTCGTGATCTGTATACTTAAGATTATAGGCTTCTTCTACAAGTTTACGATGCTTGCGCTCCATATAACTTCTTATACGCTCGTGTTTAGAAACAGACATCATAATTAGTTAAAAATTAGTTAGTTATGTAGCTTCTAAAGTATTAAAAAAATTGATACCTGCAACATCAAAACAATAAAATTTAGATGATTAACAGGTTTTATTCTAATTAGTCTTGTAGCGAGAAAACGTTTCTCAATAAATTGGTGGTACGACTAGCAATATTCGTGCGTATTTCCTTTTCTTCAACGGCAATCATTGTATACACACCATCAAGAGCTTGTTGTGTTACATAGTCTGTCAGATCAGGATTCACGTTGTTTGTGAGCGGTATTGCGTTATATCTATTAATAAGGTTTGTCCATATCTCATCTGCGCCCACTTTTGAGAAAGAATTTTTAATTACAGGATTAAACTTATTATAGAGCGCATTCTGCGTTTTTCCTTCTAGGTAAGTTGTCGCAGCATTATCACTACCAAATAAGATATTTCTTACATCTGTAAATGTAAGCTCTCTTACAGCATCTACAAAAATAGGTGTCGCCTCACTTACTGCATCTTCAGCAGCGCGGTTAAGTGCTTTAATACCTTCATCTGCTAAGCTACTTAACCCAATAGCACGTAGTGCAAGATCAACCTTTTTTAATTCTGCGGGCAATGCAATTTTAACTAAATCATTCTTATAAAAACCATCCGTAGCAGTAAGTTTCGTTACTTGTTTATCAATACCAAAGTCTAGTGCTTGCTTGAGACCACTGCCTATAGTAGCGTTATCAATACCACCCTCTGTCGGTAGACTATTTACAACTTGTTGTAGTTCAGCGCATGATGATAAAGAAAATAAGACGAGTACTGCAATGATTTTTTTCATAAGAATAGTTGTATTTGAAGTTAAATATAGTTGTTTCTAACAGAGAACGTTTTCGCGAAAGCGTGAAAAAAAACATAAATTTTATTTTGAAAGAGGTTCCGTAGAACAATTTCTTTTTGAACAATCTTTTTATCCAAGTGATTTGTACTATGGTTACAAAAGTCTATAAATACAAATAATACAACGAAGTACTGTTGCTTGTTTTAATTTTTACACAATTCCGATTGATCTCCCTTTTTTATTGTTTATTACGTAAATTTACCATACAAAAATCACGAAGAATTACAGATGGAACAAGCCACTCCTTATACCCCAAAACATAAAGTACGTATCGTCACAGCCGCCTCTCTTTTTGATGGCCACGACGCTGCCATCAATATTATGCGTCGTATCATTCAAAGTACAGGTGTAGAAGTAATCCATTTGGGACACGATCGCTCTGTAGAGGAGGTGGTGAACACTGCGATTCAAGAGGATGCAAATGCAATCGCCATGACTTCTTATCAAGGAGGACATAATGAGTACTTTAAGTACATGTATGACTTGTTACAAGAGAAAGATGCGGGTCATATAAAGATCTTCGGAGGAGGTGGAGGAGTGATTTTACCAGAAGAAATCGACGAGTTAATGGACTACGGGATTACCCGTATTTATTCACCAGATGATGGTCGTTCCTTGGGGTTACAGGGGATGATTAATGATCTAGTACAGCAGTCAGACTATGCAATTGGAGATAAACTGGATGTAGATGCTTCCCGCTTGCGCGAAAAAGTGCCAACTCAAATCGCCAGAGTGATTTCTGCTGCCGAAAACTTTCCAGAGGTGGCAAAAAATACCTTAGAAGAGATCCATACCTTAAATGAGCAGTCTACAACACCCGTATTGGGAATCACGGGTACTGGAGGTGCTGGTAAATCTTCCTTGGTAGATGAATTAGTGCGTCGTTTTTTAGTGGACTTTCCAGAAAAAACAATCGGATTGATTTCTGTAGATCCTTCAAAACGTAAAACTGGAGGTGCCTTATTAGGAGATCGTATTCGTATGAATGCTATTAATAATGAGCGGGTCTACATGCGATCGCTTGCTACTAGACAGAGCAATCTTGCCTTGTCAAAATACGTAGGCGAAGCCATTGAGGTGTTAAAAGCGGCAGAGTTTGATCTGATCATTTTAGAGACTTCTGGGATTGGACAATCAGATACCGAGATATTAGAACATAGTGATGTGTCTCTATATGTAATGACACCAGAATTTGGTGCTGCAACACAGCTAGAAAAGATAGACATGCTTGATTTTGCAGATCTGGTTGCAATTAACAAATTTGACAAGCGTGGTTCGTTAGATGCCTTGCGAGATGTCAAAAAACAATATATGCGTAACAACAATCTTTGGGATACCCCTCAAGATGAATTACCAGTTTTTGGAACGATAGCGAGCCAATTTAATGACCCAGGGATGAATACGCTCTACAAACGTATTATGGAAAAGGTAAATACGGCTACCACTGCAGACCTCGAAAGTACTTTCGAGATTAGTGAGGAGATGAGTGAGAAAATCTTTGTCATTCCACCAGCGCGTACAAGATATCTTAGTGAAATTGCAGAAAATAATAGAGGATATGACGCTTTCGCGAAAGCGCAGCAGCAAACAGCACAAACCCTTTACGGAATCTATAAAACGGTAGCATCTATCACTACAAAAGCGCCAAAACTAGATAAAGCTGGTTTAGATATTTCTGAAATATCATTTGAAGGGTCAAAAGAGGGTGATCAAGAATTAGTAAAACTCCTTGTGAGCCAATTTGATCAAGTAAAAATGAACTTAGATCCGTATAACTGGGAAATTATTACTGGTTGGGAAGAAAAAGTGAATACCTATAAAGAACCTATTTACACGTTTAAAGTACGAGATAAGGAGATAAAAATACCAACGCATAGTGAGTCATTATCGCACTTACAGATTCCAAAAGTAGCCTTACCAAAGTATGAAGCTTGGGGAGATATTTTAATCTGGTGTTTGCAAGAGAACGTACCAGGAGAGTTTCCATATGCAGCAGGGTTGTATCCATTTAAACGTACAGGTGAAGATCCTACGCGTATGTTTGCAGGTGAAGGAGGGCCAGAACGTACCAATAAACGTTTTCACTATGTAAGTTTAGGGCTTCCTGCCAAGCGATTAAGCACTGCTTTTGATAGTGTTACCCTTTACGGGAACGATCCAGGGAGAAGGCCAGATATTTACGGTAAAATAGGAAATGCGGGGGTGAGTATTTGCTGTCTAGATGATGCAAAAAAATTGTACTCTGGTTTTGACTTAAGCCACGCGATGACTTCAGTAAGTATGACCATTAATGGTCCTGCACCTATGTTGCTAGGATTTTTTATGAATGCTGCAATAGACCAAAATTGTGAGAAATACATAAAAGAAAATGGTCTTGAAGCAGAAGTCGAAGCCAAAATAAAAGAGCTATATAGTGGCAAAACCAGACCTCAATACCAAGGTGATTTACCAGAAGGGAATGACGGCTTAGGCTTGATGTTATTAGGTGTAACAGGTGATCAAGTATTACCAGCAGATGTCTACTACCGTATTAAAGTAGAAACCCTCACCCAGGTGCGGGGGACCGTACAAGCAGATATTCTCAAGGAAGATCAGGCGCAAAACACCTGTATCTTCTCTACAGAATTTGCATTGCGTTTAATGGGAGATGTACAACAATATTTTATCACTGAGAAAGTCCGTAATTTTTATTCGGTTTCTATTTCTGGATATCACATTGCAGAAGCAGGAGCCAATCCAATTACGCAATTGGCACTTACGCTTTCTAACGGCTTTACCTATGTAGAATACTATTTAAGTCGTGGGATGGATATTAATGCCTTTGGGCCTAATTTATCTTTCTTCTTTTCAAACGGCATCGATCCAGAATATGCGGTAATTGGTCGTGTGGCTCGAAAGATTTGGGCAAAAGCGATGAAGGAAAAATACAAGGCAAATCCAAGAGCGCAAATGCTTAAATATCACATTCAGACTTCTGGACGTAGTTTGCATGCTCAGGAAATTGATTTTAATGATATTCGTACCACGCTACAAGCATTGTATGCGATTTATGACAACTGTAATTCGCTACATACAAATGCGTACGATGAGGCCATTACCACGCCTACAGAAGATAGTGTGCGCAGAGCAATGGCAATCCAATTAATCATCAACAAAGAGCTTGGGCTTACAAAGAATGAAAATCCACTACAGGGATCCTTTATTATTGAAGAGCTTACAGATCTTGTCGAAGAGGCGGTGCTTTTAGAATTTGATCGAATTACCGAGCGTGGCGGTGTATTAGGTGCCATGGAAACGATGTATCAACGTTCAAAAATACAGGAAGAAAGTTTGTATTATGAAACGCTTAAACATAATGGAGAGTTCCCAATCATTGGCGTAAATACCTTCTTAAGCAGTAAAGGAAGTCCAACCGTACGTCCTGCCGAAGTGATAAGAGCTACCGAAGAAGAAAAGCAGTATCAAATAGAAATGCTAGAAAATTTACACGAAGCGCAAGCAGAAAAGATAGATCAGTCGATCAAGAACATTCAAAATGCCGCGATTCAAAACGAGAATATTTTTGAACACTTGATGGAGGCGACAAAATATTGTTCTCTTGGTCAAATTACGAATGCACTTTTTGAAGTAGGGGGGCAGTACCGTAGAAACATGTAATCTATAGCGTATTTTTTCACAATTTAAAAAGCCAGCATCTGCTGGCTTTTTAAATATATTATTGTGAGTAGGATAATTATGAGTTACGCTTTCGCGAAAGCGTACATGTCTACAATTAGTATTTTCGAATAAGTACTAATCCTAAAAAGGTAAGGGCCCCGTTAAGTATAAGAATAAAGAATCCAAATTCAAAGCCAACCGTTGTAGACCATTCACTTAGGGCATAGGCTAGAATAGGAGAAGCAATTGCAACAATGGGTACAAATCTATCTTTTACCTTCCATTCTGTAAATAATCCAAAGCTATAAAGCCCAAGTAAAGGTCCGTAGGTGTATCCAGCAAACGTAAATAATTTTGCAATTACGGTGGCATCTGCTATGACGTATTTAAAGATGATTATAACGAGTACAAGTACTACACTCATCATAATATGAATGCGCTTACGTACGGCTACTTGTTTTAGTACATCGTATTTTTTTTCAATCTCTAAAATATCGATACTAAATGATGTAGTTAGAGAGGTAAGGGCACTATCAGCACTTGAGTAGGCAGCAGCAATAAGACCTAAGAGGAACACTATCGCTAAACCTATTCCTAACCCTCCGTTTACTGCAATAGTAGGAAACAGTTGATCTCTCTGTGCATCTATTCCATTTTGGGAAGCATATACAGTAAGCAATAATCCCAAGCCAAGAAATACGAGATTAACAATCGTTAGTACAATGGTAAACCAAAAGACGTTTTTCTGAGCATCACCTAAGTTACGGCAGGTAAGATTTTTTTGCATCATATCTTGATCTAGCCCTGTCATCACAATAGCTATAAATGCTCCAGAAATAAATTGTTTAAAGAAGTAATCATTACTTTTCCAATCGTCAAAAAAGAAAATTTGACTCATGTCACTAGAGGAAATAAGATCTATCGCTGCGCTAGCGTTTAAACCCATTTCATCGCTCACAAAATAAATTGCCACACCCACGGCGATCAGCATAAATAAGGTCTGGAGCGTGTCTGTCCACACAATAGTTTTTATTCCTGCTTTAAAAGTGTATAGCCATATTAATAAAATGGTGATGGTTACAGTGACGACAAAAGGCACCCCCATTTCATCAAATACCAATAGCTGCAACACATTGGCGACTAGATATAACCTAAAGCTCGCACCGATGACGCGACTTAACAAAAAGAAAGAGGCTCCTGTTTTATAGGAGGATGGACCAAAACGACCTTCTAGATAGGTGTAAATGGAGGTTAAATTTAATTTATAGTACAGCGGTAGTAAAATAAGACCAATCACGGCATACCCCACGGTATAGCCCAGCACGACTTGAAAATAACTAAAATTTGAAGCCTCCACCCATCCTGGAACAGAAATAAATGTCACCCCAGAAAGAGAAGCACCTATCATCCCAAAAGCAACTAAATACCAAGGAGATTGTTTGCCAGCTTTAAAGAAATCTGTATTAGAGTCACCTCTACTTGTAAAGTAACTTACGAGCATCAGAACTCCAAAATAACTCGCAATAAGTAATAAAATATAAATTGGTTGCATATACGTATGTTAGTTCACACGAATATAAAGTTTTATTCAATCACCTAAATCGAAGTGGGGAGAAATAACAAAATCCAAATTTCTGTTGCGGCTTTATAAAACCAAGGTACTATTCATACCTAAGCGATTCCACTGGGTCGAGTTTTGCAGCTTTAATGGCTGGAAAAAATCCAGAAAATATCGCAATCATAAACGTAATGATTGTGGCAGCGATGATGGCTCCCCAAGGAGTTGTAAAATTAAATTCTGCAACCATAGATACGAGCGCACCCACTGAAATACCGAGGACGATTCCTAGAATACCTCCCAATTGCCCCACAATAATGGCTTCATATAAAAATTGAGCAGCAATCGTGGATTTTTTTGCACCTAAGGCCTTACGCACTCCGATCTCTCGCGTACGCTCGGTGACAGAAACGAGCATGATATTCATTAATGCAATACAAGAACCAAATATGGTAATAATACTTATGACCCAAGCCGCGACACTAAGGACACCTGTAATTTCAGAAATCTGATTGATAAGATCATCACTACGACCTATTCCAAAATTATTGTCTTCTACGGGAGACAATCCACGTATATTTCTAAAGGTAAGAATTGCCTCTTCCTCTGCACTATCGATATATTCTGCATCTTCTACCATGATGCTTACATTGTAGTTGATGTTAGGTTGGGTAAAAAGTGTGCGAGCTACTTGTATAGGAATCAAAACTCTAAGGTCTTGATTATTTCCAAATGTCGCCCCTTTTTCCTCAAGGATGCCGATGACATTAAACTTCGTTCCTCGTATGCTAATTGTTTTTCCTATAGGATTATCTTCTGTAAACAAATTTTTATAGAAATCGCTTCCCAAAACACAGACGCGCGTATTATTACTGATGTCAAAAGAAGTAAAGTTTCGACCTTTGTCTAATTTTAATCCCGAATTTGTTAAGAAAGTTTTCATTCACCCCAAGCACAGATACTTCAGGATCTGTTTTGTCACTATCGTATTTTACCTCAGCAGTGCGCGTACCTTGAAAAGAAACGGCCGTTTGTGCAGTAGGGTAGTTGTATTGATCTGTAAATTCTTTCACTTGGCGATACCCAATCACAGGGTTAATCACACGCTTTTCATCAGATCTTCTAGCTGTAAATTCGTATTGCTGCAAGTTAAACGTATTACTACCCATACTCGCAAAGTCTGAGCTTATGGTGTTTTCTAGTGCTTTGACAAGACTTAAAATTCCAACCAGAGCAGTGATACCTATGGCGATAATGAAAACCGTTAATATCGTACGCAACAGCTGACTCCTTATACTATCAAAGGCAATGCGGAGATTCTCTCTAAAAAGTGAAAACATACATTTTATTTCTACAGTCTGAGCAATACACCCAGAATTTGGTTGGATCAATTTACGATAAGACTACAAACTCGTCAAAAAGTTACCAAACTTCTTTAGAAATTCTTTCGTGGCTTCAATTTTTAAGATATTTGCGGGAGTATCTATGATATCATAAATAGTTCATGACTGTTCTCGCATAGGGCGGTTGCAATACTAAAGAATTTTAAGAAATACGTATCACGCTTTCGCGAAAGCAATAAAAAAGGTTTACAGCTCATAGTTTACATCGGTATTGATACGATGTTTTGAGAGGAAGCCACAAGAATAAAATATGAGTACAAAGCCAAGTATCCCAAAGGGAACTCGTGATTTTTCACCACTAGAAGTAGCAAAACGCACCTATATTATGAACACCATACGCTCTAATTTTGAGCGTTTTGGATTTCAGCCTATAGAGACCCCTAGCTTTGAAAACAGTGATACACTCATGGGAAAATATGGTGAAGAAGGCGACCGTCTCATTTTTAAAATATTAAATAGTGGGGATTATTTGCGTAAAGTGAAAGAGGACGCTTTCGCGAAAGCAGATAGCACGGCACTGACTCCCCAAATTTCAGAAAAAGCATTACGCTACGATTTAACGGTACCCTTTGCACGCTATGTAGTGCAACATCAAAATGATATTGTATTTCCTTTTAAACGATTTCAAATACAACCAGTTTGGAGAGCAGACCGTCCACAAAAAGGACGCTTTAGAGAATTTTATCAGTGTGATGCAGATGTGGTAGGCAGCGATTCTTTATGGCAAGAGGTAGAGTTTGTCCAATTATACGATGCTGTTTTTACAGCTTTAAAACTAGAGGGCGTCACCATAAAAATGAATAATCGTAAAATTCTATCTGGCATAGCAGAGGTTATAGGCGCTAGTGATAAGTTGATAGATTTTACAGTTGCCTTAGATAAGCTAGACAAAATAGGCGCCGAAGGGGTCACTAAGGAAATGCTTGAAAAGGGCATCACGCAGCAAGCTATAGATACTGTAAGTCCATTATTCAGCTTATCGGGAACTTTTGGTGATCAATTAGATACGCTTAAAGAATTACTGTCCTCATCAACAACAGGATCGGAAGGAATTGAGGAGTTACTTTTTATCAATAATGCCATCTCAGATCTTGGCTTAGAAACGGCAATCCTACAGCTTGATGTGACGCTCGCTCGAGGACTTAATTATTACACAGGAGCTATTTTTGAAGTGGCCGCTCCAGAAGGAGTACAAGATGGGAAGTATAGGTGGTGGTGGTCGATATGCTGATCTTAACAGGTATCTTTGGTCTTAAGGATATGAGTGGTGTAGGGATTTCTTTTGGTCTAGATCGTATTTACCTTGGTTATAGAAGAACTAGAATCTTTTTCCAGAAGAAACAACAGAAGGCGTAAAAGTCTTCTTTGTAAACTTTGGAGATGCAGAAGCAGCTTATGCTATGCAAGCCATTACTTCTCTTCGCAAGAAGCGGAGTTTCATCAGAATTGTATCCAGATCCAGTGACGAGCAACAAGCAGATGAAAAAGCAAATGACCTATGCAAATCGTCGCATATTCCGTTCTTAGTACTAGCGGGTAAGGAGGAACTGGATAGTCAGAAATTCACGCTAAAAAATATGGCCGAAGGTTCACAAGAAACCGTGGATCTTAATACCCTAATAAAAAAGTTGAAAAACTAAAATCGCTTCAGGTTACATATTGCTAATTGGATCATAGATGATGAATATAGATTTTAAAAAAGCCTTCCCGCACCTTCTTGTAGTACTCGGCTTCATAGTCGTAGCTTTATTATATTTCAGCCCCGTATTATCTGGTAAACGCATTTATCAAAATGACATTAAGCTGTATGAAGGAATGGCAAAGCAGCACCGTGATTTTAGAGAAGCGACGGGAGAAGAAACTTTTTGGACAAACAGCGCATTTGGAGGAATGCCTACGTATCAAATGGGAGCACATTTTCCGTATGATTTTATGGATTCACTAGACCGTGTAATTCGCTTCTTACCAAGACCAGCAGATTATCTTTTTCTTTATTTTATATCCTTTTACGTATTGATGCTTGTGATGCGCGTTCCTTGGAAACTAGCAACGGTAGGAGCCTTAGCCTTTGGGTTGTCTACGTATTTGATCATTATTATCGGCGTGGGGCATAATTCAAAAGTGCACGCAATAGGGTATTTTCCATTAGTATTATCGGGCATATTGCTTACGTTTCAGAAAAGATATATTTGGGGGTTTTTGCTCACAGCGGTTGCTATGGGGTTAGAAATACAAGCAAACCATTACCAGATGACCTACTATTTAGGATTGCTCTGTATTATCTTGGGCATAGCGTATCTTATAGATGCTATACTGAAAAAGGAGCTTCCTCACTTTGCAAAATCTGTAGGTTTGCTTATTGTCGCAGTAATCATAGGGGTTGCAACTAATGCCTCTACGATTTTGGCCACTGCAGAATATGCTAAGACGAGTGTACGTGGAGAGCAGTTGTTAAAAGATGAGCTTGCTATAGATACTCCAGACGACGGCTTAGATTACGATTATATCACACAGTGGAGTTATGGTAAATTAGAGTCTCTGAATCTCATTGCTCCAAAATTTATGGGAACAGGAACCGCTGCCGATTTAGGTAGGAATTCCGCTTTCGCGAAAAAGTTGAAAGAACTCAACGTACCTTCTAATGAAATCAATTATTATGCACAGGGTACGCGACTCTACTGGGGCGAGCAGCCTTTTGTAGAAGCCCCGCCATATCTTGGAGTTACTGTATTTGTTTTAGGGCTACTTGGTTTATTACTCATTAATGGCCGTTTACGCTGGTGGTTGCTCGCGGGAATGCTATTCTCTCTCATATTAAGCTGGGGAAAAAACGCAGATGGGATTACTCGATTTTTTGTAGAATATGTGCCACTTTATAATAAATTTAGAGCGGTTACGAGTATTCAAGTATTACTAGAATTGTTACTTCCCATTGCAGCCGTAATAGGTTTACATAGATTTTTCAATAGCAACATAGAAACAGCAGAGAGAACAAAAAAACTACTCATAGCTGTAGGTTCCATTGCTGGGCTTTTATTAATTCTTTTTGTATTTAG
Source organism: uncultured Flavobacteriaceae bacterium (assembly GCA_963716625.1). Taxonomy (GTDB): domain Bacteria; phylum Bacteroidota; class Bacteroidia; order Flavobacteriales; family Flavobacteriaceae; genus Dokdonia. Next base: position 434,485 of record CAVQTP010000003.1, read on the forward strand.
TGGTAGTCTATTCAATCTAAGATCTGCCGCTGAAGCCCAGATGGCGGTACAACAGCCAGAAATATTGGATGCAATCAAAGAAGATAGATTAACAATCTTAAAGAGCGATGTACTAAGATCCTTACTCTTTGTGCTCATGATAGGTCTCGTACTGTGGTTATATGTGAAGGAGAAGTTCTCACAAAACCTAACCATCATTACGATAGGAGCATTAATTGTATTTGACCTTATAGGCGTAGACCGTAGGTCTGTAAATGAAGATAATTTTATCACAGAACGCCAGTACCAGCAGAATTTTGAAGCTACAGCAGCTGATAAACAGATGCTAGAAGATGATAGTTACTTCCGTGTAATTGATCTAGCTCGAGGCTTCTCAAATTCACATACCTCTTACTACTTTAATTCCCTCAATGGCTATTCTGCTGTACAGCCACGTAGGATGGACGATTTGTACTATAAACAAATTGCACAAGGTAATGTGGAAGTCCTCAATATGTATAATGTAAAATATATTTTACAAGAGACCGAACAGGGCATTTCGCTTAACGAAAATCCAGCAGCAAATGGCCCCGCTTGGTTTGTAACTGAAATTCAATATGTACCAGATTACAATGCTGAGTTTGCGGGATTAGAAAAAGTAGATACCAAAAACACCGTAATAATAAGAGATGTGTACCGTGAGGAGTTAGGAAATTTCCAGCCACAGCGAGATTCTCTAGCTGTTGTTCAGGTGAAAGAAGTGCAACCTAATAAACTGACCTATCAAGTAGAAAATAGCAAAGATGGATTTTTAGTCTTTGCAGAAAACTATTATGAGAACGGCTGGATCGCAACTATAGATGGTAAGGAGAGCAAGATATTTTCTGTAAACTACGCCTTGCGAGGTCTTAAAGTACCTGCAGGTGCGCATGAGATTGTGATGACCTTTGAGCCACAAGTAGTGCAAACGGGAGGAATGATTATGCTTGGAAGCAGTATCTTATTAATACTGTTAATAGGAGGAGGTCTATTTTATACGTTTAAAAACAGCCAAACTGTAAAGTCAAATCTGTGAGTACTAAAAAAGTTTTAATCATCGCTTATTATTGGCCACCTGCTGGTGGTCCAGGGGTACAGCGTTGGTTAAAATTTGTCAAGTATCTACCTGAGTTTGGAATAAAACCTATAGTGTATGTTCCAGAAAATCCAAGTTATCCTATCACAGATTCAACCTTAGTATCAGAAATTCCAAAGGAGATTACGATTTTAAAACAACCTATACGTGAGCCGTATGGATGGGCAAGTACGCTTTCGCGAAAGCGTACTACTTCCATTTCATCTGGAATCTTAACGAAGGGAAAAAAACAAACCTTAATTGAAAAGTTATTGCTCTACATAAGAGGTAATTTTTTTATTCCAGATGCTAGAGTAGGTTGGGTAAAACCTTCTATTACTTACCTTAAAGATTGCATTGAAACTCATCATATAGACACAATTATCACCACTGGGCCGCCCCATAGCCTCCATCTGATAGGTAATGGTTTGAAGAAGTGGAGAAATGATCTTACTTGGTTTGCAGATTTTAGAGATCCATGGACGAGCATAGGCTATCACGATAAGCTTAAAATGACATTAAAAACCAAAGCGATCCATAAGCACATGGAACGTGAAGTTTTAAATGATGCAGATCATATCATCGTTACCAGCCCTAGCACAAGAGAAGAGTTTTTAAAAATTACTGAGCGTCCCATTACTGTAATTACAAACGGTTATGATGATAGTGCAATCATAGCAAATGATCAATCCAGTAAGTTTGTATTAGCACACATAGGCTCCTTGCTATCAGATAGGGACCCACAAATACTGTGGAAAGTCTTAGCAGATTTAGCCCAAGAAAACATTGAATTTTCAAAGGACTTTATATTGCAACTCGTAGGCAAGGTAAGTTCAGAGGTGGTTGAAAGTATTAAAATTGCTGGATTGAGTGATTTTTTGGAATTAAGCGGTTATGTGTCACACCAAGAAGCCCAACAATTACAGAAGCAAGCCACAGCATTACTTCTTATAGAAATAAATGCAACACATACAAAAGGGATTATTGCAGGTAAGCTTTTTGAATATCTATCGGCAAGAAAGCCTATTATCGCCATTGGACCAAGTGATGCAGATGTAGAAGCAATCATTAAAGAAACTTCGTCTGGCACTTTTGTCGATTATGATGAGACTAAAAAACTTAAGCAGGAAATTTTAAAAATTTACGAAGCTTGGAAAACAGGAAGTACTATTTACTCAGGTAATGGTATAGAGAAATATCACAGACGTAACCTAACAAAGCAATTGGCAAAAATACTTAAAAGAAAATAGTAACTTCATCTAATTATATTCAAAACAAAATAAGTCAACGCTCGGGTGGGAATTGTCATTAAACAATCTTTTCAAAATCTTCTTACAACCTATATAGGTTTTGCCTTGGGCGCCATTAACACCCTGTTTCTCTTTGTAAATTTTATGGAGGACACTTATTACGGCTTAGTAACTTTCATACTTTCTACGGCATTTATTTTAGTTCCATTTCTCGCTTTTGGAGTCCATAATACACTTATTAAATTTTATTCGTCTTTTGTAGATAACGATCAAGAACGATTTTTAATTTGGATGCTCATCCTCCCGCTTATGATCATTCTTCCGGCTACTGTGCTTACAGTCGTAATGCACGACGAGATCGCAGCATTTTTGTCCTCTAAAAATGAGATTGTCTCAGGCTATGTCTGGTATATCTTTAGTATTGCTGTGGCTTCGGCATATTTTGAGGTTTTTTATGCTTGGTCTAAAGTGCAGCTTAAAAGTACTTTTGGTAATTTTTTAAAAGAAGTATTTCATAGATTGGGAGTAACAATTTTATTGGTACTGTTGGCTTTTTCGGTAATTGGAATAGAGCTGTTTATTATTTTACTCGTAAGTATTTACTGTTTGCGCATGTTAGTAATGCTAGTGTATTCTTTACGTTTAAGAATGCCTTCAGTGTTGCTTTCGCGAAAGCGTAGCTCTAATTCTATTTTTCAAAAAAAGCGTGTAGCAATCATTAAGTACTCTGCATTAATCATTATCGCGGGATCTGTAGCTACCTTACTTATCGATATTGATAAGTTTATGATAGGAAAGTATATAGAAATTGAAAAAGTGGCTTACTATTCCGTAGCTATCTACATAGCCACAGTTATTGGTGTGCCAGCAAGAGCTATGCAACAAATCACATACCCTATGGTGGCAAAAATGCTGAATAATAAAGAGCGGCTTGCCATGCACGAACTTTATAAAAAAAGCAGTCTCACTTTACTTATCATATCAGGTTTACTTGCGTTGCTTATTGCGTGTAACATTAAGAGTCTTTACGTAATGGTGGGGCCAGAGTATGCAACAGGACTGTATGTGGTTTTATTGATAAGTCTTTCTAAGTTATTTGATAACAGTCTAGGAGTTAATAATGCGATTGTTTTTTATAGTGATTATTATAGAATAGTGTTAGTGATAGGTGTCGTAGCAGTTTTGGTGGCAATTTTATTGAATATGGTGCTCATTCCGTCAATGGGAATGAACGGTGCTGGAGTTGCCACGCTTATAGCCACGGTAGGATACTCAGTTGCAAAATTAATGATAGTACAACTTAAGTTTAAAATGCAACCCTTTACAAAAGCCTCTGTCATCACAGTTATCTTAATTACCACTTTGTTTTTAGGATTCTATTTTTGGGATTTTGAGGTACACCCTTTACTATGTATTGTATTAAAAGGTGGAGTAATTGCAGGGTTGTATATGCTTTTGATCTATAAACTCAACCTCTCTACAGATATCAATAAGGCGATGAAAAAATTTTTAAACGCTTTCGCGAAAGTCTAAAAATTAAAAGCCCCAGTCCTGTTGGGCACAGACTAGGGCTTTAACAAAAACCAACCAAGGTTTTTCAATTAGTCATCATAACGACGACTTTTATCTTTCTTGTACTTTTTATTTTTCTTATAGGCATTTTTACCGTGCCATTTTTTTCCTCTTTTATCATAATCCCAATCTGAGATATAGCCGTCATTATAAGCTCTTCTGTTTTTGAACTTTCTGTGTCCGTTCCGACCGCGGTCATTATGTACGTAACCAATTAAATCTACCAGTCTACCTCTACGATTATAGATAAGTTCCATACCACCCACTCTGGTAAGAAGGCCATTGTTATATCTAAGTCTTACAGAACCTATTTGATTTACTTCTCCAAAACGGTTGTAACTTATATGATTGCGACCTACTTTAGAAATATCTCCGTAATAATCATAACGAATAAAACTATTATAATCATTTCTGTATGAGACTCCATAGGCGTGACCTGGAGCATTATAACCTACATTTCTCCTTCCTTGATTACGATTTTGAAAACGTGGTCCTACAAGAGCAAAATCAAATTGCCCGTTTGCAAAAACTACAAATTCTACACCGCGTTCTACAAAAGTGATTGCTTGTGGTTGATTGTAACGTATCCCTGTTCTTGTGTTGTGATCGAGATCCGTCACTGTGTTTGCTTGTGCAGTCATCCCTCCAAGGAACAATACTGCGAGTAATAGCTTTTTCATAATTAAAAGTATTAGGGTTTGTACGTTACCGACTTTCGGTCTACGCTTGTTACCCTTCTTTCAACTAGCGTGCCAAAAATAAAAAAGCCCCGTTAGGGGCTGTTATTGCTGGGATCTTTTTAAAATTTTTAGAGGTTTTCTCAGTACCAGATTTCTTAAACGAAAAAATTTAGTCCTTTTTTAATAGTTCTGATTGTAATTTTAGAAGATTTAATTAGCTAATCAAAATAACTATGAAGGATTATCGTAATCCAAAAATTTTGACTTCAACTCAGGCGTAGGGATCATACAGGCTTCTTTTTTGCCAAACCATTTATAGCGATTACGTGCTATAAAATCATACACCCAGTCTCTTATAAATTTTGGGATAATCAAAAATAGACTTAGTAAAGGCCATCCACCATTTAGGTGCTTAGCAATTTTTAAAGCAGCAGTGCTTTTTGTGTAGGCACGTTTCTCTGTAACTAAAATTATTGAGTCCACACTTTTTAAATCGATGTGGTGCTTGATAGCAAGCTCTTTACCTATATTGCTTTGAAGGGGTGCATATCTAAAAAGATCAGATGCGTCTCGATCAATAATAAATGTGATAGCGCCATTGCATAAATTGCAAACCCCATCGAAGAGAATTACTTTATGATTTGCTACATTGGTTGAACTCATTTGTTCTTATTTTTTCGTTGAACTAACTCTAATTGATCCGTAGAGACATTAGTCGTAAACATACCGTAATTTACTGTGGCTTTTCCTTTTTCAATAGAATCAATACTCCCTACCGCTTTTCCGTCTAGCATACGCACACGGTCACCCTCATAAAGAGTGACTTTGGGTTTTTCTACTTCGGGTGCTACTTTTTTTGCTTCCTTTTTCTTCTCACGAATTACTTTTACATGTTTTTCTGCTTCTTTCTTTACAGCGAGTTCTTTGGCTTTTTCTGCTTTTGCTTGCTTAGCCGTTTGCTTTTTGCGTTTGCTGTTTTCTATTTGTACAATTTTTAAAAACTCAGCAATGAGTTCTTTCTTTTTCTTGTCTTTATAAAATTTTGAACTAATGTTATCTAGCTTGGTACCCAGATAAATCATTCGCTGATTGCTATCGTATAATTCTTGATAGCTTTCTAACTTGCTTTGTACTTTCTCATTTATTTCTGCAAGTTGTTCTTTTTCTTTTGCGGCTTGTTGCTCTTTCGCTTTAAGCGAAGTGGTCGTTTTACTAAGTTTACTACGTTCCTTTTGCAGGTTTGCGATACTTTTATCAAAGCGTATTTTACCTCGCTCTACTTTCTTTTTTGAACGATTAATGAGCGAGTAGGGAATCCCATTTTTTTGTGCCACTTCAAAAGTGAACGAACTACCAGCTTCACCCATATGCAATTTATATAAGGGTTCTAAAGTACGTGCATCAAAAAGCATATTTGCATTCACAATTTCTGGCGTTTCGTTTGCCATCATTTTGAGATTTGCATAATGCGTAGTAATGATTCCGAACGCTTCGCGCTCATGAAAGACTTCCAAAAATGTCTCTGCAAGGGCACCGCCTAATTCTGGGTCAGAACCTGTGCCGAATTCGTCTATGAGAATTAAAGTGTTTTTATCGCACTTCTTCAAGAAGTAATTCATGTTTTTGAGACGATAACTGTAAGTACTTAAATGATTTTCAATACTTTGATTATCACCTATATCTGTAAGAATCTTATTAAATAAACACATGCGAGAATACTCGTGTACGGGAATAAGCATCCCACTTTGTAGCATCACTTGTAGTAAACCCACCGTTTTTAAGGTTATACTTTTTCCTCCTGCATTGGGTCCGGATATCACAATAATGCGACTCTGTTGATCGAGATGAATATCTTGAGGATAGGTTTTCTCTTTTTTTGATTTATTGCTTAGAAATAAAAGTGGGTGATAGGCTTCTTTGAGTGTGAGTTCGCGATCTGTTGTAATTTTTGGGAGTAAACCATTCATAGACTCCGCATATTTCATTTTTGCAGCAACGAGGTCAATATCACTTAGTAATTCTTGATACTCTTTAAACAACTCTATGTGAGGCCTGAGACGCTCTGTCAATTCTTTGAGAATTCGCTTGACTTCTTCATCTTCTTCAAAAGTGAGATTGTTTAACTCCCGTTGAGCTTGTAGGGTAGCTTCTGGCTGTATATATGTGATGCTTCCCGTTTTTGAACTTCCCATAATAGAACCTTTCACTTTGCGACGATGCATGGCTGTCACCGCAAGTACTCGCACATTTTCTACTATGGTTTCTCGTATATCATCTAAGTACCCGTAGCCAGCATACTGACCCAAAGCACTTGCAAAACTTGAGTTAATACGACCTTTTGTTTGGTTTATAGTTCTTCGTAAGGTTTGAAGTGTAGGAGAGGCATCATCTCTTACTTCGCCATACTTATCAATCACACGATTTACAGCATCAATAATTTCTGTAGTAAATGGTGTCTCTCTAACTGTATCGTATAAAGTGGGATACCGTTCCTCAAATTTTTTAAAAAATTTAAGTTGAATGTTCACAGTTTCAGAAATACTAGACAACTTTTTAAAGCTCCCTTTTTCTAAAGTATAATCCTCTATATCAAGATATTTTATTTCTTGATCTATGGTGTCAAATCCGTGATTAGGTATGGCTGTTTCTGCTGTTTTTGAAGATAAATATTCATTGGTTTGATGCAGCCCAAAAATAGCTTCCTTAGGAGTGCTATAAGGTTGGATCTCTATTGCTTTTGCTTTCCCTTTTTCTGTAGTACAACGTTCAGCTATTTGAGCGCAAACCGTGTCAAATTCTAAATCTTCAAGCGTTTTTTTTGTTATTTGTATCATAGGTTTTTTCGCTTTCGCGAAAATTTTCAAGGCATCAAACCTCGTCCTTTTTATTCTTTTTTCAATAGATTTGAGTTGTCATTTAAAGCAACGCAACTCGTAACAAAAATACGCATAATGGATGTAAATATTGAGCCTAGCTGGAAGCGAGAACTCGCCGAAGAATTTGAAAAATCGTATTTTAAAAATCTCATTCAGTTTGTAAAGGAGGAGTATGCTACACAAAAGTGTTTTCCACCTGGGAAAGATATTTTTGCAGCATTTGATTACTGTGCTTTTGACGATGTAAAAGTGGTAATCATAGGACAAGATCCTTATCATGGTATTGGACAGGCTAATGGACTTTGTTTTTCTGTACATGACGGTATATCACACCCGCCGTCACTTATGAATATCTTTAAGGAAATTCAATCTGATCTAGATATTGCTATTCCCACTACTGGTAATTTAGAACGTTGGGCAAACCAAGGTGTGCTATTGCTCAACGCCACCTTGACTGTAAGAGCTCATGAAGCAGGGTCACACCAAAAAAAGGGTTGGGAAGAATTTACAGATGCGGTGATTGATACGCTTTCGCGAAAGCGTAAAAATATCATATTTCTACTTTGGGGAGGGTTTGCTAAGAAAAAAGGAAAGAAAATAGATACTAGCAAACATCATGTGCTGACGTCTGGTCACCCATCACCGTTAAGTGCAAATAGAGGGTACTGGTTTGGGAATAAACATTTTAGTCAAACAAATGAAATGCTCAAAGAACTGGGGAAGGAAGAAATTAAATGGTAGCAAAGTGCAATGTTTAATCCATTGCAGGACATAAAATAATAAAGCGACACCGAAAATTTGAATTAGCTTCAGCGCCGCTTTTTATAGTTTATTCTTCTTCCTCTGGAAGCGTTTCTGTATCGTTATTACAAGAGAATCGTAAGAGCAAAAAATTTATTGCTAGAAGAATCCCTAATACACTTAAAAATATGGTCATTAATAATACTAATAGTTGGTGCTACTAAGATGCTGTAATTTAAAAAAGGTTGCGTGCAATTTAAAGAAATCTAGATATTAAGAATGTAGCTGGATGGATCTTTAATGGTGTCTATCATTTTCAAATTATAAATTCTGGACTGTACACGTTTCACTTCATCTATTGATATTTGCTGTTGTGACCATGTAGTGAGGGATAACCATTTTTTAATATCATCAAGCTGTTGCTCATATCTATTGGCAAGTGTACGATCAATAGAAGGAATTTTTTTGAAATCTTCTGTTACTCTATTGATGACGTCTAATGCTAATTTAACCGCATATGTATTTTTATTTACAAACTCTTCTTGTCCAGCTATGACAAAACAACTCCAAGGGGTAGGGAAATCACCTACACGTCTAAAAACTCCTTTGTCAACAAGTGGTTTAGTCGTAAAATGTTCCCACATAAAGTAATCTGCATCACCATTTGTGAGTGTACTGACGGCGTTTTCTAAAGTATTAACTTCTTTAAACTTGAGTTCATCTGTGTTCCAGCCACGTTGCTCTGCTTGAACATAAGCCATGACATGTGATCCAGATCCAAAACGGCTTATCGCACAGGTAGCATGTTGTAGATCTTCAATAGTTTGAAATGAACTAGCTGCTGCAACATGCACTCCCCATAACAAGGGTGAGGATACATAAAGTTGTAATATTTTTGAAGGATTACCCGCGGCAATATCTTTAATAATTCCTCCCGTAAGTATGACTGCAAGATCTATTTCATTATCTCGCAATGCTTTATTCATCGCACCCGTCCCTTCTGGAAATTCTATCCATTCTACATCGATGCCGTGTGCAGCAAACATGCTATCTTCTATAGCAAGGTGCCAAGGAAGATTAAAATGTTCAGGTACACCACCTATTCTGATTTTTGTCATAAATTATTTGTGCTTCTCTTTCAGATAATCAAAAATAGCATATTGTGAGCGAATTCTTGTTGCGTCAGAATCTGCTTTCGCGAAAGCGTTATTCTCTTCTTCATTTTGAATACGTGCCTTTACATTATCTGATAATTGGATATCTAAGATGTTTTTAAGTTCTTCTTTGCAATCTGGATCTGTAATAGGTACAAGGACTTCGATACGTCTATCTAGATTGCGCGTCATCCAGTCTGCACTGCCTATATATAATTTTTCCTCGCCACCACCATTAAACCAGTAAATGCGGCCATGTTCAAGATACCTGTCTAAAATAGAAGTCATATAGATGTTTTCACTTAGACCTTTAACTCCTGGAATTAAAGATGTAAAGCCACGTACAAGCATACGAATTTTTACACCCGCTTGGCTAGCTTTATATAAAAGTGCAATCATTTCCTTATCTTCAAGGCTATTCATTTTAATCTTTATGGATGCGGGTTTTCCTTCTCTGGCATACTCTATTTCATCATAAATAAGTTTTTCAAAAATTCGTCTTGTTGTGAATGGGGAAACGAGTAAATGTTTGTTGCGTGGTACTATAAGGTCACCTTGAAGAACTTTAAATACTCGATTAAGTTCTTTACCTAATTTTTTATCTGCAGAGAAGAAGCCATGGTCTGCGTAGATTTTTGAAGTTTTAGCATTAAAATTACCTGTACCTATGTAAATATATCTTATAGTACCCGTTTCTTCTTTACGTTTTATTAATAGAATTTTAGAATGCACCTTGATACGTGGATAACTATATATTACAGTGGCGCCTTTTTGCTCAAATTTTCTACCCCAAAGAATATTATTTTCTTCATCAAAGCGTGCTTTTGCTTCTATAAAGATAAACACCTTTTTGCCATTGTCTAAGGCTTCTAGAAGGGCTGTAGTAAGAGGAGACTCTGAGGCGACACGATATAATGATATTTTTATCTCACTTACCTGTGGGTCTACAGATGCTTGTTCAACCAGTTGTTCCAGATAATTAAAGGGCATAAATGGAAAGTGAACCAGATGATTTCTCTGTTTTAATGTTTCAAATAAATCATTAGATTTTTCTAAATATTTATGCTTGATGACTGGCATTTTTTCAAAATGTAGATCAGCATTATTGGTAGGATCTGGAAAACTAAAAAAGTCATTAAAGTTGTGATAGCGACCACCAGGCATCATATCTACTTTACCTACTTTTAAAAATTTACGAAGTCTCTTTGTATCCTCTTTAGACATGGAAGCATCATAGAGCAATCTAGTAGGCTGCCCTTTGTGTCTTCTTTTTAAAGACTCATAAATACGGTCTGCAAGAATTCCATCTAGCTCATCATCTAGATATAATTCTGCATCTCTAGACATTTTTATCTCATAAACATTTTCGATAGTATTATTTTTAAATAAAGTCTCCATTTTTTCATGGATAATATCATCGATAAAAGTGATATAGTGCTTTCCATTTATTTCCTTAAGCTTTACAAAACGGTCAATCTTGTTTGATGGAATATTTACAAAACCTAATTTATGAGTGTCTTTAAAGGTTATAAAAAAATAGAGTCCTTGATCTTCTAAGAATATCTGATCATTTGTATTTGGGTCGACAAGTTCTGGGACTAGATGCTCTTTTATCTTAACTTCAAAAAAGTCATCTATTAAATTCTTAAACGAGCTATCATAACCTTTTGATGTTAAGAGAAAAATGTTGTTTTCTTCAAGTTCAGGGATAATCTGTTCTCGGAAATTTTTTCCGAACCGCTCGTGCTGCTTTTCAACAATCCCTTTGATTTCTTTTACAATAGCATTAGGTCTGAGAGAAAGCTGTTTGCGTATTTGTTTTTTAACACGCTTAAGTTGGCGTAATTGAGAAACACGAACCTTAAAAAACTCATCAAGATTTGTAGCATAGATGGCTAGAAACTTTAATCGCTCGTATAAAGGATTGTTCTCAACATCTTCTGCTTCTTGTAGAACACGTTCATTAAAGCTAAGCCAATTTAAGTCTCTATGCCTAAAATGTTCCTCAGAGAGTGGTTTCATAGATAGTATTTTGTCAAAAGTACAAAAGCACCAATCCTATAGTTTTAAGGCTTTGTTAAATAAAATAATTAGAGACTACCCGCTAACACGATGATAAAGTAAGTAGGTTTAAAATCTTATTCTTTAACAATACAATCTAGAGCGTAGGTGATTAATTTTTCTGTTATCTCTTTAGGCTTTGTAGAGAAGGTTTGATTAGCACGATTGGCAAGAATTGCATTCAGCGATACTGCCCTATGACCAAGTAGTTTTGCTAAACCATAAATACCAGAGGTTTCCATCTCAAGATTTGTGATGCGTAGTTCTGTTTTGCTTTCGCGAAAGCGAAATGAGGCTAATTTATCACTCATCTTTTCGTCAGTTGTTTTTAAACGCAGTACACGACCTTGTGGCGCATAAAAACCGATATTAGTTGCTGTAAACCCTTCGACAATTTGTTCTGATAAGAATCTTTTAGAAAGCGACTCATCACAACTTACAACATAGGGACTACTTTTTTCTGACGCCCAATCCATATGGAAGACAAACGCCTCCTGCAACTCCTTATATTGTATATTCTTACTCTTATAAAAATGAAGGAGGGCATCTAGGCCGATAGCATATTTTGAAAGTAATAAGCTGTCAATGGGAATATCATTTTGAATAGATCCGCTGGTTCCTATACGGATGATATCTAGTGAAGTATGAATTTTTTTTACTGTCTTAGTTTCAAGATCAATATTTACAAGGGCATCTAATTCATTAAGAACGATGTCTATGTTGTCTGTACCAATGCCAGTAGAGATGACAGTGATTTCTTTCCCTTTATAAGTCCCAGTAGTCGTCTTAAATTCTCTTTTATGCGTGGTAAATCTTATGTTGTCAAAATATTTTGTTACTGTATCAACCCGATCTGGATCGCCTACGGTGATAATGGTATGGGCAATATCTTCTGGCTTAAGTTGTAAATGATATATACTTCCATCCTCATTAAGGATAAGTTCTGAAGCTGCAATTTTCATAAATGAAATTTTTCATAAATAATACATTGATAAATTTGCTATTATCAATGTATCGTTCAAAGAATAAATAATTACACTCACTAAAGGAAGTTAAGTGATTGAAAGAAAATAATAATTATGAATTAATACTGTATATTAAAAGTTAACCACCTACGCGCTTAGTTTTAAAGCCTTTGTCTTTCAAGAAGCTCATGATGCGATCGCGATAGTCGCCTTGTATGATGATACTTTCATTTTTAAAACTACCACCTACACCTAAATATACTTTAATTTCTTTAGCAAGTATTTTAAAATCTGACGTTTCTCCCGTATATCCTTCAATAATAGTAATGGCTTTTCCTTTACGCTTTTCATATTTACATATGAGAGGATCATTTTGAATCCATAAAGTATCTTCTATAGGAAGTTGTTCCTCTGTAGTTTCTTCGGGCGTATGATCTGGAAATAGATTTTTGAGTTGATCGCTTAAGTCCATAAATAATACTTAGAATGAAAAAAATGAGTGTTGAGAATGCGCTCAACACTCATTTATATGTGAAATTATTTTTTAATCAAACCTATTTCGACCAGTCGCTGGTGCAAAAATTCACCAGCAGTGATGTCTTCAAAAGCTTTAGGGTGCTCTTCATCTACACATTCTTCTAAGCAATTAAGCTTCATGTCTGATCTTGGGTGCATAAAGAATGGAATAGAATAACGTGCAGATCCCCATTCTTCTTTTGGTGGGTTTACTACTCTATGGATAGTTGAGCGCAATTTGTTATTAGTATGGCGTTCAAGCATGTCACCTACATTGATAACGAGCTCATCCTCGTTTGGAATTGCATCTATCCACTCTCCATCTTTGCGCAATACTTGGAGTCCACCTGCAGAGGCACCCATAAGTAGTGTAATCAAATTAATGTCGCCATGTGCCCCCGCACGCACGGCACCTTTAGGTTCTTCAGTAATTGGAGGGTAATGGATGGGGCGTAATATGCTATTGCCATTTTTTGCCCAGTGGTCAAAATAAAATTCATCGAGTCCAATGTATAAGGCTAATGCCCTTAAAACATAAACACCCGTTTTTTCAAGCATGCGATAGGCCTCCATTCCTTTTTCATTAAAGGCTGGGAGTTCGTTTACCCTGATGTTTTCAGGATAGGCTTCTGCAAGATTTGCATCCTCATCTGCCTCTTGGCCAAAATGCCAAAACTCTTTTAAATCTCCTTCTTTTTTACCTTTTGCATGTTCTTTTCCAAATGAAATATAGCCACGTTGACCACCGCCACCTTCTATTTCATATTTCTTCTTAGTATCTTCTGGAAGCGCAAAAAAATCTTTTACATTTTTATATAAATCGTCTACGAGTGCATCATCTAAGAAGTGATTCTTAAGGGATACAAAACCTATATCTTCATACGCAGAACCTATTTCATTTACAAATTTCTGTTTGCGTTCAGGATCTTTACTTAAGAAATCTGCAAGATCGACACTTGGTATATTATTCATCATGTATGTGTTTGCGTTTATCATACAAATATAATCAAACCTTCACTGTTTTGAAATTCATTCCTTGTGTGAAAAAGGTATAAGTTATAAGGATAAGATAAGTAAATAGTAATAGAGGGCACGCTTTCGCAAAAGCGTAACTCAGCTATTTTTATACTCTTTCAACTACCTTTATGAGGTAATTAGTTTTCAATTGGTTTTTCTAATTATCCTGTTCTTAATAATTATTACATTTACTCCATAATCTAATAAGCCACATGCAAAATCCAATTCCCGAAACGACACCGTTTTTATATACTAGAGAAGGCATTTCTGATGCTGAACTTTTACAGCTTTATAAAGCTATGCTTAAGCCTCGCATGATTGAGGAAAAAATGCTTATTCTTTTACGGCAAGGAAAGATTTCAAAATGGTTTGCGGGTATAGGACAAGAGGCAATTTCTATAGGTGTAACGATGGCGATGCATAAAGACGAATATGTACTACCGATGCATCGTAATCTAGGGGTGTTTACTACAAGAGAAATACCATTGTACAGATTATTTACTCAATGGCAGGGGAAGATGAGTGGTTTTACAAAAGGGAGAGATCGCAGTTTTCATTTTGGTACTCAGGAATTTAATATTGTAGGAATGATTTCGCATCTGGGACCACAATTGGGGGTAGCAGACGGCATTGCGCTTGCGCACAAATTAAGAAATGAAAAGGCGGTTACTGCTGTTTTTACAGGAGAAGGAGGTACTAGTGAGGGGGATTTTCACGAAGCACTTAATGTTGCTTCCGTTTGGGATTTACCGGTACTTTTTTGTATTGAAAATAACGGGTATGGATTATCCACGCCTACGAGCGAGCAATATCGATGTGAACATCTAGCATATAGAGCAAAAGGCTATGGCATGGAATCACATATTATAGACGGCAATAATATTTTAGAAGTTTATAGTAAGATGAAGGCCATTACAGAAGATATACGTCAGAATCCTAGACCTGTGCTTATTGAATTTAAAACATTCAGAATGCGTGGTCACGAGGAAGCCAGTGGTACGAAATATGTCCCTCAAGAACTCATGGATTCTTGGGCTTTAAAAGATCCTGTAGTAAATTTTAAGCAGTTTTTACTAGAGGAAAAGATTCTTACAGAAGAGATGGAGTTTCAGTTCACAAATGAATTTACGACTGAGATTAATGAGCATTTAGATCTCGCCTATGGAGAGGAAGAAATCATACCTAGTTTAGACACTGAGGTAAATGATGTATTTGCACCATTTAGCTTTCGCGAAAGCAAACCTAGTGACCAGAAAGAGGAATTACGTTTGATAGATGCCATTTCTCAAGGCTTAAAACAGTCTATGGAGAAGTACGATGATCTCGTGATTATGGGTCAAGATGTCGCTGAGTATGGTGGAGTTTTTAAAATTACTGAAGGTTTTCTAGAAGCCTTTGGAAAAGAGCGTGTGCGTAATACCCCAATTTGTGAAAGTGCAATTGTTGAGACAGCGATGGGACTATCTATTAATGGTATGAAAGCGGTCATGGAAATGCAATTTTCAGATTTTGCAACTTCAGGATTTAATCCTTTAGTTAATTATCTAGCGAAGTCATTTTACCGATGGTCACAACCAGCAGATGTAGTTGTGCGTATGCCTTGCGGTGCTGGTGTTGCAGCTGGGCCTTTTCATTCTCAAACTAATGAAGCTTGGTTTACACATACACCCGGACTCAAAGTAGTATATCCTGCATTTCCATCTGATGCCAAAGGATTGCTAGCCACAGCTATTGAAGATCCTAATCCCGTACTTTTCTTTGAGCATAAGGCATTGTATAGAAGTATAAGACAGGAAGTCCCTACAAATTATTATACCATACCGCTAGGGGAAGCTATGCTTTTGCGATCCGGAGAACAGCTTACCATAGTCAGTTATGGTGCTGGAGTGCATTGGGCACTTGAAGTACTTGATGAGTTGGCAAGTATTTCTGCAGATTTAATTGATCTTAGAACACTACAGCCATTAGATACGGAAGCTATATTTACTTCTGTACGTAAAACAGGAAGAGTTTTGTTGTTAACAGAGGATTCTGCTTTTGGTAGTGTCATGTCTGATATTTCTGCAATGATTATGGAAAACTGTTTTGAAGCGCTAGATGCTCCTGTGAGGCGAGTAGCTAGCTTAGATACACCTATTCCATTTAATAAGGATTTAGAGGAGCAATACCTTTCGCGCAAGCGTCTTAAAGAAACCATGATCGATTTATTAGCTTATTAATTTATCAATTGATATTTGTTAATTTTTTAAGCTAAATTCAGTAAAGCGTGTAATTATTAATGAGCTATTAACAGTTCTTCGTTAAAGCCTGCTAATTTTTGAATAAAATGAGTGATGTAAAATTACTTTTATCTCATACTAATCAATAAAAACAAAAATTATGTTACGTTGGACTATCATTTTTATCGTTATCGCAATAATTGCAGCAATATTTGGATTCGGAGGAATCGCTTCTGGAGCTGAGAGTATCGCAAAAATATTATTTTTCATTTTTATAATCCTATTTGTATTATCTCTAGTAAGTAGGTTATTTAAAAGATAAGATTGAAAACAATATACGAGCAATTTCTTCATTTTGAAGAAGTTGCTTTTCTTATTTAAAACTAAAATTATGAAATTTATAAAACTATTTGTGGCTGTTGCTTTTGTAGCGACTTTTGTGAGCTGTGGGTCTAAGAGTCAAGTTGTTAAAGAATCTAAAAAGACGCTCAAAGGTGTTTGGTTATTAAATGATATCACATATGATCGTGATGGTATTTATGATGTAAAACTTTTTGACAATGTAACTACCGGATGTATGGTAGGGAGTACTTGGAGATTCATTCCAAATAACAATTTTGGAAATTATGAACTTGACCCAACCTCTGGATGTATAGAAGGTAAGAGCTATTTTATTTGGGATATTCCAGAAAATAATGGTGATGCATCAGCTTATGATATTCTGTTAAAGCCGACGGATGAAAGAATGAAAAGTACTATGGGTAATGCAGGTTATAGGGTAAACCTTGCGTATTTGTCTGATTCAAATTTGACGATGACGCAAACAGTACGAGAAGGTGGTCAGCCTTTTAAAATCACAATGAACTTTACAAAAACTGCAGATTAATCTGCATCAAATACAAAATATGAAAACAATCATGAGAAATATAGCGGTCGCTGCACTAGGTGTAGTAATGCTTACTGGATTTACGAGCTGCGAGGCTACTAGAAACGCAAATAACAAACAAAAAGGAGCGGTAATTGGAGCAACTGGTGGAGCTGTTTTAGGAGCTATCCTGGGTAATAACATTGGTAAAGGTGGCAATGGAGAATTAGGAGCTGTCATTGGTGGTGTTGTAGGTGGTACGGCAGGTGTTATTATAGGTAACAAAATGGACAAGCAGGCACAACAAATAGAGAATGAAATACCTGGTGCAACAGTAGAACGTTTAGATGATGGTATCGTCGTAACATTTGACGAAAATTCTGGAGTATTCTTTGATACTGGAAAATATAATGTAAACGCAGCTTCTCAAACTATACTCAACAAACTATCGAACGTTATGAAAGAGTACGATCAAACTAATGTAATTGTTGCTGGTCATACCGATAGTCAAGGAAGTGATGCATTAAACATGACGTTGTCAAAAAACCGTGCAAATGCAGTAACAAATTATATGGTGAGCACAGGCCTTTCAGTGGGAAGATTTACTACTGTATGGTATGGTGAAGATCAACCAGCTGCAACTAATGACACGGCAGAAGGAAGAGCAAAAAATAGAAGAGTACAACTTGCAATTGTTCCTAATGAGCAAATGAAAGAAGAAGCTATGAAAGAAGCTGGAGTAAAAGGATAATAGTTAAGTATCTTAGTAAAAAGTCTTATGCAATTTTGTATAAGGCTTTTTTTATGTGCAATAAGTTCATCACTAGAAAATCCTATTTGTAACTTAGACCCTAAATGTACTTAGGACAAAAGATTATTATCATCGGAGGTGGGTTAGCTGGTCTTACTGCAGCCATACATTTGAGTTTAAAAGGATGCAAGGTGTCAGTTATTGAAAAAAATAGCTATCCTAAGCATCGTGTTTGTGGTGAATATATTTCTAATGAAGTGTTATATTATCTCAGACAATTAGGTGTACAGCCCCTCAAGAAAGGCGCAAAAGAAATTACAAAGTTTGAATTTACAGGTCTTACAGGCAAATCATTAAATGTAGAATTACCCTTGGGAGGTTTTGGTATGAGTAGATATACCCTAGATCTTTTGCTATATCAAAGGGCACTTTCCGTAGGAGTAAACGTAATTAAAGACAGTGTTACAGCTATAGATTTTAGAAATGAATTATTTACAGTTACTACAAAAAAATATCAACACAAATCAGCATACGTTATAGGAGCTTATGGCAAAAGAAGCGGACTAGATAGTACGCTTTCGCGAAATTTTATAAAAACTCATTCCCCTTGGCTAGGAGTTAAAATGCATTATGAGGCAAACTTCCCAGAAGACTTAGTAGCCTTGCATCATTTTAATGGCGGTTATTGCGGGTTGTCTAAAGTTGAAACTGGAGCTGTAAACGTTTGTTATCTCACAGATTATACATCATTTAAAAAATATAAGAACTTAGCTGAATTCCAAGAAAAAGTATTAGAAAAGAATAGAAATTTGAAAGTTTTTTTCGCTAATGCGAAACCCTTATTTAAAAAACCATTGACCATAAGTCAAATCTCTTTTCAAAATAAGTCCACGATCGAAAATCATATACTCATGATAGGAGATAGTGCAGGGCTTATACATCCGCTCTGTGGTAATGGAATGGCAATGGCGATACATAGTGCAAAAATCGCTTCTCAAAGTTTACTTCTCCATTTACAAAATAAAACTTCTCGTCAGGAACTTGAGATTGACTACATCAAACAATGGAAAAAAACCTTTACAAAAAGAATTCGTAACGGTTCACTTATTCAAAAAGGTCTTTATAATAAAACACTCACTAAAGTAGGTGTACGGGTGTTACAAAAATCTCCTAAATTGCTAAAAAAGATGATAAGTTCTACCCACGGAAAAATACTGTCAGATGAATTTTAAAAAACGCAGTACACTTCCTGAACTTATGGATAATCCAAATCTTCCAAAAGCAGATTTGCAATTAGCACTTAGAGATCTTGCTGTGGTTAATAAATACCTTGGGGGAGATGGGATCACGATAAATGCCTTAGAGGCGCTCATAGCAGAAAACCCAGACAAACAAAAATGGAAAATCATTGATGTAGGTTGTGGCGATGGAGAAATGTTGAGAAAAATAGCTACCCATTTTCAAGATGAAACTATTGACATTGATTTTCTAGGATTAGATCTTAATCCAAAAAGTATTGCTAGCGCTGTTCAAAAAACACGACTTTGCAATGTGAATTTTGAAGAAAAAGATATATTAACACTTAACACTCAAGACTATCAGTGTGACATCGTATTATTTACACTCACCATCCACCATTTTACAGATGCCCAAATTGTAGACTTTATCACAAAATGCCAAGAAATAGCTGCTATAGCTATTGTTATTAACGATCTACAGCGAAGTAAGTTGGCACATCGTCTTTTTCAACTTTTTAGTGGTATTTTTATGAAAAGTAACATTGCTATCTATGACGGTAAAGTGTCTATAGCTCGTTCTTTTAAAAGAGAAGATTTAGAAACCTATTCAAAAAAACTTGCACTTAATGACTATTCTATTTCATGGAAATGGGCATTTCGATATCTGTGGGTCATAAAAATTAAATGAGTGTAAAAGTTACTACAGTTGCTAAGCAACTCCCACCTTATTCACGAACAACTGAGGAGATCATGCCATTTCTTGATATGTGGTTAGAAGGACAAGATGAGCGTTTTAAAAGAAAAGTGAAGAAAATCTTCAGAAATGCTGCGGTAGATAAGCGTTATAGCATTATGTCCCCAGAAGAAGTATTTACTGCGACAAGTTTTCAAGATAAAAATGATATTTACACCAGAGAAGTAATACAACTAGGGGAGCAGGTGTTAAAAAAAGCCCTACATAAAGCATCATGGGCAGCTTCTAGCATAGACTTCATTATCACTGTGAGTTGTACCGGTATTATGATTCCTTCCCTAGACGCTTACTTAATAAATACATTACAATTGCGTCAAGATGTAGTAAGGTTGCCAGTAACAGAAATGGGCTGTGCTGCTGGAGTAAGTGGGATGGTATATGCTAATGAGTTTCTAAAAGCAAACCCGGGGAAGCGTGCGGCAGTAATTGCGATTGAAAGTCCTACGGCTACCTTTCAACACGATGACTACACGATGGTAAATGTAGTAAGCGCTGCTATTTTTGGAGACGGAGCGGCTTGTGTTTTACTATCTAGTAAAGAAGAAGACCACGGACCTGAAATTATTGATACAGCAATGTATCATTTCTATGATGCGCAGCATATGATGGGGTTCAAATTGGTGAATACGGGTTTACAAATGATACTTGATGAACAAGTACCGCAACAAATTGCAGATAAATTTCCAGATATAGTTCATCCATTTTTAGAAAAAAATGGATTTGAGATAGCAGATGTAAATCACCTTATATTTCATCCAGGTGGTAGAAAAATAGTAGAAACTGTAGAAAACTTATTTGGAAAACTAGGAAAAAATATAGATGACACAAAAGAGGTGCTCAAGTTATATGGAAATATGAGTAGCGCAACAGTGCTATATGTACTGGAGCGATTTTTAGAAAGAGGCTGCAAGAAGGATGACCTTGGAATTATGTTGAGCTTTGGTCCAGGATTTTCGGCGCAGCGTATTTTACTAAAATGGTAAATACATAGAGCTCAGAAAAAATAAGTATTTAAAAAGAATTTGAATTAAGAAGATGCAGTCTTATAAAGATACATATGCAGTAATTGTAGGAGGTAGTTCGGGCCTGGGGCTTGCGACGGCACAAAAGTTGGCACGCGAGGGCATGCACATCATTATTATCCATCGATCACGAAGAAGTGTGGTGGCGCAATTTGAAGAGAAGGTGGTGGAGATGCAGCAATTAGGAGTGACAGTTTTGACATTCAACACAGACGCCTTGCAGAAAGAAAATCGAGAACAGGTGATAACAGCGCTGCTTGAAATTATTGGAAAGCATCAAGTGAAAGCTCTTGTTCACAGTGTTGCAAGAGGCAATTTGAAACCGATGTTTTCAAAAGATGGAACTGTCTTGTCTAATGTAGATTTTAAACTCACACTTGATGCGATGGCGGTCAATTATTATGATTGGGTATCCGCTTTCGCGAAAGCGGAATTGTTCACCCCGCAAGCCAGAGCTATTGCATTTACAAGTGAAGGAAGCAGCCGTGCGTGGTCGCAATACGGAGCAGTAGCTGCAGCCAAAGCAGCGTTAGAAAGCATCTCTAGAGGTATTGCCTTAGAGTTTGCCCCGATAGGAATTACCTCAAATTGCCTACTTGCAGGAGTAACAGACACAGAAAGTTTACGTTTAATACCAGGCAGCGAGCTTATGAAAGAAAAGTCATTAGAGCGCAATCCCTACGGACGCTTAACACTTCCCGAAGACGTGGGAAATGCAGTGTATTTGTTAATGCGAGATGAAGCGGCCTGGATTAATGGGGCAGTAATTCCAGTAGATGGGGGAGAACACATACGATGAGTCCAAAAGAAATCATAGCAGCCTTACCGTATAGCGAGCCGTTTCTCTTTGTAGATGAAATTGTAGAAGTAAGTGATCATTCTATCTGAGGAAAATATACGTTTCCAGAGGAATCATTTTTTTATGAAGGTCATTTTAAAGATTATCCTGTCACTCCTGGAGTAATCCTTACGGAGTGTATGGCGCAAATAGGTTTAGTATGTCTAGGTATTTTTAAATTTAGAAATGAGGGCCTACGTCAATTTCAGGTTGCTTTTACAAGCGCTGAGGTGCAATTTCTAAAGTCTGTGTTCCCCCAAGAGACTGTTACCGTGACAGCTGAAGAAATATACTTTAGATTCCAAAAGTTGAAATGTAGGGTATCCTTACGAAATGAAAATAATGAACTATGTGCCACGGGAAGTCTTTCGGGTATGTTTGAACTAGCCAATGAAAAATAGAGTTGTCATCACAGGAATGGGGGTCTGTGCACCTAATGGGATAGGTCTTAAAGCCTTTAGTGATGCTATTTTTTCGGGTAAAAGTGGCGTTCGTTTTTACCAGCAACTCGCAGACTTGAATTTTGGTTGCCAAATTGCGGGCGCACCAGAGATCCCTGAGGGATTGTTAGCACAATATTTTACTGCGCTACAATTAAAAGATTTACAAAGTTCTGGAATCGAATACGGAATGATTGCTGGGATAGATGCTTGGCGTGATGCAGGACTCGAACCTACAGAAAGAGATGTAGTAGATTATGAGAGTGGGATCGTATTTGGTGTCTCTCTTCTAGGCGCAGAAAAGTTTAGAAGCGCTATTTACCTTACCGATGAAGGGAAGGTTAGAAGGCTAGGCAGCACCTCTGTTGTACAAACGATGGCGAGTGGAATAAGCGCTTACTTGGGCGGCTACCTTGGCTGTGGGAACCAAGTCACCACAAATTCAAGTGCGTGTACCACCGGTCTTGAGAGTGTGTTGATGGGATATGAGCGCATACACAACGGAGATGCCATTCGCATGCTCGTAGGAAGTTGTAACGATAGCGGACCTTACATTTGGGGAGGTTTTGATGCTATGCGGGTGCTAACCACAAAATACAATGACCGTCCAGAGGAGGGTAGTAGACCGATGCAGGCTGACGCTAATGGGTTTGTGCCAGGCGCAGGTGCAGGCGCTCTTGTGCTTGAATCTCTCGAAAGCGCATTAAAAAGAGGTGCTTCTATCTATGCAGAGGTGTTAGGAGGAGCTGTAAACAGTGGCGGACAGCGAAATGGCGGAACCATGACCGCTCCAAATAGTGAGGCGGTACAACGATGTATTAAAAAAGCGGTGCAAAATAGTGGGGTTACACCGCAGGAGATAGATACCATAAATGGTCACCTTACC
Organism: uncultured Flavobacteriaceae bacterium; assembly: GCA_963716625.1. Lineage (GTDB taxonomy): Bacteria > Bacteroidota > Bacteroidia > Flavobacteriales > Flavobacteriaceae > Dokdonia. The sequence continues at coordinate 457,423 of CAVQTP010000003.1, forward strand.
TCAACGGGGATGTGTCCTACAGAAGTGAAAAATTGGAGCGAGGCTTTAGATCTTGATAAAGCAAATTTTCCTTACATTAATAGTCTTAAAAGTATGACGGGACACTGTCTTGCTGCTGCTGGAAGTATCGAAGCTGTGGCCACTATATTAGAAATAGAACAAGGAAAAATTTTTGGAAATTTAAATGCTAATAATACACATCCAGATATTACAGATTGTGTAGCTTTAGAAAAAATACCACAGTATACGATAGAGAAGACTATTCAAATTGCGGCCAAAGCAAGTTTTGGTTTTGGAGATGTGAATTGCTGTATGCTGTTTAAGAAATTTACTACTTAACGATTGATACACTAATGGAGAGCGTTTTTTAATGATTCTCATTACGATATAACAGGATGGATACTAAACACTACGAAGACCTAAAGAAAATTATAAAAGTATATCTGCCAGAAGATGTTTCTGTAGATGATATCACACCTACAAGTCACCTCACTCAAGAATTAAATATCAACTCTGCAAATTTGGTTGATATAGTACTAGATGTAGAAGATCATTTTGATATTACTATCGAAGATGATGAGATCGAAAAAATGGAGACGGTGGAAAGTGCGATTGCTATCATAGAAAGTAAGGTAGAATAATTTCAGAAAAGGAGTATTCTCCTTTTGTTAGTTTCAAATGTAGTATGAGATGGCTATCACTGTTAAAGTAGGTTTTCCATTCTCATACTTTAGTAGATTACTTACAGTGAAATTGCGTTTTCTTATTTTTCCATTGTATCCAATATTCTTGAAGTCCTTCGGGCGTAGTGTTTAGATTACTTATATAAAGTTCATGACCTTCTAAGGTGGCGTTTTTGAGTTCTCTCTTTCTTCTTTCTAGTGCTGGCTTGTGATTCCAACCACCTACGTGGTCGAAGGAAGTATAGGCATCACAAGAATCTTTAACGATTATGAATGGTATTGAAAGTTTGAAGGTCACCATTCCACTACCCATGCCTATCGTGGTCATTTTAATATTCTCAAAATGAACCTTTTTATAGTATTTGAGAGCATACTGTTCTTTTAATTTATCACCTACAGCGGTACTCATCTCATTAGAGAATTGATGAGCGACATCATCGCCATCAATAAACTCTGGTCCGCTATACTTACCAGTACAGCCATTGTTTGTGCATATGATGCCTTGTTTATTTTTAGTAGCAACAACATCTTTTACTAGATTGTTTTCCTGTTTGCAGCCAAACAGAAGTAATATACATACAAAGATGTAGTAAAATAGGTTCATAATAATTACAGTATGAATTATTTACATTGTAGAAAGTGATTAGTCATTCCTTAAAGTCAGGCTCAGCTTTCCATATTGATCTTGTGAATCGTTTGCATTTATGATATAGGTGTAAAACCCGTCTTCTAGGGGAGTTTCTCCTACGTAATCAATGGGTTGCATCGTATATGTTTCTCCATCAATTAGTAATTCTACAAAAGCATATCTGTAAGCGCTCTCAAAAACTTGGTAGGGGGAACTATCTTGAGAATCGATATTTTCAAAATCTTTAGTTCCGCTTGAACTATTTACTATGACATTTTCAAAGTCGTATTCACTTTCATTAGCCACACGTATGGAAACTTCTGAGACTTTTTCATCATCTGTAGAGCAACTGAGTATCGTAAATGCAAGTAGAATTATAAACTGTAAAGTTTTCATAGTTTTTAAAATTAGATAATGTGACTAGTGTTTTAGTAAAATAAAGCATTCATCAGTGGCTAGATGTTGTAGTGGAAATAAGAGTAACTAATTTTTGCAATTGTTATTGTAAAACTCCACTACTTGAAAGACTTTATCCAGCTCCTTATTATTAATTTTTGTAATTAGCTTTGGACAGTCATTGAAATAGTTTGATAATATTTTTTTCTTCAACCCAAATACCCCTTGGTCTGCTCTTATAAAGTAGTTTTGATGATTTTTTCTTAGTAAAGATATAGAATTTAAGAATGAATCACCTTGTTCAAACCATTCAAGTGCGTATTGATTTACTTTTCCATGGCGTATAACCTTTAGAAAATGATGATTGCCTTCATCAGTATCAATATAATAGCGAGGGTTGAAAATGTTTAGGCCTTTAATAGTTTCATCGAGCCAAAAGCTTTTATAAATAGTCTTGCCTATCTTGAAAGAGGAAATATTCTTTCTATTGATTCTCTTTTTCTTGCCATTTTCGGTAGTGATCCTCAATTTGTTATGGAACTGCCGTGTAAAACTACGTTCATTTATATAGGTTACTTTGCCACGAAGGGTGTCTCCATCATTTAATACGATGTAATCTGTAGCCGCTAGTATTTGAGCTTTTAAGGGCTGCGTTAATTGGTTGACGCATAAAGACATAAAGAGTAGTGGCATTAAATATTTAGGCATAGCAATTAATTTTATTATAGTATCAACTGTTATTTCCAATTTTAAGAGCAAAAATCAATCCAAAAAATAACTACTTACTACACATTTCTTACTATAACCATTCGTGACATGAAGAGTAAATTTTGATATCTATCGGAAAACGAAATGAGGCTAATTATTGCGAAATGACCCGTAAATGGTAACTTGTTAATTACTTATTTTTTTATGGGTTGACATCATCCCCACAGAGTCCTTATATTAGCAACGCTACCAAATACTATGACGAAAGAAACACAATACAACGAAGACAATATACGCTCACTAGACTGGAAGGAACATATCCGTATGCGGCCAGGAATGTATATTGGTAAATTAGGCGACGGATCGAGTGCAGATGATGGAATTTACATCTTAGTAAAGGAAGTGCTTGACAATTGTATTGATGAATTTGTCATGGGAGCTGGAAAGACAATTGAAATCTCTATACAAGGAGAAAAAGTTATCGTAAGAGATTACGGTCGTGGGATTCCATTAGGGAAGGTGGTCGACGTGGTTTCAAAAATGAACACAGGAGGAAAGTACGACTCCCGAGCATTTAAGAAGTCTGTTGGATTAAATGGTGTTGGTACCAAAGCAGTAAATGCATTGTCTAGTTATTTTAGAGTCGAGTCTACCCGGGATGCAAAATCTGCAAGTGCAGAGTTTGAACGAGGAGAATTACAGAATAAAGATTTACTAGACGAAACTTCAAGAAGGCGTGGTACAAAGGTCTCATTTGTGCCCGATAGTGAGATTTTTAAAAACTATAAATTCAGATCTGAGTATGTAGAGCGTCTCATTAAAAACTATGTCTATCTCAATCCAGGGCTTACCATCGTTTTTAACGGAGAGAAGTTCTATTCAGAAAATGGATTAAAGGATTTACTTTCAGAATCGATAGCAGAAGGTGATCGTTTGTATGATATTATACATCTCAAAGGAGAAGATATTGAAGTGGCTATCACCCATAGTAAAAGCCAGTACTCGGAGGAGTATCACTCCTTTGTAAATGGGCAAAATACCACGCAAGGGGGGACACATCAGGCCGCTTTTCGCGAAAGCATCGTAAAAACCATACGCGAGTTTTTTAATAAAAATTACGAAGCTTCAGACATACGTAAATCTATTGTCTCTGCTATAAGTATTAAGGTGATGGAGCCTGTGTTTGAGTCGCAAACAAAAACAAAATTAGGATCTACAGACATGGGTGGTGATTTACCTACCGTGCGTACTTATATTAATGATTTTCTTAAAACAGCATTAGATAACTATTTACATAAAAACACACCGGTTGCAGACGCCTTACAGCGTAAGATTTTACAGGCAGAAAGAGAGCGCAAGGATCTTTCTGGCATTCGAAAACTGGCTAAGGATCGTGCAAAAAAAGCGAATCTGCACAATAAGAAACTTCGCGATTGCCGTATTCACCTTACGGATAGTAAGAAGGAGCGCAATCTAGAATCGACACTTTTCATTACTGAAGGTGACTCAGCTTCTGGGTCCATTACAAAATCCCGAGATGTTAATACGCAGGCGGTTTTTAGTCTCAAAGGAAAGCCGCTGAACAGCTACGGACTCACCAAAAAAATTGTTTATGAAAATGAAGAGTTCAACCTCTTGCAGGCTGCACTCAACATAGAAGAATCAATAGAAGACTTACGATATAATCATATTGTCATTGCCACAGATGCAGATGTAGATGGGATGCACATCCGTTTGTTATTAATTACCTTCTTTTTGCAGTTCTTTCCAGAACTTATTAAAGAAGGACATTTGTACATTTTAGAAACCCCACTCTTCCGAGTGCGTAACAAGAAAGAGACTATCTATTGCTATAGCGATCAAGAGAAAGTTGATGCGATGCAAAAGTTAGGAGCAAGACCTGAAATCACCCGATTTAAAGGTTTGGGTGAGATTTCACCAGATGAGTTCCAGTTTTTTATTGGAGAAGATATCAGACTGGCTCCTGTGATGCTTGATAAAGCCTTAATGATTGAAGAGTTGCTCTCTTTTTACATGGGAAAAAACACGCCAGATAGACAGAAGTTTATTATAGAAAATTTGAAAGTGGAACTTGATCGAGTAGAGGATTAGGGAGGCAGTTTACGCTTTGGCGAAAGCATAAGTAGAACTATAGCTACAATGATTGCTTTTTTAAATATAATGAGAGCAACTAAAGAAAATTTAGACATAACGACGCAGAAATTTAATGAGCGAAGAAATAAACGACCATAACGAAGAAGAAGATGTAACGCCCTATCTGGAGCCAGATCAAATAGATGATGGAACCGCTGAAGCGATTACCAGAGTTTCTGGTATGTTTGAAGATTGGTTTCTTGATTATGCGTCTTACGTTATACTAGAACGTGCGGTACCAGCTATAGAAGATGGTTTTAAACCCGTGCAGCGTCGTATAATGCATGCACTTAAAGAACTTGATGACGGTCGTTATAATAAAGTAGCAAATGTGGTAGGGCACACCATGCAGTATCACCCACATGGAGATGCGAGTATAGGAGATGCCATGGTGCAAATAGGGCAGAAAGATTTGCTTATAGATACGCAAGGAAACTGGGGGAATATCTTAACAGGAGACCGTGCGGCCGCTTCTCGATATATTGAAGCTAGACTTTCTAAGTTTGCACTGGATGTGGTATACAACCCAAAAATTACAGACTGGCAGTCTTCGTATGATGGACGTAAAAAGGAACCGATAAATCTTCCAGTAATGTTTCCTATGCTTTTGGCCCAAGGAGCTGAAGGAATCGCGGTAGGACTTAGTACAAAAGTATTACCACATAACTTTATCGAACTAATAGATGCTTCGATAAAACATCTTAATGGCAAAAGATTTACGCTATATCCAGACTTTCCTACGGCAGGAATTGCAGATTTTACAGACTATAAAGATGGTCTACGAGGAGGAAAGGTGCGCTGTCGTGCACGAATTAGTCAGCTAGATAAAAATACACTCGTCATTACAGAACTCCCTTTTGGACAGACGACCACTTCGCTTATCGACTCTATTTTAAAGGCGAATGATAAAGGAAAGATTAAAATAAAAAAGATAGAGGATAATACATCTGCACTTGTAGAAATTCTCATTCATCTACCTAGCGGATTGTCACCAGATAGAACAATAGATGCGCTGTATGCATTTACAAATTGCGAGACCTCCATATCCCCTTTAGGCTGTGTTATTGAAGACAATAAGCCACTTTTCGTAGGTGTTTCTGAAATGTTACGTAGATCTACAGAGCGAACGAAAGCACTATTAAAATCAGAACTTGAAATACAACTTTCAGAATTTGAGAATCAATGGCACTACGCCTCCTTAGAGCGCATCTTTATCGAAAATAGAATTTATAGGGACATTGAGGAAGAAGAAACTTGGGAGGGAGTAATTAAAGCCATCGATGAAGGACTAAAGCCCCACATAGGGCACTTAAAACGTCCTGTAACAGAAGAGGATATTACAAGACTCACCGAGATACGTATCAAGCGTATATCAAAATTTGATATTGACAAGGCACAGCAAAAAATTGATGCTTTAGAAGATCAAATTGCTCAGGTAAAACACCATTTAGAAAATCTCACGCAATACGCTATCGATTACTTTAAAAGGTTGAAGAAAGAGTACGGAAAAGGAAAAGAGCGTAAAACGGAAATCAAAATTTTTGATGATATTCAAGCCACTAAAGTGGTGTTACGTAATACAAAGCTTTACGTAAACCGAGCTGAAGGGTTTATAGGGACGTCACTTAAACGCGATGAATACGTAACTGATTGTTCAGATATAGATGATGTGATTGTATTTACAAAGTCAGGTACGATGATGGTAACTAAAGTAGATGCAAAAACGTTTATAGGGAAAGATATTATCCACGTTGCTATTTTTAAGAAAAAAGACAAGCGTACTACCTATAACATGATTTATAGAATGGGTACGGGGCTGCCTACCTATGTAAAGCGATTCAATATAACCTCTGTGACTCGTAATAAAGAATACGCGCTGGCTAGTGAGAATAAGGGAGCTCAAGTGCTTTATTTTACCGCAAACCCTAATGGAGAGGCAGAGGTGGTTACAGTGTATCTAAGAGCGGTGGCTTCTGTGAAGAAACTACGATTGGAAATTGATTTTGTAGACGTCCTTATAAAAGGTAGAGCTTCTAAAGGAAACCTTGTGACTAAAAATGCCGTAAAGTCTGTAGAGCTTAAAGAGAAGGGTCTTTCTACTTTAAAACCTCGTAAAATTTGGTTTGATGATACGGTACAGCGTCTTAATGTAGATGGTAGAGGAGAGTTGTTAGGAGAGTTTAAACCTTCTGATAGGTTATTAATTATTAACCAGCACGGGAACGCGAGAACAATCATACCTGAGGTAACCCATCACTTTGATGAAGATATGATTGTGTTAGAAAAGTGGAATCCTAAAAAACCTATTACGGCGATCTATTGGGATGGCGCAAAAGAGCGGTATTATGGGAAACGTTTCTTGATAGAAATACCAGATAAAGACGAGGTTTTTATCTCAGACAATTCTGGAAGTCAGCTCGAGTTAGTTTCTACAGATTGGAGGCCTTTGGCTGAGATGGTATTCTACAAAGAACGTGGTAAGGATCAACGAGAAAATGAAGAAGTCTCCATGGAAGAATTTATTTCAGTAAAAGGTATTACAGCTTTAGGAAATCAATTTTATACAGAAAAGCTTAAAGGACTCAACTGGCTAGAGCCATTACCTTATGAGGTTCCAGAACCAGTGGCTACAGAAAATATAGAAGTAGTAGGTGAAGAAACGGTGGAGTCAAAAGCAGGAGCTATAGATGAGCGCACAGAAAAAGACTCAAATTCTAAAAATAGTGACTTAGAAGACTCAGATGGAGAATCACAAACTAAATTATTTTAGATACGCTTTCGCGAAAGCGTACGAGAATTTTTTGATTCACAGCTGCTTACATTTAAAGCAGTAAAAAGTTTGATTTTTTTGACATTAAACAGGATATTATTCTTGCATTCTTATAAATGTTGCTGTACATTTGCATCCGCTTATCACAAGCAAGTTCATTAATGTAATGGAAGGAGAGGTGCCTGAGTGGCCGAAAGGAGCGGTTTGCTAAATCGTCGTAGGTGGAAACACTTACCCAGGGTTCGAATCCCTGTCTCTCCGCAATGAGAAGTAATCACTTCTTTTTTATGCAACCTAGTTGCAGTTCGGGGTATAGCGTAGCCCGGTTATCGCGCCTCGTTTGGGACGAGGAGGTCGCAAGTTCGAATCTTGCTACCCCGACAATTGATTAGGGCTCTTAGCTCAGCTGGATAGAGCACCTCCCTTCTAAGGAGGCGGTCGAAGGTTCGAATCCTTCAGGGCTCACTTTAATTAAATATAACCCTCTGTTTTTCAGAGGGTTATTTGTTTTTGTAAACTCTTTGTACCGCCCATTGTACCGCCCTTATTAGATTTTATATGCTGTCTAATCTGTTCCTGAGTTCTTTCTAATTCTAGATAAACAACTTTTGCAATAGCATCCTTACCAATAATAAGCATAGGAGGGAAGGTAATACCATTGATATGATAGTTTCTAAAATCATGATCTTCTATTTCCAGATTAGGATCACGGGTGACATTATATCGAGCTTTTGTCTCTCTTATAGCAAACTTATGTGAAGTTTTCTTGCACATAGATTAGTTTATTTTAAGCTTTAAATACGAGTGTCAACAGATATGAACCCTACATGATTTAATATTTAATGATTCTGACAATACAAATTATATATCACCTACCAACACCTACTAACAACTAACACCTTATAGTAACCACTAACAACTACAAACTGTTACTAACTGTTAGTAATTGTTACTAACAGTTAGTGAAAGATAATATCAGGTGATTGCGAGAATTAACCATAGGTTGATTTTAAGTCACAGATCATGTGCATCTATGACAATTGTTGTAACAGATAAGTTTTCATGACAATTTGAAAAACATTCTTTTGATTCTGTTTTTCAGTTCGATTTTGAAAAAGTGGAATCTGCCTTATCTTAACCGCGTATAAACGAATACAAATACTTATAGTCGTTTGTAAGCGGAAAAGTTCTTATAACTAACCCAATGTGCGTATAGCATTTTTATTATTTCTATATTTAGAATTCCCTAGTATTGGGGGCGCTAAGAATTTATTTTTTAGCGACTACGTTTATAAACAAGTTGGCAACAAGCTAAAAAAAGCGTGACTGAAAATCAAAATCCATATAAAATTTTAAAATATCCACCTGCGTATATGGATGGATATTTAGCTATTAATGGATGTTTATCCGAATACTGCATTCCAATTGAATTCACAAAAAACAACGGAGAAAAATGGGTTTACGGATTTCACGGAGAAATCGAAAAAGAGATTGAAATTATCAATTTAAAAGATAACCGATATTTTTTAATATCTACAGTCAATGAATTAAATACTAATTATATTGTTGATATTGAAACAATAAACCCAATCAACGAAATAGATTATGTTTCAGAAAAATTAAAATATAATAATGACCTCATTTTAATTTTAAGCTCGAATTCGATAGCAGTTATAAAACAACCTAATGAAATAAAATACATTCAAACTTTAAATTGGGACGGAATAAGAAACAACCGAATTGAAAATGGAATCCTAAAAGGTCAACTTTATGATTGGAATAATAGTGAAAGTGGAGAGCAATATGACAAAACGGATTATGAACTGGACTTAAATACAATGCTTTTTAAAAGAGGTAAAGAATTAGAACAAAAATCAGTTCCGATAAAAAAACTGAATGACGAAAATCTTAAAGCCGAAAAAACTAAATGGTGGAAAATATGGTAAACGGAATAAAAAGCCAGTTGCCAACAATGCATAACCGCAATTACGGCGGATTCGACTACGTCCGAATCCACTCGGAATTGCTAACGTCAGTGCTAAACCGAAAATTAACGCATATTAACCCGTAACTGACGGTTATACGAGACCGTTGGCAACAAGTTGAAAAAATCCTCGAATGAACAATATATTGTACTATCCATATATTAATTTACCAAGAACAGATTGGACTTTGAGGACACTTTTGTATTACGATAATATTGGTTCAATCGTTCCTCAAGAATATTTTTATGAACCAGAAGCAAACTATGACGAATTTATGCTGGAATTGGTTAGGCGTGAACTTGTTTCGCCTATAAACCCAATGGATGTGATTGACAATCCTTGGGAAGTGACTAAATCATTTTTAGATTTAATTGATAAAAACAAAAAGAAACTAAAAAAAGCGAGAAATCGATTTTCACAAGGGAAAAGAGGTCTTATTCACGAAGGCAAATTTTTAAAATCCAGAATACACGCTGACAAATTTGATGAAAACATATTTTATAGTTTAGAACAAATGGGACTTGCCGAAAGTCAGGAAGGACGTTGGTATAATGTGGAAAATAAAACAGCCGACCAATTAATGAGATTTTTGGCAACAATCGTAAGTGTAAAAACCAATCGATTAGCAACTACAGATTATATAAAACCAAGATATTTTAAAAATGCTTTTGTTTCTCAACAAAGAAAACGAGAAACTATACTTTCGAACTTAATACCATTTCCAGAAAATATAGACTTAAAGAAACTAACAAAATTTAAAGAGAAGCATTCTGATTTACTTACAGCATTTAAAAACAGAGTAGAGATACTTGTGTTGGACAAAAATGTTATGGAAGGTTCTGAACAATTTGACAAAAATTTAATGGAATTGTTGTTACGTAAAAAAGAACTTAATGCAAAAATGAATGAAAGTCAGTTCGGAAATATTCTTTTTGGAACTGTTTGTGGAGTTATTGGTGCTGTAGAAGGTTTAAGAACTGCCGAAACAACGGGTGCAATAATCGGCGGAATCCCAGGATTCGTTAGTGCAGTGCATTCCGCTATAAAAATTGAAAAAGCGGAAAACGTTTTTGACCAATCAGGATTAAAATATTTAGCATTGGCGGAAAAAAGAATAATGAGATAAAACAAGTTGCCAACAACAAACTTTACGAAATCATAAGAAATGCCGAAAAGTCGAAAAAGAAAGAAAAAAGTAAAAAACAAAAAAGCAAAGAAACGGAATTACAAACCTTATGAAGTCGTTAAACAAGAATTTGTAAGGTTTGAAAATCCTTTTCCAGAAGATATTCCTTTCGAAAAAAGATTGAAGATAATTGTTGAAGTTGGGAAAAAATCTGAAATTAAATACAAAGAAGAATACAGCAAATTAATTGATTACTTTAATGAATATGACCCATTATATCTTGGTTCGTTTTGTGCTTACTATTTTGTCAGACAAGAAGAAGGTATAGATAGAGAAGCTATTGATGGACATCTTGAATTTCCTCCTTTTTTTCTTGAAATATTGCAATGTCTTTCATTGACTAAAGAAAGAACAATATCTGGAAAACCATTAAATGATAAGGTGTTAGACTTCAAATCAACAATTCAAGATTTAAATACAGCACAATCTGGAAAATATTATGTTTTAGGCGAGAAAACCAAAAATCAAGATGATATTGGAATAGTGATGTTGAGGACTGAAATGATGGTTAATACTCTCGCTGTTAGAAACTGGGCTTATGTTCATCAAATGGAAATTATTGCCTATGAATTAGCAAATTTTGTTGAGCCTTTATTTTCTAATACGACAGGCTTTAGATCTCATAATCTTTTAGACGTACTGTTGGGAATTGTATCCTTAACAGAAAACAAGCTCAATATTCATCATAGAAAAACTCACTCATTCGTAAAGACTAAAACCTATAATGATACTTTCAATAAATATGAACAATCATTTCCACAAGTTTTAAAAAGCGAAAAAGTTCAAAGAGAAAAAACTTGGAGTCTTGTAAACAAAAATTTAAAAAATCTTAAAGCTACATTTTTAGCACATTCAGATTACTTTCTAACTGATATTTACTCTCATAGTGTAGACGAAGTTTATAATCATTTGCGAAAAAAAATATCTAAAAAAGAAATTTCCAGCATTTTAGAAAATTTAAGTCTAAAGTTTGGAGAATTATCGGATATAAATAAAGACTATATATTTTTAGACAATCCTATTCATTCTAAACCTTTCATAGGGTTAGAAAATGATAAATATTATTCAATCATTCCGCATATGTTTAATCATATCGCAATTGATGTACTCGAAACATTTTTAACTCTACAACCAAAACTTAAAAGCCAGTACATTAAAAAGAAAGGCAAATATCTTGAAGACAAAGTTGAAGTGTTGTTTAGAAAATCATTTCCAAAAGCACAAATATTTTCAGGTAGTTTATGGAGCAATAATGAGGATGATAAAATTTATGAAAACGACCTAATTGTATTAGTTGAGGAATTTGCGATAATAGTTGAGTGTAAATCTGGAACTATTTCTCCTCCAGCAAAACGTGGTGCTCCAGAACGCTTATTTAGAACAATGAAAGAACTTGTAGTGGAACCATCAGAGCAGGCTATACGCTTTCAAAACTTTTTAAAAGAAAATCCAAATCAACATAAATTTAAAACAAAGTCTGGAAAAATAAACAATATTGATAGTTCTAAAATTAAATATTATGTGCCATTAGGTATCACTCTTTCTAATTTAGGCTCTATTGGTTGTAACTTAAAGAAACTCATTTCTGCAAAAATAATCTCACATAAATTAGAGGAACTAGCACCATCTATTAGCTATACAGATTTAGAAATAATATTTGAAATTTTATCTACACAGGCAGAAAAAATACATTACTTATCTCGGAGAAGAGAATTTGAAGCGCATATTGCTTTCCAAGGCGATGAAATGGATTTATTTGGCTTCTATCTCGATAATGGTTTTAACATTGGGGAAACTGAATACGATGAAGGTTTTCATATTAATTTAACTCTAAAATCGAAAGAGCTTGACCCATATTTCATTGGGAAACATAGAAATGTAAAGGTTAAGAAACCTGCATTGAAAAAAACTAAATATTGGATTGATTTATTAAAAAGAATTGAATCAATTTCTCAAAATTGGCTTGCTTCTTCATTTATTTTATTAAATCTACCAATTGAAGACCAGATTAAATACGAAAAGAACTTGAAGAAGCTGAAAGGAATGATTCTTAACGATGAATGCGAAAAAGAGCATAATTATTTAGTGATGAATTTCGGTCCAAAGAGAAGGGAATATATACTGGTAGGTTACCCTTATAAAAATACAGATAGAGAAACAAGAAATGGAGTTATGAATGATATTGTTAGTTCCATAGAAAAACGGAAAAATATAAGAGGATATTTAATTATAGGTTACAATCTAAATACGGAAAATTATCCTTATTCAGTAATTGCAGGAAGTCTTGAAACAAGATTTTTCGATAAATTAGACAAATAGCAAAAACCAGTTGCCAACAATGTAAAAAAAAATAGGGCAAAAAGTGCTTAATCGAAAGGTCTTTGTGTGTTTGCCAAGTCGCCAAATTTTTAAATTTGGTATATTTAAAACAAGAAAAGATAAATAACAAAATTTAAAAATTCGGCTTTAGCTTAATCCGAAAAGTATCGCTTACAACTGCCCTACTTTTCTTATACTAGACCGTTATATGGCATTTAAAAAAAAACTTGATGTTTAAAAAAGTAACAATAAATACTTGGAGACAATATGAAAATATTGATATAGAATTTCATCCAAGATTGACCATTATAACAGGTGCAAATGGTGCAGGAAAGACAACCATACTAGGACTTCTAAATAGACACTTTGGGTGGCCTAGTCAGCTTGTAGGGACACCAAAAAAGGATAAAAAAACTGGTGGACTAAAATTTTTTAGCGGTTTCTGGAAAGACCTTTTTAGTTCTGATTTACCAATTAATAATAATCAAAATGTGGTTGGGAATATTCATTATACTAATGGAGTGAAAACCAATATTGTTGTACCTACTCAAGTCGGCTCAACGTATGGAGTACAATTGACTTCTCAACAAGCAATTGCTGGTTTTCATATTCCTTCACATCGACCAATTTATAAATATCAAAATGTACCGAACATTTCTACTCACGCAATATCCAAACAAAGTGCGTATGCAAATTATCGTAGTGTCAAACACCAGAGATATCAAGGTTCAAGCGTCCAGAAATCTGAAACTTATTTTATAAAGGAAACCTTAATTTCTTTAGCAACTTTTGGTTACGGTAATCAAATCGTTAGTAGAAATGAAGAGGCGGTTAGAATTTTCGAAGGTTTTCAAGAAGTTTTGAGAGCTGTTTTACCACCAAAATTGGGTTTTGAAAAAATTTCTATTCGAATACCTGAAGTAATTCTAGAAACTAAGTCAGGCGAATTTGCTATGGATGCTGTTTCCGGAGGAATTGCATCAATAATAGACCTTGCTTGGCAAATTTTTATGTTTGAAAGTAATGACAAACCATTTTGTGTAACGTTTGATGAACCTGAAAACCATTTACATCCAGAAATTCAAAAAACACTTTTACCGAACTTTTTAAAAGCTTTTCCGAAAGCACAATTTATAGTCGCATCACACAATCCATTTATCATAAGCTCAGTACCTGACTCTTATGTTTTTGTTTTAAACTACAATGAAAATAACAGAGTTAGTTCAATTCCACTTGACAATATTGACAAAAGTGGTAGTGCAAATGATATTTTAAGAGATGTTTTAGGAATAGATTCAACTAAACCAGATTGGGTAAACAATCAAATTGACGAAATTTTAAATAAGTATTCAGATAAAGGAATTACACCAGAAAATATAGAACAGTTTAAAACAGAATTGAAACGTGTAGGATTGGATAAATTTGTTCATACATCTGTGGCTGACTTAATTCAAAAAAGCAAAACAAAATGATTCAACTAAAGGAACTTGCAAAACCTCAAGTTTTGGTTGATAATGCAACGGATTGGACTAAAACTGTGATGGAATACGTGAACCAAGGTTTAAAAATACCTGATAATCATAAAAGTAAGTATAATCACGTAGAAGTAAAAAATCAAGTAAAACTCGAAACTAAAGAAAAATGTGCATATTGTGAAAGTCAAGTTACGCATCAATATCCTGGAGACATTGAGCATATAATTCCTAAAGCCATTTATCCAAGGTTAACTTATAATTGGTCAAATCTGACATTCGCTTGTTATTGGTGTAATAATGGAAAAAGAAATTATGTTGAGAAAAATGAGGCTAAATTAATTAATCCTTACAAAGATATAATAGAAGAACACTTATCATTTTTTGGTCCATTAATAATGCACATCAACAATAGCAAAAGAGGAGAAATAACTTGGAAAATTATAAAGCTAAATAGACAAGAATTAATAGATAGAAGAACTGAAAAAATAAAAGAACTTCAAAATCTTATAGATAAGTTTGAAAGAGAAGTTATACCAGCTCTTCAAGCAATACTTCTGAATGAGATATATGGAGTTTAGCAATAGTGAAAAAGAATTCAGCTTTATGTGTATGAGTTATTTGAAAGACCAAGAACTCGTGTAAAAACGCCATATAACAAGAACTGAGTTAAAAAACAAGCCTTTTTAAGCTAATTTTGATCTATAGTTTTCATCGTAGGGTCTTCCTGATTTTATAATGGCAAAGGCTTGTTTTAAGAGCTTATTTGCCACTGCGATGAGAGCTAGTTTTTTACTCATGTCTTCCTCTCGCTTTGCTCGTCGGAGACAAGTAGCTACAATGCGCTCATAAATTTCCCTACAAGCTTTGTTGTATTTACAGGCAGAAAAGGCACATAAAAACAAGAGATTTTTAAGCTTTTTATTTCCCACTTTACTTATCCTACGTCTACCTCGTGTAGGCTTCCCCATAAATAAAACAACAGCTGAGACGCCACATGATTATACTGAAAGAGTATATGGCCATGTTCGATTTTGATAATTTCAAAGATTGACCTTTCTTCAAATTGCGTTTGCTAAATTGAGATAATAGTGTTGAAATCCCTTTTTAAGCCATAAAACAAAGGACTTCTCTAGTCAACAAATATTCAACAAGTAATTATTGGTGACTTATATAACTTAGAATAGCATAGATAAGTAATTCGTTAGAGGCTATTGAGCTAGAGTACTAAGCAACGGTTTTAACTCAGGATACTCAACTCTAGCAATAGCATCCTCACCATCTAAGTGAAATTTACGTGCGTTAAGGTCTGTGCTTACAGGATGGGTTATAAGGTTAGTGTCGTCATAGCTATATTTAAAAAAGCTTTTAATATCCTGCTCGTTAAGTTTAGGATCAAGCCAGTCTTTCTCATTTGACTCGTCTAAAAGGACTACTTGACGTTTGCCACTTCTTTATTGTGGACGGCTGCAAATAGGGGACTAGCTTCTTTGGTCAATAATGTGAATCCTACAAAACCACTTTTAGAAATCGTATACAGACCTGCGATACTAATATACTTTTCATCTTTTCTCTCAAAATAAAATGGATAGCTTTTATTTTCTAGTTTATGTGGCTCAAAAAACCCTGTAACAGGAACAATGCACCGCTTGGTCATTATGGAATCTTTATAGAGCCAATACTCAAAAGCTTTTTCACTCTGAGCATTTAGAGCAGCACCAGTATATCTACCTAAAGATTTATAATAGTCATTCACATCGTGGCCATTCCATTCCGGCTTAATAATTCCCCATAGGGCAGGGTGTAAAATATGGGGTTTTGGACAAATGTCTAGCCCCGCATCCATCCCTATAATAAGCATAGGAGGGAAGGTAAAACCAATGATATGATAGTTTGTAAAATCATGATCATCTATGTCAAGATTCGGGTCACGTGCAACATTATATCGAGCTTCCATTTCATTTACAGTAAACTTATTTGAGGTTTTATAGCACATAGATTGGCTTGTTTAAATCATTATTTACGATTTTCTACAGATTTGAATTCTACATAATTTTATAGTTAATGATCCTGATAACAAAGATTATATATCACGTAATAACACAGAATATCACATAATAACAGCTACTATCAACTACTAACATGTATTAACAGATAATAATAGTTGATAACGAGAAATAACGATAGGTTATTATTAAATAACAGAGCATGTGCATCTGTGACAATTGTTTTGACAGAAAAGTTTTCATGATTATTTGAAAAGCATTCTCTTGATTCTGTTTTTTAGTTCCACCCTTCGCGAAAGTGGAATCTGCCTTACTATAATCATGTACAAACGAATACAAATACTTATAATCGTTTGTAAGCGGAAAAGTATTTTTATGATCAATCAAATGTGCGTATAGC
>CAVQTP010000004.1:0-17894 GCA_963716625.1 uncultured Flavobacteriaceae bacterium
GCGAATATTACGATGTAGGAATTTTTCTACAAATTATAGTTTTTTGTAAATTGTTGAAGTTTGAAAGGTAGTAGTGTATGTATTTTAAAATCCATCTACATAAGTTTCGCTGAAATCCTAAAAGTGAAATTAAAGCAGTCCTAGATTAAGTATTGCATATCGTGATATGCGATACTGTCTTGCGCAAAATTCTATACTACTACTATAGCGTTATGAACCCCCTTAACTATTTGCAATAATTTACGGTTGTAATACTTATAAATACCTTGTTTGCTTAGGAGATGAAGAGGGTTTTCGGTAGTAACAATCTAGTCTTCCCCATTAATGGTCTCCATAATCTCTCTAAAACTAGCTAGTCCAGCTTCTATATTCTCAATAATCTCATTTGAGAGTATATCCGGATCGGGTAAATTTTCTAAATCTGTCAAACTCTTATCACGAAGCCAGAAGATATCTAGGCTAGTCTTATCTCGTGCGATAATTTCATCATAATCGTACTTTTTCCACCTACCTTCTTGATTTTCTTCACTCCAAGTCTCTTTACGCTTATTGATATTACTACCATTGTATAGCTCAATGAACTCTTTCAAATGTTCCTGGCGCATTGGATTTTTCTTGGGTGTATGATGGACATTGGTTCTGTAATCATAAAACCAAATATCCTTAGTCCAAGCTTCTTTACTTGCGGGTTTATTAGTAAAAAATAGCACATTTGCTTTGACTCCCTGTGCATAGAATATACCTGTAGGTAGTCTCAAAACCGTATGTAAAGCTGTTGTTTTTAATAATTGTTTTCGAACTGCTTCACCAGCACCACCTTCAAACAAAATATTATCAGGAAGAACAACTGCGGCTTCACCATTTATTTTAAGTTGCGTTTTTATATGCTGTAAAAAGTTAAGCTGCTTGTTAGAGGTGGTTTCCCAAAAGTCTTGACGGTTATAACTAAGATCTTCCTTAACAATATCTCCCTGTTCATTAGTGAAAGTCATACTGCTCTTCTTACCGAAAGGCGGATTGGCGAGTACATAGTCAAAACGCTTACCATCGTCAGAGATAAGCGCATCATTGGGATTAATAAAGGATTCACCATCTATCTCACCTATGTTATGCAAATACATATTCATTAAGCACATACGACGCGTATTAGCGACGATCTCATTCCCGTAGAAGGTTTTGTTTTTAAGAAACTCTTTTTCTTCTCTATCGAGTTTGTTATTATCTACAATCCAGTCATAGGCGGCGAGAAAAAAACCTCCAGTGCCACAGGCAGGGTCTACAATGGTTTTCATAGGTTTAGGCTGTACACAAGCCACCATTGTTTTAATAAGGGATCTCGGAGTAAAGTATTGACCAGCACCACTTTTTGTGTCTTCTGCATTTTTCTCAAGGAGACCTTCATAAATCTTTCCTTTAACATCTGCGCCCATCATAGACCAATCTTCTTTATCTATAAGATTAATCACTTTGAGCAATTTTGCAGGGTCCTGTATTTTGTTTTGACTTTTGGTAAATATTTGACCTAAAGTACCTTTCTCTGTGGAAAGTGAACGTAAGAGCTGACTGTAAAAAGACTCAAGCTCCGCACCACGCTTTCGCGAAAGGGTTTCCCAGTTACATACCTCACTATCTTCTATCTCGTTACCCTCAACATCTTTTAATCTTGGAAAAGCTAATCCCTTATTATAAGGTGGTTTATTAAGCTCATCTGCCATTTTCAGAAAAAGCAAATAGGTAATTTGTTCTAAGTAATCGCCATAGCCAACGCCGTCGTCTCGAAGGACGTTTGCGAGGTTCCAAATTTTTGATATTATTGTTGAGTCGGTCATTTTAATTATTTACAATAGTTAATAATCGTCTAAAGGCATAAATAGTTGGTCTTCTACCTGCTCCAGCTTGCGCAATGTTTAGGACATTTTCCTTAACTAAAATATCAAGTAATCGAGTAGTACTCGATTTTGGAATACCTGAGTTTTTTGAAAAGTAATTTGTTGAAAAAATAGGCTGAATAAATATAGTGTCAAGACAATGTATCGCATATTGACTATGCGTACTTTCTGTAATCTCTTTTTTTACTTCTTCGTACAGGTTAATAATGGCTCTGGTTTTTGTGATATTTTGTTCTGCTTGAACAATAATTGCATTTAAAAAAAAACGAATCCAATTTGTCCAATTTCCTGTATCAGTGATATCCTTTAAAGCATCATAATAGTCTAAACGATGACTTTCTAAATAGTCACTTAGATAAAATACAGGCTCGTGTATGATTTTTTTATGATACAAAAAAAGCGGTATTAATATTCTTCCCATTCTACCATTGCCATCTAAAAATGGGTGTATAATTTCAAATTGTGCGTGTACAATGGCAAGCTGCACAATGACATCTAATTCTTCGTGATGCATATATTTCTCCCAAGAATATAATGCTTCTGTCATTATAGGTATAGCTGGTGGTACAAATCTAGCAGTTTCAATAGTGGAGCCGGGAGACCCTATAAAATTTTGAACACGTCTAAAATTTCCTGGGTCTGCACTATTTCCTCTAACACCACGCATTAATGTTGCGTGCATTTTACGTATTAATCGTAGGGTAAGAGGTTGGCTCTGCATTTGTTCTCGTCCCTCTTTAAGCGCGATTCTATAATTAAGAACTTCAAAAATGTCACTTTTTTTATAGTCTTCTACGTCTTGATCTCCTTCAAATTCTAAGACATCTTTTAATGAAGCTTGTGTCCCTTCTATTTTTGAAGATTGTACTGCTTCTTGCGTACGTAAAGGAGCAAGTAAGACATCGGGGTTGATAACAGATTGTAAGAGTCCATCATAGCGAGCGATATATCTATTAGCTTTGCCCATAAGGTCTATAAGTTTTGACCAATCAATAGTAGAAAGCGGTAATTCTTGAGGTTTATAGGGTTGCATTTTGTGACTTATCTATGAGTTATAAACTTTTTTGTGACTCAAATATATTAAAATATGAGTTACAAATTTTTTTGTGTCTTACTGATGAGTCACAAAATGATGTTCTTTTCGGTGAAGAATAAGGGTTTGAAACAGGTTCCATTCATTATTTTTAAGTTTGGGAGGGTTTTGAGTTCCTGGGATTCTACCAAAAACTTGCTTCATTAATTCGTCAGGTAACACAAGTGGCTCTCTTAAATTAATATGCTTATTCCAAATTTTACAGATGGCTACTTTAGAATAATCTTCCATTCTTTTTTTATATGCTTGATCCCATAAACAGATCGTAACCTCTCCAGGCTTCCCATTAATATGATGTGTGTGGTCTGCTGGTAGTGGCTCAGTGTTCTCACAAATGATGTTTTGAGATATTCTCTCGTCATTACTCATATACCAACTCATTGCATTCTCGTGCGTTTCTTCTAAGTGTATCACTTCAAGAATAGCAACTAATCTTCTTTCACTTATTTTGTCATAATACTTCTTTTTATTAGTCACGTAAATAACCAAGTCGGCCACTTTTAATCTTGGAATGAGTTTTTTAACTCTGCACAAAGAAGTGATTGCTGGATATGTTGCTTCAAAGTCTGGTTCTCTGCGACACGAGCCGTCTATAAATGGATTGAGATCATATTGGATAACTGCCTTTTTACCTAATTTTGAGGAACAAAGTGGTGTAAATGAATTAAGAAATACAGCCATTTTAAATCAGTTCCATTATTTTTATAGCAATATCTACTGATCTCTCACTTATATTACTAAAATGAATTTCATTTTGAAAGTGTGGCCATTTACCTGTTTCTCGACGTATTAAATAAACCAATTCACCCTCAAACGCTTTCTTAAAAATACTTTGGCGCATCACTATCGGTTAGGAGCTTGTTTGTAGCCTAACTATTGTGTTTGAAACTTTCTTCCATTAGTATTGGGTTATTTAATTTTAAGTTCTGTAAAATCATAGGTCTCATTTGCATATTTTACAAGGGTCTCAATATGACCAAGGTTCAAGAATTGACGCTCGTGTAAAAAATATTTTATGTGGGAACCTCTTGAAATTAAATTCTTTATTGAAAGTGGGTATTGGATGCCTTTAAGAAATCTCTCCTTTAGAATATGCTCCTCTGAATATGGGTATGAGAACCTTTTATTAGAATCACCCTCCATTCTGAGACCAGAGGTATTCCTAACATTAGAGCAATACAATAGAAGGTCCTTGGATATATTAAATACGCAATAATTATACAATATATAACGAAGGTAATCGTGTACCATATATTCCTTGTTAGAAATTTTAACTATGGGCGTTTTATAAAACTCTTCATATAGTTGTATTTGTGGATATTGTTTTTTCAATAGGGTTATGACCTCTACGTCTTTATTGTTTTCAAGAAAAGACTGTAAATAATTATTTTTTTCAATATACTCCTTTGGAAACAGCCAATAATGCCGGTTTTCACTTGCAAAATGTCTCGCTAGTTCGCTTGCCCCATCGATCAATCTTTGAATTTTTCTATCCATTCCTCACTTTTTTAATTCTTTTTAAAAGTCCACTAGCAGGCTCATAATCTTTATGAGCCTTACAAGTAGCAATCTCCTCATCACTCAACAATGCACCCTCAAACGCTTTCTTAAGAATACTCTGGCGCAACGCTTGAGCTTTTTGCAGGCTTTTTACAATGCTTTCTTCTATCTTGTCACAAACCGATAAACGGGATTCTATCTCGCACACGATTTGTTGTTGTACTTTAATCGATTGCGGTAAAATAAAATCAAATTTTTCAATCTTAGTAGAACTTATATTTGGTTGCTGTGAAGAGGAGGACTCTTTGAGAACACGTCTTTTGAAAAAATCAGTAAAAATAAAATACTTTAAATAATGCTTGTCCAAATCTCCATTTATTAAAAACCTTCCAACACGTTGATTTAATAAGGCAGGTAAATCTGATTTTTTTACGACAACAGTTTTTATATTGTTTAAGGATTTAATAACTGGACGAGTCATAGCGATTAGGACATCTCCAACATTCAAAGAGTATGCGTTAAATTCTTCCTGTCTGGAGCTAGAGATATATGTTTTGTCATTCCAGTTTATATCTTGATAATGTACATTTTTGATTTTGACTATTGGAATTCCAGAATTAGTATATTCTACGCTTTTAAAACCGAAACCACCCTGTAGTTTTGCAATATCGCCTAGCTTACAAACTTTCCAACTTTTAGGAATTGATGATTCAATACCATTAATTCTGACCTTCTCCTTACTAATTTCTCTAGTAGTGTATTCCCCCTCAAAAGCCTTTTTCAACACCGCCTGCCTATAAACAACCAATTGCTCCTGAGCTTTCTTAAAATCTTTGATACCACTATCCAGACTGCTAAAGAGTTCTTCTATTTTCTTTACAATGGCTTTTTGTTCGACTATTGGGACTAGTGGTGTTAAGGTTTTCTTTAGTATCGTTTGACTAATATTAGGTTGAGCTCCACCAGACCCTAAACCTATCAAATAGTTTTTCTTAGAGTATAAAAAGTAAAAGAGAAATTTGGAGTCGATAAATTCATTTTCAAAAATTCCACAAATTGCTTGATTGGTTGCTGCTGGTACTCCTAAAAAGCCTAGCTTTCCTATTGTAGCTCCATATAAAGCGATGAGAAGTGTACCCTTAGGAAATACCTTAGCACTTGAGTTCTTGATAGCTTCTTCGGTTATTTTTTCCGAAGTTTCATAAATCACCCCTTTTGATAATTCTCCAGATTTAACCCAAGGTATAGTGCCATTATAGAATTCTTTATTTCTTCTTGATGGAGTTCCACCTGAGGTTGTGAAGCAAATATCACCGAGTTTTAATTGTAGCCAATCTTCTCTCATTATTTTCCTCCCATTAGTTTTTCAATCATACTTCCACCTGGCATTGTAGGCGATGAATCGTCTTTGAGTAAACCAGAGTCTGCCCTACTAAAGAGCGATTGCATTATTAAATGACGTTCTGTATCGTCTATGTTCTTTTCTTTTTTGAGAGCGAGATAAACATAAGCTAGTTGTTCACGTTCTTCGGCATCTCTAAAAAGATGATAGGCACTAAAAGTAAGCTTTGCAAATACTCTAATGGCGTATGCTAGAAAAGAAACAAAAGTCACAAAAACAATAGACCAGCGTATAGCACTTCCAGTTTCTGAGAATAGATCCTTTAATGTTCCGTCACTTATAAAGAACAACACCACCGCTAAAGAAACTATAGAAACTATTGCCGCTATAATCAATCCTGTAAGCCATCGATTTCCTTCTTTTTTTAATTTTACAGCTCTATCTTGCCAATATTTTGCAGGTGCTTCTAATTTTAGTTTCTCCTGATAGAGATTTTCTAGTTCAGAAATCTTTTCAGAAGATTTTACTTCAAATTTTTTAAGATTATTTTGCGATTCTTCAAACCAAGTTTCGTAATCACTCTTTTTCTCTTTTACAAGATCATTTACTTTGATATTCTGATCTTTGGCTCGCGAAGAAATCTGCTCTGTGATATTTTGCCAATTTTGCTCTGACGTTTTCAGGAAGTCTGTTACATTTTGTTGACTATTTGATAATTCTTTTTCAAAAGAATTTCTCACTTGAGCAATACTAGATTTTTCAGAATTTCTCCTTTTCGGAATGAGAGAATCCTCTTTGAAATTATACTCATAAGCCATTATAGCTCCAGCAAATTCATTCCTATTACTAAAATTTAGAGAAGAATTATCAACAAGATATTTTTTAGCTCCAGAATAATGATGTTGGCTTACTTTGAAGACTTCCAGCAAGAATGATGTCTCAGGACAGTTAATAGGAAAATATTGAAGAGATATATTATTAGCCTTAGAGTTGATATTGCTCCATTCATTGTTAAGTCTATTTACATTATCTTGATGAATGTGATTTGCAATGAAGGAATTCAAAGCGTTCAATAATTCATTCCACCTTTTTTTAGATTCGGTGAATTCGGATGGTAAATTGTCATCAAGCTTTGCCCAGCCATTTACTTGTCTTTTTACATATTGATAAATTGAAGAGAATCCCTTTTTGTAAACATCAATATCAACTTTAGAGAAATTGAAATTTATCTCTGCAGACTTGTACCAATCCTTATTCGTGACACCTCTTAATTTATTTTCTAACTCCTTATTTGTCATATTTAGGCCACTAATTCACTATTCAATTCCTCAATAATTCCTTCCATTTCCTCGCCAAACAACTGCCACATCTTCCCGCGACCGCCTTGCGCGTCAAAGGGAGTGTAGTCTAGATCTGCTACTTCTATGTGGTAACTGCTCACCACGTGATCCTTAAGCATACGGAGCCACGCCATTTGTTCTTCATTAAAACGGTTGTGCTTTCCTGCATTTTGTCTAAAGATCCAGTTCTTGAAGTTCTCATCTATTTTTTTATCGTAGGCGGTAAGCGTTTTGTCTATCCCACATACACGACGTATCAGGGAAATCAATGCCGTAAGTTCATCTTTAGGGCGATTTCCTTTTACCTCTTCTAGCGTGGCATAGGCATCCCATACATAATCTGGTGCCAGTTGCGGTTTATTCATTTTCAACGTATCAAAGACTTCTTTGATCATTTTAAACGTGATATCACGACGGTTATACGGCTGGTCGTAATAGATACTCAGCGCTTTAATTTCGTCTTTATTTGCTTCTAGATATTCGGTAAAGTCGGCTACAATCGTTGTGGCCTTATCTATCGAGGTGGTTTCCCATTCACTTTTGGTCACCATATCTATATTGTGGCTATCAATGATCTGCTCGTGCTGTTTCCGTACATTTTCTACATAGTCATTAAGCAGACCTGTAAAGGTTTTGCTTGCCTCTTGTATGAGTTCTTGTTGCGCTTTCGCGAAAGCGGCCTCCTCCAAAGCAGGGGTTCTATCGGCAATAGGGGTTTTATTTATTTCTGCCTGTGCCAGTGCCGTAATCGCATCTTGATCATAGGCAGTAATCAATTCTTTGGTAATTTGTTTTAGATTTTTACCTCCAGAGAGTTCAAGGAGTCTTTCCTTTTCCTTTTCGGTAATCTGTTTTTCTAAGCGTATGAGTCGGTTAGCCAGTGACAGAAATAAGTCTTCATCCTGATGCCCCATCGCAATAGCGCCTAGTAAATCTTTCATCGGTACAGTGGGTTGCCGTTCCAGAGGTCTACTATCTGTCTTTTTAGACTTGGTCGCTCCTACGGCATCTACAATAACAAAGTGTGTTTTATTTCTCGCAGTTGCCGAGACCTCTTGCAGTTTATCTGTAGAGATGGTACGCGTACCGCGACCTTTCATCTGCTCAAAGTAGTTTGTGCTCTTTACATCACGCATAAAGAGAAGTACCTCCAGCGGTTTTACATCTGTACCTGTGGCAATCATATCTACCGTGACGGCAATACGTGGGTAGTAATCATTTCTGAATTTGCCAAGTATCGATTTTGGACTTTCTCCCTTTTCTATAATCTTTCCCTCTTCGTCAAGCACGTCCTGATCTACTTTATAGGTAACCTTTTTACAGAAGTCATTGCCTTCGTCAAATTCTTCCCGTATGATTTTTATGATATCATCTGCGTGGCTATCGGTTTTGGCAAAGACCAATGTTTTAGGGACTTCATATTCGCCGTTTTTATCTATTCGATTAGGGAAAATAGTCGTTTTGAGTGCGTTCTTATATTCGCGTATAATATTGCGTATCTGGCTAGGGTTGACTACTTTTTTATCAAGATCGTTGCGGTGATACTCCGTATCCTCATCTTCCTGTTGCCAGCGTTTCTTTCGCGTAAGCTTATCTCTTCTGTCTACAAACCAGCCTGCTTTTACCGTTTCGCCTTTTTGAGAAATCTCTGTCTCAATGGTGTATACATCATAAGGCACATTTACACCATCTGTCACAGATTCTTCATAGGTGTACTGACTTACTACATTCTCATTAAAAAAACCAAAAGTCCGTTTATCTGGAGTCGCGGTAAGACCAATGAGGAAAGCGTCAAAATAATCTAATACTTGTTTCCATAGGTTATAAATAGAGCGGTGCGCTTCGTCTATTACGATAAAGTCAAATTGCTCAATAGGAACCAAAGGTGTGTACTCAACGGGAACTCCCTTTTTCTCAGACATTTTGTTCTGTAGCCAAGAGCTTTCATTAGGATTATCTCGTTCTGCACTTTCGTCTAGCTCTTCTCCTTTTAAAATAGAGTAGAGGCGTTGGATGGTTGAGATACAGACTTGACTGTCTGAGGCGATGTAACTAGAGTTTAATCGTTGTACATTGTACAATTCTGTAAACTTCCTATTATCGTCATTCGGCTGAAAGGTCATAAACTCTTGTTCTGCCTGTTCGCCTAAGTTCTTAGTATCTACTAAAAATAAAACGCGCTTTGCATCTGCGTGTTTCAATAATCTATAAACAAAGGTAGCGGCAGTAAAGGTCTTCCCAGCACCCGTCGCCATCTGTATTAATGCTTTAGGTCTATTCTTTTTAAAAGAAGTTTCTAAATTATTGATAGCCACAATTTGAGCGGGGCGGAGTCCTGTTGCATCCAGTTCGGGAATAGAAAATAGGCGTTCTCTCAGGGACTTGCCTTGTCTGAGCCATTCGGCAATCGTTTCTGGTTTATGAAAGCTGAAAACACGACGACCTCGAGGTTTTGGATCTCTATAGTCGGTAAATCGTGTGAGTGTACCTGTACTTTCGTACACGAAAGGCTTGTCATTATCTAGTGTAAATGAACCAATTTTGATAGACTCCGTAGCATATCTTGAAGATTGATCTTCCACCATTGTAAGACGATGACCCTCGTCCTCCTTTTTGGCTTCTATAACTCCAACAGGTTTCCTATCTACAAACAGCATATAATCTGCGGAGCCAGAAACGGTATTTGTTTCACGAAGTGCTACACCGATCCCAGCAGAAAGATTGATCTCATTCTTAGATTGAACGATCCATCCCGCATCCCTGAGCATTCCGTCGATATGATCGCGAGCTATTTGTTCTGGGTTTTGATTTGGGGTATTCGCCATTCAATTAACTATATTTTCGAGTCTTATCAAGACAGGTTATTTCGGTGTAATATAGGAGTAATTATTTTTGTGCATTTGAGGTTTTCCGTAAATGTGGTAAAAATATTAATAGGCTAAAGTTTTTAATTGATTCTATACTTAGGTGATTATGGAAATACCCAGTACTGGGTATTTAAAGTGGATAATTAATTTTTAATTTTGCTTAGAACCATCAAAATATTAAGTGATTATGAGTATTCGACCTAAGTTAATTTGTTTGTTTTGTCTCTTGTGCGTACGTGGATATTGTCAGGAAATTATTATTGACGCAAATAAAATGGTAACCGATGAGGCCTTCGCAAGACTCTTGTTTAATGACCTTAACTTTCTGGTGGTCGGAGATAATACTCCTAGTCAAGGTTTTTCAACAGAATTAACAGAGAAAAATACGGAGTTAAGCTTAAAAGGGTTGCTTTTATCTAACAAAAATTCATTTTTTACGGTAGATGGTAAATTTTCAGTGGATGATGGAGTTTACTTTTTTGACGAAAATGGAGGCAGTAAGTCTTCAAAATTCACTTTAAATTATTTTAGACCTTTAAATAAAAGTATCAATTTACCTAGAAGCGATAAAAAAATTGAGCTTTTTGAGTCTAATAGAAATTACCCTACAGCATCCATAGACAGTATCGCTAGAACACTACTCATAGGTGATTTAGAAAGAAGAAGCTCCTTTTATACGACTTTGTCTGATTTTTATATATCGAAAAAATTAATGGAGGACAATGGTCTTCCAGCGAAGGATTTTGAACTTTTAGATCAATTAGATTTAGAAAGTTTTCAAGAAATAAATAAAGATCTCAAAGATTATTACAGTAAGAGATTTGATGCTAATGATAAAAGTATAGAGGCAATTGCTGTTGATAAAGCTGTAAAGAAATACATTGCTGATAATAAATTAGAAGATATTTCGGTAGGTTTAGATGAAAATCAAAACTATAAAATAGTAAAAATTGAAGGTGGGAATGATAGGATATTTCCAGCAAAATCTAATGCACGGACTAATGATGTAATTTATAAAGATTTAGATCAGCTCAAGTTAATGAAGAATTACGAAAAAGCGATCGTTGCTTTAGATTCCATAAAGTATAAGACAATAAAATCTGATTTGACTAGAGCCGAAAAAAAGTGGAAATCAGTTTATATACCTTATTACAGTTTGTCAATATTTTATCAACGAGAGAATCTTACCATTTTTGAAGAAGTTATAGATGTTGATTTTGATGATCTATTTAATGAGCAGTTAGGAGATTTATTTGGTATTGAAGGATCTTTAAATTTTTATAGATCTAGTAGAAACTATACTTTTTATTTAAGGTTTTTAGGGTCTTATGGTAGAGGTTCCAATCTAAAAGATTTTAGTAAAAAGACGTATCAAAATATTTCTTTATTAAATCCTGACGACGAAACAATTTTAATTGCAGATGAGAAAATAGCTTATAACAATGAGCAGCCTTATTCTTATGGAGCATCATCTACATTAAGTGCTGAGTTTTATTTTTTTATGGGAAATTTTGGTTTATTTGGAACTGTAGGGCATAATGGGACGTATTATGATTTTGAAAAAAAATCAATCAATGATAGCCATAGATATCCATTTAGAGCAGGAATTATTGGTAATTTGAAACCTAAGAAAGATGCTAAAACTGCTCTGACATTACAGGTTTTTATCGATCGATCCGACTTATCAATAGATCCTAGAGGAACTTTAGAAAACCCAATTGATGATTGGAGGTTTGGATTTAAGTTTGGTTTACCAATTTTTCTGAAACCTAATAAATAGAATTCTAATTTGTTTATATAATTTTCAATTCACAGAAATGGACTTGAATAGCGACCTGTTACATTCTACCTTGGGGTTCGGATAATTTATAGATTAGATAAGGGAACTATTATTAAATGTATTTCCGTAGCTAAACGATTTTTTAGAAGATGCCCATTCTACTCAAATTCTCAGACCAGCAATTAACTCTTAACATTTTCGCGAAAGCGAACGCATCCCTCCAAACAACATAAAAAGAACACCTGAAGATCCTCTTACAGAACAATAGCTTTAATCCCCACGATGACCTAAATCTTGCGAGAAAAGATTATTGTAGGATGCTATACCTACAGGAATCCCTATTCCAATAGGTTATTTGTCAGTGCTGATAGCAGCGACCACTAGCACTGTTGGTTTTACGTTTGCAACGATTGCCTGCCTTGGTCTTTCCACTACATTGAACCGCTCTTGTTGTTTTTGACCTCGCTGGAGTTGCCGTGGTCTTTTCAGGGCTTACATTATTACTTGGATTTGATCTTAGAACGCTGGGTCTGCATACAGAGCAAGCGTCATATCCCAAGGCGAGTGCTTTTTTTACGTCAATCTCAACTTTAGACTGCTTTACATACCGACACGTTTTCGTATGATATTTTTCTCCTGTTTTTGTGGTATAAACGGTTTGTGAACATACTTCGGTGATCATCAACGTCGCAAGTAGAACAAACAGAAGCTTTAGATGCGTACCCATATTTTTATATAGTTATAAAAGCCCTTAAATCAATCCTAGATCTTTAACCAAAGCAATAAGATGGATGGCGTTATTTGCCCTAAATTGAATTTTTAGCTTGTTTAATTTCTTTTCTATAGCGCTTACACTTGAGGGAGCCACATTCTTTGCTTTAAGCTCTGTACTGATCTCTTCTTGCGAATACCCATAGGACAATAACCTCATTAGAGTAATGTCATACTCGTCTATTGCTAAATTGGCATTTTTAGAGAGCGCCATCGCTACCTTAGGGGAGATATAGCGATTTTCTTCATAAACAGTTGCAATAGCCTCTTTGAGCTCTGCTATCCCGTCCCTTCCCTTACATACATAGGCATCTATATGGGTATCGTTATACAATTGGCGGACTCTTTGGAAGCGATCCTCAACCGAGTAAATTATAATTTTGATGGCAGGGTGTTCTTTTTTTATAATAGCTGCCAGCTCATCTCCAGAAGTGAGCTTTTGTTTTCTATGATCTGCGACAAATGATAGATCCGTGATCAATAATTCATAAGGGTGGTTATCCTTCTCGGCCCTTTTTATCAGGAGATAGGCCTCGTCACAGTAAGAGACTTGTTTTACACATGATGTATCGAGGCTATGGAGTGTGTGCACAACACCTTCATTAATACTATCTAAATCGTCTGCTATTAATACCTTTTTGAACATTATATGTGGATATGTGCTTTAAAACCTTTGTTCTTCTCGCTTTCAAATGTAATCCTTCCCTTATGTGCAGTAATACGGTTTTCCACATTCTGCAATCCATTTGTATCAGATAATGCGCCACCAATGCCATTATCCTTATAGATCACCGTGAGTTGCTTTCTGTTCTGAGCAAAGGTAATCAGTATTATGGATGCCTTACCGTGTTTAATCGTATTTGTAATGAGCTCTTGTAAAACTCGATAAACGGTGTTTTCCTTTGCGTTGGAAATCCGTTCCCATGGTAAACCTTCACTATTTCTCGTAATGATTTGAAGGGTGTCACTTTGATATCCCAAAGGTCTTGCCGCTCAGATTGCAATTGAAGTCGTGAGTAAATTCAAAAGCCAAAATGTTATTGATGAAGTCATTTTCGTGTGTTTTGACTTATTCGATTTTGAATTATATACGCATCTACTAAAGAAAGAAAATGGATAGTTATAAGCTTTCGCGAAAGCAAAGATAAGGCACTCCACGTACCGATGAGCCGATTAATCTCTCTATTCAACTCATAAAATTACTATATTTGAGCCGATTAATGCTTTTATTCGGCTCAAATGATATATAATTGGCAACAACCAGACTGGCCTAACTTTACTTTTTCTCTTGAAAGTGTGGAGGATTTGCTATTTGATTATATCAATCAAGTAGGTACATTGAATGGATATCTAGAAGGACTTGATAAGAATGATCAACTCAACACGGTCATTGAAACTCTTATAGAAGAAGCCATAAAATCCTCAGAGATAGAAGGCGAATATCTTAATAGAGAAGATGTAAAATCTTCAGTCAGAAATAATCTAGGACTTAATAATCCTGCTATCAAAGTAGGTGATACTCGTTCACAAGGAATGTCTGCACTGCTGGTAGATGTCCGCAATACCTACAATAAGCCGCTTACTACTGAGAAATTATTTGAGTGGCATCGCTTTTTAATGATGGGTGATACCAGCGTAAAGGTAGGTGCGTGGCGAACACATAATGAGCCTATGCAGGTTATATCTGGAGCTTTAGGTAAACAGCGTGTTACATTTTGAAGCACCACCATCCTCCCGAGTTCCTATGGAAATGGCAGCTTTTATAAAGTGGTTTAATAGTAGCGCACCAAAGCAGACAAACGAAATTAAAAAACCGATAGTAAGAGCAGCGCTTACGCATCTTTATTTTGAAAGTATTCACCCTTTTGAAGATGGTAATGGTCGCATAGGGAGGTGTCTTTCTGAAAAGGCATTATCTCAATATATAGGACGACCTTTACTTATGAGTTTGTCACATGGTATTGAAGCAAATAAAAAATCTTATTACAATTATCTTGAAAAGTCACAACGGTCCAATGAGGTTACAGACTGGGTGAAGTACTTCGTGGAAACTGTCCTCTTTTCTCAAAAACAAACTACTACACAAATTGCATTTACTCTAAAGAAGGCAAAATTCTTTGATCGTTTTGAAAAAGAAATGAATGAAAGACAATTATGTGTCATACAACGTATGTTTGAAGAAGGACCTAATGGTTTTGAAGGCGGTATGAATGCTCGTAAATACGTAGGAATCACAAAAACGTCAAAAGCGACTGCAACTAGGGATTTGCAAGAACTTGCGGCAAAACAAATAGTACTAGTTCAAGGTGGTGGTAGAAGTACTCGTTATGAATTGAATTTGGAATTTTAGTTTGCTTTCGCGAAAGCAAAACAAAAAAAGACCCACTAAAAAGCAGGTCTTCATTTCAAATCAATTATCTAATCTCTACGATTTCTTTTTTTACGCCTCCACGGTGCATTCTTTTGCCAGTCTCCTGCCATAATACAACCGTAAGGCATCACTTCATCAAGTACAGTTCCTAGACCAAACTCATCCATCTGCTCCCTAACAGCAGCCGCAGATTTGTAGGCAGAGGGTAACTCAGAAATGTCAATCTCATTTGAAAAGAAACGAGCGTCTATTCCCTTTGTTTCTTGTATAAAGATTTCTTCATTTGTAAGATGTCCCAGATTCCGCTTGTGTTGTGATCTGCTCATATTACGCCCAGCACCGTGAGGGGCAAAGCCTAGATTTGTTTCTGTCGTAGGCCCTTCTACAATAAGGACTGGTTCCGCCATATTTAATGGTACCAATCTAGGCCCGGTAATATCAGGCATAAATTTAGCATCTAGCGGGGTTGCACCTTTTGCGTGGTAAAAGATATCTCCATCTTTAAAAACAAAATTGTGCTCGTTCCAAAATCTGTTCTCTTGAACAGCCCCAGTTTTTTCGGCTACTGCATCGTGCAGTATTTCGTGGTTAAGCTTTGTCCATTTTCTAATAGTTTGCAATGCTTCCCAGTAATCTTGGCCTTCTATTGTATCAAATGGAATCCAAGCGTTCTGACGTAACGTTTCTGGAGATAGAATTTCCTTAAATCGAGCAGCCGCTGCCATTCCTTTATTGTATAATCTAGCACCAGGCCCTCGCGAACCGTGATGTGTGATCATCATTGTATTACCAGTTTTGGCAGAGGTGCCTACAAAGAGGAAGTGATTACCATCACCTTGCGTCCCTAAATGTTCCTGAGCAATAGATATAGACTTCTGGTCAAATAGAAAATCGTTTGCCTCAAAAGCTGCTTTTAAATCATCTGGCAACTCAAATTGCTGTCCACGAGGACGGCCTCCAGGCCCAAAATGAGTAGTAGCCTGGGCGGCATCTAGAATCATTTTAGGGTTTGCCGTTCCAAAATCTGTAAGCATCACAGAGCAGCAAATATCTGCACTGTGCATTCCTGGATGTATAGCATTTTTTGTCGCCACCACGCCTCCTACAGGGATCGTTCCAACAGGTCCGGCAGGACAAGCATCTGGCATCACAGATCCACCTACTACAGTAGGGGTACGCATTACAGCATCCATAGTTTCTTTTACCTTGGCGATATTCTCTTCCTCCAATACATTCTGTGCTGAGATATTTAGGTTATAAGCCACCGGTTGATCAAACAACGATTGTGAAGGAGGTAATCTAAATTGCTCTAAGTACGTCTCTGCTTCATCTATTGATAATTTGTTTTCATTGATGTGGTCAATAGCAGATCGGTACCATTTCCCAGGAGGGAATCCCATATCTCTAATATCTTTACCTGTAATCATTGTAATAGTTTTCATAATTTAGCTTTTAATAAGCCCCGCCACTTCCAATGAGTCGCGGAGCACTACTTTCAAAAAGAAGGTCTGATTCCAAAAACAACCTCCTTTCTTTCTCTGTACAAATATTTCACATTCACTGCGCAATCTTTTTGCGTAGTTAGATTTATTTCTTTTATTTTGTTTATGAGGACGCTTTCGCGAAAGCGTAAATACCGCAAATTATGAGTGGCTACCCATTTCTTTTCCTAAGAGATTTTTACGTTCTAGATTCCCAATACAATGACTACTTATGGCAGTAAATAAGAATGCTCTTATTAGGTATAAAACCATTGACAAATGCTTGCAGAATAGAATGCGAGACTAGACACTTAAAGAGTTGATAGAGGCCTGCAGTGATGCGCTCTATGATTTTGAGGGTAGGGATATAAATGTGAGTATGCGCACCGTACAGTTGGATATCCAGCTGTTGCGTAGTGATAAATTAGGCTTTAATGCACCCATTGAAGTATACGATAGAAAATATTATAGATATACCGATGAGGATTATAGTATCACAAATATCCCACTAACCGAGAATAATATGAATGTGCTTTCTGAAACGATGGATATGCTTAGGCAGTTTCAGGATTTCTCCTTATTTGATGAATTCAAGGGTGTTTTTAATAAATTGGAAGATAAGATTTATACAGAAAGGCATAAGAAGCCTGCGATCATTCATCTGGATAAAAATGCAGATCTGAAAGGACTTGACTTGCTAGATGAATTATACCAAGCAATTTTAAAAGAGGTGGTTCTGGAGCTTATGTATCAATCATTTAAAGCGCAATTGCCACAAACGTTTAAATTTCATCCACACTTGCTTAAGGAGTTTAATAACCGCTGGTTTCTCGTTGGTCAGAGAGACGGTAGTACTAAGATTGTGACACTTGCTTTAGACCGTATAATGGGTATTGATTATGATTTTGGTTTGACATATAAATTATCAAAAATTGATGCAGATACTTATTATGAAAATACCATCGGTGTCACAGTTTTAGGAAAGAATCAGCTTCAAAATGTTTTTTTTAAGGTGAATAAGAGCAATGCTCCTTACGTAAGTACAAAACCATTTCATAGTTCGCAGCAGAAAGTGGAAGAACATGAAGACGGGAGTGTGACCTTTAAAATTAAAGTACATCACAACTTTGAGTTAGAACGTTTGCTACTGGGTTTTGGTGAATCCTTAGAAGTGATTTCTCCTAGGTCTTTAAGGCGCAAGATGCGCTATAAGTTTAGGGAAGCGGGGAAGTTATATGAAAGGAATTAGCAGTTTGCTCTTTTTTTTGAATACGTTTTAGCGTATCAGAAAATCACTAATTGCGCGAGTTTGCTCGCAACGCCTACTCTTTTCAAAGACCCGTTGTTCATTAGAAGGCTATTAAAAGTAGCGTCGGGAACGACCCATCGCAAAGAAAATGCTCGGTAGATATTTCTGTGTGGGGCGAGCTTTCGTGCTGGCTTGCTAATCCCGCAGATGA
>CAVQTP010000005.1:0-350000 GCA_963716625.1 uncultured Flavobacteriaceae bacterium
GCATACTATAATTACTCTACATCAAACAAAACTATCTGGCTAATTTATGAGTAATGTATCACTCAAAAAGGAACACTTTTGAAAACAAATAATATACTTGTAAGACACAAAATTGAGGCTATTTACTAAATTTTAAAACCCATGATTCCTATGGGAAACATCTGACCCACCAATGACAATAGAAGACCTAGCAGGTACATACACCATCACAGGAAGCAACCAAAGTGCAGATGCAGCTGGCTATGAGGGCGAACTCACACTTGATCTAGATAACAATAACAGAGTCATTGCAAACTGGCTAATAAGTGGTAACCAGAGCCAACAAGGAACTGGTTTTTTTAAGAATAATATTCTGGTGATTAATTTTAACTATGAGGGCAATGAAGATACCATCTACAAAGGTGTCGTCGTCTATCAATGCCTCACCAAAGATCTACTAGAAGGCTTTTGGTCAGAAAAATACGGTGATCCGCTATACCTAGGTGAAGAGCGCTGTTACAGAAAAGGAGTGCAGAAGGAGGTGCTTCATTAGCAATATGGAGATTGGGAAGCTTAGAAGTAAGTTAATTATTAAAAACTCATACTTTACTGTGCTTCTTCTGAAGTATTATTAATGCCACTATGATTAATATTGCGCACACTACAATAGTGATCGTATTTCCAACAAATGGTAATACATTAAAATCTATACAGGTTAACTCTGCCTGTTTTTTCCCTCTAAAAAAAGCAAAGATTACCGCACTGGTAATTAATAAATAAGCAAAAACAGTTTTCATCATAACTTAAAACGAAATTAATTAAATGTTCACTGTTTATATAGTTTCTCTCTATTATTTTAAAAAATAGAAAGGCTCTCATTAAATTTAGCTGCAAGTGAATCAAACCTTGAAAAATTACCAGAGCTTCCAAACACGCTTATAAGTTATAATTGGCATAAACTACAAAGGGATTACCTGGCGATGATCCCAGAAGGGAATCCTTGGCAAGCATGAAACCCTTAACGAGCGCTGCTCGTTGGGTTTTTTGTTATATCCCCTACGCCTACCAAGCGCGCTTACAATTAGTAATTGGCAAAAACTACAAAGGGATTACCTAGCGGTGATCCCAGAGGGTGATCCTGGGCAAGCATGAAACCCACAACGATCTCCGCTCGTTGGGTTTTTTTTTGTATCCCTACGCCTACCAAGCGAGCTTGGGGTTCTGTTGTATATTGAGGATCATTAAGTGGGATTACCTGCGGTGATCCCAAGGGGGAATCCTGAGCAAGCATGAAACCCTTAACGAGCGCTGCTCGTTGGGTTTTTTGTTGTATCCCTACGCCTTCCAAGCGCGCTTGGGGCTAGGGATACAACAAAAAACCCGCAACATACGTTGCGGGTTTCTTTTGCGGAGAAAGAGGCTCCCGAACTTATTTTATTTTGTTTTACCGTAGTTTATCGTAATCACTAATAATACTTAGTATCACCTATATTTTATGCGTTTAAACAATAAAGATTAGTTACCTTTAAGCAAATAAATACGACAACTATACCGACAACTATACATGCCTAACGTAAAATTTAATCTTAAAAATAAAAGAGAGAAAGAAACACTGATAAGTTTAGTATTTCGATATGATGGAAATAGACTTGTTTATTCAACGGGTCAGAAAATAAGTCCTTCTTTGTGGAACGATAAGGAGCAGAAAGCTAGAGAATCATTCAAGTTTCCTCAGCATCCAGAATTCAATGCCTATTTGAAAACTTTAGAGAATACAACTCAAAATATTTACAGAAAATATAAAATTGATTCTAAACCACTAACAGTTGCAACTTTTAAAAGAGAGCTGGATAAATCATTGTTAAAGAATAGCTCTCAAAATGGAAAGCTTGAATTATTAGAATTTATTCAGAAATATATTGAAATTAAAGAGGAGTCTGGAAGTCCGAAGGGTAGTATCCAAGTCTACAAGAAAACTTACAAACACTTAAAAGGATATTCACAAAAAAACGGTGGTTTGACGTATGATGATATAGACCTCAACTTTTTACGAAAATTCCAAAGCTACTTATATTCTACACCAAGAAATCTTTCTCGTAATTATGCCTTAAAACTGTTGCAAAACTTAAAGACATTTATGAATGAGGCAAAAGATCAAAATCTACACAACAACTCGCAATATAAAAGTAGGCGATTCACAATCAAAAAAGAAGATGTTCTTCATATTTACTTGAATCAGAATGAATTACAACTAATTCAAGCTTTGAATTTAGAAAATAAAAAAAAACTAGAAAGAGTTAGAGATCTATTTTTAATAGGAGCTTATACAGGGTTAAGATTTTCGGATTTTACTAAACTAAAACCTAAGCATTTTAAAAAAATAGGAGATAAAAATATTATCGAAATTATTACAAAAAAAACAAGTCAAAAGGTTATTATTCCCATCCATCCCATAGTTAATCAAATAATCATCAAGTACGAAGGGGACCTCCCTCTGATTAGTAATCAGAAAATGAATGATTATATTAAAGAAGTCTGTGAGTTGGCTGAAATAAATGAGCCTATTACAACTTTGCGAACAAAAGGGGGTGAAAAAATTGAAACAACTTTACCGAAATTTGAAATGGTTAGTACACATACTGCTAGAAGGTCTTTTGCTAGTAATGCTTATAAAGCTGGTGTTCCCTCTCTCGCCATTCGCTCAATTACAGGACATAAAACAGAAAGTTCATTTCTTCAATATATAAAAGTCTCTCAAGAAGAACAGGCTGTCCTAATTTCCTCTCATAAATTCTTTAGTTAAAATTGTTAAAGTTTACCTAGTTATAGCAACTACAGGTTTTTAAGCTCCAAAATGTTTTATTAATTTTGTAGTGAACATAAAATAAGACCAATGCCAGAGCTGTATCTGCAGGGGCTTACCAAAGATGATTTGGAGTCCTTAATACGAGAAACAGTAGAGGCGGTTTTGACGAAGCACTTATCACCGACGAAGCCAGAAAATCGTTTTTCTACAAATTATTTGTCTCGAAAAGAGACTGCAACAATTTTAAGAATTTCCCTTCCTACTCTATCAAAGTGGACTTATGAAGGTAAAATCAAAGCCTATAGAATTGGTACCAGAATAAGGTACAAACCCGATGAGGTTCACAATGCCTTAGAAAAAGTTAGTACACTTAAATACAAACGTACTTAACAAATCGAAAAGAGACTCAAGTTCTTGAGTACTGTTACTATTTTAAATAAAATAGGGTGCCACCTCAGCAGGAAAGCACCCTATTTAAATCATTTGTAATGACAAAGTTACCAAATAAAGCGGAAAGATTCCGTTATTATGAAATCAGTCTTACTCGTTTACTAGATTTATATGTTAACCCCTTAGAATATTGTATCCTACTACAAATGTATAGGTCATCAAATAGAAATGTTTTTTCTAAAAATAGAAACTACATAGCTAAAAAATTAGAAATAGATCATAAGACTGTTACTAAAAACATCCAATTACTTATTGAAAAGGAACACCTAAGTGTGTGGGCTGAAAATGAATTTTTACTTAACCCAGATCTCGATGAGAGACTTTTTAAGAATGCTAATGAGAAATATACTAAATGGTATCCTGTTCACGCTAAAGAAAACGGGATAAGTATTAATAACTATAGAGTAATTTATTTGAATTATTTATTAAATCGTCGCAAAATAAATAGACACGCTACAACTCAAAGTCAAGCTAAAATGCTTGGCTTACAAATAAGACTCATTAATAGAGGTAAAACAGAGGGAGAAAAAAAAGGATTATTATATTTTGAAAATGGCCTTCATTATCCCACTGAGAAATTAATTAATTTTTACGAAATCGAAGCGAAAGCATAAAAACTATTTTGGAAATATGTCCAAATAGTTTGGATTAATGTCCAAATAACTTAAGAATTATGTCTTTAAATTTTGGATTTATGTCTGATATATATAATAAGATATGATAAAAAGAAATAATCTAATAAAATGGTCTACCCATAAAGGGTAGTCCGATTAACAAAAAGAATTATGAAAAATCAAGGAAGAAAGATTGGCTCTATAAATAAACTTAATAATGAAGGTAAGAAAGCTTTACTGAGCTATTTTAATAACGATTTAGAGAAGCTACAAAAGCTTTTAAACTATATTCCTATAGACGAAAGATTTCAAGCGCTTAGGCCTTTTATAAAAATGCTTACTACAGGTAGTGATGAGATAGCAATTAAAACTAGAGAAGCTATATTGGATAGTTTAGAGCCTGAGTTTAAAAAACTCCCATTCTATTTAAGACTTATGAATCCAGAGGGAAAAGCTAAGGAATTAAGGCAATATTTAAATATGCTACCTAAAGAAGATGCAAACCGTATCATTAAAAACTTAAAATAAGATATAGTTACTATAAGTCCTATTTCTATTTTTACCTCCCACTAATTTATAGGATTGCAACAATATTACAATTCACTATAATTAGAGGGTTTCATAGACTCACCACTTACTATAAGTACCCCTATCCTTAAAATATTAATACTCTTAGAACTTTTAACTAGGTAAGAAGTACACCTCAGCATCAATTCAGTTAGTTAAGAAAATTGATATTTCTAGTAAACTTTGAAACATATATTTACTTTACTATTAGATTTATTATATAATTTAAGGAAACAGGTAATCTATGAGTCAATGATTTTAAATGCACTAATTTAATTAAGTTATTCATTGAAGGTTAATAAATTTTATATAAAAAGGTCATATAACTACTATCCTAAAGATATAATTTTACGATTTTTGAGGTATGGCTGACATTCTTAAAATTGTTGAAATTCCAGAAAACGAAAAGAAAATATTCGTAAAAACTATACGCACCAACAGACCTAAATTAATTCGTTCTTCACAAGAAATTGTAGATACAATATTTGAATCAAATCCTATTTATGAAACAATCTTGGCCAAAGGCGAGGCGAGTCAATTCATTTCTAAATTAAGGGAAGATGTTTGGCAGGAATTCTTACTAGATGAGGTAGAATTTAATGCTCATATAATGAAAAATCTTCATTGCTCACTAGAGGCGCCTAATACTTTACTTAATGCATTAGTGAAAACTCCTCTTATGGATTTAGAATTAGATGAGCTGCAAATTAAGATTAAAGAAATTTGCGGCGAATATGCAGGAAGGGTATTCCCTTATATTTATGCCCTAGCACTAAGTAATACAAATTCAAGGAGATCTAGTTCAGGAAAAACATTTGAGGCAATAATTTACAAGGTATATGAAATTTTAGAATACCCTTTTGCATCTCAAGGTAAAATTGGCAGAAAAATTTTTA
The DNA here is from genome assembly GCA_963716625.1 of uncultured Flavobacteriaceae bacterium. GTDB lineage: Bacteria > Bacteroidota > Bacteroidia > Flavobacteriales > Flavobacteriaceae > Dokdonia. The sequence goes on from CAVQTP010000005.1 coordinate 5,313, forward strand.
GTGATGTTGGCTTAGGAAAAAAAGTTGATTCCGTACTTCCTAGTATTTCGGCATTTACTAAAAGGAGGAATCGCACAATTATTGGAACAATGAAAACTTCCTTAAGGGAAAGATGGCAGGAAGTTGCAGAAGAAATTGAAAGAACTAAAATTCCAGAGATACACCTTTTAACAGCTGATGAAGATATATCTGGAAATAAAGCTAAGGAAATGAGTAAGCACAACATAGTAGTTGTTGTGTACGATTACGTGAAAAGAAAAGAACATTTGAAGGATTCAAAAAATATTGTAAGTTTTGAGGAGTATTTCTATGATGAAATACCAGGATATTTAAAATTTTGGAAGTTATGATTAGACTAGTTGATTTATTCGCTGGTATTGGTGGGATAAGAAGAGGTTTTGAACAAGCTACTAATGATGAGGTGAAGACAGTGTTCACTAGTGAATGGGATAAATTCGCTATACAAACTTACAAAGCTAATTATCCAGATGATGAGGTTCATGGGGATATTACAGAGGTTGATGAAAAAGAAATTCCTGACCACGATATACTGTTAGCAGGCTTTCCCTGTCAACCTTTTTCACAAGCTGGCCTTAAAAAAGGATTTAATGATACAAGGGGAACACTATTTTTCGATATTGAAAGAATTCTAGTAGAGAAGCAACCACAGGCCTTTCTTCTTGAAAATGTGAAAAGATTACGTTCACACGATAAAGGGAACACTCTAAAAGTAATAAAAGAAAGGTTAAAATTAGCTGGATATTCGAATATATATATAGATGTATTAAGAGCTAGGGATTTTGGACTACCTCAAAATCGAGAAAGAATATTTATTATAGGATTTAAGGATAAAAATATCAATTTTGAGTTTCCAAAACCTACGAACCAACCAACTAGGGTTGGAGATATATTACAAAAGAGAGTTGACAAAAAATATACTATATCAGATAAATTATGGGAAGGACATAAAAGAAGAAAAGCCCAAAATAAGCTTAAAGGAAAAGGGTTTGGCTATGGTATAGTGGACAGAGACTCAGAGTATACAAATACAATTTCCGCAAGATATTATAAAGATGGAAGTGAAATTTTAGTGAGACAAAAAAATAAAAACCCAAGAAAACTAACTCCTCGTGAAGCTGCTAGAATTCAAGGCTTCCCTGAAACCTTTAAAATAGAGGTTTCAGATAATCAAGCCTATCGTCAGTTTGGAAATAGCGTTCCTGTGAATGTGGTTCAAGCAGTTGCAAAAGAAATGCTAAAAGCCTTGGAATCATTAAAAACTAAGAATAATAAAAAAGCATCATAATTTGGGCGCAAATAGATCAGGATTGAGGGGTAATGTCAATACATTCAATAATGAGTTTGATTTAATTAATAGAAATCTCGATGAAATAATTATCAAAGAGAATTCCGCAGAGACTAATTGTTTTATATGGGGAAAAGTTGAAGACAATATTATTTACGATAGTTTCTTATTAAGTAAAAACACTAGATCAAAAATTATTTGTGAGGTTTCGTTTCATAAATCAACCAATACAGGATTATATATTGTTCGACCTACATTTAAAAGACTTTCTGTAGGGGGGGATCTTCGTGTTTCAAAAAGTGAAGATAAGGTCATAATTAAATTTGACAATTCAGAATTAGCTAGTAGATTTTGGGAATTTATTGGTTTTCTAAATAGTTTTGAAAAGCTTGTGGAAGCGAACGATTTTGAGAAAAAATTTCAGATTGCTCCAAAAGAATCATTTTTTCTTGAATTTAAGAATAAGCTAGAGAAAGAAAAATTAACCGATTTAAAAGAATTAGTTGACGAAAGCGATTTAAGCTATAGTCAACTTAAAGAGATTACTTTTACCAAACGAAAAAAGAGTTTGGAAAAATTTTTCATGCTGATAACTAACAGTGAATGGCGCGATGGATATTCCGAACACCACAAAATTAGAAATGGAGAGGAATATATTTGGCATCATTTCCTAAAAGCAAACGATTGGATTTTAGGTCTTACTTCTGACTTAATATTTATTGATGACATTTTAGAAGAACAATCCATTGGAAACCCTTCCTCAACTAATAGAGGTAATCCTGTAGTGGATCTTATCGGTTTATCACAGTTCACAACTTTAATAGAGTTAAAGCACAGTGAGACTCCAATATTTAAAGAACGTAAAAGTAAGGGACGTGCTAATACTTGGGATTTTTCGAATGATTTCGTTGAAGCGATAAGTCAATGTTTAGGACAAAAAGAGGAGTTAATAAAAAATTTCGAATCCAAGAATTTTGTGGACTCTTCTGGCATAAGGGTTAGAAAAGATTTTATACAAACTGTTGACCCAAAAGCACTTTTAATTATAGGAAATAAATTTAAAGAATTTCCCATTAACAACTTAGAAGATGAAAATTTCGTTAAAAATAATGTTCTACAGAGATTCAGAAGGAACAATAGAAATCTTGATATAATTACATATGATGAACTTTTCGAAAGAGCATATCGAATTCTTTATTCAATCAAGCTAGAGGACTCTTGGCAAAATTCTGACATCAAGGTTCTATTTGATTAATTAAAGCTTCTTAAATTCACTATAATCACATATTAAGGTAGGATTACTTGAGTTAGTTGATCTCATACCTGTTCCACCTTCAATAACATCGTTACCATTCACATTAGCCTCAAAATCTTTAATTCTTATAGTTAACCATTCCTTTAAATTTCTATCGGTTTGGTTATCTATATGTTTAACAACAAGATGATATTGTAGACCAGAAAAATTCTCAACTCTCATCATATCCTCCAATCTCGGCACATCTATTCCAAAGCCTTTTTTTGCTCTTTTAGGAAGATCTTTTTCTTTTATTTCAATCAATCTTATTTCACCATCAGGCCTCTTCACTATTAAGTCTATGTCAGACATTTTTCCTTTTTCAACACTAAATCCTATAAGGCCATCTAAGATTAACCTCTCCATATAAATATTAGTTAATGAATTCTCTGTAAAGTGATTCAGCTCTTTTTTTAACCACCTAAGGTGGGAATCTTCAATATGAAAAATATTCTTACCTCTAATTTTTAAGATTTTAAAATGAGATTTTATAGCATTTACACCCTTAGGGTTCACTTCAAAAAGATTTTCTAGTTTATTGAAATTGTATATTTCTAGCGAAGGTAATTTAAGGCTTACAGACCCTTCTGAAAATTTCATCACTTCCTTAACACTCTCAACAGATGAATCATACACAACTAAATACATTTCTACATAATCTAAAACTTTCAATAGGGTAAAAATTCTTATATATTCTTCTAATTCTAATTTTGATTTTTCTACTACAGTAACATATATAGAATTATTTAGGCTTGAAATTCGGGAGTCTAAAGATATTATGAGACCTCCATTTAATAGTTTTAAGGTATTAAAGTTTGATTTTAGATATTCTTCTAATTCTAATTCCGCTCTAAACCCCTTATACCTTTGAAACAACTGCTTTCCTCCAATTACATTATGAGAAACTAATTGATGGATACTCTCTAAAATTTCATCTTTATTCATAACAAAGGGATAAAATGACAACTCAGCAGACAACTAAAAACAAAGAACCCCCATAAATCAATGATTTACAGGGGTTTACTCTTACGAGTGGCGGAGAAAGAGGGATTCGAACCCCCGGAGGTGTGACCCTCAACAGTTTTCAAGACTGCCGCATTCGACCACTCTGCCATTTCTCCTTGAGTGCCTCTTCAGGTATTCCCTGAATGCGGGTGCAAATATACAGTGCTTTTCTAATTATGACAAAAAATTGGAAAACAATTTTTAATAAAATTCTGGCTATTAAAACACTTTACTCACTATCAACTACTTAATAATAGACATCGCCCCCACTATATTGTGATAACGGCACGATTATCTCCTATCACGGCAAGGAAAAGAAATGTAAGTACGTATGTTTAGCTTGAAAAAGAAAAATTATGACATCCCAATATACCATCTGCTATTTTAGTAAGGCAAAAGAAGACTTACCTATTCACCATGTAAAAGAGATTTGTAAAAAAGCAACCGAGTTAAATAATAAGTCCGGAATTTCTGACTTTATTTTTAATTCTCTAGACAATTTCTTCCAAGTACTCGAGGGTGAAAAAGAAAAAGTGCTAGACCTTTATGAAAATCACATTAAGAACGATCCTAGACACCATAAAATTTTTGAAATTGTACACAAGGATTCCCAAACGCCCTTATTTGCACAGTACAGCACAAAATTTCAAACACTACAGAATAGTGAGCAACTTAATAGTTTAAAATCATACTTAAAAAAACACTCAGTAGATGTAAAGACATCAGACAAAATCTCAAACATGTTGAAGTCTTTTGTTATACTTGATTACTAGCGTGTAACGAGAACCAATAAAAAAGCCTTTCTATAATAGAAAGGCTTTTTTTATATGTTTTGCCACAGTCTATTAGACATTAAATAGGAAATGCATCACATCACCATCCTTAACGATATATTCTTTACCCTGCACGCCTAATTTTCCAGCCTCTCGTACTTTTGCCTCGCTCCCGTAAGAAACGAAATCGTCGTATTGAATCACCTCTGCGCGTATAAATCCTTTCTCGAAGTCTGTATGTATTACTCCAGCTGCCTGTGGTGCAGTGGCACCTATATTTACTGTCCACGCGCGTACTTCCTTTACGCCCGCAGTAAAATACGTTTGCTGATTTAATAATTTATAAGCCCCGCGTATTAACACAGCACTCCCTGGTTCTTCTAGACCTATATCTGCAAGAAACATTTGGCGCTCTTCATAATCATCAAGTTCTGTAATATCTGCCTCTGTTCCTACAGCAAGTACAATTACTTCTGCATTTTCATCTTTAACCGCCTCACGTACTTTAGTTACATAGTCATTTCCATTAACAGCGGCATCCTCATCCACATTACACACATACATCACTGGTTTATCTGTAATAAATTGTAAAGGTTTAATATGCTCTTCACGGGTATCATCATCGATCTCAATCGCTCGCACAGAAATACCAGCTTCAAGTCCTGCTTTTACTTTTAGTAAAGCAGCTTCTTCTGCTTGGGCCTCTTTATTTCCTGTGCGTGCAGCACGCTTCACCTTTTCAAGTTTTTTATCTACGGTCTCTAAGTCTTTTAATTGTAGTTCGATATCTATAGTCTCCTTATCTCGTATAGGATCGACACTGCCATCTACATGTACGATATTGTCGTTATCAAAACAACGCAACACATGCAATATCGCATCTGTCTCACGTATGTTTCCTAAAAATTGATTCCCAAGTCCTTCTCCTTTACTTGCACCCTTCACAAGTCCGGCAATATCTACAATTTCTACCGTGGCAGGTACAACTCGCTCAGGTTTTACCAATTCTTCTAGTTTTTCCAATCTAGGATCTGGCACATTTACCACCCCTACATTAGGTTCTATCGTACAAAACGGATAATTTGCACTTTGCGCTTTGGCATTAGACAGACAGTTAAAAAGGGTTGACTTCCCTACATTTGGTAATCCTACAATTCCGGCTTTCATATAGTAATGTGTGTTAGTACGCTTTCGCGAAAGCGTAAATCTTTACATCCACGCTTTTTTTAAAGAGTGCAAAGATAATTCTAATTTTCAGATTTATGTGGGCAAATATCGGAAAGCCATCCACCCTTAAAACTTGTGTTAATTTAACTTAATCAAGCTACCTGCTGACTTTTTTTAATAAATAGTTACCATAGGATTGTATGTAGTTAACAGAACATCAATCTACCTTTGAACTATTAATTAAAACTTATGATTATGAAAAATATAATGTATACAGCGGCTTTTGCACTACTAACTGTAGGAGCTACACAAGCACAAGAAAAAATTGAAGAAACTACCACAGTGCGAACAACTGTAAAATCTTCCTTAGGCAATGAAACGGTTTACAAAACTACTAAAGAAACACAACTGACGCCTATTCAAATGGCTGAAGGGCAAGAAGGACAAGAAAATCAATATCAAGAACGTGGGAGAACGTTAGTAATGCGAGAAGTAACCTATACGTACAACGATTCTGACTTTACTCTTGAAGAAAATGATAATGGCTATACCATTATGAGAACGCGTGAGAACGATATGTCTGAATATGGAACCATGCGTAGGTTATCAAAAGGGGATACTTATATCACTAAAACGGCCGATGGAATTTCTGTAAGTTACTTTGACAACAACGGGAACATGGTATCTGAAAAGTATAATGATGAGGATGACACCGTAACCACCGTTACCTACGTAATGAAGCCGTCTATGAAGGTATCTAAAGACTCCATGAAAGATAAAAAAATGAAAATCAAGAATAAGTCATCAGAAAAATATTAAGATGTAAACGACTTTGGTTGGTAAGACTCCCGATATGAAAATATCGGGTTTCTTTTTGCCAAAAATTAAAGTATTGCTTTTACAGCATTTCTATATACCTCAGACTCTATAAGGTTGTTATGCCCTCCTTCTGGTATGGTGACAAACTTTTTTTGCTCTTGTGTAATATGTTCAAATAATCGCTTTCCGTGAGCATAGTGTACCACAGCATCTTCTGTACCGTGAAAAATGACAATGGGTGCTTCTACATCGTTTATAAATTGATAGGTTGGAAAATTGTAGTGAAGCAGTCGTTTCACAGGTAAAAAAGGAAATCGAGATCGTGCCTCATCTTGTATACTATAAAATGGGGTTTCTAACACCAACTGCTTTACGTGTTGTTGAGATGCAACATAGGTGGCAAATGTGGTTCCTAAACTACGGCCATATGCAGTTATTGGAAGGTCTGGGTATGTGTTCGTTGCATACGTGTACCATTCTAAACTATCCTCATACAAAAACGATTCTGTTAATCGCCCTGTACTCTTTCCAAACTGCCTGTAATCCATTACAATGACATTATACTGTTGCTTTACAAAGTATTGCACTATAGTCCCCCAGCGTTCGAGGCTTCCTGCATTTCCGTGAAAATAAAGCAGGGTACCTTGTGCTTCTAACGCAGGAAAATGAAGTCCATGTAATTGCGCCCCATCGCTTCCCGCTATCCAAATTTCCTCAAACTCCAACTCAAATTGAAAAGAAAAATTTTGAGGCAGTTGCTTAGGGTGAAAAATGAGGTTCTCTTGAAAAAAATATAGCCCCCCAGAGAAGATGGCAAATACGTTTGCCATTATAAAAATAATTATAAGTGGTTTTTTAAACTTTTTCATTAGACTTTTATAGCTGTGTTATACTGCAAAGCTACTGCCTTCTAGGGAAACTCTGGCTCGAGAGGGCAACAATATATTTGCAAACATTTTATGATAACTCTCAAAATTATTTAAATTTTTATCTCAATATATCCTGAAGTATAAGATAAGTTACGACCATGTTACTCTTTTTTACGCTTTCGCGTAAGGAATAGCCAAGAAAGTTTCTTAATTCTGTGAGTCTTGGTTTTCCACCAGCAACATAAAAATATCACAGAAAAAAACCTCCATTGACAATTTGCCAATGGAGGTTTACATTTTTCGCGTAAGCGAACTATTATTATCTGTTTGCTGCTTCTCGTTTAAGTCTACGTTCTTCACGTTTTTCTTTCATAAACTCTATAAATGAACCCCCTACCCAGTAAGGTATCACGAATGTGAGTAAAAAAATCATTAGCCAGAATCCTATCGTAAGGATTGTTAAGAATGCTAGAAAACCTAAATATTGATCAAAATCAAACATGAAGCGTGTCTTTTGTATTTTAAGCAAAGATAATTGATTAAGATTATGTGATGCAAGAGAAAATATAGATTTATTGACACCTTATCAACGATGAAAAACAGGACAAATACTTAAATTTGTTTCATTAAAATAAAACCGATAACAATGGCATATAGAATTGAAAAAGATACAATGGGTGAGGTACAAGTATCTGCAGATAAATTATGGGGAGCACAAACAGAGCGCTCGCGTAACAATTTTAAAATAGGATCCCCAGGTTCTATGCCTATTGAAATCATTCACGGTTTTGCTATCTTAAAAAAAGCGGCAGCCTACACTAATTGCGAGTTAGGTGTTCTCGCTGAGGAAAAGAGAGATCTTATTGCTAAGGTATGTGATGAGATTTTAACGGGGATGCACGACGATCAATTTCCGCTAGTGATTTGGCAAACTGGATCTGGTACGCAGAGTAATATGAATGTTAATGAGGTAATTGCTAACAGAGCACACCAACTTGCTGGTAAAACGATAGGAGAAGGTGAAAAAACATTGGCACCTAATGATGATGTCAATAAATCACAATCCTCTAACGATACATTCCCAACGGGAATGCACATAGCTGCTTATAAAAAGATCGTAGAAAACACAATACCTAGCGTAAAAGTCCTTAGAGACACGCTCCATGCAAAAGCTACTGATTTTAAAGAGGTTGTTAAAATAGGTCGTACACATCTGATGGACGCCACTCCCCTAACCTTAGGTCAAGAATTCTCTGGTTATGTTTCACAACTAGACCACGGATTAAAAGCGCTTAGTAACACCTTAGAGCATCTCTCAGAACTTGCTCTAGGCGGTACTGCAGTAGGTACAGGCCTCAACACCCCTAAAGGGTATTCAAATCTTGTAGCTGAGTATATGGCAAAATTCTCCGGACATCCGTTCAAAACGGCTGATAATAAATTTGAAGCACTTGCTGCTCACGACGCGCTGGTTGAGACTCATGGTGCGCTCAAGCAACTAGCGGTGTCTATCAATAAAATAGCAAATGACATACGCCTAATGGCTTCTGGCCCCCGTAGTGGAATAGGTGAGATTACAATCCCTGCGAATGAGCCTGGATCTTCAATTATGCCAGGAAAGGTTAATCCTACACAATGCGAGGCTATTACTATGGTATGCGCACAAGTAATGGGTAATGATGTTGCCATTAGTGTAGGTGGTTTACAAGGGCATTATGAGCTCAATGTCTTTAAACCCATGATGGCTGCAAACGTGATAGAGTCTGCACAGCTCCTAGGTGATGCCTGTGTTTCCTTTTCTGAACATTGCGCCTCAGGAATTGAGCCGAATCATACCCGCATTAAAGAGCTTTTAGATAACTCATTGATGCTGGTTACGGCACTCAACACAAAAATAGGGTATTACAAAGCAGCAGAAATTGCTAACACGGCTCACGCAAATGGTACAACGCTCAAAACAGAAGCTGTAAACTTAGGCTACGTAACTTCGGAGGAATTTGATGCATGGGTAAAACCTGAGGATATGGTATAATTCATGTTAAAAATTAAAATATCTTCGATAAAAAGCACATAAATATCGATAAAAATTCATTTGTATGTTAAAATTTCTTATAATTGTATAACTAAAATGTAAGTCAATGCGATTATTAATGGCATTAATGAGCTTAATAATTTCTAACTCGGGTTACGAGTTAGACACCTATTCCTATTATAAAGACGCTACAGGAAGCTTGTCTATTGACAATATAAATACTGTAACTTTTCATAAAAGCGACTCTAATAATTTAGGAATTGATAGTGGGGTGTACTGGTTTGAAATAAATGAACGTTTCCCTGAAAACTCAATTATCGAATTACATAGTGGACATGTAAATGATGTATCGCTGTATGATAGTACTGGCAAAACTATTCAACGCATGGACTATACAAGATTTCCCTCATACCTCGCTAATCCTGATGAGCTATCATACCCACTGTATCTAAGAGTGAATCTTCCTTTGGAAGCATATTTTCCTATAAAAATTTACAATGAAGCACAATTTTCTAAAAATGATAAACATAGTTTTTTAGGTATAGGCTTTTTTTACGGTACCGCTATTGCTTTATTACTTGCAACACTAACGTTTTTCTTTATCGTCAGAAATACACAATTTCTCGTTTTTGCTGTAGCCATTAATGCCATTATTTTAAGTGTAATTGCAAAACATAACATCCTTTATTTTTTTGGTGTTTCTTTTGAAGTAATCAGTGATATTGAGGCCTTAGGACACATGGTGGTGGGTCTATCTGCTACTTGTTTTATGATGTTTTATTTAAAATTAAGGCCAAATCAACTATGGATCAAATGGTCTATGCTTCTAATGAGTTCTGTATCTGTCCTAGCATTATTCATATTTTTTATCACTAGAAGCATGTTAGCTTACATAGCAATAGATATAAGCGCGCTAATCACAGTGGGCTTGATGTGGGCATTAATTCTAATAATTGCTAAAGGATGGAGAAGAGCGACGCTTTTTGTTGTCTATAGTATCAATCTATTTTTTATTACAGATATATTTATTTTTCATTTATATGGTATCGAAGTTGTAAAGTTTGGAATCACCGGTATTTCAGTATTATCTATTGCAAACTTCACTTTAATAGCCGTAATGCTCCTCCTATCCTTTAGAAATATTCAATCCCGTGGTGTTCGTATGAATCATCGTATAGAACTATATGGAAAACAACTAGCAGACCTGGATAGCTATAAGAATATTCAAGATACAAATGATGATTATTTAGAATCTCTTATACAGCAATTCAATTTAGATAATATTGAAGTTAAAGTATTAGGGGATATTTCTAAAGGACTCTCAAATAATCATATCGCTTATAAATACAATCTTACAGAAGAAAAATTGCAAAGTGTTACGAACTCTCTTTATGCAAAGTTAGGACTAGAGTCGAATAGTGACATTGCACAACTTGCACTCTAAACACTTTATTTCTTATAAAATTTTCTGTACTTCCAGAGAGAAAGTGATCCAATAATTACTAGTACCGCTAGGGTTATTAAAATCTTTTGACTTGCAATGTCGCCACCACTCTGATAGGCGTGAAGTCCAGATAAATAGTAATTCACTCCAAAATACGTAAACAATATACTACCTAAGGAAAGGATAGATAAAAAATTAAATAACCATCTTCCTCTAAGTCCTGGTATTAAACGCATATGAATCACAAAGGCATATACAATAAGTGAAATTAAAGCCCATGTTTCCTTTGGATCCCATCCCCAATAGCGACCCCAACTTTCATTTGCCCATTGTCCTCCCAAAAAAGTTCCTATCGCCAGTAATACCATACCTACTGTAAGTGCCATTTCATTAATAATCGTGAGCTCTTTAATATTGAGATCCATTCTTTTCTTATTATTTTCTGTGGTGAAAATCATAAGAACTAATGAAACAAGTCCTAAAATAGCACCAAGAGTAAAGGGTCCATAACTTGCGACAATTACCGCCGTATGGATCATTAACCAATAACTATTAAGAACTGCCTGCAAATTTGCTATTTCTGGATTCATCCAGTTCATAGAAGCAGCCCATAATATAAATCCAGCAACAAACGCCGTACTTGCAACGGTGAGCATACTTTTACGACCAAAACCTAATCCAAAAAACATGGTAGCCCAGCCTACATAGAGTACAGACTCATAAGCATCACTCCATGGAGCATGACCAGAGATATACCATCTCCAAATAAGCGCTCCTGTATGAATTGTGAATAGAACTATAACTAGAGCTACCCCAACACTTATCATAAACCGAACAAAAGGACGCTCTTTAAATATGGCTGTTATTACGAAGGTCATCATAAAGAATGCGGCTAGCATATACAGCCAGTAGAGCTTCTTAAATACGTCATATTTATTATACAGAATCTCTGCGTCTATCCTTTCTGTAGAGGGCATGATATCGTTACTGCTTGCTCTCTGAAATTTTTCTATACCAGCCAGCACCTTATCTGCGTCTGAATAATCCCCAGAAAGTCTACCTTTTTTGAGACTTAATAAATAAGCGGGGAAGATCTGATTTGCAATGACAGAATCTGTTGCTCTATAATTTGCATCTTTTACTTCAATGGGAGAAATCCATTTATTATTAGCATCGTTGGGTTTTGGAAAAATTTTTAAAATCTCTTTAACCAAAGTGCGGTCCAATAATCCTAAGCGCTGGTCAACATCTGTAAATTCTTTAGCTATTTTGGTTTGATTAATTTCGGCGTATGCTTCTGGAAGGAATGGAGCTAGTTTGTAATTGAATGTAGGCTGTGTAAAGAAGTCTATCTGCTTAAAGTATTTTCTATCTGATGGCACCCCTACTACATTACGCAAGCTGTCATTTCCCTTTTTTAGATATATGAGCTCTGCAAAAGTCCATATCTGTGGATTTTCCATCATAGACAGCATTACTTGGTCTGCAGTCAGTCCTTCATAGGTGTCACTTCTGCTCAATTTACGGAGCAGCATGCTTGAGAATGTGTTGATAGGCATCATGCGCCCACCGTCTTCTTGAATAACAAGTCTCCCAAATTTTTCTGCATGTGCCACGGGCACTGCATTTTCGACAATAAGCTTTTTGATTTCTTCTTGTGAAGGCATCGTTTGTTGATGCGTTTCTTGACTATGTGAGTCTAGCCCTAAAATATCCCCTATGTTTTCACCGCTAGTAGCTATGGTGTCTTGTATGACAACATTCCCGTTTGACACTTCGCTGGAGGCACTAGACATATCTTCTTGTGCGATGGCTGTATTTGCTTTCGCGAAAGCAAATAACAACAAAATCATCCCTAGTTTAGATTTTTTAGCTTTCACCTTATCTAACATCCTTTTTAAGTCTCCAAAGCGAGAACCTTTATCAAGCAAAATCAGCATTAAACCTAAGTATAGTAGGAAATAACCAATGTAGGTCACCCAAGTCCCCCAGAAATCGTGACTTACCGAAAGGATGGTACCACTTTCATCCGGAAAGAAACTCGCCTGAAAAAATCGAAACCCTTTATGATCTAACACGTGATTCATGTAAATATCGTAATCAAATGTATTTTCAGGATCCTCCACTGTAATTTGGCTCTCAAACGATGCATAGCTATTTTCTGTGCCTGGATAACGCTCTGCAATAAAATCATTTAATTTTATTGCAAAAGGTAATGGTAATGATTTACTACCATATGAGAGATATAATTTATGACCACCCACTTCTAGTTCCTTTTTATCATTGCTATAGCCACGCCCGCCTAGTAAACCTATTGTTTTTGTCTCTCCATTTACAGTTACATCTACAAATAAGGCATCTTCCTGATTTTTCTCTTTAATCTCTTTTTCGACAATTCCGGTGCGACCTTTTACAGCTGGTTCTGGAATGACAAATTGCACCCCTCCCCCTAGATTATATAAGGCTCTAAGATTAAGTGGCGCTTCTATATTTGCAACGACATCACTTTCTGTCTGCGTAGCCATTATGGTATTTGTGCCTGCAAATGGTGTGTTTATTGTGTAATTTTTTCCGTCGTACTTAATATTTACAGCCCCTTCCTGTGGTGCATTAAATGCGTACAATACATTGTGAATGCTCACTACTTCACCTTCTACAAGAAAATGCTCGTGCCTTGTACCGTCACCAGCCTCCACAATTTTGAGGTGATATACCCCCGTTTCATCTTCAACAAAACCGTCTTCTGCTCCATCAATAAATGAATTAAAGGAGAACGTAAAATCTGTTTTGTCGCTTCTATCATTTGTACTGTGGGCAAAATCCTCCGTCCAGCTAAAGTCATTATCTAACCTAGGAGATAAACTTACTTCTTTTTCAATTTGACGGCGCATAGGCTGCCCATCTTGCTCTCCGTCTATGAATACTTCCAAATATGTTTTCTCACTTAAAAATGTATTCTCAGAGACCCCTTCCTCAATAGGCATCACCCCTTCATAGCTTATGTATCTGGTAATACCAGCTCCTATTAAAATAAGAATAAATGAACCATGGAAAATAAGGGTGGTGATTTTTTCTTTGCGCAGCAAATTATATCTCGCAATGTTTCCTATAAAATTAATTACAAATAGTATATGAATCGCTGTAAACCACCATGCGTCGTAGATGTAATATCTAGAGTATGGTGTAGGTGATGTTTCTTGACCTTGATCTAAGAAAGTACCTACCGCCATTGCAACAAAATAAACTATGAACAAAACGCCTAGAAGACGTGTAGAGAATAAAATTGAGGTGATTTTTTTTTGCATAAGACAGGCAAATTTTACCGGCGCAAAGATAAACCACAGCGTTCTAATAACCTTAATTGCGACATTCATAAAAATTGAAAGCATTTTAAAGATGATTAGTACTTAAACACTTTCTATTAGAGAATGTTTTGAGAATTGCACCTTTATTACTTATGATCTTGATATCAATCTCTTTGCGATAGTTGATTAAACATTACTTTTGTAACCTATGACGACCGTAAACATAATTGGCACTGGGAATGTAGCGTGGCATCTGGCAAGAGCTTTTGGTTCTGAAAATGAAGCAATTGTTATGCAAGTTGCAGGTCGAGATCAAAACACCCTTGCAACTTTTAAAGATTTTGCTCGCGAGCTTGTAAATATTGAAGAGTTAACCCCTGCAGACGTTACGATTGTAGCGGTAAGTGATGATTCTATAGAAGAGGTATACAAGCAAATTCCTTTCAAAGATGAACTTGTAGTACATACTTCTGGTTTCACAGAAATGCTTTCGCGAAAGCGTATACACAACCACACAGGCGTTTTTTATCCATTGCAAAGTTTTTCAAAAGAAGACGTTGAGTTATCTTTTAGAGAAATTCCGATTCTAATTGAGGCAGAAGATAATACGCATGAAAAAACGTTGAGAGCTTTAGCAAATGTCATAAGTGATAATGTACAAGTCATCAATAGCAATCAACGGAAGCATCTTCATCTTGCTGCTGTATTTGCAAATAACTTTACTAATCTCTGCTATACCGTTGCAGAAGCTATTTGTACGGAAAACGAAGTTCCCTTTAAAACCTTACACCCCTTACTTGTAAAAACGGCAGAAAAAGCAATACAGAACGGACCTCTTAATAGTCAAACTGGACCCGCAAAGCGCAATGATGTAAATGTAATTCTTACGCAACAAGATTTAATTAAGGACACTACACACCAAGAAGTCTATCAAACAATTACAAAAGCAATACAGAAAAAATATGGAGAAGAGTTATAAAGAATACCTACACAAGATAACAACCTTTATTTTTGACGTAGATGGTGTTCTTACTGATGGATCATTACATATTACTACAGATGGAAAAATGCATCGCACAATGAATGTAAAAGACGGTTATGCGATGAAGGAGGCTCTTAATCAAGGGTATAATGTTTCTATCATTTCTGGAGGAACAGACGAAGGCGTTAGATCCAGATTAAAAGCACTGGGTATTGAAGATGTAGCTCTAGGCGCACATAAAAAAATGGATCACCTTCAGAATTATATTCACACTAAAAATATAAATCCTGAAAACATTTTATATATGGGTGACGATATTCCAGACTATGAAGTAATGTACGTAGTGGGTTTACCATGTTGTCCACAAGATGCGGTCAAAGAAATAAAGGAAGCCTCAAAATACATCTCTCATAAAGGTGGTGGTAAAGGATGTGTAAGAGATGTTATTGAACAAGTGCTTAAAGTACAAGGAAAATGGATGCATGATGATGGCAGCTTTGACGCGGGTTTAAAAAGATAAGACACAAAACGATTTTTTACCGTACAAAATAGATGCTTTAGAACTTAAAATACTATTAGTATATACTCATCTCCTTTTACATAAACAACTTCTTAGTGTCCTATTTTAAAATTATAAGACCCTTTAATCTTCTCATGATATTTGTGAGCCAGCTGGTGCTCAAAATTTCATTTGATTATTTTGAAGGTTCAAGAAATTTGCTCACCTATGAAAACTTTGCAATTCTCACGCTTAGCACACTACTTATTGCTGCGGGTGGATATGTAATCAATGACTACTTTGACGTAAAAGCAGATTGGATTAATAAACCTAAGGAAGTTTATATAACAAAAACCATATCAAATAATCAGGCTTTATATTACTATAGTTTATTAACATTTTTGGGCATTGCGTTAGGCTGTTGGTTATGTTATAAAATAGATCTTATTGTATATTCAACAGTATTCTTTCTTCCTGCTTGCCTACTATTTTTCTATTCTTATTATTTCCAGAAATTTGCGATTATAGGGAATTTAGTGACTAGTAGTATAGTTGGCTTTTCACTGTACATTGTATTTCTTTTTGAAAATCTAACGGACGGACTTACAGAAATCTCAGGAGTATTTTTATTTATGGTACTACTTGCTATTTGTATAAATTTTATACGTGAAATCATTAAAGACATTCAAGATATGAATGGTGATTTTACAGTTGGTTTTAAAACTCTTCCTATTATAATTGGCACTAAAAGAGCACTGTTAGTTGCTACCTTTATTTGTCTAGCTTTGGTTTTTAATAGTGCATTATTTGCATGTATCTCTTTTAGAGAAATGTATTTTATCATAAGTTTACTGATAATTGGAGTTTCACTCCCATTGGGCTTTTTAGCGAGTCTTTGCTATAATGCCGAGAATCCTTATGATTACAAGCTCATATCAAGATTGCTTAAAATGACGATGCTTATTGGCATCGTAATAATTCCTATTATTATCTACCTTTATAAAAATGCTTAGAAAAAAATTAAAAGATTACAACGTCATACTTGCTTCAGATTCTCCTCGTAGGCAACAGTTTTTCAAAGAGCTGGACTTAGAGTATAGTATTAAAACAAAACCTATCGATGAAGTATTTCCAGCTCACTTAAAGGGTGCAGAAATAACTGATTACCTTGCAAAACTAAAAGCAAGTGCATTTACAGATCTAAAATCTAGTGATATTCTAGTCACCAGTGATACCATTGTCTGGCACGATGGAGAGGCACTTAATAAGCCAAAAGATCGTAAGGAAGCTTATCAAATGATAGCGTCGTTGTCTGGTCATACTCATGAGGTGATTACCTCCGTTTCATTTACCATGTCAGACCGTCAAATGACCATTAACGACACCACCAAGGTTACGTTCAAGGAGCTTTCCGATGAAGAAATTAATTTTTACATAGATAATTTTCAGCCCTACGATAAAGCTGGAGGGTATGGCATCCAAGAATGGTTTGGATATATTGCAGTCACAAAAATAGAAGGTTCGTATTTTAACGTGATGGGAATGCCTTTAGACAAAGTGTACAAAAAGTTAATGGAAATTGGGAATTCTTAGGTTTTGTGTAGCTTTAACTTTAAATACGTCTTTATGATCTTACCTCCTAATAAATGTAGATTTGAAAAATTATTTTTTAATAATATTTGGTTTTTACTACTCCTTTGTACTGTAGGATGCCAAGAAAATAATGCAGGTTCTCCTGCTTTCGCGAAAGCAGAAAAAGAATATTCACAAGCAGCATCCATATCTTCAAAACAACACGTGCTCACACAAGAATGGCAAGAATATTGGTATGCAGGAAAAGCTGAAATCACTTCGTATAAACTCTCACAGTCTCGATATGGGGAATTAAGAGAGGGTACCGCAGCATTAATATTTGTGACTGAAGATTTTTTGCCCGTTGAACAAGTGAAAGCAGATCGACAAGCAAACACTACTATCCCTATTTTGAAGCTCAACACTACCAAAAATTTCATTACAGGTATATATCCCTATTCTATCATGAATAGCACTTTTTATCCTGTAAAAGATAAAATGCACGCTCTTAAAGTATCACAGAGTATTCAAGAGTGGTGTGGACATGTATACATGCAATTAAACAATAGAGAAGAATTTACAATTACCTCGCATTCCTATTTTGAAGGGGAGGCAGATCAAAAAATAACATTACCACTCACCATTCTTGAGAATGAGCTGTGGACTCAACTACGTATAAATCCAGCAGACTTACCTACAGGGTCACTTGACGTTATTCCTAATTTTGAATTTATGAGGATGCGTCATGCAGAGCTCAAATCTTATAAGGCAAATGCGACCCTATACGAGGATCGCTACGTTCTAGAATATCCAGATCTTAAAAGAACGCTTACCATCTTTTTTAACGCTATTTTCCCGTATACTATTGAAGGTTGGGAAGAAACTTTTCAAGATACGCGTGCGGGGAAAATGACAACAACTACAGCAAAAAAAATTACTACTATAAAAAGTGATTACTGGAATAAAAAAAGTACTCAAGATGAGTATTTACGTGATAATCTTGAGCTTTAATTATGAAAAGACTGGCAAAAAAACTTTCTAAAGTTAATCCAATTAACCTCGGAAATTCATTAGGCGATACTTTGAGAAGAAGTATAATTAAAGAAAAAATGTCTCACGCGCCAGGTCATGTGGTCTACACAGGAACAAAAGAAGTAAAAGATGTTCTTATTGATGTATTTGATTATAATGCAGAAGAGTTTGATGAAGAGACTATTTCACAACTTAATTCTTACGTAAAAGATATTGATGAGAAAACGGTTACATGGGTAAATGTCAACGGACTGAGCGATACCGTTGCACTTAACGACATTGCGCTTAAGTATGAGTTGCACCCTCTTGTCATGGAAGATGTAGCAAACACGAGCCAGCGACCTAAACTTGATGAATATACGGATCAGTTATTTGTAGTTTTTAAAATGCTATACTATGATGGAGATAATAAACTTCAAACGGAGCATATAAGCTTAATATTAGGAAGAACCTACGTATTGCTTATGCAAGAGTATGATGGAGATGTTTTTGATGGAATACGCGATCGTATTCGTCACAATAAGGGTAGATTGAGAAATTATGGGGCAGATTATCTAATGTATGCTTTGATGGACGCAGTCATAGATAATTACTTTATGGTCATAGAAACCTTAAGTGATAAACTGGAGGTTCTGGAAGAAAAAATCTACCAGAGTAGTGAAGAGAATTATTCTCAAGATATACAGCGGCTCAAAAAAGAGGTCATACAAGTACGACGTAGTATTTTTCCGCTTCGTGAAGTGGTCAACAAATTGGAAAAAGTGGATAATCATCTCATGTCCAAAAAGACACAACTTTTTGTTAGAGATTTGTATGACCACACCATACAAGTAATTGAAACGGTTGAAGTGTATCGAGATACGATTGCAGGACTTATGGATATGAACTCCACAAATATCGCAAATCGCATGAATGAAGTGATGAAAGTGCTTACCATCATAGCCACTATATTTATACCTATGACTTTTCTGGCAGGGATATATGGGATGAATTTTGAATATATTCCAGAGCTTAAGAATCCTAACGGTTACTTGTATTTTTGGGGAGCTATGGTGGTGATCTTTTTTGCCTCGCTCTTATATTTCAAACGTAAAAAATGGTTATAATTTATGGAGTTATATAGAAATCAGTTTATACAGAGTGCCGTAGCATTTTTCATCCTTATCATCATTCATGTCATAACCTCGCTTTTTGTACGACGATTTTCTTTGCGTAAAAATAAAGTAGCAAAACGAGCAAACCTTATCATGAAATATGTAGATAGTATTCTGCTTATTCTTGCATTTATTATCGCCATTTTAATTTGGGGAATTAAAGTAAAAGACATCGGGGTGATCGCTTCTTCCATATTTGCCATAGTTGGCGTAGGTTTTTTTGCACAATGGTCTGTGTTGAGTAACCTTACCTCAGGGGTAATCATTTTCTTTACCTTTCCCTATAAAATTGGGGATCGCATTAAAATACACGACAAAGATTTTCCCATTATCGCGATAATTGAAGATATAAAAGCCTTTCACATAAATTTACGCACAGATGATGGCGGTTTACATACGTATCCTAACAGTCTAGTACTTCAAAAAGGTATCACTATGGTAGAAGAAGGAGTACAGACACGCATTACAGAAATAGATCAACCCATCGATTTTGAAGACACTTTTAACAAGCCTGTCTAACCGTTAAAGAAAACTTAAAGCACTCCGCTACCCTATGCTTTTCGGTATATTTGAGAGGTAACCTAAGTTTATCTCATCATGCGCAAATCGTATATATTCCTATGGGTGCTGAGTACATTCGCTTTCGCGAAAGCGTATTCCCAAGGCATCACACTTCAACCTCAAAAACCTACTGCTAGTGAAATATACAATGACCTACAAAAGCTTAACTTTTTAGGCTCCGTTCTTTATATTGCCGCACATCCAGATGATGAAAACACCACTGCAATCTCGTATTTTGCCAATACTGTCAAAGCACGAACTGCCTATCTATCTCTAACTCGTGGGGATGGAGGTCAAAATATAATTGGCCCAGAATTACGGGAATTATTAGGGGTGATTCGCACACAGGAATTACTTGCCGCCAGAGCTACCGATGGTGGAGAGCAACTCTTTACCAGAGCAAATGATTTTGGATACTCAAAGCATCCCGACGAGACACTTGCCATTTGGAATAAGGAAGAAGTATTAGGAGATGTCGTATGGGCGATTCGAACCTTTAGACCAGATGTGATCATCAACCGCTTTGACCATCGCTCTCCTGGAAGTACACACGGTCACCATACCTCAAGTGCTATGCTAGCTGTAGAGGCGTATGATCTAGCAGCAGATAAAACAAAACATACAGATCAATTAAATTATACAGACACTTGGCAACCACAGCGTCAATTTTTTAATACCTCTTGGTGGTTTTATGGAAGTCAAGAAAATTTTGAAAAAGCAGATAAAACGAACCTTGTGAAAGTCGATGTAGGCACATATTATCCTAGCTTAGGGTTATCCAATACAGAGATCTCCTCACTTAGCCGCAGTCAGCATAAGTCTCAAGGTTTTGGAAACACTGGGAGTCGTGGTACTAGTGAGACCTATTTTGAATTATTACGTGGAGAAATGCCAACAACTAATGATGTCTTCCAAGGAATAGACACTTCTTGGAACCGTGTTAAAGGAGGTGAAGCCATTCAAAAAATCATAAACCAGATCATAGCTGACTTTAATTTTAAAGCTCCAGAAAATAGTGTACCCGCTTTAGTAGAAGTATATACACTTGTACAGCAATTAAGTGATAAACATTGGAAAGCTATCAAGTCTCAAGAGTTAGAAAAATTGATTGTTGCCTGTTCAGGATTATATTTGGAAGCTGCATCAGACACTGCAATGGCCACTACAGGAGCTTCTATAAAATTAAATGTTGAGGCAATTAATAGAAGTTCACAAGGTATAACCCTCAAAAGTGTAGTGGTAAGACCTTCTCAAGATATTACAAAAACCGACTTTGATTTAACAAATAATAATCGGTTCACAAAAGAAATTACAGTGAATATATCTGAGGACTTTAAAGATACTTCTGCTTATTGGCTCAGAGAAGAAGGAAGCTTAGGCATGTACCGTGTGGATGATCGTAGGATGATTGGAAAACCAGAAACTCCTCAAGAAAATACAGTTACCTTTGATCTAACTATAGCTGGAGTAGACATGGCTATAGAAAGGCCCATTCTTTTTAAGTATAACGACCGAGTTAAGGGAGAAGTTTATGAACCATTTGAGATGGCCCCTCCCGTATCGGCAAAAGTGAATTCTAAAGTAGTAATTTTCGCGAAAGCGGAATCTAAAGAGATTCCAGTCACCATTACGGCTCACAAAGATAATCTTACAGGTAAGGTTACTTTAGACGTTCCTGCAAATTGGCAAGTTTATCCAAAGAGTTACCCACTATCAATTTCTTCTAAGGGAATGGACACCGTTTACAACTTTACCGTTACACCTCCATCTGGAGATAGTGAAGGATTTATGAGTCCAAAAGTGACAGTTGATGGTAAGAATTATACAAAAGAGTTAGTAACTATTGATTATGATCACATCCCAAAGCAATCGTTGTTTTTACCAAATGCAGCAAAAGTAGTTCGGATAGATATTAAACGCAAAGGCAATTACATAGGGTACATACAAGGAGCTGGAGATGCTGTACCAGAAAATCTGGAGCAAATAGGCTATCAAGTTGCATTGATAGATCCCGCTGCGATTACTGAAAATATGCTGTCACAATTTGATGCTATTGTAGTAGGTATACGTGCCTATAACGTAGTGGATGAATTACAAACTAAACAGCCACTGCTACTCGATTATGTAAAAAATGGTGGTACTCTCATCACACAATATAATACCTCTGGGCGCTGGGGAAATACAAATATAGGATCTCCTTATGATCTTACTTTGAGTAGAGATCGGGTAACTGATGAAAATAGCGAAGTGCGAATTCTAGCGACAGATCATCCTTTAATGACGTTTCCTAACAAGCTTACTACAAACGACTTTGATGGATGGACACAAGAAAGAGGGTTATATTTTCCTAATAAATGGTCTACTGAGTTTACTCCGATACTATCTATGAATGATGATGGAGAGACACCTAAAGAGGGAAGTTTACTTGTGGCTACGTATGGAAAAGGGTATTACATTTATACAGGTTTAAGTTTCTTTAGAGAGCTCCCCGCTGGTGTTTCCGGAGCCTACAAGCTCTTTGCAAATATGCTGAGTATAGGGCACCAAGAAGTAATTGACCTAAAACAATAAGAGATGAAAGAGAAACCTACTTATATCTGGAAGAAAAAATATTTTTTTATACTACTCCTAAACATTGGGTATCTCATTATTTTTTATCTGTTAATGAAAACCTTTGCCTAATATGGAAGTTATTGACTGGGCCGTACTAGCGTTTACCCTCATATTTATAGTGGTTTATGGAACCTATAAAACGCATGGAAGTAAAAGTGCCGAAGAATACATAAGAGGCGGAAATACGTCAAAATGGTGGACGGTTGGGCTTTCCGTCATGGCTACCCAAGCGAGTGCCATTACTTTTCTTTCTACCACAGGTCAAGGTTTTTATGATGGAATGGGATTTGTTCAATTTTATTTTGGGCTCCCTATTGCGATGGTGATTATCTGTTTAGTTTTTATACCCATTTATCACAAACTCAAGGTTTTTACTGCTTACGAATATTTAGAAAGCAGGTTTGATCTCAAAACGAGATCTCTCGCTGCCATTTTATTCTTAATTCAGCGCAGTCTCGCGGCGGGTATTACAATTTATGCCCCTGCCATCATTTTATCGGCCGTTTTGGGTTGGGACCTTACCACACTTAATATTATTATCGGAATAGTTGTCATTATCTACACCGTTTCTGGAGGTACAAAAGCCGTAAGTATCACTCAGAAACAGCAAATGGCCGTCATCTTTGCGGGCATGGGAATTGCTTTTTACCTTATTCTCGACAAGCTTCCAGAGAATATTGATTTTATAGATGCCCTTAGTATTGCTGGTGCCGGTGAAAAAATGCAGCTATTGGATTTTTCTTTTGATTTAAATAATAGATACACCGTCTGGACAGGTTTATTAGGAGGCACTTTCTTGATGCTCTCGTATTTTGGTACAGATCAAAGCCAAGTGCAACGGTATCTATCTGGAAAGAATGTGAAAGAAATGCAAATGGGATTGCTTTTTAATGGAGCGCTTAAAATCCCTATGCAATTTTTTATACTGCTTGTGGGTGTGATGGTATTTGTTTTTTATCAGTTTAATGATGCTCCATTACACTTTAATCCAGCAGCAACCACAGCCATAGAAAATTCCATTTATAAAGATGAATTTGCCAGTCTCAATAAACAGCTCAAAAGTAACCAAGAGAAACAAAGAGAGGCGGCCTTTAACTATGCTAATGATCCGACTTTAGACATTTATGAAGTTAATGGGCAACATAGATCATATATAGACACCTATGCCGCAACAGATAAAAAATTGCGAGTAGTAGGTAAAGAATTGATTGCTCGCGTTGCCCCTGATGTAGAAATCAATGATAAAGATTATGTGTTTATCCACTTTATCCTTAACAACCTTCCTAATGGACTAATAGGCCTCTTGTTAGCCGTTATTTTAAGTGCAGCAATGTCTTCGACAGCATCAGAGTTAAATGCTCTTGGTGCTACTACAGCAGTAGATTTATACAAACGCAATTATAAAGGAAATATGACGGAACAGCATTACGTAAAATCCACCAAAGGGTTTACGCTAATGTGGGGTATTTTAGCCATTATTGTAGCCTGTACCGCTAGCCTTTTTGAAAATTTGATACAATTAGTAAATATTATTGGCTCTATATTTTATGGGAATATCCTCGGAATCTTTTTGCTTGCCTTTTTTATAAAATTTGTTCAAAGCAATGCCGTGTTTATTGCAGCCCTCATCACACAATTTATTATCGTAGGTTTATATGCATGTATTCACTACGAGCTCATTCCGTTGTCTTATTTATGGCTTAATGTGATAGGATGTGGCATCGTCATGGGACTAGCTATTTTACTACAGATGAGCTTTGGAGGCACCAAAAAAATTAGGGGATAAGAACGCTTTCGCGAAAATGTTAACTAAAAAATTAACGGATTTCATTTATAATATACATAAATCCTCAGAGTATTTAAAACAAAATGTAGTAGGAGATACAGGACTGGAAAGAGTATTGCGCATGAAAGTAAGGGTTATTTATAATATGTAAATTAGGAGAAACTGATCAACCATTACTTCCTAATGATTTAGAATATTTAGCGCACTTAAATACTATCTGACAGGATGTTCTTATTTTAAAAATAGTGTAGTTTAAAATCTAGACACTGGTGTACAATGGATTCCTTCTTGATTGCACTTACTGTTTTCATAACGGAAAATTTCAGTGCTTATAAAAGGATAATTTCTAATAAATTGAAAGTTGAAAAAAGTCATTATTTTAGGAATTTCGTAAAAAAACGGTGCCACCCATAAAGCAGCGCATCAATTGCTTAAAATAGCTGATTGGGATATGATCGATCTAAGTGATTATAGTATTTCTCATTTTGACTATAAACATCTAAATAAAGAGGATGATTTCATCAGTTTAATGAAAAAAATATCGGGTGATTACGATACGCTAATTTTTGCAACACCTGTTTACTGGTATGCCATGAGCTGTGTTATGAAAGATTTCTTCGATAGGTTTACAGACTTGTTACGCATCGAAAAAGAGCTAGGACGTACGTTAAGGAATAAAGGGGTGGCAGTAATCACTAGTTCCAATGGGGATAACCTAGCGGACAATTTCTAGCTTCCTATTAAAAAAACGGCCGAATATTTAGATATGAATTATATAGCTAATCTACATACTATTAATGGTCAACTCCATGAGGCTGATTTTGTAAAATTCAAGTTGCAGGTAGAACAAATAGGCAACTCTCTGGATAACACCTAGCTCATAACTATTTATGCACCATCACTTTTATACCATTACAATTGATTTTTTGGTACTAAAGAATTTTTAAGAAATTATAAGTAGAATATGATACATATTCTATTAGTTAGAAGAACACTTTAATCAAATAAAGTTGAATTTTATTAATTTCTACAGTTGAGTCTTAGATTGTGACAGTTGGGTAATGATTGATTTTTTTCGCGAAAGCGAACGCATAATTTTACCTCATCAAAACAATAACACATTAAATCAATCAATTATGAAAACAATTATCTTTTTAGTAGTAGCGGTAGTGTCTGGAATATCTTTTGGACAAAATGAGGGCGGAGTGACGCTCACGATCACAATACCTAACCTTGTAAACAATAAAGGAGAAGCCAGTGCTGCGCTCTACAATGAAGCAACCTTTATGAAAGCTGCACCCTTACTAACCGCTGCTGCTACCCCAGATAATAAAGCTGTGACGTTAGTTTTTAAAAATGTGCAGCCAGGAGTCTACGGAATTGTTACTTTACATGATCTTAATGGTAATAATCGTATGGATTTTGAATCAAATGGAATGCCCAAGGAAGATTACGGAGTATCGGGAGCTGGAGCTGGATTTGGCCCACCGACGTGGGATAACGCAAAAATCCTAGTAGGTGACGAGGATATGGAAATCGAAATTAGAATGTAATTTTATTTTACATAGTGCTATATAGAGCTAAGGAATTTCCTTAGCTCTATTTATATAAGAAAATTCTTAAATCATGGAAATCAGTATAGTCAAAACTGATAGTGTTTCTTATTTTTGCAACTCTAAACTGCTATTATGACTATTACTCAACTCAAATACGTGCTTGCTGTGGCAGAGCATCAAAATTTTACAAAAGCTGCCCAAAAAACTTTTGTCACCCAGCCCACACTGAGTATGCAAATACAGAAACTAGAAGACGAGCTTGATATACTCATATTTGACCGCAGTAAAAAACCCATCAAACTCACAGAAATAGGGGCTAAGATTGTACATCAAGCAAAGAATATTGTGAATGAGGCAAATAGGATAAGTAACATTGTAGATCAAGAAAAAGGGTATATAGGCGGTGAGTTTAAATTGGGAGTAATCCCCACAGTAATGCCTACTCTATTGCCTATGTTTCTAACCAATTTTATTAATAAGTATCCTAAAGTCAAGCTTAAGATTGAAGAGCTTAATACAGATAGAATTATTGAACGGTTAGAAGAAGGTCACTTAGATGCTGCGATTGCAGCAACACCTCTTGAAAACGAAAACATCAAAGAACGACCACTATATTATGAGCCTTTTATGGCGTATGTCCCTCAAAACCATAGACTCTTTAATTCTGATACAATTACTACAAAGGACTTAGACCTAGACGACATGTTGTTACTCGAGGATGGTCATTGTTTTAGAGATGGCGTTATAAACCTTTGCAAAACTGCTAGAACAGATGAGGAGAGCAAATTTTCTTTAGAGAGTGGTAGTTTTGAAACTCTCGTAAAACTAGCAAATGAAGGTCTTGGGATGACATTACTTCCTTATTTACATACGCTAGATATTAACGAAAAAGATAAACTATTCTTTAAAAAATTTGAAGAACCATCACCTGCTCGTGAGGTAAGCATTATTTACCATAAAGGTGAACTCAAAATGCAAATTATCGAGGCATTGCGATCAACTATTGCTGGTGTGATAAAAGGTGCTATTGCTTTTCAAAATGTTGAGATTATAAGTCCGCTTACTAAATAAGGGGGTCTTTCAATTAAAAAGTCGCCCAATGGGCGACTTTATTATGATTTTAAATAAATTAAACATTGACCAAGATCTGGATGTTCTTTAATTAAATTAGAGATCCAAATTCGTAATTCGTCTATCTCATAAGGCAGTAAACGTTGTATCGCTTTTTCAAGTTCTCTACAAAAAAGTGTAGCATCAAAACTTACCTTATTTAAAATAGTCTTTGTGTATTCAAACATTGCTCGCGCCATATTCGAAGGTAGTTTAAGGGTTAGAATTAAATAAGTAAAATTAGATTATGGATTTAGGTTGTTTAAAAATTACCTTTAAATATAAAACAAATGCACCATTTAAACTGTTAATTACCGCGGTTTTAACAATATGTTTGAGTACTAATGTTTTGTTAAAGCATTTTCATTAATTACTTATTCTAGAACCTATTATCTCCATCTAACAAGTCTCCAAGACCACCAAGTATGGAGCCCTCACCTCTTTGCTTCCCACCCGCTTTAGGAGCCATCGCCAAAACCCTATTTGCTAAACGGCTAAATGGCAATGACTGTATGTAAACTGTACCTGGTCCAGATAGTGTAGCAAAGAAAAGACCCTCACCCCCAAAAATTGTGTTCTTAATACCTCCCACAAATTCTATGTCGTAATTAACACTACTATCAAAACCTATTATACAACCCGTATCCACTTTAAGTCTTTCTCCTGCAGCCAGTTCTTTTTTAAGAGTAGTACCTCCTGCGTGTACAAATGCAATACCATCCCCTTCTAATCGTTGCATTATAAATCCTTCTCCACCAAAGAGCCCTCTCCCTAACTTACGGGAGAATTCAATGCCTACAGAAACCCCTTTTGCAGCGCATAAAAAAGCATCTTTCTGGCAGATGAACCTACCTCCTATTTTATCAAGATCAATGGGAATAATCTTGCCTGGGTAGGGTGATGCAAAACTTACCTTCTTTTTTCCAACCACTTCATTATAAAAAGCAGTCATAAACAAACTTTCACCTGTAAGCAATCGTTTACCAGCACCAAATATTTTGCCCATTACCGTGTTATCCTTTGCAGAGCCATCCCCAAAAATAGTTTCCATCCGTATTCCCTCCTCCATCATCATAAAACTACCAGCCTCTGCAATTACACCTTCTTGCGGATCTAACTCGATCTCTACATACTGCATCTCTTCTCCTACAATCTCGTAATCTATTTCATGTGCGTTCATATATTATATTTAAGTTGCTACTTTTTATCTATTTAGTAGTTGACCTATTTCAAGTTTTGTTACAGCTATTTAATAAAAATTATATAAAAGAATCTCAATGTTTTTATGTGGAGTGCTATGCTGAATAGTAAGTTTACTCACTGAGCTTCCATAATATAAGTTGTGGAGATGGTAGCCACGTGACACTTGTTTTCTGTAAGTTCAACTATTTGAGGCTCTGTTACTGTAATGGTCTGGTAATTTTCTTTCTCTATAGAAAGAATATAAGTTCCCACCCGTTCATCTGGTCCACTATAAACTCCTGGACTTTCTGCAACTAAAACGGCACTATAGCTATTTTCTATTGCTGTAATGGTCACACCTTCTAGTAAATTATTATCTGCGGCATCTCTCACTGTAATTCTAAAGGATGGTTCTACAGAGGTGGTACATATCACACCCTCTGGCTCAGAGGCATCATCATCTCCTCCACAAGCAATTAATGTACAAATGCAACATAGGTATACTAGATATTTCATAATGGTCTACAATTTTAGATAAAGATATTAAACTTTAAAGAGTTTTGTCCCAGTGATTAATGCTCTTCTATTTTTATAAATTTTCCAGTTGATTGGTCTTCTTATCATCACTTATCGTCCAGAAAAAACCAACAAAGAAAAACTGATCTGTTGCAGGGCGTAATGCCCTGCGATTTAAGATACCTGCTGCATTTGGATTTTCTGCATACTGATAGCCATTCACATTTCTAAATCCTAAAACGTTCTGTACTGAGGCATACATAATCTTTTGTAGACCCAGTAAGTACGCCCAATTGACACTGAGGCTATTGAATGATTTTGTTTGTGCTTGTAGAAATCCATCTCTATTTTGATCTGTATACGTACGACCAGAGCTGTGCTGAAAACTGAAACCCACTTGTGATTTCCAATCCTCAATAAAATATTTCGTAACCACAGAGATATTATGAGGACTTGCAAATGAGGGTCTTGCTTTATGGGAATAATTAAAATATTCTCTCTTAGAATCGAGGTAGGAATAACTGACCCAGTAATCCATATTTTTAATACTCGTATTATCTCTCCAAAATAAATCTATCCCTTGTGCATATCCAGACCCATTATTTTTAAAGGAACTTTCTGGCATAATAAAGTCTGAAGTATACGTTATGAGATCACTGTACGTTTTGCGATAAGCTTCTGCCCTAAAGATCCGACCATTAGCACTGTATTGGTAATTTGCAATGTAATGGGACGTCTTTTGAGGATCTAGATCTGTACTAAATTTTAAAAAATCACTCTGTGGATTCTGATAGAAATCTCCGTAAGCAAGAGACAATTGACTTTTATCACCCGTTTTATAAGCTACACTTGCTCGTGGCGAAATGGTGAGCCCACTCACATAATCTGTATGCTGTGCACGCATGCCGAGTTTGAGCGCAAAATCTCGTGAAAAAATGACATCACTTTCAGCAAATAATGCTGTTATGTTGCTTTTGTAACCATATGTGTTGGGAAATAGATTCTCCATTAAAAGAGCCTTCAAATTCTTCGGCATAATCAGTTATAAAATGTTCTGCTCCAAAAGCTAGTTTCATTCTATTAGAAAAGCGCTTTTTCAGTTTTAGCTTGACATGTGCGCTATTCTCTGTATTGTTAATTGCATTAGTTTCTGGTGCAATCTTATTTCGCGCAAGCGTGTAACTTCCCCCTGTATGTATGGTCCATGTATCACTTAGTACGCCCGTATAATTTGTATTTGCATACAGATTACTATTTTTAAGGCTAAAATCAAATCCTTCGGGATTATTGATGTCCTCTTGAGTCGTTTTAAAATTTGTAGTATCTCCAGCGATGTACATTTTAAAGAGTCCATTAGCGGTGCGATACCTATATACAGCCTCTCCTGATAACACCTCAAATGGTTTTTCCCACTCATCTCTTACAGGAAATACAGCATTGTATGCCGCTAGATTAATGTAAGAAGTACTTACAGAAAGCGAACTTTTCTCCCATTTGCGTGTAATACCTAACCCACCTCCTAGCGACATGATTGAGATATCTGTTTTATTTTGATCTGGCTCATCAATAGTATTTAATAGTAAGACACTAGAAAGCGCCTCTCCATATTCGGCAGAGTAGCCTCCGGTAGAAAAGGTGATCCCGTCAAAAAGAAACGGACTGTATCTTCCTCTAGCGGGTACATTATTTGAGGTTGCTGTATATGGAGTAAACACACGGATACCATCTATAAAAATTTGTGTTTCTCCCGCGTCGCCTCCTCTTACAAAAAGTCGGCCATCTTCGGCTACCGTGGTTGTGCCAGGTAAGGTTTGTAAGGCTCCTACAAAATCGCCTAATGCACTGGCCGTGGTAACAACATCTAGCGGCTTTAAAACTGATACCTTGCTGTTATCACTGGCTTCAAACGTCCCGGCAGATAGCACTACTGTCTCCAGAGAATTGACATCGTCTTTAAGGATTATTTTTAAGTTATTTAGCGTTTTGACATCCATCAACTGCTCGTAAGGCTCATACGAGAGAAACGTAACTTTAAGTAATTGCGCCCCAGTCTCGCTCGTCAAAAAAGTGAAGTATCCTTGCGTATCTGTACTAGCACCATCGTAGGTTCCTTCCAGAAATACGTTTGCACCTTCAATTGGTGCTCCTTTTTTGTCTGTGACAACACCAGAAATTTCAGTTTGAGATGAAAGTGAATGGAGACTAAGTAAAAATAAAATGCGTATTAGAAATTTCATAAGTGTGTGTTTGATTGATTGTTGATAGCGCAAATATGAAGAGGATCACGCTTTCGCGAAAGCGTAACTCACCCAACTGTCATTTAACAAGGTTCAATTGTATTTTTTTGTATTTTATAGCTATGACAAAAGAAGAAAAACTATCAGATTTCTACACGAAGCCCTCGCAATGGAAAGAAGGCCTTAAAATCTTAAGAAGGATTGCTATTGACGCTGGTCTTACAGAAGATTGGAAATGGAGTTTACCTACGTATACCTACAAGGGAGAAAATATTGTGGGTGTCGCAAGTTTTAAAAATCACTTTGGACTTTGGTTTTTTCAAGGAGCCCTTCTTACTGACAGTCATCAACGACTCCGTAATGCACAAGAAGGGAAAACAAAGGCTATGCGTCATCTTACCTACGAATCAATTGAAAACATCGATGAAGCGATCGTGCGTCATTTTATAGAGGAAGCGATACTAAATGCCAAGCAAGGAAAAAAAGTAAAAAGTACACCCACTCAATCTAAAGTGGTGCTACCTATCATGCTTAAAAATGCCCTGTTAAATGATGACCAACTTAAATTGAATTTTGAGGCACTTTCGCTAAGTAAACGCAGGGCGTACGGGATGTATATTAATGAGGCGAAACAAGAAGCTACTAAACAAAGGAGACTTGAAAAGTGTATCCCTCTCATACTAAACGGAAAAGGCCTGAATGATACCTATAGATAACTATGGCTGCTTCAAAAACTGCAAAAACAGAAGCTTCTGTTACAAATTTTATTAATAGTGTAGCCCACCCAGTGCGAAAAGAAAATAGCTTACAGCTACTTTCTATGATGAAAGCTGTCAATGGTGTGAATCCCTACTTATGGGGTGATCATATTATTGGTTTTGATGAGCATCACTATCGTTATGCCTCTGGTCGAGAAGATGACTGGGCTATGCTTGGATTTTCTCCACGCAAGCAAAACCTCAGTATTTATATAATGCCAGGTTTTTAAAAATGCAAGATCTATTAGCCAAATTAGGCAAACACAAAACAAGTGTTTCTTGTCTCTATATCAATACTCTGGCGGATGTAGATCTTAACATTTTGAGAGAAATAATACATCGTAGTTATGCTATAATGAAAGAGAAACATCCCTAATAATATAGTTTACTATGTTTTTAAGGATCGTAATGAATTGATTTTAAGAACTCCCAGACTAAATATCAAAAGATTTTCTGTTTTTTAGAAAGTAATTGTAACAGATTACAGAAACAGACTACTTATACTTCACTAAGCCACCAACCATTGGACAAAGAAACTGAAGACAAGTTTGTAACTCTTTTACAAGAGAATCAGAATATTGTGCACAAGATCTGCAGATTGTATACAAACAATCAAGATCAACACAATGATCTTTTTCAGGAAGTTACGATACAGTTATGGAAAGCATTTCCAAAGTTTCGCGGGGATTCAAAATTTAGTACTTGGATGTATCGTGTTGCTTTAAATACTGCCATCACTCTGTATCGCAAATCTAAAAGAACCATTCAAACCCAAGACTTTGACGCTGTAATGTTTCGCATTTCATCAGAAGAATATGATGATACGATAGAGCAACAATTAAAATTGATGTACAGTGCTGTCAAAGAGCTTAATGATATAGACAAGGCCCTTGTGTTCTTGTATTTAGAAGATAAAAATTATAGTGAGATCTCTGAAACATTAGGTATTACTGAGGTAAATGCCAGAGTAAAAATGAACCGAGTGAAAACGAAACTTAAAAAAATACTAAATCCATAGTGTTATGGTTGACGAATTAGAATTATTAAAAAAAGACTGGAAGAAGCAAGATAGTACTTTACCTAGGTTCTCTAAAGAAGAGATTTACCCCATGCTTCTCAAAAAATCTTCTTCTATAGTGAAGTGGATTTTGATTATAAGCGTTATAGAATTTGCCTTTTGGATTATTCTTAACCTTGTTATGGAGCAAAGGGATGCAACAGTTGCTTTTGAGAAGGAAGTTGGGCTAGAAACAGTTGATATGGTACTACTCATTATCAATTATATCGCACTGGTTTACTTTATTCTACGATTTTATTTAAACTATAAAGCCATACAATCTACAGACAATGCAAAAGTTTTAATGAAAACAATTTTAAAGTCTAGAAATACCGTAAAACAATACATCTGGTTTAATGTTAGTTTCATATTCGTTGGAACTATCGTTGTCTTTCTCATTGCTTATTACAATGATCCAAGCACATTTGATATCACAAGTCCTGTCATGTTAATTTTAGCACTAGTCATTATTATGGGAGTATTTATAGGGGTATTACTTCTTATATACCGATTAATTTATGGTCGATTAACAAAAAGGTTAAAGTCTAATTATGAACAGTTAAAAAAGCTAGAAGTTTAATTTTTTGGGGTGATTAAATTTCTATAAAAGCGACGGTTGTAACCGTCGCTTTTTGGTATAAAAAAAGCTACCCTAGGGCAGCTCTTTTCCTTTGTAATTTATAATGCTTGATCTAATATTCCCATTGTCTTTTTTTGTTGAGTTCCTCCTCTGCTTCTAATTCTTCTAAGGGGATTACCTTTAAAAAGGAAGGATGTTGCTCTATGGCAAACTCCAGCTGTTCTACAATTTTTTCAATAGAATCATTTTCATAATCGATTTCTAGCGGTTCTTTAATTTCGAAAGATTGTAAAATCCCCCGTTTTTTTATGCGAAGTCCTTTTTTATCGAAACTCCTTCTAAATCCGTCAATTACGATAGGTACTACAATAGGTTTATAATTCTTTATGATATGCGCTGTACCTTTTCTGATAGGTTTCCAAGGCTTCGTAGTACCTTGTGGGAAGGTAATCACCCATCCATCATTCAAGGCAATTCCTATATTTTCAGTGTCTTTTAAATTAACTTCCCTTTCTACTTCTTTACCTTTTTCACGCCATGTGCGGCTTACCGTAATTGCACCTGCATATGCTAGAATTCTAGGTAAAATACCAGATTTCATGGTTTCTCCAGCTGCAACATAGTACAAATTGAGTTTAGGATCCCATAAATATCCTATATTTTTTATGGAATCTACCCTACCGCTTAGTGTCGCATTAAAAACATGAAACATAGAAACCACATCAGCAAAATACGTTTGATGGTTTGAGACAAATAAAACGCCTGTATCAGGTAATTTCTTTAAAACTTCTGAACCTTCAATGTAAAGCTCATTAAAACCTTGATACCGTCTATGCGTGAGCGCACCAGCAATGCGAATAAGCCAGCGTTTTAAAAATAATATATGTCCGAATGGATTTGTTTTAAATAACCCCATTGATAATTTTAAAATTGGTTTTGAAACTAATTGCTTTCTCGAAAGCGAAACAAGCAGTTTACAAAGATACAAAAGTCTTAGATTTTGCTAGAAGCCTGTAAAAGAGACCGTACCTCACTAAGCATCATTGCTGTGGCTCCCCAAACAGTATGTTTTTTTAGTTTGTAAGCCGGTACCTCTACTTCATCCATATAAGAAGTAGAGATACGCTCTTTTATCAATGCTTTATCAGACAGAAAATCTTTAAGTGGAACCTCAATAATGGCCTCAACCTCATCTTCTTGAGCTATAAAAGTAGGATGATAGTGAGTATATCCTATAAATGATTGTACCCAAAAATTGCTAGGGGGAATGTAAATATTTGTTAATTCACGTAACACAATAATGTCCTCTTGACTGACACCTACCTCCTCCTCTGTTTCTCTCAGTGCTGTATGCGCAAGATCTCTATCTTCCTTCTCTACTTTGCCTCCAGGAAAACCTACTTGATTGGAATGTACACCTTTATAAGTCTTACGTAGGATGAGTACCATATGTGTGTCATTTTTACCATCTGGGTAAAACAATGCCATTACTGCTGCTTGCCTAGGTTTTTTCTTAACAATATCGTGATCTGTTAGATTTTTGATTCGATCCATAGGTGCCATTTGAAGTTGTACTTCTCTGCCAGGAAGCGGTAGATTTCTTATTTTTGAAACCATTTTTAAAAAGGACTCAAACTTCATGATGCGTATATCTATAGGATTTATCTTAATACTTCTTGTAAGCACAAGTTGTCAAGATAATAAAACTCAAGAAAAGAAAATACCTAAAGCTCCACTTGAAAAAAATACACTTATGGTAAAGGAAAAAGAAATTATGGAGCTTCCCATGGGAAGTATGGGAACCGTAAAACAGCCAACTATTGGACATCAATCTGAACTTATAGAGTTTCTTTCTGCCTATGGAAAACAGAATATTGAATCTAAGGTGAAGATACATACAAGATTTGGCGATATTGAGGTAAAACTCTTTGAGGATACGCCATTACATAGAGCAAATTTTATAATGCTGGTTAAGAACGAGTACTTCAATACCACTCAATTTCACAGAGTCTCTCCTAATTTTGTAATACAAGGGGGTAATAATGATACACAAACCACTAGCCGAAACCGAGCTAGCTTTGGGAATTATCTTATTCCAAACGAAGCAAAGTCAAATCACACTCATGTAAGAGGTGCTTTTTCTTCTGCAAAATACACAGAGCAAAATGTGAGTAATGCTACTGCGCCTTTTGAGTTTTTTATTGTCCAGCCAGAGCGCGGGGCTCACCATCTTGATGGTGATCATACGGTATTTGGTCAGGTAATCAAAGGAATGGAGGTTGTGGATCGTATTAATAAACTCGAGGTCGACGGTAGTGAATGGCCTCTAGAGAATGTATACATGAAAATTGAGGTGATCGAATAAATCTACCAAATTTTACTAACCCCGCTGTCGCAAAGCTTCAAAAACGAGTATCCCTGCAGCAACAGAGACATTCATTGAATCTATTTTACCACGCATTGGTATTTTTAGATTTGTACCTACACGTCTCCATTCTTCTGTAAGTCCTGAGGCTTCAGTCCCCACCACAATAGCTGTGGATATGGTATAGTCAATAGTAGTATAATCTACTGCTTCCTGTAATATAGCGCTGTAAATATTAATGTTTTGGGATTGTAAGTAGGAAATGACTTCGCTAGTTGTTCCTGTGGCGATTTGTGTGGTAAATACACAACCCACACTAGAACGTATGATATTAGGGTTATACAAATCTGTACGTGGATTTGCTATAATTACAGCATCTACCCCTGCCGCATCAGCGGTACGTAAAAGCGCACCTATATTTCCGGGCTTTTCGGGGGCTTCGGCGATAAGAATCAATGGGTTTTCCGGTAGTTGTAACTCTTCTAAATAATTTTTTTTTGCTTTCGCGAAAGCGATAATTCCCTCGGTTCCTGCTCTATAAGCTATTTTCTGATATACCTCCGGGGTAAGAGATACTATTATAACCGTTAGTGATTTAATGAGTGTGGTTACCTCGTGCTCACTAATTAATTCTTGATTAAAATAAGCCTCAGTAATTTCATAACCACCCGCAATGGCTAGGTCTATCTCACGCACCCCTTCAATAATAAAACCGTTTTCTTTCTTACGGATTCGAGATTTTTCTTGTAACTGTAACAAGCGCTTAATAGCAGAATTTTGAACGCTAGAAATGTGTTTTGCCATAGCACAAATGTAATTAAATAGAGTGCTGTTTTATCTAAAGTGTGATCGTAAAATAATTTGTTAGGTTTAGTATATTTTCACTACTCAATGATCTAATCCTATCCATTATGAAAAAGTCGCTGAGTCTTATTTTTATCTCGTTCCTACTGATTAATTGTAATAAGGCCAATGAAACCATTGTGAATGACAATACACCTATTACAAATACCCTCACTAACTACCCTCCAAACATGGAAGCTATTTTTGCAGCTCACGGAGGTATAGACACGTGGAATGAAATGAATAACATTTGCTTTACTGTTGCAAAAGATCCTGAAGAAACACATACTATAGACTTGCCTTCAAGAAAAACACGTATTGATAGTAAAGATTTTGTTTTAGGGTTCAACGGTACTAAAGTGTGGCTTTTACAAGACAGTATCGGCTTCAATCCAGAACGTGCGAGATTTTATCACAACTTACTATTTTATTTTTATGCAATGTCCTTTGTACTGGGAGACGACGGAATAACTTACGAGGAAACATTACCGCTAGAGAAAGAGGGTATTTCATATCCAGGAACAAAAATTTCTTTTGCAAAAAATATAGGGGATGCACTTGATGATAATTATATACTTTACAGTCATCCTGAGACTAATCAAATGGAATGGCTAGCCTATACCGTGACTTACAATGGAGAAGGACCCAGCACACATTATAATTTCATAAAATACGAAGATTGGCAAGAGGTAAATGGTTTAAAGTTACCAAGCAACTTACAATGGTATACTACTATTGATGGATTTCCTACAGAAATGAAAAGTTCAATGAAATTTATAAAACCATCAATTACAGAAGCCATACTTAATGACGAACTGTTCTCCATACCAGAAAATGCCACCTATGTAGAATAATTTCTTATAATATCTACATCATACAACACTATACGGTGTTTCATTTTAATTAAAAGGAAACATTGGAAAAAATTCACTTGCTTATTTTACCATTATTTAAATCCAAAAAATTGACGCGCATGTCTTTACATATTATAATTGTGGTCTACATCTTTTAAATACTCTGTGATCGCTTTCGCGAAAGCTAAAAAATACTAGATGACCATGTGTTTCTTGAAAAGTTTAACTTCAAAAGTGTAAAGTATCCCTTAGCTATTGCGCCACCTTTACACCTTTTCATACATTTGCATTTTAAAACAAAAGATCACATGAAGGATACTGCCTTAACTAAAATACATGAAGCACTGGGAGCAAAAATGGTTCCTTTTGCAGGATACAATATGCCTGTCTCATATGAAGGTGTTACTATAGAACATCGAAACTGTTAGAACGGGTGTGGGCGTTTTTGATGTGTCACATATGGGCGAGTTTTTAGTGTCGGGAGAAAATGCTCTAGAATTCCTTCAATGGGTTTGCTCTAATGATATTTCAAAAATAGCGGTAGGAGGTGCACAGTACAACTGCCTACCTAACGATACAGGTGGTATTGTAGATGATCTTATTGTGTATAGAATAAAAGATGATCAGTATATGCTTGTTGTAAATGCAAGTAATATTGATAAAGATTGGGCATGGCTAGAGACGCAAAATATGATGAAAGGCTTTGACGCTGACATGCGCAATATTTCTGAGAGTCACTCCTTATTAGCTATACAGGGTCCAAAAGCTATTGAAGCTATGCAGTCACTTACTGCGGTAGACCTTTCTGGAATTAAATTTTATAATTTTGTCGTTGCTCCTTTTGCTGGACTTGAACACGTGATCATTAGTGCTACTGGTTACACTGGAAGTGGCGGATTTGAAATTTACTGCAAGAATGAGGAAGCATCACAACTTTGGGAAAAAGTTTTTGAGGCGGGTAAGTCTTACGGTATCAAACCTATAGGCCTTGCAGCACGAGATACATTACGATTAGAAATGGGATATTGTCTCTATGGTAACGACATAGACGATACTACATCTCCTCTTGAAGCTGGGCTAGGATGGGTGACAAAATTTACAAAAGACTTTGTACATAGCGATCACCTTAAAGCTCAAAAGGAAACTGGGTTATTTCAAAAACTAATAGGTTTTGAACTTAAAGAAAGAGGTATCCCACGTCAAGGATATGAAATTGTTGATGCTGATGGTAAAAAAATAGGACAAGTAACGTCTGGAACTATGGGACCTTCTGTAGGCAAAGGAATAGGCATGGGATATGTGAATGTTAATTTTTCAAAACCAGAATCAAAAATAAACATACAGATACGTAACAAAACAGTACCTGCAACCGTTGTAAAGACACCTTTTTACAAGAAGTAACAACTAACACTAAAATCCCAAATCCCAAGGGTAGTTCTTTGAGGATTTGGGGTTTTCTGTATAATACGCTGAGTTATCGCATTCAAAAAGTCAAAAGATAAAATTTTAATTCTAGGAGCTAGTGGTTTTCTAGGTGGAGCGCTATATAAGGAATTGTATCGCTATTACAACACCTTTGGCACGTACAATTCTGGGAGGATCTATAGTGACAATAAACACTATATAAAATTTAGTCTCGAAGATGATGATATTTTTGAATTGCTTACAAAATTGAGACCTTCTGTAATTGTCTCTGCATTAAGAGGTTCTTTTAAAGATCAATTAGAGACTCATGAGCTCATTGTTGCTTATGCGCAGCAGTCTGGATGTCGTGTTGTTTTTTTGTCTAGCGCAAATGTATTTGATGCATTTACAAATTATCCTAGTTATGAAAATGACAAAACGCTTTCTGAAAGTATTTACGGAAAATTAAAGATAAGAATAGAAACACTGTTAATGCGCCATTTACCAGAAGAACACTATGTAATTGCAAGATTACCTATGACCTTTGGTGTAAAATCTCCCAGAGTTGAAGAACTTAAAAACAATCTTCTGCTGGGCGAGGCTATCGAAGTATTTCCCCATCTAGTGATGAATACCACGACACAAACAAAGATGTGCCAGCAAATTCATTATATAATCAATAGAAAATTACACGGAATTTTTCATCTAGGCAGTACGGATCTCATTCACCACAAGGAGTTTATACATGAACTTGTTATTATGCTAGATCTTAATCGAAAGCCCAATTATAAAAACGTGTATACGAGTAATTTTGATCGTTACCTAGCGGTGTTACCTAGGGATAATAAACTGCCTAAACACCTACAAATCACAAATGAGTTGGTTGTGGAGGGTTGCAAAAAATTTAATTCTGATACTTTATAATTAACTACACGATTTTTTAGACAAACACTTCGTAACTTTAATTTTTAATTAAAAAAAATTTATGCCTTGGCACCTTTACCTAATGGCAGCAATTTATAGTATTGCTGGAACGATGCACTTTATAACTCCCAAGGTTTATGGAGCCATCATGCCCTCCTATATTCCTAATAAAAGAGCCATGGTTTTTTGGAGTGGTGTTGCAGAGATTGCTGGTGGCGTAGGGCTGCTCTTTGAAGAAACTAGAGCGATTGCCGTTTTGGGAATTATAGTTATGCTCCTCGTGTTTCTTACAGTGCACATTGATATGCTTACCAATGAGCGTTTAAAAGGAAAATATCCCAAATGGATTTTATGGGCTCGTATTCCATTACAATTTGTTTTAATATATTGGGCATATATGTATCTTCCTAATGGAATTATTTGACACTTTGCCACAAAAACTAAATCTACCTGAAGGTGATATTGTGTACTATCCTGAATTATTTAGTGAGATAGAAGCAAAACATTATTTTGATATTTTATACCGTGAGACAAACTGGAAACACGATGATATCACAGTATATGGAAAGGTGTATGCACAACCAAGACTAACGGCACTTTATGCCATAAATAGCAAACCCTACTCCTACTCAAATATTACAATGTATCCTGAGGATTTTACTTTCGCTTTAAGCGAAATTAAAAAGAGAGTAGAAGCTATTGCAAAAATTACCTTTACTACCTGCTTAATGAACTTATATCGAAATGGCCAAGACAGTAACGGTTGGCACTCAGACAATGAAAAGGAACTTGGAAATGAGCCGATCATAGCTTCTGTAAGTTTTGGAGCTGAGCGGACATTTAAACTAAGAAAAATAAGCGATCATAGCATTAAATCAAAAATATCATTACAAGCTGGAAGTTTACTTTTAATGAAAGGGCAAACCCAGCACAAATGGCAACATCAAATTCCTAAAACTTCAAAAACTGTTGAGC
The DNA here is from genome assembly GCA_963716625.1 of uncultured Flavobacteriaceae bacterium. Classification (GTDB taxonomy): domain Bacteria; phylum Bacteroidota; class Bacteroidia; order Flavobacteriales; family Flavobacteriaceae; genus Dokdonia. The sequence continues at coordinate 45,887 of CAVQTP010000005.1, forward strand.
CTAGGATTAACCTTACCTTTAGAATTATTAAATAATTTAAACTTAGCTTTTACTTATTTATAAAGTTTTGAGAGGATAGCATTGCACCGTTTAAAGAATTTGAAAAACCACATAGGTTTGCTCACTACCCGCTTTAAATGTGAATTTCTGATAGCTTGTACCACCTAACTCATAAATACAGCTGCATTGTAATAGTTAGTTATACTATAAAATGTATACTTCATTATAAACAAGCACGATAGTATAAAGTAGTTAGAAACTCATGTCACTTTCTTTGAGAGATATAGAAATCAAAAATTATTAGGAAAGGAGATTGACCTTATCGAAAAAATTGATAACTTTCTGATAACTAGAGATATTTTAAAGTTCCACCTGTGTTTAATATTTATTTATGCAACGATTTAGTTTACAAGATACTTTTCTCATAAAAAAAATTACAAAAAGTGAGCTCTATCGAGATACGGATATTCATAACTATTTTGAAATTATTTTTATTGCTGAAGGTAAAGGAAAGCACTTTATCAATGACTTTCATGTACCCTACCAAAAGGGAGATGTGTTTTTAATAGCTCCAGAAGATAAGAGTTGGTATGAAATTGAAGTAAAAACAACATTTCATTATTTTCAATTTACAGAAGCATTGTTTTCTAGCAAAATGAATTTACCAGAAAGGTCTTACTGGCTAGAACATATTGAATCTATTCTACAACACCCTAATGTATTACCTACAGATATTGTAAGTGAACCTCATGAAAAAAAACTGATATGGAATATTCACGATGCTATTTTAAACGAGTATGAGCTGAGAAAGGAATTTTTTATGCATAATATCTCAAATATGTTGAGTACAATAATTAGCATAATTGTGAGAAATGTAACGAGACCCATCTCATCTGCTTCAGGGCATAGTGATACACACACGACAATAGACCATGTAGTCAGTTATATTAGAAAAAATGTTTACGATAGAGATCGTATGAGGGTAAGTTCGCTAGCAGAGCGATTTCATATGTCTAAAAGTGGTCTAAGCATGTATTTTAAGAGAAAAACAGGTACGTCTATTCATCATTATATTTTGATGTATAAATTAGACATTGTAAAATACAGGCTATTACATACAGGCTTTACTGTCTCTGAAATTGCACATCAACTGGGCTTTACAGATGAGAGTCATTTAACGCGCATATTCAAAAAATATACTATGTCGACTCCAAAACAATTTAAATCAGCAAACGATAAAGAAACACTATTATCCTAGTAATTCGTTGAGAAGACTTGCGAGACGTATACCACCTTTATTAAGTTGTCCTTTAAGCGTCTCAAAGTAATCATACATGTATCTGTAGCTCAGTTTTTCACCAGACGTAGTGTTTTTATAAATATCCTTCACAAGCATACGGCTTTCCTCCATCCAGTCTCTATGCGAACCCGCCGCAATAAACTTACGTTGTTTTTTAGAAAACTCTGGCATATTAGTACTTAGCTCAGAATAAGACATTCCATAACTATCTATCATTTTAGTATCCCATACAGCATGTAAGTTTGTTCCCTTATTAAACCATTGCACTTGAAAATCATTACCTCCCTTATCTTCAGAGATACCTGTATGTAACGGTTGGTGCAAATCTCCTATAAAATGAATAAGAAGTTTAAGATGAAAAGCTTTCTCTTCCTTACTCGTGAGTGTAGATTTAATTTTCTCTATACAGATATCTATTCCTGCAATAAGATCTCCTCTTTCACTCTTAGGATGCATCTCATAAGTGCTGTTAAATGGCACGTTCACGTAATGCCAAGGTCCATATGATCTATAAATACCATCACTTTTAATCTCGTCAGCATAGGTAGAAGTAAGTGCTAGAGATTCCCCATCAAGAAGTTCTGAAATTGCTTTCTTTGCTTTTCTGGATAAATACTTTTCAGCAATAGCACCTGTAGTTCTGTGCCCCGTTTGCCCCCAATCATAAGCATTTACAGTCGTGATAAAGGTTGTGATAAAGAAAAATGTTAGAAGGAAACGCATATGTACTTTTTTTTTTCAAAAGTACAATGAAAACTACAATTGTATTAGACTATTCTTAAGACAATGGCATTATATTGGATAGTGCATTAGATATGTTTTAATACGTGTTACGCTTTCGCGAAAGCGTAAACAAGCTTATCTTTAATTTATAAAAACACTACCTGTAAGATTATGAGATACTTATCATTACTTTTTCCTAAGAAATGGATATTTAATATCACTTTTATTTTAACCTCCATAATTACTTTAGCTCAAGATTATGGTGAAAACACAGAGTTACGTATAAACAGCAACGTTTATGGAACATTACTCACTCCAGATAAGCCTACTTCTACCCTAGCCATTATCATACCTGGCTCTGGTCCCACAGATAGAAATGGAAACCAACAAATGGCTCGTAATAATAGTTTAAAATTACTTGCTGAAGAATTAGCTCAACAAGGAATAGCAAGCTATCGATACGATAAACGCGTGCTTACCTTGCTTAAACAAAATGCACTCCGAGAGGAAAAATTAAGTTTTGAAATGTTTATAGAGGATGCAGTTTCTGCTATACATTATTTTAAAGACGAAGGCCGTTTTAACGATATATATGTGATAGGACACAGTCAGGGTTCTTTAGTGGGTATGGTTGCTGCTCAAAAAGCTCCAATCGCAGGATTTGTGTCTCTTTCTGGAGCTGGTCAATCAATAGACAACACCATTATAAATCAAATTGCTTTGCAAATGCCAGATCTTGAAAAGCAAGCTGTGATGGCTTTTAAGACGTTAAAAGAAGAAGGAATGGTAAAGGATTTTTCTCCTGCCTTAAATTCCATTTTGAGATCTTCTGTACAGCCTTTTATGTCCAGCTGGATGCAATATGATCCGCAGCTAGAAATAGCAAAACTTGAGGAACAAAAGGTTCTTATCGTAACTGGAGCCAATGATATACAAGTCTCACTAGAAGAGGCCCAACTCTTACAGCAAGGCAATCCTAATGCAAAACTTATCGTGATAGAGGGTATGAATCACGTCTTAAGGATAATAGAAGGAGGTGATCTAGAAAATACAAAATCGTATAATCAACCCAACTTACCACTTGCACCTGAGGTCGTAACTGCTATAGCACAGTTTATTTTAAATTAGGGGCTCTATTTGAAAATCAAGATCTTTATTTAGAGAAACTTTAAAATTTTTTCTTCGCCAATTTTATAAGCTATTTTTCCTATTTTCGAGCCTTTCTGGTGAAAAGCTAATTTTAATTGATACGCTTTCGCGAAAGCGTAATTATATATTTATACATGGAAAGCACACCCTATTTTACAAATGACGCGATCGTTTTTGGATTAATTGCTTGGGCACTCGCCTTTATTTTTTATACTTCAAGTAAAAAAGAGGGTTTTTGGTCCAAATTTTACGGAGTCATACCAGCACTTCTTTTGTGCTATTTGATACCCGCTATTTTTAATTCCCTTGGATTAATTGATGCAGAAAGTAGTCAGATATACTATGTAGCAAGTAGGTATTTACTACCTGCATCCCTCGTTTTAATGACGCTAAGCATCAATTTGAAAGGGATCATTAATTTGGGCCCAAAAGCACTAATCATGTTTTTTACTGGAACTGTTGGGATTATCATTGGCGGACCGCTCGCCATGTTGCTTATTGCTACGTTTTCACCAGAAACCGTAGGAGGAGCAGGTCCTGACGCTATATGGCGAGGACTTTCTACACTGGCTGGAAGTTGGATAGGTGGCGGTGCTAACCAGGCAGCAATGTTAGAAATCTATAAGTATAATCCCGAAAAATACGGAGGAATGGTACTGGTGGATATTGTAGTTGCCAATGTGTGGATGGCTATTTTATTATTTGGTATAGGGAAATCTAAAAAAATTGATACGTGGTTGCGTGCTGACACCACAGCTATTGAAAAATTGAAGGAAAAAGTATCCAGTTTTACAGAGGGTATAAAACGTAATCCTTCTCTTAATGATCTTATGGTGATGCTTGGTCTGGCCTTTGGAGCGGTAGGTATTGCACACTGGGGCGCAAGCGGAATGGCTTCTTTATTTGCAGATATCCCTAAGGACTCTGCGCTGGCATCGTTTAGTTCAACTTTTTTCTGGATGATTACGATCGCTACATTGATAGGTATTTTATTGTCCTTTACAAAAGCAAAAAACTATGAAGGTGCTGGTGCGAGTAAATTAGGAAGTGTGTTTATTTATATATTAGTTGCTTCTATAGGTATGAAGATGGATTTAACCACCATATTTGAAAACCCTGGTCTAATTGCTATTGGGTTTGTATGGATGGCTATCCACGCTGGATTGTTGATTCTAGTTGCAAAACTTATCAAGGCTCCTTTCTTTTTTCTTGCGGTTGGCAGTCAGGCAAACGTGGGCGGCGCGGCCTCTGCTCCTGTTGTTGCAGCAGAATTTCATCCATCCCTTGCGAGTGTGGGCGTACTTCTCGCCGTCTTTGGGTATGTGGTAGGAACCTATGGGGCAATCTTGTGTACAATTTTGATGGAAATGGCATCTGCCAACTAGTAATTTATATAAATTAATGGCATCTTTGCGGGCTAACTAATATCCCCACTATGAAAAGGTTTTTGACGATATGTCTTATTGCTCTTCTTATAATTTCCTGTTCGAAGTCCGGTAATCTCACCGTTACAGGTACGGTGAAGGGCCTTAAAAAAGGAACTCTCTATTTACAACGCATAGAAGATACAGCACTAGTTAATGTAGACTCACTAGAAGTGGATGGTGATCCAGAGTTTGAATTTGTTGTTGATATTAAAGAACCAGAAGTGATGTATTTGCATCTTGATAAGATTGATGATTCTGGATATGATGATCGCATTCCCTTTTTTGCAGAGAAAGGAGAGATACATATTACGACGTCTTTAAAAAACTTTGAAGGGTTTGCCGCCGTTGTCGGATCTGAGAACCAAATGCATTGGATTGAATTTCAAAATATGAATAAGAAGTTCAATGATAAAAATCTTGACCTTATAAAAGGATCCTTTGAAGCGCAACAACAAGGTGACCAAGACAAAATTATTGCCTACGATGATAGCATACAAAACTTACTTAATCGAAAATACCTTTATACAGGTAATTTTGCAGCCACAAAAAAGAATTTAGAAGTGGCTCCGTATATTTTACTTACACAAATTCCAGATGCTAATACGACGTATCTTGATACAATATATGGTAAACTTGATCGCAAAATTAGAAAATCAAAGTATGGTAAAGATTTGCAAAAGCTAATTAAAGAAAGACAAGGACAATAAAGATCTTTCATCTTACTGTTACCTTATTAAATTAGATTATTTTTGCACTCAAAATTAGAATCATGGCAAATATTAGAAATTTAAAAAAAGACATCAATTTTGTATTAGGAGACATTATTGATGCTGTTTATATCTGGGAGACTTTAAATCCAAAAGAAGACACCGTAAAAAGCGAAGCGATCGTTGATGATGCAATTGCAACTTTTGACACCTTAATTACTAAGGTAAATGATCGAAATGTGGAAAGCAAAAGCAAACAGCTTAAGGAAGTAAGAGTAGAACTTGAGAAAGAAGCTACTTCACTTGTAGAGCGCATTAATAAGCTTTAAAAAATATTGCAATAAGGTGTTGCAAATATGATATAATTGCTATTATATTTGCACCCGAAATGCCGATGTAGCTCAGCTGGCTAGAGCAGCTGATTTGTAATCAGCAGGTCGTGGGTTCGAGTCCCTCCATCGGCTCAAAAAGTCTTCCTTTTTAGGAAGACTTTTTTGTTTATTAGCATTGATGTACACTATCCCAGAACCTTTATATTTTTAAAGGGATTGTGTCTAATTAAATTATCATAAGGTGAGTATTACAACTTACGTCGTTTCTTTTCTACCTTTAACAACTCTAACTCTCGATTCGTCTGCCCTGCGACAGACGTATTCTCCTCGGCGCGACGTATTAAATAAGGCATCACATCTTTTACTGGGCCAAAGGGCATATACTTTGCAACATTGTATCCTTTATCTGCAAGATTAAAGCTTATATGATCACTCATTCCGTATAATTGACCAAACCAAACGCGCTCATCATTTTCTCTCAATCCCATCACATCCATAATTTGTAATGCTAGTAAACAGCTATCTTCATTATGTGTTCCTAAAAATGGTGACATCGTATCAATATGTTCAAAAATATAACGAAGCGTTGCATTAAAATTTTCATCTGTGGCTGCCTTGTTTGCACAAATAGGAGTGGGATATCCTTTTTCTAAAGCTCGCTGATTTTCCTTTTCCATATAAGCACCTCTTACAATCTTCACTCCTATTCTAAAGTTTCTAATCTTTGCTTCTTCGTGGAGGCTTTTGAGATAGTCGAGGCGATCGTGACGGTAGCATTGTAACGTATTATATACAATGGCCTTTTCTTGATTATATCTAGCCATCATCTCTGTTACAACTTCATCTGCAGCATCTTGAATCCAACTTTCTTCTGCATCTATGAGTATTTCAATATCACTTTCGTGTGCCGTCTTACAAATGAGATCTACACGTTCTTTAATACGGTCCCACTCTTTTTCTTCTGCTTCGGTAAGTTGTTTCTTTTCGCTTACCTTTTGCCAGATAGCAAATCTTCCTACTCCAGAAGGTTTAAAAACAGAAATAGGCATGGCCTCTTTGTGCTCACTAAATTTTATAAGACTTATTACCTTATTCATACATTGGTCAAATGAGGCGTCCTCCTCCTTCCCCTCAACAGAGTAATCTAATACTGAGCATACATTTGCGTCATAGAGTTTGTCCACCGTACTCATGCAATCATCTTCATTTACCCCTCCACAAAAATGATCAAAAACCGTAGAGCGTATCAAACCTTCCACAGGTAAATTTGCATGAAGAGCAAAGCGCGTAACCGCAGTACCAATACGAACTAGTGGTTGTTTAGATATCATTTTAAACAAAAAATAAGCGCGTTCTAGTTCGCTATCAGATTTTAAGGCAAAAGCATTTTTTGTATTCTCAAAGAGAGAGGATTGTAGTATATCGTTCATTATAAATCATAAATTTAGACGCTAATAAGCACTACAAATATACGAGCAGTTAAGAGTGTTTTATCTAAAAAGTAAGTAATTTGCTCCTTTAAAATATCAAAGACACATGACTCCAATTTCTGCAGCTTCTTACGAAATCGTTTTTAATGATGCTGGTTACAATACCCTTAATAAATTACTTAGCTCTAGTACCTATACCGGTATTTACCTCATAGTTGATACAAATACTCATGAGCATTGTCTCGCGAGTTTCTTAGGTAATCTAGAATCTCAAATACCCATTGAAGTTATAGAAATTACTCCTGGAGAAATAAACAAAAACATAGCAACTTGTACTGGAGTTTGGGATACGCTAGTAGAGCTTAATGCAGATCGGAAAGCCGTAATCATTAACCTAGGAGGAGGCGTTGTGACGGACTTGGGAGGATTTGTCGCTAGCACTTTTAAGCGAGGTATGGATTTTATAAATGTACCCACTTCCCTGCTCGCCATGGTAGATGCTAGTGTGGGTGGTAAGACAGGGGTTGATCTAGGGTCTTTAAAAAACTTGATAGGTATTATCAATAATCCAAAATTGGTATTGATTGATGGTGCATTTATGGCCACATTGCCAAAAAATGAATTGCGCTCTGGTCTTGCAGAAATGTATAAACATGGGCTCATCACAGATAAAAACTACTGGAACAGATTAAAAGATCTCAGTGCTTTATCTACTGATGATCTTAATACGCTCATTTACGAGAGTATCGTCATTAAAAACACTATTGTTCTCAAAGATCCTACAGAGCAAAATATTCGGAAAAAGTTAAATTATGGGCATACGCTGGGGCACGCCATTGAGTCTTTTTGTTTAGATCATGATGAGAAACGTACGCTATTACATGGAGAAGCCATTGCCATAGGGATGATATTAGAAACGTTCATATCAATGAAAATTAGGGGTCTTGACAGAAAAGATTTTCTGGAGGTGTGTACAGTTTTTACAGACATATATAATCATGTGACATTTAGCCATAATGATATAGAACAAATCATTATGAATCTTAAGTATGATAAGAAAAATACGAATGGTGATATAAATTTTGTGCTTCTAGAAACCATTGGAAAAGCAGTAATTGACCAAAAAGTATCTAATAGCATTATTCATGATGCATTTGACTTTTACGCAACGCTAGCAAAATAATGGATCGAAACATAAAATCCTATAGGGTATTCTAAGGTACGCTTTCGCGAAAGCGTGTTCACAACAATTAATGTAAGTAGCGCTCCGCAAGAATAGTACAATGATGAACCTCATGACCACATACAATAAAACCTGCAGCCCGTGGACTCATAGAACTTCCACTAGCAGTTCCAATATATTGCAGCATCTCTTTAGTCAGATTTTCAAACATGAGAATCGTAGCGTTTCTCGTAGCTGCATATTCATCTAAGAGCGAGCTAAAGTGACGCCCATCGGCATGACTATGTAATACATAATTATCTTGATCAAAGCCTGGTAGTGAAGTTGTGTCATTTCTTGAAAAACGTAGTGCACGGTATGCAAAAATGCGTTCCGTGTCTATGAGGTGTAAAAGCACCTCTTTAGGAGTCCACTTGCCTTCTGCATAGCGATAGTTCCATTTACTTTCTGGAATATTTTCAAAAAAACGCATCGTTGCTAGCTTACCTTCCTTTAAGCTTACAATGAGCTCACTCTCTAATGCAATTTGTTCTATATAATTTTTATAATAAGCATTATACTCTAAAGGCGAAACCTGTTCTCTTCTCATCCTATTTTAAATTAAACGTATTAAAAAGCCCTTTTTCTAAAATGAAAAAGGGCTCTATATATGTAGTTGACCCTGTTATAATAAATCTTGAAAAATAGAATGCATTAAGCGCTTCTTATCATTTATACTCTCTTCTAATGAGATCATGGTCTCTGTACGGTATACGCCTTCAATATCATCTAACAAAAAGATAACGTTTTTTGCATGGTTAGTATCCCTTGCACGTATTTTACAGAAGATATTAAATTTTCCAGTAGTTACGTGTGCCACTGTTACAAAAGGAATTTCTTGGATACGTTCTAGTACAAAAGTAGTTTGTGAAGTTTTATTAAGAAATACACCCACGTATGCGATAAAGGAATACCCTAATTTACCATAATCAAGCGTAAGTGAGGAACCTATAATAATTCCTGCTTCTTCCATTTTTTTTACACGGACGTGAACTGTACCTGCAGAAATTAAAAGTTTTTTTGCGATATCTGTAAACGGTGTTCTCGTGTTCTCGATAAGCATATCAAGAATCTGGTGGTCTACTTCGTCTAGTTTAAATTTTGCCATTATAGAAGATTTTTTTCAATATAATTCAAAATTAATGCTTTATAACTGATTATTATTCAATAAAATCTTTTAATTCATCATAGTACTCACTTAGTTTGATAACCTATTCTTCTCAAACGTTTTCGTTACTACTTTATATTTTAAAAGAAGCAACCTTATCTTGTCTTTCATAACAAAATCTGCCATTTCCTAATTCAGCCTCTAACGCAACAGGCTCAAATTTTATAGCCTCACCCTCTTTCATTTCAATATAATAGAAAGGTTTAGATGTTCCCTTCTCTATTAAATGAACATCGCAATAACATTTACTATGCTTTGGTATTGCTTGATACTTTTCTATTGAGTACACAATCGCGCCCATTGCAGCCTCAATAGCATAAAACAGCGCACAAAAGATAAATTTACGAGTAACTTCTCTAGCGTAGTCTTGAGGAAAATGTCCCGCCTCAAATAAAACGGTGGGCACTCCTGCCTCTTGAAATGTATCGCCTACACAGTTTCTATTAAAACTATCATCATACAAACCTATGTGACCTGAGAGCTCACTTTGTAAAGAAGTATAGATATGGGTGATTAGATGTGTAGATCGCTTTCGCGAAAGCGGAAAATCTCGAACCTCACTTGCTGAGGGAGCCAAGAATGAAAGTATAGATGGTTTTCCTGATTCTTCAAAACCATAGATGGTACGTTGCCCATGTAGATTAAAACAATAATCTGGAGCAAAATTATCAAAAACAGCTCGTAAAATTTTTGACTCTGGCTCACTTAAATTTTGAGCATCTCGATTGAGATCTACATCATTTGCGTTGTGACGCGTCCACAAAAAAGAACCATCAGGATTCAACATGGGGAGAATGCAAAATGTGCAATTTTCTAATAATTTTGCTGCTTCATTTTTATTCTCTTTAGATTGCATAAAATTAAAAAAATCAAGCAAAGATTTTGTGGTAGTAGACTCATTCCCGTGCATCTGAGACCACATCAAAATCTTCGTTTTTCCGTGGCCGATTTTAACTGAAAATATAGGACGATTCTCTACTGATAAACCTTCCCTTTTAACATTAAAATATTCAGGCAAATTTTTAATAAATTTCTCCAAAAACTGTGGAGAAATATACCTTCCAGAAATGGAGGATTCTTTGCATTTTGAAAAAGCTTCAAGAAGCGTAGTTAATTTCATGGAATTATTTTAAAGCACAAAGATAGCCTATTCAATAATTACACACGGCTACTGTTTTTACAATTGTAAACACATGTAAAGGATTTATATTGATTGCCGATTGACACAAGAAAATTACAATAACTAAATTTGACAGTAATTAAATTCATTCGCTTATATATCAGTTATTTAAATTAATTTAAATAAAGTTTTAATTTAATAATATTTTGATTAAAATTTCTATTTTTAGAGTATACAAAGGTAATGTTTACATTTGTAACGTATCTTTGTTATATACAAATGGAAACAAGTCTAGATCATAAAAAATTTGCTAAAAGATTACAGAAGGTTATGGATGATCATCAACTTTCTGCAGCTGCTTTTGCTGAAAAATTAGAGGTGGGACGCGCCACTATTTCTCATTTAATGTCTGGTAGAAACAAGCCTAGTCTAGACTTTATTATGAAAGTAATTTCAAGCTTTGAAACAGTAGATTTATATTGGCTTATTTATGGCCAAATACCAACTTCAAAAATGAACTCCCCCGCTCCACATGAGACATTAAATTTTCAAGAAAATAGTCATGAAATGACCCCACCAGTTAACCTAGAAAATTTTATAAAACACACCTCAAAACCTAGACCAATTAAACGTGTTATTTTGTTAATGGAAGACGGTACTTTTGAAAGTTATGAAACGTAATTAGTACTATTATTTGCCTTTCTAAAAGAGATTATCAGAAACGTAGCTGATGTCAAATTTGACATGTATTTTTGTAGTATATGAGATCACTCAAATTGATTCTTTTTATTGGCTGCATACTTACACAAAGCTGTAGCACTCCAGAACGTACGTGTAATACATTTAAAACTGGCACCTTTTCCTTTGAGACGTTACTTGAAGGAGAGCTTGTAGCAACTACATTTACTCGTAACGATACTTTAGAAGTAGATTATTTTCAAGGTAAGGCTGACTCTTCTTCCATAAGATGGATAAATGATTGTGAATACATCGTAAAAAAACTGAATCCAAAAAGTCGCTCAGAAGAGAAAGCAATTCATATGAAAATCATCGCTACCGATGGGGATTTTTATACCTTTGAGTATTCTCTCGTAGGAAAAACTGTAAAACAACGCGGTACCGCAAAAAAAATTAACAACTAATGTTTGATATTCTAACTTCTGCAGATGCTTGGGTAGCACTACTTACTCTTACTTTTCTTGAAATTATTTTAGGGATTGACAATATTATATTTATCTCTATCGCTTCAGAAAAGTTACCACCAGAGCAACGCAAGAAAGCAACGAATATAGGTCTCATCCTTGCGATGGCTATGCGTATAGCGCTGCTTTTTGGAATTTCATGGCTCGTTGCACTTAGTGCACCTTTCTGGCATATTAATGCTAGCTGGATAACAGCAGGGATTAGTTGGCAGGCAGTAATTCTCTTTGCAGGTGGAATATTCTTAATATGGAAATCTGTACATGAAATTCATGAAAAAGTAGATGAAACAGGTCTGGAAGAAGAAGAAATTTCTAAAAAAAGCTCATCAACGCTATCTAATGCCATCGTTCAGATAGCGGTGATCAATCTTGTTTTTTCATTTGATTCGATATTAACTGCCGTCGGAATGACTAATGGAATTTCTGATAACCCTACTGATGCGCTTGTATTAATGGTTATTGCAGTCGTTGTTTCTGTGGGTATCATGATGGCATTTGCAAATCCCGTAGGAAATTTTATTGCTAAGCACCCTTCATTACAAATATTAGGGCTTTCATTTTTAATTTTAATTGGTTTTATGCTCATTGCAGAAGGAGCCCATCTTTCGCATTTAGAAATTTTTGAAAGTACAGTAGGAGCTATTCCTAAAGGATATCTATACTTCACCATTGCCTTCTCACTCTTAGTAGAATTTATTAACTTCAAGTATCGCTCACTAAAAACGAAAGATTCTGGAGCCCAAATACAAATGAAACAAAATGTGGAAAAGATCAAAAAATAAATAGCTTTGTAAATAAATATAATGGTGGATAATTATCCACCATTATTTTATGTCTTTGTAGGTTTATACGCTTTCGCGAAAGCGTGATTTCTAAAAGTCCTCATCTTCCATTAATTTCTGAATTCTTCGTTTTTCCCACTTTTTATTAAAGATAGGGTTCCAACCAAAAGTTTCAGAAGCATGCCCCATCACTCCCCAGCCCCAGCCCAGTATAGGAAAAACCGCCCAGGGAAAGCTAGTGGATTTAGCATTGAAAAATATAAACACGGGTACCATCAGACAATAAATTGCAAAGTGAATATAGAAACCTTTGAGATCTTCTACTTTTTTCCTTGCACGTTGGTAGCGTTTATCCTCAAGAAAAGCAGATTGTTTTGGAGCAAATGATATACGTTCTGGCTGTATTAGCATTGGGATTCCTACAGAAAAGTAACCTCCAGTATCTTTTATATGCAGATCACTATTAGATAGCAGACTATAGCGCTGCCTGATATTGAGTAAACCTACGCCACTGCTTTTCTTAATAACTTGTTTCTCTTGAATATTATTTTTGATAATAAGTCTGTTTCCCTCTTCATAAATTTCTATGTAAAGTTTTTTAGAAGGAGTCACTTGATTATGTTTTACAGCATTTTCTAATACTAATTGTAAAGAAAGTGGCACGACTTTATAGAGTGGATTAGAACTGATTTCTGGGATATCAACTACAATACTATCTTCAAAACGCATTTTCAATAAGTTCATGTACGTGCGAGCAAATGCTAATTCTTCATCTAAGGGAACCAAGTCTTTATTCTTTTGTTCTAAAACATAACGATACACTTTAGAAAGTGACGTGGTAAACTTTTGAGCCTGTTTTGGATTCTCTTCGATAAGACTGGCGAGCACATTGAGACTATTGAATAAAAAATGTGGATCAAGTTGATTCTTTAAAGCATCAAACTTTGCAGAAGCTGCTCCTGCAATAATTTTTGATTGTTTTACTTTGGTCTCTTGTTTACTCTTCCAGCGATAAGCTCCATAAAAAGCAGCAGTGGCAATGGCCGTTATTGCAAATGGAAATATATAATCATTAGGTCCTTCCGCTGACATAAATTCATCAAACGAAACTTTATAGTAGCCCGTGATTAAAAAAAGCCTCAATAAAAATACGGTAATTAAAGTCACAATAATATGTGCTATGACTGCGTAAGAAATCACTTTAAAGTTCCAAATACCTCCTCGGTAACGCTTTCTAAAATTAACGATAACCGAAGCGTTTACAGCATACAATCCTACGGAGAATAGTTGATTTTGCCAGAAGAAAGTAGTTGCTTTATCTCCATACCAAGGATTACCTATCACATATAGTATAATACTATGAACGATAAATATGGTTAAACCAACAAAATTCGCCTTTAAAAATTCTCTTAAATAATACTTCATTTTCTATTAATTACAATCCTTAGCACTTTTCAAGACCTCCTCCAGATTTCCTTTCGGGTGAAACTCTGTAGCTGGTTTAAAGGTAGGAAAAAGACGTATAGCTCGTTGTAGTTCGCTGCAGTAAGGCATCACTGACTTGCCAAAATATTTTGCACTTCCCATATCCCAACGTGCCTTTGATGCTATAAACATAGGGTTGTTAGGCTCCTTCGCTACAATATTTTGATATAATGTTGTTATTTGAGCCGCATATTTCATTCCGTATTTCATCCCGTCATGCGCAACCCAGACGGTGTATAATTGAGCCTGAAGAAAATCTGCATACGGTGTATCACCTTTCATACTGCGTATTGTATTCAAAAAATCTTGTGCTTTTTCTAAGTTTAATCTTAAATCTGTTTCGTTTCTAGTATCAAAGTTTTTCCAGTTCTTGGTAATTGCCAGTTGCGCTACATAGTAGTACGGTAGCCAGTTATCTTTTTCGACAGCAGCAATACGCTCAAATACATTTGAAGCCTCATCAAGCTTGTTGTTTTCCCATAATTCAAAAGCCTTTTTCATACCCTTTTCATAGTTGGTCTGTGCACTAGTTGTAATTGCAAAAAATAGCAGTAGATATATAACTGTTTTCATAAGGCATCCATTTTTTAATTAATAACACTGTAAAAATGAGAAGAACTACGCTTTCGCGAAAGCGTAATACTCCCAACTGTCACATTAAGCTACTGAAATGTAATTTAGGAAGCGCCTCATCTGATTTAAATACTGCTACCCATTCATTAGTAAAATATTGATATCCTAACCGGAGTGCCAAATATGATTAGTTCATTTGACCATTGCCACGTCTTAGGAAGAAAAAGAAAATCTTATCTTTGCGCCTTCTTAAAACAGCCCTATGAAGCGCATTTTCAACAATTTTACCTCAAACCCTAAGAATGATATAACCGCAGGTATCACAGTGTCCTTAGCGATGATACCAGAGGTGGTGGCATTTGCATTTGTCGCTCAAATAAGTCCTATAGTCGCTTTATTTGGAGCATTTGTCATTGGGATTATCTCTGCTCTTTTTGGAGGGAGACCAGGATTAATTTCTGGAGCCGCAGGAGCAGTAGCTGTCATATTTGTTCATATGATTCAAGTAGGACATGCAAAAGGGTTATTATTTGATCAACCTGTAGAAAATATGGGGTACTTCTATCTCCTCGCGGCAGTGGTACTCATGGGAGTGATTCAAGTTTTTGCTGGAGTGTTTAAACTAGGGAAATTTGTGCGTTTGATCCCACACCCCGTAATGATGGGGTTTGTAAACGGGCTGGCCATTGTAATATTTCTTGCACAATTAGGTATGTTTAAAGAAAATAAGAAAGATGCCTTTGATCAAAATATGCGCAAAACGGAGTCGCAAGAAATGGTCTATAGTGTATCTGACGGAGAAGTAAGAGATATTATTTCCAATACCGTTTTATTTGAGATTGATGGTAATTCCATTCTAAACAAAGCCACCAATAAAGAGGTTTTTATCCTGTCTGATGGACAAGTGTTTGATATACGTACAAAAAAAGTGGTCTTCAATGCATCTGAAGACGGTTTCTACGCGGTCGCAGATAGGGGTGTTCAAAAATCTTGGATGCAAGGAAAAACGCTTTACACCATGATTGGACTTGTATTGCTCACCATGCTCATTGTCTGGGGACTGCCCAAGCTTACAACAAAAATTCCTGCCGCGTTAACAGCAATCTTAATCGTTTCTTTACTATCTATTTTTGGAGGACTTGAGTCTATTAACGTAGGTGAATTTATAAGAGATGGCGGTGGCGCAGGTTTAAATGGGTTGGCAGAAATTTCAAGTAAACTTAACTTAGTAGAGCTCTGGGGAAATCTTCCATTTAATTTAGACACTCTTACATTCATAGCACCCTATGCATTTTTAGCCGCTTCTGTTGGGTTAATAGAAACCTTAATGACGATGAATCTTGTAGATGAAATGACAGAAACGAGAGGTAGTGGAAATAGAGAATGTGTTGCACAGGGAGCAGGTAATATTTTAAGTGGTGTTTTTGGAGGAACTGGAGGTTGTGGCATGATTGGCCAGACAGTCATAAATATCAACGCCGGTGGACGAGGAAGGCTATCTGGAGTGATGATGGCAATAACGTTACTGACCTTTATTTTATTTGCAGATGAATTTATCGAGCAAGTACCTATTGCTGCTTTAGTGGGAGTAATGTTTATGATGGTTATAGAAACCTTTGCTTGGTCAAGTTTTAGAATTATAAAAAAAATACCTAAACTGGATGCTTTTGTATTGATAATCGTATCTGCTGTAACGGTCTTTTTTGATCTAGCCATTGCGGTCTTTGTTGGGGTGATCATATCAGCTTTATCATTTGCTTGGAGCAGCGCTAAGAAAATTAGAGCTAGGAAAAAAATTAAACCAGATGGGACGAAGGTTTATGAAATATGGGGCCCATTGTTTTTTGGAAGTATTCAGAGTTTCAATTCTAAGTTTGATGTAAATGGTGATCCGAAAAACGTTGAAATCGATTTTATTGAAGCCAAAGTAGCTGATCACTCCGCTCTAGAAGCCATATTTGTGCTACTTGAAAAATACGAAGCAGCTGGGAAAAATCTAGTCCTAAAACACTTAAGTACAGAGTGCAAGGATTTATTACGAAAAGCTTCTCCAAAATTTGAGAATGTTATTGAGGAAAGTGTTGACGACCCGCGGTATCATGTGCTCTCAGGAGTATTTGATGCAAAAATCTAACACATAAGAGTTTTCTAAGATCGTATATGTTCCACCCACATTATTATTGGGTGTTTTGACTTCGTAGAAAAAGTAAAGTCCTCATTTCATAAGTTAAATGGCGTAAAAGCTATTCAATAAATCCTACTCCAGCAGTAGCATTAGATCTTGGGTCTATTAGTATAAAAGATCCGGTGCTTTTATGATTTGAAAAACTATCTTTTAAGAGCGGCTTACTGAGCTGCACCTCAATTTTACCAATTTGATTAAGGTCAAGCGCTTGACACACTTCTTCTCCACTAAAGTCTGTACGTAATCGCGAATGAACCTGTTTAACCTTTGCGAGTATCTGCGATGTACCTTGCTGCACTAAAAAGTTCGTCCCCTCCCTTAAAGGTGATGCATCCATCCAGCAGATGGTAGCTTGTAGTTGATTGGTGAGTTCTGGTGTATGCGCATCCAGGACGATCACATCTCCCCTACTTACATTTATGTCATCTTCTAATGTAATTGTACAAGAGGTATCTGCCGCCACCGTTTTGAAAGACGTATTATAAAAAAGTATTTCTTTTATGCTCGATTTTTTGCCAGAAGGCAGTACCGTGATCTTATCTCCTACTGAAAGTGCGCCCTCCCTCGTTTTACCCGCATAACCTCTAAAGTCATGAAATTCATCTTGCTTGGGTCTAATCACGGTCTGGACTGGAAATCGTGTAGCGGTAGATTTCTTACTAGAGGGATTGATTCTCTCAAGATACCCTAAGACTGGCATATCAGTATACCATGGCATTTTATGAGACCTTTTAACCACATTTGCTCCGTTTAAAGCACTGATAGGTATAAAGGTTATCTTTTGACTAGTGAAATTTTGTTTTGAGGTAAGCTCAGTAAAGTCGGCGACTATTGAATTGAAGATTTCTTCACTATAGTCTACAAGATCCATTTTATTTACGGCTACTATAATTTCTTCAACTCTAAGTAAATCGTTTATAAAAAAATGACGGTACGTTTGTTCTACAACGCCTTTTCTGGCGTCCACCAAAATAATTGCCGCTTGTGATGTGGAGGCTCCAGTAACCATATTACGGGTGTATTCCACGTGTCCTGGTGTATCTGCTATAATATAGCTCTTCTTTTCTGTAGAAAAATAAATATGAGCCACATCTATGGTAATTCCTTGTTCTCTCTCTGCAACTAAACCATCGGTTGCTAATGAAAAATCAATGTAATCAAATCCATTTGCTTTACTCTTAGCTTCTATCGCTTCTAATTGATCAGTTGACAAGGACTGGGTGTCATAAAGCAAACGTCCTATTAAGGTGCTTTTACCATCGTCTACGCTTCCTGCAGTGGCTATTTTTAGTACTTCCATAAAATTTTTTAGTGCTATAGCAGCGCCATTTTTCAATTGAAATGAATTTTAGTGATTTTTCAATAACTGCTATAAAAGGTTGTTTATACGCTTTCGCGAAAGCATTATTTTAAAAATATCCCTGTTTCTTTCTTTTTTCCATTGCCGCTTCAGATCGTTTATCATCAATACGCGCGCCCCGTTCTGAAATAGAAGAAGAACGAATCTCTAAAACAACTTTCTCAAGCGTGTTTGCATCAGAAAGTACGGCTGCAGTACAAGACATATCTCCTACCGTACGAAAGCGTACGGTGCGCTCTAACACTTCTTCATCTTTTGCTCTATAAACCACATCATCCTTTGCAGACCAAAGCATGCCATCTCTCAAAAAAGTAGGCCGTTTATGCGCAAAATAAATGCTGGGAATTTTTATATCCTCTTGCTGTATATAGCTCCATACATCTAGCTCTGTCCAGTTACTTATAGGAAACACACGCACATTCTGACCGTGATCAATCCTACCGTTGAGATAGTCGAAAACTTCTGGTCTTTGGTTTTTTTCATCCCATTGTCCAAAATCATCTCTTACTGAAAAAATACGTTCCTTAGCCCTCGCCTTTTCTTCATCACGGCGTGCGCCACCTATCGCTGCATCAAATTTAAATTCTTCTAATGCATCTAATAAGGTGGTCGTTTGCAACCCATTCCTACTTGCATACTTCCCAGTTTCCTCTGTTACCTTGCCTGCGTCTATACTCTCTTGTACTGTACGCACAATAAGAGTTAAACCTAGTTCATTGACTAGTTGATCTCTAAAGGCAATGGTTTCTGGAAAGTTATGCCCCGTATCAATATGGAGCAAAGGGAATGGTATTTTTGCTGGAAAAAATGCTTTTTGAGCAAGACGCACTAAGGTAATACTATCTTTTCCACCAGAAAATAAAAGAACGGGACGTTCAAATTGTGCTACCACCTCGCGAAAAATGAAAATAGATTCGCTTTCTAATGGGTTGATATGTAGTGTCTCTTCTATTTTATGAACAGGACGTTTTAATGCTAATTCCATATACCTTTTTTATAAATGAATGCCACATTCTCTATGAGCAAGAACCTTGGTAGGGTCGTAATAATCAAACTCATTAGAGAGGTTGTGTGTCGCTAAGTAGACATCTAGCTCTTTATCTGTATAGTGGTAGAATGGACTTACTTTGAGAACTCCATCCTTACTTAAGCTGAAAATATCCAAGGAATCTCTTAAGACTGTTTGCCCTTTACGTATGTTCGTAAACCATACATCTGGCGTATGTGCGGCCATAGCTCTTCTAAAAGGCTCAAGCTTCACCTGTTCTGTAAACAATATGTGTCTCTCATCATCTATTGTTGGGATTCCCATGATGGAGGTTCTATAGGCAGCGGTTTGAGCTGGTACATATAGTGCTATGTTTAAATTTAAATTAGCTCGGAGTTCTTGAGCATGACTATAGGTTGCCTTCGTATTATACCCAGAGTCGCACCATATAACGGTTATATCGCGCTGCTTTATTGTGCAAGCATGAAGTAATGCTGCTTCATAAGGTCTAAAATTTGTGGTTACCACAGGTCGCTCTGCTTTCTCCACTGCATAGGCAACCACCTCTTGTGGAGTTGATGCCTTAAAACGCGCGTTGAGTGATGTTATTTGATCTATTGTAAATGCTGTCATAATAGTATTTATTTTCCCCAGGAGATGGTATTCCAAACGCGCTCATGAGCAAAATACAGTAAAAGCTTCGTTAGAAAATCTACAGAAGCAATGGACGAAGCAAGCAGCCATTCACCCGTTAAAACATAAGAAACCATCAACGTGTCTAACGTACCTATGAAACGCCAACTTAGTGCCTTTACAATACTGCGAACTGGGCTCTCTGAAATACTATCTTTCTGATAAGACTTTGAGTTACCTTTCCCTCTTAGTTGAAATATTTGATCTAAAATCATTTTTATAAATTACAAAATCTAAAACCCTATAGAGTTAGTAGACTGTGTTGCAAAAAACGGAAATTTAGATGAAATTACCAAGACTTCAACATCTTTTTCGCCTTTCGAGCTCTAAATTTCAAATAACATGATAGCTTGAGAACTCTATTCTAGTTGATTGAAAAATTTCAAAATTTTTGACATTTACGCTTTCGCGAAAGCGTAAAAAAAATCCTCTTAATAACAATTAAGAGGATTTGATATATAGTGAAAGAAATTCTTAGCTGTTCATTGAGATAAGAAATTCCTCATTATTCTTAGTGCTTTTTATGCGGTCACTCATAAATTCCATAGCTTCTACTGGATTCATATCTGCTAGATATTTACGGAGCACCCATAATCTCTGTGTCGTGTCTTTACTGTGTAGTAAATCATCACGACGCGTAGACGACGAGGTAAGGTCTATTGCTGGGAAAATACGGCGGTTGGCAATATTGCGATCCAACTGTAGTTCCATATTACCTGTCCCTTTAAATTCTTCGAAGATCACTTCATCCATCTTAGAACCAGTTTCTGTCAATGCAGTTGCAATAATTGATAATGAACCCCCACCCTCTATATTACGAGCAGCTCCAAAGAAACGCTTAGGCTTGTGTAAAGCGTTTGCATCTACCCCCCCAGAAAGAATCTTTCCAGATGCAGGTTGAACTGTGTTATAGGCTCTTGCAAGACGTGTGATAGAATCAAGAAGTATCACTACATCATGACCGCACTCTACAAGACGCTTCGCTTTTTCAAGTACAATGTTTGCCACTTTTACATGCTCGTGAGCCTCTTTATCAAAAGTAGAGGCTACGACCTCTCCTTTTACATTGCGCTGCATATCGGTAACTTCCTCTGGACGTTCATCAATAAGCAATACAATCTGATACACCTCTGGATGGTTTGCTGCAATAGCATTTGCCACATCCTTTAGTAACATGGTTTTACCTGTCTTCGGTTGAGATACAATCATACCACGCTGCCCTTTTCCTATAGGTGCAAACATATCCATGATACGCGTAGAGATACTGGCTTGACGCTCTGCAAGGTTAAATTTTTCTGTCGGAAAAAGCGGTGTAAGGTGTTCAAATGAAACACGGTCACGTACAATATTAGGATTAAGACCATTGATCTTACTCACTTTAATGAGCGGGAAATACTTTTCTCCTTCCTTTGGAGGTCGTATCACACCTAATACGGTATCTCCAGTTTTAAGACCGAAAAGTCTTATTTGTGATTGAGAAACATAAATGTCATCTGGAGAGGCTAAATAGTTGTAGTCTGAACTACGTAAGAATCCATAGCCGTCCTGCATGATATCTAGTACCCCTTCACTTTCTATAATTCCTTCAAATTCATAATCTGGCTCACGATAACGATTACGGCTATCTTTATTACCATTGTTACCGCCTTTTTGATTACGGTTACTGTTTTGATTACGGTTGTTTGAATTTGATGTATTACTATCTTTACTACGATTGTTGTTAGGTCGTGCATTTTCACGTGGCGCACGCTTATCGTTATTAGACGGTCGATTATCATTTGAGGATCTATGATCCTTTTGATTACGATCTTCCTTAGTATTACGTTCCTCCTTTTGGTGGTCACGCTTTTGAGAACTATCAACTCCCTTTCCTTTAGCTGGCTGGCGCTTTACGGCCTTAGTATCTGATTTTCTATCGTTTGTATCAGCGGAATCATCTGAGGTGTCTTTTTTAGTGTGTTTAGCAGGTCTTGGCGCACGAGGTTTACGTTCTGGCTTTGCTATATCCTTTGGAGAAGAATCTACTGCTTTAGGAGCAACAGCTTCTACTTTTGTTGGATCTGCCGCTTGCAAATCTAAAATTTTATAAACGAGGTCTAATTTTTTTAACGTTCTATATTTTGGAACGTTAATGCCTTTTGCAATTTCTTGAAGCTCGGGAAGCTTCTTTGCTTTTAATTCTGTAATGTCGAACATCTAGTGACTAGAGTGAATTAATAATTGAATGAATTGAGAATTGCCAAAAGAAGAATTTGACAAAATTATTTTGGTAAGCAAATAACGCGCGGAGAGCTCATTACATATTTACGAGGCAATGATACAATTTTATTTTTAAACTTTTCTTAGCAATATCACAAAATGAAACTTATTTTTGTCTTGATCTTAAAAAGAGTATACCTTGATACAACGCATTCAAACCATCTATTTATTGCTAGCCACACTTGTTTCGCTAGGCCTACCCTTTGCTTTTAGCCTTTATGCTGACATCAATGGTAAAGCTGTATGGGCTACAGATAAGGTATTGTATATAACTCTTTTTAGTATAAGTGCTGTATTCTCATTTATTTCCATATTTTTATGGAATACTAGAAAAAATCAATTCGTCTTAGGACGTCTTAATATCTTATTGAACTTTGTTTTATTAGGTGTGTTGCTATATGACTCACAAATCTTATCTGGAGGAACGGCGGTTCTTGAGAAAGGTATTGGGATGATCATTCCGCTTGTTTCTATCGTTTTACTAGTCTTAGCAAATAAGGCAATCAAGCGCGATGAAGATCTTGTAAAATCTGTGGATCGATTGAGATAGACCTATAACTCTTAGTTTTATTAGTGCGTAGAAAGCCTTTCATTTGTGGAAGGCTTTTTTTGTAGCGGTATCTGGCCTCATCCTGCATAACCTAAAATTCTACCCTCAAAATGTCCTAAATAGAATTGTTTATTAGACCTCATCATATACAGAAAAAATCAGTTGCTTATTTTTACTTCAATCTAAGAACAATTTATTTTATTTCTTAAATGACTATTTAATGACTTATAGCAATCAACTATCTAATAGACTAAGAGAAACTATTCTAAATGGCACAAGGGTTGCCAATACAAACTACAAAGAAGAATTAAAAGGATTAGATTGGAAGATAGCTATGAATAAAGTAGGTTCATTGAATACAATCGCTCTTCTAGCTCAACACATCCATTATTATATTGAAGGAGTTAAAAACGCGCTGCTAGATGGCCAGCTCACGATTAAAGATATATACAGTTATGACTTTGTACCATTACAGTCGCAAAAAGAGTGGGTAGATTTTTTAAATAGATTTTGGGAGAATACTGAAACATTAGCACAACTTATTGAAGTGATTCCTGAAAAACAGCTTAAAGAAAAATTTATTAAAAAACAATATGGTGATTATTCGCAAAATATCAATATCCTCATTGAACATAGTTATTATCATTTAGGGCAAATAGTGCTCATCAAAAAACTGATTTCATAAACTTTTTTAATGAGCACAATCAGTATTTAATGTTGATATTCATAGAACTTTCTCTAATGAAAGTAAAAATTAGATATTTAAATTTCTAATTAAACAAAAAAGACCCTCGAAAAACGAGGGTCTTTACTGATTACATTTTGAATAATTTATTTCTTAACGACTGCCGATTTATTAAGCGACTGACTCATCTCGATAGATAGTGCAGATCTCTCAAACTTCATTTTACCCGACATTGTTTCAAGAACACATGTCCCGTTATCGCTAAGTTCAAGAATTTTACCGTGCAAGCCACTTTTCGTGATCACACGATCCCCTTTTTTGAGATCTTTATCAAAATTCTTTTCTTGTTTTAATTTCTTACGTTGTGGTAATACAATAAAAAATACTATAAATACCGTAAACAATAAGAGAGGGCCTAAAATACCCTGTAGTCCTTCACCCATACTAATTAGTTTGTAGCCGCTGGAGCGTTTACAAAAGCCTTAATTTTTACTGTTTCTGTACCAGCCTCTGTATTAGCTTTAATTGTAACAGTTTTAGTTACTTGATTTGTACCGCTACCATTATATTTAACTAGTAATTCTCCTTTTTCTCCTGGAGCTACTGGATTTTTAGAATATTCTGGAACTGTACATCCACAAGAACTTTTTGCATCTACAATTACTAATGGCGCTTTACCTGTATTTGTAAACGTAAATTTATGCTCAACAGTAGTTCCTTTATCAATATTTCCAAAATCGAATTCTGTTTCATCAAAAGCAATTACTGGGTATGTAGTAGCCTGCGCATCACGTGCTGCAGCCACTTCTACATTTTCTTCATTTACTTTGCTTGCAGCATCTTCTTTACAAGAAGTAAATACCATAGCTGAAAGTACTCCTAAAACTAATAAACCTTTTTTCATTGTTGTTTTCTTTTATTAAATGATCGTCAAAAATAATAAATTATTGCCTATTTCAAACCTCTACCCTCTTTCTTTAACTTATTTTCTGCGTCGTATTGCTTTACAAGCTTATCCAAAATACCGTTTATGAAAATACTACTCTTAGGTGTAGAGTATTCTTTTGCAATCTCTAAATATTCATTAATTGTCACTTTTACAGGTATGGTAGGAAATTTTAAAAATTCACAAAGTGCCATTTTAATAAGAACCATATCAACATCTGCAATTCGTTCTTTGTCCCAGTTAGGAGTATTATCTGCAATCTCCTTAGATAAAAATTCATCAAAAGCAACGGTTTTCTCAAGCAATTCTGTACCAAAAACTTGATCCTCATCATTCTTAAATAGTGCAGGTAAGAGCATTGACTCCGGGGAGGCAGGTTTCATTTTCCCTAAGCGCTTTAAAACGGCCATGTTAATCATAGGGATGTCATCTACCCAAGTAAGGCGGCTATCTTCTATATAATCATAAAGTTTCTCGTTGGGTGCGATAATATCTGTGTAAGCGTTAATTAAGAATTGTTTGTCAGCCTTAAAGTTTGTTTCAGGCGCTTCCATGTAACTAGTATACAATTCACTCTTAATAAGCTCGTTGTATATAACTTGAACATATTCATCGTTAGTTCGCCAGTTTTTCAGTTTACGTTTGCTCAACTCATCTTGTAAACTTGAATTTTCAGATAGTTTTATTAAAGCTTCATTAGAAATGAATCTAGTATTAGGATTTTTCTCCTCTGCTGTTGCGAGAATCTTCTTAGAAATTTTCTCTTGTTCTGCTTTCGCGAAAGCGTGTACCTCCACCATCAAATCGAGCATCAATAGGTATAAATTATACATCTGGCTCATACTTTCAATCGT
This sequence comes from uncultured Flavobacteriaceae bacterium, assembly GCA_963716625.1. GTDB lineage: Bacteria > Bacteroidota > Bacteroidia > Flavobacteriales > Flavobacteriaceae > Dokdonia. Next base: position 71,027 of record CAVQTP010000005.1, read on the forward strand.
AAATGCATCCTCCTTTTGTAGATCAAATTGCTCCTTAGTTTGTAGAGCATAGATAGTTTGCATTACCTTGACACGAATGTGGCGTCTGTTTAACATAGCGACAAAGAACTTTAATATAGTTTGTAAAAGTGAAGATCACTTTTATTTTAAATCCGTGCAAAAATACGGCATTTTGAAAAGTTTCAAGGCATTTTAGAAATTATGTTCATAGATAATTCCCTCGCATAGATTTTAAAAAAGTGCGACCTTAGCAAATTCTAAAAAATAGCACATTCTATGGGCGCATTACAATCCCTCAATAAATATTTTCTACGGTATAAATGGCGACTTATTGGTGGTTTTTTTATAGTAATTGCGGCAAGGGTATTTGCAGTCTTTAATGTAGATATTGTAGGAGATATTATAAATGACGTAGAATTGTATATACGCTCTAACGATACAAATTTTGCAGGTTTAAAGTCTAGCATGCTCATTAAATTAGGTTTGTTATTAGGTGCTGCATTGTTATCTGGTTTTTTTACTTTTTTAATGAGACAGATGATCATTGTAGTTTCACGATTTATCGAAGCAGATCTCAAAGACGATGTATATGAGCAATACCAGCGATTAAGTTTAAGCTTTTATAAAAATAATCGTACTGGAGATTTGATGAATAGAATTTCTGAAGATGTAAGCAAAGTACGCATGTATGTGGGGCCGGCAATTATGTATTTATTACAAGCCTTAGTGTTATTTGCGGTGGTAATTCCATATATGGTGCGTATGGCTCCATCACTTGCAGCTTATACGTTAATCCCCTTACCTATACTATCTATAGCCATTTATAAATTGAGTCGTGCTATCCATATAAGGAGTACTATTGTGCAAGAGTACCTCTCCAAACTTACTACATTTACACAAGAATCTTTTAGTGGGATTTCTGTAATTAAAGCGTATACCTTAGAGGCAAATACTTTTAAAGATTTCGCTCAACTAAGCGAAGATAGCAAAGAGAAAAATCTCAATCTCGTTAAAGTACAAGCGTTCTTTTTCCCACTTATGGTTGGACTTATAGGCGCTAGTAATCTCATTGTAATATTAGTCGGCGGGCAACAATATATTGACGGAACCATAAAAGAACTAGGCACCCTCGTAGAATTTATCATGTACGTTAATATGCTTACCTGGCCAGTGGCAACGGTGGGTTGGGTAACTTCTATAATTAAAGCAGCAGAAGCATCGCAAATACGCATTAATGAATTTTTAGAAATAGAACCAGAAATTAAAAATCCTAGTTTAGCACCTACAGCAATTGTAGGTAAAATTACTTTTAACGATGTAACCTTTACATATCCAGACACAGGTATCGTTGCTTTACAAAATGTAAATTTTACAGTAAAACCCGGAGAAACACTTGCAATTATAGGTCCTACAGGCTCAGGAAAGTCAACCATTCTTGAACTTATAGGAAGGCTTTATGACGTAATTAAAGGTGATATACAAATAGATGACATACCTATGACGCGTTTAAATCTCAATAGTTTACGCTCTGAAATAGGATATGTCCCTCAAGATGCCTTTTTATTTTCTGATACTATCGGAGAAAACATCAAATTTGGAGATACTCATGCAAATGATCAAGAGGTAATTAAATTTGCAAAAGCAGCATCTGTACATCATAACATAGCTGATTTTAAAAATGGTTACGACACAGTGCTAGGTGAACGTGGAATAACGTTATCCGGAGGTCAAAAACAAAGAGTCTCCATTGCTAGAGCACTCATAGGAAACCCTAAAATTCTTTTATTAGATGATTGTTTAAGCGCTGTAGACACAGAGACAGAAGAAGAAATTCTTAGCAACCTCGTACAACTCACAGAAAACACAACAACTATTATTGTCAGTCATCGAATATCCTCTGCAAAAAATGCCAGTAAAATCATAATTCTTGAAGATGGGAAAATCACACAACAAGGTACTCATAATCAGCTTATAGAAGTGGATGGATACTACAAAGAGCTATATTTAAAACAGCTGGATGAGAAAGTAATTTAAAAAAAAATTGGGCGAAGCCTATTTTTTTATCATTTTTGACAAAACAAACTAACAATCCTATACTATGAGTGATTACGATGGACGTGATAATGAGGAAATTTTTTCAAAAGTATTAAGAGCTGGAAGACGCACTTATTTCTTTGATGTACGCGCTACAAAAGCTGGAGATTACTACCTCACCATTACAGAAAGTAAAAAGTTTACAAATGATGATGGATCTTTTCACTTTAAAAAACACAAAATTTACCTTTATAAAGAAGATTTTGCTGGCTTTACAGAAAATCTAGAGGAAATGACATCCTTTATTCTTGATGAAAAGGGAGAAGATGTCATTTCAGAAAGACATCAAAGCGACTATTCTAGATCTCCATCTTCTCAGGCTGTAGATAACGGGGCGGTTAGTTCTGAGCGACCTACAGCAGAACAGTTTACTGATGTGAGCTTTGACGACATTTAGAACAGCTCAATCGACTTTGTTACTACAGAATATTAAATTTTAAACTCAACCAATTTATATGGTTGAGTTTTTTTATAGCACAGATGCCTAAATCGTATCTTTGGGAAAAAGAAATTACACCAATATTTGATCTCAAAATTTATGAAATATTACCTCTTAAGTGCCATATCATTACTTACTATTAGTTGTGTTGAATATACTCCGTCAAAAGACGTTGAACCTACGCCTGTTCAAGAAGTGGTAGAATTAAGTGAAGCTGAAGTTATTGCTAAAAACAACGGAATCGCTCATTGGGATGATGTTACTCAAATAGATTTCACTTTTAATGTAGATCGTAACAGAAAAAATGTAGCTAAGAGATCTTGGTCCTGGAAACCCAAAACTGGTGACGTTACCATGATGAGCGATAGTGATACTATATCCTACAATAGGTCTTCAGTAGATAGCACGTCATTAAAGGCAGATCAAGGGTTTACTAATGATAAGTTTTGGTTACTTGCTCCTTACCAACTAGTGTGGGACGAAGAAACATCAATACATATAACAGCTGATGTATTAAGTCCGCTTTCGCGAAAGCAATCAAAGAAAATCACCACAGTCTATGCTAATGAGGGTGGTTATACTCCTGGAGACGCCTACGACTATTATTATAATGATGATTATCAAGTTACAGAATGGGCATACCGAAGAGCAAATAGCCCAGAACCATCAATGATTACCACCTTTGAAGAATATAAAAATATTGATGGTTTAAATATTGCCACTGAACATAGAAATGAAGACGGTACTTTTAAACTCTATTTCACAGATATTAAAGTTATAAAATAATGGAAGCACTCTATAAACTTGCCATAAGTCTTAGAATAAATATTCTTGTTATTCTAATCACATGGGCAGTCACTACCGCCATACTTTACAGCTCAGTAGATGCCGAAAATGGGTTAGTCAAATTAGCAATTGTTTGGATTCCCTCCATCATAACAGTCATCACTGTATGCATTTACTACTTATCGAGACTTGTGATTAGAAAATATAGTTGGATTATAAGCTTAATAGGAATTTTAATTATGCTGTATGTATCGATTCCAGTATTTTTTGGACTTGATGTCTAAATGGAAATTGGGATGATTTTAATTACCACTACTATCATCAAAAAAGGAGCTAAAAAGCTCCTTTTTTGATATAATATTTCGTAGAAAAACCTTCTATTTACTATTGAATCACAATGGCCTTTCAAAACAATCAATTATTTCTTTTTTGATGCAGCTCTATGGCGCTCTCTTGCAAGCAGCGTATTTTTTAAGAGCATAGCAATTGTCATAGGACCTACTCCGCCAGGTACTGGAGTGATGAATGAGGCTTTTTTACTAACTCCCTCAAAGTCGACATCTCCAGTGATGTAATATCCTCTTTCTTTAGTTTCATCTGGAACACGAGTAATACCTACATCAATAATCACCGCATCATCTTTTACCATTTCTGGTTTTAAAAAGCCAGGAACCCCTAAAGCCGAAATTATAATGTCTGCCTGTGAAGTAATTTGTGTTATGTTTTTTGTGTGACTGTGCGTAAGTGTAACGGTAGAGTTTCCTGGAAAACCTTTACGCCCCATTAAGATACTCATAGGCCTTCCTACAATATGGCTTCTTCCTATCACTACGGTATGCTTACCTTTTGTTTCTACATTATAACGATCTAGAAGTTCTAATATCCCAAAAGGTGTAGCTGGAATAAATGTGCTCATATCTAAGGACATTTTTCCAAAATTTGTAGGATGAAAGCCATCTACATCTTTATCAGGATCTACTGCAAGTAGTACTTGCTGTGTATTTATTTGTGGAGGAAGTGGCAATTGAACTATAAAGCCATCAATATTGGGATCATTATTGAGGTCTTCAATTTTATCCAGCAATTCTATTTCACTTGTTGTATTAGGCATTCTGACCATCGTAGATTCAAAACCTACGCGCTCACACGCTCTTACTTTACTACCTACATAAGTAAGAGATGCACCGTCGTTTCCTACAATTACTGCAGCAAGATGTGGCACTTTTTCCCCATTACTCTTCATTTTATCAACTTCAACCTTGATCTCATTTTTGATATCATTAGAAGTTTTTTTTCCGTCTAAAATTGTCATAGGTATAACTGTTTTTTTGTAATAATATAGAATTAAAAAGGCGCCGATATTATAGGCGCCTTTTTAGTTTTATTTATTTCATTTGATTCATCATTTGCATCATCTTTCGGCCACCGCCACCTTGCATCATCTTCATCATCTTACTCATTTGATTAAACTGTTTGAGTAACTGATTTACTTGCTGTACAGAGGTCCCAGACCCCTTCCCAATTCTCTTTCTTACGACTCGCAGTTTATCGTTGATGGATCTGTACGCTCGCCTGGAGTCATAGAGTGTATAATGGCTTCTATATGTTTAAAAGCATCATCATCAATATCTACATCTTTAAGCATTTTACCAGCCCCAGGGATCATTCCCATAAGGTCTTTCATGTTACCCATTTTCTTTACTTGAGCAATTTGCTTTAAGAAATCATCAAAACCAAATTGATTCTTAGCAATCTTCTTTTGAAGTTTTCTCGCTTCTTCTTCATCAAACTGTTCTTGCGCTCTTTCTACAAGAGATACAACATCTCCCATCCCTAAGATACGATCTGCCATACGAGAAGGATAGAATACGTCTATCGCTTCCATCTTCTCTCCAGTACCTATAAATTTAATAGGCTTATCTACTACAGATTTAATAGATATGGCAGCACCTCCTCGTGTATCACCGTCTAATTTTGTAAGGATAACCCCATCAAAATTAAGTATGTCATTAAAAGCTTTTGCAGTATTTACCGCATCTTGACCCGTCATAGAATCGACCACAAAGAGCGTTTCTTGCGGTTGGATAGCTTTGTGAACCTCTGCAATCTCCTTCATCATCACGTTATCGACCGCTAGACGTCCCGCCGTATCAATAATCACTACATTATGACCATTCGCTTTCGCGAAAGCGATACCATCCTGTGCAATTTTTACAGGGTTTTTCTCATCACGATCAGAATATACATCTACCTTAATCTGATCTCCAACCACATGAAGCTGATCAATAGCTGCTGGACGATAGACATCACAAGCAACAAGCAATGGTTTCTTCGTTTTTTTATTTTTAAGGAAGTTAGCCAGTTTTCCAGAAAACGTTGTTTTACCAGAACCCTGAAGTCCAGACATCAAAATCACAGATGGTGTTCCTGAAAGGTTGATGCCTTCTGCATCTCCTCCCATTAACTCTGTAAGCTCGTCCTTTACAATCTTTACCATTAACTGACCTGGCTGAAGTGTCGTTAAAACGTCAGAACCTAGAGCCTTTTCTTTTACACGATTTGTAAAATCTTTTGCAGTTTTAAAGTTAACATCGGCATCAATTAAAGCTCTACGTACTTCTTTTAAAGTTTCGGCTACGTTTACTTCCGTAATACTTCCGTGACCTTTCAGTACATGTAGTGCTTTATCTAACTTATCACTTAAATTATCAAACATAGTTTTTTGCTTATGGTAAAGGTTGCAAATTTAAGGATTTGGAGGGATTATGCAGTAAGAAATTAGCATAGAAAAGCAATAATCTCGTATAAATTATATATTACTTCTTGTAAAATAAAGTTCAAAAAAAAACCTCGCTAAATGAATAGCGAGGCCTAATATTTTAGTAAGTTGTAAGAATTACTTCTTAAACTTAGCGTATTTATTTTTGAACTTATCAATACGTCCTGCTGTATCTACAAGCTTAGCTTTACCTGTGTAGAATGGGTGAGACGTTCTAGAGATTTCTAGTTTGATTAAAGGATACTCCGTTCCTTCAACTTCGATTGTTTCTTTAGTATCTGCAGCAGATTTTGTTAAGAACACCTCATCATTAGACATATCCTTAAATGCTACTACTCTAAAATTTTCTGGGTGTATTCCTGCTTTCATCTTATATAGTACTTAAATTATTCGATTTTTCGAGGTGCAAATTTACAAAACTTTTAAAAAATGACAACTTATTTTATAAAAATTATTTGCTCTTTACGCGAATTTACGATTTTTTGACAGGCGATGTAACGATAGTGTATATTTGTGTACTAATTGACGACAACCAAAAAAATCAAAATTATATGGAGACTAACACAACCTCAACTAAAGATGTAATGCTTAAATATGGTTTACTTCTAGGGATCATCATGATTCTTTTTCAAGTAATTCTATATGTAACTAACAATTTCTTAGCCCCACATTGGTCTTTAGGTGTTTTAAGTATTGTCATCATGATTGCTGTTATTGTAATGGGATTAAAAACGTATAAAAAAGCTAATGGGGGTTTTCTAAAACTTGGTCAAGCTTTGAAAATAGGTCTAGGAATTGCAATGATTTCTGGGCTAATTGGGATCGTTTGGACGTTGGTTTTAACACAAGTCTTAGAGCCTAATTATTCAGAACTTGCACTAGGTGCGGTAAGAGATCAAATATTAGAGCAATATCCCGATATGACTGAAACTCAAATAGAACAGACATTATCTTTCCAAGAAAATTTTACAAAATTAGGTTTTATGATACCAATTAGTATTTTATTCTCATTATTTTTTGGGTTCATTATTTCCCTTATTGCTGGACTTATTATGCGAAAGGACAATCCATATGCAGACGCATAAAATTTTTGTATGCAACTATCCATCATTATACCCCTGCTCAATGAAGTAGACTCTTTAAAAGAATTATATCAATGGCTTTCAGAAACTCTGGAAGCCAATGGTTTTTCATACGAAGTCATTTTTATAGATGACGGTAGTACAGATGGTTCGTGGGAGGTGATTGATACGCTTTCGCGAAAGCGTACTGAGGTTAGAGGTATACGTTTTAACCGCAACTATGGAAAGTCACAAGCATTACATGCTGGCTTTGCCGCTGCCCAGGGTAATGTTATTGTTACCATGGACGCAGACTTGCAAGACAATCCTGAAGAAATTCCTGAGCTGTATAAAATGATTACAGAAGAGCGCTACGATCTTGTCTCTGGCTGGAAAAAGAAACGCTACGACTCTATAATTTCAAAAAACCTACCTAGCAAACTCTTTAACGCGGCAGCAAGAAAAACGAGTGGTTTAAAATTACATGATTTTAATTGTGGGCTTAAAGCCTACCGCAGAGAAGTCATTAAAACAGTAGACGTATACGGGGAGATGCATCGCTACATACCTGTACTTGCAAAAAATGCAGGTTTTATACGTATAGGTGAGAAAGTAGTGCAACATCAAAAAAGAAAGTACGGGGAAACAAAATTTGGTATGGAGCGCTTTATCAATGGTTTTTTGGATTTACTTACCATTTGGTTTTTAGGTAGTTTTGGAAAGCGACCCATGCATTTATTTGGTGCGCTAGGAGTTTTGATGTTTATTGTAGGATTTGGTTTTGCAGGCTATTTAGGAATAGATAAAGTTTTTCTAAATCCTATGGGAAGATTAATCACACAACGACCGCAATTCTATATTGCTCTTGTAGCGATGCTCATAGGCATACAGCTTTTTATTGCTGGATTTATAGGAGAACTTATTCTAAGATCTAAAAGAGATAAGCAACGCTATATAATCAAAGAAACACTATAACAACTCACCGAGGGCTATTTGGCTTACGTATTCTAGCATGACGCTGACTGTTATTCCTCCCATAAAATCGTATTTTTGACACTCTCTTAAATAGAAATTTACATGATACATCACGATCCCGTAATTCTTGAAAAAGCCAATACTTGGCTTACAGATACATTTGATGAGAAAACAAAAAATACCATCAAAGAACTTATTGCACATAATCCAGAAGAGCTTGCAGATAGTTTTTATAAAAATCTTAGAGTTTGGCACTGGAGGAATGAGAGGTATTATGGGAGTTGGCACTAATCGTATCAATAAATATACGTTAGGAAAAAATACCCAAGGACTTTCTGATTATCTTAAAAAACAATTTTTTGGAAAGGCGATTAAGGTTGCCATTGCATACGATTGCCGCCACAATAGCAAAGAATTAGCACAAGTAGTTGCAGATGTATTTTCAGCAAATGGAATACAGGTTTATCTCTTTTCTGACCTTCGTCCTACTCCAGAATTAAGCTTTGCAGTGCGTCATTTAGAATGCCAGTGTGGCATTGTACTTACTGCCAGCCACAATCCACCAGAGTATAATGGATACAAAGTCTATTGGGAAGATGGCGGACAATTAGTACCACCTCAAGACAAAGAAATAATTGATGTCATAGAATCTTTAAATTTTAGTGATATCAAATTTGATGGAAATGACTCATTAATAGATCTAATTGACAGTGAAGTAGATCAAGCGTTTATAGATGCGAGTGTCGCAAATGTATCTTTCGGTTTATCAAACAAGCAGAAAGAAGACCTTTCTATCGTTTTTACATCATTACACGGGACTTCTATCACTCTGGTGCCAGATACGCTAAAAAAAGCAGGGTATACAAACCTTCACATAGTTGAAGAACAAAAAGAACCTAATGGAGATTTTCCGACTGTAGTTTCTCCTAATCCAGAAGAAACTGCTGCTCTAAAAATGGCGTTAGAATTAGGAGAAAAAGTATACGCAGATATTGTAATAGGTACAGATCCAGATTGTGATAGACTGGGTGTAGCCGTACGAGGAGATGATGGTAGACTCACTATTCTTAATGGTAATCAAACCATGATCTTAATGACAGATTATCTAGCAGCACGCTTTCGCGAAAGCAAAAATCAGCACCCAGAACCTTTTGTGGGAAGTACTATTGTTTCCACTCCCATGATGGAAGAACTTGCAGGGTCTTACGATGTTGAGTGCAAAGTGGGACTTACGGGCTTTAAGTGGATTGCAAAAATGATTGAAGATTATCCTTCACAGCATTTTATAGGAGGCGGTGAAGAGAGTTTTGGGTATATGGTAGGTGATTTTGTGCGGGATAAAGATGCTGTGACTGCTACCCTACTCGCCTGTACGATAGCTGCCGAAGCAAAATCAAACGGAAAAACACTTTTTGACGTTTTAAAAGAGCTATATCTAAAACATGGGTTTTATAAAGAATCCCTTATTTCGCTTGTTAAAAAAGGTCAGTCTGGTGCTCAAGAAATCAAGCAAATGCTTAAGGACTTACGTTCAAACCCTATGGAGGAAATTAATGGTAGTAAAGTTACACGTGTGGAAGATTACCAAACTTCTATCTCGAAGGATATTGCTACTGGTAAAGAAAGTACTATTGATGTTCCAAAATCAAATGTTCTTATTTTCTACACAGAAGATGGAAGTAAAATAGCTGCAAGACCTAGTGGAACAGAACCTAAGGTGAAATTTTACATTAGTGTAAATACCCCTCTCAAATCACTAAGTGATTATGAAAAGGTTTCTAATTCATTAGACAAACGTATAGCTCAAATTAAAACAACTTTAGGAGTTTAAATAAATTAAAGATTTCGCGTAAGCGCGGAAACACTCTATGGAATATTTTAAGAAGATTCTTTCTTACGCAATGCCTTACAAATTTTATGGTATTCTCAATATCATCTGTAATGTATTCTATGCACTCTTTAGCACATTAGGCTTTGTAGCACTCATACCAATGCTACAAGTCCTTTTTGATAAAACTAAAATGGTCACTGCTAAACCTGAATGGGATGGTATTCTTAATGCTAAGGACTTTATGGAGAATTCCTTGGGTTACTATGTCACTGAAATTGCTAAAAATGACAAAGAACAAGCGCTTACTCTTATGATTGTTTTCATAATAAGCACCTTTTTACTTAAAAATCTTTTTGGTTATTTTGCTATGTATTTCATCACTTTCTTAAGAAACGGTGTCTTAAAAGATATCCGGAATGCGATGTATGCAAAAATTATTTTGCTACCTGTAGCCTACTTCACAGAAAAACGAAAAGGAGATACGATTGCTCGTGTTACCTCTGATGTTCAAGAAGTACAACATTCATTTTTAAGCATTCTAGAGCTTATTGTACGTGAACCTCTCACAATCATTTTTGCACTTACGGCAATGTTCTTGTTAAGTCCACAGCTAGCTGTATTTGTCCTTACATTTATACCTATAATGGGTTTTTTAATTTCTTTAGTAGGTAAACGACTTAAGAAAAAATCTGATCGTGTACAGCGTGAGCAAGGAGAACTGCTCTCTAAACTAGAAGAGACCTTAGGAGGCCTCAAGATTGTAAAAAGCTTTAATGCAGAACAAAGGTTTCAAAGAAGTTTTGAAAATAGTACAAAACGATACAATGACTTTGCAAATAGTCTCATGCAACGACAAGCTCTTGCCTCACCTATCAGTGAATTCTTAGGCATTGTCGTAATAGGTATTTTACTATGGTTTGGTGGTAATATGGTGCTCACGAAAGGAACTTTAGACGGCCCAACTTTTATTGCGTTTATGGGACTAGCCTATGGAATTCTCACTCCTGCAAAAGCCTTTTCTAAAGCTAGTTATAGTGTAAAACGCGGTAATGCCTCTGCACAGCGAATTTTAGAAATTTTAGAGACAGATAATACAATTGCAGATAAAGAAACTACAATACCTGTGCATGGTTTTGAGAGTGCCATTGCGCTCTCTAATATCTCATTTAAGTATGAAGATCAATTAGTACTTAAAAATTTTAACCTCACCGTACCAAAAGGAAAAACCATAGCGCTAGTGGGTCAATCTGGCTCCGGAAAAAGCACAATTGCAAATTTATTAACCCGCTTTTATGATGTGGTCGATGGAACTATTACTCTTGATGGGGTTGATATTAAAGATATGTCATTAAATAATCTTAGAAAGAATATTGGTATTGTTACTCAGGACGCAATTCTTTTTAACGATACGTTGAGAAGTAATATGATTGTGGGAAAAGAAAATGCTACTGATGAAGAGATTATCGATGCGCTTAAGATTGCAAATGCTTGGGAATTTGTAAAGGAATTGCCTAACGGACTAGATGCAAACATTGGCGACAGTGGTAATAAGCTAAGTGGAGGGCAAAAGCAACGCTTATCTATTGCTCGAGCGGTTTTAAAGAATCCGCCGATTATGATTCTAGATGAGGCAACCTCTGCCCTAGATACCGAAAGTGAGCGACTGGTACAGAAAGCCTTAGAAAACATGATGAAAAATAGAACCTCTATAGTCATTGCACATAGGCTATCCACCATTCAAAATGCAGATACCATTATAGTAATGCAAAAAGGTGAAATTGTGGAGCAAGGTAGACATCAAGAACTTCTGGATAAAGGTGGTGTTTACCATAAATTAGTGGCTATGCAATCTTTTGAGTAAAAATTTAGTCCTTAATGATGATCACAGTTGCCGTTACTCCAGTGGCTAAGTTCCAAATATTAGAAGAAATTACATTACGCTTATCATCATACATGATAAATTGTGCAGTATTAGGTCCTGAACTTCCTTGATTGAGTGCTTTGATATCAATTTTATTAAACCCTTTTTTTAAGTCCATATAAAATCCTCTAAACTCTCCAGCCAACCAAACGTTAGGATTTATAACGGTATCGTTAATGGTAACACTTACCCTATCTCCATCTACATATTGATGATCTCGATACACAAAATTTACAAATTTTGAGCCGCTACGAAATTCTCCTAGATTTTGGTCTTTGTAATATTCTGGTGCAAGCTCAACATCCTTTTTTTGAGCTACCACGTTCTGATTCATTTTTTTCTCTAAAGAAGTATACTCTTTTTTTGCAAAGTCATTACCTTCTATAAAACGAACCGTTTTTTTCTCTTGAGCAGCAAAAGGATCAGAAAGCTTGATTTTACTTTTAAAAATTAGACTACCGGATTTTATTCTGTCATCCTTCTTTTTATAATCAAAAGGAGCTACTTGAACCTCTTGAGGCACTTCATTAATTTCCTTACCCTTTATCTCTATAGAGGCACTTGGCAAGTCTACTTGGGCTTTAGCTTTAGATATACCTACAATTAATGTGAATAAGAAAAAAACGCCTAAGCGTAAAATGTTTGTGCTGTTCAACGTGGATAATTTAAAAATAGCTACGTAATAATTCCATAGTAACAGAAATCGTACCATGATTATGTATACGCTTTCGCGAAAGCGTAATCATCAGACACACCTCTATATCAAATATAAAATATTTCTCTCTCATGCTTTGGACAGTGCTAGACAAAAATAGTTTGAATCGTTTCCTTTAAAGAAATAAATCCGAAATACAAGCGTTCAAAAAGCATCAATCTAAACGAAACATTATGAAAAATTATTTTATAGTTCTACTCTTTGCTGTGACAACAATTCTAAGTTCTTGTAGTTCAAGAGATGATGACGGTGGAGGACCTTCTGGAATTGACTGTCTTAATTTAGGCACTCAAGAGCTAGATGTTACCATACAAGAGTCCTTTACTACATTACCATCAAAAGTGTCAGTTTTTTTTAAAGTAAACGATAGAAATGGCAACGCTGTACCTGGATTAACGCCTTCTAATTTCACAATTTTTGAACAAGGCCGAAATGATGATTGCTATAACGAGATATCAAGCTCTGAGGCTTCTGGCACGATTTCTCCAAATGCACAAATCTTTTCCAACAACACATTTCTAGTTTTAGATTTAAGTAATAGTGTTTTAAGTACAAGTTTAGACGAATTAAAACAGGCTTCTAGCAATTTTATAGCTAATGTAATGCCTGCTATACCTACAGAATCCTTTAAAATGGGAATTTACTGGTTTAATGGGGAAGATATTTTACATGAGCTGCAACCTCTTACAACTAGTGCAACAACACTACAGCAAGCTATTGAAAGCATAGATACATCTATAAGTAATGACCCATCTACAGATCTATATGGAGCCGTAATTAAAGCAACTGCTATTGCAGAAAATGTATTAGACTCTTTTGAAGATCAAGAATTATTTGCTGCTGCTTCCATTGTCTTATTTACAGATGGTACAGATCAAGCAGCGAGATATACAGAAGCACAAGCAATTGCTGCCGTAAACGGAGCAGATGAGGATTTGAGCTTTTTTACGATTGGGTTAGGTTCTGAAATAGATGAAGATATCCTAACGGACATAGGTCAGACGGGTAGTGCATTTGCCACCAGCGCTCAAGATCTTGAAACTGTATTTAATGACATCTCAAATGGAGTTGCAGGGCAGGCTAACAGCTTTTATCTCTTTGAGTACTGTAGCCCTAAACGTGATGGAAGCGGTAGTAGCAACTTAGTTATTCAAGTAATTGATGGGGATCGTGATGGTGTTGTGCGTACCACGTTTAACGCAGAAGGTTTTACAGGAGGTTGCAACTAATCATAATAACGGATTTAATCGCTTTGTTTAAAGATGATTTCTATACATTTATAGAATAGACCTTGTAGTTGATTGTAAAGAAGTCACACTCCATTGATAGGTCTATCTTTAAGATATGCTAGTAAGCGAGTCACATATTGATCACCCACTAGAAGATGTTTACATTTTAGACGTAGGCGTCTTTTACTTTTTTGAAAAATTTGTCATATCAGAATTTAATGAAGGAGTAACTGTTAATTGGGACTCTGTACAAGAAATTTTAAAGATAGCAGAGTCGCATTATGGGGTGGATTCAAACACCTCCTACATATCAAACCGTGTGCACTCCTACTCTATTTTTCCTCAAGATTGGCTCAAATTCTTTAAAGCCAGAAATTACATTGGGGCACTTGCAGTAGTTTCTTATAATGACATAGAAAAAACAAACGTTTTAATTGAAAAGTTATTTTTTAAAAATAGAATCAAAATATGTACTAGCCTTACACACGCTATCAAGTGGGCCATAGAGCAGCATGACTCTTATGCATTAAAGACTATTCCTTCTAAGGAAGCTCAACAATAGGAGATTTGTAATAATTCATATCAAGCATGTCCATACGATTATAGTGCTTTTTAAGACGTTTTTGATAATCAGCCCAGCCACTACTTGTAAATGCTTCTTTTGACCATCCCAATTCAGCATGACCTATCAATCTGGGAAAAGCTAAATATTCAAGATCGCTTGAAGTTCTAATGGTTTCTGACCATAAAGGTGATTCTATCCCTATAATTTGTGACTCTTTAACTTTTGGAAAAAGAGTTGAAGGATTCCATGTATAAGCGCTATCTACCTCTATAAAACCAGCCCAAGTAATTCCAATAGGAGAGTCTTTATTATATTTCATATCGAGATACGTACGCTTTGCAGGCGATAGCACTATTTTTGCTCCTTGATCAATTCCTTTTTGAGTAATTTTTTCTGAAGTCCAATGCTGCAAGATATAAGTACTGTCTACACCAGCACTTTGAATATCCTCCCACCCCATTACTTTCTTATTGTATTTTCTTACAATAGCAAAAGCTCTTTTAAGAAATTTATCATAATCGCTCGGGATAGTTGCATGAGACTCATCACCACCTAGGTGAATGTATTCTCCAGGTGTAATGGCTGCAATCTCTCTTATTACGTCGTCAACAAATTGGTAGGTTATTTCTTTATCTACACACAAACTACTAAAACCAACACGCATTTTAGTGTACATTGGGGGGGCTATGTCGTTACAATTTAGCGCTGCATATGACGCTAGTGCTGCATTAGTATGACCGGGCATATCTATTTCTGGAATAACAGTGATAAATCGGGATGCTGCATAGTCCACAATCTCTTTATAATCTTCTTGTGTATAAAACCCTCCTTTATCTCCACCTACGGCAGTACTGCCCCCAATTTCTGTAAGTTTAGGCCATGATTTAATTTCAATACGCCATCCTTGATCATCTGTAAGATGTAAATGCAAGGTATTTATCTTATACACGGCAATTTGATCTATTAATCTCTTAACCTGGTCAACCGAAAAGAAATGACGAGCCACATCAAGCATCATCCCTCGATATTCATATCTAGGAGCGTCTATTATTGTAACTCCAGGTATGGTCAAACTATCAATTTTAGTTTCTGCATTAATTTCGCTAGGTAATAACTGCTTTATAGTTTGCAAACCTCGAAAAAGCCCTTGAGGTTCTGATGCCGCTAGAGATAGGTGCTTTTCATTAATATCTAGAACGTAACCCTCTGGTGAAGAAATACTATCCGTTGAAACAATAGAAAAAGTGACGATATTTTCTTTAGATTTCAAATTTTCGCCTTGAGCGACTAAAAAAGGTGTTGATTTTAACAGGTTTCTAAATTGATTCGCTACCTCAGAAACACCCTCAAAATCTTCATACTGAAGTGTTGTTTCTTGGTTAAACAGAAAGCCATACTGCTTTTCTACCACTTGATTAGGCTTAGGAATTATTGCTATATCCTTTATCGTTGTGTTCACTAATGGCTTCTCTTCCTTACAAGAGATCAAACTTAAAATAAGTAACATGAAAATACTTCGCATAGCAATTAATTAATTTAATTTATAATAACCACATTTTAGATATGCACCCTCTGGAAATGTGACGGGATGATCTATGTCGTGATAGGTTTTATCTAAGACTTTAAACTCGCGCCCAGCCTTAGTAATATGTTGCTCAGAAATATCAAAGAAAGTTTGAGAAGGTACACGAGATGAGCATGAAGCAAGAATTAATAATCCTCCTTTAGCAGTGAGCTTTGCGCCTAACTGTGCAAGTCTTGCATAACTGTTTTTTGCCGTAGGTATTTCCTTAGCACTCTTAGCAAAACTAGGTGGGTCGATCACTACAATTTGATACGTTTTACCGTTATCTATAAGCTGTTGTAAACCTACAAATGCATCTACCGCCAGAGTTATATGACGACCGTTATGTTTGTTAAGCTTCCCGTTTTGTACTGCTACTTCCAAAGCCTGACTGCTTATATCTAAACTTGTCACCTCTAAAGCTCCACCTGCAAGGGCATGAACAGAAAATCCGCCCGCATAACTAAAAACATCTAAAACAGTTTTTCCTTTAGACAATGTCCCCACTTTTCTTCTATTCTCTCTGTGATCTAAAAAGTAACCTGTCTTATGTCCGTATATTACATTAGCCGAAAATTGCACACCATGCTCCCTAAAAAATACTATTTCGTTGCTCAAAGTTCCGTGCAACACATCACCATCCTTAATAGAATGCGTTTTTATTTTTGCTACGTTACGACTCAAACGCATTACCATAGTCTCCGCTTTTGTACTAGCTAACAAAAGCGGTAAAATATCTTGAAGATAAGGGATCCAGATTGTACTGTAGAGTTTTACGACAATCACAGATGCATACACATCTACAATAAGGCCTGGAAATCCATCATTCTCGCCATAAATAAGTCTATAGCTATTCGTATCAGTTTTTAGTAATTTCTTTCGTAGATCAAAAGCTTTATTAATTTTAAGACGAAAAAAATCTATGTTAATTTGAGCAGGAGTATTGCTTAAAATTTTAATTCTAATAGGTGAATGGGGATCATATAGCCCTATGGCGTACACCTTATCTGATCGATTATCAAAAAGTATGGCTAGATCTCCAGCCTTTCCGTCCTTGCTTTGTTTTGAAATACTGTTTTCAAAAACCCATGGATGGCCCTGCTTCACAAGTTTTTCTGCTCTTAACGTAAGTTTGATGGCAAGACGTTGTGTTTTTATTTTGGGTAAATCAATCATTTATAGTTTTGCTTTCTATATGCGAAGATACTTCTTGAGAGCAAGATGTGTGAGATACAATAAAATATTTGTAATTTTCCAATATGAAATTTTTTAAGACCATTTTGTACGTAATAGCTGGCACTATTTTCATCACTTTTCAAAGTGATCAAGAATCTCCATTGATCAATATCGATCAATTTGCTTCAGAATTTGCGTACGATGTACGTTATGCTACTGATGATAATTTTCTAAAGCAAACAGTGTATGACTGCGTACAATGCTTGTTGATTCCTGAAGTTGCAAAATCATTAGTAAAAGCTAATGATGAGTTTTGCGAATTAGGTTATAAAATAAAATTATTTGACTGCTATAGACCAGTTTCTGTTCAAAAAAAAATGTGGAAAATCTTTCCCAAACCAGGATATGTAGGAAATCCATACAAAAGTGGTTCTATACACAATCGCGGTGCTGCTATAGATATGACCATAGTAACACTAAACGACTCTATTCTTGATATGGGAAGTGATTATGACCATTTTGGCAAAGAAGCTCACATGGATCATCCTCATAATGACACTGTGGTAAAAAATAGAAAATTACTATGGTCTGTTATGAAAAAACATGGTTTCTCACCCATACGTACAGAGTGGTGGCATTTTAACTATGATGCAAAAAATTATGGTTTAAAAGTACTAGATATTGATTTTGATTGTGACTAATCATACACAGTCTTGCTGAGAGAATGACTAGTCTTCTATATAGAGATTACTTTATATATACTGTCTTCTTATTAACAAATTCTTGAATACCATCAATAGAAAGTTCTCTTCCAAAACCAGAAATTTTAGTACCCCCGAATGGTAAATTAGGGTTGCTTTTCACCATGTCATTTACAAAAACTGCTCCATCATCAAATAGTGGAATGAGTTTTTCTATTCTACTTTTATCATTTGTAAATATAGAAACCCCTAGCCCAAAATCTGATTCATTTACAAGCGTGACCGCTTCCTCGTCAGATGAAAAAGGGGTTACACCTATCACAGGACCAAAAGTTTCTTCTTTAAATATGGTCATCTCTGGTGTCACATCAGTAACAATAGTGGGTTCAAAGTAAGCTTCTTGTCTATGCCCACCAAGTATTATCTTTGCACCTTCTTCTACAGATTTTTTTAATTGCTCTTCTAGTTCTATAGCAAGATCTTCCCTTGCCATTACCCCTATAAATGTGTTTGGATCCATTGGGTCGCCAGATTTTAATTGGGATACCGCTTTCGCGAAAGCGGAAACAAATTCTCCGTAAATATCCTGATGTATGAGCAACCTTTTACCAGCAATACAGCTTTGACCTGTATTTTGAAAACGTGCTTGCACACAGGTTGCTACTGTTTCATCCATATGACAGTCTGGAAAAACCACTAGTGCATTGCTGCCTCCTAATTCTAATACTGCTTTTTTAATCACACTTGCGGCAGTACTTGCTACAGCAGCACCAGCTGGCTTACTGCCCGTAAGGGTTACTGCTTTAATACGATCATCCTTAATTATTTCTTCGATACGCTCACTACCTATTGCCATATTTTGAAAACAACCTTTGGGCAAGCCTGCACGTTCAAAAACCTTTTGGATATTTTCTGCACTTTTCATCACATTGCTGGCATGTTTTAAAAGACCGATGTTACCCGCCATAAGCGCAGGAGCAATAAATCGGAAGACTTGCCAAAACGGATAATTCCATGGCATTACAGCGAGTACTACCCCTATAGAATCATAGCGTACATAGCTTTTTGATGCTTCTGTTTCTATCTCTTTATTTGCTAACTGTTTTGGAGCATTCTCTGCATAGTACTCACAGACCCATGCACACTTTTCAATTTCAGCAAGAGATTGACTAATAGGTTTCCCCATTTCGGCAGTCATAGTTTCTGCATACTCATTCTTATTTTTTTTTAACTCATTAGCCACATTAAGCAAGTGCTCAGATCGCTCTTTCATAGAAGTTTTATGCCATGATTCATATATTCCCTGAGCCAAAGACAATTTCTCTTCAATCTCTTCAAGGTTAAGAGCTTTTATACTAAATATATCCTTGTTTGTGTAAGGATTTTTAGAGACGATATTCATAGGTGAGCATATTTTTTTTTAAAGTTAATTGGTTCTGTAGCGTTAAGTCTTGAACTTATGATCAATTTAACGTGGGTATGTAAAATGTCTTAATAAAATGTGAATTGATATGCTTTTAAGACTATTTATTTCGTTGTGCAGTACTTTTAAATACCAATCATAATAGCTATGCTAAAAACTTCGCAGAAAGAAGTTACTTCAATAAGAGACACTTTTCAGAATGCTGCAGATCGATTTATGGATCAGTTGCCTGATATAGTAATGGGAATTTTAATTGTAGTTGTAGGCATTCTCATTGCAGGTTGGTTAGGTCGCTTTGCTAGAAGAAAAATATCTGCAAACACAGAGGACCCTTTAATGAGTAAGTTTTTAGGGACCGCTATAAAATATATTCTTATAGCAATTACTTTAATGCTAGCTTTAAAAGCGGCTGGTTTAGGTGGTATTGCGACAGGTATTCTAACTGCTGCTGGAGCTAGTGCGGTGGTATTAGGATTTGCTTTTAAAGACATAGGTGAAAATTTTATAGCGGGTATCATATTAGCATTTAATAGACCTTTTGACGTAGATGACACTGTTGAAATAGGTCCTAATTTTGGGAAAGTAAAAACCTTAGATCTAAGATATACGAAGCTCAAAACGTTTGATGGTAAAGATGTTTACATTCCAAACAGTGACGTCTTGACAGAGCCTGTTACTAATTATACAGAAGACGGGTTTTATAGATGGGATTTTATAATTGGTATCGCTTACGAAGACAATATTGAAGGTGCTAAAGAAACCGTTCTTAATGCATTAAAACAAGAACCAAATGTTATAAATGATGCGGTACATGAGAATTTTGTCATAGAAGATGAGTTAGCAACGAGTACCGTAAATTTAAAGGTGTTCTTCTGGGTAGATACAAAAGATTTTAGAAAAACCGCATTGATTACTAAAGGTAATGTTGTGCGTAAAGTAAAAGAAGCATTAGAAGATGCTGGATATTACATGCCAGCAGATATACAAGAAATTAAACTCTATGGAGGCGTAAAAGAATTCCCTCTTAGTTTTAGAAAAAATAATCAAGAACAAACAACTAAATAAATAATAACTATGGAAATTATATTTGAATATCATGACGTTCACGCAAGTACAGAACTTGAGAAGTATGCAAAAGAGCAATTACAAAAACTAGCAGATAAGTATCAATTTGTACACAGAGCAGATGTGTTTTTTAAATTAGAAAATACATCTAGTGATGAAACTGGCAAAATTGCAGGATTACGCGTAAGTCTCCCTGGACCTAGAATTTTTGCCGAACACAGCAGTGCAGATTTTCACGGATCTTTTAAGACGGCTGTAGGTGAAGTTGAAAAGCAACTACGCAAGAAAAAGGAAAAAATGCAAGAACATCATTAATAGTTACAATATGCCTACAGATATGACACTAGCTACAGACGATAATCAATTAATTGTTATCTATTCAGATGAGAGTAGTATCGCAAAACAGACGTTGGGATATGCCAAAAGTAGTGAGAAAGCTACGAACTTGATTAATATTTCAAAAAGTGGTTTAACAGGAACCCAATGGACTGAAGTGGCAGACTTATTAGGAGCCAGTATTGATGAGCTCGTCTCTAAAGATCATCCAGACGTAGACGCTTTTATAAAAGATGCAACTCTTAGCGATGACGATTGGATTCATTTTATACAAAAAAACCCTGTCGCCTTACAACGACCTATTTTAATAGTGGGTAAAAGAGCTATGCAAATAGAAACCCCCTCTGAAGCGCTATCATTTATTGAAGTTGATTCTGCTGGATTAGAAAAGCATACTATAGGCGAAGATCCTGAAATTTCAACAAATACAGAAGGTGAAAATCAAATTTGATACTTTAATAGTACTTATAAAAATAAAGCTCTGAATTTTTAATTCAGAGCTTTATTTTTATAAATAGCTTTTATATTATTTTTTGTCCTTTGTAAAAAGGCTTTTATCAAAATTACCATTAAAAGTGAATAATGTCTGATCCTTACGACTTCTAGCTTTAGTTTCCTCGCTTTGAAGATCTTCCGGTAATTTTTCTAAATCTCCCCCATAGTACCCTACAGCCGTTGCTGTAGCAATGTGAAAATCATCAGGCACCTCAAACTCTTTCATGGCCTTCTTATAATTGACTCCAGCCATTTGGTGTAACGCCACCCCAAGATGTTGTGCTTGTGCTGATACATTACCCATAAATAATCCTAGATCATGTAAAGCGTGAAAATTTTCTTTACCCTCTGGATTTGTTTTCTTGTATCCACACAATAATAAGGCTTGTGAATTCCCTGCCCAAGACTGATTAAATTCATCTAAACAGTCAAAAATTCGATCGTATTCAGTAGTTCCTTTTACGCCCCAAATCACTAGCCACGGCTGTAAATTATTAGAACTAGGCGCCCAGCGACCAGCTTCAAAGAGGATTCTCAAAAGGTCCTCATCAATAGTTTCGGGTCCAAAAACCCGAGGACTCCATCTATCAGTAATTTGCGGCAAAATTCTGAAAGAAGTATTGGCTGATTTTTTCATATGTTTTTAATTTTAAAGCTAATGCACAAAAACAATTTTGTCTGAAAATTTAATACAAATTAACGTTGTTATACGGAGTTGTTTAACAATCAGTGAGTTTTTAATGATCTTAGTTAATAAGCTGTTGAGAAGTATGTGTTACGCTTTCGCGAAAGCGGAAAAACAATCCCTAACTTTATGAAAATACAATCATTATGAACGATAGACCTAATGACATTAAACGTATACGTCCAGAAATTCCTAGTGCGCGCATCACGGAAGGCATGAGCCCTGAAGAACATTTTCAAAACGCCACCTTACGCCCTATTATTAAGTTGCAAAATCCACTACTTATTGCCGTGTTCAAAAACTATATTACAAAACATAAGAATGTCTTTTATAACTTCTCAATTGAAAAGCGTTTGATGTATGTTGAAAATGCCATTCAAAAAGATATGAAGTTTAGAAATACTGTGAAAGGTATGGTTATAGGGCTATTTACAGTAGAAGAATATGATTGCTATATCAAAAATTCATCTGCATTGAATAAACGTATGATGAATCTTGTTAAAGAACGTCTCGTGAGCCAGATTCAGCTTTTTGAAAAACCTATCACCCTTAAAGCAAGCTAGATGCAAATTCCTACAGACGTCCCAAAGCCTCAAAATAATACACCTATTGATCCTTCATCTCCGATGGAGTTACTAATTTTCATTGTGTTACCTGTACTTCTTATCGTAGTGTATATTATCGCAAGAAACAGGAAAAAAAATAATTAAAAACGTATCATAACCTTATTAGATGATGAGTTGGCCGTCGAGGTCTGTAGTAAGCACATCGCTCATATAATCAAAAAATGGTCGCAATACTTTGAAATTAGAAATTACATTTTCTGTAAAATTTGTTGCGAGCACTTCTGAGTCTGTAAATTTTTTAGTTACAAAAAAACTCTGTAGTCTTATAAGGTCAATATTAGCATCATCTTTATCGAAACCTCTTGGAGCCGTTTTTACAGCTCTCCGAGCGTCAAATTCATTACCATAGACTTTTTTAAAGTCTTTATGATTAAGAATAGCTCGCATCTCAGCGGAATCTATTGAAAATTCTGTCCGGATTCTCTTTAAATCTGCTGCTTCGGGACTAAAAAAACCACCACTAATTCTTGAGTTTCCACCTGGCTCAATACGTAAGTAATAGCTACCTCTCCGGTGTGCTCCTGCCCTACTATAACTCACAGATCTATGTATATTGTATGGAGTTTTATTTTTACTAAAACGTACATCTCTGTTGATTCGAAAGACTTTAACCTTATCAATCTCGTCATCTTCCATAAGTCCTAATCGAATATCCTCATATACTTTTTTTAATAAGATCTCATTTTCTAGATACCTCTTTTTATGTGCTGCCATCCATTCTCGAGAATTGTTAGTTTTCAACTCTCTAAGAAAATCAAACACAGCTGGAGTTATTATTGACATACTATTTTAATTGAATTTAAGATTTTAAATTCAGTTTTAATTTATACATAGAAAAGCCGCCACGCTCAATCGCGCAGCGGCTTTCATTCACCAATCAATCAATACAACACTATGCGTGCTGTAACTCGTGTTTACCTTCTCTTATCTCTTCGATTAGTTTTTTATTAAATGCTGGTAAATCCTCTGGATTTCGACTTGTGACAAATGCTTCATCGCATACTACCTCTTTATCTACCCAATTTGCTCCTGCATTAATTAAATCGGTTTTAATAGAATTAAACGATGTTAATTCTCGACCATTGACAACATCTGCCTCAATTAATAGTTGCGGTGCATGGCAAATAGCTCCAACTGGCTTCTTCTGCTTGAAAAAATCGCGAATAAATAAGATGGCATCGTCGTTTCTTCTTAAAGTATCTGGATTAATAACTCCTCCGGGTAACATGAGTGCGTTATAATCTTCTGCACGTACCTTATCTAAAGTATTCGTCACAGTATATTCATTGCTCCAATTTCCATCTGCCCATCCTTTAATGGTTCCAGATTTCTCACTTATGATATCTACGGTAAATCCTGCGTTTTCCATCGCCTCTTTAGGTGATTTTAATTCGCTCTCTTCAAATCCGTTTGTGGCTAATATTGCTACTCTCTTTTTCATAATCTTTCTTTCTTTTAGTTAAACAATTAATTATGATACAAAGATATAGTGAAGTACTCCTGCTGGGCGTTAACGACAATATAAGGTTATACGAATAACGGTTAAACCTTTATTAAATACCAAGATTTTCTGTTAAGTATGTTAAATCTCGATGTTTTGTAAAAGCAGCCCGCTGGCTTGAGCAATTCTAGTGAGTTTTATTTCATTAGAAGCATCTAATGTTTTTAAGAAAAAATTAAAATCACAATTGCCTTCACCTAAGTCAAATAAAATACCCATCATTAAACGCATTTGGTGTCTTTTAAAACCTTTACCGCTTACGCGAAAGGCAAAACTATCCTTTGGAAAAAAATTAGCTGTATATAAATCATTAGTGACTATACGGGCAGAATCTATCGTACCTGTTGTCTGAGTTTCTGGATTTGGTTTATAAGCATAGGATCTAAAATCGTGAGTTCCTTCAAAGTGTCTAGCTGCCTCCTTCATAATTTCTATATCGAGTTCACCTGCAATATTAATCATGAAAGGTGCGGCAAAGGGGTGATTCTTTTCTCCATATGAAAATAGGTACACGTACTCTTTTGAAATAGGTGCATCCATCACATTAAACTTTTTATCTACCGCTGTAATTTCTAAACAGCGAATATCTTGAGGTAGATTATCATTAAGTAAAGCTAAAAAATCAGTATCCGGTAAAGGCTCGTCATTAAGAAAAAGCTCTACAAAGGCAACATTTGCAGACACTTTTGCATCTGTTCTTCCAGAGGCTAGAAGTTTAAATTTTTTATGATTTAAAATATACGAAAACGTACGTTCCATCATACGTTCTACGGTGAGTACATCGGGCTGCTTTTGCCAGCCATGATATCGAAATCCTAAATATTGAATTTTTAGTAAGTAGTAAAATCGTTTCTCAAACATGTGTCAAAAGTACTTCTGAATTGCTATTTCCATAGTCAGAATTTAAAAAAATTGTAAATTAGATGTTCAACCACCAAAAAGCTTTCTTTATGACTTTACAAAAGCCTACTGTTTTGTTTTGGATTGTTGCGATTATCGCACTGCTATGGAATATCATGGGATTATCTGCATTTTTAATGGATGTCTTTGCTCCAGAGATTTCACAGGCAGACTACACTGCAGCGCAAATTGAAATGGCAGCGAGCGCTCCATTATGGTATAAAATTGCCTACGGGGTTGCTACTATCACTGGTTTCTTAGGAGCTGTACTACTTATTGCTCGTAAAAAATATGCAATCCCATTATTTTTAGTCTCTCTTATAGCCTCCATCTTTCATTCTGCTTACATTATTATTGGTATAGATGGTATGAACAATTTTGGCTTTTTAGCGGGCTTGATTTTTCCATTAATCATAATCGTATTAGATTTATTTTTCTGGTGGTATAGTAAATATGCTTTAAGTAAGGGATGGATTAAATAATTTTTTAGTCCTTATAGATAGTAGAAATTTATACTTTAGAGATTGCTTTATCACCTAAAACTATTGGAATAAAGCAGTTGTATTTACTAAGCAAATGAAACACATCCATGGCTTTGTCCAAACGCCGCCACTTTGGAGAAAAAAGCAATTTAATCTAGAGCAGTTTGAATTTCCAGCAATATCGTTTACAGACTTTACACCTACACCTATTGCATCACACCTCAGATTAGGACACCAGATAGAATATATCTTTAAACAATTGCTAGAGCATTCGGAGAGGTATGAAGTGATAGCACATAACATCCAAATTAAAAGAGATAAAATAACAATAGGTGAACTCGATTTCATAGTGAAAGACCGCTTTCGCGAAAGCATACCTGTACACATTGAACTCACTTATAAATTCTACATTATTGATCCGTCCATTTCAGATCCCATACACCGACTTATGGGACCAAATAGAAAAGACTTTTTTTTTAGTAAAATGGAGAAAACGAGGAGATAAACAATTAGCCCTCGCACACACAACAGAAAGTCAAAAGGCACTTTCTAAACTTCCGATTGATCTAGAATTACTGCAACAAAAAGTCTGTTTTTTAGGCCAACTCTTTATACCCTATGGAGTGAGTACTCCATCTATAGGATCGTTAAATCCTGAGTGTATTGTAGGGTTTTGGATACGTTTTGTCGATTTTAACTCGACCGCTTTTCAATCCTATCAGTTTTATATCACTCACAAACACGAGTGGCTACATGAACCAAATCTCGATGTCCTATGGAAATGTCATCTAGATATACTAATGGATATAAAAGTCAAGCATAAAAACCTATGGGCTCCTCTACTATGGATTAAGAAAGAGGGAAATTTGATAGAAAAAGGGTTTGTGGTATGGTGGTAATAAAAGAAAGCTACAAACTTTGAGTTTTTACAAACAAGTCTGTATTTTACGTTTTTAAAAAAAAAATTATATTTCAGAAGTTCCCCTTGTATTCAAGAATAAAGAGTCACGTACTCATAGCCTCAGGTCTTGCACTGGGACCTGGTGTCAGTTCTTGACTGTAAAATAAAAATTATCGCTATTTTAAATTTTTGACCTAAAATAGCGATGACTTTTATAATTTTTTGCTAGTGATTAGTAAACTATTTATGCCTTGCAATCAACGTATTTTCTACGTCACGTAAGTGAAACCCTTTTGCTTGAAGTAACACCATGATATGGAAAAGCAAATCTGCGCTTTCGTTAAGAAATAAGTGATCATTATCATCCTTAGATTCAATCACTACTTCTACAGCCTCCTCTCCTACTTTCTGAGCTACTTTATTAATTCCTTTTCTAAAAAGAGATGCTACATAAGAATCTGCCGTCTCTTTATTGTTCCAGCGATCTTCTATAATCTCTTCTAATATAGATAAAAATCCAAAGTTTGTACGATTGCGTTCTCCCCAGCAGGTATCGGTTCCTTTATGACAGGTAGGACCTTGTGGCTGAACTTGTATAAGCAAAGAATCATTATCACAATCTGCTTTAATACTTTCTAAGAGTAAATAATTCTTAGTTTCCTCCCCTTTAGTCCATAGACGCTGTTTAGAGCGACTGTAGAAGGTTACTTTATTAGTAGCAAGAGTTGTCTCATAAGCCTCTGCATTCATGAAGCCCAGCATTAAAACATTCTTTGTAATTGCGTCTTGAATGATAGCTGGCACTAAACCGTCTTCATATTTGTTAAAATCTATTTTCATTTTTATATACTTATGAGAACCTACGGCTCAAGAACTTGGTTAAAAGTCCCATTACCTGCACTCTTTAAATTATAATCTAACGTTTATTCCTTTTGAGGCTATTTCCTTCTTTAATGCGGGTATTTCTATTTCTTTAAAGTGAAAAACACTTGCCGCCAGTGCTGCGTCTGCTTTACCTGCCACAAACGCCTCTGTAAAATGTTGCATTGTTCCCGCTCCACCACTTGCTATTATGGGTATGTTGAGTTCATCTGACAATCTAGCCAATGCTGTATTTGCAAAACCATCTTTTGTCCCATCATTATCCATAGAAGTGAATAAAATCTCACCCGCCCCGCGGCTTTCTACTTCCTTTGCCCAATCAAATAAATTTAATGTTGTGGGTACTTTACCTCCTACAAGGTGAACTATCCATTCTCCATCTATACGCTTTGCGTCAATGGCAACTACAATACACTGGGAACCAAATTTTGCAACAAGTTCATTGATGAGCTCAGGCCTTTTTACAGCACTAGAATTTATAGACACCTTATCTGCCCCATTTTGTAATAATATATCTACGTCTGCAACAGATGATATACCTCCCCCTACTGTAAATGGTATGTTTACTTGCGAAGCAACCCTCAAAACAAGATCTGCAAGTGTTTTTCTACGCTCCTCTGTGGCAGAAATATCTAAAAACACTAGCTCATCTGCTCCTGTTTGAGAATATAACTTAGCAAGTTCAACTGGATCTCCAGCGTCTCGCAAATTCACAAAATTAGTCCCCTTTACAGTGCGACCATTTTTAATATCAAGACAGGGTATAATTCGTTTTGTAATCAAAGGATTGTAATTTGAGAGCAATACATATAAATAATAACTAAATTAAAAACGTTCCACAAAAATATATAAAACTAGCGTACTCCTCTATGAAAGAGTTGTAGCATTTCTTAAGACTTCTTAATTTTTCAAAAACATTCATAATACTGTATTAAATCTTTAATAAGCTAGTGTTAATCCATAGATGAAGATTCAATCATTAAAATACATTTATACTCTAACCAGTAAATACATTATATTATGATAAAGATTATAGGAGTCATTGCACTCGTAGCAGGAGCTGTGATGCTTGTTTTAGGAGTTATGGGACTTTTTGGTAGCATGCAAACGGGTATGAGCCCATGGGCATTCACTATTTTAGGAGTTGTCTTCTTTTTTGCAGGTATCTCATTATTGAAGTATCGCAAAGATACTGATGCTATCGCAGCAGAAAAGAATTAATTTGTGTGTAAATTAGTATCTCAAACAAAGATACTATGAGCATACGCCCTTTTCATCTTGCCATACCCGTAGCTAATGTTGCAGAGGCAAGAACATTTTATAGAGATATTTTAAATCTACCTGAAGGTCGCAGTAGTGATCATTGGGTAGATTTTAATTTTTTTGGTCATCAATTGGTAATTCACCACAAGGAGAAAACAACCACTGAGAGTCTACCCCACAATGAAGTAGATGGTAAGGCAGTTCCTGTTCCTCACTTTGGAGTAATACTGGAATGGCAAGACTTCCATGATTTTGCTGAATCAATTGCTCCTCACATCACATTTACTATCGAGCCATATATCCGGTTTGAAGGGAAGCCAGGAGAACAAGCAACCATGTTTTTTTATGATCCCTGTGGAAATGCATTAGAATTTAAGGCATTTAAAAATGATAATCAAATATTTGCCACTTAACCATGAAAGTAATTAACCCTAGACTTTTACGACAACTCTTTGTCATATTCTTAATTGTGTTATTAGGATGGCTTATTTTCAAGGAAATGGCCGCCTACTTATCTGGAGTACTAGGAGCGATAACATTATTTGTACTCATGCGTAAATGGCAAAAGTATTTAGTAAATAAGAAAAAATGGAATCCTAGTCTTGCTGCATCGCTACTTATGTTAGGTTCCTTTATTATAATTTTAGTGCCTATTGCAGGGCTTACCTTAATGCTCACTTCAAAGATTAGCAAGGCGGTAGAGAATAGTGGTAAGGTAATAGAAATTGTCAAAAGTTCGCTTGCAACTATAGAATCTAAAATTGGTATGAATCTCACAAATACTATAGATACAGGTGCCATTACTGATTGGATGAGTTCAAATCTTCAAAATCTAGCCGGCAGTACCTTTACTATATTTATTGCCATAAGTATTATGTACTTTATGCTGTATTATATGCTTACCAATCGTCGTACTTTTAGGGAAACCTTAGTAGAATATATTCCTTTAAGTGAGCGCAACCTAAAACTTATAGGAGAAGATAGTGTTAACCTAGTAAAATCTAATGCTATAGGCATACCTCTTGTGGCCATTTTGCAAGGGGCAGTGGCACTGGTTGGGTTTTGGATTTTTGGCGTTGACGACCCTCTTTTTTGGTTTGCTATTGTCACAATAGGTTCCATGATTCCTTTTGTAGGTACCGCCTTAGGGATTATTCCAGTATGTATTATATTATATTCTTCTGGCCAAATAGGACAATCTATTGCGATGTTAATTTATGGAATTGTTGTTGTTGGCGCCACAGATAACATATTTAGACTTATCATTCAAAAGCGCTTAGCAGACATACATCCTTTAATCACAATTGTCGGAGTAATTGTGGGAGTACCATTATTTGGTTTTATAGGACTTATTTTCGGACCCATATTAGTGAGTCTTTTTCTTTTAATTGTAAAAATTTACAAACAAGAGTACGGTAAGGATATTCCCGTTAGTGATAAAGAAGTACTATAAATGATGTTTTTTGAGTACGCTTTCGCGAAAGCGCCCATAAATAAAATAACTGTTATACTACAAATTCCTATCTTCACATCACCGTAAATTTTATTATTCTACAATGCACATACTTGGTATAGATATAGGCGGAACAGGCATTAAAGGAGCTCCCGTAGACTTAGAAACAGGAGAATTACTTGCAGATCGCTTTAGAGTAGAGACTCCGAGACCTGCTAAACCCAAAGCAGTGGCAAAAGCAGTACAAAAAATAGTTGACCATTTTAAATGGGAAGACCCTATAGGCTTTGGATTTCCTACCGTTATAGTTAACGGAAAGGCAATGGCGTATGGAAATATGCATAAAAGCTGGCTAGACGTTCAAATAGACGAACTTTTTACAGAAAAAACAGGGCTTCCTTGCACGGTTATTAATGATGCAGACGCTGCTGGAATGGCAGAGGTAAAATATGGTAGTGGTAAAGGCATTGATGGTATCGTTCTCACCATTACCGTAGGTACAGGAATAGGCTCTGGTTTATACTATAACGGTGGTCTGATACCTAATTTTGAATTGGGTAGAATTCCTTATAAAGAGGAACCTATTGAAAAATATGTTGCAAATTCTGTGAGAAAAGCAGAAGCACTTACCTTTAAACAATGGGCGCTTCGATTTAACTTTTTTCTAGATACTGTAGAATCTATTTGTACGCCTGATCAATATATTCTAGGTGGCGGTATTAGTAAATACATGGAGGAGTTTAAAAAATATCTTGTAACAGATATACCACTAGTAGCAGCTCAGATGCAAAATAATGCTGGTATCATTGGCGCTGCTTGTGCTTACAAAACAAAAATAAATTCTTGATGTCTTAAGATTTCGCAGGTTCTTTTCTCTATTTTTAAGCTTCAAAATCTTAAAATTTAAGCTGCATGCGATTCTTAGTTCTTACCGTTACCATTTTATTCACCAGCTTCCAGCTGTTTGCACAAACAGGAAAGGTAGCTATGAGTTACTATCTACCTCAAGATGTCACCTACGATACTGACATTCCTACACCAGAAAGTGTTTTGGGGTACACCCCTGGTGAGTGGCACGTCAGTCACGATAAGCTCTCAGAATATATGCGCACCCTTGCTGCTGCCAGTGATCGCATTACCATAGAAAATCGAGGTACAACCTTTGAAGGTAGGCCGCTTTTGTTATTAACCATCACCTCTCCAGCAAATCAAAATAGGATTGGCGAAATACAAGCACAGCACCTCAAACTTACAGAAGAAGGAAGCACCGCTCTCAGCGTAGAGAATATGCCTATTGTGGTTTATCAAGGACTCTCGATACACGGTAACGAACCCTCTGGCGCAAATGCTGGACTTATCGCTGCCTATTATCTTGCTGCTGCGCAAGGGCCAAAAGTAGACCAGCTTTTACAAAACACCGTCATTCTCTTTGACCCTTCTTTTAACCCTGATGGTTTACAGCGTTTTGCGTATTGGGCAAATACAAATAAAAGCCAAATGATCAATCCAGACCCTCAAGATCGTGAGTATGACGAAGTGTGGCCTGGCGGAAGGACAAATCATTATTGGTTTGATATGAACCGCGACTGGTTACCCGTACAGCTTCCAGAGTCTAGAGCTCGTATTGAAACTTTTCATAAGTGGTACCCTAACATCTTGACAGATCACCATGAGATGGGGAGCAATAGTAGCTTCTTTTTTCAGCCTGGTATTCAGTCTAGAACGCATCCCCTTACCCCTGTTTTGAACCAAGAACTTACAAAGCAGATAGGAAATTATCATGCCGCAGCCCTTGATAAAATAGGAAGCTTTTACTATACGGAAGAAAGCTTTGACGATTTTTACTACGGGAAGGGATCTACCTTTCCAGATATCAATGGAGGCATTGGGATTTTATTTGAGCAAGGCAGTAGCCGCGGGCATGCTCAAGAAACAGACAATGGGTTGCTAGAATTTAAGTTTACTATACGTAACCAGTTTACCGCCATCCTTTCTACACTCGAAGCCGCTCAAGGGATGCGCAGCGAATTACTTACTTACCAAAGAGATTTTTTTAACAATGCTCGAGGCGAAAATTTGAAAGGTGCCTACGCTTTTGGCAATGAAAAAGATGCAGGAGCTTCGTATCACCTAGCCGAAATTTTAAAACGTCACAAAATCAAAGTGCACGCAGTCGCAAACGACTTTAGCGCAAGCGGAAAGAATTTTAAAAAAGGAAGGAGTTATATCGTTCCTAAAAATCAGCGACAGGGTAGACTCATTAAGGCGATGTTTGAAAAACGTACCACCTTTACAGATAGTTTATTTTATGATATAAGTGCCTGGTCTTTCCCACTTGCTTTTGGCGTAGATTTTACGGAAGATGCACCACTTTCTAATGCGGGAAATGAGCTTACATCGCTACAGCGCGTGGCTGTTCCAGAAGTACCTAATAGTCGCTACGCCTACCTTATGGAGTGGCACGATTACTATACACCTAAGGCATTAAATGCTATCTTAGAAAAAGGCATACGCGCAAAAGTGGGGATGCAGCCATTTACTGTAGAAGGTGTGGCTTATGATTACGGAACCATTATGATACCCGTACAAAACCAGTCGCTTGATCGCGATGAACTGCAAAAGTTTATAAATGAAGTTTCCCAAAACGCTCATGTCACCATAAAATCTGTACGCACTGGGCTTACCCAAGGGATTGACCTAGGAAGTAATCAGTTTAGAGCGCTTAAGCCCGCAAAGGTGGCACTCATTGTAGGAGAAGGGATCAACCCGTATGATGCAGGAGAAATATGGCATTTATTTGACACCCGCTACCAGATGCGCATCACAAAGTTAGACACTAAAGACCTAGGCGGCGCAGATCTTACTAAGTATACAGACATTATTCTCCCAAACACTTGGGGCAATGCGATCACTAAAACAACTGTAAAAAAACTTGAAGACTGGACACGCGATGGCGGGACGCTTATAGGCTACCGTAATGTAGCCAAGTGGTTTGAAAGTAATAAATTACTCGATATAGAATTTGTCAAAACGGAGAACCCTGCAAAGGCAGTGAGTTTTGAGCAGCGCGCTGATTTTAATGGGGCACAAGTAATAGGAGGTGCTATTTTTGAGGCACAACAAGATAGGTCCCACCCTATTAACTTTGGCTATACGGACGATCGCATCTCCCTCTTTAGAAATACCACTTTATTTATAAAAGCCGACTCTACCAGTTATAACAATCCTATCATATATACCAAGTCACCCTTACAAGCTGGGTACATATCTAAAATTAACTTACAAGCCATACCGGAAACAAGGCCGTTTGTACACCAACGTAAAGGCAGAGGTCACGTACTGTTATTTACAGATAACACCAACTTTAGAGCCTTCTGGTACGGCACTAATAAATTATTGATGAATGCCATTTTCTTTGGGGAAGAAATGTGATTTTTAATTGTATCTTTAGTAAGATAAGCGTTAGGCATTTTGTATAAAATTTATACAAAATGCCTAACTTTTTTATAAATAGATTTGATATACTAACTGCGTCAAGGATTATACCTACTGGTTTTCCTGTATTATCTAGAATAAAATACTATTTTAAAACTTCAACATATATATGTGATGAGGGGAATCGCCCTGCGGGTCGCATTTCTCCATTTAAAATTTGTGTCCATACCAAGCACTCTCTTGACATTTTAAATTCCCAAAACGCTCGATTCCCCTCATCGCTCCCTGTACATAAACCTGACCTCAGGCAGTTGTGTATTTACTCTCCACGGCACTCCGCAAAACAACTCCACACATCAAGGTGTATACCAAATCAGGTTCATTTATGGCTCACTGTGAGGTTTTTTTAAATCCATAAATAGTGTTCTACCTAACTTATAATCAGATCAACCCACAATTTATCGTATACTTGCAAATGAACCTCACCCGCCATACACAGGGAGTGTTGTAGGTAATTACCGAAATGAGAATATAGAGATTAATATACGATTATAATCGAGCACAGGATTCCAAAATATATGCCTACACATTCCGTTTAACAATAGCAAATAAATCCTTTACTATGTTTTTAACCATACTTCCGGAATAAGTGATTTAGCCATATGGCATTTTTTTAGTACTTCATCAAAACCCAATACGCCTTTAATAGATGCTTTTAAAAACAATAAAAATTTATTAAAGGTTCATACAAAGCCTGATTCTGTTTTTTCCTATTCTAATATGGGTTACACTATTTTGGGAATGATAATAGAGAGTGCAACTGGTCAGCAATATGAAAATTATCTTGATGAAAACTTACTCAAGCCTCTGGAAATGGAAGAAAGTAGTTTTAAATTTATATCACAGATAGGTAAAGATGCCAATGAAAATCTTGCGATGGGTCATTTTGGAAAATGGGAGTACCGTTGCTTCAGCTTCAATCTGTTTAAGACCAGCTGGACAGATTTACCACCACAGCCTACGATATGGCATTGTTTTTAAAATTTATGATGAGCGACGGTAGAATACAAAATGAGGCGTTTATAAATCCTAAATATATGAAACAATTGGTACACCCAAAAGTACCATCGCTGTAAAAAATGGTTTGGAAAATGGTTATTCATTTGGTGTTCAAAAAAGGGATTGGTATAATACAATCAGCTTGTCGCATTCTGGAAATATTATAGGTTATAAGGCATATTATTACATTTTTCCAACAGAAAAAAAAGCATTTTTCATATCATATAACGTTGACCACGAAACGGCTGACTATTATAAAATAAACAAATTAATTATCGACAGTTTAAATTTACCTATTTTAAATCCTTCAACAAAAACATTACCGATTGAAGATAAATTGACCAGCTGGAATGGATATTATGTGCCTATTTTTTCCCGGTTTGTTTCTTTCAGATTATTAGATTACATAAGTGGCTTTACCAAAGTTTCAGTTTTTAAAAATGGAGCTGACATTATTCCATTTCAAAAGAAAACTACACACCTAAATTACAAAGGAAAAAAATTATTTCGAGCTGATGACCGCATAATGGCATCCCATTTGTTTTATCAAGATGAGCAAGGTTCGTTGATTATCACAACAGGTACATCCACAATCAAAAAAACGAGCGGAATTAACATTCTATTAATTTCAGCAAGTTTTATCTTGGGAATTATTGGACTATTTTATTTACTAATAGTTGGTATTATTCAAATTGTAAGACATTAAAAACAGTTTTTCAAAAAACCTTTAGTTTGGTCGTTTTCATCTCTCATAATACTATTTTTATCATTTCTTTTAATTGCTTTACAACCCTTTATGAAAATAGGGGATTTGACGGTTGGTAGCGGATTATTGGCAACATCGTCGATATTGTTGCCGTTATTCTCTATTATTTCAATAATTCTCTTGATTAAAACTAAATCTTCGTTGTTCAAAAATTTTGCTTTTTGGAGTTTAATCAGTATTATTCAGTTTTCAATTTTGCTTGCATTCAATGGAATGATACCAATGACTTTATGGCATTAATTTTAAAGCAATGAGAAAATAAAAACCAAGATTGCGGAAAGCACTACACACAACAAAGAACTGAGTTAAAAAACAAGGCTACTTCGGCAGGCTCAGTATAGGTTATTAAGCCAATTTTGATCTATAGTTTTCATCGTAGGATCTTCCTGATTCTACAATCGCAAATGCCTGTTTTAAAAGCTTAATTGCAACAGCTATTAATACTAGTTTTTCTTCTCTTGTGTTCCCCTCGCTTTCCTTTTTAGAGGTAGATTAGAAAGAATTGCACCAAGTTTCTTTGAAGTGCTCTATCTATAAATACAAAATCCACAAATAAGTGTATATTTAAAACTCATACGTAATTACATACTGTAAGCGAGTTAACAAGAGAGTACGCTCGCCTTATGTTGTGACCTTTTATAATTAACTGAACGAGCAATGAACGAAAGATTAGACGATGTAAAATCCTACGGACTATTTGATTCAAAAACAGAAAAGGAGTTAGATGAAATCACAGAACTCGCTTCACTAATTTGTGGAACACCCATAGCCTTAATCACAATACTTGACAATAAGCGGCAATGGTTTAAGTCAAATAGAGGACTGGATATAAATGAAACCCGTGTGGAAGACTCATTTTGTCAGCATGCATTACACAATCCTAATGAAGTACTTGTAATAGAAAATGCGTTGGAAGATGAGCGTTTTGTTAATAATAAGCTTGTACTAAAAGATCCCAACATAAGATTCTATGCAGGAGCTCCCTTAGTAACAAAAAAAAATAATGTCTTGGGAACCTTGTGCATTATCGATAGGAAACCAAGGCAATTTTCAAAAGAACAACAACGAGCCTTACAAATTCTAGCAAAAAAAGCGATGGATAAAATTGAATCGCTAAAGCAAATTAGTAGCCTAACGAAAACCATTGACTTTAATACCGAAAGACTTGTTAACTTAACAGAAAACCTCCCTATTGGACTCTTCGAATTAGTAATTTCTAAATCTGGCGCTTTGAGCTTTACTTTTCTCAGCGACGGAATTACAAAGTTACATCCTGAAATTAATTTAAAAGATTGGCTTCAAGATGCTACTGTTGGTTTTTCGGTAATACATCCAGACGATATTGAGGGATTTCAGAAAGCGCTCAATAGTTCTGTCGCTGAAGAAAAGCAACTATATTATGAATACCGTGTAAAACACAATTGTGAGTATCACTGGCACGCAATAAATGGTAATCCTATAAAGCAGAAAAATGGTGAAACTATACTGTACGGTTCATTTACTGACGTAACACACCACTTCGAGTACAAATCTGCCTTGGAACAAATATCTTTCGATATTTCCCATGTGCTGAGGAAGCCCATAACAACAATGTTAAGTATTACCAACTCGCTTGATTTAGAAGATAACTTGTCACATAAAGAAATCTTGCAATACTCTGGATATCTCCAATCAATATCAAAAGAACTTGATGAGTTTACTCAGGAACTAAACAGAATATATCAAGATAAAAAATCAAAAATAACGAGCCAATATAATACTTAAACGCAATAATTAGATGTAATTAAAGGTGGCAGGCATTTGACAAAGGAGTGAATAGCGTTCACATTTTCAGCAATCTCCAACATTTTTTTTCTCCAAAACTAAGGTATACTTATTACGGTACAACAAAATGGAGCAATTTAGAAATAATTATCCAGTCTCGATTAGACCGTTTTAGGAGTAGCTGTGATCTTATGTAAGCTGTAACTATTAGCATTGCCACCTTATACAATTACAAAACTATAAATGCTTTTATGCACATAGCTCTCTATTTTAGAGATTATCAAATTCTAATTGTAGCATATATGTTCTGTTTAGTTGCTATCCCCTAAAGGTATTGTATAAGAAAATGAGGATAAAACTAATGAGATCTTCTTCCGTTGCGCTTTCGCGAAAGCTTTATCTTAGAATACTGATTTTAGCATTTTATGTCGCCCTTTGAGTTATCATACCTATTGGAAGAACTTCCATAGCGTTCTTTGCTGTTTATAAATATTTAGCGACAACGATCACAATCTTTCTTTACTCTACACAAGCAGAGAAAAAATACAGGACACTAAATGATTTTGCCAGATACAGTTTCAAGAAATTAGGTAATCTTTTCTTAAGGTCCATTCATGCGATACTTTATTAGATTCAATCAGCATCTAAGTACCCTAGCCTTTCTCAAATTCAATCATTTTTGATAACTTAGTGCGTAGCAGCTAATACTAGTGCTTTATTTTTTCAAAACGTATTATATCAAATGGCATTTATCGATTATTACAAAACTCTGGGTCTCACTAAAAGTGCAACTGAGAAAGATATCAAAACCGCTTATCGTAAACTGGCCAGAAAATACCATCCCGACTTAAATCCTGATAATAAGGAGGCTGAAAAGAAATTTAAGGAAATAAATGAAGCCAATGAAGTTTTAAGTAACAAAAATAATCGCACAAAGTACGATCAATATGGAGAGCATTGGAAGGATGGTGATGCTTACCAGAGATCCCAGCAACAAAGACAACAACAACAATACAGTAACCAGCAAGGACAACAAGGATACTCAAACTATGATTATTCTGATTTTTTTGAATCCATGTTTGGAGGTTCAAGATCTTCTGGCAATCAAAATCGTGGCGGATTTAAGGGGCAAGATTATACCACAGAAATTACATTAAACCTTAAAGAGGCCTATACTTCACACAAACAAGTCTTCACCGTTAATGGTAAGAACATAAGACTCACTATACCTGCTGGTGTAGAGAATGGCCAAGTGATAAAAGTAAGTGGTAAGGGCGGTGAAGGCTTACAAGGTGGCCCTAATGGCGACCTTTATATTAAATTTATTATTGAGAATCATGCAACCTTCAAACGTGATGGAACTACTCTTTATCAGAATGTTGACTTAGATCTATACACAGCGATGCTAGGAGGAGAACTTACCATAGATACACTAAGCGGGAAGGTAAAGCTCAAAATTAAACCAGAAACTAAAAATCTAACAAAGGTAAAATTAAAAGGCAAAGGTTTTCCAGTATATAAGAAGTCAGGGCAATACGGTGATTTAATTATTACCTACAAGTTACAGACACCCACAAATCTCAGCGCAAAAGAAAAAGCGCTATTCCAAGAATTACAAAAACTCAGCACAACATGAGCGACACACAATTCATACTCACAAAGACACTCTGTTCCCACTACCACATCGAGGTATCATTCATAGATTCACTGCACCAGATGGGTCTCATAGAAATAGAAATGATAGATCAGGACTACTATGTACATACAAACCAGTTATCTCAACTAGAAAAAGTAATTAGACTTCATAATGATTTACAAATGAATCTAGAAAGTATAGATATAGTTTTTCATTTATTAGAAAAAGAGCGTCATCTGCGCGACGAAGTGATCTCACTTAAAAATAAATTGAGATTATATGAATCATTATAACGTATGAAACTATTTCTTTACAAAACTTCCAGAAAGTTTTGTGGTGGAGCTTCCGCCTACAAAAACATTAAAATCTCCATCTTCAACAAGCCAATTTCCCTGGTTGTCGTAAAACCCTAACTGTTCTCCAGTAAGTTCAAAAGTAACTACTTTGCGTTCGTTAGGTTCCAGAGTGACCTGTTGATAGCCTTTAAGCTCTCTTACGGGTCTTGTCACACTAGCAAATGGGTCTTGTATATATAACTGCACTACTTCTTTTCCCGTCACACTTCCCACATTAGAAACCCCAACTCTCACCGTAGCACCAGCAGCGCTTGTCTCCACTACTAATGTGTCGTAGGCAAATGTGGTATAACTAAGACCATGTCCAAAAGCATACAAAGGGTCATTAGACTCATCACCATAATGTGACCAAAATACTAAATTATCACCTGCGTCATTAGGCCTTCCCGTACTTTTATGATTATAGTAAATAGGTACCTGCCCCACACTTCTTGGAAAAGACATAGGTAACTTACCAGATGGATTATAGTCTCCGTATAATACTTGTGCGATGGCTGTTCCT
Source organism: uncultured Flavobacteriaceae bacterium (assembly GCA_963716625.1). Taxonomy (GTDB): domain Bacteria; phylum Bacteroidota; class Bacteroidia; order Flavobacteriales; family Flavobacteriaceae; genus Dokdonia. Next base: position 110,393 of record CAVQTP010000005.1, read on the forward strand.
GCCTGTGAGCCTAGCTGCCATCCTTCTACAATAGAAGGGATATGTTCGGCGGCCCAGTCTATGGCTAATGGTCTTCCATTGTTTAAAACGAGAACAATATTTTTGTTGACGGCATATACCGCTTCTAATAGTTTTTGTTGTACTCCAGGTAAGTCAATATTTGCTCTGCTTCTGCCCTCACCAGACATATATCCGTGCTCGCCCAAAACCATTACTACAACATCTGCATTTTTTGCGATGGCTACCGCTTTCGCGAAAGCGGTAGTATCTGTTTCATTAATTTTAAGCTCTCTGATGAAAGTGGCCTCTCCTAATACAACCTCTGCTCCTTTTGCATACTCAAGAATATTACCTGTATAGCTTTCCATTCCCTCTTTTACTGACACTGCTGTCCCATCATCTGACGCGATTCTCCAACCTCCTAACGGACTACTTTTATCCGCTGCCAAGGCTCCGATAAGGGCAATCTTTTGACCACTTTTTTTAAGTGGTAATAAATTAGTATCATTTTTAAGTAATACGATAGATTTACGCGCCATATCTAATACAATATCTTGGTATTCTTCTTTGTAAATAATTTCCTTTTCTCGCTCTTCATCACAATATCGGTAAGGATCGTCAAACAAGCCTAGTTCAAACTTTACAGTTAAGATGCGACGTGCGGCATCCGTAATTAAAGACTCATCTACTTTTCCAGCTTTCACGAGTGCTGCTAATTCTGTTACATACAAATCTGACTCCATATCCATGTCTGATCCTGCGATAACTGCTTTGCGAGCTGCTTCTTTTCCATCCTTAGCAAAACCATGAGCAATCATCTCCCTAATAGATCCCCAATCTGAAACTACAAAACCTTCAAAACCCCATTTACCTTTAAGAATTTCGCGCTGCAAAAATTCATCACCCGTAGCAGGTATTCCGTTAAGTGTATTAAAAGAATTCATAAAAGTTTTTACTCCTGCTTCCTTAGCTGCTTTAAATGGTGGAAAAACCACATTAAACAAGGTGCTGGTTCCTACATCAGATCTATTGTAATCCCTCCCAGCCTCTGCAAAACCATAGGCTGCCCAGTGCTTTGCACAAGCAGCAATCGTTAGTGGATCGCTCAAATCATCTCCTTGAAAGCCTTTTACACGAGCTGCAGCAATATCACTACCTAAAAATGGATCTTCTCCTGCACCTTCCATTACCCTGCCCCATCGTGCATCACGCGATATATCTACCATAGGTGCAAATGTCCAGTTAATCCCAGATGCAGCTGCCTCTGCAGCTGCCACCTCTGAACTTTTACGTATTGCCTCCATATCCCAACTAGCTGCTTCGGCTAATGGAATAGGTGCAATGGTTTTATATCCATGAATAACATCAAACCCAATAATAAGCGGGATACCCAATCTACTTTCCTCCACTGCGATTTTCTGTACCGCTTTTACGTTTTCTACACCTCGCACATTAAGCATAGAACCTACGTGACCTAAACGTAATAATTCATATTTACGGGCAGCGTCTCCATTTTTTGGTGCAGGACCTGTGACATTATAAAAACCATTATACTGGTTCATCTGACCAATTTTTTCCTCTAGTGTCATTTTTAATAGTAAATCTGTAACCTTGCTAGCTATATCCTGAGGCTGCTCTACTACAACCGCTTGACCTCTACATCCAGTGGTTATGAAAATAGTTAAAACCAGAATAAAACAACATGTATCGAGAAAGTGTGATGAAATTTTCATAATTAGATTTATAATAATTTTTCTTTCTGCAAATTACTAGAAATTGACCGGTTATCCTATAAATGCAAAATCACATTACGACAACGTTTGCGTCATTAAAATGACTATAACCGATTTAAAAGTGTCATCTAAATTATTGCATATCGTTTTTACAAATAATGAACATCAAACTGTGTAGTCTAAAATCAGACCAAAGAGGCTAAAAAGTGATTCGTACAGTTTATAAATTAGAAGCATAGTACGAAATCCATACACTTAAAAAAATAATAATAAAATACATATTAGTCTAGTGAACTGTCTATTTTTAAACCTTTACTTACACATTAATTTATAACCACAGAGCTCTAGCTAAATGAAAAAAGTGCTACATAGTTATTTTAATACTTTTAGAGGACTTTCTCCAGAAATATGGTGGTTATCACTTATTACCTTCATTAATAGGTGTGGTGCGATGGTTATCCCTTTTCTATCCATTTATCTCAACAAAAGCTTAGACTTTTCTCTAGGTGATGTGGGTTGGGTGATGACCGCTTATGGAGTAGGATCTTTTTGCGGAGCGTGGTTGGGCGGTAAATTATGTGATATTATAGGCTATTATAAAGTTATTTTAATAAGCCTTATACTTACTGGGATTAATTTTATGTGGGTGATGCATATTGAAAATTTCTGGATGATGTGTGTTGCCTTTTTTATTCTAATAGGTATTGCAGATATAGGGAGACCAGCTTTCTTCGTGGCTCTAAGCGCTTATTCTAAACCCGAGAACAAGACAAGATCTCTTACATTATTAAGACTGGCTATTAACTTAGGTTTCTCCGCTGGACCAGCCATAGGTGGATTATTAATTGCAACGGTAAGTTACGATGCCCTTTTTTATACAGATGGTATTACCTGTATACTAGCCGCTTTATTAATGTATCAAGTCCTTAATCCTAAAAAAGTTAAAGAACTTGACAAAGAAATACCTGTTGTAAATCCTATCTCTCCAGCCAAAGATTTACCATACCTATTATTCCTCGTGGCACTATCACTATTTGGGATAATATTTGTCCAATACTTTTCTACAGTTCCAATATTTTACAAAAATGTATATGCACTAAGTGAATACGAGATAGGACTTATACTTGCGCTCAACGGGGCCTTGATTGTTATATTTGAGATGCCTTTGATCGCATGGATGGAGAAAAAAAACTTCTCAAATATCCAAAATACTATTGTAGGTTTAGTAATGACAGGTGCTAGTTTTATACTGCTGCTATGGGAAACTTGGGTAGGGGTAGTTGTCATAGGGATGGTGATTGCCACTTTTGGGGAAATGATCTCTTTTCCTTTTAGCAATAAATTTGCTCTCAATAGATCAAAATTAGGGAAACAAGGCGCCTTTATGGGGTGGTACAGTATGTCTTTTTCTGTGGCTCATATTTTTGGTCACAATAGCGGCATGCAAATGACAGAAAAATTCGGGTTTGATGCTACTTGGTTTTTTCTTATAATACTCACGATAGTAGCATGGTTGCTTTTATATATAGTAAAATATATGCTTGAGAAAGAAGCACCTTTAAAATCGGCAGCTTTAGAATAAAAAATGTGGAGGATAAAACATCTCTATCTTTTCTCGATGCCGTTTCAGAAAATGTAGGTATTGTTCAGTTCATTTCGCGATTCAAAGCTCTAAGCTGTAAATTTTTGAACCTTATTTGTATCTTACTGCATATGGGTTGAATGTAACTATTATACAATGCCTATTTGAGATTATAGAATTAAAAAGATCCTCATTCTAGAAATAATAAAACATATACATGACAAATAAAATTACAACTATCATTTTTGACCTTGGCGGAGTTTTAATAGATTGGAATCCCGAGTATGTCTATCTTAAAGAATTTCGAGGTGATAGGGAGTATATGGATTGGTTCTTAAACCATGTGTGTGCATGGGATTGGAATGTGCAACAGGATGCAGGCTATTCCTTAGAAAAAGCAACAGAGGAGCGGGTTGCGCTATTCCCAGAATATGAAGAGCACATCCGTATGTACTATGGAAGATGGGAAGAGATGTTAGGGTTTACGCATGAAGGAACATTGAAAATTCTTAAAGAATTAGTAGACAATCCTAAGTATAGAGTACTTGCGCTTACTAACTGGAGTGCAGAAACATTTCCCATTGCACTTAAAAAATTTCCTTGGTTGCAATGGTTTGAAGGTATTTTAGTTTCTGGAAACGAAGGGACTAGAAAGCCCTTTAAAGACATTTATGACCTTATGATAGATCGATATACTATTCCACCTTCAGAGGCCATTTTTATCGATGACAGTTTAAAAAATATAGTGGGTTGTGAAGCCTCTGGAATTAAAGGTATTCACTTTACAAATTCTAAAACACTAGCTGTACAACTAAGAAGTTTAGGAGTTACTTGCACAGTATCGTAACTTCAAAAAAAAAAGACATTATATGATTAAAATATACCATAACCCTCGTTGCACAAAAAGTAGACAGGCGCTAGAAGAAATTAAAAATTCAGGAAAAGATTTTGTAATTGTTCACTACCTAGAGGATCCTTTCTCTAAAAAAGAACTCACCGAAATTCTGAATAAATTGAAAATGAAACCTTTAGAACTTATCCGTAAAAATGAGGCTATTTGGAAAGAGCAATACAAAGGAAAAAAGCTATCTAATGAAGAGGTAATAGAAGCGATGATAGCCTATCCTAAACTTATAGAGCGTCCCATCGTTACTGTTGGAGAAGAAGCCGTAGTAGGTAGACCTACAGATCGTGTGATCCAAATAATTCAAAACGCAAAATAAAAAGCTACCATTTTATAATAAAGATGTATGATTTAATAAAGCCATTTTTTGGCTTGAGTAGATCCAAGATAGTTGCATGTCAATCGTTTAGAACGATGTATATTTGATCGTTTTTAAAGAAAGGTATTTTAAGAATTACGCTTTCGCGAAAGCATACTTTTTTCTATCCGTATAAAATAGCTATCTTCCCAAAATTACACCGTACACACGTATACTTTGACCCTACATCCTTTTAAAATTATAGGCATAGGCGCCACCTTTTCTCCCAATCTTAAAGCAAATTTATTTGAGGCGGCACGACTCTGTCTTTTTTTTAGAGCCAAACTTGTGCTTATACACGTGGGGGAAGAAACTTCTGATAAGATTGATTCCTTTAAAGAAATATTACAACCTTTTACAGAAGATGGCTTACTATCAGAATTTATTTTTACTCCTGGCGAACCAGCAGAAGTTATTTTAAGAACCTCTTCGTCATTGCGAATAGATCTGCTCATCATAGGGGCTCTACAGAGAGAAAAATTAGTTACTTATTACGTAGGCTCTATTGCTCGCAAAATAACTAGAAAAGCAAAATGTTCCGTATTGCTACTTATAAAACCTTCAGTAAATCGTATACCTTGTAACCATATAGTGGTCAACGGACTAGAAGATCCCAAAACTGAAAAAACTGTACGCAACGCTTTTTATGTTGCTCATCATCTAGGCACTTCTAAGATTACTGTAGTAGAAGAAATACGCGAGCAGGAAATACACGTTCATATTGATGACGATGTTTCTTTACGCAAAGCAACTATCGTAAAAGAAAAGCTTCGTAGGCGTGAAGATAGTCGTATACAAAAAATTGTAGCCGAAGTAGCACCAGACGACAAAGAGGATATTACTGTAGAGTCACAGGCGATTTTTGGAAGAAGAGGCTATTCCATAGGACATTATGCAGAGGTTGTACGAGCAGACCTTCTAGTGATGAATGCACCCACTCGAACAAATTTTTGGGATCGACTATTTCCACATGATATTGAGCATATTCTCGCAGAACTTCCCACAGATGTTTTAATTATACGATGAGTTCTAAAGAAAATCGTTTACAGACTTTTGTAAAGATGCTTCCGCGAAATATTTTTTCTGGATTTGTCGTAAGCCTTATTGCGCTACCTCTAGGACTTGGACTAGCAATGGCGAGTGAAGCTCCTCCTATTGCCGGGGTAATTACTGCCGTCATAGGTGGTGTAGTTGTTTCTCTATTAGGAGGAAGCCACGTAACTATCACAGGACCTGGAAACGGCTTAGTAGGAGTGCTACTTATTGCAATAACCGCCCTTGGTTTAGAAAGTACGTATGCCGCCATTATATGTTCTGGAGCTATCTTAATGCTTTTAGGATTTCTACGCATGGGCAAACTTGCAGATTTCTTTCCTTCTTCTGCTATACAAGGTATGCTAGCTGCCATAGGTCTTATTATTCTTGGAAAACAATTTCACATCATGCTGGCGAATAAAATTCAACGTGACAGCAGTGTTGACTATTTACTTGAAATCCCTAATACCATAATAGGCATCTTTTCATATACAGATAAAGGATTGCTATTTGCCGCTGCGTTTGGTATTGGAAGTTTGTGTATTATGATGTTCTATAACAGAATACGCAACAACTATTTACAATTAGTACCAGCGCCAATGTGGATTGTGATATTATCTATAGGATTTAGCTACTATTACGAACTAGTTCTTGATTTGCCTAACCCTATTTCAAATGCATATATGCTTACGGGAATACCTGCACTTTTTGAGATTGTATCTGACATCCCCACACCTAATTTTAAAAAAATTGACACCTTTGCATTCTGGACTAGCGTTCTCTCTCTCACCCTCATTGCAAGTATCGAATCCTTACTTAGTATCAAAGCAGTAGATAAGTTAGACCCGATGAAAAGAAGGTCTAATATCAATAGAGATTTAAAAGCATTAGGACTGGCCACAATAGGTAGTGGCTTCTTGGGAGGATTAAATGTGGTTACTGTGATTGCACGTAGTTCTGTCAATGTAAATAATGGCGGTTCAAATAGAAGTTCCAATTTTGCTCATGCCACATTTTTGGTGATTTTCATCGGACTGTTTAGCACACAGCTCACGCGCATTCCGTTACCAGCATTAATGGCAATATTAGTGTATACAGGTTATAAACTAGCATCACCCCAAGTGGTGCGTAACATGTTTACAATTGGGAAGGAACAGGTGGTGATTTTCCTAACAACGCTTTTTACGACCTTATTTGTAGATCTTATCTCTGGTATTTTGGCTGGTATATTTGCAACACTTCTAATTCATATACTTCTCAATAAAAGTGCGAGTCTTTTTTTTAGAAATATTTTCAAACCCAATGTTCTAGTCTATCAAGAGAAAGAAAGTAATTACTACGTGAGTGTTAAGCATTTTTGTTCATTCATAAATTTCTTTAAGCTTAAACAACAACTAGAAGCCATACCGGAAAATCAAGACGTAATCGTCGACTTTTCAAAATGTCATTTCGTTGACCATACAGTCATGGAAAATCTTCACAACTTTCAAGAGGTATTTTTAAAAAAAGGGGGGCATTTTGAAGTAGTTGGTCTTGACATGCACGGAGCCAAAACAGAACATCCATTTGCGCTAAGAAAAATTATATCCGTATCCAATTTATTTTCAAAAAGTCAAACCAAAAGACAAATACTGCTCGAGGAGCTCGCATCTGACTATACGCTAGAGTACCATCCTGAAAAAAATGATAATGTTGAGGATCTTTACAAATTCCTCTACTTTCAAACCAAACATATCCAACACTCCTATAATGAATTCAAGGACTCCAGAGATATGCTACATCTCTTTGATATTATCTATTCTGAAGGAGAGTTTATTGCAAAAGAAACTATTAGATCCACCATGATTACTATAGACTTACCTATTCCCATCCCTACATTTACCGTAGATAAAGAGGGTTTTTTAGAAAAATTTTCTGCGATTGCTGGATGGAAAGATATTAATATAGATGGACACTCAGATTTCTCTAACAGATTTTATTTGGTGGGCGAAAATGTTACTGCAATTAAAGAATTTTTTTCAGATACTCTCATTCACTTCTTAGAAAGTAATCCTTATTACCACATTGAATCTAAAGGAAATCAAGTGCTTATCTTTAGCAAAGAACGCTTATCTACTATTAAAGAAATTAAAGCGCTTTTAGATTACTCAAAAAGATTAGAGAAGGTACTGTTAAACGTACCTGTGCTCGTGTAGTCATCACGCTTTCGCGAAAGCATATACTTTTATATATATCAAAAAACATCATTAGATATCTATTTAAATTAGTTTAGATTATCACCCTGTTAAGACCACATAAAGCATTGAACGACTACGCTAAATAATATGATTATGCACAAAAAAAACTATCAAAATGATAGCCTTTTTATAAACGATTATATGGTGCAAAGTTCAATTAGTTGATAATTTTTCCAAAATTATTGATTTCAACATCTTTGTTTTTACCCTTTCTTTTAAATTCAACATCAAAAAACAATCCTTTTTTTGCGCTCTGCACACGCTCGATCTCAGTGATCTTTTCATCAGGAAATTGTTCATCAATCACCTTTATTACAGCCTTAGGCAACTCATCTTTGTCAATGCTCACTTCAGTTTCTATCCATTCTCCATTAGGACTAAAATCTGCTCTATGCTTAATTCCGTTAATTTTAAAATGTGATTCATAATTACCATTCGAGTCAATGTGCCAATCTGGGTCATCCTCACCAGGATACTTGTTTTGGAAGGTTAATTTTACAGCTTTAGGAGTATTATCTTTATTGTCATTTTGACTTTCAACATATGGACCGCAGCTTACTGTGAATCCTATAGTTAAGGCTATCGCCATTTGTTTAATTCTGTGCATAAAAAATATCTTTATAGTCTAGCAACATGATGTGCTACTAGACTATAAAGATATGAGCTTTATAAAAAGTATTCTCACAACAGTTTCCTATTGTTTGCCTGATAATATTTAATTATTTCCTAAAATTAAAGGGAGGCCTGAATCTCCAGACCCTACAACAACTACTTTTGTATTAGGAGATTGGGATAATTTTATAGTTGCATCTATTCCTTTGTCCTGTAATATTTTGTCTGTAAGCGATGCACTTAAAATTTTATTTGCATCTGCTTTACCTTGCGCTTCAATACGCACTTTCTCTGCTTCTTTAGATGCTGTCACGAGACGAAATTCATACTCTAGGGACTCTTGTTCTTGTTTGAGTTTACGTTCTATTGCGTCCTTGATGGTATTAGGTAAAGTCACATCCCTAACTAATACCTCATTAAGTTGAACATATTGTTTAGACAAAATTTTCTTTGTTTCGGCAAATATCTCATCTTGAATGGCATCGCGCTTACTAGAGTATAATTGCTCAGGAGTATATCTACCTACCACACTACGAGCTGCAGATCTTATTGCTGGCTGTATCACACGCTGCAAGTAATCTTGCCCTAGAGATTGATGCAAGTTTCCTAACTCATTATATACGGGCTCATACCAAGCAGATGCATCAATTTGTATTTCTAACCCGTTTGAAGAAAGTACTTTCATTTTTTCAAAGAGCTCTTGTTGCCTCACCTCGTACACAAACACCTTATTCCATGGTGCTACTAAATGAAAACCTTCACCCATAGGTGGCTCATCTATGACAACTCCATCTCCAAAAGTTTCAAAAAGTACTCCAGCTTCTCCAGAATCTATCGTAATTGCAGATTTTGTGATGATCACAAATAATAAGATAAGTCCAATAATAATAGGCACTCCAATTTTAGGTAATTTTTCCATAGTTTTTTTTAATTTATAATTAGGTAAGTCCGTTATACTTACGCATGAACCACTCTGTGGTAAGAAGACCAGCTAACAATACAAGCAACCATCTCCAATCGATTAAAGGTACAATATTTTCAACGCTTTTTTGGACAGGTATATATCTCTTGTCCTCTAAAAGTCTATCTATTAATTGATCTATTTGATCTATGGAAAATAACGTACTTTTAGTGTTAGTCGTCAAAGTAGTGAGCGATGTTACGTTTGCATTGAGAAATTGTTTTTCAATTTCAAATGGAATAATAGTAAATGTACCAGAGCTTGATAGTCCCTGACCTTCCACAGAAACGGTAAATGCATACGTTCCAGGTGCTAGATTACTCAAATCTGCTACATATGTATTGCGTTTAAGGAGTAAGGGCAATGAGGAATTGCTTTTAGTTTCTTGATTAACCACACTAATTTCTAAACGTGCTCTAGGGTCAAAAGAATAGTTTCTATCAAAATATTGTGCAAATAACTTCACTTCGCCATTGCCGTAGTAAAAACGCTCATAATTTAAAGTAAGTCTACTTTTTTTCTTAGTAGATGCTGCATATTGTACTAGATTATCTATGAAACCATCAAATTTTTCAAAATTTTTATCATCAACAAAAGCTTGTGCTCTCCACCTCCATAAACCTTCTCCTAATACATAAACGCCTCTCCTTCCATTTTCATCAGTAGTTACAATAAGCGGGTTTTTAGTTTGCAACGAACCAACTTGTTGTGTTACCGCAACATCCACATTTGACGCAAATGATACTTCACCAAATGTTGTAGAGAGTGGTGGTAAGTTTGAGAAATTTAGATCTGGTAATACAAACGAAGAGAAATTAGTATTGAGCTTCCCTTGGACATCCTCTTCTTGACCAGTAATTTCATGTTTTACATCTTTTTGAAAGCTATTTAGCGCTCTCCAATCTGTAGCTGTACCAGTAATCGTAATTACATTTTTATTTAAAGTTTTGAGCTTTTCATAAACTTGTTTAAACATTCCATCTGGCTGATACAATATAACAAGTTCATAGTCATTGATTTTTGGAACACTCTCTCTAGGCTTACTAAAAGTTACAGTACGTAATTTATTGCTTTCAATACTTTTTTTGAGCATTCCCATATCAGGATGTACTATAGAACTAATGAGTAATACATTGGTTTTTTGATCAATTACTTCAACAGCAAAACTTTTGTAATTGTTTTCAATGTTTTTTTCTTTAGCTATTGGTGATAAGCTCACTTTAAATTGCTTTACCCCTACTGCACTGGCTGGAATAAGCGCACTTGTTACTTTTGAAGATTGCTCTTTACTAAAGTTCAAAACTTTAGAAAAAACAGTAGAAGCACCTGATTTGATCGAAAGTAAAGAGGTGACGGCGCGATCACCAGTGAATGACGTAAAAATCTCTACTGGAAATTTATTGTTTATATAGGCATAACGATTTACATTTACTTGTCCTATTTTAAGATCTTCATAGGTGATAGTATCCCCTAAAATCACTGGGAATATTTGTTGTGTATAATTGCGCGTACTATACTGAAAATCTTCTCCATAAGTCTGATTTCCATCAGTTAGTAGAACAACTGGCGCTGTATTTTGTCCATAAATAGCTTCTAAGCCATTTAATGAAGCAGAGATACTCGTTTGACGATCATTAAATGTCAAAGAATCCAGTTCCATAAGTTCCTCGCCAAAACGATAATAATCAACATCAAAAGCTTTTGAGAGAGGTTCGCTTTCGCGAAAGCGTTCTATTGCTTCCAACACTTTTTGATCATAATCTAGATACCTAATACTGGACGAATTATCTATTGCAACAGCTAGTGTAGGTTTCTCTGTGTAATAGGAAATCTGCTTGTAACTTGGATTAATTAATAAAAGTAATAAGCAAAACGTCGAAAAAAAACGCAATAAAGAAAATATCTTATTGCGTTTTGTAACCGTTTTTATTTTATAAAAATATTGAAAACCCGCTACTCCTAACGCCACGATAGCGGCACTTATTATTAAGAGTATTGTGTGATTTTGCAAGTGTTTTTTATTTTCTATTAATTTCAAGTGTCGTATTGATAATTAATTATAGACCATCAATACGAAACATAAGAATATTTATTTTCAAGTGTTCATTAGGTAAGCATGCCACCATCTACATTAATCACTTGACCTGTAATGTATGCACTTAAGTCACTTGCTAGAAATACGCAAGCGTTTGCAATATCTTCTGGAGAGCCCCCGCGCTTTAATGGTATCTCTTGTCTCCATCCAGCTACCGTTGCTTCATCCAGTTTGGCCGTCATTTCTGTTTCTATAAAACCAGGTGCAATAACATTAGTACGTATATTTCTAGATCCTAGCTCTAATGCCATGGATTTTGAAAATCCAATCATACCTGCCTTAGAGGCTGCATAATTTGCTTGACCTGCATTACCCTTTACTCCTACCACAGAACTCATGTTTACGATACTTCCTTTACGCTGCTTAAGCATGGTGCGCTGTACTGCTTTCGTCATATTGAAAACAGACTTCAAGTTTACTTCGAGAACTTGATCAAAATCCTCTTCAGACATACGCATCAAAAGATTATCTTTTGTGATACCTGCATTATTAATAAGAATATCTATACCTCCAAAGTCCTCTAACACATTTTTTACAAGTTCTTGAGCTTGCTCAAAATCTGCAGCATTACTCTTGTAGCCCTTCACTTTTACACCGTTATCAGATAATTCTTTTTCAAGAGCTTCAGCAGCACTAGTAGATGAACTATAGGTAAATGCCACATTTGCCCCATGTTGTGCAAATACTTGAGCAATTCCTTTCCCTATTCCTCTACTTGCACCTGTAATGATAGCTGTTTTTCCTTCTAATAATTTCATATAATAATTTTCTTTATTTTCTACATTGCTACTAAATATCTCTTATCTTAAAAAGAGTTTTTTTAATATTTACCTAATCATACAAGTATAATTATTTCATTATCCATAAGACTAGTCTAATGATAGTATATACGATTATGTATTCTCTAATTTGCAATATGATCCATCTATTAACATCACTGCTTAATATGCAAGTTAGCATTTTTGAAGTGCCACCTTTTTGATTAAATATTTCTCATTCTTTTGAAATATTGTTTTTAATGTAACCCATATAGATAGTTGTATTTAGAATAAACCGCCTAATTACACTACTCAAATATAAGAATTACACTGGGCATAAAACACAAAAAAACCTCTCGAAATTGAGAGGTCTTTTCTTTAAATATATGGTTTAAGATTATCCTAGAACTTCGGCAACTTTTTTACCTATTTCAGCTGGACTATCTACTACGTGAATTCCACACTCTCGCATAATTGCTTTTTTTGCTTGCGCTGTGTCATCAGATCCTCCTACAATCGCTCCAGCATGACCCATAGTACGACCTGCTGGTGCAGTTTCTCCTGCTATAAAGCCTATCACTGGTTTTTTGCTTCCGCTTTCTTTGTACCACTTAGCAGCATCACCTTCTAGTTGCCCTCCAATTTCACCTATCATGACAACCGCTTCAGTTTCTGGATCATTGATAAGTAACTCTACGGCTTCCTTTGTGGTAGTTCCGATAATAGGATCTCCACCTATACCAATTGCAGTCGTAATTCCAAGTCCTTGCTTTACTACCTGATCTGCAGCTTCGTAGGTTAAAGTTCCTGATTTTGAAACAATTCCAACTTTTCCTTTTTTGAAAACAAACCCTGGCATAATACCAACTTTTGCTTCCCCAGGAGTAATCACACCGGGGCAATTAGGACCTATAAGACGACAATTTCTTGTACTAATATAATTTGAGGCTTTGATCATATCTGATACAGGAATGCCTTCAGTAATCGTTATGATCACTTTTATTCCGGCATCTGCAGCCTCCATAATCGCATCGGCAGCAAATGCTGGCGGTACAAAAATAATTGTAGTGTCTGCTCCTACTTTATCAACTGCTTCTTGAACAGTATTAAAAACAGGTTTATCTAAATGAGTTTGTCCACCTTTACCAGGCGTTACTCCACCAACTACATTTGTTCCGTATTCAATCATTTGACCTGCATGAAAAGTACCTTCACTTCCAGTAAATCCTTGAACAATTATTTTTGAATCCTTATTGACTAAAACGCTCATTAGTTTGTTTTAAAATTTGCACTGCAAAAATAGCAGTTTGAAAATGTATTCTAAAGTAAAAATGATAGATTTTTACTTCCAAGATTGCATCGCTTCTTGACCTTCTTCTATAGGCTGACTCATTTGATACCCTTTATACAAAAGACCATCTATTAATTCCCATATTGCCATAAAATGGGCAATGGGTTGTTCTGTTTCTGGTTGTTCAATTGTAGTAACATAATAAGTGAAGCGTATAGTTACTTGATCGTCCTTAGAAAAAAGATGGGTTATCTCAGGTCTTACAGAATCAAAAGATTTTGCAGCTTCTGCTGCCATAGTTCTAATATCCTCAATACCCATGTGACTATAGCCAGTTTTTGCATTCCAAAAAAGTTGCATCTCGGGATGTAAAAACTTATCTATGTTTTCTGGTTCATTAAAAAAATCAGAATTATAGAACTCTGCCACTATTTTCTTATTACTCTTAGCCATTAGTCTCTCTTTAATTTCTCTAATAATTCTTGAACTTGTCGCAGTGCGGCAAGCTCTTTATACTTTGTTCTAAACTCTCCAGCAGGTGATCCAAAATAACTTTTTTCTCCTTTTAAAGATTTACTTACACCACTTTGTGCTGATACTATTGCTTTTTTTCCAATAGTAATACCGCTTGTTATCACCAACCTGACCCCACAAGACTACCTCATCCTCAATAACAACGCAACCAGCAACAGTTGTTTGTGCTGCAATAAGTACTTTTTTACCGATAATAGTATCGTGCCCAATATGTACTTGGTTATCTAATTTTGTACCCTCACCTATCGTTGTATCAGCCGTAACACCTTTATCGATGGTTGCTCCAGCTCCAATTTCTACGTTATTTTTAATAACCACACGTCCACCTGATATTTAATTTATCGTGACCATCTGGACGATTTTTGTAATAAAAAGCATCTGCACCTAAAATGGCCCCAGCGTGAATAATAACATTATCACCTATCAACCGTATGTCATAGAGTGTAACATTAGGATGAATTAGACAGTTATTTCCAATAGTCACATGATTGCCAACAAAAACATTAGGCTGTATGATAGTACCATGACCTACAACAGCAGACTCTGAAATCATTTTGTTTGCCCTTACGAAAGCATTTAAAATAATCTGTCAGTTTATTAAAATCTCTAAAAGGATCATCAGATATTAGCAATGCTTTTCCTTCTGGACACGCAACTTCTTTATTAATAAGAATTACAGTAGCTGCACTTTGCAGTGCTTTATCATAATACTTAGGGTGATCTACAAAAACAATATCCCCTTGCTCTACAACATGTATCTCATTCATTCCCTCTATAGGAAAAGAATCACTACCTACGTACTGTGCATTAATGATGGTTGCAATCTCTTTAAGAGAATATGTTTTTGAAAATTTCACGACTACGAATATAATACCAATTAATTACTGTCACAAGATTGAAAAATTATTTCTATAAAATATAAAATCCCGCAAATTTGCGGGATTTTATATATGTATATACGCGAGTAACTATTCCTTCACTCGTTCTTTATACGTACCTTTTTCAGTTTCAACTTTTATCTTATCCCCTTCATTTATAAAAAGAGGAACATTCACTTCTGCACCTGTTTCAACGGTGGCAGGCTTTGTTGCATTTGTCGCTGTGTTCCCTTTTACTCCGGGTTCTGTATGTGTAACCTCAAGAATAACAGATGCTGGCATATCTACTGATAATGGAGCATTATCCTCTGTATTTATGAGAACCGTTACAACTTCACCTTCTTTTAATAAATCAGATCGATCTAAGGCATTTTCTTGCAATGCTATTTGAGAATAATCTTCCGTATTCATAAAATGATACCCCTCACCATCGTTGTATAAAAATTGAAACTTATGTGTCTCCACGCGTACTTCTTCAATCTTATGTCCTGCAGAAAAAGTATTATCTAACACCTTTCCAGTTGTTACACTTTTCATTTTAGTACGCACAAAAGCAGGTCCTTTACCTGGTTTTACATGTAAAAACTCAATAATTTTATAAATGTCATGATTGTAGTGTATGCAAAGTCCGTTACGTATATCTGATGTTGTTGCCATTTTGTAGTGTTAGGTCTGAGGTTCAAATCATCTCAGAGTGATTATAAAATATTTTATAGCGCTTGCGCGAAAATAGGAAAACTTTATCTCTCGTCATTCCATCACTCACAATTTTGAGTATGAAAACCCAAATAAAACTGCTATGAAGTATGCTTTCGCGAAAGCGAGATGAGATTATGAATTGAAATAGCCTTTCATTATACCGCGTTGTGAATTACGAATAAATTGTAAAATTTCATCCCGCTCTGCAGTTGCTTCCATCTCTGCCTCTATAATAGCTACGGCTTGTGAGTTATTATAATTCTTTTGATATAAAATTCTGAAAATATCTTGTATCTCGCGTATTTTCTCTGTAGAAAATCCGCGACGACGGAGACCTATGGAATTAATTCCTACATAACTCAGGGGCTCCCGACCAGCCTTCACAAAGGGTGGTACATCCTTGCGAACTAGAGATCCGCCTGTAACAAATGCATGACTGCCTATCGTACAAAATTGTTGTACTGCAGCCATTCCTGCAAGTACTACATGATCACCTACTGTGATATGACCCGCAAGGGTACTATTATTTGAAAAAATACAATTATCCCCTACGATACAGTCATGGGCAATATGGCAATACGCCATAATCCAACAGTTATTACCCACTTGCGTTTTCATACGATCTGAAGTGCCTCTATTAATTGTGACGCACTCTCTAATAGTGGTATTATCACCTATAATGGTGACGGTATCTTCATCATTAAATTTCTTATCTTGAGGAACCGCAGATATCACAGCACCTGGAAAAATATTTACGTTTTTACCTATGCGAGCTCCTTCCATGATCGTCACGTTAGATCCTATCCAACTCCCTTCTCCTATCACCACGTTGTTATGAATGGTAGTAAATGGCTCAATAACTACATTCTTTGCGATTTTTGCTCCAGGATGAACATATGCTAGCGGTTGATTCATATTAGTTGTTTTTTACTTTAACAATTTGCGCCATAATTTCAGCCTCAGAAACTAACTTTCCATTCGCATACGCCTTTGCTTGCATTACACAAATCCCTCTACGTATAGGAGCTATAAGATCAAGCTTAAAAATAAGGGTGTCACCGGGTACTACTTGTTGTTTATACCGTACATTGTCAATTTTTAATAAATAGGTTAAATAATTTTCTGGATCAGGAACTGTACTTAACACTAATATCCCACCTGTTTGCGCCATTGCTTCTATTTGCAAGACACCAGGCATTACTGGAGAACCAGGAAAGTGTCCTACAAAGAAGGGCTCATTCATGGTTACATTTTTTACCCCTATGACATAGTTCTCTGTAAGTTCAAGAATTTTATCAACTAACAGAAAAGGGGGTCTATGAGGTAACATTTCCATTATCTGATTGATATCCTTTACAGGTTTTGCATGTAAGTCTACATCTGGAACGTAATTTCTACGTTCATTTTTAATAATTTTCTGTAATTTCTTAGCAAACTGCGTATTTACAAAGTGACCTGGTTTATTTGCTATAATTTTACCCTTGATTCGTGTCCCTACCAAAGCCATATCTCCAATAACATCTAGCAATTTATGACGTGCTGCTTCATTTGCATGATGCAAGGTTAGGTTATCGAGTATCCCATTAGGTTTTATAGAAATATTGTCTTTATTAAAAGCAACTTTAAGCTTTTCCATGGTGCTTGGAGATAATTCCTTATCTACATAAACAATTGCATTATTGAGGTCTCCACCTTTTATGAGTCCATGCTCTAGAAGCATTTCTATTTCATGCAAGAAACTAAACGTTCTACTATCCGAAATTTCTGTTTTAAATTCCGATAAATTTGAGATGCTAGCATTCTGCGTTCCTAAGACCTTTGTTCCAAAATCGACCATTGTGGTAACTTGGTATTCTTCTGCTGGCATTAGTATAATCTCACTACCTGTTTCGTCATCGCGGTAGGTTATAATTTCCTTAACCACATACTCATCTCTCTCTGTATCTTGCTCAACTATACCTGCTTCTTCTAGCGCTTCCACAAAAAACTTTGAGGAACCATCCATAATGGGAGGCTCCGAAGCATTCATTTCTATAATCAAATTATCTATTTCAAGGCCCACACAAGCAGCTAAAACATGTTCTGTGGTCTGAATAGCAACCTCTCCTTTTTCCAAGTTCGTACCACGCTGCGTGTTTGTAACTAATGAAGCATCGGCCGCTATAATAGGTGCGCCCTCTAAATCTATTCTTTTAAATTGATATCCGTGATTTTCTGGTGCAGGTTTAAAAGTCATTGTCACTTCTGCCCCCGTGTGCAGCCCCACTCCTTTTAGACTCACGTCCTTAGCGATTGTTCTTTGATTTGCTAACGCTTCACTCATTTTTTACTTTGTTTTTCTAATTTACTAACTGCCTTGGCAATTTTAGGGAGATTTTTAAAATGTACGTAGGATCTATTCCAATCTGCATAATTAAATGATGGGGAACCTTGTAGTACCTCATCATCTTTTATATTTCTACCTATTCCAGATTGCGCTTGGATACGCACTCGGTCACCTATAGTAAGATGACCAGCTATACCCACTTGACCTCCTATAAGGCAATGCTTTCCTATTTTTGTCGAGCCAGCCACCCCTGTCTGAGCAGCAATTGCGGTATGTGCTCCTATCTCAACATTATGAGCAATCTGAATTTGATTATCTAATTTAACACCTTGATGTATGATGGTAGATCCTAAGGTGGCTCTATCTATAGTTGTACCAGCACCTATATCCACGTGATCTTCTATGATCACATTACCCGTTTGCGGAACTTTTGCATATTCTCCATTTTCATTGGGGGTAAAACCAAAACCATCTGCTCCAACAATGGCCCCACTATGTATGTACACTGTATTTCCTATCACGCTATCTGAGTACACTTTTGATCCTGCAAAAAGAACACAATTATCTCCTATAGTTACATTATCTCCCACATAAACATTAGGATATATTTTTACATTAGTTCCTATGGTTACATTCTCTCCTATATACGTGAAAGCTCCTAGGTACAATCCATCACCGTACGTCGCAGATTCAGAAATGAAACAAGGCTGTTCAATTCCTGACTTATTAAGCTTTACTTGATTGTAATATTCTAATAACTTTGAAAATGACTTGTACGCATCCTCTACTCTAATGAGTGTTGTTTTTATGTCAGTATCAGCCACAAAATCATTATTTACGATGGCAATACTTGCATCTGTAGAATATATGAATGAGGTATACTTAGGATTTGCTAGAAAAGTTAGAGAACCTGGTACTCCTTCTTCTATTTTGGCGAGTTTAGAAACTTCTACTTCTGGGTCACCTTCTACGGTTCCTTCGAGAATTCCTGCAATTTGAGCGGCGGTAAATTTCATTAATCACAAAAATAGGTAAAATTAACCTTTGACTTTTGGGTAACAGAGATAGTTTTTAACCACTTCTTTAGTAAGTGACTTTAAACTTAGTTGATCACTAGCTTTAACGGCATCAATAATTTTTCCATTATTGAGTAGTATATTGATTCCTCCCTTTTTATAATTGTAAGCTTGATTAGATATTGTTCCTGTAAATACAAAATACGATGCTTCATCTTCCGTGAGGGAATATGTACTCATCAGTAAAGATTTATGCATCGCTATTTTAGATTTTTCGAAGGGCTTTTTACGAATTTTTACCTTTAAAAGATCTCTTTCTATAACGCATTTTGACAGCTCTGATAAAACAAAATCATCATGTGAACACCATTCTTTCATAGCAGAGATAATATCATAATCATCTAGTTGTGAAAAAATATTGAGATGGCTCTCAATGTTAGCATACTCCCACTCTATGAGTTAAGAAATAGGATAATGCAGCACTTGCATGTAAATGGGTGCCTTTGTGAGAAAGTTCTTTTGCACGTTTGAGTACTCTAGTAATTAACTGTTCTGCAACAATGCCTGTTTTGTGTAGATACACTTGCCAGTACATGAGCCTGCGAGCAACGAGAAATTTCTCTACCGTATAAATTCCTTTTGCCTCCACCACAAGCTCATCCTCCTTAACATTGAGCATGGCTACTATCCGTTCCGTATTAATATTTCCTTCTGCCATACCAGTATAGAAACTGTCACGCTTTAAATAGTCTGTTCTATCCATATCCAGTTGCCCAGAAACGAGCTGATTTAAAAATGCTCGATGATAGCTACCCTTAAATATTTGTATGGCTAGCGTTAAACTTCCGTTAAACTCTTTATTCAAGGTCTCCATAAATAGGAGCGAAATTTGCTCATGGCTCACCCCTTCTACAATACTATGCTCCATAGCGTGAGAGAAGGGACCGTGGCCTATATCATGCAACAATATAGCAATAAGTGCTCCCTCATATTCCTCACTAGAGATGCTCACTCCTTTATCTACAAGGACTTTAAGTGCTTTTTGCATTACCCCTAGAGAACCTATGGCATGTTGAAATCTCGTGTGATGTGCACCTGGATATACTAGGTAAGAAAGTCCCATTTGAGAGATACGTCTCAACCTTTGAAAATATTTATGCTGGATAAGATCAAATATCACCCCATTTGGGATAGTAATAAACCCATAAATAGGGTCGTTAATTATTGTAGTTTTGTGAGAACTGGAAACTGATGCCAATTTGTAGTGGGTTTTAATTCCGCTTTCGCGAAAGCTTAATTACTCCAAAGATAAGCCTTAATAAGCTACATACATTTCACCTACTTCTCATTCGCAAAAAGTAATAAGTCATAAAATAGAAAACCTTCAAAAAATTTTTAGGTTTAATTAAATAAGATACAACCAACATATGAGCAACATACAGATACTTTGGGTAGATGACGAAATTGATCTACTAAAACCACACATTTTATTTCTCGAAAAGAAAAATTACAGTGTAACCACTTGTGACAATGGTGCAGAGGCCGTGGATATGATAGATGAGAAAAATTTTGACATCGTTTTTTTAGATGAAAATATGCCAGGTCTGACAGGACTAGAAACACTCAGTGAGATTAAAAACAAACGAGAAAACGTTCCTGTAGTGATGATCACTAAAAGTGAAGAAGAGTATATAATGGAAGAAGCTATAGGTTCTAAAATTGTAGATTATCTCATAAAACCAGTAAATCCCAATCAAATACTCCTAAGTCTCAAAAAAAATCTTGACCATAGTAGATTGATTAGCCAGAAAACAACCTCCTCTTACCAGCAAGAGTTTCGTAAAATCGCAATGGACCTCTCCATGGTAAATAGTTTTGAAGAGTGGGCAGAGCTTTACCAAAAGCTGATCTATTGGGAAATGGAACTTGAAGGTATAGAAGATACTGGAATGTTTGAAATTTTAGAATCTCAAAAAGTAGAGGCTAATAATCAGTTTTGCAAATTTGTAGATAAGAATTATAGAGATTGGTTTGATGGGCATGACGCCCCAACGATGTCTCACACTTTATTTAAAAGCAAGGTTGTACCTCATATCAAAAGTGGAGAACCTACCTTATTTGTGGTGATAGATAATTTACGATATGACCAGTGGAAGGCATTTGAGCCGCACTTACAATCCTATTATAAGAAAATTCAAGAAACTCCTTATTACAGTATTCTCCCAACCGCAACGCAATATGCACGTAATTCCATTTTCTCTGGCCTTATGCCAGCAGATATGAAAAAGAAGCATCCAGACTTATGGCTAGATGATACTGATGAAGGTGGTAAAAATATGCACGAAGCAGATTTTTTAGAAGCACAGCTTAAGAGATTATCCCTTGATATGAAGTGGGAATATCATAAAATCACCAATCTTAAAAAAGGAAAAAAATTAGCAGATAACTTCAAGTCGCAAAAAGAAAATGACCTTACCGTCGTAGTTTACAATTTTGTGGATATGCTCTCACACTCAAAGACAGAGATGGAGGTCATTAAGGAGCTCGCAAGCAACGATAAGTCATATCGATCTCTCACAGAAAGTTGGTTTAAAAATTCACCATTGCTAGAAATGATACAACAAGCACAAGAAATGGGAATGAAATTGATTCTCACCACAGATCATGGAACAATAAATGTAAAGAATCCTTCTAAGGTTATAGGAGATAAAAATACCAGTCTTAATCTACGTTACAAGACTGGAAGAAGTCTCACATATGAAGACAAAGATGTACTCGCTGCCGAAGATCCTAGAACGATACACCTACCTACGATTAACATGAGTAGTTCTTTTATTTTTGCAAAAAGTGACTTGTTCTTTGCATACCCAAACAACTTTAATCATTATGTGAGCTATTATAGAAACACCTACCAGCATGGAGGTGTAAGCCTCGAGGAAATGATTATTCCATTTGTGGTAATGGAACCTAAATAACTAAATTTTCAAAGGATAAATGTTCTTTTAAAATTCTAATAACGCTTCTTAAAGCTAGTACCTTTTTTGGAACTAGCTTTTTTTTTATATTGTATCAGCCTTTAAAACTCCAATTAATGCAACTACCCTATACACTTTCCCAAATAGATACGATTGCCCAAAAAATTCTTACAGATTCCAAAAGTAAAATTTTACTTTTTTACGGAGATATGGGAGCTGGAAAAACAACACTCATAAAATCAATGCTCGCGCACCTGGGCGTAAAAGGTGTGACGAATAGCCCCACCTTTTCTATTGTTAATGAATACATTACTAACAGAGAAGAGCTCGTGTATCATTTTGATTTTTATAGAATTAAGAAGGAAGAGGAAGCTCTAGACATAGGTTTTGAAGAATACATTCATCAAGGTGATTGGATATTTATAGAATGGCCAGAAAAAATCAAGAATTATATTCCTGAAGAAGCCCAAAAAATCTCAATCATCACTTTAAATGAAAATGAAAGAGCTTATGAACTGGTATAACTTATTAATAGTTACTTTTTATGAAAAGATTGGCAGGAATTAAAGAGTCTAAAGCGAGTATTCCTAAAGGATTATAGGAGTGAAAAGTTTTTCATCATACATCAACCTATGGAGCAACATAAGAAATTAGATACTACTAATTTAAAAAGCCAATTAAAGATAAAATCGAAGATTTTATCTACAGGAACTTTATTAGCGCTCATCATCACCCTTTCCCCTCTACTTTTTTACACATACTTAGTCATTCCGAATGTAAAATCATTAGATACCATAGTGGGAACTATAGATAGTAAGTACTATCTGGATGTTCAAGTATTATTTTGGGTATTATTTGGTAAACTTTTTCCTCTTATGCTATTCACCATCTGGTTTTTCACTTGTAAACACTGGTGGTATCATGTGATTCTTATCCCCATAAGTATGTATACTATTCAGATCATTGTTACTTTAAATGATGATTTACAATTTACAGACAGTCAGGAAATTATTTATATAATACCTGTCATAGCTCTAATTTCAGCCATATCGTACACCATAAGATTAAAGGTATTCGATCGTATTTATGGAGTTGATTTAGATCAAGATTTTAAACGTGTAAAATGGAAGGGTAAGATTGTGAAAATTCCAGCAGACTCAAATCTAGATTTGCCAGAGATAAGTGAAGATAAAGAGCAACCATAAATCTTTTAATAGGATTTTGATAAAACAATACCACAACGAAAAACCGCCCAGAAGGCGGTTTATGTTATTTCTCAAATACTGCTGTTTTAGGCGTCCTTGTGCATAAAAGCTTGCTTTTTTAGCAATTCCTCCTCTGTTTCCACGTGATCATCATCCGGCACACAGCAATCTACGGGACATACCGCAGCACATTGTGGTTCTTCATGAAAACCTTTACACTCTGTACATTTATCTGGTATAATATAATATACCTCATCACTTATTGGTTCTTGCGCCTCATTTGCATCTACTTCCTTACCATTAGGAAGTACCACTGTCCCTTCTAGATCTGTGCCATCAGTATATCTCCAGTCATCTGCTCCTTCATAAATAGCGGTATTAGGACATTCTGGCTCGCAAGCGCCGCAGTTTATACATTCATCTGTTATGATAATTGCCATAGCTTTCTTTTTGGGTAACTTTGCACAAAAATAACGCCTAGACGGCGATCTGCCAAAACGATATGACGCTTCAACAAAGAATTAACGCTTTTTCAGAATTAGGGAAATTTCTCAGCCAATTCACACGAGAGAATATCGCTAAAAAAGACAATGTACTTTATAATGACCTCTTTTTTGATGGAATGAAATATCAGATGAAACTCGCAGGACAGGATAACGGCTGGTTTACGAAAGAAAATATATTATTTGCCATGGAGGGTTGGGCAACAACCTTGACTAAAGAAAACCTTACAGAGTGGTTGAGCTACTACGATGACGCTTTCGCGAAAGCGGAATCTCAAAAAACAGTTGCCGTCATTATGGCTGGTAACATTCCCTTAGTTGGTTTTCACGATTTCTTATCCGTTTTAATCACTGGAAATACCTTTGTCGGAAAATTATCCAGTAACGATAAGCACCTGCTGCCTTTTCTTGCCAAATATCTAGAATATGCAGATAGTGAATTTAAAGGGAAAATCATATTTACTAATAAAAAGTTGCCAGACTACGACGCTGTAATCGCGACAGGAAGTGATAACACAGCTCGTTATTTTGAATATTATTTTGGGAAGAAACCCAATATTATAAGAAAAAACAGAAATTCTGTGGCGGTTCTCACTGGAAATGAAACTAGTGAAGAGCTCACATTACTGGCAGAAGATATTTTTAGATACTTTGGACTAGGATGTCGTAATGTTTCTAAATTATTTGTTCCTGAAGATTATAATTTTGATGCCTTTTTTAAAGCTATGTACTCTTGGAGTGATCTTATGAATGTTGCAAAATATGCAAATAATTATGATTACAATAAGGCTGTATATCTCATGAGTCTCTTTGAATTATTGGAGAACGGATTTCTGATGCTTAAGGAAGACGAGAACTACGGCTCACCCATTGCAACACTCTTTTATCAGACCTATGATTCTATTGAAAACTTAGCAAAAGAGCTACTTGAAGATAAAGATAAAATTCAATGTGTGGTGGGGAATCGCTTTCGCGAAAGCGTAGTTAACAAGTTCATACCTTTTGGTAAAACTCAAAAACCAGATTTAGACGACTATGCAGATGATGTGGATACAATTGCATTTTTATTACATATTTAGCCAATAAATTATCGATTTCCCTCTTGATATGTATTCTCTTTTGGGCATCTTTGTAGTGTATAAATAAGTATCAAATGAAGAAACACAACTTTAGCGCAGGACCTTGTATATTACCACAAGAAGTTTTTAAAGAAGCCTCTGAGGCTATCCTTGATTTTAATGACTCTGGCCTTTCTATATTAGAAATATCTCACAGAAGTAAGGATTTTGTGGATGTAATGGATGAGGCTCGTAATCTTGCTTTAGAACTTTTAGGGTTAGAAGGTAAGGGATATAAAGCACTTTTTTTACAGGGAGGGGCTAGCTTAGAATTCTTAATGGTAGCCTATAATTTACTTCAGACTAAAGCTGGATATATTAATACGGGTACGTGGAGTGACAAAGCCATTAAGGAAGCAAAGCTGTTTGGAGAAGTAATAGAAGTAGCGTCCAGTAAGGAAGCAAATTACAATTACATTCCTAAAGGTTTTATGCTCCCAGAAGACCTAGATTATCTTCACTTGACAAGTAACAACACCATATTTGGAACACAGATTAAGCACTTTCCAAAGGTAGATTGTCCTCTTATATGCGACATGAGTAGTGACATATTTTCTAGAGAAATTGATTTTGGGCAGTTCGACTTGATCTATGCAGGTGCTCAAAAAAATATGGGCCCCGCCGGTACCACCCTTGTCGTACTAAGAGAAGATATATTAGGGAAAGTAACTAGAAAAATTCCATCTATGTTAGATTACCAAACACATATTAGCAAAGGAAGTATGTTCAACACGCCTCCAGTTTATGCTGTATATGTTTCTATGCTTACCATGAGATGGCTTAAAAAATTAGGCGGTATTAAAGCTATAGAAGAGGTTAATAACCGTAAAGCAACCTTACTTTATAGTGAGATTGACCTTAATCCATTGTTTAAAGGTTTTGCCGCTCAAGAGGATCGCTCTACGATGAATGCCACATTTTCTCTTACGGATGGTGATTTAAAGGAAACTTTTGATGCCATGTGGAAGGAGGCAGGAATAAATGGACTTAATGGGCACAGAAGTGTTGGTGGTTATAGAGCTTCTATGTACAATGCACTCTCAATGGATAGTGTAGGAGTTCTTGTAGATGTAATGAGCGAACTAGAAAGAAAAGCTTAAAACTATTTTATTATCATAGACAAAATAATGACAACTCACTTTAACAAGTGTTACAAATAACATATTCATGAAGGTACTAGCAAATGATGGCATATCACAAACAGGAATTGACGCTCTTCAAAATGCAGGATTTGAGGTTATTACAACAAATGTAGCTCAAGACCAGCTTGTAAATTATATTAATGAGAATGACATCACTGTGATTCTTGTACGCAGTGCAACCACAGTGAGAAAAAATCTTATTGATGCATGTCCATCTATTAAAGTTATAGGTCGTGGCGGCGTAGGAATGGATAATATTGATGTTCAATATGCAAGAGACAAGGGCTTACATGTAATAAACACCCCAGCGGCATCCTCTGCCTCTGTAGCAGAGCTTGTATTTGCTCATTTATATACGGGAGTTCGCTTTTTGTATGATGCGAATCGTAATATGCCTCTTGATGGTGACACGAAGTTTAAAAACCTTAAAAAGAGTTATGCAAAAGGAACAGAATTAAGAGGAAAAATTCTTGGTATTATCGGTTTTGGACGTATAGGGCAAGAAACTGCAAAGATTGCCTTAGGAGTAGGTATGAAAGTTGTTTATAGTGACCCATTTATGGAAAACGCCTCTGTAAGTATCCCATTTTTTGATGGTCAATCAGTAACTTTTAACCTTTCAGCTATCACTAAAGATGAGCTTTTGAAACAATCGGATTTTATAACGCTTCACGTACCTGCTCAAAAAGAGTATGTTATTGGTAAAAATGAATTTGAATGTATGAAGGATGGTGCGGGTATCGTAAACGCAGCCCGTGGCGGTGTTATAGATGAAGTTGCACTACTCGCTGCACTAGACAGTGGTAAACTTTCTTTTGCTGGATTAGATGTTTTTGAAAACGAACCTACTCCTGCCGTTCAAGTCTTAATGCACCCTAAAGTAAGCTTAACACCACACATTGGTGCTGCAACTGGAGGTGCTCAAGATCGCATAGGTACAGAACTTGCGGAGCAAATTATTTCCATCCTAAAATAAATTAGCTTACTATTCACAATTACAGGCTAAAAGTCACAAAACCATCATAATGATGGTTTTTTTTTTGTTAACTATTCATTTCATCCATAAATTGAAGAAAAATAACTTAAAACCAAACATAATGGCAGGATTATTAGATCTTTTAAATAGTGACATAGGTAGACAATTAGTACGTGGCGCAAGTGCAAAATCTGGTGCTTCTGAAAGTAAAACAGTAGATGTATTAAGCATGGCACTTCCAGTCCTTATGGGAGCGATGAAGAAAAATGTTCAAACAGAGCAAGGTGCTTCGGGTTTAATGGGTGCTTTAAATGGTAGGCATAGAGGGGGTATACTGGAAAATCTGGGTGATTTAATGGGCAATGGAGGTCCAAGTAATGATGTAATGTCAGATGGTGCTGGAATATTAGAGCACTTACTGGGCGGAAGAAGGAATAACGTAGAAAATGCGCTCAGCCAGAAATCAGGACTTGATGCAAATACGATTGCACAAATTTTAAAAGTAGCAGCGCCTATTTTAATGGGGGTCATAGGAAAACAAACTACCTCTTCTGGAATTAATGATAAAAATGCTATGAACACCTTTTTAGGAAGTATGCTAGGTGGCCAACCAAAAGAAAATCAAAGCTTAATAACCACCTTGCTTGATTCTGATGGAGATGGAAGTATTTTAGACGATGTTGCCGGGATGGTCTTGGGAAGCAATAAAAATAGTGGAGGTCTACTTGGTGGGCTTTTTGGAAAATAAAAAACTTCATCTACAAATCTAAAAACGCTCCTTGAATGGAGCGTTTTTAGATTCATATTTTATTTGTCATCTATATTATAGGAGATTAAAAATTACATTAGGTTACACTCATTCAAAAATAACTTCTAAGTATCATGAAAAAGCTACTTTACACTATGCTACTGGCACTAATAATTATTAGTTGCGCTACTACTCAAAACAAAAGTGATAGCAGTACACAACCTAAAAATCCTAATGACACTATACGTATTGCAAATGATAGTTTAGAGTATGAAATTTTAATTATTGAACCTGGTTTCAATAATTGGCTTGTCTCGCAACCACCTAGAGGATTTTACGGTCAGCCGTACTTAGAAATACGCAATAAAATTATGGTAACAAACTATAACAATCGAGTATTGCAACCTTCCCGTTATAACCCAAACATATATTTACAACAGATTAACTATGATCATTTTACGGATTATGGATACGAGGTAAACTATTTATTATATAACTGGTTTGAATTTTTTCAAGAACGCTATAATCAGAAACTCCGATAATCGTATTTTTGCAGCGCTATGGAAAATTTCAAAAAGCGCTGGGAGATCACTCAAAACTGGCAACTAATTCATATTATTCTAAGTCTTATCGCCACTGTTATTACAGCGTATATAATAACTCGTGCAATTACAAGAAGTTGGTTTGAATTAAACGCAACCGCTTACACTCTCGGTTTAATTCTAGGTACTCTTATCATTTCAGTCGTTATTATTAAACTTTCATTATGGCTTTTTACGAAACTATATGACCGTTGGAGAGTTACCTACAGATGGGAATTGGCGGCAATATTTCTCGTTTTTGCGATTACTGGTTCAACTGCTGGAAAATTATCTGACCCCTTGATGGCATTAATTGGTCTT
This sequence comes from uncultured Flavobacteriaceae bacterium, assembly GCA_963716625.1. Lineage (GTDB taxonomy): Bacteria > Bacteroidota > Bacteroidia > Flavobacteriales > Flavobacteriaceae > Dokdonia. The sequence continues at coordinate 138,981 of CAVQTP010000005.1, forward strand.
GAAAAATCAATCGTAAGCGGTTGGATATATTGGCCTGTTAGAATTCTGTTAATCTTCCCTATTTATCAAGTGTTTTTAGTATTTTTCGGCTGGATTTTCGGGCAATATGCATTTTTTAAAACATTTGCTATAAAAATGGTCTCCAGAATTGGTTTAGGCTTTTTATTTTCGTCTTAATTTTGATCAATTACCGTCATCATATTTTTTCAAGATTCACAGCTCTTTTAGTGCTGTTTATCTTTTTGTTACCTATTGCGGTAAATTTTGTGCATGCCACCAGTGGGCATCAGCACTATGACACTTGTGCCACTTCAGATATACATGTGCATGAATCAAAGTTAGATTGTGATCTTGGTGATATGAACATGGTGAAAGTGGGCGTTTACGCTTTCGCGAAAGCGTACTCAATTCCCTCACCACAAAACGTAAAAGTAGTATTCTTCTTTCCTAGAAAGATGTACGTTCAACCATTAGAATCTACATCTGATAGAGGACCCCCTTTTAGTTGATCTTCAAAACGATTTAAAGCATCAACAAATTTTCTTTTTTATGAGACTTAATTTATGCCTATGCCTTTTTGTGCTAGGTACTACAAGTGTATTTGGGCAAAACTGTTCATATACCCTATCTGGATATATCATAGACTTGCACGATAATACGGTGTTAGAGAATGCGACGGTAATTGTTGCAGGCTCTGAACGTGCTGTAATGACTAATGAAGAAGGCAGATATGCGATTTCAAATTTATGTGAAGCCACCTACAATCTTCAGGTATCTCACCCTGCATGTGAGACTCAAGCAGTACGAGTTTCTATAAATGGAAATACAACACGTAATATTAACATGGAGCACCACTTAGAATCACTGGGTGATGTGGAACTTGTAGCCCATGCTCATAATGCTAAAAGTAAGACTGCCACAGAACAAGTGATTGCACATACTATTTTACAATCTAATAGTGCTGCATCACTTGGAGATGCCTTAAGCCAATTGAGTGGGGTTACTGGTTTAAATACAGGGAACACGGTAGTAAAACCTGTTATACAAGGATTGCATAGTAGTCGTGTAGTCTTAATCACTAGTGGCACTCGGCTAGAAGATCAAGAATGGGGTGTGGAGCATGCGCCTAATATTGATATAAACGCTGCTGGAGAAGTCACTGTGATCAAAGGTGCTGCTGGATTACAATACGGTGGTGATGCAGTGGGAGGAACAATAATTATTGAACCAGAAACAATCCCCGTAAAAGATACCATTTACGGACGCATTCTACTTACAGGAGCAACTAATGGTCGTGGTGGCTCTCTAGCTTCGGCAGTCACAAAATCTTTCAATAGTGGATGGTACGGAAGTATAAATAGTACCGTAAAACGCTTTGGAGATTTTGAATCCCCAGAATATGTATTGAGTAATACAGCAGTTTCTGAAGAGAATTTCTCTGCACGACTCGGTGTCAATAAATATCGCTATGGTCTAGAAGCTAGCTACTCCGTTTTTGATAAGAAATCTGGAATTTTGCGATCTTCTCATTTGGGTGGAGCAGAAGATCTTGTAGTTGCCATCAACAGAAATGAGCCTTTTGTGGTAGCAGATTTTACGTATGATATAAACTCACCAAATCAGGAGGTGAGGCATCAGATTGCCAAGGTAAATGGTTTTTACCGTTTTGATAATTTTGGAAAGTTGAGTGGACAATATGACTACCAACGTAACGACAGACTAGAATTTGATGTGCGTCGTGATAGTGAGGACACAAGACCTTCTATTGATTTACAGTTAGAGACGGTGGGTGCACAACTAAACTTTGATTACACTGCAGATAATACAATTACAGCTAAAGCAGGAATTTCTGGTCAATATGCAAAGCACGTACCTAATCCTAATACGGGAGTAAGAAGACTTATTCCAGACTATCAGGCTCAGGATTTTGGAGCCTTTATTATTGGTTCCAAACAATTTAGCCAACTAACAATTGAAGGTGGTATTAGATATGACTATAATCGTATCCTAGCGGAAAAGTTTTATACCAATGCACTCTGGGAAGAAAGAGGGTATGATCTTGAATTTCCAGAATTTGAACGTCAAGAAATTGGAGTACAAATATTCACAAAACCAGATTTTACCTATCACAATGTCTCTGCGACCTTAGGAGCTGCATACGAGCTCAATGAAGCAGACAGAATTGCATTCAACTATTCACTAGCTTCAAGAGCTCCTAATGTATCAGAACTTTTTAGTGACGGGCTTCATCAGAGTGCAGCACGTATAGAGATAGGTGATTTAAGATTTAACAAAGAACTTGCAAATAAAGTATCAATAAATTTTACGCACGATACAAGTGCTTGGACTTTTACAGTAGGTCCTTTTGCAAATTTTATAGAAGACTTTATCTTAATAGAACCTACTGCCATACAAAGGACTATACGTGGGAGTTTTCAGGTAGGAGTCTATAGGCAAACTGAAGCGCGACTTTTAGGTTTTGATATAGATAACTGCTTGCAGTTATCTGAGAATCTTATGATGTCTAATCAATTTTCGATGGTTAAGGGAAAGGATATGACTTTAGATAAACCTCTTATAGACATTCCAGCTGCGAGTACTCGTAATGCTATCAACTATCAAATTCCTAAAGTAAATAATCTAAACTTAAAACTCGAAAGTAGTTATGTATTTAGGCAAAATGAATTTCCGAACAACAATTTTGAAGTTTATTTACCCCAAACAGAAACTACCGCCATTGTTGATGTAAGTACACCACCAGATGCGTATCACTTACTTAATTTTAGGAGTGATATGGACTTCCAACTGACTGAAAAATCTATTTTAAATCTAGGCTTTATGGTGAACAACATTTTTAATAGCTCTTACAGAGAATATTTAAATAGACAACGCTATTATGCAGATGACCTAGGAAGAAATTTTTTAGTTCAATTACGATTTAATTTTTAAAAATTACGCTTTCGCGAAAGCGTAAAAAACAATTAACCGCTCAAAAAAAACGATGAGCACAAAACTTAATAATTATGAAAAAAATAAAAATTTACAGTACTGCTATTTTGTTATCTCTAAGCCTATTATCATGTATAGATAGTGATGATGATGGAATACCACAAGTTATCAATGAAGAAGAAGTAATTTCAACAGTGGTAATGACTCTAACCAACACTACTAATAATGAAATAATTACCCTAAGATCAGTAGATACTGATGGTGATGGCGGAGAGGAACCTGTTGTGACAGTTTCTGGGAGTCTTGAGGCAAATTCTAATTACAGTGCAATGGTTCAATTTTTAAATGAAACCGTATCCCCTGCGGAGGATATAACTGAAGAGGTTGAAGAAGAATCTTTAGAACATCAAGTTGTTTTTACAGTTCAAAGCACACTTAATACGACTGTTGTATATGCAAACTTTGACTCAAATGGTAATCCTTTGGGAACTGAAGCCGAGCTTATGACTGGAGATACGAGTACAGGAAATTTAACTGTAACCTTACGTCATGAGCCCACAAAACCAAATAACGGAACTCTAAATGGCGCTGGCGGAGAGACTGATGCTCAAGTAATTTTTCCTATAGTTATAGAATAATTACTTACACAAATTCACAAAAGCCCTATCAATTTATAAATTGATAGGGCTTTTATTTTGTAAGAGGTCTAAAGTATTACCCGGCTGATTCTTGTTCTGGTTTTGCAAAAAGATCCATTACTGCTCTTCCTAAAAATTCTACTACATCTCCTGCTATCAATCCCTCTACACCGTATTGGTTCACAGCAATATCTGCAGCCAGACCATGTAAAAAAACTCCCATCATCGCAGCTTCTAGAGGCTTGTAATGTTGTGCGAGTAATCCTGTAATTGCCCCTGTAAGTACATCACCTGTTCCTGCGGTAGACAGCCCTGGGTTTCCAGTCGTATTTACATAAAATTTTTCATCATAAACCGTTATCGTATGCGCACCTTTAATAACGATGATGACGTTATGCTTTTTTGCAAACTTTGCTGTTTTTTTAAGTTTATCAAAATCATTATCCCACTTCCCTACTAGTCTTTCTAACTCACCTGGATGTGGTGTAAAAATAGATAACTCTGGCACTTGTGATATTAAAGTAGGTCTTTTGGAAATACAGTTAATAGCGTCTGCATCAATCACGATAGATGTTTTTTGTGATTTGAGAAAGGACTCCATAGCACTTACAGTTTTCTCATCAATACCCATTCCTGGGCCTATCGCTATGGCCGTTGCTTCTGTCTGAAAATCTATTTCTTCAAACACTTTTCCATTAAAGTTATCTGTCTCTACCATCACTTCTGGAAGAGCTGTTTGTAAAATAGGTACTCCTATTTGTGGAACATAGGCAGTTACAAGACCACTACCCGCTCTTGCTGCTGCTTTGGATGCTAAAATGATGGCTCCCATTTTACCGAAACTACCGCCAATTAGTAAACTGTGCCCAAACATTCCTTTATGACTGAACTGAGATCGCCCACGATATAGTTTTTGTATATCCTTTTTCCCAATGAGCGTTGCCTGCGTGGTGAGGTTAGATAAAAATTCTTGATCTAAGCCTATGTCTATAGTATCCCACATCTGTATGTATTTACCAGTTTCTGGTAAGAAAAATGCTAATTTTGGAGACATAAAGCTGATTACAAATGTGGCATTAATTACTACAGCATCTTTATCTAAACCTTTATTTGCGTACATACCTGATGGTATATCTATGGAGAGTGTGTATGCTTTAGATTCATTAATTTTCACAAATAAATCCTTTACCCAATCATCCGGACAGCGATTTAAACCAATCCCAAATATGGCATCTATCACAATGTCTTGGGAATCTATCTTCGGAAAATCATTTTGATCTTTAATAAGTTCCGGCCATTTCTTGACCTCACTTTTAAGAGCATCATATGCTAATAGAAAATCTGGAGAGCGCTTTTCACTACAGTTTACAATGTAGGTATCTACATTATAACCACTTTTAAGAAGCAATCTGGCAATAACAAGTCCGTCACCTCCATTATTTCCTATACCACAGAAAACTTTTATAGGAACCAGTTGTCCTTGCAATCTCTGATGTATCCATTCATACACATATCCACCAGCCCTTTCCATTAAATTATAAGAGGGAATTCCTTCCTTTTTAACAGTAGCTTTGTCAGCAGCATAAATTTGTTCTGGAGTGTAAATCTTCATATTTTTTAAATTTAATGTGCATTTTAATTTTAAATAAAACGTACTCTTTTGAGTAAAACACTTTGGAGTAGGAACTATAATTGTAAACTTAAATTAGGTAGCGTAGTTATTAGAATATTTAAATTAAAATTAGCTAATCCATAACCAAATAGAATATGACATCTATTCTTTACTAAAATAACATTTGAAATTTTGGTATACAATGGGACACTAAAACACGCATCCTATTATAAAAAAAATCCGAATGTCAAGATTCGGATTTTCTAGGGTTACTCTATGATTTTATTAATCAGTACTATATTTTTCAGCATAACGTTTCCAAAGTTTTGTCTGGTGGGATTCTAAACTGATGTCTCTCCCTTGTATAAATGCCCTAGATAATTGATTAGTACGCATATCTAACGCATTTCCTTCACTTATAAATAAGTTAGCATCCTTTCCTACCTCTAAAGTTCCTGTGCTGTTAGCTATTCCCATAATTTTTGCAGGATTAGATGTAATCATCTGTAATGCGTCTTCATCACTCATTCCAAACTGTGTCACTTGCCCTGCATAAAATGGTAAATTACGTACTTGCCAATATTCCGCATCATAACCCAGTGCTACCACCACCCCCGCATCAGTAAGTAATTTGGGCATTTTGTACGGTAAGTCATAATCATGATCTTCCATCGCAGGTAAACCTTGTACTCTTTGTAAAATCACTGGAATATTTGCTGCTACTAGTTCGCTCGCTACTTTATAAGCTTGATACCCACCAACTAATACAATATTTTTAAGATCATACGCTTTCGCGAAAGCGATCACATCTAAAATCTGTCGTTGGTCATTGGCTGTAATATATACATTTTGAGAACCGTCAAAAACACCTTTCATTGCCTGAAAAGGTAAGTGTGTGGTCATATTTCCCCCTTGATAGGCCTTAGCGTTTGAGAAGAAATTTTTAACCTCTTGCACTTCATCTGCATACTTTTTACTAGGTTTAAACCCAGGCTCCTCACCAAGCCACCAACGACCTCTGGTCATGGTTTCAGGCCATTCAATAAATATTCCCTCATCTGTTTTATAGGCTGCATCCTCCCAATTCCAAGCGTCCAATTGCACAACGGACGATGATCCAGAGATCATCCCTCCAACGGGTCGTATTTGTGCGAGTAAAACTCCATTAGGTCGCATGCTCTCTACCACTTTTGACTCGGCGTTATACGCAACGATACCACGTATATGTGGTATAAAATCTCCTATCTCATCATCATCATTAGACTGACGTACTGCGCCTACCTCTACAAGTCCAAGAGTTGTATTGGTTGCTATAAATCCAGGATAGACATGTTTCCCTTGTGCATTTATAACTTCCCCTCTGCTTGTGGATCCGTTATTTTCGACAGAGGTGATCTTGCCTTTTTCAAATACTATTGTGGCATTTTCTACAATTGTTCCATTCCCTATGTGTGCAGTAGCCCCTTTAATTGTGTAAGCGGATTCTTGTGCATCCACTGGAGTTTGCTGTGCATACGTGTTTGTTCCATAAATGAAAACAATCGCTAAAAGTAATTTATGTAGTGTTTTCATATTAGTAAAGTGTTTTTTCTGTATCACAATGCATACGTTGTTTATCTTTCTTTTTTGCTGGAGTTGTTTTCAATCCTTTATTCTTAGCCATAAGCATCATGGCTGTAAGTTGTGCTTTTTCTTCTGCAACTTGTTTACGAAGTGCAGCATCCTTTTCTATATCAAAATATACAGCTCCTTCAATAATTGTTTTTTCTGCTCTAGCTTTTATACTCAATGGATGGTCTGACCAAACAACTACATCTCCATCTTTCCCAACCTTAAGACTTCCTACTTGATCATCCATCTTTAGAAGTTTTGCTGGATTTAAGGTTACCATCTTCCATACATCTTCTTCTGAAATCCCACCATATTTGTGAATTTTTGCAGCTTCTTGATTGAGACGTCTCGACATCTCACCATCATCAGAGTTAATCGCCACCGTTACTCCCGCGTTATGCATGATTGCTGCATTATAAGGGATTGCATCATTTACTTCATACTTATACGCCCACCAATCTGAGAAGGTAGAACCACCTGCTCCATGAGCTGCCATTTTATCAGCCACTTTATATCCTTCAAGAATATGTGTAAAAGTATCTACGTTAAATCCAAATTGCTCTGCAACTTTCATCGTCATATTGATCTCACTTTGTACATAAGAGTGGCATGAGATTAAACGATCCATATTTAATATTTCTACAATCGTTTCCATTTCCTCATCGATACGATAAGGCACACCGCTATTCCTCTTTTTTTCATACTCACGTGCTCTTGTAAAATAATCTACAAAAACTTGCTCTACACCCATTCTCGTTTGTGGAAATCTTGAATAGCTATTCCAGTTAGCTTGTTTTACGTTCTCTCCAAGTGCAAATTTGATACGTTTTTTATCTTCAAGTACCATTTCATCTATTGAAGCTCCCCATTTAAGTTTCATTACAGCGGATTGTCCTCCTATTGGGTTTGCAGATCCGTGCAATAATTGAATAGAAGTAACACCTCCTGCAAGATTTCTATAAATATCAGAATCATCTGGATTTACAACATCATACATACGTACCTCAGCAGTGGAGTTGTGTCCTGCTTCATTGATAGCAAATGCAGCAATATGTGAGTGCTCATCTACGATACCCGAAGTCACATGTTTTCCTGTTCCGTCGATCTTCATGGCTCCACGAGCAGAAAGGTTTTTACCTACCGCCCTTATTTTACCATCTTTAATTAAAACGTCTGTATTCTCAAGAATACCATCTGCCTCATTAGTCCATACCGTAGCATTTGTTATTAGAATATCTTGCTTTTTAGGTCTTGATTCATATCCAAAAGCCATATTTGGATAGGTCAATGATAGTATCGTAGGCGCTTTATCATCTTCTTTGTCTTCCTTAGCATCCTTAGATTTTAATGATTTTTTAGTAGACGTAAATGCTTGTTCTTTCCCATCTGCAAGTACTGCAGTACCACTAAGACCTTTTGAAGAAGCGCGGGCAACCAACCTCAAAAACTTTCCTTCCGATTTTGGAAAAACAAGCGTGATCCAATCATCATTGTAAGAAAATTCACTGGATACTTTCTCTGAACCCTCTTTTAAGCTAGCTTTTGGTTTTTCTGTTGAATTTTCAATATCTAATACATATGCCGTACCGTTTACATTTAATGTGTAAGAACCATCAATATTTACAGTATTCATATCCTTGAATACTTTTTTGCTTCCTTGTATCCAATGCTCGTAGAGCTCTGTATCCTCTTCAAAAACTTCGCCAGATGTAATCATAAAATTAGCCCAAACCCCTTTTTCTAATGTTCCTACGGAACCCGACTTTCCAATTAATCTCGCTGGAATCGTTGTAAGCGCTTCTAGTGCTCTTTCTTTTGAAAGGCCATGTTTTATGGCTTTCATTAAATGATCTTTAAAATCCTTTGGTGATTTATGAGTAAAGGTGGTTAAAGCAAATGTAACACCAGCATCTTGTAATGCTTTAGGGTTTGTAGGTGCTTGATTCCAATGTTTCATATCAGAAAGTGCAACATACTCTGCAGCATATGGATTCTCCATATCCATGGCATCAGGAAATTTAAGAGGTAAAATCAAGGTCCTATTCATTGCTTTTACTTCGTCTATTCTCTTGTATTCATCACCTCCAGCGACAATTACATAATTGATATTAAACTCATCCCCTATACGATCAATTCGTAAGTCGTCATATAACCCCTCTCCTTCAAAAAACTGAGGAAGTTTCTTATTTCGCGAAAGCGCTTCTAATGAAAGGTCTTTCGTATCTATGTTTCCTTTCTCATACCAGTCTAAGTCGTGTTGCACTTGGCGTAGCAACGCTGTTGCACCCATTTTTGAAGTAGGGTAAGATTGATTAGAAGTATTACTTTTATCAAATGAAAAATACTGTGCAAATTGATCTTCTAGTACACGCTGAGCCTTTGTGCCTTCATTATTGAGCGCAATAAGCGCACCGGTCCCACGAGCAATACCATCGTGTTGGTGCGTGGCCACTACCCCAAAACCAGCTTCGAGAAATTCACTTGCCTTTTTTGTGTCATATTTAAAATCATCATATCCATTCTGCTCTGCTAGTATGTGATCGTTCCAATAGTGACCCTCTCGAGTATTATCATATTGTGAACCACGACCTCCACCAGATTCTCTTTTAGGAGCTTCAATACCAAAATCTGTATAAATATCAACAAATGAGGGATACATATGTTTACCATTAAGATCAACGGTGATAGCATTTGCTGGAATAGTAGCAGATTTCCCAACGGCTACCACTTTGCCATTTTGAACGACCAATATTCCTTTTTTAATAGTTTCTGAGGGTGAAGTGTGGATGGTGGCATTTGTAAAAACTGTAAAATTTTCATTTGTAGATTTTACACCGCCGTTTGCAGGAAAGTACTCTTGAGCTACCACTGAAAATGAACAAGAGACTAAACCAAAGAGGAGTAGTTTTTTAAGGAACATATTTAAATAATTGATTAGCTACTAAAGATAAAGAGCCACACTACCTTGCGAGAGGCTTTAGGAAAATTTTAAGATACTTTAACATCAAAACGTTATTGGAAATTTTTTGTCATAATTTACAAGCAACGCTACCATATAACTGTAACTTAATAGTCCAGCAGGTTGATTATTTGCTTTTAAATAATTTCCGTAAAGCAAGTCAAATAGTGGTTCTAATGGATTATCCATTTTTTCCCAAAAGTCCTTCGAATCTTGATAATTGTCTAAAATACCCGTATTCAAGCAATCCTTCAATTCTTCGCCTAATTCACGATTACGGCTGTAGACGTCATTTATACAATAGCGCAGTGCAAAAATACTTCCAGAATATTGAAAGTACGGGTCATCATTGTGAAGTGTAGCCATAACTGCAATAAAATTTGCCTCGTTCTCTTTAGCAAATCCTAATTGATGCGCTTGTTCATGACAAGAGACCACAGGCCAACGATGCGCTGGAATCATTCCGTTTATTTGTGCCTCATTTGTGATTGGGTTCAAATACCCACTATATCCCATCATAGATAACGGATATCTCCATAAGGAATTTTTAATACTAGAAGGTGGATAATTAAGTTTTGGAAACTTTTCTTGCAAAGCCTTATATCCATCCAACGTTTGAGAAAATACCTCCTTACGATACGTATTTAAATTTCCATTTCCAAAGTTTACTTTAATACTATCAGCAACAGAAATTGAGCTGTGAAGACCATTACTCCTTTCGATAAGTTTTTCTGTAAGTGCTACTAGCTCTTCTGTAGTATATTCACTTTCAATAGCAATAGCTTTATGTAAGGGTAATCTATAGTAATTCATACCCCACAAAACGTGAAAAGCAAAATAGATGATAGATACTGTTGCCCCTATTCTAACTAGAAATGATTTATAGGATTTACATCTATTCTTTATCAATTTTATTATTTCGCTTAAAGCGAAAAGAATCACTAGCATGTACAGCAGGTCGCCAAAGGAAAATGGTAACCATCCTAATGTATACCTAAAGCCCTTGGAGATTATGGGATACATTCCATTACTATACCACACCTCAATGAATGTAGGGTATTTTGCCAGTAAACGGACTAGCAGCATTTGCAAGGGAAGCGCTAGGGCAATATATAAATATGTACGGTTGTATTTCAAGTGTATAATTATGTCACAATGTTAGTCTAAATTTTATGAAACAATTATTTTCGAATTGTATTTTAGTAAAAAAATTAAAGAATGGAAGTGATATTGGGTTTTATTGGAGGCATAAAATGGTGGGTTTGGGTGATTTTGTTTTTAATTATTTTGGGAATTTACGATGCTTTTGTTCAGAAAAAACATATCATACTCCGCAATTTCCCTATCGTGGGACACTTCCGGTATATGCTAGAAAGTATTGGACCCGAGTTACGTCAATACATAGTTGCTAATAACCGCGAGGAACTTCCCTTTAATCGTATAGAGCGTGGTTGGATTTATGCTAGTGCCAAGAATGAGAACAACTATGAGGGTTTTGGAACAGACCGTGACATTACACAATCGCACTATATTTTTATCAATAATGCGATGATACCTTATAAACTGCCAGAAAACCATCCTAATGTTAAGGATCCCTATTTTTTGGCCTGTGCTAAGGTAATGGGTGCTGGAAGGAGAAAGCGACCTTACAGACCGAGTTCTGTAATTAATGTAAGTGCTATGAGCTATGGAAGCCTTTCTGCAAAAGCGATAGAATCTCTTAATCGTGGTTGTTCTAAAGCCCATGCCTACCATAATACAGGTGAAGGTGGGTTATCTCCATACCATAAAACAGGTAGTGATGTCGTATTTCATTTTGGAACTGGATATTTTGGCGTACGCGCAGAGGATGGCAATTTCTCGATGGAAAAGATGAAAAAATTAGTTGCAGACCATCCCCAAGTTAGAGCTATTGAAGTAAAGCTTTCTCAAGGTGCAAAGCCTGGGAAAGGAGGCGTTCTACCAGGATCAAAAATAACTGATGAAATTGCAGAGATACGTGGTGTACCTGTGGGTGAGGATGTGCTCTCACCTCCTAATCATAAAGCCTTTGGTAATGTTCCTGAGCTCATAGATTTTGTAGAAAATATTGCACAAGAAACTGGATTGCCTGTAGGAATAAAAGCAGCCATTGGAAAACTAGATGCTTGGAAAGAATTAGCAGATATTATGAAAACCACAGGCAAAGGACCAGACTTTATAGCCATAGATGGCGGTGAAGGAGGCACGGGTGCTGCGCCTCCTAGTTTTGCAGATCACGTAGCACTTCCTTGGATAAATGGATTCTCAGATATCTATAAGATTTTTAAAGAACGCCATCTTACCGAACGTGTTGTTTTTATTGGTTCTGGAAAATTAGGATTTCCTGCAAAAGCTGCAATGGCATTTGCCATGGGGGTAGACTGTATTAATGTGGCACGAGAGGCTATGATGGCGGTAGGCTGCATACAGGCTAAAGTATGTCACAATAATGCCTGTCCCACGGGTATAGCTACCCAAAATAAATGGTTGCAGAGAGGAATCAATATTCCAGATAAGGCAGAACGAACGCACTATTACTTTAAAAATTTCAAAAAAGAATTATTAGAGATTACGCGGGCTTGTGGCTATGAACATCCCTGTCAACTCACGATGGAAGATGTTGATATTAACTTAGGTGACAAAAACCTCACTCAAACACTTGCAGATGTTTATTCATATCACAAGGTCAAAGTTCCTTTTGAAAGCACAAAAATTTTAATGAAATGTCCTGATTTAGGCGGTAACTACAATCGTAAGGAGGTTGCAAAATCAATTGATAAAGAAGACGTAAGATATTAGTCTACTTATTATATTAAAATTTTTTCACCATAAGTTTTGCAAGGTACTCAGCATCTTTAGACACTCCTCCTAAAGTCGCAGAACCTCTGGTATAGAGCCATGGAAGACCTATAAAAAATAATCCCTCAATGGAGCTTACTCCTCGGTAGTTTTCAGGATATCCATTTTGGTCTATTTCTAATCCTTCAACCCAAGTAAAGTTAGGACGATAGCCCGTTGCCCAAACTATATTTTTAATTGTTGAAATAGTTGCATTCTGAAAAATTATTTTTTCATTAGTGGCATCTTTTGTTCTACCAACAGGTATTACATTACTTCTCGATAAAATTCCCTTAACATCTACCCCAATTACTGGCTGTGTAATTCCGCTCAAAATTCTGCCTATCCAGCTATATTTATTGTAGCTTAAAAATCCAATCTTAGAAAACCACCACCATAAGGTTTTACCTAAAAATTGCTGAGGTAATGTTTTGACCTTTGTATCCCCAGAAAAATAAACCCTCCTAGAAGAATCTCTAGAAATTTCGTCCAAAATTTGATATCCTGAATCTCCACCGCCTACCACTAAAGTATCGCCTTCTTTAAGTTGATGAATCCCTTTGTAGAAATTACTATGTATTTGATTGATTTTATTTGAAATTTTAGTATTGCAAGGAGGTGTGTAAGGAATGTGGAAAGGTCCCGTTGCTACAACCACATTTTTGGTATTATAAGTTCCTCCATCAAACTTTATACAGAAAACGTCTTTTTCCTTACTTATAGAAGTAACGAGTGTATTTAATTTTACAGGTATTTCAAACTCGTTTACGTAGCGCTTAAAATAGGCAGCTACTTCATATTTAGAAGGGTAATGGCCTTTTGCCGCATCAAAATGGAATCCTGGCAAATGATTGAATTCTGTAGGAGTAAATAATTTTAAGGAATCCCATCTATTAATCCAAGAGGCACCCACTTCTTTCTCACTGTCTATAACAATAAATTTTTTCTTCAACCTTTTGAGGTGGTATGCCATAGACAACCCTGCTTGCGCACCTCCAATCACTACATAATCAAACATGTATAGTTTTTAGAATTTTGCGCAAAAATAACTTTTTCAATAGCAACAGTCCCCCAAGTCCTAAATTAATATACAGATATTGAAAGTATTTGGCAATAAGAGCAAAACCCACTATGTTTGTTGGAAAGAAGTATACGTAATCCAAATGCAGCCCCACTATGACTCAAGATATTGTCAATCTCGCATTCAATTTACTACCCGCTATTATCGTAGCCCTTGTAGCTTATTATTTTTTTAGTCAATATACCAAAGAGCAAGAAGGGCGCCGCAGGTTTTTATTACATCAAAGCAACCAAACTGCTGCTCTACCACAAAAATTGCAAGCCTATGAGCGCCTCACTTTATTTCTTGAACGCATCTCGCCAGGAAAACTATTGACCCGGGTAAAACCGTACAATGAAGATCCAAATGACTATGAATCTTTATTGTTAAGAACCATTGAAGAGGAATTTGACCACAATCTTGCACAGCAAATTTATGTTACTCAAGAATGTTGGAATGTGATACGTACCTCGAAGAGTACCACAGCAGCTATGATCAGAAAAACTAACATGAGCTCAAAGATTACTACCAGCGACCAGCTACGGGAAACGCTTCTGCGTGATCTGATTGACAAGTCTGCTCCTAGCGAATTAGGTCTCGAATTTATCAAACAGGAAGTGAGTGAGTTGATCTAGTACCACTACTATATAGAAATACTAAATAATTTTTATTCGCTGCAAATAAGCAAGTTCCTTGGCTGTAAAAGCATTTTTCATAGTTTTAAGCAACACTTTATTTTGATTGATTTGAAGAACGGTATTTAATAGCTTTCTTGCGTTTTCTCTAAATCGCCATACGTGATGCACACTGGCTTCCACAAGGTTTTTCAGGCTTTGCCTATCAAATGATTGGAGTTGCTGTAGATACCTAAAAGCGTTTTCTCTTAATTGATACGACTTCTCTGGATTGGTAGCATCTAGTAATTCCTGATATCTAGCAACAGATTCTTGCGGTTTATAATCGGGTGTGGCAAGTGATAAAGTGAGCCAGAGCGTTCTTATATTTCCATCTGCAAAGCCAAACACCCCATCCATCTGCTCTAAAAGTTCTTTTTGTGATTTTATATTATTACGCTGTTGGTGATACACCCACAGTTTAATTAAAGCTTGCTCCTTAGTTACGTAACTAGCATCCCCTAGCAATGCATAAAAATCCTGTTCCAACTGTTCAGGAACTTCTCTTAAAGAGGTCGCAATTGCCTGACGTATGTAGATGTTTGAACTTTCCATTGCTTTTTTATAAAGGGGTAAAATAGCTTGTATAGATTCTTCTGAGATTTGATAGATGGCCTCTTGACCTAAATACTCATTGCCACTATTAATCGCATTCATCAGTTGGCTATATTTTGATGAAAGTGGGACATTTCTTCCCGATTGTAATTGAAAGTATTGCTGCATAAATTCACTTTTCTTAAGTGACTGCAAAGCTTCATCAGCTTGAAAAGCTGATTGATGTAGCCAATTTTGTTCAAAATCAGAAAGATCTATTGCTGTAAAAGCAGCGACCTCAGCCATAAAATCTGAGGTAGTAACATTTTTATAAGCGTAGTTATTGAGATAAGAAGTTACTGCTTTCGCGAAAGCGTCCTCCCCCACTTTCGCTTTCAGAATATGCAAGGCCCATGCTCCTTTCTGATAATACGTCAAGCTACTCCCTCCTGCAGCGACCAACTTTTGACCTTTACCTTGATCACTGAGTTCTCGCAACTGCTCTGCTGTTTCAAAGAGTTTAAAATAAAAATAATCATCACCAAAAATTTCACGTTCAGCGAGCAACGCATAATATGTTGCAAATCCCTCATGCAACCAGTGATGCTCACTTTTAGTCTCCGTTACCATATCACCGAACCATTGATGAGCCAGTTCATGTGCATTCACATTTACATAATTACGGTCGGAAAAGCCTATCTCATCCACCATAAAATTATCTGAAAATAGGGTGCAGCTAGCGTTTTCCATACCCGCGTATAAAAAGTCTTTTACAGGTATTTGTTTATAGGTTCTAAAAGGGAATGGAACCCCTATTTCAGATTCTAACAAATCAAAAATTTGTTTAGCATGTCTGTACGTAGGTTCAACCTTTACAGAATCACTTGGATAGTAATAATACTTTAATGGTATTCCAGAAGTACTTACTTCGCTTTTATACTGATAGTCACCCACTACCAGTGCTACTAAATAACTAGAGATAGGTTTTTGCATATCAAAACTTGAAAATTTCTCAGCATGATCATCTGCATTTTTTTCGAGCAAGCCATTTGCTATCGCTACTTTTTCATTAGAATGATGTACAGCAATATCAAACTCAATCTTATCGTTCATATCATCAATACTGGGCAGCCAGTGAGAGGTATACTTTCCCTGGCCTTGTGTCCAAAATTGCTTTTTTGCTCCATTCTTCACAAAATAAGCCGCTTGCTTTGGAGAGGCATCATAAGTAAAAAACGCCTCGTATTGTTTGCCCTGCTCAAAATTCCCAGAAAATAAAATATGGTTTTCTGTAGCTGTCACTTGTATATCCTTTTGGATGGATGGATCAGTCACGTGCATATTTTTGGCATCTAGATAAACCTCGTTAGCAGCTTCTAGCATTTCAAAAATGACAGTAACCTTACCACTAATAGATTTTTTATCAAAGTCGAGTTCTAGATTTGCTGCAATCTTTTGAACATCTACACTATTTGTTTGCGGAGAGATTTCTTGAGTATACGCTTTCGCGAAAGCGAATACCAAAACAATAAAAAGGCAGCTGTATTTCATATTCCAAAAATAACAACTTTTAAGCCATGCTTTTCTTTATTGGAAATTTTGAATTAAAGGAAGTAACTTAGCAGCTATGAATCCCACATTTCTACAAAAACCTATAGATTATCTTAAAGGAGTAGGTCCAAATCGCGCAGATTTGCTACGATCTGAATTGGGAATTCATACCTACCAAGATCTGATGCATTTTTTTCCAAACCGGTATATAGATAAGACCACCTATTACACTATAGCACAACTTGAGCGTACTAGTGCAGATGTTCAAATCATAGGAAAGATCACGAGCATTAAAATGGTGGAAGGAAAAGGACGCAGACTTGTTGCAACTTTTAAGGATGATGGTGGACAGATAGATTTAGTTTGGTTTAGGGGCCATAAATGGATTAGAGAAAGTCTGAAATTACATACACCCTATGTCATTTTTGGAAAACTCAATTACTATAATGGCAGTTTTTCCATGCCGCACCCAGAGATAGAGCTGCTTAAAGAGCATGAACAAAATATACGTTCTGCCATGCAGCCCGTCTATCCATCTACTGAAAAACTTACGGGTAGAGGAATTACCAATAAGGTGATAAACGGTATTATGCAGACTCTTTTTATAGAGGCAAAAGATCACCTGTATGAAAGTCTTTCTAAACCTATTATCTCCGAGCTAAAATTAATGCCTAAGCGAGATGCTTTGTTGAATATTCATTTTCCTCAATCTCAAGAGAATCTAGCTCGTGCTCAGTACCGATTAAAATTTGAAGAATTTTTTTACATACAATTACAACTCGCTTTTAAAAACATCAATCATCGCGCAAAAATTAAAGGATATCCCTTTGAAAAAGTAGGCCCTCTATTTACTGCCTTCTATAGTGACCATCTACCTTTTGAGTTAACTAATGCTCAGAAAAGAGTCATTAAAGAAATACGTTACGACTTAGGTACAAATGCACAGATGAACAGACTTCTCCAAGGGGATGTAGGCTCAGGTAAGACCATCGTCGCTCTTTTAGCTATGATTATTGCTTTAGACAACAATTTTCAGGCTTGTCTTATGGCGCCCACAGCGATACTTGCTGTGCAACATTATACAGGATTAAATGAACTTTGTAAGAATCTCAACATCAAAATTGCTTTGCTGCAAGGCTCCACAAAAACTTCAAAACGTAGAAAGATACACGAACAACTTGAGAATGGGGAATTACATATTCTCGTAGGTACACATGCCCTACTGGAAGACAAAGTAAAATTTAAAAATCTAGGGCTTGCCGTGATTGATGAGCAGCACCGTTTTGGTGTAAAGCAGCGTAGTAAATTGTGGCATAAAAATGAATTTCCACCTCATGTACTCGTTATGACGGCAACGCCCATCCCTCGCACACTTGCCATGACCGTGTATGGAGATTTAGACGTGAGCATAATTGATGAACTTCCCCCTGGAAGAAAAACAATAAAAACGGTACATCGCTATGATGCCAACAGATTGAAAGTTTTTAAATTCATTAGGGATGAAATTGAATTAGGAAGGCAAGTTTATGTTGTTTATCCATTAATTCAAGAAAGTGAGGCGATGGATTATAAGGATTTGATGGATGGCTATGAGTCTATCTCCAGAGAATTTCCACTGCCCGAGTATCAGATTTCTATAGTGCACGGCAAGATGAAACCTGACGATAAAGATATGGAGATGAACCGATTTGTGAAGGGAGAAACTCAAATTATGGTCGCTACCACGGTAATTGAAGTTGGCGTAAATGTGCCTAATGCTTCTGTGATGATTATCGAAAGTGCAGAGCGCTTTGGGTTGAGTCAACTGCACCAATTGCGTGGTCGTGTGGGACGTGGAGCAGAGCAAAGCTACTGTATACTTATGACAAGTCATAAATTGTCCAGTGACAGTAAAGTACGTTTAGAAACTATGACTCGTACTAATGACGGTTTCGAAATTGCAGAAGTAGATTTAAAGCTCCGTGGCCCTGGAGATATTACAGGCACGCAACAAAGCGGTGTGCTCAATTTGAAAATAGCAGATATCATTAAGGATAATGATATTCTGAAAGTTGCACGGAGTTATGCATGGTCTGTTGTAAAAGACGATCCTAAATTTCAAAAAGAAGAGAATCAAATCATACGCTTTATGTATGCCCAAATGATGAAGTTTAAGAACATTTGGAGTTATATATCTTAATGTACTCATCTTAAAATAAATAAAAAATGCCCATAATTAAATTACGGGCATTTTGAATGATACTAAAAATTATCATCTAGCGCTTAACAAATTTCTTTTGAATACTTCGTTGTCCATCAGATAATTTTACAATATATAATCCAGATGCTAGAGCTGTTACTTCCTTTTTATTATGAAATCTTCCGCTTGACACTTGCTGTCCAAGCATATTAAATATGTTGTACTCTACCACTCGCTCATCTGGTAATTGTAGAATTATCGTAGATGAGTGCTCTGAGATGCGTACATCAAAAACGGGATCTTCAGATCCCAAGGTTCCTTCAATCTTAGTATTATTTTGAGATGAAGTAGCTGCTCTGCTTGATGAGATAGTTACGGTATAATCCTCAACCTCCCCGTAACTAAAAGTTTCGCAAGCCGTGGGATTTCCATTCCATTTCATAGCCACTCGCATTCTTGTATTACCCGCTTTAGCAGATGAAGGAACCGTAAAATTATACGCAAAATTTCCAGCGCTTGAAGTTGATCCAGCGACTACTTGCTCACTACCTTCAAAAATTCCATTTTGGTTAAAGTCAATCCAGGCAGCAAAGTTCTCTGTATACGATTGTCCTGAAAAACCTACACTTAATATAATAGTATTTGATCCAAATCCAATACTAGCTGTTTTCGAAGTGTAATCGCCATACCCATTATTTGAAGATGAGTAGTTGGTCATACCACCAAGACTTACTAAATCTATATACTCAAAACTTGCATTTGATCCTTTTGCGCTACAATACACTAACGGCTCTGGTTCTGGATCAGGAGTTGAGTTTCCATCAAATGTATGCGAACCTAAGTCAGAAAAGGTGTTAGAAGCAAATGATTCCCATTCTATAATTGTATAAGTTGTATTGGGCGAGACGACGGCGCTTTTTCTCCTAAGGGTTTTGTCTTTACCAAAGTTTGCACTTCCTCCATTAAATGTCCCTACAACATCTATAAGTATTCCATTTTTGAAAAGGCCAATTGCATCATTTCCATTAAAGTTTAATACACCGCTCGTAGTAATTGCGTCTGCATTAGCTGTGATACCTGTCGCCGCATTACTATTTGCAATTACAAAAACAGACCCGTTGGACAAACTTCCAGATAAATTATAACCTGTGCTCCAAGCACCTGCGCCATTAGTTTGTTTACGCAATTCATAAGCTCCTAGATTGGTACTAGTGCCTGTATAATTTGCAATCTCAATGGCCTTATTATAGGAAGAACCTTCTACATACTCAGAGATGAATAATGTGTCTGCTATATCAGAGCCACCGCCGCCCGTAGAATTTCCAAAACGATCTTCTGCTTGAACTCCGCCCCAAATGGAGGTAGCAAATGCAGGATTATCAATAAAAGGATTTCTATTACCTTGAATACCGGCTAATATAGAATTACGGTTGTCCTCAAAATCACTTACGGGATCCTCCACATTCCATTGAAGGAAAAGATCGATCATTCCTGCATCTCCAGAAATTGAATTACCTACTCCCACCACAGACGGCAAACAGCGATCTCCATAACGTACATACATAAAAAGTACCATACGAGCTACATCACCTTTCCACTCATCTCCTGGATAAAAATACCCTTGTAGAGTGATTCCTGCCACTCCAGATCCGTCTGCAAATCGTCTGTTACTTCGAGAAGCATTCAGTTCAATATCCGAGGGTCTGATGTGGTGTGCATCTGCTCCAGCGCCGGTTGTACCGAGGTTAGGGTTTCCTAAAGATTTAGGATATATGTGCTCTCGATTCCATTGACCTGCACTACCCCCATTGTTAAACTTACTTCTAGAACGGTCAGTCATAGGGATACCATCAATATCATTAGAACCGTAGATAAGCAATACATTATTACTATTTTGCGGATCGAGATCTGCTGCTTGTAATGCTTGCCAAACCTCGGGAGTATAACTTAAAAAGGTAGTGTGGGTTTCTGTAATCTTAGTAGCTAATTCGCTTTTGAGATTTTGACCGTTTAGTGATAGATTGACATCATCATAATAGGATGGCGCTTGCGCGAAAATTGTCACTGTTGCAAAAAAGTAACATACAAAAAGTAATTTTTTTTTCATAATTGAACTAAACTTAAAGGTTTTTACTCCGTTACACACAGTAACTGATTCATATTTAAGTATATGACTTTTTATACTTTTGATGTCAATATATTCCCAAATTACTAAGTGTATATTACCTAAATGTTATGATTGCAATATCTTATAATTGAAAAACAGACATATAAATAGCTTTTCTTACGTAATTTTTAAAAGATCAAATTTTCGCCGAAAGGCAGAAAAATATTAGTGAGATACTGGTCTACACACTTTGCCTACTAGGGATGTTACGCTATCTTTGACACCTCAAAAATTGCAACGCATTTATGAAAATTTCTTACAACTGGCTCAAACAGTTTATTGATATCGATTGGTCTGCCGAAAAGACTGGAGAACTACTTACTGATCTAGGACTTGAGATCGAAGGAATACAAAACTATCAAAGCATCAAAGGCGGACTTGAAGGTGTCGTTATAGGTCATGTACTTACCTGCGAGCAGCACCCTAATGCAGACCGACTTAAAGTTACAACAGTAGATGTAGGTCAGGATGCGCCTTTGCAAATCGTTTGTGGCGCAAAAAATATTGCCGTAGGTCAAAAAGTACCCGTTGCTACTATAGGTACTACGTTATACACAGAAGATGGAGAAGCCTGGACCATAAAAAAAGGGAAAATCAGAGGAGAAGAATCTCATGGAATGATCTGTGCAGAAGATGAGCTTGGTCTCGGGAAAAGCCACGATGGAATAATGGTTCTCGATGATGTGCTTACTCCTGGAACTCCAGCTGCCTGTGTTTTTGATATTGAAAATGATCAAGTTTTTGAAATAGGGCTTACACCTAACCGTGCAGATGCTATGAGTCACTGGGGAGTAGCCAGAGACTTAAAAGCAGGATTACTGCAACATGAAATAAATAAAGCAATTATCACTCCTTCCACATCCTCTTTTAAGATTGAAAAGCGACTTAACAGAATTGATGTCGAAGTACTAGATGGTGATAAAGCACCTAGATACGCAGGGGTTGTCATTAGTGGTCTGAAAGTAACAGATTCACCAGAATGGCTGCAGCACAGACTAAAAGCGATAGGTCTATCGCCTATAAACAATGTTGTAGACGTTACAAATTATGTGTTACACGAGTTAGGACAACCATTACACGCCTTTGATCTGAATAAAATTGTAGATGATAAAATTGAAGTAAAAACACTTGAAGCAGGTACAAAATTTACCACATTAGATGGAATAGAAAGAGAACTTCACGAAGAAGATCTTATGATTTGTGATGGCGAGAAACCTATGTGTATTGCAGGAGTTTTTGGTGGTTTGAATAGTGGAGTAACGGAGGGAACCCAAGCTATCTTTTTAGAAAGTGCTTACTTTAATCCTGTATCCGTAAGAAAAACCGCAAAACGCCACGGACTTAACACGGATGCCTCATTTCGTTTTGAAAGAGGAATTGATCCTAACATTACAGAATATGCTCTTACACGGGCCGCCATTTTGATGATGGAAGTAGCTGGTGGAGAAATCACTAGCGAGATTGTAGACATTTATCCTAAAAAGATAGAAGACCAACAGGTATTTCTCAACTTTGACAATGCTACTAAGCTTATTGGAGAAGAGCTTCCAAGAGAGGTAATAAAAAGTATTTTAATGTCCCTCGATATTAAAATAAACAACGTTACAGAAAGTGGGATCGGAATGACGATTCCAGCCTTTAGAAACGATGTAACTAGAGAGGCAGATGTTATTGAAGAAATACTACGTGTATATGGATATAATAATATCAATTTTGGCAATAAATTGAATGCTACTGTCTCCACCTCTTCAAGATTTGAAGATCACAAAATAACTAATGTGATAGGCAATCAGCTGGCCGCTCTAGGTTTTTATGAGATGATGGCCAATAGCCTTACGACGCCTAGTTACACATCGTTATCCACTAATATTGATGAGTCACATCATGTAGAAATACTTAATCCCCTTGGGAAGGAACTGAGTGTTTTAAGACAGTCTATGTTGTTCTCTGGATTAGAGGCGATCTCATATAATGTCAACAGACGTAGGAGTAATGTGAAGCTCTTTGAATTCGGGAAAACATATCATAATTACGACGCAGGTTACCAAGAAAACAAACATCTCACCCTATTTGTTACGGGGGATAAAACAGAGGAAACTTGGTCAACTACTAATGAACCGACGAACTTCTTTTATTTAAAAGGTATTGTGGCTTCTGTTTTAGAAAAATTAGGAGTCCATCGTTTAAAATCTTCTGTTGTAAAAAATGATGTATATTCAGACGCGATAGGTCTTTCTTTTGGAAAAAATCAACTGGTGACTTATGGTAAAATAAGTAAAGTGATTCTAAAGAAATTTGATTTAAATCAGGATGTGCATTATGCAGATTTTAATTGGGATCTTATTTTAGAGATTGCTGCTAGTACTGATATAAAATTTAAAGACATCCCTAAATATCCTTCTGTACGACGTGATTTTGCATTGCTATTAGACAAAAAGGTGAATTTTGAGGACATTGAGAGAATTGCAACTCAAACTGAAAAAAAATTACTTAAGGAGGTAAATCTTTTTGATGTATATGAAGGTGATAAGCTACCTGAAGGAAAAAAGAGTTATGCAGTAAGTTTCTTATTGCAAGATGAAAAAAGTACCCTTACAGACAAGCAAATTGATAAAACGATGCGTAATTTACAGCATTATTTTGAAAAAGAGCTAGGTGCCAGCTTACGCTAAACACGTACGATCTATCTTCTTAACATCCCAATATTCACATACTGAATCTTGGGATGTTTTGCTTAATAACTCTTCCATAGAATATCTTAATACTCATAACCGTAGTAAAAATTTGTTTTTCCTAAGTTCTCATAAAAATTGAAAGTTCATCATTGACTGTCAATGTTTTGTATTGTATATTTAAAACAAAAAAATGCTATTATCTAGAACAAACATTCACGATAAATTACTTCGTGAACGTCGTAAGAGTGATAAAGAAAATGACATTCTAGCTCAAGTACATCAAGTTTTTGAGAAAGACCGCTTTCGCGAAAGCAATATTATAAACACACTGGAAGGCACATTTCTACAAGGCTATAATAGGTTTAATTTTGACCTTCTTGACGCACAACGAATTTTTCATACTAAGGAAATACAAAAAATTTGTGTGGATTATAGGTTGCGTTTTTTAGACACTAAATATTTTAAAGGGAAATACCCACAAGGAGTTCTTGATGAAATAAAATTTTTAGAAAATAAACACCATACAGAGCTTAACGGTTATAAAATAATCGCGCCTTCAAAAATGTTTGTTTTGGAGAAGGCAGATGATCCACTGCTTTTTGCTCCTATAGGAAATGGATATTTTTATTTAGTTCACAAATGGGGTAATGATTTGAGTCCCTTCCGTAAGTGGTGGGCTTGGTCATTTAAATCTTTTGAAAACCTCATTGTAGCTACAGTTATCTTAAGCTTTTTTGCAACCTTATTAATACCTGATGGTCTTTTTTCAAAAAATCAAGATTCATCACAAGATGTCATGGTTTTTTTCTTTATGTTTAAATCCATTGCTGCTGTGATACTTTTTTATGGATTTGCCTTAGGAAAGAACTTCAATACAGCGATATGGAATAGTAAATATGATAAAACAAGATAATTTATGAGTATACTCTCTGACTCTCAATATGAAAAGATTCACACAGGTTCTACAATTGAAACGAAAAGACTCCAAACTATTCTAGAAGAACACAAAATTTCTAGCATCGTACGGGATGATAATGAAAGTGCAAAACTAGGGGGGTATGCACTAGGAACTCTTGACAACACAAGATTACTAGTTGCAAAAGACGATGTTATTAAAGCAAAACGACTTGTTGCCTCTTCTCTTGAAGATTTTGATACTAATGCTATTTCTGAAACAGCGCTAGAAGATCTTGCTCAACGCACTGAAGTAGAACCAGAAACTCAGTACCCCACAAGATCTGCTACCGAAGCAAAGAAAGCTCCAGAAGTGTCTAAGGGTCTTGCATTATTTTATGGATCGTTTATCATATTTTCTTTATGGAGATTATCACCCCTTCTTGATGGTGAAGAGTTACCTATGTGGCGTATTGTAATAAGTGCTGGCTTAATTATTTTCTGCGCATACAGGCTCGTACAATTTTTCAAAAAATAATTGCATTACCATAAAAAAAGTTCCAAACCTTTAAAGTTTGGACCTCTTTTATGCCTTTTTATCTAGTAATGCTATACGTACATTGCATCGCGCTGTTCTTTTATTTTTTTGTCACTCATATACTCATCAAAGTTAATAAAGCGATCTATAACTCCTGTAGGAGTTAATTCTATAACCCTATTTCCAACAGTACTTGCAAACTCATGGTCATGTGTGGTTAGCATCACTGTACCTTTAAAGTTTTTTAAAGCATTGTTAAAGGCTGTAATAGATTCTAAGTCTAAGTGATTTGTAGGCTCATCTACCATTAAAATATTAGCACGCTTCATCATCATACGTGAAATCATACAACGTACTTTCTCCCCTCCTGATAGTACATTAGATTTTTTAAGAGCCTCTTCTCCACTAAAAATCATTTTACCTAAAAAACCCCTTAAAAACACCTCTTCACGCTCTTCTTCTGT
This sequence comes from uncultured Flavobacteriaceae bacterium, assembly GCA_963716625.1. GTDB lineage: Bacteria > Bacteroidota > Bacteroidia > Flavobacteriales > Flavobacteriaceae > Dokdonia. Next base: position 164,345 of record CAVQTP010000005.1, read on the forward strand.
CTGTGCATATTGACGTAACCAATCTACAAGATTGAGACTCCCGTCTTGAAAAAATGAGGAGTTATCTAGTGGTAAGTATGATTGTGTCGTAGTAACTCCAAAGTCATATGTTCCAGCATCTGCCTTCTGATTGCCGTTGATAATTTCATAAAATGCTTGTGTCGCGCGACTATCTCTAGAAAAAATAACGGCTTTATCTCCTTTATTTAAGTTGATATCAATGTTTTTGAACAACACCTCTCCATCTAAAGATGCGGCAAGACCTGAACAGCTAAATATTTGATCCCCGGCTTCTCTATCACGATCAAAAATAATTCCTGGATAGCGACGACTGGATGGCTTTATAGTTTCTATATCTAATTTATCAATCATCTTTTTACGAGATGTTGCCTGCTTGGACTTTGCTACATTTGCGGAGAAACGTGCGATAAATTCTTGAAGCTCCTTTTTCTTTTCCTCAGCCTTTTTATTTTGTTGTGCACGTTGCCTTGCAGCTAGCTGAGAGGACTCGTACCAAAAAGTGTAATTTCCACTATAGTGTGTAATTTTATTATGATCAATATCTGAAATGTGTGTACATACAGCATCTAGAAAGTGACGGTCATGTGAAACTACAATTACACAATTATCATAATTTGCTAAGAAATTTTCTAACCAGTTGATCGTTTCATAATCCAAGTCATTAGTAGGCTCATCCATAATAAGCACGTCTGGATTTCCAAAAAGTGCTTGTGCGATTAATACACGTACACGTTGCTTACCATCTAGATCTGCCATTGAGGTATGATGAAGGTCTTCTTTAATACCTAGGTTAGACAACATCACAGCAGCATCTGTATCTGCATTCCATCCATTCATTTCTTCAAACTGAACTTGGAGTTCGCCTATTCTATCTGCATTCTCATCAGAGTAATCTGCATAAAGTGCGTCTATTTCTGCTTTAATCTTATACAATGGTTTATTCCCCATTACTACAGTTTCTAGCACGTTGTACGCGTCATATGCATAGTGATTCTGTTCAAGGACAGACATACGCTTTCCAGGTTCTAAATGCACATGTCCAGAAGTAGGATCTTGCTGACCTGTAAGAATTTTTAAAAATGTAGACTTACCAGCGCCATTTGCGCCAATTATACCGTAACAATTGCCTGTCGTGAACGAAGTATTTACTTCATCAAATAAGACACGCTTGCCGAATTGAACTGAAAGATTAGAAACTGATAACATAAATCACCTTATTTTAAGCCTGCAAAAATACCTATAATTGAAGAAATAAGATAGCACAAATTTCAAATTGCTTTTAACTTCCTATTAACAGCAAGCCTACTTCAATAAAGTTAATTTTGAAACTACGTTAATCTCCTAGATACGTGCGGAAAAGCACCTATAATATGAAATACATTACTGCGCTCTTAACATTAATAACCTTGTATTCTAGTTGTGATTCTAGCAAAAATACTAAGGCAAATGGAACTTATCTTAGCGGTGAGATTATCAATCCAGTTCAAAGTTACATTTTGCTTTATAAAAATGAAAAAATAACGGATAGTATATCTCTGGATCGAAATAACAGGTTTTCCCACACATTCTCCACCTTTGAAGAAGGTCTTTACAAAATAGTTCATGGAGAATTCCAACTCATACATATAGAAGAGGGTGATAGCCTATTAATGCGAGTAAATACAAAGGAATTTGATGAATCCCTGACATTTTCTGGATATGGTGCTGCAAAAAATAATTTCTTAATCAACAAATTTTTACATTGGGAGGAGGAAAATTCCCTTTTAAAAAAAAGTTATCAGAAAACTCCCGAAAACTTTGAAACTATGCTAGACTCAATGGCATTAGTGCATACAGAGGAGCTGAATGATTTTCTTGCAAAAGAAGATTTTTCGGACGGTTTTTCTGAAATTGCTACTGTGGCAAGTGTTTTAGATAATTATCAGCGCAAGGAGTGGTATCCATTTGCTAGATACGATGAGGATACATTTTCTTTCATAAAAAGCCTAGATACAGATTTCTATAGCTTTCGCGAAAGCGTAAATCTTAACAATACAAATGTTCAAGAACTTTTTAGCTTCCAACGATATGTAAATAGTTATCTGAACAATCTTGCATTCATGCAGTACGGAGATAGAAGTGATTTTGACAGAACCTCCTATACTCACAATCACTATAAAGTTAAAATGATAGATAGTCTAATCACTAACAGCAAGCAAAAGGAACGTTTGCTTAAGCAAGTTGCTCGAATCTTTATTGCAAATAGCAATGATTTAAGTAAAGTAGACACCCTTTTTGAAGAAATTAAAGAAGTATCTTCATCTCAAAATACGATCACCGCACTAGATACTATGTATGTAAATAACCAAAGTATGCAAGCCGGTAATATAATTCCTGATTTAGCTGTGATTACATCGACAGGAGAAGTAAACTTAATTATTGATGCCTTTAAACATCCTTCTGTCATATACTTCTGGTCCTACTTGAATCTAGCCCATATGAAGAGCTCTCATCAAAAAGCTGCTGAACTACAAAAAAAATATCCTAGCTTTAATTTTATAGGCATAAATATTAACACAGAACAGGATAAATGGCTTAAGCATGTACAGAAAAATGATTACGCACTTCAAAATGAATTTCGATTTTTAAATCCTAAACAAGCTAAAAAGCAACTAGTACTTACCGATATTAATAAAACCATCATTCTGGATGAATATGGAACAATAATAAATAGTCACGCAAACCTTCAAAATGAAAATTTTGAAGAAAACTTGCTAGCTTATCTTAGCTTGTAATATATTGAAAACCCAAAAAGGCTTTAATTTTAAAATTAAAGCCTTTTTGGGTTTTTTAGTTGGTAATTATTGATTCCCTCTTTCATAGTCTGCAAGAAATTTTGCTAGACCGATATCTGTAAGGGGATGCTTCAGTAACCCTTCTATTGATGACAGAGGCCCTGTCATTACATCTGCTCCTATTTTTGCACAATCTATCACATGCATTGTATGACGCACAGATGCTGCTAGAATTTGTGTCTCAAACCTATAGTTGTCATAGATTTGACGTATTTCTGCTATAAGATTTAATCCATCTGTTGAGATATCGTCAAGCCTTCCGATAAAAGGAGAAACATATGTTGCTCCTGCTTTTGCAGCTAATAATGCTTGACCGCTTGAGAATACAAGTGTACAATTTGTACGAATCCCTTTATCGCTAAAGTATTTAATAGCCTTTATACCTTCCTTAATCATAGGTATTTTTACTACAATTTGATCATGTAGATCAGCCAGCTCCTCCCCTTCCTTCACCATTTCATTATAAGTAGTAGAGATCACCTCTGCGCTCACGTCTCCAGTTACAATATCACAGATATCTTTGTAATGTTGTAGTATATTGTTGCGCCCAGTAATTCCTTCCTTAGCCATTAAAGATGGGTTTGTAGTCACGCCATCAAGTACACCTAGGTCTTGCGCTTCCCTGATTTGATCAAGATTTGCGGTATCTATAAAAAATTTCATTTCGTGGATTTTTAATTATGCACAAATGTAGTCAAAAGGTGATGCTTGTTCATTTGTAAGATTCTAATTGTTTGTTAACTAGAGGTCATAATGATTTAGTAATAATTTTTCATACCAAGTATCTGGAAGTATTCGCTTGAGGGCAATACTAAAACGTTGCATAAAAAATCCTACACGGTAATGAACTTTTGGATTTTTAGTGTTCATAACGCGGTGTATGACTTTTGCCATGACAAGTGGATTCATACCATCGTCTACATGCTTATCCATCAAAGAAAGTGTGTTTTTATAATTTTCCCGATACGGTGAGTTTTCAAGTAACGGAGCATGATAGCGACCAGCCGCAATATTTGTCGCAAAATCTCCTGGAGCGACTGTTGTCATTTTGACATTAAACTCTTTAAGCTCCATTCGGTAGGCTTCTGTGGTAATCCCTAACGCTCCCTTTGTAGCAGAATAAATTCCTCTATAAGGCAATCCCATGTATCCTGCAATGGATGTTATATTAATAATCATCCCACTACGTTGACTACGCATAGCGGGGAGTACCGCTTTTATAACTTCTAGTGCCCCAAAATAATTAGTTTCAAACACTCGTTTGATTTCTGTGTCTGGTGTTTCTTCTAAAGGTCCCGTAATTCCCATACCTGCATTGTTTATCAAATAGTCAATTTTACCTTCTTTTTCTAGTAGCGTCTGCACAGCAGTTAGAATTGTTTCTGGCTTTGTCACATCTAAAGACAGCATATAAACCTTTTGCTCAATAGGGTTCTTCGGGTTTCGGCTGGTTCCATAAACAGTATATGCTTGTTGAACGAGGTGCTGTGCAATTGCTTGGCCTATTCCAGAGGAAGCGCCCGTAATGAGTACGACTTTTGACATATAAATTTTTAAAATTCGATAAATATACTACCTGATTAATAGTTGTGATTTTTACGCTTTCGCGAAAGCGTACTCCCCCCTAATCAAATCGCATGGCTTTCACAGGACTGATTTTCGTTATGATATAGGACGGCACTAGTAACATTAAGAGACAAACTACAAAAACCCCAACGTTAAGCATAAGTATATATCCTAACTCTATTACTACAGGGGCTTGTTTTACGTAATAAGTAGACGGGTTGAGCGTGATCACTCCAAAATATTTCTGAATAGCTAATAATCCAAGACCTATGAAATTACCCCAAAATAAACCAAGACCTATAAGATACATGGCATTGTATAGAAACACTTTGCGTATACTCCAGTCTGAACTTCCGAGCGCTTTTAAAATTCCTATCATCTGTGTACGTTCAAGAACTAGAACTAATAACGCTACTATCATATTTATGCCTGCTACAAGGATCATCACGATAATGATTAATATCATATTAAAGTCAAACAGTTTGATCCATTCAAAAATATTGTAGTTTTTTTGGATTACAGAAATTGATCGCAATGTAGATCCCGTATTTTCATATACCTTATTATTAACACGCTCTATTTCATCAAAGTCATCTATAAATACTTCGAAAGCACCTACTTCATCTTTTTCCCATTTATTCATACGTGTAAGCTGGCGTCTATCTGCCATGATATATACCTTGTCAAACTCTTGAAAAGCACTTTCATAGAGACCTACAATATCAAGTCGTAGGGGTCTAAATTTTCCATTCTCTTGATTCACAAAATACACGATCGCTTTATCTCCTACTTTGAAATTGAGTCTATTGGCCAAGTACGTACTTACTAAGGTTTCTGTAGTCATGTCACCCAGAAAATTAGGTTTACGACCTTCGACAAGGTAATTTTCTATACGTGACCAATCATAATCAGCCCCTAGTCCCTTTACCAATACTCCTTCAAAGGTTTCGGCAGTTCTTATGATTCCTGCTCGTGTGGTGATAGCTTGCACGTGCGTCACCTCTGGTACAGAAGAAAAATCTGGGTAGAAATCTTGATGTATAGATACAGGATTCACCGTTTCTTCGCTATCATTTCCATCAAAATTAGACACCAACATATCTCCAGAAAAAGCAGAAACTTTTTGTCTGATTTCCCTTTGTAACCCAAGGGTTATGGAAATAGCCACAAGCATCATAACCATTCCAAGCGCGATAGCAACTATGGCAATTTTAATTATTGTGCTGGAAGCACTACTTTTATACGATGTCGCGCCATTAAGGCGTTTTGCTATAAAATATTCAAGATTCAAATGCGTTTACTTTTTATCAAAAATACCGTTTTTTTAACGCTCCTACTTCTTATTTCTTGTGCAAATAGAGGTGGTGGTACTAACGCTTTCGCGAAAGCGAATAATTCCACAGAAAATGACTCTACAAAAGTAGATTCAATAAAAACCTCCATAACCCCGTCAATTATAGTGGGAGCAAATCAAACGGAAAGGTATATTCCTTTACTACTTAAAAAAAACGTAGGCGTTGTCACAAATAAAAGCGGACTCATATTTAAATCCAACATACATTCTGAAAAGGAGAGCACACATCTAGTAGACTCCCTACTAAGAAGAGATATTATCGTAAAAAAAGTGTTTTCTCCAGAGCATGGTTTTCGAGGAGATGTTGATGCTGGAGAATTAGTAAAAGACGGCAAGGATTCAAAAACAGGATTAAACATTATCTCCCTATACGGAAATAATAAAAAACCAACACAACAGCAACTAGAGGGTCTTGATATTCTTGTTTTTGATATACAAGACGTAGGTGTACGTTTTTATACATATATATCCACCCTTACCTATCTAATGGAAGCTGCGGCAGAAAAAGGTATTCCAGTAATTGTACTTGACAGACCTAACCCTAATGCTCATTATATAGACGGACCTACGCTAGAAAAGGAGCATAGCAGCTTTTTAGGAATGCATGAAGTTCCTCTAGTGTACGGTATGACGATAGGAGAATATGCAACAATGATTAACGGTGAAGGTTGGCTTAAAAATAAAATGCAATGTGTGCTCACTGTTATACCGCTACAAAATTGGCAATATAGTCGTACATACTCTTTGCCCACAAGACCTTCCCCTAACCTACCTAATGACAAAAGTATTAACCTTTACCCCAGTTTGGGATTGTTCGAAGGGACTACAATAAATGCTGGGCGAGGTACTGAGATGCAATTTCAAATTTTTGGCTCTCCTAATTTTCCCAAATCTTATTACCCGTTTACATATACTCCTCAACCTAATTTTGGTTCAAAACAACCTAAATTTAATGGTGAAGTTTGCCATGGCTTAGATTTGACAAATGAGGACTATCTAAACCGTGTAAACCTTGAGTGGCTTGTAAATGCATATAGTAGCACCACCGCTAAGGAAAGTTTTTTTAAAACTGAAAGTTTCACCTTACATGCAGGTACAAAATTACTTCAAAAACAAATTGAGAAGGGAATGACTTTTAAGGAAATCAAACGCAGTTGGCTATCAGATATTAATAATTTCAAAAAAATACGCGCGAAGTATTTACTTTATGAATAAAATAGATCACGTGATTGCTCTTAAAACGAAATTAGACACTTTATTTACCGAGTACCATCAGCGATTCTCAGATCATCGTTTAAAACAAATTGTGAAAAGAGGTTATGTTTTTTCTGAAGTCAACTATAAGGCAGATGTATTAATCATGGGTATAAATCCATCACAACGTACAGATTTTGTATCATCAAATGGGTTTAGTTATAATTTTAAGGATTTACAAGAAGACAGGTATTTTAAAAAATTGCACAATCTGCTCATTGATTTTGACAGAGATGTCACGTACTGCGACTTGTTTTATCAAAAACATTCTGAGCAAAAGGAGATTGACTACTTTCTTTCTTCTACTTTAGGTAAAGGTTTTCTTAAAGATCAATTAAGCCTAACAAAATCATTGATCACTAAGATCTCCCCAAAACTTATATTACTTTTCAATCGAAAAGCAGCCTCTTTTTTTACACCAGAGTGGTTGGGATATCAAATTGAAGACTTAAAGGAGGACTCTCGCTTTCGCGAAAGCGGAATATCTAATCTCCATAAAATTAAGGGCACCAATACTTATATTTATTTTTCTACTTTTATAGGCTATCGAACTCGTAAGGAAGCGCTCTTTAAAATTCAAAATGACGTACCTATATTATTAGAATTATGTAAAAATTTTTAAGTTTACATAAATGAGTAACTTGTACGTTATTAAAGTATATTTTCAATATTATGATAAAAAAATTCCCCGTTTTGTTTGCCGTCTGTGCGTTGCTTATTTTTTCTAGTTGTGATGATGATCTTGATGACGTTTTAAGACCTGCAACTACTCTTGAAATATCAGATTTTATTTATAGGGGTCTTAATATATGGTCTTTATATAAGGCAGATGTACCTGAACTTGCAAATGATTTTTTTACTACTACAGCAGAGCGATTAGACTATTTAGATCAATTTGACTCACCAGAGGTTACATTTGATGCGTTGATTTCTCCAAGAGATCGTTTTAGCGTTTTAAGAAGTGATTACTTAGAACTAGAAAATGCACTAGCAGGAATAAGAACCTCGAACGGTATGAACTTTTCATTATTTATAGACCCCACCGATGATACAAGAGCATTTGGAGCGGTGCGTTATGTAGTTAATGGAAGTCCTGCAGATCAAGCTGGGATTGAAAGGGGCATGTTATTTACGACGGTTGATGGTGCGGCGCTACAAGACTCTTCTGGAGGAACTATTACTAATGAAACTAGCTTTACTGACGTATTTGCTCCTGAAAATTACACTATAGGTTTAGCAACTTTTGATGAAACGGATGGTTTTACACTTACTGGAGAAGAAATAAGTTTAACTAAAACAGAACTCAGAATTAACCCGGTACACACCACCAAAATACTCGATGTAGCTGGAGAGTCCGTGGGGTATTTACACTATACAAGTTTTACTAATGAATTTGATGAACAGCTTAATAATGCCTTTGCTCAATTTCAAAATGCTGGTGTCACGGATCTTATTCTAGATTTAAGGTATAACGGTGGTGGTTCTGTAGAAACAGCTAACGATCTTTCTACCATGATCACAGGGCAGTTTGAAGGTGAAGAATTTATCACACAACAGTACAACGAAGATCGTAATCCAGATAACGAGAGCACTCGTTTATTTAATAATAACTTAGGGTCATCAGAAGATGGAGTTGGAATTAATAGTCTTGGTCTGAGTAAAGTTTATATTCTTACCACAGGCCGCACAGCCTCTGCAAGTGAACTCATTATAAGTGGTTTAAATCCTTATATAGAAGTTGTGCAAATAGGCACAAATACAACAGGAAAATTTGAAGGTTCTTTCTTACTCTATGATGCACCAGATTTTAGGCGTTCTAATGCAAATCCAAATCATAGATATGTAATGTTACCACTCACCTTTAAATCTGTAAACGCAAATGGTCTGACAGATTACTTTGATGGCTTTACTCCTGAGATAGAAATCGCAGAAAGTTTTAGAACCTATGGCACGCTGGGAGAACCAGGAGAGCCTTTGTTAGATGCCGCCATTGACGCTATTATCAATGGTCGTAGAAGTAATAGTACTTATAATATAAACGAGCTTCCTTCCTTATTTGATACGGAACAAACTGAGCTTTTATACCAGCGTATGGTTACTCAACCTAGCAATTAAATTAGGTTTTTAAACAAAAAAAATGGCGAGCACTTCTGCTCGCCATTTTTTTTGTTATTGTAGCGTAATATTTCTAGTTTAAATAAATTTGGTCTGGGATGATTCCTAACTCAATCGTATTAAAAACTCTTAGGGTACTAAGATTATATACGATTAAAGCTCCGTTGCTATTGAAATCTCTTGCATCTACTCCTAAAATAGCATTTCCAGATACTTTCATATTAAAAAAATTAAGTCCGCTAAGAATTGGTTCTTCAGGTATCTCAAAATTAATAGTTGGGCTTTCGTAAACTTCTCCGTTGTTGTAAAAGTACGTATTTCCGTTCTCAACATTTAAAGAACTAGGATGCTCTGTAATCTCAAAATTGAAAGTTTGAGAAATCTCATTTGAAGTGGCATTAATTATAGAAATACTCCCGCCAGTCTCTGCACCAGTAAATGACGGAGCACCTCCTGAAAGCACCCACAAATTTCCCTGATTATCAAAATCATAGCTATTTGGCACATCGCCTACAGTAAGAGTTGATGAAATTGTATTGGACGCAGTGTCTATGATAGATATCATGTTATTTACATTAAATCCTCCTTGGTGTAAAACGTAAATCATAGAACCTACAAAAGCTATTTTCTCTGGGCCCTCGCTTACAGATATTTCCTGGATGACCTCATTCGTTACGAGGTCAATAACAGCTATATAGTCATCTGTAGGATTGTTTGGGTCACCCCAGTTAGATACATATCCTTTGCCATTTACAGCTCTAAAAAAGCGCGGATTGTTAAGTCCGTTTTCAATACGAGCTGATTCTACAAACGTAAATCTATCTACAACTGTAATACGATTACTCACATTTGCAACAACATAAGCCTGTCCATTATTAAAGCCTATAGAATTAATGACGTTTCCTAAATTATCACTATTAACATTTTGAAAAATAGTATTCTCTGCTTCAGACAAATTCACATCTACATATGAAACCGTTCCAAAGCCATTATTAAATGGACCTTGATTTGTTATAAGTAGACCATTCTGATAATCCCCAAGTGGCTCAATTTCTGGAAAATCATCATCCCCACAAGAGCTAATAATTAAAGAGGTAAACGCAATACATAAAAGTTTAAGTTTCATAAGTAATTTTTAAAATGTGTAAGTGGTTTGTATAAAAAAGTTTCTGCCTGGATTGGGTCGCAAGGCAACGGTTTGATAATTTGTATTAAAAGTATTATTTACTCTCGCTGTGATAGTCATCGCATTAAGATTAGTATGTAACAAATGTGCGGTTAGACCAACATTTGCAATATAATATTCATCCACACTTGAGGTATTATCTGATGTGGTAAAAACCGATCCATTGACTACATTTTGCATAAAAAGACCCAACCATTTATACCTATGTGCAATTGACAAAATTCCTTTATGTTTAGGCACATAAATAAGCTGTTGCTGTGTAGCAATATCCTTAGCAATCGTATAACCGTATTGAAAATCACTAGTTAGATAATGACTTCCTAATTTCTTATCGTATTTAATAGCGGTTTCTAAACCAAAATGTTGTGTTTCGGCGATATTTACAGGACTCCAAAGTCCATTAGAGTCTGGTTGCCATTTGATAAGGTCTTGTGTTTTTAAAAAATAATTTCTTAGCGCTACTGTTAACCCTTTGTACTTAATCTCGTGACCAATTGCAACTTGTATACTTGTTTCTGGTCTTAAATCTAAATTTCCAGTAGCTCCTGGTCCTTGCCAATAACGGTCATTAAATGTGGGAATTCGATAGTTACGTGATGCATTTAAAGAAATAAGATATGTGGTTTTTGTATTTGCTTTCGCGAAAGCATATTCCATCCCTAAACCAATTAAAAATGGGCTATTATATTCTTCAATAAATTCTTGTCTTGCCTGTACTTCATAGGTAAAACGGCTCGATAGTTTATGTTTCCATAATGCCACCGCAGCTGCAATAGTTCTAGAAGCTTTTTGTATAGAACTACCTGCCGCAGCAATTGAGTTGAGTTCTCCTGATAATGTGATTGCTTTTGTTTTATCGATTTTAATATCTGCTTCGTAGTGGCCAATAAAACGAATAGCCTTTCCTAAGCTGTATTGATCTCTATTCTCATTATTACCAAAATACTTGAATTGCTCAAATATATGGGCAGTATGAAATTTACCGCTATAGTGAGGTGATTTATGATCCCATTTTACGAGTGTTTTAGTAGTGCGATCTTCGTAGGCATCATCACTGGGAGCGGTGAGCGTCCCCGAAAAATCACGATTTCCTAAATAGGTGTTGTGATGTACTTTAAGAACATTAGACATAGCACCTAGAGATGCTAATTTATATCCTAAATTAAATGCAATATCTAAATTTTCAAAACCTCCATTTTCATTGTAGCTATCAGTATCTAAGTATTTAAAGTCATTATCACTAAATTGATAATCTGCTGCTAGGTCAATAGATAATTTATTTTTTGAATAACTGGTCTTTGCTGTGGTAACCTGAGTATTAAAGCTCCCATAACCAGCGGTAATATTAGTTTCTAATCCTTTGTTAAACAAAAGACTGTTTTCTAAGTGAATACTCCCCCCCACAGCTCCAGAGCCATAAATAATGCTTCCACCACCTGGCCTCACGCTTATATGATGGTAATTTTTTGATGAAATAGTACTAAAGTCTGTTTGACCTGTGAGCAGGCTATTGATGTTTATACCATTCCACACCACAGCTGTTTGTTGAGCATTAGTCCCCCTAAAAGAGGCAGAGGATACACCACCTGGGCCATTTTCTCTAAAATATAATAAGCTATTATCTTGGAGTAATGCCGTGAGATTTGTTCGTGATTTTTTTGCTACGCTATCAGATATCTTCTGTACGTGGATTCCTGTGCTATTCTTCTGTAATTTGACATCACTTAGTACTACCTCAGGTAATTGCTGTAGGGAATTTATTTGTGAAGTAGCGGTCAACGCACACATCAGTGCAACTAAAAAAGTTAGTCTTTTTATCATTTATCTACCGACTTTTTACCCGAAAGTCGTTGGATTATGTTATAAATTTTTGGCAGGTCTCCTGGCTTGCTTTTGTTGCACCTTCCCATCTTAACACCTCAAGACAGTGGTTTGTAGTAGCAACTAGCCCTTTAAAGGACGTAGCTTACAGTTGCGGGAACAGCTTCCGATTTATCACGGAATTCCCTATTAATCTCCAGCGTTTGTGTATCGCTTTAGAACCAAAAAAATTCTAGACAAAGATAGCTAACTTATCATACTGACGGCATATAATTGAAATAAAGAAAGTGAAATTTATAAAACACGACATCAACTACTTGAGCTTTAAATGCTATTTTTGGTCAATGGTAAAAAAATTTGTGGTACTTGCAGGAATCATCTTTATCAACACTCTTTTTTACAGTTGTAAAAAATCAGAGTCTTCTTATGAGGTTAATTATTTAGAAGATATTTCTCCGTTATCTCAGACGAGTATAGCCTACGCTCAGGGATTCACTATAACTAGCTACCCAAATTATAAACTTCTAGAAATTTCGGAGGCATTTCCTAATTCAAAACAAAGTTATACCTATGCGTTAGTGCATAATTCAAATAGGGACAAAATATCTATGCCCGATTTAGAAAAAGTGGATGCTATTATTTCTGTTCCGCTACAGTCTATAGTTGTAACTTCCACCACTCATATTCCATCGCTAGAGATGCTTGGAGTGGAAAATTCATTAATAGGATTTCCTGGGTTGGACTATATTTCTAGTACGCTTTCGCGAAAGCGTATCTCAAATAATCAAATAAAGGAATTAGGGCACAATGAATCGCTCAACACAGAGCTTACTATTGAGCTTCATCCAGAGGTAGTTGTAACCTTTGGGGTTGAAGGAGAAAACAAAACGCTCAACACCTTAGAACGCGCAAATATTCCTATTATTTACAATGGAGATTGGGTAGAGAAGCATCCTTTAGGAAAAGCAGAATGGATAAAGTTTTTTGGCGCCTTATACCATAAAGAGAAGGAAGCAGATAGTATTTTTAATTCTATAGAAGCTAACTACATCGCCACTAAAAGTATTGCAGCTAAAGCACCTAAAAAACCTACCGTACTAAGCGGAGCCATGTATAAAGATGTGTGGTACGTCCCTAAAGGTGATAGTTGGCAAGCAAAAATAATTGAAGATGCTGGAGGTGATTATCTCTGGTCAAATACCAAAGGGGGTGGAAGTATCGCCTTGAGTGTAGAATCTGTGTTAGAAAAGGCAAAAGAGGCAGCATTTTGGATTGCCCCTGCTCAATACACCAGTTATTCAAAACTTTTAAGCGACAATAAAGTCTACGGAGAATTTACAGCTTTTAAAAATAGAAATGCTTATACCTTTGCTAAGAAAAAAGGGGCTACGGGAGGGGTTATTTACTATGAACTCGCTCCTAATAGACCAGATATCGTTTTAAAGGATCTTGTGAGCATACTGCATCCAGATCTGATGCCCACAGCCACAGAATTTTTTACACAACTAGATGAGTAATCCAAAACTCACATATTGGTTTATAACATTAGGGATTATACTTCTAGTTAGTTTTTTAATGAATCTCAGTTTAGGCTCCGTACATATTCCAATAAACGAGATTTTCACGGCTCTTACCGGGGGTGAATTATCAAAATCCTCTTGGGAATATATCCTTCTTGACTATCGATTACCTAAAGCGATGGCTGCCGTTATCTCTGGTGCGGGTCTTGCTATTGCCGGTTTATTAATGCAAACTCTTTTTCGTAACCCCCTAGCCGGTCCATTTGTATTAGGAATTAGTAGTGGTGCTAGCCTGGGCGTTGCTTTATACATTTTAGGAGGAACAGCCCTTGGGTTATTTGCAACAGTATTGTCTGTTAGATGGGGTTTAATTATTTCTGCAAGTATAGGTAGTGCAGCCGTACTATTAATTGTTTTAGCAGTTGCATCTAGAATACGGGATACAATGGCACTATTAATTATTGGACTTATGGTAGGAAGTCTTACCAGTGCAGTGGTAAGCGTACTCTCTTACTTTAGTAAAGCAGAAGAGCTAAAGCGTTTTGTATTTTGGTCATTTGGTAGTTTAGGAGATATTTCCTGGAGCGGAATTTATGCTCTCGTGATATGTTTTCTTATAGGTGTACTTTTATCCATAATTAGTTTAAAGTCACTCAACTCACTACTTTTAGGTGATTCGTATGCAAAAACATTGGGCTTACATTTCTCTAGTGCTAGACTGATTATTATATTGGCTACAAGTATATTAGCGGGGAGTATCACTGCTTTTGCAGGTCCCATCGCTTTTATAGGACTTGCAGTGCCGCATCTTGTACGACAGGTGATTTCTACAGCAAATCACTTTGTACTATTGCCTGCTGTTATGATGGGAGGTGCTATTTTAATGCTGCTTTGTGATACTATAGCCCAAGTGCCTTATAGTGAGTATACATTACCTTTAAATGCCATTTCTGCAATGGTGGGAGCTCCTGTTGTCATATGGCTACTTGTACGCAAAAAGAAACTATTGTTCTAATGGATACCAGCAACACATCTAGTACATTAGCTACTTACAATCTGACTATTGGATACTCTTTAAAAAATAAATCGTATCCAATCATACAAAATGCCTCTCTCCAATTTGAAAAAGGAAATCTCGTAGGGATTATAGGAATTAACGGTTCTGGCAAATCAACATTACTGAGAACGTTAGCAGGCTTACAACCTCCTCTATCTGGAGAAATTGAACTTGATCATAACTCCATCATAAAATCTAGCCCTCTAGAACTTGCTACTAAACTGAGTGTAGTGCTTACACAACAAGCTATTTCAAAGAATTTGAGTGTGTATGAACTGGTAGCGTTAGGTAGGCAACCCTATACCAATTGGCTAGGGAAATTAACTTCTATAGACAAGGAGAAGATTGAAGAGGCGCTTAGGGCAACTGAAACATTAAAATTTAAAAACAAAAAGTGTTATGAACTAAGTGACGGACAGCTACAGCGAGTACTTATTGCTCGTGCACTCTCACAAGATACGGAGGTGATCTTACTAGATGAACCTATGACACATCTAGACTTGCACCACAAGGCTGCCCTACTTAAATTATTATCAACGATTGCGCATAAGCAACATAAGACTGTTCTCTTTTCCACTCATGATATGGAATATGCCATACAAGTATGCGACAGCCTTATCGTTTTACAAAATGGAAAAGCCGTTATGGACACCCCTGAAAATTTAATTAATAAAGAGGTTTTTAATAGTCTTTTCCCAAGTAAATACATCACATTTAATACTGTTCATAAACGATTTGAATTAGAGTAATTATTCAGTGAGGTTATTTTTATATTTACGGCATGAATGAATCTCTTCTTCTTTTACTTATTGCCGTTGGTGCCTTAGTCATAGGTGCAGCTCTCGGCTGTTTTATTGCAAATCTTAAAAAGAAAGGTGAGCTATCTAGCTTAGAAGAACGACTTTCTCAGGCACATATCAATCTTACTGAAGCTAGAAATGCTTTCGCGAAAGCAGAGCAGCAAATTTCCGAAATTCGTAAGGAAAAAGAGCAGCAACTTTCTTCATTGAGAGAAATCAATGAAAAACAGCTCTCTTATTTGAGAGAAGAAAAAGATCAAATTCAAAACGAACTAACGGCACGCAACGTAGATTTTACCAACTTAAAATCTCGTATGGAAGAAAAAAATAGAGAGCTGGAACAATTGCAAGAGAAATTCACCAAAGATTTTGAGATAGTCGCTCAGAAAATCTTGGAAGATAAATCCTCTAAATTCACACTTCAAAACAAGCAAAATCTTGATATTATTTTAAAACCACTACAAGAAAAAATTCAAAATTTTGAAAGGCGTGTAGAAGAAACTAACAAAGAAGCTATCGATAGAACCTCTGCACTTCGGGAGCAAATTAAAGGACTCACAGCCCTTAATGAACAAATGACTAAAGAAGCTAGTAACCTTACAAAAGCATTAAAAGGTGATAGTAAAATGCAAGGAAACTGGGGAGAACTCGTGCTAGAACGTGTACTTGAAAAGTCTGGTTTAGAAAGGGATCGAGAGTATTTTATGCAACAGAGTTTCACCTCTGAAGAAGGTAATCGTGTATTGCCAGATGTGGTAATACATTTACCTGATAATAAAAAAATGATAGTGGACAGTAAAGTGTCACTTAGAGCTTATGAGCGCTTTGTAAACGAAGAAGATAATAGCTTAAGAGACGTACATTTAAAAGATCACGTAACTGCTCTAAAGCGTCACATACAACAACTTAGTGATAAAAATTATCACGATCTTTATCAAATTGAAAGTCCAGACTTTGTATTACTTTTTATTCCTATAGAGCCAGCCTTTGCCATTGCTATTAATAGTGATAATCAATTATATAATCAGGCATTTGAAAAAAATATTGTTATTGTTACTCCATCTACCTTACTTGCTACCTTACGTACGATTGATAGTATGTGGAATAATGAAAAACAACAACAGAACGCGCTAGAGATAGCTAAGCAAGCAGGCGCTTTATACGATAAATTTCACGGTCTAGTTACTGACCTAACGGTGGTTGGAAAGAAAATGGATGACGCAAAGCAAGGCTATTCTGCAGCGATGAATAAGCTTGTAGAAGGCAACGGAAATTTAATTACCAGAGTAGAAAGGCTCAAAAAAATGGGTGCCAAAGCAAAAAAAGCACTCCCTGAATCCATCATAAAACGTGCACATGCAGATGATGATGAATTAACGTTATTAGATTAAATACTTATATTATGAAAAAAATACTTTTTGTCGTCTTGACAACTATTTTCTTAATGGCAGCTGGATGGTTTGCTTTTGTTTATTTTGTTCCTTATAGCAAAGGGACTCGTGCCGGAGAACTGATTAAGTTTTCAAATAAAGGAGTAGTTTTTAAAACTTGGGAAGGAGAAATTAGTCAAGGTATAAGTGGCGCTCAGATTTTTAGTTTTTCAGTGCTTGACAAGGAAGAGGACGTGATTCAAAACTTAAATACCTATCAAGGACAATATGTAAAAGTAGATTACGTAGAGCGATTTGGAACATTTTCGTTTTGGGGAGATACCAAATATTTTATTACGAAAGTGACTCCAGAAAAATCGCCTCACTTTAATAGATAAAAAAAGGTCTGCAAATGCAAACCTTTTTTCTATGGTAGAGAAACTAATTACCCAATGATAAGACGTTGGGTAGTTACTTTATGTTCGTCTGCAAATGCAACAATATAAGTTCCTGCCGGTAATTCACTGACATTAATATCTGTCAAACCATCATTTACTTTCTGATTAATTAACTCATCTCCTAAAATATTAAAGACGGTGAGTTTTAAAATAAGACCAGATTGATTTGAGACATTAATTTCATTTTTTGCTGGGTTTGGGTAAACAGCAACCTGATCACTTCTGTGTGATAAGGTAAGAGTTGGTATCTCAGCGATCGCTAGATCTTTTGTTTGAGAAAAGGATGTAAATGAGATTAAAATAAAGCTGGTGGTGATAAGTAATTTTTTAAACATCTTTCTCTCTTTTTAATTACCTAAGCAATATAAAAAGAGAATTTGAGTTAGCAATCAATTTGTAAGAATAATATTACCTCTTTAACTTCATTTAACGCCTATAAACACAAAATTTACGTAAAAAAGTGTTTTTAGACGAAAATAACCTCCATAAAACTATGGAGGTTATTGTGGTCTTGCTTTCGCGAAAGCGTTAGATTTCAATAAATTATTTGCTTAAATACATCTTTCTACGTGCATATAAATCATAAAATGCATCATCTCTAAGATTATCAATAAACAAAATACTTTCTCCAGTACTTTTCATTTCTGGACCCAGCTTTTTATTCACATTTGCAAATTTATTAAATGAGAAAACAGGTTGCTTTATGGCATAACCTTCTAACTGAGGATTGAAGTTAAAGTCTTTCACTTTCTTCTCTCCTAGCATCACTTTTGTAGCATAATTGACATAAGGCTCCTTGTATGCTTTTGCAATAAAAGGTACCGTACGTGACGCTCTTGGATTTGCTTCAATGATGTACACTTTATCATCCTTGACAGCAAACTGGATATTAATAAGACCTACTGTCTCTAGCGCCAGCGCTATTTTGCGGGTGTGATCTTTGATCTGTTCTAAGACTAAATCCCCAAGATTAAATGGCGGAAGTGTCGCGTTAGAATCTCCAGAGTGAATTCCACAAGGTTCAATATGTTCCATGATGCCTATGATATATACATCTTCCCCATCACAAATAGCATCTGCCTCTGCTTCTATCGCTCCATCTAGGTAATGATCTAACAATAATTTATTATTAGGAATTTTTTGTAATAAATCGACAACGTGCTCTTCTAAATCTTCATCGTTAATCACAATCTTCATTCCTTGACCACCTAGTACATACGAAGGTCGTACTAGAATAGGATAGTCCAGTTTCTTGGCTACTTCTAAAGCTTCATCTGCTGTTTCGGCTACATCGAACTCTGGATATGGAATATTTAATTTCTTTAAAAGGGTTGAAAAACTTCCACGATCTTCGGCAAGATCAAGTGCTTTATAACTTGTACCTAAAATCTTCACACCATATCGATCTAATTTTTCTGCAAGTTTAAGCGCTGTCTGCCCTCCAAGTTGAACAATAACTCCTTCAGGCTTTTCGTGTCTGATGATGTCATAAATATGTTCCCAAAAAACGGGCTCAAAATATAGCTTATCTGCTGTGTCAAAATCTGTAGACACTGTTTCTGGATTACAGTTAATCATTATTGTTTCGTAACCACACTCTGCAGCCGCTAGAACGCCATGTACACAACAATAATCAAACTCGATACCTTGTCCTATACGATTAGGTCCAGATCCTAGAACAATTATTTTCTTTTTATCAGATACGATGCTCTCATTGTGAGAGAATTTAGTCCCATCTGCTGTTTCCATCTCATTTTCAAAAGTCGAATAGAAGTAAGGGGTTTTAGCAACAAACTCTGCGGCGCATGTATCAACCAGTTTGTAAACTCTATTTATCTTTAATTCATCACGCTTATTATAAACTTCACTCTCTAAGCACCCTAGCATATGTGCAATCTGGCGATCTGCAAACCCTCTTTGTTTAGCCTCTAGCAATAATTCACGTGGTAAAGTATCAATTTTATATTTTGATATTTCTTGATCCATCAAATGCAATTCTTCATATTGCTTTAAGAACCACATGTCTATTTTAGTAATCTCATGTATACGCTTCAGTGGTATACCCATAGCGATCGCATCATAAATTACAAAAACACGATCCCAACTTGCATTGGTAAGCTTTTCTATGATTTGGTCATAACTCTTTATTCCTTTTCCATCTGCTCCAAGACCATTACGTTTAATTTCTAAAGATTGTGTTGCTTTATGCAGCGCCTCTTGGAAAGAACGACCTATGCCCATCACTTCTCCTACAGATTTCATTTGTAGACCTAACGTACGATCACTGCCTTCAAACTTGTCGAAATTCCATCGTGGTATTTTAACAATCACATAATCTAAAGTAGGCTCAAAAAGTGCTGAAGTCGATTTTGTAATTTGATTATCCAGTTCATCAAGGTTGTAACCTATCGCGAGTTTTGTGGCAATTTTTGCAATAGGATACCCAGTTGCTTTAGAAGCGAGTGCTGATGATCGAGACACACGTGGATTAATTTCGATCGCGATTATCTCCTCTTCATTATCTGGATTAACCGCAAATTGAACATTACATCCCCCTGCAAAATCACCTATACTACGCATCATATGTATAGCCATATCACGCATTTTCTGATACGTTACATCAGAAAGTGTCATCGCTGGGGCAACGGTAATAGAATCACCTGTATGAATACCCATAGGATCCATATTTTCGATAGCACAGATAATAACTACATTATCATTTGCGTCTCTTAACAATTCTAATTCATATTCTTTCCAACCTATAAGCGCTTTGTCAATCATCACCTCGTGAACAGGGGACACTTCAAGACCGTGAGATAATAACTCATCAAAATCTTCTTCTTTATAGACAAAAGAGGCACCTGCACCCCCAAGTGTGAATGAGGAACGAATCACGAGTGGAAAACCAAATTCCTGAGCAATTTCTTTTCCAGTTAAAAAAGAATTTGCACTTGCTTGTGGAGCCATAGGTATGCCTATCTTACCCATTAACGTTTTAAATTGATCCCTATCCTCTGTAATATTTATAGCCGCAATATCTACCCCTATTAACTCTACACCAAAATCTTTCCATATCCCTTTCTCATCTGCTTCTATACAAAGGTTTAATGCTGTCTGCCCACCCATTGTTGGAAGCACTGCATCTATCTGTGGATTTTCATTAAGTATCTGTACAATAGATTTTGTATTGAGTGGAAGCAAATAAACTTTATCCGCCATAGACGGATCTGTCATTATTGTCGCTGGATTAGAATTAATCAATATCGTTTCAATACCATCTCCTCTTAAAGATCTAAGTGATTGAGAGCCCGCATAATCAAATTCACATGCTTGACCTATAACTATAGGACCCGAACCAATAAGAAGGATTGACTTTAATTTTGTATTCTTTGGCATTTGCTTAGTTTTTCTAGATTCTAAAATTATAAACTGACAGGGTATAAAAAAAGGTGTTACTTAAAAAAAGTAACACCTTGATATGTACATCGATATGGATGCATTATTTTTTATGACGGGTCTCAGAAGAAACAGATATTTTCTTTCTTCCTTTAGCACGACGACGCGCTAAAACTTTACGACCGTTTACTGAAGCCATACGCTCTCTAAAACCGTGCTTATTTCTTCTTTTTCTCTTTGATGGCTGAAACGTTCTTTTCGGCATAATCTATTACTTTAGGGTCGTTAAGACCAATGTGATTTTAATTCGTTCTTATCGCTTTCTAAGCTGGGCGCAAATATACAATCTATTTTTAAAATCACAACTGGAAAATAAAAAATATTTTACTCGCTTTTAACTACATTTGCTCCTCGCTTAACAGCGCACAAAAATAAGTTCTTAAACTGATTAAATACAAGACAATGTTTAATAAAAACATCAAACTTTTTCTCGCAGTAGCCACAATCGCAGTAGCCATTTGGCAATTTATAGAAAATGAAATAGGAAATGGAATCATGCTTATCTTATTGGCTGGAATATTTATCCTCCTATATTTTAAGAATGAAATTATCGTCCTTGCCTTCTTACGTTTGAGAAAGCAAGACTTTCCTGGAGCGCAAAAATGGCTTGCAAAAATTAAAAACCCAGAAGCAGCTCTCGTAAGAAAACAACAAGGTTATTATTACTACTTACAAGGTCTTATGATTAGTCAGGATAATATCTCCCTAGCAGAAAAGCATTTTAAAAAGGCTTTGAACCTCGGGTTATCTATGAGTGCAGACCTTGCTATGGCAAAATTAAATCTTGCAGGCATCGCCATGACAAAAAATCGCAAACGCGAAGCTCAAATATTGCTTAAAGAAGCAGAGATGCACGACAAACATAACATGCTTGGGGAGCAACTTAAAATGATGAAAGAAAATATGAAGCGCGCAGGTAGTCAACCTAAACGTCAATATGGACAGCCTACTTCTGCACGAGCAGGAAGAAGACAACGTTAAAATTCATTCGTCTTTTCTGATAGTGTTCACGCTTTCGCGAAAGCAATAAAATTTGCTTCCTAACTATTTTGAAATCTGATTTTCTTAAATATCAAGCACAAACCACTCCACATCCATTAGCGATGGAAGTGCACTTTGCTGACGGAAGTTATATTTATAATACCGCAGGGAAGAAATACCTTGATTTTATAGCAGGAGTCTCTGCCTGTAGCTTAGGACACCAACATCCGAAAGTCAAAGAAGCGATAAAACGGCAGCTAGATCGTTATATGCATGTCATGGTATATGGAGAATATGCGCAATCTCCAGCAGTAGCACTTACAAAGCTATTAGCGCAGCATCTTCCTGATTCTTTAAAGAGTACTTATCTCGTTAACAGTGGCACGGAGGCTATCGATGGCGCCATTAAATTAGCTCGAAGAGCCACAGGACGTACAGAGATTATTGCAGCGGTAGATGCTTACCATGGGAATAGTTATGGCGCTTTGAGCTTGATGAGTAATGAAGAACGCACTGCTCCCTTTAGGCCTATGATAGGAGATGTCTCATTTATTAAATTTAACTGTGAGCACTACCTCCACCGGATTACAGAAAGAACTGCTGCCGTTGTTTTGGAAACAATTCAGGGTGGTGCGGGATTTATAGAACCTACCCATAATTTTTTGCAAAAAGTAAAGAGTCGATGTCAAAAAGTGGGCGCTTTATTGATTCTTGACGAAATTCAACCTGGTATGGGTCGTACTGGTAAACTTTTTGGATTTGAACATTATAAGGTTACTCCAGATATTTTGGTCACCGGTAAAGGGCTAGGCGGTGGGATGCCGATAGGTGCATTCACTGCCTCAAGAGAACTGATGAACTTGCTTTCTGACAATCCAAAACTGGGGCATATTACGACTTTTGGCGGACATCCTGTGATTGCCGCTGCAGCATTGGCAACACTTCGAGAGATTACAGAAACAAATTTGATGCAGGAGACTCTTGAGAAAGAACAACTCATTAGATCCTTATTAGTGCATCCATTAATAACAGAAATTCGTGGTCGTGGTTTAATGCTGGCTGCACTAACTCCTTCCGCAGAGATTGCCTCTAACATCATACTCAAATGCCAAGAGAGAGGATTGATCCTATTCTGGCTTCTTTTTGAAAGTAAAGCGATACGCATCACTCCTCCTCTCACCATTTCTGAGGAAGAAATTAAGGAAGGCTGTGATATCATTTTAAATGTACTCTCTGAAATGTGAGTTCCCATCCTATTCTTATGATTTCTTTAGCAGGCCACGCTTTCGCGAAAGCGCAAAAAACTCGTATTTTTATACAAAAGAAATCGCTTGAAATTTACACTACAATCAGAGTTTAAGCCCACTGGAGACCAACCTTCTGCCATTAAATCTTTAACAGAAGGAATCAATGCCAAAGAGACGTATCAAACCTTGTTAGGGGTGACTGGAAGTGGAAAGACATTTACGATTGCAAATGTGATTGAAAAGGTTCAGAAACCCACCTTAGTGCTTGCGCACAACAAAACACTTGCAGCACAATTATATAGCGAGTTTAAAGCTTTCTTTCCGGAAAACGCAGTAGAGTATTTTGTTTCTTATTACGATTATTACCAGCCTGAAGCGTTTATACCCTCATCTGGAGTTTATATAGAGAAGGATTTATCCATTAATGAAGAGATTGAGAAAATGCGTTTAAGCACTACCTCATCCCTCCTATCTGGTCGAAGAGATGTTCTAGTTGTTGCTTCTGTCTCCTGTTTATATGGTATTGGAAACCCTGTGGAATTTCAAAAGAATGTTATTGAAATAAAAACAGACCAAGTAATTGCTCGCACCATGCTCCTCAAAAAGCTTGTGCAGAGTTTATATTCTCGATCAGAAGGAGAATTTAATCGGGGGAACTTTAGAATAAAAGGCGACATCGTTGAGATTTTTCCAGGATACTCAGACATGGCCTTTAGAGTTCATTTCTTTGGGGATGAAATTGAAGAGATCGAAGCTTTTGACCCAAAGAGCGCAGAAGTTATCGAGAAATATTCAAGACTTAGAATTTACCCAGCAAATATGTTTGTCACTTCACCAGATGTTTTGCAGGGCGCTATCAATCAAATAGGCGAAGACCTCGTGAAGCAAGTTGGTTTTTTTGAAGAGGTAGGGAAACATCTAGAAGCAAAGCGTCTTGATGAGCGCACCAATTTTGATCTTGAAATGATCCGAGAATTAGGCTACTGTTCTGGTATTGAAAACTACTCTCGCTATCTTGATGGACGAGAACCTGGCACTAGACCTTTCTGCTTACTAGATTATTTTCCTAACGATTACCTCATGGTGGTGGACGAAAGTCATGTGACCGTATCTCAAGTGAGTGCCATGTATGGAGGGGATAGAAGTAGAAAAGAGAATCTTGTAGAGTATGGTTTCCGCCTTCCAGCGGCGATGGATAACAGGCCGCTTAAATTTGAAGAATGGGAAGCGTTACAAAATCAAGTTATCTACGTATCTGCCACACCAGCCGACTATGAATTACAGAAATCTGAAGGTACATACGTTGAGCAAATTATAAGACCCACAGGCCTATTAGATCCTATTGTTGAAGTAAGACCCTCGCTCAATCAAATAGATGATCTTATTGAAGAGATTCATAAAGTGGTTGAAAGAGATGAGCGCATTCTAGTTACTACACTTACAAAGCGCATGGCAGAGGAGCTTACCAAATATCTTACACGTATTGATATTCGCACGCGGTACATCCACTCTGATGTAGACACTCTAGAGCGTGTGGAAATCATGCAGGACTTGCGCAAAGGAGTGTATGATGTGCTCGTTGGAGTCAATTTACTGCGTGAAGGATTGGATTTACCAGAAGTTTCGCTCGTTGCTATTCTAGATGCTGATAAGGAAGGATTTTTACGTAGTAATCGTTCTCTCACGCAAACTATAGGTCGAGCAGCTCGTAATGTAAATGGTAAAGCAATAATGTATGCAGATAAGATCACACGATCTATGCAAGAAACCATAGACGACAGTAATTACCGCAGGCAAAAACAAATAGAATATAATACTAAAAATGGGTTAACACCTATGGCGATTAAAAAATCGCTTGACAATGCCTTGACACGTAAGGCAACATATCAAGTAGAAGCAGAAGAACTTGTCAATCTAGCCGCCGAAGATGCAGAAGAATACCTAACAAAGCCTCAAATAGAAAAGAAAATTCGCTCCACTCGTAAAGCCATGGAGACAGCGGCAAAAGAGTTAGACTTTATGCAAGCTGCAAAATTGCGGGATCAAATCAAAGTCTACCAAGATCAATTGAAAGACCTAGCCTAATTAATAAAACGCACTGTCTACCTATTCATAGGCCATGTATTTATTGTGATACGCTTTCGCGAAAGCGGGATACAGATCTACATCTCTAATACAGCTTTTTCTATAGGTTTGCGTACTTTTTTAAAATCAGCAAACATATCATCATCTGATCTGTACCCTACTGGCATTACTAAAACAGCTTCAAGCCCTTTCTCGGAGAGTCCTAAAATTTCATTATACTTTTCTGGCGTAAATCCTTCCATTGGGCAGGCATCAATTTCCTCAAGCGCGCATACGGTAAGTAAGTTGCCCATTACTAAATATGCCTGCTTTGCAGCCCATAAGTGTTTGTCTTGTTCTGAAGTCGTTGCAAAATGATCCAACAAGTAATTTTTAAAAGGTTTTAAAATTTCTTCTGGTGTATTTCTAATATCTTTAACTCGATCAAAATAATTTTCCACATATATATCACCTACATTTTTTTCAATACAAAGAATAAGTACGTGAGAAGCATCTACCACCTGACGCTGATTCATGGAAGCGGCCACTAATTGCTCTTGAACTTTTTTATCATTCAATACTACTAGGCGCACAGGTTGTAATCCAAAACTGGTAGCAGTAAGATTGAATGCTTTCTTAAGAACACTAATCTTCTCAGTTGAGAGTTGGCGATTGGAATCAAATTTTTTTGTGGCGTACCGCCATTTTAGCGCTTCTAATACTTGTGTCATTTATTGGGTTTTAAGACCTTGCAAAGATACAACGAGCCTCCTTGTAAGAGTGCTACTTTTATAAAAATCTAATAGAATGGTGAGTATTGAAGATCGCATAACAACATCTGAGACCCGTATTTTTAAAGCGGTATTTCCAAATACTACTAATCATTATGACACGTTATTTGGAGGCACCGCTTTACATATGATGGATGAAGCAGCTTTCATATGCGCCACACGTTTTAGTCGTAAAAAAGTTGTAACCGTCTCTACAGATCAAATTGATTTTACAAAATCTATCCCACAAGGAAGTTTTGTAGAATTAGTTGCTCGAATTGAAAAAGTGGGAACTACTAGTTGTGTTGTAAAAGTTGAGATTTATAAAGAAGATATGTATAATGAAAATCGTGAGCTTGCTGTTGCTGGAAGATTTACTTTTGTAGCAATAGATGATCAGAAAAATCCTATGAAAATTTTATAATTAATCTGTGAAAGCAATTCTAAAAAAAATAATTTACGCAATTCTCTTAGTAGGGGTACTTACCTCTATTTTTGTGTTTGGCCTGGCTTGGTATGTAAATACATCTACTAATGATCAAATATTTAATAATATTGATCCTGTGCCAGAAGCTTACACTGCGATAGTGCTTGGAGCAAGCGTTCGCTCCAATGGAAAGCCATCCTCAATGCTTGAAGACCGTATAAAAAGTGCTTTAGAGTTGTATAAATCTGGGAAGGTTAAACGATTTTTACTCAGCGGAGACAACGGTACTAAATCGTACAACGAGCCAAAGGCTATGAAAGAGTATTTAGTCGCAGAGGGAGTGCCTGTAGATGATATTTTTTTAGATTATGCAGGTTTTGACACCTACGATAGCATGTATCGAGCAGGTGCTGTATTTGACGCAAAAAGAGCCATCGTAGTCACTCAAAAATTTCATTTACCAAGGGCTATTTATATTGCCAATAGCTTAGGGTTAGACTATTACGGTTTTGTAGGAGATAAGCGGATTTATGAAGGCGAGAGTAGAAATAAAAAGCGCGAATTACTCGCAAATGTGAAAGCATTTTTAGAACTACTCACAAATAAAGAACCTACCTATATAGGTGCACACATTCCCATTGACGGCCCCCCACAATCTTCATATCCTGCTAATTAATATTTTAGAAACCAATAAAACTACAGTAGTTTTACTAGACAAAAATTTAAGCCATTGATTGCCATACTTAAAAAAGAAATTGCCTCATTTTTTTCCAGTGCTATAGGCTATTTAGTCATTGCCCTATTTCTTATAATAACCGGACTGTTTTTATGGGTTTTTGAAGGAGAATTTAATATACCTTCAAGTGGATTTGCAGATCTTGCTCCTTTTTTCCAACTCGTACCATGGATTTTTATGTTACTCATTCCAGCGCTAACAATGCGTAGTCTAAGTGATGAACAAAAACAAGGTACGCTAGAACTATTACTGACAAAGCCTATTACGATACTACAACTTACGTTAGGAAAGTATTTTGGAGCATTAGTTCTAATTATCCTTGCGCTAGTACCCACATCAGTATACGTGATTGCGATTTACCAGCTTGGAAACCCCATTGGTAATTTAGACGCTGGTGTAACTATCGGGTCTTATCTAGGCCTTTTGTTTCTGGCAGGAACATATACCTCTATAGGCCTCTATACTTCTTCACTTACAGATAATCAGATTGTGGCTTTTATAACCTCAGTCTTTCTGTGTTTTATTTTATACTATGGATTAGAAGGTATTGCTGATTATAATCAATTAGGAAACGTTGACGTTTTTGTGAAAAATATTGGTATACAGTCACATTATGAGAGCATAAGTAGAGGTGTGATTGACTCTAGAGATGTCATTTATTTTATTACGCTTACAATTTTCTTCCTATTCCTCACGACACGTGGTTTACAAAAAAAACAAGCTAAAAAAACGGATTCCGCTTTCGCGAAAATTATAACAAAAATCCCTGTTATTTTGCCTGGATTACTTTTTGTAATTGGAATTAATTCACTAGCATCCATAGCTCACAAACGCTATGATCTTACCAAAGATCAAAGATACAGCCTCAGTGACCCTACTAAAGATTTATTAGATCAAATTGACAGTCCGTTTATTATTGATGTGTTTCTTGATGGCTCCTTCCCTGCAGAATTTAAAAAACTTCAAAATGAAACGCAGTATCTTTTAGAAGAAATACAAGCCTACAATGCAAACATCCGTTATCAATTTTCAAATCCAGTAGAAGAAGGACAAAATACCGCTGAGATTGCAGAGCAGTTTAATTCTTTTGGTATGAAAACCATACCTCTTAAGGTAAAAAAGGAGGGTAAAGAAACTACACAAACCATTTTTCCTTGGGCTACTCTTAACTACAATAATAAAGCTGTTCCAGTTTCCCTTGTGAAGAATGTAGCAGGCAGTTCTCCAGAGCAATTAGTCTATGGTTCTATTCAGAATCTAGAATACTCATTTGCAGAAGGGCTTAATCGTAGTATTAACGCAAAGTCAAAGAAAATTGCTGTCTTAAGAGATAATGGAGAGTTACCCGATGCAAAAATTGCAGATATGTTTCGAAAACTTTCAGAAACCTATAGCATTGCCCCCTTCCCGATGGAGGTAGCAAATCAAGATCCAAAGAAAGCCCTCAAGGCATTACAAAATACGTTTGATTTAGTAGTCATTGCAAAACCCACAAAGCCCTTTACAGAAAAACAAAAATATGTTATAGATCAATATATACTCAATGGCGGTAATAGTCTCTGGATGCTAGACGCTGTTGTGATGGAAGATGACAGCTTACGGAATGACACCAGTAAGACCATCGCCTTCGAACGTGACCTCAATCTTAACGATCAACTATTTAAGTACGGTGTACGCGTAAATGCATCTTTAGTTTCAGATCTCTACTCCGCCCCCCTAAGTGTGGCTTCGGGTGATGGTAGTGCATCTCAATACATACAATTACCTTGGTTTTACAGACCACAAGTTCCTGGTCTTAACACCCATCCCATCAACACAAATATTGAAAGACCTATACGCTTTAACTATGCAAATCCCATCGAGTTACTCAACAACACTTCCTCCATAAAGCAAACCGTCCTTCTCACTTCAAGTATTCTTACTAAAGTGGAGAGAACTCCCAGAGAAATCTCACTAGCACAGGTAGATGAAGAACCACTACAAGAAGATTTTAATGCTGGCGCCCAACCTTTGGCCGTTCTTTTAGAAGGTAACTTCGAAAGTGCATTTAAAAATCGCATTTTACCTACGGAGGTGGATGGTACTAACTTTCGCGAAAGCGCCACAAAACTTTCAAAATTTATTCTCATTTCTGATGGAGATATTATTGCAAATGAAGTAGACCGTAGAGGCTCACCTCGGGAACTTGGTTTTGATTACTATACTCGGACTAGTTACGGTAATAAAGAATTTTTACTCAATGCTATAAATTATTTGCTCGATGACACAGGGCTTATTAACATACGAAGTAAGGAAATTGCGCTTCCATTTCTAGATGCTAAGAAAACCGCCCAAACTTTAACTACGTGGCAGGTCTTGGCAATTGGGGCGCCGCTTCTTTTGCTTCTTATTTTTGGTGTTCTATACACTTGGAATAGAAAACGTACATATGCCTACTAGCTGTTGATAAGTTATTTTCTGTAGCCGTTTCAATTCAAATATATTTGTATGGATATAGTAGAGGCTTTAACCTCTATTTTAATTTATCATTATCTTGCTATTGCAAAACCTAACTTTCTATGAAATTTATAGTATCTAGTTCATACCTGCTCAAACAATTACAAGTACTGGGAGGTGTAATTAATAACAGTAACACACTCCCTATTCTCGATAATTTTCTATTTGAATTAGATGGAAGTTCACTTACAGTATCTGCTTCAGATCTTGAAACAACGATGACAGCAAAGCTGGATGTAGAGTCTAGTGATAATGGCTCCATCGCACTACCTGCGCGTTTACTGCTTGACACCTTAAAAACGTTTCCTGAGCAGCCGCTTACTTTTACCCAAAATGAAAATAATACGGTTGAGATAAGCTCAAATCATGGTAAATATGCACTAGCGTATGCTGATGGTGCAGAATTTCCAAATGCCGTTTCTTTAGAAGACCCAAGTGTTGTTAAAATACCTGGTAACGTGCTAGCCACCGCTATAAGCAATACTATTTTTGCTACTGGAAATGATGACTTACGACCAGTAATGAGTGGTGTATTTTTTCAATTTGCAACAGATGGACTTACTTTTGTAGCGACAGATGCACACAAACTTGTAAAATATGGTCGTACAGATGTAGTTGCCTCACAAGCCGCAGAGTTTATTATGCCTAAAAAACCATTAAATCTTCTTAAAGGAATTCTTGCTACTTCTGATGATGAAATTTCTGTAGAATATAATGAAAGTAATGCTCAAGTTCACTTTTGATAATATAGAACTTGTATGTCGTCTCATTGATGGCAAATACCCGAATTATGAAGCGGTAATTCCAAAAGAAAATCCTAACAGACTCACGATAGCATCGCAATCAGTTTTTAAATTCTGTGCGTCGTGTATCTATTTTCTCTAATAAAACAACGCATCAAATTCGTTTGAAAATCGCTGGTGCAGAGCTCAATATATCTGCAGAAGATATTGATTATAGCAATAAAGCAGAAGAGCGTCTTACTTGTGATTATCAAGGTGATGATATGCAAATAGGCTTTAACTCTCGCTTTTTGACAGAAATGCTTAATAATCTGAATGCAAATGATGTATCCTTAGAGATGTCATTACCTAATAGAGCTGGAATTCTAACTCCTGTAGATGGGCTTGACGAGGGTGAAAATGTTACAATGCTGGTAATGCCAGTGATGCTTAACAACTAGAATACTGATTACGATTAACTAACCAACCAAGGAAAAGCCACTTTTGATGAGTGGCTTTTTTAGTACGCTTTCGCGAAAGCGTACTCCCATTCTCTCATAAAAAAGATTCCTTAACTTATTAACTCAATTACTTGTAGAAACTTTGTAAATGTCTTGTCTATATAGGATTGAAATACCTATTTTTAAACTTTTAACACATAAATTATATGAAAAAATATATTGCCCTACTAAGTATAGGACTCATTGCAGTTTCTTGTAATGAAACCAAAACTGTTGTTACTCCACAAGAGCCCGCAAAACCCACCGTAATAGATCTTACTGGATTAGAAAGTAATGAGGCGGATGTAAAAAAATATGCAGAAACTATCACTGCAAATGAGCTACAAGACATGCTTTACATCTACGCAAGTGATGAGTTTGAAGGTCGTAATACAGGAGAACCTGGACAGAAAAAAGCTGCAGAATATTTAAAAAGTTATTACCAAACTTTAGGTGTTGCGCCAGGTAATAATGGAACATATTATCAAGTTGTACCTAAAACTTTTTTTAGAAAAGGTAGCGGATTAAATGATTCTGAAAACGTACTTGCATTCATTAAAGGTTCTGAAATGCCAGAAGAAGTGTTAGTACTCTCTGCGCATTTAGATCATGTGGGAATGGATGGTGAAGGAAATGTTTTCAATGGAGCAGACGATGATGGTTCTGGAACTGTAGCAATTTTAGAAATCGCCGAAGCTTTCAAACAAGCTGTTAAGGATGGTAAAGGACCTAAAAGATCTATCTTATTTTTACACGTAACAGGTGAAGAAAAAGGACTTTATGGATCTACATACTACTCAGAAGATCCCATTTATCCATTAGAAAACACAGTTGCAGACCTTAATATCGACATGATAGGTCGTACTGATGACGCACATCTAGACGATAATAATTATGTGTATCTTATAGGTTCTGATAAATTAAGTACAGATTTACACAACATCTCAACCGCTGTAAACAAAAAGTACTCTGATATCAACCTAGATTATAGGTATAACGAAGAAAATGATCCAAATCGTTTCTACTATCGTTCTGATCATTATAATTTTGCTAAGAAAAATGTACCAATCATTTTTTATTTTAACGGAGTGCATGATGATTATCACCAGATAAGTGACACGCCAGATAAAATTAATTATCCCCTACTGAAGAAACGTACACAGCTTGTATTTGCTACTGCATGGGAGCTTGCTAATCGCACAGAAAGACCTGTAGTTGATAAGGCTGAAAAAATTTAATAGAGATCTGCTGAAAATCAGATTATTAAAAAAAGGGGTGAAATTTTCACTCCTTTTTTTTATACAAAATGTTGTGTATCTATCAATATTAAGTATCTTTGCCCTCGCAAAATGGTGGTTGTAGCTCAGTTGGTTAGAGCGCTGGTTTGTGGTACCAGAGGTCGCCGGTTCGAGACCGGTCTTCCACCCTTCTAAGTCTTCAGAGCAATCTGAAGACTTTTTTTATGGAGTACTCGCCAAATTTTGATATTAAGCCGTTTAAATCAAATCAAACAAGCTCTTTACCGCAGGATAACGTTCTACCGTAAAGCCCTCGCCGTAATCTTTACCTATTAGCCTTCCTAAATCACGAGCTCGATAATTGATGCTTTCTTTAAATGTTTTACTTGAAATTGGAGTATCTCCGTCCTTATTATTTGGATCATGGAATTGTGAGCTATATGCAAATACGGCTTCACACTTCTTATCTATAAAACCACTTACATCTACCACTACATCAGGAGTAATATTATGCCATTGTATGTAATGATATACAAACTTAGGCCTCCATTTTTCCTGAGGTTTTCCGTCAACGCGAGTTTCAATCTTTACTAAACCACTTAAAAAACAAGCATCACTGGCTAGTTTGCTTCCTTTACCATGATCAATATGTCTATCTAAAATAGCATTACATAACACCATCTCTGGTTGATATTTCCGAATCACTTCAATTATTTTAAGTTGGCTCTCTTTGTTATTTTCAAAAAAACCATCTGCTAATGCAAGATTTTCACGTATAGCTACTCCTAATAGTTGTGCAGCTGCATGAGCCTCTTTATCTCGAATGGCTGCACTACCTCTTGTACCCAACTCACCACGAGTAAGATCTAGTATCCCTACTTTTTTACCATGTGCAATTTCTTTTGCGAGCGTTGCGCCACATCCTAGTTCAACATCATCTGGGTGCGCACCTATGGCGAGTATATCTAGTTTCATAATTTATTTTTGTAGCTTCTTAAAAGCTTTTAGTATCCTTATTGTTATTAAATAAATGCTGAGACATTATTAGTCGGCTACTCGCACTGTCTTCTTTATAACTGTCTCAAGCGCTTGATCAATATCTGCCATCAAATCTTCCGTATCTTCAATTCCTACAGAAAATCGTATTAAGCCATCTGCAATACCTTGTTTTTTACGTTGTTCCTCTCCTAAAAGAGAATGAGAGGTTTGTGCAGGAGAGAGCATAGTGCTCTCAACACCCGCTAGACTCATAGATGGTTTAATAAGTTCTAGGGATTTCTGAAATTCTTCTGGATTTATGTGCGAGTTGAGCTCAAAAGACATCATTCCTCCAAAGCCTTTCATTTGCTTTTTAGCTAATAGAAAGTCAGGATGAGATTTTAGTCCAGGATAATAAACCACAGAAATTTCCTCTTTTTTCTCGAGCCACTTCGCTATTTTTTTGGCATTTTTATTTTGAGCTTTCACACGTAATGACATCGTTTTCATACTACGTTCAAGCATCCATACGGTCAAGTCACTGAGGCTTCCACCCAAGTTTTTAGCTAGGTTCCAGATCTTATCCATATATTCTTGTGAAGTAGCTACGGCACCAGCACAGATATCGCTATGGCCACCCATATACTTTGTAGCTGAATGGATCATGATATCAATACCAAAATCTGCTGGGTTTTGATTAATGGGACTTGCAAATGTATTGTCTATCATAGTGACAATTCCATGTTTTTTAGCAAGTGTCGCAACCATCGCCATATCTGTCACTTTCATAAGTGGATTAGACGGTGTTTCAATATAAATAACTTTGGTTTTGGAAGTAATCGCTTTCGCGAAAGCGGCCTCACTCAAATCTTCGGTAAATGTATAGCTAATATCATATTTTGAAAACTCTTCCACTACAAGATTATAAGTACCTCCATATAACGTTTGTTGCAGCACTACATGATCACCTGCTTGCAAGAAAGCGAGCAGAGAAGTACTAACCGCGGCCATACCACTGCCAAAAATCATAGCAGCTTCTGTCTTTTCTAAAGCTGCAATTTTCTTACTTAATCCCTCTTGATTAGGTGTGTTAAAATAGCGGGGGTAGCGTTTTACATCTACATCCATAAAGGCATAAGAGGATGATAGATAAATGGGTGAAACTGCTCCTTGGTGCTGCTCATCTACTAACTGGCCAGTATGTGTGCAAATGGTATGTATTCCTTTATAAGTAGAACTCATTGATTTTTAATTTTAATTCTTTAAAAATACAAAAAACACTTACTCTTTGAGAATGATTTATAAGGTTCATCGTGTTCTATTATCGCAATGTATTACAAAAGAGACTGGGATAAAGTTGCTATCTTTATAAGTAATGAAACTAATTACAAACATTCACCAATTATTGGTGACAGGAGAATTTCAAAAACCTCTCACAGGCAAGGAAATGAAGGAGATGCCTATGCTCGAAAATGCATATCTCGTGATCAAGGAAGATCTGATTTATGAATATGGCCTTATGGAGGACTTACACCCTATCGCTGCCGATGAGGTGATTGATGCAACAGGCCAGATTGTGATGCCTATGTGGTGTGATTCCCACACCCATCTTGTGTATGCTGCTACTCGGGAAGATGAGTTTGTCGATCGTATTAATGGTTTATCGTATCAAGAAATTGCTAACCGGGGCGGTGGTATTTTAAACAGTGCGCGTAAATTGAGGGAGATGTCTGAAGATGATCTCTTTGAGGATGCTTTACTCAGACTTCAAAAAGCGATTTCTCTAGGAACAGGAGCTATAGAAATTAAAACGGGCTATGGCCTCACTGTGGCAGCAGAGCTCAAAATGCTACGCGTGATTCAAAGACTTAAAGAGCATGTTTCTATACCTATAAAAGCTACCCTACTCGCGGCACACGCCATTCCGCAGCGATTTCAAGACAACAGAGAGGGATACATAAGAGAAATTGTGGAAGAGATGATTCCCGCTTTTTCTAAAACTACACATGGTACTACACCACTAGCAGATTTTATTGATATATTTTGTGAGACAGGGTATTTTACAGTTCAAGAAATGGACACTATCGTTACCGCAGGAATAAAACATGGGCTAAAACCCAAAGTTCACGTAAACCAGTTTACGAGTATAGGCGGTATTCAAAAAGCAGTACAACTAGGCGCATTATCTGTGGATCATCTAGAAGAACTTACCTCTAAAGATATCGAAGCACTTCAAGGTTCGGCTACGATTCCTGTGGCACTTCCGGGATGTTCATTTTTTATAAATATTCCATACACACCTGCGCGGCGTATTATAGATGCCGGACTACCTATAGCCATCGCTACCGATTATAATCCAGGAACCTCCCCTAGTCTATCTATGAACTTTGTAGTTTCTCAAGCTTGTATCAATTTAAGGATGACACCCGCAGAGGCCATTATGGCGGCTACAATAAATGGCGCGTTTGCCATGGATGTGGCTAGTAAAACTGGAAGTATTACCAAAGGCAAAAAAGCAAATTTAATTATTACTAAGCCGCTTCGCTCTTACAACGCTATTCCGTACCATTTTGGAGAGAGCCAGATTGATAGACTCATTATTAATGGTGAGTTGATGTAAATAAATTTGAAAATGAGGAGGTACTTTCATCCACTCTAGATGGTTTAATAATAAAGACCTTTATTTGTTATATAGGGGAATTTAAATACTAGAAGCACAAAAAAACTCCTTTAGAGGTTTAGATTTAAAAAATGATACAGCTACAGATACAACAAAAGGAAGAGTTGCAAGGGTTGATACGCTTTCGCGAAAGCGAAACAAAAATAGGTGAAGTAGTCACACTTTGCGATGGACTAGAATCACTTGCAAGGCTTCCACAAAAGTATGTGATTTTTGGGATATGTGAAGACATTGGCGTGCAAGCAAACTATGGAAATGCGGGTACTAGCAAAGCTTGGAATTCTTTTTTGCAGGCTTTTTGTAATATTCAAGTAAATATTTTTAATCCAGGTAATAACATTATTATTTTAGGAAAAATTACAGTCTCTCCAGATGAAGATATCAACGATCAAACGGAAAGGGATGTCCTAGGTGCTGTTGTAAACAGGATTGATAGTAAAGTTGCTATAGTTGTGCAACGTATCGTAGAAGCTGGTAAAATACCTATTGTGATAGGTGGTGGACACAACAATGCATTTGGAAATTTAAAAGGGGCTACGAATGCTTTGGGCCAAGCTTTAAATTGTGTGAATATCGACGCACATACAGATTTGCGATCTACAGATTATAGACATAGTGGTAATGGGTTTTCGTATGCCTTAAAAGATCATGGGGGACCTTACCTTAATAGGTATGCAATATTTGGCCTACATAAAAATTATACGCCTCAATATATATTTGATTTTATAGAGAGTCATAATAAAATTCATGGTACTAAAATAACCTATAAGTGTATTGAGGATATGCTTTTACCCCAAGCACAATTAGATTCCTTTAAAAGGTTTATTACGCCTATTATCAATGCATCATTTGGCTTAGAACTCGATTGTGATAGTATTGCTAATTTTCCAAGCAGTGCGATGAGTCCAAGCGGATTCTCTTTTGACACGGTTAGTTTGTTTGTAAAATTACTTTCTGAATCAAAACATTGCCGCTATTTTCATATATGTGAAGCTGCTCCTTCACGTGATAATAGGCAACAGGTAGGAAAAGCACTTGTTTATCTAGTTACAGAATTTATCCAGAATAATTATGAAAATAATTCCCTATAAACCTCAGTATGCAAACGATTTCAAGCAACTCAATATAGAGTGGCTTGAAACTTACTTTTATGTAGAACCTTATGATCTCGCCGTTTTAAGTGATCCTGAACACTATATTATTAATAAAGGAGGTTATATTTTCTTTGTGAAAGACGATGAGCACATACTTGGTACAGTTGCACTTATGCCCACATTACAAAATAATATTTTTGAACTCACAAAAATGGCAGTGCACCCGAAATCTAGAGGTAAAGGGATTGGAAAGCAATTAATGGATAATTGTATTTCTTTTGCAAAAGCAAAAGAAATGTCATCGCTTATACTT
This sequence comes from uncultured Flavobacteriaceae bacterium, assembly GCA_963716625.1. Taxonomy (GTDB): domain Bacteria; phylum Bacteroidota; class Bacteroidia; order Flavobacteriales; family Flavobacteriaceae; genus Dokdonia. The sequence continues at coordinate 201,403 of CAVQTP010000005.1, forward strand.
TACTCGAACACAGTTTTAGAAAATGCGATTCATATTTATAAAAAATATGGATTTAAAGAAATACCGGTTGAAGTCGATGCCAGCTATAAAAGAGCCAATATTAAAATGGAATTGATTTTATAAATTAAAACATTCGTTAAGATTTTGATAACCAGCAGTTCAATCAAAAATTGTTATTCTAACTTCGTTAAGATATGAGTCTAGAATTTTGACAATTCTTTTCTCAAAATATACATAACTAAAAAATAAAAGAATTCTATGAAACATAGTACACTTGCTGTAATAACTTTTTTAATACTAGCTTCTACAAGCTGTAAAGAAAATGAAAAGACCACAACCAATGGAGAAATAGTTGCCGAAAAATCCGTAGTTATTCAAAACACAGCGGCTTCAGATAGCGATAGTTTTGAGATTACTCCTATCTCTCACGCCTCAACTATTTTAAATTGGGACGGAACAACTATGTATATAGACCCTGTAGGAGGAGCTAGTACGTATAATTCCTATGACGCTCCAGATGTTATCCTAATAACAGACATACATGGTGATCATCTTAACATTGAAACACTCGAAGGTTTAACCACTAGTGGAGCGACCTTTATTGTTCCTCAAGCGGTGGCAGATAAAATGCCTGAAAATCTAAAGAAAAATATCATTATCATAGCTAATGGCAATACTGCAGACGTGGCAGGTTTCAATATCGAGGCTATACCTATGTATAATTTACGTAAGGAAGACTTAGAAAAGCATCCTAAAGGTCGAGGGAATGGATACGTGATTGAAAAAGCTGGAAAACGAGTATACTTTTCTGGGGATACGGAAGACATTCCAGAAATGCGCTCTTTAAAGAATATTGATGTTGCCTTCGTATGTATGAACTTACCTTATACGATGACAGTGGAAAATGCTGCTAGTGCAGTTTTAGAGTTTGCACCATCAAAAGTTTATCCTTATCACTATAGAGGGAAAGATGGTTTAAGTGATGTTGAAAAATTTGCCGAACTCATAAATGACAATAATGAATTTATTGAAGTAGTCCAACTAGACTGGTATCCAGAGATGGACTAAATCTCACGGGTATATTATTTAAATCAAAAGAGGGCTTGTAATAAGAAAATAAACTCTCTGAGAATTGCGTATTTGAGAATAGTTCTCCGATACCTACCTTAATAAAAGAGAGGCTGTCTTGACTTTTAAGACAGCCTCTCTTTTGTACTTATAGTTTAAAAAAATCCGCTATAATTACTGATATCTCGAATTTTCTTAATCAATTATAACAAAGATTACTTCATTACGAAAGATGTCTGAGCAATTAATTTTGCTTCATCATAAATATTTACTTCGTACTTGCCCTCTGCAAATTCTTTACCTGATGGCGCAATATTTTCACAAATATCTAAGGCTGTATTTTCATAATAAAACTTTGAAACAGTGCTATACGTAATCATTTCTCCGTCAAATGCAACAGTCTCTGCACTACCTAGAGTATTTCCTGATGGATCAATTACCTGAACATAAAGTTCTCTATCACCAGCTTCTGCAAGTCTATTTTGAGGAACTGTATAACAAGCTCTTATCTTATCAACGCGCCTGTTATTTGAGTTCTCTACTAATTTTCCAGAAGAACGCTCAATTACTCCAACTGCTCTAAGTTTATTTGCTGCAAGAGCAGACCCAATAGCCACGCGCTCAAAAAGTTTTGTGTTTTCAAGATATAAAGAATCTCCAAGACCACGTTGCACTTCTAACTCATACGTTGTACTATCTACACGCATCGCAAGCATCTCATTGCTCCCACGTAAAGAGTCATTCTGTGCAAATAAGAAATCACGCTCATTACGTAGTTTAAATACTTCTGCTCTGTATCTACCTAAGCTAGCGATAGTCGCATCTTTTGCCTCTATATCTGTTATAAGACTTTGTATTTTATCTCTGGCATCGTTAAGCTCTGTATCTTTTAGATTGTTTTCTTCTATGACAACGTCATACTTATTAACCATCTCCTTTAGATCAGATAGAACTACATTTTTCTCTTTTGTGAGTTGAGAGCGTGTGTCTTTTTCTTGATTATACAATTTTACGGCAAAGGCTCCTGCTACAACTAAAAGAACTGCTAAGATTCCTGCAATAATTTTAATACCATTATTGTTTTTTTGATTATCCATAATTATAGTTTGGTTTATTGGTTATACGTACAATAATAAAGATTGGATTTTATTTCTTTCACATTTGCAAAAAAAACTTTTCTATAAAATATGATAGAATGATTAAATGTACGGTTTATTGGCAGGATAATGAAGTTTCTAAATTTTGCTTTCGCGAAAGCAAAAGAGCCCAATTTTTAAAATTTTGTTAACGAATAGGTAAAAACAAAATAGACAAACATTTTTACGGAAATTGTCAGTATGAATAAGCTCTACACTAAACTCAAAATGCTGTACAGTCGGATTACTGGAAACATCGCGTTCTTTCCTAGTTTGATTGCCATCTTTGGGTTATTATTTGCCCTACTTATGCTTTATGCAGAAGAAAGGGGCGTTTCAAAATACCTCATTGAAAATACCCCTTGGCTCGTTATTAATGATGCAGAGACGGCACGCACACTTTTAAGTACATTTATAGGAGGTATTATATCGCTTATGGTATTTTCTTTCTCCATGGTGATGCTATTGCTCAATCAAGCATCTAGTAATTATTCTCCAAGAATTTTACCTGGTTTAATTTCAAATAAAAAGCATCAATATGTTCTAGGGTTTTATATAGCGGTCATCATTTACTGTATTATTATATTATTAAGTATAGAGCCTACAGATAACAAATACCAGCTTCCTGGCTTTGCTGTTCTGTTAGGTATTATTCTAGGTATTCACGTTTTAGGAGCATTTATCTATTTCATACATAGTATTTCACAAGCCATACAGATCAATAATATCACTGATCGGATTTTTTCTGTAGCATCTTTACGTTTAAAAACTCTAATTGATAAAGAAGAAGGTACAAATCACGATGAAATGTTCAAGAATATTTCTGACTGGAATGAATACAAGAGCGAGATTTCGGGACACCTCAATGACATTGCATTTACATCATTATCAAAACTCGCAACAGAAAATGAAACACGGTTTATAATGCTAGTTGCTAAAGGAGAATTTATTCTGGCAGACACACCGATTATAAAATCGCTGAAATCATTAGATGAAGAAGGACAAGATAAACTGCAATCATGTTTTGGGTTTTCAAGAAGTGAAATAGTAAAAAATAACTATGTATTGGGATTTAAACAATTAACTGAAATTGCAGTAAAAGCTATGAGCCCTGGTATCAATGACCCAGGAACCGCAATCACTTGTCTAGATTACTTAACAGAGTTATTCTCATTACGGATGCTTAAAAGAGATATAAGTTATATTCTTGATACCAGAAAAAATCCAGTAGTATCCCTCAATACAGTAAACTTTGAACAGTTACTCTATTTCATTTTTGCAAGCTTAAGACAATATTGCAAAGCAGATTTTGTGATGATGCATAAAATGCTCATATCACTACGGTATTTAAAGGACACAGAAAGTGCTGATGAAAATTATGGGAATGTTATTAAGCAACAAGCAATCCTAATTTTAGAGGACGCAAGAGAGTATATAAAAAATGAGACAGATCTCAAAAGGCTTGAAAAAATAGGCGCAAGCTTTGATATTTAACCAGTAGCACATAAAAAATATACCCAATGGCGTATGAATTTCAAAATATATCTTTTTGATACTGATAACTAAAGCGCTACTTTGAGGTGTGAAAATTATTTTTGAGATTCTTTACTTGCTTCACTATCACTAACACAAACAGATTGTCGATTTTTGCACTATGGAAAAAGAACAGTTTTTAGAACAATTTTTATTTAAAGATCTTCATGCTACAAATGCTACCACAAATCAGAAAGAAGACTATCAGTTTTCAGAAGGAGATTTCGAAAAAATACTAGAACGTGCTAAACATTACGGAATTGGGATATACACTATAGAAACTTTTTTTAAAGGAAAAGCTTACGCGAAAGCGACACACGAAGATTATAAAAAAAAGGCTACAGACTATAATTGGTCCCAGAGAGCATTTAAAACCTTCAAAAAACAACAAGCTGGACTTACTTATGCGAGTGTCTATAAAATTTCCGCTAAGCTTTTAGCTAAAGAAACTCACACAGAAGAAGAAGAGTAATTAGTACCCTTATAGTCTGCTTTCGCGAAAGCGTAACTTCAAAAAAAGGAAAAGTCTAGTGCATTTTAAGTCTAGACTTTTCTTTTTTAATCAGAAATTTTAATCTAGGGACATCCATAGCCCTAAAGTATTTCTACCGAGGGAATACCCTAAACTTATAAAATCGCTACCTATAATAAGGGTTTTACCCGGTGCCGGAATCACTGCATTTGAATGTAAAATAGCATTCCAGCGAGCGGTATCAGTATTAGAAAGCTTTTTACCATCTACTACAACAGAGTAACCGTTAACTTCCACTCTTACTGGGCTCTTTGTATTTTTTAATAATCCTCTGTTTACAATAGTGTTGAGTAAATCCTCTAAATTAAAAGCGCCATTTACTACAGCAATGTGATTTCCTTTTTTATAAAAAGTTACGTCGTCTATAGAGGCATACTCATATTTTCTAAAAAGCGAGTTGTAGCTAGACCAAGACGACGGAGACAGTTTTTTTCCATTTACATACATACCTTGTTCTTCCTTAACAAAAACAAGCTCATCCCCCTTTTTTAAAAAATTGTCTTTTAGTAATTTATTTAGAAGTGCTTCTTGAAATGCTGGCCACCTCCACCCAGCTGTATTAGTTATACTTGAAGGGTATGCAGTACTTTGATGATCTAAAACCTCTTTAACATAGCCATCAACACCGCCTCCTCGTTTAGAGATGAGTGATAACCTGTAAGCTTCTCGTGAGAGTCTCTCTGCTTCAAGAGCAAGACGCTCAGACTCACGTATAGACATTGCTTGAAGACGCTCTGCCTCTCGTTGCATACGCTGTGCCTCTCGTTGTGCGCGGTCTGCTTGCCTTTCTAAGCGTGAGATTTCTTGTTGCTCGCTCTCTCCAGAAATGAGCGTCCGTAATATTTCCCCCATGTCATCAAATTTTGAAATAAGCTCAGGTGATGCGATTGTTTTATCTAGTTCTATATGAAGTTTACGTTGTTGTAACTGTATTTCGTAAACCGTATCTTCATCTCCTTCTAGGCTCCATACTATAGATGCTCCACTAGATTGCATGTTCTTCGTGCCCATTTCCTGAAGTAAAAAATCTTTTACTTCTAGATAGCATCTATTAGGAAATTTTGATTTTAGTTGATATGTATCATTTGAGCTACTTACAGAAAATGAGATATTACCACCTTTACTTCCACTTTGAGTAATCACAGACACATTTGATGAGTTTGTGGTGACCGTGGTAGATGCATCTTCATACACCTTGACAGGTTTTGCTGGAGGAGCTGGTCTCGCTGGAGGTGCAGGCGGTAAGGTTTGAGCAAATCCAATAGTCGTGATAGCTAAGATGGCAAAAGTACATATGCTTTTTAGTGTTTTCATAATTTTTAATTTTAAATCTCGATAAAGAGATATTGATTAACTGTTTGATTTTTGATCTGTATATACTTCAGATGCACCTAATGATGGTGAATGAGGTATAAAGGTTATAGATGATGCTGGAGTACAAGTTAAGGTCACTCCGCCATAATCTTAAAGGTCAAGCCCACTCCCCTCGTGCTAGCAATTGAGATAGAAGGATCGTCCTTAAAATATTTCCGAAGTCGACTGATGAAAACATCCATACTTCTACCAGAGAAAAAGTCGTCGCTTTCCCAGATAGTTGTAAGTATGTTTTCTCTTCGGAGCATTTGATTTTTGTGTTGACAGAGATATTGAATTAATAGCGCTTCTCTTTCTGTAAGTGATTGTATGTTTTCTCCTAGAGTAAGGGTCTGATTTTTTAAATCAAATTGGTAATTCCCTATTTTTTGAAGATTATACTGTGAGCTGTCTTTATGATTTTCATTAACGAATTTTGATCGTTGAGATCTTTTCAAAATATTGGTTAGACGCAATACGAGAATATCTGCTTCAAAAGGTTTGACGATGTAATCATCTGCCCCTAATTTTAACCCTTGTATACGATCTTCTTTCAGTTTACGAGCGGTCAAAAAAATAAAGGGGATTTCTGGATCAATGGCGATCAATTTTTCGGCTAGTGTAAATCCATCCATTTTTGGCATCATTATATCAAGTACACAAATGCTAAAATGATTTTGTTCTGAATACGCTTTCGCGAAAGCGCAATTAGCCTCCTCACCATCTTTGCACCAAGTCACCTCAAAATTGTGTATCTCTAGATATTGCTTGAGAATACTCCCAAAATCAAAATCATCTTCTGCTAATAAAACGTGATGCTTTTTCATGATACGGGAAGTTTTATTGTAAATGTGGTTCCTACCCCTTCAATACTAGATAGGCCTATGGTTCCTTCATGAGCTTTGATAATCTGATGTGTGAAATATAATCCAAGACCTAAGCCCTTTACATTGTGTACATTTCCTGTCTTTGCACGATAAAATTTATCGAAAATAGCTTGTTGATCCTTTTCCGTAATACCTATACCATTGTCTGTGATACTAAGCACATAAAAGCCATTTTCCATTGTAGATTCTAGACTAATTTTAATAGTCGTTTTACCATATTTCACAGCGTTTTCTAAGATATTAAGTAAAGCGGTAGTAAGGTGAAATCTATCTACTCTCAAGAGTACCTCTGGCTTATAAAGATTATTTTCTATTTCTATACAAGAATGCTGTGTGGCCATATTAAAATCTGAAATGAGATTCATAAAGAATATAGTATCCGACACTTGCTCTTTGTGTAGATATATTTCTTCTGCCTGGAGACTATTTGTAAGTACTTGGTCTATTAACTTTTGTAACCTAGTATTCTGGCGTTCTACAATGCCTAAGGTATTTTCAAAAGCAACATGATGATTGCGTATGCTATCATTTCTTAAACTTTTTGTGGCAATACTTAAGGTTGCTAGTGGTGTTTTAAGTTCATGAGTAACATTATTTATAAAATCAGTCTTTACTTGTGCTATTTTCTTTTGAGTTATTAGGTTTTTAATAGAGTAATAGAGCAAACCTACCACAAACAGAAAAAGAAGAATACTCCCCATGATAAGCACCCACATACGTTGTAAAACTATAGAATTCCAGTGCGGGACTTGAATACGTTGCTGGGTGCGCACTTCAAAATCATAAGAGTTTGTCACAATAGAGTCTCCACGTTGTTCTATATATTCGTTTGTATCATAGGTACGCGATGTATTAATAACTCGTACCTCCCCTGGTTTTAGAGAAGCTCCAAATACCTTACTTCGCATGCCTTCTTCCTTACTGAATAATGTATCAATTACTGGATAATTGATAATACCGATACTAAGCAAGTCGTATTGAAATATAATTTCATATCCTAAGTTTAAGCTTGCTACCTTCTCTTCGTAGATGGGTAGGTAGTGGGCGTTAAATTCATCTGCTGTCCTGAAAAAGCGATCCATTGCTTGGCGCTTAGAGATGCGATTATTTAAGTAATCGGCTAAATGATTTTCTAGGTTCACTTCAATTAAAACGTCATAAATAGAGTCCAGCACGCGGTCATTGGAAATTTCTGAAACCGCATTATCTGCCTGATTCATAAATGCCTCCTTTTTTAATTCATATGTATTTCCTATCAAATAAGCTTGTATGCCACATAATGATATCAATGCTAGTGCGGAAATTAGAATTAAAAAGGTAAATTTAGTTTTCATCTCATTTATACATTTTATCTCTAAAGTTCTTACGCTTTCGCGAAAGCTTAAAATTTATATTTTAACTCTTGCAGTTATATTTTGTAAATGTAATATCAAAGCCAGCGCACACATAACATCTTCTCATCGTTAACCAAGCGTTAACCCTATAAAGAAGCTGAGGGCTTGCTATCAGGAGGTTTTTGACTATACGTTAATAGTGCAGTACAACTTTAATACTTCTTGAATTCACCTTTACTTTTAAGATTTTAATATTTTAGAAATGATAAGATGATACGTTTTGGCTCTTATTTGATAGTAAAATGTTTTTTATCTTCGACTAATCGTTATGACAAAAGAGTATTTAAGCCTTTTAAACTACATTCGTAAATTCATTATTTTAACAAATACGGAGGAGGAAGTACTTATCTCAAAAGTACAGCCTCGGCAGTATCTTAAAGATCAATATATAGTACAGCAAGGTGATGTATGTAAAACGGCAAACTTCATTATTTCTGGGTGTACTAAAACATTTTATGCAGATAAAGACGGACAAGAACACATTATTCTCATTTCTATAGAAGATTGGTGGACCTCTGACTTAGGAAGTTTTATCACTCAAACTCCTGCAGATTTTAATGTACAGTGTATTGAAAATACACTTTTAATTCCTTTTACTTACGACGTCCTTCAAGAACTATATGAGGAGATTCCAAAATTTGATCGTCTTTTTAGAAAAATATCCGAACGTGCATTTGTAGCTTCACAAAAAAGGCTAGCTCGTAATTTTACGCTCTCTGCAAAAGAAAGATACCAAATTTTCAAAAAAACCTATCCACAAATTGAAAATAGAGTACCCCAGTATATGATTGCTTCTTATTTAGGTATTACCAAGGAATTTTTAAGCAAAATTAAAAGCCAATTAGTAAGAGAGGATTAGAAGTTAATCTAGTTTAACATCATTTCATAATCTACTTCATTTTCTGTAGCTCAACTCTTATAGACCTTTGTATATAGTTAATAAAATATACAAGAAAATGAAAAACGTATTCAAAACCACTGTGGTGTTTATCCTAACAGCACTACTTAATTTATCCTTTAGCACAATGAATTTAGAAAAGAAAGCAATTAAACTACCAGAAAGCACGGTAACTTGGAAAGGTTATAAAGTTACTGGATCTCATGAAGGAACTATTGAACTAACATCTGGAAATTTAGAATTTGACAAAAATGTACTAATTGGAGGTGACTTTACTATTGCAATGAATACTATTGTGAGTACAGATCTAGAAGGTGAATCAAAAGAACAGTTAGAAGGACATTTAAAATCTGATGATTTTTTTGGAGTAGCTACCTTCCCGACAGCTAGCCTTAAATTTATAAAAGTAACCCCATCTGGTAAAAATGCTTATGATGTACTAGGAGATTTAACCATCAAAGGAAAAACTAACCCTGTAGCCCTTGTAATATCTGTTTATGGAAATAAAGCAAACGCCATTGTAAAGGTAGACCGCTCCAAATACGACGTTCGTTATGGATCAACTAGTTTTTTTGATAACTTAAAAGACAAAGCGATTTATGATGAATTTGATCTCATTGCAGATCTAGAGTTCTAAATTATAGAAGTAGTTAATCTTAAAAGCGTGCGGGTGAACTACCCGTACGCTTTATTATTAGATGCTTATTCAAATTGTTGTGTGCATTTTTTTGCAAAAGTTAAAAAACCCAATAATCCCAAAGCCATCATAAAGGGTAACCTCATCTGTAAAACAAGCCATAGTTTTGTGATATAACCTAAGCTATGAGACAATATGCAATAATTGGCGGCGGACCAAGGGGACTTTTTGCCTTGGAAAGCCTTTACCTCGCCTTGTTTAATTCAAAAAGCGATGCAAAATTAAAAGTAACGCTCTTCGAGCCTTCACTTTATCCAGGTGCTGGATGGGTTTGGAATCCTGAACAAGTGGAAAGCAACTGGCTAAACATTACCGAAAGGGCGCTAGAAAACTTACCTGGAAGACCAGAAATAAAATTAGAGGAAGGTATTATTCCTAATTTCCCATCTTATACGGACTGGTTACCTATCCATCAACGAAATCTACCTGATGAAAATCCAGATCAATTTCCTCCACGTGCAAAGATGGGAACCTACCTGCACAGTCGTTTTAAAACGATTTCAAATGCCTTGGAAGGGTTTAAATTATTGAAGATTATCAAAGAAGAAGTTATAAACATTTTGTATGTCACACCTCAATTTAAAATTAAAACTACATTTCAACAGTTCTCTACTATTGACGAAGTTGTTTTAACAATAGGCCACCAAGACACTGTTCTCTCAGATCAATTAAAAAAATGGCAAGAGCATACCGCAACTCATAAAAAGAATATTCTTTTTACAGAAGCTTACCCAGTTGAAAAAATTGTAGATGCAACCATCACAGCTACTGATATAATTGGGTTTAGAGGTTTTGGACTTGCTACCATAGATCAATTAAGAGCGCTCACACTTCAGAAAGGTGCACATTTCGAAATTATTGATAAACACACAAAAAAAGTTAAATTTCACCCTTCAGAGGTACATCCCAAAAAGTTTGTTCCCTTCTCCTTAGATGGACTTCCGATGGTACCAAAGCCGTTAAATAAAGCTATTGATGATCTTTTTTTACCAAATACTGTTGCTATAGACGCTTTCGCGAAAGCGGTAAACCAAGCAGCTTGTGCAGATCATACAGCAGAGCAGCATTATTTTTTACTAGAAAGCATAGCTACTGTTGTGGTCCCTATATTTTTAGAACTGGGAGATAAAGCAGTAGAACATGATTTATCTAGCGATGAATTATACTTCCTAACGGTCAATTATATTCATAACAAAGAAATTGAACACCTTCTTTTACTCTCCCATGACATCCCTGTTTTAGAAATGATGAAAAGGCAAGTTGGAATGGCTACGGGTCGAGAAAAAATAAGTCTTGATTATTGCATTGGTCAAGTGTGGAGGCATTGTCAGCCCACTATCTATAGTGAATTCTCATACCCTTCACTCCAAGACGACGTGGTCGCCAAAGTAATTGCACTAGATGAAGCATCGAAAAGATACTCTTACGGCCCTCCTGTGGAGAGCATACAACAGCTTATAGCACTTATAGAATCTGGACATTTAGAAACAAAATTCCTTGAGGATCCCAAAATTGACTTAGTTGATGATGGGTGGAAATTTACTCGTAAGAAAGAGGAAATCGTTGTAAATGTGATGATTAATGCAGTATTAGATCCCCCTGAACTCGTAAAGGTGCACACTCCTATAATTAAGAATTTGCTAAAAGATCATATCATTGAGCCTAAACATACTGATTTAGGTATTCGTACAGGAGATTATGGGTATGTAGAAATCCCCAAAGGCAAAAGTTTTATTCCTTTAGCTGTTTTGGGGAGGCTTTCAAAAGGAAGTGTTATTGGCGTAGATGCTATTTTAGAATGTTTTGGAGAACGTATTACAAGCTGGGCCCATCATTCAATCCAGCGTATGCTCACAACAACAGAAGAAGTATGAGTAGAGGTTTTGTAAAAGAAGATGATCAAGAGGAAACACATATCATTCCACCTAGAGCTGCCATCCCTGCTGGAATTACAAACTATGTAACCGCGGTAGGTTTACAACAATTAAAGAATGAATTAAAAAATTTAGATGATCAAATTTCTAATATCATAGAAACTGATGAACGTGAGCGAAGACGAGCACTCGCTATTTTAAATGGCAAGCGCAACCTCTTATTAGAGCGAATTCAGAGTGCTCGCACTCTTGATAAAGTCAAAGATGAGACAGAAATACGATTCGGTGCACTTGTGACATACCACTTAGAGGGTTCACAAAAACCTATTATTCTTCAAATTGTAGGTGTAGACGAAGCAGATGTTAAAAAACAAAAAATTTCTTTTGTTGCACCTATAGCACGAGCTCTTATTGGAAAAAAAACAAAGGATGTCATTGATTTTAAATTAGGAAATGAGGTCAAGAGAATTAGCATCATTAACGTTGAATATCCAACTGAATAATAACTCCAATAAAACTATGCGTTAAGATAATTTTAAAATACACCGCATACCTATTTTCAAGTCGTATTTTTAAAAGCATAAATTTTCAAATATCATTTATCAAAGGCAGTTAGCCTTTATTCGCTAAAGAACAATTTGAAGTCAAACACACCCTATAATTCATGAAAACTACATTATACCAATCAAACACCAGAGGATATGCAGATCACGGTTGGCTAAAAAGCCATCACACTTTCAGTTTTGCAGGCTACCATGATTCTTCTCGAATGAATTTCGGAGCAATGCGTGTTTTAAATGATGATACCGTTGCAGGAGGAAGAGGCTTTGACACACATAGACATCTCAACATGGAAATTGTGTCTATCCCACTATCAGGTGACCTAATGCACAAAGATAGTATGGGAAATGAGACCATAATTAGAGAAGGCGACATTCAAGTAATGAGTGCTGGAACTGGAATTGATCATAGCGAATACAATAAAAATAGTGACGTTGAAGTAAAATTTTTACAAATTTGGATCATTCCAAATACTAGACCTGTCGAACCACGATATGATCAACAAAAAATTAACGACAAAGGATTAAAAAATGAATTTGTTCAAATTCTCTCTCCAAATCAAAACGATGATGGCGTATGGATTTACCAAGACGCTTGGTTTCATATAGGAGAATTTACAGAAGAAATCACAACTATATATAGTCTTCAAAAAAAAGGTAATGGCATATTTGTATTTGTCCTTAGTGGTAGTGCACATATGGTAGGAAGTATTCTAAAGGAAAGAGATGCTATAGGTATTTCTGATGTTGACGAAGTAGAAATTACAGTGCCCTCTGATTCAAAAGTTTTAATCATAGAGGTTCCTATGGAATTTTAGAGACCTAATCTATGATATTTTCAAGATCAAAATTTTTACTGCTTCTTTGCTTCCAGTTTGTGTGGATACAACCTGATTTTTTTGCTCAGGAAGGAGAACCTCAAAATGGACAGGATTATCCAAAACTGAGTGATACTATCCCTAGTAAAGGTACCTATGAGAGTAATCCTATAGGGGATTATAACGAAGCTTACTACCAGCTAGATCGACTTAATGACAACATAGGTCTTCCTCCTAATAAATTTAATTTTCAAACTCCACAGGCAACCTTAGAACATTTTATAAGTAGTTGTCGTTCAGGTAATTTTGAAGATGCTGCCTATGCCCTCAATCTAAATTTGTTTCCCATGGAAGTCACGAAGGAAGAAGCTTCAGTACTAGCAGAAAAGTTTTACTTTGTCATTAACCAACGTGTGAGCATAGATTGGGGGAATATTTCAGATAGACCAGATGGTCAAGTAGATATAGGAACTTCAACTAATCAACCTATTGCTGGAAAACCGAGACGAAGTGTCGTTTTTGGAGAAGTAGCTCTTGAGGGACGTGATGTAGTTCTTAGACTACAGCGTGTGAGACTGAAAAAGTGGGGAGCTTTCTGGATGATTAGTGCAAATACTGTCGAGAATATTGAAAGTCTCTATGCGATATACGGCCCTAGAAAATTAGACCGAGCTATGCCTAGTTGGGCACGAGTGGCAATCCTTAATGTACCACTTTGGAAGCTTATAGGCACACTTCTTCTGATTTTTATATCCTATTTTCTAGGCAAACTTATCGCTTATAGTACACGTAAATTATTTTTAAGATCCAAAAAACCGTGGCTAAAATCCATTGCCACAAAAATGGCAACACCTGCAGGAATCGTCCTTGGAGTGCTATTTTTCTATTTAACCCTTACCTACCTTATTTCATTTTCGGGAACTTTGGCGAGTACATTATATGCAGTTTTATTGGTGGTGGTGATCGCGTCAATTGCTTGGTTTTTGATGAATTTTATAGATTATTTCTTTGCTTACGTAGCAGAGAATCGCGTGGGAGACTCTTCACTTGAAGAAAACAAGCGCGCCCGTATGATAATGACATACATCTCCGTTGCCCGCAGAATTTTGACTATCATCATTATTATCGTAGCAATTTCTGTGATTTTATCTCAATTTAGATCTCTAGAAAAACTAGGGATTTCATTGCTAGCTTCTGCTGGATTAATCACTATCATTTTAGGTGTAGCTGCGCAAAATACGTTAGGCAATATTATTGCAGGTATTCAAATTGCCCTTACGCAGCCAGCCAGTATAGGAGATACAGTATATATAGAAAATGAATGGGGCTACGTTGAAGATATTCGATTTACGTATATGGTAGTGCGCACCTGGGATTCTAGAAGATTAATTGTTCCTTTAAAGGATATCATTTCTAAGCCATTTGAAAATTGGTCTATGACAAATGCACACCAAGTCCGCCCTGTGATCGTGTATGCAGATTACCATATAGATGTACAAAAAGTAAGAGAAAAATTTGCTCAATTATTAGTGAATTCTGAAAATTGGGATGAAAATCACGATCCTGTAGTTCAGGTTACAGAGGTTACTGAAAAATCTATACAAATTCGAGGACTTTGCAGCGCAAAAGACGCTTCTACCACTTGGGATTTACATTGTTATCTAAGAGAGGAATTAGTGAAATTTATAGCCAGTCTCAATAATGGCGAGCACTTGTCAAAACAACGTATGATCATTGAACGGGAGATTATTAATAAAGAAAGGGAGTAATAAAACATTCGCTTTCGCGAAAGCGTAACCTTTTACAATATTTCCTACTAATAAGTAAATGCTTGAAATATGATTCTTACCACCACAAATACTATTCAAAATAAAGTTATCAAACAATATGTTAGTATTGTAACTGCAACAGTTTATGTGAGGCCTCATCAATCTAAAGGAATGAGTTTTAAAGATCATTTTAATATTGATAAGATCTATGAAAACTCGGAAGAGGGTATTGAGGAAGGAAAAGCTGAGGCCCTTTCAAAATTGGCAATTCTAGCTCAGGACAAACAAGCTATGGCTGTTGTAGGTATTTCCATGGATGTAGAAATTACGAGAGATGGACTTACTAGAGCTATATCTGTTATGGGTACCGCTGTTACCTTTGAGTAAAGGTAAAGACCTTGAACTTATGATAATTATCTCAGAATTGTTTTTCATAATATGACATCATGAATACTCACAATAACCAAAAATAGTCCTTAATTAATTTTCATAATATTATACTATTTGGCAACCCTTTAAGAAGCTTATTTTTTCTAAAGAACTATTTTGGTATTCACTAACCAATCTTATTTTATTTTGAAATTAAAAAGCTTTCTACAAGGATTTGGCCTTCTAGCCATTTTATTAACACTTCTTCCACTTATTGCCTTAGACTACTGGTGGATACGCATATTTGATTTTCCACATGTACAGCTTACTACGTTAACTTTTATTGCCCTTTTGGTCTACTTCATACGTTTTGATGTGAGATCCTACAGAGATTACTTTTTTGTGACCGTATTAATCGGGTGCTTTATTTATCAACTCGCAAAAGTGTATGCATACACGCCTTTAAGCTCGTATGAAGTTCAGGAGAGTACAATCGCAGACGCTTCAAATACTGTAAAAATCTATAGTGCTAATGTGCTTCAAAAGAATAAAAAACACCAATTAGTTTTAGACGAAATATCAGCAAAAGATCCAGATATTATTCTTCTAATGGAGACAGATCAGACCTGGAAAGATGCCGTACATCAAACGCTTTCAACTAAGTATCCTTATCAAATGCTTGAGCCTATTGATAATACATACGGAATGTTATTTTACTCAAGGTTACCTGTGTCTAACAAGAAAATACGTCATTTAGTAGATAAAGAAATCCCGTCTATGGAAGCTACAGTTTCTTTAGCTAGTGGGAAGCAATTTCAACTTTATGCCATCCACCCTACTCCACCTATGCCACAGCATAATCCCATGAGTTCTGACCGTGATACAGAAATGATGAAAACAGCCTTTACCGTTCATGATCGCAAACTTCCTGTAATTGTTTTAGGTGATTTCAATGATGTTACATGGTCACGTACAATCTCGTTATTTAGAAAGGTAAGTAAATTACTAGATCCACGCATTGGAAGAGGATTTACAAATACGTTTAACGCAAAAAACATCTTAATGCGCTGGCCTCTAGATCATATATTCATTTCAGAAGAATTTAGAGTAAAGTCATTTGATCATACAGAGGGAATAAAATCTGATCACTTCCCATTATATGCAGAATTTACACTAGAACCAGAACTTGCTAAAGACCAATTGCCAGTTGAACCTAGCAAAAGTGAATTAAAGAATGCCAAAGATCAAATGGATGAACAAAACTTAATAAACGCAGAGATGCCTACTTTATAGTGTAATTAAAACAAATTTCCATCTTTAACAAAATTAGAGCGCATGTATTCATACTTGCGCTCTTTGCTTTACAATAAGATCGATTTCAAAGCTTTACCATTCATCCCAATTAGTGTATTTTTAATACATTAATAATTGTTTTAGATTCTGTTACGCTTTCGCGAAAGCGAATAATTGCTGGCATTGAGCTACCCTTTATCTATTAACAGTAATCTAACACAGCTCATAGAAGGAAGTTATATTTTTGCAAAACTAATTTCACTATATGAAGCAATTTTACACCTTAACTTTAATTTTCTTAGGTTCTTTTATAGCTACATCTCAAGTAGTCATTAATGAATTAGATGTAGACACACCTGGTATAGATGATCAAGAGTTTATAGAATTACTCACAGAGTTTCCAGAAACCACGCTGGATGGATATGTTTTAGTATTTTTTAATGGATCAAATAGTGGCAATGACAGTAGCTACTTTGCTTTAGATCTAGATGGTCTTGTTTCTGACGTAAATGGTATCATTCTGATAGGTAGCAATAATGTATCTCCAGTACCAGATTTGATTCTGTTTGATAATACGGTACAAAATGGTGCAGATGCTGTTGCTATTTATCAGGGTACCCCAGATGATTTTCCTGATGGCACACAAGCCACTACGACCAACTTAATAGATGCGTTAGTTTATGACACAAATGATAGCGACGACACAGGCCTTTTAGCTTTGTTAGGAGAAACAATACAAGTAAATGAGGGAGGAAATGGACCATCTGCAGAAAATTCAATTCAGCGAACTAATGAAGAGGGTTATAACATATCGACACCTACACCTGGTCAATTGAATGATGGATCTGGGGTGGTATTTAATCTTATAGCGTTTACAACAGATCAAACAACCTATGAGGAAGGTGATGCAATCTTGCTGAACTTTTCCACCACACAGCCCATGACAGAGGAAGTATCCTTTAATTTTTTACTCGCTAACGGTACATTTTCTTCAGATGATTATACAGGAATGACTTCGATTGCTTTTGCCGCAGGGACAGATACGGCATCTACTACGGTTCAATTGATAGATGATAGTCTAGACGAAGGCGATGAAGTATTAAAAGTCTCCTTTGGTACAATGCCAGAAGGTTTTAAAAGGGCAAATGATAATCTAGAAGTGCGCATTATCGATAATGATTTTACAACTGCATCTTGGGGCACACCACTTAACCCAACCTATGATCAAGTAGAGAGTATGGAATCAGAAGATTATTATACGTCTATTGATGGCCTAGCTGGGGAAGATTTAAGTCAAGCGATTCAAGACATTATAGCAAATCCAGAAGTGGTGAGGTGGCAAACCTATGCAGATATCATAGATATTTTAAAAGCTGCAGATCAAAGTCCTCTTAATAGTAATCAGGTATGGCTTGTATATACGGAGCAACAAAGACCTAAATTAGACTTTCAAACAGCTGGTGGAAATAACACTGGACTTTGGAATAGAGAACATACTTACCCACGATCAAGAGGAGGTTTTAATGATATTGAAGATGATAAATTTGCAGATGGTTTAGCTGTTTTTGGCATTACTACCGCAGACTCACTTCGACATGCTAACAGTGACGCGCATGGTCTAAGAGCTGCAGATGGACCGGAAAATAGTTCAAGAAGTAATCAAGATTACGGGGAGTATACGGGTCCCGTGGGAAATCAAGGTAGTTTTTATGGTGACGTGGCAAGAAGTATTTTCTTTTTAACATTACGCTATAATGGTCTTGATGTTGTCTCTGGTAATCCCTCAAACACTACCGTTGGGCAGCTGGGAGATTTAGATCTTCTATTAGAATGGCATCGTAACGACCCTCCAGACGATTTTGAAATGAATCGTAATAACATTATTTATGAATGGCAACGTAACAGAAATCCATTTATTGACATGCCCGACCTTGCAGAATATATTTGGGGCTCAAATGCTGGGGACACTTGGAATAACCCATTATCTATTGCTCAAAACGAGCTGGATTCAGTGGTTCTTTACCCTAATCCGTCATCAATAAAATTTACGATACATTCAAAAGCTAGCGGGAAGTTAAAAATATACGATATTGCTGGACGCGTTGTGTACACTCAAGGTTTTCAAAACAATACAGAGGTTCATCACTCGTTAAGTGCGGGTGTATATATTATTGAGCTCACTAGCAAGAGCTTTCGTACAATAAAACGACTTGTGGTAGAATAATGAATGAAAATTCGCTTTCGCGAAAGCAAAATTACACTCATAAGCAACCTCTTAACGTTTAGTCTCAAAGTTTTAACCCTGTCTTGGGAAAATATACTCTAGTGCATTCGTATATTAATAGCTATGATACAAATAGACAAGAACGTAGAAAAAAACACAGAATTTTTAACAGAAACTATCGAATACCTTGAAAATAAAGGATTCGAAAATATAAAAGCAGATCTTGAGGGGTATGACACACCCCACTCTTACACGCGTCAAGAAACAGGGAATGCCCTAACTCCTGATATAGTCGCTGAAAAAAGAGGAATAAAATACTTTTTTGAAGTAAGCTTAAAATCAGCTAAGCCAAAATTATTAAAGTCAAAATGGTTACTTCTTGACACACTTACTAAACTGAAAGATTACCGATTTAGAATTGTGACTACAAAAGGGCATCTTAGTTTTACAAAAAATATGATTGAAGACGCAAATCTTAATAAAGATTTCATAAGAATATAATTCTTAACATATCACATACCCATAAAACTCCATATTTTAAATCGTATGGAGTTTTTTTATGTGTTTCTTGAATATGTGGTTAACATATTTTAAGATTTTGGTAGGAAAAAATTAGGTAAATGTCCTCGTATATTGCTCAAAATATAAACTATTGAAATCTAAACTACCTCATCGTCATTTTTCTAAGTATAAGCTCCTTATCAGTATTGCTTGCATTACCCTTATTCAAGGATGTGCCGTTCACTCAGACTTATTTAAAGATACTAATACACGTCTAGCAGGCCTTAACTCATCTAATTCATACAGAAGCTTTTATAGCTTAGCTAATGCTGGAGCCCTTAAAAAGGGTCCTAACCAGAATTTCTTTGATGCTTTGCAAAAATCACTTTCCGAAAAAAGTAAGAAAGATGATTACCTACTTTTTCTAGGGGATAATATACATAGTAGTGACTTGAAAAATTTGCAAAATGAAGCAACTTTAAAGCTACAACTTGATTTATCTAAAAAATTTAATGGACAGACACTCTTTCTAACCGGTGAACAAGAGTGGAATGAATATGGGGTTGAAGGATTAGAAGAAATTGAAACATACATTGAAGATTATTATCAAGAGGAGGATCACTTTTTACCTAAAAACGGATGCCCGCTAGAAATTATAGACGTAAGCGATGATATTGAACTAGTGCTTATTAACTCTCAGTGGTATATTGAGGATTGGAGTAAGGTAAAAGGTATCAACGACAAATGTCAAATTAAAACTCGGGAACAATTTGCAGCGTTACTTCATAGTGAAATGCGTAAAGCGCGCCATAAAACGATTCTTGTGGCAATGCACCACCCTTTATACGCAAATGGAGTTTATGGAGGAGAAATTCCAGCAGAAGTAGTTTATAGACCTACTTCAGAGAATGTTTTTATACCTGTAGCTGGATCTCTATGGTCCTTCTTACGCTCTCAAGGTGGTTTATCGAAGCAAGATCGCTATAATCCCCTTATGAATGAGCTTATGGAGATTATAGAGTTAGCCTCATTTGAAGCGCCTCATGTAATTGTGCTATCGGGTCATGAAAGATCACTTCAATATATAGATCACCAAAGCATCAAACAGGTGATCACTGGAACAGGAAGCTCCGTCAAACCTGCTCGCTTAGGTAAGCGAGGTCTCTTTACATCCACAAAACCAGGGTATTCAGAAACCCGTATTTACGATGATGGATCCTCATCTGTACACTTCTTTACTTATAACGGAACTGATTTTATAGAATTGTACCATACACAAGCCTTTCCTAAACCAAAAGAATACAACATAGATAGCCTTGCCGCAGATTTTCCAAAGACTAAAGTGGCTTCTGTCTATCCAGCAGAAAGTGTGGTTAAAAGTGAGAAATATGAAAAATTTTGGGGAAAACATTATCGCTATGTGTATGGAGTTCCAGTAGAAGCTCCTGTGGCAATTTTAGACACTTTATACGGCGGATTAAAAGTAGAAAGAGCTGGAGGTGGAAATCAGACATTATCCCTAAGACTTGTTACTAAGGATGATAGAGAATATAATATGCGTGCCATCGCAAAAGATCCCATCGCATTTTTAAAATCTGCAGGTTATAATGACCTCGATGCAGATAATTATTTTCAGGGAACTGTACCTGCTACCATCATAGAAGATTTTTACACGGCAGCACATCCCTATGGGGCGTTTGCCATCCCAAGACTGGCTGGAGCCATCGAACTGAATCACACACACCCAAAACTTTATTACGTCCCTAAGCAGAAAGCTCTCGGAGAGTTTAATGAATCTCACGGTGATTTGCTCTATATGATTGTAGAGAAGCCAGATGGTGATTTTAGTAATACGCATATGTTTTCCAACAGTGAAGAGGTAGAAAGTACTCCAGATCTTTTTGAAGAAATACGTGACGATGAGAAAAATATGCTTGATGAGCGTATTTTCATAAGAGCCCGCATATTTGACATGCTTCTAGGAGACTGGGATCGACATGAAGATCAATGGAGATGGGCACAGTCCCAAGTAGATGATGAAGAGGGAATTACAAATTATATTGCGGTGCCTAGAGATAGAGACCAAGTTTTTGCAAATTTTGACGGAAGCTTTTTAGAAAGTTTACAAAAATTCATGAGTGGTACAAGACAGTTTGGAAAATTTGGTCCTGAATTGCCCTACATAGAACAGTTTAGCCAAAGCGCCATCAATCTTGATAGGGCTCTCGTCCAAAGATCAGATTGGAAGGTGTGGGAGGAAGAAATAAAATTTATACAAGAGCGTATTACACCCGAGGTAGTTGCAAAGGCTTTTAGTGAAGCTCCTAAGGAGATTCAGGATGATATATGGGAGGGTATTCAGAAGGATTTGCTTTCGCGAAAGCATAATCTCAACGACATTGTCTCTCGCTACTACACCCATTTTATGTCTTTTCAAACGCTTAAAGGAACAGATAAGGATGATCATTTTGTGATTACAAATACTCCAGAAGGTAATGTTCATATAACGGCACACAGAATAAAAGATGGTGAAAAAGGAACGCTTCTATGGGATCGTTTATTTACAGCAGCGCAAACAAAGGATCTCTGGATATACGGATTAGACGACAAAGATATTTTTGAAGTACACGGTACAAACCAGAGCGATATTAAAGTGGTCATTTCTGGTGGATTAGAAGAAGACACCTATATCATAAACGGCGGAAAAAATGTCACGGTATATGATCAAAAATCATATAAAAACAAAATAGAAAAACAAGGAAATGCCACGTATCATATTGATGACATCTATGACAATCATATTTATGACACAGAGCGTATGCCAGGTGGTGGTGGTGGATTTGGTCTGAATTTGTCTTATAATCCAGACACGGGCTTTACGCCATACCTACAATTAAGCAAAGAAAAGAGCGGGTTTGAAGGTAACCCTTTTACCACAAAAACAGATTTCAGTTTTGCCTACTTTTCTTTAACACAAGCGGCAGAGGCTCGCCTAGCATGGCATCGCGGACATCTTTTCAAAAACTGGAACTTCCAAGCTAACGCCAGTGCTACCACCGCAAATTTTACTCAAAACTTCTTTGGGCTAGGTAATGAGTCTACTAATGACTTCAATACTTTTGATGCCAACAGGGTGTTGATGCAGCACCTGTCTGGAGGAATTGGGACCTATTACGACGGAAAATACGGTACGACATCCTCTATTCAAATAGCTTTAGAGCGTTATGATGTAGATGACAATGCGGCAAGGTCCAATGTGATTACATCCACAGATTATTTTACCACAGAAGCCACCTACGGTTACCATAGTATAGACGATACACTGTTCCCAACTCGAGGAATGAATTTTAAAGTAATGGGTCAGTTTTCTGATGAATTAAATAGTACAGCTACCGTTGGAGTATTAGACCCGAGTCTTACCTTTTGGAATGCAATAGATAAATCTAGAAAGTTGGTATTTAAAACCGTTGCGCGTGGGCAAATTCGATTTGGTAAAGACATTCCTTTTTACAAACTAGCTCGTATAGGTGCAGATAGCGGTTTAAGATCCTATAGGCAAGCTAGATTCACGGGCAACCAAGCGTTAACGGGATCTATAGATCTAGCTTATAGCCTTAAGCCAGTACGAACGGCACTTTTTCCACTCAGGATTCAGGGATATATAGGATATGATACGGGTAGAGTTTGGATCACAGAAGAAAAAAGTAACGAGTTACATTACAGCTATGGTGGTGGGGTAAAGCTATCTACCGCAGCGGTGGTAAATGGTTCGATGCATTACTTTACAGGACCAGAAGGAGGCAGGTTAGGTTTTGCTTTATCGATTGGTCTTTGATGACATTATTATCGATTTAAAAGGGAATTGAACAATTCTTCTGGCAGCTACTTTAAGCAACATAGACGTTGAGCCTATCGCAATACAATATATAGAATTATACTGTTTACGCTTTCGCGAAAGCATATAAACAAAAAAAAGGGCTACTTGCAGAAAGTAGCCTTTTCTTTTGTATAGAAACTCGTATGAGCTCTAAAAATGTTTTAATGACCCACACTATAATCGTACACCGAATCTAAAGTCAATTCGCATTCCATCTTCTCCTACAAATGCGCCTACTTGTCCTGAAATGGTATCAATCATATTTACCCAAAAGCCTCCACCAAAATCGTTGTGCCATTTCTCACTATCCTGCTCATCTAACCACACTCTACCTAAATCTCCCCCGCCAAAAACCCCAATTTGAATAGGTAGTAAACCAGCAGAGAATTGATTAAAACTATATCTTAGGTCTGCAGAACCTGCAAGCGCCGCTTCACCAGTAAATCTATTGAAACGGTAGCCTCTTAAACCTGTTCGTGCACCTAATGAAGCAGCTTGATAAAACTCAAAGTCATCACCTAATCTTAGTTGCGATTGAACGAGTGTTTTTAAGACTAGTTTTCTATTTCGAGATAGGGCGTTATAAAAGCCAAGCTTTGGATTGAAGTAGCCATACATACGATCACCACTGTTCAAATTGCGCTTTGCTCCAACTATCGCTTCAAATTCCATTCCTCTCGTCGGGTTTGCATTATTATCTGCGCTTATGTAAGAGTAAGCACCTTCCAAGCCCACAAACGATTGTCCATCATAAAAATCATCTGCATTAGACACAAATACATCTGTTTCACTTAAAATTCTACCTTCCGTTTGAGAAATTTCTATTCTTTCTATCTCTGCTTTAATTCTAAGTTTACTACCAAACGTGTTATCACTTTCTACACCAATGTAAGCTCCTACCTCACCGTTACGAACACGATTATAATCCAACCCAAGGTCATCATCTAAATTTTCCGTTTCATTTCCGTATCCAAAGAAATTACGAGAGAAGCTTTCGTTAGTAAATCTAGCTCCAGTAATAAAATTCCATTGTCCAAAGGCATTAGCAAAATCTGCGCCATATGAAAGATTTAAAGCCTCAGTGGCGAAGGAATAGGTTGCGTTAAATTTATGCTGACTAGAAAATGGATCATTTTTGAACCCAAACTTTGTAAAAACATCTGAAACTCCAATTAGAAATCCATCGTCTGGGTTGAAGCCAATGGCTGGCAACAAACTATTTGCTACACTTTTTTTCTTTAATGGATCGTAGGTATTATAATTGTAGATATTTGTTAAGTTCACACCTGCTCCCCCACTCCTTTCTACGGTATTTGGTTTTGTTCTATGGTCGTAAATTTTTAACCTTCTACCATCATCAATCTTGTAAATATCATTATTTTGACCTCCGATTATTTTCATTCGTATAGGTCCTTTACCATCTCCACTTACATGGAATACATCGTCATCATCTAGTCCATAAATCCATATCTCTCTAGTTTCTTCAGAGTTAATTAAACGGTCAATAAATGGTTTTTGAACAACAGCATCTTTAATTCTGGAAATCTGTACTCTTGTTTCATTAGTACCACGAGTAATCTCAAAATGATCATCTTTATCTGTCCCTGTAATGATAACTAATGATGAAATGTACTCATAGTAGTTATTTGCAATATCAACTATATTAGATCTGCGTTCCCTTAAACTCTTTTTTATAGTTTTAACACCCAAATCTTGAATTTCTAATGGAAGTTTAGAAAATGCAATATCAATATCCTCATCTTTGAGATTTTCTTGTATAAATTTTGCCTCTCGAGTCCACTCCTTTTTTGTTGCATTTTTAAGCAACGTGCGATCCATTTTAATTCCTGCTTCATTAATCCACTTTACATTTGTAAGATCTCCATCATAATTTTGAAATTGTTTCACAGCAGGAATGAGCGTCTTTAGTACGCCTAAAATTGCGCCGTCAAATTTTGAAAAGACTTGATCTCTATCTCTTGGAATAGGTCGGTATATTTTTTTTCCACCTTCATCAAAGCGCGCCCATCGCCATTGATCTGCATGGCGATCCCAATCTCCAATAAGCATATCAAAAATACGCGCTCTTAAATAGGCATTTTCATCTACTTGGTACTCCTCGTCCTTCCGTAAATTCTCAAATAAATCTTCGGTACTGTCTATACTATCGGGATTTCCAAAGGAATCTACCGTTACAAAATCTTCATCTGGCCTTTCTTCAATAAAATAAAGTTCATCTCCGTACTCGTCATTATACTTTCCTAAAGCTTTGTGTTTAGGAATATAATACAATCTTGGGTTAGTGTGATAGATACCTACTGCGTTCGATAACTCTGCAACAGCTAATGAAGCATATGGATGTGCTGATGTGTAGAAGTCAAGTATTAAATCCTCAGTAAACGTATTTTTAAATTCTTCTTGAACAAATTTATCTTTAAAAGCAACACTTTGTAAAAATTGTACAGCACTTTTTCTTAAGGCTCTAAGATTATAAGCCCGGCCGTCTTTATCTTTTAATCGTAACGATCTTGTTTGATGTCCACCTCCCTTTCTATCTACTGTAAAGCCTCCCATGAGCGTATCTAAAGTAGCAACTTTTGCAGTTACAGGTGTACCATACACGTCTCGGTAGTGATCCCCCCAAAGCGACTCATGCACTTCTGAGACATCTACATCGTCTTGCTCATAAATAGAAACTTTTACTGTTTCTGGGTAAAATTGAGGTAATGAATCTAAATTTACTTTCTTTCTTGGAGGGAATACTTCTTTAGTAAATAACAATTCTGGCATACCATTAACGGCACTATAAAATCTCACCGCAGAAGATTCATCTTCATAAATATCTAAAATAGCAAATCCTTGACCTCCATAAGAGAACAAACCATCCTCACCTAATGCGGCTGCCGAATTTTTTGCACCAGCACCACTTACAATTTGTTTTATAGCATCATGTTCAATGTATTGTAAACTATGTTCATGTCCAGAAGCAAAAATTACTTTATCTGTATCACTCGCAAGTACAGATATTCGTTGCATTAAATCATTGTACTGCTTATTATATCTATCCTGTATAGACACACCACCTTGCGATCTTAATTGTGTCACTAATGATGCTAAGCCTGGTAACGGAAATTTACTTTGCGTTGGGTATAATTGCTTATCCAAACCATATTTCCCACCATGTATTCCATTGGTATACATAGGGTGGTGCATTACCACTACTATAGTTTTTTCATTGTTCTTTTTAAATTCATTTTCTATTTCAATAAATAATGCTTCTCTGGTTCTTATGGTACATTCATCATTGATAGTGGGATGCTTATCCCAGTCCTCTAGATACCACTGAGTATCAATAATCATGAGCTCTACCTCTTCATTTACTTCTTTCATCTCAATAGGACAGCCGTTTTCTGGCTGGAAGGCTTCGTTATCATTAAAAGCGTCCTCAATATATTTCTCTTGACGTTTTACACCCTCTACCCCACCAGCATACCAATCATGATTACCTGGAATGAATAATTTTTTTCCTTTAAAATTTTCTACAGAAGCTATTTGAATATTTAGTCTTCTTTCTGCCTCCGCTCTCCCTGGATTTTTCTTTTTAGGCAGACCTGCATCATAAATATTATCACCTAGAAATATGGCATAATCATTTTCAGTTTTTGAGGTGTCAATTACTTTTTTGAAAGCATCAAGTGCATAAGTACTTCCTCCATCCTTATCTCCGCCAGCATCACCTATTAAATAGAATGAGGTGTTGATACGCTTTCGCGAAAGCGAACTATCATCAAAGTTCTCGGGTTGAAATTTTTCATCAATATATTTTACATTGTACGTTGCGCAGCCGCTTAAAAGCAGGCATAGTAAGACGTTAAGAAAAAGGTAATTTTTATTCATCTTTTATTTTTTGATGTATTTTTAATCTCTAATATGTACTACTAACTATGAATGAAATTTTAAAAAAAGCTGATCAATTTGTTTCTGAACTGTTTGATAATGAATTGCCTAAAACCTGTATTTATCACAACTATGTACATACTAAAAGAGTTCTTAAAAGTACCCAAGAAATAATAGATAATAGTGAAAGAAAACTTAAAGATGAGGAAAAGCTAGCGTTGCAATTGGCTGCTCTTCTGCATGATGTAGGATATGTTCATGGGACAAAAGATCATGAAGCAGAAAGTGCTAAGATTGCTAGAGAATTTCTCAATGAAAATAATGTAGACAATGCATTGATAGAAGAAATATCAAATATAATTCTAGCTACAGATATGCGAGTTGAGCCTCAAACATTTCTAGAGAAAGTGCTTAGAGATGCAGATGCGTCACACTTTGCAAAGGGCTATTTTCCTGAGGCCAGTGAGTACCTTAGGCAGGAATTAAAAATAAAGGGAATAAAAGATTTCACTCCAGATGAATGGGTTAATGCTAATATTGAGATGTTTACCGTAAAGCACAAGTACTATACAGACTATGCTATAGAAAATTGGAAACCTAAAAAAGATGAAAATCTCAAAGAACTTTTAAAAACGCGCAAGAAAAATAAAAAAATGCGCAAAAAAGAAATAATTAAGGTAAAGCTTAAAGATGCTAGTCCGGAAAAAGGGATACAGTCTATGTATCGAATTGCCCTGCGAAATCACATTAAATTGAGTGATATTGCAGATACAAAAGCAAATATTTTACTTTCTGTAAACGCTATTGTCATCTCACTTGCGCTGGCAAACCTCATTCCAAAATTAGAGTCTCCTAGTAACGCACACCTTATTTACCCTACAGCTATATTTGTAACCTTTGCAGTAGTCTCTATGGTGATGAGTATTCTTGCTACTAGACCCAATGTTACTCGAGGAGAATTTGATAAAGAAGATGTGAGAAAGAAAAAGGTGAATCTTCTATTTTTTGGAAATTTTCATAAGATGAAGCTTGAAGATTACGAATGGGCTATTGGAGAAATGCTACAGGATAAGGATTATATCTATTCTGCACTTACAAAAGATCTTTATTTCTTAGGTGTTGTACTAGACCGGAAATACAAATTATTACGTGTAACATACAATGTTTTTATGGTAGGCATTATCGTATCCGTCTTGACATTTGCAATTTTCTTTGCCTATAGGGATAAAGTAGTGGAAGTTGTAGAAGATGTTGAGGATCTAGCTAATATGATATCTAGCCTTATCTAAGAATTATAAAAAAGGTCTATTTTAAAAAAATAGACCTTTTTTTATGCGTATATTATACAATTAGGAGGATATTTCATCAATCAAATCATCATAGGTATAAAATGATTTCTTGCTTGAGCCTGTTTGTTGTTTATAAAGAATATTTACCCGTATTGCTTTTAGTCCTGTAACGGCCTGTAAATCCTCTAACTCAAGGATTTCAATTTGATCGCCTAACTGATTTTTGGATTGTAAAAAGCTTATATATTTTAAATATTCTTTTTCGTCCTCTTTCTGAGAATATACGATTGTGAGTTTACCGGCTTGTGTGATACGCTCTTCCGTATCTTTTATAAATGCTTTATCTACACGCTTTTTGACAACCTCATACTTTGCATTATACGTTCCATCGACGTCAAAACGCTTTTCGTCCATGCGATATCGAACAGAAAGTGAACTATTAAATACTAATATCATGGAAGCCACTTCGAGTGGTTTTTCTTGCTTTCGCGAAAGCGAGAAATGAACATTCTCCATTTCACAGACTATTTGTAATTGCCAAAGTCTCAAATTATATAGGTAAATCTTATTAAAACTATCATCTTTAGTGATAGATTCACCTATATACATATTGTGTTCAACACCATCAGTCTTGAAAAGTTCAAAAAAATGAGGGTACATTTTTTGAGCCTCTTTTTGTTTTCTTTCTAACAACGATGCCATGCGACGGTTAAGAAGCATGACAGATTCATCGTAAATTTTACGATGCTTATACACTAAGCCTAGATTATCCTCTAACTGACTTCTATAAGCAGAGATGAGCTTTTGTAATTCTTCATTTTTCTCGAGTAAATGAGAGAATAATGGACGTATGTTTGAACTTAAAAAATTTAATATTTTACGCTCACTATCTACTTCTAAAGTTTCTTCTGTTTCTTCAAAAAATTCATTAAGCGTAAAGATTAATTGCTCGTAAATAGGTAAATTTTCATTTTTATAAGCTTCTTCTAATATAGCAATTGCATTAGATAACTGTAATAATATATCTTTTTGTGTTGCTGTATTTCGAGCTTCTGAAGATCCCTTGATATCTACTTGAGCAAATAATGGATAAACATCTCTAAAGACTACATCTCTAAACTGCACATTTGTGTCTCCCTCTAATTGTAATTTTAAAAAACGCCTTGCCTCTTTTTCAAATTTCCAATACACACTTTTATGTATAGAAGTACACTCATTTTGTATAATAAGGTCAATCTCATTTTCTTGTTTTTCCTTGCTTCTGAGAACAGAATCCACTAAATAAGGCATCACGTCTGCTAGCTTATTAGCATTAATACTGTTGAGTGCTCGCTTGGTAGGTGACGCTAATTCAAGAATACCTAATAGCTCACCGTTATTTCTTATGGGCGCCAAAATGGTGCTTTTTATACCCTGTTCAAAAAGATTTTCATACATCTTTATGGTGGGGTTTTCCTTATGGTATTTTTCAACATCTGAAATCGCAAAGTATTTACCTGTCTCAAAAACAGAATTATAAGATCCTGTACATAAAATAGTATTACAAGAAGCCTCAGACTGACCGTATAATAAATAACTACTTATTTCCTTAAAAGGTACAAGTTCAAAAGTTTGATGTTGCTCATTATAATTTGAAAACCCTATCTGTAATTCTGGAAGATTAAATATAGATTGAAATATAGTATGGAAGTCATGTGTAAAATTATGATCTTCCTGCTCATATCTTAATAACCCAGATTTTAAATTTGATATGGAGGCATCTGTAGTTGCATCATAAAGATTTGCTAGGACAAATCCCTTAAAAATATAACTGTTTGATGGAAACTTCTCCCTCCACAAGTCAATATTTTCAAAATTATCTAATAAGACATCTACATCTTCTTGAGTAATTGCAGGAGTATCTTCTTTTTTTTCTATAAAAACATAATCTGCGTTGTAAAGCATTCTATAATGTTTCATCATACCACTAGCATCTGGTATTTCATAAAAAAAAGGTCTCCTAAAATCAATTTTAAAATCATAGCACTTCATCAAAATGATGCTACACCCCATTATGTAATAGTGATCGTTATTAAAATTTTTTATTTTGAGTACAAAATCTTCCCCCGGCGTTGAAATAATGTCCTTATAACGCTGGCTAGATTTGATGGCAATCTCTTGAAATGGCATGGATGCAACTTTAATTTCATTATGCGTTAATGCATTTGGAAATAAATCACTCAGACACGTATCAATCTCTTTTTGGTATTTAGCAATTTCATCGGCATTGCTTAACCCCTCTAAAAGTTCAGAATTATTTTGAATAATTTTAATAATTTCTTGAGCTCGTAACAATTGAGAATCGGTAGCAATCGATAACTCTTTCTCATAGTGTTGCGCTAGTTTTATTAAACTAAATCGCAACTCTAGTGGAGATTCTTGCTGTTTAAAATGTTTGCCTTTTCCCATGCTATTTTGTTACAAATATCTACATCCTTTCTATATTATACGATGTAGTCGTATTTTTGTTACCTAAAATTACGGAAAATGAATCGAATATATATTTTATTACTTAGCGCTCTACTATTTTCTTGTTCAAGCGAAAGGAGTAGTCTTATTGAAGGAACTGCTCAAGGGGTTGCTAATGGGACTCAAATTTATCTTGAAGAGCTTGGGGTTAATAATAAGCGAATTGCACTTGATACCGCAATTGTAACTTCAGAAAAATTTTCTTTTGACCATACGCTTTCAGAAGAAATGGGACTACTCTTAGTTAGCTTAGAAAAGAGCCAACCCCCACTTCTATTAGTTAAAGATAATGAGCCTATCCAGATCACCCTCTATAAAGATAGTATTGCTTCATCTGTTGTAGAAGGGAGTTTAGAAAATGAGCTATTTACTAAATACAGAAATGATAACCGGATTGATGCTGTCAAAAGACAACAATTATCCAATAATATGCAGGTTTCTCAAAGGGAAACAGATGGTGTGATGGTTACTTTATTAAGAGAGCAAATTGTAGCACTTGATGAAGCCTCCGTTAAAAATAGAAAGGAAACAATAACCAACAATCCTGATAAAATGGTAGCGTTAATGGCTTTGTCTGACTTAGTAAATTCTAAAAAAATAACGTTAGAAGAAACTGAAAATTTTTATAATGGCCTTTCTAGTGTTTTGCAGAATTCTGTAATCGGTTCTAGTATAGAAAATTATATTGCTCAACTTAAATCACAACAAATCGCAAGCAATTTTGCATCTGTGGGAAATAAAGCTCCAGACTTTACAGCAAGAACGCCAGAGGGAAAAGACTTATCACTAAAGGAAGCAATGGGAAAATACACGATCATTGATTTTTGGGCTTCTTGGTGTGGACCTTGTCGCAGAGAAAATCCAAATGTTGTAAATGTCTACAATCAATATCATGACAAAGGACTCAATATTATTAGCGTTTCGCTAGACCGTCCAGGTCAGGAAGATCGGTGGAAACAAGCAATCCTTAAAGATAAAATGGACTGGTTCCACATATCAAACCTTCAATTTTGGCAAGATCCTATTGCCAGAAGTTATGGAGTGAGAGCAATACCTGCAACTTTTTTACTAGATGAAAATGGGATCATTATCGCAAAAGACCTAAGAGGTCCTGCATTAGGGGCAAAAATGGAAGAGTTGTTAGGAGCTAGTTAAATTATCACTGTCTTAAACTATTGCAAAAAGCATCGGCTTTCATCCGATGCTTTTTTATTTTTACGTATGCTTAAAGCCCTTTATGTAGTATTTACTATCTGCCCACTCCTGCCGTTACTCCCGTCATGCCATTGGTCTGTGCGATTTTTTGATTTTGTACGTATACAAACGGCTGTTATACAAATTTTACTACTTGTAGCAGGTTTTATCTTTTGGAATCCACTCCAAGAAATTCATTATATACTCTTAGGACCATTAGCCGGTGTTTTAGCCTATCAATTATGGTTGATACAGCCCTATACTCCTTTTTATCACAGACGTAAACCACAGGGTAAATTTCACAAAGAGAAACTCACATTGATCACCGCAAATGTGTTACAGACTAATCATAATTATGAACAGTTTATAGAGATTGTTAAAAAAAATGTCCCGGATATTTTTATAACCATGGAATCTGACCAAAAATGGGAACATGCGGTTTCTAAAGCATTCCCAGAATATGAGCACACAGTAAAGGTGCCACTAGACAACTTTTATGGAATGCATATGTATTCTAAACTTCCATTTAAAACCTCAGAAATTAAATATTTAGTAGAACATGATATTCCTTCCATACATTGTGAATTAAAATTTGCTCAGCAGCAATTTAATCTTATTGCCATCCACCCTGCCCCACCTAGCCCTACTGAAAATGAGACATCTAAGGAAAGAGATGCAGAGCTCATGATTGTGGGAAAGCTGTGTCGAGAATCTAAAGATGCAACTGTAGTATGTGGAGATCTTAACGATGTTGTATGGTCAAAAACATCTCGTCTCTTTACTAAAATTACAGGCTATCATGACCCTCGTGTAGGTCGAGGATTATACCCCTCTTTTCATGCAAAGTACTGGTTGCTTAGATTTCCACTAGATCACCTTTTTTATTCAAAAGATCTTCATGTGACTCATATGAAGCGTCTAGAAACGTTTGGCTCAGATCACTTTGCTATGTATTATAAAATCGCTTTTCCAGTGAAAGATATTAGTGCGGAAAACCCAGATATATCTGAAGAGCTTCATGAAGAAATAGAAGAAATCATAGAAGAGGGTCATCTTTCAGCACATGAGAAAAAAAATAAACCCGAGATCGTATTCTAGTTTTATGGAGGTTACGCTTTCGCGAAAGCATAACAAATTTCTCCCACTAAGCTACATCCTAATTGTTGTCAATGGTGTAGGTTTTTATACAACCGTTAATTTAATATGAATTAAAAATAAAAAAATGGACAAAATTACAGAATCATTTAATAATCTCAGTGATAAGCTCTGGGGCTGGGTGGAAGCTTTCATCAGAAATTTACCAAATTTAGGGGTAGCTTTAGTCGTTCTGTTTATTGCATATTTTATATCTCGTCTAGTAAACAAATATTCCCAAAAAGTTATTCGCAAATATGTTCCTCAAAAATCTATCGTAAAACTTATAGGTCGAGCGCTGGCGGTATTTGTGGTGTTGATCGGAATTTTTCTAGCACTAGGAGTACTTAATCTCGATAAAACCTTAAATACCTTAATTGCAGGAGCTGGGGTCTCTGGATTAGTTATTGGTCTAGCTTTACAAGGAGCTCTCGCAAATGGTATTGCTGGGGTCATTCTATCTTTTAGAAAAAGAGTAAACATAGGAGATTGGATTGAAACAAGTGGTTATACCGGATTCATAGAGGATATTAAACTTAACAACTTTAGTATAAGAGAACCTGATAATAATATTGTTGTCATTCCTAATAAAACCATTACAGATAATCCTATGAAGAATTATTCTGTAACTGATCGTATGCGTATTATTATAGAGTGTGGTGTAGGCTACGAATCTGACTTGGAATTTGTAGAAAAACTAACAAAAAACACGATAAATGATACTTTCCCACAGAAAGAAAGCGACGAAGAGGTTGAATTTTTCTACACCGAATTTGGTGGTAGCTCTATAAATTTTATTTGTAGATACTGGGTAGATTGTGTAAATGGAAAACAAAAACTTACTGCAAAACACAAAGGAATGTTAGCCATTAAAAAAACATTTGATGCAAATGATATCAATATTCCATTCCCTATCACGACCTTGCAATTTGATAATGCGCTGCAAACGAAATCTCATCAAGATAATGAAGCTTAATTTTTAGTAGTATTTAATTGATGGTATACTACATAAAAAGAGGCTGTCTAAAAAGTAAAGACAGCCTCTTATTTATTTAGGTAGGTATCGGAGAACTATTCTCAAATACGCAATTCTCAGAGAGAGATTATTTTCTTTTTAGACACCCTCTTTTTGATAATTGCTATTTGAAAAATTTAATAATCTGTAATTTCAAATTCGCTCCGTCTATTTAATTGATGTTGTTCATCTGTACATTTCCCAACGACACATTTTACAACAGGATCTGTACTACCAAATCCTTTATACACTAAACGTGAGGCATCCACACCCTTACTAACTAAATAATCAAAAGTTGACTTAGCTCTCCTTTCTGAAAGTGGTAAATTATAAGCTGCTGGTCCACGGCTATCTGTATGCGATTCTATTTTCAATTGAATCTTTTTATACTTTAAAAGCTTGCTTGCCAGTTCATCTAGAATTTTCTCAGAGTCATCTCTGATATTAGATAAATCAAAGTCAAAATAAATAGGGGCTACATCAATATATAACTTTCCATCTTTTTCTATTACTTGAGGACCCGTCACATCAGTCAATAACTCAAAACGACTAGGATCATTATCTTTTAAATTTTTTGCTATGTTTTTCTCCTCAATAATCTTCAATTCCTCATCAGTAAATATCCTAGTAGCTTTAAATACTAATGGCTTATCACGCTCTCCACGTACCTCAATAGTCATTCTCATTTCTGGATAATTATCTCCAGATGCTATAAATGTATAATCGTCTACCGCCAGCGGTACAGCAAATGCTTCTGGAGAACTTTTTGTATCTCTATATAGTTCTTTTCCTTGATACCCTTCGATTCTAATTGTCGCATTAGGAATTAATTCATTCGTCACTGCATCGCGTATTTCAAATATGGTATTGAACTTTCTTTTAATAAAATTTCCAGTTTGCACAAAACTATAAACATCATCATCTTTTCCATTGCGACTGGTAGCTAATAAACCGTCATTTCCTGAGTAATACGATAAATTAAAATCATCATACTTTGAATTTATAGGGGAACCTAGGTTTATGGGTTCCATAAATCCTTTTACTGTAAGCGGGGCTACAAAAACATCTAACCTACCCAAACCGATACGGCCATTTGTCGCAAAATAAAGATCTCCACTATCAGAAACATACGGAAATTGATCTCTTTGAGGTGTATTTATAGTAGGCCCTAAATTTACGGGTATACCATAAGATCCATCTAGGTTGATCGTTACATAATAAATATCAAAACTACCAAGACCACCCTCGATGTCTGATGAAAAATACAATCTTCTCCCGTCTTTAGTAAGGGAAGGATGCATATATGAAAAATCATCTCGTACAAAAGGCAATCGCTCAGCCTTTCTCCAAATACCATCTATACGTACACTTTTATAGAGATGAACTCTATTTGTTCCTTCTTCATCAAATATGCGATCTGTATCACTATCATCAAAAGCACTCCGAGATATAAACATTTCTGTTCCATCTGTGTTAAAGCAAAAGTTTCCGTCATGCAATTTTGTATTAATCGTTTCAGGAAGTGCCACTGGTACATCAATAAAATCATTTTTATCATTTACGCGTACACCATAAATATCAAGAAAGGGTCGTTGAGTAGTTTTGAATCGCTTTGCAAATAAATTGCTCATTATATTCTCACTTGGTCTATCTGAAACAAAAAATATACTATCCCCTACTTTTATTGCCCCAAAATCGTCAGACTCAGAGTTTATTTTACTTCTGGTGATAGTGAAAGCAGTATTTGAAGACTTTAACTTCTCTATTAGTACTAGCGCTTTCTCTTTATCAAAATCTTCTGCATTATTTTTTCTGTATACCTCTAAGTAATCGATTGCTTTTGCAGCATTTCCTGTCACATTAAGAACATCATACATGACAAAATTAAAATTATTATCAAATGATTTGTCTCCTTCAATAAAGCGACCTCCAATTAAAAGTTTTAGATATGTTAAAGCACTTGAATAGTCTTGACTTTTGTAATAACTTGATATTAACTTCGTGAGGGTCTCTTTTGAATTTTCTTTTTTAAAAGCAATAGCATAATTTTCTGCTGCACCAGCAAAATCCCCTATATTATAATAACGATCTGCTCGTTGAAGTTGTCCTATAGCATTAGACGTTATAAAAACTACAAGAACTATGGTAAATATTCTTTTCATATTAGTAAAATCTTGGAGAAATGTAACGTTTTTGCAATCCTAAGATATCAAATGTGTAGATAAGGAAAAGCTCGTGACTGCCGTTGTTGAAATTATTTAGATCACTTGTATTAAAATCATAGCTATAGCCTAATTTTAAATCTTGAGTGATGTTAAAACCTGCAAGAGCCGCTATGGCATCCTGATGTCTATAGGAAACACCTAACTCAAATCTATCTGCATATAATGCATTAAGAGATAAATCAAATGTGAGTGGTGAGCCACTAATCCACTTTGCAATAGCAGAGGGTTTGACTTTAAGGAGATCACTTACTTCATAAACATATCCCGCCATAAAATACATCGTAGGTGTTTTTTTATAAGATATATTATCTGTTCCATATTCTATCTTATACGGTATAACATTAGGTGAACTTAAACCTACATAATAATTTGTATCAAATAAAAACAATCCTGCACCTATATCAACAGAGTTTCTCTGTCCGTTTTGGAAACTATCATCCCCTTGCAATCCCTGATCAGAAAAATCTAAACTAATATTATCCAGACCTAACTTTAACCCGAATGACAGATTTGTAGTCTCCCCTACATTGATTCTATAGCCAAAATTTGCATTCACATAATTTTGCGTGAGTACATTCCCTATTTGATCATTAACATAATTAATTCCTAACTCCAATCGCTCATTAAGTGGTATATTTCCAAAAATATTTGCTGTTTTTGGAGCGCCATCCATACCTACCCACTGGGAACGATATAAGCTTCCCACTCTAACGAGTCCTGGCTCATTAATCATATATGCAGGATTGACTATACCCATGTTATACATATATTGCGTATACTGCGGTTCTTGTTGGGCAAACGTAGATACACTACAAAATGCCGCGATTATAAATATCTTAATTTTCATCTTGACGTTGTTATGTTATCTACTTAAGTAAAAATTACCATCGATAGG
Source organism: uncultured Flavobacteriaceae bacterium (assembly GCA_963716625.1). Lineage (GTDB taxonomy): Bacteria > Bacteroidota > Bacteroidia > Flavobacteriales > Flavobacteriaceae > Dokdonia. The sequence goes on from CAVQTP010000005.1 coordinate 238,343, forward strand.
AGCTGAGTTCATATCATTAGGATAAAAGATATAAAAGTATACTCCTGTAGGTAGTTGATCTCCTAGTGCAGAACCAGTATTTGCCTTTCCATTAAATAAAGGAGTGTCTTTATTTCCTTTGTAAACAATTGTCCCATATCTATTAAAAATTTGTATATCAAAATTTGGGAAAATATCTGGCAAGGCACCTAAGCTTAAATCGTCATTTATACCATCATCGTTATCAGATACTCCATTAGTGATGTCAATTTGGCAAGAGCTGTCCGATAAAGGCCTCACACTTGCTTCGTAAGGTACACGATCAGACTCACACTCATTATCATCAAGAGCTGCTAAGTAATACACTTCTCCATCAACTAACAATGTAGATAGTGGCAGGGCTTCTCCCGCTTCCGCGAAAGCAAACCAAACAAATTCATCTGCACCTTGAACATCCAAATCTCCCAATGTGATACCATCATTTATACAATAAAATGGAGCAATATCAGATACCGTAGGTGTCGGTACTGTCGTAATAGTAAATGTGATTGTGGCATCATCTTGTGGACATGTTCCGTTCTCTACAATATATAAATAGGAGTATGTACCCTCTCCAAGACTAGCGACATTGAGTATACCATCCGCCACTTGTTGGGATGTAGCTAGATCGATAAACTCCCCTCCCATGGTAGCGCCAGATTCCAATAACCCTGATAGCAAAAGGTCATAATCTCCCAGACATACAAAGGTGTCTATGTCTGACCCAGCATCTACTTCCTCATAAATAGTTATTTCAATAGCAGCTGTACTTTCATCACAACCTCCTGTGGCATCAAATCTATAGGTATACATACCGCTTACTGCAGATGATGGATTTATAGTAGCCGTTGTTCCAGTTGCAGTATAGCCATCAGGCCCTTCCCATGCGCCATTTTCATCTGGAGCACCGCCTAAAAGGCTATAAAGATTTACTGCTATATCTTCATTTTCACAATACACAGCAGAACTGCTTTCTCCTGCGTTTTTCTGTTCAGTGACCGTAAGATCTAACACAGATTCATCTACGCAATTTGTTGCAGAAGTGGTCGTATATGTAATCGTAAATAATTGTTCTCCAGATATAGTTGTGGGAAACACAAAAGGGTTTTGAACAGGGTTTCCTGCTGCATCTGTAAACTCACCACCTTGAGAAACAGTATCAGTACTGTTTGCTTGTAGTAAAGCAAGCAAATCTACTGATACTTCAGTTGCACAAAACTGTTCGGTCACGTCTTCTCCTGCAAAGTCTACATCTCCTAAAGAAACAGTATATATGGCTTGAGCGGAAGGACACGGACCATTTTCTGGCACAGCATAGATATAATCTCCAATAGTATCCGTACTAGGATCAAAAAATAGTTCGTTAGTGGTAGTAACAGAACCATCAGGTCTCGTCCAGAATCCATTAGTATCTACTGTACTATCAACAAGCGTAAATAAATCTATAGTACCACCATCCCTACATACTATAAGGGATGAATCTTCTCCAGGATTAAATTGTCTGAATACAGTAAAACGAAGAGTAGCAGAGTCTGTACAGCCTTCATCTGTTATAGTGTTATATTCAAAGTTAAAATCAAGTGAATCCCCTGTGATTTCTGGTATTGTATAGGTATTACTTATATTGGCACCACTACCTAGGTCTGTCCATACACCGTTAGGACCTACATATACCGTATCTGGAGCGATCGTATCTAAAAGATCTGTAAGCGTTAATGTAGCTTCATTCTCGCAAATATCTCTGCCTAAGATAGTATTTTCTCCCGCATAATTTTTCGGATGAATAATTACAGTCACATCTGCTGTTTCTATCTCACAAGGATGCGTACAATTTTCATCTGTATTACAAGATCCAACAATTTGACAGTGGTATGAAGGTAACACCGTATACCTAAAAACATATGTTCCAGGATCTGCTCCTGAAAAACTTATCCTTCCTGCTGACCTATAATTTGTCGTATAACCAATACCGTTTATAAAAGCACTACACCAATCTATGGTAGAGCTACCTGGCACGCGACCTGTGTTATTAATAATTCCTAAAGTAGACGGTCCTGATATAAGTTCCCAGTTAGTACAGTTTTCATTAGGGTAATCAAAAAGAACATTTTGATCCATCCCTGTAGAAGGGTTATTCCATACCTCAGTTGTAAATTCCAATTGGTCGTACAAGTCTAGACTTACTGGCGACTCTGCATCCTCACAAATTTCATAAGCTACTGCTTGAGAGAATGGTCTAATTTCTTCTGAAATAGTAAAGACAATTGTAGATGTTTTGTCTTCACAGCTCGGTATAGTAGCCCTATTTTCAACACTATATGTATAAGAAAAGGATAAACACCCTATTGCAGGCCCAAAATTTGTAACATAATTTAAATAGGCCTCGTAAAGATTTATCGTATCATCTCCTAACCCAGAAATTTGACCACTTGGATCGAAATCACTAGACCACGTGCCCTCTATATCTTCATTTACTAAATACTCTGAAGCTAGACTAATCTCTCGGTCCCAAACTCCACCGGCAACCAATTCTGACTGACATAAAAATTCTGAACCTGGACTGCCCGATTGCACGTCTCTTACCACCTCAACACTAAAACTAGAAGATACTTCTGATGCACAAGGAGCAATTCCTTCAACAGTATATGTAAAATAAAAAATTTCAGAATCTACTAAATTTCCATCATTTGGCACATAAGGAACCGTTGCATTGAATTGACCTGATTGTAAGAGACTTATTAGATTAGGATTTTCACTACCGGTGGTTTCAGACCATATCCCACCCTCATGCGGGAGAGGGGGTGTATTAAATACTTGAAATAAATTAAAATCAAATAGGCCAGCTTCACATACAGTAATACTCGTCGCGTTTGGTCCTGAAGGTATTTTCGGATCTCCTGCATAAGGCCCAAGAACAATGTTAACGAGATAACGGATGTCATCAGTACAGCCTGAAGTAGTATTTAAAAATTGAAATTGATATGTATCTGTAGTTGTAGAGGCCGCGTCTAAATTCCATAAATACAAATCTCCATTTCCACTAGGGTCAAGTGCAAAGTTAAAATCTGGATCAAAAAACTCACCATCTGCTTGAACTATAACAGTTGCTGTTTCATTACTAAGTATATCGTAAAGATTAATGATGCCGCCTGGCTCAAGTGTCATATCACACACTTCATACGTAACTTCTTCTGCACATTGACTATGCAAAGCGAAATTAGAAAGAAGTAAAAAGGATAAAATAATGTAAAGTTTCCCCATATAAAAATTAATTAATTTTGCGAATATAACAGTATTAATACTTGAAATCCTAAAAAATTCACAAAATAGACTTTAAAATGAATTAATTTTTATTTCGGGAAAATATAAATTTATGCTTTGGTTACCAATAAACTACAATTTTAGAAAGTAATTAAAAGTCTGTGATTTAGTTCAGATTTTACATTAAAGTCTAAGTCTTAATCAATAAAAAATCCTCAGTTTCTATCAAACTGAGGATTTTTATCATGTACCATATAATACAAACCGTTGTCTAAACCAAGGTTAGTAAGTTGAAGAAAATTACTTTACTTCTTCAAAATCTACATCTTCAACATCTGCACTAGCATCCCCACCTTGTGGCTCTGCTCCTGCATCTGGCCCTGGCTGCCCTGCTCCAGCTGCATCTGCTTGCGCTTTGTACATTTCTTCAGAAGCTACTTTCCAAGCCTCATTGATTTTATCAAGAGCAGGCGTAATAGCATCTACAGATTTTGTTTCATAAGCAGCTTTCAACTCCGCTAAAGCATCTTCGATAGGTTTTTTCTTATCATCAGATAATTTATCACCAAACTCAGTAAGTTGCTTCTCTGTCTGGAAGATCATCCCATCTGCTTCGTTAATCTTATCTGCAGTTTCCTTTGCTTTTTTATCAGATTCAGCATTCGCTTCCGCCTCTGCTTTCATTTTAGCAATTTCCTCTTCAGAAAGACCAGATGAGGCCTCGATACGAATGTCTTGAGACTTACCAGTAGCTTTATCATTTGCAGATACCTTAATAATACCATTTGCATCAATATCAAAAGTTACCTCAATTTGTGGAACTCCACGTTGTGCTGGTGGAATATCTGTTAATTGAAAACGACCTATCGTATTATTATCTGCTGCCATTGGGCGCTCGCCTTGAAGTACATGTATATCAACAGAAGGCTGATTATCTGCTGCTGTTGAAAATACTTGAGACTTCTTAGTTGGGATAGTTGTATTTGCTTCAATTAGTTTAGTAAATACATTACCCATTGTTTCAATACCTAATGATAATGGAGTTACGTCTAGAAGTAATACATCTTTAACATCTCCTGTAAGTACACCACCTTGAATTGCTGCTCCAATAGCCACAACTTCATCAGGATTTACTCCTTTGGAAGGAGCCTTACCGAAGAATTTCTCTACTGCTGCTTGTACAGCAGGAATACGAGTAGATCCTCCTACTAAAATAATTTCGTCAATGTCTCCAGTGCTTAATCCAGCAGCTTTAAGTGCTGTTTGACAAGGCTCTATAGTTCTTTTTACTAAATCATCAATTAACGCTTCAAATTTTGCACGACTTAAAGTACGCACTAAGTGCTTAGGTCCGCTTGCTGTTGCAGTTACATAAGGAAGGTTAATTTCAGTTGAAGTAGATGAAGATAATTCGATCTTAGCCTTTTCTGCAGCTTCCTTAAGTCTCTGAAGTGCCATTGGGTCTTTACGAAGATCCATATCTTCTTCAGACTTAAACTCTTCTGCAAGCCAGTTAATTATTTTTTGGTCAACATCATCACCACCTAAGTGCGTATCACCATCTGTAGATAGTACTTCAAATACACCATCTCCTAATTCTAAGATAGATACATCATGTGTTCCTCCACCAAAATCAAATACTACAATTTTCTGATCTGTATCTTTCTTATCAAGACCATAAGCAAGTGCTGCTGCTGTAGGCTCATTGATAATACGCTCTACTTTAAGGCCAGCAATTTCACCTGCTTCTTTAGTCGCTTGGCGTTGTGAATCATTAAAGTACGCAGGAACTGTAATTACAGCTCTCGATACATCTTGACCAAGGTAATCTTCTGCTGTTTTCTTCATTTTTTGAAGAATCATAGCAGATAATTCTTGTGGTGTATATAATCTTCCATCAATATCAACACGAGGAGTATCATTATCACCTTTTACAACAGTGTAGGCAGAGCGATCTGCCTCTTTAGAGCTCTCACTATATTTATTACCCATAAATCGCTTTATAGAAGCGATTGTCTTTGTTGGGTTAGTTACAGCTTGTCTTTTTGCTGGATCACCTACTTTAATTTCACCACCTTCTACAAATGCAATTACTGATGGTGTAGTACGTTTTCCTTCTGCATTAGGTATTACCGTTGGTTCGTTACCTTCCATTACAGCAACGCACGAGTTGGTAGTACCTAAGTCAATTCCTATTATTTTACTCATTATATATGTATTTAATTATTATTGTTTTTTTACACTACCCATAAGTCAATCATTATGCCAGCAGAAAAAGTATGACAAGCTGACAGAAAAAAGAATTGATATAAGACAATTGATGTATATCTTAAAATTAGATATTTCTCAGTTACGCTTTCGCGAAAGCGAAACACCCACAATTAAAACATTAAAGTCTTTCCATCTAATTAACCGAGAAACCACATAAAAAAAAGTACTATTAGGGGGGCAACACCACTACAGACATGCTAATGAATAGCATATTGTTTCATTAAATATGAAACAAATTTAACTCAATATTTTGTTTAATAATTATGTTGAAACATTAAACATCCTTTATCTTTACGTAAATTGATATTAAACATGGCAACTGTAAAAAAAAAGACAGCAAAAAGCACTAAATCCAAGAAAAAAGAAATTACGAATGTTTTTCTGATAGAAAAGTATATGGACTATGTCTTAGAATACGGAGCAGAGCCACTTACAGTTTATAGATTTTGTAAAGACAATGAAATTGAGGAAAAAGATTTCTATAATCATTTTGGATCCTTTCAAAATCTTAAAATGGGTATATGGACTGCATTTCACATCAATACGCTTAGGGTTTTAAAAAACACACCAGGTTTTGAAGAATATCCAAATAAGGAAAAAATGCTTTCTTATTTCTTTACATTATTTGAAATATTAACTGCTAATAGAAGCTATGTGCTTTTTGCTCTAGATGAGCATAAAAGCATGCTTAGAAAAATGAATCAACTTAAGAAACTGCGGGATGAACTAAAAGCATTTGCCGCCTCCCTTATAGAAATGTCAAATGATGATAAAAACTATACAATTTCTAAAAATCCTGTCCGTCTATTTAGTGAAGGAGCTTGGGTTCAATTTTTATTTTTATTGAAATATTGGATAAAAGACAACTCTCCATCTTTTGAAAAAACAGATGTCGCCATAGAAAAATCTGTAATAGCCATATTTGATGTTTTTGAAACAACACCCTTAGAAAGTATTATTGACTTCGGAAAGTTTCTAGTAAAAGAAAAATTTTCAACAAACCGCTGAAATGCTATAAAAAGTTGAGAATGAACAAATAGTTAAAAAAGTCAATACATCAGTATAAATTTTATGATACATCTAGTATCAAATACATATGAAAACAATAGACCACATACCAACATCTAAACTACAAAGAGCATCAAAGCTCGTCTCAACTGGGATAAAAGTTGGAGCAAATTATGCAAAATATTATGGAAAGAAAGTGGTCAATCCATCCCTTTCTAAAGAAGAACTTAATGAAGCTAATGCAGAAGATATCTATGATGGATTAAAAAATCTAAAAGGAAGCGCTCTTAAAGTTGCTCAAATGTTAAGTATGGAGAAGAACATTATGCCAAGAGCATATGTTGAAAAATTCTCACTCTCTCAATTTTCTGTCCCTCCACTCTCTGCTCCATTAGTGCGAAAAACATTTAAAAAATATTTGGGTAACTACCCAGAAGATCTATTTGATACGTTTGCGACTCAAAGCGTAAATGCTGCTAGTATAGGCCAGGTTCATCAGGCCACACTGGATGGGAAAAAACTTGCTGTGAAAATTCAATATCCTGGAGTCGCAAGCAGTATCAGTAGTGACCTCGCACTAGTAAAACCCATAGCAAAAAAAATGTTTAATCTACAAGGCGAAGGGAAAGAAAAATATTTTAAGGAGGTCGAGGAAAAACTATTAGAAGAAACAAATTACCATCTTGAGCTTGAACAAAGTATCAATATGGCAAAAGATTGCCAAGTAATACCTACTATTAAATTTCCGACATATTATCCAAAATTATCTAGTGAACGTATACTCACGATGGACTGGATGGATGGGAAACATTTAAGTGAATTTACTTCACACAATACAGACCAAACCAAAGCAAATCAAGTAGGTCAAGCCTTATGGGATTTTTATATGTACCAGATACATGTACTTCACAGAGTACATGCAGATCCGCATCCAGGAAATTTTATGGTTAGTAACGAAGGTTATCTTATTGCAATCGATTTTGGCTGTATAAAACATATACCTCAAGAATTTTATATCCCTTATTTTGAACTGGCAAATCTAGAAAACATTAACAATCCAATTCTCTTCGAGCAAAAACTTTATGAGTTGGAAATCCTCAGAGAAGATGATTCCCCCAAAAATATCAAGTTCTTCTCTGAGCTTTTCCACGAGATGCTAAGCCTATTTACACAGCCCATGCAACATGAGGAATTTAATTTCAACGACAGTGAGTTCTTCGAGAAAATTGCACTATTAAGTGAAAAATATAGTAAGGATACAGAAATACGTAAAATGAATGGTAATCGAGGCAGCAAGCACTTTTTATATATAAACAGGACCTTTTTTGGCCTTTATAATTTGATGCACGATCTAGGCGCTTCTATTATTGTAAATAACTTTAAAAAATTTACTCCTAAGGACTGGGTAGCATAATATTGATGATAATGATCGCGTCAGTTAGAGACTGGCATTTTATTGGTTAGGTTGTTTTTGGAAGAGCGCTGTAAGTCTGGCGCTCTTTCTTATTTAAAACGTTCTCTCAAATACTATGCATGCATACTAAAGATGGCTGTTCTTTTATAATATAGCTATTCAAAAAAGTATATTTGCAGGCCGTTTTGTTTAATGATCTTCTAAAACATTGACAACACAAATCTATTAATATACTTATACCAACGTACTTTATGTATAATTCTAAAATTACCGGCTTAGGTAAATATGTTCCAGAAAATGTAGTAACTAATGATGATCTATCAAAGTTGATGGATACGAATGATGCTTGGATACAAGAGCGTACAGGCATACAAGAACGACGCCACATAAAAAAAGGGGATGGCAATTCTACTGCAAAGATGGGCGTTAAGGCAGCTACGATAGCCATCGAACGTGCTGGCCTTACAAATAAAGATATTGACATGATTGTCTTTGCTACCTTAAGCCCAGACTACTATTTCCCTGGCTGTGGAGTCCAAGTACAACACCTCATGGATATGGATACCATACCAGCTTTGGATGTACGTAACCAGTGTTCTGGATTTGTTTATGCGCTTGCTACGGCAGATCAATTTATAAAATCAGGTATGTACAAAAATGTACTGGTTATAGGAGCAGAAAATCACAGTGGAGGTTTAGACTTTACCACTAGAGGTAGATCCGTGTCTGTTATATTTGGTGATGGTGCAGGTGCTGCGGTGTTATCACGTGAAGAAGATATAACAAAAGGAATTTTATCATCTCATCTACATAGTGAGGGTGAACATGCACTCGAACTTTCGTTAAAAGGTCCTAGTACAGAGCAATGGGTTCCAGAATTGATTGAAAAAAATCCTCAGACTGATATTCCTTATTACCCACATATGAATGGACAATTTGTATTCAAGAATGCTGTGGTACGCTTTTCTGAGGTTATTATGGAAGGTCTCAATAAAAATAATCTTGAGATATCAGATATTGATATGCTTATTCCCCATCAAGCAAATCTCCGTATCTCGCAATTTGTTCAGAAAAAGTTTAAGCTTAGTGATGACCAAGTGTATAATAATATTCAGAAGTACGGCAACACGACAGCAGCTTCCATTCCTATTGCGCTCACAGAAGCTTGGGAAGAAGGGAAGATTAAGAAAGGTGATACGATTGTACTGGCTGCCTTCGGAAGTGGTTTTACGTGGGCCTCTTCCATTATTAAGTGGTAATATTCACCAAAAACTATAAATAAAGAAAAGCCTGACATATGTCAGGCTTTTCTTTATTTATGATTGAGTTATATTACTTTACTGCTACTAGCTCTACATCAAAAACCAAGGTTGCATTTGGAGGTATAACTCCACCCGCTCCTGCAGCTCCATAAGCTAGATCTGATGGTATGACTAATCTTGCTTTATCACCTACATTAAGTAGCTGAATACCTTCATCCCATCCTGGAATTACTTGCCCTACACCTAATTCAAAATCGATAGGCTGATTACGTTTAAAAGAACTATCAAAAACAGTTCCGTCTGGTAATTGCCCCTTATAGTGTACAGAAACTGTTTTTCCTTTCTCTGCCTTTTTTCCATCACCTTTCTGGATGATTTTGTAGTGAAGACCACTAGCTGTCTTGTCAAATCCAGCAGCTAATGCTTCAATTTGAGCTTTTTGCGCTTCATTCTCTTCTGCAATGCGCTTTGCTCTAGAACCTTCAAAAGTTCTGAAAGCCTCTACAGCATTCCATCCCTCTGCTTCTGCACCTACACGAATAATTTCTACTTTATCCATAGTATCTCCTTGAGCAACTGCATTTACAACATCTTGCCCTTCTACCACATTTCCAAAAACGGTATGCTTTCCATCTAACCAATCTGTTGCAATATGCGTGATAAAAAATTGAGTTCCATTAGTTCCAGGCCCTGCATTTGCCATAGATAAAACACCTGGAGCATCATGTTTAAGGTCTGGGTGAATCTCATCATCAAACTTGTAACCACCATCACCAGTTCCTGTTCCTAGTGGACACCCACCTTGAATCATAAAATCAGGAATCACTCTATGAAAAGTTAGTCCATCGTAATAAGGTGTTCCCTGTGGCTTCTGATTGTTTTCTAAATTACCCTCAGCTAGTGCGACAAAGTTTCCTACCGTTCCTGGAGTTTTTTTGTGCTCTAATTTTAGTGTAATTTCTCCTTTTGAAGTATGAATTTTTGCGTAAATACCGTCTTGCATTTTCTCTCTTTTTTAATGAGTTGCAAAGATACTATTAACTAATGGGAAGGCAAATGTGGTTGTGATAAATATTAACCTCCTCTTAAATAAGCTTCACTAGAAAAAAATCCTATCGCTTTACTTCTATTACTTCTAGGTTTGCAACGTTCCCTTTTGCTACTGTAAAACGTAACATGGTGCGCACCTTATGAAACCCATGTTTTCCTATAGCTCCTGGATTCATATGAAGCAGCTCTCGTTTTTTATCTGGCATCACCTTAAGGATATGGCTGTGACCGCAAATAAAAAGCTTTGGAGGGTTTTGATAAATTTGCTCTCGAATTGCTGGAAAATACCTGCCTGGGTATCCACCTATGTGTGTTATTAAAACATCTACACCCTCACAAATAAAGCGGTTATTCAGCGGAAACTCTTGGCGTATTTCTGTACTGTCAATATTGCCAAAAACAGCTCTAAGTGGCTTGTATTCTTTGATCGCGTTAGTCACACTAAGATCACCTATATCTCCTGCGTGCCAGACTTCATCTGCATTTTTAACGTGTGATAAGATATGCTCATCTATATAACTGTGGGTATCGCTTAAAAGGAGTATTTTTTTCATTTGAGTGCGCTTTCGCGAAAGCGTATATTTGTCCAAAAATACAACACCGTGCGTTATTTTATTGAACTTTCTTATTTTGGAAAAAAGTACCACGGCTGGCAGAGACAACCTAATGCGATCACTGTTCAGGAAGTGATAGAGGATGCACTATCTACCATATTACAGAAGCAAATCTTGATAATGGGTGCGGGAAGAACAGATGCTGGGGTGCACGCCACACAGATGTTTGCTCACTTTGACTGGGAAGATCAAGAGAAAAATTTTACAGCCTTTTTACAAAAGAAAAAAATTGGAAAAGGGACTATAAAAGACTTTGTCTACAAACTAAACAATCTGTTACCAGCAGATATTGTTATTAAGAACATTACAGAAGTGCTTGCTGAAGCACATAGCCGCTTTGACGCTACAAGTAGGTCTTACATGTACAGAATTGCACGTATTAAAAATGCTTTTACTAAAGATCATGCCTATACGTTTAGATATGAGCTCAATGTAGAAGCGATGAATGAAGCGGCGGGTATACTTTTAGATTACAAAGATTTTGAATGTTTTTCAAAATCAAAAACTGACGTGAACACCTATCTTTGTGATATTACGAAAGCGTACTGGGAAATTCAAGACACTGAACTTATTTTCCACATTACAGCAAATAGATTTTTACGAAATATGGTGAGAGCCATCGTGGGTACCTTATTAGAAATAGGACAAGAAAAAAAACCTGTTGCTTGGATGCATGAGGTTATTGCGGCTAAAGATAGAGCTCAAGCTGGCTCTTCTGTTCCAGGAAAAGGCTTGTATCTCACCTCAATAATATATCCCCATACAATACTAAAAAATTAATGGCAGATTCTAAAGGAAACGCATTTGACACGAGGTTATTTAAACGTTTATTGGCCTTTACAAAACCCTACAGAGGACGGTTATATCTTGCCGCTCTAGGAGCCATTGTGTTATCACTTTGTGCTGCCTTACGACCCTATTTTCTCAAGAGCGCGATAGATCTGGGTATTACAGAAAGATCTGCAGAGGATTTATTTTTCTACCTAGGTTTAATGGGAGGCGTCTTATTGGGAGAAGTGATTTTTCAGTTACTATTTATTTATTTTTCTAACTGGATAGGACAACAAGTGATTAAAGATATACGAATACGTCTCTTTGATCATATGCTTGGTTTTAAGATGCAATATTTTGATAAATCTGCAGTAGGAAGGCTAGTAACTAGAGCTGTGGGAGATATCGAAACCATTTCTAGTATATTTTCACAAGGGCTCTTTACTATTATTGCAGACCTTCTCAAAATGAGTATTGTTCTTGGCTTTATGTTTTTGGAAAGTTGGCGATTAACACTCATCGTATTAGCTGTTTTTCCAATTATACTCTATGCCACCCGAGTTTTTCAAAAAGCAATGAAGGTTGCCTTTGAAGAAGTGAGAACTCAAGTTGCTAATCTAAACACATTTGTGCAAGAGCGTGTCACTGGAATGAAAATCGTACAGATTTTTAACCGCGAGGCTATTGAGCATAAAAAGTTTAAAGCAATCAACAAAAAACATATGGATGCCTGGAATAAAACGGTCTGGTACAACTCTATATTTTTTCCCATTGCAGAGATATGCACCTCAGTCACCATTGGACTGATAGTGTGGTATGGGGGTCTAAGAGCCGCTCAAAACGATGTAGTGACGATCGGTCTCATAACAGCTTTTATAAGCTATATACAGATGCTGTTTACCCCCTTGAGGCAAATTGCAGATAAGTTTAATACACTGCAAATGGGAATGGTTGCAGCAAATAGAGTATTCGGTATTTTAGACACGACCTCTTCTATTCAAAATAACGGCACTTTAAAATTGTCGAACGCTGCAGGTGAAATTACCTTTAAGGACGTGCGCTTCTCATATGTTGACAACGAGGAAGTCCTGAGAGGAATTACTTTCAAAGCAAATCCTGGAGAGACCATTGCTATCGTGGGTTCTACAGGAGCTGGGAAATCTACTATAATTAACTTATTAAGTAGATTTTATGAAATTGATAGTGGTGAGATACTTCTAGATGGCACCAATATTAAAGATGTACAACTCCATAACCTTCGTAATGAGATAGCTGTAGTACTTCAAGATGTGTTCCTTTTTGCTGATACCATTTTGAATAACATCACTTTAAAAGATCCTAGCATCACGTTAGAAACTGTCATTGAAAGTGCAAAGGCAATAGGTGTGCACGATTTCATTGCGAGTCTACCAGATGGGTATGAGTACAATGTTAAGGAAAGAGGCGCCATGCTCTCAAGTGGGCAGCGACAATTAATAGCATTTCTCAGAGCCTATGTGAGTAATCCATCTATCTTAGTACTCGATGAAGCTACTTCATCTGTAGACACACATAGCGAGCAATTGATTCAAAAGGCAATACGTAAAATTACAAAAGGACGAACTTCTATTGTGATTGCTCACAGACTTGCAACTATTAAAAAGGCAGATCAAATAATTGTTATGGAGAAAGGCCTCATTGTTGAAAAAGGAACACATAAAGAATTACTATTAAAAGAAGATGGTTATTACCGAAATTTATATGAGGTCCAGTTTATGACAACACAAGCGAGCTAAAGCTCAAAATTACCACTTACATAGTAGCTACCTTAAATTTTATGTCTAAAGGAAATTACTTAGGTAGTACCCCTTTCAAAACTTACTAAAGCTACTTCTTCAGCTTTTCCCTTAAGCATAGCTCCATCCTGAGGTACTCGATGTACACCACGAGGTAATTTACCCAATATATCTGAAAAGGCTTTTGAAGCAAGTATATCTACCCCACGATCATTGCATGTAGCTTGAATACGAGCTGTTGTGTTAAGCACATCTCCAGAAAAAGCTATATCTCTTTTTATCTTTCCTAACTCACCTACCATTACTTGTCCATAATGAAAGCCAACTTTAAAATCTGGTAATGCGTTATATCTCTTATAGTATTTGACAGATTTTTTATAGATAATTGACTTCATTCTATAATAACAGCGCAAGGCGTTTGCATTTTTTACACCATTTTTCATTTTCCAAGTAATCACTACTTCATCCCCAACATACTGATACACCTCGCCTCTCGTTTGCATTATGGCAGGCGCAATGTCGTTAAAGAAATCTTTTAAAAAATTAAAATACTCATGTTCTCCTAGTTTTTCTGCTATTCTCGTAGCATCACGAATATCTGCAAACATGAATATTCTGGTCTCATTTTTAGGTAAAAAATACCTTCCCATCAAATAATCTGGAAATACACCTGGACCATATTTATCGTTTATCATTAATATGATAAGGGTGAGTATGGTTATGAATAACCAGGCCACAAAATTTTTAATAAATAGCGGCTCTGTATAAAATTCTAACACTCTTTGAAAAAGCTCTAGGCTATTTAAGGCTAATCCTAAATAGTCGCTATAATAATAATAAGCGCCTATGGTCCCAATAAGAAATGCAATACCCATATATAAAAATGTGATGAAAATAAGGGCTTTCCAAAAGGCATACTTACGTAACCATAGCTCCATAACATTTACAGTAAATATTCCTCCTACCAATCCCGCTATTATAGATACCAGTAAATTTGCTTTAAATGAAGTTTCAAAGTCAAAGTTAGAGTCCAGACCTTCACTTATTTTTAGAATACTATAGTCATAAAAGAATATAACATTTGCAACCAGCACCCACGAAAGTAGAATCCAAATGGCTCTGCGTACATAGAATAAGACTTCGTTGCGGTTATATCTTTCAAAAAATTCTATCATAAAGTAAGAAATAGGTATTTGTGTCAAAATACTTAAATTAGAAGTATACGCATGCTATAATTATGACTTATTTGTGAGGAAATAGTTTCACGCTTTCGCGAAAGCGTAAAATTATCTATTCAATTATGCTTTAGAGTTTATTGTGCAGGAAGTATTTCTTGAGAACTCTCTATATTTTGTCTGTTGTCATTTTGAAGTGAGTCTCTTTGTTTCTGCGCCTCCGCCTGCTCAATAGAATAATTGAGAATTTTTCCCATCATAGAGCTTTGGTCTATTTCTTTGATCTCACCTGATTTGTAAGCTTTCAAAGTTTGCAAACCCATTACAAATATTCCTACCGTTCCAATAACTAAGATCAACCCTACCATCGCACCGAACAAACCTGTTTTCAACACAATTCCAGCAGTATCAAGTGTAAATAATTTTTTGAGAACATACGCGGTGTAGAAAAACAAAAGTAATATTATAAATAGACCTATAATACTTATCATTGTAGGGCTCCAGATAAAGATCAATTGTAATACAACACTAATAATTGATATATGGCTATATGTATACAGAAATATCACAAAATGTTCTACTAGATTATATTTGTTGTAGTTCCAAAATACCAATCTCGAGATAACTGCAAAAACAGGAATAATGAGAAACATATATAAGGATTGATTATCCATCAAAGTTGTAGAAAAACTCTCTTGTATTTGTAGCTGAAACTCTGGAATATCTTCCGTAAACATAGAGGTTTGTGCCGTTAGATAATTATCAAAGAACCAACCTTTTAAGAGATAATAATAAAATCCAGTCAATGATATCGCAATCGCAAAATAACTAAAAGCAGGAAGATACTTTTTGCGCATTCCATTGATGTACCCACCTATGACATCGTCTGGCTTGGTACACATCGCAATAAATGTTTTTAAAAAGGAATTTTCTAAATTAAGAAATCGATCTAAGAAGTCCTCGATTAAATTACGCCACGTTAGTCTATTATAAATACGCTTACCGCCACAGTGGGCACAAAAACGCTGATCCAATGCAATAAATTGATTGCAGTTAACGCATGTCTCTTTTACTTCTAGTAGATTATTTTTCTTCTTTAATTCTTTTCTTTCTTTTTTTGTAAGTTTTCTAGACATAAAATATAAAACTTAATTACTGAGCGATTGAGTCCCTTAAAGTTTGCACATTTTTGAGTAACGTATCTTTAGGTAGACTATCTTTTACCACTTGAGAAGCTTCCTTTGCGGCTTTTCCAGCTTCAACATTTTCTAACACATTTTGAATAAGAGTATCAAAAAGTCCAAAAGAATATAACACACCACCTATCACTGAAAAAAACAAGCAACTTACAGGTAAAGCGATAACCAAGAAAAGTAATGTTTTAATAATTATGCTCTCAACAGTCAAATTAAAAATACGAAACAATACAAAAGCCGTATAAACTATTGGTACAATCCCACTCAGTATACCAATAATGATTTGGCCATATTGAGACCAAATGAAAAGTGTTCCCAATAAAGAGGTTATAATTTGAAATTGTGAGTACGTATATAAGTAAATGACCAGGTGCTCAACGAAATTATACTTTTTATAATTCCAAAAAACTAGTTTAGAAATAATTGCATAGAATGGAATATTCAAAAAACTTAAAATACTTTGATAGTCAGATATGAAATTAATAATTTTCAACCCAAATTCAGCGTCTTCTACATTTGCACCATCTGCTAATCCAGCTGAAAACAATCCTAAATTCTCAGGACCTACAAACCAATTTCTAAAAATAAAATAATAAAAGCTAGAAATGGTTAGCGCCACTGCAAAGTAGCTAAATGCAGACATGTATCGCTTACGCAACCCATCTATGTAGCCATCTATAACATCTTCTGGTTTTGTAAATAGCGCAATAAATGTTTTTAGAAAAACATTCTCGATATTAAGAAATCGCTCTGTAAAATCTTCTAATAAGTTTCTTGAGGTTAATCTATTATGGATTCTCTTTGCGCCGCATGAAGGGCAATATTGCTGGTCTAAAAATAAGTGATAACCGCAATTTTTACAGTGATTAGATACAACAAGTAGTTGCTCCGTTTTTTTACCTACTGCCTTCTTTTCTGAAGAATCCTCTACAATATCTTTAGACATTACTTATTAACTTAAATCATTTTCTAATGATATTCTTAACTCATCTATTGTATTGAACAAAACAAACTCTCCATCTTTAACATAGCTTATGTCACCTGTTTCTTCACTTACAATAAGTGCAAGCGCATCTGTTTTCTCCGTGATTCCTACAGCCGCTCTGTGGCGTAGTCCAAAACGCAACGGAATATTGCGCTCCTGAGTTACAGGTAAAATCACTCTAGTAGCGGTTATTTTATTTTCTTCAATAATCATAGCTCCATCATGAAGGGTGGAATTCTTGTAAAAAACACTTTCGATGATTGGTCTATTAACCTCCATATTCATGCGGTCTCCCGTATCCTTTACAAACTCAAGACTCGTCGTGCGCCTTATTATAATTAAGGCTCCTGTTTTTGTTGATGACATATTCTCACACGCGGCAAGAATTGCGTTTATATCTACATTTAGAATTGCCTTTTTACTAGAAAAGGAAAAATTCTTGAACAAACCACTTTTTGTAATGTTTGTACTTCCTATCAGTAACAAAAATTTTCTGATTTCTTGCTGAAATACTACAATAAGAGCAAACATACCTACGCCTATAAACTGTCCTAAAACAGTACTAAGCATTTCCATTTTTAATAATACGGTAAGTTGCCAGATAAGGTAAATAACTACTATTCCTATAAAAATATTGATAGCGACAGTACCCTTAACAAGTTTGTAGACGTAGAACATTAGCAAAGCAACCAATAAAATGTCTATACCGTCGAGAATGCGTAAATTTTCTATTAATTCCAAAGGTGTAAGGATTTAAGTAAAAATAGAAGAAAATCAGAAAGCACAAAATCTATCAACCATATATTTTACATTTTTGATACGTGCTTATTTCCACTTAATATTACAGCCTATACTAGGTTTCTGGAGATCATTTTGTGGCTTACTGTTAAATATATTATCGAGTGCTTCTCTCAAATCACGTCCGTTTACGGGAATTCCATTTCCTGGTCTACTATTATCCAGCTGCCCTCTATACGCCAATTGATCATCTGGGCCAAAAACATAAAAATCTGGTGTGCAAGCGGCGTTGTATTTTTTTGCAACTTCTTGTGTTTCATCCAGAAGGTAAGGAAATGTAAAGCTGTTTTTACGCGCATTTTGCCACATTAACTCAGGTCCATCTTGTGGATATTTTTCAATATCATTACTACTTATTGCTACAAACCCAAATCCTAAGACTCTATAATCATTTGCAATACGCACTATTTCATGGATCACGTGAATCACAAATGGGCAGTGATTGCAAATAAACATCACCACCGTACCACGCTCTCCTTTTACATCATAATAATTGCAAAGTTGGTTTGTAATCGTGTCCACAAGTTGAAACTCTGGAGCTTTGGTTCCTAAGGGTAACATATTTGATGCGGTCTGTGCCATTTGTAAATTATTAAGGAAGTTAGGATGCTATTCAAAAAGAACTTTTGTTACATGTAGGTCGCTAGATATCTTATAATGTTACGCTTTCGCGAAAGCAAAACATAAAAAAACCACTTCTCTACATAGAGAGAAGTGGTTTTAATAATAGTGTGACAACTATATTAGTTGATCATTTCATAGGATCTCTTTATGAAGTTTGTCAGTTCCTCCCCTTTTAATAAATTTTGAGAAAGCTTAGCCAGATCAAAAGATTGCTTGATTAAGCGTGTTTTTTCTTCATCTTTTGCGTTAAGAATTTCTGAAACTAGTGCATGGTTTCCATTTACCACGAGGTTATACATTTCTGGCATATTACCAAACATGTTCATACCGCCGCCACCAGTTTGTTGCATTTCCTTCATACGTCGCATAAATTCTGGTTGCGTGATAATGAATGGCGCAGCGTTACTATCCATCGCTTCAACTTGTACTGTGTAAGATTGCGTAGCAATGGCTTCTGTGATAGCTGTTTTTACAGTCTCCTTATCCTCATCAGAAAGTTTTGAGATTTGCTCTTCTTCCTTTTTAATAAGGTTATCGATATGATCTCCATCTACACGTACAAAACTTACATTCTCTTTGCTTGTTTCAAGCTTCTGGATTAAGTGAGGAACTATAGGTGAATCTAATAACAGCACTTCATATCCTTTTGCTTTAGCGCTCTCGATGTAAGAATGCTGAGCATCTTTGTCGCTAGCGTATAAAATCACCATCTTTCCGTCCTTATCGGTTTGAGCGTCTTTAATTTTTGCCTCTAACTCTTCCCACGTAAAATATGTTTTATCTACCGTAGGGTAGAGTGCAAACTTCTCTGCTTTTTCAAAGAACTTATCTTCAGATAACATACCGTACTCAATGACAAGTTTGATATCGTCCCATTTGTTCTCAAAATCTTCACGATCTGCAGTAAATAAAGATTTGAGCTTATCTGCCACCTTACGAGTAATATATCCAGATATTTTCTTTACGGCACCATCTGCCTGCAGGTAACTACGCGACACATTTAAAGGAATGTCTGGAGAGTCTATCACACCCCTTAACATCGTTAGGAAGTCTGGCACAATACCCTCCACATTATCGGTTACAAAAACTTGATTTTGATACAGTTGTATTTTATCCTTTTGCATATTCATATCTTGCCCTAACTTGGGAAAATATAAAATACCAGTAAGGTTAAAAGGATAATCAACATTTAAGTGAATATTGAAAAGCGGCTCCTCAAATTGAGCTGGATATAATTCTCTATAAAATTCCTTATAATCGCTGTCCTCGAGATCTGCCGGTTGCTTTGTCCACGCTGGATCTGGATTATTGATAATATTATCGACCTCCTGTGTAGGTGCTGGATCATCCTCCTTAGCATCCTCAGGCTTTGGAAGTGTTTCTGTTTTTGTACCAAATTTAATAGGTACTGGCATAAACTTGTTATACTTAGCCAGAAGTTGAGAGATACGATTCTCCTCTAAAAATTCGGTGCTATCCTCTGCAATGTGAAGTATAATTTCTGTACCTCGATCTTGCTTGTCAGCTTCTACTAGTGTAAATTCTGGACTTCCATCACACGTCCAATGTGCAGCTGGTTCATCTTTGTACGATTTAGTGATAATCTCGACTTTAGAAGCTACCATAAAGGCAGAGTAAAAACCAAGGCCAAAGTGACCTATAATCCCAGTATCCTTCGCTCCTTCTTCATATTTATTTAAAAACTCTTCTGCTCCAGAGAAAGCAAGTTGGTTAATATACTTCTCGACCTCATCGGTAGTCATCCCGATACCTTGATCACTAATATGGAGTTTCTTACCATCTTTATCAATCTTAACCTCAATACGAGGATTTCCGTAGTCTACTTTAGCCTCACCTATGGATGTAAGATGTTTTAGCTTAAGAGTGGCATCTGTTGCATTAGAAATAAGCTCACGTAAGAATATTTCGTGATCACTATATAAGAACTTTTTAATAAGCGGAAAGATATTCTCTACCGATACATTAATTTTTCCTGTTGACATTTTATATATTTTTTAGGTTGTAAATTTCTTCTAACCATGCTAAGCAGAAAAAGTACCACGTTGATCGTTATGACAAAGTGGCATAATGTAAAAACCATTATCTCTTGTTTTTATAAAGGTACGCTTTCGCGAAAGCGTAAAAAAAACATTCCCTAAAGAAGGTTCTAGAATATTAAAATATGAAATTTTAATTATAAACTAGCTAGTCGAAGTTGTTTGATGTTAGCTCTTTTAGTGGCTTCAATATTAGAAACATCATACCCAGAGAAACGCTTAAGATAACTACGTATACTGGTGCCGAAGCCGTCATTAAATCCTATAGCACCACCAGATCGCAAAAATTTCTTAACATTGCCAGGACCTGCCAAATGTGCGGCAGCGAGTATCCCAGATTCTGTAATTTGAATACCCGCGACCCACTGGTTTACAAAACGTTTAATGTCTCTGCGTAATACCCATTTATTTCGAGAAGCATTTAAAAAGAATGCTTGTTCTTGAAGTATAGGATTTTTAAGAAAATCTTGATTAGCATCTATTCCAATAAGATCTAATGTGCTCTGACCAAATTGATATTTACCCATATACCCAAATTTATTAACCACCCTATAATTACCCCCTGATTCTCTAAAAGCTAAAGCTTCTTTAAATCCAGTATAATTTTTTAAGACTAAGGGTTTAGGATCGTACTTGGGAGGAATCTCTATTATAATCTCTTCTTCGAAAGGAACACGGAAATCCAAATCTGATTCATCAGTACTATATTTCGAAAAATCATGTTTGACAAGGAGTACATTAGATTCTTGTGTAGAAAAAAATAGTATCCCGAACATACAAGGAAGAACAGTAACCTTAACCAAGTTTCTTACCATAAAATTGCTTTTCGATCGCCAAGATTTATAAAATTATAAATCTCTTAAAGTGCTCTCTATTTGGGCCGGCAAAAATAGATAGTTATTTATTACTAATCAACTATTTTCGACATACCCCCTAAAAATCTATATACAACCTATACGTTGTTGATACTTAGGGAGTATAAACTTTGAAATAAAGGTTTCACAAGCTATAAACTCTTCTTTGTAAAATTAAAAGTCATTACAAAGTTGAATTAAAACGCAAATTATATTCTTGTTTTATGCAAATGTAATAGGTGAGTATAAAAGTGAAATATGGGTTCACAACAATTTAACGCAACATCTAAAAGGAACGTTAATCTAAAAAAAAGGATATAAAAAAACCCGAGTCTATTAGATCCCGGGTTTTTGATAATTATAAATCGGCTCTTGCCGACGCATCTGCAGAGACTACTGACGTATCAAAATTGCCGAAGCGCTTAAGATACGATGTAAGAGGAACGTTATTTGCATCAGCAAATATATATTCCCCATCAGAATCTAGAAACTTCATTACGTTTCCAGCTCCACATAAATGAGCCGCAGCTATGAGTCCACTTTCTGTAACCATATGTCCTCCTATTGTTTTACCATTAAAGGCAGTAATGTAATTACGTAAAACAAATTTATTCTTTGCAACCAGTGCATCCATAGCACTTTCTTGCAATTCTGGAGATTTCATAAAATCATTTGCACTTTTAACACCTACCCACTGAAGGGCAGATTTTCCAAACTGGTATCTACCTTTATAACCAAGTCTGTTAACTGCAAAATAGTTACCGCTGGACTCGCTGAAAGCTAGAGCTTCCTTAAAGCCTGCATATGAATATCCCAACATAGGACTGTTAAATCCAGCTGGAAAATCAAAAACAATGTCTTCAAGAGTAGGAGCGACATACGTCTCTGCCTGATTCTTGAACCACTGTGCGGCGAATGTATTGCCATTCTCATCTTTTACAATGAATCCTGTCGTTATTACAAATAACACAGGTAGCAATACTCCTAATAGTAAATAACGTCTCTTCATATTAATGAGATTAAATTAAATTCACAATTACCGACCACCGAATGTGGCCTAATCATTAGAAATACTCATAAGAGTATAACATTTTTGTGTTATTCTACACAGGGCAAAAACCCTGCCGTTAATACTATTCATGTTAAAGAACGTATGTTAACTGATACTCTTATGAGCATCCTGGTAACGAGTACAAGATAGGAATATTGTATGCTGTTATAATAAGTTTTAGCAAGCCTTAACAGACATATTAACAATGGTTTAACGATTAATGCCTTTCTCATTAATCCATCGTCTGTAAGCCGCACTATTTGCGTTGTGTTGAGCTAATGTCTTCGCAAATTTATGGTAACCAAAATTTTCCACATCAGCTACAAAGTAAAAGTAATTATGGGCTTCTGGTTGTAATACAGCGTCAATGGATGAGACATCTGGCATGAAGATAGGACCAGGTGGCACACCTGTGTTGCGATAGGTATTATAAGGGGAGACAGTTTCTAAATCTTTATACAAAACCCGCTTGATAACCATATCCCAGTCATCTTTTACTTTTTTGACTGCATATATTACAGTGGGATCTGCATCAAGTTTTATTCCATCGCGTAATCTATTTAAATAAACACCAGCTACGCGAGGGCGCTCATCAATTTTGGCTGTTTCTTTCTGAACAATAGAAGCTAGCGAATAAACTTCTTGAGGTGTGAGATTTAGTTTTTTTGCCTGTGCTTTTCGCTTATCATTCCAAAAGCGTTTGTACTCTCTCAACATTTTTGATCTAAAATCTACTGCATTGGTATTCCAATAAAACTCATAACTATTAGGTATATATAACGTGAGAGCAGTATCTGTAGTAAGCCCTTGAGATTTTAAAAAGTCTTCCTCTAATATCGCATTAATAAGTGAAAGACTGTCCGCCTCTATTTGAGAAGCCACGCGACCGGCCATATCATAAATTCTTTCTTGATTATTAAAAGCAACTTTAACAGGAATATTCTTTGACCGTATGGCATCAATGATTTCATTATTATTCATTCCCTTAGTAATAATGTAGTGACCAGGCTTTACATTAAGATCATATTTCTTTTTTTGAGCCACACTAATAAAGGAATCAACATCATCAAGCAATGGCTTAATATCCTCTAAAACTTCTTTAAAGCCGCTATCAGAAGCTATATAAATATGAGCTGTTTCATTGTTAAAAGCAGTATTAGGTGCAAAAATCGCATCATAAATAAAATAGGCAAATACAGCGCCCACTATTATGGAGATTCCAACAATTACGAGTAGTATTTTTTTTATATACATTTAAAATATGTGTTGATATAAATATTCATTAGTGTAGCGTTCCATACCTCCTATGGTTTGAACTCTTCTCCATTCTTTTTTGAGACCTACACATTTAAAACCTGCTTTTTCAAAAAGAGCTATACTAGCCACATTCGATTCATCAATGTTAGCATAAAGTTGATGCATCTTAAGATGCAATGCACAATAATTTTTAAGCAATACTAGTGCTTCAAATCCGTAACCGTGATTTCTTGATTGCGTATTTGCAATGATAACACCTACCCCAGCTCTCAAATGATGTGGATCAAAATCAAACAAATCTACCAGCCCTATTGTATTTCCATCT
The DNA here is from genome assembly GCA_963716625.1 of uncultured Flavobacteriaceae bacterium. Taxonomy (GTDB): domain Bacteria; phylum Bacteroidota; class Bacteroidia; order Flavobacteriales; family Flavobacteriaceae; genus Dokdonia. The sequence goes on from CAVQTP010000005.1 coordinate 262,109, forward strand.
TCGTGATTGCAGACAATTAAGCGCAACTGCCCAGTTTCATAAATGTCTTTGTGAGCATTTGAAAGATACTCTTTTAATGTAAATTTAGAAAAAGGAACTATGGACTCTCCTACATTCCAAAAACCTTCGTTATTTTCTAAATTATATAAGAAATCAATATCTTCTGGCTCTAATGCTCGTAAATAGATATGCTCACCCCTAAGTGTACTCACTCCCATACTCCTTTAAAAACTTGTGACGCAGGACCTATTAAATATATATTCGTATATCCTTTATTATTTTTTTCAAACTTCACAGAGAGAATACCGCCCTCAACATCCATTACAATGGTATTTGCTGTTGTTTTGCCCTTATTAAATGCTGCGATCGCCACCGCAGTAACACCTGTCCCACAACTTAACGTTTCATCTTCTACTCCTCTTTCATAAGTGCGTACTTTAAAATGTGACGCATCCAGCTGTTCCACAAAATTCACATTGCTTCCTGCTTCTTTGTATAGGTCACTATATCTTATTGCCGCACCTTCACTCTTAATATTAATAGCTGCTACATTATCTGACCAGGTTACATGATGAGGAGAACCAGTATTTAAAAAAGAATAAGATGACTGCTCATCAATCGATACAACATCTTGCATTTTAAGATATACGGTTTCTCCTTCTATAGTAGCTTCATGCATTCCATCTATAGCTTCAAATGTACAACTGTCATCAATAATGGATAACGCTTTCGCGAAAGCTACCAAACATCTACCCCCATTTCCACACATACTACTTTCATTACCGTCTGCATTATAATAAATCATTCTAAAGTCTGCTGAAGGATGATTTTCTAGCAACATCAAACCATCTGCACCTATGCCAAATTTTCTGTCACACATATGCGCAATCAGTTTGGTATTATTTTTGAAAAATATAGATTTCCTATTGTCTATGATAATAAAATCATTGCCAGTGCCTTGATATTTTGAAAAGGGTATTGTCATGAGTGCATTAAATTCTCGACAAAAATAGGAAACAAATAGTGGCAAGAAATATTAAACGCTTGTTAAATATAATTGTCTTATATATTATACACTTTAAATTAACGCTAATAGATAAAATGCAAAAGAAAATGAGAAAAATTGCTGGATTACTTTCTGTTGCCGTACTAGCCGGCGTGATTACGCTAGGATCTTATAAATTTTTTATAGAAGATGTCTCTTCTAATCAAACTATAAACGACCAAACAGTTAAGATACCCAACTACACCCCTGTCAATTATAGTGCAGCCGCAGCAAGCGGTGTAGATTTTACAGAAGCAGCGGCTAGAACTGTAGATGGTGTGGTACATGTTAAAAATGTTCAAGAATATAAGCAACCTCGTAATATGATGGAATACATGCGAGGTGGTGGACAATCAAGCCGTGGAATTGTGGGTGCTGGTAGTGGTGTTATCATATCTGGAGACGGATATATTGTCACAAATAATCATGTGATCGCTAGAGCTACAGAGGTTGAAGTTACCATGAATAATAATAAAACTTACAAAGCCGAGGTGATTGGGACTGACGAAAAAGCAGATATCGCTTTGCTAAAGATTGACACAGATGAGGACCTTCCTTATATTCCATTTGCTGATAGTGATGCTACGCGCGTAGGTGAATGGGTGCTTGCTGTGGGAAATCCTTTTAACCTTACATCTACAGTTACTGCAGGAATTGTCTCTGCAAAAGCAAGAGATATTGATGAGAATGATAGAAATTATCAATCATTTATTCAAACAGACGCAGCTATTAATCCTGGTAATAGCGGCGGAGCTTTAGTAAATATGTATGGTGAGTTAGTAGGGATTAACACGGCCATCACTTCACAAACGGGTTCTTATGTAGGGTATGCGTTTGCAGTACCTTCTAACAATGCTCGCAAAATCGTAGAAGATATCATGCAGTTCGGAACGGTGCAGAAAGGAATTTTAGGAGTACGAGGTGGAGCTATTGATGCAAATCTGGCTGAAGAACAAGGATTACCTACGTTGGAAGGATTTTATATTGACGGTATTGAGTCTGATAGTGGCGCCGAAAGAGCTGGTCTACAAAAAGGTGATATTATCAAAAAGGTAGATAATATCACTATTAACAAATTCTCAGATCTCTTCGGGTACATAGACGCAAAGCGTCCTGATGATGTGGTTCAAGTAGAAGTGATCAGGGATAATCGCTCACTAACACTCCCTGTATCTTTAGTGAAACCTTCAACTTTTGACATTGACCGCTTGGGGATCCAAGTAAAGAATGCCTCTAAGGATGATCTAAAAAAGTTCAAAGCAAAAAATGGGGTGATCATTAATAGACCGCTTACTCAAGAAATGGCAAACTATAATATTTATGGAAGAGTTATCACAGAAATTGATGATGAAAAAGTTTCGTCTATCGATGATATAAAAAGAATTTTTAAATCTAAAAATCCTAATGAAAGAGTGAGTGCAGTGGTCATTGATGATAATGGAGAACGCACGAGAATTATTTTTTAAGAAAATTACACTAAAATTCTGTAGCCCTTCCTTTTTTAGGAAGGGCTATTCCTTTTTAATCAATTGAACACGAAAACGTTTGCGCAATTAACTAAATACCGTATTTTTGCCGAAAATTGAGAAAATAAAATTGAATTACTAAAAATTTTGATTTCAATTAGCTTATTCTCAACAAAGCAACCACTTAAATTCAAAAAATGAAATCATCTGAAACTTACGAAAAAGAACTTTCTTTTCAAGCAGACAGAAGACGTGCTACCGTCGAATTTATCAAAATAGCCAGTGATCTTTGGTATGACAATGCTATTGAGTTAGTCTTGTTTAGAAATCAAATTATGGATCGCAATGTGAGCCAAGTTCTTGACTTGCATGAATACGCTGGTGATTTTGTACAAAAGCCTATTTCAATTTTTGATACGGTGGAGATTGCCCAAGCTATTAAAAGCTTAAATCTTCCACCCTCAAAATTAGACATTGGTAAACTCACATATGAATACCATCTCGAGGAGAGTGAACGCAACGCTACTAGCTTTATCGCAAATAAACTTATACCATCTCAAGAACAAGGAATTATAAAACCTAAAGATGTTATACTTTACGGTTTTGGAAGAATAGGTCGCCTGGTTGCTCGTGAGTTAATGACTAAAACTGGCAAAGGAAGTCAATTAAGACTTAGAGCCATTGTCACTCGTGGTACAATTGACGCATCTGTTTTAGAAAAACGCGCTAGCCTTTTAAAGAGTGATTCTGTACACGGTGACTTTTCAGGTACTGTAGCCGTAGATGCTTCAAATAACAGCCTCGTTATCAATGGGACTACTGTTTACATTATAAGTGCAAATGCCCCAGAAGAAATAGACTATACTGCCTACGGCATTGATGACGCTTTAGTTATTGATAATACCGGTGCTTTTAGAGATAAAGAGCAATTAAGTAGACACCTCATTTCTAAAGGAGTTGATCGTGTTTTACTAACAGCACCAGGTAAAGGAATTCCTAATATTGTACATGGTGTGAATCATAGAGAGCACAATCCTGATGAGATAAAAATATTTTCTGCAGCATCTTGTACTACAAATGCCATCACTCCAGTATTGCACGCAATCGAAGAAACTTTAGGAGTTCAATCTGGACATTTAGAGACGATACACGCCTATACTAACGATCAAAACTTAGTAGATAATATGCATAGCAAATACCGCCGAGGACGTGCTGCTGCACTTAATATGGTGATTACAGAAACGGGTGCGGGTGCTGCTGTGAGCAAGGCGCTTCCTTCATTTGAAGGTAAATTAACCTCCAACGCTATTCGTGTTCCTGTTCCTAATGGATCTCTTGCCATTCTTAACTTGGAACTTAAGAAAAAAACCACTCTTGAAGGGATCAACACATTATTGAGAAAGTATGCTTTAGAAGGAGACCTTGTAGAGCAAATCAAATATTCTCTAAACAATGAGCTAGTTTCCAGTGATATTGTTGGCTCATCTGCACCTAGTATTTATGACAGTAATGCGACTATCATACGCAAAGATGGGAAAAACGTTATACTTTATGTATGGTACGACAATGAGTATGGCTATAGTCACCAGGTGATTAGATTAGCAAAATATATTTCTAAAGTACGCAGGTATACCTATTATTAGAATATGCTTTCGCGAAAGCGTTATACTACTAGATTAGCATAAAATAAGCCTCTTCACTTTAAATATGGAGAGGCTTTTACTTCGCCTTTAAGATTTTAAACTTTTGAGAAAAGAGGAATAAATTTATTTATGACACTCTTAACGTAATGAAGTAGTAGCTTTTTGCAAATTTGCTTTGTTCAAAGAAGTCAATAAAATCTTTTAGAATATTGAAATGTTTAAATAATTAATAAAGACTCAAAAAAAGTATGACTACGGTAGGTCAAAAAGCTTAGCATTGGTATATTTTTGTCGACTAAAAACAAATAATAACTATCTTCGATATAGTTTAACGAAACACTCTGTTATGAAATTTATTCAGCGATCATTATATATATTTTCTTTAATTGCCACGGTAGTTGCTACTGCACAGGAAGGAACTACTACAAATCAGAAAACTATTGACCAACAATTTACGGATGTCATAGAAGGCTCTAATAATTACCAACAGTTTAAGGTAATTGAAAAAACAAAAATGAGTCAGCTCCAGGCTAATACAAAAGAGCGTATTGATGGCTTACAAAGTGAAATTGCAGATCTTAAAAAGCAAATTAGTGAACAACAAGCTGCCTCTTCACAAGTACAAATGGATTTAGAAGGCACCCAACAAGATTTAGAAGCAACAAGAGGTGAAAAGGACTCTATAAAGTTTTTTGGCAACCCTATGAAAAAAGGTGCCTATCAGTTAATGATGTGGGGTATTGTTGCCCTTTTATTGCTAGGACTTCTATTTTTCATCTATAGATTTAGAAGTAGTAATGTATTAACTAAGGAAGCTCAACATAGGCTTGATGAAACGGAAGCAGAATTTGATGAGTACCGTCGTAAGGCTTTAGAAAAAGAACAAAAGCTAGGCCGTCAATTACAAGATGAGCGCAATAAAGCATTGAAATCTCCAAAAAACTGAGGAGTATTTTACCACTAGCATTGTAAAATCTGTACGTTTGTCGTACAGATTTTTTTTTAAGCACAAACTCAAACTACTACGGTTGAAACTAAGATTAATATCTATAGAGGACGAGTGTTAACAGTTTTTAAGATTTTTACCTCAAAATGAGTGTATTACTATCAAAATTTAAAATGATTAGAAATCTTATAAATCAATTAAAAGAGATCTCTAAATAGACATTGCAAAAAGACACATGACTCAAACCAAAACGACTAACAGATTGTAAAGGTTCTTTACAATAATACAAGTTTCAAGAAAGATCCTTATTTCATTATTTTTGAGCCTTAATTAAGACCTTACTTCTTTGAAGTATAATCCATATTATGAGAATAGATATTATTACGGTGGTGCCAGATTTACTTAAAAGTCCTTTTGAAGCTTCTATTATGCAGCGCTCCATATCAAAAGGATTGGTAGATGTGCAGTTTCATAATCTACGAGATTATACAGATACTAATTACAAGCAAGTGGATGACTATCAATTTGGCGGGGGAGCTGGCATGGTAATGCAAATAGAACCTATTGATAAATGTATTTCAAAGCTAAAATCTGAGCGTGAATACGACGAGGTGATTTACATGACACCAGATGGACAAACGCTTAACCAGAGTATGGCAAACGCGCTATCTCTAAAGGGAAATATTATTATTTTATGCGGGCACTATAAAGGAGTCGATCAACGTGTGAGAGATCACTTTGTAACTATGGAAATTTCTATTGGCGATTATGTACTTAGTGGTGGTGAGCTAGGCGCTCTAATCTTGTGTGATGCTGTAATAAGACTAATTCCAGGAGTTTTAAGTAATGAGACCTCGGCGCTTACTGATAGTTTTCAAGATGGCCTGTTAGCCCCTCCTATTTACACAAGACCGGCAGACTATAAAGGTTGGAAAGTACCTGAAATACTCACAAGTGGAAATACTCCGAAAATTGAAGAATGGCGTGAAGAACAAGCTTATCTCCGTACTAAAGAAAGAAGACCAGATTTGTTAGATGAATAAAGTTCGCTTTCGCGAAAGCGAAAAACACCTTGCGCACTCTTTTTCTAACCCTTAATTTTACGATCCTACATTAAAAATTTTCTTGTAAAAGGACAACTACATGATCACTACAGACCACATAAAATCACTCCAAGAGCGCGTAGATGCCTTAAGGAGATATCTTTGACATCGATCGCAAACGAATCGAAATACAAAACGAAGAAGAAAAAACATACAACCCTAATTTTTGGAACGACCCTCAAGAAGCCGAGATCTTCATGAAAACGCTACGTTCTAAAAAGAAATGGGTGACAGACTATCAAGATGCGCAAACCTTTGTAGAAGATTTAGAAGTCCTATACGAGTTTGCAAAGGAAGGGGAAGCTCCAGAGGAAAACGTACAACTGCGCTATGAGAAAGCTGCAGATTTTATAGAAGATATTGAGTTTAGAAATATGCTTTCTGAAGAAGGTGATGAGCTAAGTTGTGTATTACAGATTACCGCAGGAGCTGGTGGAACCGAAAGCTGTGATTGGGCAAGCATGCTTATGCGTATGTATCTTATGTGGTCAGAAAAACAAGGTTTTAAGGTAAAAGAATTAAACTTTCAAGAAGGTGATGTAGCGGGGATAAAAACGGTATCACTGGAGATTGAAGGAGAATTTGCCTTTGGCTGGCTTAAAGGAGAAAATGGTGTTCATAGACTGGTGCGTATATCTCCTTTTGACAGCAATGCAAAACGTCACACCTCTTTTGCTTCTGTATATGTCTATCCACTAGTGGATGACAGCATTGAAATTGAACTAAATCCAGCCGATTATGATATCGTTACCGCAAGATCCTCTGGTGCAGGCGGGCAAAATGTAAATAAAGTAGAGACTAAAGTACAGCTTACCCACCACCCTACTGGTATCCAAATTTCCTGCTCTGATTCTAGATCTCAACACGACAACCGCGCCAAGGCATTACAAATGCTGCGCTCACAACTGTACGAATTAGAGCTTCGCAAACAAATGGAAGCCAGAAACGCAATCGAGGCAGATAAGAAAGCTATTGAGTGGGGATCACAAATACGTAATTATGTTCTTCATCCCTATAAACTAGTTAAAGACGTACGAACCGCAGTAGAAACTGGAAATACAGATGCTGTTCTTGATGGAAATATAGACCTCTTCTTGAAAGGCTATCTAATGATGATGGGGCAAGAAGAAGCAAGTGATGAATTATAAGTGAATTTCTTTCAGTAGATTTTTAAAAATAAATTCTTTTATGAGGGTATCTTAAATTTCACAGATACCCTTGTTTATTTCCAATTTATTTGGCTTAAAATTAAAGCTTGATTGCGGTAGAATTTTTTACTTGATTGATAGTAAAAGAACTTTGGGTACTTCCAATGTATTTAAGCGCTGTAAGTTTAGTTACTAAAAATGATCTAAAGTGGGTCATATCTTTTACAATCACCTTGAGAAGATAGTCATAGTCCCCACTTACGTGAAAACATTCGAGCACCTCATCTAAGTTTATAATATCTTTTTCAAAAGATTTTATTGCTTCTTTACTATGGCTATCTAATTTTACATGGCAAAAAACTTGAAAGCCAAAGCCAACTTGTTCTCTATCTAGTAAGGTTATGTACTGGGAAATCACTCCTGAGCGTTCCATTTTCTTAATACGCTCATAAATAGCTGTTACAGACAAATTAAGCTTTAAAGAAAGCTCCTTGTTTGTAATCTTAGCATCATCTTGAAGCAATACAAGGATATTTCTATCTAGTTGATCAAATTTCATGTGAAAAATATTTAGAATACTAATGTTTCAAGTTCGGTATATAAAATTAATTTCTATAAAATATCAAATTTAAAGAAAAATATATTGATTTTAGCACAATTCGTTGTTTTACAATCTATTTAAAAGTAGTTTTATAAAAATAATTTAATTATCATCATCATGAAATTCAAACCTGCAAACGAAATCCAAGACCTACAATATTTTGGTGAGTTTGGTGGCGTCAACCCATCAATCTCAGATAGCTCGACGTATACATTCTTATCTGCAAAAACAATGTTTGATACATTTGAAGGAAATGCTGATGGCTGTTATTTATATTCAAGACATAGTACGCCATCTAATTTGTACTTAGGGGAAGCGCTTGCAGCTATGGAGGGCACTGAGACTGCAAACGTAGCTGCAAGTGGTATGGGTGCTATCACTCCTACCCTGTTACAATTATGTAAAGCGGGTGATCATATTGTATCTAGTAGAACTATTTATGGAGGTACGTATGCCTTTCTTAAAAACTTCACTCCTCGATTAGGAATCAATACGAGCTTTGTAGATATTACAAATTTGGAAGCAACAGAAGCGGCTATTACAAAAAACACTAAAGTATTATACTGTGAGAGTGTAAGTAATCCGCTGTTGGAGATTGCAGATTTAGAGGCACTCTCACAGATCGCAAAGAAATACCATCTAAAATTAGTAGTGGATAATACGTTTTCCCCATTATCTATTTCTCCTGCACAACATGGAGCAGATGTGGTAATTCACAGTCTCACAAAATTCATTAACGGATCTTCAGATACCGTAGGTGGTGTCGTATGTGGTACGCAAGAATTTATTAATGAGCTACGTAATGTGAATGATGGCGCAAGCATGCTTCTAGGTCCTTCCATGGATAGTCTAAGGGCAGCTTCCGTCTTGAAGAACTTACGCACACTGCATATTAGAATGCAACAGCATAGTTTCAATGCTTTATACCTTGCTGAAAAGTTTGAAGATTTAGGATTACGCACCGTGTATCCAGGTTTGAAATCGCACCCCAGTCATCATATCTTTAACAAATTAATGAATGAGAAATATGGCTATGGAGGAATGCTCACTATTGATGTTGGGTCTCTTGATAATGCTAATGCATTGATGGAATTGATGCAAGAACGCAATCTAGGCTATCTTGCTGTAAGTCTAGGGTTTTATAAAACTTTATTTAGTGCACCAGGTAGTTCTACGTCCTCTGAAATTCCAGAAGAAGAGCAAAAAGCAATGGGTTTAACAAACGGACTTATTCGATTTTCTATTGGATTGGATGCTGACATTGAGAGAACTTATGAGATGATGAAAGCATGTATGGTAGAAATAGGCGTATTGAAAAATTAATAGTGATCCATCTACATTGTCAGGATCTTGAATATTCTTAAATTCAAGTATCAATATTGCTGGTGGTTGTGGTTTCTGTCGCAGCTCAAGGGTTTATTACACCTAAAATCCAAGTAAGGAAAATCAAATTATATTGCTCAATTAAAATCAAATTACTCTAAGGTCATTGCACCTTATCTATTCTTTAAGATATCTGTTAGATCGCTGTTTATGATTTGTATATTAGATAACCGCAAATTTCATTGATAGTAAATTTGACAAACTACTAATACGATTATGATTTTACTCAAAATCAATTGTAGACTAAGTAGAGGGATGTATACGCTTTCGCGAAAGCGCTAAATTCACCTTGTACATTTCAGGTCAAAATCGTAACATTACGTTTTTTAAAAATCACTTATGAATAACAATATAGAGGATCAAAAAAATCAACACATTGTAGATAACAGAGAGCTCAATTTATGGGAAGCTCTTATTCCTGTGGTTATCTTAATGACTCTATTAGCTTATAATATTTTTTTTAAAGATGGTGCATGGCTGGGTGATTACTCTAATCAACTTATTTTATTAATTGGCGGACTAGCTGCTGCAATTGTAGGTTTCTTAAACAAAGCAACACTGCGAGTGATGCTTCAAGAAATATGGGAAAATTTAAAGAGTGTTTTAGTTCCCATTCTCATCTTATTCTTAGTGGGTGCTCTTGCAGGTACATGGCTTGTAAGTGGTATCATTCCTGCAATGGTGTATTATGGTTTGCAAGTCTTAAGTCCTTCTATATTTTTACCAGCATCCATCATCATAGCAGCCATCATATCCATAGCAACAGGTAGTTCATGGACAACCTCTGCTACAGTGGGTATTGCTTTAATAGGTATTGGGCAAGCATTAGGTATAGATACGGGTATGATAGCAGGAGCCGTAATTTCTGGAGCTTATTTTGGAGATAAAATGTCTCCCTTGAGTGATACCACAAATCTAGCACCCGCTATGGCTGGAACAGATTTATTTACACATATAAAGTATATGTTTCTTACAACAGGACCTACCATATTTATAACACTAGCTGTTTTTGTGATTATCAGTTTAAACATAGACACTTCTGGAACTGCAGATATTACAGAATTACTCTCCGTTATTAACAGTACTTTTAATATTTCACCTTACTTATTTATTGTTCCTGGAATAGTTATAGCGCTCATAATTGCTAAAACAAAACCACTTATTGCACTTGCGCTAGGAGTTTTACTAGCCGCTGGATTTGCATTTTACTTTCAACCTGAGATATTGGAGCGCATCTCAAACTCTGAGATTCAAGCCCTAGGCACCGCCATATGGTCAGACGTAGCTATAGAAACTCCTAACGCTACACTTAACGAACTGTTTAGCTCTGGAGGTATGATTGGGATGTTGTGGACGATATTGCTCATTTGCTGTGCAATGGTTTTTGGTGGCGTGATGGATGGAATTGGTGCATTATCAAGAATTACAAAAGCACTATTAAGTGTGGCAGATAGCATTTTTGGATTATTTGCGAGCACAGTTGTAAGTTGCTTAGGCCTAAATATTATTGCTTCAGACCAATATCTAGCCTTAGTAATACCAGGAAAAATGTTTAAACAAGCATATGAAGATAAAGGGCTGGCTCCAGAAAATCTTTCACGAACTTTAGAAGATTCAGGAACTGTAACTTCTGTACTCATTCCTTGGAATACATGTGGTGCTTACCAGAGCCAAGTCCTTAACGTGGGAGTGGCAGATTATTTTGTATACGCCATTTTTAACTGGTTGTCTCCTTTTATGACTTTAATTTTTGCTGCTTTTCGGATTAAAATAAGACAACTTAGCGATTTAAGGTCTAAGGTTTAATATTTTTTTTGCTTTCGCGAAAGCGTAACCACCACAATGACAAACATTCACATAACGATATAAGTTAACTCAATACTACTATCGATAGATCCCATATTTTAATACTAAAATAGCTCTAGATGCATAGTACTTTTGCAGCCAAATTTAAAAAGCTACAAAATGACACTAGTTGGAAAAAAATTCCCAAATCTTGCTGTAGATGCAATGGATGAAATGGGAGATACATTTAAACTAAATATCTTAGAAAAAGCAAAGCAAGAAGGAAAGAAAATACTTCTATTTTGGTACCCAAAAGATTTTACTTTTGTTTGCCCTACAGAACTACATGCTTTTGAGGCCGCAAAAGAAAAATTTGCAGACCGTAATACACTAATCATCGGTGCTTCATGTGATACTCCTGAGGTACACTTTGCGTGGTTAAATACGCCAAAAGATAATGGAGGGATTGAAGGTGTTACATATCCTATTCTTGCAGATACAAATCGTAACCTCGCTAATCAATTAGGTATTCTAGATGTGACTAATGAGCGTTATGATGAAGAAACTGGCGTAGTGATGGTAGATGGAGATAATGTAACGTATAGAGCAACTTATCTTATTGATGAAGAAGGAACTGTTTTTCATGAAGGAGTAAACCATATGCCTTTAGGAAGGAATGTTGCAGAGTTTTTAAGACTCGTAGACGCTTACACCCATGTACAGGAAAAAGGGGAAGTGTGCCCTGCAAATTGGGAAGATGGAAAAGATGCTATGAATGCAAATCGTGATGGTGTAGCTTCTTACCTAGCCGCTCACGCAAATTAATATGTGTTTATTATGATTCTAGAATTAGATCAAGATAATTTAGATCAAATCGTGGCAGAGAATGATACGGTGGTAGTTCAATACAGTGCCACCTGGTGTGGAAACTGCCGTATTATGAAGCCTAAGTTAAAGAAGCTAGCCTCAGAAATTGATAATGTAACCTTCGTCATTGTAGATGCAGAAAAAAATCCTGAGTCTCGTAAAATGGCTACGGTAGATAATCTGCCCACATTTGCAACATTTTCAAAAGGAACATTTAAAAATCAAGTACAAACCAATAAGTTTGATGTACTTAAAGACCTTGTAAATGAAGTTACCAGTAATTAAGCATCTCGTAGGTTTTATAGAAGAAAACGATCAGGACTTTCTTGTGGAAACCGTTGAGACACTCGAAAATCTTACAGAAGTTCCTTCTCTCAAAGATGAAGAACTGGATGTTATAGGAGAACTTATCTCAAATATGTACGGCGCCCTAGAGGTACACAAAGCTATTACTGAAGGAAGTTCAAAAAAGGATGCACTTAACGGGTTCATGCAACGCGTAATGGGATCTATAGATACTTAAAAACCTATAGAAGTGAACTATTAAAGGTGTGCTGTGTTATAGCACACCTTTTTTTTATATATAAAACGCGTATTCATGAAGTATCCATCACAGGGTTATAAACAATTGTTAAGCTATTCTAACATAGAAGTGTTTTACTTATTTTTACTGTAAATACAAAAGACATGGCTCAAATAACATTAGGCGGGAATACCACACAAACTATAGGGGATTTGCCAGAAAAAGGAACAAAAGCTCCTGATTTTACGCTTTCGCGAAATGATTTATCAACCACAACCTTAGCCGATTTTAAAGGAAAAAGAGTGGTGCTAAACATTTTTCCTTCTGTTGATACTGGTATTTGTGCGCAATCTGTGCGCACTTTTAATGAAAAAGTAGCGAGTCTAGAAAACATAGACGTCCTTTGTATTTCTAGAGATCTTCCATTTGCTCAAGCTAGATTTTGCGCTGCCGAAGGTTTAGATAACGTACATATGCTATCTGACTTTAATACAGGCAAATTTGGAAAAGATTATGGGGTGACCATAGAGGATGGCGCATTTAATGGACTTCATTCGAGAGCGGTTGTTGTGCTAGATGAAAATTCAAAAGTTTTGTATACAGAACAAGTTCCAGAAATTGGACAAGAACCAGATTACAAAAATGCATTTGAAGTGCTTTCTTAAAAATAACTCAGAATTTTAAAATGAATAACCACCATAAATATGCCCTAACGTGCCTGTAAAATTTATTAAAGGTAGAGTTAAAGGTATGAAATACTCGCTCCAAGGAGGGCTACTACTCATTCGTACAGAAGCAAGTGTTCAGGTACAATTGGGTATTGCCATATTTGTGACCATAGCTGGATTTTATTTTAAAATTTCAACGACTGAGTGGATTGCACAAACCTTATGTATAGGTCTTGTCATGACAGCAGAAGGATTAAATACTGCTATAGAAGGCATTGCTGACTTTGTTCATCCAGATTTTCACGAGAAAATTGGTAAAATAAAGGATGTTGCTGCTGGTGCTGTAGGGATTGCAGCGTTAGCTTCTGTGATCGTGGCAAGTATTATTTATGCACCAAAAATCTTTTAGAGAACTTTTTTGATTATTGAATTTAGAAGCAAACTCCCCAAATAACATCTTGAGTTATTCCAGAACACCAAACAGCAAATTTTTCCGTTTCAATATTGTATTTTTAACTCCAATCAAAAATCGATTACGACTACGCATATATGGCAAAAAAGAAAACGACGCGTAAAAAAACAAAAGCAACGCCTAGCAGGAAACCCATTTCTTTCAAACTGTCGCGACAGCAACAGATTATCTTGGGAAGTTTTTTGTTTTTTTTAGGATTAGGTCTTCTTATCGCCTTTACCTCATACCTTTTTACATGGCAAGCTGACCAAAGTTTAATTGCAGACGGCAATCGTAACGATGCTAGTGCGAACTGGCTTAATCTAGTAGGCGCGCGCATAAGTCATTTTTTTATCTATAAAGGTTTTGGAGTTCCTGCCTTTACAATAGCTATTCTTACTGCACTTACAGGTATTTATTATTTTTTTAATTATAGAAAAGCAGGACTAAAGCGATTTTGGTTTTGGGGCATTTTATTGATGATTTGGCTATCTGTATTTCTTGGCTTTTTTCATCAAACAAATGATCTTCTAGGTGGGACAGTTGGATATGAAAGTAATGACTTCTTACAAGATTACTTGGGTCTCACAGGAGCGATAATAGTAATGTCATTTTTAGCTATTATTTACTTAGTGCTTAGAATTAAACTCACCCCTGAAAAAATTGGAGCATATTTCAAACAAAAGAAAAATGATTTATCAGATGAGTTCACAATAGATGGGCAACCCATAATTGTAGACAACTCGTCTACTTATGAAGCAGAAGAATTTTTAAAAAATGCTCCAACGGATGATGGTAAAGCATCCGCTACGATCAATGAGAAATATAAATCAAATAGCCTACAGAGTACACAAAATTTAGATCCTACTCCATCTTTAACTAAAGTCCCAACAGATCATTCCTTTGAAATTACTCACCCTGAAGAAGAAGAAATTAAAGTTGAAATAGAAAGACCCATTGAAGAAGAAGAGTTTACTGATAATCTGAGCAGCAAACTTGTAGAAGACTTTGGAGAATTTGACCCCACCCTTGAGTTGGCAAAATTTAAGTTCCCTCCTATCGATTTGCTCAAGGACTATACAAATGGACAAGGGATTACCATTAATCAAGAGGAGCTTGAAGAAAACAAAAATCGAATTGTAGAAACACTTAATAACTACAAAATAGGCATAGCAAACATTAAGGCAACTGTTGGCCCTACTGTGACATTATATGAAATAGTTCCAGAAGCAGGCGTTCGGATTTCAAAAATCAAAAACTTAGAAGATGATATTGCCTTATCACTAAGCGCGTTAGGCATAAGAATTATTGCCCCTATCCCAGGCAGAGGTACCATAGGTATTGAGGTGCCTAATAAAAATCCGCGTATTGTTAGTATGCGATCTGCTGTGGCTAGTAAGAAGTTTCAGGAAGCAGAAATGGAATTACCCCTTACACTTGGTAAAACAATTTCTAATGAGACCTTTGTAGTCGATCTGGCAAAAATGCCACACTTACTCATGGCGGGAGCCACTGGACAAGGAAAATCTGTGGGATTGAATGCGATTCTCACGTCGCTACTCTATAAAAAACATCCCGCCGAAGTTAAATTTGTACTAGTAGATCCAAAGAAAGTAGAACTTACTCTCTTCAATAAAATAGAGCGACACTACCTTGCAAAGTTACCAGATACAGACGAGGCTATCATTACAGATAATTCTAAAGTAATAAACACGCTCAACTCCATGTGTATGGAGATGGATGCCCGTTATGATTTACTTAAAGAGGCGATGTGTCGTAATATAAAAGAGTACAACACGAAGTTTAAGGCACGCAAGCTTAATCCAGAAAACGGTCATAAATTTCTACCTTACATTATACTCGTGGTGGATGAATTTGCAGATTTGATAATGACTTCTGGAAAAGAAGTAGAAACACCTATTGCACGACTCGCACAACTTGCGCGCGCCATAGGTATACATTTAATAATCGCTACACAAAGACCTTCTGTAAATGTTATTACTGGTATCATAAAGGCTAACTTCCCAGCACGTATTGCTTTTAGGGTGACATCAAAAATTGATAGTAGAACCATTTTAGATACGTCTGGCGCAGATCAACTCATAGGTCGCGGTGATATGCTCTATACACAAGGTAACGATGTGGTGCGTATACAGTGTGCCTTTGTAGATACTCCAGAAGTAGAGCGTGTAGTTGATTATATAGGAAATCAAAAAGCATATCCAGACGCACATTTACTGCCAGAATATGTAGGTGAAGATAGTGGCACAAGTCTTGATATAGATGCTTCAGATAGAGATAAGCTCTTCCGAGAAGCGGCAGAGGTTTTAGTAATAGCCCAGCAAGGTAGTGCGTCTCTATTACAACGTAAACTTAAATTAGGATATAATCGAGCAGGTAGAATTATTGATCAATTAGAAGCTGCTGGTGTAGTAGGCCCTTTTGAAGGAAGCAAGGCACGTCAGGTTTTAATTCAAGATATGGCACATCTCGACCAATTACTCAACAACGAATAAACACATGAAAAAGAAACTATTTTTTTGGCTGGCTCCTATACTTTTTAAAAGAGTTTTAATACCAGTCGCAAGAAAAGGATATCAGAAATTTGCAAAACGTGCAATGCCTATAATTTTGTTATTATTTATGGCCGCTTTCGCGAAAGCGCAAACCGCACAATCCCTTCTCAAAGATGTAGATCGCAAAGTTAAAAGTTACGAAAACATTTCAATTGACTTTAAATATGCACTCTCAAACGACGCTGAGGGTATAAATCAAGAAACAAAAGGCGCCGTAATTTTAGCAGGTAATAAATACAAGCTTGATTTAATGGGTACTACTCAATTATTTGATGGTAAGAATATTTATACCATTGTACCCGAAGATGAGGAGGTGACGATTAGTTCTGTTAGTGATCAAGATGAAAGCGCTATTACACCGTCAAAAATGTTATCATTCTTTAATGAAGGTTACACTCAAAAAATGGATATCAAACAAAAGGTAAATGGCAGAGAAATCCAGTTTGTCAAGTTAATACCTATGGACTCTAATAGTGATGTTAAGCAAACTTTATTAGGAATAGATGCTCAGACAAAACACATACATAAGCTTATTATCACACAAAATAATGGAACTAAAATTACCATTACTGTAAATTCATTTAAGCCTAACTTACCTATCTCTAAAAATATGTTTGGTTTTGATAAATCAAAATATGCAGATTATTATATCAATAAATTATAGATAAGAATCTAGTAGCTTGGCGGTAGACTCCCTATTTTTGTCTACTAAGTCTGATAAATGAAAATTCTAGATCGATATATCTTTTTTACATATGTAAAAACATTTTTGAGCATCTTTATTATATTGATGTTCATTTTTGTTTTACAAAGTGTCTGGCTATATATACAAGAGCTTGCCGGTAGAGATTTAGACTTCACTACTATTGGTAAGTTTTTACTGTATGCTACACCAAGTTTAGTACAACTTGTGCTTCCACTCTCGGTGCTCCTTACAAGTATTATGACCTTTGGGAATTTTGCAGAGAACTATGAGTTTGCTGCAATGAAATCAACAGGAATATCACTCCAAAGAGCCATGAAAAGTGTGATCTTTTTTATTGTTTTTCTTGGTTTTATCTCTTTCTTGTTTGCAAATTACGTTATCCCTGCTTCTCAATATGAGTTTAGAAATTTACGTAGAAATATTAGCCAACTCAAGCCATCTGTAGCGATCCGTAGCGGACAGTTTACAGAAATGGGAGATGATATCAACATAAGGGTTGCAGAAAAATATGGAGATAGAGATCAATATCTCAGCGATGTGATCATTCACCAAAAAGAAAAAAGACGCCTAGGTAACTATACCGTCATCAAAGCAAAAAAAGGAGAACTTATCAGTTCACTAGACTCCCCTATTGTCTCTTTACAACTCACCGATGGCAATTATTACAGTGAAATATATCAAAGAGATTATACCAAGAAAAAGAAGGAGCCTTTTGCGAAGAGCTCTTTTAAAACGTACACACTTAATATTGATCTAAGCACGCTAGATGATGTAGATCTTGATGATAGAGCTATAGATAACAGCTATCAAATGTATAATGTTGTAGCGTTAGACTCTGTGCTTACATTTCTTTCTGTAAAATTTGAAAAAGACAGAACCCAGTTTAGTGAGAAATATATACAGATGGTGAGTCAAGAACCCCTGGCCGATAGATTTAAAAACAATCTCAAAGACTCCATTTCAAAAGAAGATATATTAACACACTATGAAACAAATGATCAAGTAAGAATTTTAGAAATTGCAAAATCTAATATAAGTACCACACTTACAGATCTAGATAACCAAAAACGCAAATTACAAGTGGAGGTTAAGCGTCTTAATAAATTTGAAATCGCTATTCATGAAAAATTCGTTTTAGGCTTTAGCTGTATACTTCTCTTTTTTGTGGGTGCTCCTCTAGGAGCTATTATTCGTAAAGGCGGTTTAGGACTTCCTATCGTGGTAGGGGTCGTCCTATTTTTGACTTTCCATTTTATTGGAATCTTCGCAAAGAATAGTGCAGAAGACAATTCGATTAGCCCATTTTTGGCTAGCTGGTTAAGTACGTTTATTTTATTGCCGTTAAGTGTTTACCTTACTTATAGAGCGACAACAGATCAAGGTATTTTTGATGCTGAGAGCTTTTTATCTCCGCTTAAAAGATTATTTAGAAAAACACGAAAAATTTACGCAGTTCCAGAGATTAAAGATCTCACATACACGCTAACTCAAGTTGAAGAAGAAATGCTAGAGAAATGCTCTTCCAATCAGCTTAAAGACATTGTTAAAAACTACAAGGAGTATGACTATACAAATGATGTACGTCTAGCAGCTATTGATAAACTAGGACAACTAGGGATCACACTCGAAAACTTAAAGGTACAAGGATACTATTCAGAAGATCATCTGTAAGCTATAACTCTATTTACAATCTCATTAATTTCTAGTCTTCTTGTATCTTTGCAAAAAAGCAAACTATGCCTATTACAGCTCAAAAAACCATTCAACTCCATACGATTGAAGAGGCCATTGAAGACATAAAGAATGGTAAAGTCATTATTGTTGTAGATGATGAGGATAGAGAAAATGAAGGTGATTTTCTTGCCGCTGCCGAGGCTGTAACGCCAGAGATGATTAATTTTATGGCTACCCACGGAAGAGGACTTATCTGTGCTCCTATTACGGAAGACCGTTGTGAGGATTTACACCTTAATATGATGGTCACCAGCAATACAGATCCCATGGAAACTGCCTTTACGATCTCTGTAGATCTTAAAGGAAAAGGAGTCACTACTGGCATATCTGCAAGTGATCGTTCAAAAACAATACAAGCGCTAATAGACCCTACTACTAAACCTTATGATTTAAGTAGACCGGGACATATATTTCCGCTTAAAGCGAAAGAAGGAGGCGTCTTGCGTAGAACTGGTCACACCGAAGCGGCCATAGATTTTGCAAGGCTAGCGGGCTTTAAACCCGCGGGTGTGATTGTAGAAATCATGAATGCAGACGGCACCATGGCTAGATTACCACAACTCCTAGAAGTTGCTGAAACATTTGATCTCAAAATTGTTTCTATTGAGGATTTGGTTGCTTATCGTATGAACCATGATAGCTTAATTGATAAAAAAGAAGATTTTGAAATTCAAACACGTTTTGGGAACTTTAGATTGAGAGCCTACGAACAAACTACAAATGATACGGTTCACATCGCACTTACAAAAGGAAATTGGGAGGAAGATGAGGCTGTACTCGTGAGAGTGAACTCTACTCAAATAAATAATGACTTGCTAGGCACCCTCACGGGAAACCCAGATGCCAAGCTTGATGATATGTTTAAAGCCATCGATGAAGCTGGAAAAGGTGCCATTGTTTTTATCAATCAAGAAAATGCCTCTGCAAATTTACTAGGTCGTCTCAGCGAGCTCAAAACCTTACAAAAGGATGGTATTATGAAAGCGCCTAATGTGGTGATGGACAGTAAAGACTTTGGTATAGGTGCTCAAATATTACATGACCTGAGAATCTCAAAAATCAAACTCCTTACAAATAGTGAAGGGCTCAAACGTATAGGAATCATTGGCTATGGACTAGAGATCGTAGAAAGAGTGGGTTATTAAACTATTACCATTTTGAAATATTTTAAATTTGCTTTCGCGAAAGCGTAAAAAAACCAAAATCCCAAACGCTTCTAGCATTTGGGATTTTTTATTGTTGAATGTCAAAACCTTGACTTTATGGCATAAAAAAAGGCAAGCTACCTACATCACACCGCTACGACCATCTACCCTTGCTGCGTTCCCACCCTGGGGGATTCGACAGGAGCTGGTTGTGTAGGACTTGCCGCTGCAAAGATATAGCTTCTTGAGGAAGCCACAAGATTTTTTAGACGGATTTTTTGTTTTAAATTGCCTTAAAATTCAACAACAAATGACAACGCACGTTAAACAGCTCATATTATTACTTTTACCTATTTTATTAAGTTCCTGTGGCGATGAATTTAAATTAGATAACAACTTTTCTATAGAAACAAATGCTAAAAAAAACTCTATTAAAAATGGGAATGATATAACTGTTTCACTAATTTCTAAAAAAACGATTCCTATAGACTCAGTGATATATGCTTTTGATGGTAAAAGATTAGGTGGTAAAAATGATCTTTCTGACTTCTCTACATCTTTATCTTCAGAAAAATTAGGACAGCATGAACTCTCTGCTACCATTTACACGGATAATGGAAGTACAACCACACGGAAGAGAATTAATATACTTCACGACACAGCTCCTAAAGTGTATGGTTACAAAATTATTAACCGTTATCCGCATCAGACAGATGCCTATACCCAAGGATTAGAATTTGTAGGGGATACATTGTATGAAAGTACTGGCGAATATGGTGCTTCAAGACTTAGGAAAGTAGATTATAAAACAGGCAAAGTACTTAAAGAAGTCAAGCTTGAGAACAACTATTTTGCTGAGGGGATGACTATTTTAGGAGACAATATTTACCAACTTACTTGGAGAGAAAACACGGGGTTTATCTATAATAAAAATACGTTTGAACAAACGGGAACGTTTACTTACAATACTAGTAAAGAAGGATGGGGACTTGCAAATGACGGAAAGACCATCTACAAATCAGATGGTACGAGTAAGATTTGGAAGCTGGACTCTTCAAATTTATCCGAGCAAGCTTATATTGAACCTACAGATAATAAAGGGGTAATGTCTGCACTCAATGAATTGGAATGGGTAAACGGTAAAATATATGCAAATACTTATCAAGGGACCTTCAATATGCTATCATTGATCCAAAAACAGGAGCTATAGAAGGCATTGTAGATTTACGCTCTCTAAGAGATCAAGTACAAGAAGGGCTTGATCCTGCTAACGAGGTGCTTAATGGCATTGCTTATAAAGCAAATGAAAATAGACTATTTGTTACAGGAAAGCACTGGAATACATTATTTGAAATAGAAATTTTTGAGAAGTAGAGCGCAGATACAATGACACAAAAGCTTATAAATACTCGTATTTTTTACACCTTTATTCTGCTTGTGAGCATTATCGCTGCCAGCTCGTGTCGTAACGATTTTGAAACAACAGAAAGTACTGGAAACTTAGAATTTTCTAGAGACACTGTTTATCTCGATACCGTATTTACAAATATAGGCTCAAGTACTTTTAACCTCAAAGTTTATAATCGGAGTGATGATGCGATTTCTATTCCTTCTGTACAGTTAGGAAATGGTGAAAATTCTAATTATAGGTTAAACGTTGATGGAGTGCCTGGTCGTGTTTTTGAAAATGTAGAGATTCTTGCAAAAGATAGCATCTTCATATTTATTGAAACGACTTTAGATATAAATGAGGTAGGTAATGGAAGTAATGAATTCTTATATACAGATGCTATAGAGTTTAACAGTGCAGGCGCACAACAACGTGTAGCCTTAGTCACGCTAGTAAAAGATGCATTTTTTTTATTTCCAGAACGTGATGGAGCGACAGGTATTATAGAAACATTAAATGTAAATGGTGTAGAAACTTCTATAGAAGGTCGTTATCTAATGGATGATGAGCTCACATTTACGAACGAAAAACCATATGTGGTTTATGGTTATATGGCGGTAGGTGATCCTGTGAATACTACTGAAAAAACACTCACAATTAATGCTGGAGCAAGAATTCATTTTCACGCAGACAGCGGACTATTAGTTGCAGATAATGGTACATTAACTATCAACGGGGAATTAAGTACAGATCAAGAACTTTTAGAAAATGAAGTGATTCTAGAAGGAGACAGGCTAGAAACCGTTTTTTCTGATGTACCTGGTCAATGGGGAACCATTCTCCTTACAGATGGCAGCCTCAATAACTCGATCAACTATACAACCATAAAAAACGCAACCGTAGGAATTCTTAATGAATCTAATACGAATACAGGTAACGCGAATCTAACACTATCAAACACCCAAATTTATAATGCCTCTACAGTAGGCCTACTGAATAGATTTAGCAGAGTTGAGGCGTCTAATTTGGTCATAAATAATTGTGGCCAATTCTCAATGCTGGTGCAGCTAGGAGGGTCATATGATTTTACGCATTGCACGTTTGCAAATTATTGGACCAGTAGTTTTAGAAATACACCTGCAGTTTTCTTAGATAATAGCCTTGCGGCTGGTGAGACGTTGTTTCTGGGAGATCTCACAGAGGCAAATTTTACAAACTGTATTATTTATGGCAATCAAGAAAATGAGATTGGGTTTAATAGAGAAGATGGTCCTTTATTTAACTACAAGTTCAGTAATACTCAATTAAGGTTTGACGATACTTTTGGAAACTTTGAAGACGACCCTTTGTACAACTTTTCAAACACAGCTTCCTATGAAGATGTTATTAGAGGTGGTGATCCAGATTTTTTGAATCCTACAGCAAATAAACTTCAAGTGGGAGATAATACGTCAGGAAATAATCTTGGACTTCCAGCAGGGGCTGTTCAATTCCCAGTAGATCTTTTGGGAACTCCTAGAGGCAATACGCCAGATTTTGGAGCATACGAAAGTATAATTTTTCCAGATTAACTATAGACTAAACCCAATCAAAAAGGCACTCTCATTGCCTCCTTGGGCTCCCTGTCCGTAAACATAATCAAATCTTAGTAATCGAAATTTTCCAAATCCTACATTACTCACACCTACGGCAAACTCTCTATAAAAACTATCTTCTTGTGTACTTAAAACATGTGCACTGGTTACAAGATTCCAATTAAGTTTATTAATAAGTGGTATTTTTCCAAGAATCCAACCACGAAAATTATGTTCTACGTGACCTTCAAAATAACTTTTGTTTGTACTTCGCTCATAGTAAGGAAGTACATAGAATTGATTGAGGGTCGATGGATCAAAAAATATAGATCGATTTCCATTAAAATGCTGTCTATCTATAAAGCTAACATTTTTAGCAGTTCCTAAAAAAGTTCCCACACGAGCATCGTAGGATAGCCTGCCTTTATTTCCTACATTAAATTCTTGCTGTACAATTAATCGCAACTGATCAAAGTCGTAAGCATCTACAGAAGCGCCAAAGCCCTTTTCATACACCATGGTCAAGCTTGGATACGTATCCACATTTACATTAAATTTCCCACTTGGATAGCTATAATATTTCTGTCCAAAATTAATAGTACTGCTTAGTGTAGCCTTTACAATACTGTGTGATTCAAAAGGTGCACTCTCATAAACTAATGGCTGGAGCGGATTGTTACTTGTATACATTCGGTCGTCTACTGGAAAGAATGTTTGATCTGTGGTGTTAAATAACGGATTACGCTTTTCATAGGATAGCTGTGCATCTAAACGAAACCCATTTACGACTTCCTGTCCGTAATATACTTCTGCAAATGCCTTTTCATAATATTTTGCAAAGTTCTTCTCTTGAGTAAGTGATAGATAAGAATTAATAATAGGCCTAATGGGATCAGAATTATTGATTTGCAACGCTTCTACCCCACCAGAAACACGAAGGGTAGCACGGTTCGTCCGGTTAAAGCGTCTGCTAAGTCGCCCCACATAGCGCAGTCTATCATCTGAGAAGCCGTAATTCGCTTTCGCGAAAGCGGAAAAAGTTTTTGTATAATCATCGTCACTCCAAGTATTGTATGAGGCGGCCATCGCACCGTTCCAACCTTGCACGGTATTGAACTGAACAGCTTGTAGTGGTCCTGGCACATTGAAACTCCATCGATCATATGTATTTGTGTATCTATAACCAACTACTGGAGAAGTGAATTTAAATATATTACTACGGCGATCTAATGAGTCTAAGTATTTTTGAGACTTGCGCAATATTTGTATGCTATCCTTACGGATGTAGTCGTCTTTTTCCACAACTGTTAAGGGTACAGGCCGTATTGTATTCCAAAAAGTAGAGTCCTTCTTATTTGCTTCTTTTTCGAAAGATAAAATCTCGTTTGTAAAGGACTTCTTAGTAAAATTAGGACTAAAATCATAGGCTGAATACGCCGCCGTAAAACGACCATCCCCTTTTAACCCTAAGAAGCTAAAACTAAAATCAATTACTTGGCTTATTTTAACCCATTGGTTTAAACCTTCCTCGTATTTATAATTCTGTTTGAAATTGAGGCTTTCTATAAATGGTACTTGAATGGCTGTACCATTTGTATCTAAATCGACCCCATACAATTGCCATGCATCTTCTACAATATAAATAGTACCAGAAAAAACGCGATCATTCTCTCTACGAGGGGTGACGGTAATTTTATTAATGAGATTTCCTTCCTCATAAAAGGTACCCTCTAGAGTATATCTGTAATAGTTAAATGCGTTTGATGCAATGGGAGAAATAATTTGAGTATTGATGTCAAGTGTGTTTTCGTAAAACGAAAAATTAGCATCTACCGCTGTATTGAAACTAAAGCCATTATCATCACCAGAAACTTTGCTAGCAATAATTTTCTCACTAAAATCATTAGGCCTTTTGTAAGCAATATTAGAAATTGTCTCGCTTAAATAGATAATTCCTGTTCGAGTAGAATCTAAGCCTCCACCTAGATCTCCTACTTCCCTTCCTAGAATTTTTTCTGGTGCATCTTTTACCTTCCAGAGCCCCCGGGAATAAAATTTTGCAGTGTATTCACTTAAAAGCTTTAGATTTTTCTGACGGCTTTCGATGGTTGCTCTTATAATTCTATCTGCAGGGTTTACTCCTGCTTTTACTACCACTTCTTCTAGTGAAGTAGCCTCTTCAGTGAGTACTGCATCTTTTCTAATGGTAGCATCAGTAATACGTACGGTTTCCTTCTTGGTTGTGTATCCTAAAAATTGAAATACCAGTTGCATGGAGCTATCCATGTCTTGAGGTTTTAATGCAAGTTCGTAATACCCATCTCCATTAGTAGCGGTTCCTCTATTTGTACCTTCAATAAAAACGTTAACGAAAGGTAATGTCTCACCGTTTGCATCTGTGACCACCCCGGTGATTTGGGAGAATGTTGAGAGAGAGAATAGTATTATAAAATAGAAGAAAATATGTTTTCTAGATCTCATGTACATATGTTAGAAGGTATCAAAAACATAAATATAAGTACAATTTATGCCAATTAAATGTTACTAATTTACAGTACACTTAATTATTAAAAGCTTTCTTAATGCGATCAAGATTTTTCTTATTATCACGATCTTTGATTGTTTCTCGCTTATCGTAGGTTTTCTTCCCTTTAGCAAGTGCAATTTCAAGTTTGGCAAAGCCTTTATCATTTGTAAACAAGCGTAAGGGTACAATAGTAAGTCCTGATTTATTAACCTCTCGCTCCCACTTTTTAAGTTCTCTTTTATTTAGAAGTAATTTACGTTCTTTCTTAGGCTGGTGATTAAAATAAGTAGCATGAGAATATTCTTGGACAGTCATATTAATCACAAACATTTCCCCGTGCTCATTAAACTCACAAAAACTTTCTGCGATAGAGGCCTTCCCATCTCGTATCGCTTTTATCTCAGTTCCTGCAAGCACAATACCCGCAACAAGTTTATCAAGTAATTCGTACTCAAAACGCGCCTTCCTATTTTTTATATTTACTGTATTTGACATTGTGACAAATGTAAGCAAAAACGTTATTCTCAGGATTGATATCCTTATTTTTGACGCTTTGATGGTCGTTAAAAATTACTTAAACTCAATGTTTGCTTTGATGTTAAAAAATAGCAAATACGCATTATGCTACATACAACAATTTTATCTTGTATTTTGCTTCCTTTTGCTCTTACAAGGTTGTTCTACGGAGCCAGATACTGCTCAAGAAATAGTTGACAAAGCTATAGCTGCCTCTGGGGGTACTGTTGTGGCAAATGCACAAATCCATTTTAAATTTCGTAAGTATTATTATACGGCTACTAGATTTAATGGTCTTCGGACGTTAGAACGTTGTACTGACAAAGAATGTCAAGTACAACAAGATATCATTAAAGATGATGGAGAATTTGTTCGCTTTCGCGAAAGCGAACCTATCCTTATTCCAGATACCACTGCGAGCACTTATGCAAATAGTGTGAATTCTGTACATTATTTTTCTGTACTTCCTTACGGTTTAAATGATCCTGCAGTACAAAAAACCCTTGTGGGTTCAAGTACCGTAAATGGCGAACCGTATTATCGCATAAGAGTTACATTTACAAAGGACGGCGGCGGAGAGGACTTTGAAGATGAATATATGTACTGGATACATAAGCGCACCTACCTTGTAGACTACTTGGCTTATAATTACCAAGTAAATGAGGGTGGAACGCGCTTTAGAGAAGCCTATAATGAACGCTTTATAAATGGAATACGATTTGTAGATTACAGAAATTTTAAGCCAGAGGCTCAGTACCCACCACTTACGAGTCTCGATTCTCTTTTTGAAAATCAAGAACTCGAGCTACTTTCTACCATCGAACTGGAAAATATTACGGTTCGAATATGTATCGACTGCTAGTCAAAATGTTCTTTGGAGAAGGTAGTTTTATTATTAACTATCCTAACAATATATAGGTTCCCATAATCTGACTCATCTATCTCAGGAGCTTCATTGCGTTTTAAAATGGCATTTGCAAATTGAGCTGTCGTATTGCTATGACCCACAACTAACACATTCTTTCCTTTTGTATTTTTCTTAAAACTTGAAGAATTAAGTTTCGATGGGTTATATGTTTTAATCTCAAGCCCATTTCCTATAGCCGTAGGCCGTGCTGTATTCATGGTTCGCTTAAAATTTGTACTATAAATAGCATCAATTTTCTTATCATCAAAGTATGCCTTCCACTCTGTAGCTCTTTGTTCTCCCTTTTTTGTAAGATCGGGATTATGACTAGATGGATTGTAGATCCTTCTCTGCATGACGTATAAAATAATAGGTCGTTACCTCATCTCTCGCTTCTTTCACACCTAATTTGACTTCGGCTTTTTTCTGCTGTCCTTCGCAGTTGAGAGATAGGGCGGCAAGAAATAATACTAATAACAGCTTTTTCATACGTAAAAATTTAGTATTTCAAAGATAGAACTTTGTAAGGTATTGGAGAGGTAAACGACTAATGTCTTGTCTAACGTCATTATCGTCTTAATGATAGACAAAATTTCTGCTATGAAAGAGCAAAATCCGCTATCTGTTTTCAGATGCGGATTTTGTAGTTTTACGCTTTCGCGAAAGCGGAAAGAACTTCAACTTACATGGAGAAATACTGTACTAAAGTATATGACGTAATTAAAAAGGTTGATAAAATTACGTAAATAGCGAGTGCAACATTTCTACCTTGTTTGTGCTCTACAGAATTTGAGTTTTGTTGTTTTGCTTTCATAATGTGTTGATTTATTGATTGATACTTAAAAGACGTCTCAAAATCGATTATGTTACAAAATTTCTCAATTGCACTCTGTGATGCTTACGCTTCTAGAGCTGCATCGTTTGCCTCCTCATCGTTTTCTTGAGTTTGTTGAGGCTCCTCATCTTTCTGACTTTCGGCCACTACGGCTCTTAATTTTTTGAGCTTAGATTTCCATAGTGCTAGGTCTTCCTTATGCTTGTTAATATTCTTATGCACTTCCATTACCATTGGGTTATCATCTGGCACATGCTGAAAAAATCCAAGGTTATTTTCTAACTGATTAATTTCAGATTTTACTTCATCTATCTTTTTACGAATAAAGAATCTTTCTTTTTCAATAGCACGCTCATTATCTCCATCTGCCATTGTTTGCATACGATTCTCGTACTTAATAAGCTCTGCTTCTTTACGATCTATATCTAGCTTTTTAAAGAACCCATCTAAGATTTTATTAAAGTCTTGGTCAATATTCTTTTTAGCATAAGGTACACGACCTATAGATTTCCATTGTGCAATGTATTCCTTGATGGTGGCTAAATCTGTGGTGCGCTCACCTGTAAGATTTACATCTTTTAGGGTTTGCATTAGAGCAATTTTTTGCTCGTAATTTTCTTGTTCTCCTGCTCGATCTTGCTTTTTAGAATCTTTCATGCGGTCGAAGAAGTAATTGCAAGCACTTTTGAACTCATTCCAAACCTTATCGCTATCCTTACGAGGTACGTGGCCTATATTCTTCCACTCAGCTTGTATACGTTTCATGATATCCAGCGTTGCTGGAATATCTTCATTTTCCTTATTTTCTTGAGCAATCTTAATAAGAGCTTTTTTTGCCTCTAGATTATCGTATTGCTCCTTTTTCTGAGATTTGTAAAAGTTATTCTTTTTCTGATTAAATAGTTTAGTAGCCTCTTTAAAAGCCGACCAAGTTTCTTCATTTTTATCTCTAGGGACCTTACCTGCCTTGAAAAAGGCATCTCTCAACGCTTCTACTTTTTTAATTTTTTCCTGCACCGTTTTATGCGCTTTTATATCATCTTGCGCTAGTTCAAGTATATTAGCAATTAATTGCTTCTTTTCTTCTAAATTTTTTTCCCAAACAGCATCAATTTCCTTTTGCTTTTCATCACGAGCATCATGAATTTTCTTTGTTGCCGCACTAAATTGATCCCAAATTTCATCACTATACTGTTTTGAAACAGGTCCTATTTCTTCTTTCCACATACGGTGAAGAAGTTGTAATTCTTTAAAAGCTTTATTAATATTGGATTCCGCACTCAACTCTTCTGCTCTTTGAATAAGCTGAATTTTCTTTACAAGATTATCCTCAAAGTGTTTATCTCTAAATTCACGATTTAAATGTAGCAATTCATAAAAAGCATCTACGTGAAAATAATAATCGTTCCACACTAGATTATAGCGGTCTCTAGGAATATTTCCTGCATTGTTCCAGCGCTCTTGAATATCTTTGAACTTATTGAAGGTTAAATTTACACTCTCTGCGCCACCTAGTTCATCTCTCAATGCCTTAATATCTTCTATAATATTTTGACGTTCTGCAAGATTTGCATTCTGATCTTTACGTTTACGCTCAAAAAACTCTTGACGTTTGTTGCGATACTCGTAGTAGACCTCGTTAAAGTCTTTTTTAAGTGGAGAATAAAATCTAAAATCTATGATATTCCCTCCTTCTTCTAGAAAAGAAGCCTTTGCTTCTTCCTGTTCTGCATTAAACTGTGCATTGATTGCGGTATTAATCTCTTCTACTTGTTCTTTAATATCAATTACTTTCTCATTTTTTATGAGATGCTGTAATTCTTTAATGAGTTCTTCTTTAGAAAGCACAGTATAATCTTTCTTTTCAATTTCTTTAATCACTTCTTTTTTCTCAACATACTCCTTCTTCTGCTCATTTATATTCCCTTCTTTTGAAACATCTTTTAAAGGTGGCATTCCATTAGATTCCTCTATAATTGCTGTAGCAGTTTTATCTTCATTTTCATCCAGCTCTGTCTCTTGATTTGCTAAATTTTGATTTTCTGTAGTTTCTTGTGCAGCACCCTTTTCACTAGAGGTTTGATTATCCTTAGTTTCGCTTTGTACTTTCTCTACTTCTTTAGAATCTTGAGATTTGTTTTCTTCAGACATTTCTTTCAATGTTAAGGTTCTTAAATAAAGAGTAAATATACTATTTCAAATGCATTTAAAAGAAAGATATAGGCCTAGTCATTCCACAAAGACCAAGAGGCCTCTGCCTGTAGCTCTAGCATTTTCAAACCATTTATTATGGTAGCTCCTTGCGCCGCACCAAGCTTTAAGAAAGCAGTTTGTGGAGGATTATAAATGAGATCATACATCACATGAGATTTATCTATATGCTCATATGGAATATGTGGAAAAGCATCTACCCCAGGAAATGTACCTACAGGTGTAGTATTTATAATAAATTTGTGGTCAGCGATTATTTCTTTAGTTAAATTCTCGTAGGTTAGGGTATCGTTAGTTCGCTTTCGCGAAATAAACTGACATTTAATTCCCATTTGTTCTAAAGCATACCTCACTCCTTTTGAAGCCCCTCCTGTCCCTAGTATGAGTGCCTTAAAATTATCTTTTTTGAAATCCAAATTTTCTACATAGGGAAGTAGTGAATCTCTAAATCCTATAAAATCAGTATTAAAACCTATTAATCGACCATCTTCCTCTCTCCTAATTGTATTTACTGCACCTATTTTTGAGGCGTGATCATCTAGCTCATCTAACAAATTAATTATACGCTCTTTATAAGGGATTGTTACATTGTATCCTTTAACAAAAGAATTGTCCAATGTTTGCTTTAAGTCAGCCATGGTTGCTACGTCAAAATTTGAATACGTAGCTTCAATATGCTCCGTTTCAAATTTATTCTTAAAATATCCTCGTGAAAAAGAATATCCTATATCCTTACCTATAAGTCCGTACTTATTATCTGGCTTTTGCTCTTCTTCTTGTTCTTTCACCATATTTTCCTAAAGCTACAACTACTACTATTCCAGATAATATAAAAAAAACTGCGAGCACATTTTCAATATTAAAATCTGATGGAATATATCTATCATAATTATCTAAAATAGGAGCTCCATTCCCATCAATAGCGATCTCTCCTAATTTGGTTTTTTTAAATACTTCCACTTTCCATGGCCAAACAACTCCTAGTGAACCGATGATAAAACCTAGTATACCTGCATTTGTTGCCCATCGATAACGTTTCAATAAAAAACTCAAAAAATGTGAAAGCGTTACAAGACCTGTTAATGATCCAGCTGCAAACACTAATAGCACTAATAATAATCTCATATGATCAGGATTATTGAAGTAGCTAAAATCTCCCGCAAAACTAGAAGTAATAGTGATAAACAAAGCATTTACAGCATCTACTAATAGCAGAACATAATTTCCCAATAAAATGAGTATAAAGGAACCAGAAAGACCAGGCAAGGTCATACCCGAAACACCAATGATACCACACAAGAAAACAAATAATAAGTTATCATTCTCTTGTGCAGGCTCCATTAAGCTAATAGAGACGCCCATGATTACACCCAAAATTAATATAAAAAGATTACGTCTTGTAAGCTCTTCAAAGTCCTTTCCGATATAATACACAGAACCTAAGATCATTCCAAAAAAAGCACTCCATACTAGTAATGGATAATGGCGTATTGCAAGGTCTAACAAAAGAGAAACACTAAAATAACTTATGAGCATCCCTAATAGAAGTAAGCCTAAAAACTTTCCATTTATATAAACCCAAAAACTTCTAAAATGGCCGCTTATCAGTAGCTTAAATGCGATTTTATTTATCTTTTGTAAAGAGTATATGAATTCTTCATAAAATCCTACCACAAACGCCACAACACCACCAGAAACACCAGGAACTTTATTTGCGGCACCCATGGCAAGCCCTTTTAGTACTAGCCATACTTTATCAGACAAAGTGCGTGTCTCAGTCTGCATACACTTCTTTTTTTCCTGCAGCCCTTTCAAGAATAAGTATCAAAGCAAAACCTATAATTCCTGCGATGATTGCATAAAGAAGTTGAGCATCACCGTCATAAGCATTTGGAAGAATACTGTTAGCCTCTAGCGTTACTTCATTCCCGTGCCGGTCTATTCGTGTGGAGAGAATTTTTTTCCAAGGCCAAATTTTATTTAGAGATCCTATCATGAAACCTGTAAGTACCGCTAGAGTTATATCCTTTTTGTGCTCAAACATCCATCGTAATGCCTTTGAAAAAATCTTCAACCCAATAACACATCCTAAGCCAAAGAGGCCAATTCTAAAAATGGCTGTTGCAAGTAAATCCCAATTTTTAGATAGGAGCGCATCTTGCACGTCGGTAATAGTTCCCAAAATCATTGCATAAGAACCCAATAATACTAAGATAAATGATCCTGAAATACCTGGCAAAATCATTGCAATTATGGCAATGCAACCAGAAATAAGATAGAAATACCATACATTAGGTGCTTCAGTCGGTGCAGCTATCGTAATGTAGTATGCTACAGCAGCACCTATAGTGACAGCCGCAATAATAAATGGATTCCATTTAGAAATCTGTTTACCTATATAGAGAATACTTGCCAAAACAAGCCCGAAAAAAAAAGACCAAACGATAATTGGATAATTATCCAGCAAGTACGATATAACACGAGCTAAAGACAGAATGCTAATCGCAATTCCTAAAAATAAACTTCCTAAAAACTTTAGATTATATATTTCGACAGTCGTTTTAAAACCTTTTGATCTCCAAGTTTTAAATACTCCAAAATCAAGTTTATCGATCGTCTCGATAAGCTCTTGGTAAATCCCTGAAATAAATGCAATGGTTCCTCCAGATACCCCTGGAACAACATCTGCGGCACCCATTGCCAAACCTTTGAGAAGAACAAATAGATAGGCAACCGAGCTTTTAGACATACATTGAATTTTTTTGACGTAAGCTAAAATACTAGGTTTGCAATGAAACACCTATTTATTAAACAGAATTTTAAGAGCCTCTAGGAATTGTATTTTTTTAGAAGATCTAGAACTTCCTTTTTACTTGCAGCATAAGGAAATAACTCTTCTAATATTATAGAAAACTCAGCATCCAAATCTAAAGCATTCTTTAGAAAATACCGTCCCTGGATATCATCACCCTTACTGTAATTAAGTCCAGCTAATCTAAATGCAACCTCAGCATTTTCAGGGTAGAACTCCATTGCCTGAGTTAAATTAGTAATTGCAGCTTCTGGTTCACCTAAGTGTAGTAGAATATCCGACCGATGAAGCCATGTTTCCAATTCGTAATTCCCTAATTCTAAGGTTTTTCTATATCCTTCCTCTGCTTCTTCGTAGAATTTTAGTCTATGATTAATTTTCGCATACCTCTTCCAGTATAGAACATTATCTGCATCGATATGAATCGCCTTGTTTATATAATAAAGAGCCTTCTGAAAATCTAGTCTTTTCTTGTAAAAATCTGTAATAGCTATCCATCCATTATCAAGCAGTGGATCTTCATGGACACATCGCTCAAAATGTTTGATGGCTAGTTCGTCACAACCTAATTTATCATAACATTTGCCCATACGCAGTAAAGCAAAAGAGGTAGGATCTTCTAATTCTAGTGTGATTTGATAATTTTCTAATGCCTCGTTATAACGACCTAATTTCTCTAACACTTTACCTTTTTCTAAGTAAGCCCCTACAAATCTATCGTCACTAATAATCGCAAAGTCAAATGCAGATAGTGCTTTTTCGTATTCTTTTAGATCAAAATATTGTTTTCCAACTTGATGCCAAGCTACTTCGCAATATGGATTTTTATCTAAAAACATATTGAGATAGTCAATCGCTTCTTCATGTTCTTCTAAAAAGTCAAAACAATAAATAATATTATATAAAGCACTGTAATCCTGATCATCAACCTCTAGGCATTTCATAAAATTGATTTTAGCATTGCTAAAATCTTCAAGAAACAAGTATTCCATGCCTATAAGTGAGTAAACATCTGCTGGATCATCTGTTAGATCAATAGCTTGCTCTAATAAATGAATCGCTTTCTTATGCTCATCTTGCTTACTGTAAATATTTGCCTTTTGAATAAATACCTCTTCATTATGAGGTTCTAGCTCATGAAGTTCTGTAAGAATATTTTCTGCTTGTTCAAATTTATTTTCAAAAATAAATAGCTCTGCTTTGAATAAACGTAAATTAGAGGAGGTGGGATGCTGATCTAATCCAAGCTTTACAGCTTTTCGCGCAAGCGCAATTTTACCCATTTCTATATAATGATTTGCAATATTCTCAAACTCTTCTGAGTCGAAGAACAATACATCATTAGTCTTTAACATTGATTCAAAACGCGTGAGCGATATATTATTTTCTTCCTGGCTAAACTCCATAAGCACAATTTTAATATCCTCTTTAGATAAATATAAGATTACTAAAGAGTGCTGCTCAAAAACTAAAAGATAGTTTTTAACATAGTAATGAACAAGCCAATAATCGAGCCAAAATAAAAGTACCCATTAAACCTTAGCTTCTCATATGGGGTGTTATTTAACTAATTATTCAAAATATTTGATATCTTCAACTTTTATAAGAGATACAATATTTACATTTATTTCTCTTAAATAGAAATATGAATCAAAAACAACGTATACATTATAGGGAAAACCAACCAATGACATGGCTACTTGTTATAATGCTGATTATCAATATACCCTTAGCCCTAGTAGGTTTTACGATCATCCACATCATCAATTTGATTTACGCCACCTCTTATTTCCTAGTGCTCTATTTACTATTATAGCACTGTTATTTTATAAATTAAATATAATAATAACCGACAAAATGGCTGTAGCATCATTTGGGGTAGGAATTTTTAAAAAATCTGTTGCTATCGAAGATTTACTGCTCGATCATGCAGAAATCATTAAAACGCCATGGATATGGGGTGTGGGATATAGATTTACGCCTAAGGGAACATTGCTAAACGCATCTTTTAGCAAAGCACTTTACATCCCAACAACATCTTCAAGCTTTTTTGTGGGATCTAAAAATCCTAAAAAACTCCTTGAGAGCATTATAAAAATCAAAGAAGTTCAGTCTTAATAATATTTTGATTTTCCTAAATAGGTTTTAATTATTTCGTTCCATTCTGGACCAATTAGGATTGCATTTGTATATGGAATTTCATAGAGCATATCATAATTTGAATAACCTGATTTAAGAAGTTCTTCTAAATAAAAATAAGCAGCGTTATAATCTGCTTCTCTAGCACTTAAAGAGATTACATTTATAAAAGCTTCTTGGTTATTTGGATCTACGAGCGTGCGTAATATATTTATAAACAAGGACTTTTCTACCGTTTGATTCTTATTATTATTTGCTTGGTACTGTTGCTCTACTAAATCTTGAACATACGCCTTAAGACGTATAGCAGACTTACGAATTTGGGTAGATTGTGCTGTACTATCTGCCGTCATATCCAGTGCATCCATCTGAGAACTCCACCATCCTAAATTATCGAAAAAGGCATTTTTTGAATCCTCCAGTAAATAATATTTAAAATCTTGAGCTAGAGATTTTTCAGAATAGTTCACTATTGTTTTTTCGGACTTTTTTAATTTATATGTAGCATTATTTCTAATAGTTTTCTTTAATTCCTTTTGCGTATTGATGTCAAGTATGCTTTTGTACTTATTCTTTAAATGATCTACAAAATCATAAGCATATAAGTGCTTCTGTCTTCTATAAAGTAATTCTGCAAACTCTATATCACTTTTATAATATTCTGATACCTTCTCTATTGGTGTTACTTCGCTAATTAAAATACTTGTAAGCGCTCCAGATAAATACCCCGCTTGAGGCCAGCCAGCTCCGTCATACGTTTGGTAATCAACAATAAAATCCTTATAATCCTTATGGTTTGAATAGGACTGCAAGGTGTAGAATGAAGGAGTTTCATCTCCAGAAATAACAGCTATTTTTATCGTAGGATTTTTACTTAAGATTTGTTTATTTAAAACAAGATTATTGATGGCGATTATTCCATAAATATCAGTAGTATTTTTTAAAAATGAACTCAGCAATAAATTATTGTCATCGTTACTTGACAAGATGATTTTAGAATCGTCAACAGCATAATTTTCTTTTACTCGTGTAATTAAATGGGTTACTTGTTTGAAAGAAACTTCTAATTCATTATCAAGTTTATAATTAGCTCCTATAATAATACTTTCTGTCAATGCAGCTGCTATTGTAAACTGCTGTACAGCGCTCGCACCTCTTCCTTCTGTGTCAAACACAAAAACAGCGGGATACGTTTTAGAAAGATCGTAAGTTCTTGGCAGGTATACAGCGTAGGTTTGTTTCTTATTAGATTCCATATCCATTTCTGGGATAACTGCTCCTTTTATAAGATCTGTTTGAGAATGAGCAGAAAAAGCAATCAATAAGAACAAGTATAAATACCTCATAATGTTTTTTTAGCAAGAAATCAAAAACCGTGCACAAATTAAAGGTAGCAAAAATGTACATGTTTTGTAAGACTTTGTGATCATTCCATTCTATCACTAACTCTCTAATACTGTTAAAAGTACGCTTTCGCGAAAGCATACTCAAAATTTTAAAATTTTATGGCATCGCCACGCAACCATTTTATCACAACTACATCTATTGTATACAACAATCAATCAAATCATTATGAAAATCGAAATTAAAAATAGAGCTATCTTTTTTGTATCCGTTGTTGTGCTTACTGTTTGCACGGTGCTATTTTTCTTTTTATAAAAAAAACGCTCTACATTTAAAATATAGAGCGCTTACTACTTAAAAGACTTTGTAGTTATCTTACAAGTTTCTTGTATTTTATACGTTTAGGCATCAAGTCTCCACCTAATCGTTTCTTCTTATTCTCCTCATATTCTGAGAATCCTCCCTCGAAGAAATACACTTGACTATTCCCCTCAAAAGCTAAAATGTGTGTGCAAATACGATCTAGAAACCATCGATCGTGACTAATAACTACTGCACAACCTGCAAAATTCTCAAGTCCTTCTTCTAAAGCTCTCAAGGTATTCACATCAAGATCATTTGTAGGCTCATCAAGTAATAGCACGTTCCCTTCTTCCCTTAAGGTCATCGCAAGGTGCAAACGGTTACGCTCTCCTCCAGAAAGTGTTGCAACTTTCTTGTTTTGCTCACTACCTGAGAAATTAAATCTACTTAAGTACGCTCTAGAATTCACTTCTTTACCTCCCATCATGATAAGCTCCTGCTCATCTGAGAAATTTTGCCAAATTGTTTTTTCTGGATCAATATTAGAATGACTCTGGTCTACGTATGCAATTTGCGCCGTATCACCTACAGTAAAACTCCCTTTATCTGGCTCTTCCTCTCCCATAATCATTTTAAAGATTGTGGTTTTACCAGCACCATTAGGTCCTATAATTCCAACAATACCAGCTTGTGGCAGATTAAAGTTTAAATCTTCATAAAGTAATTTGTCGCCAAAGGCTTTACTCACACCATTCGCCTCAATAACATTAGTTCCTAATCGCGGTCCGTTAGGGATATAAATCTCTACCTTTTCATCTACTTGCTTCTGATCTTGACTCATCATCTTATCATAGTTTTGTAGACGAGCTTTTTGTTTCGTTTGACGACCTTTTGCACCTTGACGCACCCATTCTAATTCTCGCTCTAGTGTCTTTTGACGTTTTGAAGCTGTTTTGCTTTCTTGCGCCATACGCTTAGACTTTTGATCGAGCCAAGACGAATAGTTTCCTTTCCAAGGAATACCTTCCCCTCTATCTAACTCAAGAATCCATCCTGCAACATTATCTAGAAAGTATCTATCGTGAGTTACCGCAATCACAGTTCCTTTATATTGCGCTAGGTGATGCTCTAACCAGTGTACAGACTCTGCATCCAAGTGGTTAGTAGGCTCATCTAAAAGCAGTACATCTGGTTCTTTAAGTAATAAACGACATAAGGCAACGCGGCGCTTTTCTCCACCAGAAAGGACTCCTACTTTTTGATCTGCAGGTGGCGTGCGCAAAGCATCCATTGCAATCTCAAGTTTTGTATCAAGTTCCCACGCATTGCGAGCATCTATCTCATCTTGAAGCACCGCTTGACGCGCCATTAATTTCTCCATCTTATCAGCGTCAGAATATACTTCTTCTAAACCAAATGAATCATTTATTTGATTGTACTCATCTAGAATAGCAACCGTCTCTGCGGCTCCTTCCTTTACAATTTCCAAAACTGTTTTTTCTGGATCTAGCTTAGGCTCTTGCTCAAGATATCCTACAGAAAATTCTTTATCTGAAGTGACATCCCCTTGAAAGTTTGTGTCCAATCCAGCAATAATTTTCATCAACGTAGATTTACCAGAACCGTTGAGACCTAATATTCCAATTTTTGCTCCGTAGAAAAAGCTCAAGTATATATTCTTAAGCACAGGAGTTTGTGCCCCAGGATAACTTTTTGTCACCCCTTGCATTGAAAATATTATTTTTTTATCGTCACTCATAGTTGTTTTGTTTGTTGTTTAGAATTAATTACGCTTTCGCGAAAAAATAATTTTGAAATATCACAGAGCTTATGTTTGAAAAACATATAAATATCGCTGATGAATCACTTCCTTAATTCATTTGAATTAATTGTTAGCACACGAATCAGAAGCATATATCAGTCCTCAAAATTAAAATGTAAAATTACGATTTTCCCTCCAATACAGCGCGCATTGCTTTTGCCTTGAGTAGACATTCTTCATATTCTTTTTCTGGATCTGAGCCCGCAGTGATTGCGCCACCTACCGAATAAGAAATATACCTCCTTTTCGGCATTATAGAGAATACTTCGGATCACTACGTTAAAGTCAAAATCTCCGTCTGGTGTAAAATATCCCACACTCCCGCTATACAAGCCTCGCTTTGACTCCTCTAGGGATTCGATAAGTTTCATCGCCATAATTTTAGGCGCTCCTGTCATACTTCCCATAGGGTACGTAGACCTAATTACATCTACAGGAGATACATTTTCAGAAATGGTTGACGTAATGGTAGAGATCATCTGATGTACCTGCTTGAAAGGATATACGTTGCAATATTCTTCTACCTGAACAGATCCTTTCATTGCCGTTCTTGACAAGTCATTACGTACCAAATCTACAATCATCACATTTTCAGATTGCTCTTTTGGGTCTTGTGATAACGCTTTCGCGAAAGCGGTATCCTCCTCCTCACTGCTACCTCGAGGTGCCGTCCCTTTAATGGGCTGACTTATAACCTTCTGCCCCTTCTTTACGCAAATAACGCTCTGGGCTCGCCGAAAGACAATACTGCTCATCAAGTTTTAAAAACGTCGCAAATGGTGGAGGTGCTTATTTCATTAAGTCTTCTTGTAAGTATCTACAGGATCTATAAACCCAGATGCAAAAAATTCTTGACAAAAATTTGCTTCATAAATATCTCCACGCCCTATATGTGCTAAGAGATCACTAACTTTTTCAATATAAGCCTCTTTATGAATTTTTGAATTAATCTGTAAGTCGGCTGCATGCCTTGTGGATGAAAACTCTGATTGATTTAATATATCTTCATAATCTTCAGTGAGTTCATCATCTACCATAGACAAATAATGCATCTCTAAGGTATTGTTCTGAATAAGAAATAACCTTTTAGGTTGAAAAAAGTGGAGGTCTGCAAAATGTAGTCGGTCATCATTTTTTGATGCCAGACGCTCTGTATCATTTTTAAGGTCATAACTTAAGTAGCCAAAAATCCAATCATTCAAGCCATTCTGATATTCTTCTAGCTGATCAAAAGCATTTGTGTAATCTGTCTTAAGGCTAGTAAAAGCATCTACCGCTAGTATTGCCTGATATTGAGGATAATTTTGATGCTCATACTCATTACTATCTAGCCAAACTACCTCGTCATATTGTTGTGCCCAATGCAATAGCTTGCTTTTTAAGACATCAATATCTGATACGGAATGACTGTGAATTGTTCTTTTCAAGAATTTTATTTTGTGCGGTACAAAAATAAGGATAGCACATCGTATAGTTTAAAATTGATGTATTTATTTAACTTTGTAACATGTCACAACCCAACAACCCATTGCACGGTGTAAAACTAGCAGACATTCTTGAATTTCTAGTAGCCAAATATGGTTGGAAAGAAATGAGTCTTCAGGTAGATATCAATTGCTTTAAGAAAGATCCCACTATCAAATCTAGCCTTAAGTTCTTACGTAGAACTCCATGGGCGAGAGAAAAAGTAGAGCAATTGTATTTGCAGTCTATTTAAGTCTCTTCTAGTTAAATTTTCTTTGCCTCTTCCCAAAACACATCCATTTCTGCCAGTGTCATGTCAGACATATCCTTACCTAATTCTTTTGCCTTTGATTCGAGGTATTGAAAGCGATTGATAAATTTTTTATTGGTACGCTCAAGTGCACTTTCTGGATCTATTTTTAAAAAGCGCGCATAGTTAATCATGGAGAACAACACGTCACCGAACTCAGCTTCCATTTTCTCTTGGTTTTGATGCTTTATTTCATCTTGTAACTCTGCCAGCTCTTCCTTTACCTTTTCAAAAACCTGTTCTGGCTCTTCCCAGTCAAAACCTACACCGGCTACTTTCTCTTGAATTCGGCTTGCTTTTACTAGTGCTGGTAAACTACGAGGCACCCCTTCTAAGAACAGATTTCTTACCTTCTTTCAATTTGAGTTTCTCCCAATTGGTAGCTACCTCACTAGCATCTGCCACTGACACATCTCCATAAATATGGGGATGTCTAGAAATTAATTTATCGCAGATTTCATTTGCAACATCTGCAATATCAAAATCATTGGTTTCTGAGCCTATTTTTGCATAAAAGACAATGTGCAATAATAGATCGCCCAGTTCCTTTTTTACTTCTTCTAAATCGTTGTCAAGAATAGCATCACCTAGCTCATAAGTCTCTTCTATGGTAAGATGTCGCAAACTTTGCATGGTTTGCTTCTGGTCCCAAGGGCAACCTACTCGCAACTCTTCCATGATGGTTAAAAGTCTATCAAATGCTTGGAGTTGTACTTCTCTTGAATTCATAAATGAATAGGTCAGGTTGGATTTTGTAATACCGCTTTCGCGAAAGCGTAATAGTCTTTAAAATTAAAAAAGCCTTTACTTAAATACAGTAAAGGCCATTTTAATTTTAAAAAAGTTATGCACTATTCTTCTTCTTCTGACGCAGCTGCTTCTGAAGTTTCAAAATCCAGCATGTCATTCTTTTGAAGGATGTTGTACCATTGCACTACTTTCTTGATATCACTAGCATACACACGATCCTCATCATAATCCGGTATAAGATTAAAGAAAAATTCTTCAAGCTCATCCTTAGATGATTTGTGACTTATGGTTTGCTCTCCGTTTTCTTTATCTTTTATTTTTTGAAAAACCTCTTTTAAAGGCTTTTCTTCAGATAGTGTATAGATGGCTATTTCAGAAAGTACACTTACGTTATGACGTATACCTACTGTAATACGCTTGTTGTCAATAAGTGATTCTGCTACAAATCCGCTACGTGTCTGTTGTTTTAAAGCATAAATTCCAGGCTTCCCAGAGATTGCAATTACTTTATCTAAACTCATATATATTTTAAATTGGACGGCAAAGATGCACTATGCCAGTCATTATTACAAATTAGTGTATTATTGATTTACAATTATCTTTTTTTAGACATTGCAGGAAAACGCATTTTATAGTCTGCACTACATTTCCCTTTTGAGATATTTGCTAGCTTTCCTTTGATAAGACGTTTTTTGAGACTAGAAAGTTTATCTGTAAATAAAATACCCTCTATGTGATCATACTCATGCTGAATGACACGCGCAATGAGCCCATCGTACGTTTCTTTAAACGTTTCAAAGTTTTCATCTTGGTATTGTATAGTAATTGTAGGTTTTCTAAAAACATCTTCATTAATCCCAGGAATACTTAAACAACCTTCAGAAAATGCCCACTCGTCTCCAGCTTCTGCTAGAATTTCTGCATTTATAAATGCTTTTTTAAATGTAGAAAGTTGTTTTTGTTCTTCTGGAGTAAAATTCTCATCATCTGCAAAAGGTGTGGTATCTACTAAAAAAACTCGTATAGGTAATCCTACTTGAGGAGCAGCAAGTCCTACACCTGATGCACCATACATAGTCTCCCACATGTTATCGAGTAACTCCTTGAAAATTAGGGTATTCTGGTGTAATCGCTTTTGCTTTTTTCTTTAGCACGGGAGTTCCGTAAGCTACAACTGGTAAAATCATACTTATTTATTATACAGGTAATCCTGCAATATTATAGTAGCACTAATTTCATCAACCAATGCTTTGTTCTGTCTTTTTTTCTTTCCTAGTCCACTATCAATCATCGTTTGAAATGCCATCTTTGAGGTAAAACGTTCGTCTTGTCTTATGATTTCTAGGTTAGGATGTGCTTTTTCTACGCTTTCGCGAAAGCGTAAAATATCCTTTTCCACCTCAGAAGGTTCACCACTCATACGCTTAGGTTCACCTAATATCATAGCGTTCACACATTTTCAGTTGTTGAAATAATCTTTCAGAAATTTCATTAAGTCTTTAGTAGCAACCGTGGTGAGTCCCGAGGCAATCATTTGCAACTCATCTGTCACTGCAATACCAGTGCGTTTTGTTCCATAATCTATCGCAATAATGCGGGACATAGTATTAATTTGGGGCAAAAATAAGGAAAAATCGATTACGGTCAAACCTACGATGGATTACCTAATTATAGATTGAGAAATACAGCTGATGGCATAAAACAGCTACTTTATAGTTTTACTTCTGGAAGATTTTCAGATTTCGATACATCTTTCGGGAATTTTGATTTCGACGTATCCTATAATTTTGAATTCTTTAATGAAACCGATGAAGTTGAAAGAATTTTTTTTAATTCAATTATTGACCGAGAAGTGGACGATGATGAATATGAGCTCAATTATGAAAATTCTCCATATATATATGCAAGTTCGTCTAACTTTACAAATGCTCGCATAAGTTACAACGACGCAGGAATACCTTATAAATTAGAAGTCTATGATGATTTTGAAAATACATTTATTGTTTTAAATGAAATCACTTATAGCACTAATGGAAATCCAATTTCAATATGTTCTAGAGAAAATAATAATTACAGCAATCCTTTAGAGTGTTATACATTAACCTTTGATACTAAAAAAAATCCTGCAAAATTTTTAAAAGGAACCACCGCATTGCCATATTCTAATCATCATTTATTTGCAATTTTGAGAAGACCAGATGTAACCTCTATATTCCCTGGAGCTTATGACAATAGTGTTGATTTTATAAGTATTAATAACCCGCTTACGATAACAGATCCAGAGATGAATGTTGTAACGTTTGATTATGATTATAATGAAGATGGATATCCTACAAAAATCAGTGCTTCACAAATTAACCCTTCAGATCTTATACTAGAATATCAATCCCAAGATTAAAAAATTATGACACAACTTCAAAATATCATTGAAGATGCCTGGGACGATCGCTCTCAACTTTCAAACCGAGTTACAATTAATGCAATAAGAGAAGTAGTTGATATGCTAGACCGCGGGACACTTCGTGTTGCAGAACCTACTAATAATGGATGGCAAGGTAAATGAATGGATAAAAAAAGCGGTCGTTTTGTATTTCCCAATTCAAAAAATGGAAACGCTTGAAGCTGGTATTTTTGAGTATCACGATAAAATTCCGCTTAAAAAAGACTTTGCAAATCGTGGTATTAGAGTGGTTCCAAATGCAGTAGCAAGACACGGATCATACATCTCTAGCGGCGTTATTTTAATGCCAAGCTATGTAAACATAGGCGCTTACGTTGATGAAGGGACTATGGTAGATACATGGGCAACTGTAGGAAGCTGTGCTCAAATAGGTAAAGGATGTACATTTAAGTGGTGGTGTAGGTATAGGAGGTGTTTTAGAACCGTTGCAAGCTGCGCCAGTGATTATTGAGGATGGAGCTTTTATAGGTTCAAGATGTATTGTTGTAGAAGGCGTACATATTGAGAAAGAAGCGGTGTTAGGCGCTAATGTGGTA
Organism: uncultured Flavobacteriaceae bacterium; assembly: GCA_963716625.1. Lineage (GTDB taxonomy): Bacteria > Bacteroidota > Bacteroidia > Flavobacteriales > Flavobacteriaceae > Dokdonia. Next base: position 305,800 of record CAVQTP010000005.1, read on the forward strand.
CTCACCATGAGTACAAAAATTATTGATGTCACTGGTGATGAACCAGTAGAAACTAAAGGACTCGTACCAGCAAGATCTGTCGTGATTCCTGGAAGTTACACTAAGAAGTTTGCCGCCGGAGAGTATCAAGTTCCATGTGCATTAATTATTGGAAAGCGTAAAGAGAGTACTAACAGAAAAACCTCTCTTAATGATGCTTTGAGAGAGTATGATGTAGCAGTGTAAGTTTAATATATATGGAAGATAATCAATTAACCATAGATGCTGTAATAACTTGGGTAGACGGTAACGACACTGTTTGGCAAGAAAAAATCAATTCTTATAGAGACTTGAAAATAGATTTTACCAGCAAAGAGCAAATGGTTAGATTCAACTCCATTGGTGAAATAGATATCGCTATTACATCTATCATTAAGTTTGCGCCATTTGTTAGAAATATCTTTCTAGTTACCGATAACCAAAAACCGGACTCATTTGATGAACTAGTGATTGAGGCTCAAAAACAAAATATTAACCTCATTCTTATAGATCACAAAACTATTTTCAGGGATTTTGAGGAGTTTCTTCCGTGCTTTAATTCTTGCTCTATTGGGAATATGCTTTTTAGAATTCCTGATCTCTCTGAACATTTTATCATTTTTAATGATGATACCTTCCTAATGAGGGAAGCTACTCCTAAAGACTTTTTTATTAATGGCAAACCTATTATAAGGGGTAAGTGGGAAAAATTTCATGAAGATCGTAGCTTACGAAAGCTATATCATAAAGCTCTCTATTTTGTAGGCAAAAAACCAAATATCAATAGAACAAGCTTTAAAACTTTCCAACAAAGAAGTGCGAAACTTGCAGGTACATCTATGTACATAAGGCGATTTCATACACCTGTTTGTGTGCGAAAATCTACCTTAGAGAATTTCTTTAAAAATAATGAAACGTTACTTTCCAAGAATATTCAATTTAGATTTAGAGATAGAGGTCAATTTATAATTTCATCTTTATCAGAACATCTAGAAATACAGCAAGGCACATATCACTTCTCAAGAGATACTCATCTTACTTATTTTAGATCTTATAAAAAACCCAATGCTGTAAAGAAAAAATTGGCAAACTTTATAAAAGACAAGTCAAAAATTTTTATGACATTTCAAAGTTTAGAAAAAGCCGAACCCGAACTGTTGAATTATATTACGAATTGGATATCTAAAAGGTTAAGTAAATAATTTGCTTGTAATCATACGATTATGAAAATTCGAATACCGTTAAAATAATTGATGAAATTCGAATAGTTATCAAAACGAAAATCCTACAACGAAGATAATTAAAGAATACTAAGTTTTAATAATTACTATAATTTTCAGATGGACTTATATATCTAAGTAGATCAATTCAAACCTCCAAATATTTATTTTGAACATAAAATTCTGATTCAATTGATAAGAACACTGAATGAGAACTTTTAATCTTGAGTAGAAAACACTCTGTCCTTAAGATCAAAATATTCTGCTATTTTCTCCCACTGAACTCTTTTATAATCCAAAGTATTATTAATTTTCTTAAGAGCTACCTTTTGACTATTTATAATAGGTATAGGATCTATTTCCTTGTAAGGAGCAAAACGGGATGAAGTACCATTTAGTAATGACATTGTTTTAAACCATAAATCGTCACTCTTAGGGGATATTTTTTGTAATAGAGATACATCTGTAACTCTTTTATCTAATGCTCCCACTGGGTATAAAACTCCACAAGCTCCCACAGGCATCATGGAAGCATCAATAAGTTGAGGGTCCGTATTATGAGACCATTGTAAGTATGGAATAACTTCACCATCTGAATTATAAGAGATTTTACGCATCCTGTTTGCGATTATGTCATTGGGAAACTCGAGATGACTTTTATATAAAAAACCAAACAAAAATGGCCTGTAGATCATATCATCATCAATTGTAACCAAAAGTTTATTTGGATACAACTCTAAAGAATGTATTAATTTTCTATGAGAGAATTTATATGGAGAGTATTTAATTTCAAAAACATCTCCTTGAAGTTTTTCTAAAGCCTGAGGTAGCACATCTTTCAAATCTTCGTGTAGCCAAAGTGTTATACGTTCAGGTTGAGGTGTTGCCCTTAAAACACTCATTATTGTTTTTTCAACAATTGGCAACCTAGAGGGTATCGTGGTAAGTGTTACAAATATTGGAACAGTTTGATCCGACTTTTTTTTAAGATTATTAACCCCTATTGCTCGTAATCTTAAACTATTATATATCGATGGTAAATATTCTTTTAACTTCATAAAATTTATAAAAATGGCAATATTTAGTGGTCTGAAACTTCTTTTTTAATCCCATAATATGTGTATGCATACCCTTTACCACGCGTGTTTTTTCTTATGGCTGCATTTTTATCTAGAGTTTCCTGTGTTTTATATCCTCTAGGATGATCCAAATGAATGCAAATGGCAGTATATCTTATCTGTATAGATCTAATTCCAGAATTCATTAAACGTTCGCCTAGCTCTCGATCTTGCCCCCCGTATTGCATACGCTCATCAAAACCATTTACTCTCAAGATATCTTCTTTCCAACCACTTGAGTTATGACCGTTCCAGCTCGCATTAGTAGGCGTTAAAAAATTGAGCACTTTTGAAGTGGATTTACCGGCTGTCAATTTTTTATTTTTAAATGAGGATTTTAGTCCTTGAGCTTTCAACCACTCAACATCAAAACATTTTTGATCTACAATGTCAACACGACTTATAGAATTTGATATATCTATCGGAAGCTTAAAATAACCTCCTGAAAGAAAGCGTCCTTGCTGCCTATGTTTGATATGCTCTTCAACAAAATTATTTTTTGCTATACAATCCCCATCACTCATTAATATGTAATCTGAATTACATGCAAGTATAGCCTTATTAAGAATACGAGATTTTTGGAAACCTTCATCTTCCTGCCACACATGTATTATAGGCACGGGAAAATCTTTTGAAAATCTATTTAAAAGTTCTTTTGTTTCAGGACCAGATCCATCATCTGCAATTACAATTTCAAAATCAAAAGTAGTTTGAACTTCATATCCCCATAGTGTTTTCTCCAACCAATCAACAGCATTATAAGTGCTTAATATCACAGAAACTGATGGTTTAGAAACTTTCATAGGCTATTCACAAAATTACATTATTTATTCATTAAATAGTTAGTAATTTTACGGTAGTAGAAAATACTATGCAAAAATTAACAGCAATCATTCCTACGGGTAATGAGGAAAATAACATAAGAGAAGTATTAGAGTCTGTAAATTTTGCAGATGAAATCATTGTGGTAGATTCCATGAGCACAGATCTTACGACAACCATTGCAAAAGAGTTTACAGATCGTATCATATCCAGACCTTATCAATATTCAGCTTCCCAAAAAAACTGGGCTATACCTCAAGCTACACACGAGTGGATTTTACTTCTTGATGCAGATGAACGAGTGACTCCAGAACTTAAAACCGAAATTTTAGATGTTTTAGACAGCATTGATATAAACACTGTAGCCTATTGGATTTATAGAAAGAATCACTTCATGGGTAAACATGTGAAGTACAGCGGTTGGCAAAATGATAAAGTAATACGACTCTTCAAGAGAGATTTGTGCCGCTATGAAGATAAAATGGTTCATGCTGAAATTGTGGCAGATGGAAAAGTTAGCTTTTTGAAAAACCGACTCCACCACAATACCTATAGATCTATTGATAGCCATATTAAAAAACTTAATAGATATGCCGCTTGGCAAGCGATTGATTATGATAAATTTACAGGTAGACTTCATGGTTTTCATTTCTTTATAAAACCTGTTTGGAGCTTTTTTAAGCATTATATTCTACAGTTGGGGTTTAGGGATGGTGTTGTGGGATTTGTTATAAGTTCACTACATGCCTATGCAGTTTTAATGAGATATACAAAACTTTGGTTGTATCGCCGGGGGATGAAATAAGTGTATTACGCTTTCGCGAAAGCTAACCTTCAAAATCTTCATTACTGTCGCATATAAAAAATAAAAAAACCTCCCAGTTTCCTGAGAGGCTTTTTTGATTTGAATAATGAATTTTAGGAATTACTTCCCTCCTTCCATTTTCTTTTTAAGAGCTGCAAGCGCTTCGTTAGCATCTCCTAAAGTAGGCTTAGACTCATCTGACTGAGCTTTTGCTTTCTTAGCAGCTTGCTTAACGATTTTAGCTTCTTCTTCTTTATGGATTACCATATGAGAAGCGACAACACGCTTGAAGTCTTTGTTAAATTCTATAATTTGGAATTCAGCTTCTTCACCTTTACCTAATTTAGTTCCATCTTCTTTCTCAAGGTGACGTGTAGGAATGAAAGCAATAATATCTTCATTAAATTCGATAGTAGCTCCTTTATCTACAACCTCTGTGATTGCAGCTTTATGAGTTGTTCCTACTTTAAATTCAGCTTCATATTTATCCCAAGGGTTAGATTCTATCTGCTTGTGACCTAAAGATAGTTTACGTCCTTCAACATCAAGTTCAAGTACAACAACTTCTAATTTATCACCTACCTCACAGAATTCTGATGGGTGTTTGATTTTCTTAGTCCAAGAAAGATCTGAGATATAAATTAAGCCATCAATTCCTTCTTCAAGCTCAACAAATACTCCAAAGTTAGTGAAGTTACGTACGATACCTTCGTGACGTGAACCTACAGGATACTTAGAAGTAATATCTGTCCAAGGATCTTGTGTAAGTTGCTTAATACCAAGACTCATCTTACGATCTTCACGATCTAAAGTAAGAATTTGAGCATCTACAACATCTCCTACTTTTACAAAGTCACCTGCACTACGCAAGTGAGTTGACCAAGACATTTCAGAAACGTGAATAAGACCTTCTACTCCTTCTTCTACTTCGATAAATGCACCGTAATCTGCGATTACAACGACCTTACCTTTTACATTATCTCCAACTTTAAGCTCTTCTCCAAGTGCTTCCCATGGATGCTTAGATAATTGCTTAAGACCTAACTGGATACGTGTTTTGTCTTCATCAAAATCAAGAATTACAACATTCAATTTCTGATCAAGCTCAACGATTTCATTCGGGTGGTTGATACGTGACCAAGAAAGGTCAGTAATGTGCACCAATCCATCAACACCTCCAAGATCAACAAATACACCGTATGAAGTAATGTTTTTAACAACACCCTCAAGTACTTGTCCTTTCTCAAGTTGTCCAATGATCTCCTTCTTCTGCTCTTCAATATCTGCTTCGATAAGCGCTTTGTGAGAGACTACAACATTTTTAAATTCGTGGTTGATCTTAACCACCTTGAATTCCATTGTTTTATTTACATACTGATCGTAATCACGGATAGGCTTAACATCTATTTGTGATCCTGGTAAGAATGCTTCGATACCGAATACATCTACAATCATTCCTCCTTTAGTACGAGCTTTTACAAAACCGTTTACGATAGTTCCCTCATCGTGAGCCGCATTCACGCGATCCCAAGCTTTGATCACACGAGCCTTACGGTGTGATAAAATTAACTGTCCTGTAGAATCTTCACGCACATCGATAAGTACTTCTACTTTATCACCTACTTTAAGATCTGGATTGTAACGAAACTCGTTAAGAGAAATAACTCCTTCAGACTTTGCGTTAATGTCAATGATCGCATCACGATCTGTAAGTGTTATTACAGTTCCTTCTACAACGTCATCATCAAGAGTGTCTACAAAGTTACTTGCTACTAGCGCTTCAAACTCTTCGAGTTGTTTGTCATCTACCGTATCAATTCCTTCTTCGTACTTCTCCCAGTTAAAATCTTTAAGAAATTTTTCAGGGTTTTCTTGAGCCGGTGAAAGCTCTGCTTTTGGAGCCTCTACAGTGTTGTTATCAACTGCGATGTCCGTTTTTGCAACTTGAGCCTCTACTTGTGCCTCAGTGACACCGTCTTGTTTTGCTTCAAGTTCTTGTTTTGTTGTTTCTTCAGCCATTTGCTAAAATTACATCCACCTTAAAAAATTTATTTTCAAGTAGATGGGTTTTGTATTTTACGCTTTCGCGAAAGCCTAAAAACCTCGAAACCGCAAAAGGGTTTGTTTTGTTTTTATATCAACCTTACAATGGCGGCTTTCTTAGGGTGCCAAAAAGGAGTGCAAAAATACATCCTTTTAATTGATTTTCAAAGGGGTTACATAAAAAAAAAGTTTCAGGCTTATCAAGGACACAGAAATTGAACAAATCATCAGACTATAAAATATTATTAAAGCAAAAGCATTAGATGCTTCTTAAAAAATTGATCATCGTCTGCTAGCTGGGTTGCTTTGCTATTAACAAATTTTTATTTACGATTCTATTTTCGCGAAAGCGTAATTCCCTACCTTTATACGACAACTCAAAACTATAACTAATGAAACTCACAAACGACCAAATCAAAAACAGGCTAGAAGATTTTCCAGACTGGGAATATGATGAAAATGCGATTCACACGACGATTGAGTTTGAAAACTTTCGTGAGGTTTTTGCTACAATGACTCGTATTGCATTTGAGTGTGAAAAGATGGATCACCACCCTACGTGGACAAATACGTACAATGAACTCGAAATCTCACTAAGCACGCATGATGCAGATGGAGTTACCGAAAAGGATTTTGACCTCGCAGCGGCCATAGATGATATTCTAGGGGCATAAGACATAGATAGATTTTTAGGAAATGAAGCGATTTCCTATTTTTACGCGAGCAACAGTAGTTGTTCGCGTTTTTTAATTGATACTATTACTAATTTTTTAAATTTTCGCTTACGCGAAAATGATACTGGGATTTACATATGGGAAGAGCATTTGAATTTAGAAAAGCACGCAAAATGAAGCGCTGGAGCGCGATGTCTAAAGCCTTTACAAGAATAGGTAAGGATATCGTGATGGCGGTAAAAGAAGGAGGTCCAGACCCAGATTCTAACTCGCGCTTACGTGCAGTCATCCAAAATGCCAAGGCGGTTAATATGCCTAAGGACAATGTAGAACGCGCCATCAAAAGAGCGTCGGACAAAAGTCAAGGAGATTATAAAGAGGTAATTTTTGAGGGGTATGCTCCACATGGAATTGCAATATTAGTAGAAACTGCAACAGACAATAATACCCGTACAGTAGCAAATGTACGAGCGGCTTTTAATAAATGTGATGGGAGTTTAGGAACCTCTGGCTCTGTGGTCTTTATGTTTGATCACACCTGCACCTTCCGCGTAAACGCCGAAGGGCAAGATGTCGAAGAAATTGAATTAGAATTTATAGATTTTGGGGCAGAAGAAGTTTTTGAAGATGAGGACGGCATACATATATATGCACCTTTTGAAAGTTATGGAGCTATCCAAAGTGCGCTAGAGGAAAAAGGTATAGAGATTTTAGAGTCTGGTTTTGATAGAATTCCTCAGGTAACTAAAGAAGTAAGTACAGAACAAGAAGAGGATGTAAATAAATTATTAGAACGTCTAGAAGAGGATGATGATGTTCAGAACGTCTTTCACACCATGCAATCAAATGATAACGAATGAAATTTATGATTTGAACCTAAATTAATTAAAGAGTCTTGTTTAACAAGGCTCTTTTTTTTGATGTATTTTTTTTATGTATTTCATCGATAATCAAATATCAAAAATGAGAAATATGCGTTTTTATTTACCAAAAGCAAGAGCAAATTCATAATTTTAACATTATACACTCTAAAATGAACGCTTATATAACCTTTATATGAGATAACAAAAATACACAAACTCAATGCTCACAGGCAGTAACGAGAATCTCAAGCAAATATCACTTCTTTTTAGGATAAATATTAAATAAAATGCAAAATTTTGTGTCAAAATTATATATTGCCTCAATAAAATTTAAAACCCCTTAGTAATTATGAAAAAAATATTTTTAAGTCTTGCCGTTGTGTCACTAGCTTTTACATCTTGTGAGAAAGAACAAGAGTTTGATGTTTCAAGTGTTGAAGAGCAGCAAGTAGACATGAGTGATTTCTACCTCTACACGGATGCAGATGACAACACTGGAAGATCACAAGGTGGTAAAGAATGTCACTCTATGAATGTACTAAATGATAAGCTTAAATCAGATCCAAGTTTATATGCAAAAATGTATGACGTCGAAAAAAATGTGCGTTCTATAATCAATGCAAGATCCAATGCTAAAGGCAAGCCAGGTGGTGGCGGTGGCAACGGAGGTGGTGGTGGCACTGACCCAGTTGCTGACAACTTAGGAATTGTTAATATTCCCGTTGTTGTACATGTATTATATAGTAATAGTTCAGAAAACATTAGCGATGCACAAATTGCATCTCAAATTGCAGTTTTAAATGAGGATTTTAATCTTCAAAACAGTGACGCATCTACAATCCCATCTTTATTTGCACCACTAGCTGCAGATTCTGACATCAACTTTACGTTAACACAAACTATCAGAAAAGCATCTTCAAGAACATCTTGGGGAACTAACGATGCGATGAAGTCTTCTTCAAATGGAGGATCTAATGTGGTATCACCAGACACACACCTTAATATTTGGGTTTGCAACATAGGTGGAGGTATTTTAGGGTATGCACAGTTTCCTGGAGGAGTGGCAGCAACTGATGGAGTGGTAATTTCTCCTCAATACTTCGGTACAATGGGAACAGCTCAAGCTCCTTTTGATGGTGGTCGTACTGCAACTCATGAAGTAGGTCACTACTTAAACCTAAGACATATCTGGGGAGATGGTCGTTGTAGACAAGATGATTTTGTAGCAGATACTCCTAGCTCAGATGGACCTAATTATGGATGTCCTTCATTCCCAACAACAAACTGTAAAACTACAGATATGACAATGAACTACATGGATTACACGAATGATGCGTGTATGACAATGTTCTCTACTGGTCAAAAGGAAAGAATGAGAGCTTTATTCCAACCAGGAAGTGTTCGCGATGGTTTTACTAATTAATTAGTATTTACCACATAAATATTATAATTTAAGCAGCGCTACAAAAGCGCTGCTTTTTATTTATACTCTATGAAATTAATATATATACTTATTCTGTTAATGGTAAACTCACAGAAATCCTGTGAGTCTCAAACTTCACAAACCTCACAAAGCTTTATAGATGTTTCATACCATGCACATACTAGAGGATTTAATTACGAAATTTCTGTCCAAAATGATTCCTTAACTTATACAAACAGCACTACTAATATTACAAATGAAAAAGTGCTACTGTCACCAGAGCAGATAGAAAAACTAGAAAACTTTATCAAAAAAATAGATCTTAAAATGATCGATGAGCTATCAAGACCATCTATGGGAAGTGCTACAGATAGAGCTGCACAAGCTACATTAACCGTTGCTACTTCAAAAAACGAAGTATATACCTCATCAACATTTGATCATGGAAATGCTCCAGAAGAGCTTAAGGAAATTATTCGCTATCTAGAAGAAATTTCAAAATAGTTCTCAGTGTAATTACATCTTTATCAAAAGATTTCTTGGGGCATTCTGCATTAATAATGTTGTTTTGCGCATGTTGATTGATACTTGTAAGGTTTAAAAATATATCATTAATCTTTACGATCAACAGCTGTAGCTTCTGCGTTTAGATTAGCATTAACTTATGATTTAAAGTTGAAATGATACGAAAGCCGTTAACGTTATCTACAGCTGTATTACCTTTTTTTTGAACTTAAGGTGCCATGCAACCACTTTCGCGAAAGCATAATTTCACACCTTAAATGTTAAAAATTAAGGATACTAATTTTTTGTTAAAATAAATTTACAAGGGAAAATTCCCAATTATGTTTGCGATTTAAAAGGATTATTCTGCAAGATTCTATCGCTGTATACTTATGAATGGATATTTTGCCAAAAATCTCAGGAATTTTGACCACATTACAAATATAGTTCAACGTCTATGGATCTTAAGTTCATTTCATATATTACTATAGTTTGATAAATCTCTTCTCGTTATTCAATTATTCTCTATAGCTAAATTTCAAATCTTTGATTTAACATACTTAAAATGTTATGATAGTTACTTGCCATATTTATAACATTGATTTTGTAATTTTAGTACCCTTATATAAACCCAGTTAATGAAGACTAAATATATTGATCTTATAGATCAAACTTATTACTTCCCACAAGAAGAATTCACCTTAGAAAATAACACATTACAGTTTCACGGTATTGATCTGATGAAGCTTGTTGAAAAATACGGTGCGCCTCTTAAATTTACTTACCTACCTAAAATTTCTGATAATATAAACCGTGCTAAACATTGGTTTGAAACTGCTATCAAAGAGAATAACTACGCTGGTAATTACAATTATTGTTACTGTACAAAGAGCTCACACTTTAAACATGTCCTTCATGAGGCTACAAAAAATGATATTCATATCGAGACCTCCTCTGCCTTTGATATCAATATCGTAGAGAACCTTAAAGCCGAAGGTAAAATTACAGATGAAACCTATGTTATTTCAAATGGTTTTAAAAGAGATCAATACGTAAAAAATATTGCCCGACTCATTAATAATGGACATAAAAATGCCATTCCTGTTATAGACAACTATGAGGAAATTAATCTACTTAGCGAAGCGATAGAGGGCAACTATAATGTAGGCATACGCATTGCCTCAGAGGAAGAACCGAAGTTTGAGTTTTACACCTCAAGATTGGGTATAGGCTATAAGAACATTGTTCCTTTTTTTAATAGTCAAATTAAAGACAACCCCAAAGTATCATTAAAGATGCTTCACTTTTTTATTAATACGGGAATACGTGATACAGCATATTACTGGAATGAGTTAATGAAATGTATAAAGGTTTACATTAACTTAAAAAAAGTGTGTCCTAGCTTAGATAGCCTTAATATAGGTGGAGGTTTTCCCATTAAAAATTCTCTTGCCTTTGAGTACGATTATGCCTACATGATCAATGAAATTATTGTACAAATCAAAAATGCTTGTGATGAAGCTGGAGTACAAGTGCCACACATTTTTACAGAATTTGGAAGCTTTACTGTAGGAGAAAGTGGTGGTGCAATCTATGAGGTTTTATATCAAAAACAACAAAATGATCGTGAGAAATGGAACATGATCAACTCCTCTTTCATCACAACAATGCCAGATACATGGGCTATTAATAAACGTTTTATTATGTTAGCTATTAATCGATGGAGCGAAGAGTACGAGAGAGTCCTTCTAGGAGGGCTTACCTGTGATAGCGACGATTATTATAATAGCGAGCAGCACATGAACGCTATTTATATGCCAAAATATAAAAAAGATAAACCGTTGTACATAGGCTTTTTTAATACAGGTGCTTATCAAGAAAGCATTGGTGGCTTTGGTGGATTACAACACTGTTTAATTCCAAGTCCTAAACACATATTAATAGACAGAGATTCAGAAGGAAATCTCACCACAGAAGTTTTTGCAGAACAACAAACAAGTGATCAATTATTAAGTATCTTAGGGTATTAAATGTGTGTTTTTAAAGCGCATATTATTGATAGTGAACTTAGTTACGCTTTCGCGAAAGCAAAATATAAATAAAACTATACTAAACCATTAACATAATAACCACAACAATGAAAACGTACGCAGGTATTCCGCAAGAATATGCACAAGCTGAAAAAGCTAAAATTGTTTTACTTCCAGTGCCTTACGATGGTACTAGCACTTGGGGAAAAGGAGCAGACAAAGGTCCTGAAGCCTTTTTGCATGCCTCTGAGAATATGGAACTTTACGATATAGAGACAGAAAGTGAAGTATATAAACAAGGTATTTATCTAGCAGATCCTATCACAGAGAATACTTCTCCTGAAGCGATGGTAGCTGCTGTACATAAAGAGGTTAAGAAAAATATTAAGCGTAACAAATTTGTGACCACTTTTGGTGGAGAGCATTCTATATCAATAGGCGCCATACGTGCCTTTAATGAGACATTTGATAATCTCACTGTGCTGCAACTAGATGCACACGCTGATTTACGTGAATCGTACGAAGGATCAAAATGCAACCATGCATGTGCATTATACGAGGCTAACCAAACGACCAACCTAGTTCAAGTAGGAATACGCAGTATGGATGCCATTGAAAAAACTGTGATGAACCAAGACAATGTCTTTTATGCGCACGAGATGGTAAATGATGACTATTGGTCAGATACTGCGATTGAGGCCATGACAGAAAATGTGTACATTACCATAGATCTTGATGCATTTGACCCCTCTATCTTTCCAGCTACCGGCACACCTGAGCCTGGTGGACTTTTTTGGTACGAGACGCTCGCTTTCTTACGCCAAGTTTTCCAAGAAAAAAATGTGGTTGGTTTTGATATCGTTGAGCTCTGTCCAAATGCGCATAGCAAGCCATCGGACTTTACCGCGGCAAAACTTTATTATAAATTACTCTCTTATAAATTTGAGCAACAAGATGCAGATGATGAGTTTGAAGTAAGAGGTCTACAAGAAAAAACAAAAAAAACTAACTCAGAAGAAGACGATTATAATGAATAATAAAGGAGCTATATCTCAATTTATTGAAAAATACTATCTTCATTTTAATGCTGCCTCTGTAGTAGATGCAGCAAAAGGTTATGAAGCACAATTAGAAAAAGGCTCAAAAATGCTCGTGTCACTTGCAGGAGCAATGAGTACTGCTGAAATTGGTAAAATTTTTGCAGAAATGATTCGTCAAAACAAAGTACATATCATTTCATGTACAGGAGCAAATCTAGAAGAAGACATCATGAATCTTGTGGCTCACAGTCACTATAAACGTGTGCCTAACTATCGGGATCTCACAGCTCAAGACGAATGGGATTTACTAGAGAAAGGTCTTAATCGGGTAACAGATACTTGTATTCCAGAAGAAGAAGCATTTAGACGCATACAAGAGCACATTTTCAAAATATGGAAAGATGCAGAGGCTGCTGGAGAAAGATATTTACCCCATGAGTATATGTACAAACTTTTATTATCTGGAGTACTTGAGCAGTACTATGAAATTGATATAAAAGATAGCTGGATGTATGCTGCTGCAAAAGCTAATTTACCTATTATTTGCCCAGGATGGGAAGACAGTACCATGGGAAATATTTTTGCTAGCTACGTTGTAAAAGGAGAACTTCAGGCAAGTACCATGAAATCGGGAATTGAGTATATGACATTCCTTGCAGATTGGTACACAGAAAATTCAAGAAATGGAATAGGATTTTTTCAAATAGGAGGTGGTATTGCTGGTGACTTCCCAATCTGTGTAGTTCCCATGCTGTATCAAGACCTTGAGCGCACCGAAACTCCTTTTTGGAGTTATTTTTGTCAAATAAGTGACTCTACCACGAGTTATGGCTCTTATTCTGGAGCTGTTCCAAATGAGAAAATAACGTGGGGAAAGCTAGATATTGATACTCCAAAATTTATCATAGAAAGTGATGCTACCATAGTTGCACCATTGATTTTTGCTTACCTCTTAAACATGTAACTGTTAACAATAGTATTATGAAAAAACCAAGCAACTTAAAACGAGTTATCGTAGACTATGCAAAACTTAACGATGACATCCTAAACTTACTTGTAAATAAGTACCCTTATGGGTATGATAAAGAACACATTATTACTTTTAAAAATGCTCAAGGCGAAATGGTAGATTGTGTAGAAGTACAAACTGAAGACACACTTTATTTAGTGAAAGTAAGTAAAAGACTCGTAGTGGCGATGGAAGATTTTGATCAAGATGAATATGATGAGGAAGATCAGGATGAACCTGAATTTAATTTAGAAGAAGATGTAGATGAAGGAGAAGAAGACACACACGATCTTTAAAATAAATTAGTCTTTCCTGAAACATATTTTAGTTTTCATACGTATAAGACATAGGGTAAAATCCTAAGTTATACTACGGAATAGTGGTCGCACGTGCGGGATTTATTAAAACTATTTTTAACTAAACACTATTATGAAAACATTTTTTATCACCCTTTTTTCTTTAGTACTTATAGGATCCAATCCTACTATTGAAACAATTACTGCCACTTTTACTGGACACTCAGAAGGAACTTACTATTTTGAGGACGAAGATGAGTTAACCTACGCTTTTGATTCCATGAGTGAAACCGCTTTAGAACAGTTTGACCTTACCTTAGAGGACTATAAAGGAAAAGAATTTAAAGTTACTTATATTTCATCTACAGATGTAAATGATGATGATGATGAATTTGAAGTATTATCCATCACAGGATTAGAACTCATTGATTAAGTAAAGTTATACTAAAATAGGGCAGCAGAGTGAACCTACTACCCTATTTTTTTGCTTTACAGCAGGACTCATTAATCTAAATTTATAAAGATAAGAATGAATTTAAAGGATGGTGTAAAAACCTCACAAAACAACATCTCTTCTGAAGCAGAAACGCTTAGTAAGTTTGTAAAAGACACCTCAAAATCTATAACTGACAGACTTGAGAGTTTTGAAGATATTGTAAGTTTAGAGGTTGGCGATACTGGACTTTCGCGGGCAAAGTCACTTGAAAGAGAATTTAACATCCGCCAGTTATATATTAAATACGAAGGAGATAATCCTACTGGAACACAAAAAGATAGAATTGCATTTGCTCAAGTCTACGATGCACTAAGAAGAAACTACAGTATTATAGCACTAGCAACTTGTGGTAATTATGGAGTAGCAGTTGCTCTAGCTGCAAAACTTGGAGGAATTATTTGTAATATTTACATCCCTTCCTCCTACCATACAGATCGGATCACAGAAATGGAAAGCCTCGGTGCAACTATTATTAGAATCGATGGAAGCTATGAAGATGTGGTTGTTGAAAGTAGTAAGCTTTCCTTAAAAAATGACTGGTATGATGCAAATCCTGGCGGAGCAAATACTCCTTTGCAAATATCTTCATACTCACAGATAGCTACAGAAATTGTAGATGAACTTGGTGATGCACCAAAATACTGTGCCGTACCAGTATCTAATGGAACACTACTAGCTGGAATATATAGAGGTTTCGTAAGCTTACATAAAAGAGGTAAGACATCTCGTATTCCAAAAATGATTGCTGGTTCTTCAACTCATAAAAACCCAATTATTCAATCATTTAAAGAGAACCTTGACTACTGTAGAGATCTTGATCCTGATAAAATAAAAGAGACAAAATATAATGAACCTCTCATTAACTGGCATAGCTTTGATGGGCATGAAGCTCTTTATTCTATAAAAGAATCTAAAGGTGATGCGTACCATGTGAGTGATCAAAAAATGAAAGAAATGACTGGCGTATTACTAAAAAAAGAGGGGTTACGTATTTTGCCTGCATCCACAGCTGGTCTTATTTCTCTATTAGAATTACATGAAAAGGAACCCCTTACTCCGGATAGATTTGTAGTTGTTCTTACTGCCAAAAACTAACTTTAATATTAAACTTATTTCGCTATGAAAACCACAATTGATGGTAACGCCCTCGTCTATTGTCAAGGAGCATTTAATACACCTAATGGGAAAACTGCCCATGGACTGGTACGTTTTACAGAAAGATATCACATTGTAGGTGTCATAGACAGTCGCTATGCGGGCAAAGATGCAGGTGAAGTGTTAGATAACAAGCCTAATGGGATTGTGATTTTTTCTTCTATTGAAGAAGCTATTGTTGCCCTTAAAAGAAAAGATCAAATCCCAGCTTCTTTAGTGATCGGACTTGCTCCTGATGGTGGAAGATTACCAAAAGAAGCTCGCATAACTATAGCTACAGCAATTAAAAAAGGATGGAATATAGATAGCGGTCTCCACGATTTTTTAACAAATGATGAATTCCTGTATTCACTTGCAAAAGAATACAATGTAAACATACGCGATGTTAGAAAAACACCAGATAGAGATACACTTCACTTTTTCTCAGGTAAAATTGAAAGTGTAAATTGTCTTAAACTGGCAGTATTGGGAACGGATAGTGCCATAGGGAAACGAACCACGTCTTGGTTAATCGTTCATGGTTTTCGCGAAAGCGGAAAAAAAGCTGAAATGATAGGTACTGGTCAAACTGCTTGGATGCAGGGAGCAAAATATAGTATGATTATGGACAGTTGTATCAATGATTTTGTATCTGGCGAGATTGAACATGCAGTAGTTACAGCATATGAAAATGAAAATCCAGAGGTGATTGTCATTGAAGGCCAAGGAAGTTTAATGAATCCAGCCTATCCTGGGGGATTTGAAATTTTGGCCGCAGGGAGACCTGACTATGTAATTTTACAACATGCCCCAAAGCGATTAGAATACGACGGATTCCCTGGCTATAGGTTACATAACTTAAAAGAGCAAATAAATGCAATTGAAGTGATTTCAGGAAAAAAAGTGATTGCTATTACTGTAAATCATGAAGGTATGACTCCAGATGAAATAGAACCTGCGTGTACATCTATCACAGAAGAAACAGGACTTCCTGCGTTTGATGTGCTTGCCCACGGAGCTAAAAATTTAATTGAGATTCTTAAACCGTTTATTAAATAGCCAATGAAGATTACAAATGTAAGCTATGATAGATTAGAACTTAAGCTCACAGCTCCTTACACCATCGCTTATGAAACCGTGTCTCAGGCGACTAATTTTATATTAAAAATTGAAACCGAGACAGCTATTATAGGTTTAGGTTGTGCCGCTCCAGACATAGAGGTGACCAACGAAAGCAGTGATGATGTAGCTAGAGCGCTAGACCTTGTTATCATTCCGTATTTGAAAGGTAAAAATGCACTCAACTATGTACGAATACTTCAAGAATTGAAACCGCTACTAAGCGTTATATCCTCTGCACTAGCCATGGTCGATATGGCCTTACTAGATATTGCTTCTAAAAAGATGGCAGTTCCTCTTTACCAGTTTTTAGGTGGTTATAGAGATAGCATTGCTACAAGTATAACCATTGGAATTTTATCTACAGAAGAAACACTGAAGCAGTGTCAAAATTATGTAAATCAGGGATTTTCAATAATTAAACTTAAAGGCGGCCTATCGCTAGAAGAAGACATAGAAAAGATACTTCGCTTGCGCGAAAAACATCCACAACTCACCTTGCGCTTCGATGGAAATCAAGGGTATACGGTTGCTCAAGCTGTCCAGTTTGTGGAACAAACAAGAGCTGCTCGTATTGAAATACTTGAGCAACCAACACTTGTTTCAGATGAAGAAAAACTTGGTGAAGTGACTCGTAAAGTTCATATTCCTGTCATGGCAGACGAAAGTCTTAAGTCTCTTAAAGATGCGTTTAGATTGGCTCAAAACAGTCGTATGAATATGGTAAATATAAAGATCCAGAAAGTAGGTGGTCTTATGGAAGCCATGCACATCAACTCCGTTGCAAAAGCCGCTGGTCTTAAAGCAATGGTGGGCTGTATAGATGAATGTAGATTGGGAATTGCATCCGGATTACACTTTGCCTTATCCAGATCCAACACAACATATGCTGACCTTGATGGACATCTTGATTTTGAAAATGATCCTTTCCGAGGATTATTCTCCTTAGAAAAAGGGATTTTAAGACCTAATGGACTACCTGGACTTGGATTATTAGATTATTAATTCTGATATTGTTAGCTCAGTTCTTTATAGAACTTTAAATTCCATAAAGCCCAAAACATTAATATTGCCTCCCCTATCATCCCTATTCCATATAGTGGTGACCACCCATCAAGAATGACACTTGCTAATCTTCCAGCTACGAGGCCACCCATAAATAACACATTTACAGTGGTAGAAGATTTCCAGTGTTCTTTATTAAGAATACCAAATATCCAGTAACTCCCAAATGCTATGTACATTCCCATGATTGCTCTAAAGATATTTTTGAGCTCTAAATCTTGCACTTCAAAACCAAAAATATATGGTAGTATGATACTGGGTTGTGCTCCATAAATTATTGCCATTGTTAAAACAATAATAGCAGAGAACACGAGCTGCAAATTTTTAGGAAGTTGAGACATTTACTTAAATTCGTTTTGCGATACGATCTTTTGCGAGCTGTAATATGGTATGAAATTGATCGTCTATATTTGTCTCTGTATTGTCTATTTCTATGGCATCTTCAGCTATTACTAATGGTGAATCTTTACGTGTGGTATCAATGTGATCACGCTCTTGGACATTAGCTAGCACAGACTCATAGCTTACCTCATCCCCTCGTTCAAGTAATTCTGTATAACGCCTTTTTGCTCGCTCTTCTGCACTTGCCGTCATAAATATTTTAAGTTCAGCATTAGGGAATACTACTGTACCTATATCGCGACCGTCCATGACAATACCTTTTTCTTCACCCATATATTGTTGCTGTTCTACAAGCTTTGCTCGTACCTCAGATACCGTTGCTATAGGACTTACGAAAGAAGACACCTCCATATTTCTAATCTCTCGTTCCACATTTACCCCATTTAAACAAACCTCAGCTTTTCCTGAAGCTTTGTTGCGTGTAAAAGATATACTAATATTTTCAAGATTATTTACAAGAGAGCTTTTATCAAAGAAACCATCTGAAATATAACCATGCCTCATTGCGTATAAAGTGACAGCTCTGTACATCGCTCCTGTATCTACATAAATGTAATCTAACCAGTCTGCTAACTGTTTTGCGACGGTGCTTTTTCCAGTAGATGAGTAACCATCAATGGCAATAGTAATTTTCATAAAAGAATTTTGAAAAACAAAAATAGGGATTATCGCTTTTTTGTAGTGGACTTAATGGACATAAAAATTTTACAAGAAACTATGCTTATGACTACAAGGTTACTATATCGTACCTCCATAGCCCTGATTGTAATGGAAATCCCACAGCTGCCTGGCAAAGCCGGCGCGAGGAATTGAAATGAAAAGCAGGAAAATACCATACAAACATACGATAACCATGCGCTTTAAAAATTTATTCTCTTACTGTAAGTCAATCCCCAACCCAAAAAAACTACTCGCTGCTGCGCTATTATAACGTGCATACGCATAATTGAAACGCATCTTATTAATTTTAATTCCAAATCCTGCGCTTATACCCGCGAAGCTGCGTTGATTAATTATACGTAGTTCTTCCCCACGACGAAAATTATACCCTAGTCGCAAATTAAAACCACTTTCAGGAAAAAGTTCGATTCCCAATATAGTGTGGCGCACAACATTATCTAGAAATCCTATCTTTTCTTCTGTTACATTTCCATCAAGATCTGTAGTGCTTCTAGATTCATTTTGAAAAGCGATATTCCACAATTGTAAATTTTCAAAGGTAAGATGCCATCGTATAGGAACATTAGGTACTATCTGAGATATACCTGCATCGATTTCTAGCGGAAGTTTCTCATACGTATCGACATAAGTCGTGATTTGGGTTCCTAAATTACGTATCACAAAAGCGGCATTTAGATCCCATTCTTCAAAATTGTAAGTTGTTCCAATATCTAAAGCTACGCCTGCAGAAGAATATTCGGCAAGTGTAGATGTAATAAACTTAAGATTTGAACCTACATGAAGGTTTGTATTAGGAACATTTATAGCGTATCCCAATGAGAGTGCTGCTTCTCCCCCACCAAAATCTCCAGTAGCACTTCCATTTTCATCCCTACCATCAAAAGTTCCATAATTGATATACGTAACTCCTGCGTGTAGCACCTGTGTACGTCTATCCCACATATATGCGTAAGAAGCGGTGCCGTAATTAATATCAGAAAGATAGTTTACATAATTGACGGCAAGTTGATTGTCCATCCTGTAATTGATATTTGCCGGATTGTACAAGGCAGAGTCTGGATCGTAATCGTAATTTGTAATCACCTTACCTCCCATAGCGGCTTGTCTAGGAGAAGACATTAAATTTAGAAACTGGTAAGTAGCTCTTCCTCCTAACTGGCTTTTTGCCACAAAAGATGAACCTAAAAATAGAAGAAGTACTAAATTTCTCATTAAAGCGATGCTGCAATACAAAGATAAACGGTTACTAGGAGAGTATATTTTGGAACGTGAGATAATTGTATACTGTAATCATTAGCTAGTTTATTAAAAAACGGGAGCTCTTAGCAAAGCTCCCGTTATATGATTTAATTTTTACGCTTTCGCAAAAGCGTATTCTCAGATAAATTAAAGTGTTTTTGCGTTTTGAACCTTTTGTTTTGTCAAGGTTAACTCTAATACTTGACTCATGTCAGTCACATAATGAAACGTCAAGCCTTTTAAATATTCATCTTTGATTTCTTCAATATCACGGCGGTTTTGCTCACACATTAATATTTCCTTAATTCTCGCCCTTTTTGCTGCAAGAATTTTTTCTTTGATACCCCCTACTGGTAACACTTTCCCTCTTAGTGTAATTTCTCCCGTCATGGCAATACTCTTTTTCACTTTGCGTTGTGTAAAAAGTGATACCAATGAAGTAAGCATGGTAATACCCGCACTAGGACCATCTTTAGGTGTTGCACCTTCTGGCACGTGAATATGCACATTATATTTATCAAAAATTGTTGGATCCAGACCTAAAGTTTCTGCATTTGCTTTGATATATTCCATGGCAATAGTGGCACTCTCTTTCATTACCTTACCAAGGTTTCCAGTGATAGAAAGTGTTCCTTTCCCTTTGGATAAAGCAGACTCAATAAATAAAATATCTCCACCCACTCGTGTCCACGCAAGACCAGTCACTACGCCTGCCACATCGTTATTTTCATATTTATTGCGCTCCATTTTAGGAGCACCTAACACTTCAATAATATCTTCGTTAGATACCTTGATATTGTACTGCTCCTCCATGGCAATATTCTTTGCGCCATAGCGCACCATTTTTGCTACTTGTTTTTCTAGACCACGTACCCCAGACTCTCTCGTATAGCCTTCCACAATTTTTTCTAGTTGTGGTTTGGCAATTTTAAGTTGGCTAGAAGTCATTCCGTGTTCCTTGAGTTGCTTTGGCAGTAAGTGTTGCTTTGCAATTTCAACCTTCTCTTCAATTGTATATCCAGTTACGTTGATGATCTCCATACGGTCTCTCAAGGCAGGTTGTATGGTATTGAGACTATTTGAAGTCGCAATAAACATAACTTTCGATAGGTCAAACCCCATTTCCAAAAAGTTATCATGAAACTCACTATTTTGTTCCGGATCTAATACTTCTAAAAGTGCAGATGATGGATCTCCTTGACTACCAGTACTTAATTTATCAATTTCATCAAGTACAAATACAGGATTACTTGTTCCTGCTTTTCTCAGACTCTGAATAATACGCCCAGGCATTGCCCCTATATACGTCTTACGGTGACCCCGTATTTCAGACTCATCGCGCATACCACCTAAACTCATACGTATATACTCGCGTCCTAAAGCTTCGGCGACAGATTTTCCTAAGGAAGTTTTACCCACTCCAGGAGGACCGTACAAACATAATATAGGAGACTTCATATCATTACGAAGTTTCAAAACTGCGAGGTATTCAATAATACGCCGCTTTACATCGTCTAATCCATAATGATCACGATCTAAAATTTTCATCGCACGTTTAAGATCGAACTTGTCTTTGCTAAATTCATTCCAAGGAAGATCAAGAAAAAGATCCAGGTAGTTTCTTTGTATACTATATTCTGCAACTTGAGGATTCATACGTTGCATTTTTGCTAGCTCCTTTTTAAAGTGCTTTGCCACTTTCTCATCCCACTTTTTATCTTTAGAACGCAAACGCATTTCTTCTAAATCATCTTCAGAGGATGCACCACCCAGTTCTTCTTGGATAGTTTTCATTTGTTGATGTAAGAAGTACTCACGTTGTTGCTGGCTCATATCATTTTGAACCTTACTTTGGATATCATTTTTGAGCTCCAATTTCTGACGTTCCATATCCATAAATTTGAGCGTTTCTAGTGCACGGTTCTGGAGATCATTGATCTGAAGTAACTCTTGCTTCTCCTCTACGGTTAAGTTCATATTTGAACTTACAAAATTAATTAAGAAAGAATTGCTCTCAATATTCTTAATTGCAAATGAAGCCTCTGTTGGAATATTAGGTGACTCCTGTATGATTCGTAAAGCTAATTCTTTTATAGAATCAATTACTGCTTTAAATTCCTTGTCTGCCACCTCTGGTCTAGACTCTGGATACTCCTTAATAGTTGCCTTCATATAAGGCTCCTCTTGAATCACTTGGTCTACCTCAAAACGCTTTTTGCCTTGGATGATGACGGTAACGTTTCCATCAGGCATTTTGAGTACTCGTAAAATTCTAGCAACGACTCCCACTTTATGGATATCTTCAGCTGTTGGATTTTCTACGCTCTCGTCTTTTTGAGCTACTACTCCCACGACCTTTCCTCCTTTATTAGCCTCGTCTATAAGTTTAATAGATGTGTCTCTTCCTGCCGAAATTGGTATAACGACGCCCGGAAATAAAACGGTGTTACGCAGTGGTAAAATGGGTAAACTTTTTGGAAGTTCTTCATTATTTATTACTTCCTCATCTTCTGGAGTCATTAAGGGAATGAGCTCTGCATCTCCGTCTATCTCTTGCAGTGACAATCTGTCTAATGTTGTAAATTTTGGTTTTGCCATATATATAATGTGTCACAATGTCTTGTACTGAAACAAAACAAATGCGTATGTATTAATTAGTATATTATTAAAATACAGTGAGTTATATAAAAAATTCATTTATTATCAACTCTTGTTAGTACTAAAGTCAATTCTTATGCCATTGCTCAACAATTGACTTTTTTATGATCATTTAATACCTACCATCCTCTTTTTTAACAGGTTGCACTTAAAAACTCCTAAAAAAAATTTGAATTATAAAATTAGTTGTTGTATTTTTAACCTTATTACAATTACTAATTTGGGGGAATTATATTGTAAATGAAAAGACCGCTTAGTGTAAGCGGTCTTTTTTTTTGATCATTTTTGCTTTCGCGAAAGTTTTCTTTTTACGCATCGAGATTTAATTACCTACTATATAGACAAGGTGATCTTTGCTTTAAAGAACATACTAATTACATATCGCTTCTATAATATTATGGATATTCTTTAAAAAAAATTTCACGAAAGTGTAACAAATAAAAAAACTGTACATCTTTACAATAGTAACTAACCAAAATTGAATTTAAATAACCCTCATATAACTGAAGTTATTAATCGTTGTCGCAATGGTGAACAATCAGCGCAGATGGAAGTGTACAATCTTTATTATAAGGCAATGTATAATACTTCACTTCGTATTGTAAAACACGAAGCTGAAGCAGAAGATATCATGCAAGAGTCTTTTTTAAGTGCCTTTACAAAAATTGACAGCTACAATGAAGAAGGTTCATTTGGAAGTTGGCTTAAAAGGATTGTAATCAATAATAGCTTAACAGCTTATCATAAATCTAAACGACTGGAAGAGCAACCACTAGAAGATCATATGTATAAAGTTTCTGAAGATGACGAAGTAAACCATGTAGATTTCTCCAGTTTAAGGGCTCAAGAGGTTGTAGATGCTATGAATAATTTAAAGACTTCCTATAGACAATCACTATCCTTACATCTCATCGAAGGATACGATTACGAAGAAATAAGTGAAATAATGAATGTGAGCTATGCTAATTCTAGAACAATGGTCTCTAGAGCAAAAGAAAGCTTACGTGTAATTTTAAAAAAAAATGGAAAAAGAATCTATAGATCATCTATTTAAACGCCTAGACAAAAAATTAGACGTTCGTGAGCCAAGCGACAATCATAAGGCAAATTTTTTAGCAAAGCTGGAAGGCAATAAAAATTCCCTTATCCCCACGAAGGAAAAAAGCCATATGAGGTGGTTGCGACCTCTTTTTATAGCAGCTAGCGTACTACTTATCGCGGGTATTATTATTAATACTGTACACGTAGATTCTGCATCTAAGGAACTTGCAGATGTTTCTCCAGAAATGCAAGAGACCCAAGATTTTTTTACAAAGACGATAGAGCGAGAGTTATTTGATATTAAAAATAATATCACCCCAGAAAATCAATCACTGGTTCTGGATGCCATCTCTCAACTTGAATTTTTAGAATCAGATTACAAAAAACTTAAAGAAGATCTTTCAAAAAGTGGAGAAGACAAAAGAGTAATTTATGCTATGGTAGATAATTTTCAAAATAGGATTTATCTGTTACAAGAGGTCGTAGAACAGATGGAAGTTATTAAAAAATCACAAACTCACGAAGAGGCTATTACTCTTTAATATTAAAAAATTCTAAAAGATGAAAAATACTATTACAACTTTATTATTATTCTGTCTTATGCCTTTAGTCTCTCTAGCTGGCATTGTGAACCCAGATGGAAAATATACTAAGGAAAAGAAAATAAAAAAAGAATACATAGTAAATAGCAATGCGAAGCTAATGATTAATAATAGCTATGGCGAGGTTAATATGGTTAGTTGGAATGAGAACCGTATAGTCATTGAAGTACACGTAAAGACGAATGGAAATGATGAAGACCGCGTAAAAGATAAACTTGATGAAATTGATGTACGCTTTGAGGCGAGTGCCGCTTATGTAAGTGCGCAAACTATTTTTGACAATAACCTTAGTAGATCCTGGTGGAACAGCTGGAGAAGTACTAATGTACATATGGAAATTAACTATACAGTAAAACTTCCTTTAACTGCTATGATTGATATAAGTAATGACTATGGCGGAGTTACTTTAGATCGCCTAGAGGGTGCTGCTAAAATAAGCTGTGATTATGGCAAGATCACCATAGGTGAGCTACTAGCAGACACTAACTATTTAAATTTTGACTACACAAAAAATAGTAGCATTAGCTATATGAAGGGGGGGCGTATCAATGCTGATTATTCATCCTTTATCGTAGAAAATGCTGGGAATATTGACCTCAAGGCAGATTATAGTAAATCCGAATTTGGTAAAATAAAAAATCTTAATTATAACTGTGACTATGGTTCTGTTCGAACACAAGAGTCTAATAATGTTACTGGAAGAGGGGATTATCTAAGTGCAAAAATGGGTGTTGTCCACGGTGATCTAAATATCAATGCAGACTATGGATCTATACGTATTGATGAAATGAGTAGAGATGCTGGAAATGTTAGTATTCAAAGTGACTACACGGGTATTCATATAGGCTATGACCCAGCGTATAAGTTTACTTTTAATATTAAGTTAGAATACGCAGGCTTAAGTGGTAAAGAAAATCTTAGCATACAAAAAGAACGTAAAGAATCCAGTAATGAGTATTACGAAGGGTTTTATACTACAGCTTCTTCTCAAAATAATATAAATATTAAATCAGAATACGGTAGCGTGACATTACTAAAAAATTAATCAAAAAATAGGCATTATGAAAAAATTATTCACACTCAGTTTTATTGTTTTAGTTAGTTCTCAAATACACGCACAGTGGTGGGGTAATTCTACTAAGGGTAATGGAGAAGTAAAAAAAGAAACAAGAGAAGTAGGAGAATATGATGGTGTAAGTGTCGCAGGCTTTTTTGAAGTGACTCTAACTGCTGGTACCGAAGGAAAAATTGTAATAGAAGGAGAAAGTAATTTACTCAACTACATAGAGACAGAGGTAGAAAAAGGTATATTAAAAATACGCGTAGAGAAAAATCAAAACTTAAAAACTAGCTGGGGTAATGATATTAAAATTACGGTTCCTTTCAGAAATATAGAACTAGTTTCTCTTTCTGGCTCTGGAGAAATTCTCACAACAGATGTTATTAAGTCAAAAGATTTTGAGGTAGCTGTATCTGGATCTGGTGATGTAACTCTTATAGTCGAATCTAATTTTACAAAAAGTAAAGTCACTGGCTCTGGAGATCTCATCTTAAAGGGTAACACTGGAGATCATGAGTCTATTGTAACAGGATCTGGTGATATAGATGCTGCACGATTTAGGGCTAACAATGTGGATGCAAAGGTGACTGGCTCTGGAGATATAAAGATATACTGCTCTAAGCGACTCAAAGCTCGTGTGACAGGTTCTGGTGGTATTGAATATTTAGGTAACCCAGACAAACAGGAAACCAAAGTTTCAGGTTCTGGCGACATCACAAAAGGATAAGTCATCACCTATTACGAAAAGAAAAGCCCTCACGTTGAGGGCTTTTAAGTTAAAGTTAAAAATTAATCCTTCTTTAAAATTTTAGCATTGCCTGCGAGCTTTTCAATAACGATTGCTGGGTTCCCATAAAGTTCGATCTCGCTTTTGTTATCCATATCCAATACAATGTCCTTTTCTACAGATACAATCACACTCGTATCATCTTTTGCTGTTAGGGATACTTGATCTACAGCAAATGCGCGACCTTTAAACTCAGCATTGTTTGTTAAGGTTATCATTGCCTCTTCAGCATTCCCTTTAAAACTCATATCTGTACGGTCTGATGCCATGAGTACAAATTTTTCTGTGTTGATATCTGCTTTCGCGAAAGCGTTATTCTTTAAACTAAACTTGATTTCATCTCCTTTAAACTTGATATCAAACTTGGAGCTTTCATCTGCAGAGATCAAAGCGTTCTCTGATTTAATTTCACCTTCGAACTCACTATCTGAAGTAAGATTACATTCAAAATTTTTTGTTTTTATAGCAGATTTAGAAATGACCTTACTATAAGCTGCCACGGTTACACTATGTAACTCTTGAAATCTTACAATTATATTTAGTTTTTTACTACTCCGTATATCCTTGCGAGTAGATACCAGTAATGTACTGTCGCGTATATCAAAGCTTATAAGCTCTAGCAAATTATCATCCATTTCTAGATCGTAGCCAGTTGTAACATCTTCCATTAATGTAACTTCAAGGCCATCAATAACTTTTATATCTGTAAATGGTCGTAATGGTTCTGAGAGCTCCTTTACATTACGACTTCCTTTTACTTTTTCTCTTTGTGCCGAAACATTAATCGTTACAAAAATTACAACTACAAGTGTAAGTGTTTTAAATATCATTTTTTTCATAGCATAAAGATACAATTTTTGTGATGTAAGAAAACTTATAAATTTATGGGTCCATCTAGCAAGAATTATGTAACCCTACCTTATGCTGACTTATTTCTCTCTCGAAGTATTTTGTTTTGCTCTTGCATTAGATTTTCAATATTTGATAGGAGTTCGAGATTTTTAGGAGTAACCACTTCCTTATTTTTAGGATCTTCTGCCTTATTTTTAAATCTATTAATAAATTTTATAACAATAAATATGGTAAAAGCAATCACCGTAAAATCTATAAGAACTTCGATAAGCTCTCCATAGCCTATGGCAATTACTTCGGTGTCGTCTGTTGGCTGTTTTAGGATGTATGTACGATCTGCAAAATTAATACCGTCTGTCATCAAACTTAAAGGAGGCATAACTACTTTTTTAACAAGCGTGTTTACAACATTATTAAATGCCGTTCCTATGATGATCCCCACCGCCATGTCGATCATATTCCCCTTAACTGCAAAGTCTTTAAATTCTTGAAAAAAGCTAGCCATATTTTGTTGATGTACTTACGCTTTCGCGAAAGCGTAAAATTAATTAATAATAGTTCTGTTCTTAGGTACTCTCAATAGTAAAAAAACTCCCACCGCAAAAAATAGAATGAGAAATACAATAGAAAATCGCATACTCCCTGTAATTTCTTCAATAAACCCGTATAAAAACATACCTATAATGATTCCTATTTTCTCTGAAACATCATAAAAGCTAAAATAAGAAGTGGTATCATCTGTTTCTGGCAAAAATTTAGCGTACGTAGATCTTGATAACGACTGTATACCTCCCATCACCAAACCTACACATCCTGCGGTAATGTAAAATTGTATGGGCGTGTAAACAAAATATGCCCAAGCGCAAATAAAAATCCAAATCACATTAATCACAATTAACGCTTTGATATTTCCAATACGAGCAGATAGTCTTGAAGTTAATACCGCTCCTATAACTGCAACAAGCTGGATTAAAAGAATACTGGTAATCAAACCAGTGGTACGCTCGCTATCACTCCCCCATTCTAATTCTTGCTCACCAAAATAAGCTGCAGCAAGCATCACAGTTTGTACCGCCATACTATAGACAAAAAACGCATATAAGTATTTTTTAAGTCGTAGTTGATGCTGCATTGACTTCCAGATACTTTTAAGTTCTTGAAAACCATTAAAAAGTACCGCACTAGTTAATTTCCCACTTGAAGGATTGCCTTTTGGCAAATAATAGTAGGTATATTGACTAAAACCAATCCACCATATTCCAGTCAATACAAATGATACTCTTGTGGGCAGGCCTTCGTCTTCAAACCCAAAAGATTCATAGCCTAAAATCATTGCTAGACAAACCAGTAGCAATAATACACTTCCAATATATCCCCATGAATAGCCTTTTGCACTTATAGCGTCGTGCTGTTCAGGATAAGCAATATCTGGTAAATAGGAATTATAAAATACAAGACTTCCCCAAAAACCTATTAGACCTAAGGCATATAAGATAAGACTTAAGTAAATATGCTCTAGATTAAACCAATAAAGTCCTATGGTTGATAGTGCTCCTATATAACAAAAAAGCTTTAAAAAGAATTTCTTGTTGCCTAAGTAATCTGCCACACCAGAAAGTATGGGGGATACAGTAGCCACCACAAAAAAAGCAAATGCTGTGGTATAAAATATAAGCGGACTACGACGTAATAAGAAACCAAAAATTTCTATTTCATTAATACCTGCACTTCTAAAAAGTGCTCCATAAAATAATGGGAAAATTGCTGATGCTATAACAAGACTATACGTAGAGTTTGCCCAATCATAAAAGGCCCAAGCATTTAATAATTTCTTATCTCCTTTAAGAAGTTCTTTTTTCATACCACTAAAATAGAAAAGCTGTGCGATTGCACAGCTTTTACAGTCAACTTTTATGTAATTCTTTTACTTAAATGTGGTCACACCAAATTTTGCAGCCTCTGCTTTTGCCATTGGAGCCTTTGCTTCAAGATTTGCAATACGAGTATCTGAAGACGGGTGAGTACTTAAAATTTCTGGCGGTGACTGCCCGTTACTATTAGCTTTCATACGTCTCCATAAATTTGCAGCTTCATCTGGGTTATAACCTGCTATCGCAGCAATTACAATACCTATTTCATCTGCTTGATTTTCGTGACTACGTGAGAATGGTAACATTCCTAATACTCCTGAACCCACACCATACAACTGCATAATTTGCTGTGATCTAGATGATCCTGAAGTTGCAACTCCAACACCCACAGCACCTAGTTGTTGTACTTGGGCGGCACTCATACGCTGCGCTCCATGATCTGCAAGAGCGTGAGCAAGTTCGTGTCCCATTACCATCGCAAGACCTGTTTCTGTTTGTGTAATTGGCAATATTCCAGTATACACCACAATTTTACCGCCTGGCATGCACCATGCATTCACAGCTTCATCTTTTACTAAGTTGTATTCCCAACGGTATTCAGATAAATAACCTGGATAACCTAAAGCTGTCATATACTTTTCTGATGCAACAGCTATTCTTTCTCCTACTCTTTTAACCATATTAGCCTCTGGCGTACCCGTAATCACATTATTCTCAGAGAGAAATGCATCATACTGTTGAAACGCCATAGGAAATAATTGATCGTTACTTACAAAATTAAGCGTCTTCTTTCCCGTAAATGGACTTGTCTTACACGCACACACCAAGAAAATGGTGAGTAGCGCTATTAATGTATTTTTTGTGTTCATAGTGATGATTTTTTTTATCACTATAAAATTACGCAAATGTTAAACACCCGTAAGATGCAACTCCGTGAAATCTTTGTTAATGATTAAGGCACAGGTAATTGGGTCAAACTGCACATCTTCAAACGTAACTAACTGATTGTCAAGCTCGATCTCTTTTATATCAAATGGAAGTCCGATTAAATGAATCCTAAATGTTTCATAAGGGCATACGTAATCACCTCTCTTGTGCTGCTGTATAATCCAATCTTTCTCTCGACCTACCATTTTAAAAGTACGGTAACTATAACGACCTTTTTTATAATCATATCCATCTTGTGCATCCTCATAAAGCTTTGAGGCGTTTTTTCCTAGACCATAGTATACTTCTAACTCAACTTGTTCAATACTGAGTTCTCCAACATATTGTTGCAGTGGGTATTTAGGTAAAATGGTACCCTCCTTTACAAATAAAGGCATTTCATCAATATCAGCGTCAACCCATTGTTCTTTTCCTCCATTTATAGGCTGTTTAGTCCAGTAATTGTACCACATACCCCTAGGTACATACATACGGCGACCTTTTGCGTTAGGCTCTAGGATGGGACATACTAGAATATGATGTCCAAAAATAAACTCATCAGTACGATAGTGTGTCTGGGCATCTTCTTGGTCAAAATATACAAGAGGTTTCAATAATGGTGTTCCTTTTTTTATGTACTCGTAGAACATGGTATATAAATATGGTAATAAGCGATAGCGCAAGTTTATAAACTTGCGTGCAATATCTGTCACCGCTACGTCAAACGTCCAAGGCTCTTGGTCACCATGATGTCCAGAAGAGTGTGTCCGGCAAAAAGGGTGAAAAACTCCTAATTGTATCCATCGTGCATATAATTCTCCAGTAGGTTGCTCTGCAAAACCACCTATATCTGTACCTGTAAAGCTCATTCCAGAAATACACATACGTTGTACCTGTACATTTGCTACCCACAGATGTTCCCAACTTGCAATATTATCTCCTGTCCATGAACTTGTGTATCGCTGAGCTCCACTGTAAGCAGATCTTGTAATAACAAATGGTCTTTGAGGATACGCAAATTTCTTTACGCCTTCATAGGTGGCCCTTGCCATTTGAGTGCCATAAATATTATGAGCCTTCATATGACTACATGGATGTCCATCATAATTATGGCGAACATCAGATGGAAATGTTTTACCTGGGACTTCCATCACAGCAGGTTCGTTCATATCATTCCAAACTCCCTTAACACCTATATCTTGCACTAATTCCTTAAAAAGTCCAGCCCACCAGCTACGTACTTTTGGGTTCGTATAATCTGGAAAATTACATTCTCCTGGCCATACTTTACCTTTCATGTAAGGACCATCTGCTCTCTTACAGAAATAATCATTTTCTACGCCCTCTTTGTACACCCAATAATCCTTATCAATTTTAATTCCTGGATCAATAATGACAACGGTTTTAAAGCCATCATCTGCAAGTTCCTTTACCATCCTTTTAGGATCAGGAAAATACTCCTTGTTCCATGTAAAGCATCTCCACCCATCCATATAATCTATATCTAAGTAGATACCATCGCAAGGTATTTTAAGTTCTCTGAATCTAGCAGCGATCTCCTTCACATTATTCTCTGGAAAGTAACTCCACTTACACTGGTGGTATCCAAGTGCCCACAAAGGAGGCAATTCTGGAACACCCGTAAGATTTGTATAACTTTGAACAACATTAGACATCTCTGGACCATAAATAAAGTAATAATTCATCTCCCCGCCCTGTGCCCAGAAACTAGTTACCCCCATGCGCTCATGACAGAAATCGAAATAGGTACGAAACGTATTGTCAAAAAAGATACCGTATGCCTTTTTTTGACTTAAACCTATATAAAATGGCACCGACTTGTAAATTGGGTCTTGATCTTTCCCAAAAGCATACTGATCTGTTGCCCAATTCTCAACACGTTTACCTCTTAGATTGGAGTGCATCGGTTTATCTCCTAGCCCATAGTAAGACTCCGCGTGCTGTGCCTTTTTACTCATTTTGACAATATTGCCTCCATATTCAAAGCTTTCTTCGTAATGAAAGCCAAGCTCATCATCATTAATGAGATTTCCTTGCAAGTCAAAAATGGAAGTTTGTAAACTATTTCTTTCAAGTCGGATATGGAGCTTAGCCGTTTTTAGATGATAGTAATTTTCATCATTTATAAGCTCTAAATGATTAAACCCTCTTAGCGCCTCACCATCAATAGCATAAGAAAAATCTGGCTCAAAAACCCCTCCAGTTGCATATCTAAATCGTATAACACTGTCTCGCAAAACGGTAAGTTGCAATATGATCTCATTTTTAGTAGTAAAATAGAGCGTATCGACCTCCTTTTTTACATCTACTACAAGGTTAGGGAATTGATTTCCTTTTTGCTGTAATTCTGTATTTACAATCATACTCTTAAATTAATGATGTCAAATAAACACTATATTAAAGAATAAATAGTGTTATTCATAATTAGTTATTAACGCTAACGATTTCGTTAGAATGAAATAATTGCTTTTTTAGCTTTCGCTAAAATTTGAACCTAAAAAAAATCGAAAAAAAAGTAATACCGGATCACTTATCTTATAAAGTTACTACCCTTGAAAAATTGTCCCTTACAAAAATCTAATGATAAACCCTGTTGTTGAATTATGTTTTAAAGACTTTCCTTCATTAGAATCATGGTAAACTTGAATAGTTTTTTACAGTACTTAATTATTCTTAAATACTTACTATTTCCTAATTAGCTCAAATACAATCCCAGCAAGTGGTGCGATGTCTATAAAGGCAGAATGTTTTTTTCCGTTCCAACCATCATTTTCTATAATTGTATAAGAATTATGATAGTCACCCGTTCCGCCATACTTTTTAGAATCACTATTGAAAATTTCGCGAAAGCGTCCCTGAAATGGTAGCCCAATTCTATAAGAAAGCTTGGGGTTTGGAGTCATATTAAATACACAAACAAGCATTTTTCTATCATCATGTCCCTTACGTACATAACTTAACACTGCATTTTCACTATCATCGTGTGCAATCCATTCAAATCCTTCTGAGCTAAACTGTTTTTCGTAGAGTGTTGGGGTTGTTTTATATAATCTATTTATGTCCTTAAAAGCCTCTATCATGGTCTTATGCACCTCATAATTTAACACATACCAATCCAGTTGCTCTTGAAAATTCCACTCAGTACCTTGTCCAAATTCACTACCCATGAATAATAGCTTTCCTCCTGGATGAGTATACATGTAGGTATATAGCAATCTCAAGTTTGCAAATCGTTGCCACTCATCACCAGGCATACGCCCGATTATAGATTTTTTACCATAAACAACCTCGTCGTGCGATAAGGGTAACATAAAATTCTCTGTAAAGCCATAAGTCATTGAGAAGGATATCTCATTGTGATGATGACTTCTATATACGGTATCTCTATTAAAATAAGTTAACGTGTCATTCATCCAACCCATCATCCATTTCATCCCAAAACCTAAGCCTCCAACAAATACAGGTTTAGTAATCATGGGGTAACTTGTAGACTCTTCTGCAATTGTTTGTACATCAGGAAAGCTTGCATACACTTCTTGATTAAGTTCTTTTAGAAATGAAACCACAGCAAGATTTTCTCTTCCTCCTTTTTCATTAGGCTCCCACTCTCCATCTTTCCTGCTATAATCGAGATACAACATAGATGCTACCGCATCTACTCTAATACCATCTACGTGGTATTGATCTAACCAAAAAATGGCATTGCTTATCAAGAAACTACGTACCTCATTGCGTTCGTAATTAAAAATTAGTGATTTCCAATCGGGATGATACCCTTTACGTTTATCTGGGTGCTCATAGCAGGATGTGCCATCAAAATTACCTAGACCGTGAGCATCCTCTGGAAAATGTGAAGGTACCCAGTCTAATATAACCCCAATATCATTAAGATGAAAGGCATCAATGAGTGTCATCAATTCTTCAGGATACCCAAATCGTGAGGTAGGGGCAAAATACCCCGTAATTTGATATCCCCAGCTAGGATCATAAGGATGCTCCATCACTGGCATAAATTCTACGTGGGTAAAATGCATTTCTTTTACGTAGCTAACAAGTTCTGTGGCTAGCTCTGTATAACTAAGACTTCGATTGCCCTCTTCTACTTTGCGTCGCCATGAGGCTAAATGAATTTCATAAACAGAATAGGGAGCATTTAGATTTGTGTGTTTGTGGCGTTTTTTCATCCACTCTTTGTCCTTCCAACTATAAGTGGTCTTATATATGACAGAAGCTGTTTGTGGCGGGTGTTCTGCTCTACGTGCATAAGGATCTGCCTTTTCTGTAATGATTCCATTGTGGGTAGAGTGGATACTGTACTTATAAATTTCACCATGACCTATTTCTGGAATAAATCCTTCCCAAATACCACTTGCGTCCCAACGAACGTTAAGTATAAACTCCTCATCTTTCCAGAAATTAAAATCACCTACAACAGATACTTTACTTGCGCTAGGCGCCCATACGGCAAAGTAAGTACCCTTCTGACCATTTACTGTGATGGGGTGACTTCCTAATTTGTTATATAATCGAAAATGCTTTCCAGCTTTGAAAAGGTTGATATCAAACTCAGTGAATAAGCTATGCGCGATTACCTTGCTCATTAGATGGTAGTTCCTGACGCTATGGTAGCACCATTTTTTATAACCACAATCCCATCACGAATAACGTATGTATCTGTTTCAATATCCTCTAGATGCTTTCCCCCTGTAATGCGTACATCATCTCCAATCTTTGCATTTTTATCAACAATACAATTCGTTAGAAAGCATCGATCTCCTATTCCTACATGAGGAATACCTTTTGCCCGTGCAGTATTAATTTCTTCTAAGTCTAAAAAACGATTGCTACCCATGACATAGCAATTCTCAATGACTGTACCTCTTCCAACACGAGCTCTAATCCCTATTACTGAATTTGCTATGCGACTCCCATGAATAATACTCCCTTCTGCTACAATAGATTTTTCTAGAGTAGTACCAGAAATCTTTGTAGGAGGAAGTACACGGGGACGTGTAAGTATGGTTTGACCCTTGTTGAATAAATTAAATTTTGGAATATCTGCGGTGAGATCAATATTAGCTTCAAAAAAGGAATCTATGTTTCCTATATCCGTCCAATATCCCTCATATGGATAACTTAATACTTTATATTTTTCTATCGATTGGGGAATGATTTCTTTTCCAAAATCCATTGTATCAGTCCCCTCAAGAAGAGCTATTAAAAGGTCTTTATTGAAAATATAAATTCCCATAGAAGCTAGATAATTCTTTCCTTGAGATTTCATTGCTGGAGACACATCTGACTCCCAGTCTGGTAAAACATCTTCTGCTGGTTTTTCAATAAATGAGGTGATGGTATTTGTATCGTTTGTTTTTAAAATACCAAACGAAGTCGCATCTTTCGAATTTACTGGTAATGAAGCAATGGTGATCTTTGCATCAGATTGTATGTGGGCTTTCAACATTTTATTAAAATCCATCTGATATAATTGATCCCCAGAAAGTATCATGATATACTTAGACTCGTAGCCTTTAAAATGATGCAAACTTTGACGCACTGCGTCTGCGGTACCTTGAAACCAACCTTTATTCTCAGGAGTCTGCTCAGCTGCCAGAATATCTACAAAAGCATCAGAAAAATAAGAAAATTGATAGGTATGCTTAATATGTTTATTAAGTGAGGCTGAGTTAAATTGCGTTAAAACAAACATACGTTTGATATTTGAATTTAAGCAGTTTGAGATAGGTATATCAACAAGTCTGTATTTTCCAGCAATAGGTACTGCTGGTTTTGATCTTTGAGCAGTAAGTGGATACAGCCTTGAGCCTTGTCCTCCGCCTAAAATAATGGCAATAACCTTCTTGTTCATAGTACACCTTTTTAATATGATATTTAGTAACTCTTATTAGTAATCTTCTCATATAAAGATACATATTCTTTAGCCGCATGTTCCCAACTGTGATCAACCTCCATCATTGCCTTTTGTTTATTTTCAAAAATCTTTACATCCTCATAAAAATGAGTAGCTCTTTCAATGCTATGTAAAACATCAAAAACACTTGTTTGATCGTGACATATACCTAAGCCACCATCACCTATATCTATCACAGTATCTTTTAACCCTCCAGTTCTGCGTACTATCGGCACACAGCCGTAACGTAAACTATATAACTGGTTAAGACCACAAGGTTCAACCCTACTTGGCATTAATAAAAAATCTGCTCCCGCATAAACTAAATGCGACATTCTCTCTTCATAACCTATAAAAGCGTTATAGCGACCTA
This sequence comes from uncultured Flavobacteriaceae bacterium, assembly GCA_963716625.1. GTDB lineage: Bacteria > Bacteroidota > Bacteroidia > Flavobacteriales > Flavobacteriaceae > Dokdonia. The sequence continues at coordinate 341,904 of CAVQTP010000005.1, forward strand.
TGTATAGACTTTTAAGATTTTCTAATTTACTTTCAACTTCGGGATCTCCACTTCCTAATAAAATTATATTGATATCAAATTTTCCCAAAGCCTCTGCAATTATTTCTGGAAGTAAGTCCGCTCCTTTCTCCCATACCAGTCTCCCTATAAATCCAAATAATGGTTTACTTGGATCTAAATAAAACTCACGACAAAGTGCCTTTTTATTTTCTCGTCTCCCTTTTAGTCTAGTTTTGATACTAAAGTTCTTATCTAGATAAACATCGGTTTGAGGATCCCAAGCTTCTGTGTCTATCCCGTTCAGAATACCTACACACTTTTCATTCTCTGTTCTTAATAAACTCTCTAATCCATTCGCATTTTCTTGAAGCTCAATCATATATGAAGGAGATACGGTATTAATTCGATCAGCACACTTTATAGCAGCTGCTAGCGGATTAATTCTACCAGACCAATCTAATAAACCTACATTCTTTATGTCATATGAGGGAAATAAATTACCCATGGAATGAGGAAAATCACCTTGATACTGAGCATTGTGAATAGAAAGTATTGTAGGAATATTTTTCAGGGCTTTAAAATAATCACAATATTTCTTCATAAAGGGTACAAAACCCGTGTGATGATCATGACAATGAATAACATCTATTTTATTTATAAATGTAATAAACCAATGTAAGACAACCTGTTGAAACGCCATGAATCGTAGCGTATCGTCTTTATAGCCATATACTTTTTCCCGATCTGTAAGTCCATCAATTCGAACCAGATAAAGTGGAAAACCTAACACATTTTCAATTCTAATGATTTCTGCAAAATAAGTTGCGCCAGCCATCACAAGATTGTGATTGAAAATTACAGTACCCTTCGTTTTTTTAACCCATTGTGTTAAATAATAAGGCATAACCACAGCAGCATGATTACCGATGCGGTTTTGATATTTAGGCAAGGCACCAACCACATCTGCAAGACCTCCTACTTTAGCTACAGGATAACATTCTGCACTAATGTGAAAAATTTTCATTGTGTTACTTTAAAGTTCTAAAGTTAAATTTAAAACTTATCCTCTCTTTTTCATTAAATTAATATTAAAATTATACTGAAAATATTTCTAAGTAAAATGATCACGCTTTCGCGAAAGCGATACCTTTAAATAACAGCTCTTGTTATTTTAGCTTGCTTTTAACGACCTAAAGACTAGTCTATCTCTAATTTTACAAAAAAAAATGTACTATGAAGAAATTAATAGTAATCGCCCTATTTGGTTTATTTCTTAGTTGCAATAGCACAGCACAAGAAACTAAAACAGTAACTTTTGAAGTTCAAAAGACAGAAGCCGAATGGAAAGCACAACTAACTCCAGACCAGTTTTACGTATTGCGTGAAGCAGGTACGGAACGACCCTTTTCAAGTCCTTTAAATGACGTTAAGGAACCTGGAACCTTCAAGTGTGCTGGTTGCAATACTCCTGTTTTTAAAACTGAGCATAAATTTGATAGTGGTACTGGCTGGCCTAGTTTTGACAGACCTATTGAGGGTAATGTCGCTTACAGTACAGATCGTAAATTAGGATACACCAGAACTGAAGAGCATTGTGCTACTTGCGGAGGTCATTTAGGGCATGTCTTTAATGATGGCCCAAAGGCAACTACAGGAAAAAGACATTGCATAAATGGAGATGCACTTGTTTTTGAGCCAGAATCAAACTAATAAAAATTATTAAATTACATGAATTATCCCATCCAGAAGTCAGAAGCGCAGTGGCTAGAAGAATTAGGACCAGAACGTTATCGTATATTAAGAGAGAAAGGTACAGAACGCGCATTTACAGGAACGTATAATATGCACAAGGAAGAAGGCGCATATCACTGTGGAGGGTGTGATGCAAAACTCTTTGAAAGCGATACTAAATTTGACAGCGGTTGTGGGTGGCCCAGCTTTGACGAATCTATTCCCGGTACAGTCGAATATGTGAGGGATAAAACTCACGGAATGATTCGTACCGAGATTTTATGCGCAAATTGTGGTTCGCATTTAGGCCATGTGTTTGATGATGGTCCTACAGCTACTGGACAAAGATATTGCGTGAATTCACTAAGTATAGATTTTAAAAACACAAAATAATTATAAGCTATTCAATTACTGGAATGCTTATTGATAAAAAGAGAGACAAATAACTTAGAGATTATGAAATACATTTACACCTTATTACTAGCTACAGCATTCACATTAACTTCTTGTTCTAACGATGATGATAATGTCGACTTTGACACCATCGGACAAACTTTTGAATTTACAACCACATTCACACAAACTAACGACTACACTACCCGTTTTAGTTTTAATCAACTCATATTCGACTCAGATGTAGTTTTGGTATATAAACTTGAGGAAGTAGACAATGGTCTCGATGTATGGGAACCATTACCTACCGCTTATTATTTCTTTACTAATGATTCCACTGGTGCGATAGAAGGTTTTCTAAATTACAGATTTAACTTTACTACAGGTGATGTAGATGTTATTATGAATAGCGATGCCCCAGATCTAGCTGGAGCAGAGTTTACAAATAACCAAACCTTTAGAATTGTAGTAGTACCTTCAGACTTCGCTTCAACTACTAATGTTGATTTATTAAATTTTAATGAAGTAGCAACTGCGTTAAATCTAGAATTCTAAAGGTGGCCACGCTTTCGCGAAAGCGTAACCTCAAAACTCTTAAAACCGAAGCTAATGCTTCGGTTTTTTAGCTTTAAAAATATGGGGATAATCCGTAAATTCGCTATCCAATTTATAGACTAAAAAAACCAAAGATATGAGCAAATATGATGTCATTGTATTAGGAAGCGGTCCTGGAGGATATGTTACTGCAATACGTGCCAGCCAGTTAGGACTTAAAACTGCTGTAGTTGAAAAAGAAAGCCTAGGTGGTGTGTGTTTAAATTGGGGATGTATCCCTACCAAAGCATTATTAAAGAGTGCTCAAGTTTTTGAATATTTAAAGCATGCAGAAGAATATGGCTTAAAAGTTGACGGCGCAGATAAAGATTTTGCTGCGGTTGTAAAACGTAGCCGTGGTGTTGCAGAAGGGATGAGCAAAGGGGTTCAATTCCTAATGAAGAAAAATAAAATTGACGTAATCAACGGATACGGAAAAGTAAAACCAGGTAAGAAAGTTGATGTAGACGGTAAAGAATATAGTGCAGACCATATTATTATTGCCACAGGAGCGCGTTCACGTGAATTGCCTAATTTGCCACAAGATGGGAAAAAAGTAATTGGTTACCGTCAGGCTATGACTCTTCCTGAGCAACCTAAATCCATGATAGTTGTAGGATCTGGCGCAATAGGCGTTGAGTTTGCTAGTTTTTACAACAGTATGGGTACAGATGTCACTGTCGTAGAATTCATGCCTAATGTAGTTCCTGTAGAAGATGAAGATGTATCAAAGCAATTTGAGCGTTCGCTTAAAAAAGCAGGTATTAAAATTATGACTAGCTCTTCTGTAGAAAAAGTTGAAACTACTGCTAGCGGTGTAAAAGCCACCGTTAAAACCAAAAAGGGAGAAGAAATCTTAGAGGCAGATATTGTACTCTCTGCAGTGGGTATTAAAACTAATCTTGAAAACATTGGTCTCGAAGATGTAGGTATTGTGACGGATCGTGATAAGATCATTGTAAATGATTTCTACCAAACAAATATGCCTGGTTACTATGCTATAGGGGACGTAACTAAAGGACCAGCGCTGGCTCACGTAGCTTCTGCAGAGGGTATTACTTGTGTAGAAAAAATCGCTGGAATGAATGTAGAAAAAATTGACTACACCAATATACCTGGATGTACATATGCTACCCCAGAAATTGCAAGTGTGGGAATGACAGAAAAGCAAGCAAAAGAAGCTGGCTACGAACTTAAAGTAGGTAAATTCCCATTTTCTGCATCTGGAAAAGCGAGTGCGGCGGGAACGAAAGATGGCTTTGTAAAAGTTATTTTTGATGCAAAATATGGAGAATGGTTAGGATGTCATATGATAGGTGCTGGCGTTACAGACATGATCGCAGAGGCTGTCCTAGGAAGGAAGTTAGAAACTACTGGCCATGAGGTATTAAAAACAATACATCCACACCCTACCATGAGTGAGGCAGTTATGGAAGCTGTGGCAGATGCTTATGATGAAGTGATTCACTTATAGTATAGGTATAAAAAGCTTACTAAATTTAAAAACCTCGCCTATGCGAGGTTTTTTACTAAATATTTCTTGCAAAAAATTGATAAACTGGAAAACCCTGGACATATACGTTCAGGGTTTTGCTATTACACAGTACGCTTTCGCAAAAGCGTATTTAAATTACTTCGCAATATTTACAGCTCTCGTTTCTCGTATCACTGTAACTTTTACTTGGCCTGGATACGTCATATCGGTCTGGATTTTTTGAGAAATTTCAAACGATAATGCACCTGCTCTATCGTCATTTACCTTTTCACTTTCTACGATCACACGTAACTCACGACCTGCTTGGATGGCATAAGCCTTTTTTACTCCTTGGAAGCCAAAGGCAATATCCTCAAGATCTTTAAGACGCTGGATATAAGAATCAAGTACTTGACGACGCGCTCCTGGACGTGCACCGCTTATAGCGTCACATACTTGTACTATCGGAGACAATAAACTTGTCATTTCAATCTCATCGTGGTGAGCACCAATGGCATTACAAACGTCTGCCTTTTCACCATACTTTTCTGCCCATTGCATTCCTAAAAGTGCGTGTGGTGTTTCTGTCTCTGTATCTGGTACTTTTCCTATATCGTGAAGTAAACCAGCACGTCGTGCTAACTTAGGATTAACACCAAGCTCTGCAGCCATAACGCTACATAATTTGGCCACTTCCCTACTGTGCTGCAATAAGTTTTGACCGTATGAAGAACGATATTTCATACGCCCTACCGCCTTAATAAGCTCAGGGTGTAAACCATGAATTCCTAAATCTATTACGGTACGTTTACCTACTTCAACGATTTCTTGTTCTATTTGTTTAGACGTTTTATTGACAACTTCTTCAATACGCGCTGGGTGAATACGACCATCTGTAACTAATTTATGTAAAGAAAGTCGTGCTACTTCACGTCGTACACTATCAAAACAAGAAAGTATAATTGCCTCTGGAGTATCATCTACAATAATTTCAACACCAGTGGCCGCCTCAATAGCACGTATATTGCGTCCTTCACGACCAATAATACGACCTTTTACATCGTCGCTTTCTAAGTTAAATACAGACACGCAGTTCTCTACAGCCTCTTCTGTACCAATACGCTGGATTGTGTTTATAATAATTTTCTTAGCTTCTTGCTCAGCTGTCATTTTAGCTTCCTCCATCGCGGTTTGGATATGAGCCATAGCGTCAGTTTTAGCTTGATCTTTTAAAGTTTCTACCAGTTGGTGCTTTGCATCCTCTGCAGATAATCCAGAGATAACTTCCAATTGTTGCACGGTACTTTTGTGCATTTTCTCTGCTTCTGCTTTTTTCTTTTCGACATACTCTAAACGCTCATCGTAAGATTTGATTTTATCTTCCAGAGATTGATTTAGTTTTTTATTTCGCGAAAGCTCACTACTTACAGTAGATTCTTTATCACGCGTTCGTTTTTCTGCATCAGACATTTTTTTATCACGGCTCAATATTACTTTCTCGTGTTCTGTCTTGAGCTCAATAAACTTTTCTTTTGCTTGAAGAATTTTATCTTTTTTAAGCGACTCTCCTTCTGAGGTAGCCTCTTTCAAAATACCTTGAGCATTTTTCTTTGCTCTTTTTATGATTTGAGATGCGTTATTGCGCTCTAGCATTTTTGCTATAAAGAATCCAACTGCTAGCGCTATCACACCTACTATAATTAAAAGTGCGGTCTGTTCCATAAAAATTTTTATTTTAAGATGCCCTAAGGCTATCTGAATGGTTGGTTAGTGTGGCCTTAGGCCTATACATATATCTCACGATGAGATATAAAAAAGCCTGCATTAGTAGTGCATTTTGTATAAACTCCTAATAGTAAGGATTAGAGCTAGAAAACTGATCAAACTTCCGTCTACCTAGCACAAGTCTAGTAACGGCGTGTTTTTACAATTTAGAGTCACTCTTTATAAAAAATAACTGTTGAGTTTATCAAAAAATAACCAATGCAGGCAGTAATATGCTGTTGTATGTAAAGAACGTCTATCTTAAGGTCTCGTCGAGAAGTTGAGCAAGCTTTTCTAACCTTGCTGCTGTTTCATCACTTAGAGAATCTTCATGTATAGTTTTTTGGGTAACCTTAGATGCAAATTGTAAAGCACACATGGCTAATACATCTTGCTTATCCCTAACGGCATAATTTTGCTCAAACTGCTTAACCATTACTTCGATATCCTTAGTTGCTTTACGCAATCCTTCTTCTTGAGCTGGATCGATGGTGAGTGGATACACACGATCTGCAATGGTTAATTTGATTTTAAGCTTATCTGCCATATGATATTATTCCGCGAGAGACGCGACACAAGCGTCTATTTCACGTACTAAAGCGTTAATCTTTAGTTTAGTTTCCCTTTTGTATTCGTTACTGCCTAGTAATGCATTTGCTGTTTTAAGTGTTCTATTCTTCTGCTCACAAATTTCAATAGCGTCTTTAAGTTGCTTATTTTCTTGCTGCATAGCGGTAAGCTCATTTTCTAGAGCTACCCGCACTTGCTTCACATCTTCGTATTTTTCTAACAAAGTAGCGATTCGTATTTCAAGAGAATCAACAACATTAGAAAGAGTACTCATAAACGGACATGCATATACTACGTTACACAAAGTTAACATTTGAAAGATAGACAGACAATGCTTATAGGTTAAAATTTATAGTATAGTACGCGCTTTCGCGAAAAAATATTCTTCAAATCTAATTAGGCAACGTCTCTCTATTCCTAAATCTTAAAAGGATGGTTATAAAATGGAACTCTTTGCACATGGCTTTAGATAAAATTATAATAATATAATTGATTAAAAATAAAACCTCTTACCTTTGAGAAAGAGCTAAAAATAAACACGTGACTTTTACTAAAATTACAGAACAAGATTCGCATTACGACCATCTAGAAAAGATGAGCATTAATGATATTTTGCAAAATATTAATAGAGAGGATCAAACCGTAGCACAAGCTGTTAAAAAGGCGATTCCAGCTATCGAAACACTTATTGATGAGATTGTAGAAAAGCTAAAAAAAGGAGGACGTCTTTTTTATTTGGGAGCAGGAACTAGCGGTAGACTTGGCGTGGTAGATGCAAGCGAGTGCCCTCCAACATTTGGAGTTTCTCCAGATAAGATTATAGGTATCATCGCGGGCGGTGACAAAGCAATTCGTGATGCAGTAGAATTTGCTGAAGATAGCAGTAACCAAGGCTGGAAAGATTTACAAAAGTATAAAATCACAAAAAATGACGTCGTTATTGGTATTGCGGCATCAGGGAGTACTCCATACGTAATAAGTGCATTAAAAAAATGCAATGAAGAAGATATTATCACAGGTGGTATAAGCTGCAATGCTAATAGTCCACTTTCCAACACTGCTCAATACCCTATCGATGTAGTTGTGGGACCAGAATTTGTTACAGGCAGTTCTCGAATGAAGGCTGGCACTGCCCAAAAATTAGTCCTCAACATGATTTCTACAGCCACAATGATAAAATTAGGACACGTGGTGGGGAACAAGATGGTTGATATGCAACTAAGCAACCATAAACTTGTAAGCAGAGGTACTACTATGATTATGAATGAGCTACAGATAGATGAAAATCAGGCAAAAGAACTATTATTAGAATATGGCAGTGTTCGCAAAGCAATTCAAAATTATGCACACTAATAAAGAAAAACTACTCAAAGGCATAAAACTTATGGGAGTTACTTTGGTTTTACTGGTAACTGCGCCCATCATTCTCAATTCATCTTTTAAAAATCAAGATCATGCGTATTTTATACCAGTCTTTTTAATTGGTATTATTTTATTGATTACTGCTATTTACTTTGGCTTCAAAGGGATTAAAACATTAATGGGGGCGTTATTTAACGATTGAGTTTTCA
>CAVQTP010000005.1:352500-539897 GCA_963716625.1 uncultured Flavobacteriaceae bacterium
AAGCCCCCGCATCCAATCAGTAGCTCTACCTCTATAAAACTATACATCAACGCTGCACCTAAATGCATTTCGGGGAGTACGAGCTATTTCCGAGTTTGATTGGCCTTTCACCCCTACCCACAGGTCATCCCAAGACTTTTCAACGTCAACGGGTTCGGTCCTCCACTTTGGGTTAACAAAGCTTCAACCTGCCCATGGGTAGATCACACGGTTTCGCGTCTACTCAAACTAACTACAGTCGCCCTATTCAGACTCGCTTTCGCTACGGCTCCAACTCTTAAAGTCTTAACCTTGCTAGTTAAAGTAACTCGTAGGCTCATTATGCAAAAGGCACGCCGTCAGTCCAAAGACCTCCGACCGCTTGTAAGCGTATGGTTTCAGGTTCTATTTCACTCCCTTATTCAGGGTTCTTTTCACCTTTCCCTCACGGTACTGGTTCACTATCGGTCTCTCAGGAGTATTTAGCCTTATGGGATGGTCCCCACAGATTCATACAGGGTTTCACGTGCCCCGCACTACTCAGGATACTACTATCTGTAACTGTCTTTACTTATACCGGACTATCACCGTCTATGGTTAGGCTTTCCAACCTATTCTAATTCATAAAGCACAAAATATCGTAGTCCTACAACCCCAGCAATGCCGTAACATTACTGGTTTGGGCTAATCCGCGTTCGCTCGCCACTACTAGCGGAATCACTTTTGTTTTCTTCTCCTCCGGGTACTTAGATGTTTCAGTTCTCCGGGTTCGCCTCCATTTCTGGATACTATATCTTCAATATAGTGGGTTGCCCCATTCGGATATTTGCGGATCAATTCTTGTGTGCAGATCCCCGCAACTTTTCGCAGCTTATCACGTCCTTCATCGCCTCTGAGAGCCTAGGCATTCCCCATACGCCCTTAATTAGCTTATTGTACTTAATTGCTCTTTTAAGGGCTTATGTATAAAATACATAAACCTTTATATTATAATGAGTTATTCTTAATTCATATTAATTTGCGTATATAACTGCTAAAGCTATACACGACTTCTCGTATTCTTTAATTATTTCCCAATATGTCAATGAACGATCGCGAGTCGCGATAGACAATTAATCATCTATACAACTCACCGGCAATATACAAAGAAATGAATAAATCATCTCTAGGCATCGCCTAGTGGAGAATATCGGAGTCGAACCGATGACCTCCTGCGTGCAAGGCAGGCGCTCTAGCCAGCTGAGCTAATCCCCCATTTCTATGTAAATTCAGATGATTGACAGTCAGTGTACTTCGAAGTGACTGAGTACTGCAAACTGGATTACTCAACTTCTAAAATTTCCTTCAATATGTAATCTTATGAACATCGCGATTTTTATGCTTTCGCGAAAGCGTAATCTTAGTGTGCAATTACAGATACAGTCTGCATTAAAATACTGCCATCTGGTAAACTATTTGACCAAGTAGTCTCAGGCAGACTCGAACTGCCGACCTCTACATTATCAGTGTAGCGCTCTAACCAGCTGAGCTATGAGACTGTTTATAAGTCTATAGTTCATAATACAATAGTTACTAGTAAAAACTAATTACTAAAGTAAGACTACTATGTACTTATTAAATTATAATTAAATCGACAGCTATTGAAAACTAAAACCTATTACTGACCTTTCCGTATCGTAAGTCGCTTTGCTGTGTACTCTTGATGTTTTACTAAATAAATAGTAAGCACAAGTGCAGGGACAAGCTCTAGAAAGGAGGTGTTCCAGCCGCACCTTCCGGTACGGCTACCTTGTTACGACTTAGCCCCAGTTACCAGTTTTACCCTAGGCCGCTCCTTGCGGTAACGGACTTCAGGTACCCCCAGCTTCCATGGCTTGACGGGCGGTGTGTACAAGGCCCGGGAACGTATTCACCGGATCATGGCTGATATCCGATTACTAGCGATTCCAGCTTCACGGAGTCGAGTTGCAGACTCCGATCCGAACTGAGATAGGGTTTATAGATTCGCTCCTGGTCGCCCAGTGGCTGCTCTCTGTCCCTACCATTGTAGCACGTGTGTGGCCCAGGACGTAAGGGCCGTGATGATTTGACGTCATCCCCACCTTCCTCACGGTTTGCACCGGCAGTCTGGCTAGAGTTCCCGACATTACTCGCTGGCAACTAACCACAGGGGTTGCGCTCGTTATAGGACTTAACCTGACACCTCACGGCACGAGCTGACGACAACCATGCAGCACCTTGTAATCTGTCCGAAGAAAACTCTATCTCTAAAGCTGTCAGACTACATTTAAGCCCTGGTAAGGTTCCTCGCGTATCATCGAATTAAACCACATGCTCCACCGCTTGTGCGGGCCCCCGTCAATTCCTTTGAGTTTCATTCTTGCGAACGTACTCCCCAGGTGGGATACTTATCACTTTCGCTTAGTCACTCAGTCCGAAAGCCAAACAACTAGTATCCATCGTTTACGGCGTAGACTACCAGGGTATCTAATCCTGTTCGCTACCTACGCTTTCGTCCATCAGCGTCAATATATTGTTAGTGATCTGCCTTCGCAATCGGTATTCTATGTAATCTCTAAGCATTTCACCGCTACACTACATATTCTAACCACTTCACAATAATTCAAGACCTGCAGTATCAATGGCAATTCTATGGTTAAGCCACAGACTTTCACCACTGACTTACAAGCCCGCCTACGGACCCTTTAAACCCAATGATTCCGGATAACGCTTGCACCCTCCGTATTACCGCGGCTGCTGGCACGGAGTTAGCCGGTGCTTATTCTTATGGTACCGTCATCAGTCTACACGTAGACCTTATTCTTCCCATATAAAAGTAGTTTACAACCCATAGGGCAGTCTTCCTGCACGCGGCATGGCTGGATCAGGCTTGCGCCCATTGTCCAATATTCCTCACTGCTGCCTCCCGTAGGAGTCTGGTCCGTGTCTCAGTACCAGTGTGGGGGATCTCCCTCTCAGGACCCCTATCTATCGTAGTCTTGGTAAGCCGTTACCTTACCAACAAACTAATAGAACGCATAGTCATCTTATACCGCCGAAGCTTTAAAGTATAAATGATGCCATAAATACTTACTATGGGGCATTAATCTTCGTTTCCAAAGGCTATTCCCCAGTATAAGGTAGATTCTATACGCGTTACGCACCCGTGCGCCGGTCGTCAGCAAGTAGCAAGCTACCTCTGTTACCCCTCGACTTGCATGTGTTAAGCCTGCCGCTAGCGTTCATCCTGAGCCAGGATCAAACTCTTCATCGTGTGTTTTTAATAATATTAAACTACTCACAATACAGAAATATCCGGTCAATAATAAACTTCTAGTTTTCAAATTCTTTGTAATAATACCCGAAAGTATTAATACGCGCTGTCAATTCAATAAATCAATGAACATTTTTCTTTATACTATTATATAATAACACAAGAAAAAAATCTTAGTTAGTGCAAAGGAATCGAACCCTCTTTTATACCATAACACTCCTGTAAAAAACTCCTGAACTTCGCTTAATAAACTACTGCTTTTCTAAGCGGGTGCAAATATACAACTTAATTTTACCCTGACAACTTTTTTTTAATAAAAATTGAAGAAAAATTTTAAGCCCCTATTTACTGAAATTCTACTGAACGTGCTCCGAATAAACTCCCTCTCAAAGCGGGCGCAAAACTACAACCCTTTTTTAAATTAAAAACTATCTTTTTGAAAAATAATTTAAAATAATTTATTCCAGTAAAACCTACTCTCAATGAACTACCGCTCCCATTTAAACGGACGGCAAAGATACACACTTCTTTGACCTAAACAAGAAAAAAATTAAGAAAATTTAAGGTTTTCCTATAATCACTATTGAATAGCCCTAAAATCAACAATCACTACTCTATTAATCAGTAGGTTGTGTTGCGTGGAAACTTTCGCGAAAGCGGAGAAAATCTCTCTTATATATAAGTAGCACATTTTAGAATCGCTACATCATTGTAAACCTACCTTGAACTCCCTATCTTTGTCTGCTATAAAAATAGACTTATGATCAATATCACTTTACCAGATGGTAATGTAAAACAAATGGAGAGCGGCGCCACGCCAATGGAGGTTGCAAAGAGCATTAGTGAAGGACTTGCACGTAATGTAATTTCGGCAAAATTTAATGGGGATATTATTGAAACCTCTACCCCACTTACCACCGATGGCTCTATCACGCTTTTTACTTGGAATGATGATGAGGGAAAAACGGCTTTTCGCCATTCTTCTTCCCATGTTTTAGCACAAGCTATTCTTAAGCTTTACCCTGAAGCTAAACTTACCATAGGACCTGCCATAGAGAATGGTTTTTATTATGATGTAGATCTGGGCGATCAGACAATTTCTGATAAAGACTTTAAAAAGATAGAAGATAAAATGCTTGAAATTGCTCGTGGGAAGCATGATTTCTCAATGAGAGCTGTTACAAAGCAAGAAGCACTTGATAAATATAAGACCGAAGGAAATGAGTTTAAAGTAGAACTTATTAAAAACTTAGAAGACGGAACTATTACTTTTTGTGATCACGATGATTTTACAGATTTATGTCGTGGTGGCCATATCCCTAATACTGGAATTATAAAGGCTGTAAAAGTGATGAGTGTTGCTGGGGCATACTGGCGTGGTGATGAAAATAAGCCACAGCTTACTCGTATTTATGGAACTTCATTTCCAAAGCAGAAAGATCTTAAAGAATATTTAGAACTTTTAGAAGAGGCAAAAAAGCGTGATCATAGAAAACTAGGGAAAGAATTAGAACTTTTCACTTTCTCACAACGCGTAGGGCAAGGTCTTCCGCTATGGCTTCCTAAAGGTGCTGCTTTAAGGGAGCGATTAGAGAACTTCTTGAAAGCTGCTCAGAAAAAGCAAGGATACGAGATGGTAGTTTCTCCTCATATTGGACAAAAAGAGCTTTATGAAACTTCTGGGCATTATGCTAAGTATGGTGCAGATAGTTTCCAACCTATACATACACCTAATGAAGGTGAAGAGTTTTTACTTAAGCCAATGAACTGCCCTCATCACTGTGAGATTTACAACAGTCGCCCTTGGAGCTACAAAGAGCTTCCTAAACGTTTTGCCGAGTTTGGTACCGTTTATCGCTACGAACAATCTGGCGAGTTACATGGTTTAACCCGTGTACGCGGTTTTACTCAGGATGACGCACATATTTTCTGTACTCCAGATCAGCTAGATGAAGAATTTATGAAGGTGATAGATCTAGTCCTTTATGTTTTTGGATCCCTAGGATTTGAAAACTTTACAGCACAAGTGTCTTTACGTGATCCTGAAAATCCAGATAAATATATAGGTGCAGATGAAAATTGGGTAAAAGCTGAACGCGCCATATTAAACGCCGCAAAGACTAAAGGATTAAATTATGTTGTAGAAACCGGCGAAGCTGCTTTTTACGGACCTAAATTAGACTTTATGGTAAAAGATGCCCTAGGACGCAGCTGGCAACTAGGAACCATTCAGGTTGATTATAACCTACCAGAACGATTTGAATTACAGTACAAAGGTAGTGACAACGAGATGCACCGCCCGGTGATGATACACCGTGCTCCTTTTGGAAGTATGGAACGATTTGTTGCTATTTTATTAGAACATACTGGCGGTAATTTCCCGCTTTGGCTCATGCCACAACAGGCTACAATTCTGACTTTGAGTGAGAAATATGAAAAATATGCTCAGAATGTTTTAAATTTGGTGGAAAATCACGAAATTCGCGCTCTTATAGATAACCGTAGTGAAACTATGGGTAAAAAAATAAGAGAGGCTGAGATGCAAAAGCTTCCGTTCATGATTATTATAGGTGAACAGGAAGAAAAAGACGGCACAATATCTGTAAGAAGACATGGTGGAGAAGATTTAGGAAGTATGACAATAGACGCTTTCGCGAAAATTGTAACAACCGAAATTGATGCCACAATGAAAAAATTTGAATAAAGTTTAATTTAAAATAGAAACGCCATAGCAATACGTAGAAAAAGATCGAGAGGTCCTGCAAGGATCATTAAGGAAGACCAACACAAAATCAACCAGAAAATTCGTGCTAAAGAAGTACGACTTGTAGGTGACAACGTGGAAGTAGGAATTTATCCTATCCAAAAAGCACAAGCGCTAGCAAGCGAATTAGAACTAGATCTTGTAGAGATTTCACCTAATGCCGCACCTCCAGTTTGTAAAATCATAGACTATAAAAAGTTTGTTTACGAGCAGAAGAAGCGTGAGAAAGTAATGAAGGCAAAAGCCTCCAAGGTGGTAATCAAAGAAATACGTTTTGGTCCTAATACAGACGATCACGATTACGAATTTAAAAAGAAACATGCTGAGAAGTTCTTGAAAGAAGGAGCAAAACTAAAAGCATATGTTTTCTTTAAAGGTCGTTCTATCATCTATAAAGATCAAGGAGAAATTCTTTTACTTAGACTAGCTCAAGAGCTAGAAGAATTAGGTAAAGTAGAACAACTTCCTAGATTAGAAGGAAAGCGAATGACAATGTTCATCGCACCTAAGAAAAAATAACTAATGTCTTAAAGGTATTCTCACAACCTTTAGGCTTATTTTAACACAAACCCTTCTACTCAGTTTGAGTGAGAAGGGTTTCATGAGAAAAAAAGCTTTCGCGAAAGCGGAACTTAAAAATAAAGTGAGATTAATTAAAAAATAGGAACAAATGCCTAAAATGAAAACAAAATCCAGTGCTAAGAAGCGTTTCAAGCTTACAGGAACTGGTAAAATCAAAAGAAAGCATGCTTTTAAGAGTCATATTTTGACAAAAAAATCTAAAAAGCGTAAGCTTGCTCTAACGCATGACGGTCTTGTACACGAAGCAGATGAGAACAATGTTAAATTGATGCTTAATCTTAAGTAATCACTTTAACCGGTTAAAACAAATTATTTAAACCCTGGAGTGGAGCAACTAGCTAGCCTTAGTGCTGAGCAAGTTACAAAGTCGCAATTATCGCGCGCACACTACAAAAACACATTAAATTATGCCTAGATCAGTAAATTCAGTTGCTAAAAGAGCCCGAAGAAAAAAGGTGATGAAGCAAGCCAAAGGTTACTTTGGAAGACGTAAAAACGTTTGGACAGTAGCAAAAAATGCGGTAGACAAAGCGATGCAATATGCATACAGAGACCGCCGTCAGAATAAAAGAAATTTCCGTTCATTATGGATTACTCGTATTAATGCGGGTGCTCGTATGCACGGGATGTCTTATTCTCAGTTTATGGGAGGAGTTAAAGCAAATGGAATTGAGCTTAACCGTAAGGTGCTTGCAGACCTTGCTATGAATCACCCTGATGCTTTTGAAGCAATTATCAATAAAGTAAAATAAGGCGTAAGCCTCATTTAATAATACAATCTCACTTTTGAACCCGCTCTATGAGCGGGTTTTTTTTATACACAACATCGATATATGTAATTATATCTCTTTCCCGATTATATTCAATTAATCTATGATTTATGAGTATTTTTAAAGCTCTATTGCCTATAAATGAAGGCCTATGCTTTTTAAACAGTACGCTACTCTCTTTATATTTCTACTGCTTTCCTTGTCTACTATGGCACAGTTAGGTAAAACACACTACTTACCTCCTCTACATTCCCGGGTTGGAATTTCTAATGCAACATTATACTTATCAACCCCACAAGGGGATGTCTCAAATCCTATAAGTGTTACGATTAGAACAGGAGATGGAGCATTACTAGCGACTCGCAGCGTATGGAGTGGATCACCAGCAAGTTTTGAAATTAATGTACGTGATAACTCTCCCCTATTAATTAATAGAGATGATCTAAATACTAATTTGCTTGGAAAAGGGTTAATAATTAGCGCTAATGAAGTCATTTATTTGAGCTTGCGTACATATATTACCAATCACGCAGGTTATTTAACGACTAAAGGGGAAGATGCTTTAGGCACGCGATTTCGACTAGGAAGTGCACGACTTTTTAACGATAATCCTTCTCATAGCTTTTTTGCTAGTGTAATGGCTACAGAGGATAACACAACGATAAATTTTTCTGATTATAATGCTTCGGATATGGTTTTTGAAAATGGCTTAAACCCAACTACCATACTTGATGCAGGAGAGACTTTTGTCGTCTCAGGCTACAGCGGCACCTCTCAAAACAGTGAAGGTTTTATAGGCGCACTATTAGAATCAAATAAGCCAATTGTAGTAAATACTGGTAATTTAAATGGAAACTTTTATCAAGGTGAATCTGCTGAATTATTTTCTGATATGCTTATTGATCAAATTGTTGATGAAAGCGCCACCGGCTATGAGTACATGCTTATACGTGGGGGTGGAAATGACTCTTCGGAGGTGCCAGTGATTATAGCTAATAAAGATAACACAGATATTTATGTAAATGGTGAGTTTATTACAACCATTATTAATGCTGGTGATTTCTTCTATTTAGAGGAGCCGTCATTATATCTCCCACCAACCAGTGCTGCTCATAGAAACATGTATATCAGTACCAATGATACTAATAAAACGCTTTATGTATATCAAATGCTAGCTGGCCGCTCTGGAACTAACTCTCCTGGCGATTCGCCTAGTGCCACACCGGGGATGAATTTTATACCCCCACTTAGCTGCTATTTTCAAAATACGGTGGACTTAATTCCAAAAATTACAGAGGTTTACCCAGGAAATCAAGAGCAATTTATTGGAAACATTTTAATTACAGCAAGGGTAGGTACAAACGTTTCTATTAATGGATCTGACTTAGATCCAGCCGATGCACTAAGTAACCCAGGAACCGCAGATTGGGAGACCTATTATGTAAGCGGTTTAACTGGTGATGCCAGAATTATCGCAGATGGTCCAATTTCCGCAGGACTTTTTGGTGCTTATCGATCTGCAGGATTTGCGGGCTATTATTCTGGATTTGCTGTAAATCCTGAAGATACGATTGCCTCTATATGTATGGATGGAGGTCCCATTGATCTTCTAGAACGCTTTACAGGGAATCCTCCTGAAGGAGGCACTTGGTCTCCACCATTAGTAAGTGGAACTAACATTTATGACCCTACCTTAGATTCCTCTCTAGAATATACTTATGAAGCTGCTGGAATCTGTGAAGATGTGAGTTTAACCATTACTATTGAATTAGAACCGAGTCCTATTGCATACCCTGCAAGTACTATTAATACATGTTCAGATTTTATAGGTAATAATTTGAGACCCAATCAAAATGTGGCCACCATCAACCTGAGCGATAGAGATATGGAAATTTCTGGGGGAGCTACTAATGTAACTGTCGAATATTATCTGTCACGTGGTGATGCGCTCGCTAATGTAAATGCTATCGAAAACTCTGCAAATTACAGTACCACCAACGCTGAAGAAACTATATATGCCAGAGTTTATGATAAAGTGTTAGGATGTGCTAGCAATGATATTACAGAATTTTCTATTCTAGTCAAACCTACTCCCTATACCGAATTACTCAAGGAGAATGACCTTTTGTGTATCAATAACAATACTGGATACAGTGATGAGCCAGTAAGTATAAATGGCACCATAGAAAATGAGGTGTTAAATGCTGTCTATGAGTATAGGTGGAGTAAAGATGGGCAGTCTATTTCTGAAGAAGCATTAATTACTGTAAAAAGCGGTGGAAATTATCAAATAGAGATACGTGCTATATATCCAAATGGTATCGTATGCCAGTTTGTAGCTGAAACCGTATTTATTGAGTCAAGCAGTCCGTTATTTGATATTAGGACTGTCGAGGAATCATTTTCATCACGTGGTTTGTACACCCTCGAGGTATATAACATAAGCGGAGTAAATCCTGAAACAATTTATGAGTGGAGTTTGAATGACGGTGCTTTTCAATTAGAAACTATTTTTAACGACGTACCGCCCGGAGATCATTATATAACCGGTAGAGCGGTTACAGGAGATTGTGCAGAGTCAGTCCAAGAAATTGAGATTATTGATTACCCTAGGTTTTTCACACCAAACGGTGACGGAATAAACGATGTATGGAATATCCTCAATTTAGACAAAGCCCCTAATTTAGATGCAAAAATTTACATTTTTGATCGTTTTGGCAAACTCTTACAACAAATTGATCCTGTAGGACCCGGCTGGAATGGAACCTTTAATGGACAACCTATGCCCTCTACTAGTTATTGGTTTAGAGTAGAATTTACAGAAGTAAATACTTTGAGAACCAAAAAAACTGTCACAGGTCATTTTGTATTGAAAAGATAAAGAAGTGTTCTTTTAATTATTAGAAATCTCTGTTTTACTAAAATAAGGTCAGTTGTTTGTAACAAAAATCACTTCTCTGCCAACTAATACAAAAACAAAATCATTGGTAACAAACAACAAATTATCTAAACTTTTAAAGTACTATTCCATTCTTTGGGGATTATACATTCTCTTTTTTATATTGTTGGGCTTTGCAAAATCTCATTGGCCAGAGCTTTTGGAGAATGAATATGAGCAAAAGTTTTTACAAGAGATGCTCAAAAAAAATCCACTCAAAATCTTTGTACTTGGTGTAATTTTTGCTCCCATCATTGAGGAAATGATGTTTCGTACATTAATAAAACCGTCGCATGATGATCTCATTTTATTTATTTGTTCATGGCCCATATTCTTTATTAATAAATTTCTTCCTGTTGACGTATATTGGATAATTAAACTCTCATTTACAGCAATTTTAATATTCACACTCTTTTATATTTTACGTCACTTAATTACAGAACAGCAAACTGCACACCTAAGGAAAATCCTTACTAAATACTATATGCCAGTCCTTATTGTGAGTTCGCTTATTTTCGGCATCGTTCATATTAATAATTATGTAGAGGATTTTATTATAAATGCTACACTCATAAGCCTTATAATACCTCGCATTATTTCTGGCACAATGATGGGACTCATTAAAATAAAAAATAAACACATTGGGTGGTCCATGGGTTTACATGCACTTAATAATGGGGTAGTCTTAGTCATTCTAATCCTATCTCAAAATTTTAGTCCCTAAATAATAATAAACTCAAATTTGATTATTAATATTAAATTTTAAGGCTATAAAGAAAAGATCTTAGTAGGATGGTAAAACAGTTTTTTGATTTATATAATGGTGAAGTTTGCTTTCGCGAAAGCGAAAAAATATCTCTAATACTTAAAAGCAACGACATTATATTTTCATAATAATCCAAACAAACTGATAGTGGTTTTAAATACATTACTAGTGCATTAACTTTGCGCTAGATCCACTAAAAATATCTATCAAATTTTAGCTTTTTAAAAGCAGATCATACTTAAAAAAAGTACATTTGATTGCTTAGTCAAGCAAATGAGTTGTACTTATGTCTAAGTCGTGATAAGTGCACGTTATTGGAGAATTTATGATAAAACATATAGAAATTATTTCTGTTTTTGACATGCTTAAAATAGGCGTAGGTCCTTCTAGTTCACATACTTTAGGGCCTTGGAAAGCTGCTAGTAGATTCATTAAAAAATTACGTGACTCAAACAAATTTAACCAAGTTGATAGCATTCAAGTCGATCTCTACGGTTCACTTTCTTTAACAGGGATTGGTCATGCTACTGACGTTGCAGTGATTATGGGGCTTACGGGTGCAGATCCTAAGACTTGCAATATAGAAGACATACCTAAGACTGTTTCAGATATTCAATTATTTAAAAGGCTAGCTTTAGACGGGGAGCTACCTATATCATTTTTGCCAAATGAAGCTATTGTATTCCATAAAAAATTTCTTCCCTTCCATCCTAATGGAATGCGATTTACGGCCATCCTCATAAATGGAAAAAAAACAAGAGAAACCTATTACTCCATAGGCGGCGGTTTTGTTGTACAGAAAGAGCGTACACGAGCCATAGAAAAACGAATGCATTTTGAATGTTTCCCTAGGCCTGTTGAAAAGGCTACGGATTTATTGAAATTTTGTAAACAAGAAAATAAGTCTATCTCTCAAATTGTTTTAGAAAATGAGCAATATTTAAACACAGACCAAGAAATAGATAATCGTCTTAAAGAGATTTGGGATGTAATGCTTGATTCTATGTACGTAGGGTGTCATACAGAGGGGATTCTACCTGGTGGCCTCAATGTACGGAGACGTGCCTATGACTCTCATTTGAAATTGCAAAAAGGAGAAGATTATACAGATAAATATGAGTGGATAACTGCTATACGTGCAACAGAAGTGCGCTTTCGCGAAATTTTAAAATGGGTATCCTGCTTTGCGCTTGCAGTAAATGAGGTAAACGCCTCTCTGGGCCGTGTGGTGACTGCTCCTACTAACGGAAGCGCAGGCGTCATTCCAGCAGTGCTTATGTATTATCTAGTGATTGAAAACCATGATGCTAACTTTGAGGATATCAAAAAATATCTTTTGGTTGCTGGTGAGATAGGCAGTTTATTTAAAAAAGGAGCCACCATATCTGCAGCGATGGGTGGCTGCCAGGCAGAGATAGGAGTATCTAGCGCGATGGCTGCGGGTGCACTTACAGAGTTAATGGGTGGTTCTCCTGAGCAGGTACTCATGGCCAGCGAGATTGCCATGGAACATCATCTGGGTCTTACTTGTGACCCTATAGGAGGTCTTGTGCAAATACCATGTATTGAGCGCAATGCAATGGGAGCTATTAAAGCGATTAACGCATGTGAAATGGCATTAGATGGTGATGCAGCAAATGCAAAAGTACCCTTAGATAAAGTTATCAATACAATGTGGCAAACAGCTCAAGATATGAATACTAAATACAAGGAAACCTCAGAAGGAGGTCTCGCTGTAAATGTTGCTCTTTCTGATTGTTAGAGTTTAAATTACGCTCACGCAACCCTACTAAGTCATAAGTGTCTTATTTAAAAAACTAAATGTATCTTACATTATATGAAAACTTATATAAGCCTACTCATTGTTAGTATATTTATTTTTCAAACCGCTTATGCTCAAATTACGCGTGAAGAGAAAATTAATTCTCGCCTAGAAAAACGTGCTAATAGTATAGCGCGTAGGGATAGTATAGCAAGAATACCTGTAGGTTCTTACGTAAGTATTAGTATGTTGAGTTCCATCATGCCTTTTCCAAGAATAAATGTGGGTTATACAAGCGCTATAAACACTCATTGGTCTGCTGGAGGGAGTATAGGTGTAGGATTTCAAGGTTTACCTTTTACAAACTCAGATATTGAGGATTATAGTCTTTATGAAATACGGCCAGAAGTTCTTTACTTTATAGGAAAGGGTGAAAAATTTACAAATTATATAGGTTTAGAATTATTTTACATAAATAGCAAAGAAACTCACCTTAATAATAGTTTTAAACCAATAAATGATGCAAATGGTACAGTAGAGCTTATACGTTATGATAGTGCTTCATATCAACGCATAAAGAGCGGATTCTTATTTAACTTCGGTGAATATACCAGATTGTCAGACAAGCTCATGCTGCGACTAAATTTTGGTTTAGGTATTCGTTTTAAAGATAATAGTTATAGCGCTATTGAAAACCCTAGCTTCTCAGAATTTAGATCTGATGCGTGGTCAATAATAGGAAATCCAAATCCACGACGGAATGAAGGTTTCAGTAAAGGCTTTGAGTATAACATGGACTTTAGACTAGTCTATAAACTAAACTAGAAACACATTACCAAATCCCTACCCTCTTTGCTCCCCACATCCCTCTTTACTACGGGTATCAACTATGTAGAAAATTTTCCAAATCCCGTTACGTTTAAATAATTGAAAGCTATTCGTGCCACAATGGCTTATATTTCCATTAATTAAAAAGGTATAAGGTGTCCATACATTTGCCATTTTTCCATCCAGCTTTATTTCATAATCATGAATAACTTCCTCAAATTCCATAGTTTCTGGGATGGAACAAATAGACTTTAAAAACTCATTAAAATTTTGTTTACTCAGTTCGATGTCCCCAGACTTACTCTTTCCTATAGATTGCATCATCACATCTTGATGAACGACCTTCTTTATGAGCATAGAATCTTTTAGATGAAACCCTTTAAAAAAAGTTTCTACAGTTTTACGCACTTCCATCTTATATTTTTCATCTTGAAAAGTGAGGTCATTCTTATTCATACTCGCTTTCGCGAAAGCGAATACAAGAAAGACACATACCATAGGTATAAAAAGATAGGAAAGCTTCATAATTAGTAGGAGAATAAAGGGCTTGAAATTTAGTATTTTTGCTTTACTAAATATAATCAAATGTCTACAGCCAAAAAAGAATACAAACGCATTACCGTAAAATCTCTTACGGAGATGAAAGCTCGAGGAGAAAAAATATCTATGCTTACCGCTTACGATTATACTATGGCGGGTATTGTAGACGGCGCAGGTATAGATGTAATTCTGGTAGGTGATAGTGCCTCAAATGTTATGGCTGGACATGAGACAACTTTACCCATCACTCTGGATCAAATGATCTATCACGCTTCTTCAGTCGTGAGAGCTATTACACGATCATTAGTTGTAGTAGACCTTCCCTTTGGAAGTTACCAGAGTGACCCTAAAGAAGCACTAAGATCTGCCATACGCATCATGAAAGAATCTGGTGGACACTCTATAAAATTAGAAGGTGGTAAAGAGGTTAAAGAAAGTATTAAACGTATTCTTAATGCTGGTATCCCTGTAATGGGTCACTTAGGTTTAACTCCACAGAGTATCTATAAATTTGGAACCTATACCGTAAGAGCAAAAGAAGAAGAAGAAGCCGCAAAGCTTAAAGAAGATGCTTTGATGTTACAAAAAGCAGGTTGCTTTGCACTTGTGTTAGAAAAAGTTCCTGCACAATTAGCTAAAGAAGTGGCAGAAAGTCTTACTATACCTGTAATAGGCATAGGTGCAGGTGCAGGAGTAGATGGTCAGGTGCTTGTTACCCACGATATGCTAGGGATGACCCACGAATTTAATCCTCGATTTTTACGTCGTTATCTAGATATGCACACAGAGATGACAAAAGCATTTGAGAAATTTAGTGCAGATGTAAAATCTCAAGACTTTCCTAATGAAAGTGAACAATATTAAACTAACACTGACCACTTACATTCTACAGTTTAACTGATGAATAACACCTTATCTACCCCAGAGAATCTTCAAGTAATATATGAAGATAATCATATTATCATTATCAATAAACGTAGTGGTGATATTGTTCAAGGTGATAAAACGGGCGACGCACCCCTAAGTGAGGTGGTTAAAAAGTATATAGCAGTAAAGTATAACAAACCTGGTGCTGTTTTTTTAGGCGTCGTACACAGATTAGACAGACCTACTTCTGGGATAGTCGTATTTGCGCGTACAAGCAAAGCGTTACCTAGGCTTAATAAAATGTTCTCAGAAAGAGAAACCAAAAAAACCTATTGGGCACTAGTAAAAAACCCACCCCCTTTAGAAAATGATACCCTTACTCACTATCTAAAGCGCAACCCAAAACAAAATAAAAGTTACGCTCATAAACACGAAGTACCAGATTCAAAAAAAGCAATTCTAAAGTATCGTATCATTAAAAAACTCAAAACATTTTATCTTCTTGAGATGGATTTGCATACTGGAAGACATCATCAAATAAGAGCACAATTGGCCGCCATAGGATCACCCATTAAAGGAGATTTGAAATATGGATTTGATAGAAGTAATAAGGACGGAAGTATTAGTTTGCTTTCGCGAAAGCTTACCCTCACCCACCCTGTCAAAAAAAAAGAAATGACTTTTGTGGCTGATGTACCTGATGGAGATGCCGTATGGAAAGCCTGCATAAGTTAGCTAGCTTTTTTCCCTGCGCGTATACTCTCCACAACTACACTCACTAATATTAATACTCCGCCTACAATGGTGCGCAAATCTGGAATTTCAGATAAAAAAATAATTCCTAAAATAATTCCATAAATAGGCTGCATGCTGCTCATTAAACTTGCGGTTGTTACCGAAAAATGTTTGAGGCTAAAGAGAAACAACGTATGCCCGAGTGCAGTTGTTACTAAGGCTAGTATACCAATGTACGGGAGTTGAGAAACAATATTTTCTGTATTAAATATAAAATAGGCAGGAATAAGTAAGATAGATATGGTTACCACTTGATACCACATAATAACTGAGCCATCATAAGTTTCAATCTTTTTCTTTACTAAAAGATTGCGTACGGCAAAAAATAATGCTGAAAGCAAGCCAATTAAAATCGCAAGAAAATTATCGTTTTCGAGGGTGAAATCTGGTGCTAGAAAGTAAATACCTAATAGCACTAACAAACCTAGTAGAATATGCATTTTTGAAAACCTAGTTTTAAAAAAAATAGGTTCTAACAAACTGGTCATGACAGGGTATGTAAACAAAGACAGCATACCTATTGCAACATTGGACAGCTGTAATGAATAGAAATAAGTAATCCAGTGACCACCCATTAATACTCCAGACACTATAATCGTAGGTGCATCCTTTCGCGAAAGCGAAAATGATAGATTCTTCCATTTGATAAATATGGCAAGTAACAAGGCTGCACCCAATGCTCTAATCCCAATAGTCACAGCAGGAGGTAAATCAATATGTCTTCCGAGTACGCCAGAAGTACTTATTAGTAACATTGCTAGGTTAATTTCTAGAATGTGTTTGCTGTTATTTTTCATCGATGCAATAGAATTCTAGAAAATAGCGTAGTAATTACAAATAGCTCTTTAGTTAGAGTTAGTCAGCTATCAAGAAATTCTCAATTGCAAGATCATATCCTTTAAGCCCAAAACCTATAATGATGCCCACCACATATTTTGATAAAAACGACTGATGACGAAACTCTTCTCGTGCAAATGTATTTGAGATATGTACTTCAATTACGGGAATGTCAATAGAGGCAACGGCATCACCTAAGCCTACAGAAGTATGCGTATAGGCCGCAGCATTGAGGATCACTCCGTCAAAGGTTTCATTAGCTTCGTGAAGTTTTGAAATCAGTTCTCCTTCTATATTGCTTTGGTAATAGCTTAACTCTGTCGCTGTGAACTTAAACTGTAATTTGCTAAAGTAGTCTTCAAAGGTCTGACTTCCGTAAAATTCTGGTTCACGCTTGCCTAGCATATTGAGATTAGGACCGTTTACAATGAGGAGCTTCATAAATTGATTTAGAAATTTGTAAAAGATAAAAATACTCATTTTAAAAGGCATAAAAAAAGCGCTTCTCTCGAAGCGCTTCTGTAATATTTTTTTTGAAAAGTTTAGAATTTAAACCCTACAGATAATTGAAGATTAGAGTTTGTTAAATCATCTTCAAATAATCCACCTTCATCACTGTCGTCAACATTAGATAAACCTATAATGTATCTGGCTTGAAAGAATAGACCACTATTAAGTTCATATCCCGCTCCAAAGGCAGCTCCCATATCAAACCCAGCTATTGAGTCTTCGATATCTTCTGTACCCTCAGACTCTACAGTTACACCTCCACTAGTAGTCGTTGACTGAAATTCTTGCTCTGCTTTTGCAAGAAATCCAAATTGCGGTCCTGCTTCAATACTAAAACCTTCAGCAACATAAAACTTAGCTAACACAGGAACGTTAATGTAATCTAATTTTAATTTTGATTCAGAAGTTGTATTTTCATCTTCAAATTCTGATTGTAAACCTTGCTGTGAATACATCACCTCTGGTTGTACTGAAAACTTCTCTGAAACCGGAATCTCAACGATAGCTCCTAAGTGAAAACCTGTTCTTCCATCTGCATCTTCTACATCGTCACCTTGCAATTTTGCAAAGTTAACGCCACCTTTTACTCCAAAAGAAACTTCATCTTGAGCTTGTACGGTTGCTACTCCTAGAATTGCTACAACTGCTATTACTAATTTTTTCATGTTTTGTTGTTTTTAAATTAAGAAGGCAAATGTATCTCCATACTTGTTAAAATTAAGTTACACAACCTACAACATATTGTTAATTGTCTTAAAAGAATATATTGTATTTTCACTTTCGTGAAATGGGAAAATGCTCTACTAGACTATAAAAACTACCTGCGCATTGAGCGGGGCTTATCTGAGAATACCATTGTCAATTATTCTAGAGATTTAAAAAGATTAGTTCAGCATCTTGAACTTATGGATGTTAGTGTGAGTCCACTGCAAATAGGAAAGGACGATATACAACAGTTTATTTATACTATTGCAAAAGAATTGCAACCTCGATCCCAAGCGCGAATCATTTCTGGACTTAAAGGTTTTTTCACGTATCTCGTATTTGAAGATTATCGAAAGGATAATCCCCTAGATCTGATTGAATCCCCAAAAATTGGAAGGAAACTCCCAGACACCTTAGCCGAAGAAGAGATAGATCAGCTTATTAATGCAATTGATTTGGGCTCTCCTCAAGGAGAACGCAATCGCGCAATGATTGAAACGCTTTATTCTTGCGGACTGCGAGTCACAGAATTAATCACTTTAAAATTATCTGATCTTTACTTTGAAGAAGGTTTTATCAATGTGATCGGTAAAGGTGACAAACAGCGCTTCGTACCTATAAGTGAGCATACACAGAATTATATAAATATCTATATTCATGAAATAAGAACTCACCTAGACATAAAACCAGAAAGTGTAGATCTTGTGTTTTTAAATAGACGAGGTCGCGGTCTCACAAGAGCAATGATCTTTACGATTATTAAAGACCTCGCTATTAAATCAGGAATCAAAAAAAGTATCAGTCCGCATACCTTTAGACACAGCTTTGCCACACACCTATTGCAAAATGGAGCAGATTTGCGCAGTATCCAACAAATGCTAGGTCATGAGAGCATAACAACTACAGAGGTGTATATGCATTTAGATCGCAATGACCTTGCGAGGGCGATGCAAGAATTTCACCCACGTGGCAAACAATACCATCCATAAATATTTATTGAAATAATTTGTCTTAACGTGTAACAAAACGGCCTACTTTTCTTCTAATAGCAAACTACCTTTAACTATGGGCAACCTCATTGAGATTAGAAACATTATACGTGACTTCCCTTTGGGACAAGAAGTGGTACATGTGCTTAAAGGCATTGACCTTGATATTGACAAAGGAGAATATGTAGCTTTTATGGGCCCATCTGGCTCTGGAAAATCTACGCTTATGAATCTGCTGGGGTGTTTAGACACTCCAACAGCCGGAACCTATGTACTCAATGGGAGAGATGTAAGTCAGATGTCTGATGACGAACTAGCAGAAGTGCGTAATACGGAGATAGGCTTTGTTTTTCAAACCTTTAATTTATTACCCAGAACTACTGCCCTAGACAACGTGGCATTACCAATGGTCTATGCAGGAATGTCTAAGTCAAAACGTAACGAAAGAGCAGAAGAAGTTCTTACAGACGTAGGCCTGGCAGATCGTATGGATCACAAGCCTAACCAACTTTCTGGAGGACAACGCCAGCGTGTGGCTGTGGGACGTGCATTAGTAAACAAACCTTCCATTATTCTGGCAGATGAACCTACAGGTAACTTAGACTCAAAAACTGGGGTTGAAATTATGGCGCTTTTTGATGCCATCCACGCAGCCGGCAATACGGTGATACTTGTCACGCACGAAGAAGAAATTGCAGAGCATGCGCACCGTGTGATTAGATTGCGAGATGGTGTTATTGAAAGTGACGAGAGAAAGGTGAAGTAATCACTATCCAAATTTCCAGTACTTAATTTATTGCTTAGAAATTTATTTGATTTTTCTACTCCCGCTTTCGCGAAAGCGCAATTCTGCTCTGCTATATTTTACAGGTTTCGTAAAACGGTTTACGCTTCTTATCTTCACAGTAGCAAATCAAGCATAATGGAATTTTTTGAAAATTTATCACCCACTCTGCAAATCGTACTTAGTATTGTGGGTGTTGCTATTTTATTTTTGTTGGTTTTTGCAAACACTAAAAATAACAACACCAAACAGCGTGGTAGACGGAGACGTAAATTTGGCGAAGGATTAAAAGATCGAGAAAAAAATGGATAACGAGATCTATTGAACTCGTCAAATAAAATTTGAAATGAAAGTATACACAAAAACGGGAGATAAAGGAACGACGGCACTCTTTGGCGGAACTAGAGTTCCTAAACACCATATAAGAATAGACAGTTACGGCACCGTAGATGAACTTAATTCTTTTATAGGACTCATACGTGATCAAAAAATTGATAAACGTAGTACAGATACACTTATCACCATTCAAAATAAATTATTTACGGTGGGCGCTGTACTTGCCACAGATCCAGAAAAAATGATGTTGAAAAATGGGAAGGAACGTCTTAACATCCCCAAGATAAGTCAAGAAGATATTAAATTATTGGAGTCTGAAATAGATAGTATGGAAGAGGCATTACCGCAAATGACTCATTTCATTCTTCCTGGAGGTCACACTACCGTGTCACATTGTCACGTAGCACGTACCGTTTGTAGACGTGCAGAACGTCTAGCGACAGCACTTTACGAACTTGAACCTTTCCAAGAGGAAACCCTCCAATACCTCAACCGCCTTTCTGACTATCTATTTGTACTGGCACGGAAGTTGTCTAAAGACCTAGAAGCAGAGGAAGTCCAATGGATTCCAGCAAAGCTAGATTAAAAGTACTGATTATAAGGTCTAGGCAAGGTGTGTCACTTTTCGCGAAAGCGGAATTTACACTACGCAAGTTCTGAAAACCACGTTCTTACATTTATTTTGAAATAATTGACAATTTACTTGCATTTCTGCTTTAAAAATATATTTTTGCACCAAATTAAAAAACACAAATGCTATGTACTGGACACTTGAACTAGCTTCCTATCTAAGTGATGCGCCTTGGCCAGCCACAAAAGATGAATTGATCGATTATGCGATTAGAACTGGAGCTCCTTTGGAGGTTGTAGAAAATCTACAAGCTATCGAAGATGAAGGAGACTCTTATGATTCTATCGAAGAGATCTGGCCAGATTATCCTTCAGATGAGGATTATCTTTGGAACGAAGACGAATATTAAATATATACCCGTTAAAACACCTAAAAAGTCTCACTATGAGGCTTTTTTTTTGATTAAATTTACGGGTTCAAACTTGACATATAACAACACCATATTATGGGATTTTTAGATAATGTATTAAAGATTTTTGTAGGCGATAAGTCTAAACAAGACGTAGGTAGTATTATGCCTATTGTAGAAGAAATTAAATCACACGAGGCTGCCCTAGAAAAATTATCTATAGATAGCTTACGCGAAAAAACAACAGAGTTTAAATCCCGTCTTGCTGAGGCTCTCAAAGAAAATACCGTTAAAGTTACAGAACTTCAAGCAAAAGCTGAAGCTACCGAAGACATCGATGAGCGTGAAGATGTGTATGCAGAAATCGATAAACTTAAAGAAGAAGCCTACGAAATTTCTGAAAGTACACTCAATGAAATTTTACCTGAGGCATTTGCTGTGGTTAAAGAAACGGCAAAGCGTTTTGCAAATAACACATCACTAGAAGTGACTGCGTCAGAATATGACCGTTTGTTAAGTGGAGAGAAAGAGTATGTAACACTCACAGGTGATAAAGCTATCTGGTCAAACAGTTGGGATGCAGCTGGAAAAGAGGTTACATGGGATATGATACATTACGATGTGCAGCTTATAGGTGGAGTTGCTATGCACCAAGGTAAAATTGCAGAAATGCAAACAGGAGAAGGAAAAACACTAGTTGCAACACTCCCTGTATACCTCAATGCACTTACTGGAAATGGCGTTCATCTTGTAACGGTTAATGATTACCTCGCAAAGCGTGATAGCGCCTGGATGGCACCTATCTTTCAATTTCACGGATTGACCATTGACTGTATCGACTATCATAGACCCAATAGTGCTGCACGACGTGAAGCTTATAAAGCAGATATTACGTATGGTACAAACAACGAATTTGGTTTTGATTATTTGAGAGACAACATGGCACACAAACCAGAAGATCTTGTACAACGCCCACATAATTATGCGATTGTAGATGAAGTAGATTCTGTACTCGTAGATGACGCACGTACTCCTCTTATTATATCTGGACCCGTACCAAAAGGTGACGTTCATGAATTTGATATATTAAAACCTCAGATTGAAAAGATTGTAAATATTCAGCGTCAAGAATTAGTAAAAGTATTACCAGAAGCTAAGAAGCTAATTGCCGAAGGAAACACAAAAGAAGGGGCAATACAACTATTAAGAGTGTACCGTGGTCTTCCTAAAAATAAAGCCCTCATCAAATATTTGAGTGAAGAAGGAATCCGTCAGTTATTACAAAAGACTGAAAACTTTTATATGCAGGATAACAATCGGGAGATGCCTAAAATTGATGAGGCACTCTACTTTACGATTGATGAAAAAAATAACCAAATTGAACTTACTGATAAGGGAATTGAAACCTTATCTGGAAAAGAAAATCCTGATTTCTTTGTAATGCCAGAAATTGGCATGGAAATCGGCAAGATAGAAGCTAAAGGATTATCTCCTGAAGAAGAAGCAGTAGAAAAAGAAGAGCTTTTCCGTGAGTTTGGAATTAAATCTGAACGAATCCACACTATGAATCAGTTGCTAAAAGCATACACTCTATTTGAAAAAGATACGGAGTATGTGGTAATGGACAACAAAGTAATGATTGTAGATGAACAGACGGGTCGTATTATGGATGGTCGTCGTTACAGCGATGGACTGCACCAAGCTATTGAAGCAAAAGAAAATGTAAAGATTGAAGACGCTACGCAAACTTTTGCAACCGTAACGCTTCAAAATTATTTCCGTATGTATCGTAAACTTTCTGGTATGACTGGTACAGCGGTAACAGAGGCAGGAGAATTATGGGAAATCTATAAACTTGACGTTGTAGAAATTCCGACAAATCGCCCCATTGCTAGAAAAGATAGAGATGACCTTGTTTACAAAACAAAGCGGGAGAAATATAATGCAGTTATTGATGAAGTAACGGCACTTTCTAGAGCTGGTCGTCCAGTACTGATTGGTACAACTTCCGTAGAAATTTCTGAATTATTAGGAAAAATGCTTACGTTACGTAAGATTCCCCACAACGTATTAAATGCTAAGCTTCATAAAAAAGAGGCAGATATTGTAGCCGAAGCTGGAAATGCAGGGGTTGTTACCATCGCTACAAATATGGCAGGTCGTGGTACAGACATTAAATTATCGGACGAAGTAAAAGCCGCTGGTGGACTTGCGATTGTAGGTACAGAGCGTCATGATTCTCGTCGTGTAGATAGGCAATTACGTGGTCGTTCTGGACGTCAAGGAGATCCAGGAAGCTCTCAGTTTTATGTTTCTTTAGAGGATAACTTAATGAGATTATTCGGTTCTGAGCGTATTGCAAAGATGATGGACAGAATGGGACTCAAAGAAGGTGAAGTGATTCAGCACGGGATGATTTCAAAATCTATTGAGCGGGCTCAGAAAAAAGTTGAAGAAAATAACTTTGGTGTTCGAAAACGTCTATTAGAATATGATGACGTTATGAATGCGCAACGTGAAGTAGTTTATAAACGTCGTCGTCATGCACTGCATGGAGAACGTTTACGTGTCGATCTTGCAAACATGATTTATGATACCTCAGAGGTAATTGTAGAAACTAACAAGCAAGCACAAGATTATAAGAACTTTGAATTTGAGTTGATACGTTATTTCTCAATGCCAAGTCCAGTAAATGAAAGTGAATTTAGTGCTATCGGTACTAAAGAGCTTACAGATAAAATTTACCACACCGCCTTTGAACATTATCGTGAGAAAATGACGAAGAATGCAGATCTAGCATTCCCTATTATAAAACGTGTTTACGAAGATCCAGCAAGTAAGTTTGAGCGTATCGTAGTTCCTTTTACAGATGGCACTAAAGAGTTGCGAGTAGTTACCAATCTCAAAGAGGCATACGAGTCTGATGGAAAACAACTTGTCAATGACTTTGAAAAAAATATTACACTTGCCATCATAGATGATGCTTGGAAGACCCACCTGCGTAAGATGGATGAACTCAAGCAGTCTGTGCAGCTAGCTGTTCACGAGCAAAAAGATCCCTTATTAATCTATAAGTTTGAAGCATTCGAACTCTTTAAAATAATGATTGATAAAGTAAATAAGGAAGTGATTTCTTTCTTATTTAAAGGGGAGATTCCTCAAGGTAATCAGCAACAAGTATCTGACGCGTCCCAAGTACGTGATCGTAAAGAGAAATTAGAAACGCAGAAGGAAGAAATCCCTAATATGGATGAGCGCTCAGCACAATCCCGTGCTGCAGGTAACACACAACCTCAACAGCAGCAAGTAACTGAAACAATTGTAAGATCACAGCCAAAAATAGGCCGTAATGATCGTGTGACCATTAAGAATGTAATGAGTGGTGAAACTAAGGAAGTAAAGTTTAAACAAGCAGAGCCACTAATGACTAAAGGTCAATGGGTGATAGTTCAGAATTAAAATTAAATCTTAAGATATTTAAAAGTAAATAGTATACTAGTTTTATGAAAGAGGCCAAATACTCGCATTAGTATTTGGCCTCTTTTCGTATTGTAATTTTTTTGCTTTCGCGAAAGCGTACTTTTAAAAAGGGATATTGAGGCCAATAATATAATTTGTGTAACTCCCTTTGAGCTCAAAATCACCATCGGGACCGTTTTCTTCACTACTTATAAAACCATAACCAATACCTGCGGTTAATATCTCAAATAAACGTAAAGTTACCGCTCCTCCATAGATAGTTCCATCTTCTGTAACAATGTCTGATCTTTCATCTTCTACAGTTTCAGTACTACCAAAACCCATTTCTCCTTCAACACCTAAAGTAATACCGTATCTCCCTGCTTTGCCTCCTGTGGGAGCTATTGAAAAAACATCAAAACCTATTCCAACTTTATACATATATCCATCTCTATACTCTGGCGTTCCATATCCCACACTAAAAAAACCACTTCTACCCACTCCAATTCCTAAATCATAGGTCACTAGATCCATGCTAGTAAATTGATCATTATCATTCTGATCCTTTACGTTTTCTGAAAATCTATAATTGATAGCTCCTCTCAAATCAGTAAATATCCCTTCTGAAAATGCTCCAGCCAATTTAGTAGCTACATCTGCAACTTCTGTAACCATTTGTTCTGTACGTTGCGCTTTTTGTTCTCTTGCGATGCGATCTGAATCTATCATAGCTCTAATTCTATCTTCTCTAGATGGTGAGCTTTTATCATTTAAATCCTCTTCAGAATCAATCCCATATTTGTTGTCATTTCCAGAGGAGGTAGAAGTTGTATTGGTAGTACTTGAGTTCGTTGGCGAAGTGGATAAGACACCATTATCAGAAGACTTTTCTTCACTTCCATAGGCATCTGAGTTATTTGCGTTGTTAGGATTACCTCTTTGTCTTGCCTGCTTATCTAGAAACGCTTGGATTGTTCTTTCTGTACCTAAGTCTTGAGTATTTATAATCTGAACACTCTGTATCTGATAATCTTCTAGTCTATGCGCTACTGATGCTTCACCACTCTGACCGTCTAAAACTGCTCCAGAATACATAGTAAATCTATCTGTTTTTGTAAATCCATTTACAAGTACAATACGAGCCTCTATAGTCTCTGGAGGCAATATAGTTACGCCGTTTCCACTGAAATCATTATAAGGATATAACACCCCGTTATATACATAACCAGAACCATTTAGTTTGTCTTTTAAACTTACCGACCCTATAACCTTCCAGAGTTTGTCATCTTTTTTAGCTCCAGATGCGTCGTCCCACCTATAGCTGTTAGTTGCACCCACTTCAAAAATAACATTGCTTAACATCGCTCCATCTTGATTCATACTGCCATAGCTAGAAACGGTATAGGTATCACTATAATCTTGAGCATTTGACACAAAGGATATTAAAAAATTGATACATACGAGTACTATAAATTTTGAGCAGTTCATTTGAATAATTTGGTTAAGAAGTTTATCAAACATAATTCTTAATATGAAACCAAAAAATACCAAGTACTGGGTATTTTTCAACGTGCATAACTTTAAGTTATGACGCATGTTTTTTTACTTTTGTGGTAATGATAGACAGTATAAAATTGCTCTGCACGGACATTGACGGAACGTTACTTAATGAGGAGCGCTGGTTGAGTGATCGTACGATTTCCGCTTTCGCGAAAGCGAACCTACCAACAATTTTAGCCTCCTCTAGACCGCCACAGGCAATGCGATATTTACAAAGAGGTTTAGGAATAGAAGAAGCGCCCCTCATCGCATTCAATGGTGGACTTATACTAGGAAGGAATTCCGTCATTTTAGAAAATAATACATTTTCGAATGACATTTTAAGAACACTTTTAAAGCAGCATACCACTCGCACCTATAATGTAAGTATTTATAGTCACGAAAATTGGTTTACTTGTGAGATGGATAGCCACACGGAGCATGAAATATTTACGACTAGAGACACCCCTATTATACAAGATGCTCAAGCAACCTTAAGGCATCTTGTCGAGAAGCAGCTAGGGATTCACAAGCTTATGTGTATGGGAGCTCCAGAAGAATTAGATGCTATCGTTAGGTTTTTAGAACCTATGTATGGCAGTAAAATTCACTTGTATCGATCTAAAAACACCTACATTGAAATTACACCCAAATACATCGACAAAGCAAAAGCATTAAAAAAAATATTAGCCTATGAGTTTGATTTTGGAATGGAAGGTGTTTTGGCATTTGGGGATAACCATAATGATGAGGCACTGCTTCGCTCTGCTGGCTACGGAGTTGCTGTTGCAAACGCTACCGTGAACGTTAAAGCCGTTGCTGATTTTACAAGTGACTTAACTAATAAAGAGAATGCTGTTGCACACTTTATCGATCAAGTAATTTCAAATAAGATGAGAGTTTAGAACTTCATTTATTATTGCAAAACTACGTCACTATATTTTGCCGTTATTGTAATAAGATTTCCTGTACTACGTGTTTTATGAAAACCATTTACCATTTCTGTCTTTCCATTTTTGAGCGATTTTGTCTCTAGTTTACTGGGAAGTATAAAATTGTTATGATCGCCACTATAACTAAAATTAAATGCCTCGTCAGGTAGCCTAAGTGCTAGATCACTATTCTCAAGTATGATCGTTAGGGATCCAAAATTGTTCATCACTTTTGGAATAGATAATTTGCCGAAGGAACCAGAAATCATTCCAGACCCACTGAGGCTATTTAACGTGACATTACTACTATTAGAATTGATAGAAATATTACCTGCCTCTTTTATGGTACACTCTGACACATGATTTGCTTTAAGAGTTCCATCCTTCCAGTTTTCAATGCGTATAGGACTATAGGAAATATCGAGTGTAGTATTTTCACCATCGATAGTAGTGGCAGCTAAACTACCGTGTGAGATTATAGCTTTTGCATTATAAGCATCTGCTATTCTTACTTTACCATAACGCACCTTAAGATCAAGCGCTGTATTCTTTGGCATTTTCACTTTGATAATGCGTTTTGCATTTCTATTGGATTTTTTAGAGCTAACTTGATTTTCAGAATCCCAGCTCATGCTAAAACCGCTGCTTTTGTTACCATGCTCGTCCTCAGAGCGCTGTTCTTCCCAATCTACCTCGTGCTCTTTTGCCCACTTCTCCATAGATTTGCCAAAGTTTTCTCCCCACTTCTCCATATCTTTTCCAAAACGCTCTCCCCATTTTTCCATAGACTTGCCAAAGTTTTCTCCAAAATTCTCACCCCATTCCTCCATAGATTTGCCGAAATTTTCTCCCCAGTCTTCCATCTTCTTTTCAAAGTCTTTACCCCATTCTTCCACCTCATCTAACCATTTATCTACTTCCTTTATACTAACAGTTGCATTATACTTACGGTTGAGCTTATTTACATATGCTTGTTTGTTTTTCTCATATTCCTCACTATCAAAACTGATATTACCTCCACTATTAAAAGGCCACCTTGGTATTCCGGACTTTTCAACAAGGCGCTCACTCCAGTCTTCAGACTTACGCTCTATTTCTTTTTCCCACTTCTCCATCTTTTTGTCAAACTCAGGTCCAAAGCTTTTATCCATCTCCCTTTCCCAGCGTTCTAAATAGGCTCGCCCCTCTTTTTTATAAGCTTTATGATCAAACTTCATCTTACTCATTTCTTCATAAAAATCATCAGGAAGTTGTGTGCCAGAGATGCCCTCTAGAATAGGTCCTACCAAGCCGTTCAAAACGGGCTCTACAATACTGAGAGATTGACCTATGAGCTCTTCTAAATCTATATTTATGTTAATGTCTCCTAGATCTTCTAAGTCATATACTTTTGAGTCACTATAACCATCTTTACTCGCAATTTGAATTCTGTTTGCATTTCCAGAAACGCTTAGATCCCAACTATCAACATCAATACTTCTACTTTCTCCTTCTACGTAAGCTTCAATGCCTACTTCATTTTTATTCCACGTTTCAAAAATGACATCAACATAACGTGTATCTACATCAAGAACTACGTTTTCATTTACATCATATTTTTTTGAGAGTTTTTCTTTTTTGTTCTGTGCAAAGGCACTTGCTGATAGCATATTTAATGCTATCATTAAAATTCCTATATACGTGTACTTTTTCATTATTATACGGTTTGTTGAGCAGCCTCTTCTCCTTCGGCATCTCTGATTTCTTTTAATTTTGCTTTAAGTTTAACCATTAACTGCACTCGCAATTTTAGATTTTCAATCATGGCATTTACCATCTCTTCACTTATCCCACTTTCGGTAATCTCTTGGTTGAGTATCTTATATTCTGCATCAAGCTCTGAAAGTTGTTTCATAAAAGCATCTATAAGCTCTTTATTATCGTCTGTAATCTCAAGCCTAGCTATTTCAAGATTGATACTTGCAAAGTAAAAATCTTCAATTTTCTTGAACTCAGGAGATATAGCACTCAATAGTACTTCTGGCTCATCACCAACCTTGTTAGTATCAAGTGTTTTGAGTACCATCTCTGTCTTATTTATATCCGCTTTCGCGAAAGCGTTATTAAAAATCCACACCGCCATGAGCCCTGCTACGAGAACTGCTGCAGCAACTTTTAACCACGACAGGTATCGTCTGTCAGATTTTGTATAGATGTCCTTTTGCGGTAATCGCTCCTCTAATAACTCTTCAAAACGAGTTTGGTGTCCCTCAGGTAACTTACCTTCCTGCAAATACTCCTTTTTCATCATTTTTCTAATATCCTGTGCCATAATCTAGGGGTTTGAGTTGTTCTTGAAGTTTCTTCTTCCCGCGGTGCACCAGCGTTCTCGAAGCTACTTCTGTGATTTCCAAAATTTCTGAAATTTCTTGATGATCATATCCTTCAATTAAAAATAACAATAACGGGTATTCATACTTTTTAGGTAACTCATTGATCGCTTTCTTAACTTGATTAACTGTTATTTCATCTTGTATATTCCAATCCGAATTGTCCTCCACTTTGTACATAACATCTTCGTTAAGAGGAAGGAATGTTATTTTTTTTGACTTGATTATGTCAAGGCTTTTATTAATAACAATTCGTTTAAGCCAAGCCCCAAAGGTCACATCTCCTGTAAATTGATGCAGCTTTGAAAATGCACTTATAAAACCCTCATGCATTGCTTCTTCAGCTTCAAATGTATTTTTTAAAAATCGTAAAGCCACATGATACATACCATCACAGTATTTATTATACAACTGCAGTTGCGCTTTACGATCGTTATTCCTACATTTTTCTATGATATGGTTACTTAGCAAAATGATTAGATTGGTTGGTGGTTAGTGTTAACTATTATAAAGACGATAACCCTTTTTAAATGTTGCAGAAAATGTCAAAAAATTTGAATAAATCATCAATTAACATATATTAAAGAGAATATCTCAAATAAAATAAACTATTCATAAAAGTGACTCCTATTAACAAACCCTTGTGAATTTTGCATACTCTACTGAATTATCTTTACACATATTATTAAATTTATATGAAGCACCTCGACATATCGTACGAAAAACTTAACGACCTTCTGGATGAATGTTTCTGGGCAGAGCGCCGTTATTTTAACGCTGCAGAAGATATTCAAATTACAGAATATAAGCGATTTTTAAGCCACGAAAGTGTAAATAGAAATCGATACTGCCATCACATAGTTGAGCGCATGTCTCAAGAAGGACATAAACCTAGTAGGCTCGACGTTGTAAAGGGTCATGCCAATAGAGACTGGTTAGAAGTTAAAGCTGCGCTAGAAAATAGTAAGCCTAAGCTCCTTATTAATGAGTGTGTTGTTCAAGACGAAGTTGTACTCAATCTTCTTAAGGAAATTATTGATGATGGATGGCTACCTGTAAATATTCTCGAGGTACTTGTACCTATGGAATTTCAAATGAAGCAATCTCATATCGATCTTGCTAGGTTAGTTAAGAAAATGAAGAAAAAAAAGCGCAAGGAGAAAAAGAATAAAGAAAAAGAGCAAAAAAAAACTGAAATAATAGAGCTTAAAAAAAGAAGTATCTAATTTTAAGACATGTTCCATAAAAAACCACCACTAGGTGGTTTTTTTATGGATCATTAAAAGGAGAATTTAGTAATTTAGTTGTAATACTGTGCAATGGAAAATTCTGGAAATTCTATAAAAAAGAGTATCAACCCAAACTTTCTAGGGTCTAAAAAGTTACTACATAAGCATGATATAACGCAACTTTCTAAAAAAATAATTGCTGGTGACATCACAGCACTTTCACAAGGAATTACCCTCATAGAAAGTACAGCTTTTTATGACAAAGCTTTTGCTCAACACCTCATAAATTACTGTCTACCTTATTCTTCAAAATCAACACGAATTGGTATCACAGGTGTCCCAGGTGTGGGAAAAAGTACTTTTATTGAAACATTTGGATTACACCTTATCGATAAGGGGAGCAAAATAGCGGTGCTTGCTGTAGACCCCTCAAGTTCACTTTCAAAAGGAAGTATCCTAGGTGACAAAACGAGAATGTATCACCTCTCTCAAAATGCGAATGCCTTTATTCGTCCTAGTGCTTCTGGCGATTCTTTGGGAGGTGTAGCTCGTAAAACAAGGGAGGCAATTATACTTTGT
This sequence comes from uncultured Flavobacteriaceae bacterium, assembly GCA_963716625.1. Classification (GTDB taxonomy): domain Bacteria; phylum Bacteroidota; class Bacteroidia; order Flavobacteriales; family Flavobacteriaceae; genus Dokdonia. Next base: position 383,614 of record CAVQTP010000005.1, read on the forward strand.
GAAGCCGCAGGTTTTGATACTATAATCATTGAAACTGTGGGTGTAGGTCAAAGTGAAACCATTGTGCATTCAATGGTCGATTTTTTCTTACTCCTAAAACTTTCTGGTGCTGGAGATGAACTGCAAGGAATTAAACGAGGAATTATTGAAATGGCAGATGCCATTGTAATTAATAAAGCAGATGGTGAAAATGAAAGAGCAGCTAAGATAGCAAAGACCGCTTTCGCGAAAGCATTACACCTATTCCCACCGAAAGAAAGTAATTGGTTTCCAAAGGTTACTACGTGCAGCGCATTAGAAAATAAACATATTGGAGAGGTATACGATATCATCACTGCATATATTTCTCTTACTAAAAACTCTGGGTATTTTGAGAAGAAACGCGCAGGTCAAAATGAATTTTGGCTCCTACAAACAATAGAAAATAGACTTAAAGATGATTTTTATGATCATCCCTCAATTATTCAAAAATTGCCAGAAATTATAGAAAAAGTTGCTAATAATGAGCTCTCTCCTTTTATAGCGGCTCAAGAATTATTTAGGCTTATTAAAACTTAATGTCCTTCGAGAGGTTTACTATCTTGAAGAATCTATTTATATCTGAGCACCACGTATTGCTGTAACTTATATAATAAATACCCTATTAACCCTCCTACTATCCATCCTGTCAAGACATCTCCTGGATAATGAACACCTAAATAAATACGACTATAACCCACCACAAGTGCCCAAAAAATTAAGAAATGTAATAGATAGCGGTATGTTGATTTTAAAATTAACCCAGCAAAAATTGCCACCGCCATACTATTACCTGCATGAGCAGAATAATAACCATAGCGTCCACAACGCTCTGCAACATACCGTATAACCCCTTTAAACTCCTCAACTCTACAAGGACGGGGTCTCATAAAGCCATGTTTAAAAATATTTGCAAGTTGATCCACACAGGTGATCAATAAGGCTACACAAATTATCGTAATGATTGTTCCCTTAATACCATAAGATTTATAAATCAAATATAAAAGTATAATATAGATAGGAATAGAGCTAAGCTTGTTTGTGACGATAAGCCATAATTGATCCCAAGATGGATTTCCTAAACCATTGAGGAATAAGAATAATTCTTGATCATATGAAATAAGTTGATCCATTGCTTAATCTATGTCATATTTTGTAATCTCCTCATCATACCAAGCAGTAGCTTCTTTGATGGCATTCTCCGTTTCTGAAGCAAGTTCATCTTCATCTTGACGATCAAATTCCTCTAGCCATTCAATTTCATCTATGGTTAGATCAATAATAAAGCGCGGAAACTCTGTATGTATTACAAAAATATGTTCTTGAAATTCAGAGTTATCGCCTATTAAAAACTTTGGTACTTTCATGGTTTACTATTTTGATTTGTAATAATTTAAAGCTTCTTGATATTTTTTAGCACCTTTTAGCGTCTGATCAAAAATAAATCCGTCTAACTCTGGATGGTGCTCTTTGACAAAAGATGTAAGAGACGCCCTGTTAGCACCCCACAAAGAGTCATTAAAAACTTGATACTCCTGCAACGTTATACGTAATAGTTTACCATTTTTAAATGTGTGAATTTCTGTATATATGACAGGCTCTTCGTTTAAAAAATATATACGTCTATCATTTTTTTTAATTTGAATTTTCACATTCTCATGATCGAGATTTTCAAAAGAAAGCATTTTATACGAAGGATTAAATGTTTGATCCCAGGCTAACCATTCTTTATAACTTTCTTGAGTGTATCTCGCGGTGTCTGGACCTTGTATATTGATAAATGGCTCACTCAATATAGACATGATACTATCTGTGTTTCCTGTATTTAAAGCGCTATAATAGGATTTTGAAATGACCGCATGATCGACCTGCTTATCTTGATGATTGCAACTCATAAATAGAGCGATTACAACTAAAAGTAGATGAACGTTTTTCAATTACATATCATTTTTAATGATGAGTTGTTTGCTAAGGTAATTAAATCTAAAATATAACATGACTGCAGAAGCTGTTAGCCCTGCTAGTAAACCTATCCATATTCCCTGACTACCCATTTGTGAGGACTTGCCTAGGTACCAACTAATAGGGAAGCCTATTACCCAGTAAGCAATAAAACAAATTACTGTAGGAATATTTACATCTTGTAAACCCCTCAATGCTCCTAGAATGGTTACTTGCACACCATCACTTAACTGAAATAATGCTGCTACAATTAGAAGTTGAGCCGCAAGAAATATTACTTCTGGATTATCTATATAAAAAGGAGGTAACCAATCTTTTAACAAAATAAATCCGATAGCAAACACTGCTTCTATAAGAAAAGTTTGTAAAAATATAGAAAAAGCGATTCTTCTTAAATTCGGATAATCTGATCTGCCTTTTTGATTCCCTACACGTATGGTGGCAGTTACTCCTAACCCTACCGCAATCATAAATGTCATGCTGGCTAAATTGAGCGCTATTTGATTTGCAGCTTGGGCATTGGTTCCTAAAATCCCAGATAAAAATATAGCAGAGGTAAATATCCCCACCTCAAATAACATTTGTAAAGCTGTTGGAAATCCTAAATTAAAAAGTGTTTTAAATTCTGACAATTTAATGTGCTCACTACTCGCCCACTCAAAGTAGGGCTTAAATTTACGCTTTCGCGAAAGCATATAAATAAGCAATCCCAACATAAAAAATCTAGAAATTAACGTTCCCCAAGCAGCACCAGCTACCTCTAATCGTGGAAAAATCCATATTCCATAAATTAATACATAGTTAAAAACGACATTAACAATATTTGCTACCAATGTAGCGTACATTGAATATCGAGTTTCAGATAGCCCGTCTGCAAATTGCTTGAATGCTTGAAATATCATGAGAGGAATCATAGACAGTGCCACTATTTCCATATAAGGGATTGCTAGCGCTACTACTTCTTCCGGTTGGTCCAGCATATATAAAACTGGCTTTGCAATTAGCAATGAAATCCACAGAAGTATTCCATTAACGGTGCACATAATAACTCCATGATGGAAATGTAAGCGCCCCTTTTCAAGATTTCCAGCACCATCAGATTCGGCCACTAAAGGAGTAATTGCAAATGAAAAACCTATACCTAGGGAGAGAGCAATAAATACTAGACTATTCCCTAAACTGACTGCGGCAAGTTGAGCTGCGCCTAGTTGACCCACCATCAAATTATCTGCTAGTGCTACAAGAATATGACCTAGCTGTCCAAGCATAATGGGATAGGCTATCTTAAGGTTTAATCCAAATTCTTTCGTATACTCAGTAAATTGCATTTATAAGATTTTAGCCAATTTAGTGGCTGCAAAAATACCGTATCCATCTCTAGCAATACACAAGCTCTAGTGAATTTATTATCTTGATGGGATCCAAGACATATGTAGTCAATTATAAATTTTAAAACTATCAAATTTGAAAATATGACCAATCCTATAGATATCGATCTTGCATTGCGTGCGATGATTAAAAAGCATCACGCTCATTTAAACATTCGTAAAGATGATAGTAGTGGCTTTGAAGCTGCTGGCACAATTCCAACCATGCAGGGCAAGCAAAAGGTAAATGGATTCTATTTTGCCAGCACTATCCCAAAACCTAACGATTGTAGATTGTATTTCTTTCCAATATACACAGATACTGCCCAATTTCAAAACATAGATCCGCTTTTAAGAAAATGCCTCAAAGGAAAAAGTTGTTTTCATATAAAAAAAATGGACGACTCATTAAAGGCGTCCATTCAAAATATGATTGATAAAGGGATAGCTATTTACAAGGAGAAAGGGTTGCTTACTACTTAAAATAAAATGTATTGTAATTTTATGTCTAGAAGAGGTATAGTTTCTGGATCGTATCCCTTGCTAAATAACCTGCCTACACCAAATGCCAGTTCAAAATTAAGATTTCCAATTACTTTACGACGGAGCCCGTATTTTGCACCGACGGTGTAACTGTCTATAACGTCGACATTATCCTCCGAAGAAATAGTACCAATTACTGGTCCAAAAGAAAAATCTCCAGCTAAATAATTCCCAACATTATTTGAGATATTCTTTCCTTTATTAAAACGTCTATTTCTGTTGTTGTAATAACGCGGTTCTAAACTAATTGTGGATGCAAAAATGTATTCTACATCGCCTTCAAATCTAGCATAAAAACCTCCATTATATTCTAATAAAGTATTTATTGTAAAATCTTTTGTTATTACTTTTTCATAATTTATACCTGCAGTAACTAAGCCAACGTTAATTCCAAAATTATCCCTCAAAGAGTTGTCTACGTCTTGTGCATAAGCTGTGGTTCCGAAACAGGTCAATAGAAAGACCGTTAAAAGTGATTTTTTCAAATTGATTGAATTTAAAGTGAATTTGTTACATTTCAAAGATTCAAACCAAGGTCTATTGTTTAAAATCATCACTTGCTGAAATTGTAGGTTTCTTTATATAGGTGTCCATTAAATAAATCAAACTCGTCATAGTGGCAGCCCCTAATTCTAATTCACGCTTATTTACAGCGTCAAAAGTATCATTTGCTGCGTGATGGTGATCAAAATAACGTTGTGAATCTGGTCTTAATCCCGCAAGTACAATACCTTCGTTTGTGCCTTTCAATGGACCAATATCTGCTCCACTCCCTCCTTGAGTAAAGTCATGAATTAAGTAAGGCTCAAATAATGTTTTCCAACCTTCTACTTGACTAAAGGTTGCAGCATCGCTATCAAATGAAAATCCTCGAGGTGTAAATCCTCCAGAGTCACTCTCCAAAGCAAATATGTGAGGCTCCTTGTTTTTCTTTGCTTCTGCAGCGTATTTTCTCCCACCACGCAAGCCATTTTCTTCATTCATAAATAACACCACCCGTACACTATGCTTAGGTTTATAGTTAATAGCTTTCATAAGTCGCAATACCTCCATACTTTGTACAACTCCAGCCCCATCATCATGAGATCCATCTCCTAAATCCCAAGAATCGAGGTGGCCTCCTACAACCATATACTCATTAGGAAACTCACTCCCTGTAATTTCTCCTATCACATTGTAAGACGCTACCTCCCCTTGATTTTCACAAGACATCTTATAAAAAAATCGAGTGTTTGGATTTAATTTTAAAGAAGTACTTAATAACTCTGCACCTTTGGTACTTATAGCTGCCGCGGGTATTCTTTTTGATACAGGTAAATCTCCATAAGACATCGCACCCGTATGTGGTAAATCGTCTAGGCTATGTGTGACAGATCTTACAATCACTCCTACAGCGCCAAGTTTTCCAGCTTCCATGGCACCAGCATACCGCTGATCTACACAACCCCCATACGCCTGAAAAGTTCGTATTAATTCTTCGTCCATAGGGCGATTAAAGAATACGATCTTTCCTTTTACAGCCTCACTACCAAGGGCTTTTAATTCTTCAATTCCTTGTACTTCGACCACCTGAGCTTTAAGTCCCGTAGTTTTTGTTCTCACGGATCCACCAAGGGCACAAATAGGTACTTCTGTGATCTGGGCATTATAGCCTTCTATATAGGCTCTTTCTGGTACACCTCGCACCCATTTCGGAACCATCACAGGTTGCAACCACACCTTGTCTAAACCTATCTTTTCTAATTCTTCTTTCGTCCAGCGCACTGCTACTTCGGCGCCGTTGCTTCCACTAAGGCGTGATCCTATTTGGTTAGATAAATAATCTAACCATTGATAGCTGTTTCCCTCTGTAAGGGATGTAGAGTATATTTTTTTTAATGTAAGTGAGTCAGTTTGCGCTTTCGCGAAAGCGTAATTCCCCACTAATGCTACTACTACAATTACTTTAAAGATGTGTTTATTCATTTTCTAGTTGTGCTTTATAATCTTCAAGGTTTTCCTTAGTCTTTTTATCTAATTCTGGCTCTTGAATATCCGAATATTTTTTAAGAGTTTCTAAAAGTATACTAGCAACCGCAAGCCGTGCAGCTGGTTTATTATCTGCTGGAATCACATACCAAGGCGCTTTGTCTGTAGAAGTACGATTGATCGCATCTTGGTAGTAGTTCTGATATTCATCCCACAATTCGCGTTCCTTTAAGTCCCCCGCAGAGAATTTCCAATTCTTTTCTTTCTTTTCTAGGCGGCGCAATAGTCTGCTTTTTTGCTCTTCTTTAGATAGATGCAGAAAAAATTTATAAATGATCGTTCCGTTTTGAGCAAGATGTTTTTCAAAATTTCTTATTTGCTCAAAGCGAGTATCCCAAAACTGATCGTCAATATCCTCTACAGTATTTACATTTGGTAAATTTTCACTCAAAATGTATTCTGGGTGTACTCTAGTCACTAGCACATTCTCATAATGTGTACGGTTATGTACTCCAAACTTACCTCTAGCTGGTAATGCTAAATAATGTCTCCATAGATAGTCGTGACTCAACTCTAATTCTGTAGGTACCTTAAAGCTAGCCACTTCAACTCCTCGTACATTAAAGTCTTTAAAAACTTCACGTATAAGACTGTCCTTTCCAGAAGTATCCATACCCTGCAAGCATACAAGCACACTATACGTATCGTGAGCGTATAAAGTATCTTGCAACTTTCCAAGTTTTTTACGTACCTTTTTGAGTTGCTTCTCTAGCTCTTTTTCATCTTGTTGGGGAAAAATCGTTGTGTCCCTATCTGACAATGAAATTTTACTTTTTACTTGAAAATCTTCTAGTTGCAGTGTATCCATAAAAATTATTTACTGGCAAATAATTTTACATCTGCCTCTGAGACTTCTGGACCACTTAGAATAATAAGACGCTCAACCACATTACGTAGTTCTCGAATGTTCCCTGTCCAGTCGTATGCTTTTAATAAATCTATAGCTTTTTCAGAAAACTTTTTTTGCGCTGTACCTTGCTCTTCAGAAATCTTTTTTGCGAAGTGATTAATAAGAATAGGCACATCATCTCTTCGATCATTAAGTGCAGGAACCTTTATTAAGATAACTGCGAGTCTATGATACAAATCTTCTCTAAATCTTCCTTCAGCTATTTCTTTTTTAAGATTTTTATTTGTGGCAGCCACCACGCGTACATCTACCTTTATATCTCTATCACTACCCACTCTTTGCACCTTACTTTCCTGCAAAGCACGAAGCACTTTAGCTTGCGCAGAGAGACTCATATCTCCAATTTCATCTAAGAAAATAGTACCTCCGTTTGCGGCCTCAAATTTTCCAGCACGATCTTTATTTGCACTTGTAAAAGCTCCTTTCACATGGCCAAATAATTCACTCTCGATAAGCTCTGAAGGTATTGCGGCACAATTAACTTCTATTAAAGCTCCTTTAGACCGCTCACTTTTTTCATGAAGCCAGTGAGCCACAAGCTCCTTACCCGTTCCATTAGGTCCAGTAATTAATACACGAGCATCTGTAGGCGCTACTTTTTCAATCATTTGTTTGATTTGTCCTATTTCAGGACTATCACCCACCATCTCATACTTTTTACTAACTTTCTTTTTGAGTTGGATATTTTCAACGACAAGCGTTTTTTTATCTAACGCGTTGCGTACTGTATTAAGTAGTCTATTAAGATCTGGTGGTTTAGAGATATAATCAAAGGCTCCTAACCTCATTGTATTTACGGCGGTATCTAAATCACCATGCCCTGATATCATCACAACTGGTGTTTCTGGTTTAAACTTTCTAGCAGCCTCCAACACTTCAACGCCGTCCATTTTGGGCATTTTAATATCACAAAGAACCAGGTCGTAATCCCCTTCTCTTATTTTATTAATTCCTTCAAGTCCGTCTTGAGCTTCTTCTACTTCGTAGTCTTTACTCTCTTCAGATAATATTTTTGTAAGAACACGTCTTATTGCTGCTTCGTCTTCTATCAATAGTATTTTTGCCATTATATTTTAAATTTTATTCCCGTACGACCGTAAAAAGTATTTTGATCATTCACGGTAAATACGTCATCTTGGTTTCCATCTCTTAAGCGTATATCGTTTAGAATGGTATGTCCCGCATATAGATAAAAAACGAGATGATCTGTTATACAATATTCATATCCTAGACCTCCTAGAAGGATGGTCATTGATATACTTTCTGCTGTATTTAATGCATTATTTTCTGACGGTACATTTACATTATCTTGAATATTTGCATAAAATCCATCTAAAGTTATAAATCCTTGCATAACATGTTGCCGCTCTGTTCCAAAATAACGCTTAATGTTTGATTTTGGAACTCCTAGGGTAAAAGACCAATCTGGATGAAACTCACGATAATAATTTACAAAAGGTAATGGAAAGGGTCTGCCAGATTCTGTATCATATCGCCCTCCTAAAATTAATCGCCACGGTTTGGTCAGTCCTTCATCAGTTTTATCGTTTATAAAATAAACAGCACCCGTAAAGATTACATCCTCATTTGTAAACGTATCTGTACTAAAATTTGACGTGGCAATTCCGGCACCTCTTGCTCCAAACCTCCATTTCTCGTTGAGTTTAAAAGTGTATCCCATAGACATCTCAAATGACTGAAAACGCGTTAAATCTTCTCTACTAAAAGGCGTTACGTCATTGAATTTTAGATTCACGTTACGATACTCAAAGCCAGGAACTAAATAGTTATCTTCCGTTAATTTTATAGGAAAGTTGACAAAACTTCTAAATCTTCTAAATGAATTATCTGAGTCTGACTGTGGAAAATATGTATATTCCACTCTTGCAAGATCTGTAAGTTGTGCTGTGGCTCCCCAGCAACAGATAAAACACATTAAAAAAACGCAAGACTTAATCATCAGCTAGTTTAGTATTAGGACTTTGATCTACCATAGTGGGAGAAAAGTGGGTTTGATTCGGATTAAAAATATGAACATCTCTCTGTGGAAAAGGAATGGTAATTCCGCTTTCGCGAAAGCGGTCATCAATTGCAAATCGTATAGAACTTTTGATTCTAGGATCCACAAAACTATCTCTCACAAAGAAGTAAATACCAAAATCAAGAGAAGAATCACCAAAATTCTCAAACAGCACAAATGGTTTTGGATGTTTTAAAATCTCTTTATGATCATCTACACAATCTAGCAAAATCTCTTCTACTTTACGAGTGTCACTACCATAAGCTACGCCTACACTCACCATCTCTCGAGTAGTTTTGTGATTCTGTGTATAATTAAAAACCGTGTCTGTTATAAATTTGTGATTAGGAATAATAATCACTTTATCATCTCTTGTGAGTGCTCTAGTGGTTCTTAGTTTAATTTCAAAAACGCGTCCTACTCGTCCATCAATTTCTATAATATCACCTGCAGTAAGTGATTTGTCTACCATAATTAGAATACCACCTATTACATCTTGAAAAATTTCTTGCAGCGCAAGACCTAGACCTACAAATAAGGCAGCTGAGGCTGTGAGTAAGACAGTAATGTTTATCCCTGAAGCACTCATGGTAGCAAGAATCACCACGATATAAACAATATACTTAATGAACTTGAAAACGCTCACGAATTTAAGCTTATCATCGCCTTGCATTTTCCTAGTGAGTAATACGCGTATCCATTTGAGAATAATGCTCGTCAATAAAAAAGCAACAATTACTAAAAGAATATGTCCTACGGTGATACTTATACCTTTATCGTTATCACCAAAACCAAACTCATAAGAAAGAAACTTTTGAATGTTTCCCCAAATATCTTCTTCAATGACTTCTTTTACTTTTTCTACTGCCTCTTCTTGCAATAAAAAAAATAGTACTAATATTTTAACCATTTAAATAACTCTTTATAGGTTGGCTTTTTACCATACATTAAAATTCCTACTCTATATATTTTTGATCCTAACCAAACAGTGGCAACAAATGATAGTACTAACAAGCCTACAGATAAAGCTAGCTGCCAGGCAGGGACATCAAAAGGTATACGCATTAACATTACTATTGGTGATGTAAGTGGGATAATACTAAAAACTGTTGCAACCGTGCCATGTGGATTATCTATTACTGCAAAGAAACCAACGTATATGGCAAGCATCAAAGGCATAATTATAGGCAGCATAAATTGTTGCGTATCTGTTTCATTATCTACCGCTGCTCCAATAGCCGCATAAATCGAGCTGTATAGGAAATAGCCTCCTATAAAGTATATAAAAAAACTAATAACTAATTGTAAGAGTGGTAATTTCTGTATTTCTTGTAGTAGTTCTACCATCATTCCAGAATCCGCAGCCATCTCTTGAGCCTGAGATGCCATTGGACTAGCCGCAGACGCTCCACTTGGATCCAACCCAAAAAAAGTAGAGAGTACAACTAATAGTATACCACCCACTAGCACCCAGATAGTAAACTGAGTAATACCAGCGAGCGTAGTACCTAAAATTTTACCAAGCATTAATTGGAACGGCTTCACAGAGGAGATTATGACCTCAATAATGCGATTTGTTTTCTCTTCAATCACGGATCGCATGACCATATTCCCATAAATGATAATAAACATCATTAAAAGATAACCCGCTCCGCCTCCGAACCCTGCCTTGACCCAATTGCTCATCTTAGAACTTTTCTCTCCAGAGAAATTCTCTATATTAAGATCTACGGTAGTCTTTGCACCTTCTAACACTTCTAGATCAATACCTTGAGCGATTAGATTTTCATCCTCTAACCTTTTTTCAATTCTCTTTTCTATATCCCCTACAAAACTAAAAGATGGCGTTTCATCCCCGTAAAAAATAATTGGCTTTTCAGCTGTTCTTGGGTTTTTATTTATAAAGATGAGACCGTAATAGGCTTCATCTTTTGCTATCTCTTTTGCTGCGTCTATTCCTTGGTCACTCAGATTGAAATAAGTAGTTTGATCTGTGTTAAAAAATACAGTGTCAAAAAGACCTGATTCATCGACCACTACAATATTCCGTTTTTCCTCGCTATTGAGCTGGGTTAGATAGGAGATGAGCATGATCATCCCCACAAGTATTAGCGGACTCAAAAAAGTCATTATCAGAAATGACTTATTGCGCACTCTAGCGATGTACTCCCGTTTAATGATTAAGGATAGGATACTCATTTATTTTGATTAACCGTTTGAATAAATATATCGTTTACTGAGGGAATGACTTCTACAAAATGACTCACTTGACCTAATCTCTGGAAAGTGTCTAGTAATTCATTAGGAGATCCTTTAGTTCCCATTTCTATACGTAATTTCTTTTCAGTGCCTAATGTTTTGAATTGCGCTGGTATAACAGTATACAATTTTGACACCCGTTGCAAGGTTTCTTCGAAAGCGAGAGTATCCCCTACCTGAACACCTAAATCAAAAGTATTATTTTGATATTGCCTCTTAATAGAGTTAATTTCTCCATCTAATATAATATTAGACTTATCTACTAACGCAATGTGGTCACAAAGCTCCTCTACAGACTCCATACGGTGTGTACTAAAAATAACAGTAGCCCCCTCCTCTCTGAGTTGGAGAATTTCATCCTTAATGAGCGTGGCGTTTATTGGGTCAAACCCACTAAAAGGCTCATCAAAAATGAGCAACTTAGGTTGATGCATTACAGTGACTACAAACTGTATTTTTTGTGCCTGTCCTTTTGATAGCTCTTGTATCTTTTTCCCCCACCAGTCTCCTATTTCTAGTTTTTCAAACCAGTATTTTGCGCGTTTTCTAGCTTCAGATTTGTCAAGCCCCTTAAGTTGAGCCAAGTAAAGAACCTGCTCGCCTACTTTCATAGATTTGTATAAGCCACGTTCTTCTGGCATGTAACCTATATCGCTTATATGATGTTGTTGCAAAGGAGCTCCATCAAGGGTCACTATACCTTGATCTGGCATGGTGATTTGATTAATAATTCGGATAAGAGTTGTCTTTCCAGCGCCATTAGGTCCCAAAAGGCCAAAAATACTTCCTTTAGGTACTGAAATAGATACTCCGTTAAGTGCAGTAAAATCACCAAATTTCTTGACAATGTTATCTGCTTTTAATAGTGCAGTCATAATGATTGTTGATCAAGCTAAGATAGACATATGTGAGAATGCACGCATAAGTCTTATATATATTTTAGGAGTTTATTTCAATTCTAAACGGATCAAATAAAAGTGATCGATGGTCGAAGTATAATTAAACAAAATATCCTAAATGCAAAACCCATCCTACGCAAAGCCTAGGATGGGAAAAAAATTGCTATGAAAAAGAAAAATAACGTCAAACATTGTTTAACGTTATTCAAATATAACTTTTTTTTATGAACTCAATTAGTAGAGTTCTATAAAATTATTCTTTTAACATTTAGGAAAACATATCTTTTACCTTTTCAAAAAATGATTTATCACCAGTTTCTGGACTCGGTACAAAATTTTCATCTGTGGCCATTTTTTCAAAAAATTGCTTCTGTTCCTTGTTGAGAATTTTTGGAGTCCATACATTAACATGCACTAACAAATCTCCCTTGCCGTATCCATTTATTGATGGTATTCCTTTTCCGCGTAAGCGTAATATTTTACCACTCTGCACCCCTTCTTCAATTTTGATACGCACTTTTCCAGTGACGGTATCTATTTCTTTAGAAGTTCCTAATACAGCCTCGCTTATACTCACATACAAATCATAGTGTAAATTATCACCTTCTCGTTGTAAATATTCATGATCCTTTTCTTCGATAGCAACTAACAAATCACCAGCAACACCATTTCCAGGCGCCTCATTTCCCTTACCAGTTACTTTGAGCTGCATACCATCTACTACCCCTGCAGGTATTTTAATACTCACCGTCTCTTCGTCTACCTTTAGACCTTGAGCATCAGCACCATCAGGGCGTTTATCGATCATCTGTCCAGCTCCACCACACGTAGTACACGGAGCACTTGTTTGCATGCGTCCCAAAATGGTATTTTGAATACGCGTCACTTGTCCAGCTCCGTTGCAAGTTGTACAGGTTTTGTAAGTGACACCTGGCGCTTGTTTTTTACGCTTAACTTTTATTTTTTTCTCTACACCATTAGCAATTTCTTCCAAAGTGAGCTTTACTCGTATACGCAAATTACTTCCTTTTGCACGACGCTGGCCACCACCACCTCCAAAACCGCCACCAAAGCCAGAGAAGCCTCCGCCGCCTCCAAAAATATCACCAAACTGACTGAATATGTCATCCATATTCATACCGCCGCCACCAAAACCGCCGCCACCTTCAAATGCTTGGTGTCCATATTGATCGTAGCGAGCTCTCTTTTGATCATCGCTCAACACTTCGTAAGCCTCTGCAGCTTTCTTAAAGTTTGCTTCTGCTGTGGTATCACCAGGATTTTTATCTGGGTGGTATTGTACTGCTTTTTTTCGGTAGGCTTTTTTAATTTCAGCTGCGCTAGCACCCTTTGATATACCTAAAATGTCGTAAAAATCTTCTTTCATAATCTTTGCTCAGTATTGCTGAACTTTCTTCACTCATTATGAGTATGGCGCACCTCTGTTGCGCGACACTACACTACTTTACTTACCCGTTACTACTTTAGGAAAACGAATTATTTTTTCGCCTAGCTTGTACCCTTTTTCAACAACATCTACGATCTTGCCTACCAGCTTCTTATTAGGAGCAGGAATTTGAGTAATTGCCTCGTGTTGATCTGCATCAAAGGTGTCTCCAGCTTTTACCTCAACCTCTTCTAGTCCTTTAGATTTGAGCGTTTCTTTCAATTTGTTGCTTATCAAAATCATTCCCTTCACGTGTACATCATCTGCATCATCACTAAAGTCTTTCAAAGCGCGATCAAAATCATCAACCACAGGAAGCATCGATTGTATGACCTCTTGTCCTGCTGTTTTATAAAGTTCAATACGTTCTTTAGTGGTACGGCGTTTGTAATTTTCAAACTCAGCAAAAAGACGAAGGAATTTATCTTTCTCCACTTCTAGCGCATCCTGAGTAATCTCTAATTCGCTACGCTCTTCTGCAACCTCCTCCTTTACATCTTCTTGTGCTGATTTTGCAGTATCTTCTGCATCGTGTACAAACTGCTCTTGAGCAGCTTCATCTACTGTGTTGTCTTGTGTTTTATCTTCTGTTGCCATATTGGTCTTGTATTCTTTTTTGATTCAGTTGGCAAAAGTACTGCCATTTACTGTAAAATGTCAAAATGTCACAGGCTTTTTGCAGACTCAGTTTCTTTCTAAAAAGTAATAGTGGATAGCAAATAATAAGAGTATGTTACTGCATAAGAAGCCTTATTTTTGCGGTAATTACGCTTTCGCGAAAGCGTATATCATTTAATCACTACGGGCAACGTCCCAAAAATTAATTCATGAATTATCTATCTGTCGAGCAAGTGTCAAAATCTTTTGGAGAGCGAGTGCTTTTTAAAAACATTTCCTTTGGAATTAATAAAGACCAAAAAATAGGTTTTGTTGCCAAAAATGGTTCTGGAAAAACCTCGCTACTCAACATTATTGCTGGACTGGAAGCTCCAGACGACGGACAAGTGGTGAGCCGAAAAGGTATCACTATTTCTTTTTTACCTCAAGAGCCAAATCTTGATCCCACGCTCTCTGTAGAAGAAACCATCTTTGCAGGAGATAATCCTATTCTCAAAACCATTGCAAATTATGAGAAGTCTTTGTTACATATGGAAGACGCAGATGCATATCAAAAAGCTTTTGATGCGATGGAAGCTGCACAAGCTTGGGATTTTGAAACTAAATACAAGCAAATTCTCTTTAAGCTTAAGCTAGATGACATGGATCGCAAGGTCGAGCTATTAAGTGGTGGTCAAAAAAAGCGACTAGCACTAGCTCAAATGATGCTTACCAATCCTGATCTTGCTATACTAGATGAGCCTACTAACCACCTGGATCTAGAAATGATTGAGTGGCTAGAAGATTATTTCCGAACAGAAAATATAACACTTTTTATGGTGACGCACGATCGTTACTTTCTAGAAAACGTTTGTAATGAAATTGTAGAGCTAGAAGACGGTGTACTCTATAATTACAAAGGAAACTATGCGTATTACCTAGAGAATAAAGAAGCGCGCATCGCCACTTTTGAAACAGAAACTGGCAAGGCCAAACAGCTGTATAAAAAAGAATTAGAATGGATGCGCCGCCAGCCTAAGGCTCGTACCACAAAATCTAAATCTCGAATAGATGACTTTGCAGAGATTAAAGATCGCGCACACAAACGCCGAAATGACAATACGGTAGAGCTTGAGATTAATATGGAGCGTATGGGAAGTAAAATTCTTGAGTTTCATAAAATAAGTAAATCTTATGGCGATTTGCAATTGCTAGATAAGTTTGAGTATGTCTTTAAAACGGGAGAGCGCATAGGGATTATTGGGAAAAATGGTACGGGAAAAACGACCTTTCTAAATATAATGACAGGTGCCATAGAGCCGGATGCTGGTAAAGTGGTGGTAGGAGAAACGATCAAATTTGGCTATTATACTCAAAAAGGGATTGACATAAAAGAGGGCCAGAAGGTGATAGAAGTGATCAAGGAATTTGGCGATCACATTCCACTTAAAAAGGGGCGTACGATCTCTGCTGGACAGCTGTTAGAACGTTTCTTATTTGACCGTAAGAAACAATACGATTATGTAGAAAAATTAAGTGGCGGTGAGCGTAAACGACTATACTTATGTACCATATTTATACAAAATCCTAACTTTTTAATTCTCGATGAACCTACAAATGATCTAGATGTTGTCACCCTAAATGTTCTAGAACAATTTTTGCTCGATTTTCCGGGTTGTTTGGTGGTGGTTTCTCACGACCGTTATTTTATGGATAAAATTGTAGACCATCTATTTGTTTTTAAAGGAGATGCTGTAGTAGAAGATTTTCCTGGAAATTATAGTGATTTTAGAGCGTATGAAGGTGATCTCGCTTTTGCAAAAAGCGGAGAAAATAAAGCCTCTACCGCTGTTTTAGAAAATTCCACAAGGAAAGACAAACCAGAAGAGCCCTCAATAAAAAGCTGGAAAGAAAAACAACACTCAGGAGCACTTACCTATAATGAGCAAAAAGAACACGCCAAATTAGAACGGGAGATAGCAAAGCTGGAACGTGAGAAAGAAGTAAAACAAAAGGCATTTTTAAATCCAGATCTTACGCAAGATCAAATCACAGAAGAAAGCATAAAACTTCAGAAAATTATTGATACTATAGAAGAGAAGGAAGAGCGCTGGTTTGAGTTGAGCGCAAAAGCAGAAAATTAAATACACGTTAACTTGATGAACCAATGATAAGAGATTTACATACCGTCATCGCATATTTAAAATGGCTTCCTAAAACCTTTCACTTACATGGGATACATAGTCCGTTTATATTTAAGCTAGAAAAAGAGGTTTTACGAGGAAAAACAGACCCTGTCATTTCGCAGAAATTATATACCTATCGAGATTCCTTATTAAATACTAAAAATGTTATCGAAGTACATGATTATGGAGAAGGTTCACGTGTCTTCAAATCAGCACGACGTAAAGTAAGCGCGATAGCTCGTGTTTCTGGATCTACACATAAAAGAATTACCTTATTGCAGCGTCTCATAGCATATATTAGACCAGAAGAAACCCTCGAGCTAGGCACCTCATTGGGACTAGCGACGGCAGCCCTGGCAATTAAGAATACTGGAAAAGTCACAAGTATTGAGGGTTGCCCTAATACTGCAGCTATAGCAAAAAAAGAAATTGAAAAATCTGGCATTACCAATATCGAGTTGTGCATAGGTGATTTTAAAAGCGAAATCGAAAAACTGCTACCTAGATCTTTTGAATTTATTTATTTTGATGGAAACCATTCAAAAACAGCGGTGCTTGATTATGTAGATCGATTAATGCCCACGGTGACTGAGGACACCATTTGGGTTTTTGATGACATTTATTGGTCTGCGGGTATGACTCAAGCCTGGGAACAGATCAAAAGACATAAGAATGTTACAGTTACGGTAGATTGTTTTTGGTTTGGGATGATATTTTTTAGACCACAACAAGCCAAAGAAAATTTCTACATCAGGCTTTAACAGCTCTTTTTAATGAAATAACTTCCGTACTTTCTGCTAGTTCACCAACTATTAATAAAAGTTGCGCTTTCGCGAAAGCGAAAAGAGCTTTTTATTTTACTACCAGAATCTCTTCCTGTCTACCAGAGACATATCTAAAACCATTTTTACCCCAAAAACCTGCCTCTTCTAGCATAATACGGATGTCTTTTTTCCACTCTGGAATGGTCACAGTAGTATTAAGTTCAATGGCATAAACGGTGTTTTCATAAAGTGGATAATCACCACTACCTGGCACACCTCCTTGTGAATCCCACATCCCAATAGTAGGCCCTGCAGCGTGGCCATAAAGACCCAGCGGGTGTGTGTAAATAGATGGCACGAGTCCTTCGTCACGACCCTCTGTAAGAGACTTTAGTAAAATTTCATTACCTGTATCACCTGTGCTAAAATTAGTTGTGAGTATATCTTGCACTCTGTTGCCTTTATTAAAGGCCTCTACTAGAAAAATTGGCACCTCAGTTTCATCATCCCTCAAAACATAGGCATGCTGTTGGCAATCTGTATTAAGACGCAAATAGGTGATTCCAAAATCGCAGTGTAGCAAATCCCCTTTCTGAATGACTTTACCTTCTGGTCTATTTGAAAACGAAACAATGTGACTTTCTAATTTCTCATCAGATCGCTGTATATCTACGGTAGGATGAAACCAAGTTTCTAGACCCATATCTGTTACTCGCTGTCGAAAATACCACACCACATCATCTGTCGTTGTGATTCCAGGTGTAATTACCTTACTACTAAAAGCATCCTCTATAATTTTGTGAGTAATATCAACTAATTGCTCAAAATATTTCATCTCCAAGGCCGTGCGGGATTCTAACCAACCTACTGCCAACTTTTCGGCAGAGACAATTTTTCCTTTTTGTTTTTTTGAAAGTCTTCCTAAAAATTCATTGTAGTCTGTACGCACCACACCATCTGCGAGTCCGTAATCATTAGAGAAATTGAGTCCTATTTTATTAGGATTGCGTTTCTCAATTATATTTAAAAGTGCTTGCCATTGATCTGGTTGCTTCTCTTTATCCCAAGCTGAAACTATACTTTTTCCTACATTATACCTAGCTACTGCAAGTTTTTCAATAGTTCCAGCCTCTTGATCTCTATAAAAAACTAGGATGGTTCTTCTTCTCGCATTGAGCCAAGTGGAAGGCAGCATTGTTTTAAGAACAGGGTCTTCATTATACTCCCTTGAAATTACTACCCACATGTCGATCTCTGCTCTATCCATCAATACTGGCAGAAGGTTATCAAAACGATCTTCTAAAATTGAATCTACCACTTTTGCCCGCTCACGTTCTGGTAAAACCTGGCTTTGAAGAAAACAAAATGGAATACAAGCAAACAATAAAAAAAATTTCATACGATAAAGTTATATTACTATAAATGTAACATAAAAAAAGAGCATCGGTAAAATGCTCTTTTAATATTAGTTGAGATTAATCATTTTTCTCTTTCTTTTTACGCTTCTTGCGTTTTTCCTTTTTATATTTTTTTGATTTAGCGCCAGATTCTTCTTCAACCATGATTTGACGTACTTGCTCTTCATTAAGAATGCTATTGAGATTTTTTTCTAACTTTTTCTTCTCGAGTTCAACACCTTTCCTTTTATCTTCGACAGGCATATCTTTATCAAAACCTATTGCGATAAGAGAACCATAATAGTCTTTAAGGTAATTTTTCATCACCTCTTTTGTAAATACATCAACCCCTAATAGCTCTGCATACATCTCTCCTTTTTCTGCACTTAATATATTAGCATCTGGTTTCTCAGGCTCTAAAGCCGCCTGATTTCCTCCAGCTCTAGGTACTGCACTTCTGTTACGACCACTATTTCCGTATGGGCTGCCATAACCACGTTGTGCTTGAACAGAAAAACATGTGAATACGAATAGTAAAATAAAAATATGTCTCATAGTAAATTCTAATAAGTTACAAAAATATAAATAATTATAGACTTATATACTTTTCAATAATGATGCCTTAAAATGATTTATTGATTTGAATCTAGCATCTTCTTACAATAAAAATTGATTCAGCCTTATAAGGAGCTTATTTTCAAACAGTAAAAATCAATGAAGGCATTTTAATTATTGGAACTCAAATTCACCTTTCTAAAAGAATTAGTATGCTTTCGCGAAAGCGTTATTACTCTTCTCACTATAATCTTTCTATATAACTCTTAAGTGTTTGACCACGATGTATTTTCCCTGTATTTGTACGTTGAAATGAGGGCAGTGCAACAATAGTTTTGGGTAATTCGAAAGGTGAAAAATTTGATATATCTTGATTGTCATCAAGAGTGAAAGTTTCCTCCTGTTCTACAAAAAGCACGAGTCGCTCTCCTAGCTTTTCGTCTGGTAAGCTTGAAACGAAGTATGGAACCGCTATTAGAGAACCAAGTTTTTTTTCTATTTGCTCTGGATATAGTTTTACCCCACCACTATTAATTACATTATCGATGCGTCCTAACCAATGAAATCTCTTGTGAGATACTACTTTTACTAAATCGTTTGTGACAACAGGATCCACACTCACTAAAGGTGCTTTGATAACTAAACAGCCACGAGCGTCTACAGCTACGGTCACTTTGGGTAGTGTTTTAAATGGAAGTATGGATTCTTTTATATTCTTTGGGTTCACACGACGAGCAGCAATATGCGTAACGGTTTCAGTCATACCATACGTTTCATAAACTTTGACGTTCAACCCTTGAATTTTATGAATTAAAGGTGCCGAAATTGCGCCTCCACCTACTATAAGTTTTTTTAAAAGATGTAATCTTGATAGAGAATTATCTAATTGCAAGGGAGTCATCGCACAAAAATCATAACGCCTATATACATTATCAAGAGGATTTGACTTAGGTAAAGTCATATCTATATGCCACCCCAACACCATGGATCTTACAAGCATCATTTTGCCAGCAATATAGTAGGCTGGGAGGCATAAAAGTGCTTTTGTCTTTTCAGGTAATTCAAAATAGGTACTAGTTGCTTTTGCACTATAGACCATATGAATTTTGTAAATCTTTATGGATTTTGGAGCTCCTGTAGAACCAGATGTTTGCGCTAATATATACTTTTTATCATCTAGCCATTCTAAAATAAACTCACCTACAGACTGTTCATACGGTTCACCTTTTTTAATAAAATTATGAGCATAATCTTTGAGAGTAGCAATGGAATAGGAATGACCGTTAAGCTTAAACTTAGGATGCACTCGCACATATTTTTCTGATAACTCAACCATGATTACGAAAGTAGAATTCTTATATAACTTAAAGGTTAGCTTTGTATCATGATTTTATGAAGCTTGAGTTTCAGTTGTAGTGGTTATAGGTGGGATCACTTTACCAGTGAGCTTTTCTTTCCAGTTAGTCCACTTATATTTTTTTGCCAAAATAAAAGAAATATTGGTAATACAATAAATATTGGAATAATTTGCCCGTAGTTGCAGAGGGTTCTGATTTGTCAAGAAAAATAGAATTCGTTTGTAAAGCAGTCCATTCAGAAGTAACTAATGAGGCAATAATCATATTATTGCCAAATGAAATCCAAGTGCTAATTCCATACCATCATCCATCAAAGTAATGATTCCTAGCAAAAATCCTAGTACCGATATAAAACACGATCGTTATAGGGCCTAGAGCTTTCAACTTCGGGATTAATGCGAGTGCAAAAATTCCAAATAGTAAACGATGTCAGTAACAATGGAAACCATCTATTTCTTACTCTAACTCCTACCTGTTGCATTACATATCCTCTAAACAGCCATTCTTCTAGTCCAATTTGAAATGGAAAGAGAATGAGTCCCGACAATTACAAGTATTGAACTTAGTCGCATCAAATTGCAAAACGAGTCCTCTGGAGTAAGAGTATATAAATGCAAATCTTCCTACAGTATATATAAACACCATCAATAAAACTGCAAAATATCCTCCCGTGACCAATCAATTTTATTTCCCTGGCTGTTGTGAGTTGTCAAATGCTTCTTTTACGCAGCGCCCGAGCCAATAAAAACAGCAAACCTAATATAGGTATAAACACCGCTAGGTTAAATGCCAAAAATAAATTCCTTTGAAGGATCTCGAAAAGCTGCATCATATCATCACATTGCCTGCTTTGTGAACGCTCCATATCTGTGAGATAAAAAATAGCAAATTGAGTATGAAGATTCCCATCGTCATCGCGGTTATAAGAATAAACTTCCAAGTTTCATTCTCTCCTTTATACGCCTGTTCTATAAACATCTAATTAAATTTAAAATCCCAATGCATTTTGGGATTGATTTGTAATGTACCATTTTTTACTTCAAGTGGGGAAGCAATATTATTAGTAAATAAACTACCTGTCCCTAAACCTTGTGCTCCTTTAGCCTTGAGTGTATACGTCCATTGAGCTATTGCATTAAGTCCAACATTACTTTCTAAGGCAGAGGTAATCCACCATCCTATGTTTTGTCTTTCAGCGAGGTCTATCCACTGTTTACTTCCTTTAAAGCCTCCCACAAAACTAGGTTTTAGTATAATATATTGTGGATTGATTGTTTGTAGCAGTAACCGTTTTTTTGTTACAGTAGTGACCCCAATGAGTTCCTCATCTAGGGCTATAGGAACAGGCGTGATGGCACAAAGCTCACTCATTTCTTCCCAACTATTTACTGCGATGGGCTGCTCAATGGAATGAATGTCTAATCTTGCTAGCTGAGAAAGCACTTCTTTTGCTTTCGCGAAAGCGAACCCTCCATTTGCATCTACACGTAAGGTGATGGTTTCTTTATCAAATTGATTTCTAATAGAGGACAATAACTTAAATTCCTTGTTAAAATCAATTGCACCTATTTTCATTTTTATACAGTCAAAACCAGCTTCTAGCTTTTGCTGTATCTGATCTTTCATAAATTGCTCATCACCCATCCAGACGAGACCATTAATCTCAATATTATCTTGAGCTTTTGTAAATGACGAAGGAAAAAGCATAAATGGGTCTGAACTTTTTAAAGATAAAAATGCCATTTCTACTCCTGCTTGTATGCTAGGATACTCCATTAGCTGTTCCCACAATAATTCTGGACCGCTATCAATGTGAGCGCATGTCCACTTTAACTTTTCTTCATAATCAGGCCTGTCGTCATAACTAAGACCTCGCAAAATGCCGCACTCACCCACTCCTACTTTTTGTGAATCATTTAGGATAATAAACCAAGTTTCTTTAGTTTGTAAAATACCTCGAGAGGTGCCACTAGGAGATTTGAAATTGAGAATATATTTTTGATAGGAAGCTTTGAGCATAAGCTAGATTTAATGCCGTAAATGTAGGAAAAATCGGTTCTGTATTGCTGCACCCAAATTATAAATGCATCTTAAAATTTTACGGATATTGCAATAATTATAAAAATTAATGAATTAATTTTTATAATGTCCTCGCTATAATTAGCTAAAATGTCTTGTAAGCGTACAATCTTTAAAAGCAAACTGCTGTTTTTTAGGTGATTAATAAAAAAAATAGCTCCCATACAAGTTTTTATGTTAAATATTTTTTTTTAACAAAAAAAATATTAAGTTTAATAGACTTAAAAACATTGCTATGATACTAACACCAACCAAAGGTCACTTATTAATAGCAGAACCATCTGTTTTAGGAGATGTTTCATTTAATAGATCTGTCATATTATTAGCAAATCACAATAACGAAGGTTCTGTAGGTTTTATTCTGAATAAACCTCTAGATGTTACCTTATGTGATTTGATTGAAGGATTAGATTCTTGCGATATTCCTATCTACAATGGAGGTCCTGTGGAGCAGGATAATATTTATTTTATACATACAGTACCAGAACTACTTGAAGGAAGTCAGGAGATTTCTGGAGGTATTTACTGGGGAGGAGATTTTGAAAGAGCCATGGATCTTATTTTAAACAATAAAATAAGTACCGATTCTATAAAGTTTTTCTTGGGCTATAGTGGTTGGGGAAGTCATCAACTTGAGGATGAGCTTGAAGATCATACATGGGTTGTTCAAAAAAACTCCTCTCAAGTTGAGTTACTTAAAATGAATGATCAAGCCTTCTGGAGAGAAAAGATAAAGGAGCTAGGCGGTTCATACCTCATCTGGTCTAATGCCCCAGAAAACCCGCAGTGTAACTAAGCAAGTCTGACTTTTACATTTAACTTTTTAAGTAGCTCACTTGCTACACTATTTTTATACGCTTTCTTTCTATATTTTGATATGGGCTGTATACCAGTAATTGTATTTGTAATAAATAATTCATCTGCTTTTTGAAGTTCAAATGGAGAAATAGAGGCTTCTTCAAAAGAAAATTCTGGTATGAGTTCTATAATTGCAATGATTTGTTTTCTTATGATCCCCCTTAAGCAACCATCAGCTAGTGGTGGTGTTTTAATAACATTTCCTTTGACTAAGAAAAGATTGCCTTGTAACGCCTCAACAACATTCTTATGATTATTAACTAAAAGGCAATTATCGTATCCATTTTCTTTTGCCCAGATGCTACCAGTTACGTGTATTATTTTATTCGTCGTTTTAAGAGTGGATAATAAATCTGCATTTACATAATGGTCTTTGTAAAGCTCTACTTCGTATGAATCTTCGCTTAAGGTGTAAAATGGACTTTTATGTGCTTTCGCGAAAGCATAAAAGCCTACCCCATTTTCTTCTGGCAAATAAGTTCCTCTGCCTTTACGATACACCGTAATTCTTATACGGCAGGTTTCATTCTGAAACCCTGAAGCCTCAATTACTTTTTTAAGCTCTTCTTCTAGATACTCTGGAGTAAATTCCATGGGAATTTCCATTCTAAGAATGCGCATAGCAGCCATTAACCTAAAATAATGATCTTCCCAAAATAGCAGCTTACTATTTACCGCTTTAATAGTTTCAAAAATACCATCACCGTATAACAAACCTCTGTTGTAGGGGTCTAGATTTGTTTGTGAAGATTTGCTTATTGTGCCGTTGTGATTAATCATAAAAAAACCGCTCTTTTTGTGAGCGGTGCAAAGATATGTATCTAGATTATTTTAGACAGAACCAATAACTTGTTTAAGTTCGGATATTTGGTTCTCCCAAAACATTTTTCCTTCGTCTATCTCATCTTCTTCTGCATAATCTGTGATTATGAGAGAGACATCCTTAGTAATTTCATCAACTTGAATGCGTAGCTCGAAGTAATAATCCTCACCTTCATCATCCATCCATTGGAAGCGTATACGTTCTCCGCTTCTTTTAGTCAGTAGTTTTGCTTTTTCCTCACTTCCATCCCAGATAAATGTGTAAAACTCTCCTCTAGAGTTTACGTTATCTGCAAACCACTCGCTCATCCCTGAAGGAGTTGCCATATATTGATATAACAGAGATGGAGATGCATGTATGACAAATTCTATCTCGTATTTTTGTTTACTACTCATATAGTTTTTTATTGTGAGGGCAATATATTGAAAGATATGGGTACAGCAAAAGAAATGATTTGTTTTATTTTATAATAATGACTTTGCACAACGATTATAATATTTTATATTTGCACCCGCTTAAACAAATATTTTTTGATTAGGCGTCATTAACAGAATGCATGGCGAGGTAGCTCAGTTGGTTAGAGCGTCGGATTCATAACCCGGAGGTCGGGGGATCGTGCCCCCCTCTCGCTACAAAAACGGTCAATACAAATGTATTGACCGTTTTATTTTATATGTTTTTTATTAAATGTAAGTATTTGACAAATTAAAATCGATCACCTTAAAGGGAATCCTGCTGCTTTCCAAGAGGTCACCCCACCATCGAGGTCTATGATTTTTTTAAAACCAGCTTCCTTCAGTTGTTGTGCACATGTTGCACTACGACTGCCTTTACCACAATATACGTACACGGGCGCTTCTTTGTCCAACGTTTCAATTTGATAGCTCCAATCTTTATTATTCATTTCAAAATGTAGGGCGCCTTCTAAATGTCCACTGTTCCACTCATTGATTGTACGGACATCAATAAGCTGCACATCGTTACCCTCAACAGCATCTGCAAATTCTGAAGCATCCACTACCTGAATGGTTGATGTATCGGATATTTGAGAAGTAGGAATATCTATAATCTTATCTGTTTTTGAAACAGATTCTTGACAAGCATTCAAAGTAAGGACTATTGAGAATGTTATTATAGTTCTTAAAACTCTCATATTATCCATTATTTATCCATTCCATATATCCCCCTAACAAATTGTACGTACTTTCTATACCCTCTTGTTTCATAAGCATACACGCCTGCACACTGCGCTTTCCAGAACGGCAGTACACATAAATGTTTTTCGATTTATCTAGTGAGTTTATACCATCCATGAATTGTTGCCCTCCATAGATATCAATTTGCTGTGCATTTTCAATCATACCTTCTTCTACTTCTTCATCTGTGCGGACATCGACAATGATTGCATCTGGATCATTTGCAATTTTCTCTTTCCATTCTTGTACTGTTAGGTCTGTCATAATATAGGTGTTGATTAATGAAGGATACTCAAAAATATTGATATCCTCCTTCTAAAAATTAAAATATATTAGGTTAATTCTAAATCTGAGTTTGTTACTGCTTTTATAGCTCCATAGCCTCCCAAAACATTTACGACTTTTTGAATTCCGTAGGATCTTGCTATAGATGCATAAATCATTGACCTATAACCACCAGCACAATGTATATGGTATTCTTTGTTCATATCTAACATACTAACGTTGGTGTGAATCTCGCTAAGTGCAAAATGTGGAACTCCTTCTATATGGCTATTAGTATACTCTCCTGCTTTACGTACGTCAATAGGGTTTTTGATATTTTTAAAATTCGATACAAACCCTTCTGCCGTAATTTCTTTTATGTGTTCAGTGGGCTTACCTGCATCTTTCCATGCTTGTAAACCACCTTTCAAATAACCTAAACTATTATCATACCCCACTCTCGCCAGTCTAGTAACCACTTCTTCCTCTTTTCCTTCTTCTGCTATAAAAATGATCTTTTGTAGAATATCAGGAACGAGCGCTCCTACCCAAGGTGCAAATTGACCCTTTAATCCTATAAACCAAGATTGTGGGATATACGCTTTCGCGAAAGCGGAAACGTCTCTAGTGTCTAAGACCAACACATCAGATTGTTGAGAAAGCGTTTCAAATTCTTCTAAAGAAAGCCCACTGGTGCCCTTTTTAACAATCGATTTAAAGCTCTTATTTTCTTTTTTATTCATTGCGACATTCAATGGAAAATAGGCTGGTGGCTGAGCTAGCCCTTTGGTAAGTTCCTCAATAAAATCTTCTTTTGAAAGCTTAAATGCATAATTTGTTGCTTTCTGATTTCCTAAAGTATCACTTGTCTCACTACTCATATTTTTACCGCAGGCAGATCCTGCGCCATGTGCAGGGTAAATGACAACATCATCTGGTAAAATTGCGATGCGATTGTGTAAGGAATCATAAAGGTGACCTGCAAGATTTTCTTTAGTCAGATCTGATTTAGCAGCTAGATCTGGACGACCTACATCTCCTATAAAAAGGGTATCTCCAGTAAAAAGCGCTTTAGCTTTTCCAGATAGATCCTTAAGTAAATAACATGTGGACTCCAATGTATGGCCTGGCGTATGCAATGTAGTTAGTGATACATCTCCAATTCTAAAGACCTCATTATCTGTTGCGCTATGAAAATCATAGTCTGCCTGCGCTGTAGGCCCTAAAATAACGGTAGCGCCAGTAGCCCTTGCCAAATCTACTTGACCACTCACAAAATCTGCATGAAAATGAGTTAAAAAAATATACTTAATATCGCTTTTATGTTCTTTAGCTAAGTCAATATAATGTTGTACCTCCCTCAGAGGATCAACAATCGCAGCTTCTCCGTTTGAGCTCAAAAAATAAGCACCTTGAGCGAGGCATTTAGTATATAATTGTTGTAAAATCATTGTGAAATCTTAGAGGCAAATTTACAACTATTTACAACTTTACGCATAAAAAAGAGACCTTGCCGATCTCTAAATATTTTCAAGTCAAGATATTATTTATTAGGCTAAACTTTAATAGAGCAACCTATAGCTTTTGTTTCAGTAATTTCGACCTTTCTACCTTCAAGCAGCGCATTTACAGCGTTTTCTACAAATTTTTGATCGACAAGGTCAGCGTTTCTACTATTATTATCTATAGCTCCTGTGTATTTTACAATGGGATTACCTTCGTTATTTTTTTGCAAAATATATACGTGAGGTGTTTTTGTGGCACCATACTTAGGATACACTTTTTGACCTTCATCAAATAAGTAAGGAAATGTATATCCTTTCTCCTGCGCTCTTAATTGCATTAATTTATAACTATCGCCCGGTTGGGCTATTGGATTATTAGGATTTATAGCAATTACGGGATATCCTTTAGATTTATATTGTTGATCTAATGCTATTAAACGATCTTCATTTGCTATTGAAAATGGACAAGTATTACAGGTAAACACTAGAATAAAACCTTCTGCATTATTAAAATCTTTTAAAGAAACCATTTCACCACTAACATCGCGTAAATAAAAATCTGAGGCTTGATCACCCACAGTATAACCTCCGGTAGACGTTTTACTAACTGCATTTACTCCAAAGGCAGAAACTACTACAAGTAATGCGAGTAAAGTTAAAATTTTAAAGGTTCTCATAATTCTTTATTCAAATGTGGTATAATTTCTTTTTCTAATTCTGCATAAGTAAAAGAGCGTTCATAAAAATTTTTCGTTTTATTACTTACTATCAACGTGGCAGGTATCGCACCACTCCATTTATCACTTACTTTTGGAATCCATTCGTTAGCGTTGTCATCATTTAAAAACAAAACTTCAGACTTTAATTCTCGATCTTTTATAAATTTCTTCAGTTGACCTAATTGTTCTGGGAAGTCTAAACTAACCAATATCACACTCAAATCATTACTATTGTATGAAGCTCCTAGCTTTTCAAAGGCCGGTAACTCTTTGACACATGGCTTACACCAAGTTGCCCAAAAATTTACCACCAATGTTTTAGAAGAGTGAACATTAATATAATTTTCCATTTGATCAAAATCAACGATCACTATGCCATCCGACTTTTCAAATGAATTACTGCTATTTTCTTTAACTTTCTCCTGACAGGAAAAAAGAACGCAACAAAGCACTAATGCTATTCTAATCTTCATTGTGTAAAAATATCTTTAGAATTCTTTAATATGCTTATAATTAACATACTTTGACAGTTCTGTGTTAACGTTATAACTCTAATGCATTAACGTTATCCGTAAAAATTGTAGAATTTTAAATCGGTTATATCTTAAGTTGAGTTAAAAGTGATTGTACACTTTAACATAAATTCACTGCTTATTTTCACAACAACCTTTTCATATTAAATATTTGCTACCTATCTTTGAGTTATAATTTATGAAAAACAATACTGTACATACTTGGTGGTGGATTACACAACAATCGTTGTCGTAAGCACGTATCTATGTACCTCATCATATACAGCCTGTCTTACGACAGGCTTTTTTTTTACCTATCAGTAACACTGCTCAAGCACTTAAAAATGACTTATAGTTTAAAAACATATTCTAAACGCCTTCTTGCAGACACTATTACCCCTGTTTCTGTGTACTTGCGTTTGAGAGATCGCTTTCCCAATAGCCTACTATTAGAAAGTAGTGATTACCACGCAAACGATAACAGTTTTAGCTACGTATGCTGCAACCCCATAGCCTCGATAAAAGTCAAGAACCAAGAAATTACCCAAAAATTTCCAGACGGTAAGAATATCGTTTCCCAAATTGATCAAACGACAAATGTGGTAGAGGTTTTAGACGCTTTCGCGAAAGCGTTCTCAGCTTCAAATACTAAACATAAATTTATCCATAATGGACTTTTTGGATATATGGGTTACGATGCCGTTCAATATTTTGAAGATATTTCTATTACTAAAAAGAAAGGCGACATAGATATTCCAGAGTTATACTATGCTGTTTATCAAAACATCATAGCCATCAATCACTTTACCAATGAGGCACATATATTTTGTAACACCGCGACAGGTGAAAATAACATTTCTGACATTGAGCGATTGCTTAAATCAAAGAATTTTGCTGAATATCATTTTCATCGTAAAAATGAATTGGAGAGTAATATCTCAGACGTGGATTATAAAGATTTAGTAAATACCTGTAAAAAACATTGCCAGCGTGGAGATGTATTTCAGATAGTCCCTAGTAAACGCTTTTCACAACAATTTACAGGAGATGAATTTAATGTCTATCGAGCCTTACGAAGTGTGAATCCGTCACCTTATTTATTTTATTTTGATTACGGTAGCTTCAAAATTTTTGGCTCTTCTCCAGAGGCACAAATTATTGTACAGGATCGTAAAGCAGAAATACACCCTATTGCCGGAACGTTTAAACGCACTGGAAATGATGAGCAAGACGCCATTCTTGCAAAACAACTTGCGCTTGACAAAAAAGAAAATGCAGAGCATGTAATGCTAGTAGATCTAGCCAGAAACGATCTTTCTCGAAATGGTCATGACGTAACTGTAGAAACGTATCGAGAAGTTCAATTTTTTTCACACGTGATTCATCTTGTTAGTAAAGTTACTGGGCAATTACATACAAATAGTAAAACCCTGCAAGTAGTGGCAGACACGTTTCCTGCAGGCACCCTTAGCGGAGCACCAAAGCATAAGGCTATGCAACTCTTAGAAAAGTATGAAAACAGAAATCGTACATTTTACGGAGGTGCCATTGGTTTTATGGATTTTAGTGGAAACTTTAATCACGCCATTATAATACGCTCTTTTTTAAGTAAAAACCACACCCTTCACTGGCAAGCAGGCGCAGGAGTCGTGTCAGAAAGTGATCCAGAAAAAGAACTTCAAGAAGTTTATAACAAACTAGGCGCACTCGACAAAGCGTTAGATATTGCAGAGAATATATAAGTCAAGATTGAAATAAAGCATTAAATTTTAGATATGAAAAAAATATTGGTCATAGATAACTACGACAGCTTTGTCTATAATCTTGTGCATTACCTAGAAGAATTAGATTGTATGGTTACTGTAAAGCGCAACAATCAGTTTCGAATAGAGGAATGTAAAAATTACGACAAAATATTGTTATCCCCGGGACCTGGGATTCCAGACGAAGCAGGTTTATTAAAAGAAGTCATACAAACCTATGCTGGAACAAAACCAATTTTAGGTGTTTGTCTTGGATTACAGGCTATAGGAGAAGTTTTTGGAGGCTCCCTTATCAACCTGAATAACGTTTTTCACGGAGTTGCTACGCAGGTGAATATATGTAAAACAGACACAGTTCTTTTCAAAGGTCTTGGCTCAGAAATTGAGGTAGGCAGGTATCACTCTTGGGTAGTATCTACAGAAAATTTTCCTTCTGTATTAGAGGTGACAGCAGTAGATGAAAATAATCAAATTATGGCGCTGCGCCACAGGGAATACGATATTAGAGCAGTACAGTTTCATCCAGAATCTGTTCTCACTCCAGATGGTAAAAAGATGATTGAAAACTGGGTTTCTCATTAAAATTTTTATTTATGAAACGGATATTTTATATGATATGCTTATTAACAACAATGTACAGCTGTGTTAGCAAACAATCTAGCTCAAAACAAGAGTCCTCCTCAGAGCCAAAGGTGATTATTGCATCGCAACCAGAACCACTTAAAGAAGTTGTGAATGAAGAAGAACTAGCGCCTTATAAAACACTCATATTCAATACAAAATTAAGTGTACACCCATCACAAACTCATTGGGTTTTATTTTCTAACGGGACATTTATTTCCTTTCCCTCTGGCACCTCAGTGAAGGATATGGAAAAAAGCGCCCTTGGAATAATACAGCGCTTTAACAATGATAAACTAAGCGTTCGTAAATCTCCTCTTGTTAAGGGATGGCTCGCACAAACAACCAAAGGACTTAATAATTTTGTTTCTCAAAAACAAATTGGTGACCGCATAATTTCAGCTACTGAGCTAGCTATACTTGCAAAAAACAATATCAATAAGGATAAAAAAGAGTTACTTATCGTTCACGTAAACTATAAGAAAAGCTAAAAAAGAGTTCGCTTTCGCGAAAGCGTACTCACAAACGTTACTATTCACATGAGAGATATACTTAATAGATTGATTAACCACGATCACCTTACTAAAGCAGAAAGCCGAGAAGTGCTGGTCAATATCTCGGAAGGAAAATATAATTCAAATCAGATTTCGGCATTTTTAACCGTCTACATGATGCGCAGTATTGCGGTTGAAGAACTTGAAGGTTTTAGAGATGCACTACTAGATTTATGTCATGCTGTTGATTTTTCAGATTATAACGCTATTGATCTTTGTGGCACTGGAGGAGATGGAAAAGACACGTTCAACATTTCAACTTTATCGAGCTTTGTAACCGCAGGTGCTGGAGTTCATGTAACAAAACACGGTAATTATGGGGTAAGCTCCGTCTCTGGTAGCAGCAATGTTATGGAACACCTAGGCATAAAATTCAGCAATGAGAAGGACTTTTTGAAACGTTCTATGGACGAAGTAGGCATGTGTGTTTTGCACGCACCACTCTTCCACCCTGCGATGAAAAATGTAGCACCTATAAGACGTGAGCTTGGAGTGAAGACCTTTTTCAATATGCTGGGACCTATGGTAAATCCTGCT
Organism: uncultured Flavobacteriaceae bacterium; assembly: GCA_963716625.1. Classification (GTDB taxonomy): domain Bacteria; phylum Bacteroidota; class Bacteroidia; order Flavobacteriales; family Flavobacteriaceae; genus Dokdonia. The sequence goes on from CAVQTP010000005.1 coordinate 415,355, forward strand.
TTCCCAAGCAATCAACTTGTAGGTGTATTTGATTTAGAACTTGCAAGAATGTATGGGTATTTATATCAAAAAGGAAATAAAAATTTTACGATACTTCATGCCTTAGATGGTTATGATGAAATCTCTTTAACAGGAGCAACTAAAGCCATTACAAATCATACGGAGTTGATGCTTACGCCAAATGACTTTGGGGTAGAAGCTCACCAGCAAAGTGACATTTATGGAGGAGAAAGTGTAGAATCATCTGCAAAGATTTTTATGAATGTAATTTCTGGAAAAGGAACAGATGCACAAAATAATGTGGTGTGTGCAAACGCGGGTATGGCAATTGCAACTGTAGAAGGTTTGACTCCAAAACAGGGGTTCGAAAAAGCTAAAGAAACGTTACTTTCTGGAAAAGCTGCAACTAAATTGAAGCAATTACAAAAATTGAGTGCATAATGGATATACTTGAAAAAATAACAATTGATAAAATAAGGGAGGTGGCTTTAAGAAAAAGTATGATCCCTATTAGTCAACTCGAGGCATCTTTATTATTTGAAAGAGAGACAATATCTCTTGCCAAAGCCATTAAAAACGGATCTGGAATTATTGCAGAGCACAAGAGAAGATCACCTAGTAAATCAGTCATCAACAATAGCTTGAGTGTACAGGATGTGGCGTTAGGCTATGAAGATGCTGGTGCTAGTGGCATGTCTGTTCTTACAGATGGTAAATACTTTGGCGGATCTTTAGATGATTTAATTCTTGCACGAGCTGCCACAAAATTTCCATTGTTGCGCAAAGAATTTATTGTTGATGAATATCAGATTTTGGAAGCCAAAGCTTACGGGGCAGACGCTATTTTATTAATTGCCGCTACGCTTTCGCGAAAGCAAATAGAAGAGTTCTCCACCTTTGCAAAGAGCTTAGGTCTCGATGTTCTCTGTGAATCTCACAACGAAGAAGAATTACATAACTCCCTCACAGAAACGGTAGATCTTATAGGAGTAAATAATCGCAATCTCAAAACCTTTGAAGTAAGTTTAGAAACTAGCAAGTCATTGAGCCAGCTTATCCCCGAAGATTTTGTTAAGGTTTCCGAAAGCGGAATTAGTTCGGTAAGCGCGATAAACGAATTAAAGCCTTACGGGTTTAAAGGTTTTCTCATAGGAGAGAATTTTATGAAAACAGATGATCCTGGTACTGCTGCAAAGCACTTTATAAGTCAATTATAGTATGAAATTGGAGTTTAATAAAAGAAGACAGGTAGTCCATCTACTATTAGGTATCGTCTTTATTGCATTGGGATTAACTTCCATATTATTAGAGGACGGTTCAATTTTTAATTATTTTAATCTAATGATAGGTGTAGTATATTTAGTTTATTACAGTTACAATCATTTTAAAGGTTTTGGAATTTTAAAAGATAAGACGCTTCAAATAAATGGCTGGAAATCAAAAACTATACATTTTGAAAATCTTATAGAAGTTCGTCATTTTGCGGTTGATTTAATCTTAAAAACCAATTCTTTAAAAATTAGCATTGCAAATAATACATTGACTAAAGCATCACGAGAGCTCTTAGAAAACAACTCTTTTATCAGAGGCTTTAATAAAGAATCTAGTCTTGAAAAATAACATTAAACTCAAAATCTGCGGCATGAAATATAACACGCTAGAAGTCGCTGCACTGCAGCCAGACTATTTGGGTTTTATATTTTACGATAAAAGTAAGCGCGATTTTGAGCATTTAGACATCCCTGCTCTGCCTGAGAATGTAAAAAAAGTAGGTGTTTTTGTCGATGCAGATATTGCTTTTGCGAAAGCAAAAATTATACAGTTTGATCTAGATGTCATCCAGCTTCACGGCTCCGAATCGCCAGAATATATTGTCGATCTAAAGAGCCAGTTAAAAGAATCCGGAAAACAGCATGTCAATTATTGGAAGGTATTTGGAATCAAAGACCATTTCAATTTTAACACAATAATACCTTATGAAAGTGAAGTAGATGCATTCTTATTTGATACCAAAGGAAAAGAAAAAGGAGGCAATGGATATGCGTTTGACTGGAATATTCTAAAAAATTATCCCTCACAAATCCCTATTATTTTGAGCGGTGGTATTGGTATAGATGAAATAGAGGAGTTTGGAGAGCTACTAAAGACACCGATACCCATCACTACGGTTGATGTGAATAGTAAGTTTGAAGATCAACCTGGACTAAAAAACATACAGAATTTAAAAAAATTAAAAAAAGCTATAGATGAATTTTTATACTAAACAAGCAATGTAAAGCTATGAGTATACTAGAAAAAGAAGTGAATTATCAAGCAGACGATAGGGGTTATTACGGAGATTTTGGCGGTGCGTTTATTCCCGAAATGTTGTACCCTAACGTGGAGGAGTTACGATCGCAGTATATCCAGATTATGGAAGAGCCTTCTTTCCAAGAAGAGTTCAAACAACTCTTAAAAGACTATGTAGGTAGACCTACTCCACTCTATTTTGCTGAGCGTTTCAGCAAGAAATATGGGGCAAAAATTTATCTTAAACGGGAAGATTTATGTCATACGGGTGCACATAAAGTAAATAACACCATTGGACAAATCTTAATGGCAAAACGTCTAGGCAAAAACCGCATAATTGCGGAGACTGGAGCGGGTCAACATGGTGTTGCAACGGCTACCGTTTGCGCTTTAATGGGACTTGAATGTATCGTATACATGGGAGCCATAGATATTAAGCGACAGGCTCCTAATGTGGCCCGTATGAAAATGCTAGGCGCTACGGTGAGACCTGCAGAATCTGGAAGCAAAACCCTCAAAGATGCCACTAATGAAGCTATTCGTGACTGGATTAATAATCCAGTAGATACTCATTATATTATCGGATCCGTAGTGGGTCCACACCCGTATCCTGATATGGTAGCAAGGTTTCAAGCAATTATTTCTGAAGAAACTAAACGACAACTGCTAGAAAAAGAAGGTAGAGAGAATCCTGATTATGTCGTGGCCTGTGTGGGTGGCGGTAGTAACGCTGCAGGTTTATATTATCACTACCTCAATCAGCCTGAGGTAGGTATTATTGCGGTTGAAGCCGCAGGCAAAGGAGTCGATTCTGGAGAAAGTGCAGCTACCTCTGCCTTAGGGCGAGAAGGAATAATTCATGGGAGTAAAACACTGCTTATGCAGACTAATGATGGGCAAATCACTGAGCCTTATTCTATTTCGGCAGGATTAGATTATCCAGGTGTGGGGCCTATGCACGCAAATCTGTATCGCTCGGGTCGTGGTGAATTTATCTCGGTGACAGATGAAGACGCCATGCAAGCTGGATTAACATTGAGTAAACTAGAAGGCATCATTCCCGCGATTGAAACCAGTCACGCCCTAGCCATTTTTGAAACTCGAAAATTCAAAGAAGATGACATTGTAGTGATCAATTTATCTGGTCGTGGTGACAAAGACCTCAACACCTATATAGACTATTTTAACCTTTAAAATTCCGCTTTCGCGAAAGCTATGAATCGTATACTCTCAAAACTGAAAGAAAACAAAAAATTACTGTCATTGTATTATACTGCCGGTTACCCAGCAATAAATGACACCGTTTCCATTTTAAATCAACTTCAAGAAAGTGGAGTCGACATGGTCGAAATTGGATTGCCGTTTTCAGATCCACTCGCAGATGGACCCACTATTCAAGCATCTAGTACGGCTGCCCTAAAAAATGGAATGACCACAGAAAAATTATTTTCTCAGTTAGATGGAATTAGAAATACCATTCATATTCCACTTATTGTGATGGGCTATTTCAATCCTATGCTACAATATGGGGTAGAAAATTTTTGCAAACGCTGTCAAGATATAGGTATAGACGGTATCATTATGCCAGATCTTCCCCTCGCTGAATATGAAGCCGAGTACAAAGCCATTTTTGAGAAATATGGGTTGCTTAATATTTTCTTGATCACTCCTCAAACAAGCGATGCCCGTATAATACAAATTGATACCGCCAGTAAAGGGTTTATTTACATGGTAAGTAGCGCCAGTACAACAGGAGGAACTGATGGATTTAGTACGGATACATCAGATTATTTTAAGCGCATTGCAAGCATGAACCTAAAGAATGATCAAGTGGTAGGCTTCGGGATAAGTGACGCAACAACATTCCAAGTTGCAACAACACATCAGAAAGGAGCGATTATAGGTAGTGCTTTTATAAAACACATAACTGATAATGGGGCAAATAGCGTGAATAACTTTGTAGAAACCATAAGATAATCAGTAATTTAACCCAAGACTAACAAGCACTTAACAGCAATTAACAAAATAGAGTTCTATATTTAATCAAATGAAAAATAGATAACTATGGAACGTAAATTTGAGAGTAAAATAGAACAGAAAAATCCTACTAACCCAACGGGTAATGTAAATCAGGAAACTAATAAATTTGATATCGACGAGAAAACGATAAAAGAACAACAGAATAAAAAATAAATTTTAATAACGAATGAAAAACCGCTTCACAAGCGGTTTTTTTTATCTATAATCTTACAGATTCTGGCACTAGTTCTGTGTAGTCCCCATTATTGCGTATCACATCTCGTACAATACTAGAAGATATATAACTCTTACCTGAACTGGTCAACAGGAACACCGTTTCGATTTTAGACAATTTGCGATTGGTGTGAGCGATTGCTTTTTCAAATTCAAAATCTCCTGGGTTGCGCAGTCCTCGTAATATAAATTCAGCATCTTGTTCCTTACAGAAATCTACAGTAAGCCCAGAATATGTCATGACACTAATTTTATCCTCATCTTTAAAAGCATCTTTTAAAAACTTAGTTCGTTGTTCAAGTGAAAACATATAGTTCTTATCTGCATTTACACCTATAGCTAAAATAATTTCGTCAAACACTGTTAATCCGCGCTCAATAATATCATAATGCCCTAAGGTAATAGGGTCAAAGGATCCAGGAAATACAGCTCTTCTCATACTATTTCAGCTTAATCAATATGCAATTTCTTATAAATGTACTAATTATTTCTCATCGCCATTTCTACAGCATTACTGAAAATCTCTGACAAAGCTAAGCCTGCTGTTTTGAACTGTCTAGGTATAATACTTTCTTTTGATAGACCAGGGTTTGTATTTACCTCGACAAAATGTGGCTTCCCTTTGTGAAATATAAAGTCAATCCGTGCAATACCTTTTATACTCAGTAGCTCGTAGATAGCAGCCGTTAGTTGTTGCACCTCTCTTGTTTGCTCTTTTGTAATTCTTGCAGGAACTATTTCCTGAGATTTTCCTGAATATTTTGCCTCGAGACTAAAAAAATCTCCGTCTGGGACAATCTCACACACGGGAAGAACCTTGGTTCCGTCACCAAAATTATAGACACCTACAGAAACTTCCGTACCACTTAAAAAAGATTCTATTAATACCTGAGAATCTTCTTCAAAAGCTATATTCAATGCTTTATCTAGCTCTCCCTCTTGGTACACTTTACTCACCCCATAACTTGAACCCGCTCGATTGGGTTTTACAAAACAGGGGTATCCCACTTGTGTCGCAAGGTTGTTCTTGAACTCCATAGAGATCTCGTCACCTTGATTTACATACACTGATGTAGCCATAGGCACACCATAAGGTTTAAGAACACTTAAAGTGTCACGCTTATTAAAGGTTAAAGCGCTTTCATAAAAACCACTACTCGTTTGGGGAATTTTAAGTAATTCAAGATAAGCCTGTAATTTACCATCTTCACCAGGCGTTCCATGTATGGTGTTATAACAAGCATCAAAAATAATCGTTCCCGATTGGGTGGTTAGGCTAAAATCACTTTTATTAATGGATACTTTCTCTCCATCTACAAAACCATACCAACCTTCTTTAAGAATGTGAACGGGATATATGTTGTATTTTTGAGAATCTAGAGCCTCCATTACCGTAGCACCACTATTTAGGGAGATCTGATATTCACTACCATAACCTCCCATTAAAACTGCTATATTTTTTTTCTGCACTGTATTAAAATTTTTAAAAGCAGGAAACAATCCTCCTTCGCGTACGTTATGGTAAAAATAGCCTATCTATTTTATATATTTGTAGCCCAAATCACATCCCTTTATGAGTTTTTTCAAATTCTTAGTAAGCAAAACCTTTCTTGTGCAAGTGATCCTTGCCATTGTTATTTTTATAGGACTCATTTTTGCCACCAAATGGTGGTTAAATAATACAACTAATCACAATGAACGCATAGCTGTCCCTAATGTAAAGGGTATGACATTAGATCTGGTTGAACAAGAATTGAGCAATGCGAGGTTGCGTTATTATATAATTGATAGTGCAAATTACAATCCAGATTACCCTCGATATTCTGTAATAGACCAAGAGCCTAAAGCTGATAAATTTGTAAAAGAAAATAGGCAAATTTACCTAGTACTAAACCCGTCTGGATATCAAAAAATGACAATCCCGTCAGTAATAGGAAAAACGCGTAGGCAAGCAGAACCTCAACTCAAGGCTATGGGCTTTGAGATAGGAGCAATTACCTATGTGGATTGGATAGGGAAAGATGAAGTTAGAGATTTACGCCATAAAGGTAGTAAAGTCAAAGCGGGTGACAGGTTAGAAAAAACTGCTGTAATAGATCTCGTACTAGGCAATGGAAGAGGAGATTACCGAGATGCAATTTCTGATGATACAGATGACAATTAATAGATGAGCGAAGCGCAACTTATAGGCCCAGAAGAGCAAGACGACGAGTTATACGAGCATTATAGTTTTACAGCAAGTAAAGGTCAAGAGCCCTTACGTGTAGATAAATTTTTGATGAATTTTGTTGAAAACGCTACACGTAACAAAATTCAGAAAGCAGCAAAAAATGGCAGCATCCAAGTAAATAATGTCGTGGTCAAGCAAAATTACAAGGTAAAGGCTGGAGATGTGGTGCGTGCGATGTTTGAGCATCCCCCGCACGAGTTTTTATTGACACCAGAAAACATACCGCTGGATATAGTTTATGAAGATGATGAATTACTTGTAGTCAACAAACCAGCAGGAATGGTCGTCCACCCTGGTCATGGAAATTATGAGGGTACTTTAATCAATGCACTTATTTACCATTTTGAAAATTTACCAAACAATAGCAGTGATCGTCCAGGACTTGTACATCGCATAGATAAGGATACGAGTGGGTTGTTAGTCATTGCAAAGACAGAACAAGCCATGACTTTTTTGTCAAAACAATTTTTTAATAAAACAACAGAGCGAGAATATGTTGCTATTGTTTGGGGAAATGTCACCGATGATGAAGGAACTATTGAAGGTAATATAGGTAGACATCCTAAAAATAGATTACAAAATACCGTCTTTAAAGATGATGAGGAAGGTCTTGGAAAACCAGCGGTAACGCATTACAAAGTTATCGAACGTTTGGGCTACGTAACCTTAGTGAGTTGCAAATTAGAAACAGGTCGTACGCATCAGATCCGCGTGCATATGAAGTATATAGGTCACACCCTATTCAACGATGAACGTTATGGAGGGAATGCCATTTTAAAAGGTACTTCTTTTTCAAAGTACAAACAGTTTGTAGATAATTGCTTTAAGATATTACCGAGACAAGCACTACATGCTAAAACCCTTGGTTTTATACATCCTACCACTAAAAAGATGATGCGTTTTGAAGCACCTATTCCTGAAGATATGGAGAACTGCATAGATAAATGGCGCACCTACGCGCAACATAGCAAGGAGTAATTATATTTCTTAAAAGGCACATCTACGCTTTCGCGAAAGCGTACTTTTAAAATCTATTGTTTGTTAAAGGGAATACACTCCATCATAACTAAAATCAATAGACGCTTTGGAGTGCTGAATGAAGAATTGCTAACTTTACCTTAAATTCAAGTTTATGAAAATAGTTGTGTCGCCAGCAAAATCACTCAATTTTGAAGACAAATTACCCACTACTAGAGCTACGCAACCACAATTTCTAGAGCAAGCAGAGAAGCTCAATAGTAAATTGTCTAATGCTACAAAAAAAGAGATTCAAAATCTCATGAATATTAGTGAGAAACTAGCCGATTTAAATTACCAGCGATACCAGGATTTTACAACTCCTTTTACAAAAAAGAACGCAAGACCTGCTGTATATGCTTTTGATGGCGATGTGTATGCTGGTCTTGATGCGTATACCCTACCGACAGACAAAATTGACCGTCTTCAAGACACCTTGCGTATTTTAAGTGGCATGTATGGTATATTGAGACCACTCGATCTCATGCAAGCCTATCGCTTAGAGATGGGAACAAAACTAGAATATTATAGTTCAAATAATCTCTATGAATTTTGGGGAGACACCCTTACCAATGCTCTTAATAAAGAATTGAAAGAGGAGGAGCTTTTTGTGAATCTAGCCAGTCAGGAATACTTCAAAGTACTCCAGCCAAAAAAATTGAAAGTGCCAGTTATAACTCCCATTTTTAAAGATTACAAGAATGGTAAATTAAAAATTATTGCCTTTTACGCAAAAAAAGCTAGAGGTTCGATGGTACGATACATCCTTGATAAGGAGGTAGACTCTATAGACGGACTTACAGGTTTTGATTATGATGGCTACGCATACAGCCAGAAAGAGTCTAATGAGGAGAAAAATGAATTAGTATTTACTAGATAAATTTTAATGTATGAGAAATTATTTTCCCACGTTATTTTTACTATTATTTTTTTCTTTGCCTGTATTTGCCTGTACCTGTGCAGGCTTTAAAGAATCTGAAAAGAAAAATGTTGAGCGCTATTTTAATAAAGCAGAAACTATTTTTGTGGGAAATCTAGTCTCTAAGGAGTTTTTAAATAAAAGCAGGAAAACTTCAAGTGCAGATCCAGTGAAATACACGTTTGAAATAATTGAATTAATTAAAGGCGACACATTAATAACAAATATTTCTATAATTACTGCCGCTAGCGGTGCTAGCTGTGGATATAATTTTGAAGAAGGCTTCACATATCTCGTACATGCAAATAAATCTGAGCAATTTTCAAAAAAATATCCATTTTTCTTTAATACGGTAGAAGTACTTACCACTGGCGCGTGTTTCAATAATTCTCTTAAAAAAAATGTCCCTAAGAGAAGACTGAAATACTATAGAAAACTCAGTAAAAAAATGGTTACGCTTTAATACTTTTCCATCTTAGCAGCCTCCTTTGCTTTTTTTCGGCCTTTTCGTATCCTACGTGCGCCAAAAGTCCCACGGCTAATTTTTCCTTTTCTTGACTTTTTATCTCCTTTCCCCATTGTATTTTTATATTTTCCAAAATTATAGGTTATACGCTATTCAAGGTACAACCTTAGAATGAAAATGTCAAAAATGTTTAAGCACATCCATCCCTACCCACCCTTTAATTTAAAAAATGCCACGAAGGTTATCGTCGGTACGCTCCCTCCTCCTCGGTTTACCACTAAAGAATTGAAAAAAGGAGATGTCGATTTTTGTTATGGAAGTATCGACGGTCAGTTATGGCCTATTTTGAATAAAATTCACCATCTCGATCTTCAATTTGAAACAACGGAAGAAGCTATCATACAACGGAAAAATTTTTTAATTTCAAGAAATATTGGGATTTGTGATATGGTAGCATCTGCTAGGAGAGCTAAAATAGATGCCTCCGATATTGGAATGCTAGACGTGATACTAAGAGATATTCTTGGATATTTAATCAAATATCCACAGATAAACACCTTGCTTTTTACGGGAGGCAATAGTAAAAATGGTCCAGAATATTTTTTTAGAAAGGCGTGTAAAGCAGCTTCCGTACAATTAAAGGTAATAGAAAATACTGTCCCTCGCATTCACTCTTTTGAACTTGAAGGTAGGGTGATAAAAACTGTTTCCCTTACAGCCCCATCTGGCGCGGCTAATAGAGCTGTGGGAAGCTTACAACACTACAAAAAATTAAAACAAGAAAACCCAAACTTTAATACTATTGATTTTAGAGTACTGCAGTATCGTCCATTTTTTAAGGATAGATCGATATAACAGCAGTATTTACTCTAGCTATCCCTAATAAAAGATTTTTTAACCTAGAGGAACATCATTTAATACGTGTTACTATTTGTTTTTATAAGCAGCCCATTTTTCAATTTGTATCTTCACAATATCAATTTATTTCTATGAGATTATTTCTTACCAGCTTTTTATTTGCTACTCTCTTAAGCTGTGGCGAGACTACAGACAATGCTGAACATATAGATTTTACAACTCGCTTTGAAAAAAGCGGTGGTCTAGAAACGCCTACCTACGACGAAGTTATAGAATACTACAAAGATCTTGATGCAGCCTATCGCTCCATTAAAACCTATGAAGTAGGTATGACCGATGCGGGAGAACCACTTACCCTTGTTACATTTAATCCTGACCGTTCTTTCGATAGTGAATTTTCAGAAAATAAACAGGTGAGCCGCATCCTTATTAATAACGGCATACACCCAGGAGAATCTGACGGAATTGACGCTACTATGCTTTTAATGAGAGATCTTGCACAAGGAAAAATTGAGGCTCCAAAAAACACATGGGTGAGCGCCATAGCTATCTATAATATAGGTGGTGCCCTTAACAGAAATAGCGGAACACGAACCAATCAAAATGGACCTAAAGCGTATGGCTTTAGAGGAAATGCTCGTAACTACGATCTCAACCGAGATTTTATCAAGAGAGATACAAAAAATGCCGCGGCATTTGCAGAAATCTATCATATGATTGAACCTGATATTTTTATTGATAATCACGTGAGTAACGGAGCAGATTATCAATATACCCTAACACATTTAGTTACGCAACACAACAAATTAGGTGGAGACCTAGGCGCATATGTACATACTGAGTTTCAACCGCAACTTGAAAGTGCACTTCAGAAAAAAGATTGGGATATTACTCCTTATGTGAATGTATTCAACTCCGTACCGGAGAAAGGCTTTAGCCAGTTCATGGATTACCCCCGTTATTCTACTGGCTATACATCGCTATGGAATACAGTCGGATTAATGGTAGAAACACATATGCTTAAACCTTACAAATCTCGAGTAGAAGGCACCTACGAACTAATGAAAAGTGTCTTAGAGATTGCAGCAGAGAATGGTCAAAAAATTAAAGATATGCGTGAGAGTGCTTTTTCCGCTTTCGCGAAAGCGGACTCTTATCCAGTTCAATTTACCGTCGACAGCTCGAAGACTTCTACCTTAAACTTTAAGGGATACGAGGCCGAGATGATCACAAGTACGATTACCGGAAAAGAGCGACTAAAATATGACAGTACTAAACCATTTACAAAACAGGTAACCTATTACGACTATTTTAAGCCCACAAAAGAGGTCAAGGTACCCAAAGCTTATTTTATCCCAAGAGGTTACAGAGATATTGCACTTTTGTTAAAAGCAAATAAAGTAGAATTTAGTCAGCTTAAAAAGGATACTACTTTTATGGCAGAAGTATACCACATTGACACCTATGACACCAGAAATAATCCCTACGAAGGACATTATTTACATTATAATACAGTTGTAAAAAAGACTAAGGAAGAGGTGACAATGACAAAAGGCTCCTATAGAGTGGCTACAGGGCAAAAAGGCATACGCTACATTCTCGAAACCTTAGAGCCAGAAGCTACAGATAGTTTTTTCAATTGGAATTTCTTTGACACCATTCTTCAGCAAAAAGAAGGTTTTTCACCTTATGTTTGGGAAGATAAAGCAGCACTTTTTTTAAAAGAAAACCCAGTAATTCAAATAGAGTTTAACCTAAAAAAATCACTAGACCCAGATTTTGCATCTAATTGGTATGCCCAGCTAGATTGGATTCATAAGAAATCACCGTCCTATGAAAAATCTCATTTACGCTACCCTATCGTTAGGATGCTTGATTAGGTATTCCTTGGGAAAAATCATTTTGATATTTTCATAGGACTTATCAAGAGCTTTTTGAGCTTTTTCAAAGTTGAGCCATTTTGCTTTTTTAATCCCCTCTTTCTTTTGAGGGGTAAGTGTTTCTGTAGAACTTGTGCGCATCTCAAACCAAAATGTTTCCTTCAAACAAAACTTTCCATTGCGTTTAAAGACGTGGTATGTAATTTTTAGAGGTCTGGTTATCGTCAACCCCTTTACCCCTGTTTCCTCCTCTACCTCTCGTAGTGCACAATCTTCAATATCTTCTTTTTTCTCTATCTTTCCTTTAGGTAAATCCCAGCGACCATTACGATGAATGAAAAGTATCTCCTTGTTGTCATTGTATACAAGTCCACCACCAGCAATTACTAGTTTAAGTTTCTTACGTAATTCTTTAAAAAGCTCTTCTTCATCGGGGTGAAATAGATTAATATATAACTGCTCACCTTTATAAAGCTTCTTGATCAATTTTTTGATCTTAACCTCCTCGATAGGAATAGATTTATATCGTTTTCCAATAACCTTCTCTGTAGATAGGATTATAGGGATATCATTCACAAAAACTTTATACATTTGCACTATGATTTTAGACAAAGAAACGGCAAAAAAAACCGCAGAATTATTGTTGCAAATTAACGCAATAAAATTACAACCACAAGAACCTTTTACTTGGGCCTCGGGATGGAAATCTCCAATTTATTGTGACAATAGAGTCACATTATCATATCCAGCCATTAGAAACTTTCTTCATCAAGAAATGGCTAAGCAGGTTGAAGGCATTTACGGAAAGCCAGATGCTATTGTGGGCGTAGCCACGGGAGCCATAGGTATAGGGATGCTGGTTGCAGATTATTTGAATGTTCCTTTTGCATATGTACGTCCAGAACCTAAAAAACATGGAAGGCAAAATCAGATTGAAGGTTACCTAGAATCTGGTAGTACTGTTGTGGTTATTGAAGATTTAATAAGCACAGGAAAAAGCAGTCTTCTGGCAGTGGAATCTCTCAAAAACGCTACTATCAATGTAAAAGGAATGCTCGCCATTTTTACCTATGGCTTTGATACAGCTACTAAAAAATTTGAGGAAGCAGGTGTGCCGTTACATACTTTGAGTGATTATTCTCACTTGCTTATACAAGCTAGAGATACCCAATTCATCACAGAAACACAACAAGATACATTAGAAAACTGGCGAAAAGATCCAGCCAACTGGAAATAATCACCTTATTGATTTTTTCTCTCTCAATAGAATTATACATTTAAGCTATGTACTTACATAGTAAAAACAACCTATATGAACTTAGAAAGCCCCGTACAAACCATTAATCAGTCTCAAGAAAGTGTTTACAATTTTTTAATGAACGTTGAAAATTTCGAACAACTGATGCCAACAAATACAAAATTTGAAAAATTAAGTGATACTCGTTTTCTTTTTGGCCTTAAAGGAATGCCAGAAATTGTACTAGATCTCAAAGAAGGAATCCCACATCATACCGTAATTCTTGGAGCTGCCAGTGACAAAATACCATTTACACTCATTGCAAACCTTACAGAAATGGAAGCTCAAAAAACAGAGGTTCAACTTAAATTTACTGGAGAGTTTAATGCAATGATGGCAATGATGGTTAAAGGTCCTATTACAAAGTTTATAGGAACCCTTTCTGAGAACATGAAAAATATTAATTAGTTGAATGTAATCATTGATCCTTATCATTGATGATCTTTAAAAACCTTAAATATCCAGGATTGGCTGCCAATCCTATATCTCCTATTTTCACTAGATAAAACGACTTATAAAATGACAGATTTAAATATGCTAGAAGCATTTGTAACACAAGTACGCAGAGATATCGTACGACAAGTCCATAAAGTTAACTCTGGCCATCCAGGAGGCTCCTTAGGCTGTGCAGAATTTATGAGTGTCTTATATCAAAAAATTATGGATCGAAAAGAGGGCTTTGATATGGATGGTATTAATGAAGATCTCTTTTTCCTATCTAATGGACATATTTCTCCCGTTTTTTACAGTGTACTTGCAAGGTCTGGATACTTTCCTGTGGAGGAGCTACATACTTTTAGACTTCTTAATTCTCGTTTACAAGGTCACCCCACCACACATGAAGGACTTCCAGGTATACGCGTAGCTTCTGGTTCCTTAGGTCAAGGGCTAAGTGTTGCCATAGGAGCAGCTCAAGCAAAGAAGCTCAATAAAGACACGCATACGGTGTACGCACTTGTGGGTGATGGCGAATTACAAGAAGGTCAAAATTGGGAAGCTATCATGTATGCTGCTGCAAACAATGTAGATAATCTCATTGCTACGGTAGATCTAAATGGCCAGCAAATAGACGGAAGCACTGATAAAGTTTTAGATTTAGGAAGTGTAAGAGCAAAATTTGAAGCTTTTGGATGGTTGGTTTTGGATGTAGAAAAAGGAAATGACATTCAAGCTGTTCTAGAAGGACTTAAAGAAGCGAAAGGTTTATCAAATAATCAAAAACCTGTTTGCATACTACTACATACCATCATGGGAAATGGAGTGGACTTTATGATGGGTACCCACGCTTGGCACGGTAAAGCTCCCAATGATGAGCAGCTAGCAAGTGCTTTATCCCAAAACCCAGAAACTTTAGGAGACTATTAAAATGGCTATTACGCTTTCGCGAAAGCGAATCAATACAATCTACAATGAAAACATACAAAAATACAGGTAGTAAAGACACAAGATCTGGCTTTGGCGCAGGAATGACTGAGCTTGGGAGAACTAACCCAAACGTAGTATCTCTATGTGCAGATCTTATAGGCTCCTTAAAAATACAAACCTTTATCGATGAAAATCCCGAGCGATTTTTTCAAATAGGTATCGCTGAAGCAAACATGATGGGCATTGCTGCAGGTCTAACTATAGGCGGAAAAATTCCTTTTACGGGAACCTTTGCAAATTTTTCTACAGGTCGCGTATATGATCAAATACGACAGTCTATCGCATATTCTGGAAAAAATGTGAAAATATGTGCCTCTCATGCAGGGCTTACTTTAGGAGAAGATGGTGCCACACATCAGATTCTTGAAGACATTGGTCTTATGAAAATGCTACCAGGAATGACGGTTATTAATACGTGTGACTACAATCAAACAAAAGCCGCAACACTGGCCATCGCAGAGCACAAAGGCCCTGTGTACTTACGTTTTGGACGTCCAGTTGTACCTAATTTTACTCCAGAAAATCAAAAGTTTGAAATCGGTAAAGCAGTACAGTTAACTGAAGGAACAGATGTCACCATCGTGGCTACTGGTCATCTTGTTTGGGAAGCACTGGAAGCGGCAAAAACACTACACAACAGTGGAATCTCTGCAGAAGTAATAGATATTCATACTATCAAGCCTTTAGATGTAGCTACCCTATTACACTCTGTTAAAAAAACAAAATGTATTGTCACGGCTGAAGAGCATAATTATTTAGGTGGATTAGGCGAGAGTGTTGCTCGTGAGCTGTCTTTAAGCATACCAACACCGCAAGAGTTTGTGGCAACGGACGATACCTTTGGAGAAAGTGGAACTCCTGAACAGTTAATGGAAAAGTATGGATTAAACGCAGATGCCATTGTAAAAGCTGCTCAAAAAGTGATAGGCAGAAAATAAATTTAAACTTTCTTACGTTTTAGTATAGACATAAGCAGTATGCAACTTTACATACTGCTTTTTTTATTTTATTATCACATCAAAAAACAACGATTATGAAAAAATTTTTCATCGCAATGATGCTCTTATCAAGTATTATTGCCACAGGCCAGAGTGCTGGTTTTGGTATTAAAGGAGGAGTAAATTATGGATCTGTGGGAGATTTAGAATTTTCATCCATTATAGGCAGTGAAAGCTACAATAGAGATCGACAAGCAGGTTATCATGCTGGTATATTTTACAAAACGTCATTTGCAGGAGTATTTCTACAACCAGAGGTTTTGTATACCAAGATAAATACGGATTACACGAGTCGCAATGCTGGATCAAATCAGAATTACAATTTTGAAGTCCAAAAACTAGACATCCCTGTTTTGTTAGGGTTAAATATTGTAGGGCCTCTCAATTTGAAAATTGGTCCATCATTCCAATACATTCTTAATACTGGTTTTGAAGATAATAACATTGATTTTGAAGATCCAGAAAAAGATTTTACAGTGGGCTATCAACTAGGCGCAGGCATAACTTTAGGACAAGTAGGCCTTGACATTAGATACGAAGGCGCTTTTACAGAGAATACGATAGTTTCTTCGGCTGCTATGCAGGATGCTGGCTTTACGGTAGACTCTAGACCTTCACAATTAATACTAAGTATATCTTTTACTTTAGACAAAAAATAGCATTCATTATTTATAATAAAATTGCTGTAAAACAAAGATCATCTGCTTGTTAGCAGATGATCTTTTTTATGTGATTCATAACGCTTTCGCGAAAGCGGGATTCAATTAACTATCTGCATCTAGATAATCTGGAGTACCATCTTCATCTGTATCAGGGTAAGAAATAACTCCTGTATTGCTGTTGAATCGTATTTCAATTATGGTAGGTCGACCATCGCCATCGTCGTCATTATCTAAGTGATTAGAAAGCCCGTCCCCATCTGTATCAATAAATGACAAAAAGTTACCTTCTGCATCCGTTTCTATTTCTAATCTTGTAGAAATACCATCATTATCGTCATTCTCGTCTAAGTAAGCAAAAACAGAATCATTATCTGGGTTATCTGCTTCATCAAATAGAAAGCCATTACCATCTAAATCTTCATTAACTGATAAAATTCCATCATTATCATGATCAGCTTGAACAACACTAAATGTATTAAAAGTAAAAACTAAAGGGCTATACTGTGGGATATTATCGCGTAATTGATTAAAATATGCCAGCCCACTTGGTATAAAAATAGCTCCAGACCCAAAGTTTTGGTAATCTGTGGTTCCATCATCATTAGTTGTTGGACCTGAGCTAGCACCTCTAAAACCAGCCACACCATTTGTAAAACCATCAACAACTGTAGTTAAATCAAACCATACTGGATTTGGAGACACGTCAAATATACTACCATCTAGAACGAAACCTTTATAACTCATATATACAGAATCTGCAAAAGTTGCAGCTGGCTTAACGCTTTCCCCCTGCTTCGCAGTTAGTATATATAAAATTTGCTGTGCGTCGACACGTGAATACACTTTAGTGGAAAGTTCTGGTCGATCAATTATTGGATCTTTATCTACATTCTCATTTGCAATCGTATCTATACGAATTTGATAATCAAAACCTGCAGTAGGATTTTCAAATTCTTCATAATTATAAAAGTGTGTTTCTAGATATTCTCTTATGAGTGCGTCATCTACTAATGATTGTTCTCCACGATCATTAGGTGGTACTGCAATAGGATCTGTATCATTATCGTCATTAGGACAAGCTACACAAATGAGTAATACAGCAACAAGTGCTAAATAATTTTTAAATTTCATCAACATTATTTTTAAAGAAGCGCAAGATACAATTTTGGAGTATTTTTGTCAGTATCTTGGACAATTATAACGTATAAATGGTTTAATTTAATATGAGAGTAGATAAGTATTTATGGTGTGTACGTTACTTTAAGACAAGATCCATTGCTACTAACGCTTGTAAAAAAGGACAAGTTAAGGTTAATGACGCTGTTGTTAAGCCTTCTAGAGATGTATATCCCTCTGATACAATTACTATAAGAAAAAATCAGATATCATATGTAATAGAGGTATTAGATGTACCTGAGCAGAGATTAGGCGCCAAACTTGTAGGTATGTACGCTCAAGATAAAACACCTAAAGAAAACTTAGAAAAACTCGATTTGCTCAAATATTCAAAGGATTATTATAGAAAAAAAGGGACAGGCAGGCCTACTAAGAAAGATAGACGTAGTATAGACGAAGTTTATGAAAATGATGACTTTTTTAAAAGTGATCAAGAAGAGTAACGCCGGAATCAATATTTAAATTTTATGAAAATTAAATTAGAGAAAATTCTTGACCATGATGCGATTGAGCATAAAATAAGACGTATTGCTTTTCAAATTTACGAGAGCAATGCAGATGAAAAGGAGGTTATCCTAGCTGGGATTGCCGATAATGGATATCTATTTGCCAAACGATTATCTCAGACCCTCTTTGAAATTGCTCCATTTACCACAGTATTATGTAAAGTTTCTATGAATAAAAAGAGCCCCCTGGGTACCGTAACAACAAGCCTAAGACCTGAAGAGTATACAAATAAGTCTATTGTACTGATTGATGACGTTCTGAATTCTGGCACAACCCTAGTTTACGGCGTTAAACATTTTCTAAATGTACCTTTAAAAAGATTCAAGACCGCTGTACTGGTTAATCGAAATCACAAAAAGTATCCTGTGAAGGCAGATTTTAAAGGTATATCATTGAGTACTTCCCTTAATGAGTCTGTAAAAGTCATTTTTGAAAAAGGAAATGATACTGCAATTCTAGAGTAAAGCATCGACTATGTTCTCTACTAGTTGAGCAGGAGTAACATTAGCTACTTTTACAATAACATCAGCTTGGTTATAATAGTATCCTCTTTCGAAAAGGTGTTTACGTATGTAGTCCTCTAATTCTTCATAGGTCTGTAACGTATTTAAGAGCGGTCTTTTTTGCCTGTTACTCCATAACCTTTCCGCTAGTTCCTTGTAAGAGGTATTTAGGTAGATGGTGGTTGCAGCATTTGTTTTTAGATACTCCATATTCTGACTATAACAAGGTGTCCCACCCCCTAGTGCGATGACTTGTGAACGTTCCTCCTTCGAGGATATAAGCTGTCTTAAATATACTCCCTCTATTTTTCTGAAATAAATTTCTCCATCGTCATTGAAAATTTTAGGAATGGATTTTCCTTCCAATTGTTCGATATATGCATCAAAATCCACAAAATTGTAAGAAAGTTTATTTGCAAGGAGCGGTCCAATGGTGGATTTTCCCGACCCCATATACCCTAATAAAATTATTTTTTCCATAGAAAGTACTGAAAGACAAAGGTATCTGATACCATTCAAAAAAAAGTCAATTTTATTTGAAAAAAGATTTGGTTGAACAGGATTAATCATTGTATATTTGCACCCGCATTCAAGCAATGACCTGGTAGCTCAGTTGGTAGAGCATCTCCCTTTTAAGGAGAGGGTCCTGGGTTCGAGCCCCAGCCAGGTCACTATTTTGACACTCAATGCACAGAAGCCCGCTAACTTAAAGTTGACGGGCTTTTATTTGTGCATTTTTAATGAACATTGCCTATTAAATCTTCAATACGTATTTTTTTTTCAGACTACCGTAGTAAAATTCTGACAAAAAAATAATTTTAACGACTTTTAAAAGTTAATTTGGTGTGATATAATACAAAAATCAGTACTTAATATTTAATTTCACAAAACATAAGATGCTGTTTTACAGGTAGTTAATTTTTATTCGCAATTTATTCTTTGAGATTTGCAAAAAAATATTTCAGTAATATCCTAGTTTGCTTGTATTTAACCCTTTTTTTTGCTTAATTGCATAGGATAAAATGCTAAAACTTCCAACTTTGTTTTAGTATTACCCACAAACCCAAAATCATACATATTATGAGATTAAAATTACTTACTACAATACTACTAATGTTTATCGCATTAACTACATCAGCGCAGTGTCTAAATGGAGGATGTGATGTTGGTATGTCACGCTCTGCTATCGAAAACGGTGTTTTTATAGGACACTATGAAGATGGAGAAAAACTAGGATTAGGTATTAGTTATCTATATAACGCAGAAGGTTCTACTATTATCTACGCAAATTACATTAATGATATTGAAAATGGTGTTGTTTACCAACAGGATATTGTCGATGGTGGGGGAACGACTATTCATACCTTCAAGAATCATCAAAATGGAAACGTTATATTTCCTGCATTTAGATTTACTAAAGAAGATAAAAAAACTACTATAGAAGTTGCTTTTACTGCTGAAAATTGGCAAAAATATGAAGGAGACAAAACAGAGGGAGAGCTACAAATTAAAAATGTCCTTTTTGATGGTTCACCAGCTTTCTTAGCAATAAATGGAAAGGATCAAGTAATGGCATTATCGGCAACCATTAGTCATATTGAACTACTATCTTCAGAACCTCAAGAGGTATATTACAACCCACTGCAACTTAGCTCAAAAGATAATAAGCTTGTTATTAATGTATTTCCGAAAGCAGGAGCTGATGAAACAGAATTTAAAACGAGCTTGGACTGGGATATGAAAACTCCTCAAGAAGGTATTTGGTACTACAAACGATATTTTAACAATGAACTAGTATACAAATATAATTTTGACGAAATACTTGAACTTCCATCTGCTCAAGATATCAAACAGCAAAAATTACAGAAAGCATTTGACTTTATAGCAGAGCAGGTTAATGATTATGATTTTGAAAAGGGATATGAAGGAAAGGCAAAAGATTTTATAGACCTTCTTAATGATATTAAAGAACGTGCTGCAAGACAAGGCTTGACAGCATCTAGCACCTATGACTTAACTATGACTAAACTTTACCTTATTAAAGGTGACAAAGTGCAATCCTTGATGTATGCTCAAAATGCTTGCGACAAAGCAGCAAATAACTATGAGGTGATTACTAATCTTATTAAAACAGAATTTGCAGAACATAGCGACATACTTCCTATGCTTAAACAAGAGGAAAGACTTGCTTCCTCTGCTGATGAGTAATATTTTTTAAGTTTTTTATAATCAAGAACTTTACATTTCAAGGTCTTTAAAATATTCTATACAAGTGAATATTTTAAAGACCTTTTTCATGGGTGGTTTTTAGCTTTCGCGAAAGCGTTATAGAAATTGAATTCGCCACCTCAAATCATACTTCCGTATTTATTCAGACAGTCAACAGATACCTTTCTAATAACACAATTTTATTAAAAACTCTCTTCAATACATTATTGTAAAATTGTGTCCATTACATCTAATAGTACTTTAACCATTTCCGAAAGGCTTTAAAATGCCTGATACGCAACTGCGATAAGATTTATTGAATAGTAAATGACTAATGATGTGTCTAAAACGAAAACTTGTTTGCACTAAACAGTAAAAAGATGCTATATAAAGTAACAAGTTACTTTATATAGCATCTTTTTGAAAGGATTTAATATTCTATGTAAGAGTTTTTTCGCTAGAAAATGGCAGACCTTTATCTTCTTGCTTTTGGAATTTTGTTAGCAGCTGTACAAGGACAGTCACTAATACCTTGTAGCAGGTCTAAACCTATGGTTATTGAATGGGTTCCCGAATTATATGACATCATATCATTAAGCGTTACTTGGTATGCATACGATGCATAAAAGATGGATTTTTTACCTCCTATCATAGGACCAATACTTAAAGGTTTTCCTATTTGATCATTCAAGAATCTATACGTGGCTCCCGCCCATAAGTAGTCATTATACCTATTAAATTTTCTATACTTAATATTTAAATCAGTACTTGAACGACCATCACTGGTATACAGTTGGTAAAAAGCAGAGGGTTCCCACTGCGAATAGTTTTTAGTTTTTATGGTATAGCCTCCGTACAGCTGTAAATTAAACAACAAATTAGGCTCTAATCCATCAAAACGATCAATATCCTTAGGTAAAATATTATTTGCATTTACACTCAAAAAAGCATTCCCATATCTATATAGAAAACCTGCATCAAAATTTATATTTGTTTCTGACCTATTATCTGTTATGTATGGATCAATAGTAGGGTTCTCAAAAGTGGGAGAAAAATTATCAATATCTAATCTAAAACTATTCACATTTCCTGATAATCCAAAAGATAAATATTGCTCAGTATTGTAATCCAATATAAGGTGATGCGCAAAGGAAATTTTCAATCCTTGCTGGATGGTATTTCCATTTCTATCATTATATAAAGAAACGCCTAAGCCTGACTGATTTGCAAATCTTAAATCTGCATATAGAGCTTGGTTATCCGGAGCATTTGGGATACCTACCCATTGGGTTAATGCATTCAACCGAACCCTAAAATTATCACCTATACCTGCAAAGGTAGGCGCTACTACAAAGTCACTATCTGCCAAATACTGACTGAATACAGGTAAATTTAATTCCTGCGCTCTTGCCTGCATCGCTGTAACAAGCAGCGATGCACAAAGAACATATTTTAATACTAATTTCATAGGTTAAGATTTTAGGGGCGTTGTGTTTATCTATATAAAGTGAAATGACCTACAAACTCACGGTTGTTTCCTTCAGGCCCTAATTTTACAATGTACCAGTAATCTCCTGTAGGCAACTCTTTACCATTGTACTTGCCATTCCAACTTTCTCCTAAACGCATGGTCACAATGACACGCCCATAGCGATCAAATATTTGAGTCTCTAGGTTAGGGTAATTATCTGCACATCCAGGAGACCATGTATCGTTACGACCACTCGGTGTAAAGTAATTAGGAATACAAACATCTACGAATTCAAAAGTTCTATTCTCTATGAGTACTGTACAACCTTGAGCATCCGTCACTCTAACAGCGTACGCTCTAGTTTCTGAAATCACAAACGTATTTGTGGTCCCCATATATACACCATCTAATTCAAACTCATAGTTGCCAAATCCTCCTGAAGCGGTAGCTACAATTTCATTTAGATTACCTTCAGTAAGGGTGAGCGTTAATGGCTGTATATCCTCTATAAAAAATACTTCTGTTGTAAAAGGATCGCAAACTGTGCCATTATAATATACATTGATTTGATGTGATCCAGGAGCAACATTTACAAATTCATTTACCGTTTGATAAACTCCAGAATTGTCTAATTCATAGGTCACGAGTGTAAAATCAGGTGTAAAATCGCCCACACCTTCAACCGTGACGATCACTGTATTTCCTGGTTCATTGTCATTACAATCATATACTACCTCCACAGATGGATTGAGATTAGGTGTTATAGGGAAATCAACATCTACTTGGTTCTCGCAGCCATTAGCATCTACGATATAGACCACATGAGCTCCACCTGATAGACCACTAAATGTAAATTCAGTCTGTAAAGGGTCTCCCTGAGTAAATGGACCCTCTGGTACATCTAACGAATAAGAATATGGTAAAGTACCTCCAGATATTTCTATCATAAATGAACCATCTTGATCTCCTAAGCATGTCTCAGGAATAATAGATCCATCAATAAGTACTGGATCTAAGCTATCCGGTTCTACTACATCTATCGGAAATCTCACGAAACATCCATTACTATCCTCTACTAATACTTCATATAGACCTACAGCTAGGTTTTCAAAGACATTACCTCCACCTGTTTGTTGAAAATTAGGAGGGTTCATAGAGTATTGATATGGCGGTGTACCTCCAGTAGGATTAATGGTTAACATACCGTCATTTGCCCCATTACATGTGATTTCGGTTAGTATATAGTCCGAAGCATCTAATGCCGCATCAGGTTGAACAAAAGTAATCGTACGGGAAGTTACTAAACAATCCCCACTTTCTACTAGGACGTCGTAGCTTCCTGCTGGCAAATTTCTAAACTCTGCAGGAGAGTCTTGGGTGGTTGCTATAGTTGTTCCAGATGCATCTCTTAAATTATATACATAATTTCCTAAACCACCTACAGCAGTCGCAGTAATTGACCCGGTTGCCTCACCAAAGCAAAGAATATTTGGGTTATCAGAGCTAAGCTCTACATCTAACTCTATAAGTGGCTCAACATTTATTACAGCAGGGGTACTACTACCACACCCATTCTCATCTCTAACGTAGTAGGTGTAGCTTCCATCTGTTACCGAAATTGTTGCGGGAACTTGATCTGTAAATGTTCCTAAAGGTGAGCTAAAATCAGGTGAATCATCATAAGTATAAACACCAGTACCACCAGTTGCGCTCAACTCAAGTACAGCATCTGTAAGACATGTTTGTCTAGAACTTATTCGTATACTCGCGATGACTTGCTCTGGCTCTGTGATCTCGATAAATCGAGAGGTGGTTGCACAATTGTACGTATCGCCTATGGTGATGGTATATACCCCTGCACCAAGGTTAGAAAATACATTTGAAGATTGGGGTCCAAAAGTACTCGGGTTAGGAGAAATTCTATTAAGCGTATAGTTATAATCAGCTCCTTGACCTCCAGTTACATTTGTCACTGTAATTGTAGCTGTTTGATCTCCAAAACAAGCCACTTGCGTAGTACTTTCAGTAAAAGTAGCAGCGATTGGATCTGGCACTTCTAAGAGAACTGTATCCGTTTCTTCACAATCATTTGCATCACGTACCGTCACTGTATAGCTTCCAGCTACTAGATCTGTAAATGTCGCAGTAGGTGAGAAATTTACAGTTACTGGTCCCGTTAATTCAAACTCATAAGGTGGTGTACCTCCACTACCTACAGCGGTAATGATTCCTTGATTATTATCACAAGTTACGTTGTAGGTTTCTGTGGCAACTACAGCAACAGGTGAAACTGGTGTTTCTACCGCACTACTGTTAGACACTGTAGTACAGAATGGGCTATCTGTAGCAGTAACCGTAACCGTATAATTACCTCCATTAACACCTGTAATTATCAGTGGATTGACAGTGGTTGTTCCCGTGCCTGAAATTCCTGTTAAGGCACCCGTACTATCTAACACCTCATAAGTATAGGAACCTGTATAGTTTGTCACATTAAGCGACAAAGTACCGCTTGCGTTTTCAAAACAATCAACATCATTAAGGGTACTTAATTGCGCTTCGATAATATCAAACGGAGCTACTACAAATGGTGCAGTCAAAAAGAAACAACCAGTGTCCAGATCATTTACTCTAAAGTAATACGTCCCTGGCGCTGTGATATCAAATATAGTGCTTGCTTGAGGAGTTCCTCCAGGTAACAATACAAATTCGAAGTTTCCAGATCCTCCAGTAACAACAAGCTCTACTTGTCCTGTACCGTTACAATCAATGGCAGCAATCGTATTAAAAGCTACGTCTGTAATTGCATTTAAAGGCTGAATAGTTATACTATCAGTAGCTGGACAACCATTTGCATCTTCTACGTGAGCAGTAATTGATTGTGGACTTCCCGTATCACTTATCTGGAAAATGTTACTAGAAAAATAATTCGTTCCATCAATACTATATCTATAGGGAGGAGTTCCTCCATTTTCGGTAATCGTAAGTGTTACCGTGTTTGTAGAATTATCAGCCGCACAGTTGAAGGTGTCCGCTGTCGCGAAAGCTTCCAATAGCAGCGGATCTTCTATTTCTATGTCTTGAGTTGCAAAACACCCTCTACCAGAATTCACCTGTACCGTATAGATATTTGCCGAAAGTCCCGTAAATACATTAGAACTTTGTGCAGGACGTTCTGAACCTGCAGGCCCTGTAATTTCATAGGTGTACAGGGGATTGTCATCAAAACCTGCATTTAGCGAAAGCGTAATAGTACCGTCGCTCCCACCAAAGCAACTTACATCTGTATGTGCCTCTGTAAATTGTACGGGTGTAGGTGCCTCTAAGGTCACTTGACGCGACACAGTACATAACGTACCAGTATCTGTAGTCGTTACCGTATACGTACCTGCTGGTAAACCGGTAAACACCGTACTAGTCGTAGAACCAACACCGTTAGGGTCTGGGGAGATCGTAAACTCATAGCTACTTGACCCCCCAGCGGCTGTCACTTCAATTTCACCATCATTATCAGTACAACTAGGTAGTACAACTATGGCTGCATTGACCTGTAGCGCTGGTAAAATAGTTTCAGTTAATTGAGTCTCACAACCATTTCCGTCTCTAATAGTTACTATATACGTACCTGGAGCATTCACAGTAAAAGTGGTCCCCGTCTGGTATCCATTACCAATACTATACGTAAAAGGTGCAATACCACTTCCTGGCGTAACCACTAATTCATACTCTCCAGAAGCATCTGGACATTGACTCGTAGCCGCAAATCCAAATCCTGTAGGTAGTGGATCTGTAGCTATCGTCACGGTAATCATGTCTTGACAGTTGTTATTATCCTGTACATACACATCCCAACTCGTTGAAGTAGCTGGATCTAACGCTGCTGTATTAGAAGATGTAAAGGTTCCTGCAGGATCACCGCTTTCCACAAATGAGTATTCGTAGGGAGGTGTACCTCCTGTCGCACTCACCGTTACTTGCGCATCTTCTGTACAGGTTGCATTAATGTTAGTATCTGGAGATAAAACAACAACCGTTGGTTCTGCAACAGCAATAGATGCTGTTGCTGGACATCCTGTTGCGTCATCTGTTACATTAATAGTATAGTTTCCTACCGTTAGTCCAGTAACTGAAATAGTCGATGCTGACACTCCAGATCCAGAATCACCATTACTAACCGTATAGCTATAGGTGCCCGTAAAGTTAGATACGATAAAGTTTACAGCACCATCGTTTCCTGCATTACAAGAAACATCATTCACTAATTGCCCAATGGCTTCTATGTTTTCTATCGCTGGTACGGTAAACTGCTCTTGGTAGGTACATCCTCTAGCATCTGTAACTTCGAATGTATACGTACCTACTGGGAGTCCTGTATAAATTCCACTAGCATCACCACTCGTATTTGCAAATCCTGATGGTACAATAATATCATAGGTTAATGCTCCTACACCATCAGTGGCAGTAATTGTCACATCACTAGTAGGCGTATCACAGGTTGCAATTGTAGCGTTGAAACTTAAATCTGTAGGTGGATCTAATGGAGCTATTATAACTGTGTCTGTGAAAATACAATTGTTTGCATCTCTTACGCGATAAGTTATGGTTTGTGAAGTTCCAGTTCCATCATCATTTACAACATAGGTGTTATCTGTGGTAAAACCATTTCCTTCAAAACTGTAATAGTAAAATTCACTTGGACTCGTTCCATAAGGCGTACCATTTGAAGCTGTGACAGTAATGGTTGTCGCAACATCGCATGTAGTTGTAGGCGGAGCCACAGCAGTTGCCGTGAGGACTGTTGGCTCACCAACAGTCACAGACTGAGTTATTGTACATGAGTATGAATCCGTAACAGTTATATTGTATGTACCTTGGGTCAGACCTGTAAAAATATTTGAGGTTTGTGGTGTTGCTGGAGTACCATCTATTTGGTAGCCAAACGGTCCTACTCCACCTGTTACATTCACAGTAATTATTCCATCAGAACCACCATTACAGCTTACAGCTGTTGGCACAGGGTTAAATGTAATGGGTGCTGGAGGATCTACCGTAATGCTATTGATTGCTGTACAACCTGCACCATCAGTAACTCTAAAGAAATAGGTCGTACTCGCTCCAGTTACAGGAACTGTGTATGGATTAGATGAAGCTACGTAAGGACCTCCAGCACTTGTAGAGACTTCATACGTATAAGTAGCATCTCCTCCACCAGCAGTGAGTGTAATTTCAGCGCCTGGTGATGCCGTACAATCCTCTTCTTTTGTAAGCGTAGGTATTAAGGTTACTTGATCGTTTACTACGTAGGTAGTAGTTGCGCTACATCCATTCCCATCCTGTATAGCTAACGTATAAGAACCTGGAGAAGTGATTTCATAATCAGCATTAGCACTAAACGCAGAGCCTTCAAAACTATAGGAAGGACTTCCTATAGTCACGGTACCTGTAATTGTTATAGTTATAGGGCTTCCTGTAAAACACTGCGCTGCTGGTGTATTAATGGTAGGTTCTGCATCACGTATTAAAGAAACAGGATCATTTTGTATACAGCCATAAGCGTCCAGAGCATAGACTATATAATCACCTGCAGCTACATTAAATGTATTTGCGTTTGCCCAAGCGGCATCTGTCGCCACTGGAGCAGGTGCTGTATTTGGCAATATTTGGTATTGATATGGTGCAGTTCCATCAGCAGCTACCGCACTTATTACTCCTAATTCGTTACAATTTTCGTTACGTGATACAGATGCAGTAACATTAAGAAGGTTAGCTGATTGCGTAATACTGAAAGGGGCAGTAACTATACTACACCCAGCATTAGGTCCTGTTGTTTCTCTAATTAATACATAATAGTTTCCAAATCCTAATGGCCCTAAGTTAGTAACAGGAAGTGAACTCCCTGCAGGAACTGTACCTGTTCCAGTTACCCCTGTAGTTGCTAACGATTGAGCATTAAATATCTCATAACTAACATTAATATCAGTTGCTTCTGGGTTATTAACTGTAAAAGATACATTACCATCTGTACTTCCAGTACATGTAATATTATTAGATGATTCTGCAGTAGTTGTTAAAGTAGAATTTGTTGGTATCGGTGCCTGAGCTGTTTCAAAATAAGAACATTTTGTAGTATCATCAAATACAATAAATGTGTACGTAACTCCAGGAGTCAAACCAGTAAACGTAATGGATCCTGGAGATGTTTCTAATTGCCAAGTACCTCCTGGTGGTGGTGGTGGTATCGTTCCATCATAAATATCAAAGTAAAAAGGACCAGAACTAGCTAGTGTTGTACTCACTGTAACCGTAGCTTCTCCTCCTGTAGAACAATCTGCTGTTGGCGTAGTTACGTCAATCACTAAATCATCTGGAGGTGAGGCCACTAAAACGTCTTGTATCAAAACTGAACAACCGTTAGCATCAACCACATTAATTTGATATAATCCAAAATCAACCACATCGAAAGTTGTAGAAGTTGTACCAGTATTGTTCAACTCTTCTTCATCATACCCATTAGTTCCATCCACGTAGTAATTATACGGAGCTGTTCCGCCAGTTACACTATCGATAATGATAGAACCTTGAGAAACACCACTTGCGTCACATGTAATGGGCACTGTTGTATTATTTACTACAATTGGATCTGGTTGTGCGATAGTTATATTTTCTACCTCCGTACAACCCTTTGCATCAGTAACAGTTACAGTATAACTACCAGCAGCTAAACCAGAAGTCTGGGTTCCATAGTTTGTTCCAGTAGTCGTATTTATCACCTCATACACGTATGGTGCTTGTCCTACTGTAGTATTTGGTGTAATAGAAATAGCCGCCGTTTCTTCTGCATTACAATTGATAAACGCCGTTTGTGCAACTGTAATATCTGGATCTGTAGGCGTTGTTAAATCTATGGGTGCGGTAGTCACAGCAGTACATCCGTTTGTATCAGTCACCCTGAAGGTATAGCTTCCTGGAGTTAGTGTATTTAATACATTAGTACCCATGGCTGTATAACTTGTACCACCATCTGTTGAAGACTCGTAGGTATACGATCCGTCACCACCAGTTGCTGTTAAGGTAATTTGCCCTTCTTCTGGTAAACTACACGTGATATCCTTATCTAAAACTGCAGTTAACGTGAGCTGAGGACTTACTGTAACTGAATTACTAGTATCCGTACATCCATTAGTATCTCTTACAGTAACGGTATAAGTTCCTGGTGTTATCGTAAATGTAGGACTTGTTTGGAATGTAGTACCTCCATCAATACTATATACATATGGTGCAACTCCTGGACTTGGCGTTGCAGTAATCGTAAAACTATTACCAGTAGTGCCACACTGATCGTCTACCGCGAGTGTAACCGTAGGTGTAGGATCTGTCACAATGTTGATGTCTTGAGAAACCGTACAATCATTTGCATCTTTTACCCATACCGTAATGTCGGTAGTAAGCGTACTTGTATCTACGGTGGTAGCATTACCAAATGCAGTTACAGCTGGTGATGATGCACCTAGTGTCGTATAGGCATAGGTGTATCCCGGCGTTCCACCGCTAGGTCCTGCGGTGAAGGTAATGTTTGAGATCGTTTCATTACAATTTACATTAGAAGCCGTAGCTGTAAATGTGATCTGTGTCGCAGCGTCAATCGTAAAGGATCCATTATCGGTACAACCCGTCGTACGATCTTCAACCGTAAAGTTATACGAACCTGGAGCTAGATTAGTCACCGTCACTTCATTACCTGCTGTAGTCACGGTACCTGTAGCTGGTGTGAGGGTAAAATCGTAATTCCCAACACTACTTACATCTGTAATGGTAAATACAGCTTGCCCATCATTTGCGATAAAACATTGCTCGTCCGCTTTCGCGAAAGCGATCTGAATAGGTCGCACGGGAGCAATGGTATGTGATGCCGTAAAGCTACAGCCATTTGCGTCTGTTACCTCAAAGGTATAATTTCCTGATGTCAAGCCAGTGAAAATACCAGTGGTAACTCCAGTTGTATTCGTGGTAGCCGATGCTGGTGCAGTAATTTCATAAGTAAATGGTGCAATTCCACCTGTAGGTGTAACCGCCACATCCGTGGTGTTATCATCACAGGTAATGGCATTTGAATTTGTAATATTCAATGCAGTTACAGGATCATACGGTGGAATGTCAATGGTGTCGGTATCAATACAGCCATTTGCATCTCTTACAGAATAAGTAATTGTCTGCGTAGTTGTCGTATTGTTAACCGTATAAGTATTTGAAGAACTGTAAGATCCACCTTCAAAACTATAGGTATAGCTAGGTGTGCCCCCAGTTGCTGTTACCGTTATGACCGTCGTACTGCTACAGGTTGTATTGGCAGGAATGGTCGCAGCTGCGACTAGTTCAGTTGGATTATTTAGCGTTATACTTAGTACAGCAGAAGTACATTCATTACTGTCTTGCACTTGATAGGTATACGTCCCAGATGGTAGACCAGTGAATAATGATTGAGCGCCAAAAGAACCGCCATCAAAACTAAATAGGTACCCTCCAGAGCCTCCAGAGCCATTGAGTTGAACCTGACCATCAGTCCCATTAAAACATAATGGATCTGTCGGTGTTGCCGTAACTGTAGGAGAAGTAAGTACTGCTACTGTGGTTACACTAGACTCTGCGATACATCCTTGCGCATCAGTCACTCTAAATTGGTAGGTTCCAGATGCATTTGCATTATACGCAGGAGGAGTCCCTGCTACTAATGTTACTGGATCAAACGAGCCACTATTATAAGAAAGAGTATAAGTGTATGGAGTGGTTCCTCCTGCCGTAGTCACTTCAATAATTGCATCACTATTGGAGGTACAATCTAATTCTTTAGTAAGTTGTGTTACGATTGTTAACTGAGGTTCAATTACTTGGCTTGCTAAAGGTAACGTACAACCATAGGCATCTCTCACTGTTATTGTGTAAGTACCAGGAGGAAGGTTTGCAAACTCATTATCGGTTTGGTAAGCTCCTCCGTTTAAGCTAAACTCAAAAGGTGCTTGTCCAGCAGTGACATTAACCACAAGTGTAGCCCCGTCTGCGGGTGTGTAGCAAAAATCTGAACTTGCATCAATTGTGGCTGCTACGTCTGTAGGTGCACTTAACGTAAAGGTATCAGTTTCTACACAACCATTCGTATCACTCACTGTAGCCGTATAGGTTCCTGGCAGCGTGAGTCCTGTAAATATTCCTGAAGCCTGCGCGCCTAAAACACTTGCATCCGGCTGTGTAAGACTATAACTATATCCTCCCCAACCGCCTGTTGCGGTAAGTTCTACACTTCCGTCAGCAATACAGGTAATTGGACTTTCATTTACAGAAAGTGCTAATGCCGATGGTGGCGCAGCAATCGCAGCAGACGTTGATGCCGTACATGTTGTGTTCGTATCTCTAATAACTATAGCATAGGTACCTGCCGCAAGACCTGATAAGGTGATAGGAGAACTACCTACAACTGGAGCACCTCCATTTACCGTATATTCAAAAGTAGTTGTGCCAGCAACCGTGACCAAAATTGACCCATCTGAATCTCCAAAACAGGTGATATCATTTTGAGTTTGAGCATTTGCACTAATAGCAGTTAATGGTGTGACACCATAATTCTCTGTATAGGTACAGTTGTTAGCATCTCGTACTTCAAACGTATACGTAATAGGATCAAGATTTGTAAAAGTCGTTGATGTTTGGAATGCGGTAGCCGCAGCTGCTGGAGCACTAATTCTATACTCTAAAGGAGCGACTCCACCTACTGTGCTGGTGATCGTAATATCTGTGGTATTTGATGGACAGGTAAGAGGAGTGTTAGAAAAAGTAAGATCTGTCGGAGGATCTAGTGCATCTATCACTATCACTGGTAATGACAGCGTACATCCACGAGAATCCTGAATGACTACCACGTAATTTCCATCAGATAAATTAGTAAAAACAGTTCCAGCTTGAAAGTTCACCCCATCTATACTGTATGTATATCCTGGAGTACCTCCGGCTACATTACTCACAGTAATCGCCGCGGTAGTATCACACGTCAAGTCCTGCGTAAGCGCTGCTTGGCCTGTAAGTGGATCGGGAATAGCAATCGTTAAATCTTCTGGCAATGTTGTACACTCTGAGGTCCCATACGTATAACGTATAAGCGCTTGATAGTCACCTGGAGCAAGATTTGTAAATATATTATTGTTAGAAAAAGTAACACCATTGTCAATACTATAAGCTAAATCACTTCCATAAGTATTTGTAACATTAAAGGTAATGGTTCCCGTATCACCAGAGTCAGAACATACAATATCACTGGCTGTAACCGTATATACAGGAGGTAGAATTTCCTCTACGTCAATACCTGACGTTGCCTCACAGTTATTGGAATCAACTACTCTGATTGTATAGGAACCAGCACTTGTAAATGCATAACTATTACCAGAAAACGGACCGC
Source organism: uncultured Flavobacteriaceae bacterium (assembly GCA_963716625.1). Lineage (GTDB taxonomy): Bacteria > Bacteroidota > Bacteroidia > Flavobacteriales > Flavobacteriaceae > Dokdonia. The sequence goes on from CAVQTP010000005.1 coordinate 447,958, forward strand.
TACCATTAACATAGTATGAATAGGGAGGTGTACCACCTGTCGCGTTGATATTAATCTGACCTTGAGACTCCTCAAATATAGGGTTACCATCTTCGTCAAATAAAGGTTCTCCGTCACTATCAGTTGCTTGAATAGAACAATCTATAAAAGGGGATGCAAGAACTGGATCAACAGTCAGTAGAGAAGGTACTATAATAGTCTCTTCTTCAGACTCTAAACAACCATCATCTGTTCGCACATTTACCGTATAGGTACCAGCGCCCAATCCTGTAAAATTATAATTATTATCGTTGATGGGGCCTACTTCCATCAGTTGGACACCACTTTCAAATATGGCAAAAGTATATTGAGGTTCTCCATCTTGAGCAGAAACATTAATACTACCTGTATCTGAATTACACAATGGCTGTGTAGCCGTGGCTGTAAATTGAAAATCTCTCAATCTTACACGTATATTCTCCACAGTAAATACACAAGCTCTGTCTGGGTCAGGGATGTTAAGTTGTCTTATGTACACTGTATATATACCAGCACTGGCCACATTAAATACGGAACTGCTTTGGTATGTAACACCATCAAGACTGTATTCATAATTACTAGGAACATTATTGACAGTAATGGTACCTATACTGTCGCACAAAATATCTGTAGCAACAGCAGTAGGATTTAAAACGTTTTGATAAACATTAAAATAAAATTGATTGAAACAACCCCCTGGGTAATTGATGGTTAATCTAAATTGACCACCTGAGGAGACGGTATAATCATTGGCATTAGAAACTTGATTCCAAGTACAATTCCCTTCATTTGCACAACTTGAATTAACCACGTCTGGACAACTAGCCTCATCTAAAATTTCCCAAACAGCATTAACACTGCCATCTGTAATTCCTGAAGTTAAATCTTGACTATCGTTTAATCCACATAGGTAAATATTTGGAAGTTGTTTTCCATCATCAGGACAAACAACGACTTCATCTGCTTGAGGTATAATGGGATTTGTTTGGTTTTCACCGTAGGTAATCACATCAAATATTTGAATTATTGATCGACATGGAGCTGGAGCATCATTGTACACATAATACGTACCGCTCTGTGTTACAGTAAGTGACTGGGTGGTGGCTATTTCAGGCGAACCAGAGGAGTCATTAGACCAAGAATAGCTGTTATATCCATCGGCAGCTGTGATCGTGATACTATCTGCACAAAGAATGGCACTCTCGCGATATTCACAGGCATCTACATCTGCTAAGAAGTTAGTGGCTTGAGGAACCAAGAGACATCCTGTATTAGAGCTTAAACTTGGATCATCCGTTATCGTAAAATCTGGATTTATAGTCCCCACATAACTCGCAAATGCCTGGTTTTGAATAATGTTAGAACAAGCCGATGATAAATCATTACAATTTTCAACAACATTAGCGTTTATTCTAAATTCAACAAGTGGATCTCCTTCTTCTACAAGATAATTTTCAACAGACAATACTAGTTCACGTGTTGTTGGATCATAGCTTACAACAGATACACCTGCAGGTAGGTCGAGTCCGGATGGAAAGTCAAAGACGGTGTTTATAGGCAATATATCTCTAATGATTAAATTTTGACCGTCATCATTCCCTACATTTTGAAAACCAATTACATAACTAAGTTGTTGACCAAGGTTGACAGTTTGATCGCTTATATCTTGCCCTAATTCATCTTCTACCGTTTTTGTAAATACAATATCTGGCTCAATAATTTCAACTGCAAATGAGAAGAAAGTATTGAAAATAAGTCACCTTGTAGGTACCTAGCGTAACTACAGCCGAGGTATCCCCATTGTTAATGACTGAATTCCCAGGGTTTGGGACCGCTAAAATACCAGTATCAAAACCTAACGTATTAGAACTATTTGGGTTTCTGTTATTTACTGGTAGTCCATTCAATTGCGTTACTGAGCTATTGAAAAAATTGTTTGCTAGACGATCTACCGTCGATTAATTGTGTTCCATTTAAACTCAAACAATCACCAGGAATAGGACTATCTCCTTCTAAGGTTGCAAAGGCAAAATTTGCTCGTACAGGTCCAGTTGGAATCGTCCTAAATCCTCAATATCAACATCAACAGTGCCCGCCTGTTGCAACACTTACGACTTCAAATCCGTTAAAGCTTGTAATAGACTTACTAGGTAATGTAGGATCTTCATAAACTACATATAGAGACCAGCCAGCCGATTGACCAGTACCTACGTGTAGAGCCTTCTCTTCAAAGACAACGTTTCCTACGGTATAAGTACCCGTGTTAGTAGCTAATCCCCGAACTAAACTTGTCACATCTGCATAGCATGCATATGGCAAGCTATTGGCAATTTCTGAGCCTATAGGCGTTCTATCATAAATAATATTTCCAGCAACATCTACATACCCACCAGAAGGCCCTTTAAATTTTACGTTTGTAAAATCTTGATTACTATCCCTTTCTACTGCTCCCCAATATAATGCAGCATATCTAATTTCATAACAGTTTGGATTTGGAACTACTAAATCTGCACTACTAGAACTAAATGTCGTAGTATCATTATCAATATCAATATAACGCATATTAATAGCAGAGTTATATTGATTGTCATTGTTATACGCATTGTCTATTTCTTCCTAGAATATTATTTCCTATTAAGAGAATATCTCCCTTTAAATCATCATCAAACACATGAGTGAATTCTACACGATCTTGAGCAAACAACTGCAGGCTCATGATGAAGAAAAATGCCGTTAAAAGAGTCCTAAAAAAAGTAGTTTTTTTCATAATGGTATCGATTTGGGGAAATCTTACAATGTTTCACTTCACTATAATTTGTAAAACTTTAATTATCAATTTGAATAATAGATACCTTTTCTGCAAAAGGAACCTCATTCTTTATACTTAATTTTTCATCTGCACTTGCTATTGAATCCACTTTGTCAATATAGATGTAATATTTACTTGTATTTATATTATAGAAGTAATTTACGTCACTATACCCAGAAGCAATAACCTTCTTCACGAACGCATCTCGAGCTTGTGCACTACCATGTGTAGCTAATACTATATAGTATCCACTATCCGTATTTTCAACGTTACTAAAACGACGTGTAATACCGCTTTCTTGATCTCCAAAATCAAAGTCTCTAGTTGTATATGGCGTACTTACTCTTGGAGTATTTGCCTTAAGAACTCTAAGAGAAGCCTGATCTTGCTCATATCTATCTTCTTCGTTGTTAAATACAGCTTTCTTAATTCTTCTTGATCGCTCAAACTGGGTTGCCTCTTTTATTCTTTCTAGGGAAGCCACTAAATCTGCTTTTGCAGCTTGAGTTAATTCACGATCCAGTTTAAGATCAGTAATTGCCTTTCGGTAATACTCATTAGTTGCATCATTTGCAGACACATTTTTTGCTCTTTGATTTAATAAATTCTCAAGCTCAGCTATTTTATCACTCTGTGCATTAATTGCCTGATCTAATTCTGATTGTATCGCAGCTATTTCTGCATTTTCTTGTGAAACACTCTTAAAAGGCTTTGGTGTAACAAAAATCCCTTTCTCACTTAAATCATTTGCCTCTTTTAAATCTCTAAGATCTTCGTCTTTAGTATTCACTGCGTCAGTAAGACGCTCTAATAGGTTATTTTGAGATTCTTGAGCTGTTGCTGTTTGAGTTGTTAAACTCTTTATATTCTGTCCTAATGCATCAGTCGGATTTGTTTGCTCCGCGAGCCTTTGAAGCTCAGCTAATCGCGCTTCTTCTGCCAATCTAGCTTGCTCAGCTTCATCAGCCAATCGTGCTGCCTCTGCTAATCTTGCTTGTTCTGCCTCATCAGCCAATCGAGCCGCTTCTGCTAATCTAGCTTGCTCAGCCTCATCAGCCAATCGTGCTGCTTCTGCTAATCTTGCTTGCTCAGCCTCATCTGCCAATCGTGCTGCTTCTGCTAATCTTGCTTGCTCAGCCTCATCAGCCAATCGTGCTGCTTCTGCTAATCTTGCTTGCTCAGCCTCATCAGCCAATCGGGCTGCTTCTGCTAGTCTTGCTTGCTCTGCCTCATCAGCCAATCGGGCTGCTTCTGCTAATCTTGCTTGCTCTGCTTCATCAGCCAATCGTGCTGCTTCTGCTAATCTTGCTTGTTCTGCCTCATCAGCCAATCGAGCCGCTTCTGCTAATCTAGCTTGCTCAGCTTCATCAGCCAATCGGGCTGCTTCTGCTAATCTAGCTTGCTCAGCTTCATCAGCCAATCGTGCTGCCTCTGCTAATCTTGCTTGCTCAGCCTCATCAGCCAATCGGGCTGCTTCTGCTAATCTTGCTTGCTCAGCTTCATCTGCCAATCGTGAGGCTTCCGCTAATCTTGCTTGCTCGAGCCTCATCAGCCAATCGGGCTGCTTCTGCTAGTCTTGCTTGCTCTGCCTCATCAGCCAATCGTGACGCTTCTGCTAATCTTGCTTGCTCAGCTTCATCAGCCAATCGTGCTGCCTCTGCTAATCTTGCTTGCTCAGCTTCATCAGCCAATCGTGCTGCCTCTGCTAATCTTGCTTGCTCAGCTTCATCAGCCAATCGTGATGCTTCTGCTAATCTTGCTTGCTCAGCTTCATCAGCTAATCGTGACGCTTCTGCTAATCTTGCTTGCTCAGCTTCATCAGCCAATCGTGCTGCCTCTGCTAATCTTGCTTGCTCCGCTCGCCTTGCTTGTTCTTCTTCGTTAGCACCTTCAGCGCGTCTTTCTGCTTCCGCTAATCTTGCTTGCTCAGCTTCATCAGCCAATCGTCGCTGCTTCTGCTAATCTTGCTTGCTCAGCTTCATCGGCTAATCGTGACGCTTCTGCTAGTCGTGCTTGCTCTGCTTCCTCTGCTAATCTTGCCGTTTCCGCCAATCTCGCTTCCTCGGCTAATCTCGCTTCTTCAGCTATTCTTGCGTCTTCATCAGAATCTGCAGTGTCAACCACGGGTTCCTGTGTTTGTGTAGGCACTCTCGGTTTGCTCGGAGTATTTCGCGCTAAGCGTTTGTTTTTGCTAAAAGAACGTTTCCTATTTTTCTCAAAATTTAAGAGTCCAGTAATTCTTTTCTTTCTAAAGTCGAAAGAATTTTGAGTTGGCAACATATAAGCTAATGTAATTTCATGAGTAGAACCTAATCCTACAAAACCACCTAATGATTTTTCATAATTATATTCTAATGCTATTTGAGAAGTAATATTCAGTCCGATCCCTGCAGAAGCTCCAAAAACGGTATTATAACCTCCTTGAAGCCAAAAACCTTTAGGAACCGTTAACATCGCAATTGCAGAAAAAATGGACGTTTCTTTCTGAAATTCTGCTCTACCCAATGCAGAAAATTTACTGTTATCTAAAAATCCATACGTATCAATAAAGCCCGTATACATTACGTGACCTTGAATACCTCTGCGCGCTTGGTCATTAAGAAGTTCGGAATTACTTGCATCATAAGCCACTAAGTTATTTATAGTAACGCCAAAATCCACAAATCCCCCTCCATAATTTATTCCAGGACTTACTGTGGTAATAAAACTTGAAGGAATATTATTTATTGAAGCGTCATCACTTGTAGAAACAACTCTTCCCATGTTAATACCGCTGCTATAAGCAGCAATATTTACCCCAAAAGTTAAATTACTTTCTGAAGCTAACTGTGCGTTATATGCTACATTAGCAATACCACCGAATGTGGTAAAAACACCATAGTTTCTTTGAAATAACCCTATACCACCTCCGAATTTTTCAGAGAATCTACCAGAAAAACTGGCTAATAATGTTTGTGGAGCATCGCCAGCTTGTACAAATTCTCGTTTATTATTAACAGCAATGTACTTATTTTCCTCCCGCGCAAAACTTAATGTAGGACTAATAATATATTTACCGAACATCAGTGAGTTGCGAGCTGGTAGGTCTAGCGCGACAGCACTAGATTCTTCTTGAGCTTGCAAAGTCATCGCATAAAAGACAACTATAAGTATATGGAGGTGATTTTTCTTCAAGTTAATTAATGATCGTAATAGACCCTTTTATAGATTCTTTTCCTTGTGGAGTAATTACAAAATAAAAAACTTGATTTCCGGATTTTATTTGCGCTGCACTCTCAGGCCAATTATTTAAGTATTCTTTTGTTTCAATAACCTTCTTACCTGAACTGTTCACTATAAGCACCTCTGCATTAGAACCGCTTAGGTATTCTGCTGGAATCATCCACGTATCGTTTATACCATCTCCATTAGGGGAAATTATATTAGGTATATTATCAACATCTACTACTATCTGTATTTCAAAAAACAACTCAACCGTCAAGTTACAGTCCCCAGTTGAGGTAACCACTACTCTATAATTACCCACCTGATTTGCACTAAAAGTCATGCTGGTAATATTTGGAATGAGCTCATCATTTAGAAACCACTCGTATTGAGGATCTACTAATTCTGTTATTACAGAAACTTGCAAAGAGTCACCTGCTTCTATGAAATTAACATCACCCACGTTAAGTGTCGTACTCCCGCCTAAGCTTTCAATTTCTATACTTCCTACTGCTACACAGTTGCCAGAGGTAACAATCACAGCATAATTTCCAGATTCATTGGTTTGTATGGTGTTCTGATTCTCGCCTTGAATTAACTCATCATTTCTAAACCATTCATAACTTCCTCCTGAAACTGTTGTAAGTGTTGTACCTTCCCCGTTAGAGCAAAAAATATTTCCTAAACTAGAGGAAATATTAGCGGTTGCAGGATCCCCATTACTTGCCAATTGAACCGTAACTCTATTAGAAAAGGACTCTGAACTACAAGACCCATAATCTGTTTCTGCAAAATAGGTACCTTCCTGTTCTACTAGCAATGTATTACCTGTCGCCACAAATACAGAATTAGTAGGATCGACAACTCGGTACCAGTTAAATTCCAAGCTCTCATAAGAAAGAGGTGATGTAGCTCCATCAAGACCGGGATCATCTATAGTTAATAAATAACCCGAAGATTGACAAAAATATGCAGTCTCTTCTAGATTATTTATTGTGAAAGGCGTATCGTGTAATTTGAAATATGCAGAAAATGGATTAGAGGGACTACTAATTTTCTCAGGTGCCGTACTAACAATTCTCAACCTGTATCCGTCGCCTCTCGTGTCAGTTGGAATAGAGAAAGAAACAGTAGCTGGCGAAGTAACGATAGTGCCAGGATCTGATTCATATACATTCACCGAATTATCGAAACTACCACTAGCATCTGAAAGCTGAACAATAAATTGATTAGATGCATCTAACTGGCTAGGTGGGTCGAAACGAAAAGTGGTCTCATAATTATTAAAAGCATCACTAGCACAGGCTTTTGAAAACGGGAAAGTGGGACGATCAATAGTGATTTGAGCACTAATTGAAAAAGCTGGCATGACAATAATGCACACCAGCAATATCCCCTGAAGTATATACCGGGATGTTGTTAACATTATGAGGGCTTTTGTATTGTATCTATTCTTTGTAAAATATATAAAACAAACTAATTAAAAATACTTAAGAATTAAGCTTAGTTTGAATTATTTGACGCGATAATCTTATTGATACGAAGACGAAAATCTGGATCTCTTAAGTTTTTAGAATCTATAAAAGTCTTAGAATCTTCTCCTTTAGAATATACGTTCTGAAAACTTCCGTTCCCATACCAATTCTCTAAATCTTCATTATTCGTAGAATTCTCAATAAAAATATTTCCTTCACAACTGTTGAAAAACATTTTATTGAATTTAATGCGTTGTAAATTTTTATCATTAAGAGCTATTTCTTTACTAAATATTACAGCCGGATTAAAACCAGATATAACACTTTTGTCCATAGTAAGACTTGTGTTTGAGTCTACATAAATTGCTTCATGAACTAATCCAACTTCGATGGCATTTTTCAAATTATCACTCATGTTAAGTAGTGTCAAGTTTGTTGCTACCACAGCAGTAGGAGATTTAGCAAAGTCTGCTTCTGTAGTATTACTCTGAGAAGTCGCATATAAACTCGCCGCACCTATAGATGCAGAATCATAAGGTGAACGTACCGCTAGCGAATTAGAAATAGCTACTTGAGATCCAAAATCAAATTTATAATCTGATCTACTCGCTTTATAAGAAACTAATTGAGTTAAATTCAAAGAACCTCCTACAGTATACAAAGAGTTTCCTTTGCTGTAGCTCATCATAATATTAGAAATTTTAGTTTTGCTACCTACTGCATATAAACTCAAAGCATCAAAAAAACCAAAATCTTTTGTACGCTTACCTGCATATTCTATTCTTACATAATCCATAACACCTGAATTGCTTTCAGCGTTAGATCCACCATAAACTAAATTTTCAGGAGCATAAGATTTCAAACCTTTACGAAGGATATTTCTTTCACTGATTTTATTTACAGCCGCATCTCCAAGAAGAAAGATACCACCCCAATCACCAGCTCTTGGCACATCTCTATTAGAGGTAAAAACTATAGGATCTGTCTCCGCACCTATTGCCTCGATTGTCGAGCCAGCAGTAACAATTAAAGAAGCTTGCGTTTTATAATCCGCAAGTATGGTTGTTCCAGGCTGGATAATAAGTTTTGTACTATCCGTTACAAAAACATCACCCCGCAACAAATAAATCTCACGCTTCTCTAAAGTGTAGGTGCCTCCTTTAATTTCGCCACTTAAGATTTGAGTAGGCTCAAGGTCAACACCAATCTTTGGTTTAAATTCCGTCCAATAACTTAGCCAGTTGTCTTCTCCAATAATTCCTTTTTCTTGTTGAGCCGTAATATTACTAGCACAAACAACAAATACGATCAAGAATGTAAGTATGTTATTTTTCATTACAATAGATTTTTAAAATAATTAACCAATGGTTTGAGTATTAACGATTTTCCAGAATTCGAAACTACGTCATATCCGTCAAAACACAAAACATCGTAGACAAAAAGTTTAAAAAAAACTTAAAATTAATCACAAAGCAATTAAAACTCTTATCTTTTAAATTCAGCAAACCCTATATACTAAGGCGTAACTGAGTAATTTATTCATTCCAAGGCAATAGCATTTTTATTTACAAGCGCCTATAAGATGAAATTTTAATTAAAATCGTTATAAGAATGCAGCGATTTTAAGGTTTGCTCGTAAAATAATATTGCCGCAATTAAACTAGATTTGTCAGAATATGGTAAAACTTGCTTTTGAAAAGCAGATGTGTTTTCAAAATAAGAGGCAGCAGCTTCAATATTATCTGTCAAAGCTTTTCTATGCTCCTTAGTATCAGGAATTCCTAAATCACTCATTGTTACTCCAGGTTTTGTAGTAAAGGCAATGTTTGGTAAAATCTTAATGATAACATCAACACGCTGTATATAAAGATCCAAAAGCGGCCCTTTTTTAAGCGCAAGTAATTCCTCACGATCATGATAACGATTGATCTTAACTTTCTTGCTGATAATTTCTTGTTCAGCATCTTGAGATGTAGCCAGTTGCGACATTCCAAGGAATAAAAATGCAAATAACGCAGAGCGTAAAAATAATTTAATTGTCATAGTAATAAGTTTTAAGTCAGGTTTATAATCTTATTTTGGGATAATATTACGAATTAACTCGACAAAAAGCAAGAAATTGTCGATGATAAGCGTTTAATTTTTAAAAAAATTCATTTTATATCAAATTTTACTTGTAATAAGTAGTCTAATTTTTCATAATTCGTATTATTTCGTGAGTTACTAGCATAGTTTAAAGCACTTCAAACTGATCTATTTTTGAAAAATGCTATTCACAAATGATTCAATAAAAGGTACTTACAGATTTACGCATCTCAACTACCCTTTTATTATCTGATGATACATGTAGAAATCGCATTTACAGCATCTCAATTATCTTTATCATAATATTTTTATAAATTATTTACACATCACATTATTTAACTTCATTGCGAGCATTTTAATTTCATTTCACCTAATTAAACAAGTCTATTTAAATTTAGGCATTGATACTCCTCTATAATTGTATCGCACCTATAATCATTTACGTAATACGGACCCAAACGGTTTTTTAAAGAACAAAATTATGAGATTTTAGACATTTCAATCTCAAAAGTTTTGCATCTCATAAGAAGAACATATATTTGCAGTCGCATTTCAAAATGCGCCCTTCTACCCGGGTGCTGAAATTGGTAGACAGGCACGGTTGAGGGCCGTGTGCACTAGTTGCGTGTGGGTTCAAGTCCCATTCCGGGTACTTTACAAAGGAGTTAATCATAAGATTAATTCCTTTTTTTTGTATATCTATCAGCCAAAAAAATTACAATACATTATTGTTATAAAGACCTATGTATAATAGCTTTCGCGAAAGCGATCTAGTAATACATAATATTTTGTTTATTTTTTAACTACCTATTGTTAAACAAAATCTCAATTTTAAGTACATTTACCCTAAATATAGAGATATGAAGAATGTAGTGAAAACAAAATTTAGCATTAAGGATCTCGAGAATTTGAGCGGTATTAAAGCTCACACGATACGTATCTGGGAAAAACGGTACAAATTGTTAGAACCAAAACGTACTCCTACTAACATACGAACCTATTTACTATCTGATTTACAAAAACTACTGAACACCGTATTTCTAACTGAAAACGGATACAAAATTTCTAAGATTGCAGGTAAGTCATCCGAAGAAATTGCAGGATTGGTTAAAAATATTGTCGCAGAGACTAATACGTCTACTGAAAATTATGCGATCAATTCTTTTAAAATTGCCATGATGAATTTTGATCAGAATCTTTTTCATAATACGTACGAAAGCTTACACAGGAGTAAAAGTTTTGAAGAAATTTTTTATGAATCGTTCTTACCACTGTTACATGAGATAGGTCTACTATGGCAAACAGATACGATCAATCCATCTCATGAACATTTTATTTTTAATCTTATAAAGCAAAAAATCTTAATTAATATAGAGAAAAAGCAGCATAGTGTATCCTATACTAAAGATAAAACCTTTGCACTATTTCTCCCTGAAAACGAAATACATGAATTAGGCTTATTATTCTTAAATTACGAATTAATAGCAAATGGCTACAAAGTCATATATTTAGGACAAAGCATTATGTTGTCAAACCTTAAATACTTATCCCTTAATCATCCTAACTTATCATTTGCTGCCTATTTTACGGTAGCGCCAGAAATTGATACTGTAAATGAGTACTTTGCTGAGTTTAATTCACTTTTTGACGATAAACAACTAGATCTATATGTATTAGGAGCCATGGTTTCCAAAATAGATGAATCAAAAATCCCTAATAACATTCATTTAATGATGAGTATACGAGAGTTTGTAAACACTATCCAAAAGAAAACCCCAATTTATGCCTAAGAAAATAGCAATAATAGGCTCTGGCTTCTCTTCGCTATCCGCGGCATGCTACCTAGCAAAAGCGGGGAATGTTGTACATATATTTGAGAAAAATAACACGCTTGGAGGTCGCGCTAGGCAATTTCAAAAAGATGGTTTCACCTTTGACATGGGACCTAGCTGGTACTGGATGCCAGATATATTTGAAAAATTCTTTGCAGATTTTGGAAAAAAGGTATCAGACTTTTACGACTTAGAGAAATTAGATCCTGCTTATAAAGTTTGGTTTGCAGATGATATCGTTACCATAGGAGATACGCTGGATAAAATTGCCCTAGAGTTTGAACGTATTGAGCCAGGAAGCTCCCCTGCTCTTAAAAAATTTATTAAGAAAGCTGGAATAAATTATGATATTGCGATAAATGATATTGTAAATAAGCCAGGGATTTCTCCTTTGGAATTAGTCACTCCGCAAACTGCTCTACGTGTCAATCAATTTTTCAAAACGATAAGCGATGATGTTCGGAGGGCTTTTAATAATGAAAAATTAGTTTCCATCTTAGAGTTCCCTGTGCTCTTCCTTGGCGCAAAACCCAACAAAACACCCGCTTTTTACAGATTTATGAATTATGCAGATTTTGGACTAGGTACTTGGCATCCTAAAGGAGGAATGCACTCTGTCATTCAAGGTATGATCCAACTTGCTAAGAGTCTAGGTGTAAAAATGGAAACTAATGCTGCTGTATCTTCTATTAATGTAGAAAAAGGTATTGTTACTAACTTAGTCGTAAACAACACTATCGTGAACGCAGATATTATTGTCAGTGGTGCAGATTATCATCATACGGAGACTTTATTAGATGAAACATACCGTCAGTATTCAGAAAAATATTGGGACAGTCGAGTTTTTGCACCTTCATCTTTGCTCTTTTATGTAGGTTTTGATAAAAAATTTAAAAATTTAGCACATCATAATCTATTTTTTGACACTGATTTTGATGAGCATGCTCGGACCATTTATGACGACTTAGCGTGGCCAGAAGAACCGCTGTTTTATGCAAATTTTCCTTCAGTAAATGATCATACAATGGCACCTGATGGAAAAGAAAATGGGTTTTTTTTAATTCCCATTGCACCAGGAGTAATAGATAATCAATCACTTAGAGAGCGTTATTTTCAAATCATCATAGAACGTATAGAAAGATTATCTGGTGAAAACTTTCAAGATCATATTCTTTTTAAAGAGTCGTTTTGCGTTAAAGATTTTATCTCTGACTACAACTCCTTTAAAGGAAACGCTTATGGAATGGCAAATACTTTAAAGCAAACTGCATTTCTTAGACCAAATTTAAAGAGTAAGAAAGTTAAAAATTTGTATTTTACTGGTCAGTTAACAGTGCCAGGTCCAGGTGTGCCACCAGCACTAATCTCTGGAAAGTTAACAGCACAATTGATAGAAAAAAATATTTAAGTTAATGAAATCACTATTTGACACCGTTTCCAGAAGTTGTGCTAAGGTCGTAACAAAATCTTATAGTACGTCATTTGCGAGTGCCACAAAGATGCTAGCCCCTTCTATACGGCAAGACATTTACAATATTTATGGATTTGTACGTTTTGCAGATGAAATTGTTGATTCTTTCCATGATTATAATAAAGCGGTCTTATTTACTCGATTTGAAGACGATTTAAGACATGCTTTAGAAGATAAAATAAGTCTTAATCCTATATTAAATGCTTTTCAAGAAACTGTGCACAAATTTGACATTGCACAAGAGCACATAGATGCCTTCATGAAAAGTATGAGATTAGACCTTACTAAGTCTGACTATCTTACAGATGAAGAATACCGTGAGTATATTTATGGCAGCGCAGATGTGGTTGGACTCATGTGTCTCACCGTTTTTGTCCAAGGTGATAAGCAGCAATACGAGTCTTTAAGAGAAAGCGCCATGAGTCTAGGATCTGCTTTTCAAAAAGTTAATTTCTTACGTGATCTAAAGGCAGATTTTGAAGGATTAAGTCGTACTTACTTTCCTAATACGAACCTCGTTAATCTAGATGAAGCTTCAAAACAGGCAATCATAGCTGATATCGAAGAGGATTTTAACAAAGGACTAGTAGGCATCAATCTACTTCCAATTGAAGCAAAGTTTGGTGTTTATACAGCTTTCCGTTATTATAAGAAGCTTTTGACCAAACTTAAAAAAGTTCCTTCTGCAGAAATTAAAAATACGCGTGTACGCGTACCAGACTACGTAAAAGCAAGTCTACTTGCACGTAGTTATGTTAAATACCGTTTAAATCTAATATAATTAAAGAACCCTCATATAATGCAAATCTTTCTTTGGATCCTCGTTTTTGTACTTACATTTATTGTAATGGAATTTCTCGCCTGGGCAACCCATAAATATGTCATGCACGGTTTTTTATGGTCGCTACATCAAGATCACCATCACAAGAAACACAATTCTTGGTGGGAAAAAAACGATCTATTTTTTATCTTTTATGCGTTGGTCTCAATAGGTTGCTTTTTACTGTGGCGTTATGATAATGTGTGGATAGGCCTACCCATTGGCTTAGGAATTTTTGCCTATGGCTTAGCCTATTTTGGTGTTCACGATATTTTTATACACCAGCGATTTAAACTTTTTCGTAATGCAAATGGATGGTATGGAAAAGCGTTAAGACGTGCACACAAAATGCACCACAAGCACTTAGGTAAAGATCATGGAGAGTCTTTCGGGATGCTCTTCCCTCCTATTAAGTATTTTAAGCAGGCGAGGGCGATTAAGAAATAATTCTATTTTACTTCACTTCTCTTCATTTTACATGAACTGATCTCGCTTTCGCGAAAGCGAAAATCTCATTACTCCCTACTATTTCATAGGTTTGTATTATGAATACTATTTCACTTGTAACAGGCGGTGCTGGCTTTATAGGAAGCCACGTGGCCGCAGGTCTATTGCAACTCGGTCACAAGGTAGTTGTAATAGATGATCTCTCTGGCGGTTTTAGATCTAACATTCCAGAAGGCTGCCATTTTATGTTAGGCTCTATTACAGACGTTCATTTTGTAGAGGAGGTTTTTAAAAACTATAAGTTTGATTATGTATATCATCTCGCTGCTTATGCCGCAGAAGGATTAAGCCATTTTATACGTAGATTCAATTATGAGAATAATGTTATAGGCAGCATTAATTTGATCAATGCATCTGTAAATCACTCCATTAAAAAATTTATTTTTACTAGTTCTATAGCGGTGTATGGCACACAAGAGTTACCACTCAAAGAATCGCAAAAGCCTCAACCTGAGGATCCTTATGGTATTGCGAAATATGCCGTAGAAATGGATCTTAAAAATGCTCAAGAAATGTTCGGACTGGATTATGTGATTTTCAGGCCTCACAATGTATACGGCCCTGGACAAAATATTGGAGATAAATACCGTAACGTGGTAGGCATCTTTATGAATCAGATTTTAAAAGGAAAGCCACTCACCATATTTGGAGATGGTAAACAGACGCGAGCATTTACCTATATTGAAGATGTCGCTCACCATATTGCTGCTAGTTACGCTTTCGCGAAAGCAAATAATCAAATCTTCAACATAGGGTCAGACAAAGAAATTTCTGTCACCGCACTTGCAAACCACGTAGGCAAAGCGATGAGTTCTACTTTTGAAATCATGCATTTAGCGCAACGCAATGAAGTCATCCATGCACACTCAGATCATAGTAAGTTTAAAAATATTTTTCAACCCACAGAGAATACGACTCTTGAAAACGGTTTAAATAAAACGGCATCTTGGGTAAAAAAACATGGATCTAGAGAGAGCAGCACATTCCAGCATATAGAAATCACTAAAAATCTTCCGGAATCATGGCGTTAATACAAGTTTGCTTATTTAATTTTAAGCCCGCAAAATAGCCATATTAAAAATTACATCAGTTCACACTTAAGGAACATGCCAACTACCTCAACTACTCCTCTAGTATCGATTATCATGGCGGTAAAAGATACAGCTCCATACCTACCTGATTGCATTAACTCTATTATAAATCAAACCTATCAAAACTGGGAGCTCATTGCCGTCAACGATCACTCTACAGATGCTACTCCAGAGATTTTAGCATCTTTTTCAAAACAAGATGCTCGTATCAAGGTGTTTCATAGTGAAGGACATAAATTAATACCTACGCTACAGCATGGATACCGCGAAGTAGAAGGTACGCTCCTTAATAGAATGGATAGCGATGACAAAATGCCCAGCAATAAAATTGAAACCCTCGTAAATGAGTGGCTCAAATATGGGAAAGGTCATGTAATTGCTGGAGGTACCAAACATTTTGTAGATGAAGGTGAAGTAGGCGATGGTTTTTTGAGATATGAAAAATGGTTGAATGAAGTCGCTCGTACAAGCACGCACTACCAGCAAATTTATAAAGAGTGCGTAATTCCTTCACATTGCTGGATAATTCATAAAGAAGATTTTGACGCTGTTGGTGCTTTTGATCCCGTTATATATCCTGAAGATTACGATTTGTGTTTTAGAATGTATAAACACAAGCTTAAAGTTGTTGGGATAGATGTTATTTTACACCACTGGAGAGATCGATCTAATCGTATTTCACGCACGTGGGAAGAGTATAAAGACAATCGTTATTTTGATCTTAAAATGCGTTTTTTCTATGAGATTGATCGAGATAAAACTCGACCTTTAGTATTGTGGGGCGCTGGTCGAAATGGTAAGGATATGGCTAAAATCATTCAATCCTATGAGGACACTTTTTACTGGGTTTCAAACAATGAAAAACAAATAGGTAAAGATATTTACGACATACGTATGCAGTCATTTGAAGACATTATTCAAATTGAAAATCCACAAATAATGATCGTAGTATCCTCTCCTGATGGAAAAAAGGAGATTGAAGCGCAGCTAGTATCTTGGGGGAAAAAACCAGTAGCAGACTATTGGTTTTTTGCATAGGAAATTTAAGATTTTAGTTTAATCATCACAACACATTTTACATAGTCTATTATGCTTAACATCGTACTCATTAATCCAGAAATCCCCAATAATACGGGCAATATTGGACGACTTGCACTAGGTTCTGGTTGTAGATTGCATTTAGTCAAACCTTTTGGTTTTGAAATAGATGATACGAGATTAAAACGTGCTGGACTTGACTACTGGCAGTACCTAGAAGTATATTATTATGATAGCCTTCAGGACTTCTTTGAACAAAACCAATCAGCTCAAATGGTATTTCTCTCTAGTCACGGAATTAAATCTCATTATGAGATTCCATTTCAAGAAAATCTATATGTAGTTTTTGGAAAAGAATCTAAAGGTTTACCTAAAGAACTTACAGATCGTTATGCGGAGCATTTATATAAAATACCGCTATATAGTGAGCACATACGTAGTTTAAACCTTGCTAATGCTGTAGGTATTGTGGTGTATGAAGGCAATCGCCAGTTGAGATGATCGGCCTTAGGTGTTTTTGTGCATGCGTACTTTTATTTTACAAAATTATTGATATTCAACTTATCAATCATTTCCTGTGAAATCTGACCATCATACACGCCGTATGCATCCACCAGAAGTCCTTTAGTACCATCCTTACTTTCTACAACATAGAGTATAGAGTTATCTCCAGGGTTTGTCATTCCCTCAAAACGGAAATAATTAGTTACCGTTATATCTCCAGCTTTCCATTGTTTTTTTAAATTTTTTGACTCAATACCGTCATCTATAAGATTAAAATCTTCGGTATATCCTTCACTTTGTAAGTCCTTAATCGCTAGTGATAATGTATCGTATCCTTTTTTCATCTTTTTTAGTTTTTCTTAAAGATATAAAGAGTTAAAAGTTGCACCAAAATATTAGAATAAGTTTAATAATATAACAATGTCATACACTCGCACTAAAATGATCCGATAATAAGAGTTTCTTTAATAATGGTTCCAGAAATATTATTTTTTAAAAAGTATTACAGCGTCACCACCGTAAAATCTCCCGCTAATGGATCTAATGCGTCCATCAATTCTGGAATTAAATCTTCCCCAAATTCTAGATAGAGTTCTGCAAAATTTGTATTACGTTCTTGTAAGCTTTGCAGTGGAAAAACATCATTTTGAAGATCTACGAGTCGCTGTACGTGATCACTCAACTTACGCTTTTGTGCACGTAAGAGTCGGCTTTCCAAATTATCCAGTCCTTTTAACTGTTTTACTTCTTGAGCCTTTACAGCTCCTGTAAAACTTGCATCTGTTTCTTGAGCTATTAAATGCATGGCTCTAAACTGCTCTTTCAATAAACTACGTTGTGTTGAGAAGTCTATTTCAATATTAGAAATAGAACGTATTTTACGGTTTATGAGTTCATTTTGTTTTAAAAATAAGTTGGGTAATGATACTCCCAACGCTTCCGATTTTTGTCGGTGTTTCTCCGTACGAATGAGTGCTGAGTTGCGCAACAATAAAACAGGAAATGGCACTTTTACCTCTGTAAAGTAAGATTTCAATTGAAACCAATACGCCAGTTCTCCCCCACCGCCTACATAGCAAAGATTAGGTAGAATCACTTCTTGAAAAAGTGGTCTCAATAAGGCATTTGGGGAGAAACGTTCTGGACGATCTTCTAGTTCTTGCAGTATCTCGCTTTCGCTAAAACGGATATTAGTGTCATTCACTACATACGCACCATCTATTTTTATGATTCTTTCTCGCAATCCCTCTTTAATATAAAATAGATTGAGCTCTCGTGGGTGCACTTGCTCTGGGTAGCCAATTGCAGTAAGTTTTTCAGTTTGCTTTGTTATTTTTTGATGAGAAGTAGCTTCTAACAATTCGCGCTGGACGTATGGGGCAAATTGCCTTTTCAAAGCTTGATCATTCCCATCTATAATTACCAGTCCGTATGCTCCGAACAATTCATTCCCTAAATATCTCGTAGCGTCTGCCAAGTTTGTGTGGTTGAGATACGCATTCTTGAAAAGATTTTTTAGATAATTTGCGTTTTGTGAAGAACCTAATTGTTTTTCAAAAAGCTCCAAAACTTCTTCTAACCCTTCTGTAGTAAGTTCTCCCACGGCTCCACCATCTCCACGATTCCACTGGACATTTTTTCCTTGGAAATTGAAGTAATTAATTTCTTCAAAATCGTGATCTTCTGTTGCCATCCAGTAAATTGGGATGTAATGTCGGGTCTCATCCTTTGCTTTCAGCTCTTTACAGAGGTTAATCACAGAGATTATTTTATATAAAAAATAAAGGGGACCTGTAAAAAGATTTAATTGATGTCCTGTAGTGATCGTAAAGCTATTTTCTTCAGAAAGTCGTTCTAAATTGAGCTGTGTGGCATCTGTGATTTCTATGCCTTTATAGTGTTTTTTTAAACAATTTACAAGTATCGTACGTGTTTCTGAGCTATAATTAGCTTTCTTATCATCCGCTTGCGCAAGTAAATTATCTACCGTTGGAAATCTATGATAAAAGGATTTTAAATCCTCTTTCTGGTCTAAGTAATCACAAATAAGTTTTGAGAAATACCCAGTCTCTCGATACGGTAAACTGTCAGTTGGCATAAAAAAATGTTTAAAGTAAAGATAGAAGGTGGCTAAAAGTTGGTTTCCCAAAAAAAAGTTAAAACGCCGATCACTAGGCTACGCTTTTGTGTAGCTTTATCTTTTTTCAAAAACAAACCGCATGCAACGTCTTTTTACGCTACTTCTAATTTTATTTTGTTCTTCAATACTCACCGCCCAGCTCCAATCTCCCTCAGATTTTTTAGGTTATGAGATAGGAACTCAATTCTCTCGACATGCAGACGTTGTGCGCTATTTTGAACACGTTGCAAAAAACAGTGACCTTGTGAACTATCAAGAATACGGTCATACTAATGAACGTAGACCACTCACCTATGCCGTTGTCACTAGTAAAGTAAATCACACTAATTTAGAAAATATTCGTAAAACAAATCTTGTGCAAACAGGGATTTTAAAGGATAACGCTTTCGCGAAAGCGGAATCAAAAAATGCCATTGTCTGGCTCTCCTATAATGTACATGGTAATGAAGCTTCTTCTACCGAAGCAGCGATGGCAACTTTGTACGAGCTGGTTACTTCAAAAAAAACATATCTTGAAAACACCGTGGTCATCATAGATCCGTGTGTTAATCCAGATGGTCGTGACCGCTATGCCAACTGGTACAACCAAGTGAAATCAACCCCTTATGACCCTGCCCAAATTGCTGCAGAGCACGACGAACCATGGCCAGGTGGCCGCCCTAATCATTACCTATTTGATCTCAACCGTGACTGGATGTGGGCCAGCCAAGTAGAAACACAACAGCGACTTAAGGTATATAATACATGGATGCCACACATTCACGTAGATTTTCATGAGCAGGGAATCAATGAGCCGTACTACTTTGCACCGGCCGCAGAACCTTTCCACGAAGTGATAACTGACTTTCAACGTGATTTCCAAACAACTATTGGTAAAAACCACGCCAAATATTTTGATGAGAAAGGGTGGTTGTTTTTTACAAAGGAGCGTTTTGACCTTCTATACCCAAGTTACGGAGATACCTACCCTATATTTATGGGAGCGATAGGAATGACCTATGAGCAAGCAGGCCATGGCCGTGCAGGTTTGGGAATTAATACAGATGAAGGGTATGAATTAACTCTTGTAGATAGAGTGGCACATCATAAAACTACAGGACTTTCTACGGTGGAGGTAGCTTCTCAAAACGCTGCGATGCTTAACGATGAGTTTACTAATTATTTTAAAAATGATGATCTCACTTATAAAAGCTTTGTGCTCTCTGGAAATTTAGATCATTTAAAATCTCTAGGAGCAATGCTTGACAAACACGAGATCACTTATGGATTTGCTACAAACGGGAAAGCCACTGGTTATAATTACAAAAAAAATGAACAAGGAAGTATAGATTATACTACGGCTATGGTTGTGAGTACGAATCAACCCAAAGGAAAAATGGTTCAAGTCCTTTTTGAACCTAACACAAAACTGAGTACGCCACTCACCTATGATATCACCGCCTGGAGTTTGCCCTATGCTTACGGGCTAGAAGCAGTCGCTAGCAAAACGCTTGTGAGTGCAAATGCTCCTAATCCATTTACAAAAAGTCCAATAACTTCTAAGGGAAATGCAGGCTACATCGCACAATGGAACAGTATGCAAGATGCTCGATTTTTAGCACAACTCCTTAAAGAAAACATTAGAGTACGTTTTACTGAAAAACCATTTACAAATAATGGAAAGGAATACAACAGAGGTTCTCTAGTTCTTACTAAAAGAGATAACAACCTAAATGAAAATTTTGATCAAAAAGTCATGGAGGTTGCCAGCAAATTTGGCGTTCAGCTTGACGGAGCTTCCTCCAGTTTTTCTGATGCTGGACCAGATTTTGGATCACCAGAGGTAAAACTTATTAATCCACCTAAAATTGCACTTCTTCGTGGTGACAAAACTTCATCATTAAGCTACGGAGCCACCTGGTATTTCTTTGAACAAACGCTACAGTACCCTGTTACGTCGGTTAACACATCTAGTTTATCTAGTACTTCCTTAGAGCAGTTTGATATTATCGTAATGCCTAGCGGTTGGTACAATACTATATTAAATGAAGAGGGGCTAAAGATGATAAAATCCTTTGTTCAAAATGGAGGTAAGGTCATTGCCATCTCTAATGCCGTAGGTAGTTTTGCGGGGAAAGCTGGTTTCAGCTTAAAGAGAAAAGCTACAAGCACTAATGAAAATGACGATGAAGAAAAATTGACCAGCAATCTCACCCCGTATAGCGACCGCGAAAAGGAAAGTACTACCAACTTTATAACAGGGGCAATTTTCAAGACGAAAGTAGATCCTACGCATCCATTAGCCTTTGGGTATGATGATGAATACTTTACATTAAAATTAGGTAGCACCTCTTATGAGTATCTAGACAGTGGCTACAATGTAGCTTGGATTCCTGAAGAAGTCACTAATGTATCAGGGTTTGCTGGAGAAAATGCCAAAGCAAAACTAAGCAAGTCAATGATTTTTGGTGAGGAGCGCGTTGGGAAAGGAAGTGTTATTTATATGGTAGATGATCCCTTATTTAGAGGTTTCTGGGAAAATGGAAAACTCTTTTTTGCAAATGCACTTTTCTTTGCAAATAATAATAAATTCAGACTCTAACAGAAGTAAACTTCACCTTCCAGTGAACTAAATTTCGTAGGCAATTATCCAAAATTATTTTGAACTTGCCGCTCTTTTTGCGTGTAATGGTTGTGGTTTTTCAAGTTTTGTTACTGGAGTGGCATACAGGTCAAAGTCTTCTGCTTCAGTAATGATCACCTTTGTGTAATCCCCTATTTTTAGATAATGTGTTGTAGCATCGACTAGCACCTCATTATCGACATCTGGACTGTCAAATTCTGTCCGTCCTATAAAAAAGTTGCCTTCTTTACGATCTACCACAATTTTAAATTCTTGCCCTATTTTCTGTTGATTTAATTCCCAAGAAATTTGTGATTGTATTTCCATTATTTGGTTAGCACGATCCATCTTTATTTCTTCTGGCACATCATCTTCCAGATTATAAGCATGCGTATTTTCCTCATGAGAATACGTAAAACAGCCTAGCCTTTCAAAACGTTGGTCTTTCACCCACTGTTTTAAGGTTTGAAAATCTTCTTCGGTCTCTCCCGGATACCCTACAATCAACGTAGTTCTGATGGTCATATCAGGTACGCTTTCGCGAAAGCGCTCTAACAAAGCATTTGTTTTTGCCATGGTTGTACCACGACGCATGGATTTTAAAATAGGGTCTGCAATATGTTGTAACGGTATATCTAGATAATTACAAACCTTAGGCTCTCTGCGCATCACATCGAGTACGTCTATCGGGAATCCAGTAGGGAAGGCATAATGCAATCGAATCCATTCGACACCCTCTACTCTAACAAGGTTTTCTAGAAGTTCTGCAAGGTTTCTTTTCTTGTATAAATCAAGCCCGTAGTAGGTAAGATCTTGAGCGATAAGGATTAATTCTGTCACCCCATTGGCTGCAAGTTTAGTCGCTTCTGTGACTAAATGCTCGATAGGTTTTGACTTGTGCTTACCTCGCATTAAAGGAATAGCACAAAATGAACATGGCCGATCACAACCTTCGGCAATTTTTAAATAGGCATAATTTTTTGGAGTTGTTGTAAGCCGCTCTCCTATAAGTTCGTGCTTATAATCTGCCCCTAAGGCCTTTAATAGCCCAGGCAATTCTGTAGTTCCAAAATACTGATCTACATCTGGAATTTCTTTTTGTAGGTCTGGCTTGTACCGCTCAGAAAGGCATCCCGTCACAAAAACCTTATCTACTTCACCTTCTTCTTTTTGTTTCACATATTCAAGAATGGTATTGACAGACTCTTCCTTTGCATTATCTATAAACCCGCACGTATTGATCACCACGATATTACCCTCTTCTTCGTGAGCCACGTCCATCTCATTTGCTTTAAGTTGGCCCATTAAGACTTCACTATCATAGACGTTTTTAGAACAACCTAGAGTCACAACGTTTATCTTATTCTTTTTCAGTGATTTCGTGCGCATTTCCTTTGTATTTTGGGAGTGCAAAGATAGGTTAAAAGAATGAGCTGCAAAGCAGGATTATTTAGCCAATAGGTCTGAACTAATTTTGCTTTATAAACTAGCGACTATCAAAAATAAACTATCTTAAAAAATAATTGTCTACTCTAATAATAGCCTAAAGTAACTATGATGAGATATTTATATATTACATTACTTTTATGTATTGCCTGCAACAACTCTGATGACACACGAACGGATTCTTCTAATACAGATGTAGACGCAGTATACTTCCCTCCTATTGATGGATCATCTTGGAACACTATAAGTCCTGGTTCTCTAGGCTGGAATGAGAATGATCTTAACGAATTAGACACTTTCTTAGAGAACTCTAATACTAAGGCCTTTATTATTCTCAAAAATGGCCGAATCGTATTAGAAAATTATTACCAAGCTTCGGACGTTACAACACTCCATCGCTGGAATAGTGCCGCAAAAACTCTAACAGCATCTACCATAGGTATCGCTCAGGATCAAGGATATCTTACAATAAATCATTCAACTCAAGATTATTTAGGAGATGGATGGACTACCATGACCAGCGAACAAGAGGCCGCTATAACTGTAAAAAATCAGCTCAGTATGACCACTGGAGGAGATTATACATTGAGTAATTCTAATTGTACAGACCCACAATGTCTAAGGTTTTATACAGACCCGGGAACTAACTGGTATTATCATAATGCGTTCTATACTCTTTTACAACAGGTGGTAACTGAAGCCACCAGTATAGATTTTAAAAATTACTTCGACAGTGAGATACAATCTAAAATTGGCATGAATGGTTTTTGGTTTGATCTAGGATATTTTAGATTATTTTCAAGCAATGCAAGAGATATGGCACGCTTTGGTTTGCTCAGTCTAAACCGAGGAAATTGGGATGGAGAACAATTAATTCCTGCGTCATTTTTTACAGAAATGACAACTCCATCACAATCACTTAATAAAGCCTACGGCTACCTCTGGTGGCTCAACGGACAGGCTGATTTCAAACTTCCGTCAAGCACAAACACTTTTTCTGGTAAATTAATTCCTACCGCTCCAGATGATCTAATTGCGGGCTTAGGAAAAGACGATCAAAAAATGTATGTGTTACCAAGTGAGCAACTTGTTATAATACGGCTGGGTGATGCGACGGGTAGTGATGTTGAAGGGCCTTCTGGATATGATACAGAACTATGGAGTAAAATTATGGAAGTTATTGATTGAGGTTACGCTTTCGCGAAAGCATGTGCTACCCAAACGGATTGATCCACATTAAAAATCCGTAGATGTACATCTTAAAGAACTCGAAGATAAATATACTGAGAATAGGTACGAACCAACTTTTTATGAAACTATTGGATTGTAAACACTTCCAGATTAGAACAAGTATCGTAAGATAAAAAGCTATAAACACAATGTATGGAAAAGCCTTGTAGCTTGCAAGCGATGCAGGATACAATGTGTTTGATCCCACTTGCAGATAAGCTTTATATATGCTCCAAAGGTTAAGCACAATAAATCCTATACACAACACAGCGAGCGTTCGTAAAATCAATGGTGGAAACCAATTCAAGGAGAAATTCATCGAGCTGCGCAAAAATTTATATTCTAAAACTCCGTCAAAAATCTACAAAACTGGCATGATTTGGTCAAACACTGTGACTTATTTAAAGAAAGAGTCTACAAATTCTACTTTATTAAATACTTGTAAATCCTCAATCCCTTCACCTACTCCAATGTATTTAACAGGAATTTGAAACTGGTCTGAAATTCCTATCACTACTCCACCCTTTGCCGTTCCATCTAGTTTTGTTACAGCAAGTGATGTAACTTCTGTGGCAGCTGTAAATTGTTTTGCTTGCTCAAAGGCATTTTGACCAGTAGAACCATCGAGTACTAATAATACATCATGTGGAGCATCACCGACAACTTTTTGCATCACACGTTTCACCTTTGTAAGCTCGTTCATCAAGTTCACCTTATTATGCAAACGACCAGCAGTATCTATAATAATGACATCTGCATTTTGATTGACACCACTTTCTAATGCATCAAAAGCTACAGATGCGGGATCACTGCCCATCTGCTGTTTTACAATAGGAACCTCTACACGATCTGCCCAGACTTGTAATTGATCTATAGCCGCTGCTCTAAAAGTATCTGCCGCACCAAGGACCACTTTTAATCCTTGTTTTTTGAATTGGTATGCTAGTTTACCGATAGTCGTCGTTTTTCCTACACCATTCACTCCTACTACCATAATCACATGTGGTTTTGTACCTCTAGGAATTTCAAATTCTGATGCATTGCCAACATTTGTCTCGCTTAATAGCCCGGCGATTTCTTCACGTAAAATCTGATTAAGCTCATCGGTTCCAACATATTTATCTCTAGATACACGCTCTTCTATACGTGTAATCACTTTAAGTGTTGTCTTGACCCCAACGTCACTAGTAACTAAGACCTCTTCTAGATTATCAAGTACATCATCATCTACCTTAGATTTTCCGGCAACCGCCTTACTCATTTTATCGAAGAAACTTGTTTTCGATTTCTCAAGACCTTTGTCTAAAGTTTCCTTTTTTTCTGGTGAGAATATATTTTTAAAAAAGCTCATTCGTTAGTCATTCGTTAGTACTATTAACTGTAATTGGTTTCTCCTTTTACAGTATAACCATGATTTTGGTTAGACAAAAATAGTACCTTTTAAGGAGAATGTCGTTATGACAGTTAGTACGCTTTCGCGAAAGCGCAAAAACCACAATAAAATACTCCCCATATCCCATACAAATTGTAATCTAAACTATTATTTTTACTACAAATCGTTAATACCTTATGAACATTCATTTTATAGCCATTGGTGGTGCTGCCATGCATAACTTAGCCTTGGCTTTACACCATAAAGGAGAGACTGTCACTGGAAGTGATGATACTTTATTTGACCCTTCAAAATCACGATTAGAAGCCTACGGATTGTTACCCGGAGCGTTAGGATGGTATCCTGAAAAAATTACGAAAGATCTTGATGCTGTCATTTTAGGAATGCATGCTAAAGAAAATAACCCAGAATTACTAAGAGCTCAAGAACTTGGACTTACTATTTACTCGTATCCTGAGTACTTATATGAAAGTTCCAAAGACAAAACACGCGTGGTTATAGGAGGTTCACATGGAAAAACCACCATCACCTCTATGATTTTACACGTGATGCACTATTGGGACAAAGAAGTAGATTATATGGTGGGCGCACAACTCGATGGCTTTAACACCATGGTACGAATGACAGATGATGCAGATTTTATGGTTTTAGAAGGAGACGAATATTTGAGTAGTCCGATTGATCGACGTCCAAAATTTCATTTATACAAACCTAATATCGCTTTGTTAAGTGGTATTGCTTGGGATCATATCAATGTATTTCCAACATATGACAACTACCTCGAACAGTTTCAAATATTTGTAGACTCGATGACCAATGGCGGGGCTATGGTATATAATTCTGAAGATGAAAACGTCGTACAAGTTGTTGAAAATGCAACGGCTCACATTAAAAAATATCCGTATGTTACTCCTGAATACACTATCGAAGATGGAGAAACCTTACTACAAACACCAGATGGCCCGATGCCTATTGAGATTTTTGGAAAACACAACCTCAATAATCTGGCTGGTGCAAAATGGATCTGCCAGCACATGGGTGTTGTAGAAGAAGACTTTTATGAGGCTATCGCTACTTTTAAAGGTGCGAGTAAGCGATTAGAAAAAATTGCAGAAAATAGGGAGACAGTTATTTATAAAGATTTTGCGCACAGCCCCTCAAAAGTGGAGGCAACCACACTAGCAGTTAAAGAGCAATATCCAGATCGAAAACTAGTAGCCTGCCTTGAGCTACACACCTACAGCAGCCTAAATCCAGAATTTTTAAATGAATACAAAGGAGCATTAGACGCAGCAGATGTGGCAGTGGTTTTTTACTCACCGCACGCGTTAGAAATCAAAGGCCTAGAACCCATTGACAAACAACAGATAGAAGAAGCTTTTAGACGCAAAGATTTGATTATCTATACCAATCCTTTGGACTTTAAGACATTTCTTTTTAGTCAAGAATTAAATGAAAAAGTCATTTTATTGATGAGCAGTGGTAATTATGGAGGACTGGATTTTGAGGATGTGAAAGGTTTGGTGTAACAAAACATATTAATTGTTACTAATTGACATAATCAATCAAACTATTAAATAATGAAATACGTATTGTCTTTAACCATTATACTTTTTTCTTTAGGCATATGTCAAAGTCAGGAGGTAAGAACCATCTCTAGGGATTGGACATCATTTACTCAATTCATTAATGTTTCTACAGAGCATCCCCGTAAGTTTATTCTAAAAGGAGCTGTAAAAACTGTTTCAAAAGATACTACTGGATGGGCTGGTTTATGGGCTCGAGTTGACACAAATAATGAGGAAAGAGGATTTTTTGATAATATGGGCAACCGCCCCGTAAAAAACCCTATATGGAATGAATATACGGTAGAAGGAACATTTGGCAAAAATGCAGATCGCCTTGTTTTTGGTGGTATTACGTCAAATGATGGTGAGTTTTACTTCGACAATCTAACATTAGCTATTGAGAATGATCAAGGTAAAATGGAAAATGTCTCTCTTGGAAATTCTAGTTTTGAAGAAATTATCACTAATGGACTTGTGAAAGAGTGGCCTTCCGGAATTTCTAAGGAAAAGATTATCATGGTTAAGGAATATGAGATGAGCTCCAGTAGGGATGCGTATGAAGGTAATTACTCATTACTAATAACAGGGAAAGGTACAGAACCAGGGTATGTACCCACCCGCATAGGAGAGATAGAAGGATACACCCCCCAGGTTGGAACACTACTTACAATGCTTGATGACTTAAAGAATAGAGTTAAAGATAGAGTAAAAAATCTTTCACAATACGAAACTGACCACTTGCACGATGAGGAAGCAAACCGAATTGGAGCTCTCATTATGCACCTTGCCAGTGCAGAAGTGATTTATCAAAACCTAACTTTTGAAGGAAGGGAGTTCAATGAAGAAGAGAAAGAAAAATGGGGTCCAGCATTAGAATTAGGTGACAAAGGTCGTGATGCTTTTAAAGAAAAGCCCATCTCCTATTATCTAGAAGAATTTGACAAAGTAAGAGCGCGTACGAAAGAACTTTTTAAAACCGTTGATGATGAATGGCTCATGCAAGAGATTCCTGCAGGAGGTATCACAAACTTCTTCTCTTGGTTTCATGTGATGGAGCATCAATCAAGCCATTTGGGTCAAATACTTTTCCTTTCAAAAAGAATTCCTCCAGAGGCAGAAATCCAAAATACAGAAGAACTAAAAAACTAATTAATAGAACCACATGTAAAATTTCTAAGTGTAAAATTTTGCTTTCGCGAAAGCGTTATGAACTTATTAAAATCGTAGCATTAAATTACCAGCATTTTTCCACAAAATGTTAATAACTTCAAGGCTTTACAGTGCTATTCGCCCAGCTACTGCAAAGCCTTTCTTTATATTTGTTTGTTACACGATTTAAGACAATTTTAAGACGAATTATATGAGCGACGACGCTAATAAGAAACAGTATTCGGCAGATAGTATTCAGGCCCTTGAGGGTATGGAGCACGTACGTATGCGCCCATCCATGTATATTGGTGATGTAGGAGTACGCGGATTGCACCACTTAGTTTACGAAGTAGTAGATAACTCTATCGATGAAGCGATGGGGGGTTATTGTGACGCTATAGACGTTACTATTAATGAAAATAACTCAATCACTGTACGAGACAATGGTCGTGGTATCCCAGTAGGGATGCATAAGAAAGAAGGCGTATCTGCACTTCAGGTAGTGATGACTAAAATAGGTGCTGGTGGTAAATTTGATAAGGATTCGTACAAAGTCTCTGGTGGATTACACGGTGTAGGTGTGTCTTGTGTTAATGCACTTTCTAATCACCTAAGAGCTACCGTTTATAAAGAAGGTAAAATTTGGGAGCAAGAATACGAAAGAGGTAAAGCAATGTATCCTGTTAAGACTATAGGAGAAACAGACTTTACAGGTACTGAGGTTACGTTTTTACCAGATGATTCCATTTTCCAACAGACTACAGAATACAATTATGATACACTCGCATCACGTATGCGAGAGCTTGCCTATTTGAATAAAGGGATTACTATAACCCTTACAGATAAGCGCCAAAAAAATAGTGATGATGAGTTTGAAACAGAAACCTTTCATTCTACGGAAGGGCTTTCAGAATTTGTGCGCTTTTTAGATGGTAATCGTAACCCGATTATAGGAAGTGTGATCTCTATGGAAGGTGAAAAGAATGGAGTACCTGTCGAAGTGGCAATGATCTACAATGACAGTTATGCAGAAAATCTTCATTCTTATGTAAATAATATTAATACACATGAAGGGGGAACACACCTAGCAGGTTTTAGAAGAGGTCTTACGGGCTCTTTAAAGAAATTTGCAGATGCTTCTGGAATGCTTGATAAGTTAAAGTTTGACATTGCAGGTGATGATTTTCGTGAAGGTCTTACTGCAATTATTTCTGTAAAAGTTAGCGAACCACAATTTGAGGGTCAGACAAAAACTAAATTAGGTAACCGCGAGGTAACCTCTGCGGTGTCCCAAGCAGTGGCAGAGATGATTGAAATATACATGGAAGAGCATCCAGATGATGCAAAAACCATTGTACAAAAAGTGATTCTTGCTGCTCAAGCTCGTCACGCTGCAAAAAAAGCTCGTGAAATGGTACAGCGTAAGACGGTTATGAGCATAGGTGGCTTACCTGGTAAATTATCTGACTGTTCTGAAACTGATCCAACGCTTTGTGAGGTATTTCTTGTTGAGGGAGATTCTGCAGGGGGAACAGCTAAACAAGGCCGTGATCGCGAATTTCAAGCCATATTACCCTTGAGAGGAAAAATTCTTAATGTTGAAAAAGCTATGCAACATAAGGTTTTTGAAAACGAAGAAATCAGAAACATCTTTACAGCTCTAGGTGTCACCATAGGTACCGAAGAAGACAGCAAAGCACTTAACCTTTCTAAACTCAGATATCACAAAGTAGTGATCATGTGTGATGCCGATGTGGATGGTAGCCACATTTCGACGCTTATCTTAACCTTCTTCTTTCGCTATATGAAAGAATTGGTAGAGAATGGATATGTGTATATCGCCACACCCCCTTTATATCTTGTAAAAAAGGGTCAAAAGAAACAATACGCTTGGAATGATAAAGAACGTGATGCTATTGCAGAGCGTATGGGCAATCAAGGTGTATCTATACAGCGTTATAAAGGTCTTGGAGAAATGAATGCAGAACAATTGTGGGATACTACAATGAATCCTGAATTCCGTACGTTGAGACAAGTAGCTATTGACAACGGTACAGAAGCAGATCGTATTTTCTCTATGCTCATGGGTGATGAAGTACCCCCAAGACGTGAGTTTATAGAAAAGAATGCAATTTATGCTAACATCGACATCTAATTAAACTTTAATTAGCAGGGTTTAAATAATCTACACTTGTTATTTTGTAATAATATTCTTACTAAAACAACCCTTTTTATAGATGAAATTTACAAAAAAACGACTAATTTATGAACAAAGTTTTTGTCGATATTTTAAAAATTAAAAATTAAATCTCCTGATAATCAGTAGTTAACGATTTTTATTAAATATTTATTTACAAGATATATTTCTTATGATTTTCATTTCCAGCCATTTATTTGGATTTTATTTGTAAGAAATTGTATCTTTCCACTGTGATAATCAAGTAATTGTTTTTAAAAACATATACTTTCACTTCTAATTTTGATAATTAAATGTAGGGGTTTAATTTGAAAATATTAGAAAAATAAGAGGCCTCGTCATTATCTAATGGCGAGGTTTTCTAGTTTTAAAAGCTATCTAGAACATAACGCACTGGTCTTAGAATCTACCTTTAAAAAGAAATTTATAGTATAATACACTTGTTTGAGGACCAAAAGTATTCAATATTTTTACGTACGCTTACTACTAAAATTAATATCGCAAAAGAACATTAAACGACTACGATGTGTTTAATTTTTAAATCAAGGCTCTTTCAAATTTAGTACTCATAACTAAGAAATCCTTTTATCGATAAAAAGCACCTTATATTCTTGCACATATAATTACCCAAAAACATTGATATATTGTATTTTCGCAATAGCTTGAAAGCTATTCACTAGAACTATAAATTTAAAAATAATAATCAATGAAAGTTACTGTAGTAGGCGCTGGAGCTGTAGGAGCCAGTTGTGCGGAATATATTGCAATCAAAAATTTTGCAAGCGAAGTCGTATTAGTAGACATCAAGGAAGGATTTGCCGAAGGAAAAGCAATGGACCTTATGCAAACAGCATCTCTTAACGGTTTTGATACAAAAATTACTGGAACTACTGGTGATTATTCTAAAACTGCAGGAAGTGATATTGCAGTAATTACTTCTGGTATACCCCGTAAACCTGGTATGACGCGTGAAGAATTAATTGGCATCAATGCGGGCATCGTTAAAAGTGTTGCCACTGCTCTTGTCAAAGAATCTCCTAATGTTATTCTGATTGTAGTTTCTAACCCTATGGATACGATGACTTATTTAGCTCACAAAGCAACAGGTCTTCCTAAAAATAGAATTATTGGCATGGGCGGTGCACTTGACAGTGCTCGTTTTAAGTATAGACTTGCAGAAGCTTTAGAAGCACCAATCTCAGATGTAGATGGTATGGTTATAGGAGGACACTCTGACAAAGGAATGGTGCCACTCACAAGACTTGCTACACGTAATAGTGTTCCAGTATCTGAGTTTATTTCTGAGGAACGTCTCAACCAAGTAATGGAAGATACAAAGGTAGGTGGAGCTACGCTTACAAGTCTATTAGGAACTTCTGCGTGGTATGCTCCTGGAGCAGCAGTTTCTGGTCTTGTACAGGCAATTGCTTGTGACCAAAAGAAAATTTTTCCTTGCTCTGTATTATTGGACGGAGAGTATGGACTTTCTGATCTATGTATTGGAGTTCCTGTAGTTCTAGGAAAAAACGGAATTGAAAAAATAGTAGAAATTAAACTAACAGATGCAGAAAAGTCAAAAATGGCAGAAAGTGCAGAAGGAGTTAAAGCTACAAATGGTCTATTAGAATTCTAGACGACCTTCACTATTTAAATAGAATCGTCTGGTACTTGTGTGCTAGACGATTTTTTATTGAAATTAATTTAAAGTACAAAAGCGCTGGACCTATAGCTTATAGATTTGAAAGCAACACACTATCTTAAAGAGTTGGACGCTTTCGCGAAAGCGAAAAAATGTCCTCAAATTATAGTTGGGTACTAACCTAGAGAATCCTATATTTGCGAGATTGTTAAAGAAAAGTAAACACGACCTACTAAATCACAGATCGTTGAAAAACAAGGTATTCTTTAGTGCATTTATTCTATTTCTAGTCCTACTTGGCGTGGGATTAGGCAAAACTATTGTACCTAATCAAGAACTTATTCTTGAGTTTTCTAAAGACCAACGAGCAACTAATAAAACAGAACTTGCACTAACATTGATAACCCATCAATTAGAAGCAATCGCTGTGCAAGATGTAAAGGTTGAAATTTTAGCAAATGGCGCACTTAAAATATCTTATTTCAGTGAGCTTGACACCGTTCATATTAAGGATAAAATTGAACAAGCAATTGGCTCCTCCTTAAAAGATTCTTCTTATAGTTTATCAAATCAAGATGCTCAATTTCCTTTGGAAAAAGAGAATCCTTACTATAAAATAGCCATCTACAAAACACAAGATGTTACTGATATTGACGGTAATGCCACAACTATTATAGAACCTAAACTTAAAATAAGTCGTTCTACAAATTATGATGTATATGCGTTCCTTGGAAAAGAACGTCTTAGAGATCAAACATTAACTACAAAGGTTGCTTACCGTCGTTTTAAATACATCGGTATTGCAAACCGTACAGCCACTTACAAAATACCAGAAGTAAGAGCTGGTCCTATATCTTAGAAATAGCTATTTGATTCGTACACATATTTGTACCTAGAACAAATAGTATTAGAAGTGAAAAAACTACCACTTCTATATAACTTTAAGCCGACTACATCGGTTAAATTCAATTATTCACTTTACATTAATTATTCAGAATTGTAGGATATGCTAACGCATCATGCTTTCTGAATGGCAACAAACATTAAAAATGCAAAACAAAGGACTCATTAGATTTTTTGCGATAATTTTTGGTTTGGTATGTATTTACCAACTATCCTTTACGTATTTCTCTAATCAAACAGAAGACAAAGCTAAGGCATATGCTGTAGCTCAAGCACCAGGTGACGCAGATAGACAAGACTATCTCGAGCGTTCGTATTTAGACAGTATAGGAGCAAATCCTATTTTTGCTGGAATTACGTATAATGACGCAAAAGAAAAAGAGCTTAACAAAGGGCTTGACCTTAAAGGAGGAATCAATGTGATACTTCAAATTTCTATACGCGATATATTAGGTGGTCTTTCGAATAATAGTGCAGACCCAGCTTTTATTGCGGCACTAGACGCAACAGATGAGGCTCAAAAGGACAGTCAGAATACTTACTTTGAAGATTTCATTACAGAATTTAATAATCAAGGAGGAACACTCGCTTCTCCAGACATTTTTGCAAATGTAGTGTTAGAAGGGAAGGTAGACACTTCAATGAACAATGACCAAGTAGCTACCGTGCTACAGAAGGAAATTGAAGAAACTATTGCGTCTGCTTTTGAAACGCTACGTAATCGTATAGACAAATTTGGGGTTACACAACCTAACATTCAATCATTAGGAGATAACGGACGTATTTTAGTAGAGCTTCCTGGAGCGAAAGATATTGATCGTGTAAGAGGACTTCTTGAAAAAACTGCACAACTTGAATTCTATGAGACTCACTATGCTGGTGATGTAATTAACTATTTAGGACAAGCTAACGAAACATTGCGATCAGTCATTACTCCAGAAGTTAAGGAAACTGAAGTTGAAAAAGACAGCACCCTAG
The DNA here is from genome assembly GCA_963716625.1 of uncultured Flavobacteriaceae bacterium. GTDB lineage: Bacteria > Bacteroidota > Bacteroidia > Flavobacteriales > Flavobacteriaceae > Dokdonia. The sequence continues at coordinate 482,057 of CAVQTP010000005.1, forward strand.
ATGACGACGTTTCTGACCTTCTTAAGGATGTGGATGAAGTGGAAGCAGAAGAGCAAGACTTTGGGCCGCTATTTAAAATATTTAGCCCAAATCAACAGGCGTTTCAATTTAGCCAAGTCCCTACTGTAGGATTTGCTGCTGTAAAAGATACTGCAACCATTAATTCGTATTTAAGAAATCCACAAGTGATTAAACAGCGCCCGTCAGCATTGCGTTATGCAAAATTTGCTTGGGGTGTTCCGGAAGAAGAAGGGGCTGATATTGTGGCACTATATGCCCTTGAGTCTAACAGACAAGGAGCTTCTTACATGGATGGAGATGTTGTTAATGACTCTCGTCAGCAATTTACACAAACACAGCAACCTTCTGTGGGTCTTGACTTTGAAGGACAGGGCGTAAATCAGTGGGCAAAAATGACTCGTGAAGTTGCTCAAAAAGGAAATGCCATTGCTATTGTCCTTGATGACAATGTGTATTCAGCTGCTACAGCTCGTCAAGAAATTAAAGGTGGAAGCACAGAAATTTCTGGAAACTTCACTGTCGCTAGGAGCACAGGATCTTGCAACTGTTCTTAATGCAGGAAAATTACCAGCATCTGCAAAAATTATTCAAGCAGAAGAAATAGGACCCTCATTAGGTCAAGAAGCTATTGACTCTGGGATTTTATCATTTCTTATTGCACTTGCTTTCGTTCTTCTTTGGATGGTATTTTACTATGGTAAAGCAGGACTTTTTGCAGACATTGCACTTGCCGTAAACATCCTCTTTATTTTTGGAGTACTTGCAGGTCTTGGGGCTGTACTAACACTTCCTGGTATTGCCGGTATCGTACTTACTATTGGTATGTCTGTAGATGCAAACGTACTTATTTTCGAACGTATCAAAGAGGAAATACGCAAAGGTAAATCTCAAAAAGATGCGATTAAGGATGGTTTTAATAATGCACTCTCTTCTATTCTTGATGCGAACATTACGACGTTCTTAACCGCACTAATTCTTTTCTTATTCGGAACAGGTCCTGTACAAGGATTTGCAACTACTCTTATGATAGGTATCGCAACTTCTTTATTTTGTGCAATTTTTATCACGCGCCTATTTATTGATGGGTACGGTAAGAATGGGAAGTCTCTAGAGTTTGCAACAGGAATGACTAAAGGTCTTTTTGTCAATAATAATTTTGATTTCTTAGGAAAACGCAAAATCGCCTATGCCATTTCTGGCCTTTTAATTCTTGGAGGTCTTGTAGCATTATTTACTGGGGGTCTTAATGCCGGTATTGACTTTGTAGGAGGGCGTACATTCACAGTACGTTTTGATCAGCCTATGAATGCACAAGAGGTAGAAGATGCACTTGTAGCAGAATTTGAAAGTGCAGACGTAAAAACTTTTGGAGCAGATAATCAATTAAAGATCACGACTAAGTATCGTATAGATGAGACAGGTACTGACATAGATGCAGAAATTGAACAGCAACTCTTCAATGCATTAACTCCATATTTACCTAACGGAATGAGCTATGAAGCATTTGCAAAAAGTTCAGACGATAAGCAAGTGGGTAAGATGGAGTACTATATGGTAGGTCCTACCATTGCAGATGACATTAAAAAAGGGGCTTTATTTGCCGTAATCGGTTCACTAATTGTGGTATTCTTATACATTCTATTACGTTTCCGTAGATGGCAGTTCTCTCTGGGAGCAGTTGCTGCTGTTTTCCACGATGTTTTGTTAGTACTTGGTGTATTTGCTATTTTCAAAAATATCATGCCTTTTGATATGGAAGTAGATCAAAACTTTATTGCGGCAATACTTACTGTAATCGGATACTCTCTGAATGATACCGTGGTAGTTTTTGACCGTATACGTGAGTATATCAAAGAACACGGTTCAACAAGAGGTTTTGGAAAGTTAATTAATCAAGCACTTAATAGTACCTTGAGCCGTACACTTAATACCTCTGTCACTACCTTAATCGTGCTACTAGCGATCTTTTTCTTAGGAGCTCCCTCTATTAGAGGATTAATGTTCGCCTTAATTGTAGGTGTCATTGTAGGTACATACTCATCACTGTTTATTGCAACACCAGTAATGTTTGATACGGTACAGAAAAAAGGATTGAAAGAACCTAAAAAAGAGGAGGAAGAGTTAGAAGCTTAATTTCACTTACAATTCTAAATGGTAAATCCGCTACTTTAAAAGTAGCGGATTTTTTTATGAATTAAACTCAATAAAAATACCTTTTACGCTTTCGCGAAAGCGTAATCCCTCCTTACATCTTAAAAACAACTTACTTAAATTACCTAGTTACTTGAACTAGATGTAAATTTTAAAGTAATTTTAAAAATGGGAATGTCCTTCCTAAGGAATATTTAAATATTTATGGGTTTGCAGGCTCACTTTCCATTTTGGATTTGCCATCACGTACTCTACAATTAGCGGTACCATCTTGTCTCTCACTGACCACTCTGGCTGAAGATACAAAATACAGTCCTCGCCTACTTGCGCCGCATGCTTTTCTGCAAAGTCAAAATCAGATTTATTAAAGATGATTACTTTGAGCTCGTTTGCTTTCTCTAGGACAGATGTCTTGGGAAGCATTCTTTTCTTAGGTGACAGGCAGACCCAGTCCCACTCACCAGAAAGTTCATAGGCGCCAGAAGTCTCTATATGCGTGGTGAGACCTAAGTTCTTAAGTTTTTGAGTAAGTGGTGCCATATCCCACATTAAGGGTTCTCCACCCGTCACCACAATCGTATCAGAATACTTAGCAGCATTTTGTGCAATAGTATCTGCACTAGTGGGGGGGTGAATCGCTGCATCCCAGCTTTCTTTAACATCGCACCAGTGGCACCCTACATCACAGCCACCTACACGAATAAAATAGGCAGCTGTCCCTTTATGAAAACCTTCTCCTTGAATGGTATAAAATTCTTCCATGAGAGGAAGCATTTCCCCAAGATCTACCTGTGCCTGTATCGCTTCTGAAGCCTGTTTTGTCATAGCTGGCAAAGATAAGGAGTAGTTCTGAGATAATTACACTCCTCTTATATTTATGAGATCTACAAAAGAAAAGTCAAGGGAGAGTTATTGAGAAAAAAAATCCCGCTTTAGGTTTAAAGCGGGAAAATAATTATTGATGGGTGTTGGATTATCTACCCCATTTTCCTCCACCTACGAAGAAACCTAATGTAATCCCTAAATATCCATTTTTAGTGGTTCCTACCACCTCACCATCAAAATTTTGAAGATCACTTTGTCCAACGATATTATAGTCTAGACTCATTTTAAAGCCTGCCCAATTAAAACCACCACGAATCATTGCTCCAAACTTTCCCTCAGCATCAAGCTCTGTGGTTCCTGAACTATCCCCATCAAAAGCAATACTAGCGACAGAATAATATCCGAGACCTCCACCTAACAAAAGGGGCAAATGAAGATGACCCATTATTGAAATAATAATCATACGTTCCTACATAAGAACCATTTGCACCCACTTCACCTTCGGCTTCTTGATTAGATTCAGAAAAATCCACATTCTTAACCAAAAGAGCTGTACCTAGACGCAAACCTACACTCATATTATCTTGGATGTTCCACTTTGGTTCAAGGTAAACTGCAAGACCTCCACCATCACCACCTTGTGGTATTGCGTATCCAAGATCAAAATCAAAGCGAAATTTGTTTGCTTCTTGCGCTTTCATTTGTGCTACTGTTCCAATAAAAAAGATTCCTACTAGTACTAATTTTTTCATTCTTTATAGATTATATATTCATTATGACTCTAATTGAGTTCGGCAAATATAATTTCACTTTAAATATTGACAATCCTGTAAATGTTAAAATTTTAACTATATTCCTTCACCTCTACAATGCATTACATACACTCCTTCCATTATAGGTCTCGCAAAATCCCTATTTTTATACAAGAAAATAGATAGCTATTGCCAATTGTATGAAATATGAAAATAATCTCGCTTTCGCGAAAGCGCAGGATCAACAAGACCCGTTACATTCTTATAGAGATCAATTTTACATACCCGTAAATAAACAGGACAATGAACTCATTTATTTATGTGGAAATAGCTTAGGCTGTCAACCAAAGGCTGCTGCTCAATACATAGAACAAGAATTAAATGATTGGGCAAATCTAGGGGTTGAGGGACATTTTGATGCAGAAAATCCTTGGATGCCATATCACGAAGAACTGGCAAAACCAATGGCTGATATCGTAGGTGCAAAGCCCAGTGAGGTAGTTATTATGAATACGCTCACTACCAATCTTCACCTAATGATGGTTTCTTTTTATAACCCTACAAGCACGAGATATAAAATAATTATTGAAAGTGATGCTTTTCCTTCTGATAAATATGCCGTAGAAAGTCAAATTAGACAACGTGGCTTTACTCCTGAGGAGAGTCTCATCCTGTGGAAACCTAGAGAGGGGAAAGATTTATGTCGCTATGAAGATCTAGAAGCGCTGGTAAAACAGCATGGTGATAGTGTGGCTTTACTTCTAATAGGAAATACAAATTACTATTCAGGACAATTTTATCCAATAAAAAAAATAACAGCATTGGGGCACTCAAATGGCAGTAAAGTAGGCTTTGATCTCGCTCACGGAGTAGGAAACATCCTGCCAGATTTGCACGCTAATGGCCCCGACTTTGCCGTATGGTGCACTTATAAATACCTCAACAGTGGCCCGGGTAGTTTAGGGGGTTGTTTTGTGCATGAGCGACATCATAAAGATAAAAATATACAGCGCTTTACAGGCTGGTGGGGACAAAATAAAGATACGCGATTTAACATGCGTAAGGGATTTGATCCTATCCCAACAGCAGAAGGTTGGCAATTATCTAACCCGCCTATATTAAGCATGGCTGCAGTAAAAGCTAGTCTAGATATTTTTGCAAAAGCGGGAATGAAAAACATACGGGCAAAGTCAGAAAAATTAACAGGCTACCTTGAGTTTCTCATTAACGAACTCCATAACGACCGCATATCCATCATCACTCCCGTAGATCCTACGCAGCGTGGATGCCAATTAAGCATTCAAGTAAAAAATGCCGACCGTTCTCTGCATGACAAACTTACCCAAGCAGGTGTCATTTCTGACTGGCGTGAGCCGGATGTCATACGGGTAGCCCCTGCCCCACTTTACAATAGTTTTGAAGATGTTTTTGAAATGGTGGAGCGACTTAAAAAAATTCTTTAATGTATATCCCAGACATTTATAAAAATGATGATGCTAAGGAAATTCGCAAATTCTTGCAAGAAAATGCCTTTGGAATTCTGGTGACAAATAAGCATGGAAAATCGTGTGCAACTCATATTCCGTTAGAACTCGCTACGAAAGATAACGGCAAAGAGATTTTACACGGTCACATTTCAAAACAAAACGAGCAAGTCGCACATCTTATTGATGGTGAAGAAGCACTTTGTATTTTTAATGGGCCGCAAAGTTATATTTCTGCAAGTTGGTATGATTTTGAAGAAGTTTCTACTTGGAACTATATCGCCGTACAGGTGCGAGGGACAATTAAAAAACTTGACAAAGAGGGCTTATATGCATCCGTAAAAGCGCTTATGGCAACCTATGAGGCGTCACAAAGTAATCCCATCGATATGGATGCGCTTTCTGAAAAAACCTTGCGTCAAATGAATGGCATTATTGGCTTTGAAATTAATATTACAAGTATAGAAGCGGCGAAAAAAATGTCCCAAAATAGAGATAATAAAAATCATTCTGATATTACTAACCGCTTGCGCAAAAATGAAAACCCACAATCAAAAGCTGTTGCAGAGGTCATGAGCAAGATGAGAAAGTAATTTCAGTTAGCTATGCTAAGAACTATATTTCGCAAAAGCGAACAACTCAATAAATGAAAGAAAAAGAACATATCTTAATAATAGGCGCTGGACTTTGCGGTTCCCTCCTCGCCTTGCGTATGGTGCAAAGAGGCTATGAAGTAAGCTTGATGGAGAGAAGACCAGACCTCCGTGAGGTACATCAAGATGCAGGAAGATCCATAAATCTTGCGCTATCAGACAGAGGGCTTAAAGGAATACGACTCGTAGGCCTAGAGGAACGTGTTAAAGAATTGTGCATCCCAATGAATGGAAGAATGTTGCATGACAAGGAAGGAGAGACCCTATTCAGTCCATATTCTGGGAGAGAAAATGAATATATAAACTCCATCTCTCGCACAGATCTTAATATCTTATTATTAAATGCAGCAGATGAGTACGACACACTACAAGTATATTTTAACCAGTCGTGTACTTCTGTAGATCTTAAAAATGCTAAGGCAACTTTTACAGATTACCACACTAAAGAGGAACAAACCATAACCGCAGATATTATCCTAGGTGCAGATGGAGCAGGATCTGCGGTGCGCAAAAGTATGTATATGAGTAAAGACTTTTTATTCAGCTTTTCTCAAGATTATTTAGGTCACGGGTACAAGGAACTTAGTTTTCCTCCCACAGGAGACAGAGGTTATCAAACAGAAAAAAATGCGTTACACATCTGGCCACGTGGTCGAGATATGATCATTGCACTTCCTAATCTTGACGGTAGCTTTACCGTCACTCTTTTTCTTGATTATAAAGATGCTCCAGATAGTTTTGAATCACTATCAAACCCTGAAGCTATTAAGGAGTATTTTACAAGACAATTTCCTGATGCGGTAGCGATGATGCCAGATTTAGTTACGGAATTTGAAGAAAATCCCGTGGGACCTTTGGGTACTATAAAGTGTCATCCGTGGAGTGCCTTTGGAAAGACATGTATTATAGGTGACGCTGCTCATGCCATTGTTCCATTTTATGGACAAGGAATGAATGCTAGTTTTGAAGATGTCGTTGTTTTTGACGAAACACTAGAAAAGTTCAATGAGCAAGGCTGGGAGAAAGTATTTCAAGAATTTGAAAAAACTAGAAAACCAGATACAGATGCTATTGCAGATCTCGCTGTAGATAACTTCCACGAGATGAAAGAGCATACCGCGCACCCTATGTTTCAACAAAAGCGCAAGCTAGAAACAGCTTTTGAAAAAGAGTTTCCAGAAGATTATTATTCTAAATATAGTTTGGTAACTTTTAACGAGCATATAGGATATAAAGAAGCAATGCTCCGTGGTAGAGCTCAAAATAAGGCGATTCTAAATTTACTGGACGATGGGTTGCTTCCAGATATACTTTCGCTTAAAGCGAAACTAGAAAAAGTACAACAAGCGACACAAAATATCTTAGACGATGATAACGTACTAGGATAAATAAAATAGATTATAATGAGTGATAAAGAATTAGATTTAAGGTTAGAAGGAGATCCATTTAATGAGAAAAAAGTTAAACCGCGTGGAGCATATCCACTTATTAAACGTGCGGGAGATTTTTTATTGATCTCTGGAACTAGCAGCCGAAGAGCAGATAATACGCTAGCTGGAGTACACGTAAAGGATGAAATGGGAACTATGCATCTGGATATAAAAGAGCAAACCCGGGCCGTATTGGAAAATATCAGAAAAACGCTGGCCACTGCAGATGCCACCATGGAAGATGTGGTTGACGTGACTTCGTTTTTAGTAAATATGAATGACTTTGGTGGATACAATGAAGTCTACGGTGAGTTTTTTAATAAAGTGACCGGTCCAGCTAGAACTACTGTAGCTGTACATCAACTACCTCATCCTCATCTTGTGGTAGAGATAAAGGTGATGGCTTTTAAGCCGTTGGAAAAATAGAAATGATATACGTTTGAGCGCGGTTGAAAAGTTGTCTATTCGCTATTAATTCCGATGATGTCTGTCGGAGCGCAGTCGAGAAGATGTCCGTTCGAGCGCAGTCGAGAAATTAATAAAACTAACCTAATGAAAACCTATTACGTCTATATGCTCAATTGTAATGACAACCTAATTTCACAGGTGTTACAAATGATATATCTCGACGTTTTGAAGAACATAAGCAAGGACTAAATAAGAGTAGCTTTACCTACAAGCGTCGACCTGTCGAACTCATATGGCAAGAAGTATTTAACGAAATAAAACAAGCAATTGCTTTTGAAAAGAAACTCAAGAAATGGAGTTCAAAGAAGAAATTGGCTCTCGCCTCAGAAGATTATGATATGATTCACGCTTTAGCGGAATGCAGGAATGCGAGTCATTTTAAATATAACCCTGACAATTAGTTCTCGACTGCGCTCGAACTGACAGGGAAAAATGTAGAGCGTGAACTGATAAAAGAAAAAAATGAACATCAAAAACTATATAAACGGCACTTATCAAAATCCATTATCAAAAGATTGGTTAGACAATTATGATCCTGCAGTAGGTGAAGTTTATGGGAAAATACCCAATAGTGATGCGCAAGATGTGGAGGAGGCTACCGCTTTCGCGAAAGCTGCATTCCCAGCATGGTCAAATACCACACTGGAGAAGCGCAGTCGGATATTATTTAAAATAGCCGAAGGTATCGAAAGCCAACTAGAGAAATTAGCCGCTGCCGAAAGTAGAGATAACGGGAAGCCGTTATCGCTAGCTATGTCTGTAGATATTCCAAGAGCCGCCAGTAACTTCCGTTTTTTTGCAAATGCAATTACACAATTTGCTTCTGAAAGTCACGAAAGTACAGGGACAAACACCATCAACTTTACCCTAAGAAAACCCATAGGCGTTGTAGGTTGCATATCCCCTTGGAATTTACCCTTATATCTATTTACTTGGAAAATTGCCCCTGCGATTGCTGCTGGTAATTGTGTGATTGCAAAACCTAGTGAAGTAACGCCTATGACCGCTTATCTCCTAGGAGAAATTTGCAGAAGTGCTGGATTGCCAGCAGGTGTTCTAAATATTGTTCATGGCTTAGGAAACACTACAGGTCAGGCTATTTTAGATCATGCAGATATTAAAGCCATAAGTTTTACGGGAGGTACAAAAACGGGAGAACATATCGCTCGCACTTGCGCCCCTATGTTTAAAAAATTATCTCTGGAGCTAGGTGGTAAAAATCCTAACCTCATCTTTGCAGATTGTAATTATGAAGAAATGTTAACCACCACTCTTCGCAGTTCGTTTGCAAATCAGGGCCAAATTTGCCTATGTGGTAGTCGAATTTTTGTAGAAAAATCTATTTATGAGAAGTTCAAGAGAGATTTCATTACCAGAGTTGAAGAACTAGTAGTGGCTCATCCAGCTCAAGAAAATGCAAACTTAGGAGCACTTGTCTCTCAGTCGCATTTAGAAAAAGTCGAAGATTATATCAAGAATGCTGAATATTATGGTGGTAAAGTACTTTCTGGTGGTAAACGAGTAAATGTTGACGGCTACGATAAAGGGTATTACTTACAACCTACGGTAATTGAAGTTTCCAGTAATGACTGTAAATTAAACCAAGAAGAAATTTTTGGACCTGTGGTAACAATAATGCCCTTCGACACAGATGAAGAAGCACTCTCACTTGCAAATGGCACAAAATATGGACTCTCCGCGACAGTATGGACCCAAAATCTTGATAGAGCAATGCGACTAGGGAATACCCTTGAAGCAGGCATTGTTTGGATCAATACCTGGATGAATCGGGATTTGCGTACGCCCTTTGGAGGAATTAAAGCAAGTGGTGTCGGTCGTGAAGGTGGCTTTGAGGCTTTGCGATTCTTTACAGAGGCTAAGAATGTGTGTATAAAATATAATTAAACAAGGCTAAAATATTATTAAGCTTTACAATAAGATATTATGAAATTAAACCTAACTAATAAGAATGCACTAGTTTGCGGTTCTACAGCAGGAATAGGAAAAGCCACCGCAATTGGGCTAGCTGAAGAAGGAACAAATGTCACACTCGCTGCCCGAACAGAGGAAAAACTAAAAGCCGTGCTTGCCGAGTTGCCAAATAATGGAAGACAACAACACAGCTATGTAGTTGCAGATTTTACAAATCCGCGACAGGTGTCAGAAGCTGTTTCAGCCACTGGAAATGTGTATCATATTTTAATCAATAATACTGGGGGACCTCCAGGTGGACCTATTGTAGATGCAGAGGTAGACGCTTTCGCGAAAGCGTTTACCCAACATTTACAAACCAATCATCTACTAGCTCAAACGGTCATTCCAGGAATGAAATCTGAAGGATATGGTCGTATTATTAATGTCATTTCTACTTCCGTAAAACAACCACTCGATGGTCTAGGTGTGAGTAATACCATTCGTGGTGCTGTGGCAAACTGGAGTAAAACCATGGCGAATGAATTGGGGCAATTTGGCATTACAGTAAATAACGTATTACCTGGCGCTACAGCAACAGGCCGCCTCTCTGAAATTATTGAAAATAAAGCTCAAAAAACAGGACAGACCGTGGAGGAAGTTTCGAAAAACATGGCCAAAGCTTCCCCAGCAAATCGATTTGCAAAACCAGAAGAGGTAGCCAATGCAATTGTGTTTTTAGCAAGTGAGGCTGCCTCCTTTATCAATGGAATAAATGTTCCAGTAGATGGAGGAAGAACAAAATCTTTGTAACTTTAACCTATGACTAAAAAATTGCGCATTAACGGCCACTCACATTTACTTCCCTATCCAGAGGAAATTCCTCAATTCATGAAAGACAAAGGAATCTTTTGGGTAGATAAGGATCGGAAATTTATGCTTCAAAAAGATTGGAGTCGTCCAGTTACAGACTCTAGTTTTTTCTTGCACGAAAAATTAGAATGGATGGAGCGCAACAAAGTTGATCACGCTGTTGTGCTGAATTTGTCGCAACTGTATGGTAATGGTCTTCGCATTGAAGAAATGAAGCAAGCACTCAAGTTTCAAAATGATTTTAATGCTAGAGTTCAAAAAGAACATCCAGATAAATTTACTACAGGTTTTGTTGTACACCCAGGCTTTGTGCGTGGTGCGCTTTGGGAAATAGAACGTTGTGTTGAAGTGTTGGGCATGGATTTGTTGTGTCTCCCCACACACTACATGGATACCATAGGCACCTGGCGTTGTATTTTTGATGAAGAAAATGAACCCATTTTTGAGCTTGCAAGTAAATACAATCTTGCGGTAGAAATCCACCCGTATGATGGAGAAAAATTTATAAAACTAGAGAATACGAGCTGGAGATTTCATTTAATCTGGATGCTCGCACAGTGTGCAGACGCATACCACTTTCTCACACTAAATGGCTATGCAGACAAATACCCAGGGATGCGTGTATGTTTTGCCCACGGCGGCCAACTGGCTCAAATTAATCTAGGCCGAAGAATACAGGGCTTTGATGGCAGACCAGATCTCTTTGAAGGTAAAACACACCCACGCAAATCTGTAGGACACCCAAATATTTTCTTTGATACGTTAGTTCACGATACGAATAGTTTACAAATGGTTATCGAAAATCAAGGTAGTAAACAAGTTGTTATGGGGCTAGATGACCCATATCCTCTTGGAGAGATGGAAAGTACGGACCAAAGCAGCTATCCTGGAAAAATATTAGACCTAGCCTTAGAACGTAAGATAATCAATCCAACAGAATACGATCAAATCTGGGATGACAATGTTGTTCAATGGTTATATGGTGATGATAAAAAGCGAAAAGAAGCTTTTAGAAAAAGGATTTCGGGTACATCGTAAAAAAAGTCAATGTTTTGATTATCCAACTTTTATCGAACAATAATGGTGTTTTGTCGATTAAAATATAGTATTATTGTGGTTTAATTTTAAAAGCTCCCCTAATGAATTTATCTAAATTTATTTTTTCCGTTCTAACATTATGTGTAATCATTGGCTGTTCGGTGGATAACAGTGAAGACATTGTAAGAAATCGAGATGGTCAGTTTTTTGCATCCGTAGATGGCGAACTATTTACCGCAAGAGGTGCTAGAATCAATGCTCGCTTTTCTGCAGGTAATTTAAGTATTGAGGGTTCTAATAGTGGAGGAAACATTATAGCTCTCACCATTCCAGCTTTTCAGGGAGAAGGCACTTACGATTTGGCAACTTCAGTTTCTTCTGGGGTTGGAGCCTATGTAGCTATAGGCGATGGTGGTGTTCCATACCTTTCTCTCAATGACGGAGGTTCTGGATCCATAACGATTACAGAATTTAATAATACAGAGGGATACGTATCTGGCACTTTCAATTTTACAGGGGTTCAAGAAAACATAGACATTAACACGCAGGAGGTTTCTACCGAAGTGGTCGTAATTACAAACGGTAGCTTTACAGAGTTAAATTTACAAGGTACTCTTACTAACGGGAATAGTAATAATGCACTCGAAGCAATTATTGATGATATTGCTTTTAGTGCAAATAATGTTGTTGCAACTGAAATGGATATGAATGGAGTAGTAAGTAAAACTATCATTGCTAACAATACAAACACGAATCAAAACATTACCATTACCCTTAATGGACCTGTGGCTGTTGGGACTTATGATCTTTCTTCTACCACAGCTACAACAAGTACTACTGCAATTTATACTCCAGATAACACAATAGGAGGTAATTCATTTGTAGCACAGCCTGGCAGCACAATAACTATAAATAATTATGACGAGGCCGCTAGAACAATGAGTGGGACATTTCAATTTGTGGCTAGTGATCTTTTACAGCAGAGTACAGAAATATACACCGTTACTGAAGGCACATTTTCTGTAATCTTTCAATAATTAAAAATAACAACTATCCCTTAATTGGTAGCTTGGACTCACCTTTTGACCAATAATTATGAAAATTTTGAATATTATATATTTAACACTAGTGATAATGGGAGCTTCAAGTTGTTCCTCTAGTGACGATGCTTTACCCGAAACTGGTAGAGATGGCGAAATTACAGCTCAAATTAATGGTAATCTATTTTTGGCTTCAGAAGACTTTGTAGGAGCTAGTTTACAATCAAGCACTTTCAATCTAACAGCAACAAATTCAAATGGCGATAAGGTTTCTATATCTATAAATGATTTTGACGGGGAAGCAACAGTAGATCTCTCTGGATTTACATCAGATGCAACGGGTATCTACATCCCATCTGGTGCTAACAGGTTTTTTAATACAGAAAACGAGGGTGGAACTGGTTCTATTACAATTACGGAATATAACTCATCACAAAATTTAGTTTCTGGAACATTTGACTTTATAGCCGTTAGAAGAAATACGTCCTCCTCTGGTGAGGTTTCTCTAGAAGATATTTCTATAAGTAATGGAATATTTTTTAATATCAACGTTTCAAATTTCTAGATTTTTTAAGTCTTAGAATAATTACTATAATTAAACGATGTATGAATGCATTTTCTTCCAGAAGAATTAGATGATTATGTGATTAAGCACTCGGCAACTGAGCCTGAACACTTAAAAAAACTTTCTAAAGAAACGTATCAAAAAATCCTACAGCCTCGTATGCTATCTGGACCTTACCAAGGTCGTTTACTTAGTATGATTTCTAAACTTTTGCAACCAGCATCCATCTTAGAGATAGGAACATACACGGGTTATAGTGCTTTGTGTCTTGCAGAAGGTTTGCAAAAAGGGGGCATTTTACACACGATTGACATTAAACAGGAAATTGTCGATTTCCAACGTAAGCATTTTGACGCTTCCCCTTACGGTACAATGATCGTACAGCATTTAGGAATGGCGCTAGATATTATTCCTACGTTTATAAATACTACATTTGATTTAGTATTTATTGATGCAGATAAGTCTAATTATATAAATTATTTTGACTGCATTATGGATAAAATGAATCCTGGCGGAGTAATTTTGACAGACAATGTTCTTTGGAGCGGTAAAGTCATAAAGCCTCTTAAGGAAAAAGATATTGATACCGCTACTCTATTGAAATATAACAAAATGATTAATGAAGATCCAAGAGTAGAGACTGTCTTGTTGCCCATACGTGATGGATTAACGATTAGTAGGGTGATTTAAGTGTTAGCTTTCGCGAAAGCATAAAAAAAGCCCCGTATCATACGAGGCTTCTATTTTAAGTAATACCATTACATTATTGTACTGCTGCGCTGGCATCTAAATTACCATAGCCATAATTATTGCTTGTATTTCCATAAAGGTCTGAAGTACTTCTCATTTTATTTAAAACCTGATCTCTTGACCAGCTAGGATATTTAGACCAAACTAGCGCTGCTATACCAGCTGTTGTCGCTGTGGCTACAGAAGAACCTCCAACGTAATCAGCTTGTCCAGTATTAAACCCTAATACAGGAGTAACTCTGCTGTTATCTCCATCACGCTCCATAACTATAGTAAATTCTATCTGGCTACCATCGTGGCAAATATCACACTTTCTATACCCATTATAGTCTGTAATTCCAGTAACTGCTACTGCCTCAGACATGCTTGCTGGAAAAATTACTGGATACCAATTTGTCAATGAAGTAGAAGTTCCTCCCGCCGCAAAAATGAGCTTTCCTTTACTATAAGCATATTTTATTGCATCTTCTACATTTCCAATACCCCATGGGTACCCTATAGACATTGATATGATTTTTACATCACTTCTATTTGCAAGGGCCTTTAATGCATTAGACACCCCTTTTCGCTCATGGTAATCATCTAATACGACATCTGCAGTACCTCTGTACATAACCAGATTTGCATCATATGCAACACCTACAGGCAGACCGTCATCATTTCTAGGGGCTACTGCTGCAGAGGCCATACTTGTTCCATGACCGCATTGATCATTAGGTCCGTCAATATTGTTAGACCACCACCAAGCGGAATCTATATAGGTTCCGTATTTTTCTACCGTACGGTTATTTACAGATGCGCCATCTCTAAAGTTAGAGCCAAGTAATGATTGATTAGGGGATAACCCAGTATCAATAATACCAATTGTTACGCCTCTTCCTGTAGATTGTGACCAAGCTTCCTCTATATTATGATAATCAAAAGTCCACGGAAGTTTTGCTCCCGGAGTTATCGTTCTAAAGTCATTATTATTTAAAGTTTGTCCACTGGTATCGCAACCAGCACTACGTTGTTGAGAAGCTCCTTTTTCTTGTGTTAATTTGTAAAAAGAATAGCCATTAGGTTCCAGGTAACGTATGTTATTTGCTATTCTAAGTTCTCTCACTGTTTCAAGCGATGTAACTTCAATATCCATAACATTTAAAACTTCATCAGATTTTGTTTTTAAAGTAGATTTTGATGAGCCTTCATTTTTCTGTACAATTTGTATGATACGATTTTGCATTGAAGATATGCGAGAGTTTTTTTGATCGTGAAAGCTTTCATTTTTATCACCATAACCTATAGTAATCATATTCCCTCCATGCACTGCGGCACTCCATAGCACATTAGTCGCTACATCGTCCCAAGAAAATGATTTTTTCTCATAAAAGGATTTATCAATAATCTTGTTAATTTCTTCAATCGACAAAAATTTGTTAGACTGTTGTAAATCAATTGTGATATCTTCTGTGAGTTCGGTAGGGGTTAACTCTTCATCATTAGAACATGAAAGAGTTGCTAGCAGAATGGCTCCTGCAAGATACATTTTTGATCTTTTCATTTTTAGTTATTTAGGTTTGAAGAGATCAATATATTAAAATAATCTTAAAATGAAGCTAAAATACTACGATTATAATAAAACTTACTATAAAAAAATGCATTTATCACAATTTAGAAGTACTATTAGACATTTATGATAATCCCTTCTATGACAGATCGCAAGCTGCCAATAGAAAGTGGTAGTTTTACATACATTGAAATAAAAATGTTGGGAATGCTAACGATTATTATAGAGAGCGTTTAATGGGACCAGTGATATCATTAATATCTTCTTTGGCTTTATCAATTTCCCTTTTGATGTCTTTTGTTACATCGAGGTCAATATCATTGCGTTCTGCCGTTTTTGTAATCTCAGATTTAATATCGTTAGTAGCATCTTTAAGTTGACGCATACCTTTACCTAAACCACGGGCTATTTCTGGCACTTTATCTGCACCGAAAACCATTATCACTATAAACATAATAAAAGCGATTTCTGCTCCTGAAATAAAAAGTGGTAGTGATATCATAAGAAACAAAGGTATTTAAACTTAAGTGTGTTTAAAAATTTTTAAGAATCTTCTCTTTAAATTTTTCATATGCTTCTATACGCCCAGCTTTTTCTTTGCTAAAGTGAAGAAAAATATACGATAGAAAGTACCTAGAAATATGCACTACATCCTATTCTTAGCAAAGGCTGAAAGTATAATTTTATTTTTATTAAAAAAAAACTTTAAGGTTTTTGTAACATTCTACACTTTTGCTACGTATAACTAGTACATTACTCAAACCCAGATTAATACTTTAAGATATGAGACAGCTTAAAATTACTAAGCAAGTTACTAACCGCGAGACCGCTTCTTTAGACAAATATCTACAAGAAATAGGAAAGGTAGATCTTATTACTGCAGATGAAGAGGTTGAACTTGCACAGCGCATTAAAGCTGGCGATCATCGAGCTTTAGAACAACTTACAAAAGCTAATTTGCGCTTTGTCGTTTCTGTTTCTAAACAATATCAAAATCAAGGACTCACATTACCAGATTTAATTAACGAGGGCAACTTAGGCTTAATTAAAGCAGCACAACGATTTGACGAGACTCGTGGGTTCAAATTCATATCTTATGCAGTATGGTGGATTAGGCAATCTATATTACAAGCTTTAGCAGAGCAATCTCGTATTGTAAGACTACCTCTCAATAAGATAGGGTCAATTAATAAAATTAATAAAACCTATGCTTTTCTTGAGCAAGCTAACGAACGACCGCCTAGCCCAGAAGAAATTGCTAAAGAACTAGACATGACTATAAGTGATGTAAAAGAATCTTTAAAAAATTCTGGAAGACATGTCAGCATGGATGCACCGCTTGTAGAGGGTGAAGACTCTAATCTTTACGATGTCTTAAACTTTGGCGAATCTCCAAATCCAGACAAAGAGCTTTTACAAGAATCATTAAGAACAGAAATTGAGAGAGCATTAGAGACATTAACTCCACGTGAGGCAGATGTAGTCCGTCTTTACTTTGGACTTGCAGATCAGCAACCTATGACCCTAGAAGAAATAGGTCAGACTTTTGACCTCACTCGCGAGAGAGTCCGACAGATTAAAGAAAAAGCAATACGCAGGTTAAAACACACTTCTCGTAGTAAGATATTGAAAACATATTTGGGGTAAAAAAGTGCTATCTAAGTAAAATGTTAACAAGACCCGTTAACATTTACAAAAGAAACACACACCCTATAAAAGGTTTTGTATATTTACCCACCACTAAAAAAGTATTTTACGCCTAGAGCGACTAAATAACCGCAACAACAGTTTATCATAACTGTTCGTTTTTTGATTGATGAATGAATCCCCGGCTGATTACCGGGGATTTTTCATTCTACACACTTACCAAAGGATTTGTAAAAAATAGTACACATTATATTTAGAGTACTCAAATTTGTTTTGCTTTCGCGAAAGCGTATACACTTGCCAAATTTCTCTTCATAAATGAATTCCCTTATCTTTACTTAAAAAGTTTTCTATGACATCAAAAATCATTGCACCCTCCATACTCGCGGCAGATTTTGCAAACCTGCAGAGAGATATTGAAATGATAAATAAAAGTGATGCAGACTGGTTTCATATTGATATCATGGATGGAGTTTTTGTTCCTAATATCTCCTTTGGGATGCCCGTTTTAAAAGCCATTAAGAAACATACCACAAAAACTATCGATGTACATTTAATGATTATAGATCCTGATCGTTACATCGATACTTTTGCAAAGATTGGAGCGCATATTCTTACCGTACACTATGAAGCTTGCCCTCATTTACACAGAACGATACAAGCTATTAAAGCTAATGGAATGAAAGCTGGGGTTGCACTGAATCCTCATAGCAATATTTCCCTTCTAGAAGATGTCATAAATGATATAGATCTTGTTTGTGTGATGAGTGTAAATCCAGGGTTTGGTGGACAGCATTTTATAGAAAACACGTATCAAAAGGTAAAATCTCTTAAATCGCTTATTAAAAGTAAAAATGCCGATACCCGAATTGAGGTTGATGGCGGAGTTACGGATCAAAATGCTCAAAAACTTTTTGATGTAGGAGCTGACATATTAGTAGCTGGAAGTTACATCTTTAATGCTTCTAATCCCTTAGAAGCTATTTCTTCCCTTAAATCTAAACTTAAATAAAACACACAGTATCTATAATTAAAATACGCCTCTTCTTTAAGAGGCGGTTTTGGTGTGATCTATATCTAAACCTTAGTCTCTTGACATAAAAATTCTCAAGATATACCAGAAAAGTAACATTAATGATGCAAATAGACCTAATGCTGCCGCAACATATTGCTCTTCGTCATATTTGTGTACCATATTTGAGGTGGTATATAGTATTGAGCCTGCCGCCAAAGCAACCATTGCCACACTAAACCATAAACCCAAGTCAAACCCAAAAATTGTTCCTGCAATCATTAAACCTATGGCTATAAAAAATCCTATGGTAAGGCCCGCTCGAAGAAATGAAAAATCTTTTTTAGTAAGAATAACTACCGTTGAGAGCCCTGCAAAAAGAGCTATGGTCATTACTGCAGCTTTCTGTAAGATTTCTACACCATCAATCATCGTAAATGCCATAAGCAACAAGGGTATAAAAATAAAAGCCTCTGCAATAACATAAATACCTAATGCTAAGTAATGGGTATTTTTATCTCTAGACTTGAGCGCTAATCCCTCTGCATAATTCGTGATAAACATAAATGCACCTAAAAGTAATAGCCAACTCCAGCCACCAGTGAGTGATATGGCAAAATTTACAATCACTGGAGATTGAAAAAATAAATACTCCGTAATAATAAATAATAACACGGCCAGAGCAACGTGCGTGTAGGTCTTTCTATAAAAGTCAACACGGCGGTCCTGAGTTAACGAACTTACTGGTACGATTTGAGATTGAAATTCTTCCATTGATTATAATTTAAACCTTTATGTTGTAATAATTATTCTTTAATGATCGCCATTTAATGAGTTTACGCTTTCGCGAAAGCGTATAAGCGGCAAATATAATGTCTACACAACTGAATTAATGTAAAAATTTAATTTATGGACATTTTCATAATATTGGAAAAATAATGATTTTGACATTGAATTATTATCATTGTCCTTAATAAATTATTTAGGATTAAATTTATAGAGCTAAGCAACTATAATCTAGCAAAAAAAAATTAAATCTAGTAACTACCTGATACCTAACAATGAAATCTCGGTAAAACGATCTAACATATAAGAAATACAAAATTAAAGCCGAGAATGGACAGCAAAAAGGAATTCATATAAACCATGCGTATCGTATTGATGTGCTTGCAAACGATTCTAAAACAGCACATCAAGCTGTGGCAATAGCTAAGCGGGAAATAAACATTAGAGTTGCACCAGAAACGTATGATTTGCTATCCTACGCTTATCTAGCATCAGGAGATCCTCAAAAGGCTCTTGAAATTCAAGAAAAATATGTAGAAGATAAAACGTTTGAACCTATTGCTCAACTCCACCTTGCTCAAATTTACAAGGAACTCGGTATGAATGAAGATTTAGCACCTCTTCAGAAAGACTTACTAGGAGCGTCTTTTGAACTCGGTCCAGTTACAACTAAGACTGTTATAAGTCTTTAAAATTTATACTTAACAAAACCTTCTTCTTACCTACTACGTACATATAATTGAATAGAAAGAAATAAGCACATATCTCTTATAGATATTTATTTGGTTAGTTAGTTTTTTTTGATTTTGTTTGTTAGGCGATCCACTTTTACAAGTGGATCGCCTTTTTTTAGTACGCATAGTTCTATGTCGATTCTCAAAGGTGACATCATCGTTTATATAAGTTAAACTAAGTTATAATGAACATAGAATACTAAATCATAAATAAGCAAGCTTACTCATTCTCTATGGACAATTCATAACATTTCACTCTTATTCATGAAACGAAAGTATACTATCTAAAAAGCCCTTTTCATTAACATGAAAAGGGCTTTTTAGATAGTAAAACAGTGACTTATGTGGTTTGCACTATACCTAAAGTGTATAATTGATCTAATGTAGGAGATGCACTACCACCTTCTGGCTCTAACGTTATTCCAAAAGCCTCAGAACTATTTGGATTATTGAATTCAAAAAGCTGATTTCCTTGAGAATTAAATTCACTCAACACACCCAAACTCGTAGGGGTTAATGGCTCAAGAGTAAGCGACCATACTTGATACACTTTTCCCTCTGGAGGCTCAGGCAAACCTTTTACATCAATATAGGTCTTGTTATTTTCTTTATCCCAAAATACAGAAGCATAAGCCTCAGGCGCTACCTTTTGTCCAGCTAGTGGTATAGAAAGTACATTACGAGCACGTACGACATCTAATAAGGATTTTGTTTGATCTAAATTTTCTTCGGCAACTAAAGTTTTGCTTTCTTGTAATAAAAGTTCGCGTTCAGTTTCAACGATACGATCTTCAAGCTTTGATTTTTCCGAATAAAGAAACGCCAGTCCAAAAAGTAATAGCAACGCTGCAGCCCAACCAATATATGAAATAAAGGGAGTTCGCTTTCGCGAAAGCGGTAGTACCTTCACATCTGTTCTTTTTTCTACGCCTTGAAATTTTGGCGTAAATGGCGCAGCTGCACTTGAAAGTTGTATCAATGCACTTTCTATAGAAACTACCTCATGAAGAAGCGCATTATTTCCTAGTACATCCTCCGCTACTTTAATCATTTCGTCTTCTGGGAGCGT
The DNA here is from genome assembly GCA_963716625.1 of uncultured Flavobacteriaceae bacterium. Classification (GTDB taxonomy): domain Bacteria; phylum Bacteroidota; class Bacteroidia; order Flavobacteriales; family Flavobacteriaceae; genus Dokdonia. Next base: position 502,815 of record CAVQTP010000005.1, read on the forward strand.
TCCATAAACAAATAGTTCTAGAATTCCCGAGTCTATGTATGTTTTTTCCTCTTTCACGATACGCCTACAATTTCTCTAAGTTTATGAATACATATCCTATTTCTTGTTTTAACAGTTCCTAAAGGTATCGCTAGTTCTTCTGCAGTTTCCTTTTGAGTGTATCCTTTAAAAAACAAGAAATGAATAATTTTTTTGCAAAGTGGCTCTAGAACCTCTATATATTTTGTGATCCCAATAGAATCTACAGAGGTGTTGAAACTTCCCTTTGCTTCGAGAATATCTACGAAGTATTCTGAACTATGGTTCTTCTTTTGATTTTTAAATGCCTTAGATCGCGTCTTATCTATAGCTCCATTTCTTGCTATATTAAGCATCCAGGTAAAAAACCTGCCCTTTGAAGGATCGTAATTATCTGATTTCTCCCAGATTTTTACAAATGTATCCTGCAAGACTTCTTCGGCAACTTCTTTATCGTGCACGACGCTATTTATAATTCCGAAGAGACTCTCACTATAGAGATTATAGATTTTTTCGAAGGCAACAGCATCTTTTTTAAGAAACTGTGCAATAAGTAGGTCTGGTTGTGTCATCATAATTTACAGATAGCAATTTAGTAATAAATGCTAAGTTTTACACAAGATATCTTCACAAAGCCACATTGAGAAAAGTTTAAAAACGCTCATTGTAGGTATTAGTAAAAGTACTTTTCTCAATTATCGCAATTAATAATTTATTCAAATAGTCAGAACAAAAATTATATGTATAAGCTAACTTTGATAATCTCAGATCTCATTAAGTTATGGATATATGATTCAAGAACTCCAAAAATTTTACGGTTCGCAATTTGAGCCCGCTTTGCTAAAAGAAATCAATGAAGTGGGGATTCTAAGAGAAGTCCCTGAAGGTAGTGACCTTATAAGGCCTGGTGAATTTATTAAATCAATGCCACTTCTACTTTCTGGGAGCATTAAGATTTTAAGACCAGATGCGCAAGGAGATGAGCTACTACTCTACCATCTTGAGAAAGGTGATACCTGTGCCATGACTATGACCTGTTGTATGGGAAACACAAAGAGTGAGATACATGCTGTAACAGAAATGCCATCGCGGCTATTAATGATCCCTATAGGTAAAATGGAAGAGTGGTCAAGTACTTATAAAACCTGGCGCAATTTTGTGTTTGCAAGTTACCACGCACGCATGATGGAGCTTCTAGAAAGTGTGGATAATATTGCCTTCAATAATATGGATGAGCGACTTGAAAAATATTTTGAGGATAAAATAAAAATATTAAATAGCAAACATATCTACACCACCCACAGAGAAATAGCAGCAGACTTACACACCAGTCGTGTGGTTGTTTCTAGACTTCTAAAAAAAATGGAGCATAAAAATAAAATAAAACTCCATCGCAGTTTTATTGAGTTCTTGTAACATCTGTTACATAAGTTTATCATGAAGCCTCATACATTTGCTTTAAATTGAATATTAATGGAAATAGTTGAGATTTTAGGATACCTAGGCGCTTTGATAATTGGGGTAGTTTTGGGACTAATAGGTGGAGGAGGTTCTATTCTTACAGTACCTATTCTTGTATATATATTGACCCTCAATCCTGTAATAGCCACTGCATATTCGCTATTTATCGTAGGGACGACTTCTCTTGTAGGAGCTATAAAAAATATGCTAAAGGGGATGGTTGATTTAAAAACGGCAATTATTTTTGCTATACCAGCATTTATTGCCGTCTATAGTACTCGGGCATTTCTCGTTCCTGCCATACCCGATGAACTTTTTGAGGTAAATGGATTTATAGTTACAAAGAATCTGGCCATCATGCTTTTCTTTGCACTTATAATGTTATTTGCCTCTGTATCTATGATACGAAATAAACAAAAAGAAAATGATGAAACTTCAATAGTTACCTATAATTATCCACTCATAGTAATTGAAGGATTAGTGGTAGGCACAATCACAGGGATTGTAGGTGCTGGTGGTGGATTTTTAATCATTCCTGCGTTAGTCCTTTTTGCTAAATTACCTATGAAGAAAGCGGTGGCCACCTCTTTATTTATCATTGCAGTTAAATCACTTATAGGTTTTATAGGAGATGTTCAAAATCTAACTATAGATTGGCCATTTCTTTTATCATTTACAGTTATTTCCATTGCAGGTATTTTTATCGGTATTTACCTCAGCAGGTTTATTGATGGAAAAAAACTTAAAAAAGCGTTTGGTTGGTTTGTACTTATCATGGGCATTTACATTATGGTTAAGGAATTATTAATGTAACAAATGTTACTTTAAAAGTTTGTTGATGTTGTTAACTTTATAAAAAATAGAACAATGAATATTAAACAATTTGAATATAAACCGCTTGCACATTATTCTTACGCAATTGTGAGTGAAGGTAAGATGGCAGTGATTGATCCGGAAAGAGACCCTTCTCAGTATTACGCTTTCGCGAAAGCGCATAATGCCAAAATTATAGCGGTTATAGAAACCCACCCACATGCAGATTTTGTGAGTTCGCATTTAGAAATTCATGAAACAATGGGTGCTACTATTTATAATAGCGAAAGGCTTGGAGCAGATTATCCACATCAACCATTTGACGATGGAGATCGTATTGAGTTAGGAAATGTAATGCTCAAAGCGATCAATACACCTGGACATTCACCTGACAGTATTACTATTGTAGCAACCCAAGATAGTGAAACCGTTCTTTTTACAGGAGATACATTATTTATAGGTGATGTAGGCCGTCCAGATCTTCGAGAAAAAGCCGGTTCTATGCAGGCAAAAAGAGAAGAACTTGCAGAAATGATGTACGAAACCATCACTACAAAATTTAATGATTTGCCTGACGACGCCGTAGTATATCCTGCTCATGGAGCGGGCTCTCTCTGTGGGAAAAGCCTGAGTGATGCAAATAGCAGCACACTTGGAAATGAAAGAATGGGCAACTGGGCTTTTAAAGCACAAACGAAAGAAGCGTTTATGGATGTTCTTTTAGATGGCCAACCGTTTATACCTTCCTACTTTGGGTATGATGTTGACATGAACAAAACTGGCGCAGATCATCTTGCATCTTCTTTAAATGATATTCCATTATCAGAAAATACTACCGCTACAGGGATTATTGTAGATACTAGAGATGAGAAATCTTTTAAAAACGGTCACTTAGATGGAAGTTTTAACATACAAGCTGTTTCTGATAATGCTAAATTTGAAACCTGGTTAGGCTCTATCATCAAACCTGAAGAAAAATTTACGATGGTGCTTGATAGCAAAGGATTCTGAGAAGAAACTATTAAATCGTATTGCAAAAATTGGCTATGAGAAAATTATTCTCAAGACTATAACCTTACCTAAAGATTTTCTAGCTACTACAGAAAAATTAAACGTCCAAGATTTTGAAGAAAATCCTGACAAGTATACAATCGTGGATATACGTAACACAAGTGAAATTGATGAGGGTAAAATTTTTGAAAGTGCGCTGCCCCACCCACTTAATGAGTTAAGAGATACGGCGAGTAACATTCCAACAGATAAACCAATCGTTGTTCATTGTGCAGGAGGTTATCGAAGTGCTGCAGGAAGTAGCATACTACAAAGCATATTAGAAGATGTCACTATTTACGATCTAAGTGATGATGTCAAAAAATTTCAAGATTAATAACTTACTATAAGAATCTAAATTATATGAATATACTATATGAACCGTGGCCTTGGTATGTTGCTGGACCACTCATTGCCTTAGTCATGTTCTTGTTATTACTAACGGGAAAACAGTTTGGGATGTCGTCAAATTTGCGCACCATGTGTAGCGTGATGGGCGCAGGTAAAGCCTCTGATTTTTTTAGGTTTGACTGGAAGTCTCAACGTTGGAATTTAATGGTAGTACTTGGAGCTATTATAGGTGGCTACATCGCTTCCGTTCTTATGAGTGATAATACTGTACAAATTAATCCAGAAGTCGCGCTACAGCTTGCAAATGACTATCAAATTACAAGCGCTGGTGAAAGTTATTTACCACCAGAGATTTTTGGGTATGATGCACTGGCTGATCCTTTTATTCTTGCTGTTTTATTAATTGGCGGGTTTTTAGTAGGTTTTGGAGCTAGGTATGCGGGTGGTTGTACTTCTGGACACGCGATATCAGGTTTAAGTAACCTACAATTACCATCACTTATAGCAGTTATAGGCTTCTTTATTGGTGGTCTTATTATGATTCATTTAATCTACCCTTTACTATTTTAATAATGAGATATATAATTTATTTACTAATAGGTGTTTTTTTTGGAATTATCATGTTCAAATCTGAAGCCGCTTCTTGGTTTCGTATTTATGAAATGTTCCAATTTGGAAGTTTCCATATGTATGGAATTATAGGTTCTGCTCTAGTGCTTGGTGTTATTGGTGTTCAAATTATTAAACGAAAAAACATTAAACCATTAGATGGAAGTGAGATGAGCTTAGATCCTAAGGATAAAGGAATTGCTAGATATCTTTTAGGAGGGATCATATTTGGTCTAGGATGGGCTTTGGCTGGCGCATGTCCAGGACCCATGTATGTACTTGCTGGAGCAGGATATGGCTCCATTTTTATTGTCATATTTGGCGCCTTATTAGGAACATTTTTATATGGAGTACTAAAAAAATACCTTCCCCATTAACCCAAGAGTAAGTAAAATTTTTTTTGAAAATTTGCTTTATTCCGAAACTCCAAAAAGAAGATCACTTTGTAAGTCCTTATTCTCCCCGTGTAGCACTGACATATCCCCCGTGGATTCTAGAACCACTGCCTGAACTTCTGAAAAATTGAGAACATTTGCTTCTCTGAGCTTTGCAATTAGGTCACCTTTTCCAATATTAGTTTTCTTTAAATTATCATAGAGAATCTGTCCATCTTTCATTAAAAGTCTTGGTTTATTAGTTGCAATTTTTTTGAAAAATGAAAATTTCCTTACTAAATAAGCAAATGTCGTTTGAAATAAAATGATTCCTACAAGGGCTACCGCCCCTTTTAATAATGAATTATCAGTATTCATTATTACTGCGGCTAACACAGATCCTACCGCAATTGTAGAAGCAAAGTCAATGCTAGACATCTTAGCAAAAGTTCTCAACCCTGATAACCTTATAATCAAAATCATTATTGAATAAATCCCTATAATTGTAAGCAACACTTTTAAAATTAGAGGTACTGATATGGCAATCCAATTTTCCATTTGATATTCTATAATAAAAAAACTCTAGTGAAAATAAAAAATTTATAAATGTGAATTTAGCAAATATTAAGAGACATGAGTTAATCATTATTAATGAATAAATTTCTCCCTGCTATCAATTGTAATTTAGTGTACAAACTAAAAAAAACAAACTATGAAAACATTAACTGACCTATTCGAACACCAACTAAAAGATTTATACAGCGCTGAGGATCAAATTGTGAATGCACTTCCAAAAATGGTTGAAAACGCAACTGACAAAAAACTCAAGGAAGCTTTTGAAAGTCACCTTTCTGAAACTAAAAATCAGAAAGATCGCCTTAAGTCTATCTTAGATACATTAAATATTAAACCATCTGGTGAAAAGTGTAAAGCGATGGAGGGCATCATTAAAGAAGCAGAACACTTTATTAAAGAAGATGCTGCAGATGATGTAAAAGATGCCGGTTTAATAGCTCAAGCGCAACGTGTAGAACATTATGAAATTACTGGATATGGAACAGTAATAAGATATGCCAAAGAACTTGGGCATGATGATATTGCTTCAAAATTACAGAAAACTTTGGATGAAGAATATGGTGCAGACAATAAACTTACTGATATGGCAGAGGACAGACTTAACAGAAAAGCCAAAAGCTAATTCAATTCAGTACAATTTTGAAAAGCCTGATTTACTAATCAGGCTTTTTTATGCCTTAACTTTTTAAATAATAGAATTCTAGAATAAAAATAAAGCCCTCAATTTTGAGGGCTTTAATGAGTTTTAAATTCTATAGGTTTATTGCTTAGATCTAATTTCAGCATCTTTATGTGCATGGTCCTGTACAGCATTTGCTTTATTTGAAATGGTACTGGACTCATTAGCATCATCTTCACTAGGATTAATTTTTCTTTTTAGAGTTTCATCATCTTGAACGCCATATTGATTGATGTGCTCATCTTTTTGGGGACCTAAATCAATCTCCTTTTGATATTTTTTATTTATATTCTCTTTCATGATCTTAGATTTTAGTTACTACTCTGCCCTGTTGATATGGTGTCATTGGCTTCACTTTTTCTCATTTCATTTACAGTAGCCTTTTCTTTGATAAATGAGGAATTCTTCTCCTTTGAAGAAATTTCTTTCTGTCTTTCTATCTTCTCACGATTTTCTGCTTTATTACTTTTTTTAACTTCCATCAAATTTATTTTTATATTAATTTTCTTTTTAATTTTTTTAGGTTTGGAACAAATTCTTCTTTAAAAGAACGCTTATTTCTTATCCAATCATAGGTGTAGTAACAAAGTTGTAATACAGTTACAATTCTAAATATTTTGTTTACCTGTTATTAAAGTTAATTATTAACACAAGTATTAAATACCATCTTAAAACACTTTAACGTCAATACGTTAAAAATTACTAACTTAAAAATCTAATTTGAGTTCTATTTACGCTTTCGCGAAAGCGTAATTAGAACAATCACATATCTCTAAACTTTAATTTGGAAAATGAGAATTCATATACAAGAGCCAATCGTGTGTATACATATGCCATTAAACACCTTTAACTATATAACGATGAAGATTATTCTATTCTTAGTTATGACTCTACTTTCTCTATCGCTGTACAGCCAAAACTTTTATACAAAATATGAGCACAGTTATAGCAATAATGAAAAAGTGATTATTGAAAATAGCTTTCCTAAGGGTGGGTTTATTCATACTACAATAGCAGGAAAAGAATATTCATACGTAGTTTTCTGGAGCCGTATAACAAATAACACAAATTATGATCTAGAGCTACACATTGATGCGTCTCATCAAACATTCAAAATACCAGCATCACCAAGGGTAGGTTTTAAGATGTTTTTTCCAAAAAATTTCGAGCAATATGGTAGACAAAATTTACAGGATTACGGCTTTAATGTAAAGGAGTTCTTGGACTCTAACATACACAAACCATCCTTTTTTACTGAAATCATAAAGGCTGGTGATTCGCATGGATTATACAGTGTAGTGTTATCAGATAACGGCGTTAGTGGAGTTATGCGCGCAGGATTAGTGATAGGTGGAAAAGATTTAATCTATAAAGTGAATGGTTTGAAATTATGTGTTGGTTATTTAACACCTAATTTATAAGTTTTTACTACTAGCTATAATTGGTTTGACGGTCTTATAGTGACTGTTAGATTCAGCACCCAGTACTAGTAGTTTGTTTACTTCACTGAATTTTATAGGTATCAATTGATTAATTAAAATTGAATCAGTATGAGATCTTTTTTACTGCGTAATTATGTTCACCCACAGCTCCTTTTCTATATAATAACCAATATAGATAAATGGACTTTAAGGACCTTTTTTCATCCTAATAGAACTTGAAAATAATTGCCCAGTATTCACTATGTTTCTTAATACTACTGGAATAGTTTACATAGTATGCACTTAGCATTATCTCATTTATATCATTCAATTTAATAATTCAAGGTTACCTCACTAATAGAAATAAAAAAGAGAGCAACTTTTAAAGCTGCTCTCTTTCTATTATAAGATGTAAAATAATTTAAATCTTAAAATTTTACGAAATTAGTGGTTTATAGAATAGGCAATAATACTTGATCAATTACGTGAACCACCCCATTAGTTGTTTGTACATCAGGGATTACCATATTAGCTGGGCTATCATTTCCAGAACCACTTACAGTAAGTACACCGTTAGTATATTCACCTAAAGTGATATCATCATCGCCAAGCGCATCAAAAGAACCTGCATTCAATTCAGATGTGAATTTATCTGCGCTTACATCTGCAAATACGTGATTTAAAAGTACCGCAGTTACTAAATCTTTATCAAGTTGTCTAATATCAGCCGGTTCTGTAAATGTTAATCCAAGTGCTGCTCCTAAATTTATAAAAGCTTGATCATTAGGTGCAAAAACTGTGAAATTTGCATCAGGATTGCTTAACGCCTCTGCAAGCTCTGCATATAGTACAGCCTCTACAAGATATGATAGTTCTGGTGTTTGAAAAACTTGAGCACTTTGTAAGGCTATAGCAGATTCTACAACGTTTCCACCAGTGGCGATCATCACCTTATCAATTACGTGTATCGTACCATTTTCAGCTTCTATATCTGTTGCTAAAATTCTTGATCCATTCACAAATAGAGAACCATTACGCTCAACAAATCTTCTTGTAAGGCCTTGCAGAGCAGAGCTTGATGTAGAGCCATCTATAATATCAGCACCCCTTAAATTTCCATTAGAAACATGATACAATAAATCATTAGTTAAAAAACCTTGTTGTAGTACACCTATAGTGGATTCTGTTAGCCCTAAACGCGCAAAAGCGGCATCATTTGGTGCAAATACAGTATAATCTCCTGATGGATCATTTGGGTTAGCATTACTTAAAACACCTGCAACATTGCCGTAAACAGCTGCTGCTTCAAGTGTACTAAAATCTGGATTTGCAACCGCTATTCCAGAAATTGAGCTAAGCTCATCTTCGTAAATACTTGATGTTTCACAAGATGTTAGAGTGATTGAAATAAATGCTATTAAAAGCATGCTACTATATATATATGATTTTTTCATAATTTTTATAAGTTTTAAATTTTATTAGAATGAATACGTTAAACCTGCATAAGAACCAATAGCCTGTCCTATATTCCTACCAGCAACATAAGCGTTAGTACCTGCAGATATACCAAAACCTTGGTAAATGGGCACAAATGCGTTTAACCCTAATCTTGTGTAATTCAAACGAGTAAGTGGAAATGCCCCTGTAAAGCCATCTCGTAAGATATCCACACCATCTTTATCAGACAATTGATTTGCTACATTAACATCTATGTAAAATTTTGTCGCCGCATATCCTAATTTCAATTCACTAATTAGTGCATTTGGCACATCATCACCTTTTAAGCTATATCCCATTTGACCTATTACAAACAAACCTGAATTATCCTTATAGGTTGCGATACCTAATCCAGTCACTTCTGTAGCTCTATTACCAATTGCAATAATAGATTGAAGACCTTCATCTACACGATAATCACCCAATGGAAATTTTACTCCGGCAGCCCCTATAAAATCTATAGTACCATTTAATACAGGTGTTGAATAAATATTATACTTTCCATACACACCGAGATCTTGGATACCGCTACGTTCATTCTCAAAACCGTTATTAGCTAAAGTAGCCTCAGTAGCCTCTCCTTTAGACTTTATATATGGTAAATTAACTACAACATTGAAATTATTTGCAATACCATATTCTGCATAAAGTGTTACAGAATTTCTAGTGACCTCATTAAAAACGGGTACTTCCTCAACTTTTTCAGGAACTAAGAATACATCGCTGTAATTTTCTGAAAAATAGGAGACTGTTGCACTACCCTCTCCTTTTGCTTTCATGAAACCACTTACGGGGCTTTGTGCTGAAATAATACTCGGAATGCACAGTGCTAAAATTCCGATAAAAAGTAAATTAAATTTCATAATTTTATTTGATTTTATATTTATAGTTCTATGTACGCAAAAAATTGCAAAGCGGTTTTTAAAAAAAGTTATTTAAAACTTTAGCAAAGAATTTTCCGTATGTGTAAAAAATAGATTTGACAAATTATGTTTCTAAGAATTATACTAATACTGTGTACAACTATGTGCCTCTCCCAAACTGATAAGATCTATTCCAAAGTTTATTATGATGGAAACATATTAAAATCTGAAGGTTGGCTTCAAGACGATCAAAGAATTGGATATTGGTATTTCTACAATGTGGATGGAAAATTATTGAGAGAAGGACATTATAAGCAAGGAGAAAGAACCAAATGGTGGATTTTACACGGTAAAAATAATACTACCATAAAAGTGCAATACGAAGATGATATGAAAGATGGATATTCACTTTTATATAAAAATGATAAGCTTTACAAGGCAGAAAAATATAGTAGAGACCAGTTGACTGGTACTTGGACTAGTTTAAAAAAATTTAAAAGAGATAATCATTTCTAAAATTACCATAAGTTTCGTAAGATAGCCTCTATTAAATAATTAGTTCTAACCTTAAATTCATTGCAATTGATTTATGTTATCAATTATTAAAAATAGAATAACATAAAAAAAGTAACCTTCAAGAGATTACCTCCTGTGATCCTTCAAAGCACCGCTTTGAAAATAGTATATCCCAAAAAATACTTGAGCGAGCTCAGATATCAGTCCACAAAAAATAATTTATAAGGGATTACCTGCGGTGATCCCTCAAAGCTCCGCTTTGAAAATAGTATATCCCAAAAAATACTTGAGCGAGCTCAGATATTTTTTGGGATATACTATTTATTCGTGAACTCAACGGGACAGAGTTCGAACTTTTTGAAGAGTGATATTTCTTTAACACTCTCAAAATCAATGCTTATTGAAAATACTATTAGATTGTAATGTTTACTCCCACTTCATTTTCTGCAATCGAACAGCATTGAGAATAGCCAGCAATGCTACACCTACATCTGCAAAGACTGCTTCCCACATTGTGGCAAGACCACCAGCGCCTAATATTAAAACAATAACTTTCACGCCAAAGGCAAGTATGATATTTTGCCAAACAACCCGACGTGTTGAACGACCTATTTTTATCGCTCTTGAGATTTTACTGGGTTGATCTGTTTGTATAATAACGTCTGCGGTTTCAATGGCCACATCGCTACCAAGACCACCCATCGCGATTCCTACATCACTGGCAGCAAGTACAGGTGCATCATTAATACCATCACCTATAAAAGCCACCTTAGTATCTGGTTGCTGTTTTAATTTTTCCACCTCATTGAGTTTGTCTTCTGGTAGCATTCCACCTTTTGCCCAGTCGATGCCTAATTCTTTTGCTACTTCTTGAGTAATAGAATCCTTATCTCCAGAAAGCATAATAATCTTATCGATTCCTGCTGCTCTTATTTCTTTGATCGCTTGATGCGCATCGTCTTTCAATTCATCGGCGATTGTTACATAACCTGCAAATGCGCCATCAATGCCTACCATCACTATAGACTCAACAATGTTGTCGGTTTCTGCTGGAACTTCTATCTGATGTGCTGTCATCAATGCTTTATTCCCAACTAAGACTGTTTTTCCATTTACGCTACCTTTTAAACCTTTACCTGCGATTTCAGAAACGTCTGTAGCATTATAATCTGCTCCTTCAGCTTTATATTCCATAATGGCTATTGCAATTGGGTGCGTGGATTGCTCTTCCATTGCCATTAGGTATTTCATAAATTCTGCTTTCGCGAAAGCGGAACCAGTAACAATTTCCTTAATCTTAAATACTGCTTTAGTTACTGTACCTGTTTTATCCATCACTACGGTATTAACTTGTGTCATTGCATCCAAAAATGATGCGCCCTTGAATAAAATTCCATTACGTGATGCAGCTCCCAAACCACCGAAATAACCTAGCGGTATCGAGATCACCAAAGCACAAGGACAAGAAATTACAAGGAATATCAATGCACGATACAACCAATCTCTAAACACGTAATCATCAATGAAGAAGTAAGGCAAGAAAGTAAGGCCAATAGCGAGAAATACTACAATTGGCGTATAGATGCGCGCAAACTTCCTAATAAATAATTCGGTTTTTGATTTTCTTGCTGTGGCGTTTTGCACCATATCGAGAATTCGGGCAATGGAACTGTCCTTAAATTCTCTCGTGGTTTCAACCTCGATAACACCGTCGAGATTAATGCTTCCAGCAAAAACAGTATCGTCTTTTGCAATAGTATCAGGTTTGCTTTCGCCTGTGAGTGCTGCGGTATTGAACGAGCCTTTTTCTGAAAGTAAAATTCCATCTAATGGTACTTTCTCGCCCACACGTACTTGAATTTTCTCGCCTATCTCAACAGTTTCGGGATCTACCGCTATGTAGTCTCCATTGCGATATACAAGAGCTTCATTAGGTCGTACATCGAGTAGTGCTTTTATATTGCTCTTTGCTCGATTGACCGCTGCGTTCTGGAAGAGCTCGCCCACGGCATAAAATAACATTACGGCTACACCTTCTGGATATTCTCCTATCGCAAATGCACCCAAGGTGGCAATAGACATTAAGAAAAATTCTGTGAAGACATCGCCACGCATAATACTTTTCCAACCTTCTTTAATAACTGGAAAACCTACAGGTAAATAAGCAATAGTATACCAGACAATACGTACCCAACCTTCAAATGCTGGGATAGCATTAAAATAGTCTACCGCAATACCTACAATTAGCATTACAAAACTAATTATCGCAGGAATGTATGTTTTAAATGAACTACCATCTCCGTGATCGTGATCGTGTCCATCATCGTGGCTATGTTCGCCTTGATGTTCTTTGGGATCGATATCCCTTAAATTTTGTTTTCGTTTTTTCATTCTATTTAATTGTGTTGATTTAAAATAAATTTCAAATCTGCTGGAACTTCCATTTTCTTTAATGGCGGCACATTTGAACCACCTGTATTACCTTTAGGGACGTGATCAATGAATGATTTCCACCCACCCACAAGTAACCGTATCAATTGTCCAACAATTTCTCTAAAGTCCTTATATCTAAAACCAAATTTCAACATTAACCAATGCGAGTAGCTGTGCTCAAACGGATAGGATTGACCAATTATATGAGAGCGTTCCAAGTGTTGCCACGCTGTTGACCAGTTTTGTTCCTTTAAAGCAACTCGATATGATTCTATCTCTTTATCATAGTACGCTTTTAATGCTGTGGGAATGGCAATATTAAATTTCATTTATTCGACTTATAGATTAATCCATTCTTGTGCATCATCTTTATTTTCTAGTTCAAAAAATCTTACTTCAGAACTGGTAAAGAAATCAGTAGCTTTTGCTACCCATTTTTGCCAATCTTTATCGCCTACAAAAGCCATTTTTCCGTAGTCTGAAATATGAGCCGCATCTACTTTTATATCTTCCCAAAAACCCTTTAGGGTATAGCCTTCAAAATCGACCAATTCAAAATAGAAATGGGCTTTCATTCCTTTATCAACAATATCGTGGATGAGTGGATGAATTTTTTCTACATCGTTTTTTGAAACCTTTTTTGTGATGCGAACTGCAATTACATTTTCCTTATCCGAACTTATTATCTGTATCATTTTATCAGTTTTTTTAATTTGTTAAATTTAATGAAATGATTGCGCAACTGTTGTGCAAAGTCAACCACTACACTTTTCACAAATACCTGTCACAACAAGATTTACATCTTCTGCAATATATCCATCAGGTAGGTTGATGTGTGGTATTTTATGTTCTGTCAAGCAAACAGTTTCGTCACAATTACTGCAATGAAAATGCAAGTGTAAATCTTGATCTATCTCGCAATTGCAACCTGGTTCACACAATGCGTATTTTGTGATTCCTGTTCCATCTTCTATTTGGTGTACAATACCGTTTTCTTCAAAAGTCTTTAATGTTCTAAAAATGGTAGATCGTTCCGCTTTCGCGAAAGCGGTTTCTATGTCCAGTAATGCCTGTGCATTATCTTTTTGTGCTAGATGCTTGTAAATTAAGATGCGCATAGCTGTAGGACGCACTTCGTGATAGTTTAATGTTTTTTCAATTTCAGTCATTTTGTGCGATGTTATAATTAATATCTTTTGCCTTGTTGTACGCTTCCCAACCTTCTTTTGCTGCATACGGGACGATAAGTAATGCTGCTACGGGATCTGCCCACCACCAGCCCAGCCAGTTGACCAATAGCAATCCGATCAATACAACTACAGTCTGATACAAACAAATAAAGGTATCCTTGGCATCTGCCAATAAGCCTGGACTGTCCAACTTATTACCGTACTTTCTCTTGTAATAAATCAAGATAGGATTCACGACTAGCGAGACCAATAGTATAATAAGTCCAAGCGTACTCCAGCTTGCAGTTTCCTTATTGATAAGTTTGGTAATCGAGTCGTAGGAAATGAAAATGCAGATGAGCGTAAATGAAACTGCAATCACGTTCAAAGTAATTTTTTGTCTCCGCTTTACTTTTTCTTCATCGATGCCTTTGAGTTCGCCGTGTAATCGCCATCCCAATGTCGCTGCACTTATTACTTCTATAACGCTATCTAAAGCCCAACCTATCAAGGCTGAACTATTTGCCGTGATTCCCGCTATGAGTGACACGACTACTTCTATAACATCATAAATAACATTCCAGATTTGAAGCGTTCTGGCTTGTTTTAGATTATTTCTTCTTGTCTTATCCATAGTTATTAATGATCGTGTTCAGTTTCTCCCTTTTTCATTTCTCCCATCAGGTAATAGGCATTATTGTATGCAAAAAGAGCATTAGGATCTGGGGTTTCAAAAAAGTGTATGGCTATCCACTCGCCATCTTTCTCGCCTTTAGTAACCTCTACTGGTGTAAAACTCCACGCATCGCCTTCCCTTTGCGCTGTAAATACATAGTTCTTTCCAGCTTCTGTAACTATAGCACTTTCAGGAAATGCTGTAGTCTTCTCATTATCAACTTCAATCTTACCTTTAATATACATTCCAGGGATAAGACCACCTTCTTTATTTTCGATCTCAGCGTGAACGTGTACTGCTTTGGGATCTTGTTCAAAGGTCTGGCTGACCGAATAAATCACGGCTTCCAGTTCTTTTCCTGGTCGAGATTGAATGCTGAACCGTACCTTTTGTCCCTTCTTCACTTTGTCCACATCCTTTTCAAAAACCATCAAATCTGCGTGTACGTGGTCTGTATCTACTATTTCCATTAGATTGGTCTGTGGCTCCACATATTGACCAGTTTTTATGAAAACTTTTTCTACCACACCTGCAATAGGACTGCGCAATGCAACACGCTGATAAATTGTACCATTGCGCACGCCACTCGCATTAATATTATACTGTCGTAATTGTGCTTCCAGCCCGTTTACCATTGCAGTAGATGCTTGATAATCTGCCGTGGCTTTTTGATAATTCATACCAGATGCTACGCCAGCTTCGTAAAGGTTTTTTTGACGTTCATATTCTTGTTTTAAAAATCGACTGTTGCTGTACGCATTTAGATAGTCACTCTGTATCTGTATAATACTGGGATGAGATAGATAGGCAACTGCTTGATTCTTTTTGACTTGGTCGCCCTCTATTACCTCTATGGATGCAATATTTGCTCCCGTAAGCGCTGTAATATTTGCTTCATTTTGCGGTGGCACTTCCAACGTACCGTTTGCTTCTACATAACCGCTCATATTGCGTTGAGAGAGTGTATCAATTTCCATCTGCAAGGCTTCAAACTGTTGTGCCGTGAGCATCACTTCTTCAGCTTCGCCTTCTGTATGGCTTTCTTCAGTTTGTGTACTTTCTTTAGTTTCATCTTCGGCAGTTTTTGAGTCGCCACAACTGGTCAATAATAATGCTAATAGCATCGCTGTAATAGGTATATATTTTATCGTCTTCATCTTTTTAGTTTTGAAAATATTGTAATTCAAACAAGGCATCTAAATAATTATCGAGTGCGTCCAGCGCATCCAATTCTGTTTGGATGGCATCGCGTATGATTTGCGTGAATGCGGCATAAGTCAGTGCTCCTTCCTTGTAAGCGAGCAATGCGCCTTTGCGCTGGTCTATGGCAAGTGGCAGGGCTTCGGTTTTATAGAAAAACCACGTGTCTCGCCACTTTGTAAAATTTTGCCGTGCCTGTATGAATTGTGATTGCAACTCTCGTTGTTTGAAAGTGGCATTTGTTTCTGCTATCTGTGTATCCAGTTTTGCAGTCTTTGCTCGACTGCGGTCTGGACCAGAAAATAACGGAATTGAAATTCCAGCTTGATAGGTATAAAAACCACTATCGCCATTAACACGTTGCAATCCACCTTGCAGATTGAACTTGGGTAATAAGTTTGCTCTAGCTGCGTCGTAGCTTGCTTGTGCTTCATCTATACGCTTTCGCGAAAGCAATAAATCGGGATGTTCATCTAATGTATCATCGGCATCCAAAATCGAAATTTCGGCAACTTCCAAATCATCAGTTACGGTGTACATCGTATCTGGTGTTAACCAAAGATTGAGTTTTTGTAACGCGATGAAATAATCAATTTCTGCCTGCTGAAATTTGTTATTGATTTGCAAGGCCTGATTGCGCGCGGCGGCATATTCCAACCGTGAAATAGCTTCAACTTCGTAATTAAGTTCTACAGATTTTGAAAATTGATCATAAATGCTATCCAATTCACGGTACAAAAAGAACTTCTTTTTTGCTTGAAATGTTTCTGACCACGCTCTTTTGACTTCCAGTTCTATCTGAATTTCCGAGAGGTTAAATGCAGTTTGTGCCAACTCTATGCGTTGTTGTTGCAAACGTTTTTTGGCTCCTATGCCTAATAGATCAATATTCTGTTGCCCGATGCCTATCACGGTATAAATGCCTTGACCGTCTGCAATCTCTTCGCCACCAGTAAAAACTTGGGTATTACCGAAGTCGTAAGCAATGCCCTTAAGTGCGTTCTGTCTTTCGATTTCGAGTTGGCTCGCTTTCAGCGCAGGATAATTTTCTTTGGCAATTTCTATAGCTTGTGAAATTGCGATGGGTATGATGCTGTCCTGGACAACAATGTCTTGCAAAGGTGCTTGTGGTTGTTGCGCTTTCGCGAAAGCGGTGCCACCTAACATAAAACCAACTATCAAAATCGTAGTTAACGCTTGCGGATTAAAAGAACCAATCTTGTTCTGATCTTTGCGCTCACGTCTCTTTTCTATAAATGTATAAAGTACGGGAAGAACGATTAATGTAAGCAGCGTTGCCGAAAGCATACCACCTATGACCACCGTCGCAAGCGGCTGTTGTACCTCTGCACCAGCCGATGTAGAAAATGCCATTGGTAAAAAGCCAAAAATATCTGTGGTGGCCGTGAGCATAATAGGGCGAATACGTTCTTTAGTCCCTTGAAATATTCTATCTTTTATGCTTATAACGCCTTCTTCTTTGAGAGAATTAAATCGGTTAATAAGTACCAAACCGTTAAGAACTGCAACACCAAATAGTACTATAAATCCTACACCCGCCGAGATACTAAATGGCATACCGCGAAGCCATAAAGCAAATACACCACCTATGGCTGCCAAGGGAATCGCGATGTAAATCATTAAAGATTGTGAAAAGGATTTTAACGCAAAGTATAGCAGTATTAAGATTAAAAACAGGGCGATAGGCACAACGATTATCAAACGATCCTTTGCGCTTTGAAGGTTTTCAAACTCTCCACCATAGGTAATATAATATCCTGATGGCAAGTCCAATTCTTCATCTAATTTTTGTTGAATATCCTTTACGACAGATTCTACATCTCTGCCTCGTGCATTTACACCTACATACGTTCTTCTATACGTATTGTCACGTGAGATTTGCATAGGTCCAGGGACATATTCAATCTCGGCTATTTCGATAATGGGCACCTGACTACCATCCTTAAGATCAATATACATATTGCGCAGGTCATCAATACTTTTTCTATGGCTTTCATCAAATCGTACCACGAGATCAAATCGCTTTTCTCCCTCAAAGATGACTCCAGCGGTTCCTCCAGCAAAAGCGGTACTTACGTAATCATTTACTTTTTGAATATTCAGTCCGTATTGCGCCATTTTATCACGTCTATATTTTACGGTCATCTGTGGCAATCCAGCAGTACGTTCTGCACTCACATCACCAGCACCAGGAACGGTCTGTATAATAGCCGCCATTTCCTGAACTTTTTCTGATAAAACTTCTAAATCCTCGCCATAAAGCTTTACAGCAATATCTTCTCTTACGCCTTCTAACAGCTCGTTAAATCTCAATTCAACCGGTTGGGTAAAAACTAAATTTACACCCACGAGTTCATCATCCAGTTTATCTCTTATAGCATCTATCAAACCTTCTTTAGTAGAAGCTGTTGTCCACTCGTCCATATCCTTATTAAGGATAATGTACATATCTGCAATATCCATAGGCATAGGATCTGTAGGAATATCTGCAACACCTATACGAGCAGTTACCGTCTTGATTTCAGGAAAACTTTCTAATAGTATGGTTTCTATTTTCTTGGAAACTTCAATAGATTCTGTTAGCGAACTTCCTGGTCTTATAAGTGCCTGCATTGCTAAATCTCCTTCATCAAGCTGTGGTACAAATTCTCCTCCCATATTAGAAAATATGAAACCAGCTATAACAAGTAGTACGGCAGCAGCTGATAAAACGATAAACTTCAGTTTAAGAGCACCTTTTAATAAAGGCATATACGCACTATGAATAGCACCTATGATTTTATCACTTATCTTTTCGAGCGAGCGCTCAAATTTGCCAAACCAATTTTTGGTGTTTTGTACTGGTTTCATAAAAAGTGCTGCCATCATCGGAACGTACGTAAGACATAGAATGATGGCACCTATCATTGCAAACCCAAAGGTGTATGCCATAGGTTTAAACATTTTACCTTCTACACCAGTAAGAAAAAGTATAGGTGTAAAAACAATGAGAATAATAATCTGTCCAAAGAACGCAGAACCCATCATCGTGCTTCCGGCATCATAGGCAACTTTATCCATCACTCCTTGATTGAATTTTAGCTTACCAGACCTTATTCTTTTTTGGATTTCATACACCGTTCCTTCAATAATAATCACAGCACCATCTATGATGATTCCAAAATCTATTGCTCCCAGACTCATCAAGTTTGCCCATACATTAAACTGCTTCATAAGAATAAAGGCAAAAAGTAAGGACAATGGTATCGTAGTGGCAGTTATAATTCCACCTCTTAAACTACCCAACAATAGGACAAGTGCAAAAATCACAATCAAGGCACCTTCCAGAAGATTGGTTTTAACCGTATCGGTGGTTCTTGCAATAAGCTCACTACGATCAATTATTGGGGCGATAGTCAGGCCTTCTGGCAGAGATTTTTCAATTTCTTCCATACGATCCTTTACATTTTGAATGACTGCATTAGGATTAGAACCCTTGAGCATCATAATCATACCGCCCACAGCTTCTTTACCGTCTTGTGTAAAAGCACCATAACGTACTTGACTCCCAAAGTGGACGCGCGTTGCCACATCTCCAATAGTAATAGGAATGTTGCCCTCATTAATAATGGAAATATCCTTAATGTCTTCCAAAGAGCGAATTAGACCTTCGCCTCTTATAAAATTTGACATTTTATTTTTCTCTATATACGCGCCACCAGTATTTACGTTGTTCTGTGCGAGAGCCTCATACACTTGTGAAATGCTGATGCCCATACTGTTTAACTTCTCTGGATCGACGGCAACTTCATATTGTTTTATGCTACCGCCATAAGAGTTGACTTCTACCACACCTTCCAATAATGTGAGTTGTCTTTTGATAACCCAATCTTGCACGGTGCGCAGTTCCATAGGCGAATACTTGGTTTCAAAACCTTCTTCTGGTTGAATTGTGTATTCATAAATTTGACCTAATCCTGTGGAAATGGGACCCATAGATGGACTTCCAAATTTTTCAGGAATAGATTCTCCAAGTTCGTTGAGTTTTTCCCCTACCAGTTGTCTAGGAAGATAGGTTCCCATATCGTCTTCAAAAACGATGGTTACTACAGAGAGCCCAAATCGTGAAATGGATCTAATTTCGGTAACGCCTGGTAAATTACCCATAGATAGCTCTACGGGATAGGTTACGAACTGTTCGATATCTTCCGTTCCCAGATTAGGCGATTGCGTGATGACCTGCACCTGATTATTTGTAATATCTGGTACAGACCCAAGGTTTACTGTTGCCATTGACCAAATGCCAACTCCTATAAGAGTCAACGTGAACAGACCAATGATAAATTTGTTATTGATTGAAAAATCAATGATTCTGTTAATCATAGATTAATGTATTAATTCAGTTAAAAAAATGAGTTTACGTTTTCGCGAAAGCAAAAACATAGTTGAGCATTCCCATTAGGAAAACTTCAAAAAAGGATATAGTTATCCTATGAAAACTGAATTATGCCCGTGGTGGCTGGAAAAGAGATTCCAGATATCTGGAATTAAATTGAAAAGAATAATGTGAATATGTCGCTCTTTCTTTAAAAAGAAGTGGCTTTAAGGCCAAAGCGTTAGAAGGCGTTAAGAAAACTGTAGGATGACAGCATTGATGGTGTGAATGTACAGGTGCACTATCATCGTGCGAGCCGTCGTGATGGTCTTTATTATCGGCTTGATCACTAAATATTACCTCTACTACATATTCATAAAAGGTATCTCCACCATACTCTTTATGCATTTGATAATGTGATATAAAATGTGAGAATTTCTCTATTTGTTCACATATTTCCATATTGGCCGTTATTCCTTGAAAAAGGAATAACATTGACATTGATATAGAATAAAATGCTTTCATTAATAATACAAAGATAAAAGAATAATGATGCAATTGAGTTGCAAAGGGTCATCCTCAATCTTTATTTTGAAATGAATTTTGCTGGCTCAGCAAAGTCTTGAACAATTTCCAAAACCTGATTAATTTGTTCTGGAACATTATTTATATCAATTCTCAATGCAATAGTTTGAGCAAATAATACTTTATCAAATGTTGCCTTCTTTTTATTGAATAAAATCTTTTTAATGTTTGATAGAAAATCCTTGGAAGTATCAAAATCTGAAACTAAAATATCAGTGCCTTCAGGATATAAGTAGTTAAGAATATCAACTGAATATGCTAAATCAAATAGGTCTTCAAACGTTCCATTTTCAATGAATAACATCCTGTATTTATCCTGTTGGTCATTTATAACTCTATTAATATCGTCTCTCTCTTTAATAGCGTCAGAATCTAAAAAGCAGACTATTTTTCGCTTAGGATATTTACTACGAAAATTGAAGAAGTCGT
Source organism: uncultured Flavobacteriaceae bacterium (assembly GCA_963716625.1). Classification (GTDB taxonomy): domain Bacteria; phylum Bacteroidota; class Bacteroidia; order Flavobacteriales; family Flavobacteriaceae; genus Dokdonia. The sequence continues at coordinate 523,910 of CAVQTP010000005.1, forward strand.
CTTTCAGTTTTTGCTTGGATTTAGAATTATAGACTTGTATATCGCTGTGAGATAATACGAATCGTTTTCTGAAAGCTATAATTGGAATAGCAATTTCTTCACTTTCGCCTTCAACTAAAATGATAATTTTAGGATTATTAACTCTATTGAGATTAGGTATAAAGTTTCCAAATCTATCAGCCATAGATTTTTTATAATCATCGATAAACTCATCAAAATACACTAACCCAATTTTTTCTGCTAAAGTCGTATTCTCTAATAATAACTTATACTGAAGTAGTTCTTCTGGTAAAGTAATAGTTTGTTTTTTGCCACAACAAGGACAAATCATATCGTCATTCAACTCATCTTTTCTGGAATGTGCTTTAGCTCGAATATCTTCTAGTTCTTTAGTAAAAGTTTTAAGCTCAGGATGTGCAGAAAAACCTTTTAAACCGTGTTTTTTGAAAACTTCGTGATCTATTTGGAAATATGAATAGTGAAGAGCTTCGCTCATACCAATTTTTGGCATTTCTACTTCTGCAATAGTTGTAAAACCTACACTTAATTCTTTATGCTCCCTATTTACTTTTTCTACATATCGTCTATAAAAAAGAGTCAGTTCCTGCAATGGTGGAAAATTCATTAATCGAAAAAGAAGCTCTAACTTCTTTTTGTTGTTTAATGGTAGCATTGCATCACTCAATCTTTTTTCTAGGTGTCCGTCAAGATTCATATTTTTTAGTCCTAAATCTTTAACAAGCTTGGAAAAATTGTCCTCTATGTCGTGATCATCAAGTTTAGCCAATTTCATAAGATGCTTTACTTCATTATCCTCAAAATGAGCTTCTGTAAGTTTACAGATTGTAAGGGTATATGGTGTTGCTTCTATTGTCCAATTAAACTTATAGTCAATTGCTGGTAGATATTTTTCATAAAGAATTTCCAGAGTTGCCTTCCACATATTCTGAAATATGAAAAACTTATCTGGTGCTACCAAAACTTCATCTGCATTTTGATTTTCCTTTTCTACTCCTGTATCTACACTAACAACTAGTCTAATGATATTGTTTAAAATTGTATCGTGACCAAAAACAGCAATTCTATTTAAGGAACCTTGTATGATACTCATATAGGCTTGTTCAACTATTTTCCTCCAATCGAAGTCTCTATTTTCTTGCTCTACTTCTTTACCCATACTTAATTTATCTCATCAATCACACTACCACAGGTCAACATCGCATCGCCGTAATATGGATTTTTTATTTCTTCTTCGGTACTCAACCAAACCGCACCTTTATTGTTATTTGCCATCGGGCATTTTTGGACGTAATAATTGGTTGAGTTTTCTATATTCATTGCGATAGGCACGATATTCTCGTTTAGTATTACAAAGTGAGCGCGCTGGTTTTCCAGATTTTCATTGGTGGCAATAGCATCCAGCATCTCAATACTTTTCGTAAGATGTTGCTTTTCCATTTTACCTAAATCGGTTGTAGAAATTTCCTTTAATTTTTTTGATGTCGCTTTCGCGAAAGCGGAAACCTGACCAGCATCGCTTGCCACAAGAGCATCTTTCATTTTAAGATATGATGGTAATGCTTTATTGAATTCAGTACTAAACGCATTACTGAAACTCATTTCCATATCGCCCATCATAGCTGATTCATCCTGCATCATCTGCTGATTCATCATTGATTTTTTACCTTGCAGTTGCGCAGCTGCATCTACTGTAAACGTTCCATTAGTTACTATTTCATCGCCATTATTCAGTCCAGCCGATACTTGGTAATTCTCGCCAGAGCGATTGCCCAAGGTAACTTCACGCATTTCAAAAACAGGCTCATTAGGATTGGTTTTTACATATACCAATGAACGCTCGCCCGTCCACAGTACAGCACTTGCGGGAACAGAAAGGGTGTTTTCCATAGTTTCGGTTGCACCTTTTACCTTACCTGTAACAAACATTCCTGGTTTAAATAGGTCGTCTCGATTTTGTAAGGTTGCACGCACCGTTACTGTACGTGTGGCATTGTTAAGCATAGGGTCGATGAAAGAGATAGTTCCTTCAAATTCCTTATTGGGATAGGCATTGGTCGTAATGTTGATTTTTTGTCCAATCTTAAATTGTGCAATCTGATTTTCATAGCTATCAAATTCTGCCCAAACAGAATTAAGATTGCTCAACTTCACAATAGGCTGTCCTTGATTTACATAATCACCCTGCGCAGCCATTACTTCTGAAACCGTTCCCGAAACGGTTGCATAAATCGGGAAGTTCTCACGTACCGTTCCACTTTCTTCAATGGCATTGATTTGTGTTTCTGAAAGTTTCCAGTTTTTGAGTTTATTGCGCACAGCTTTGTATAAAGCTGGTTGCGATTCTTTCAGCGATGCTGCGGTAATTAATTCCTGCTGTGCCGCTACAAGGTCTGGCGCGTAAATGGTTGCCAGTAACTGACCACGGTTTACTTGCTGACCTTCATAGTTGACATTAAGTCGTTCTATCCTACCTTTAAAATAACTGGCTTGCACGGTATTGTTTTCTTCGTTTGCAGCTATTTTTCCCGAAAGGGATATCATCCCATCATCATCGCTGGCTTGTGTATTACCCACGATAGTGGTCTGAATATTTGCCAGCGCCATTGCGTTTTCGGTCATTTTAATCTCGTTTGCTGCAAGACCTTCAGCACTCAGATTCGGCAGGAATTAAGTCCATTCCACATATAGGGCAATCGCCAGCTTCGGGTTGCATTATCTGTGGGTGCATTGAACACGTCCACATTTGGTCTTCGGTTTCGCCAGAATGGTCGTGGTCTGACATTTCAGACATATCCTTATTTGAATCACTTGACCCATTTCCAAAAATGAGCCAGCCAGCGCCCAAACCTATGATTACGGCTATTGCTATATATAAAATGTTCTTATTCATAATCTTATTTTTCGTTTTCTAAACGTTCAATCATTGCTTTCATTTCTGCAATTTCTCGTCGTTGTGCCTTAATAATATCTTCTGCCAGTTTCTTAACTTCTGGGTCTTTAATGTCGGCACGTTCACTTGTTAAAATTGCAATTGAATGGTGTGGTATCATTGCCTTCATCCAAAGTACGTCGCCCACGGTTGACTTTCTGGTCACGTACCAGTCCTAATGCACCTACAAAACAATATAATACTACCCAGAGACTATTGCTATATTTTTCTTTTTGTTTTGATACATACTGCGCATCACCACGAACATTATGATCGCCATAGTAGCTATACCTAGACAGACCATATAGAATCGTGTAAGACTAAACCATACGTGGTCAAATTCATAGGTATTTAAATACATTGTAATGTACATTGCTATAAATGATGACCCTAGCATAAGGAAGAATTTAGTGTATTGGCTCATTCCTTTTTTGTTGTTTTCGTGTTCGTTTGCATTCATAATTTTTGGTTTTTAGTTATTATTAATTTATTGATTTTGATTTTAATCTCAGTGCATTTGCAATGACTGATACCGAACTGAAACTCATTGCTAGAGCTGCAATCATAGGCGACAGCAGTATGCCAAAAAATGGAAATAGCACACCAGCTGCAATAGGTACTCCAAGGGTATTGTAGATAAGCGCAAAGAATAGATTTTGTTTGATGTTGCGCATTACCTTGTCGCTCAAGTTCCTCGCCTTAACAATTCCGTGCAAATCTCCTTTTACTAATGTTATCATTGCGCTTTCAATAGCTACATCTGTTCCTGTTCCCATCGCAATACCAACATCACTTTTTGCGAGTGCAGGTGCATCGTTTATACCATCGCCTGCCATTGAAACGACGTGACCTTGTTCCTGTAATTTCTCAACTTCCTTGAGTTTGTCTTCTGGCAGCATACTTGCTTTAAAGTCTGCAAGGTTTAACTCGTCTGCCACAGCCTTTGCGGTGTCGTGATTATCTCCTGTGAGCATTATCACGTTTATACCTTTATCCTGAAGTTCCTTAATTGCTTTGGCACTCGTTTCTTTGATTTTGTCGCCTATAACCACATATCCAGAAACTGTCCCATCTACCGCGAGATAGGAAACCGTTTTCCCTTGTTTTTGATAGGTCTGGGCTTCGGTAATCATTTCTTCAGAGAGCGTTGCTTTTGCATACTCCATCATTTTAGCGTTCCCTAAAGCAAGGTTTTTTCCATTTACTATACCTTCTACACCTTTGCCTGTTACTGCGCTAAATGCTTCGGTTTTTAAAACTTCGGTTTTCTTTTCTTTTCCATATTTCACAGTCGCTTCGGCCAGTGGATGCTCACTGGAACTGTTTAGAGATGCTATAAATTGTAGAATTTCGCTTTCGCGAAAGCGGTCTCCAAAAGCACCCATTTTCTCAACGGTAGGCTTTCCTTCTGTAATCGTACCAGTTTTGTCAACAATGAGCGTATCCACCTTATCCATTTTTTCCAAAGCTTCGGCATTCTTAATGAGCACACCATTCTGCGCTCCTTTACCGACACCTACCATAACCGACATAGGCGTTGCCAGGCCTAACGCACACGGACAGGCGATAATCAATACCGCAATAGCATTGACTAAAGCATAAACATACGCTGGTTCTGGACCCCAAATCGCCCAAACTGCAAATGTGATAAGTGAAATTATGACTACTACTGGAACAAAATAGCCCGAAACTGTATCTGCCAATTTTTGAATAGGGGCACGGCTACGACTGGCATCGTTTACCATATGAATAATCTGAGAAAGTAAGGTCTCGCTACCTACTTTTTCGGCTTTCATTAAAAAGGACTGGTTGCCGTTTATAGTACCACTACTTACTTTATCATCTATGGCTTTATTGACTGGAATAGGTTCTCCAGAAATCATCGATTCATCTACCGTTGTGGTTCCTTCTGTAATTTTTCCATCTACCGGTATTTTATCTCCTGGCTTAACTCGTAAGATGTCTCCTTTTTCGATCTGGTCGATACTGACTTCTTCCTCACTACCATTTACAACACGTATCGCTTTATTAGGTGCGAGTTTGAGCAGTTCTTTTACAGCACTATTGGTTTTACTATGTGCTCGCGCTTCCAATACTTGACCCATTAATACCAAAGTCAAGATTACCGTAGCTGCTTCAAAATAGACGTGTACAGCGCCAGATTTTGTTACAAATTGTTCTGGAAAAAAGTCTGGGAATAGCATACCGAAAACACTAAACAGCCACGCCACACCAGCACCAATGCCGATAAGCGTAAACATATTGAGATTCCACGTTTTGATACTGCGATAGGCACGTTCAAAAAACATCCACGTGGCGTAAAAGACAACTGGAATAGATAAGCCAAATTGAATCCAGTTCCACCATTTTTGCTCCATCACGTCATATAAAGGATTGTTAGGAATCATCTCGCTCATTGCGATTATAAAAATGGGTAACGTGAAGGCAACAGCTATCCAGAATTTTTTCAACAGCTTTTTATAGGTCTTTTCTTCGGCAGACAAATCAGGTTCCATTGGGACCAAATCCATACCGCAAATAGGACAGCTGCCAGATTCATCTTTGATCACTTCTGGGTGCATAGGGCACGTCCATTGTTCGGTTGTGGTTGCTGAAAGGTTGACTTCTTCTACTAAATCCATTCCACAAACGGGACAGTCACCTGGCTTATCATAGGTTTTATCACCTTCGCAATGCATAGGACAATAAAATGTCCCTGTTCCATTTCCTTTGGGTTGTGGTTTATGTTTTTCGACTTCGGTAGTAGGACGTTGTCCAGCTCTATAAATAGCGTACGTATCGCCATCGTTTTTTAATACCTCCTGAAAAGTTTCATACGGAATGATACTTTTCATATCTATGAAGGCTTCAGCTTTTTCTAAATCGACGGTAACATCTAAGACACCGTCAACTTGTGATAAAGTCTTTTCTACGTGTGCTCTGCAACCATTACACGTCATACCATTTATGGGATAAGTGCGCGTTTTGATTCCATCAGGTTTGATTGGATGTATATGATATTTAGCCTTTCTCTCTTGGACCGCATTTTCAAATTCTTCAATTTCAATGTGTTGCTCCATCTCAATGGTAGCCGTTTGATTTTCAAAATCAATAGCTACGTCTGTAACTCCTACAACATCTGATAACGCACTTTTTACCGTTCTCAGACAACCTTTACAAGACATTCCTTGTATTTGATATGTGTGTTTCATTCTTGATTTATTTTAATCTGATTAACATTTGCGATTCCAAAGACAAGCACAAAGAATCGCAATCCCACTTCCAAAATCACTGTCGATTTAGCCACTATAGAAACTGGAACTATATCTCCGTATCCAACAGATGAAAATGTTATAATACTCAAGTAGAAATACTCAAAGAACACCGTCCAGATAGAACTATTTATATCATAGTTGCTCTTAAAATTATTGTCATCTATGAGGTGTAATGCTGCGAAGTCGCTTGCAAAAGAAAAGATGATTAAACCTATTAATAAGGTAAATAGAACAAGTACGTGACTAAGTAAATGGCTTTGACTTATAATTTTTACAAGTTGGCTGAAAGAAAGATGCACAATGAAGAATATTTTTACAACAGTAAGCATAAATACCATCCATACATTCCAATTATACTCAATGTTAGAAATAAGACCTATATCTACAAATGCAACTACCAGAATTACAGCTATTGTAAGTCCAGCTTTGCGAAAAAGCTGCTTGTAAAATGAGTCTATTTTTTCTAGTTCCATTTTTATAATTACTGTATTTGTGCCTGATACGAGAAAGGTTCTAACCAACCATCAATGAAAATTACTTTTCCCGTATCAGGACTTAATCTTCTCTTAAGCTATCCATATAGCCTATAATTTCTTTTACTGCGGTACTGTCCATTCGCGCATCACCGTGAATGAGCTCGTAACTATCCATCGGCATTTCGCCGCTTTCTATTTGTTTTATAATAGAACGCAACTTGCTGTTTTTCCTTCGGCTGGAATAGGTGTCCCATTCATTAAAATTAAGTTCATCCTTTCCTTCCTGTATGTGGTCCTCCAGATACCAAGCGGCAGGCTGTATCTTGCTGTACCACGGATACTCTGTATTGTTGCTATGGCAATCATAGCAAGAAACCTGCAACTGATTTTTAATCGTTGCAGGTACTTGATTTACTATCATAAAATCATTTTGTGGTACAGTATCGCTCTCGTTCAAGGTTACTGGAAAGAGCTGGATCACTACCAATGCCACAAGTGAAAGCCACGCTATGATTTTTAAATACTTCAATTAGTTGATTTCTCGCTGTACTTTACCACATCTCAACATTGAACTTCCATAATAGGGATTCAATACATTTTCTTCTTTGCTCAACCACGCTGTACCACCATCGTACATAGGGCAAAATTGCTCGTAAAGTTTAGTCTTTGTACCAGTAATTGCCACCATATCGGTTACATCCTTACTTAATATCTTAAAATGTTCACGCTGATGCTTGATATCACTTTCTGAAATGTGTTCTGCGTGTTCTATGGCATCTTCGATAATGTCATTTAATTCTGATGTTTCATTATCAGAATAGTTTGATGCGTCAAAAGATTTAAGAGATTGAGCCAATGTATTTCCCAATTCTTTCGCCTTATCATTATCGTCTCCTACTAACGCATCTTTTAAGTTGAAATAGTCATTCAAGATTGCTTCTGCTTTTGCATCTTGGTTGTCATTCATCGCCATATCGTCTTTGTCATCCATAGACTCTTGATGCATCTCATTACTCATAGGTGCAGCCGGTTCGTTCTTGTTTACATCTTTGCAGGAAACCGTTAGTACCGTTGTAGCAGCAAGTGCCATCATACCTAGTGTTCTTTTTACTTTTTTCATCTTTGTTGTTTATTTAAGTTAATTATTGTTTTAAAATCTTAATGACAGTCCGCCACCAGCGCCAAAACGGTTGTCGTAACTTCCCATTAATGAGAAGTTTCTACTAAGTACATATTCCAACCCAACTTGCCACGTGGTTTCTTCTTCAAAATCCTGACCTTCAGGCAACTTACCGTCCCAGCCAAAATCCATCTGGTATTCATATTCGCCATAAATCCCGAGACGTGGAAAAATCATAAAGCCTGTACTAAAACTTACCTGTGGACGCAGTTTGCTATCTATTCTGAAATCTGAATTAATGAGCAATGGCATTAACCATCGGACACCAGCAATGGCGGTCGTGCTTATTTCTTCAAGGCTATCTTCGCCTTCATTCTCTACGTTTACACCACCAAATACACGGAAGTAATCATTGAGATAGCGCTCATATGTGAACTCTGCTTCAAGATTTTTGTTCCAGCCATATTCGCCCCTTAAGGCAAATTGATTTCTAATGTTTGTTGCGGTAGCGTATAGCTCGGTCATATGACTCGCAGCCGTGATTTCACCCCAAGTGAATATGTGGTCTGCTTCATTAGTAAGGTTGGTAAGTGGATAATCTTTTAGACGCTGGTCACGAGGTGTATCATAACTAAAAACCCTTGCCATACCGCTCATCATATGATAAAGGATGTGACAATGGAAAAACCAATCACCGGTTTCATCAGCAGCAAACTCAAATACAACTTTCTGCATTGGTGCAACGTTTACTGTATGCTTTAGTGGCGAATACTCGCCGTTCTCATTCAATACTCTAAAGAAGTGACCGTGTAAGTGCATAGGGTGGTGCATCATCGTGAGATTATTGAGCGTTACACGCACGACTTCGCCTTGTTTAATTTTAATTTTATCGGTTTCTGAAAGTGGAACACCGTTGATAGACCAGACATAACGGTTCATATTTCCAGTAAGGTTGAACAGCATTTCCTTTACAGGCTTATCGTTTTCAAATACGGTCTTTTCAGGCGACCGTAAATAGTTGTAATTGAACTCGGGATTACCGCCCGTTTTCATATTATCACCTACTACTTTATCCTTTGGTACCATATAGCCCATCTTCATTCCGTCCATTTCCATATCGCCATCCATATCCATATTTGCCTTTCCTTTCTTCATCTTCATTTCGGTCTTGGACATCTTCATTTTGTCGTCTTTCATATCCATTTTAGTGTGAGCCATTTTGGTAGAATCCATCGCCATTCCGTTCATTTCCATCTTTTCATCTTTCATAGACATACCATCCATTTGCATACCGCCCATTTCCATCTTATACTTTTCCATTACTTGAATGGAATCGTTTTTTGATGGGTTGAATTTTGAAGCAGGTGCGCCCATTTTCATTCCCATAGACATCATTTGCTTCATATTCTTGATAAGATTGGGCTCTGGAACAGCAGGTGCTTCCAGTACATTTCCAGTACCTATAAATGCCGAAGCTTCGCCAGAACCATCCTGTGCGGTAGCGCGCACTTGCAGTTTTCCGTTTTCTGGAATCGTCACTATAAAATCATAGGTTTCGGCAACACCTATCAAGGTTTTGTTATGCGTTACAGGAACGACATCCAGCCCATCGGCAGATACGAGCATCGGATCTTCGCCACCAAATGTGAGCCAGAAATAGGACGCTGCGGCTGCGTTTACAAATCGAAGTCTCACACGTTCGCCAGGCTGAAAATCTGGGTAATCCTGTGAAGCACTACCATTGATAAAAAACTTATCATAATAGTTGTCTGAAATTGCCATATCCGGCATACGTTGCCACGCCATTTTCAACTTGGCACCTACCGCACCTTGTGCAATTAATTTATCAAGACTTTGAACCTGTCCTTTTTTAATCAAGTACCATTCGTTACCACGTTTTAGATTTTTAAGTTGGGATTTAGGGCTTTCATCTATCCAATCTGATAGTACAAACACTAAATCCTTATCATATTCTAAATCAGTTTCTTTTGGGTTGATTTGGATGGAACCATATACACCACGTTGCTCTTGCAGACCAGTATGCGAGTGATACCAATACGTTCCAGATTGTTTTAATGCAAATTTATACTGTTGGGTTTCGCCGGGATTAATAGGTGGCGTCGTTAGGTATGGAACACCATCATAGAAATTTGGTAGAATTAAACCGTGCCAATGGACTGATGTTTCCACATCCATATTATTAGTCACATTTATAATGGCAAACTCGCCTTCATTGAACTCAAGATTGGGTCCAGGTATGCCGCCATTAATGGTCATCGCCTTAACATCCTTACCCGTAAAGTTTACGGTTTTATAATCTATGGTTAGGTCATAAACACGTTCTGGCCAGTTGTCAACATTTTCTTCAGTCTCGTTCGCTACCAATTGAGCTTTTGCGCCAAAAGAGATGAGTGATATAAGAAATACCGCAATTTTTAATTTCATATTTGAGTTTTTAATTAATAATTATTTTTTACGAAATTAAACCTGTTAATCAACAGCTTGTGTCATAATCTTGGTTGTTATCTATATAATTTGGTCTAATGAATTCCTAAAATTTTGCTGTTGCTTTCTATAAGCCGTTAAGCTCATTCCCGTTTCGGTCTTAAACTGTCTGCTCAAATGATTGATATGGCTATAATCCAATAGTTGACTTATCTCAGTAAAATTCTTTTCCTGTGTTTGTATGAGTTCCTTGACCTTTTCAATTTTTAGTTTGATAAAATATTTTTCAATCGTGATTCCTTCCGTAAACGAGAAAACCTTACTGATTTTTGAATACTCTTGATTGAGTTTATTTGCCAGATGGACAGATAGTTTGTCGCTCAAATAAATAGGCAGATTATCCATCATTTTGATAAGAATAATCTTTACCCGTTCGGTCAGTCTATCTTCAGCAGTATCAATAAGTTCAAAGCCATTGTTTTCCAGTATTTCCTTAAAAGCATATCGGTCATTATCGTTCTTGATGTCCAGTTTTACACGTCCCAATTCAATTTCCTTTAGGTCAATGCCCTGCACTTCAATTTCAGATTTGAGCACCTTGATACATCTATCACAAACCATATTTTTTATGTAAAAATCTTTGACCATAATTAGTTGATTAAATAGTTAATAATGGCCGATTGCACATAGTACCCTTTTACCGATTCGATTTGATTCATTTGAAATTTCAACTGTAATTCCTGAATGTCCAGCACATCATTAAAATCGATGGTGCCCGTCTCATAATTCTTTATCAGAATTTCTTCGCCATCTTGGGCTTGTTTCAGGTTTCGGGCTTGCGTGTTGTATGCTATGCGTACTTGGTTGCGTTGTGATTGCGCTTTCGCGAAAGCGGACTCCAGCACATTCAATCGATTGCTTTTCTGAAATTCTATTTCTTGCTGTCTCAACTCATTTTGTTTTGTGATGGACTTATACCTATTGTTGAAAATGGGAATCGTCATGGTAACCATAGGCATCAAAATGTCCTTTCCATTATCGCTAAACATCGAATTGTCATTTCCCGTTACGGGCAAGTAGTCTACACCAAAACCAATCATAGGTAAACTCTCACGCTGATTGAGCAATTCAGATTGTGCTATGGATTCGTAGAGCTTATCGTATTTGAGCAGTTCAGGATTGAGTGATAAAGCTTCCGTACCGTATATAGGGTCTTTCTGCGGAATTTCCATTGCTGGAACTAAATCAACCGTCCTATTTTCATCCCGATTGAGAAGATTATTGAATGTTGTTTGTTCTGCGCCAAATTCCTCTTCCACTACCTCTCTTTGCTGCTGTAATTCATTTTGACGAATCTGTAATCGCAATACATCTACCGCAGATGCCTTGCCCACTTCTACCGAAGTCAGTGCAAGACGCTCATAAGTTTTTAATAGTTGGATGTTCTCGTCGAGTACCTTTTGCTTTGCTCTTGTTTCATACAACCTGTAATAGGATTGCGCGACTGATAGCGCCAATTTTCGTTTGGCGATTGTGATTTCCACATATTCGGCATCGGCTATTGAAGTCGCATAATTTTCACGTGCGGTAACGGTACCAAACCAGGGCAACATCTGTTTTACACCTATCCGTGCTCGTTGTGCGCCCACCCTTGTTTCTGGCTCACTTACAAAATAGCCTGCGCTTACTTCGGTATTAGGTAGCCAGTTTGCTTCATTGACCTTTTCTTCGGCAATATTGTAGCGTAGTTCAAAAGCCTGAATTTCTGGATTGTTACTTACGGCTTCTTCAATATAGCTTTGTAGTTGTTGCGCCTGCCCGCTGATTGAAATCAGTCCAATGCTCATTATTAGTAGTGCGTTCAGATGGGCTTTCGCACTTCGTCTTCGCTCAGCATAAACTTCAGCGGAAACAAACAAAAGACAGATTATATATTTTAATTTTTTCATTTGTTTGCTCTTTTAAGTTGGTATTCTTTTTTCCAGCTGTATAGAACTGGTAAAAGGAAATAGGATGTGACGTCGATTATCATTCCGCCAAAAATGGGAATGGCCATCGGTATCATAATGTCGCTTCCTTTTCCTGTAGATGTGAGTACTGGCAACAATGCCAAAACTGTGGTCACGGTCGTCATCAAACACGGACGTATGCGTTTTCCTGCGGCTTCCAAAGTGGCGAGACGTATGTCCTTTTTACTGTCTGGTTCGTTGCTTTTGAAGGATTGGTCTAAATAGGTTGCCATTACGACACCATCATCTGTCGCGATTCCAAACAAGGCTATAAAACCGACCCAAACGGCCACACTTAAATTGATGGTTTTCATATTGAACAAATCGCGTAGGTTCTCGCCAAAAAAGCTGAAATTGAAAAACCAATCCTGACCGTATAACCATATCATTATAAAACCACCTGCAAAGGCTACAGCGATGGCAGTAAAAACCATAAGGGACGTAGAAACCGACCTGAACTGGAAATACAAAATCAAGAAAATGACCAGCAAGCAAAGTGGCACAACTACCGATAGGGTTTTTTCTGCTCTAAGTTGATTTTCGTACGTTCCTGTAAATCGGTAACTGATTCCTTGTGGCACGACCAAATCGCCATTATCGATTTTCTGTTGAATGAGCGCTTGGGCATTTTCCACCACATCGACTTCGGCAAAGCCATCGAGCTTATCAAACAGCACATACCCAATCAGAAAGGTGTCTTCACTTTTAATGACCTGTGGGCCTTGCTCGTAACGAATATCGACCAGTTCGCCCAAAGGAACCGGACTTCCAGTTGACACAGGAACATAGATACTTTTTAAGTCTTCTGGATTTGCACGCAGCTCACGTGGATAGCGTACACGCACACCATAGCGCTCACGTCCTTCTACTGTTTGGGTAAGTGGCATACCGCCCACAGCTACTTGAAGCACTTCCTGAACATCCATAATGGAAATCCCATAGCGTGCCAGCTGGTCTCGTTTAATATCAATCAGCAAATAAGGTTTACCCACAATGCGGTCTGCAAAAACAGCTTGTTCTTTAACGCCTTCGGCTTGCTTTAAAATATCTTCCAGTTGAAGTCCAAAGTTTTCTATGGTTTTTAAATCTGGCCCTTTCACTTTTATTCCCATAGGTGCACGCATTCCTGTTTGTAGCATCACGAGTCGTGTCTCGATGGGCTGCAACTTGGGCGCAGAAGTCACGCCTGGGAATTTGGTCACTTTTACGATTTCATTCCAAATGTCATCAGGACTACTGATTTCCGGTCGCCAGTTTCGGTAGTATTCGCCATTGTTATCTTCAATCAATTCATTGCGTGTTGCACTTGTTTTGAGTTTTGATGCTGCATAGTTTGCATCATCATCGATTTCATTATTGGGATTAATAATGAACTTGTCATTTTTCAGCACAAATAGACCATCCTCATTTACACGATAGCGTTGTCTCTCGCCATTTTCATTTCGCATATATTCTGACTTGTACTGAATTACATTTTCATACATCGAGAGTGGCGCAGGGTCAAGGCTGATTCTGTCCTTCCTGCTTTTCCCACTACAGTTTCAATTTCAGGGATGCTTGCCACGGCCATATCCAGCTGTTGCAAGACACGCTTGTTCTCTTCGACACCAGCGTGCGGTAAGGATGTAGGCATCAAAAGAAATGAGCCTTCATTAAGTGCAGGCATAAATTCCTTCCCTGTGTTACGCATTATGACCACGCCTAAAACCAGCACCGTGGTTGGAATGATTAAAAATAGGTATCGGTTTTGAAGTGCCCAACGCAAAATGCTGTCATAGTATTTTCGGAAAACTGTAAACACACCAAGCAGTCCAAAGCAGATAATCGCTACAAAAATCAAATTCATTAGAATGCTGCGGTCAAAACCAAGTGGTCGCCAGTATTCGGCGAGTAGGAAAACAATAGCAACACAGGAAATAATAATATGGATGAGATTAGCTCGTTTTTCTGTAATTCTATCCTTTACGCTCAAAAGCGCAACAACACCGTAGGCAATCAAAATGAGACCAAGCCAATAGCCATAAAAGATGGCTGTGATACCAAGGACAATGAGAACACCATTAATAATGTACTTTGAGCGTTCCATTAGGTTACTTTTCTTAAAAAGAAACGCGGCAAAAGGCGGTATTAAAAACAGCGCGATTATAAGCGATGCAGCAAGTGCCATTGTTTTTGTAAAGGCTAGTGGTCTGAATAGTTTTCCTTCAGCACCTATCATTGTAAACACAGGTAGAAAACTGATAATCGTTGTGAGAACTGCGGTCAAAATTGCACCAGAAACTTCCGCAGTTGCGTTGTAGATAATTTCGTTTGTGGTGTATTCTATTCCGCTTTCGCGAAAGCGTATTTTTTATCTTCCAGATGCCTAATCATATTCTCGGCAAGTATGACGCCCACGTCAACCATTGTACCGATAGCAATGGCAATTCCTGACAAGGCAACAATGTTAGCATCTACATTAAAGAGCTTCATTGTTATGAAAACCATTAAAACGGCAACAGGCAACAGACCAGAGATTAAAATGGATGCACGTAGGTTAAATACCATCAAAACAATTACAAGAATGGTAATTAGAATTTCAAACGAAAGCGCTTCATTTAAGGTATTCAGTGTTTCGCTAATAAGATTTGTACGATCGTAAAACGGCACAATAGTCAGTTTACTTGTACGACCATCTGTTAAGGTTTTAGAGGGGAGTCCGCCGCTTAAGCTACCAGTTTAGTCTTTTACATTATTGATTACTTCTAACGGATTTGCACCGTATCTGGCGACCACCACACCTCCTACTACCTCAGCTCCTTCCTTATCCAGTATACCTCGGCGCTCGGCGGGGCCTAATGAACATTGGCTACATCTTTTATTCGAATGGAGGTATAGCTCTCAGAAGCAACTACTGCATTTTTAATATCGTCTATAGATGTGATATAGCCCAATCCTCTAACCAGGTACTCTGCTTTATTTATCTCTAATGTCTGCGCACCAATATCCCGATTACTTTGCTTTACAGCTTTTACGATTTGCTCCAGCGTAATTTTGTACTGCCTGAGCAGTTCGGGGTTTACATCTATCTGATATTCTTTTACATATCCTCCAATAGAAGCTACCTCTGCTACTCCCTTAGCGGAAGACAAACCGTATTTAACGTAATAATCCTGAATACTTCGCAGTTCTTCGAGATTCCACCCTCCGGTCACATTGCCTTCTTTGTCTCTTCCTTCAAGGGTATACCAGAAAATCTGTCCCAGTCCTGTTGCATCTGGTCCTAACACCGGATTGATTCCTTCGGGTAATAAATTAGCGGGCAGTGAATTAAGCTTTTCGAGAATACGGCTTCGCCTCCAGTAAAATTCTATGTCTTCTTCAAAAATGATATAGATGCTTGAAAAACCAAACATTGAAGAACTCCGGATGGTCTTGACACCAGGAATTCCCAACAATGCGGTGGTGAGTGGATAGGTAATTTGGTCTTCGACATCCTGCGGACTTCGACCTTGCCATTTGGTATAAACAATTTGCTGGTTTTCTCCAATGTCTGGAATCGCATCTACGGCCACAGGGTCTGGCGGTAAAATACCAGTTTCCCAGTTGAAGGGTGCGTTGACAATGCCCCAACCTACGAATAGGGCGAGTAGTATAACAGCAACAAGTTTGTTTTCTATGAGAAATTTTATGCTTCTATTTAGCATACGATATGATTATTAGATAATTGGAAT
>CAVQTP010000006.1:0-17500 GCA_963716625.1 uncultured Flavobacteriaceae bacterium
AAGGAATTATAAAATACCTTGCAGACGTAATTCCAGCATTCAACGCCCCGCCAGATTGTATTGCGTAGATGTCTATTTTATTTTCTTCATAAGTAAATGTGATAACTTGATCGCTACCGTCGCTTACTAGGTAATTAAAAGTCATTGGATACCAAGGTTCTTCTTCAAATAGTTGAAAGTACACAAGAACAAGTGATGTCTCGAGAATTGATGCAGTTAATAAAGGTTCTGAAAGTTGCACAGTATTTGCCGGCGCTCCTAGATAGGAGCCCGCTGTCCAAGCTGGGAAAGGATCAACCGTTCTTAATAATACATTTGCATTACCATCCTCTCCATCCTGACCAGGCACTCCCTGCTGACCGTCTACCCCATCAGTACCATCTTCAGCTTCACAAGAGATACAAAAAATAGATAATGCTACAAAAGCACAATACATAAATTGTTTAATAGTTTTCATAATAGTTGTTTTTAAATTAATTGTTTTGATTATATGGATTATTATTTGAAAGCTCTCCTTTGTGCTCATTCAACTTTTTTGCTTTAAACACATCGTCCTTTAACAGCGATGTCCGCATCAAATCTCTAACAAAAATTTCTCAGGAGTAGATACACCTGTTGACTAGTATTTAAAAAAATAATTACCGCTTACGTTGGTTTTTATGCCGTAGCCGTCCTTCATAAGATTGTAATTTATTTCAGTGTTTACAAAAAAAGGATTCCTAAAAAGTATTTGTAACAGTATTAGATTTTCTTACTGCATAGTTGAAATAATTATAACCTAATTTTTGGAACCACAAATCTTTTTATGCTATTGAAATCATTTCCAGTATCGTAGGTGTTTGTGACCTATATATTTTTTTCAGTACTTTTTTCGTTATAAGGATCTTTTACTACATATCCATTGTCAGGAACTTTAAAAAATAGGACATTCTTGAATAATAAGATTACAGGCCTATGTAGCTCTCCACTTGTCCATAGTCATTAAAATCTACCACTCCGCCCAGTGAGTTTCCTTCCACGAGCACAAACCTGAGTCTCAAATTGGATTGCGTAAATGTGGAGCGTAATGTCACTTGCCCAACTTCAATTCTATCTATTTCTAAGATTATGTTCCCTCCAGTACTTAGAGGTAAGACTTCCCAATAATTATTCCCTGTAACCGTGACATAGGCATACACAATCCCTGTATCATAAATTTCCTGTGTCAGTTCTGGTATATCAAAATCGGTATTACCAGTTGTTATTGTTTGGTTTTCTAGTAAGATAGAGGTCACATTTGCATTTCCATCTTCCCCAGCAGGGCCTTGTTCACCATCAATGCCATCAATTCCATCCATCCCATCTTCTCCATCATCACTACAGGCTGTGGTTAAAAGAGATAATGCTACAAAAGTCAAATAGGTTAGTTTTTTAAGTGTTTTCATAATAGTTGTTTTAAATTAATTATTGTTTGTTACTCGGTGTTATTAATTTTAGAAAAGTTCACATTTTTGATCCTTTAATTAATAATTTATTACATCCGTCTCGTGATTGTTAATGCTGATGCTAAGCGTTCCTTCAGAGATGTTAAATGGGGGTCCATCTTCTCCGCCATAATCTTCTGCTCGCAGATAAATAGAGGGAAAGGCACCGTCACCACTTGCTATAAAAGTTCCGTTAAATAGGTGTCCTGTGATGGGGTTGTTACGATCTCCATTCCAGTAAATAGTTCTAGTGAAACCATTGGTTGTACTTTGCCAAGGGCTATCAATACTAGTTTGAAAATCTACGTACTCTTCAGGAAATTCCATCTGTAAACGCTTCAAACCACCTTGATCACCTCCTGAAAAAATAATAGTATAGGATGCACCGTCTTTTAAATTGAGTTGAAAATCATTAAATTCATTCTCATCTGTAAAAGCCCTACTAAATCCATCTCCCCTTATTTCAAATCTAAAGGTTGGAGGGGTGCTATCAGTCTCGGGAATATCGGTATCACAACCTATCAAACAAGTTATTGCTAAGAATAAGAGTATACCTCTTAAAGTATTTAAAGTGTCCATACTATTCATTTTATAAAAGTGATTAATGTATAGCGTGCAAAACGCTTTTAGTGATGAGATTACCATTCTCCTTTCTGGTTTCTTCTTGTATCATTCCCAAGCCAGTGGCAATCCATTGAGTGCTTTTCATCGTTCTTGAGAGTCCCATTTGCAAAGTGTTTGTATACGTGATGACAAAACAATCAAAAGTGCCTGCAGGTGTCGAGATGGTTTCTCTACGAACAACTTTTCTATCTGTCATTCTTACTGTTGAGGTAATATTCATTATTCCACTATTTACAACCATTGTAACTGCTGCGTCTGGTAGTGATTGTCCTATACTTAAATCATTAGGTATAGAAATATCGTCGCCTGTAATACTGTATTCCATAGCTTCATATTGACGCATCAATCCACTCATAATTGATTCCGGTTCGAGAAGCGTTGTTCCATTAGAACATGTCGCGCTAAAAGTGGCCTCAGTGATGGGTTCATTACGTTTATCTTTTAAAACCATCCCTATTTTAATACCTTCACTAGTTACCTCAAGCACGGTATACTCGGTAATTGTAGAAAGTCGCTCTCGCTTGTCTAATTGATGGATAATCAAGGTTTTTCCTTCTTCTGTAGGATAAAATTGACTACAGGAATTCTGAGAGACAACCGGTAAACAGATCAGAATCACAATTACAATACATATATTTTTCATAAGGTATATTTTAAAGAGTTAAATTTGTTTTGATAAGTTGATGACTACCAGATGTGTGAGGCGCTGCATTGATCCAGAAGTTGGTGCCATCAAAGGCAATACCATAGGCACTGTATCCCTCTAGCGTATAGGATTCAATCACCTCGAAATCGGTAGAAACGTCGCATTTATAAATAGTGCCACGGGAACATATATATAGAAAACCATTTTGATAATCCATACCCTCCACCCTTCTACCTACAGGTATGGATCTCTCGATGACTTGATTTGAAGTGTCTGAATAATCTAATAAATAAAGGGTTTGTTCATTTCCACTGGAAGCCCAGATATGTTGAGAATCTACAGACGCCAGGCCATAAATCCAAGGACCTAATTCTATAGATGTGAAAATTTCGGCTCCTGTGTTTTCAGAAAATGCGGTAAAGGTTGAAAAGCCATTATTAGATTGAAATATGTACCTATTAATATTAATTTTTTCTACTTCTACGGCAAATGCAGATTCTGTGGTAGCTAGTACACCTTCTGAAGAAAAACTATTTGGATTTATAAGAGCAATATCATCAGTCTCATATCCATTCCCTAATAAAATCTGACTGTGATCATAACGGAAAGCAATATCTGCCTCTTCATTAAAAGGAGCATCCCCCTGATCTAAAATTCCAAGGGCGGTCGTCCAATTTTCCGCTGTTGGTCCGGTATTGACCCTGTTAAAACTAGCAGTATTGTTATCGCTATCGGTGATTGTTAAGGTAGTTTCAGATAACGTATAATTGGATAGGGTTAGACCAAAACCAAAATCGATAGTCAATTGGGAATCTCCTTGGGAGTAAATTCCGCCATCGCTATTTCTAAAACCTAGATCGTCTTCAAATAAGGCATCCAGCGTATTATCCTCTTCAAATATGAGGTATTCAGTTTGAGTTTCTCCTAAAAAGGTTCCAGAAGAAGTCTCCCAAATCCCTACTAGTGTAAGTTCATCCATTCCTCCATCATCGTCGGTCACAAGATCATCGCTATTGTCATCGCCTCCACAGGAAATACATAGAGTGAGTATCATAAGGTGCAAAAATTTGATTGTTGTTTTCATAATTTAGATTTTACAGTTTTATAAATTCTACACGACGGTTCTGGGCTTTGCCATCTGGGGAACTATTTTTGGCTATGGGTTGGCTCTCGCCCATTCCGTCGGTTGTTATTCGGGCTGATGCAATTCCATATTGCACGCTCATTGTTTTTTTTACAGCTTCAGCTCGCTTTCGCGAAAGCGCAAGATTGCTAGCTGTATTCCCATCTGTATCTGTATGACCAATGATCTGGATGCGCACCTCTGGATTTTTTTCGAGCACCTCTACGATCTCACGAATAATAGCATAGGAGCTACCTTTTAATTGATCACTACCAGATTCAAAAAGGATAGCGTTTGTAGAAAGTCTCCCCTCAGTAATTAGTTTGCTGCGGTTGTCCTCACCTGCGGCACCTATTCTAAAGTTGCTTATATATAGTTCATCCACTCCTGCAGCATCCCGCAACCCTCTAGTGTGTATTTTAAAAACATTAGCCCCAGCTGGTACTAAACGAGGGATGTCTACTAGTTTGTTGTCATTCATCCACACACGAATACGGGTTTTATTTACAGCTATTGCAATATGGGATTTGCCATTAATGAGATTACGATAGTCTTTTCCAATATTGTTACGTATCTCGCGTTTTCCATTTACAACTTTTTCGACGGTACCAGGAGAGTGGATGAATTGACACGGTGAGAGCTCTACCATACACCAATTTTTAGCAAGTTGAAAATCAGAATTATCTTCTAAGAGTAAGGTGAACCAAGCTTGCGAACTTGTTTTATGATCTAGTCCTTGCGTAAGCAAGTCGAACTCTACGGTGTAATTTTCTGGCAGGCTCTTTTTGAGCATTGGGATGTATTTAGAATTCCCTCCCAATCGCAGCCATTTTTCGCCGTTGATTACTGTGATCTCCCCACTACCATTGGTATCCCATCGCGCTGGAAAATCGCCTTGATTCTCCTTATTAAAAGCATCTTCAAATAGAGACATTGCTCCTGGCTCGAAGTCGGAAGCTCTACGGATATCATAATTGGGATCTGTAGTATCCTTATCGGTTTCACCTCCTATGATGGGACCGCCTTTACTTTTTCTATTCTTGCGTCTGTTACGTTTTCGTTGTTTGTTATCAAGCACGCTATCTAATGCAGCATCAGTTCTTTTTTCTGTCTCTCTTTCGGTACGGTTTTCTACGGTGCGTTTTGCTGCACGCTCAGCGGCTTTTCCAAGTTTTTTTAGAAATTGAGCTTCTGCGGTTGTAAAACTTAATAGTAGTCCGATAATTAAAATAATTTTAGCTGGTTTCATAAGAGTGTGTCTTTAATTTTATTACACATTTCCTAATACTTGAGATTAATATTCCAACGAATTTCAAGCATCAGGGAGATTGTTCTTCTTTTATAGTTTTTTAGTTATTGGAATTCTTACCGCGTTCGCGAAAACGGTAAGAGACACATACATACAATTAATAGATGTGCGCTTTAATGCGTCTATTATTCTGTTATGCTGAGAATTTCGCTAGAGGCTTGTGTGCTGTTGTAGCCGCCAAAAATCCAAAGGGCGTCACGATACAATAGTGTGTTATGTGCATAGAGCCCATCGCTTGTCCCATCAGCATCTTCTTCTAGCTCATATTGTGTCCAGTTTTCCATATCATCAGTGTAGAAAATTTCCCTAAAAATCGTTGTTCCAGCTCTTCCACCTATTATAAAAGCTTTACCGTTATAGGTCGTAACCGTATGGTTGACTCTAGGTGTATAAATATCACCAGAGAGGTTTACTTCTTCCCAAATACTGCCGTCTGTAGTTTTCCAGACTTCATTTACTCTAATATTACTTGCAGTAAGACCCCCTACTACATAGAGCGCATTATCAAAAACAACTGCCTTTTGATAATTTGCTGCTGCAAACCCAGTGGTGGTCTCAAAAGTCCAATCAACACCATTTGTAGAGGAGTACACGTTACTCGCATAGATGAGATACCATCGTCCATTAAACTCAGTTACTGTATGATGGTAAACGCTGCCAAAGGGGAGTGTTCCCTCCAGTGTCCAACTGAGTCCATCGGTAGAGCTCCAGATATCTCCAAAATCTTCTGGGGTATCAGAGTTGAGACCGCCTATCAAGACCATTTTACCATCAATGACGTTAAGGGAATGTCCCGTTCTAGCTGGAAACTGGTCTGAAGAAACAGAGAGCCAGTTTACACCGTTCTCACTACGCCAGACTTGACTAGTTGAAGTAAAATAAGGAGGGCCAAAACCTATATGACCTCCTACTACCCAAACATTACCATCATACGCTACCATGGCGTTATTTGCAAACTGACCTATCTGATCTTCTTCCGTCTGAGTGGTAAATAATAAAGAGAGGTCTTCTCCATCATCAGTTATAATTTCTGGCCCAGCTGATGAATCATCGGTGTCACACGAAATCAACATGAAGCCGCTAAGTAATAGTATTAATGCAAAAATGAATTTCAGGGTTTTCATAATTGGTTTTTTTTAAAGGTTATTATTGTTATGATTTTGTTTTTATTTACGATTTTCAACTCATATTCTCCACTTGCCAGATGATCTATATTTAGGTAAATCTCAAAGCGGGGGTGCTCCGGAAGTGTACCTTCATATTTTTTTAACTTAGTCATTGCTGATGTATATTTTGTGAGAGACTATATACTTGAGCCAAAACTATTTCTGTTTATTCCAACATCCTGTCTGTTATGTAACAGATACTATTTTATATGTAACACGATGGTTTAAAATTATTTTTTTGCAAAAGCTGGATCCATTAAACACCTGTAATAATTGATTCAGAAAAGGATATCTTACTAGGTCTCCTTAGCATCTACTTATATATGCTGTCTGTATCAATAGGACAAAGCTATCTTACTGTTACAGCTGTAGCTGTAACAGATGTAACAAAGGTTATAATAGATGTAACAGGTTGATTATAAAGGGGTAAACACCCCTGAAGGAAAGAGGTGTTTATGAGTTTTTGTCGTACTCAGAAGGAGCAATTCCATACTGCTCTTTAAAACATTTAGTAAAATACGAATGATTGTTAAAGCCTACAGCATATCCAACTTGTGAAACATTACTATCAGACTTTTTGAGCATTTGGGCTGCTAGTTTTAGCCTTTGTGTTCTTATAAACTCTGTCGCAGAAAGACCTGTCAGAGCTTTTAGTTTTCTGTGCAATTGCATTCGGGACATCCCCAGTGCTTGTGCAAATTTTTCTGTACTGAAGTCAGATTCAATCAACTTATCATCCAGTACGGTTTTAAGATTATCAAGAAATTTCTCCTCGATGGAGTTTGTGGCAAGATCTTTAGGTAATAACACAACCTCTTTGCTAAAACGTTCCTGAAGTTTTTTATAACTGTATAATAGATTGTGGACAGTTCTTTTTAAAATTTCCGTATTGAAGGGTTTTGTAAGATAGCTATCTGCGCCTGTTTCTAAACCCTCAAGTTGGTTTTCATCTCCCGCTTTTGCTGTAAGCATCAATATTGGAATATGTGATGTAGCATCTGTAGACTTGCAATTTTTTGTAAAAATGAGACCATCTTCCTGAGGCATCATAAGATCTGTGATGATAATATCTGGCACTACCTCTTTTGCAATTTCAAAGCCTAATTTACCATTTTCAGCTGTGTGAATAATGTATTGGTCATCAAATAGACTCGTTACATATTTCCTTAGATCTGCATTATCATCTACGATAAGTAAAATGGGGTTACTATCTTTTGTGAAGATATCATACTCCTCATTTTTCACATTTGTTGAAGTATCTTGTTTTACGAAAGTGTTTTCAGGAACTCTTACAATATCATCATTGATAGTTATGGTATGATCACAACGCTCATCCTCCGAAAAGGCCGCTGCAGCAACAGGTACAATCACTTTGAAGACCATCCAATTGTCATCGTTCACGACTGTAATTGTTCCCTTGTGAAGCTCAACAAGTTCTTTAGTAAGTGCAAGGCCAATTCCAGAACCTGTAGTTTCTTCATCGGCTCGTTGAAAACGATTAAAAAGAGTTTTAAGAACATCGCGTGATAACTCTACACCAGAATTTTTTATGGTAAGCTCAAGTGAATCGCCCACCAGAGTCGTATGTATATCAATGATAGCTTCTTCTGGACTGTATTTTACAGCATTAGAAAGTAAATTGGTTATTATTTTCTCCAGTGCATCTCCATCAAACCAATATGTATTTTCTGGAATTGCGTTGGTACGTTGGAACTGTTGTTTTTTTTCACGAGCAAGAAATTCAAATGGGGAAGCTAGGGCATCGATAAAAATTTTCAAATTCCCTTGTCCTACCCTCAAATGAAACTGACCAGATTCCAATTTTGAGATATCCAGCAGTTGATCAACTAAGGTCAAAAGTCGTTGCGAGTTACGTTGAGCCATTTGCAAGAGCTGCTTTTCTTGCTCAGGTAAATCTACTTTTTGCAGCTGATGTTCAATGGGGCCTAAGATAAGCGAGAGGGGAGTTCGAAACTCGTGAGAAATATTGGCAAAGAAGTTTGATTTGGTGGTATTGAGTTCGCGTAGTTTGTTATTAGTCTTTTTGCGATTTCTAAATCCAAAGAATAGAAATACCCCAGCTATCGTAGTGAGGACTAACCCCCCCAGTAGAATAGTACGCTCATTTCTTTTTTGAACAATAGCAAGCTGGTTTTGAGATTTGAGAAGCGCGATTTCTTGCTCCTTTTTTTCAGTTTGATATTTTGATTCTAACCTGCGAGTTAAATCGTTATTAGCATTCTTAACTAATTCTTTTTTAGTTTCGTAGGTTTTTTGATAATAAGTGTAGGCTTCTTTATAATTTCCATTTGCAGCTTGACAGATAGCTAAGCCCTCTAGCAAATACATATAACGGTCAGTTACTGCTTGATCCATATCTAGATAAAGTTGTTCTGCTTTTTTGAATTGAGGAATAGCCTTAACACAATCTTCTCTTTTCTTTCTAAAGAAATTCCCGTAAGAGACAAAACTACTGGCGAGCTCTTCCTTAGCATTTTGAGAAGAAAAATAGTTAATGGCATTTTTAATGCTCTTTTCAGCATTCTCAAGCTCATTTAGTTCATAGAAGTAGCTCGTTTCTGTAAAATAAAGCCTATGTAGTAATGTTGTATTATTTTTTGACTTATAATAAGGAAATGTGAGATCTAAGTATTTCTTTACTTCAGGCATATTTCCTTTGAGGCCATTCATATCTGCAAGTCTGACGTATATATCATATATAAGATCATCATTGTTTAATTTTTGAGCAAGAACAAGTGCTTCTTCTTGTAAATCAGATGCTTTTTCTACACCTTCATATGTAAAAGAAGTTCGTGAGATTTCAGATCGCGCAAGTATTGCTCTCACGACAGTCTCATTAAGCAAGTTATGCGTAGTAGCAAGAGAATCTACTTTTAAAAAAAAGGGCTGAGCCTCACCATAATCCTTGGCTCTATATAGTATGTGACCTTTTTTGAAGTATGTGTCAATAAGGAGGGTTTTATCATCAAGTTTTAGAGCTCGATTTTGTGCTATTTGATATAAACTATCAGTAGTACTGGGAGCAGTTTCTGAGGAGGTTACTACTCTTTGAAGTAAGGAAGCAAGTAATAGAGAATCGTTTGATTCAACTAAGGCCTCTTGGTAAGCCAACTGAGCTAACTGATGGGCACTGTCATACTTTTTCTCATCAAACGTCTTCTCAGATAAGGAGATATACTTTCGTGCTTTATCATTAGTATTTTGAGCATCACTCTTGATACAATATAAAAGGCTAAACAAGACAATAAATAATTTGCTCATGAGTGCTATATGTAACTACTATTTAAATGTAGCAATTATAACTATACTAAATACTTAGCATTTCAATTATTGTAACAGATACGTGTTACATATATTTTAATTCAAGCGATAAATCAAAATTGAATTTGAACTTCCTTGAGTGACAAACCCTAGGGTTTTATCACGTTCTAAAAGTCCAATACTAGGAGAGGATATTCCATATACCGGAAAATTAGGTAATAATTCTCCTTTGTTATTGTAGATAAAGACCTCGCTAGACTCTTTATTTGTGATGGCAATATAATTTTTGTTTTTAATCGTACTCACCGTTGGCTTAGAGTAGGACCCGAAGGGAATCTCTTTTTTAATACCGTTGATATAAAGTTCATTTTCACGCTGCCCTACTTTTAATTGAGGGGTGATCGTAATCTTAGAATCTGAGCTGTGCTCAGAAATACTTTGGGTGAGTTTGCCGCTAGTATTAATAGAAATTTTCTCACCGTTAACGGTATAGGTTTCAAAGGTGTTACCATTTTTAAAAATTGGGGTGTTTCCAAAAGCGATGGG
Organism: uncultured Flavobacteriaceae bacterium; assembly: GCA_963716625.1. GTDB lineage: Bacteria > Bacteroidota > Bacteroidia > Flavobacteriales > Flavobacteriaceae > Dokdonia. Next base: position 10,160 of record CAVQTP010000006.1, read on the forward strand.
TTGCGTTACTTTAATTCTGCTTTTACCTGTACGACTTAAGATGTTAAGTTTCCCATTATCCTCAGCAATCACAATGTAGTCTTTGTTTGCTATCCGTATGTGCTCGGGCGGAAAGAGCACGCGATCTGAGGCTTTGTTAAAGGTGAAACCATTCACAGACTTACCATTCTTATCATACATTAATAGTTCGTCGTTTTGGACAATGACAAACCGGTATTTTCTGTTTTTGTCGTAATCAAAAATGGCTAGTGGCTGAGTAATAACACCATTAAAACTAAGAGGGAAGGGAGCTACTTCTTCGCCGTTTCTATCTAATATATAAAAAGACTTTGGTGTCGTAAAAGCTAACTGTAGTCTGCCATTACGATATAAGTCTACTTGCTGGATTTCTCCTAGTACAGGACCATCGAGATTTTTTTGCCATAACACTTTGCCCGCATTACTAATCAGGTAGAGGGTGTTTTTAATATCTTGAGTAACCACATCCATACCATTTGTACGATGGTTTTTTACTAGCTGTGGGGGCATCAAGAGGTCTGCATTGAGTGTTACATTAGATATTTGTGTAATGCCTCCTGCATCTATAAGATCTTCATTTTTTGTAATCAATCCGTTAAGCAGCATATAATCAGACTCTTGTATGAGCTGGGTAGCCACATAGTGGTAATTATCTAATTTTATGTTCCGCATAATTGCTAGTTGATCTTCTCCAGACCTCTTTTTATAAACGCCGCTATCTATATTTTCTACATACAAATAACTGGAGGCATCACTTAATCGTTGGGCAGTATTTTGGAAAAGAACACTCTTATGTATGGTGGCATTAGTATGATAATTTGCAATCACGGACTCTAAGGTTGTTTGGTCATTTGCAAATAGGTAGATGTCATCTACAAGGGCGTACATACGTACAGCAGGTAGGTCAAGAAGAGGTGCATAGGTTTTTGTAAAGGCGTCCTGTTGGGTAAAGTTAAAAATTTCAATATCTCTAAAAGTGGTTCTAAAATCGTTACCCGCGAGTGCTTCTTCGCTACCACTAGGGTCACTAGAGACTGCGGCAATCACCTGCGTCGCTTCTAAAGAAATACGACCCACTTCATTAAATGAGGCAAATAATTCTTCCTGTTCTATCTTAAAAACCGCTGGGTCTACTTTAAGATAGGTTGCTTTATTGTGTTTAAATAAATCCCAATCTTTAAAAGTGATGGAAGTAAGCGATGTAAATGAAGTAGGAGTGACCTCAGTAATTCGGTTTTTCTTAGGTTCTGTAAAGCGCAGTAAATTCAACCGTGATTCACTCCCTTCATTAGTGAGCACGACGCCTGTAGTCTCAATATCATTATGATCAAGGTTGAGATCTATGGCAACCCAAGAAAATGTGTCTTGCAATGAATTGCGATCTGCAGCAGGAAAAAGGTCGGCAAATAGGGTCGCGCCTTCTTCACCTTTGATTAAAATTGTGGCAATAGCGTTACGACTGGCAGATTGATAGGCATTTCTAAAAAGAGAGTCTTCATCCAATTTTTCGTGGGTTGCACGTTCAATATTTTCTAGAAGTAGTGGTGAGGTACTGGCGATAAAAACAGCGTTCTTCACTAGATAAGCGTAAGAGCCTAGGCTGTCTAGTGGTTGTATGAATTTTTTGGCTAGTTGAGTGGAGTCCCCTTTGATCAAATTTTTATGCATATGAGTGATGAGACTTACCTCATAATCTGTTGCTCCCAGCTTTGTAAAACAAAGTAATACCTCGCCTTCTGGTTTCAGTCGCTCAAGCACTAGAGCTTGGTCTGCTATAAAAGAGTAAGCAGGTGTTTTACTAAAGGCCTGAATAAAGTCGTTGTTTTTGATCTCAGATTGTAGCGCGTTAAGATCTTTCACTTTAATGATGACCGCAGCTTTTCTAGGGATGTACTGAGTTAATTCAGTTCGGTCGTCAGTAGCGTTCTGGCAACTGCTCATAGAACATATAAATAGTAAGAGGGCTATGGTCTGTCTCATTCGTATTATTAACTTTAATTTCAAAAATACAGATACCATAAATGCGTACGAATGTTTATGAAAATTGTTATCTATAACTTTTTCAACAATGTAAAGCAGTAGTTACTCTATAAATTTAAGTTCATATTGCTCTGGTAATAACCTAAAACTCTTACGATGGTATTTGGTGATGCCAAACTCGCGTATTGCCTCCCGATGTTCTTTGGTAGGATACCCTTTATTCTTATTCCAGTTGTACATAGGGTACTCCTCATGTATGTGATTCATAAACAGGTCTCGCTCAGTTTTTGCAATGATGGAAGCCGCTGCAATGGGCAAATAGGTACTATCCCCTTTAATAATTGTTGTATGCGGTATTTCTGGATAGGGATTAAATTTATTGCCGTCGACTAAAATATGTTGAGGAAGATCACGCTTTCGCGAAAGCGTACCTATCATACCCTTAATACTACGATGCATGGCGGTAATAGAAGCTTGTAAAATATTAAGCTCGTCAATTTCTTCCATAAAAACATGTGAAAAAGCGTATGCCAGAGCCTGGTCCTCGATAATAGGTTTGAGGAATTCCCGTTTCTTTTCTGTAAGTAATTTTGAGTCTGTAAGTAGTTTGTTTTTAAAATGTGGGGGTAATATAACCGCCGCTGCAGTAACAGGTCCCGCAAGGCAGCCCCGACCCGCTTCGTCAGTGCCGCACTCAATGAGATGTGGGTGATAGGAAAGTTTAAGCATAATTAAAAGTTCAAAATACTAGAATAGGTGTAAATAATGTAATTTTGGCGCAATAATTTTTTTCTATGAGTAAATTTTGGGTAGTTCTTTTTTGTTGTGTTCAAACGGCTGTTTTTGCTCAGGTTGGTGGTTTAGGTAAAGTTCCTCAAAAGAATTCTCGAGATATTTTTACGGAAGAACGAGATGAACTCAACGCGCGGGATGCAAAAAGTGCAAACATAAAGGAATTTGAACGCCCACCGGTTACGGATTATAAAATTATCTCCATCTCTAGAGATACAACTTATGTAGACACTACACTTACTATACATAAAGATTATAAGTTTAATTACCTACGAAAAGATAGGTATGGATTATTGCCTTTTGCTAATACTGGACAGACCTATAACACTCTCGTCGAAAATTTTGATAAACAGCGTATCATGCCAGGCTATATAGCAAAGGCAAGACATTTTGGCTATATGGAAGTAGCAGATATTATGTATTATCATACCCCTACACCACTTACAGAACTGTATTATAGAAGTGCTTTTGAGCAAGGCCAGCAGCTAGACGCACATTTTACGATGAATCTTCACCCTAGGCTCAATATTTTTATTGCTTATAAAGGAGTACGAAGCTTAGGGAAGTATCAACACGCACTTACGAGCACGGGTAATTTTAGATTTGGGGGGAGTTATAATACCACTAATAAAAGATATTATATCAAAACCCACTGGGCTGTACAAAATATACTCAATCAAGAAAATGGCGGACTAACTCCTTTGGCTTTAAGCCAATTTGCTAGTGGAGATGAGGAGATAGATGATAGATCTAGATTAGAGGTAAATTATGAAGATGCCGAGAGTGTTTTAGATGGTACTCGTGTGTACATTAACCATCACTATAATATAATTCAGAAAAAAGATAGTTTAAAAAATTATGCACTACGTGTAGGTCATATTTTTAATAGCGAGAATAAATTTTTTACTTTCTCTCAAGAAAATGCAAACGATCGCTACGGAGATGTCTTTAGGCAATTAGACTTTACAGATAGAACAGATAATGAAGAAACCTATAATGAGATAAATGCCGTTTATGAGGACGCAAAGCTAGGTCAACTCAAATTTCAAGCAAACGCTACCTACTATAATTATGGTTATAAAACCATTTTATTAAGGGGTGAAAATGACAATCAAATTCCAAATGGATTACAAGGTACGACGCTTGCCGTGGGTGGTGGGTATAAAAATAGCTTTGGTGACTTTAACATTGAAGGAAATGCGCAGGTGAATTTTGCAGGAGATTTTGAGGGTTACAATATATTTGGGGAGGCTGGTTATGCTTTAGATGATACAAAGCAGTTTACAGCTAGTATTTTGAGTAATGCAAGTCCTGCGGCCTACAATCATTTATTGTTCCAAAGTAATTACATTAATTATAATTGGTTTAATCAAGCCTCTTATACTACTGTAAAGACAAATACTCTAGCAGCCCAACTCGAATCAGATCAATGGTTAAATCTTAAAGCTTCGGCCACAACCATAAACGATTATGCATATTTTGGTTTACAACCACTCACTGAGGCAGAGTTAGAAGAAAATCCTGATGCGGTTGCGCTCGTAACATCTAAACAGGCTGATGAGGTGGTTAATCATTTAAAACTTACGGCAAATAAGAATTTTAAGTATCGCAAGTTTAATTTTGATCTCACGGCCACTTACCAGAATGTAAGTGGGGCAGAAGAAGTGCTTAATGTTCCGGATTTTGTTACCAGAGGTTCTCTTTATTTTACAGATCGCATATTTAAGAACGCACTTTTTTTACAAACAGGAATTACGGCAAACTATTTTTCGAATTATACTATGAACGCCTACGATCCAATATTAGGCGAATTTTATGTTCAGAATACAGAAAAAATAGGCAACTTTCCAATGTTTGACTTCTTTGTCAATTTAAAAGTACGCCAAACGAGAATCTTTGTCAAGGCAGAACATTTTAATAGCAGTTTCACGGGAAATAACTTCTATAGTGCCCCAGATTATCCCTATCGTGACTTTAATGTGAGGTTCGGAATTGTCTGGAACTTCTTTTTATAGATTAATTACGCTTTCGCGAAAATTTTAAGCGCTTATAATCAGTTGTTATTTAGGTCATAGGGAAGATGTTTGAGTGTATGTTTTTGGAGACTCAAAATTTCTCTTAAATTTTCTTAATTTTTTTCTTGTTTAGGTCAAAGAAGTGTGTATCTTTGCCGTCCGTTTAAATGGGAGCGGTAGTTCATTGAGAGTAGTTTTTACTGGAATAAATTATTTTAAATTATTTTTCAAAAAGATAGTTTTTAATTTAAAAAAGGGTTGTAGTTTTGCGCCCGCTTTGAGAGGGAGTTTATTCGGAGCACGTTCAGTAGAATTTCAGTAAATAGGGGCTTAAAATTTTTCTTCAATTTTTATTAAAAAAAAGTTGTCAGGGTAAAATTAAGTTGTATATTTGCACCCGCTTAGAAAAGCAGTAGTTTATTAAGCGAAGTTCAGGAGTTTTTTACAGGAGTGTTATGGTATAAAAGAGGGTTCGATTCCTTTGCACTAACTAAGATTTTTTTCTTGTTTTATTATATAATAGTATAAAGAAAAATGTTCATTGATTTATTGAATTGACAGCGCGTATTAATACTTTCGGGTATTATTACAAAGAATTTGAAAACTAGAAGTTTATTATTGACCGGATATTTCTGTATTGTGAGTAGTTTAATATTATTAAAAACACACGATGAAGAGTTTGATCCTGGCTCAGGATGAACGCTAGCGGCAGGCTTAACACATGCAAGTCGAGGGGTAACAGAGGTAGCTTGCTACTTGCTGACGACCGGCGCACGGGTGCGTAACGCGTATAGAATCTACCTTATACTGGGGAATAGCCTTTGGAAACGAAGATTAATGCCCCATAGTAAGTATTTATGGCATCATTTATACTTTAAAGCTTCGGCGGTATAAGATGACTATGCGTTCTATTAGTTTGTTGGTAAGGTAACGGCTTACCAAGACTACGATAGATAGGGGTCCTGAGAGGGAGATCCCCCACACTGGTACTGAGACACGGACCAGACTCCTACGGGAGGCAGCAGTGAGGAATATTGGACAATGGGCGCAAGCCTGATCCAGCCATGCCGCGTGTAGGAAGACTGCCCTATGGGTTGTAAACTACTTTTATATGGGAAGAATAAGGTCTACGTGTAGACTGATGACGGTACCATAAGAATAAGCACCGGCTAACTCCGTGCCAGCAGCCGCGGTAATACGGAGGGTGCAAGCGTTATCCGGAATCATTGGGTTTAAAGGGTCCGTAGGCGGGCTTGTAAGTCAGTGGTGAAAGTCTGTGGCTTAACCATAGAATTGCCATTGATACTGCAGGTCTTGAATTATTGTGAAGTGGTTAGAATATGTAGTGTAGCGGTGAAATGCTTAGAGATTACATAGAATACCGATTGCGAAGGCAGATCACTAACAATATATTGACGCTGATGGACGAAAGCGTAGGTAGCGAACAGGATTAGATACCCTGGTAGTCTACGCCGTAAACGATGGATACTAGTTGTTTGGTTTTCGGACTGAGTGACTAAGCGAAAGTGATAAGTATCCCACCTGGGGAGTACGTTCGCAAGAATGAAACTCAAAGGAATTGACGGGGGCCCGCACAAGCGGTGGAGCATGTGGTTTAATTCGATGATACGCGAGGAACCTTACCAGGGCTTAAATGTAGTCTGACAGCTTTAGAGATAGAGTTTTCTTCGGACAGATTACAAGGTGCTGCATGGTTGTCGTCAGCTCGTGCCGTGAGGTGTCAGGTTAAGTCCTATAACGAGCGCAACCCCTGTGGTTAGTTGCCAGCGAGTAATGTCGGGAACTCTAGCCAGACTGCCGGTGCAAACCGTGAGGAAGGTGGGGATGACGTCAAATCATCACGGCCCTTACGTCCTGGGCCACACACGTGCTACAATGGTAGGGACAGAGAGCAGCCACTGGGCGACCAGGAGCGAATCTATAAACCCTATCTCAGTTCGGATCGGAGTCTGCAACTCGACTCCGTGAAGCTGGAATCGCTAGTAATCGGATATCAGCCATGATCCGGTGAATACGTTCCCGGGCCTTGTACACACCGCCCGTCAAGCCATGGAAGCTGGGGGTACCTGAAGTCCGTTACCGCAAGGAGCGGCCTAGGGTAAAACTGGTAACTGGGGCTAAGTCGTAACAAGGTAGCCGTACCGGAAGGTGCGGCTGGAACACCTCCTTTCTAGAGCTTGTCCCTGCACTTGTGCTTACTATTTATTTAGTAAAACATCAAGAGTACACAGCAAAGCGACTTACGATACTGAAAGGTCAGTAATAGGTTTTAGTTTTCAATAGCTGTCGATTTAATTATAATTTAATAAGTACATAGTAGTCTTACTTTAGTAATTAGTTTTTACTAGTAACTATTGTATTATGAACTATAGACTTATAAACAGTCTCATAGCTCAGCTGGTTAGAGCGCTACACTGATAATGTAGAGGTCGGCAGTTCGAGTCTGCCTGAGACTACTGGTCAATGACCAGACATATTTTAACAGATGTGTTTGATTGTTGAGAGTACGCTTTCG
>CAVQTP010000006.1:22500-248991 GCA_963716625.1 uncultured Flavobacteriaceae bacterium
TTTTAAGAAGCATACGCATTGCGGGCGACTCTACGTAGAAACAACCTACACAATCTGCTTTTGAGATCATCTCATTAATCTTGCGGTCTTTAAAAAATTGTTTGGTATTATGTATATCTACTAACTTTACATCAGGGTTATTTTCTTTAATAAGCTGTATGGCATCTTTAATCTTTCCTAAGCCTCGCTGGCCTAGAATATCAAATTTATAAAGACCCACATCTTCTGCGATATGCATATCAAATTGAACCGTTGGAAATCCTTTAGGAGGAAAATTAGTGGCTGAAAAGTAGTGAATAGGTTTTTCTGAAATTAAAATACCAGCGGCGTGTATGCTACAATAATTAGGTCTGCCATTTAATACTTTTGCATATTTTAAAATGATAGATTTTATATCATCTAGTTCATTAGGATTGTAGGACCCTTTACTTAATTTGTCTATCTCGTACTTAGGTAATCCAAATACTTTACCTAATTCTCTTACTGCACCGCTGTGCTTAAAAGTTACATAGGATCCTAAAAGAGCCACTTGGCCTTTAGGACTAAATTCATTAAAAATATAGCTAGTAACGTCCTCACGATCCCATGTAGAAAAATCAATATCAAAATCTGGAGGGGTGGCACGATATATATTCATAAACCGTTCAAAATATAAGTCGAGCTCTATGGGGTCTACATCAGTAATGCGTAGTAGGTACGCCACAATACTATTGGCACCGCTTCCTCTCCCTATGTAGAAATATCCTCTTGATCTTGCATAGGTTATAATTTTCCAATTGATTAGGAAAAAAGCAACATAGTGCTGTTGCTTTATCAGCCTAAGTTCTTTTAGAACTCTCCTTTTAATTTTATAAGTTATTTCATGTGCGTAGCGTTCTTTTAGTCCTTTTTTACAAAGTGCAATGAGGCGCTCGTAATCTTCTTCTGAATTTTTATAAACAACGGAGCGGTTTTGAGATAGTTTATGCTTTGAAAAATCAAAATCAATCTGACACCCCTTGAGCAGTTTGTTTGCATTCTCGATAAGATAATAATCATTCTTATAGAGTTCTTTAAATTGACCAATTGTAATCCAACGATCTGCACTATTTGCTTGCTCGCTGGTAGCAAGCATACTTAGCAATACATTAGTGTCTATCGACCGTAGTAACCTGTGCGTATTATAATCCAGCTTATTTCTATAGCTTACGGTATGTAAAGCCACCAGCTTGTGTGGCTGATCATAATGGGTAGAAATTTTTAGTCTATTTAAATCGGCGTGACGAATACCTATGTATTCATTAGCAGCTAAAGGAGCTATTTTAATATTTAATGATTGATTAAATGGATATATAACAACAGCATCTTCGAACCGCGGTGCTCTTTCCGGAAATTCTGTCTTATTACGTAGGTGTTCTGATAAAAACCTATTCATCTGTAAAAAGCCATTGTTATTTTGGGCTAGAATAACATAACATTGTGCGTTGCCATTCCGAAAATCTACACCCACAATGGGCTTGATGTTTTTTTCTTTGGCGCGGCGTATAAAGTTTAAGCAAGCAGAGGTGTTATTAATATCTGTCAAGGTAAAAAATGGACAACCCTCCTGGCTTGCGAGTTCTAATAACTCTTCTTCAGAGATGGTTCCGTACCTTAAACTATAATACGAATGGTTATTGAGATACATACTAAAGTTTTAAAAGAGGTTTTCTATGAGTTACGCTTTCGCGAAAGCGAATCCACACTAAAAACTAGAGGGATGTTATGAAGACTACTGGTGTCTATGCGCAAGAAGTATAGGTGGTTCTCCATTAAAAGGGTTGCCCTGATTACCTATTGTCCTAGAACCCTCTCCTATAGTTGCTGCACGACGTACACTATGGTCGCCGTATTTATCTCTAAGGAAGTCCATGGCCTTATAGAGATTTACCGTTTTGTTTGTATTTTCAAAAAGGTCAATTTGATAATGACCCTCAGTGAGACCACCGTATCTTACACCCACTAAGCGTATCAACACTCTTCTGGTATGCAGTTTATCAAAGAGTTCTAAGACTTTAGGGATCAAAATATGATCTGCCGAAGTGTAGGGTAAGCGCATCTGTTTTGAGTAGGTTTGAAAATCTGAATAGCGAATTTTTACTGTAACCACAGAAGTAAGCTTATGGCCACGACGTAATTGAAATGCTAGATTTTCTGCCATAGCTCGTATAGTAGTGTGTAGTTTTATGAGGTCTGTAGTATCTCTGCCATAAGTGCGTTCACTAGAAATAGACTTGCGTTCATGGTAAGGGATAATAGGAGAGTCATCAATCCCGTTACAACGCTCCCATATCTTTTTACCATTTTTTCCAAAAACAGCGATCATCATTTCTAGGGGCATTTGTTGCACTAGATCAACAGTGCGCACCCCAAGATTACAAAACTGGGCAAAAGTCTTAGTGCCCACAGAAGGTATTTTTTTGATAGAAAGTGGCGCGAGAAATGATTTTTCAAAACCAGGATCAATTTTTATTTCGTTATTGGGTTTTGCCTCTCCTGTTGCAACTTTTGAAACTGTTTTGTTAGGAGATACTCCTAAAGAAATAGGGAGTCCAGTTTCTTTAATGACTCGTTGTCTTAGCTCTTTTGAGAATTTAAAACAGCCAAAAAATTTATCCATCCCTGTAAGATCTCCATAAAACTCATCTACACTTGCTTTTTCTATTACAGGAAGTTCTTCTTGTAAAATCTCAGTTACTTCTCTAGACATTTTAGAATATATCCCGCCATTGCCTCGTATATAGATTCCTTGGGGACATAATTGCCTTGCTGCTTTTATAGACATGGCACTGTGCACACCATACGTACGTGCTTCATAGCTTGCGGCGCTCACTACGCCACGATCTCCCGTGCCACCCACAATTACAGGTTTGCCTATGAGGCGGCTATCCAATCTTCTTTCACAAGAAACAAAAAATGTATCCAGATCGAGATGTATAATAGTACGTTGCATAATTGGATTTTATACAAAAATATGGAAATATTCCTATTTATGTTTTTTAAATCTGGTTTATTTACTAACAGCTTTTAGATTCGTCTTTTTAACTATCTTCATATCCTCATAATTATAATTCCCATTCGGATGAAAACGTTTCAAACTATTGCTATTATTTTCTTTATTACTATTGCTTTCTCTTGTAAGAAAGATCATAATGTAGAATCTAATCTTGCAAATGTAGAATCCTCACCACTCGAAGTACCTTTTGAAAAATTTACACTCGATAATGGATTGACCGTTATCTTACACGAAGATCATTCAGACCCTGTGGTGGCCGTGGTGCTTACCGTTCACGTAGGATCTGCAAGAGAAGTAGAGGGGCGTACTGGTTTTGCACACTTATTTGAACATTTATTATTTCTTGAATCTGAAAATTTAGGAAAGGGAGGACTAGATGCTATGAGTGCAAGAATAGGAGGATCTGGAGCAAATGGATCTACAAGTCGTGACAGAACAAATTATTACCAAACGGTACCAAAGGATGCTTTAGAAAAAATGATTTGGGCAGAGGCAGATAAACTAGGTTACTTTATCAATACGGTTACAGATCCAGTACTAGCTAAAGAGAAGCAGGTAGTAAAGAATGAAAAGAGACAGTCTGTAGACAATCGCCCTTATGGCCATGCACGGTATGTAATAGGAAAAAATTTGTATCCTAAAGATCATCCATACAACTGGCAAGTGATAGGGTCACTTGAAGATTTGCAAAATGCTACCTTACAAGATGTAAAAGATTTTTATAATCGCTGGTATACGCCTAATAATACAGTGCTCACTATTGCTGGAGATTTTGATCCAGTACAGACGAAAGAATGGGTAAAGAAGTATTTTGATGAGATACCAAGAGGCGAGTCAGTACAGCCATTAGAAAATCGTCCAGTCACACTTATAGAAACAAAAAGACTGTTTTATGAGGATAATTTTGCAAGATTACCTCAATTAACCATGACCTGGCCTACCGTGGCAAATTATCATACTGATAGTTATGCCTTAGATGTTCTTGCAAATTATCTTTCGCAAGGGAAAAATGCACCCTTCAATACTATTTTAGTAGATGAAAAGCAGCTTACTTCAAACGTACAGCTGTACAATTACGAATCTGAGCTTTCTGGAGAATTTGGTTTACAAATCAATGCTTTTGCAGGTAGTGATCTAGATGATGTACTGGTTGCCGTAAATGAAGCCTTCACAAAATTTGAGCTCGAAGGAATTTCTCAAGAAGATCTTGACCGCATTAAAGCCGTTCAAGAAACACAATTTTATGATGGACTCTCTAGTGTGCTAGGGAAAGGTTTTCAATTAGCACAATATGAGATTTTTGCGGGTGATCCAAGTTATATCTCAGAAGATGTAAATCAAATTTTAGCTGTCACAATAGAAGATGTTGAGCGTGTATATGAAACTTACATTAAAGGTAAAAATTATGTAGCTACAAGTTTTGTTCCTAAAGATCAATACGAACTTGCGCTAGAAGGTTCTCAACCTGCAGGTGTGGTGGAAGAACAAATAATTGAAGGAGCAGAAGAAACCTTTGACGCGAGTATTGCTGCAAGTTACGAAAAAACACCTTCAAGTTTCGATCGTGCTATAGAGCCTCCATATGGCAATTCACCAGAAATAACTATCCCTACGGTATGGAATGAATCGCTCGCTTCCGGATTAGAGATTTCTGGAATCGAAACAAGGGAAGTGCCCTTAGTTCAATTTCAATTAAACATTCGGGGCGGTTTGTTGCTAGAAAACAAAGATAAAACAGGAGTTTCTAATCTGCTGGCAGATCTTTTACTCAAAGGAACCACTACAAAAACTACAGCAGAACTCGAGAATGCTATACAAAGCTTGGGCGCAAGTATTACTACCTATTCAGATAAAGAAAACATCTACCTACGGGGTACTACACTCGCAAAGAATTTTACAAATCTAATGGAGCTAGTACAAGAGGTGCTTTTACAACCTAGATGGGATCAAAGCGAATTTGAAATCTTAAAACAAAGTGTTTTAAGTCAGTTAGAACAACAGAAAGCAAATCCTAACAGTATTGCAACTTTAGAATTTGATAAATTGATTTACGGTGAAGAAAACATTCTCTCTAAAAATGTTCTTGGTACACCGACCTCAGTAAAAGCCATAACATTATATGACCTCAAAACATTTTACGCTAATTATATTTCTCCATCTGTCGCAAAAATGCAAATTGTAGGAGCTATAACAAAAGGGGAGGCTATTGCCGCGTTAGACGGGATTAACAATAACTGGCAATCTACAGAAGTGGTGTTGCCTAAACCTGTAGCCTCCAGTGCGCCAGAGAATTCTAATGTTTTTTTCTACGATGTGCCAGATGCAAAGCAATCTGTCTTAAAAATCGGGTATCCTGCCTTAAGTGTTACTAACGATGATTATTACCCTGCTCAAATAATGAACTACCGTCTGGGAGGCGGTGGTTTTGCATCCCAATTAACACAAGAGCTCAGAGAGGGGAAGGGCTACACCTACGGGATACGCTCTGGTTTTAATGGATCATCTTTGCCTGGAGCTTTTAAAATCTCAACTAGTGTGCGTTCTAATGTGACTTATGAGTCTGCCGCATTAATTCAAGATATACTCAAAAATTACGGAACAAACTACACAGAAGAAGATTTGAAAGTCTCAAAGGGTTTCTTACTTAAGAGTCAAGCGAGAGCCTTTGAAACCATAACTACAAAACTAAATATGCTCAGTGCCATTGCAAATTTTGGTCTTGCTCCAGATTATATCAAAGAGCGTAGGGATGTAATAGAAAATATTTCTGTAGCAGAGATCAAAGAACTTTCTAAAAAATACCTTAACCCCGATCAAATGATTTATTTAATCGTGGGAGATAAGAAAACGCAGATAGAAATGCTTGAAAAACTAGGTTATGGTACTCCGATACTTTTAGGTAAAGAAGAAATAGTTAAAGATTAGAGTATATGAATTGTGTGAGTGTTCTTGTTTTTGCTTTCGCGAAAGCTTGAGCTAGGCTATATTTATCTTTAATAGAACACACTATAGCATTTCATTTAGAGACAAAACAGAGGTCAAAATCTATAATTTTACTCAAAAACGACATAACCGAATTCTAAAAACACTTATTCTCAATAGGTTATAGATACTCGCGTATGAAAACTTTTATGCTGTAAGCGTTACTAAAAGAATATCTTTATAAAAATCTTATGAGTTTTGATGCAAATATATTCTTGGGATAATTGTAAATTAGCCACTTGATAAAATTTATGACGCATTTTAACAAAATATAAAATGCGAATATACTACTTTTGAACACTAACCAATAATTAAATAATTATGAAAAAAGTATTTGTTGCAATTGCATTAATCGGATTTACATTATCAACAATTTCTTGTAGAGAAACTACAGAAGAGAAAATGGAAGATGCTGCTGAAGCTGCTGGAAATGATATGGAAAATGCTGCTGAAAGAACTGGAGATGCTATTGAAAATTCTGCAGAGGCTGCTGGAAATGAAATTGAAGAAGAAATCGAAGGAACTGATGATTACAACGGCGACGACGATAACTAGTCTCTAAATAAGCATATTTGAAAAAAGCGAGTTTATATAAACTCGCTTTTTTTACGTGCAATTTTTACCTCCACAAGATACACCTCTTTGTTATCATAAATAATATTGATTACATTGCAGTCTTAATAGAAAACTATTCCTAATGAAAAAAGTTATTGCTGTACTTGCTCTAGTAGCATTTACTATTACTACGGTTGCTTGTAGAGAGACTACACAACAAAAATCTGAAGAAGCTTTAGAAGCTGTTGGAAATGACATCGAAGCTGGACTTGAAGAGGCAGGTGACGCGATAGAAAATGCCGCCGAAGAGACTGGAGATGCTTTGAAGAAAGCTGGTAATGAGATTGAAGAAGAAATCCAAGGAACGGATGACCATAATGGAGATGACGATCACTAGATCGTTACTATTCAAGTTAGAAATTAAAAAAGCGAACAGAGATGTTCGCTTTTTTAATTCTATATATTATTAACGCTTTCGCGAAAGAGATACCTCCTACCATTGATTTAGTCTATTACCATCTAGTTTTACAAAAATGAATAATAACACTGTAAAGCCCCAGAGTCCAGATCCTCCGTAGCTAAAAAACGGTAGCGGTATACCTACTGTGGGTAGCAAGCCAATAACCATTCCTACATTAACAACAAAGTGTATAAAGAGAATACCTGCCACACTATATCCGTAAATTCTAGAAAAATCATTCTTTTGTTTTTCAGAAAGTTGGATAATACGTAAAATTAATAGTACGAAGAGTATAATCACCAAAGTACTACCTAAGAACCCCCATTCCTCTCCGACTGTACTAAATATATAATCTGTGTGTTGCTCTGGTACAAATTTACCTTTTGTTTGTGTTCCTTCTAAAAATCCTCTTCCAAACCAGCCTCCATTACCAATAGCGATCTCACTTTGCTGGGTATTATAACCTATGGTTTTAGCATCTACTTCTTTTCCTAAAACAATATTAAATCGATCTCGATGCCTTTGTTCAAAGACATTCTCAAAAATATAATTTACAGAAAATGCAAAGAGACAAGATGCTGCTACAATACCAATAATTAATAGTTTTGAAGGACGCTTTTTTCTATTTTTTATAAAATAAATAATAGCCAAAAGAACTGCAATTAAAGCTACATATAGTGGTCCAATCAATAGTGTTAAAACAAATAGAGAGATTGCAGTAGCTCCTAAAATTAGATAACTAGCAGCTAGACCTTCTCTATACAATGGAAAGAAAAAGGCAGCATAAACAAGAGCGCTTCCTGGATCTGGTTGCGGGATGATTATAAGAGCAGGAAGCGCAATTATTGCTAATGCTATAAGTTGGTCGCGTACGGTTCTAATATTAGTTTGTAAGTCACTTAGATATTTTGCGATGGCTAAAGCCGTAGCGGCCTTTGCAAACTCACTAGGCTGTAAACTCATAAATCCTAAATTGTACCAACTGGTAGCTCCAGAAATTGTTTTACCAAAAACAAAAAGCAAAAGGAGTGATAGTAATGAAACTACATAGATGACACTTGAGAAACGATCAAAGAACTTTGTGTCTAAAAAGAGGATAAAGGCAATAATAAGAAACCCTAGGAAAATCCAAACAATTTGTTTGAAATATTCATTACTCATACTAAAAAATGTCTCTGCAGAGGGATCAAAGGATGCAGAGTATATATTCACCCAACCTATAACCACAAGAAGAAGGTATAAAACAATGAGTACCCAATCAAAACTACCTATACTTCGGGAAGTTCTTGCCATTAATAATTTATTCTGAAAGGTTTACCACTAAGTGGTTTTGCGTATTCTTCTTCTAATGTATGGGTTAATACCCATTCTTCAAGATCTTTTCTGGTAACTTCCCCTTTGATATATTTTTCAATCATTACAGATGCGATTCTCCCACCGTAGCGAGATCCCCAATATCCATTCTCTACAAACACTGCTATGGCAATTTTAGGATCATCTTTGGGAGCAAAGGCTACAAATGTTGAATGGTCTGTTAACTGTGTCGTTACACCATCAATTTTTGTATAATTTTCTGCAGTACCTGTTTTACCACAAATTTCAATGTCAGGGACTCTCAAACTATAAGCTGTACCAGAAGTATATACGCCATGAAGTCCTTCTATAATTGGTTCAAAGTGCTTTGGGTCAATTGTTGTAAAGTTTTTTTCTTCAAATTGTTTAGGTAAGGTATCCACATCCTGTATTTTTTTTAGAATGTGTGGTTTGTAAAACCATCCTTTGTTTGCAATAGTAGATATAAAATGCGCCATTTGCATAGGGGTAAGGGCAACTTCTCCTTGTCCAATTGAATTTGATAGAGTAGCGGCAGCACCCCATCTCCTTTCTGGATACCCATATACTTTATTATACATCTTGGCAGTTGGAATTAAACCTGGTCTTCCTATAGGAAGATCGTATCCCATAAAATCACCTAATCCAAAGCTCTTTAAATGTTTTTCCCAAACAGTCATTCCTTCTTGAACATCATCAAATTTTGCAAGTGTTTTAAGGTATGCTGTCCCAAAATAGGCATTACAAGATTGTGCAATACCATCTATCATGGCAAGGGGTGATCTATGATGGTGACATCCAAAAATCTGACCTCTTCCATACGGTAGGCCTCCATTACAGTATACTTTATCCCTCAAAGACATGGCATCTTCTTGAAGTGCAATAAGACCCGTTAATGCTTTAAATGGAGAGCCTGGTGCATATTCTCCAAGCAACGCTCTATCAAACATAGGTTTTGCGATAGAGTCATTATAAAGTCGGGTGTAATTTTCAGATCTTGCACGACCTACCATAAGAGCAGGGTCATAATTAGGGGCTGCTACTAAAGCAAGAATTTCTCCTGTGCTTGGTTCTATTGCTACAATACCTCCACGCTTACCTTGCATTAGTAACTCACCATATTTCTGTAGTTCAGAATCAATAGTGAGATGTATATTTTTTCCTTCCTCAGGTTTCACATCAAGTTCACCTTCTTTATATGGGCCTATAACTCTGTTAAAACGATCTTTTTGTAAATATTGAATACCTTTTTTACCTCTTAATAGCTCTTCATATTGTTGTTCAACACCTTGACGACCTATTAAGTCACCCATTTTATAATATGGGTCTTTATCAATAATTCCTTGGTGAACTTCCTGAATAAAACCAAGGAAATTTGCACCAAAGTCAATTTGGTAATCTCTAAGAGATCTTTTTTGAATATAAAACCCTTCATACTTACGCATCTGTTCCCCTAGAAAAGCAAACTCTTCTTGAGACATTGTCGGTACAATTACAGATGGGTGTCTTGGTGAGAAAAAACGAGCTTTTTCTAGGCGTTTTACGAGTTGCTCTTTCTCAATATGAAGTAAGGCACAAAGCTGTAGTGTGTCAAAAGGTTTGACCTCTCTAGGAATCGCCATTAAATCATAAGACGGCTGATTGGAAACTAAAAGCTTTCCGTTGCGATCATAAATTCGCCCACGCTGGGGAATCTCAAATTGCTGTTTAATAGCATTGCTCTCTGATAATGATGCGGCAGAGCTATCGTATACTTGTAAGTAAAATAGCCTTGCTATAAAGAGTAAACCCGTGGTAAGTACAATAAAAAAAAGTAACAATTTTCTCATTCTCGACGCCCGCTAAATAGTGTATTAAAAGTGATACAGAGTATCACTGTAAAGATACTAGTAATCAACGTTTTGTTTAAGGTGTGAAGTATATTACTTATGTTAAAAACTTCTAAGGAAAATAAAATAAAATGATGTATTAAAACCATTACGGTAATAAAAATAAAACGCTCATAAAATCCTGCTTTAGATAATTTTATGGTGTTGTATTCGTAACTAACTCCGAAAGCAAAACGTAAGGCGTATGGTCTCAAATAGGCAAGAAATAAACAGGCGGTGGCGTGTATGCCTCCACTATTTCCAAACATATCAATAGTAATTCCCGTAATAAAAGCAATTAGAATATATACAGACCTATTTGCAGTAAATGGAAAAACTAGCAAAAAGAGCACATAGGGGTAAGGATTAATATACCCAAAGAGATTAACATTGTTAAAAATGTACACTTGAATAGCCATCAAGATTATAAAACGTGTAATATTTAAAACGAGGCTATTGTTCATCTTCCTTTTTTTCTAAAGCTTTTATTTCCTTTTTATAAGAATTTTTAATAACGTAGACATGACCAAGATTTGTCATATCATTTATAAGTTTTACAGATAAAGTATAGAAATTTTTGCTTGGATCTAATTCAAAAGTTTCAATCGTACCTATTGGAATTCCTTTTGGAAATATAGCAGATTTACCACTTGTCTCTATGGTATCTCCCAATACTACTGGAGCTTGTTGCTGCATATCAATGATCTGAATCACGTTAGGATCTTTCCCATCCCACTGCACGGTTCCAAAATGTTCAGAGGAACGTAGTTTTGCATTTGTGATAAAATTTGAATTAAGTATGGATAATACCGTACTGTAGTTTTCTGAAGAGGTGTCAACGACACCTACTATCCCTTTACTTGTTATCACACCTAAATCAGGTACAATGCTGTCTTTTCTGCCGCCAAGTAAAGTTATGAAGTTGTCAACTTTAGCGTAATTATTATTCAGCACTTCTGCTGGAATATATTTATATTTTAGGAGGCTATCTACTGGTATAGGGGAAGTTGTCTCTGTAAGATTTAGAATAACTTCGCTGTCATCCACATAATTTTCAAGGAAAGTACGCAGTCTGGCATTTTCTTCAAGTAGTTGTTTGTTGTACGTTTTAAGTTTAAAATAGTCTTGAAAACTACTCACAGATTTAAAAATACCACCAGTAAAAAAATTTGCAGAATTTACAACTTTACTTCTATGGTAAGAGTGTGACTGTACCGTAAAAACAATTGATAAAATGAGCAAAAATGCAAACAACAGGAAGTGTTTATTCCTGATCAAAAAATTGATAATCTGCTGCATAACTTATGAAATCTCTTATTTTATAAGAACACTCTTATATTTATTGATGTTTTTCAAGCAAATTCCTGTACCGCGTACCACGGCTCTAAGAGGATCTTCTGCAATATAAACAGGAAGATCTGTTTTTTGAGATAAACGTTTATCTAATCCCCGTAGCATAGATCCACCTCCAGCAAGGTAAATACCAGTGTTGTAAATATCTGCAGCGAGTTCTGGTGGAGTTTGTGAAAGTGTTTCCATAACCGCATCCTCGATACGAAGAATAGACTTATCGAGCGCTTTTGCAATTTCGCGAAAGCTTATTTGCACTTGCTTTGGTTTACCTGTTAAAAGATCACGACCCTGAACACTCATTTCCTCTGGCGGTACTTCAAGATCTTCAGTTGCGGCACCTATTTGAATCTTAATTTTCTCCGCGCTACGTTCTCCTACATATAAGTTGTGTTGTGTGCGCATGTAGTAAATGATATCATTTGTAAAAACATCACCCGCAATTTTTACAGATTTGTCACAAACGATTCCACCTAATGCAATAACAGCAATTTCTGTTGTACCACCCCCTATATCTACAATCATGTTTCCCTTAGGTTGCATAATATCTACACCTATACCTATCGCAGCTGCCATAGGTTCATGTATAAGATAAACTTCTTTACCATTCACACGCTCTGCACTTTCCTTAACTGCACGCATTTCTACCTCTGTAATTCCAGAAGGAATACAGATAACCATGCGTAAAGCTGGAGGGAAAAATTTCTTTTTGAGTGCTGGGATTTCTTTGATAAACATCGCAATCATTTGCTCAGAAGCATCAAAATCTGCAATTACCCCATCCTTTAGTGGTCTAATTGTTTTAATGTTTTCATGAGTTTTTCCCTGCATTTGGGCTGCTTCTTTACCTACCGCAATGATTTTATTTGTGGTTCTATCACGAGCAACTATAGACGGGCTGTCTACTACTACTTTATCATTGTGAATTATTAAGGTATTTGCGGTACCAAGGTCAATGGCAATGTCTTCAGTTAAAAAATCAAAAAAGCCCATAAGGTATTTCGGGGTTATGCGTTAGTTTTTGGTGTATCGCTAAAAGTACAACTATTCGGGTTAAAATTACGCTTTCGCGAAAGCGTACTCCCTTAAACTTTTATTAATGTTTGAAATGTCTTGTTCCAGTTAATACCATTGACAAATTATTTTCATTACAATAATCAATAGTTAATTGGTCTTTGATTGATCCTCCTGGCTGAATTACAGCACTAATTCCTGCTTTGTCTGCAATCTCTACACAATCTGGAAATGGAAAAAAAGCATCACTAGCCATAACAGAGCCTGAGAGATCAAAGCCAAATGATTGTGCCTTATCAATAGCTTGTTTCAAAGCATCAACTCTAGAAGTTTGACCTGTACCGCTGGCGCAAAGTTGTTTCCCTTTGACTAAAACAATAGTATTTGACTTAGTATGCTTACAGATTTTAGATGCAAATAGTAAATCTTCTAGCTCACTCTCAGAAGGTGTCTTAGTGGTAGCATTTGTGAGATCTTTTTTAGCATCTGTGATATAATCTCGGTCTTGTATAAGTGTGCCGTTGAGACAGGTGCGCAAAAGTTGTTCTTGTAAGATAATTTTTTTAAGCTTAAGAACAATGCGATTTTTCTTACCTTTTAAAATGTCTAGCGCCTCTGGTGTAAAGGATGGAGCGATCACCACCTCGCAAAATAATTTATGAATTTCTTCGGCTGTTTTTTTATCTATTTCTCCATTTGCGATGAGCACACCACCAAAGGCAGAAGTTGGATCTCCAGCTAGCGCATCAAGATAAGCGGTATGCATTGTGGTGCGCTGTGCAAATCCACAAGCATTATTGTGCTTTAAGACCGCAAAAGTTGGCTTTTCTCCTTGAAACTCTGCAATAAGGTTTACTGCGGCATCAACATCAAGTAAGTTGTTGTAGGATAGGTCTTTTCCGTGAAGTTTATCAAATACCTCAGAAAATTCTCCAAAGAATGTTCCGCGCTGGTGTGGGTTTTCTCCATAGCGTAATTCTTTACCATCATTAGCACTTAGTTTAAGTGCTGGAATTTGTTGTTCCTTATTGAAATATCCAAAAATTGCGGTATCATAATGTGAGGACACAGCAAAACTTTTTGCAGCAAAACGTTTTCTATCCTCTAGAGAAACATGTCCATCGTTTGCAGAGATTAGGTCTAGTATTTCTGCATAATCTGACATAGATGATACACAGAGAGTATCTTTAAAGTTTTTTGCGGCTGCTCTTATTAATGAAATACCACCAATATCAATTTTCTCTACAATGTCCTGCTCTGAAGCGCCAGATGCAACTGTTTTTTCAAAAGGATATAAATCAACAATCACTAAATCAATTTGAGGGATCTCATATTCCTTCATCTCCTTCACATCACCCTCATGGTCTTGACGATTGAGAATCCCACCAAATACTTTAGGGTGTAATGTCTTAACGCGACCTCCTAAAATAGAAGGGTAAGACGTTAGATCTTCTACGGCAACCACTGGAATGCTAAGATCATTAATAAATTTTTCTGTTCCTCCTGTTGAATAGAGAGTTACCCCTTGCTCATGTAGTTTTTGAACGATAGGTGCGAGCCCGTCTTTGTGAAATACAGAAATGAGTGCTGCGCCTATTTTTTTTGTATCGGTCATTGTGGGTATGTTGAGGTTTTGTTGTCCTTAATTTTAAGGTTTTAAAGGTTCAAAAATAGGAATTCTACATCGTTTAATAAGAGTAATGCATTAACAAAATATGCCTATTTTGTAACAATTTTTTAATAGCGACGTCTTACTCGTATCTTTAGATAAAATCAACCTATGCTTATATACCTACGAACATTAGGAGAAAGTTTTAGATTTGCCATCAATGCGTTGCGCAATAACAAATTGCGTACGTTTCTTTCTTTGATGGGAGTGACAGTAGGTATATTTTCTATCATAGGAGTTCTTGCAGCAGTTGATTCTTTAGAAAAAGACATCAAGGGTAGCTTGTCATCTCTCGATTCTAACTCGATGATTATATGCCACGTTTCTTTTGGACCTACTGAGGTGCCTAGGTGGAAACGGGAGCGTTTTCCACTAGTTACTTATGATGATTACCAGTATCTACAACGCAATCTTCCTGGGCTGGGAGCTATTAATTACTCTATGTCTGTAGGATCGCAAAAAGTGAGCTATCAAGGTACTGTTATGGAAAGTATTAGAGTAGATAATGCCACAGAAGGTCTTTATGACATAGAGAGATTAGAATTTGAAGATGGGAGATTTTTCAATGAGCAAGAATCTATAAATGGGATGCCTGTGGCTGTCATAGGATCTATATTAAGAGATAAATTATTTGGTGAAGGAACAAACCCTGTAGGTAAACAAGTCCGAACGTTAAGTAGAAAATTTACGATTATAGGTGTACTTAAAAAAGAGGGTGTGAACGCCTTTGGAGATTCTAAAGATGAGAAATTGGTGGTTCCTGTTAATATAATGCGTAGAATTTATGGAGATAATAATAGGTCTACTTTTCCTACAATTACTATTATTCCGGCAGATGGTGAAGACCCAGACGAACTTTATGCTATGGCTGAGCAAACAATGCGACGTGGTCGCTCCATCAAATCTGGGGATGATAATAACTTTTTTATAAATAGATTAAGTGGTTTTGCAGATGCCATTGCTGGTATCATAAGTATCCTCACACTTGTAGGTTGGGGTATTGGTGGTTTTTCGCTTCTGGTTGGCGGCTTTGGTATCGCAAATATTATGTTTGTATCCGTAAAAGAACGTACCAACCTTATTGGTATTCAAAAAGCGCTTGGCGCAAAACGTAAGTTTATATTGCTGCAGTTTTTATTTGAGTCCATCCTGCTTTCAATTTTTGGAGGGTTGATAGGACTTACACTTGTACAACTTATAGTTTTAGGATTAGATGCCTCAGGTATAGCTGGAGATTTTGAATTTGTGCTATCTATTAAGAATATTGTCTTAGGACTTTCTGTGACTTTTCTAATAGGAATAATAGCAGGAATTGTCCCTGCCATAGGAGCATCTAGGTTAGATCCAGTGGAAGCTATTCGCACAGGGATGTAACAAGTCATTCATTAAATAGAAAACCCAAAGACTTTAGCTAGCCTTTGGGAATGATGTAAGCTTTTAAGAGTTTGACTTATAAAAAGTTAGCTACTTCTTTGTTTATCCATTCTAAAAATACTTCATCTTCCTTAGTAAATGGATTTACCGTATTTGAATCTATATCTATTTGACCAATATTTTTTCCATCCTTAAATAATGGAACGACAATCTCACTCTTCACCGTAATACTACAAGCAATATAGTTGTCTTGGGCTTTTACATCTGGAACTACAAAGTTTTCGTTAGATTCAGCAACTTGCCCGCAAATTCCTTTCCCAAAAGGAATTACTGTATGATCAGTAGGTGTTCCAGCAAATGCACCTAGATGTAATGTCTTTGCTTCGTGATTTGCCATATAAAAGCCTACCCAGTCATAATATGAAATTGTAGTGCGTAGCGCTTCACAAATTTTAGTCATTTTTTCGTCTGCCGTCGTATTTTTTTCTTCTGTAATTTCAGTAACTTTTATTTTTAAATTTTCAAAAGCCATATTTCTTGTATTTTAGGCGTCTAAATACACCTATTGCTCAAATTAATTTACAAATATAAGTCTGTCATACGATTTCTTGCCATATTTATAGGTAGTTATTTGGTGTTTGTACTCTTTTATAACCTCTATTTAACGTATGGAGGTAGTGAGCGGTATTATCCAGACATTATAACACATACAGTGGCAAATCAAACTCAAGCGGTTATTCAATCATTAGGATATGACATGAAAGTGATTCCTAGTACTACAGAGCCGGCCATGAACCTGACGTATAACGGTAAAGTACTGGGTAGAGTGGTAGAAGGGTGTAATTCAATGAGTGTCGCCCTTCTTTTCATATCGTTTATGCTTGCATTCTTTGGAGACACAAAACGTACACTACTTTTCATATTCGGGGGAGTAGTACTTATTTATGCGATGAATATTGTACGTATAGCGCTACTTACAATTGCGCTCCATAAATATCCAGAACACTCAGAATTTTTACATGGTGTTGTTTTTCCTGCGGTCATATATGGTACTGTCTTTCTTTTGTGGTTAGGATGGATCAATTCTTATAAAAAACCGATGAAAGATGAATAAGGTGCTGCGGATTTTAGTAGCGGGGTGTTGTCTTTTTGGGTTAATCTATATACGCTTTCGCGAAAGCGAACTTTTCTACGACCCTCTTATCAATTATTTTCATGGAGAGTATCAAAATAATCCCCTCCCAGAGATAAGTCAGTGGAAACTGTTTGTGCATCTTCTCTTGCGTTATATTTTAAATACGTTGCTCTCCATGGGAATACTTTGGGCCATTTTTCTAGAAACGCAGATTCTTAAATTTAGTAGTTTGATATATACGATTGTGGGACTTTTGCTTATGTTGATGTTATATTTTTTGGTACAAATATTTGATCCTAAATCTTATCTGTCACTGTTTTATGTGCGTAGATTTTTAATTCAACCGTTAATTTTATTTTTATTAATTCCTGCATTTTTTTATGCTCGTAAGGTAAATCGTTAGACCCTTCGTACTTTTGTTTTAAACTTTATATTTATGAAAATCACATTTTATATACTCTTGCTAGTGGCTGTTTGTTCTTGTAAACAAAAAACAAAGGAACCCGAAGTTAAGACAGCACCCTCACAAGTGACAGAAGTGAGTCAAGAGACTATTACTGATTTGAATGAAACTAATGGAGCTATAGTTACTACATTTCAAAATGAAGAGGTAGGTGCAGTTTACCAAGAGTATTTAGAGCTTAAAGCAGCACTGGTGAATACAAATTCTGGAGACGCAGCTGCAGTTGCTCAAAAACTAAATGCAATGCTCATGAGAATGAGCGATAAAAATGAAGGGCTTAAAGATTTAATAGCTCCATTAGAAAAAATAGCACTCTCCATTGAGGTGAGTGAACAAAGAAAATTATTTGAAGATGTGACAGCTGCGGTAGAAAAAGTGATCGCTGGCAATGTTACTTCTGGAGAGATCATCAAACAATATTGCCCCATGGCTTTTAATGGCAAAGGGGCTTACTGGTTATCTGATTCTAAAGAAATACGCAACCCTTATTTTGGTGATAAAATGCTGAGGTGTGGGGTGGTAGATAATGAGATAAAATAGGTTAAATTTAGTATAAAATAGTGTGAAGTGGCATGATTTTGGTATTTTTGTGTTAACAAATGAAAGAGTTCACACATAAATTAATGTCTTTGTTTCTAGTGCTATTAGTGCTAGGATCTACTACTTCTTTTAGTATAGATAAGCATTTTTGTGGTGACCATTTAGTAGATGTTGCCATCTTTGGCAAAGCTACACCCTGTAAAATGGAGACGGCTTTAATTGCCAAATACGATGAAGAGCACACAAAAGCTGTAGATTGCTGTAAGGACGAAATTGCGGTGATAGAAGGTCAAGATGAGCTTAAGATTCAATTTGACCCACTAGATATAAAGAGCAACACACTTTTTCAGGCTGTTAGTTATGGTTACAAAAATCTTCCTAACGAGATTTTAATTGATTTTGTGCCGATTAGTGGGTATCCTCCACCATTGATAGTTGCTGACTATCAAATTCTTTACGATCAATACCTCATTTAATTGTATAGTACGTCTACATATGTAGACCTAACTTCATTCAAGAATTCTTTTGAATGAAATTTTCGCATTCTAGAAATTACTAGCCTATTATTAATGAGGCACTCGTGTAATGGCAAGTGTAAAATTGATCAAAATGAAAAATTATATTTTAGTATTAGTAACGTTTTTTGCTTTCGCGAAAGCGTTCTCACAAGGACCTCCTATAACTGCAGATAAGCCTATTATGCTAGGTGGAGGAAGTTTTACAACAAAAACACTCATTGAATTTAGAGATACAGAGAGAGTGCAAGCAACATATATCCCTCTAATGGTACACTATTTACCTACTTCTAATTCATTAGTAGCCTTACATCTTCCCTATATCCATTATGATTTTAAGGAAGAAGGTTATGGAAGTGCGCTCGCAGATATAAAATTATTGGGTAAGTATCAGTTTTACAGAAAAGATGCTACAGGCAAGACATTTCGTATGGTGGCAAAGACCTTGCAAACGCTGCCTACAGGTGAAGAGCTAGATTTGATGGATTTGAGTACTGGCAAATATGCTGGATACTACGGATTGGTTTCTGGTTACGAAACTTTAAAATACGGGATTAGCACAGAGTTAGGGTATAACTGGCAACCTGATGGAACCATGGATGAGTTTAGAACAAAACTTGGTTTTGGCCTTCCCTTATTAAAACCACAATACCCTAACAAACAAGTAAATTTATATTTTGAATATACAAGTGCCTTACTTACAGAAAGAGATTGGTATCAATTACTGTATGCGCAAGGAATTCAATATGCGGGCAAAAATGTCACCTTTGATCTTGCAGTTCAACTACCACTTGTTCAAAATATGCCTACCTCAAGAGAATTAAATTACAGTGTGTTTTTAGGAACGCGCTACTCATTTTAAAATAAAAATTATGAAAACAACAATTATAACTTTAGTCATTGCTTTGTTTACCACTGTAGGTTTACAAGCTCAAAAATCAATGGATCAATTTGAAGTACAAGTAGACGGTTTAGGCTGTCCATTTTGTGCGTACGGTCTAGAGAAAAAATTTAAAGAATTTAAAGGAATTAAGAGTGTGGAAATAGATATCGAAACTGGAGATTTTAGCTTTCAATATCCTTCTGAAAAAGCACTTAGTATGGAAGCTGTAGTGAAGCAAGTAGAAAAAGCTGGATATACGCCTATCACCTCAAAAATCATCAGATCAAATGGTAAGATTGAAGAGTCTAAATCTAATACTACTGAACTTACGGAGAAAAGCGAACTCAAAACTCAGAAGATGCTTGTTGCTGGTAAATGTGGTATGTGTGAGGCTAGAATTCTTAAAGCAACCACAAATATAGTAGGAGTGACAGATGCGACTTGGGATAAAGATACCCAGCTCTTAGAAGTGAGCTTTGATAACGGCCAGACAACTCCAGATGCCATTCAAAAACAAGTTGCTAAAGCAGGACATGATACAAAAGCCTATAGAGCTACGAAGGGTTCTTATGATGATCTTCCCGCTTGTTGTAAATACGATCGTACCATTTAATAATGTCTTTTATTTTTAATGAAAGACTTGGAGAGGTGATAGAAGTTTCCCCCAAACCAATACACCTCTCCTTTTTTAAAATATCATATGAAAAATCTATACATTTTAATACTAGCAGCATTTGTAATAACTAGCTGTAAAGAGAAGGAGACTGCTACACAGGTACAGTGGGTACATACAAAAACGATTGCCCTAGAAGGGATACATCCTATAGGCATTGCTCTCGGTGAAAATGCCCTATGGCTTAGTGATGGAGATCACAAAAGAGTAGTACAGGTAGATTATGAAGGGAAATTTCTAAAGTCAATTGATTCTTTGGATAGGCCTATGCACATTGCTTCAGAAAATAAAGCTTTGTACATACCTCAATATGGAAGTGATGAGATTTTACGTGTAGTGTCTTCAGCTAAAAGTCCTGTGACATTGACAGATAGCCTTGATGCACCAGCTGGAGTGTCGGTTAGAGGCAAGGAGCTAGCCATTGCAGATTTTTATAATAATAGAATTTTATATTCCTCAGATTCTCAATCGTGGTTAACATTTGGGAAAGAAGGAAAAGCAGATGGTGATTTTTATTATCCTACAGATGTTCAAATAACTGAGGATGCGATTTGGGTAGCAGATGCTTATAATAATCGTATTCAGAAGTTTGACAAAAGTGGCAACCATTTATTGACCATGGGTCAGGATCAGAACATGAATGCAGCTACTGGAGTTTTTGTAAACGAGAATGAAGTGTTTTCCACAGATTTTGAAAATGATAGGGTATTAGTATTTAGCAAAGAAGGAGATTTAAAGCAAGTGCTTATTCAAGATATTTCAAAACCTACAGATATACTTATTGTAAATGACATGCTGTACATCACTAACTATAAAGGGAAGTCGCTAAGTGTATTTGAAATGAAGTTAGTAGAGCTAACTAAAACATCTGAAGATTCTAATAGCCATGGACACGAGCACTAATTATATAGTGTAACTAAACAATATTAATTATATATATAAATGACTCAAACATATATTATAAAAGGCATGACCTGCAATGGATGTAGGACTTCAGTTGAAAAGACTCTAAATGAAATGTCTAGTATTTCTCACGCAGCTGTAAATCTTGAAAAAGAAGAAGCTGTTATCGAAGCGAGCACTCATATAACCTCAAACGAACTGCAGGAAGCTTTGCCTGAGAAGTATACCGTTTTAGAGAAGAAATCTTCGGAGCAAATTTTAGAACCGAATCCTAAGAGTAGTGGAGTTTTTAAAAATTCTGTTTCCGCTTTCGCGAAAGCGGAAACGCCTTCAAAATTTAAACAGCTCAAACCTTTATTTTTAATTCTACTCTATATTACACTAGCTTCAATTTTATTGAATTATAAGGACGGGAATTGGCAATCTTCGATGTTGGATTTTATGGGTCTATTTTATATAGTGTTTAGCTTTTTTAAGATGCTAGATTTAAAAGGTTTTGCACAGAGCTTTCAGATGTACGATCCGCTGGCAAAAAGAGTTCCTTTTTATGCAAAAGTCTACCCCTTTGTTGAAACTATCTTAGGATTACTTTTCTTAATGCGCTTACACGTGGAATTTGCATTAATTACAACGATCATCGTGTTAGGAATTACTACGATTGGAGTGACTAAAACATTGCTTGATAAAAAAGCTATACAGTGTGCCTGCTTGGGTACAGCGCTCAAACTCCCTATGACGGAGGCTACCTTTATAGAGAATGCAATAATGATCGCAATGGCATTAGCGATGTTATTTAGTGCTCTATGATGAAAAATCAACTCACAAAACTCCAAGTAATAACTATTTTTCTAATTTTGTTATTTGTGTTTTGGGAAAGCATGATGCAACTATATTTAGTGGACGAAAGCCTAGGCTATGCCGTTAAGACTCGTTATAATTGGATGATTGCATTTCCAATATTATTCATTCTTATCATCTTCTCTATAAGGCAATATGTAAGAAATTCTCGCAATTGAGATTTTGAATGGTCAGTACATAAAAAAACCTCTGCCATTGCAGAGGTTTTTATGTTTGTAGCTACCTAATGAGTAGCTATTAGTGTGTCTGTCGCACTACGACTTACATCATTCCTGGCATACCGCCACCGCCCATAGGAGGCATTGCTGGAGTATCTTCTTTAATATCAGTAAGAGAACATTCTGTGGTAAGAATCATCCCAGCCACAGAAGCTGCGTTTTCTAAAGCTACACGTGTTACTTTTTTAGGATCTATGATTCCCGCTTTAATCATGTCTGTGTATTCTCCGTTTTTAGCATTGTAGCCAAAATCTTTTTTACCGTCCATTACTTTAGAGATCACAACAGCACCTTCACCTCCAGCATTTGAAACGATAGTTCTAAGTGGAGCTTCAATTGCTCTATTTACAATATGTACTCCAGTAAGCTCATCTGCATTTTCTGTAGTAATCTTTTCGAGAACTTTCTTAGCACGTACTAGTGCTACACCACCACCTGCAACAATTCCTTCTTCTACAGCTGCACGAGTTGCATGTAAAGCATCATCTACACGATCTTTTTTCTCTTTCATCTCAACTTCAGAAGCAGCTCCTACATAAAGTACAGCAACTCCGCCAGCAAGTTTTGCAAGACGCTCTTGTAACTTCTCACGATCATAATCTGATGTAGTCGTTTCAATTTGAGATTTAATTTGTCCTACGCGAGCTTTAATCATCGTTTTATCTCCAGCACCGTTTACAACCGTCGTATTATCTTTATCGATAGTTACCGTTTCTGCAGTACCTAGCATATCGATAGTTGCGTTTTCAAGTGTAAATCCACGCTCTTCAGAGATTACCGTACCTCCTGTAAGGATTGCGATATCTTCAAGCATAGCCTTACGGCGATCGCCAAAACCTGGAGCTTTTACTGCAGCAATTTTAAGCGCTCCACGTAATTTATTAACTACAAGTGTTGCTAGTGCTTCTCCATCTACATCTTCTGCGATGATAAGAAGGGGCTTGCCTGTTTGTGCCACTGGCTCAAGTACAGGAAGTAAATCTTTCATATTTGAAATTTTCTTGTCAAATAGTAAGATATACGGCTGATCTAACTCAGCATTCATTTTCTCACTATTAGTCACGAAGTAAGGAGAAAGATACCCACGGTCAAACTGCATACCCTCTACGACATCTACATATGTTTCTGTACCTTTTGCTTCTTCTACTGTGATGACTCCTTCTTTACCTACTTTTCCAAAGGCTTCAGCAATTAACTCACCAATAACGTCATCGTTATTTGCAGAAATAGAGGCTACTTGTTTGATCTTGTCAGAAGAGTTTCCAACTTTAGTTGTTTGCTTTTCTAGATCTGCTACGATTGCCTCAACAGCCTTGTCGATACCACGTTTAAGATCCATTGGGTTTGCCCCAGCAGCAACGTTCTTAAGGCCTTCTGTCACGATGGCTTGTGCAAGTACGGTTGCAGTAGTTGTACCATCACCTGCAAGGTCATTAGTTTTTGAAGCCACTTCTTTTACCATCTGAGCACCCATGTTTTCTAGTGCATCTTCTAGCTCTATTTCTTTTGCTACGGTTACCCCATCTTTAGTAACTTGAGGTGCTCCAAATGATTTTGAAATAATCACGTTACGACCTTTAGGTCCTAATGTAACTTTTACAGCGTTTGCTAACTTATCTACTCCACGCTTTAATCCGTCGCGTGCTTCTATATTAAATTGAATATCTTTTGCCATTTTTAGTATTATTAAATCCTTGCAGAAGCAAAAATTCTTTGGTTATAAAATTAGTGTAATACGATTTATACGCTTTCGCGAAAGCGGAAAATTAAAGAATCGCTAGGATGTCTTCTTCTTTCATAATCATGTAATCTACTCCGTCAAATTTTAACTCGCTACCGGCATATTTTCCATAGATCACAGTATCACCTACTTTAACGGTCATTTCGTAATCTTTTTTTCCAGATCCTACCGCAACAACTTTACCTTTTTGTTGTTTTTCTTGAGCGCTATCCGGAATATATAAGCCAGAGGCTGTTTGTGTTTCTGCTGCAACAGGTTCGATAATTACTCTGTCTGCTAACGGTTTGATGTTAATTGCCATTTTTTATTTTAATTTTAGTTATCAAGTTGAAATTTTAAACCTTCATATAAAGGTTACGCGAGCGTAAAAGACAGAAATTATGCCAGCTGCAAGCAACTGACAAAATTGCATTACACTATTTATACAATCCGCAGCTTTACAAGCTTAAACTCAAATTATCAGTAACGTCAAAGATTTATACGTGATAAAATAGAGTCCACAAAAAAAGCCATCCGTACGGATAGCTTTTTTGTAAGTCTATGTGAGAAATCTAATTTCCGTCTGCGTCATCTGGTAATGATACAGGGGCTGGAGTAGGAGTACTTGTTTCTACAGCATCTTCATCAAATACTTGCGACTCTGCTGTTACGCTTCCATCAAAAATAGACAGGTTACTTGCGAGTATAAGTATTAGAAGAAGTGTAGCAAGTGCCCAAGTTGCCTTGTCCAGAAAATCTGTAGTTTTTTGCACACCACCCATTTGTTGTGTGCCTCCACCTCCAAAAGAAGAAGATAACCCTCCACCTTTTGGGTTTTGTACCATAATAACGACTACAAGAAGGAAAGCCACAATAATGATCAATCCTAAAAATATATAAAACGTAGTACTCATAATTCTTTATTCTTTAGTGTTCTTCAAGTTGTTCTACTGCCCGAATTTGGTCTGCAAAGAAACCACTTTTTTCTGGATATTTCAAACTTAAAATGCGGAAGGCTTGTTTTGCTTTTTTATAATTTTTTTGTTCTACATAAACCCGTGCTAAAGTCTCTGTCATCAATGCGTCAGGAGAAAATTGAGAAGTTTGTATAAGGGGTGTATTTTTATTTTTAACGGAGGCACTTCTCGATATCTTCGGATTATTTTCAATAAAAGAATCGACAATTTCCTGCTTTTGTTTTTTAGAGAGTACAGATACATCTTGCTGTGTTGAGGTACTCTTTTTCTCTGCAATATTTTCTTTTACAAGGGTAGCTTTATGTAGGTCTTTAACTATAGTATTTATTTCTGAGGACTCCGTTTGTGGTGTAGATTCTTTTGATCTGACAATAGGTTTAAAGGAAGCGAGTTGAAGCCATTCTGTAAAAGAATGGGCTTCAGATTTAGTAAAAGGTAACGGTGAGCCTACTTGTAAGGAATCTTTAGCTAGGGGTCGCGTCATTAATGAGTCTTCTTTAGCTACAAATAAATTAGGATCTAATATTTGGGTCGCTTTTTGTTGCTCTTCTTGCTCTAAGTCTTTAGATAGATCCCCGGCTTCAACAATTGAAATAGTTCTTAAGCGTTGTTCTTGATCTTTAATAGATGCGCTCACATCATTTTGCAAAAAATCAATGGAGGTTATAAAATCAAAAAGTACGGCACGATCTGTCGTGCGAGCCGCTGTTTTTTTTAGAGCATTGTTGTAAGAAAAACTCTTCTCGTTTTTAAGACACTTTAAGTGTAATGCATGAGCACTTTGAAAGAATGGAAAAGTATCTATAACTTCTCTTAACGCTGAAGTATGTGAAGCATCAATTTCTTGAGGGGTTTCTAGCAGATATGTGTATTGCTCTAGATTCATTTACCAGCGTGCAAGAGAGGCATTAAAAATGTCTTGAGTAATTCTTTCAAAAATTTCATCCAGCGCCGTTTGTAGTTGGCTACCTGTTAAAAGATTGGAGCCAGGTACATCAGAGAAGAATGAAAATCTTCTTTCAAAGTCATATTCTCCATCTTTACGAGTGTTGTTATAAAAGCGGCAGTTTACAGTGACTGTTAATCTATTTTGAGCTGCCGTATTTTCTGAAGTAGACGCCTGTGGTGCGATATAGTATTCAACAATCTCGCCTTCATAAATAACATCTGCATTTGCATTTGTGATGGAGAGTGGTGACTGACTCGCAATAAGATCACGTAGTTCATTAGTGAGTCTTAAGTCAATCCCAGGCTCTACTATGGCTGCTTCGTTTTGAAAAAATCTTACTTCAAATGTTTCTTCATTGGTTATGGAAACACCACTTAAGGAATATACACCACAGCTTTGTGCACAAAACATCAATAAGATCAGTGAGACTATATTTCTA
The DNA here is from genome assembly GCA_963716625.1 of uncultured Flavobacteriaceae bacterium. Lineage (GTDB taxonomy): Bacteria > Bacteroidota > Bacteroidia > Flavobacteriales > Flavobacteriaceae > Dokdonia. The sequence goes on from CAVQTP010000006.1 coordinate 48,412, forward strand.
GTAATTTTCATAAAATTAGAACGAAGATGCATATTAAAAATTGGAATAACAACAGGATGCAATTTACAAATCAAATTGTTTGATCTTTCTATAAAGAGTTCGTTCACTAATACCTAACTCTTGGGCAGCTGCCTTTCTTTTCCCCTTGTGTCTTTCTAATGACTTTGTAATGAGCTCTAGCTCTTTGTCGTGTAGGGATAAAGTTTCTTCTTCCTCAATTTCTTCTGCAAAATGATAAGGGTCTGCTGCAGGTTCTGGAGCTGCTACAGCTGGTGTTTCATTTTTTTGAGGTATTTGCAGGATGTCCATAACTTCCTCTACAGTTTCATAGGAGTCCTCATCATCATCGTCATATATTTTTTTGATGAGCGATTCATTTTCTTCCCGTACATCTTTCGTATTACCATTTTTCATAAGCTCTAAAGTGAGCTTTTTGAGATCATTAAGATCTGCTTTCATGTCAAACAGCACTTTGTATAAAATTTCTCTTTCGTTAGAAAAATCTGACTGCTCTTTGTTTTTAATCACAGCTGGCAATCGAGAGCCAGTGTCTGGTAAATAATTACGCATGGTGGCTGCGCTTACCTCTCTATTTGTCTCTAATACAGATATTTGTTCTGCAACATTGCGCAACTGTCTTATGTTACCACTCCAACGGTAAGCAATGAGTAGCTCGATGGCTTCATCAGAAAGTCTAATGGTGGGCATCTTATACTTCATTGCAAAGTCTGAGGCAAATTTTCTAAAAAGCAAATGAATGTCCCCTTTGCGCTCTCTCAAAGGTGGCAATCCTATCTCAATGGTACTGAGTCTGTAATATAAATCTTCCCGAAATTTTCCTTCTTTAATAGCTTCAAACATTTGCACGTTTGTGGCTGCGACAATTCTTACATCTGTTTTTTGCGTTTTTGAGGAGCCTACTTTTAAAAACTCTCCGTTTTCTAACACACGTAATAATCGCACCTGCGTAGGTAAAGGGAGCTCACCTACTTCATCAAGGAAGATCGTGCCGCCATCTGCCTCTTCAAAATAGCCACTACGCGTGGTAGTTGCTCCAGTAAAAGCTCCTTTTTCATGCCCAAACAATTCACTATCTATCGTGCCTTCTGGAATGGCACCACAGTTTACTGCAATGTATTTATTATGCTTTCTATGAGAAAGTGAGTGTATGATACGTGGGATAGATTCTTTACCCACGCCAGATTCTCCAGTTACTAAAACTGATATATCCGTAGGTGCCACTTGTATAGATTTTTCAACTGCTCTATTAAGGCCAGGATTATCCCCTATGATTCCAAATCGCTGTTTTGTCGTTTGTATTCCTTCCATAATCATGAAAATTCAAATCTGCAATTCCCTTACAGAAAATGAATCGTATAAATTTAAATTGAGAAGCTACGCTCTTCAATTCTTGTTTTCTTTTTAACTTTATGCTTTTACGCTTTCGCGAAAGCGTATACTACTCATACCAATAATCAGCATATCCCACTGCTTCTCCTAAGAGGGTGCCCGTTGTACATTCTGTGATTTTTACATTTACAAAATCCCCTACTTTATAATTTCCTTTTGGAAAAACAGCCACTACATTTTGATCGTTACGACCACTCCATTCGTCTTTGTTCTTTTTAGATTCTTTTTCAATGAGAATTTCAATCACTTGATCTTTGTAGCGTAATAAATTGGTGCGAGAGATTTCTCGTTGTAAATCAATTACTTCTTGTAAACGACGCTTCTTAACTTCGAGCGGTATGTCATCTTCCATTTTTCTCTCCGCAAGAGTCCCTGGACGTTCTGAGTAATAAAACATAAACCCATAGTCATACTTCACATAATTGATCAAGTCCAGCGTCATTTGTTGATCTTCCTCAGTTTCTGTGGGGAAGCCCGTAATCATATCCTGGCTAATCCCAATATTAGGAATGATGCGTTTAATGTCGTCGATGAGTTGCTTATACTCTGCGGCAGTATGCTGGCGGTTCATGAGTTTTAAAATGCGATCACTTCCAGACTGTACGGGGAGGTGAATGTAATTACATACATTCTTATGCTTTGCCATGACCTCAATCACATCAAGCGTCATATCTTGTGGATTTGAGGTAGAGAATCTTATACGCATTTTAGGTTGTGCACGGGCGACCATATCCATAAGCTGGGCAAAATTTACTGCCGTAGCTTTTGCCATTTCGCTTGCTGCTGCAAAGTCTTTTTTAAGACCACCACCATACCATAAGTAAGAATCTACATTTTGACCTAATAAAGTAATTTCTTTAAAACCTTTTTCTGCGAGGTCACGCACTTCTTCAAGAATAGATTGTGGATCACGACTACGCTCTCGTCCTCTTGTAAATGGAACTACACAAAAAGTACACATATTATCACACCCCCGCGTAATGGATACAAAGGCAGTAACTCCATTGGTTTGTAAACGTACAGGTGAGATGTCACCGTAGGTTTCTTCTTTAGAAAGAATAACGTTTACCGCATTACGGCCTTCTTCAACCTCACTTAGTAGGTTAGGAATATCTTTATAGGCATCTGGACCTACCACGAGATCTACAATCTTTTCTTCCTCTAGGAATTTACTTTTAAGTCGCTCTGCCATACACCCTAAAACTCCTACCTTCATGGTTGGATTTTTTTTGCGCTTTACTGCTTGATATTTTTCGAGTCTCTTACGTACGGTAACCTCTGCTTTATCTCTTATAGAACACGTATTTACGAGTACAAGATCTGCTTCCTCAAGATTTTGAGTGGTGTTGTATCCTTCATTATTGAGTATGGATGCTACGACCTCACTGTCTGCAAAGTTCATCTGGCATCCATAACTTTCTATAAAAAGCTTCTTAGTGTTTTGAGCTTTACGCTCAAGAGTTAGAGCCTCTCCTTGTTTACCTTCGTCTATAATCTTTTCCATCTCCTAAATAATCAATCATTATCTGTTTAATGATTTTGCAAAGATACAGCTATTGAGATGTTGTGACAAAGTGTCAGCCGTCCATATTTAACTAAAACACGTTATTTGCTGTTAAATTTTTAATTCTGATCAAAAAGCTTCTTCTTATTATTATGATGTATTTGTTCGCTTTCGCGAAAGCACAACAAACACAATCGCTTTCTTCAAAACCCTTGCAGGGAATTTTTGTGCAACACGATAATGATTTTCTGTTTGCTATAGATCATTATTATATGGCGGGTGCCTTCGTGGGATATAGCACATAATTGCCGAATGATTTTATTTTGAACCGTAGCCAAAAATATCCCCTACAACTAGATGTTACCTTAGGTCAAGAAACATACACGCCGCGTGCACTATTCAATACAAACTTAGATAAATTAGAGCGCCCTTATGCTTGGTATGTATTTCTAACTACAGCTATTTCTAGAGTAAAAGAGCGCCAACTATTTTCTTTTAAAATGGAGCTAGGTTTAGCGGGAGAACAATCTAAGGCCAGGGAATTTCAAGTAGCTTATCACGAGCTTATCGGTGAATTTATTCCTATTTGGTCAGGTCAGATCGCAAATAGTAGTCATGTAAATGGATACGAATACTTTGTAAAAGATTATGCAATACCTAAGTCATTTTTTGTTAAGTATTTCTCTTTGCAGTCTACTGCCGCGCTTGGAACAAGGAGAATTTTTGCAAAACAAGAAGCTACATTATTTATAGGTGATAGGGAGGAGGTTGGGAAGACTTCTGCGTTTAATAGGTTAGGGGTGCAAAGGGAATTTTATGGTTTTGGAGGGGTAGGAGTAAAATTTGTAGCGCTCAACGCACTCATTGAGGGACACCCTTTTGGTGATCAATCACTCTTAATATTACCTGCAAAAGCTGTGATGTATTCCCTTCAAAGTAGGGGGCTGTGTATCGTAGCGCTCAAAATTTACATACGTTGATTTATAAATTTAGATCAAAAGAAACGTCACGTGAAGGTAGGGGTCTGTTTGTGACATTTTCTTATGCTCGATCGTTATAAATATACAACTATCAACCTCTCAAGTAATATAGTATTTTTGGAAATTATTTTTTAGAAAGATGAAATATAAAGAAATTACCGTAAAAATAAAGCAAGCTCCTTACCTAGATTTTGGAGAGGTTTTTAACGATGCATTTGCGCTTTATCAGAAAGTATGGTTGCAAGGCCTACTTATGATTATATTATCTTTTTTAAGCTTTATGGGGTTATACATGATACTCATCGTCCCCATGATGGCTTCAAGTTTCTTTATAGATGGTCAAATTAATAGTGGAGAATCTGTAGGGTCCATACTCCTTATGGTCTGTATGTTTTTAATATACATTTTTATTATTGCGGGAGCGATAATAGCAAATTTAGGTCTTCAGGCTGCCTTTTATAGGATAGTACGAGTAAAAGATCGCAATAGTGATCAAATGCCTGGTGTAAACTTTGGGATGTTCTTTAAAAAGGAATATGTAAAGAAACTTGCCGTTTTTTCGCTTGCTTACTTAGGTATTATGATTTTGTCATACATTCTATGTGTACTACCTATTTTGTATGTATGTATTCCCTTGCAGTTTTCACTTATTATTTTTGCTTTTCATCCAGAGTGGTCTCTTAGTGATATATTTACCGTGGGATTCAGACTTGGCAATAAGAAATGGGGAATAAGTTTTGCACTTGCTCTCGTTTGCGGAATTTTAGCATACATCGTAGGTTTTCTGGCCTGTGTTGTTGGGATTTATGCAACGATGTCATTTATAATTTTACCTGGATATCTTATTTATAAAAAAGTGGTCGGGTTTACGGAGGTAGAGGACGCAATTGCTCAAATAGGGAGTGAGTAAAGGTGTTATAGCTAGGTTTTTAGTTGGAGTATATACGCTTTCGCGAAAGCGTAACTTCTCATTGTTTTTTACAAAAAATCATCTTCACCAGTCGTATTTAAATAAAACGTCTACTTTTGTACTCTGAAAAAATTAAAGTGTATGGCAAAGAATCTCGTCATTGTGGAGTCCCCAGCAAAGGCTAAAACCATTGAAAAATTTCTTGGAAAAGACTATAAAGTAGAGAGTAGTTTTGGTCACATTGCAGACCTTCCTTCTAAGGAATTAGGGGTGGATGTAGACGGTGATTTTACGCCAAAGTATAAAGTGTCAGACGATAAGAAAAAGGTTGTTCGCAATCTCAAAGTACAAGCAGATAAGGCAGATATGGTCTGGCTGGCGAGTGATGAGGACCGAGAGGGAGAGGCTATTGCGTGGCACTTAGAACAAGAATTAGGGCTAACAGCAGATCGTACCAAGCGTATTGTTTTTCACGAGATTACAAAATCTGCAATTTTAAAAGCTATCGATAATCCGCGTAAAATTGATTACGATCTTGTAAATGCCCAGCAAGCACGACGTGTATTAGATCGATTAGTAGGCTATGAACTCTCTCCAGTATTGTGGAGAAAAGTAAAAGGCGGTCTTTCAGCTGGAAGGGTGCAATCCGTTTCAGTACGTCTTATTGTAGAAAGAGAAAGAGAGGTGCTCAATTTTGAGGCAGAAGCTTCTTACAGAGTAGATGCAGAGTTTACCACAGAGGATGGAAAATCTTTTAGGGCAAAACTTCCTAAAAATATAACAACAAAGAAAAAGGCTCAGGCCTTTCTCGAGAAGAATCTCAGTGCAGATTTTAAAGTAGAAAATCTAACTAAAAAACCTGCAAAAAAATCACCTGCACCCCCATTTACCACATCTACGTTACAACAGGAGGCAAGTAGAAAGTTGTATTTTTCTGTGAGTAAAACGATGACTATGGCTCAGCGCCTGTATGAAGCGGGACATATTACGTATATGAGAACAGATAGTGTGAATCTATCTAAAGATGCAAAAGCTGGTGCAGAGGCTGAGATACTTGCTGCTTACGGTAAGGAATTTCATAAAGAACGTAATTATAAAGGAAAATCTAAAGGAGCGCAAGAAGCACACGAAGCGATTCGCCCTACAGATTTTTCTAAGCATTCTGTAAATATGGATCGCGACCAGATGCGATTGTATGAGTTAATTTGGAAACGTGCGATTGCTTCTCAAATGAGTGAGGCCCAACTTGAGCGTACTAATGTACAAATCGCTTCAAGTGCAGGTACTGATAATTTTACTGCAAATGGTGAGATTCTTAAGTTTGAAGGATTTCTTAAGGTGTACCTCGAAGGTAATGATGATGAAGATACGGAGGAAACAGGGTTACTGCCAGATCTTAAAAAAGGGGAGACACTTATCAATAATTATATCACGGCAACAGAACGTTTTACAAGACCACCTTATCGATATACAGAAGCATCTCTAGTTAAAAAGTTAGAGGAGCTCGGTATCGGTAGACCATCTACATATGCGCCAACTATTACTACTATCCAGAATCGAAAATACGTCGAAAAGGGAGCAGTAGAAGGTAAAGAACGTGAGTACGATGTGCTTACATTAGAAAATGGAGCTGTTAAAGACAGAAAACTTACTGAAATGGTAGGTTCTGATAAAGGGAAATTAGTTCCAACTGATGTGGGTATGGTAGTTAATGATTTCCTAGTACAGCATTTTGAAAATATTCTGGATTACAACTTCACCGCAAAAGTAGAGGCCGATTTTGACGATATTGCAGAAGGTAAACAGGAATGGACTAAGATGATGAAAGACTTTTATAAGGACTTTCATCCACATGTGAAAGACGTAGAAAAAAATGCAGATCGAGAAGTAGGGGAACGTATTTTGGGAACAGACCCAGAGTCTGGGAAGCCTGTGAGTGTGAGACTGGGGAAATTTGGACCTATGGTGCAAATAGGTTCTGTAGAAGATGATGAAAAACCACGTTTTGCTAGTTTAGGTCCAGACCAGACTCTAGGAAATCTCACCTATGAGCAAGCAATGGATCTCTTTAAATTACCTAAAGAGTTAGGGGTGTATGAGGAGGAAGACGTGTCTGTAAACAATGGTCGCTTTGGGCCATATGTGAAATTCGGGAAAGCTTTTGTCTCGCTTCCTAAAGGGCGGGATCCTATGGATGTAGATCTTAAAGAGGCTATTGAATACATTAAAGAAAAGCAAGCTGCAGATGCGCCTATTTATCACCATGATGATTTGCCTGTCCAAAAAGGGACGGGGCGCTTCGGTCCCTATATAAAATGGAACGGACTGTTTATAAATGTCAATAAGAAATATGATTTTGATAATCTCTCTGACGAGGATATTGTAGAACTAATTGAAATCAAAAAACAAAAAGAAATTGATAAGGTGCTACAAGATTTCCCAGAAGAAGGCATTCGTGTAGAAAAGGCGAGATGGGGTCGATCAAATATTATTAAGGGAAAGCTAAAGATCGAACTTAGTAAAGATATTGATGCGGCAAACCTCAGTTTAAAGGAGATTAAGGATTATATCGAGAAAAAAACACCTAAAAAGAAGAAGGCTGCTACAAAGAAAAAAGCTCCTGCCAGGAAAAAGACGACAGCTAAGAAAAAACCTACCACAAAAAAGAAATAAGTTATGGCATTTGAGGTGCTCTTACCTATTCCAGATATAGCAGTGGCTCATGTACAGCTACAGCACCATCAATCTATAGGTAATACTATTAAATTACATACTTTCCAAGATGGATTTCCAGATCTCGACGATGTTAAACTAGTTATTATTTGCTTGCGCGAAAATAGGAGAGATCCAAGTCACTTAGGCGAATCGCTGTCTTTTACCGAAGTACGTAGCGCTTTTTATGAACTTTTCCCTGGAAATTGGCATACAACTATAGCGGACTTAGGAGATATAGATGCGGGTGCCTCGGTAGATGACACCTATTTTGCTATCAAAGAGCTTAATGAGATTTTAATTAAAAAAAACATTATTCCACTTTTTATTGGCGGGAGTCAAGATCTTTTATACCCAATTTACAGATCATTTGATAAATTAGACCAAATGGTGAATTTGGTAAATGTAGATAGCCGCTTTGACTTAGGGGATTCTAGTCAAGAAATACTTAACACTTCTTTTGTAGGAAAAATTATCGTTGAAAAGCCATATAATTTATTTAATTATTCTAATATTGGCTATCAAACCTATTTCAATCCTCAAGAAGAAATTGACTTGATGGAAAAGCTTTACTTTGACTCATACCGTTTAGGTAATGTCTCTGCAGATTTAAGTGTCGTGGAGCCTGTGATGAGAGATGCAGATCTAGTGGGTATAGATTTAAATTCGGTAAGGAGTAGTGAGTTAAGTGTACGTCATAACAAAATGCCTAATGGATTTGATGGTAAAGAAATCTGTACAATTGCTCGCTATGCGGGAATAAGCGATAAAGTAAGTTCTTTTGGGGTCTTTGAATATAAAAATGATCCACATGAAGAAAAGGCAGCCATGTTAGTGGCCCAAATAGTTTGGTATTTTATTGAGGGTGTAAATTTTCGCGCAAGCGAAAACGTAGATATAGAAAAAGAGAATTTTACAACGTACAAAGTTCCTGTTGATAATGAGGTACTTACGTTTTATAAGAGTAAAAAAACAGATAGATGGTGGATAGAAATACCATTTATTGTTGGATTAAATAATAAATTAAAAAGGCATACGTTATTACCTAGCACACACAAGGATTATCTCGATGCTTGCGATCAAAACATACCAGAGCGGTATTTTAAAGCAAGAAAGAAAAACGAAATATAATTGTGCATTTCAACGATGAAATGAATTATTTTGACGAATAAATTGTTTATATCAGATAAAATAAATAGGTTTGCGACCTTAACTTTAGAATCTTAACCTAAGAATTATGAAAAAGTGTATTGCATTTATTGCGGTAGTGACTTTGCTGGCTAGTTGTAGCAAAGGCGATCGGGGGGAGCTCGTTGGGGCAAAAGGAAAAAGATGGAATCCCGAGAAACCCTATGGAATGACCCTAATTTCTGGTGGAGCATTCATAATGGGTAAGAGTGACGACGATTTTGCGGCAGTAAATGATGCGCCGACTAAAACTGTAACAGTACGTTCATTTTACATGGATGAAACGGAAATTACAAATGAAGAGTATCGTCAGTTTGTTGAGTGGGTAAAAGATTCTACAGTACGCACTAGACTTGCAATTTTGGCAGATGAGATTGGGGAGACTCCAGGTACTGGGGGTATTGGGGAATTTGCATTTAGTGATGTAGATCCTGATAACATGACTCCGTATGACCAATACATGTTTGATAACTATTATAGTTTAGGGGATTCTGAAGGACGTAAGCTTAATAAAGATGTAGATCTTATTTGGGATACCGCACAATACCCAGACGAGTATTATGTCGAAGTTATGGATACCATGTATATTCCTTTAGATGAAGCATACAATGGGCAACGTACCATAGACGTTAATAAGCTTGAATTTAGGTATACGTATTTAGATATTCATGAAGCAGCCAAAAAAGGAGAAGGAAGTCGCAAGGATCATATAAAAACAGAAACAATCAAAATTTATCCTGATACTACTGTTTGGATTAAGGACTTTGCATATTCATACAATGAACCTATGCATAATGATTACTTCTGGCATGACGCTTACGGAGATTATCCAGTAGTAGGTGTTACTTGGATGCAAGCAAAAGCTTTTTGCGAGTGGAGAACGATGTACAAAAATTCTTACCAAAAATCGAGAAACAGACAGTTTGTTAACCGCTTTAGGCTTCCAGGAGAAGCTGAGTGGGAGTATGCTGCTCGTGGAGGATTAGAAAGTGGTGATTATCCTTGGGGTGGTCCTTACGCAAAAAATGATAGAGGTTGTTTTCTAGCCAATTTTAAACCACTACGCGGTGATTACGGTGCAGATCAAGCTTTGTATACTGTAGAGGCAGATGCCTATGAGCCTAATGATTATAACTTATATAATATGGCTGGAAATGTTTCAGAATGGGTTTCGTCTTCTTATGATCCTAACTCATATGAGTACATGTCAACGATAAATCCAAATGTAAATGATATGGATAATCGACGTAAAGTGATACGTGGAGGTTCTTGGAAGGATGTTGCTTACTTCCTACAAGTAAGCTCTAGAGATTATGAGTATCAAGATAGTGCACGTAGTTATATTGGTTTCAGAACTGTGCAAGATTTTATGGGCGTTGATGACAAAATTAATCTAAGAAATTCAAAATAAAAGGTACTAATTTATCCCAAATCGTACGTTTTCAATTACTCAACTAAATTAACTTACTTAACTAAAAAACACTTATTATGGCAAAATCAAACACTGGAAAGAAGCTAATGAACATGGTCTACGGACTTGGAGCAGCGGTTGTAATTATTGGAGCATTATTTAAAATTATGCACTGGCCTTTTGGAAACTTGATGTTAATAATTGGTCTTATTACGGAAGCTGTAGTTTTTGCTATTTCTGCATTTGAACCCGTAGACGATGAATTGGATTGGTCTTTAGTATATCCAGAATTAGCAGGTTCAGGGACTGCAAAAACAAAAGTAGCTCCAGTAGACGCTGAAGCGCAACTATCTAAGAAATTAGATGTAATGCTCAAAGAAGCAAAGATTGATGGAGAGCTAATGAGTAGCTTAGGAGATAGCATCCGAAATTTTGAAGGTGCTGCAAAAGGAATAGCTCCTACTACAGATGCAATGGCCTCAACTAAAAAATATTCTGAGGAAATGGCACTTGCTGCTGCACAGATGGAGTCTTTAAATAGTCTTTACAAAGTGCAGGTGGAGTCTTCAAGTCGTCAAGCAGAAATGAATGAGCAAGTAACTGCACATGCAGGAAAGCTTAAAGAGCAAATGGAAAGCCTAGCAACAAACCTTTCTTCATTGAATGGTGTGTACGGTGGAATGCTTTCTGCAATGTCTAAGAACTAATCAAGGTTGTTAACGCAATTAATTTTTTAACAACTAAAGTTTAAGACAATGGCAGGAGGAAAACAAAGCCCAAGGCAGAAGATGATTAACTTGATGTATCTAGTGTTTATAGCAATGCTAGCGCTTAATATGTCAAAGGAGGTACTATCTGCTTTTGGATCAATTAATGAAAAGTTTGATAGATCAAATACAACATTTGAAACTAAAAACGAACTAGCATTAGCAGATCTTTCGAAGAAAGCTAACGAGAATGAAGAGTTTAAAGCTGCGGCGGCTACTGCAAAATCTGCAAAGGATTTAGGTGATGCCTACTTTTCATATCTAGCTGCTGAAAAAGAGGCGCTATTAGCAGAGGTAGAGGATCCTAGAGATTATGAATCTATGGATAAATCTAATTTTATAGATGAGCGCTACTACGCTGGAGGAAAAATATCACCTCAAGGTCAAGAATTTCTTGATAAAATGACCACTTACCGTAACGGTATGTTAGCTTTGGTAGGAGATAACGAGGCACTATCTTCTCAAATCAATGCAGATTTTAGCACCAAAGATATTGTAGATAGCGAGGGGGTGAAAAAGGATTATATCTCTTACAATTATGTAGGATTTCCATCAGTTTCATCTCTTACAAAAATGTCTCAATTACAAAATGATATTAAAGTTGTAGAGAATGAACTCTTAGCTAAATTATTATCAGGTAATTTGAAAGAATTAGCCTCTTTAGACAATTACGAAACTGTAATGACCACTTCAAAAGGGGCTTACTATACGGGTTCTAAATTTGATGGGGTACTTTCACTGGGTCGCGTAGATGAGTCAACAAAGCCTTCTAGAGTGGAGTTAAAATTAGATGGAAGGCCAATACCAGAAGATAAAATATCTTACGATGGTGGAAAATTAGTTCTTGGCGTAAATACCGGCGGCGTAGGCAATCATGAAATTACAGGTTCTTTATTCTATCCTCAAGATGGTAAAGAAATCGAGGTTGCGGTTGCACAAGCATTTACAACTATTAACAAGCCAAATTCTGCTACTATTGCTGCAGATAAAATGAATGTGGTGTATCGTGGTGTTGCAAATCCAATGACCATTTCTTTTGCGGGTGTATCTGATAACTCAGTAACTGCCTCAGGAACTGGTTTAAGTAAAAGATCAGGAAGTAGCTATATTATGAGACCAGGTAAAGGGCGTGAGGTTACAATTAATGTAAATGCTAAATTACCTGATGGTGGTGGTTCTGTGTCAGATAAGGCCGTTTTCCGTATCAAGGATATTCCTCGCCCAGTAGGTGCTTTAGGAGGCGATGATAGTGGAACTCTCAAAAAGCCAAGAGGTACAATAGAAAAAGCTCCTATTGGTGCTGTTCTTCCGGATTTTGATTTCAGCTTAGATTTAAAGGTAAATAGCTTTAAATTCCGTGCTGGTGAAGCAGCGACTGTAGAAGTTAGAGGCGACAGATTAAATGATCAGGCAAAGGCGGTATTAAAAAGAGCTAAGAGAGGATCTACAGTGCAGATTTTTGATATCAAAGCAAGTATAAAAGGTAACTCAGGGTATAGATTGAAGACAGTTTCTCCAATTCTCATTGAGTTAGCAAACTAAATTAAAATAATTATGAGTCTTAAAAAATCAATCTTTGTTGCTCTAGGTTTATTGCTGACAGCTCCTTCTGTTTTTGCTCAAGGAAATATCTTGAATGCAAAAACGCCAGATGAGATGTTTGAAATAACTGAAGATCAGAAAGCACAAGACAATGACGAGCCATTACCTTATGGTTACGTTGAGAAAAGAGACGTATTGTGGTCAAAAAATACTTGGGAGGTCATTGATCTCGACGAGCGTGTGAATTTCCCACTTTATTATCCTATTGACACTGTAAATATGGGTTCTGATCGTCGCTCACTTTTTGATGTTCTTATTAAGAATATTAAGAATGGAAAGATTGATGCGATATACAGAGACTCTTATTTTACTGAAAAGATTCAACTAGAAGATCTTGGGGCAGCAATGGTTAAAGTTGATACCTCAGATGCAGGTTATGATCAGTTAAATGCAGGAGAGCCTATTTCAAACTATAACATTGAGCGTACTGAGATTACTGCTTACAATATCAACGCATATCACATACGAGGATACTGGTATATTGACAAGCGTCAAGGTGAGCTCAAATATCGCTTATTGGGACTAGCTCCTGTTTCTGGTGATGTTAATTTTTTAGATGATGCTAACGCTGCAGATATCGAACTATTTTGGGTATGGTTCCCCGGTGCAAGAGATGTATTGCATAAAGCAAAAGCCTTTAATAGAAAGAATACTTCTATGCCTATCTCATTTGATCACATCTTGAACAGTCGTCGTTTTGATGCTACTATTTATAGAGAAGATAATGTGCAAGGTGACCGTAGGGTAAAAGATTATATAAGTGATAATGCAATGATGCAATTGTTAGAATCTCAACGTATTAAAGAAACGATAAGAGATATCGAACAAGATCTCTGGAATTATTAGAGAAGTCACGTTTAAAGATTTAAAGCCATCTAAGCATTTTTGTTTAGGTGGCTTTATTTATTATATAACTATTAGATCTAAAAAAGTATTTTTGTGGCATGAAGGATCTGGATTATATCATTGTAGGCTTTGGACTAGCAGGGATTTGTTTTGCAGATATATGTGAACGAGAAGGAAAGTCATTCATAGTAATAGATCAGGGCTCTGAGTGTGCTAGTCTTGTTGCAGCGGGACTTTATAACCCTGTTATACTTAAGAGGTATACGTTGCCATATAAATCAGTTGAGCAGTTTGACAATGCGCTGTTGTTTTTTAAAAACTTAGAAAATAAGTTGGGCACTTCCATCATGGAGAGCCTCTCTGTACAGAAGGTATTTTATTCTATTGAAGATCAAAACAATTGGTTTACAGCTAGTGATAAAGTAGGTTTAGCGAGATTTTTAAGCACTTCTATGAACATAAATAGTACTAATGCTATTACTGCACCTTTCAACTTTGGTCAGGTTCAAGAAACAGGTCGTTTATTCATCAAAAAAATGCAAAGCGCATATCGTGTTTCTTTAGAGAGCCATAACGCTTTCGCGAAAGCCTTATTCTCACACCAGAACATACGTTTTTGTAACAATCAAGTTATTTACAAAGAGTACAAAGCAAAGCATATAGTTTTTGCAGAAGGTTTTGGGATTAAAAATAACCCCTTTTTTAATGAATTGCCCTTGGTTGGGAACAAAGGAGAATACATCATTATAAACGCTCCAGAATTAAAGCTAACTGCGGCTATAAAGTCTTCTATTTTTATCATACCGCTGGGTAATGATTTATACAAGGTAGGAGCAACCTATAACTGGCTGGAAAAAGACTGGAATACAACTACTCAAGCTCGAGATGAGTTGGTTGGAAAACTTCACTCACTTATAAAGGTATCATTTGAAATTGTAGATCAGCAGGCAGGCATGAGGCCCACAACAGGCGATAGAAGGCCTATCATAGGAGTCCATCCTACCTATAGTCAGCTAGCAATTGTTAATGGATTAGGAACAAGGGGAGTAATGGCGGGCCCTATGCTAGCTCAATACTTATTTGACGCTTTAGAAAAAGGAATCGCAATTCCAGAAGAACTTAACTGTATGCGATTTTCCGGTAAATTCTAACATTATTAAACGTCAAGTGAATTTAAATTTTTGGTAGAAGTTATTTAATCTGTTTTGCCTTTTGAAGGATCGTATTTCATAAAGAAATTAATCCAGATGTTACGTGAAAGTCTCATAATTATAGGCATAAACAAGATCATAGTGCCTACGATAGCGATAAAAGTATTCACAAGATTTGCTTCAAAAAAGAAGTAGGTTATTACAAAAGCGGCAGTAGCAAACGCAATTCCTACCGGGTAGCTTACATACATCGCTCCATAAAAGAAAGAAGGTTCGATTTTATATTTTGTCCCGCAATAAGAACAGCGTTCGTGCATTTTAAGCGTTTCAGATAGCTTGTAAGGATTTTGTGTTTTATACATGGATTCATTCTGGCAGACAGGGCAAGTACCTGTAAAGATACTGTATAGTTTTGATCCTTTTAGAAATCCCATATTCTCATTGGTTTAGAGTACAAATTTAAGCATCTTTGCACTCCTTAAATCAAAACTTCTATAATTTTTACCTATCCAAATATGTTGAATATTCATAATCTTTCTGTGTCCTTTCAAGGCGAATATCTATTTGAAGAAATTACATTTCGATTAGGGAATGGAGACCGTATTGGTCTGGTGGGAAAAAATGGTGCTGGTAAATCTACGATGCTGCGTATTATTTCTGGAGAACAACAATACGATACGGGTTCCATAGCTATTGAAAAGGAAATCAGCATCGGCTTTTTAAAGCAGGATATTGATTTTGTAGAAGGCCGTACTGTGCTTGAGGAATCGTATGAGGCTTTCGCCAAAATAAAAAAACTTGAAGCGCAACTAGAGGATATAAACAATCAGCTGGCTACACGCACAGACTATGAAAGTGAGGGCTATCATCAATTAATGATTGATGTGAATGAGGTGCAAGAACAGTATGAAGTACACGGCGGTTATAATTATAAGGGTGAAACAGAACGTATATTACAAGGGTTAGGTTTTAAACGAGAGGATTTTGACAAGCTCACCGATACCTTTTCAGGAGGATGGCGTATGCGTATTGAACTGGCAAAATTATTACTACAAAATCATGATATCTTATTGCTAGATGAGCCCACAAACCACTTGGATATTGAATCTATAATCTGGTTAGAAACCTTCTTGAAGGGCTACGCAGGGGCCGTGGTAATCGTTTCTCACGACAAGATGTTTTTAGACAATGTAACCAATAGAACGATAGAAATATCACTAGGTCGCATTTATGATTATCCAAAGCCTTATTCGGAGTACCTCGTACTGCGAAAAGAATTAAGAGAACAGCAGCTCGCTTCTCAGAAAAACCAGCAGAAGCAAATTGAGCAGACAGAAAAGCTTATTGAAAAATTTCGTGCTAAGGCTTCCAAAGCTACTATGGCACAATCGCTCATAAAAAAATTAGACAAAATAGATCGGATAGAGGTAGATGAGGACGACAATAGTGTGATGACCCTTAAATTTCCCGTATCTGTAACGCCCGGTAAAGTGGTTGTAGAAGCAGAAGGTGTGGGTAAGAGTTATGAAGATAAAAATGTACTTCAAGATATAGACCTACTCATTGAGCGAGATACAAAAACGGCTTTTGTAGGTCAGAACGGCCAAGGAAAATCCACACTAGCAAAAATTATTGTGGGAGAGTTGGCTCATAAGGGAGCCATAAAACTTGGGCATAATGTGCAAATAGGATACTTTGCTCAGAATCAAGCAGAATATCTAGACGGATCAAAAACCGTTGAAGAAACGATGATTGATGCGGCAGATGAAAAAACAAGGCCTAATGTACGTAACATATTAGGCTCTTTCCTCTTCAGAGGTGAGGAAGTAGATAAATATGTGAGAGTACTTTCTGGAGGAGAGCGTAATAGACTTGCGCTTGCCAAATTAATGTTGCAACCTTTTAATGTACTGGTTATGGATGAGCCTACCAACCACCTGGATATAAAATCAAAAAACGTACTTAAGGACAGTCTCAAACAATTTGAGGGAACACTTATTGTCGTGTCTCATGATAGGGATTTTTTACAAGGTCTCACAGATCGTGTGTATGAATTTAAGGACAAACGTATCAAAGAATACTTAGGCGATATTGACTACTATTTAGAGCAACGTGAGGTATCTAATCTAAGAGAGATAGAAAAACGCGACGTAGTTAAAAAATCAGATAAAAAACCCAAGGACGCTAAAAACTCTTACGAGGATCAGAAAAAACTCAAATCGCTCAACAATAGATTGAGTAAGGCTGAAGCTAATATTAATAAATTAGAAAGAGAGATTAAAGCAATTGATGTTGAGCTCGAAGTAAATTATGAGCAAACCATAGCAAAACCAAATTTCTTTGATCTGTACAATAAAAAGAAAAAAAACCTGGAAACATTCATGGAGGAATGGGAAGCGATTACAGAAGAGTTAGAATCTTTGAATTAAAACTTTCACGCTTTCGCGAAAGCGTATAATTGCTAATTACAATCTCTCCTACATAAAACATACGTAATTGTCATCCCTACTGTTTTTTCCAGATTTATTGTTATAAATGAATTTAATTTAGGTTAGTACCCACAGTTTAAGTTTACTCCAGTTCATTCACTTATAAATTTGATTTTAACAAAATTTTATTTAAGAACTTCTTAACAACTTCAAGTCTTTTGCATAAGTAGCTTTGTAAGATCTCAACCTTGACACTATATGGTGTTATGGGTATGTACTTAAACTACTCTAAATGCGTAAAATAATACTTTCAGTTCTAGGACTGATTTTAATTGTAGGAGCTTATTTTGCATCGCAGGCAATCATTGCAAGCAATCAAAAAGAACGTCCTAAACCTAAGAAAATCGTAAAAACTGTTTTTGTAGATACAGTAAAAAATGGAGTGGTTCCCATTAATATTTCGGCTAATGGAAATCTTGTTTCTCAGAGAAGGCTTGAGCTTTTTTCAGAAGTTCAAGGCGTGTTAAAAAGTGGAAATAAACTATTTAAACCAGGGCAAACGTATCGTCGAGGAGAAACACTTTTGAGCCTTAACAGCGCAGAGTATTACGCACAAGTAAATGCCCAAAAAAGCGCTTTATACGATCAAATTACTGCGATTATGCCTGACCTACGTTTGGACTATCCAGGCTCCTTTGAAAAATGGAATAGTTACCTCAACACATTTGATGTAAATAAAACAACTCCTGCTCTTCCAGAAATGACTTCTGAAAAAGAGCGATATTTTATATCTGGGCGTAATATCCTAACGACCTATTATAATGTAAAAAATTTGGAGCAACGATTGAGTAAATACAGAATTACGGCTCCGTTTTCCGGTGTTTTAACAGAGGCATTAGTTACAGAAGGAACACTAGTTCGTCCTGGTCAAAAACTAGGAGAATTTATAGATACCGGCGTATATGAGCTCGAAGTCGCAATCAGTAAGTCCTATGCAGATTTACTCAAAATAGGAAATCAAGTTGCACTTACCACTATTGACGGAGATAAAGAATACATAGGAAAAGTAAGCCGTGTAAATGGGAATATAGATCAGGCCTCACAAACGATCAATGCATATATAGAGGTCAAAGGATCAGATTTGAAAGAAGGAGTATATCTTGAAGCAGTTCTAGAGGCAAAAGAAGAAACAGATGCTATATCAATACCTAGAGGTCTCTTGCAACCAGAAAATCAACTTTTTACTGTGAGCGACTCTCTTCTGGAAGTCATTAACGTACAACCAGTCTATTTTTCTGAAAAGGAAGTCGTTGTAAAAGGAATTCCTGAAGGCACGCGTATCGTAAGTAAGCCAGTACCTGGCGCTTATGCTGGAATGTTAGTAAAGATATATAAAGAAGGAAAAGATCCTCAAACTCAAGTAGACTAAGATGCGCAAAATTATAGAGTACTTTATTAAGTATCATGTCGCAGTAAACGTGATCGTTTTGATGTTTTTTGTCTTTGGGATTGTAGGGGCCTTATCGCTTAAGTCTTCTTTCTTTCCTCTAGTAGATTCAAAAAATATCAATATAAGCGTTGTCTACCCAGGTGCCTCTCCACAAGAAATAGAAGAAGGAATTGTACTCAAAATAGAAGATAACTTAAAGGGACTAGATGGAGTAGAGCGTGTGGTATCTACCTCTCGTGAAAACAGTGGTAACATTAACGTAGAGATTGAAAAAGGGAAGGATATTGACTTTATGCTTCTAGAAATAAAAAATGCGGTAGACCGTGTTCCTTCTTTTCCATCAGGAATGGAACCTTTAGTAGTGGCTAAGCAAGAAGCAGTTCGTCAGACCATTTCTTTTGCGATAAGTGGAAATAATGTAGAACTCGGAACGCTCAAACAAATAGGTCGTCAAGTAGAAAATGATCTACGTGGTATTGACGGCATTTCTCAGATTAATGTCTCTGGTTATCCTGCCGAAGAGATCGAAATTGCTGTTAATGAAAACAGCTTACTCGCTTACAATTTGTCTTTTACAGAAGTTTCTCAAGCAGTAAGCCGCTCTAATATACTTACTACTGGGGGAACCATAAAAACAGATGCAGAGGAGTATCTTATTAGAGCAAATAATAGATCCTATTACGGTGACGAGTTGTCAAATGTGGTAGTAAGGTCTGACGCAAATGGACGAACCATCCGTCTCAAGGATGTAGCGCAAGTAAGAGATCGGTTTTCTGAAACACCTAATGCAAATTACTATAACGGCAATCTAGCGGTGAATGTCACGATTACATCAACAAATACAGAAGATCTTATAGGTGCTGCAGAGGCAACTAAAGAATATATCGAAGATTTTAATCAAAAATATAATAACGTGCAACTGGCGGTGGTAAATGATTTGTCCATCACCCTAGTACAACGTACAAAGCTACTTACAGAGAATGCTATTGTAGGAATGCTGTTAGTATTAATTTTCCTCTCAGTTTTCTTAAATACGAGGTTAGCGTTTTGGGTAGCTTTTGGGTTACCAGTAGCTTTCTTGGGAATGTTTATGCTAGCGGGCTACTTTAATGTTACTATAAATGTATTATCTCTTTTTGGGATGATTATTGTAATCGGAATTCTAGTAGATGATGGGATTGTGATTGCAGAAAATATTTACCAGCATTACGAGCGAGGGAAAACCCCTATTCAGGCAGCTGTAGATGGTACGATGGAGGTGTTGCCTCCTATCTTAAGCGCCATTACAACGACCATCTTAGCCTTTGGAATCTTTCTGTTTCTAGATGGGCGTATAGGAGAATTTTTTGGGGAAGTCTCCGTAATTGTGATGCTTACATTGATAGTTTCTTTGGTAGAAGCCTTAATTATTCTCCCAGCACACCTTGCACATTCAAAAGCGTTACGAGTAGAAAGCAATGCCCCTAAAAAAGGAATCGCAAAAGTGTTTTCGAAACTGAGATACATTAACGAGTATGGAGATCGTATTATGCAATGGTTACGAGATAATGTATACAGTCCAGTATTAAGATTTTCTTTAGATTATAAATTTCTCATGTTTTCATTTTTTGTGGTATTTATGATACTTACTCTTGGAAGTTTTCAAGGAGGGATCATAAGAGGAGCATTTTTTCCACAAATAGCAAGTGATAACGTTCGAGTTACCCTCAATATGCCCAACGGAACAAATGAGAAAGTCACGGACAGTATTATCTCTTTTATTGAGGATAAGGCAAATGAGGTAAACCAAGAGCTCACCTCTGAATATCTAAGCGGAACAAACACTGAGCTTTTTGAAAATCTCATCAAAACCGTTGGTCCAGGTAGTTCTCAAGCTTCACTCTCCTTAAATTTATTACCTGGAGAAGAGCGTCCTAATGAGATTACAAGTGCATTAGTCACAAACCGCTTGCGCGAAAAAGTAGGGCAGGTTGTGGGTGTTGAAAGTTTAGTCTATGGAAGTGGCGGAAACTTTGGCGGTAGCCCAGTTTCAGTGTCCTTGTTAGGAAATAATATCTCAGAATTGAAAGCTGTCAAAGCAGAACTCAAGGACTACCTAGAGTCAAACCCAGAGATAAAAGACGTAACCGATAACGATCCTGCTGGAATTAAAGAAATAAGGCTTGAACTCAATGAAAGTGCATATGCATTGGGGCTTAATCTACAGAGTGTCATGTCTCAAGTAAGGTCTGGATTTTTTGGAGCACAAGCACAGCGTTTTCAAAGGGGTCAAGATGAGATACGTGTCTGGGTGCGTTATGATAAGGAAAACAGATCTTCTATCACAGACCTTGACGAGATGCGTATAGCTACTCCTACTGGTGCAAAAGTGCCACTTAATGAAATAGCAAGTTACACCATAGAACGTGGAGACGTAGCAATAAATCATCTAGAGGGCCGAAGAGAAATTCAGATTTCAGCAGATTTAGAAAACCCTAAAGAAGTAAGTGCCACAGATATGATGGCAGAGTTACAATATAATGTGATGCCAGAAATTTTGTCAAAGTACCCAACCGTCACACCATCATATGAAGGTCAGAATAGAGAAGCTGGTAAACTCACCGGCTCTTTAAAACCAGTAGGTTTGACAGTGCTTCTACTTATTTATATTGTGATTGCTTTTACCTTCCGTAGTTATAGTCAGCCATTAATGCTATTATTATTAATTCCATTGAGTTTGCCAGCAGTTGCATGGGGTCACTGGATTCACGATTTTCCAGTAAACATTTTATCTATGTTAGGTATTATCGCACTCATAGGTATCATGGTAAATGATGGGCTAGTTCTCATAGGAAAATTTAATAGCAATCTAAGAGAAGGGATGACCTTTGATGACGCTATTTTTGATGCAGGGCGTTCACGTTTTAGAGCTATTTTTCTTACCTCAATTACTACAATTGCTGGACTCGCTCCACTAATTTTTGAAGAGAGTAGGCAAGCCCAGTTTTTAATTCCTATGGCCATAAGTATTGCTTACGGAATAGGTTTTGCAACTATTCTCACGCTAGTCATGTTACCTATTTTCTTATCCTTTAGCAACTGGATGAAAACAACGACTGAAAAATTAATAGTAGGTAGAAAAGTTCCTAGAGAAAGTTCAGAAAGGGCAGTAAAAGAAATGGAAGAAGAAGCAGAGAATGAACAGCAAGGTCAACAAGTAGCATATAATCCTAACACGGAGATTGCCTAATGAATTTGTATAAAAACCATAGCGATAGAGAACTCGTAGCTGTACTTGAAAATGTAGATAAGCTCACGTATGAAGCGCAACTTAACTTATTAAGAGAGTTTAATAAAAGGGAAATTACGAGAGATACTTCAACACTTAGACAGTCAATTTCAGAGACTGAAAACGCTATAAGAAATCTTGACATATTAAGCGACCTTGGCTTCAAAGCTCAGTTTGATAACACTAGTCTAAGTATTAAAAGGGATAAAAATGCCCAAATAATGGATGTTGTAGCTGTTATTGTAGGTTTTATTTTGTCTATGATTGGGTTGATACACTTTTGGCTTTTGATAGCAATGTTTTTTGGAGATAATACATTTACGCTTACAAAATTAATCACATATGCCCTTATGATGATTGCAGGTGGGATAGGTTTTAAAATGCTAGGAAGTATACATCGTTTTTTAGATTATAAATCTTTTAGTTTAGAGCAAAAGGGTAGTACTTTACAATTACGTAAAGGTAGGAGTAATACAATATATGCGCCAGAGGATGCCTCTCTCGTGACTCAAGATGAAGAGTTCATTTTTCAGCTTGGAGATGATAAAATAATTTATGCAAGCGCTCACAATTTAAAGCAAAAAATGTCATTGCAAGAGTTAGTATATAAAATTAAACATATAGGATGATTACATCAAGATTACTAAAATGTATAGGATGTATTATTTGTTGTTTCGCTTTCGCGAAAGCGTACGCACAGCAAACCACACAGCTTATAACAAAGGAAGAAGCTGTAAAACAAATGCTAGAGAATAACTTTGGAATAAAATTAGCGGCAAATCAAGTTGCTATTGCCGAAAATAATACGAGCATTCTCAATTCTGATTATTTACCCTCAGTTTTTGGGCTTGCTGGAGCAAACTTTGATAGAACGAGTAGTACGAATGACTTTGGTGGTGCATTGGATCAAAATGATAATCCACGTCCAGATATAGTCATTAACGATGCAGAAACAACTCGCTATGATGCTTCTATTAATGCAAGTTATACCTTATTTGATGGCTTGGGAAGATTTTATAATTTTAAGCAACTTAAAGAACGCTATAATTTATCTCAGCTAGAAGCGAGAGAAACTATTGAAAATGTAATGCTTCAACTTTTTTCTGTATATTATGAAGTTGCCAGAATTGAAGAAAATATATCAGTTTTAGAGTCGGCTTTAAAGATTTCGAGGCAGCGAGAAACTCGTGCCCAATATCAATTTGATTATGGACAGGTAAATAAACTTCAAATACTTAATGCGCAGGTAGATATTGTAACAGATAGTATTAATTTATTAAATGCATCCCAGCAACTACGTAATGCCCAGCGGGATTTAAACGTAGTGTTAGCTATTGATCTTCAGGATTTAAAAAGGTCAGACACAACCGTGACCTTTACAAGTCCACTTCTTATGGATACCTATCTCGAAGATGTAGCAGTAAACAATGTAAGCTTATTGCAGGTAGCGCAAGACATACTCATTACAGATTATGAGATCAAGAAAACAAAAGGTTTGTTTTTGCCTACTATAGGTCTTACTGGGAGTTATGGATGGAACCTCGCGAATAACCCTGCTTCTGCATTTTTTCCCAGCACAACAAGAACCTCAACTTCATTAGCAGCGGGCGCAAGTTTGCGATGGAATCTTTTTGACGGAGGCCGCTCTATTGTAGGTCTTAAAAACGCAAAGATTGCGCTAGATACTCAAGAGGTGTTAAAACAACAAATTGAACAATCAATAGAAAGAGATATTGCAAATGCCCGTGGAAATTATTTGAATGCACTCACTATATATAGGCTTCAAGAAGAAAACGTGGCAACTAGCATTGCAAATTTTGAACGATCGGAAGAAAGATTTAAACTTGGGCAAATTACAAGTATTGAATTTAGGCAGGCACAACTTAATCTACTCAATACACAAACAAGTAAGAATGCAGCTAAATATACCGCAAAGTTAGCAGAGCTTGCACTGCTACAACTTACAGGGCAGTTACTTAACGTAGAATTTTAAGACAAAAATTTTATGCATGAACATTTCTTTCAATGTCCATATTGTTGGGAAGAGGTCTCTATGCTTTTAGATCCTTCTGTAAGTGCTACTTATGTGGAAGATTGCGAAGTGTGCTGTAACCCCATAGAGATAAGTGTAGCATTTATAGATGGAGAATTGTCAGAATTTATGGCAACCAATATTGAACAGTGAGCCTTAAAATGTTGTATCTTTTGTGTAATTACATCGCTATGGTAGTAACACTAAATATATCTGAGAGAGTTGTAGGTTTCGTTTTTGAAAAAAAACTTGATCAAGATGGTGTGGATCAGATTAAGGAATCTATCTTAGATAAACTAGAAAAGCATGAATCTATAAGCCTTTACATAGAAGAGGATAATACAGAAGATGTGAATTTAAAAGCGTTGATCGAAGAAATGCTTTTTAATATTAATCATAGCAATAGATTTGAACGAGTTGCTGTTGTAACAGATAGGGACTGGATACGGCATCTGTCTTCACTTAAAGGAGTTTTAATGGATTCTGATCTTAAAACGTTTACCTTAGAAGAACGGATAGACGCACTTTCTTGGATTATTCAATCTTCTAATTTGAGAGTTTCAAAAAAAACGTAAAAAATTTACTATCTGTAATCGGTTTGCAGCGAGGCAACTACAATAATCAATTTATTTTTTTAAATATTTTAAGCATTTACATTAGGTTTTAGGTTTAAAATGGTTGTATATTTGCCATCCAATAGCGCGGGATAGAGCAGTAGGCAGCTCGTCGGGCTCATAACCCGAAGGTCACTGGTTCGAGTCCAGTTCCCGCTACTAAGTGAAAGTCCCAATCTTATGATTGGGACTTTTTTTATTTCCAACTTTTAGTCTATGATTATAAGTAGATAAGACAGCTTCTTAGTTGAAGATTGTAATTAAGTAAGTATCTATCTATGTTATGTTATAATGCGGAAGGTGGTTTAATTGGGCTATAGTTTCAGAGCATGTGTGCCTATATGCTTAACCCTTATTAGATAATTTTCAAATGCTGCCTGCGCAGAAATTTATTGGTATGGATTTTAGCGCTTTGAATCTAACTATTTAGGTTTAGAGCGTGTCGCTTTTTAATCTTATTTATAGATAAGGCGAAATAGCTTATAAAATCTTTGGGGAGTAAAAGTTGGGCCTCTTTTTGAATGATACTAAGGTTCTATTAATGCTAAATAGTGTGCAATGCATCTTCATGAGTTAGGCACTAAGGAAAGGTACATCTACGTTGGGTAGTTTGCAAAATCAGGTAGATCAAATCTAACGTATTATCAACTTAATTTGTCAAAAGCACAGAACTCCTTTTCTACTCTGATTAGAGTTAAGAATTATTTATAGTTTCATTAATAATAGCGATGAAATTTTTCATATCGAAAGGCTTGGCAATAAAATTAGAAGCTCCAGCATCCATACAATCTTTTCTTGCTCCGTCAAATCCAGACATCATAAGGATGGGCGTATGGGAAATACCTTGCGTATCTCTAATGTCAGAACAAATTTTCGTGCCATCAATACCCGATAATAACTTATCCAGTATTACAATGTCAAATTTCTTTTCAATAAGATTTTCAACCGTTTTATAGGGAAATCTTAAAAGACGAACCTCAAATCCGTTCATTACAAGTTGATCTTCAATTACAATCCCTAGATGATGATCATCTTCAACTAACAAAATCTTGTTCATTTTTATTTTTTTGAATTGATATTCTTTCTTAGTACACTTATTCTCTAATAGAATAATGCATCCATTTAACTTGTAAAGATACGTAAAATCTGAATTGCGGTTTGAGATTCAAGACTTTTAAAATTTATTTTTAGGTATTGATGAAGCTAGGAATTAATTGTCTGATAATCCATATTTATGTAGCTTTAATAAATTTCTAACGCACCTTATAATGGCCAAAAAAACAACAACTCCAAATACAAAATCTAAGGCATCACCTCGGAATCTTACTACTACCAAAAGGTCCACTACCAAAAATTCAAGGAGAGTGGCACATGACGATATGTTCAAGGATAATGATTACGTTCATGAACAATTAGACAGATTAATATTTGCGCTTGAGGCATTTAGGGAGGGAGATATTTCTGTGCGATTATCAAAAGAGCGCAATGATAAATTTGCAGATTTGGCTGAGGGTTACAATACCATGGTTGAGATGATTGGGGGTGTAAGTACTGAGGTATCGCGTATATCACGTGTTGGAGGTATTGAAGGGAATTTGGATGCTAGAGCAGAATTTAAGGCATCGAGCGGAGTATGGAAAGATATGATTGATAATATTAATATTCTCATTGAAGCTATTGCTAAACCTGTACTAGAAGTAAGTAGAATTTTAAATAGTATTGCTGCTGGAAAGTTAGAAGATAAATTTAGTCTAACGGTTACTGGCGATTTTCGCGGTATGGCAGATGTTATTAACCGAACCTTGGGTAGTTTGAACATCTTTGCAGAGCAAGTTACTCAAGTAGCGCGTGAAGTTGGGGTAGAGGGAAAGCTAGGTGGTCAGGCAAGTGTTCCAAATGTTTCTGGAACTTGGAAGGATCTTACAGATAATGTAAATCAAATGGCAAGTAACCTAACAGAACAAGTAAGAGAAATCGCAGGGGTAACTACAGCTGTTGCAGATGGCGATCTCTCAAGAAAAATTACAGAAGAAGGCAAAGGAGGAGAGGTTCTGGGATTATCTACGACCATAAATAGAATGGTAGATTCTCTCAATATTTTTGCTGCCGAGGTTACAAATGTGGCTAGAGAAGTGGGGGTTGAAGGTAAATTAGGAGGGCAAGCCATTGTTCCTGATGTAGCAGGTACTTGGAAGGACCTTACTGTAAATGTAAATACGATGGCTTCTAACCTGACAGCTCAGGTACGAGAAATCGCAGGAGTAGCAACATCGGTAGCAAATGGTGACCTTTCAAAAAAGATTTCAATAAATGTTAAAGGTGAAATTGCAGAACTAAAAGATACTATCAACCAGATGGTAGATTCCCTTAACATTTTCTCAGATGAGGTGACCCGTGTTGCACGTGAGGTTGGAACTGAGGGTAAACTTGGAGGGCAAGCAGAAGTGCCAGATGTAGCAGGGACTTGGAAAGATTTGACGGATAATGTGAATACCATGGCAAGTAATCTTACCAACCAGGTTCGTGAGATAGCCTACGTTACCACAGCCGTTGCAGAGGGAGATCTTTCTCAAAAGATTACTGAAGATGGAAAAGGAGGGGAAGTTTTAGTACTTTCTAATACGATCAACAGTATGGTTGATTCCTTAACCTTATTTGCTGTGGAGGTTACCCGTGTTGCTCGTGAAGTAGGTACGGAAGGTAAACTTGGAGGGCAAGCTACCGTACCAAGTGCAGCAGGAACATGGAAAGATTTGACGGATAATGTGAATATCATGGCGAGTAACCTGACTACTCAGGTACGTGAAATTGCAAATGTAGCAACCGCCGTGGCCGACGGGGACTTATCACAAAAAATAACTATTGACGTTAAAGGAGAGATTGCGGAGTTAAAGGATACTATTAACCAGATGGTGGATTCTCTAAACATATTTTCAGATGAGGTGACACGTGTGGCTAGAGAGGTGGGAACTGAAGGGATTCTTGGAGGTCAAGCCAAAGTGCCTGATGTAGCAGGAACTTGGAAAGACTTGACAGATAATGTAAACTATATGGCCTCAAATCTGACCACGCAGGTGAGGGAAATTGCAAATGTAGCAACCGCTGTCGCGAAAGGTGATTTGGCACAAAAGATTTCCATTGAAGCAAAAGGTGAAATTGCCCAACTTAAAGAAACCATAAACACCATGGTTGATTCCTTGAATATATTTTCAGATGAGGTGACACGTGTGGCAAGAGAAGTAGGAACTGAGGGTATCCTTGGAGGGCAAGCAGAAGTTCCTAATGTAGGTGGAGCATGGTGGGAATTGACTGAAAATGTAAATACAATGGCTTCAAACCTTACCACACAGGTGAGGGAAATAGCCTCCGTAACAAAGGCTGTTGCAAATGGCGATTTGTCTAAAAAAATATCCGAGGAAGAAAAAGGAGGAGAAGTATTAGAGCTTTCAACTATTATTAATACCATGGTAGATTCTCTTAATATATTATCTAACGAGGTAACCAGAGTTGCCCGTGAGGTGGGTACTGAAGGAATGCTAGGAGGTCAAGCCGAAGTTCCTAATGTTGCTGGGGCGTGGTTAGATCTTACAGGAAATGTGAATACTATGGCAAGTAATCTTACGAGTCAGGTAAGAGAAATTGCAAACGTAGCTACGGCAGTAGCAAACGGAGATCTTTCGCAGAAAATATCCATTGACGTTAAAGGGGAGATCGCCGAGTTAAAAGATACTATCAACCAGATGGTGGACTCGCTTAATGTTTTTGCTGCAGAGGTAACCCGTGTGGCTAGAGAAGTGGGAACAGAAGGAATGCTAGGAGGTCAAGCAGAGGTTCCTGACGTAGCAGGAACTTGGAAGGGATTGACTGATAATGTGAATACCATGGCAAGTAATCTGACGACCCAGGTACGAGAAATTGCATCTGTAACTACGGCGGTTGCTCATGGCGATCTTTCACAGAAAATCTCAGAACAGGGAAAAGGAGGAGAAGTATTAGAATTATCTACTACAATTAACATCATGGTAGATGCTCTTAACATTTTTGCAGATGAAGTGACTAATGTTGCTCGTGAGGTGGGAACTGAAGGTATACTTGGTGGTCAAGCCGAGGTGCCAAACGTAGCGGGCTCTTGGAAAGATCTAACGGATAATGTTAACCAGATGGCAAGTAATTTGACTTCTCAGGTACGGGACATTGCAGGGGTTTCAACCGCTCTTGCAAGAGGTGACTTCTCTAGAAAAATTGATGTGGAGGTTAAGGGAGAGGTGCAAGAACTTAAAAATAATATTAACGCGATGGTAGACAGTTTTACTACCATTGTGAAATCGGCAAACACTATTGCAGAAGGAAACTTTGCAATTGAGATGCCACTGCGAAGTGAGGCCGATCAGCTAGGTATTGCTTTGAATTCAATGACGGAAAACTTAAAGCGTATTTCTGAGGAAAATGAAAATGAAGCCTGGATCAAAACGGGACAAGCAGGGCTTAATGATAGAATGCGTGGAGAGCAAGATCTTCTAATTTTGTCTAGAAATATAATTTCCTACCTCACCAGATATCTCGATGGGCAAGTTGGAGTTATTTATCTTACAGAAAAGAATGGGGACAAGAAAATACTAAAAATGTCTGGTTCTTATGCATTTACACAAAGGAAAAGTCTAAATACAACTTTTGAATTTGGAGAGAGCCTCGTAGGACAAGCTGCACTCGAGAAAGAGGCAATTGTTCTCTCTGGTATACCTACAGGGTACATTAGTGTATCTTCAGGGCTAGGAGAACAAAAGCCTAATAATATTTTGGTTCAGCCATTTATTATCGACGATGAAGTTAAAGGTGTTATCGAAATAGGTTCTTTCAACACGTTTAAAGATAACCAACTGGAACTTATACGATCAGTAGCAGAGAATATAGCTATCGCAACTAACTCTTCTCTGGATAGAGAGAAAATGCGGGATTTACTTGAGGAATCACAGCGTAAATCTGAGGAATTATTGAATCAACAAGAGAAACTGCAGATCCAAAGTAAGGAGTTACAGATGGCAAATGATGATCTTGAATCCAAGACTCAAGATTTAGAAATGCAGAAAGAAGATCTACAATCAAGCAGGGTTGAGGTTGAGCGCAAAGCGAAGGAATTAGAATTAGCAAGTAAATACAAATCTGAATTTTTAGCTAACATGTCTCATGAACTAAGAACCCCATTAAATAGTCTTCTTATTTTATCAAAAGATCTTAGCGATAACAACAAAGGGAATCTTACTCCGCATCAACAGAAATCTGCTAATATCATCTACGATGGGGGTATGGATCTGTTGAACCTTATTAATGATATTTTAGACCTCTCTAAGGTGGAAGCTGGAAAACTTCAGATACACCCTGAGGATGTATCTATTCAAAGTATTGTGACTAATCTTAAGAATCAATTTCAACTTTTAGCAGAATCAAAAGATCTAAAGTTCAGTATCAAACGAAAAGCTAATGCACCGGAAAAAATTGTTACAGATGGACAACGTTTAGAGCAAATTATCAAAAATCTAATTTCCAATGCAATTAAATTTACAGAAAAGGGAACGGTTACTGTTTCAATTGGAACACCAGATGATAAGGTTGTCTTTAGAGACATCAGCCTGTCGAAATCTGATATCATAGGAATTGCAGTAAAAGACACAGGTATTGGAATACCAGAAGCAAAACGTATGATGATTTTCGAAGCTTTCCAACAAGCAGAAGGAGGTACCAGTCGCCACTACGGAGGTACTGGATTAGGCCTTACTATATCTAGAGAATTGTCTAGATTGTTAGGGGGCGAGATTCATATTGATAGCACAGAGGGTAAGGGAAGCGTCTTTACAGTGTATGTGCCTGTTGATTTGAATAATGCACCTATTAAAGAGAAAGACGAAGGCATGTCATACTATAGTGACTCTAAAACCGCTAGCGTTCTTGAGACTAAAGTTGATAATACCAAGCAAGTGAAATCTGATGATTTGCCTAAAATACAGTTGAAAGATGACAGGGATAATTTGAGGACTTCTGAGTATTCTATTTTAACCATCGTTAACAACAAAAAGTTTGCAGAACTCACAAAGACCATCGTAAATAAACTCGATGGAAAAATACTTATTGCAAAGGATGGTAGAGAAGGAATGAAATTAGTAGAGCAGTACGAGCCCAATGGAATTTTGCTGGATGTAGATTTAGAGGACATGAAAGGACTGGTAGTGCTTGATTACTTAAAATACAATCTAAAGACGAGGCATATACCTGTGTATGTTATAGCAGATAATGACATCAGTCGTGAAGCCTTTAATAAGGGAGCGATGGGCTTTGGGATAAAACCAGTGTACAAATTACAAATTGAAGGTGCGGTGGAAGCTATGAATAAGTTTGACAATACAATCGTTAAAAATGTAATGATTGTAGAAGATGATATGTCTACTATTGAGGCTATAAAAAGTCTTTTGGAGAATGAAAACATTAAAATATCAACAGCTACGACGGGGAAGGATGCAGTAAAGAAACTTAAGGCGAAATTTTACGATTGTATTATTCTTGATCTCAAACTACCAGACATCTCAGGCTTTGAAGTGTTGAAACAATTAAAGTCAACTAAAGAAAGCAGTGCTATGCCTGTAGTGGTCTACACGGGCAAGGAGCTTGAAGAATCAGAACGTGAAGAACTTCATGAATATACGGACAGTATTTTAATTAAAGGTGCATCCTCTCCAGATAGTCTTTTTAAGGAAGTCTCTCTATTCTTACACACGAGAGAAAGTAAGTTGTCATCTAAACAGCAAAAGATTTTAGCAGAATTACATAATCCAAAACATGTATTGAAAAATAAAACTGTGCTTCTAGTAGATGATGATGAACGAAATTCTTACGCATTATCTAAAAGCCTTATGGACATCGGTATCAATATAGTTTTGGCAAATAATGGTAAGGTTGCCATCGAAAAATTGAAATTAGAAAAGAAAATCGATATTGTGTTAATGGACATTATGATGCCTATTATGGATGGTTATGAAGCCATCACTAAGATTAGGGAAGATAAAGCTTTTAAAAACTTGCCTATTATTGCCCTCACTGCTAAGGCGATGCCCGAAGATAAAGCCAAGTGTCTTGCGGCAGGTGCTAATGACTATCTAACAAAACCAGTAAATGTAGAGCAACTATTAAATCTAATAAGGCTATGGCTACACCAATAAGAACAGGTGGATACGGTTGGATTAAAAACTTTTATGAAATGTATTTCATTCAACAATGCTATAGTAGGACAAATTTTCTTGAAGAATTTTAGTACAACTATTTTCTTTTGAAATTTTGCTTCAAATAGAATAGTTCTAACTACACGGTTAGGACTATTCTATTTATACTCTGAAATATTGGAAAACAACCTCCTTTGGAATGAATCTTTACAAGCATCCTAAGGTAACTTTTATGCGAACGAAGAATAATTGATAGAATTTTTAAAGGTGAACTACTAGATGTTTGTATGTGGCAGTGTAATGAAATTATATTACACTAGTATTATCTTAAGCTGTCGGAGAATATTTTATAATTTCAATTCACTTTCGAATTTAATTTTACATTCAGTAGAGTTAAAAAATCATTATCATTTACATAAATTGCCAACTAAAAGAAAGTATGGGATTTAATTTTATAGAACTCGTTGGTTATGTTGCAAGTGCTTTGGTTCTAGCGTCATTTTTCTTCAAAAACATCAAGCATTTGAGAATTGTAAATTCTTTTGGGTGTGCTTTTTTTGTTGCTTATGGAATTTTGCTCGGTAGTGTACCGATACTTATCACAAACGTCGCAATACTCCTTGTTAATGGGTATTATTTATTTTTAAAAAATAAAAAATCTTAAGGTCATTCACTATAATTATGAAATTGGCGTTTAACAATCTGCGCTTATTAATGTGTGATTTAAACAAATAGCATTCATATTTTTTTTAATATCATTAATCTGGTTTTAGATATTCTTTAGTTTTATGTTTAAAATTTCCGCATAAATGCTCAACATTAAAGAGGTTACTCCAGCAAATCAGCTACGGAAGCTTGCCGTTTACTTAGATGCAGATTTTACAGAAGATTTAGGCGCATCAAAACTGCTACTCGAAAATACAAATGGTAAAGGGTATATAACTAGCCATGTCATTTTTCCAGGTTTAGAAGTACGTACGTATGATATAACATTATCAAAAGAAATTATTTTCACGAAGGATGAGACGCATATGAATCCTTTGTACTTTTTGTATTGTGTTGAGGGGTTCTTCTATCATAAATTTGGTAATACGGAAGAGGTTAGCAAGATAGGGCATATGCAAAATGTGATTCTCTCTAGTGCTAAAAATGAACAGAATATCATTACCATACCTGCAGATGTAAAGTTGTGTATGACTGTCATCTTTTTGATGAAAGAAAAGATGAGCAAAGAAGTTTATAAAAGTAGAAATGGTTTATGGGAAGGAGTGTATGAACTTTTCGATCTCAATGGTGTTGATAAATCTTTCAAATACTTAGGTGAAATCTCACCAAGAATCGCTGAGCACACTCGGCTTTTAATCGATAATAGCCGTACGGATGTGGTGGGTAGACTACTAGCAGAGGGTGCAGTTCTCAACACAATCTCTGCCCAAATCGATTTATACAAAAAATCTGAAGATAATGTAAGTGTAGGTCACAATTTAAGGGAAGATGAGTTGCGCAAAATAATAGACATAGGAGATTATGTCAAAGATAATATTGGAGATAAATTATCTGTGCATGAGCTTTCTCAAAGTGTAGGAATGGGACCGGCAAAATTACAAACTGGTGTACAGCACATTTTTGGTGAAACAGTAAATTCATTAATTGTGCGTTTAAAAATGGAGCATGCGCGTGAACTACTTCTCAATACAAACTTAAGCATATCAGAAATTGTATATTCAATAGGTTTTTCAAGTAGAAGTTATTTCTCAAAAAAGTATAAAGAAGTATATGGTTTGCTACCTAGTGATTTTAGAAAAAAAATCACGCATAAGGAAATTGTTTTTGAACTGAGCTATAGATCTAAAGCCAACCCCTCTTTATCTCAAGCAGATATTGATAAAATGGTAAATCATTCTCGACGCAATAATAAGAGACGTAATATCTCGGGGTGTCTAATACATTATAAGGCAACCTTTTTTCAAATTATTGAAGGTTCTAAGAAAGATGTTTTAGAATTGTATAGTAAGATAAAAAAGGATACACGTCACCAGGAGGTAGAGTTGATTTGGAAAGGTGTACGTATAGAGCGTACTTTTAAAGACTGGCATCTTGCTTCGGTTTCAGGTGGTGGGGAGTTAAAGGCAAAAGATGACCCCACGCTTTTTAAGCATATCAACGTCAATGAGATGTTACAGGGATTGAAAGAGACCTCTGTAGCAACAGATATCTTATGGAAACGCATTAGTGATAAGATGAAAGTGGCTGGATAATAGAGTTTATTTAGTTTATAAAACCGTGGGATTCTTTCTTACTAAAGGATGAGAGGTGATTCAAATTTCTATTAGGTGTTGACAGTCAATTTTTTGAGTATTGAAAAACACACAATTATTGCACAATCTTTGGAAATTACCCTGTGTTGTCTTACATTCGCCAAAATTTGAAATACTGTATGAAATTAATGGAAGAAGCGGTGGAGTTTGAAAATGCTTCTATGAGCAATATGTCCACCAGTGATCGCGTTGCAGCTTCAAGAGAAGCAAAGCGCCTCATTCTTGCACTGAATGAGATCTTTAAAGAAACGAAGGACCCTGAAATAATGGACGCTATGAAACGTCTTACTGAAAAAAAGAAAAAAATTGAAAAACGCTTGAAGGGTAGACCAGATAGTATGTAATAAAAAAGAGACCTCACTTGATGGTCTCTTTTTTATTACGTGACGATTTTCATAAATATATCACGCAATGCAGCCAGATAATTTTAAAAATGAATTCTTTGGTATTGGAATTCAAAATGGAAAGACACCAGAAAACTTAGGTGTACTATGGAGGTCTGCTCAAAATCTTGGAGCAAGTTTTATCTTCACCATTGGCAGGCGCTATGCAAAGCAAGCGAGTGATACTCATGATGCTGTAAAATCTATGCCTTATTACCACTACGAGAGCTTCACAGATTTTAAAAAGCATTTACCCAAAGGAGCTAGAATTGTTGGTGTTGAGCTTACCGATCAAGCTGCGCCTTTAGAATACTTTGAACATCCTAGGCGTTGCGTTTACCTCCTTGGAGCAGAAGATCATGGGCTCTCTAATGAAGCTATAGAAAACTCACACTTTCTGATCAAATTTAAATCTAAACTCAGCCTTAATGTAGCTGTGGCTGGAAGTATTGTTTTATACGATAGATCCCGCCAGAAGCCAAGATCTTAATAAGTTCGCTTTCGCGAAAGTGTAGCACCTCCCCGTCATACTAATCTTTTGTGAAATTAAATGGTGCTTCCCAAACTAATGCTTTAAAAAGTAATCAATACGGTATCTTTGCTCAAAACACAAGTATTATGACGCATAAGGCTGGATTTGTAAATATTATCGGAAACCCAAATGTGGGGAAGAGCACACTTATGAATGCCTTTGTAGGTGAGCGATTGAGTATTATAACTTCAAAAGCGCAAACCACACGTCACCGTATCTTAGGCATCGTAAATGGAGAAGATTTTCAAATGATACTTAGTGATACTCCTGGTATTATAAAGCCGGCTTATGAATTGCAGGCGTCTATGATGGATTTTGTAAAAAGTGCCTTTGAAGATGCAGATGTACTGCTTTATATAGTAGAGCTAGGAGAGAAAGAACTTAAGGATGAAGCATTTTTCAATAAAATACGCTCCGCAAAAATTCCTGTTCTGTTACTTA
The DNA here is from genome assembly GCA_963716625.1 of uncultured Flavobacteriaceae bacterium. Lineage (GTDB taxonomy): Bacteria > Bacteroidota > Bacteroidia > Flavobacteriales > Flavobacteriaceae > Dokdonia. Next base: position 83,568 of record CAVQTP010000006.1, read on the forward strand.
TAAACAAGATTGATAAAGGTGATGAAACCTTACTTAATGAAGCACTTACTTTATGGACAGAACAAGTTCCTAATGCTGAAATATTTGCAATCTCTGCGCTAGAGAACTTCGGAGTACCTCAGGTGTTTAATAGAATTATTGAACTGTTACCAGAGTCACCAGCTTTTTATCCTAAAGATCAGCTCACAGATAAACCTGAACGTTTTTTTGTTAATGAGATCATACGCGAGAAAATCTTGTTACACTATAAGAAAGAAATTCCATATGCTGTAGAGATTGATACGGAAGATTTTTTTGAAGAGGATGAAATTATACGTATGCGTTCTGTAATTATGGTAGAACGAGATAGTCAAAAAGGTATTATTATAGGTCATAAGGGAACAGCCCTGAAGCGAGTAGGGGTAGAGGCAAGAAAAGACTTAGAAAAATTTTTTGGCAAGCAAGTGCATCTTGAGCTATATGTAAAGGTGAATAAGAACTGGAGAAGTAGTGAGCGCCAGCTCAAGCGTTTTGGATATAATCAAAAGTAATCCTAAAAGTAGCCTTCTGCTAAAGATATGAACAACCGAAAGCTTAAAAATAGCGAACTATCACGTAAATCGATACAAGATTTTAAAGAGGCTGCTAAAACACCTATTAGTATCATTCTAGATAATATTAGAAGTCTAAATAACGTGGGTTCAGTTTTTCGTACGGCAGATGCTTTTTTGATAGAAAAAATTTACCTCTGTGGTATCACAGCCACCCCTCCTCATCGAGATATTCAAAAAACAGCTTTAGGTGCTACAGATGCTGTTTCATGGGAATATGTGGAGGATGCAATTGCGCTTTCGCGAAAGCTTCAACAAGATGGAGTACAGCTCTGCGCTATTGAGCAAGCTGAAAATGCAGTAATGCTTAATGACTTTAAACCGTGTAGAGAGGAAAAGTATGCGTTAATTTTTGGGAACGAAGTTAAGGGTGTACAACAAGAACTTGTGTCAATCTCTGATGTAGTGATTGAAATACCACAGCTAGGGACAAAACACTCTCTTAATATTTCCGTTTCTTGTGGTGTGGTGGTTTGGGACCTATATAGCAAGCTAAGTAAGTATTAGAATATTTATTTCTTTATTTAACAGCTAGTTAGCATAAAAAGCTTGGGCTTTGTTTATATTTATGTATAAAAAAATAAACAACATGTCTAAATTCACTATGCCTATCAGATTTGCCATTGCAATGGCTGGAGGGCTCATCGCTTATTTTTTAATATTATCTCTATTTAATTTACATACGCAAGTAATTTTCTCACTATTTAACGGAGTTATCGTTGGTTTTGGGATTTATGAGGTTATAAAATACACTAAAATTCGCAAGGGAGCTTCTTTTTCTTATGGAGACGGCTTAGTGAATGGAGTGGTTTCTGGATTCATAGCAACCTTATTATTTACTGGATTCTTTGCGCTGTATGCAGGGAATATTAATCCAGAATTTTTAGATGAAATGATAGGTCCATGGCAAAAAACATATAATACAAGTATAGGCGCTGTGATTTTTACAGTCGCTATCTGTGGCTTTGCCTCAGCTACATGCTTGTCGTTATGTTTTATGCAATTGTTTAAGCCTAGTTGGAATACACAAGGGACAAAAAAGATTTTAAGAGATAGGGGTGACTCTATTAGGGGTTAGTTATTAAAAGAAAGTTGTCCTTTGTAAATGTTTTACCTCAAAAGTTCATATAAAGGGGGCGATTTTTATAGAGTAATACTCAAAGTACTGTTTAAGGAAAAAAAGGATTATAGTTATTGCAAATTAAAAGATTAGAAGTATATTTGCACCCGCTTAAATCATATGATTTGAGTTATTATTAGTGTAACAACATATTTAATTAATCGCTATGTACGCAATTGTAGAGATAGCAGGGCAGCAATTTAAAGTTGCAAAAGACCAAAAAGTCTTTGTGAATCGCCTGTCAACCGAAGAAGGAAAAAAAGTCGATTTCGACAAAGTTCTTTTAGTTGGTGATGGAGATGACATTACTTTAGGCGCCCCAGCTATAGACGGAGCTCTAGTAGGAGCAAAAGTCTTAAGACACCTTAAAGGTGACAAAGTAATCGTTTTCAAAAAGAAAAGACGTAAAGGATACCGTGTGAAAAATGGTCACCGTCAATCTCTTACCGAAATCGTAATTGAGAGTATCGGCACTTCTGGAAAGAAGAAAGCTGCACCTAAGAAGGAAACTAAAAACGCTGACGAAAAGGATACTGCTCCTAAAACAACAGCAAAAAAAGCTGTTCCTAAGAAAGCATCTAAAGCTGACGATCTTAAGAAAATTGAAGGAATTGGTCCTAAAATTGCAGACACATTAGCAGAGGCTGGTATTGTAACTTATGCAAAACTAGCAAAAACAAGTTCCGAAAAAATTTCTGAAATTATTGCAGATGTACGTGGAAATCACGTAACAGACACTTGGCCAGAACAAGCTGCTTTAGCTGCGGCTGATAAATGGGATGAGTTGAAAGAATTGCAAGATAAATTAGACGGTGGTAAAGCTTAATTGCTAAATCATCAAGTATAACTTATAAAACCGAAACAAGATGGCTCACAAAAAAGGAGTTGGTAGTTCTAAAAACGGTCGTGAATCAGAGTCAAAACGCTTAGGTGTTAAGATTTTTGGAGGACAGGCTGCTATCGCAGGGAACATCATCGTACGTCAAAGAGGTAATACACATCACCCAGGTGAAAATGTGTATGGAGGAAAAGATCATACACTTCACGCTAGAGTAGATGGTGTTGTAAAATTCCAAAAGAAAAAAGATAATAAATCTTATGTTTCTATTGTGCCTTTTGAGGCATAATTTATAAGATTTTGATCTTATAAATAGTCTAAAACCCTTACTGTTTACAGTAAGGGTTTTTCTGGTTGTAGCTCTATTATTAATGAGTTATAGCCGCAATATACTTTAGGGCATTGTTATTGATCAATTCTGTAGAACTCATAGATGTATCTATATGAAAGCAACTTTACTACTTACTTTAGTGTTAATTACAGCCTCTTGTATTCCCACAGCGATTGCCCCAGACCTTGAGGACGGAAAGGTGATAAGGGCAAAAAAATTTAAGCGTACACTACCTAATAGATATGCCTATGTGTTCACAGATGTAAAGAATGCAAATGAATTTTACCATTATATAAATACTAAGTTTAAGCGTAACCACCACTATGTAGAAGATAATGTCCCTGTATATATTGGAGGTAAACAATTTTATGTCTCGTTCTATGAGGCAGACAAGAGTACAAGGACTATTAATATAATACCTCTCCTAATTGACGGAAAGCGAGAGTCTAATGGTAACGATCCTATTCTAGAAGATATTCATACAAGTAGGTGGGATAAGTGGTATGTTTTGTTGCTTATCACAGCAGAAGACTTTCAAGATGGACTCAATCCGTCCTATGCTCATTATAAAGAGGTAAAAGCATATGCACAATGCTTAAAAAATGAGTATAATTACACGTCCAATTACAACCAAACCCTTCTAGAGGTATCAAAGCAATAACCAATCTTAGTCAATTGTTTTTGTATAATCTTCATTGCAAGTTTATGCTAGGAGTTTAAGTTATCTCTAGGATATCATTTCCTGTAAAATACAAATTGTGATCTCTAGGCAACTATATTTCATCAAGAGTTTGTGGAATTAAAAAAATCAATTTGCCAAGAATGGTAGCCCTATTTTAACGACAAGATAAATTTCCAGAATATAGGTATAAAGGTTCAAGTAGTAAGTACGACACCCATCTCAACTCGCCCATTCTTCATATGTATAGATAGAGCTTTTTCTATAAAACTCAGCTTAAATACTATTGGTTACTAATCGTACTGTCTACTAGTAGTTAAATAGGGAGTTGAAAGAAAAACGCTCATAATTTATTAAATTGGAGTCGTTATATACAATCTTACTCGTCTTAATTCATTTCATCAAAAGACTGACTTTTATAGCATTTATTACATGAGTATAGTAACAGTTTAATGAAATTCTGGGGCCCATAATTTTTGATAGGTGGTAATACTCTTTTGATCGCTTGGGTGTTATTTTACTGTGTCAATAATGGTAACGTGGGCATTCTAGAAGTATATTAAAATTTTCATCAAAGGGCATTCAAATACTATTTGGATTCAAAAAGGCGATAACATTTTTTTAATAGCTGTTGGCTTGTTATTTGATATTAATAGTGGATAGTTGTTTGGTAACCGCTTTCGCGAAAGCTAACAGCATTTTATTATAAAAACTAATATTTTTTTCATACCTATGTTTTGCTATGGATTTACGGATTGTAATATTTATCATATTCACTAATTTTAGTATCGCATTAACAGCTCAAAAGGCAGATAAGCCTTATTTTCAAAAGATGAATATAAAAGAAGAACTTGAGACAGAAGATGCCACGCTTAATCTTAAAAATAAGGTCATTCCTGAAGAGATTTATGATGAGGCAGTTCTTGCGCTCAATCATTACCCAGAACTTTGGGATGCTGAGATCATCTTCCAGTTTAAGGATAATATAAAAAAATCTACTATGCAGGCACAGCCTACGTGGGCTAGCTTTTTTAGATCAAGAAAGAAACGCAGTTATATCATATTGATATCTCGAAATATATTAATCGATCAAGACGAACTGAAATTCTCTGATGTGCCTAACGATGTAGTCACGGGATGGCTGGGTCACGAGCTAGGGCATGTCATGGATTATAGAGAGCGTTCTGGTTTTGGAATGCTTATTTTTGGAATTAAATATTTGTATTCAGGAGCTCATATTAGAGAGGTAGAGCGCACAGCAGATGTGTATGCAATTACCCATGGTATGGGTACCTATATTTTAAAAACTAAAAACTTTATTTTAGAGCACGCAAATATTTCAGAGTTATATAAGGAGCGACTCCGTAGCTTATATATGTCACCTGAAGAGGTGATGCATATGTTAGAACACGAACATAATTAAGGAAGAAACCAAATTGATAATTAAAAAAGCGTCATAGATGTTAACCTATGACGCTTTTTCTTTTATGTTTTTCTAAGTATTATAATTGCTTTTTTACAAAATCTTCGAATTCGGCAAATTTTTCTTCCCCCATTACTTTCTCCATTTTGACTTGTCCTCCTTTTTTCTTATTGGCACCACTCCATTCATGAAAAATGTTTGGGTTTATGGTGGTGACTTTAACCCCTTTAAGTGATTTTCCTCTTGCAACTCCGTAGTTCTTGTTGGCTTCTTTCAATGACTTATCTAAGGATTCTGCAAGTTTATTTTCATCGACATCTGCAGCGGTTCCTAAGTACCAGCAGTGGTAAAATTCTCCATCTATCTTTTTTGCACTTAACGTAAACTCTGGGATTTCAATATCAAATGTTTTTTCTAAATCGCGTAGAGCATCTTCCATTTTGTTTACAGACAATTGTGAACCAACTACATTAAGAAAGAACTTTGTACGTCCTGTAATTTTAATCTCTGCTCGTTCTACGTCCGTAAATGCGATCGTGTCGCCAATTAGATATCTCCATGTTCCTGAAACAGTACTTATGATGAGTACATAATCCACATTCTCTTCAACATCTTCAAGTGATAGAGCTGGAGCATCTTGTGATAAAGAGCCATCATCATTGATGTATTCTGGCTTAAAAGGTACAAATTCAAAATAAATACCAGCATCTGTAGAGAGTTTCATGGCTGTGGTCTCAGGTCTACTCTGGTACGCCATAAACCCTTCAGACGCAAGATAAGTGTCTATAATTGTAATATCGCGATCAAGAAGCTGCCTAAAACTTTTTTCATATGGTTGAAAGGCTACACCACCACTTGTGAATACCTCAAGATTGGGCCAGATATCATGTATGGTATCCACTTTGTGATAAGCTATTACTTCTTTTAGCATGAGTTCCATCCATGATGGAATGCCACTCAATGCTCCAATGTCCCATGACTTTGCACGCTCTGCTATAGTCTTAACGCGCTCATCCCAGTTATCAATTTTTGCAATATCTTCACCAGGTTTATAAAAACTCTTAAACCAGAAAGGGATATTACTAGCGGTGATTCCGCTAATTTCTCCTTCTAAAAATTCATCATGTTCAGCCAAGTCAGTAGAGCTTCCTAGTGCCATTACTTCTTTATCAAAAAAGTCTGAAGGTAAGTTATAGTGAGCCAGCGCAGAGACTTGAGCTAGGCTCGTGCTTCTTATTGCCGTTATCATATCGTCCGTTACAGGTATTCTTTTACTTTTCTTTCCGGTAGTACCACTACTTAAAGCAAAATAACTAGGTTTTCCAGGCCAAGTGATATCTTCTTTCCCCTCTTTTATACGCTCCCACCATTGGTCATTCATTTGGTTATAGTCATGATAGGGAACCGCTTTCGCGAAAGCGGAACTCAAATTTTCTTCGGCTAACAAATTTGAAAATCCGTAGTATTTTCCGAAAGCTGTATTCTTTGAAGTTTCAAGTAGTTTTTTTAAGACAGACTTTTGCTCTGCAATAGGATTTGCATCGCTTGTAAGTGAGTCTTTTAAGTCAATAGCACTTTTTATAAGGGTCCCTAGAATGGCCATAATGTATATTATGATTAGTGTATACAAATATGTTTCATTGGTTCATATTCTAGAGCGTGTTTAAAGCAAAATTAACCCAGTGTTAAGGAATATTTATGACAGCATTTTTAAAAACTAAAAATGCCACTCTATAAAGAATGGCATTTTTTTATAAATACTATAGGGGGATTGTTTCAAATTATTTATCCACATTGTCCTATACGCGCCCAGCTAGAAGTTCTACGTTCGTATAAATAGCCTTGATAGGTTACAAGATCACCCACTTTGTAAGAAACACCACCTTGGTAAGGTGCGACGCCCTCACATATATCTGCAGGTTCAACCACAGTACATTCACCTAGATAGCTCCATCCTCCAGATACACGTTCATATATACCACCTTGGTAGGTCACACGATCTCCTATGGCATATGATGTACTTCCATTATATGGTGATACTCCCTCACAAATGTCTGTGCCGCCACCGCCACCATTTCCTCCATCTCCAGGATACATTTGGTTAATGCCTGTAATATCTCCAGATGACAATCCGCTGCGGTTTGTGCTATAGGTAGATCCATCAAGTTTTGTGATGGTGGGTAAACCATTTTTGCTAAAAGCATAAGAACTGTATAACATCACTGAATCAAAATCTAATGTAGATGTAAACTCAGTTCCATCTTGACCTTGTGCGACGTAGGTTAAGAAGTTATACTCTACACCATTTTGAACATTATCCAAGTTAATTGTAATGTAATCATCACGATCTACACGGCTTTGTTCGTGCCATAATCCTACAGCATGACCTATCTCATGTATAGTGCTACCAGTACTACAACCGCTAGCTAGTGTGATTTCTTGACGACCACCTATACGTCCAACATAAGATGAACAGCCTCCTCCTGGAGTAAAATACACGTAGTCATTTTCTGAGGTCCTTTGTACGAAACGTACAGATGTATTTGCTTCCCAATTTGCAATAGCATCTGTAACTCTTGCTTGATTTGGTAATGATGGGTCAATCGCATAATATACAGTATTATTTGCCCAGCGACCACTAGTGCGACCTGTACTGCGTTGTTGAGAATCTCCTAAAACAGATTGTATTTGATCTTTCTTAAAAAGGATATCCCCCTCAAAAACAAAGGTGTCATTGATATTTGTCATTTTTAATTCAATAAGGCCATCATACATTGATGCCATATGTCCAGTTTGCCCTGGGAAAGCTTCTTCAGCGCCTACCATTTCATTATTTGCTTCAATCTCTATTGTTTCTGATGTGATGTCTGTAAATTCATCAGAGCAAGAGGTGAAAAGCATGGCAGAGAGTAGGGTAACTGCTACAATTTTAAAATTTTTCATAATCTAGTTTTTATTTTAAATGAAGGCTAATTCAAAACAAATGCGGCCGCAAATTGTTTTTGTTAGTGATTCGAGATGTCAGAAATAACTGACTAATGGAATCACAATTATTTAAACGTTAGAAAAACGTTATTGGATCATTACAATAGTGTTAAAATTTTAAATCAATGAAATTGAGAGTGTTGCAACTAAAATTTTAACATATATAGAATATCTTTTGTATAAATTGTGTGAACTTTACACCTTATTTCAAATACAAACAGTTATACTGATAATCTATAATACCTCTCCCTTGATTTAGAAGGTCTGCGCCCAAGATACCATGTACTTGAGTTGCATTATGATTTTCTAATGCTGTATTAACATGGGTGAGATCAAAAAGGACTATATCTAGCCTATTGTATTGCCATCTCTGTATTTTAATGTTATTTTTTCGCGAAAGCTTTGTAATCATATTTGTAGCTCCAGCCCCAGCGGCAAGCACCTCGCTATCTTCTGAGTGTAAATAAAATCTATCTGCAAACTTGAAATCAATGCAAGAACTTGAAGCACCAGTGTCTAAAATAAAAGAGCCTTCTATACCATTAATTGTTGCTTTCATTTCTAAATGATTTGTAATCGTAGGGAAAAGTTTGATACGGTAATAACCCTTAGATAGAAGAAACTCGCGAAGTGAAGGCATAATTTTTATGAGGCTAAAGAGTAAAAGTATGATAAAAAATATATCCAGATCAGTAAAAAGTCTTGCAAATCTTATTCGTTTATTTATGGTCTAGTAAGGAGTGATTATAAAATCGTCTTTTAGACCTATAAGGTGTCGTATGTTTAAAGAACCCATTATTTTTGCACCGTATGAGATTTACAGACACACACACGCACTTATATAGTGAGTCCTTTGATGAAGATCAAACGGAAATGATTCAACGAGCTCTAGATGCCGGAGTGGATCGATTTTTTATACCAGCAATAGACTCAGCTTATACAGAACGTATGTACGCTTTGGAGAAAGCATATCCTGAAAAAATCTTTTTAATGGCTGGTTTACATCCCACTCACGTAAAAAATAATTATGAGGAGGAGTTAGCGCACGTAGCGTTGCAATTTGAAGATAGGGATTTTTATGCTGTAGGGGAGATAGGAATTGATTTGTATTGGGATAAGACAACATTGCCTATACAGCAAGATGCCTTCAAAAAACAAATACAACTGGCAAAAAAGTATAGAAAGCCTATAGTTATTCATTGTCGAGAAGCATTTGATGAGGTTTTTGAAGTCTTAGAAAGTGAAAAAGGAGAAGATCTCTACGGTATTTTTCATTGCTTTACAGGAACTGAAGAGCAAGCCCAACAAGCAATAAGTTATAATATGAAGCTGGGGATAGGAGGTGTAGCTACTTTTAAAAATGGCAAAATCGATCAGTTTTTAAGTCAGATAAGCATCAATAATATAGTATTAGAGACCGATGCGCCTTACTTAAGTCCTGTTCCCTTTCGCGGAAAGCGCAACGAGAGCAGTTACCTTATTTTGGTGGCAGAAAAGCTTGCCTCTATTTATAATTTACCACTAGAGGATATTGCCTTGATGACTTCTAAAAATGCAGATGATGTATTTTTTCGTAAGCACGTATAATAACTTACCTGAATTAAGTCAAAACAGACCATAAAATTTTTGTTCTTTTGTGATACCTAACCAGATTCACATTGGATACATACGACCATATTAGACCGTACCATGATACGGAAGTAAACGAAGCACTGTTACGAGCGGCAAGACACCCTATGTTTAAGGTGTTATTACAATTTACTTTTCCAGATAAATCTTTTGAAGAGATCTTAGAGATTCTTAAAACGTGCCATTCCATTGCAGATTTTCAGCAAAAGGTGATTTATAAATCAGTGTCAAACCTTTTGCAAAAAAGCGCAGAAGATTTTACGAGTAGTGGGTTTGATACGCTTTCGCGAAAGCAATCTTATCTCTATTTATGTAACCATAGAGATATAGTGCTGGATACTTCATTGCTTAATATGACCTTGATCGATCACAGTTTAGTGACAACAGCCTCTGCCATAGGTGATAATTTAGTACAGCGTGATTTCTTGATGGAATTGTCTCGGCTTAATAGGAATTTCTTAGTACTACGTAATCAATCTCCTAGAGAGCTCTTAATGAGTTCAAAACTACTGTCAGAATATATTAAGCATCTCTTAGTTTCAGAAAGATCTGTCTGGGTAGCGCAGCGAGAAGGAAGGACGAAGGATGGTCTTGATAAAACGCAGCAAGGAGTGCTTAAGATGATCACCATGGCTAGGGGTAAAATGTCATTAATGCAATACTTGAAAAGCTTACGTGTGATTGCAGTAGCCATCTCCTACGAGTATGATCCTACTGATATTCTCAAAGTACCAGAGTTAATTGCAAAACAAAAAAATCATCTATATATCAAAACTGAAAATGAAGACTTTAATAGCATTTTAAAAGGAGCCTTGGGAAATAAACGCAATATTCATATTGCAGCTACATCAATTCCTGATACTGTCTTTGAGGATATAGAAAAAAGTGGTGCAAGTGATAATGATCAATTACAATCTTTTGCAAGTGCGCTAGATACTATAATTTGGAAAAATTATAAATTATGGCCTACTAATTATATTGCTTATGATTTGTATCACAACTGCAAAAAATATAAAAGCAAGTACGATGAAAAAGAACTACGTCATTTTGAGCGTAGACTTGAGGTTCGTGTTGATGTTACAAATAAAAAAGAACTAGAAAGCCTCTTGTTAATGTATGCTAACCCTGTAATCCAAGCAAAAAGTCTATGAAAAAAGCGCGTATTTTATTGATATACACAGGTGGTACTATAGGCATGATAAAGGAGTACGATACAGGAGCACTTATTGCATTTGACTTTGACGAGCTTTTGGAAAAAATTCCAGAATTAAAATTACTGGATTGTCATATAGAAACTACCTCATTTAATAAGCCTATAGACTCATCTAATATGAATCCTACCTATTGGGCAGAGATGTGTGAGATCATAGAATCTGGATATGACCGATATGATGGATTTGTGGTGTTGCATGGCAGCGATACTATGAGTTATAGTGCGAGTGCTTTAAGTTTTATGCTTGAAAATTTATCCAAACCCGTAGTTTTTACAGGCAGCCAATTGCCTATAGGTGATTTACGCACAGATGCTAAAGAAAATTTAATCACTGCTGTACAAGTAGCAGCACTCCAAAAGCGTAACAAACCCCTCATCACCGAAGTTTGTTTGTATTTTGAATATAAGTTGTACAGAGCAAATAGAACCACAAAGATTAGTGCAGAAAATTTTAGAGCTTTCGCTTCTCCTAATTATCCAGAACTACTTATCTCTGGCGTGCACCTAACCATAAATGAAGGTGAGCTTTGGAAAGTTAATAGGAAACCTCTTAAAGTGCATAAGCATTTAGTAACAGAGATTTTATTATTAAAGTTGTATCCTGGTATTTCTCAATGCTTAGTGGAGGCTATGTTAAACGCAACTTGTGTGAAAGGAGTGGTTTTAGAAACCTTTGGGGCAGGAAACACAACCACTCAAAAATGGTTTATAGATGCGCTTAAAAACTCTATAAAAAGAGGAATCCCCATTGTTAACGTTACGCAATGTACTTCTGGGAGTGTGCATATGGGGAACTATGAAACGAGTGTTGCGCTTAAAAAAATGGGTGTGATTAATGGTGGTGATATGACTACGGAAGCGGCAATTACTAAAATGATGTACGTGTTAGGTCAAGACGTTAGTTTAAAAATGTTTAAGACCGCATTTGAAACCTCTCTTAGAGGTGAACTCACATAAAAGTAAAATAGCTTTTATTACAAAGGATTTTTTTGTTATTTCGCAATCCTTTAGAAATTTTCCAAAATGGTGTTTTCGCTTTCGCGAAACTTAATTTAAATAGGCTTTAGAGGATTATAGTTTTAGAGAGGTGGCCGAGTGGTCGAAGGCGCACGCCTGGAAAGTGTGTAAACGGCAACGTTTCGAGGGTTCGAATCCCTTCCTCTCTGCATCAATTAAAAAATCCCTTTGTAAATTTTTACAAAGGGATTTTTGGTTGATCTATTTATAATTGGAGATGTGCCTAAAAATAGCTATTTATTTTATAGCGACATTTCATTTTTTTAATGATCTCCCCATTGTGTCAATACCTTAGTATCTTCTTCACTGTAGAAGAAATCGAGATGTTTGTATTTTTCTACATATTGGTATAAAGAATCCGAATTTTCAAACTCCTTTGTAATATTTGTTGTAATACCACGTACCATCATTTGATCATCTTCCATCTCAACATTATAAAGATAAAAGACACCATCACTAGTTTTATCTGTTGTCTTAACATTTACGAATCTACTTTCCCCTACATAAGAAATATGGCACTCGTAAGTAGTCGTTTCCCATTCATCATTATCGTTAAGTTCCATTTCGTCAAGGTAAATGCTCATGTCATCCAATTCTCTAAAAACAAATTTTTTATATTCTAAAACTCCTTCGTTGCCATCCTTTTCATACCAAGTGCCTAAGTATTCTGACGGGAACATAATATCTTTTCCTGTTAATGGAAAAGTTGACTCATAAGGACACGCCTGTAAAAGAATCATGGATAAAAATAGAAGCAGGATTTTAGAAAAACGCTTAGTTTTTCTCAATAATGTAGTAATTTTCATAAGAATAAATTTGAGGTAAGCAATGATACAAAATGAAAATGAATTCAAAAAAAAATGGCTTCGTAATGAGCCATTTTTTATTCTCTGATCTATTAAATCTGATGATATTCAGTATGAAATTAGGTTGTCACTCAATTATGATGTCCTAAGAATAACAATTTTTAGTTTATATCTAACTCACCGCTTTCAGATAAATCTGGTTGTTTTCCGGTGATTGTGCCTAGACCAAATTTTATAGCAGATACAATTTTATTGTCCTTGCTATCCCAATAGCGCACTTCGCTAGGTCTAATTTGGATAGCTGTAAGATTTGGATCTTCCTTTCCCTCAAACCACATATCGTCAGAGCTACCATAGAGTTCATCAATAATAGATCTGTTAGTATGTATAATAGCTTGACCGTATACACTTAAAAATTCAAAATCTCCAGGATTACTGTAAGTAAGTAGTGCTCGCTCCTCTTGTTTTATATATTTATTGTGATCGCTAGTTGCATCACTTAAAAACCAAATACTACCCTCATCATCCACTTTTTTTGTGCTCATCGGGATCACGTGAAAAGGTGGTCTACTCAGGTCTGTGGCCATCATCGTAAAATCTATTTTCTCTGCTAGCTCTTTAAGCTTTGCAATAGCTTCATCTTTTTTTAAATCGTTTCTACTCATAATTATTTTTTAAAATAAATTTATAGAGATGTGATTGTAATTTTTCACAAGAGAGCGTTAATTTACTATCAACGGTTTTATAATTGTTCGATTAATCATGGTTATGAGCTGAAAAACAATTTGCAAGTGTTAAAATTTTTAGTAACGCTTTCGCGAAAACGTAATCTATATTGTCTACTAGAGCGATGTTTTAGTAATCAATAGATTACCTTTGTTTTTGCATTGCTTTCTATTAATGTAAATCTGAGATTATCGAGTGCTAATGTTGTTTTTTTGATGCTTTTTGATTCATATTACATTAACTTATTATTAAATCTTTGTCCTTTTTGTAGGCAATGTGCATAAATTTTACTTTTTTTGTGCACGGCATACTAAAATAAAAACAAATAAAATAAGACGGTTGATCCCTATATTTGTTACAGTTAAACTAATTAATTACTATATTTAACCCTTTACTAATTTAAACTTTTAAGACCAAGAGCAATGAAAAAATTATTCTCTATTATGGCAATTGCCGCTGTTGTTGTGCTAAGCACATTCACAGCTAACGCCACTAACGCACAAAATACCCTTCCAGTACAGATACAACAAATAGTTGCAAATGTAGATGCAGGCACCTCTTTCCAAGACGATATGGAAGAAGAAGAGCTTTCATTTACACAAGATTTGAAGAAACGTTTTATTGAAGGAGGTCCTGGATTTATGGGAATCGTTCTATTGTGTTTGATCTTAGGTCTTGCAATTGCTATAGAGCGTATCATATACTTAAATCTTGCAACAACTAATACTAAGAAGCTAGCTCAAAATGTTGAGGACGCTCTTAATAGTGGAGGTGTAGAAGCAGCAAAAGAAGTATGTCGTAACACAAAAGGTCCAGTAGCTTCTATATATTATCAAGGTCTTGATCGTGTAGATGAAGGAGTAGATGCTGCAGAAAAGGCAGTTGTCGCTTACGGAGGTGTACAAATGGGACAACTTGAGAAAAACGTATCTTGGTTGTCATTATTTATTGCACTAGCACCGATGCTTGGTTTCATGGGTACTGTAATAGGTATGATTCAAGCTTTTGATAGAATTGAAGCTGCAGGAGATATGAACCCAGCACTTGTGGCAGGAGGTATTAAAGTGGCACTTCTTACAACAGTATTTGGACTTATAGTAGCTATTATACTACAGATTTTTTATAACTACATCATCTCAAAAATTGACAGTATCGTAAATGATATGGAAGATGCATCTATCACATTGATGGATTTACTTGTACGTTACAAGAGATAATAGTAGTTATTAACACTAAGACAATATATTAATATGGCCTTACATAAAATTTTAAAAATAATTGTCGCTATCATAGGTATTGCCGCATTGGTAATCGCTGGTATGGTATGGGCAAACGACGAAGCCATTAAAGCAGGAGATTCTCAAGGACTTGTAGATACTATGATGCTCCTTACATGGGTAATCGTAGGTCTTGCTTTATTACTTGTAGTTATTTTTGTACTAAGGGGTTTATTCACCGGAAATGCAAAAAATACGCTCATATCTTTAGGGGCATTTTTACTTATCATTGCAATATCTTATTTCGCAGCTAGTGGATCAGCAGATCCAATGCCATTAAAAGATGGAGAGATGCTTTCGGCAAGTGGGTCGCAATGGGTGAGTGCAGGAATTAATGCATTTTTTATTTTAGCAGCTGTAGCTATCCTTTTAATGGTAGTCTCAGGAGCTAAAAAACTTGTAAAATAATAAATTATGGCTAGGAGAACAGCACCAGAGATTAACGCAGGTTCTATGGCAGATATCGCGTTCTTACTTTTGATTTTCTTTTTGGTAACAACAACTATCGAGAAAGACAGAGGTTTAGTACGCGCACTTCCTCCAGATCAACCTACAGACGCGGTACCTCCTATCATTAAAGAAAAAAACCTTTTTGTTGTTATTGTAAATAACGATGGAGAACTTTTAGTAGAAAACGAGCCCATGGAGATGAAAGATCTTCAAGAAGCGGCTATCGAGTTTCTAGATAACGGAGGTGCTCCTAAAGGACAAGAAGGATATTGTGACTACTGTCAAGGTAAAAGAAGCCCAAGTTCTTCTGATTATCCTGATAAAGCAATTATCACTGTTAAAAGTTTACGTGAGTCCTCTTACGAATCTTTCATAACGGTGCAAAATGAGCTTGTAGCTGCTTATAATTTCTTGCGTGATAGAGAATCAGAGCGCTTATATGGATGGAAATACACCGTAGTTAGCGCACAGATTGACGAAGGCGTTTATAAAGGTAACGAAGAGGATGCCAAAGAGAAATTGGATATTGTGAAGAATATGTATCCGCAAAAACTCTCTGAAATAGATCCAAAACAGTAACAAGAATTAAACTTAAAGAATATGTCAAAATTTAGAAAAGATGGTGGGAAAGAATTGCCAGCCATCAGTACGGCATCCTTACCAGATATTGTATTTATGCTATTGTTCTTCTTTATGGTTGCTACTGTTTTGCGTAAAAATGATGTGAAAGTAGCACAAATTCTACCTTCGGCGGATCAAACTGAAAAGCTTAAAAAGGATAGAAGTGTTTATATTTTTGCAGGCAAACCTGGAGAAGGTTATAAAAACCTCGGAACTGAAGGTAAGATTCAGATAGGAGATAAATTTGTAGATGTAAATGAAGTACAGCCTGCAATATTAGAAGAGCGTGAGAAGCTTAGAGATGAGCTTAAAGATTATGTAATGGTGGCATTTAAAGTTGATAAGGAAACCAATTCTGGTCTTGTATATGATGTTAAGCAAGAACTGCGTCAAGCTAATCTTCTTAAAGTTATCTATATTACTACTCAAACAGAAGATGCTGTACAATAGTAACTTCTGAAACTATAAAAAAACGTCTTGATTATTTCAAGGCGTTTTTTTATGCAATTTTTTGAATTGCTTATACAGTATCTTTGTGTAAAAGTACGAGAGTTGAAAAAGATCATTATTTTTATTTTATTACTTAATTTTTTCTCGGTCTTTTCTCAAGAAACAGATGATAATGAATCTATTATCGCTATAATAGATTCATTGTACCGAGAAGATCAAGTCTATGTAGGAATAACATTTAATCCATTAACAGAAAAACCATCTGGATTTTCTCAAAATGGGCTCAGTGCGGGTTTTCAAATGGGGTTTGTTAGAGATATACCTTTTAATAAACGTCGCAATAAATCTATTGGAATAGGACTTGGTTTTGCTCTGGATACCTATAATCAGAATTTGTTAATTACAGAAGAATCCTCAGTAGCATATACTATCCTCGAAGATAATGCAGGAGAAGATTTTAATAGATTTTCAACCTATTCTCTAGAAGTTCCAATTGAATATAGATGGAGAACCTCCACGCCAACAAGATACTCTTTCTGGCGTATTTATACAGGTTTCAAATTAGGGTATATTTTTGGATCCCAATCTACTTATAAAAAAACTAATGACAGGTTGAAAACAAACGGACTGTCTAACATTAATACCTTGCAATACGGACCTACGTTTGCTTTTGGCTATGGAGCTTTTAATTTTCAGGGCTATTATGGTTTAAATCCCTTGTTTTCGAAGGAGGCAGAGGTTAATGGAGAACAGATTAATTTACAAGTTGTTCGACTTGGCTTAATATTCTATTTTTTATAGGTCATTTCTTGCTTTCGCGAAAGCGTTAAATTTCTAAATCCAATATGGAAAAATAAGAAATTGAGTCACGCCGCCTAAGATAAAACCAACTAAAAGTTCTACTGGAGTGTGGGCTTTAGCGTCTAATCGTGAGGTAGCAGTTGCTCCACATGCAAATATAAATAACGCGATCCATGGCAAAAGATTTTTGCTAAAATGCAGGCTTAGGCCTACTATAAAAATGGTAATACCAGCTAATGCCATCATATGCAAGCTTGCTTTGAACTTGAAAAAAACTAGAAGCAACGCAGCTACAGTTGCGCCTAAGACACCTACAAAAAAATAGTAGATCTCGGGAACATCATATCCTCCAAAAATCATTTTGATTAGCAGGTAAGTAAATATAGCAGACATTAATAAGGGCCACCTGCGTTCACGAACTTTCTTTAAGTGAATAGATTGTACTAGCTGTAAATTTTTGAGCATATAGAAGCTCAAAATGGGTATGACAATAGTCATAATTACAGTAGCAAAAAGTTTTGAATACATAAATTCTGGATTAAAAAATCTAGGAGATATGTAGAAATAAATGAGTACCCCAAAAAGCGGAATTAATATTGGATGAAATAGATAGGAAAAGCTGCGTATAAGGAATTTCATTAGATCTCTTTACGTAGTCTAGCAACAGGTAAGTCAAGTTGTTCTCGATATTTTGCAACTGTTCTACGTGCGATGGGATATCCCTTTTCTTTAAGAATCTTAGCTAGTTTATCGTCCGTTAAAGGCTTTCTTTTATTTTCTTCTTGAATTACAGTTTCAAGTATTTTTTTTATCTCTCTTGTTGAGACCTCTTCACCTTGATCATTTGTCATGCTTTCGGAGAAAAATACCTTGATAAGCTTTGTTCCGTAGGGTGTATCTACATATTTGCTATTTGCTACTCTTGAAACAGTAGACACATCCATCCCTATTTCATTAGCAATATCTTTCAGAATCATCGGTCTTAAGTTCCGTTCATCACCAGTTAGAAAATATTCTTTTTGATAATTCATAATGGAGCTCATCGTTACAAAAAGAGTTTGCTGCCTTTGTATAATAGCTTCTATAAACCATTTTGCAGCATCTAGTTTCTGTTTGATGAACATGACCGCATCTTTTTGCGCTTTGCTACGCTCTTTAGACTCTTTATAACCCTTAAGCATATTGCTGTAGTCGCGAGAGATTTTAAGTTCTGGAGCATTTCTACCATTGAGACTGAGTTCTAGCTCGCCGTCAACAATTCTTATCGTAAAATCTGGAACTACATGCTCAACAATTTTTGTGTTGCTAGAATAAGAACCTCCAGGTCTTGGGTTGAGATGCTCAATCTCGTGTATGGCCTCTTTTAGCTCTGCTTCAGATATATGAAACTTAGCCATTAATTTTTGATAATGTTTCTTTGTAAAGTGATCAAATGATTTTTCTAGAATATCCAGTGCTAAAGAAACAGATTTCGTGTCCTGTTTTCTGTCTAACTGTAAAATCAGACACTCTTGTAAATTACGAGCCCCAACTCCTGCTGGGTCTAAATCTTGTACTTTATACAGCATGTCCTCTATAACATCTTCTGTAGTATAGATGTTTTGGGTAAAGGCTAGATCATCCATAAGATCAACTAGGGTTCTCCGTAAGTACCCAGCTTCATCTAATGATCCTATAATAAATTCTGCAATTTCTCTTTGCCCTTCAGGTATCCTGACGGTATTGAGCTGTGTCTTGAGATATTGATTAAATGAAGTTCCAGATGCATAGGGAACCTGCCTGTCTTCATCATCTGCGCTGTAATTATTAGCACTTAATCTGTAGTCAGGAATCTCGTCATCACTTAGGTATTCGTCTACATTAATTTCGGACTCTGGGCTTTCTTCATAATCATCCGTATTGTTAAACTCGTCAAATTCATCTTTCACTTCATCTTTGCCGCTATCCAAAGCTGGATTTTCTTCAAGTTCTTGCTTTACCTTTTGTTCAAAAGCTTGGGTAGGCAACTGTATAAGCTTCATCAGCTGGATTTGCTGTGGAGAAAGCTTTTGAGATAGTTTAAAATTTAGTTGCTGTTTTAACATAGTAAACGAAGTTACAAAAAAGCGATAGACGAAATACTTAATATTTGTTAACCAACTCTATATAATACGTATCCATAACACCGCCCTAAAGCAAAGCTTATATCTTATTTTAAAGGCTCGACTTATTCAAAACTTTAATTACTAAAAAAGATTGAGCAGATGATCTGGATTAGTAGAAAATTGGCTGTTTAGAGTTTTATCTAAATTTTCAAGAGAGCTTGTTTACTACTTTTCTAATAGCAACAAGATTGGTCAATAACTTTTCAAGGTGGGCAAGGTTCAGCATGTTTGCGCCATCGCTCTTTGCCGTAGACGGATCAAAATGAGTTTCTATAAATAAACCATCCACATTATTTACAATACCAGCACGAGCAATAGTTTCAATCATATCTGGTCTACCACCTGTCACTCCGCTTGATTGATTGGGTTGTTGTAAAGAGTGAGTAACATCTAAAACCGTCGGGGCAAATGATCGCATGGTAGGAATACCTCTATAATCTACAATCATGTCTTGATAGCCAAACATTGTTCCGCGATCTGTGATCCATGCATTTGTATTTCCAGAATCGTGCACTTTCTTTACCGCATGTCGCATAGATTCTGGCGACATAAATTGCCCTTTTTTGAGGTTCACAACTTTTCCTGTTTCTGCAGCTGCTACGACTAATGAGGTTTGTCTTACGAGAAATGCAGGTATTTGAAGTACGTCCACATATTGCGCGGCTAGTTGAGCATCAGCTGATTCATGGATGTCTGTTACAGTAGGAACATCAAATTTCTCAGAAACTTTAGCCAGAATCTCAAGGGCTCTTTCATCACCTATACCAGTGAAGCTATCTACTCTACTACGGTTGGCTTTTCTAAAACTTCCTTTAAATATATAAGGAAGTTTGAGTTTGTCAGTTATAGATAGCACATTTTCGGCTATGCGCATAGCCATTTCTTCACCTTCAATGGCACAAGGACCACAAAGCAAGAAAAAATTATTTGACGCTGTGTGTTTTATTTTGGGGATGTTATCTAAGCTCATAAGTGAAATTTTAAAAGTCCGCTTTCGCGAAAGCGGAATAAGACACAAAGATACATCTTACCCAAGATTTTATGACTTGTCAAGTAAAGATGAAAGCTTTCTTTCAGGTTTTGCATAAGAAAATCGATCGAGTAGCTCAGGTTTAGAATAACTATCTAATCCATTAATAGAAACGCCACTAGCAGCTTCCAGATTGATCCAGCCATCTTCACTGAGCGTATTTTCTGGTACATAAACTTCTTTGATAGATGCTACGATAAGCACAGTGGCGTTTTCTTGTATTTTATACTCAGAAATGTATTTGCAGGCAATTTTGATCTGTGCTTCTTTTAGAAATGGGGCTTTCCAGTTATTCAGATATTCGGTATGAAGACCCGTTGCATCAAATTCTGAAATGGTTTCATCATACCTAGCCGCGGTTTGATGTGCTTGTTTGATAATACCGGTATGTATATGATTCACTGTAAATATACCTGTGTCATGTATATTTTTGTAGGTATGTCTAGGAACAGAATTAGGTCTTGTGATGAAGCCTAGTAACGATGGGTCACTACCAAGATGTGTTATTGAACTAAAAATAGCGAGATTCTCTACATTATCTGATGAAATAGAACCTATCAAATTTGCACTTTTATAGCCCGTAACACTATTAATAAAATTGGCTCTATAGTGTTTTTCCATAGCGTCCATTTTATTGTTATCAAAATGCAGTATCTTTTTCATCTATTCAAAAATACGAATTATGACAGAGGACTTTGAGTACTATTTTGAAACCAATAAACATACTTGGAACACAAAAGTAGCGGTGCACGCAAAAAGTAATTTTTATGATATAAAATCATTTGTCGCAGGAAATAGTTCACTAAATATATATGAGTTAGATGCGCTAAAAAATGTCCAAGGTAAGACGCTATTGCACCTTCAATGTCATTTTGGTCAAGATACACTCAGTTGGTCACGCCTAGGCGCTAAGTGTACAGGAGTAGATATAAGTGAGAATGCAGTGCTGCTTGGACAAAAGCTTAACGAGGATTTGAACCTTAATGCGCGCTTCATTTGTTGTAATGTTTTAGATACTTCACAATTTATAGATGAACAATATGATATTGTTTTTACAAGTTATGGAACGATAGGCTGGTTGCCTGATTTAAATCCTTGGGCAAAAGTAATATTTGAACGTCTCAAGTCTGGGGGTGTGTTTTATATAGTTGATTTCCACCCTATCGCTTGGATGTTTGATTATTCCAATGGTAATAAAAAAATGAAATACGGGTACAATCAAAAGGAGGCTATTTATGATGAATATGAGGGGACATATGCTGATGAATCGTCAAAGATTATAAGTAAAGAATACGGTTGGAATCACGGGCTAGGAGAAATTGCCACAGCGCTTACAGATGCAGGCTTGCACTTAGAGTATCTCAAAGAGCACGATGCAAGTCCTTATAATATTTTTCCAGGTCTCATAAAACAGAAAAACGGTCTCTATGCTACAGAAGACCGCTTATTCCCTTTAATTTTTGAATTGAAAGTTACAAAACCTTAATGAGCACCTTCTTTTAGAAGTTCTGGAAATTCCTTAGCAAAGCGTTTGTATCTAGGTATAGAAACTGACTGTATGTATGGATTGTTGGGATTGTTTTTTTCATAATCTTGATGGTAAGATTCTGCAATCCAAAATTTCTGAAAAGGGAGCACTTGCGTTACAATCTTTCCTCCATAAGTAGAGGTGTTTAAACGATCTATAGTTTCTTCAATAATTTTCTTTTCACTTTCATTTTGATAAAAAGCTATAGATCGGTATTGTATTCCCGCATCTGGACCCTGTCTATTTGCAGTCGTGGGATCTTGTGAACCAAAGAAAACCTCCACGAGTTGTTGGAAAGAGATGACCTCTGGGTTATAAATGACCTCTACAGCTTCGGCATGTGTGGTTCTACCGTAGCTTACTTGCTTGTAAGTAGGATTATCTTCTCGTCCTCCACTATATCCGCTTACGGCTTCCTCAACACCCTTAACACTTTCAAAAATAGCCTCAACACACCAAAAACAGCCACTCGCAAAATAAGCTTTTTTCATTCCATTAGGGGTTGTGGTCTCCACAGGCTCTAGAGAAGCTGTAGGTTCTGTGAGGGTTGTTTTAAAATCATTACAGCCAGTAAGAATGGTTAAGGCTGCTATTAAAGATGCAAATTTCATAGCGTATTTTTAATTTATGTCGTTAAAAGTATGGAGATGCTTACACAAAGGGTGCTAAGATTGTGTTAATCCATAAAGGGTGAATAAGCGATCATATGGATCTTCACCATTAAAAAAGCCTCTTGTTTACAAGAGGCTTTTAAATTATATAATTTAGACTAACTTATAATTTTTTGAATAAGCTATCCATTTTTTGCTGTTGCTCTGCGGCAAGTTCACTGTCAATAAGGATACGACCAGAATGCTCGTCAGTAATAATCTTCCTACGACCTGCAATTTCTACTTGAACCTGTGGTGGGATTGTAAAATAAGAACCTCCAGAAGCTCCTCGCTCTATAGGTACAACAGCCAGGCCATTACGTACACTTGAACGAATGCGCTTGTAAGCTTTTATTAAACGATCTTCAATTTCTTTCTCGTAGTCAGCACTTTTAGAAAGTAATGCTTTTTCTTCCTTATCGGTTTCAGCAAGGATGGCATCTAATTCACCTTTTTTGTGCTTTAGATGTGTTTCGCGCTCTGCGAGACGTTCTTTCGTCTGCGTGATTACCTCCCCTTTTTGTTCGATTTGAGCTTTAAACTCACGAATATTTTTCTCTGCAAGTTGGATCTCTAGTTCTTGGAACTCAACTTCCTTGCTTAATGCATTAAACTCGCGATTGTTGCGCACGTTTTCTTGCTGAGAAGAATATTTTTTTATGGCAGCTTTAGAATCATCTATCTGAATCTTCTTAGCCTTAATAGAGTCCTCTACAAGGGTAAGATCATTTTCAAGTTTTTCTATGCGTTTGTTAAGACCTGCTACTTCATCTTCAAGGTCTTCCACCTC
This sequence comes from uncultured Flavobacteriaceae bacterium, assembly GCA_963716625.1. Taxonomy (GTDB): domain Bacteria; phylum Bacteroidota; class Bacteroidia; order Flavobacteriales; family Flavobacteriaceae; genus Dokdonia. Next base: position 106,666 of record CAVQTP010000006.1, read on the forward strand.
GAGAGGTAGTTCTCCACGTACATTGCGTATTTCATCTACACGTGAATCTATAAGTTGTAAATCGTAAAGCGCGCGTAGTTTTTCTTCTACTGTTGCTTCTTTCTTCTTTGCCATACGTTAAAAATAGTTGATAGGATTGGTATTTTCCTCTGATAAAATGATTGCAAAAGTACTAATTTTTTCTGTAAGATAATCGGCTATTAAATTTTTAGTGAATCGTTCACTTTCATAATGTCCTACATCTAATAAAAGGATTTTATTTTCGGCTTGATAATAGTCGTGGTATTTTAAATCTGCTGTTATGAGGGCATCAGCTCCTCGTGCAATAGCTGCGTGAATTGCAAAAGCGCCACTGCCTCCTAAAACGGCTACTTTCTGAATGGACTTATTAAGTAAATGTGAGTGGCGTATATTACCTGTTTTGAATTTCGCTTTCGCGAAAGCGAGAAAATCGCCTTCAGACATCTCGTCTTTCAAATTTCCTATCATACCCATGCCTACTGTCTGTAGCTCATTTTGAAGTGTGGTAACTTCATAAGCGACTTCTTCGTATGGATGATGGTTGAGAAGCGCTTTTAATACTTGCGATTCTCGATGTTTTTCAAAAATGACATGTAGTTGAGTTTCTGGTTCCGTATGGCGTTTATCTTTTTCTCCTATGACAGGATTGGAATTCTCATTGCCACGGTAGGTGCCATCGCCTTTAGAAACAAAACTGCATTCATCATAGTTGCCAATACTACCTGCTCCTGCATCAAAAAGTGATTCCAGAACCTGTTGCGCAACGGCGTTTGGTGCGTAGGTGGTGAGCTTTTGAATATAGTTTTTCTTTGGGATTAAAATTTTGGGATCTTGAATTCCTAGTGCATCGCACATCCCGTAATTGACTCCTTTCGAAATATTGTCTAATGCTGTATGAATGGCATAGATAGCGATATCATTTTTAATCGCTTTTGTAACGGCTCTATGCACGTAATTCTCTCCTGTAAGTCGCTTTAATCCAGAAAATATTATCGGGTGAAAACACACTATAAAATTGCATTTTTTTAGAATAGCCTCATCTACCACATTTTCTAATGCGTCGTGCGATACAAGTATATTACTTACCTTTTGAGAAAAATCTCCTACGAGCAATCCTACATTGTCAAAGTCTTCTGCATACGCTAGTGGTGCCCAGTCATTTAATAAATTAGAAACTTCTTGTACTGTCATGAAGTAAAGGTACTAAAATTGATTAGTGTACTCTCAACATTCGAGCTAGTGCTGTAATAAAGCAATCATAAATTCTCTGCCGACGTATTTTGAGAATTCATTTTTAATTTTAATACCTTCGTTAGATGAGGAAATTTCGTCTTTTATTCTTTCCAATTGCTGGAATTTACTTTCTAATCACGCTGTTGCGAAATAAGCTTTATGATGCAAACATTTTATCCTCAAAGAAGTACAGTTTCCCCATAATTTGTGTAGGAAATTTGAGTGTAGGAGGGACGGGGAAATCTCCAATGACCGAGTATATTATAAGACTCTTGCTAGATACTTATAAAGTAGCTACTTTAAGCAGAGGGTATGGTAGATCTACTAGCGGGTATAAAGACGTGATGTCTTCTAGTGTAGTTACAGAGGTGGGCGATGAGCCATTGCAGTTTGCTCAGAAATTTAAAGAGGTGAGTGTTGCCGTATGTGAAAATAGACAGGCGGGAATAGAAACCTTATTATCAAAAAAAGAAAAGCCTGACCTAATTATTCTAGACGATGCTTTCCAACATAGAAAGGTTAAAGCAGGATTAAATGTGTTGCTTACTGCTTATGATGATCTGTATTGTAATGATTATTTGCTGCCTGCTGGTGGATTAAGGGAGCCTAGAAATGGAATGCGTAGAGCGCAGGTTGTGGTGGTAACAAAATGTCCAGTTTCACTAACTACAAAGGAGAAGCAAGAAATTGAAAACCGACTTCGTTTAAATAAAAATCAAAAATTGTTTTTTTCGAAAATAGTATATGATCATCAAGTTTATTCTTCAAAAGGAGGGGCTCAAATAAATAGTTTAAAAACTAAAAAAGTAACGCTAGTCACAGGGATTGCAAATCCATCTCCATTAGTGAAATATTTATCAGACAAAGGACTATCTTTTAAACATAAGACATATAAAGATCATCACAACTTTTCTATAAAAGAAATTGAAGAATTAGATCAATTAGAATGTATTTTAACCACAGAGAAGGATTATGTGAGGTTGCAACCTATGCTTAAAAAAGCAGCGCTTTATTATTTGCCCATCAAAATAGAATTTATCAACAAAAAAAAATGTTTTGACACTATAATTGTTGAGTTTGTGTCTAAGTTTAAAAGTTAGAGCAAGCCATACTGTTTATTAGGCGAAGAAGTAAAAGGTAAAATGGAAATTGATCTTAATGAATATAGGGCTTAGTGGAAATTATATTCAAGCATGATAACTTTAGGATACTACCTTGTCATTTTTAAAGGCATTTTGTATTTTTTGAAAAAACTCCTCTACTTTATATGGTTTTGGGATAATATCATTAAAACCCACTTTATAAAATTCATTAATATTTTCGTCAATAGTTACGGCTGTTAACGCAAGGATGGGAGTTTTTTGATTAAATTTTCGAATTTGATTTGTGGCTTCTATACCACTAATACCAGGCATGTGAATGTCCATTAATATTAAATCAAAATCTATGGTTTTGGCTTTTTCAACAGCAATCTCCCCATTATCTGCTGTGTCACAGGTTATTTTATGTTTCTCTAAAATTTTACGTGTAATCATCTGGTTGATTTTGTTATCCTCCACTACAAGGATATGTAGATCTTCTAGGGAACGATAATCAATGTCATATACATAAGTGGACGATTGTTTATCATTATCAAGATCTTGAATGAGATTGTATTTTAAATCAAACTTAAATATAGTGCCTTTTCCCAAAGTACTTTCTAAAAGTATCTTACTATCCAGAAGTTCTAACAAATTTTTTACAATTGATAATCCCAGCCCTGTACCTCCAAATTTTCTGTTTATTGCAACAGATCCTTGAGTGAAATTTTGAAAAATTGTTTTTTGTTTTTTCTTTGAAATGCCTTCACCATTATCTTCAATCTCAAAATGTAGTCGTATTTCAGATTCGTTTTGCGCTATTTTTTGAACACGAATAGTTACTTCTCCATCCCTAGTAAACTTTATTGAATTCCCAACAAGATTTATAAGAATTTGAGAGATTAATAGCGGGTCACCCATTAATTCTAATGGAATTTCTGGGTCAAATTCAAGGTTTAAATTATTCCCTTTATCTCTTGCAGATTTTCCTAGTGCAAAAAGTACATCTTCAATGCGCTTTCTAATATTAAAAGAAGTTTCTTCAATTTCTACTTTTTTAGCTTCAAGTTTGTTTAGGTCCAGAATATTATTAATAAGTGATAGTAGGTATTCGCCTGAAAATTTTAAAGAGTCAAGGTGTTTTTTTTGCTCTGTAGTAGGATCCTCATTTAGTAATAAATGAGTTAAACCAGTTACGGCATACATAGGTGTCCTTAGTTCATGAGTAATGGTAGATAGAAATTGAGCTTTCACTAAAGAAGCCTTTTCTGCATTATCGCGAGCTATTATGAGCTCTACATTCTTGGCTTGTAAAAGTTCGTTTGCTTTAGCTCTTAAATTGTTGTTTTTGTATAGTGAAAGGGTTAGCAGTGCTAGTATGGAGCACAAAGCAATAGATAATACTAGCGTCAATCTCATTACTTTTGACGAGCGATCTTCTTCTTTTAAAATGTTTTTTTCTAAAGAGGTCACCATCTCTTCTAGCTGTTTATTCTTTACACTAGGTAAAGAAGGATTGCTAAGGGCTTTGCTTGTTTCATTCTCAAAAAGAGAATAATAGGTTTTTAAATTCTCATAGGCTTCTCGGTAATCACCTCTTCCTTGGGCAATCAAATTCTTAACTAAGTATACTGAAGTACTTAATGATGGATAATCATCACCATCACTTAAAAAGCTTTCGACCTCTAGTAGGGCTTCATCTGCTTCCTCTAGTCTGCCAGATGCACTTAAGCTAAGGGATTTTTTTACTTTGATTTCTGCCCTTAGATAGGTATAATCTTCTAATGGAATTAGGTTAATAGCTTTATCATAAAGCACTATAGCCTGTGTGTGATCATTTTCCTTTCTTAGAAAATCTGCTCGTAAGGTAAGCAGCTGGGCTCTTACATCTAGTCTTTTGCTATCTTCAAGTATTGATAGACCTTTCGAAATATATTGTTGGGATTGTTTTTCATTATTTTTCAATGATGCAATTTGAGCTGCAGTAAGGTAAGATTGTCCTAATAGATCTGTGCTATTTGCTTCGATTTGAGCTTTTATAGCTTTCTTATTTTCTAGTTCAGCTTTCTCATAATCGTGAAGTTGAAAATAGAGTTTTGCAAGCGTTCCAGAGGCTAGACCCACACGTTTGGTATGGTTAATTCTTTGGGACAGGTCACGAGAATATTCAAGCAAATCGATAGCTTGATCATATTTGAGATCTGCAACAGCAACAACTGCTCTCTGCAATAGAGAGTCTATTTTGTCATTTATAAGTGTCTCTTCTGGACTCTCCCGCTCTTGGGCAGTACTTATAATAGGATAAGCTAGGAGGAGCGCAAATAGAAAACGTACTAAAATTGCGTTCATTCGTTTCAGTATCTAAAGAGCTAATATAGAGTTATTTTGTAGAAATTTTTAAGATTAAGTCTACTAATCTACTAGAATATCCCATCTCATTATCATACCATCCTATAATTTTTACCATCTTACCTATGACCGACGTCATTTGTGAATCAAAAGTACAAGAATGGGAATTCCCAACAATATCGATAGAAACAATAGGGTCTTCTGTATATGCGAGAATACCTTTAAAACGATTTTGAGATGCCTCTTTCATGGCGTTATTAACCTCGCAAATGGTTGTGTCTCTCTTTACATTAAAAGTAATATCTGTAAGCGAGCCATTAGGTACTGGAACTCTTATACCACATCCCCCTATAACATTACCTAAATGTGGAAAAATCTTAGTAAGCGCTTTTGCAGCTCCAGTTGTAGTAGGTATTATACTCTGGCTAGCGGCACGCGATCTACGTAAATCGCGATGGGGCTGGTCGTGGAGGGTTTGGTCTGTTGTATAAGAGTGAATGGTTGTGATGTATGCTTGGTCAATACCACATAACTCATCAATAACTTGAACCATGGGTGCTGCATTGTTTGTGGTGCAGGAAGCGTTTGAGATGATCGTTTCTGAGCCATCCAAATCGTTGTCATTCACTCCTAGAACAATCATTGGAATTGCTTCATCTTCAGGAGGAACGCTTAAAATTACTTTTTTTGCGCCGCCTTGTATGTGTTTATTAAGTTCTTGTTTCGTTTTAAACTTCCCAGTGCTCTCAATAACAATATCTGGTTGAGAATCAAACCATGGGATATCATCAATAGTCTCAAAATTATATAATGGTATTTCTTTGTTGTTTACGATAATTATGCTTTCGCGAAAACGTATTTCCTCACCACTTACTCCGTGTATGCTATCGTATTTAAGTAAATGTGAAAGTGTCTTTGCATCGGCAAGGTCATTTATTGCGACCACCTCTATTTGTGGATGGTTTTGAATAAGTCTAAAAAGAGTACGCCCTATACGGCCAAAACCGTTTATAGCAATTTTAATCTTGCTCATTTAAGTTTACGTGAGGTGTTTTTGTGCTTTGTAAGAGGATCTAACTAAGGCGCCACTTTCTACATGTCTAAATCCCATTTCTAAACCAATTTTCTCATACTTTTGAAATTGATCTGGAGTAATAAATTGTTTCACAGGCAGATGGCGCTTCGAGGGTTGTAAATATTGTCCTATAGTAACAATATCAAGATTTACAGATCGCAAATCTTCAAGAGTTTTGATAACCTCTTTTTCTGTTTCTCCCAAGCCTAGCATAATTCCAGATTTTGTTCTTGCAATGCCCGCTTTTTTCAAATAATTTAAAACACCTAAACTGCGCTCATACTTTGCTTGTATTCTTACCTCTCTAGTTAATCTTTTCACAGTCTCCATATTATGTGAGACGACCTCAGGGTGAACGGCAATAATTCTATCAAGTAAATCTTCTCTGCCTTGAAAATCTGGTATAAGAGTTTCGAGGGTAGTATTAGGATTCATTCGGCGAATAGCTTGAACCGTTTCTGCCCAGATAATAGTACCCATATCTTTAAGGTCATCACGATCTACAGAGGTAATCACTGCATGCTTAATATTCATAAGTTTTATAGATCGCGCTACTTTTTCTGGTTCTTCCCAATCCACTTGTTCTGGTCTACCTGTCTTTACTCCGCAAAAACCACAAGATCGTGTGCAGACATTCCCTAGAATCATAAAGGTCGCTGTACCTTCACTCCAGCATTCACCCATGTTTGGACAACTACCAGAGGTACAAATGGTATTTAAGCTGTACTTGTCTACAAGGGTACGTAAATCTGTATATTTTTTGCCAGTAGGAAGTTTTACACGAAGCCATTTAGGCTTAGGGACTCTCTCTGGTTTAGTAATAATGAGTTCTTCTTGCATAGCATTTTTTCAAGCGATACAAAGATACAAATTCTAAGAATTGTAGCGTATACGCTTTCGCGAAAGCGGACTGCTTTTCTTTAGAAATATTAGGCAGCGGTAAAATGATTGTTAAAAGTCAAAAAAAACTGCCTTTTGATTCATACAATTAGTAAAGAAGTTGTAGTTCTTTGAGGTCATATTCATTTATTACATCATCTTCTTCAAGTAAGATTAATTTACCACTATTGGTAGTGCCTTTAATGATGCCAACAAATTTTTCACCATTAGGTTTTAAAAATGTAGCGGGTTTATTTCTCTTGAAAAGACATTTTTCATAATCTCTTTTAATTTCTTGAAATTTACCTTCAAGAAGTAGCCCTACATAATATTGAAATTGCTGTAACAGCATCTCAAGAATTTCCTCTAATTTAAAATGAATTCCAGTTTGTGTCTTTATGGAAGTGGCTCTAGGTAGATGATCCCATTTTGTTTGATTTACATTTAAACCCACGCCTATAATCATTGCGTCAAGTCTCCCTTTTTTAATGACACTTTCTATAAGAATTCCACAAATCTTGTCGTTATCTGTCAATATGTCGTTTGGCCATTTAACACGTACATTCTTAATAAAAAGCTTATTAAGCACGTCTTTTATGGCGAGAGAAGAAGCCATAAGCGCAAAAAATTGTTCATCAATAGTAATGCGTTTAATTTTTCTAAAGACACTGAAGGTCAGATTCTTATCTGTTTCTGTCATCCACTTAGTGCCCATTTGACCACGACCAGCAGTTTGATTTCTTGCCCACGCGATCATATCTTCTTGAGTATTTTCTTTTTTTGAAATACGTTTTAGATAGTCGTTTGTAGAATCAATGGTATGGAGTTTGTCTATGCGCATATGTAAAACTAGGGACTCTAAACTTATGTTAAGACCGCAGAGTAATGTAAATTTGTAATAACTTTGTGTAAATAAAAGAATTTAATGGCAAAAAAGGAAAAAAACACAGATCAATTAATAGCTAAAATTGTTGAGGGAATTGAAGATGTGAAAGGTCAAAATATTGATATATTAGATCTTAGGGAAATAGAAAATACGGTTTGTGATTATTTTATCATTTGTGATGGTACTTCAAACACACAAGTGGGCGCTATTGTAAATTCCATACAAAAAACAGCGAGTAAGGCACTTCAAGAAAAACCTTGGCATGTCGAAGGTTTAGAAAATTCAGAATGGATTCTAATGGATTATGTAAACGTCGTGGTACATGTTTTTCAAAAACATATACGCGAGTTTTATGATATAGAAAGCCTTTGGGGAGATGCAAAAATCACATCTATTCCTACCAATTACTAAAAAGAAATTGAATGTCTACAGATAAGAAGAAGAATACATCTACAACACCTCCTAATAAACCTAAATTTAGTTCTTACTGGATTTATGGACTTATTATTATCATTTTTATTGCTATTAGCATGCTTACGGGTAGCAGTGGTATCGGGGAGCCTAAGAAGACATCTATTTACCAATTTGAGGAATACTTAAAAGCGGGTGACGTAGATCGCGTAGAGATAGTTAATAAAAATGCTGTTAAAGTCTATTTAACAAAAGAGGCAGAGTCTAAAGAGATTCACAATAATAGAGGTACTGGTTTCCTAGCTCCATCTGCTGGTGCTCCAGATTATCGTTTTGAAATTGGGGATCTACAAAATTTTGAAAATGATGTTAACCAAATTATAGATGATAATAATTTGGACACTCGACTTACCTATGAGACAGAGGGTGATATGTGGGGTCTTGTGGCAAGTTTTCTACCATTTATCCTAATTATAGGTCTTTGGATTTTCATCATGAGACGTATGTCTGCAGGTGGAGGTGGAGGTCCAGGAGGTCAGATTTTTAACATCGGAAAATCAAAGGCAAAGCTTTTTGATGAAAAAACAGATGTGAAGACAACTTTTAAAGATGTAGCTGGTCTTGAAGGAGCAAAAGAAGAAATTCAAGAAATCGTAGATTTTTTGAAAAATCCAGAGAAGTATACAAGTCTTGGAGGTAAAATACCTAAAGGCGCTCTCTTGGTAGGTCAACCAGGAACTGGAAAAACATTACTCGCAAAAGCCGTAGCTGGTGAAGCTAAAGTGCCATTTTTCTCTTTATCAGGATCAGACTTTGTAGAGATGTTTGTTGGTGTAGGTGCATCCCGTGTACGTGATTTATTTAAACAAGCAAAAGAAAAGTCTCCAGCCATCATTTTTATTGATGAAATTGATGCCATTGGTAGGGCTAGAGGAAAAAATAATTTTTCTGGAGGTAATGACGAAAGAGAAAACACACTCAATCAATTGCTAACAGAGATGGACGGTTTTGGTACCAATACTAATGTCATCGTATTAGCGGCTACTAACCGTGCAGACGTATTGGATAAAGCTCTAATGCGTGCTGGGCGATTTGATAGACAGATATATGTAGATTTGCCAGATGTAAGAGAGCGCAAAGAAATATTTGAAGTTCACTTACGTCCTCTCAAAAAAGTTGATGATGAACTTGATATAGAGTTTTTAGCTAAGCAAACACCTGGTTTTTCTGGTGCAGACATTGCTAATATGTGTAATGAAGCTGCGCTAATTGCAGCTCGTAAGGGTAATAAAGCTGTAGGTAAACAAGATTTTCTAGATGCGGTAGACCGTATTGTTGGGGGGCTTGAGAAAAAAAATAAAATCATCACACCAGATGAGAAAAAAGCAATTGCTTTTCATGAAGCAGGTCATGCTACGGTAAGTTGGATGTTAGAGCATGCCGCACCTCTAGTTAAAGTAACAATCGTTCCCAGAGGGCAATCTTTAGGCGCCGCTTGGTACTTGCCAGAGGAGAGGTTGATTGTTAGACCTGAGCAGATGCTCGATGAGATGTGTGCTGCCTTAGGGGGTAGAGCTGCAGAAAAGGTAATGTTTAATCAAATATCAACGGGTGCTCTTAGTGATCTTGAAAAGGTAACTAAACAAGCAAGAATGATGGTGACTGTATACGGTCTTAATGATAAGGTAGGTAATCTTACGTATTATGATAGTACAGGGCAATCTGAAGGTAGTTTTACTAAGCCATATAGTGAGCGCACTGCTGAACTTATCGATAAAGAAATTTCAATCATTATTGAAGAGCAATATCAACGTGCAATCGATCTTCTGACTAGAGAGAAAGATAAGTTAACTCAATTAGCAGAGCTGTTGCTAGAAAAAGAGGTTATTTTCAAAGATAATCTAGAAGAAATTTTCGGAGAAAGACCTTTTGGTAAAAAGGAAATTTCAGAGGAGATTGTATAATTTTTTCACCTAAATGTGAAAGATTAATTTAAAAAAACTTGATTGGATGTAGTGTTCGATCAAGTTTTTTTATATTTGAAAGACATAATAAAATTTGTTGAGCAAAGATTTTAAATGAGCCTATTTAGTAAATTGTTTAAATCATCATCTAAATCGGAAGGCCCCCAAGAATATAGAGATAAGGAATTACGCAGTAAATACATGCCAGAAGTAGATACTCCGGCAGACGAGCGTTTTACAAAAAACTTTATACTAAATGGTGGTCGATTTCTTTATGCGCTTAATATGGAAGAAGTTCAAGAGAACTTCGATAACATACTTCTAGAAAATGATTGGTATGAGAAAGAAGCTTTCTGTATTGATGAAAATTTGAAAGCGATATTTGATGGATATAATTTAAATTATGGTAATAATATTAATTCAGAGTTTTTTCTCACAACCTGCGAGAGTTTAGTGGCAAGTGACGGATCGCTTTTAGTGTGCTCTAAACAGCTCAAAGAGCTAAAATTGCATGATCTTCCTAAAGATGTTATTGTTTATGGGAAGACAAGTCAAATAGTTAGTACTATTGGAGAAGGTCTACGTATTATTAAAAATCACAATGCTGGAAGTATCCCTACGAACATAACAACTATTAAGAATTTTGAGGCTAAGGAAGATGAAAAAGATTTTATGACATACGGTAGCAGTGCAAAAAATCTTTATTTACTGCTTTTAGAAGATTTATAATATGCGAGAAGTCGTCATAAGAGCACTTTCTGGATTGCTATATGTAACTTTATTGTTGCTTGCGATATTTTCTTTAGAAACTACGTATTTATTGATGTTTTCGGTGTTAGGTACTGTAGTGCTCTATGAATTTTTGAAACTTATTAAAATAAAGTCTGTATTACCATATGCACTACTATCAGTTTGCATTGTATTTCTGTGCTACTTGAAGTTTGAAAAGATGGCTACACTTGTCTTTTTAGCGTTAACTATCACAGTAAATCTATATTTAATTAAAAACTTGATTAGGCCTTCTGAACGTTATATAACGGTATCTCAGAAATACGCATATACCATTTTTTATATAATAGGAGGTGTGGTGTTTACGATATTATTGCCATCGTATAAAGGGGAATATACATCTTTGCTAGTAGCTAGTGTTTTTGCACTCATATGGATAAACGATACATTTGCTTTTATTGTAGGGAAAAGTATCGGAAAGCATAAATTATTAGAGCGTATATCTCCTAAAAAGACTATCGAAGGATTTGTAGGAGGGCTGGTATTTTGTTGTATTGCAAGCGTTATATTCAGTGCGTTTACTGAGTTATTCAGTCTTCAATTATGGCTCACTGTCGCTGTAGTGACGTCAGTTTTTGGAACTCTTGGGGATCTTATTCAGTCACAGTTGAAACGCCAAGCCGGTGTAAAGGATAGTGGGAGAATAATGCCCGGTCATGGAGGGCTATTTGATAGATTAGACAGTATTGTATTTGCTGCACCATTTTTGTATTTATTTTTAATCGTACTTGACTATGTTCCATAAGGAAGGATATAAAATTATTGTTATTACTCTAATCTTAGTTACAGGGCTTATGCTATTGGCTAATGAGTTTTTGGATAGAAACTGGCTGTTTTACACCATAGCTAGCATCTTAGGGTTCTTTCTTATTATGGTATTGCAATTTTTTAGAAATCCTGATAGAAGTGCTCCTTCAGACACAAATGTTCTCACCTCTCCAGTAGATGGAAAAGTAGTTGTTATTGAAGAGGTTTATGAGGCAGAATATTTTAAAGACAATAGACTTCAGGTCTCTATATTTATGTCACCTATAAACGTGCATGTGACGAGATATCCCGCGGCTGGTAAAATAACCTTTAGTAAATACCATCCTGGTAAATATCTTGTTGCTTGGCATCCTAAGTCAAGTACAGAAAATGAGCGAACAACGGTAGTTATAAACACAGAGAAATTTGGTGAAGTCCTATACCGTCAGATTGCCGGAGCACTCGCTAAACGTATTATTAACTATGCTGAAGAGGGTCAAATGGTTCTCCAAGGTGCAGATAGTGGTTTTATCCGTTTTGGATCTCGTGTGGATCTATATTTACCTATAGGTACAAAGCTTGAAGTTTCCTTAGAAGATAAAGTCAAAGGAGCACAATCAATAATAGCTTCTGTATAGATGAAGAAGGAAGTTCTTCATACAAAATTTGAGGAGGCTTTCAAGAGAGTGAGTGAATCTACAAAAGATTTCCCACCAGATGTATTACTTCAATTTTATGCTCTATACAAGCAGGCGACTCAAGGGAGTAGCTTTAGCAATAGTGAAGGAGAGCATGAGCTTGTAAGTGCCTTTAAGCTTAACGCACTTTTTCAAGTTAAGCATCTTTCTGCCAAAGAGGCAAAAAAAGCCTACATCGACATTGCCGAAAAATTTTTAAATTAAAAAAGCTGTAGGTTACATAACCTACTGTTTTGTAAACTAGGCTAAGCTAGCTAGTCGTTTCTCCAAAGCGTCTATTTTTGCTTCAGCATCTGCCATTTTTTGCTTTTCTATTTCAACAACCTTTACAGGTGCATTATTTACAAAACGCTCATTTGAGAGCTTTCCGCTAACGGATTTTAAGAAACCTTTGGTGTATTTAAGTTCCTCTTCAATTTTAGCAATCTCTGCATCTACATCTATCGCTCCTGCAAGTGGAATAAAGTATTCATTAGACTTCACTCGGAAAGATAATGCTCCTTCTAGAGGTTCTTTCGCAAAAGCGATCTTACTCACATTACCCAGCTTTGAGATGATGGTGTCATATGATGGAGAGGTGTCTTCATTTTTAAGGATATGCAGTTCAATCTGATCTTTAAAAGCGATATTCTTGCTTTTGCGTATCGTGCGTATGCCTGAAATAACTTGGGTAGCATACTCAAAATCATCAATAATTCTAGTGTCCACTGTGCTGGCTACAGGCCACTGATTAATGATCAATGCCTCTTCTGGAGTTCGCTCTGCAATTGTCTGCCAGATTTCTTCAGAAGCAAAAGGAATAAATGGGTGTAATATGCGTAGGTTATTCTCAAATGCCGCAATAATTCCATCGTAGGTTATGCGATCAATAGGCTGTTGATAAGCAGGCTTGATAATTTCCAAAAGCCAGCCACAGAAGTCGTTCCAAACAAGTTTGTAGCTTGACATGAGCGCGTCAGATATACGGTACTTTGAGTAATGATCTTCAATCTCAACAAGCGTTTCATTAAACCTGTTTGTGTACCACTCTAATCCTTGTGCGCTATGTTTGGGCTGCGGTATGTTTTCATCAATTTCCCAGCCTTGTATAAGGCTAAAAGCGCTTAGATTTTTCTTTATAAATCCTTTTCCTTGCTTTAGTAAGTCCTCATCAAACATGAGGTCGTTTCCAGCAGCACTACTTAGAAGTAATCCCACGCGCACGCCGTCTGCTCCATATTGTTTAATGAGATCTAAAGCATCAGGTGAATTGCCTAAAGACTTAGACATTTTGCGTCGTTGTTTGTCACGTACTAAGCCTGTCAAGTAAACATTTTCAAAAGGTCGCTCTCCAGTGTATTCATATCCAGCAATGATCATACGTGCAACCCAGAAAAATAAAATATCTGGACCAGTAACAAGGTCGTTAGTAGGATAATAATATTTAAATTCATCATTTTCAGGATTACGTATACCGTCAAATACACTCATAGGCCATAGCCATGAGCTAAACCAAGTGTCTAAGCTATCCTCATCTTGTTTTAAATCTGCTGCGGTTAGGTTTTGATTTCCAGTTCGCTTTCGCGAAAGCGTAACTGCATCCTCCATATTTTGTGCAACCACAAAATCTTCTTTGCCATCTCCATAGAAATATGCGGGGATTTGTTGCCCCCACCATAGCTGGCGTGAGATATTCCAGTCTCGGCAATTTTCCATCCAATGACGGTACGTATTTTCAAATTTCTTAGGAAATAGTTTTACCTCACCAGTCTCTAAAACAGCTTTTATGGCTGGTTTTACGAGTTCGCTCATTTTCAAGAACCATTGATCAGAAAGTTTTGGTTCGATCACTGCTTTTGTACGCTCAGAGGTTCCGACTTTATTAATGTGATTCTCCGTCTTTACGAGAGCGCCTATTTCTTCTAACTCTTTATTTATATTCTTACGACATTCAAAGCGATCTTGACCTTTATAATGAAGCCCATAGCTATTGAGTGAAGCGTCATCATTAAAAATATCAATAACCTCAAGACCATGCTTGTCACCCAGCATTTTATCATTTTCATCATGTGCAGGGGTAACTTTAAGGCAACCAGTTCCAAATTCTAGATCCACATATTCATCTTCAATGATAGGAATGACGCGACCGCAGATAGGTACAATTGCTTTTTTACCTTTAAGGTGTGTAAACCGTTCATCATTTGGGTTAATACAAATTGCGGTATCACCAAAAATGGTTTCTGGTCGTGTGGTTGCTATAGTTAACACATCCTCAGAACCCTCAATTTTGTAATTAAGATAGTATAATAATCCCTGTCGTTCTTCATGTATAACTTCTTCATCAGAAAGGGTGGTTTGAGCTTCGGGATCCCAATTGACCATGCGGTAACCACGGTATATGAGTCCTTTTTCATATAAATCTACAAAAGTTTTTATAACAGACTCAGACATGGCTGGGTCCATGGTAAATGATGTGCGTTCCCAGTCACAAGAGGCTCCAAGTTTCTTAAGTTGCTCTAAGATAACGCCACCGTATTCTTCCTTCCATTCCCAAGCATGTGCTAGAAACTCTTCTCTAGTAAGATCTGCTTTATGTATTCCCTGTTCTTTAAGACGTGCAACCACTTTTGCCTCAGTCGCAATCGATGCATGGTCTGTACCTGGAACCCAGCAAGCATTTTTTCCTAATAAGCGCGCGCGACGTATTAAAACATCTTGAATGGTATTGTTAAGCATGTGACCCATATGTAGAACACCAGTCACGTTAGGAGGAGGTATTACTATAGTGTAAGGTTCTCTATCGTCTGGTGTAGAATGGAAAAAATTGTTCTCCATCCAGTAGCTGTACCATTTATCTTCTACAGAAGAAGCGTCATAATTTGAAGCAATACTCATAGTTTGGTCTGATTGTTGTCTTAAAGTAGGCAAAAGTAGGGATAACAGTAGGATATTTAAATAGTCCCAGTGCTTATTTTGACGTGTTCGTTAGGGAGTTAAATTTTTGATGTTCATATCATTTTTTGGCAGATGGGTATATTCTGCTTATTTTTGGTTATCCTCAAATATTAGAAATTATGAAAAAACTAGTAATCTTATTTGTAGCTACACTGTTAACAGTGAGTGTGCAAGCTCAAGAAAAGAAAGCTGAAATTACATTTGACTCAGACGTTGTTGATTACGGTGAAGTGTCTTATGGATCTGATGGGGTGCGTAAATTTACATTTACAAACACTGGAAATGATGTGCTTATTGTGTCTCGAGTATATTCTACTTGCGGATGTACTATACCCAAAAAACCAGAAAATCCAATAGCGCCAGGTAAAAAAGGAGAAATAGAGGTAAAATATGATACCAATCGTCCTGGGCCTATTAGAAAAACAATTACTGTGTATTCGAATGCTTCAGAAGTACCACAAAGTTTAAAAATAAAAGGAACTGTCTTGCCTAAAGATGGAAAATAATAGAAGTTTGTCAGCAATATATTTCAAAGACCGCTTTTTTAAGCGGTCTTTTTAATTGGAATAATTTGCTTTCGCGAAAGCGGAAACCCTTGTATTTTCTTTAGATTACCTAAATATTTCCTCAACTTTGTAAAAAGAAAAATAGAATATGCCTAAAATATCTCAAAAGGGGCTAGCAATGCCTCAATCACCTATACGTAAACTTGTTCCTTACGCAGAAGCAGCAAAGGCGCGAGGAATCGAAATCTATCAACTCAACATTGGACAACCTGACATAAAAACTCCAAAGGTGGCACTTGATGCTGTGCGAGAAATTGACATGGAGGTTTTGGCTTATAGCCATAGCGCCGGATTTCAATCGTATAGAGATAAGCTAGCTTTGTATTATCAAAAGCATGATATTCAGGTAAGTGCAGACGATATAATCATTTCTACAGGGGGTTCGGAAGCATTATTATTTGCGATGGGGAGTGTAACAGATCCAGGAGACGAGATTATTATTCCTGAGCCATTCTATGCAAATTATAATGGATTTGCTACAGCCAGTGGAGTAAAAGTAGTTCCTGTAATTTCTACATTAGAAGAAGGCTTTGCACTGCCCCCAATATCTGATTTTGAAAAGCTTATTTCAAAAAAGACCAAAGCCATTGTTATCTGTAACCCAGGGAATCCTACGGGTTATTTGTACTCTGAAGAGGAAATTAGACAACTTGCAGAGTTGGTAAAAAAACATGACTTATTTTTAATTGCAGATGAGGTATATCGTGAGTTTGCTTATGATGGACACAAGCATCATAGTGTCATGAAGCAGCGGGATATAGATGAGCACACGATTATGATTGACTCTGTATCAAAGCGCTTCTCTATGTGCGGGGCTCGTATAGGGTGCATAGTGAGTAGGAACAAAGAACTAATGAGCACAGCTATGAAGTTTGCTCAAGCACGTTTAAGTCCGCCTACGTTTGCTCAAATTGCTTCTGAGGCTGCGCTGGAGACACCACAAAATTACTTTGACGACGTAATAAATGAGTATGTTTCCCGTAGAAATACACTGGTTACAGGATTAGAAAAAATAGATGGTGTAAAAGTGGCAAAACCTAAAGGTGCCTTTTATTGTATCGCTCAACTTCCTGTAAAAAATGCAGATGCATTTGCGCAATGGCTGTTGGAATCTTTTGATTACAATGGTAAAACTATTATGGTAGCTCCTGCCGCTGGATTTTATAGTAGTGAGGGAGTAGGATTAAATCAGGTGCGTATTGCTTATGTATTAGAAGAAAAGCTTCTTAAAGAGGCTGTAGAGATATTAAAAGTGGCATTAGATAAATATCAAGACTAATGCAAGTACAAGAAAATGTATCATTAAAAAAGTACAATACTTTTGGCATAGACGCAAAGGCACGTTTTTTTGCTAGTGTGACCTCAGTAGATGAGCTCTTAGTTCTTCTAAAAGATAAAAAATATCCAGATCCGTTTATTTTAGGAGGAGGTAGTAATATGCTATTAACCAAAAATATTGACAGACTTGTTATTCATCTCCACAATAAAGGAATGAAGATGATAGATGATAACTTTTCAAATACTGAGATTTTATTAAAAGTCGCAGGAGGAGAAAACTGGCACGAATTCGTATTGTTTTGTGTTAATAATAATTATGGGGGCGTAGAAAATCTCTCTTTAATACCTGGCAATGTAGGTACTTCACCTATACAAAACATTGGTGCGTATGGGGTAGAGTTAAAAGATACATTTTATGAATGTACAGCGGTACATAGAAAGACATTTGAAGAAAAGATTTTTTCTCTAGAAGATTGTAATTTTGGGTATAGAGACTCTGTATTTAAAAATGAGATAAAAGATCAATATATCATCACTTCAGTTACGTTTAGGTTAACCAAAAAAAATCATACACTGCGTACTGATTACGGAGCAATTGGAGATACTCTTAAATCAAGAGAAATTACAAGTCCAACACTTAAAGAAGTGTCTAATGCTGTAATTGAAATACGTAAATCTAAGTTGCCAGATCCCAATAAAATAGGAAACAGCGGTAGTTTTTTTAAAAACCCAATAATTTCTCAGGTAGAATTCACGGCTTTAAGAAAACTGCATACGGATATTCCTTACTATCCCATAGGTAGTGATCTTATCAAAGTTCCGGCTGGATGGCTCATAGAGCAATCAGGTTTTAAAGGAAAAAGGTATGGCGATGCGGGAGTACATGATAGACAAGCGCTGGTGTTAGTGAACTATGGAGATGCTACTGGAAATGAAATTTGGAACGTAGCAATGAAAGTGAAACATGGAGTGAAACAAAAGTTTGGAATTACAATAGAGCCAGAAGTAAACATACTCTAGGCAAACTCCTTAGTGTGGTTGAAATTCAGGAAATAAGGTTGAAAATTATAGCGTTCTATTATACTAATAGATGCTTTAAGAAGTTTATAGCTACATCATTTGTTAAGTACATTAGCACTGCTTAACTTTAGTTACAAATTAAAATATATCCCTAACATATTATTAATTCAAAAACCAACCTTTTTTGAAGACATTTGTAGAAAAGCACATCGTTGAGCTACTAAAAGCTGGTGACGAAAGAGCCATAGGATTGTTGTATGATCACTATGCAGATGCCTTGTATGGCGTTGCTATTAAAGTCACACATGAAGAAGAACTTGCACAAGATGTTTTGCAAGAATCTTTTATAAAAATTTGGAAAAATGCTCATAAATACGATGCAACTAAAGCCAGGCTCTTTACGTGGCTTTTTCGAGTAGTTCAAAATACAGCTATTGATAAAGTACGAAGTAGGCAAAGAAAACAAGCAAAAGAAATCCAAACCGAAGATTCTAACGTATATCATTTAACGACGGCGCCTCTTGCGATAGAGCATATGGATATACAAACCCATGCTAATGGTTTAGAAGATAAATATCGAATTGTGATTGATGCACTTTTTTTTCAAGGCATGACACAGCAAGAAGCAAGTGATGAACTAAACATACCATTGGGTACCGTAAAGTCAAGATTAAAAATTGGGCTTCGAGAGTTGCGTAAATTATTTGGGTTAATATTTTTGATGATAATTGAATTATGAGTGATAGAGTATCACAGTTTTTAGAAAGTGATTTATTAGAGCGATACCTAATGGGCGCTACTTCTCCTATAGAGTCTCAAGAGGCTGAGTATTTTATAGAGAAGTTTCCAGAGGTAAGGAATACCTATGAAGAACTTCAAGAAAACCTTGAGAATTATGCAGCCTCTTATGCTGTAAAAGTTCCAGGAGATCTCAGGTCAAAGATTTTAAAGCAAACACAATCTAAACCACAAAGAGCCTTTTCCATACTGGCAATTGCAGCTTGTATGATCTCTATACTTTTTAGTTTAGTGGCTTTTATGATTTATCAACAAAATCAAGAGTTGCTTAAGGATAGGCAACTTA
This sequence comes from uncultured Flavobacteriaceae bacterium, assembly GCA_963716625.1. GTDB lineage: Bacteria > Bacteroidota > Bacteroidia > Flavobacteriales > Flavobacteriaceae > Dokdonia. The sequence goes on from CAVQTP010000006.1 coordinate 125,679, forward strand.
CCTCCAACTTACTAGAAAATCTCAATGATGATATTGTTTCTAACCGCGAATTGTTACAATCTGTAGAAAAGCAATTTATGGTTCTTAATAGTGCAGCGACACAGAAGTATATTTTAACAGGTAATAGAAAGGCCCGCAAGTTAGAGGCAGTCGCTTACGTAAATCAATTAGAAAAAAAATCTTACATACACGTGGCTAGTCTTCCAGAATTACCAGATGAACAAGTCTATCAAATGTGGGCAGAAGTAGATGGTAAATTAGTGCCTTTAGATATTTTAAAGCTCACTAAAGATAACCTAGTTGAAATACCTTATGAGGAGCGTATGGCGAGCCTTAATGTGACTATAGAGCCAAAAGGCGGTAGTAAGGTAGCAAATAAAGAAAATGAAGTGGCAACTATTATTTTTAACAGCGATAGCCAAATTTCACGCGCACAGTAGGTTTTGTTATACCTCCCCTTTATGTATCTTTGTGTAAATTTTTGTGATGGAATTATTATTAATTACACTTGCTTTATTAGGTCTTTCTGTAGCTGGAATTGCTATTAAAATATGGGCAAAAAAAGACGGTAAATTTGCAGGTACTTGCGCAAGTCAGAGTCCTTTTTTGAATAAAGATGGAGAAGCGTGTAGTATGTGTGGCAAGTTACCAGAAGAGATGGGCGATTGTTCCCAAGATCAAAAAGTCTAGCGTGTATTGGAACAACTTTACTCGCTAATTTTTTATATTTTTTTAGGAGCCGCCATTGTAAATGTGGCTTTTTATTTTTTCTACACGTATTTCGCTTTCGCGAAAGCGCAACCCCAAAAAACTTCCTCACCACCTCCAATTTCAATTCTAGTTTGTGCCAAAAATGAGGCGGAAAATCTAAGAAATAATATTCCAAGAATTTTAGAGCAAATCTATCCCTCTTTTGAAATTATTCTGATCAATGATGCTTCTACAGATGAAACAGGAGACGTAATAGAAAAATTTGCCCTCGCTCATCAAAATGTAAAACAACTTCAGGTTCGTTACAATGAGCGGTTCTGGGGTAACAAGAAATATGCACTATCACTTGGCATTAAAAGTGCCTCCTATGAGCATTTATTGTTTGTAGATGCAGACTGCTTTCCTGCCTCTGACAAGTGGTTGTTACTAATGGCTTCAAAATTTAATGCTCATAAAGAGATTGTCTTGGGATACGGTGGCTATTCTAAGATCGAGCACTCATGGCTTAATAAATTAATCCGTTTTGAGACACTTTTGTCCGCTATACAATATTTTAGTTGGGCACTAGCGGGGAAGGCATATATGGGAGTAGGACGCAATTTAGGGTATACTTCTGCTGTATTTTATGAACACGATGGATTTTCTAAACATATGTCTATTCGTAGTGGCGATGATGATCTTTTTGTGAGTGCAGCAGCCACTTCTCAAAATACAACGATACAGACAGATCCAGATAGTTTTACATACTCATCCCCAGAAGAAAATTTCTCAAATTGGATTATTCAAAAAAGAAGACACATCACTACAGCCAGCAACTATAAAATGGTGCACCAGTTTTTTTTAGGTCTTTTTTATCTGTCGCAATTGTTATTTTTAATGTTGAGTATCCCAGCTATACTTCTTGTGCAAGAGCTTAACGTTGTACTCCTAGTAATTCTAATACGATATACGGTGAGTTGGTCTGTAACTGCAGCAGGAGGTTTAAAACTTAAGGAAAAGGATCTTCTCGTTTTCTATCCGGTGCTAGAGATGGGATTAATTTGTGTTCAATTAGGTATATTTATCGCAAACCTGATTTCAAAATCTAAACATTGGAAGTGACCCCCGAAAAACTACTATTAGAAATTAAGCGTGCTAAGGAAGGGCATCAAAGTGCATTTAACTTTTTGCTGAATGCTTTTTGGAATGAAGTGTATGGTTTTCAATTAAAACGGACTAAAAATCCTCATGATGCAGAAGATGTTACTATTCAAACATTTGCTAGAGCATTCGACAAGCTTCATACGTTCAAGGAGGAGTATAAATTCAGCACATGGCTAGTTACAATTTCTAAAAACATCCATATTGATATATTACGAAAAAAGGAATCTTCTATTAGATCCCAATTTTCTGAAAGAGATGAAGAAAAAGTGAGTAAAGTGATGGATCAAAATCCATCTCCTGAAGATGCACTTATCAAGGAGCAAAATCTGTCCCAACTACTTTCTTTTATCAAACAGCTTAAGCCCCATTATCAAGAAATGATAAACTTGCGTTATTTTCAAGAAATGAGTTATAAAGAAATGGCAGAGCAAATAGGAGAACCCATCAATAATGTGAAAGTTAAATTACTACGTGCTAGAAGGTTGCTCTCTGATATCATAACCAAAGTAGATAGATGAAAGCAGTGCCATTTAGAAAATTAGGTCCAGGGTTACTTTTTGCGGGAGCCGCCATAGGAGTATCTCATTTAGTTCAAAGTACAAGAGCTGGTGCCGACTTTGGATTTGGGTTACTATGGGCGTTGTTGCTAGTTAATATTATTAAGTATCCTTTCTTTCAATTTGGACCACGCTATGCCTCTGCCACTGGTAAGAGTTTACTAGACGGTTATCTTAAATTAGGTAAACCCGTATTGTGGTTGTATTTTTTCATCACATTAGGAACAATGTTTACCATACAAACTGCGGTGACCATCGTTACGGCTGGTCTGGCAGTTCAATTATTTGGGATTACTTCAGATATTGCAGTCTGGAGTGTGGCGATCACCTTTTTTTGTGCTGCAATCCTAGCTATAGGGAGGTATCGTATTTTAGATAAGTTGATGAAGGTGATTATTATAGTTTTGACCTTTAGCACGCTTATCGCAGTTTTTTTTGCTTTTAGAGAAAGTGTATCTACCTTGGGTTCTGGTCCATTAAATAATTTAAAACAAGTGCTACCAGTAAATGCAGCATCCATGGCATTTCTAATAGCATTTATGGGGTGGATGCCAGCACCTCTAGATATATCTATCTGGCATTCGTTGTGGACTTTAGAGAAGGGCGAACGTGGTAAGGAGGCAATTCAAAGTTCTATATTTGATTTTAATGTGGGGTATACTGGAACAATTGTGTTAGGGATATGCTTTATGACTCTAGGTGCGCTAGTTATGTACGGGAGTGGAGAGACCTTTTCAAGTCAAGGCGGGGTTTTTGCAGACCAGCTCATACGTATGTATACTGCAAGTATGGGGGACTGGGCCGCTGTAATCATCGGTATTGCAGCATTCACAACGATGTTTAGTACGACGCTTACTACCTTAGATGCTTCTCCTAGGGCTGCCGCTAAAACGACGAGCCTTTTAGGATTTGGGCTAAAGAAGGGAGGCTATCTGTTTTGGTTAAGTATATTAATAGTAGGCACCTGTATGATTTTATTTTTTCTAATTAGTGAGATGGGTTTTTTAGTAAAATTAGCAACTATCTTCTCATTTCTTACGGCTCCATTTTATGCTATTTGTAATTACCTAGTTTTTAAGAATCCTGAAATACCTCAGGAGGGTAGGCTGTCAAAACTTCTTGAGATATATAGTTTAATAAGTATAGTGGCGTTAATAGGTTTCAGTATATGGTACCTTATTACATTGTTTTAGGAATACGCTTTCGCGAAAGCAAACTTTTAACCTCTTTCTATGTATGAGATGCCTATGATTTTTTCTATTTACTATACTAGAGAACCTTTGATTTTACTACTTTAAGTTATCTTTGCCGCTTATGCAATTTGACTTACTTACAACTGATCCCGCGTCACGGGCACGGGCTGGAAAATTAACTACAGATCACGGTGTTATAGAGACTCCTATATTTATGCCTGTAGGTACGGTGGCTTCTGTAAAAGGTGTCCATCAACGTGAACTAAGAGAGGATATTAATCCAGACATTATTCTTGGGAATACCTATCATTTATACCTACGACCCAAAATGGATATCCTTCAAAAGGCTGGAGGATTACATAAATTTATGAATTGGGATCGCCCTATTTTAACAGATAGTGGAGGTTATCAGGTCTATTCGCTATCAGGTAGACGTAAGATAAAGGAAGAGGGTGTTCGTTTTAAGTCACACGTAGATGGATCTATGCATTTATTTACCCCTGAAAACGTTATGGAGATACAGCGTCAGATAGGGGCGGATATTATCATGGCTTTTGATGAATGTACACCCTACCCTTGCGATTATAGGTATGCAAAAAGATCGATGCATATGACGCATCGCTGGCTAGATAGATGTATCAAGCATTTTGACAAAACTCCAGCACTTTACGGACACGAACAAGAATTATTTCCCATTGTTCAAGGAAGTGTATATAAAGATTTAAGGGAACAATCTGCCGAGTATATAGCAAATGCCGGTGCATTTGGAAATGCCATAGGAGGTTTGTCAGTTGGCGAACCTGCAGAAGAGCTGTATGCAATGACAGATATTGTGACTGCTATCTTGCCCAAAGAAAAGCCTAGATATTTAATGGGGGTAGGCACACCTATAAATATTCTTGAGAATATTGCGTTAGGAGTAGATATGTTTGACTGTGTGATGCCTACACGAAATGCTCGTAACGGAATGTTATTCACAGCCCACGGACACATTAATATCAAAAACCTAAAGTGGGAAGATGATTTTTCACCTATAGACGAGATGGGAATTACCTGGGTAGATACAGAGTATAGCAAAGCCTATTTACGTCATCTATTTAAGTGTCATGAGTTGTTAGGTATGCAAATTGCAACTATTCATAACCTAGGTTTTTATATGTGGCTTGTACGAGAAGCGCGCAAGCATATTATTGCTGGAGACTTCTTGATCTGGAAAAATAAGATGGTGCAACAAATGGATAAAAGGTTGTAATTGAAAATACTAGACTGGTATATAGTAAAAAGATACATTGGGACTTTTGTCACGATGCTTGCCTTGTTTGTTCCTATAGGAATCATTGTAAACTTGGCAGAAAAGATTGATAAGATTTTAGCTAATGAGGTGCCCTTTAGTGAGGTGGCTCTATACTATCTCAATTTTACCATTTACTTTGCAAACCTTTTATTTCCTTTATTTTTATTTCTATCAGTAATTTGGTTTACATCAAAACTCGCAAATAATACAGAAGTAATTGCTTTTTTGAGTAGTGGTGTATCTTTTACTAGATTTTTACGTCCCTATTTGATTGGTGCCACTATTGTTTGTGTGGGGGCATTTGTAATGGGAACGTACCTTGCTCCAAGAGCAAATAGAGGATACAATGAGTTTATATTTGAATACCTCAAGAAAGGGAAGAAGGATCGAGACACACAAGACGTGTATAGGCAAATTGATGAAGGAGATTACATTTATGTAAGCAGTTTTACACCTAGCACACAAACGGGTAGAAATTTTACTTGGGAGCATTTTGAAGGAAATAAGATGACTTATAAAATGAGTGCATCTCGTATTAAATTTAATCCAGAAGATACTACGTATACTCTTTCTACATTTAAAAAGCGAGATATAGGAGAAAATGGAGACATTTTATATACACAATCAAAATTAGATACTGTGTTCAATTTTGATATGGATGACCTTACCCCCGTAGAGTACATAGCAGAAACACTCAATACACCAGAATTAAAAGAATTTATTGAAAAAGAAAGATCTAGAGGTTCTTCTTACATTAGTCGTTATGAAGTAACCTTACAAAAACGATATAGTTTACCGGTGGCGGCTTATATACTTACGATCATAGCCGTGGCTGTAAGTGCTATGAAACGTCGCGGTGGGATGGGGATTAATCTCGCCTTTGGAATTGTTCTTGCCTTTATCTTCATATTTTTTGACAAAGTATTTGGAACTTTAGCAGAGCAGTCAGATTTCCCTCCACTTATCGCCGTATGGACTCCTAATATTTTATTTGCCCTCTTAGCGGTATACCTATTACAAAATGCAAAACGATAAACTAAAGTCCTACCTCCATCTTCATTTAATTGTATTTATCTGGGGATTTACAGCAGTGTTAGGCGCGTTAATTACTATTGACGCAGTTCCGTTAGTTTGGTTTAGGATGGGACTCGCGAGTATTTTTATTTTTATCTATGTAAAAGTGAAAGGCATTTCTTTAGAGATTAATTTTAAAACATTTTTAGGTTTTGCAATTGCAGGACTTATTATTGCCGTTCATTGGCTTACCTTTTTTGGGGCAATAAAGGCATCTAATGTATCTATAACGCTTGCGATGATGAGTACAGGTGCCTTTTTTACCGCCTTATTAGAACCTATATTTTTTAAGCGAAAGCTCATCTGGTATGAGCTACTCTTCGGGCTTATCGTAGTAGGTGCCTTGTACGTTATTTTCGAGGTAGAACCACAATATCAAACAGGGATTTTATTAGCGATAGCTTCGGCATTTCTTTCGGCAGTATTTACGTTGATCAATGGTAAGTTTATCAAAAATCACAATCCGACAAAAATTTCTTTTTACGAGTTACTCATAGGGACCTTGTGTGTTACATTGTATCTCGCTTTCGCGAAAGCAGACACCTTTTTTACATTTCAATTTTTTGATCTTACTACACAAGATTGGATCTATATTTCTATACTGGCGTCCATCTGTACAGCGTATGCTTTTATAGCAGCAGTGGCCGTAATGAAACATTTGAGTCCCTATACCATTATGCTTACAATTAACCTCGAGCCAGTTTATGGAATTTTACTTGCATTTTTAATTCTTGGAGATGCAGAACGGATGAGTACAGAATTTTACTATGGAGCTCTTGTGATTCTAGGAGTCGTCATTGCAAATGGCATATTAAAAAATACTAAAAAAGCTAGGGAGCTAAAAGAGGTTTGAGACTCTAAGAAAACACTTATATTTGTAGACTAACCTTAACTAAAATTATAGTGCTACCAGGCGCCATAAATAGATAACAATGGAATATTTAGAATTTGAATTACCCATTAAAGAGCTAGAGGAACAGCTAGAAAAATGTGCACTTATCGGCCAAGAAAGTGATGTTGATGTGACGCAAACTTGCAAACAGATTGAGAAAAAACTAGCCGCAACAAAAAAAGACATCTATAAAAATCTTACTGCTTGGCAACGTGTTCAACTGTCAAGACATCCTAATAGACCTTATACATTAGACTATATCAATGCAATTTGCGGTGATACGTTTGTAGAGCTACACGGAGATCGCACGGTTAGAGATGATAAAGCCATGATAGGCGGTCTAGGGAAAATAAATGATCAATCATTTATGTTTATAGGGCAACAGAAAGGATACAATACAAAAACCAGACAGTACCGTAACTTTGGGATGGCAAATCCTGAAGGATACCGTAAAGCACTTCGCCTTATGAAAAGTGCAGAAAAGTTTGGTGTACCCGTAGTTACAATTATTGATACTCCAGGGGCATATCCAGGTTTTGAAGCAGAAGAAAGAGGACAAGGAGAAGCGATAGCCCGTAATATATTAGAAATGACCCGCCTTAAAGTACCTATTATTGTGGTAATCATAGGTGAAGGTGCTAGTGGTGGAGCATTAGGAATAGGAGTGGGAGACAAAGTGTTAATGCTTGAAAACACTTGGTATTCTGTAATATCACCTGAGTCTTGTTCTTCCATTTTATGGAGAAGTTGGGAATTTAAAGAACAAGCTGCAGATGCACTTAAGCTCACCGCTAAGGACATGAAAAAACAAAAGCTTATTGATGAAATTGTAAAGGAACCTTTGGGTGGAGCACACTCTAACCGTACTGAGACTTTTACAACCGTTAAAGGAGCTATTTTAGAAGCATACGATGAATTTAAGAACTTATCAAAAGAAGAACTGGTTGAGAAACGAATGGATAAATATTCTCAAATGGGAGTATTCAAAGGGTAATAAGCCGTTTTGCACTTGACACCAAAAATCCGCAGTTTATCGCTGCGGTTTTTTTTACGCTTATCAACACTATTATTTAGTTATTAAGGTTTTATAAACAAGTCATTGTTAAGATTACGCTTTCGCGAAAGCGTCATTTCCCACCACAAATTATTTACATTCGTAGCTATGGAACAAATCAAGCCTACACCAGCATACAACATCTCTAAAGGCCAAGTTATTAGTCTTGAAAAAGGCAAAATACCTCCACAAGCTATTGATCTTGAGGTGGTTGTGCTTGGGGCGCTTATGATTGATAAGAAAGGGGTTGATGAGGTGATCGACATCCTTTCTCCAGAAGTATTCTACAAAGAGCAGCACAAGCATATATTTGAAGCAATACGTATTCTCTTTGAAGAAGGACAGCCCGTTGACTTATTAACTGTTTCTGAGCAGCTTAAAAAAATGGCTAAGCTAGACGCAGCTGGAGGCGATTATTATTTGATACAGTTAACTCAAAAAGTTGCCTCATCTGCACATATTGAGTACCACGCTCGTATTATTTTACAGAAGTTTATACAGCGCTCGCTTATAAAAATTTCTAACGAAATTATTGAAGATGCTTATGATGAAACTACAGATGTATTTGATCTTTTAGATCAAGCAGAAAGTAAATTGTATGAAGTGACGCAAGGGAATGTAAAACGTAGTTCTGAAAGTGCTCAAAACTTAGTCATACAGGCCAAAAAGAAGATTGAAGAAATTTCAAATCAGGACGGTCTCTCTGGGATACCTACAGGTTTTCATAAGGTGGATGAGCTTACTTCAGGTTGGCAGCCTTCAGATTTAATTATCGTTGCTGCACGTCCAGGTATGGGAAAAACGGCTATGACACTTACAATGGCTCGTAATATGGCGGTAGATCAAAATATACCTGTTGCCTTTTTCTCTCTGGAGATGAGTTCAGTACAGCTCATTACGCGTTTGATTTCCTCAGAAACTGGTTTGAGTTCTGAAAAATTGCGTACTGGTAAATTAGAAAAGCACGAGTGGGAACAACTTAACGTGAAGGTGAAGAGTTTGGAAAAAGCTCCGTTATTCATAGATGATACGCCTTCACTTTCCATTTTTGATTTGAGAGCAAAGGCAAGAAGACTTGCATCACAGTTTGGAATAAAGATTATAATGATTGATTATTTGCAGTTAATGACTGCGGGATCTGCTCAAAAAGGTGGAGGAAACCGAGAGCAAGAGATATCAATGATCTCTCGTAACTTAAAAGCGCTAGCAAAGGAACTTGCGGTACCTGTTATTGCTCTTTCACAATTATCGCGTGCCGTAGAAACACGTGGGGGAAGTAAAAGACCTTTGCTTTCAGATCTTCGTGAGTCTGGAGCTATTGAGCAAGATGCAGATATTGTATCGTTCATATACCGACCAGAATATTACAAAATTGAAGAGTGGGATGACGATGAGCGTAGCCCAACAGAAGGACAAGGTGAGTTTATTGTAGCAAAACACCGTAATGGTGGTTTAGATAACATTCGTCTCAAGTTTGTAGGGCATTTAGGTAAGTTTGACAACCTTGACGATTTTCATACACCTTATGAGTTTGCGAGTAGTATGAATGCCGCTGCAAACGACGATACGTTTAATCCTAATGCGTTGCCATCTGCAGATGATGCCTTTGGAGGTCCCTCTTCTGGAGGTTTGCAAAGTGATGACGATGATGGGATCCCTTTCTAAGGCATGTTGTCTAATAAAATTTTTAGAAAGGTCTAAATTTGTGTTTATACCTTTTTTTACGATTTAATTAGTAATTACTAGTATGTCTAATTTTTTTAAAACTCAAGTTGTGTACGGCATCATCTTTGTCATAACAAATTTGTAAATTCCACGTTAGCATATTGATGATGAAGAAACTAATTGTACTTTCCTTTCTACTATTGAATTTCGCTTTCGCGAAAGCATCTTATATTCTTGTCCCAATGGATGTAGAATCTCAAAAGGAACATCTTAAAGCTTACGGAATAACTTTCTGGGCACTTAATAAAAATCAAAAAGTAAAATGGCTTCTCAATTACAGAGGAGGCTCTTTTTTACTTTCTGACACAGAAGATGCACGCCGAGAGTGTACCATCCGTGGAGTTTCGTACGAAGTGCTCTCTAATGATAGGGCTGAGCAAATTTTAGTTGAAATTGCAAGTCCTTCTCAAAATATGGAGGCAGTTGTTTTAGAAAAAGCGCCAAAAATTGCTGTGTATACTCCAGATAGTAAAGTACCTTGGGACGATGCGGTTACAATGGTATTAACATATGCAGAGATTCCCTATACAACGATCTACGATGAAGAAGTTCTAAAAGATCAATTGATACTTTATGATTGGCTTCATTTACATCACGAGGATTTTACAGGTCAATACGGAAAGTTTTACGGAGCTTATCGGGCAGCACCTTGGTATATTGAAGAGAAAAAGAATGCAGAGGCGCGAGCAGAAAAATTAGGGTACTCCAAAGTATCTGTCGAAAAAGGAGATGTTGCACTTAAGATAAGAGATTATGTAGTAGGAGGCGGATTCATGTTTGCCATGTGTAGTGCTACAGACAGTTTTGATATAGCACTTGCGGCAGAGGGACTAGATATATGTGAACCTATGTTTGACGGTGATCCTAGCGATGCGGGATATGGTAATAAGATAGATTTTAAAAAAACTTTTGCTTTCAAAGACTTTAGCTTAGAGCGTTCCCCTACAAGATATGAGTTTTCATCTATTGATATGACACCTAAACGTCATATTCCTTTTGAAACAGATTATTTTACTCTTAAGGATTATAGTGCAAAATGGGATCCTATTCCTACCATGTTAGTTCAAAACCACACCGCTTTAGTGAAAGGTTTTATGGGGCAAACCACCTCTTACGATGCAAAAACGATAAAATCTAATGTTTTAGTAATGGGGGAGAATTTAACTAATGGCGAAGCTAGATATATACATGGTATCAAAGGAAAGGGATTTTTCACTTTCTATGGTGGACACGATCCAGAAGATTATCGTCATAGAGTAGGAGATCCGAAAACAGAATTAGAATTGCATCCCAATTCTCCTGGTTACCGACTTATATTAAATAATGTATTGTTTCCTGCGGCACGTAAGAAAAAGCAAAAAACATAGATTATGAGGTATGTTATTTTGGCACTAATTCTCATGATTTATAATGGGTTTATTGGAATGCCAGAACGTTTAGAATGGAATGCACAAAAGTCTCTGCAATGGTCAGATTTTAAAGGGGATGCTGGTTCGTTAGAAAATTGGGCCGCTTCATCCAGCACTGGCATGAGTCAAAGTTACGGAGTTGATAGTAGAGGTTTTTTAGATAAAAATGATGTAGTGGTGAAAGCATATTTTTACCCACAGTTTTCTTGGGTAAAAGATGGAAAAAAGTCTCCACGACTTCTTTCACATGAGCAAACACACTTTGACATCACAGAAGTGTATGTACGTAAACTGGCCAAGCTTATTAAAGAAACCGAATTTACTCAGAATAGTTTACAAGAAATTAAGGCGCTTTATAGTGAAATTGAAAAAGAGCGCGTCGCTACTCAAGATCGATTTGATTTAGAAACAAGACATTCTCTCAATCAGGTAAAAGAATTAGAATGGCAATCTAAAGTGCGGGATTGGTTACTAGTTGCTATAAATTGATTCTATAATTATTTTGTTTTTATAAAATAAGCCTGCATTTTCAATTGAAAATGCAGGCTTATTTGTAGAGGTAGCCTGTGCTTAATTATAAAAGGGTACTTGCACACGTGCATTTCCCCATGCCATTACAAGGTGAGCGCCTTCTTCTACAGGAACAAATTCCATCCCAAAGTATTCTACAGCATCATCTGCCATTTCTACTGGAACTGAAATACGAGCCACATCATTATCTTCATTATAAAAATAAGAACCCCATACATTGAGATCAGAACTTAAAATGACGGTCCATTCATTTCCTTCTGGCATCGCATACATTGTGTAGGTGCCAGCAGCTAATGGTGTTGTTCCCAACTTCATGTCCTTGTATAAAGTGACTTCTACGGCTTCATTTGCTCCTAGTCTCCATACTTTTCCTTCTGGAGCAAGATCTGCAATCGCGCGACCTTTTAGTTGAGGGCGACTGTAAGTGACTTTAATATCTTTATTGGCTTCTTTATAACTCGTAGGAAAAGCCGCTTGATCCATAGGACTTTTGTCTACTTTGAAATCTTGTGCTTGTGCCCCGGGAGCCACAGCAAAAGCAAGTGCAGCAACCGCTGTAATCATCATTTTTTTCATCTTTTTTCTTTTAAAGTTATTGCAATACATGTCGTTAGGACATATTTTCAAAGTTAATCACTGTAGAATATATAAACGCTTAAACTTACAAAATGTTTGAGATATCCGCTTTCGCGAAAGCGATATCTTATAAATAAATACAATTTTTAAAATATTATATAAAATATGTAACGGTTAGTGTATAATTTGTTTGATTTATGGAAGTATAAATACATCTTTGACTTATCAATCATAATTAAAATAAACAGCTATGTGTGGTATTGTATGTGCATTTGAATTAAAACAAAACGCCGAAGATTTACGTCCTCAGTTACTAGAAATGTCTAAAAAAATTCGCCATCGAGGTCCAGATTGGAATGGGATATTTCACAATGACAAAGCTATTATGACTCATGAGCGGCTTTCTATAGTAGATCCAGCCTCTGGTAAACAGCCTCTTTTTTCAAATGATGGTAGTTTAGTTCTTGCCGCAAATGGTGAAATTTATAACCACAAAGAATTACGTGAAGGACTCACCATAGCGTATGATTTTCAAACAGCATCAGACTGTGAGATTATATTAGCGCTCTATAGGGAGCACGGTTATGAGTTTTTGGATAAGCTCAATGGTATATTTGGTTTTGCCTTGTATGATGCTGAAAAAGATGAATATCTCGTTGCTCGAGACCACATGGGTATCATTCCTCTTTACATAGGTTGGGATCCACACGGAACGTTTTATGTGGCATCAGAATTAAAAGCTTTAGAGGGATTTTGCTCAAATATAGAATTATTTCCCCCTGGACATTACTATTCTAGTGTTACTAAACAGATGACTCGTTGGTACGAGCGGGATTGGATGGAATTTAAAAATATCAAAAATAATGAGACGAGCATTGACAAACTACATGATGCTCTAGCTGCATCTGTGAAGCGTCAATTAATGTCAGATGTGCCTTATGGGGTTTTATTGTCTGGTGGACTTGATTCTTCTATTACAAGTGCGGTAGCAAAATTGTATGCGGAGAAACGTATAGAGTCAGGGGATCAAACGGGTGCTTGGTGGCCGCAATTACATTCATTCAGTATTGGACTAAAAGGTTCTCCAGATCTCAAAGCAGCACAAATTGTAGCAGACCATATAGGAACTGTGCACCATCCTATTGAGTTTACGATACAAGAAGGATTAGATGCCATACGTGACGTTATCTATCACTTAGAAACCTATGATATAACTACTATAAGAGCCAGTACACCTATGTACTTGATGGCTCGCGTGATAAAATCAATGGGAGTAAAAATGGTCCTCTCTGGCGAAGGTGCAGACGAAATTTTTGGAGGATACTTATACTTTCATAAAGCCCCCAATGCAAAGGAGTTTCATGAGGAGACAGTGCGCAAATTAGATAAGCTACACATGTATGATTGCTTGCGAGCAAACAAATCACTAGCCGCTTGGGGTATAGAAGGCCGTGTTCCTTTTTTAGATAAAGAATTTATGGATGTTGCCATGCGTATCAATCCTAAGGACAAAATGATTACCAAAGAACGTAGAGGAATGGAAAAATGGATTTTGCGTAAAGCTTTTGAAAAGTATCTACCCGATAGTGTTGCTTGGAGGCAAAAAGAACAATTTTCAGACGGTGTGGGCTACTCATGGATTGACACACTAAAGACCGTGGTTAATGACGCTGTGAGTGACATACAAATGGAGAATGCATATCACCGTTTCTCTATTCATACCCCCCAGAATAAAGAAGAATTTTATTACAGGAGCATCTTTGAAGAACATTTTCCTAGTGATGCGGCAGCGTTGTGCGTGCCATCTGTACCTTCTGTAGCTTGTAGTACACCCATAGCATTAGAATGGGACGAGGCATTTAAAAATATGAACGATCCATCAGGCAGAGCGGTAGCTTTCGTACATGATGATGCCTACTAGTAGTAGATGTTCAGATCTTCATGATACAAGAAATTTTAAAAATTATTGAACGTATTATTTAAAGCGATATGGGATAAAACGAAATCAATTCTTTAACGAAAAATTAGAGTTGTATAAAGATCTACATTTGTATTTCTAGCTATCTTGAATGTTAAATCAAGCAGTGTAACTTCTTATAATTCTAGTATAGATGACTCATCAATTAAATATTCAAAAAACCGCGCAAAGCCGTATTGTGATTGTTGGGGGTGGTTTTGCAGGATTAAATATGGCAAGAGGTTTACAAAAGTCTCACGCTCAAATTGTATTGATTGATCGTTATAATTTTCATACGTTTCAACCGCTTTTATATCAAGCTGCGACGAGCGCCCTGGCATCAACAAGTGTAGCTTATCCGTTTCGGGAGATGCTAAGTGAATCAGAATCTTTTTATTACAGATGGGCAGAGGTTACAGGGGTAGATGTAGTTTCTAAAAAATTGAATTGCTCAGAAGGAGATGTATCGTATGACGTTTTAATTCTCGCTACAGGTACAGAGGTGAATTATTTTGGGAATAGGAATATTGAACGATATTCAATGGCTATGAAATCTTTACCTCAGGCTATAAAAATACGACAAACGATATTGAAGAATTTTGAGAAAGCAGATAATTGCACTCATATTTCTGAAAAAAAAGCATTGCTTAATTTTTGTATAGCTGGAGGAGGTCCAACAGGTGTTGAGGTTTCCGGAGCACTTGCAGAAATGAAAAATGAAATATTTCCTAGAGATTATCCACATTTAGATACAGCTCTTATGGAAATTCACTTATTTGATGGAGGAAAGAGACTTTTGGGAAGTATGAGTGAACATGCTGGTAAGAATGCTATGGACTCTTTAATAAAGCTTGGCGTTGAAGTACATTTAGAAACAGATGTAGATGATTATGATGGGCGTGTGCTCAAAACCTCAGATAGCAAAACCTATTCTACAGATAATTTTATTTGGGCAGCTGGGGTGGTTGGTAAACCTTTGAAAGGTATTCCGATAGAATCAGTAGGTAAAGGTAAGCGCTATCTCGTAAATGAATTCAATGCTTTAAATAACTGTGAAGATATCTATGCGATAGGAGATATTGCTTTAATGAAATCCCAAGAATTTCCAGAAGGACATCCCCAAGTAGCTCAGCCAGCTATTCAACAAGGAAAGCATCTAGCTAAAAATCTCAAAAGACAAATCAAAGGAAAAGAAATGAAACCATTCTCCTATTTTGAAAAAGGATATATGGCGGTGATTGGACGAAACAGAGCCGTCGCAGATATAGGTAAATTTAAATTTTCAGGATTTTTTGCTTGGCTTTTATGGTCGGTAATTCATCTAGCATTTTTAGCAGGGTTTAGAAATAGATTGATTGTTTTTATAAGTTGGATATATAATTATTTAAACGGTGATAAGGCAACAAGACTAATCGTAGAGGCAGCAAAAGAAAAATAGACTTTTGAGGTAGGCTTTACTGTCATATTTTTACTTATTTGTAGGTAAATCAGTTGAGTCTTATTAAAAACTGTCTAACTAATCAAACTCCAAATTGTTTTAAGTGATGATCGAGATGTTTGTACTCTAGTTTACCCCACTGCTCTGGAGTAAAGTCACCAAAAAAAGGATGCGTTTCAAATTTTGTTTGATTACGCTTTTCATAAAAAGCATCAATCATAGAGAAAAGTTTTGATCTCTCTACAAGAAAGTCTCTTTGGTCTGTAATCTTTGCTTTTTTTGCGGTTGGAATATTTTTTCGCCAGGGTTTATCATTATATAAAGATCTTTTAAATAACAAAGGCAAGGGATTCCAGATGCGTTTTCTAGGTTTTGTGCTAAGAGCTATTTTTAAAGGAAATTGACAATGAGCAAGCATTTGTCCAACAGTCATTTTTCCCCAAAGAGGTGTACTCTCTGGCGAGAGATTTTTAAGGCGGTTTACGATCTCTTGATGCGTTTCTGGCTCAAAAAGTGATTTCATATGAAAAAAGAATAATGATTTTAATAGGATTTATAATCCAATTCTTTAATTCTAGTATTTAATGAAGATACAAAATATTGTGAATAGTACATTTGCTGATATCTTCTATAGGATTTATTAAAATGGTTCATTTATAACGCTATAGAGATAAGTTAAATTTGCTTTTTCCTATATTTATCCTCTATGAAACATGACCCTCAAAGTTTTTCAATCAAAAATTGGTCTGAAGATGATAGACCTAGGGAAAAGCTTGTTAGTAAAGGAAGGGCAACCCTTTCTAATGCAGAATTAATTGCTATTCTTATAGGTTCTGGATCACGGGAGGAGAGTGCAGTATCTCTCAGTAAAAAAATTCTTGCTAGTGCAGAAAACAATCTTTTAGAACTAGGAAAACTTTCTGTTAAAGAGTTAATGAAATTTAAAGGAATAGGAGAGGCAAAAGCGGTAAGTATTGCTGCGGCACTAGAACTTGGACGGAGAAGGAGTGAGGGTGATACGCTTTCGCGAAAGCGAATAACTTCCTCAAAAGATGCATTTCTAATATTACATCCAATAATTGGCGATTTGGGTCACGAGGAATTTTGGGTATTGTTTCTAAGTAATTCGAATAAAATTTTAAGAAATGAGCAAGTGAGCAAGGGCGGTATTACTGGTACATTAGTAGATGTTAGAATGGTACTTAAAACGGCCTTAGAATATAATGCAGTAGGGATGATTTTAGGGCACAATCATCCATCCGGAACGCTCAAGCCATCACAAGCAGATAAAGCAATCACAACAAAATTAAAAACAGCTGCACAAAGTCTGGACATACAAGTATTAGATCATATTATTGTTACTGAAAAGACGTACTTTAGCTTTGCCGATGATGGCATACTCTAACGGCAATTTTCCAGATGTTACTCGTTTACACCCATAAAATAACACCTCGTGTCACATATATTTTTAAGCATATTTGTTCGCGTGTTTTGGGAATACCTGTATCTTTTACAACTAAAGTAGAGGAGCTTGTCGCACATGAGGGTCCTAAACTATCATACACTACAAAAAAATTAGGTAATGAGCTTTACTTGCGTAGTACAGACCTCCTTTTTGAACAGGGGATTTTATCTTCAGATGTAGTGGTAAAGGAATGGAATGGAGTTTCGGCTCTTTTTCCGGTAAAGGACGTGACTGCAGCAATTCCATTTGACATTTTTGCGGGTTCCTTTTATTTAATGAGTCGCTATGAAGAGTATTTACCCCACGTTAAAGATAATAAAGGAAGATTTCCAGCGGCAGAAAGTATAGCAACGCTGCATAAATTTATTAAACTACCAATTGTTGACATTTGGGTAGATAGATTTGCAGATTTATTAATAGAAAAATTTCCTAAAGTAGAGATTCATAAACCTGTCTATGAAAAAGATATGCTCATTACCGTTTCTCAAGCTTTTAAATATACCAAAATAGGTTTTTTAAGAACCCTGGGTGGTTATATCACAGACACCTGGAGATTACGCTTTCGCGAAAATTTTATTAGGACACAGGTATTACTTGGGGTGCGAAAAGATCCTTATAATATTTCAAATTGGCTTGTAAATGTTCAAAAACAAGTTTCGCAACCTTTTAAAGTTTTCTATGAATTAGGAGATTATGGTGAGCATAGCAAAAATATCAAGCATTCAAAAAAAGACTTTCAATCTAATTTAAAAATGATTGCAGATTACTGTGAAGTTGGACTTCTCGTATCTCCCCAAACTATTGACCAAAATGTTCAACTAGCAGTAGAGCGTAAACGGTTAGAATCTATAGTTCATCGGCCTGTTAAGCATATTCACCTAGCACAATTTAAAATAGTTCTTCCGCAGCTTTACAGAGATGCATTAGATCAAGAAATTCAAAATGACTACACGATGGGATATCCTGATGTGATAGGCTTTAGAGCAGGAACCTCCCAATCTTTCTTATTTTATGATTTAGATTATGAGATACAAACACCACTTATGATTCACCCTGTCGCTATGCAATCTGATAATGTGATTAATTATTACAATCATACCATAGATTATGTGAGTTTGCGTGATATGCAAAAAGCCATACAAAGAGTAGGAGGTACCTTCCGAATTAGTTTCTCAAACACCTCTTTTGAAGATATATACAGTAAAAAATTATTTAGAAGAATTTTACTTGATGACTAATATTAAGCACGTTTTTTTTGATCTTGATCATACGCTTTGGGATTTTGATCGCAATAGTGAATTAGCATTTCAAAAAATTTTTCAATTAAATGATCTTGCAGTTTCTTTAGAAGATTTTATAAAAACGTATGTTCCTATAAATAAACAGTACTGGAAATGGTATAGAGAAGACAGAGTGACAAAATCTCAACTAAGATATGGAAGATTAGATAAAACCTTTAAAAAACTGGGGAATTCAATTTCAGATGATTTGATACATAAACTGTCAGACGACTATATAACGTATTTACCAGACAATAATCATTTGTTTGACGGGACATTGAAACTCTTGATTTATTTGTCAGAAAAGTATTCACTGCACATAATTACCAATGGTTTTGAAGAAGTCCAGCATAACAAAATTAGGCTATCTGGTATTTCTACATATTTTAATACCGTTACAACAAGTGAAAAAGTAGGTGTAAAGAAGCCACACCCTAAAATTTTTAAACACGCATTAGCATCTGCAAATGCGTCTATTGAAACTAGTATTATGATAGGGGATACGTATGAGGCAGATATTATTGGAGCACAAAATTTTGGTATGAAAGCAATATGCTACAACTACCATAATGTAAAGCTCCCAGAGGGAGTACTTGTTGTAAATAATATTAGCGATATTGTAACCTATTTGTAAAAAAATAAGAAATGAAAAGAAAATATCAGATAAAAAAAAATTCAAAGGGACATCACATAAAATTTTTTATCACTGCAGTTTTTTTTGTTATGATGTTTTGCAATAGCTATGGGCAGAAAGTTTTGGATTATAAATATGTATTGGTTCCTGAGAAATTTATTATATCAAAGACACCTAATGAGTATGGACTCAATACAGCTACAAAACAGCAATTGCGTAGTTATGGTCTAGAAGCATATTTCAAAAATGAAACGCTTCCATTTAATCTAAAAGATAATTTGTGTGAAGTTTTAAATTTATCTGTTGAGGAAGAGTCGAGTCTATTAAAAATTAAAATCAAACTGATTTTAAGTGATTGTGAGGGGAAACTTATTTTCGTATCACAATTAGGTGAAAGTAAGGAAAAGTTTTATCAGAAAGCGTATACGGAGGCATTTAGAGAAGCTTTAGTATCTTTTAAGTCGTTGAGGTTAAAGAAAACAGACCAGGCAAATAATTATGATAAACCAAGTTTAGAGGTATTAGAAAATAACCCTACCCAAACCATCGTAGATGGTATAGGTATTGAACAAACTACAAATAGTATAGACACAATATCTTCTCCAATTTCTAGAGAGCAATTAGTTGTAAATACCTTGAGTTACAAAACTTTTGATGGTGTCTACCAGGCTATTCGGCGAGAAGACAGTCTTACCTTTTTTGAAGGATCCCAAAAAATAGGAGCTGCAAGTATATTCAAGGAATCAATCTTTATTGAAACGACAGAGTTTTCTGGTAACGTGTATTTTAAAGAGGAAAACTTTATAATAAAACGTTATATTAGAGGAGTAGGTGAGGTGGAGATGCTTTTTGTAAGGGTAAATTAATTCAATAATTATACTTAGTACCCCACTTATGCTTTAGGTCTTTTCTGATTGAAGATTCTCTTGCACTATCGCCAGGATTATAGAACGTTGTGCCTTTTAGTTCGTCTGGTAAAAATTCTTCTTGAACAAAATTTCCTTTATAATCGTGGGCATATTTGTAATCATCTCCATAACCTAATTCTTTCATAAGTTGTGTGGGAGCATTTCTTAAATTTAGAGGCACCGGTAGGTCTCCAGTTTCTTTTACTAACTGTTGTGCATTGCCGATAGCTAGGTAAGATGCATTGCTTTTTGCAGATGAAGCTAAGTAGGTGACACATTGGCTCAAAATGATCCTAGATTCGGGATACCCTATGGTAGTAACTGCTTGAAAACAATTATTAGCTATAACTAAGGCTGTTGGATTTGCATTTCCTATATCTTCTGAAGCCGAAATGATAAGTCTCCGAGCAATGAACTTTACATCTTCACCACCTTCAATCATTCTAGCTAACCAATAAACCGCGGCATTGGGATCACTACCACGTATAGACTTAATAAAGGCACTTACAATATCGTAATGCTGTTCTCCTGTCTTGTCGTACAAAACGGTGTGCTGTTGCACTTTGCTTAACACCATGTCATTCGTAATTTCTACAGCACTGGTGCTCTCTGTAGTAACGACAAGTTCAAAAATATTAAGTAATTTCCTAGCATCACCACCGCTTAGTCGTAGCAGCGCTTCCGTTTCTTTAAGAACAACCTTCTTTTTAGCTATAATGTCATCTTCTAAGATGGCTCTGTTTAATAATTTTATTAAATCTTCTTTAGTAAATGCTTTAAGAGTATATACTTGACATCTAGAAAGTAAGGCTGGTATTATCTCAAAGCTTGGGTTTTCTGTAGTAGCCCCTATGAGTGTGATCCATCCTTTCTCTACAGCTCCTAATAAAGAATCCTGTTGCGATTTGCTAAAGCGATGAATTTCATCAATGAATAATATGGGATTTTTCTGAGTAAAAAGTCCGCCGCTCTGTTTTGCTTTATCTATTACTTCTCTCACATCCTTGACGCCACTATTAATGGCACTCAACGTGTAAAAGGGTCGATTAGATTCGTTAGAAATAATAGAAGCTAGTGTAGTTTTACCTATTCCAGGAGGTCCCCAAAATATAAGTGAAGGTATGATGCCCGCCTTCAAAGCTTTTTGCAAGGACCCATCGGGACCTACCAAGTGTTGCTGGCTTAGATAGTCCTCTAATTTTGTAGGGCGTAATCGTTCGGCTAGTGGTTTGTTCATAATGTAAAAATAGCTAAATTGAAAAAGAACCCTATGACATATAATCGCTATTCAATTTTCGGCATTGGTTTTGAAATATAAGATTTAATGAGCAAACAAAAAGAGCATTTTCATTTTTACAATGGTGTATTGGTGTATCCAATACTGCTTGTGTTAGTAATGTGGATAGTTTTTTGGGTTGAAATACGATTTGGATATGACTTTACATCTTGGGGTGTAAAGCCAGCTTCTTTAAAAGGTTTAAGAGGAGTTCTATTCTCCCCTTTTATACATTCTAGTATTTCACACCTCTGGCACAATAGCGTTCCGATAATAGTGTTGAGTACTGCTTTATTTTATTTCTATAAAAAGATCTCTTGGCAAGTATTTTTTTGGCTTTTTTTGTTAAGCGGTCTCGGTACTTGGCTCATAGGAAGAGCTTCTTACCATATCGGAATGAGTGGAATAGTATACGCACTGGCATCTTTTTTATTTTTTAAAGGGATTTATAGTAGGCATTTTCGACTTGTATCATTGTCTCTATTAGTGGTTTTTATTTACGGAAGTCTTATTTGGGGTACATTACCCTTAGATGAAAAAATTTCATGGGAAGGTCATTTGTCAGGTTTTATCGCTGGAATTTTGGTTTCTTTACGCTTTCGCGAAAGCGTACCACATCCTCAAATTTCGTTGGGAAGAAATCGTATTGACGAGGAAGAAAATGATCCATTTATGCGTCAGTTTGATGAACATGGTAATTTCTTTGAATTACCTGATACTGATGAAATGGATGTAAGTAGTAAAAGTAATAAACCACCTCAGGAGGTGGTTTACTATTTCAATCCTTCTAAAGATAAAGGATTAGAATTTTATAGTCTTTGTCTTACGACTTCATATAAGAAAAGCACCGCAAGCCACAGATACATTTAAAGAAGCAATAGCACCCTGTAATGGCAACTTTGCCTGATGATCCACTAATTTTAGTACTCCAGCTGAAACACCACTATCCTCACGTCCCATGACAATCGCAAGAGACTTATTAAAATCTTGATTGAAAAGAGTCTCTTCCGTTTTTTCTGTAGCTGCTACAACAGATATACCAGAACCTTGCAAATAATAGATTGCGTCTTTGATGTGATCTACTTTTGCGATAGGAATGTTGAATGCTGCTCCAGCAGATGTTTTAATAGCCACTCCATTTACAGGCGCACCCCCTTTTTTTGGAATGATAATACCATGCACGCCAGTACACTCTGCTGTACGTATAATAGCACCAAAATTACGCACATCAGACAGGCCGTCTAGTAAAAGAAACAATGGTTTGGATTCTTTTTCTATAACACTATTTACCAAATTTTCAAAATCTGCAAAGCTAATAGCGCTCATCACAGCGATAGCGCCCTGATGATTCTGTTGCGTAAGCTTGTTCAACTTTTCAACAGGAACGTAAGATGTTTGCACTCCGTTTTTCTTAATGAGTGTATTAAGTTCACTCAGTAATGAATTATGTAATCCTTTCTGTAGAAATACTTTATCAATCTCTTTTCCAGCCTCAATGGCTTCAATAATCGCCCTGGTGCCGAATATTTGTAGGTCTTTTTGCATGGGGTAAAGATATTAATTCGTTGTAATATATCATTATTGAGATTCGCCAAAAAAAAAGCCAGTGAAATTAATCACTGGCTTAATAAAGATTATTAATTTAAAACTAATTTTGAATGTTAATGTAAGAAACTTTACCAGTCTCCACATTAGTTGACTTTTCAAAAGAAGCAAAAGGTATTAAAGCTGGTCCAGGAGTCCCTGCAGTAAATGTCCCTGATAAAACTTCTAATGAGCCATCTGGTTGTGTAACAAATAGCCTATAATCCATATCCGTTTCAAAAGGCCCGTCAAAATTTACAACATACCAAACGTATAGACCATCAGGTCTCCCTGCTGAATCAAATAAATCTTCTTCAAATCGATCTCCACTACTACCATTTTCATAGAAAACAAATTCTGGCTCTGAGTAAACTCTAAGATCTAAATCTACAGAAGGATCTTCCCAATCTAGAACATAATTTAGTCCACCCCTTCCAGGCGCCGTTTTAGACCAAATGTCTAAAGAAACCTGATTAGAACTAGTTACATAAGTCGTTCCTTCAACTAGTTCATCTAAACGGATAGCTATCGCCTCTAAACTTCCAGCGTTAGGATCAAAAAATCCAGCGGGTACAAAACCGTCGTCAGAAGGTAAAGTAAAAGAACCACTTCCAGTTGTAGTTCCAGAGGGAACTACAACCTCACCAGTAGTAACATTTCCATTAGTTAATGTTGCTTCAACAGTAATCGTTGCATCAGAGCTAAAGGATTGACCTAAAGTTACAGTTACAGGCAAAAGATTCTCTTCACCTATCTGTGGCTGTGTTGTAGACACCGTAGCATCGACTGCGACAACATCTTTTGAAAATGGATCACCTTCACCTGCAGTTACAGGCTCGTCATCATCACAACTAAGAATACTTAAAGCAAAAACTGCAGTAAAAGCAACCTTAGTATAAAATTTTATAAAATTTAGTTTCATAATAAGTAATTTTTAAATTTTTTGTGCCTCAAAAGGGAGAGATCCAAATGTGAATCTACCTCCAGTAGCTATTTGTTCAATACTTGTTCCTACAGAAAACAAAATAGTTCCCGTACAAGAAAAATAAAATCCTGAATCTGCCTCTATAGTAGTTGGAAAAAATCCAGGGTTCCCAGTATCCTCAGTAGCAAACGCAGGCTGCTCTGCAATACTCCCAATTCCAGTATCAGGATTAACCACTACGATAATTTCAAATGGTTCACCAGTTTCGGGATCAAAAGAATTGTAAGGATTGAGAAGGATAACAGAATTTGGCTCTTCTCCAGCAACAACCTCAAATTGATTGCCGCCTGAACAAAATGCAAGACCACAAGCATTTAAACTATAAGTACCTACAGCCTCCTCAACTGAGAAAGGACATGATATAAATGACGTAAATTGGTACGATTGCTTTTGACCTGGCTCCGTCGCTAAATCTGGTCCTAGATCTGAAAATTCAACTACTTGTCCGTCTAAAGAAGTACTCTTTCCTTGAAAGTCAAAACGATCTCCAGCTTCGAAATCAGCTAGTGTTAATCCTAATGCATCACCTAATTGAGCAACATCAATAGAAAATTCTGATGGAAACGTATTTGTACTATAAATAGGAACATAAGGTGAAGAAGTTCCAGCATTTGTTCTTCTAACTTGGAGTTCGTAACTACCCACATTTGCTACAGGTGCACGTAAAGTACCTGTAATTGCAGTTGTTTCAACTTGAGTTACATCAAGTATTAAGTTATCAAAAACTACGGTTACGAATGATCCATCCTCCGTAGCAGGTAATGGATATTTTTCATTATCCTCACAACTACTTACTAAAAATAGTAAGACCGAAGCGAACAAAAATTTAATTATATTTTTCATTTCTTTTATTTTATTAGTTAATAAATCCAGCAGGATTAGTATCCCAAAATACTTGACGAGATATATCAGCTTGCTGTATGTTAACATTATTGTTTACAGCGTTATCCGGGTAGTATGCACTTCTATAAAAATCACCTGGATTAGGGTTTAAAGAAGGCTGTAAGTTACTTGGAAATCCTGTTCTTCTATATGCATTATATACTTCGATACCGTTACCAAATGAAGCAATATGTTGCTCTTTCATAGCTACATTCAGCTTTGCATCAGTACCAGCTGCCACATTAAAAGCTTCCATAACGAAATCAACATAACTGTTAATTTGATTTTCAGTTGCTAAAAACTCTCCTAATAAAACTTCTTCATTATCTGCAGTTTCTAGATCGTCAGCTACAACAATAGAATTTGGGTCTAGTGATCCAAAAGATGTTACTTTATCGATAGACGCTCTAACAGCATTTTCCAAACTAGCAGAGGCAGAGCCAATACCTAGTTCAAGAGCAACTTCCGTTTTGATGAATTCAATATGTGAAGTCAATAGAATTGGCTCAATACCAGCACCGAGTAATCCATCAGTTCCATCATTCTGAATACCTTCAGCATCACCTACGTCAAAAGCACCACCTGCAGGATATAATCCCCAAACAGTTCTTTTTTGATCATCTGGTGGGATACCTCCATTATCTCCATGATCCCTACCCCAATAACCTCTAGCAGGTACAGCTGTACAAAAAGGAACGCTTACATTGATATCTTCATAAATAGAGACAACAGGTGCATAGTGTCCTGGTGCACCCTGTGCAGCACAGCCTAAAGTAAATATATCCTCATTTTGAGCGTTAGTATCTTGTCTGTAGAAATAATAAAATAATCTTGGATCGTCAAATCCTTTTTCTCTTGTCATTTCCCACATTAAATAATTAGCTATATATCCGTTGGCTGCATTCTCATAGTTGAGTGCATATGCAGGGTGACGTGAGTCTGGATTTAATCTATTAGCTGTGTAATTAAACTGAAAATCCTCAGCAGCAGTATCGATAAGATTATCTTGATTTAATAGTGCAGAAATTCTTGCAGTAACATCAAAACCTAATTCACCAGCAGCATCTTTGGCATTGTTTAAAGCTTTTAACTCAATGGAGTTAGCAGCAGTAATCCATCTTGCTTTAGATGACGAAGAAACTCCATAGAAAAAATCGAACTCTGGATCAACACCACCATTGTCAGATAACAATGCTCTACCTTTGTTCAACGAAGCAAAGGCTGCTAAGTATACTGAGGCATCGTCTTGAAGAGCTGGATTTAAATTATCAGCACCCTGTAGGGCTTCTTCAAAAGGAACATCTCCAAACAAATCAACAAGAGTAAATAGTGTATAAGCCTCTAAAACTTTAGCAACCCCTAATTGATAAGGAAAACTATTTTCTACGTCTTCAATCTCTTCCAAGGTTTTAACATCTTGTAAAACTCCAGCATATGCATTAGACCAAATTCCATTGAATGAAGTACCATTATATGCAGCAGCATAAACGCTTGAGTTTTGCATTGTAAATTGACGTGTTACTTCAGAGGAAAATGAACTATATCCTGCAACTCCACTATAAAATCCGTTAAATCCTAATTGAATACTATTAAAAAGGAATTGTGGATCAATTTGGTCTGCGCTAACCTCTGTTGGGTCAGTGAGTAGGTCCAACTCTGTAGTTTCACATGAGTTGGTAGTCAGTACAAAGGATACTGCTAATATGTAATAAATATATCTTTTCATTATTTTTTCTTTTAAAAAGTTGCGTTAATAGCGAAACCAAACCTCTTCGAAGTAGGTCCTGTTAAATAATCAAAACCTTGACCATTACCAACACCAGTACTTGATACATCTGGATCAAAATTTAATCCATCAGGGAAATTAACTGCTTTAAACCAAAGGTTTTGTCCGATAAAATTAAATCTTAAACTTCCAAGTGGAGTAGGTTCTAGAAGTTTTCTAGGTACAGTATATCCTAAAGATACTTCTCTTAATCTAATTGATGTTGCGTCATATATAGCTTGCTCATCGATAAAGAAACCGCTGTTTACGAAACCAACATCTGTTGCGGCAATTTGAATTGTATTTGGAGCACCGTTTTGATTTACACCAGGTAAAACATACGTCTGGTTTCTGTCAAAATTAGTATCTTCAGTTAATCCACGTGCAAGTAATGCTGCTGCTGTGGTAGAATACATATCACCACCATGTTGGTACTCTAACTGTGCTTGAAAAGAGAAACCTTTATAAGAGAACTCATTGATCACCGTTGATCTCCAGTCAGCATTAGGATCTCCAATAACTGAAAGCTCATTATTAACTAAATAGTTACCATCACTTGCAACGATTAAATTATTGTTTGCATCTCTAGCGATTGATGTACCAACGATTACTCCAAAAGGTTGACCTGTGATTGCAGCATTTCCTAGGTTGCCAAATCCAGCGAATACCTCAAAACTACCTTCTTCACCACCATTATCCTCAACGATGTTTTCATTTACAGACCATTGACCGTTAATATCCCATTGGAAATCGCCTTGGTTTTGAGCTCTAATTGGAACAAGTCCAAATCCAACTTCAATACCTTTGTTTGTAATCTCACCAATGTTATCACTAGTTACTGTATAACCAGATGAAGGATCTAAGTTTCTATTTTGAATAATAAGATTGTTCGAAACTTTGTCATAAACAGAAACATCTAAGCTTAATCTGTTCTTAAACAATCTCGCTTCAACACCAGCTTCTAATTCTTCAATAGTTTCTGGTTTAAGATCTGGATTACCTAATCTATTTGAAACTGTAAGCAAGTTCACAGTGCCTCCGTCAGCATCCTGAAAAACATTTGTTCCGCTACCAAGACCTTCAACCGTTGCATATGCTCCAGGGAAACCAGCAGAAGAACCGAAACCTACTCTTAATTTAAGATAATTCAAAGTATTGTTTTGTCTCAAACCTTCAAAGGCTGATGTTGGTATAAAAGATAAACTCGCAGATGGGTAAAAGATAGAATTGTTCTCTTCAGGAAGAGATGAGAACCAATCATTTCTTGCTTGTAAATTTAAAAAAGCAAAGTTTTCATAGCCTAAAGTAGCATTACCGTAAAGTCCTACAACATTTGTTTCTTGAAAACCTGAAAAACCTACAGATTCCTCAAAATTATTATGAGTTAATAGTCCATAAACAAATTGCTCACTACTTTGAACGGCTTGGAAATCTAATACTTCACGTCTTGGATTTAAACCTATATTCCCGTCAAGACTGAAACTATCATTTAGATCTTTGTCAAAATTCAAACTTAAAGTATGATCCCAAGTTTCATTAATTCTAGTAGAAGTAGTTAATTGACCGCCTTGTATTTGAACCCCACCTTTATTAGCTGCATACTTTCCTTCTTGAGTATAAGTATCATATGCTAACCTGTAGCTTACATTAAACCAGTCAGTAATATCATAAGACGTAGAGATATTAGAAAAGAATCTATTTACTCTTTCGTTATCTGTAATATTCTTTTGAGTCCATCTTGGATTGTCAATATCATTTCCGTCACGATAATAAACACTACTATTATCCAAAGGATTTTCAAATGGAAGACCAAATAAGTCAACACTCCTAGGAGTGTATAAAACGTTAGCAAATAAAGATGCCGTACCTGCTGCAGGATTACTACCAAAAGCAACAGCTGTTGGTGGAGCTGATCTATCAGTTCTAGTAAAGTTGAATGAACTAGAGATATTAAGACCATTGTCAAGTTTTGTAGATCCACCA
Organism: uncultured Flavobacteriaceae bacterium; assembly: GCA_963716625.1. Lineage (GTDB taxonomy): Bacteria > Bacteroidota > Bacteroidia > Flavobacteriales > Flavobacteriaceae > Dokdonia. The sequence goes on from CAVQTP010000006.1 coordinate 153,995, forward strand.
GCACTAAAGTTAATACGCTGATAGTTACTTGTTTCTACGAAACCTTGCTCATCAGTTCTACCTACACTAACATTGTAACCACCTTTTTCTGATGATGAATTAACGCCTACAGAAGTGGTTGTTACACCACCAGTCTTGAAGAACTTCTCAACACTATCATATGGTCGGTATGCATAATCTGCTCCTTGAAATTGAGGAAAGACGTCTGCTAATGCTTCACGATCATATGGATGAGGTACATTTCCATTTGCATCAATGCCTTGAGCACCTGTTACATTAAAGTTTGGTCCCCAGTTACTGAATGCTTGTGAATACGTTTGATAGAATCCATTACCGTAATCATTTTGATAATCTGGTAAGTTTGCAATTTGAGTTGAAAAGTAGGATTGATCAATAGATACTTCAAAACCTTTGTTTTTTGTTGAAGATCCTGCAGCTCCAGATTTAGTGGTGATAAGAACAACTCCGTTACGACCTGCTTGACCATAAAGAGTGGTTGCACTTAATCCTTTAAGAACTGAAATTTCAGCAATATTGTTTGGATCAATATCAAGAAAACGCGATGACGCTGAGTTTCCTCCAGAGTCAAACCCTCTATCTGAGTTTGTATCAGAATTGAAAGGAATACCATCAACAACAAACAAGGGCTGGTTACTACCATTAATAGAAGAGTAACCACGAATAATGATGTTGGTTCCAGAACCAGCTAATCCTGATGTTTGCTGAATGTTGACCCCAGGAGCCTTACCTTGCAAAACTCTCGCTACATCTGTAGAAGGCTTCGATCCAATATCTTCAGATTGGATGGTGGTAACCGCGTAACCAACCGCTTTTTTCTCTCTTTTAATACCTTGTGCAGTAACAATGACTTCTTCAAGAGCATTGTCTGCTGCTAAGAGAAACGTTTATTGTTTTCTGACTTCCAACGGTTACTTCTTCGTTGAGTGAACCCAACGAAACTAAATACAGAACATCCGTCGGTTTGCGTTAATTGAGTAATTACCGTCAAAATCTGTTTGTGTTCCTGTAGTCGTACCTTTGATTATGACATTTGCACCAGGCAAAGGACCATTTTCTTCGGATACAGTTCCAGAAACTGTTGTTTGTGCAAACGATGTTTGCACTACAAACGCTAGCAATAGCGTTAAAATTCCATTAAACTTTGTTTTCATTTTTATAAATTATTTGAATTAGCCAATGTCAAAAATCTACATAAAAAGTTAAATACACAACTAATACTTCCTAAAAATGATTTTTTTTTCACATCTCGTTAACTTTTTGCATTTTAAATTCAAAAGGTCGTTTGTATATTTATGTTAAGCATTGTATTTGAAAATTTGAATTTTTCATTTTTAAAACTTCCATTGGATACATTTAATTTTAGTAGTCCAGCTTTTGTGCTTATCCCTGTTCCTATTCCTAACGCTGTCAAAAGATCTGTTGTATTGGATATCTTGTTTTCAATGTAGCTGGCATCTAATATCGTATGAACGAATAGATTGCTATTTAATAAGTATTGATATTCAGACGAAAAAGTTGTGTGCCAATTTGCAAAAATGCTATTCTGTTGAAACCCTCGGATGCTATTTATTCCTCCTAAGGTATAGAGTTCATTAAATAAATAGTCTGAGGATAATAGATACCTCGTTTGATTATTTACTAAAATTTGATTCTTATCATTTATTTTAAAAATGTGATTTGCTGTTAGTTCAAACGTGTACTGTGAGATTGTTTTTTTTTTCGAATTTCTTTTCCCGTATCCCATATTAAATGCAAATTGACTTCTTATTGGGAATAAATTTTGGTTGCTTTCTCTTTGGAACTGGGAACCTATTGTGATAGAATTCTTAGAGTAGCTGGCAATAGAATCATTGTCGTTTGCTCGTAGATTGTTTGAGCTTATGTTGTTAAATCCAACGCTGAGGGTTGTATTTTTTAAGTTTTGATATAGTAATCTCAAGCCAAGGCTGTTATTGGAAAAGGTAGTGTCTTTTCTAAATAAATTAAGTTCCGATTCAATTCCAATAGGAAGATTGAAAGTGTACGGGAGATTTGCAATAGCTCTTAATTGAGATTGGTCATTTCCATCAGCTCGGTATTGGATAAAAATCGACTCACCGTAATTAAAATTATTAATTAAAGAAAGATCTAGATATCCGTTAAGTTTTAGTGTTTGATTAACTTCATTAGCAAAACTCAGGAGCCCGTCAAAAGTGTTGGCATTCTTTTTAGATAAGTAGAAGAATACTTTAGTGCTGTCTGTAGTAAATAATACCTCAGGTTTTTTAATCTCGGTGATAAAAGGTAGGGATGCTAGTTTATTGCTTTGATTGTTGAGTAATTCCCTGTTGAATGTTTCATTCAGCCGTAATTTTGCTCTGTACTTTAGAATACTCTTTCTTATTGATTTGTAGTCATCTATGATTATTTCTTGAATGATCCTTTTCTCTCCCGTTTCAAAGTCGAGCTTACCTACAAGTATATTTCCTTTACTTTTTCTGAGGTTGCTTATTTTTAACTCAGAGAATGGTAACCCAGCATTTGCCGTGTAAAAGGATATGTTTTGGAGTTGCGCTTTCGCGAAAGCGGTTTCTAGTAAAATACTATCATTTTTTATAGTTAGATTGGTGTTAACTATAAGTTCTCTTAGTAGTAAATTTTTAGGTACTTCAAGTTTTATATTCTTATAGAAGGTGCCTAATGTTAAGTTACCTATATATAAGGAGTCATTTTTCTTTAGTAATTCTTTCGAAAGGTCAACATAACCTTTGGAGATTAGCTTTTCTCCAAGAGAATTAAACGCGTCCTCAAGTGATAAAGCGTTGTTGTATTTTTTAATTGAATCTGAAATTTCTGGAACCTTCCGCTTTTCCTCTTTACAATTACATTTTAATAAAAGAACGTAGGGGTCACTTGTTTCTTGACTCAAAACTGATGGTGAAATGGCAATTAGAAAAATAATAAGAATGGGGGGTAATTTCAATTGCATCTAAATTTTATGGGTGCTTTCTCAACGCATTTTCACATTGCGAAAGTATATGATTTAAATATATTAAGATTTTTTTGAAATTATAATCAGCAAGGATTTGATTTTCAATAAAAAATACATACTTTTGCAAACCCTAAAAAGGGGAGAATAAGAAAATTAACAATTAGGTAGAAAGAAATTATGCCAACAATTTCACAATTAGTACGTAAAGGAAGAACCAAGATTACCAAGAAGAGTAAATCTGCTGCCCTTGAATCGTGCCCACAACGCCGCGGCGTATGTACTCGTGTTTACACGACTACACCTAAAAAACCAAACTCGGCTATGCGTAAAGTTGCGCGTGTTCGTTTGACAAATGGTAAAGAGGTGAATGCATACATCGGAGGTGAAGGTCACAACTTACAAGAGCACTCGATAGTATTGGTAAGAGGTGGAAGGGTAAAAGATTTGCCAGGAGTTAGATATCACATTGTTCGTGGAGCTTTAGACACCGCTGGTGTTGCAGGAAGAACGCAAGCGAGATCTAAGTACGGTGCAAAACGCCCTAAGAAGTAAATCAACAACACTTTAAGAAGAAGTAATGAGAAAAAGACAGGCCAAGAAGAGACCAATTCTTCCAGATCCAAAATTTAACGATCAGTTAGTAACTAGATTCGTTAATATGATGATGTGGGATGGAAAGAAATCGGTTGCCTTTAAAGTATTTTATGATGCTATTGATATCGTAGAAGAAAAAAACACAAACGAAGAAAAAACAGCTCTTGAGTTGTGGAAAGACGCTTTGTCTAATGTGATGCCTCACGTAGAAGTACGTAGTCGTCGTGTTGGAGGGGCAACTTTTCAAATACCAATGCAAATCCGTCCAGATCGTAAGATCTCTACGGCTATGAAGTGGTTGATTAGCTATTCTCGTAAGAGAAATGAAAAATCAATGGCCGCTAAACTTGCTGCAGAAGTATTAGCTGCTGCAAAAGAAGAAGGTGCTGCTGTTAAGAAACGTGTAGATACACACAAGATGGCAGAAGCTAACAAAGCATTCTCACACTTTAGATTCTAAGAAATGGCAAGAGACTTAAAATTTACTAGAAACATAGGTATCGCAGCGCATATTGATGCTGGAAAAACAACCACTACAGAGCGTATTCTTTATTATACGGGTGTAAGTCATAAAATCGGTGAGGTGCATGATGGTGCTGCAACGATGGACTGGATGGAGCAGGAGCAGGAGAGAGGTATTACGATTACTTCTGCGGCTACAACATGTACGTGGAAGTTTCCAATGGAAAATGCGCAGCCTCTTCCAGAAACTAATGACTATCACTTTAATATTATTGATACTCCTGGTCACGTTGATTTTACCGTAGAGGTAAATAGATCTTTACGTGTATTAGACGGTTTAGTATTCTTATTTAGTGCGGTGGATGGTGTTGAGCCACAATCTGAAACTAACTGGAGACTCGCAGATAATTACAAAGTGCCTAGAATAGGTTTTGTAAATAAAATGGACCGTCAGGGTTCTAACTTTTTGGCAGTTTGTCAACAAGTAAAAGATATGTTGAAATCTAACGCAGTGCCTATTGTGCTAAACATAGGTGACGAGGGTGATTTCAAAGGAATTGTTGATCTTGTGAAGAATCGTGCAATTGTATGGCATGATGAAACACAAGGAGCAACGTTTGATGTAGTAGATATTCCTGAAGACATGAAAGAAGAAGCTCGTAAATATAGAGCAATGCTTATCGAAGAAGTTGCTTCTTACGATGAAAATCTTCTTGAGAAGTTTATGGAAGATGAAGATTCTATTACTGAAGATGAAGTGCACGCTGCGCTTCGTGCTGCGGTAATGGATATGGCAATTATCCCAATGATTTGTGGATCTGCATTTAAAAATAAAGGAGTGCAATTCCTTTTAGATGCGGTTTGTCGTTACCTTCCTTCTCCAACAGATAAAGAAGGTATCAAGGGTATTAATCCTGATACTGATAAAGAAGAAATTCGTAAGCCTAGTGTAAAAGAGCCGTTTGCGGCACTTGCATTTAAAATTGCAACAGATCCTTTCGTAGGGCGTCTTGCATTTTTCCGTGCATATTCTGGACGTCTTGATGCGGGTTCTTATATATTAAATAACCGTTCTGGTAAGAAGGAACGTATCTCTCGTATCTATCAAATGCACTCTAATAAGCAAAATGCCATCGATTTTATTGAGGCTGGAGATATTGGAGCAGCAGTTGGTTTTAAAGATATCAAGACTGGAGATACGATGACGGATGAAAAGCACCCTATAGTGCTTGAATCTATGGACTTCCCAGATCCAGTAATTGGTATCGCGGTGGAGCCTAAAACTAAGGCTGATGTTGATAAACTAGGTATGGCACTTTCTAAGCTTGCTGAGGAAGATCCTACATTCCAAGTTAAAACAGATGAAGCTTCAGGACAGACTATTATATCTGGAATGGGTGAGCTTCACTTAGATATTATCGTAGACAGACTTAGACGTGAGTTTAAGGTGGAGGTAAATCAAGGACAGCCTCAAGTTGAGTACAAAGAAGCTATTACTAGATCTGCAACACACAGAGAGACTTATAAAAAGCAATCTGGTGGACGTGGTAAATTTGCTGATATTGTTTTTACACTAGAGCCCGCAGAAGAAGGTGCAGAAGGATTGCAGTTTGAGTCAACTATAAAAGGAGGTAACATTCCTAAGGAATTTGTGCCGTCTGTAGAGAAAGGTTTCAAAATGGCAATGGTTAATGGACCGCTAGCTGGATATGAAGTAGATGCAATGAAAGTAACATTGACAGATGGATCTTACCACGATGTGGATTCTGACCAACTGTCTTTTGAACTTGCTGCAAAACTTGGTTTTAAAAATGCTGCAAAAGCTGCAAAAGCTGTAATCATGGAGCCTATTATGAAACTTGAGGTAATCACTCCTGAAGAAAATATGGGTGATATTGTAGGTGACCTTAACCGTCGTCGTGGTCAAGTTTCTGACATGGGAGACCGTGCGGGCGCTAAGACTGTGAAGGCTACTGTGCCACTTTCAGAGATGTTCGGATATGTGACTACGTTACGTACATTATCTTCTGGTCGTGCTACGTCTACTATGGAATTTTCTCATTATGCTGAAACTCCTTCTAATATTGCAGAAGAAGTAATCGCTGCAGCTAAAGGAACAAACGCTTAATTACTAAGGAAATGAGTCAAAAAATTAGAATAAAACTAAAATCTTACGATCACAACTTAGTAGATAAGTCTGCTGAGAAAATTGTAAAGACGGTGAAGACGACTGGTGCTGTAGTAACTGGACCTATTCCTCTCCCAACACATAAAAAAATCTTTACTGTATTACGTTCTCCACACGTAAATAAGAAATCTCGTGAGCAGTTTGAGCTTAGCTCTTACAAACGTTTGCTAGATATCTATTCTTCTTCATCAAAGACCATTGATGCTCTAATGAAGTTAGAGTTACCATCTGGAGTAGAGGTAGAGATTAAGGTGTGATAGGTGTTTGCGCTTTCGCGAAAGCGTAAAGAGTTACACTAACTTGTCCTAAGCTGCGTGCGAGGGAAAAACGGAAACACACATTCAAGGTCGAACGTGTTCGGCCTTGTTTTTTGAATTGAATTTTTAATAATTAATATTTATAAATATGTCTGGGTTAATCGGAAAGAAAGTAGGTATGACTAGCATCTTTGACGAGAACGGGAAAAATATTCCTTGTACCGTTATTGAAGCAGGTCCCTGCGTAATCACCCAAGTCAGAACCAAAGAAACTGACGGGTATGAAGCCCTTCAACTTGGTTTCGATGACACGAAGAAGGCAAACAAAGCTGCTGCTGGCCACGCCAAAAAAGCAGGTACTGTTGCTAAACGTAAAGTTGTCGAGTTTCAAGGATTTGAAGGAGAATTTAAATTAGGTGATGCTATCACTGTAGATCAATTTACTGAAGGAGAGTTTGTCGATGTGTCGGGAACTTCAAAGGGTAAAGGATTTCAAGGTGTGGTAAAGCGTCATGGATTTGCTGGGGTAGGTCAAGCGACTCACGGTCAGCATAACCGACTAAGAGCACCAGGTTCTATTGGAGCAGCATCTTATCCAGCTCGCGTTTTCAAAGGAATGAAAATGGCAGGCCGTATGGGTGGCGACAAAATAAAAGTTCAAAATTTAAGAGTTTTAAAAGTAGTAGCAGATAAAAATCTACTCGTAGTGAAAGGGTGTGTACCTGGACATAAAAATTCTTATGTAATCATTCAGAAGTAATGAAGGTAGCAGTTGTAGATATCAAAGGAAAAGAAACAGGGAGAAAGGCAGACCTTTCTGATGCTGTTTTCGGAATTGAGCCTAATAAGCACGCTGTCTATCTTGACGTAAAGCAATTTCTTGCAAATCAACGTCAAGGAACACACAAGGCAAAAGAAAGAGCAGAGATCGCAGGATCTACGCGTAAAATTAAAAAACAAAAGGGTACAGGTACAGCTCGTGCGGGTAGTATTAAATCTGGTGTTTTTAGAGGGGGTGGACGTATGTTCGGACCGAGACCAAGAAATTACTCTTTCAAATTAAATAAAGGATTAAAAAGACTTGCACGTCGTTCTGCTCTTACAATGAAGGCAAATGATAACGCAATTACTATTGTAGAAGACTTTAATTTAGACGCTCCAAAAACGAAAGATTTTGTGAATGTTTTGAAAGCCTTAGGCTTAGAAAATAAAAAGTCGCTAATAGTGTTGGGAGAGTCAAATAATAACGTATATTTGTCGTCGCGCAATTTGAAGACCGCTAATGTCGTAAAGAGCTCAGAATTAAGCACTTACGGAATTATGAATGCTAACAATGTTGTATTCTTAGAAGGTTCTTTAGAAGGTGTTGAAGCAAATTTAGCAAAATAAGACGCTATGAGTATTTTAATAAAACCTGTTATTACAGAAAAAGCGACAAAAGATAGTGAAGAAATGAACCGCTATACTTTTGAAGTGAGTATGAGAACAAATAAGGTTGAAATTAAGAAAGCGGTAGAAGCTGCTTATGGTGTTTCAGTTGAAAAAGTTCGCACAATGAATGTCCGTCCAGATCGCAAGTCTCGTTATACGAAGTCAGGTGTTCTTACTGGTAAAACAAATGCTATTAAAAAAGCAATTGTACAGTTGGCGGAAGGTGATACAATAGATTTTTATAACAACCTTTAAGACAAGAAAATGTCAGTAAGAAAATTAAAACCTATCACACCAGGGCAGCGATTTAGAGTTGTAAATGGTTTCGACCAGATTACAACTGACAAGCCGGAAAAAAGCCTTTTGGTTCCGAATAAACGCTCAGGTGGTAGAAACAATACGGGTAAGATGACGATTCGCCAAGTAGGTGGGGGTCACAAAAAACGTTACCGTATTATCGATTTTAAACGTAACAAAGAGGGTATTCCTGCAACTGTTGCGTCTATTCAATATGATCCTAATAGAACTGCGTTTATAGCACTTCTTAATTACCAGGATGGTGAAAAGCGATACATAATTGCTCAAAATGGTCTGCAAGTTGGTCAGAACTTAGTTTCTGGTCCAAATGTAGCTCCAGAGATTGGGAATGCAATGCCGCTTTCAGATATACCATTAGGTACCATAATTTCTTGTATTGAGTTACGTCCAGGTCAAGGAGCTGTTATGGCTCGTAGTGCTGGTGCTTTTGCTCAGTTAATGGCGCGCGATGGTAAGTTTGCAACTGTAAAACTTCCGTCAGGTGAGACAAGATTGATTTTAGCAACGTGTATGGCAACAATAGGAGCTGTATCTAATAGTGATCATCAGTTACTTGTATCTGGTAAAGCTGGTAGAAGTCGTTGGTTAGGTCGTCGTCCACGTGTACGTCCAGTAGTGATGAACCCTGTCGATCACCCAATGGGAGGTGGAGAAGGTAAATCTTCTGGAGGTCACCCTAGAAACCGTAATGGAGTACCTGCTAAGGGTTACAGAACGCGCTCTAAGACGAAATCGAGTAATAAGTATATTGTAGAACGTAGAAAGAAATAATAAGATATGGCACGTTCATTAAAAAAAGGACCTTACGTTCACTATAAGTTAGAAAAGAAAGTTGCTGCAAATGTAGAAGGTAACAAAAAGACTGTCATTAAGACGTGGTCTAGAGCTTCTATGATTACTCCAGATTTTGTGGGGCAAACAATTGCAGTACACAATGGTCGCCAGTTTGTTCCAGTATATGTTACGGAGAATATGGTTGGTCATAAACTAGGAGAATTTTCACCTACGCGTTCTTATAGAGGGCACGGGGCTGATAAGAAAAACAAAGGTAAAAGATAACAGAAGATGGGAGTTCGTAAAAAAGAAGCGGCAAATCGTCGCAAGGAGGCTAATAAGTCTATCGCTTTCGCGAAATTGAATAACTGCCCGACTTCTCCTCGCAAAATGCGTCTTGTAGCAGATATGGTACGAGGAACACAAGTGGAGAGAGCACTTCAGTTATTGAAATTTAGTAATAAAGAAGCATCTCGTAAAGTTGAAAAACTTGTGCTTTCTGCAGTTGCAAACTGGGAAGCAAAGAATGAAGATGCTAGCATTGAAGATGCAAATCTTTTTATTAAAGAGATCAAAGTAGATTCTGGAACGATGTTAAAAAGACTTCGTCCAGCTCCACAAGGTCGCGCGCACCGAATTAGAAAACGCTCAAATCACGTAACAGTGGTATTAGGGGCAAAAGATAACACACAAAGCAATTAATTAGATGGGACAGAAGACAAATCCAATCGGGAATCGCCTTGGAATCATCAGAGGATGGGAATCTAACTGGTATGGAGGTAATGACTACGGTGATAAACTTGCCGAAGACGATAAGATTAGACGTTATATTCACGCTCGTTTAAGTAAAGCTAGTGTGTCTAGAGTAATTATTGAGCGTACGCTTAAACTTGTAACCGTTACTATTACTACCGCAAGACCTGGTATCATTATTGGGAAAGGTGGTCAGGAAGTAGACAAGTTAAAAGAAGAGCTTAAGAAACTCACAGGTAAAGAAGTACAAATTAATATCCACGAGATCAAACGTCCAGAGCTTGATGCATTTCTGGTAGGTCAAAGTGTTGCTCGTCAGATTGAAGGAAGAATTTCTTTCCGTCGTGCAATCAAAATGGCAATTGCGGCTGCAATGCGTATGAATTGTGAGGGTATTAAAATCCAAATTTCTGGACGTTTGAACGGAGCTGAAATGGCACGTACAGAGTCTTATAAAGATGGACGTATTCCTTTATCAACATTTAGAGCTGACATAGATTATGCTTTGGTTGAAGCTCATACTACTTATGGTAGATTGGGTATCAAAGTATGGGTTATGAATGGCGAAGTATATGGCAAGAGAGAACTTTCTCCATTAGTAGGATTGCAAAACAGCAAGCCTAGTAAAGGTGGTGGAGCTCGCAAAGATAATCGCGGACCACGCCGTAGAAAGTAATTTTTAAAAAGACAGTAAATAATGTTACAGCCTAGAAAAACAAAATTCCGCAAGCAGCAGAAGGGTCGTATGAAAGGACTAGCGCAAAGAGGGCATACGCTTTCTAATGGCCAGTTCGGTATAAAATCACTCGACTCGTCTTTTGTAACTGCGAGACAAATAGAAGCAGCTCGTATAGCAGCAACACGTTACATGAAAAGGGAAGGAACTCTTTGGATAAAGATCTTCCCGGACAAGCCTATCACTAAAAAGCCTTTAGAGGTTCGTATGGGTAAAGGTAAAGGTGCTGTAGAATATTGGGCAGCAGTTGTAAAACCAGGACGCGTTATGTTCGAATTAGGAGGGGTTTCAGAACCAGTGGCAAAAGAGGCCTTACGCCTTGCAGCTCAAAAACTTCCTGTTAGAACAAAGTATATCGTAGCTAGAGATTTTTCAGCTGAATAAATTTGAGTACTATGAAACAATCAGAGGTAAAAGGATTATCTGTAGCAGAATTGCAAGAGGAGCTTGTGAAAACAAAGAGAGCTTATATGGATCTTAAAATGGCGCACGCTATTTCCCCACTTGACAATCCTATTCAATTGCGAGGTATGAGACGTACAGTCGCTAGAATCGCAACTGAGTTAACTAAAAGAGAACAATAACAACGCTGCTTAAGATGGAAAAAAGAAATTTAAGAAAAGAGCGTGTTGGTGTAGTAACCAGTAACAAGATGCAGAAGTCTATCGTTGTTGCAGAGGTGAAAAAAGTAAAACACCCTATGTATGGAAAATTCGTTTTAAAGACGAAGAAGTATGTAGCACACGACGAAACAAATGACTGCAACGAAGGAGATACAGTTAGGATCATGGAAACACGTCCTATGAGTAAATCAAAGACTTGGAGACTAGTAGAAATCATTGAAAGAGCTAAGTAATGTTACAGCAAGAATCAAGATTAAGAGTAGCAGATAATACAGGGGCGAAAGAAGTTTTGACTATCCGTGTATTAGGAGGTACCAAGAGAAGATATGCTTCTGTAGGAGATAAAATTGTAGTATCTGTAAAAGATGCAACACCGACGGGTCAAGTAAAAAAAGGAGCCGTATCTACAGCAGTAGTTGTTCGTACAAAAAAAGAAGTACGTCGTCCAGATGGATCATATATCCGTTTTGATGATAATGCTTGTGTTCTTTTGAACGCTCAAGGAGAAATGCGCGGTACTCGTGTATTTGGACCTGTAGCGAGAGAGCTTCGTGACAAACAGTTTATGAAGATTGTATCATTAGCACCAGAGGTGCTTTAATACAGACAAGAAGATGACAAAGCTTAAAATAAAAACCGGAGATACTGTAAAGGTTATTGCTGGAGATCACAAAGGATCAGAAGGTAAAGTTGTAAAAGTATTTATCGAGAAGAACAAAGCAATCGTTGAGGGTGTTAATATGGTGAAGAAGCATGAAAAGCCTAGCGCCGCAAATCCTCAAGGTGGAATTAAAGAAAAGGAAGCGCCTATTCAAATTTCTAACTTATCCCTTATGGATAAGGACGGTAAAACTACACGCGTAGGTTACCGTATGGAAGGAGATAAAAAGGTACGCTTTGCAAAGTCTAACAACGAAATATTATAGTGATGGGATACGTACCAAGACTAAAGCAAGAGTTTCAAGACCGCGTAACACCAGCTCTTCAAGAAGAGTTTGGATATAAAAATGTTATGCAGGTGCCACGTCTTAACAAGATCGTAGTATCTCGTGGTGTTGGAGCTGCTGTTGCAGATAAGAAGTTAGTTGAAAATGCTGTGGATGAACTTTCTGTGATCACAGGGCAAAGAGCTATTTCTACAATGTCTAAGAAAGATGTTGCAACATTTAAATTACGTAAAGGAATGCCTATTGGTGCTAAAGTCACTTTAAGAGGTGAGCGCATGTACGAGTTTTTAGATAGACTTGTTACATCTGCTTTACCACGAGTAAGAGACTTTAACGGAATTAACGCTACTGGATTTGACGGTCGTGGAAATTACAATATGGGTATAGAGGAGCAAATCATCTTCCCTGAGATCAATATTGACAGAATTAAAAAAATTGATGGTATGAACATCACTTTTGAAACTTCTGCTCAAACAGATAAGGAAGCAAAATCATTGCTTGCAGAATTAGGGTTACCTTTTAAAAAGAATTAAATTATGGCTAAAGAATCAATGAAAGCCCGTGAGGTAAAGCGTGCTAAAACAGTTGCAAAATATGCTGAAAAAAGGAAGGCTTTAAAAGAAGCTGGTGATTATGAAGCTTTGCAAAAGTTGCCTAAAAATGCTTCACCAGTTCGTCAGCACAATCGTTGCAAACTTACGGGTCGTCCTAAAGGGTATATGCGTCAGTTTGGAATTTCACGTGTGATGTTCCGCCAGATGGCAAACCAAGGATTAATACCAGGTGTTAAGAAAGCTAGCTGGTAAGTTAAGAGTATAAATTGGTAGAAGGTTCTATTTGGTGTTTCCGCTTTCGCGAAAGCTTAAAGAAAACCACTACCGTAACTATAAATAAATGAATACAGATACTATTGCAGATTTTCTGACACGTGTGCGTAATGCATCTGCAGCAAATCACAGAGTGGTCGAGATTCCAGCATCAAACCTTAAGAAGGCGATGACTAAAATCTTATTTGACCAAGGGTACATCTTAAGTTACAAGTTTGAAGACGGTAAAGCGCAGGATACTATCAAGATTGCCTTGAAGTACGATCGCATTACTAAAGAAGCGGTAATTAAAGATATCCAAAGAATCAGTAAGCCTGGTTTACGTAAATATGCTTCATCATCTGAGATACCACGTATCTTAAATGGATTGGGTATTGCTATTGTTTCTACTTCTAAAGGAGTAATGACAGGAAAGCAAGCACAACAACAGAATGTTGGAGGAGAGGTACTTTGTTACGTTTACTAATCAGATAAAAAGACAAAGAAATGTCAAGAATAGGTAAAAATCCAATTACAGTGCCAGAAGGTGTTACAGTAAATGTAGCAGATGGGGTTGTAACAGTTAAAGGAAAATTAGGCGAGCTTACGCAAGAGTATTCAGGTATTGATATAAAAATCGAAGACGGAATCATTACTCTTGAACGTGAGTCAGATAAAAAAGATCTACGTGCAAAGCACGGTCTTTATAGAGCTTTGATCGCAAATATGATCGAGGGTGTTTCTAATGGTTTCGAAAAGAAATTAGAACTTGTTGGGGTAGGATATAGAGCAACAAATCAAGGTAATAAACTTGATTTAGCCGTAGGTTTCTCTCACAATATCGTTATGGACATCGCTCCAGAAGTTAAAGTTGAGACAATCTCTGAAAAAGGTAAAAATCCGATTGTGAAATTAACATCACATGATAAACAACTTGTAGGAGCAGTTGCTGCAAAAATACGTGGCTTCCGTAAACCAGAACCTTACAAAGGAAAAGGAATCAAGTTTGTAGGAGAGATAATTAGAAGAAAAGCAGGTAAATCTGCATAATACATAGAGCAATGGCATTATCAAAAAGTGAAAAAAGAAATAGAATTCATTTAAGAATTCGTAAGACTATTTCTGGATCTGCGGAGAGACCAAGACTCTGTGTATTTAGAAGTAATAAAGAAATTTATGCACAATTAATAGATGACCTTAGCGGGAAAACTATTACTGCGGCATCTTCACGTGACAAAGACATCGCAAAAGATGCAAGTAAAACAGAAGCTGCAAAGCTTGTAGGAAAGGCAATTGCTGAAAAAGCTACAAAAGCAGGAGTAGAAGCTGTGGTATTTGATAGAGGTGGTTACCTTTATCACGGGAGAATTAAACAACTAGCAGAGGGCGCAAGAGAAGGCGGTCTTAAATTCTAAGAAAGGTATGTATCAAGATTATAAAAACGTAGAGTTAGTAAAGCCAAGTGGCTTAGACTTAAAGGATCGTCTAGTAGGCGTTCAGCGTGTTACTAAGGTAACTAAAGGAGGTAGAGCTTTTGGATTTTCTGCTATTGTTGTTGTAGGAGATGAGAATGGAGTAGTAGGTCATGGATTAGGTAAATCTAAAGAAGTTGCTTCAGCAATTGCAAAAGCAGTGGAAGATGCTAAGAAAAACTTAGTACGTATACCTTTGAACAAAGCTACCATTCCACATGAACAGAAAGGGAAAGTATGGTGGAGCTCGCATATTATTATTACCTGCAGCTGCGGGTACTGGTGTAATTGCAGGTGGTGCAATACGTGCGGTGCTTGAATCAGTAGGTATACATGATGTACTTTCTAAAAATCAAGGATCTTCTAACCCACACAACGTTGTAAAAGCAACTTTTGATGCTTTATTACAACTAAGAAGTGCTGAGACAGTTGCAAAGCAACGAGGTATCACACTCGATAAAGTGTTTAAAGGATAAATCAAGGAAAAATGGCAAAAATCAAAGTAACAAAGGTGAAGAGTGCAATTAATCGTACTCAAAACCAAAAGAGAATTTTAGAATCTCTTGGATTGAGAAAAATAGGCCAGGTAAAGGTGCATGAAAATACGCCAAACATCCTTGGTATGGTAAATAAAGTTAGTCACTTAGTTTCTGTTGAAGAAGCTTAATATATATAACAGATGGAGTTAAATAACTTAAGACCTGCAAAAGGCGCTGTTAAGAAAAACGATAGCCGTAAAGGTCGTGGTCAGGCAACTGGTCAAGGAGGAACAGCTGGTCGTGGACACAAAGGGCAAAAGTCACGCTCTGGATATAGCAAGAAAATAGGTTTTGAAGGAGGTCAAATGCCACTTCAAAGACGTGTTCCTAAATTCGGTTTTACTAATATAAATCGTAAGGAGTATGCTGGAATCAATTTAGATACTATCCAAGAATATGTAGATGCAGGTCGTTTAGAAAATGAATTTTCTATTGACAACCTTATCGAGGCAGGATTAGTAGGTAAGAATGACCTAGTAAAAATTCTTGGTAGAGGAGAGCTTAAGGCTAAAATCAAAGTAACTGCACATAAATTTACTGCAACTGCAAAGGCTGCTGTTGAGGCTGCTGGTGGTGAAGCTGTAACTTTATAATCGATAGAAGAGGATGAAATTTATAGATACAATAAAGAATATCTGGAAGATTGATGAGTTGAGAAATAGAATTATTCTCACACTCACACTTCTCCTCGTATATCGTTTTGGTGCACAGGTTGTTTTGCCAGGTATTGATGCCTCTCAATTAGGAGGTCTTCAAGATAGTACAGATCAAGGCATATTAGGTCTACTAGCAGCATTCACAGGAGGAGCATTTTCAAACGCCTCTGTATTTGCGCTTGGAATTATGCCTTACATATCTGCCTCCATTGTAGTACAATTGATGGGAATAGCTATACCTTATTTGCAGAAATTACAAAAAGAAGGTGAGAGTGGTCGCCGTAAGATCAATCAGATTACGCGATGGTTAACCATAGGTATTTGTTTGCTACAAGCACCAGGATATTTAGCTGCACTTCCTGCACTAGGTGTTCCATCATCTGCATTTGTAATGGGCTTAACACCTACATTCTACATTTCATCTGTTCTTATATTAGTTACAGGTTGTGTATTTGCAATGTGGCTTGGAGAGAAAATTACAGATAAAGGAATCGGAAACGGTATCTCACTACTTATAATGGTAGGTATTATCGCTACAATGCCAATATCATTTGTTCAAGAATGGGTAGCTCGTGTAACCGAATCTAATGGAGGTGCTATCATGATCTTGATTGAATTGGTGATATGGTTTGTTATCATTCTACTTTGTATTCTATTAGTAATGGCAGTACGACAAGTACCGGTTTCTTACGCTCGTAGAACGGCTACGGGTGCCTACGAGAAAAACGTATTTGGTAGTCGTCAATTTTTACCTTTAAAGCTTAATGCTTCTGGAGTAATGCCTATTATCTTTGCACAAGCGATTATGTTTGTTCCTGGATTAATAGGAGGTGCAAGCTTCTTAGCAGAGACTTCTGCCGGAGCATGGTTACAGGCAAATTTTGGAAATAATATTTTCGGATTTTGGTATAACATAGTATTTGCCCTACTTATCATAATCTTTACTTATTTTTACACCGCAATTACGGTACCTACAAATAAGATGGCAGACGATTTAAAAAGAAGTGGTGGATTTATAGCTGGCATACGTCCAGGTTCTGAAACCGCTGAATATTTAGATAGGATCATGTCTCAGATAACATTACCAGGTTCTATATTCCTTGCTCTCATCGCTATTTTTCCTGCTATTGCAGTAAATGTTTTGGGAATGCAACAAGGATGGGCACTGTTTTATGGAGGTACTTCACTATTAATTATGGTCGGAGTGGCTATAGATACCATGCAACAGGTAAATTCATATTTGCTCAATAAGCATTATGATGGTCTAATGAAGTCTGGTAAAAATCGTAAAGCAGTAGCATAATGGCAAAACAGGCAGCAATAGAACAAGATGGATCCATTATCGAAGCATTGTCTAATGCAATGTTTCGTGTGGAATTAGAAAATGGTCACGTGGTGACTGCGCATATCTCAGGTAAGATGCGTATGCACTATATAAAATTATTACCTGGAGATAAAGTGAAATTAGAAATGAGTCCTTACGATTTGTCAAAGGCTCGCATAACGTACCGTTACTAAACGGAAAATAAGCTTGATATGAAAGTAAGAGCATCAGTAAAAAAGAGAAGTGCCGATTGCAAGATCGTTCGTCGCAAAGGCAGATTATACGTAATTAACAAAAAGAACCCTAGGTTTAAACAAAGACAAGGTTAATAGTTATGGCTAGAATTGCAGGGATAGACATCCCAAAACAAAAGAGAGGTGTAATAGCATTAACTTACATCTTTGGAATCGGAAAAAGTAGAGCTCAAGAAATTCTTGCGGCTGCTAATGTATCAGAAGATAAAAAAGTTTCAGATTGGGATGATGACGAAATAGGTCGAATCCGTGAATCTGTTGGTACTTTTACAATTGAAGGTGAACTTCGTTCTGAGGTTTCTTTGAACATTAAGCGTTTGATGGACATCGGTTGTTACCGTGGTATTCGTCACCGTGTAGGTCTTCCATTAAGAGGACAGCGTACAAAGAATAACTCACGTACAAGAAAAGGAAAGCGTAAAACAGTTGCTAACAAGAAGAAAGCAACTAAATAATAAGTCATAATGGCAAAGCAAACTGCAAAAAAACGTAAAGTTGTTGTTGAATCAACAGGAGAAGCTCACATCACAGCTTCTTTTAACAACATCATCGTATCGTTAACGAATAAGAAAGGAGATGTTATCTCTTGGTCATCTGCTGGTAAAATGGGTTTTAGAGGTTCTAAAAAGAACACTCCATATGCTGCTCAAACAGCTGCAGAAGATTGTGCAAAAGTTGCTCACGAAGCTGGTCTTCGCAAAGTAAAAGTATATGTAAAAGGACCGGGTAACGGACGTGAGTCTGCTATACGTGCTGTACATAATAGCGGAATTGAAGTGACAGAAATCATTGACATCACTCCAATGCCACACAATGGATGTCGTCCTCCAAAAAGACGTCGCGTTTAATAATTTAATTAATATATCGAGGGAGAACGGTTTGCAAAGGATTGACCTTAATTTCTAACCACCCTCACAACACACATTTAAAATGGCAAGATATACTGGTCCCAAAACTAAGATAGCTCGTAAATTTAGCGAAGCGATCTTCGGAGAAGACAAATCTTTTGAAAAAAGAAATTACCCTCCAGGGCAACACGGAAACAACAGACGAAGAGGAAAGAAATCTGAATACGCTGTACAATTAGCTGAAAAGCAAAAAGCAAAGTATACCTACGGTATCCTTGAGCGTCAATTTAGAAATATGTATGACAAAGCAAACCGTGCTCCTGGAATTACAGGAGAGGTTTTATTACAACTTTGTGAAAGCCGTCTAGACAACGTGGTGTATAGAATGGGGATTTCTCCATCTAGAAGCGGAGCGCGTCAATTAGTTGGACACCGTCATATTACTGTTAACGGGAACATTGTTAACATACCTTCTTTTCAAGTTAAGCCTGGTGATGTGATCGCAGTACGCGAAAAATCTAAATCACTTGAAGTAGTTACAAACTCTTTGCAAAATGCAAATCACGTTTACGAGTGGATCACTTGGAACAATGATAAAAAAGAGGGAACATTTGTTGCAGTACCGCAACGTCTTCAAATACCTGAAAATATCAATACACAGTTCATCGTCGAGCTGTACTCTAAGTAATAAATAACCACTAAAGCTAGAAAACCGATATGGCAATATTAAATTTCCAGAAGCCTGATAAAGTCATTATGATTGACTCTACTGATTTTGAAGGTAAATTTGAGTTTAGACCTTTAGAACCAGGTTACGGATTAACTGTTGGAAACGCTTTACGTCGAGTATTGTTATCTTCACTAGAAGGTTTTGCAATTACTTCTGTACGCATGGAAGGTGTAGATCACGAGTTTTCTACTCTCGCTGGAGTAGTAGAGGATGTAACAGAAATCATCCTTAATCTTAAACAAGTACGTTTTAAGAGACAAATAGAAGAAATAGATAATGAGACTGTAACCATCTCTCTGTCAGGAGTAGATCAATTAACAGCGGGAGATTTCCAAAAATTTATTTCAGGATTCCAAGTGCTTAATCCAGACATGGTAATAGCAAACATGGATAAGAAAGTAAATCTCAATATGGAGATCACTATCGAGAAGGGTCGTGGTTATGTACCAGCAGAAGAAAATAAAAAATCTAATGCACCACTTGGGACAATCTTTACAGATTCTATTTACACTCCAATACGTAACGTTAAGTATAGTATTGAGAACTATCGTGTTGAGCAAAAAACTGATTATGAAAAATTAGTTTTTGAAATCATTACAGATGGATCAATACATCCTAAAGAGGCACTTACTGAAGCAGCTAAAACGCTTATTCACCACTTTATGTTATTCTCTGATGAGCGTATAACATTAGAGGCAGATGAGATTGCACAGACGGAAACATATGATGAGGAATCATTACATATGCGTCAGTTGCTTAAAACGAAGCTTATTGATATGGATCTTTCTGTACGTGCGCTTAACTGTTTAAAAGCCGCAGAAGTAGAAACATTAGGAGATCTTGTTTCTTACAACAAAAATGATCTAATGAAATTTAGAAATTTTGGTAAAAAGTCACTTACAGAGCTTGAAGAGCTTGTAAATGTAAAAGGCCTTAGTTTTGGAATGGATTTAGCAAAATATAAATTGGATAAAGACTAGTACGCTTTCGCGAAAGCGTTAGTAGTTTGTATCAAAAATAAATGCATCATATTTTGCTCTTTGCACGAGGCAGATTGAGCAAGATGATGTTTAAAATAACTCATAATGAGACACGGAAAAAAAGTAAATCACTTAGGTAGAAAGACAGCACATAGAAAGTCTATGCTTGCAAATATGGCTTGTTCCCTTATTGAACATAAGAGAATAAATACTACAGTTGCAAAGGCAAAAGCTTTAAAGCAGTTCGTAGAACCTATGATTACTAAATCAAAAGAAGATACTACACACAATCGTCGTTTAGTATTTGCAAAGCTTCGTCAAAAAGATGCAGTAACAGAACTTTTTAGAGATGTTGCCGCTAAAATAGGGGATCGTCCAGGTGGCTATACGCGCATCATCAAGTTGGGTAACCGTCTTGGAGATAATGCTGATATGGCAATGATAGAACTTGTAGATTACAATGAGCTTTATAACGCTGGTAAACCAGCTAAGAAGAAATCTACACGTCGTGGAAGCAAGAAAGCAGACAGCAAACCTGTTGCAACTGAGACGAAAGCTTCAAACGAAGAAGAGTAGAAATGATTCTATTATCTTAACATAAAAGGGATTTGACAATTGTCAAATCCCTTTTTTTATGATCACTATTTTTCTAACAGCCTTTTAGGCAGATTGAATTTTAATTATTTTTGTATTGCTTCTAATACAGTCAAAAGGAAATATTATGAAATATCAAACAAGACGTCCAGCCATTATTCTCCTAGCGGATGGAACAATTTTTCACGGAAAATCAGTAGGTAACAAAGAGGCTACTTCTTTCGGAGAGGTTTGTTTTAACACGGGAATGACTGGATACCAAGAGATTTTTACAGATCCTTCATATTTTGGACAATTAATGGTAACAACCAATGCCCATATAGGTAATTATGGAGCGACGGATGAAGAGACTGAATCAGATACCGTTAAAATTGCGGGTCTCATCTGTAGAAACTTTAGTTACACGATGTCTAGAAAAGATGCACAAGAATCTCTTGAATCGTTTCTTGAAAATAGTAATCTTTTTGCAATATCTGATGTAGATACTAGAGCATTAGTAGCTCATATTAGAGATAATGGCGCCATGAATGCGGTGATTTCTACTGACACAGAAAATATTGAGGGGCTAAAAAAAGAATTACGTAAGTCACCAAATATGGCAGGTCTTGAGCTCGCTTCAAAGGTGTCTACAAAAGAACCTTATTTTTTTGGTAATGAAAACGCTTCTCTTAAAATTGCTGCCTTAGATATTGGAATTAAACGTAACATTCTTCGTAATCTAGCAAAGAGAGATGTTTACATAAAAGTTTTTCCCTATAACACCACTTTTGAAGAAATGAAAGCTTGGAATCCGGATGGATACTTTTTATCTAATGGTCCGGGAGATCCAGAACCTTTGACAAATGCAATACAGGTCGCAAAGGACATCATTGCAGCAGATAAACCTCTATTTGGAATTTGTTTGGGTCATCAAGTGATTGCTCTCGCAAACGGAATTTCTACTTACAAAATGCATAATGGGCATCGTGGCATCAATCATCCTATAAAAAATATAGAGACCGGTAAAGGAGAAATTACTTCTCAAAACCACGGCTTTGCTATAAACAAAGAGGAGACTATAGCAAATCCAAATGTAGAGATTACTCATTATCATCTCAATGACGATACAGTGGCTGGTATAAGAATAAAAGGAAAAAATTGTTTCTCAGTTCAATATCATCCAGAGGCAAGTCCTGGTCCTAATGACGCGACATATCTTTTTGATCAATTTATTGAGAATATAAAAAAAGAAACTGTTTAAAAATGGCCCTATCAATTTTGATAGGGCTTTTTAAATGAGTTCTATTTAAACATTATCATCACTGCCTAAGTCGCAAACGTTATCGTGACAATCAGAACTTCGAAATCCTTAATAGTAAACAAAAGAGTATTTTTACGTAACTAAAATAAAGCAACTATGAGTATTATAATAGAAATTCACGCAAGACAAATTTTTGATTCTAGAGGAAATCCCACTGTTGAAGTAGATGTATTTACAGAATTAGGTGCGATGGGAAGAGCAGCTGTACCCTCTGGAGCTTCTACAGGCGAGCACGAAGCAGTAGAGTTGAGAGATGGGGGTAATTACTTTATGGGTAAGGGAGTACTTAAAGCTGTTGAAAATGTAAATACAATTATTGCCCCAGAACTTTTAGGTGTTTCTGTATTTGAGCAGAATGCCATCGATGAATTAATGATTAATCTTGATGGTACACCTAATAAATCAAAATTAGGTGCAAATGCTATTCTTGGTGTCTCACTGGCTTGTGCAAAGGCTGCAGCAGCAGAACTTAATATGCCGTTGTACAGATATATCGGAGGAGTTAGTGCTAATACACTTCCAGTACCTATGATGAATATCATTAATGGAGGCTCACATAGTGATGCACCTATTGCGTTTCAAGAATTTATGGTAATGCCAGTAAAGGCAAAAAGTTTTAGTGAGGCATTACAGATGGGAACAGAAATTTTTCATCATTTAAAAAAAGTTTTACACGATAGAGGTTTGAGCACAGCAGTAGGTGATGAAGGTGGTTTTGCTCCTGGATTAGAGGGTACAGAGGATGCCCTCGACAGTATCAAAATAGCTGTTGAGAAAGCAGGTTATTCTTGGGGTGATGAAATAATGATAGCGTTAGATTGCGCTGCTGCAGAGTTTTATGAAGGTGGGAAATATAATTATGCAAAATTCGAAGGAAATGAAGGTAAAATTCGATCAAGCGAAGAACAAGCCGACTATTTAGCAGAGTTAGCTAGAACTTATCCTATTATTTCTATTGAAGATGGGATGGATGAAAATGACTGGGAGGGCTGGAAATATCTAACTGATAAGATAGGAGATAAAGTACAATTAGTAGGTGATGACTTATTTGTTACTAATGTTAAGCGACTCTCAAGAGGTATTGATGAAGGCATCGCAAATTCGATACTGATAAAGGTTAATCAGATAGGCACACTAACCGAAACCATTGCTGCGGTAAATATGGCGCACAATGCCGGTTATACTTCTGTGATGTCTCATAGATCTGGAGAAACTGAAGACAATACAATAGCAGATCTTGCAGTTGCTCTCAATACAGGTCAAATTAAAACAGGTTCAGCATCACGGTCTGATCGCATGGCAAAATATAATCAACTAATTAGGATAGAAGAGATGCTAGGAGATACAGCTTATTTTCCTGGTATGAATGCCTTTAAGGTGCACTAAGGTAAATTTAAATTTTATAAAAAAGAGCAATTTTAAACATTGCTCTTTTTTTTTTAAGTTATCCCACTTAAAAATATATTGCTGTTATGATTTTATAGAAAATTGTTATTGTGCACGGTAAGTATAATATTTTAACAAAATGTAAGAAAAAACTTACCTATTTGTTTTTTACTAACGATAAAAAGTACGTACATTGCTGTTGTTAATTAATAGGTACAATTATATGTTTTATGACGTGTAAAACCCTATTAAATTTTATGTTTATCAAACCAAATTTGATAAGCATTCTAGTATATCCAGCTTGATAGTTGCAACGTTAGTGAATGAACAGGCAAATACGATTTTAAGTTGGGTAAAGGGCGGGCAGCTTAGCTTTTTAGCTATAGGTCCGCTCTTTTTAATTATGCGCACCTAAGGTTATGAACCTTTTTTAATCTTATGTAGTTGTGAAATTTCGTTTCTTTCAGCCACTTAAAGTGTTCAATCTTTAAGACAGTTCATAAAAAAATAATAATAGAAGCTTTCGCGAAAGCGTATAAAATGAGCATTCTAAATTCTTCCTTCTCTATCATAGTATCGAAATTATTTTAAAGATTATTTAACCAACAATAGCAGTATATCTCAGAAAAAGCAACTCTTTTTTTGTAATTTAGCAATTCTTGAAATAATAGTATTTATTAAAATATAATCAAAATCATAAATGGCAGATAAAGCGACGCTAAACATAGACGGAAAGAGCTATGAGTTTCCAATAATTACAGGGTCTGAGCAAGAGAGAGCAATTGATATCAAAACCTTAAGAGGAGCAACAGGTGGGGTCACCACTCTGGATCCTGGCTTTAAAAATACGGGATCTTGTGAAAGCGCGATCACTTTTCTAGATGGAGAAAAAGGTATTTTGAGGTATCGTGGTTATGCAATAGAAGATCTTGCAGAAAAGGCTAATTTTCTTGAAACTGCGTATCTGTTAATATTTGGTGAACTTCCAACTAAGGATCAACTGTCAAAATTTGATGCAGATATTAAAGCTGAATCTCATGTTGACGAGGATATGAAGAAAATCTTAGATGGTTTTCCTAAATCTGCACACCCGATGGGTGTTTTGAGTGCGCTTACTTCTGCACTGATAGCATTTAACCCATCTTCTGTGAATGTTGATTCAGAAGAGGATATGTATAAAACTATTGTAAAGCTTCTAGCAAAATTTCCAGTACTTGCTGCTTGGTCAATGCGTAAGAAAAAAAGCCAACCATTAGACTACGGAGATAACTCTTTAGGGTATGCTGAGAACTTTCACAAAATGATGTTTGCAAAGCCTAACGGAGAATATAAGGTCGATAAAGAAATTATAGACGCAATAGATAAGTTATTGATATTGCATGCAGATCATGAGCAAAACTGCTCAACATCTACAGTACGTATTGTTGGTTCTTCTCATGCCGGATTATTTGCATCTATCTCTGCGGGTATTTCTGCTCTATGGGGACCTCTTCATGGAGGGGCAAATCAGGCAGTTATTGAAATGCTTGAAGCTATTAAAGAAGATGGCGGAGATACAAAAAAGTATATGGCTAAGGCAAAGGATAAAGAGGATCCTTTCCGTTTAATGGGCTTTGGTCATAGAGTTTATAAAAACTTTGACCCACGTGCAAAAATTATTAAGGTAGCAGCAGATGAGGTACTTAAACAACTAGGTGTGGAAGATCCAATTCTCGACATCGCAAAGGGATTAGAGAAAGAAGCCCTTGAAGATCCTTATTTTGTAGAACGCAAATTATATCCTAACGTAGATTTCTATTCTGGGATCATCTACAGAGCATTAGATATTCCCGTAGAGATGTTTACAGTGATGTTTGCAGTAGGACGTCTTCCAGGCTGGATCGCGCAATGGAGAGAAATGCGTCTTAACAAAGAACCAATAGGTCGACCACGTCAAGTTTATGTAGGTGAGACCTACAGAGAGTTTAAAGAAGTTTCTGAAAGATAAAAATCTTATAGTCATAAAAAAACGAGCTCATGAGCTCGTTTTTTTATGGATGTTTTTTTGAAAATTGATTTATAATTTAACGACACTTTTATGAAAAATGACACACATCAAATACCTAAAGTAATAGATAAACCCACGATCATAATCGCAGGGCTAAAAGCATCAATGACTCTGTCAAATGATAAATCGCGTGAGCTCTGGCAATCTTTTGCTAATTATAGAAGTAATATCGAGAATAAGGAAACGAGGGAAGTTACAGCATTCAAATATATCAACATCACTTTTTAAGTTAACCCTTTTTACCTTCTACACTATTTACAATATGGGTAGGAGTTGCAGTAAAAGATGCTAGAGATCTTCTTGAGGGATTAGATGTATTAAACATTGCTGCAGGAAAATGGGCAAAATTTTTATATAAAGCGACTGCTAGTGATTTTGGGTCCTTTGCAAATTACATATATGGAAGTTGGTTACCATCAACTGGATATGAGCTTGATCAAAGACCACATTTTGAATTTATACCCATAAACTACCTCGGTCCTGATAATCCAGATTCTGAAGAAGAAGTTTGGATACCTATAAAATAACCCTCTTTAAATTTGATTTTTTTCTTTGACATTACTAAGGTTAAAAATATTGGAATTTGTAATTTCACTCTATGCTTAAACTCAATGTAAAAAACGAAACTTCACGCTTACGAGCGGTTATTCTAGGTACTGCTCAAAGTAATGGGCCTACACCAAAACTAGAAGATGCTTATGACCCTAAAAGTGCTCTCTATATTAAAGCCGGGACTTACCCAATAGAAGAAGACATGGTCGCAGAGATGGAAGGTGTGGCTGCTGTATTTAATAAATATGGAGTCGAAGTTTTTCGACCTGAGCTTATCAAAGATATGAATCAAATATTCACAAGAGATATTGGTTTTGTGATAGATGACAAGTTCTTTAAAGCAAATATTTTGCCAGATAGAGAAGATGAAATAGAAGCGATTCAACACATCATAAAGCAGATTCCTTCAACTCATATATTTAGACTTCCAGAAGAAGCGCATATAGAAGGAGGAGATGTCATGCTAGCAGATGATCATATTTTTATAGGCACTTATCGTGGTAATGATTACTCAGACTATATCATTGCTCGCACAAATATGCTTGCTGTGGGTATGATTCAAGAGTTATTCCCAAATAAAAAAGTAATGTCTTTTGACTTGCGTAAGTCTAATAGTGATCCCTATGTGAATGCATTACATTTAGATTGTTGTTTTCAACCGGTAGGTAATGGAAAGGCGATTTTGCACAAGAATGGTTTTTTACAAGAAAGTGAGTATGAGTGGTTAGTAAATCACTACGGAAAAGAAAATGTTTTTGATATCACCTCAGAAGAGATGTTTCAAATGAACTCAAATATTTTCAGCATTTCACCAGAGGTTGTAGTTTCTGAACGCAATTTCACACGTCTCAATACTTGGCTCCGCAATCAAGGAATTACTGTAGAAGAAGTTGCGTATGCAGAAATTGCTAAGCAAGAAGGGCTATTAAGGTGTAGTACATTACCGTTAGTAAGAGATTGAGGGTAAGTTTATTTAAGAACTTTCACTACGCTCGCAAGTTCTTTAGCCCTCTCTACAACGTTATCTATACTCCCATTTAGATCATCATACGTTATAACTACCCCCATTCTTCGGAAAGGTCGTGAACTAGGTTTGCCAAATAATCTAAAGTCACTTTTTTCTGCTTGGGCAAGTTTCTTTATACCACTAAAATCTGGGTTGTCAGAATGCTCTGAAGCTAATATTACAGCACTAGCACCTATACGTTCTTGCGTAATTTCTCTAATAGGTAAACCAAGTACAGCTCGCAAATGCAATTCAAATTCGTTATAATTCTGAGTGTTAGCAAGAGTGACCATTCCCGTATCATGAGGTCGTGGTGAAAGTTCCGAAAAATAAACCCCATCATCTGCAATAAAGAACTCTACACCCCAAAGTCCTGCACCACCCAAAGCTTGCGTTACTTTAGCTGCCATCACCTGAGCCGTTTGTAGATGTGCATCTTTCATCTTTGCAGGTTGCCAACTTTCTTGATAATCACCTCGTTCTTGGCGATGACCTATCGGTGGGCAAAATAAGGTTTCACCAGCACGCTGTGTGACAGTAAGGAGGGTGATCTCGTAATTGAAATTTACAAAGGCTTCAACAATTACTTCGGCAACGTCACCTCTAGAACCTTGTTGAGAATAATCCCATGCTTTTGTAATGTCTGATGCTGTCTTGATGGTACTTTGCCCTTTTCCACTAGAAGACATTAAAGGTTTTACCACACACGGCATCCCAATCCTGCTGACAGCTTCTTGAAGCTCGTTGCTAGAAGTAGCATATTGATAGGTTGCAGTTTTAAGTCCTAATTCTTTAGCAGCAAGATCACGGATGGATTTTCTATTCATCGTATAATTTGCTGCTTTTGCACTTGGAATAACAATCATTCCCTGCTTTTCATAATCATACAGACGCTCTGTGCGTATGGCTTCAATCTCAGGCACAATATAATCAGGTTTGTGCTTTTTTATAACCGTATCTAACGCCTGGCCATCTAGCATATTGATCACCTCTCGTCCATCTGCCACCTGCATAGCTGGGGCATTATCGTAACTATCTACAGCAATCACGGTTTGACCTAAACGCTGTGCGGCAATCACAAATTCTTTTCCCAACTCTCCAGAGCCTAAAAGCACTATTTTTTTATTCATTCTAAAATATTTTAATCCAAATTATACAGGCTAACGTGTGAGTTATTCCGCTTTCGCGAAAGCGTACTTCCAACTTAAAAACCTTCTAGAATATACAATTATCCAAAAGGTTTTTAAAATAGTACTAGCAGAAAAAATGAAGATTTAGGCTTTCGTATTTGTTATCCAAGTATCAATTTTTGACTCTAGTAAGGCCAGCGGGATACAACCCGTTTCTAACACTTGTTTATGAAACTCTCTAATATCAAATTTCGCCCCTAATTCTTGAGTTGCGCGATCACGCAATTCTCTTATTTTAAGTTGTCCTATTTTATAAGAAAGTGCTTGTCCGGGCATAGCCATATAACGCTCAATCTCTGAAGTAATTCCCGCTTCACTTTCGGCTTCGTTTTCAAGACAATAGGCGATAGCCTTCTCACGAGACCAACCTTTTGTGTGTATACCTGTGTCTACAACAAGCCTAACAGCACGATGCATTTCTGCCCCTAGTGTACCAAAATATTGATAAGGGTCTGTATACAGACCTAGTTCTTTACCCAGTGATTCTGTATACAATGCCCAACCTTCTCCATAAGCACTATACCAAAGTGTTTTTCTAAACTGCGGTAAAGTCTCGCTTTCTTGTGTAAGAGATATCTGGAAGTGATGTCCAGGTATGGCTTCATGTAAAAATAAAGACTCGTCTGAATATACATTGTACGTTTTTGCATCTGGAATAGGAGTGTAGAAAATACCAGGGCGTGTTCCATCAAGCGAACCTGGATTATACTCTGCACTCGCAGATTTCTCACGAAATTCTTCTGTACGTCTTACCTCAAAGTTCGTTTTAGGCTGTACACTAAATAATTGATCTACCTGAGGTTTAATCGTTTCATGCATCGCCTCAAAGTTGGCTATAATTTCTTCTGGGGTACTATAAGGCATAAGTTTCTTGTTAGTACGAACGTCATCAAAAAAGGCTTTCAAATTTCCTTTAAAACCTACTTGCTCTTTTACTTTCTCCATCTCCTTACGTATACGCGCCACTTCGCTAAGTCCAAGATTATGAATCTCATCTGCAGTCATATTTGTGGTGGTGTAATATTTAATCGCGTAGTCATAATATTCAGATCCTTGTGGGAGATCGCTATAGCCAGAGCTATCACGACCAGCAGCCAGATATTCATCTTTTAAGAAGTTGCTCAGTTTTGTATAAGCTGGTATAATTTTACCTTCGATCATATTCTTATAATCTGTACGTAAAATTTGTTGATCCTCCTCAGAGATACCTTCTGGAAAATTTGTTACAGGAGTATAAAATAAATGGTTTTCTACATCTGCAGTAGTCATGGCATCCATCTGCGGAATTACTTTTTTAATGAGCGATTTAGGTAGCACATACCCTTCTTCCATGCCCTTACGCATATTAGTTTCTGTACTATTGAGCCAGACGAGATACTCATCTACTCTTAATTGCCAGTTACGGTAATCTTCTAATGTTTTAAAAGGTTGTGCGCTCGCTCCGCTGGCTAGCTGTCCAAACATTAAATGCGGTGACCACATCTGATCAATAGGAGTTAGGTCTTTTTTGAATTTCATTCCTTCCAGATTAACATCTATGTCCCAGAGTAAAACTTCCTTACTCATCTTTTCTGTATCCGTAAGATCTGTATTATCATAACTCATGACCTCCTCACGGTATTTTTTATAGTAGGCTTTGAGTTCATTTTTATACCCTTCAGATAAAACGTCTGGAAATTTATCGTTGTAGCGATTGTCACCAGACATGGTAGCGTTGAGAGGGTTTAACTTAAGTCCTTCTTCATAATAATCGTCTAGCATATCATTAAATGCCATCGAAGTTTCGGTATTAGGTTCTGTTTTAGGAGTTTCTTTAGACTCGTTTTTACAAGCAATAAGGGTAATTGCTAACAGAAATGTGTACAACTGGAATTTCATAAAATTTTGCTTTCGCGAAAGCGTACTCAACATGAGTATGTGCCTCCGCAGATTTATGTGACTAAGATAGGGACTACGATCTTTCTTCTAAACTAATTCATCGAAATTCTAAAGCTCAAAAGAAAGAACGCCCTACGATTAATTCCATAGGGCTTTCTATAATGATGGGTTTTAAAACCTATGAAACTACTTCTTTAATGCGCTTCATAGCCTCTTTAATATTTTCTGTACTCGCAGCATAAGATATACGGATGCAATCTGGCTCACCAAAAGCGGCTCCAGTCACGGTTGCTACATTTGCTGCCTCGAGTATATACAGTGAAAAATCTGTGGCATTTTCTATTTTCTTTCCACCTAATGTCTTTCCAAAAAATTCTGTCACATCTGGGAAAACATAAAAAGCACCTTCTGGTTCATTACATTTAAATCCAGGAATGTCTGCTAGTAAATCAAGGATGAGTGTACGTCTACTTTTAAACTCATCGATCATGTATTTGATCTTGCTTACAGGAGCTTCTAGCGCTGTAATCACAGCGCGTTGTGCGATACAGTTGGTCCCACTGGTGATTTGACCTTGCATTTTATTACAAGCACGTGCAATATATTCTGGACCTCCTATGTATCCTACTCTCCATCCCGTCATGGCAAACGCTTTAGAGACTCCATTTACTGTAACGGTACGATCATACATATCTGGAAATTGAGCCATGCTTGCATGAGTCCCTACATAATTGATGTGTTCGTATATTTCGTCACTTACCACAATAATATTTGGATATTTTGCAAGTACGTCTGCAAGTGCTCTCAATTCTTCTTTGCTATAAATAGAACCAGAAGGGTTGCAGGGTGATGAGTACCATAGCATTTTTGTTTTTGGAGTAATGGCAGCTTCTAATTGCGCTGGTGTCATTTTAAAATCATTGTCAATAGAAGTTTTTACTTCTACAGGAACACCCTCTGCAATTCCTACAATATCTGCGTAACTTACCCAGTAAGGACAAGGTAATATAACTTCATCACCTGGATCAAGCACAACGAGTGCAATATTTGCAAGAGACTGTTTTGCGCCTGTTGAGACGACAATTTGCGATGGTTTATAACTGAGATTATTATCTCTTTTAAACTTTGTGATAACAGCCTCTTTTAGTTCTGGGTATCCATCTACAGGTGTATATGAGTTATAATTATCGTCAATAGCTTGTTTAGCGGCTTCTTTGATAAAATCTGGCGTGTTAAAGTCAGGTTCTCCTAGGCTTAATCCTATGATGTCTTTACCTTCTCCTCTTAATTCTCTTGCCTTTTCAGCCATGGCTAAAGTTGCAGAAGTTGCCATTTCTGTGACGCGTGTAGATAGTTTATTCATGCTAAACGTATGCTTTTTTCGTTCGTAAAAAATTATGTTGCAAGGTAATTAAAAACGCCAAATCCTTTGGAGATTTGGCGTTTGATATTTTGATAAAATTTTAATCCTCTTATGCAGAAATTGCAGGTTTCATTCCCATTTCTTTTAAGTGACTAAAATGAGCGACAAGAGCCTTGCGAGTTGTTTTATACTCATGATACGGTAAATTAAATTCCCTTGCTGTTTCTTTTACGATTTTAGAAATTTTAGTATAGTGAACGTGGCTTATATGAGGAAAAATATGGTGCTCTACTTGGTGATTAAGACCTCCTGAGAACCAATTCATAATTTTGTTTTTTGTGCTAAAGTTTACGGTAGTAAATAATTGATGTATAGCCCATGTGTTTTTCATCGTTCCCGTTTCATCAGGTAATGGCATGTGCGCATCTTCTACCATATGTGCTAATTGAAAAATAACACTCAAAATAACGCCAGCCACATAATGCATAATGAAAAAGCCAAGTAATATTTTCCACCAAGGAAGGTCAATAAAAACGAGCGGAATAATAATCCACATTCCTATATAAATGGACTTAGTAATAAGTAAGGTGCTCCACTGTCTGATAGGGCTCTGGAGTTTACCATATGACAATTTACGCTTCATATATCTTTTCATTTGGAAAAAATCTGTTGTGAGCGCCCAGTTAAAAGTGAGTAATCCGTATAGGAAAATAGAATAGTAATGCTGAAACTTATGCATCCAGTGCCATTTACCATGTTTTGAGAAACGTAACACGCGACCTGCTTCCATGTCTTCATCATGACCGTGAATGTTCGTATAGGTATGATGTAATACGTTATGTTGCACTTGCCAGTTGTACACATTTCCTGCAAGGATATAAATACTACTTCCCATGAGTTTATTTACCCACTTCTTGCTGGAAAAAGATCCGTGATTGCCATCATGCATCACATTCATTCCAATACCAGCCATTCCCACACCCATTAAAATGGTGAGTAAAAGCTGTAACCATCCAGGCATATCTAGTGTTAAAAAGAGAAAATAAGGAACTAGATATATGGCAAACATTATAATTGCTTTTAAGTATAATTTCCAATTACCAGTACGCTTGAGGTTATTATCTTTAAAGTAAAAGTTTACACGTTTATTTAAAGTACGAAAAAACTTAGCAGAGTCAGTACGAGAAAATTTAATGGTATTTGTATCCATATCTTATTGTATTACTTGATTATAGCGCATAATTGAAGACTTTATTGTGCGGTATGAATATATGTTTAGGTTCGCTTTCGCGGAAATTTTAATTTTAAGTCGATAATTCGTAAAAATAACATTTAATACGAATGAGCACCATGAACCTACGTTAAATTACTGTCTGAATTATGGTACTTTTGCAACTATAGTCTATTATTTATGGAAATCATTACAAAATACTTCCCAGATCTTACAGATACGCAACTAGAGCAGTTTACAAAACTCAAAGATTTGTATCAAGACTGGAATCTCAAAATTAACGTCGTAAGCCGTAAAGACATTGATGAGATTTATTTGCGGCATGTACTTCATTCACTAGGGATTGCAAAAGTACAGCGTTTTAATCCTGGTTCTAAAATTATGGATGTAGGTACAGGAGGTGGTTTTCCTGGAGTTCCTCTAGCAATATTACATCCAGAAACTGATTTTCATCTAGTGGACAGCATAGGTAAAAAAATTAAAGTGGTGAATGAGGTTGTTGAAGGCTTAGGTCTTACAAATGTAGAAACAACAAATGATCGAGTAGAAAATGTTTCCGGTCAATATGACTTTATTGTTTCGAGGGCTGTAGCCCAGATGGAAACGTTTGTAAGGTGGGTAAAAGGACATATCGCAAAAAAATCTACTCACGAATTAAAAAATGGAATTCTTTACCTTAAAGGAGGTGATCTTACGGAAGAACTTCAAAAATATACTACTGCAAAAATTTATGAACTTCCCTCATTTTTTGAGGAAGAATTTTTCGAGACAAAGAAGGTAGTTTATCTGCCCATGAAATATAAAGGATAGTAAAATTATACAGAGACCACATCCCAAACACTTATAAATCCCAAGATAATTTAAGTGTTTGGGATTTTTTTTGATACTTAGGCAACCTTTTTCAAATATATAGCGTCTTTAATTATAGAAACCATTTCATACTAATGAAGGTCATACAATTTAATAACGAAAAACAGCTCATAAAAAAAGCTATCAAAGGCAATAGAGATGCTCAACGAAAACTCTATGAGCAGCACTCGCCTAAAATGTTGAGCGTTTGTCGTTATTATATTACAGATGTTCATCAGGCAGAAGAGGCCATGTGTAATGGTTTTTTAAAAGTCTTTACAAAATTAAATACTTATAATGGTGAGGGTAGTTTTGAGGGGTGGATACGACGGATCATGGTGAGGGAAAGTATCTCATATTTGAGAACGATCAAAAAGCTTTATTTTTCTGATGATGGCGCGGTCGAGCATAGTGGATCAATTGACAATGTACAAACTGCTTTAGAGGTAGAAGATATACAGATGATTATCGACAAGTTACCAGAAGGGTATAGAGTAGTTTTTATTATGTATGCGATAGAAGGGTACAAGCATAAAGAAATAGCAGAAGAGCTTGGAATAAGCGAGAGTACTTCAAAGAGCCAATTATTTAAAGCAAGAAAACAATTACAGGAGCAGCTTACTAAAGAATTTCAAAAGAATGGAACAGATGAAGATAGAAGATAATATAAAGAATAAACTAGAGGCAAGGCGCATGGAGCCTACTGTTGCAGCTTGGGATCGTATTGAAGGTAAACTATATGAAGCTCAAAATAAAAGGAAAATCAAAGTAACCTTATGGGTTGCAATTGCAGCAAGTTTCATAGCAGGTATGGCAACCATCGCTCTCTTTTATTCTGGTGAGAGCACTATTTTAAATGAACAATTTGTTGAGGTGCCTATTAGCAAGGAAATGAACAAGATTCCAGACAGCAAAAGCATAGGGAAAGTAACATTAGAGAACTCTGGATCAAGTAGCCTGCTAGTAACTACAGATGAGATAGAGGAAATCCCGCTTTCGCGAAAGCAAAATAATGCTCAAAAGGGTCCAAATAATACCAGGCAATCTTCAAGCTCTAACTTTGCTCTTACACAGGCAGCAGCACACCTAACATCCACAGCAGTTGTTAAAAATAAAAAAGGGCTGAATGTAGGACAATCGCTAGAAGGAGATCGTAAAACGACTATGCAAGAACATCTTTCTATCGCCGAATCTTCTGCAAATCAAGAAGCAGAGGATTTATTTAAAAATGTGCAGCGTGAGATGATAAGCTCAAAGGTCTTCGGGAATACCACTACTAAAATGGATGCAAACGCCTTGTTACTCGATGTAGAAGCAGAGGTAGATCCAGAAACTTTTAAGGATAAAATCTTTAAGTCAATCAAAATAAATATTGACAAAGCAATTGAAGCCGTAGTAGATAAAAATAACTAAGAATATTCATCAATAATGCGCAAGCATTTGCGCACAAAAATCAGACAATTATGAAATCAGTAATTAAACTTGCCCTTGTGGCATCACTGGCAATCTTTGCCCAAAATGTAACAGCTCAAGATGATACTACATCTAATGAGAAAGCGGTAAAAGATAAAGCAACTCAAATAGATTATTTGAAGGAAAAGCGCGAACTTCTTATAAAAGTTGAAAAGGAGTCTCTCAAAAATCGCGTGATGTTTCTCAACGAAGAGGTCGAAAAAGGTACAATTTCAAAAGAAGAGGCAGAAAAAAGAAAGTTAGCGTATGCAGAAGAAGTGGCGCTTAATATTCAAAATGAAACCGCTATAATAGATAATCAAATAGCACTTGTTGAAAGAAATGGCAAGATTAATAACGACGTAGATTCTCAAATTCTCATAGGTTTAGGGAGCGATGATGGGGATGGAAAAAGAATATTTGGACTTACTATTGAGGATGGAAAGGTAGCAGAAACAAAAGAATACGATAGACGCACCTATAGCGAATTGGTGATTGCTTTTGGACTTAACAATGGTATAGTAGAAAGTAATAATGAGTTAGGAGATGATTTTTCGATCGGGAGATCGAGGTTCTTTGAACTTGGCTACGCTTGGAAAACTAGGGTTTTTGAAAATTCTGGAGCATTACATTTCAAATATGGAATTTCATTACAAAGCAACAAGCTATTTAAAAAAGAAAACGAAAGGCTTACTTCACAAAATGATATTGTAAGTTTTCAAGAGTTTCCAGAAAATCTAGATAAGTCACAATTGCGGTTTACTAATTTAGTAGTTCCAGTGCATTTTGAGTTTGGAGGCTGGAAAAAGGAACAAGAAGAAGATTATGTACGCTATAGACTGGCAAAACAGTTTAGAATGGGCGTAGGGGGTTATGTAGGTTTGCGCTTAGGTACACAACAAAAACTTAAGTATGAAATTGATGGGGAGCGCATCAAAACTAAAGAGAAACAAGATTTTGGCGGAGATCATTTAGTATATGGTGTGAGTGGTTATGTCCGTTTGAGTGGAGATTTAAGTTTGTATGGCAAGTATGATTTAAGTTCTGCATTTCAGACAGAAAATTTGGGAGAAGTAACTAATGTCTCCTTAGGTTTGCGTTGGGATCTGTAATAAGAAATTATTGAACTGAGTTGTATGGTATTGCGCTTTCGCGAAAGCGCACATCACATAAATTAAGTGTTTTTATAGCCTAGTCTCTCTATAGGGTCTAGGCTTTTTTTAGGTAGCCTATCTTTCTATTTTTATGAGTTTGGATTATTTTAAAGTATTTTTACAAACTACCTTATAAACTTCTAGACCTAAACAAACTTGATAAGCCAAGAAACCATAGCTAAAGTTTTTGAAACTGCTCGCGTAGAGGAGGTGATAGGTGATTTTGTAAATTTAAAAAAATCAGGAAGCAATTTTAAAGGATTGTCACCTTTTACAGATGAGCGATCACCCAGTTTTATGGTGTCTCCTGTAAAGCAAATTTGGAAAGATTTTTCTAGTGGGAAGGGAGGTTCTGCCGTTTCTTTTATTATGGAGCATGAGCATTTTACCTATCCAGAAGCGATAAAATATCTTGCTAAAAAGTACAATATTGAAGTAGAAGAAACAGAGCAGACAGACGAGCAAAAAGAGCAGGCAGATGAACGCGAGAGCATGTACCTCGTGAGTGAGTATGCTCGTGATTATTTTCATAAAACACTGCTCGGGACAGAACAAGGTAAGGCTATAGGGATATCCTATTTTAAGGAACGTGGTTTTACAGATGAGACTATCAAACAATTTCAATTGGGTTATAATCCTGACCAGTGGGACGCATTTACGAGCGAAGCTTTACGTAAAGGGTACAAACTAGACTACTTAGAAAAGACAGGACTTTCTATTGTAAAAGAAGAGAAGCAATTTGACCGCTTTAAAGGTAGAGTAATGTTTCCTATACATTCCATGAGTGGTCGTGTGCTAGGTTTTGGAGGAAGAATACTAGATAGTAGTAAGAAGGCAGCAAAATATCTCAATTCTCCAGAAAGTGATATCTATCACAAGAGTAAAGTACTCTATGGTATATATTACGCGAAGCAAGCTATTGCAAAGGAAGATAATTGTTACCTCGTGGAAGGCTATACAGATGTGATACAAATGTATCAGTCTGGTATTGAAAATGTAGTTTCTTCTTCTGGAACTGCGCTTACCGCAGAACAAATAAGACTCGTAAATAGACTTACTAAAAATATCACCGTACTTTTTGATGGTGATGCTGCTGGAGAGCGCGCCGCTATCCGGGGGATTGATCTTATTTTAGAGCAGGGAATGAATGTGAAAGTATGTTCTTTTCCTGAGGGAGAAGATCCAGATTCATTTTCGCGTAAGCATTCTAAAGATGAGATACTACAGTATTTTAAAAACCACGCTCAGGATTTTATACAATACAAAGCAAATTTATTGGTACGGGAGGCAGCTGGTGATCCTGTAAAAAAAGCAGCGACGGTGCGTGATATGGTGGAAAGTATCTCAAAAATACCTGATGCTATAAAACAAGAAATTTACGTGCAAGAGTGTGCACGTATTATGGAGATATCTGAAAATGTTCTTTATAATACACTTGCTCAAATTTTAAATAAAAATAGAAAAGAAGCGTCAAAAAAGCCACCTTTAAAATATGCAGGTGAAATGTCTGTTGTTGCAGCTGAGGTACCGTCTAAGTCGGAAAAAATAAATGTTCTTTATGAACTAGAACGTAAACTCATTGAAGCATTACTTTTGTATGGTCACAAAGAGGAAGATTTTGAAGACCTTGTTTTAACTGAAGATGATGATGGGGAAGTGAAGTTAGAACCTGTAGTACACACTTCTAAAGTTTTTGAAAAAATATATCTTGATTTGCAGGATGATGAAGTAGAATTTACGAATGATTTGTTTAAAGTTCTTTATGCAAAAATCGTTGAAAGGTTACATGCAGACCCCAATTTTCAAGTTCAAGACTTCATTAATGAACTAGCCCCTGAGGAAGCATCGGAAATATCAAATATCATCCTTAATGATGAGAAGTATGAGTTGCATCGCTGGGATACTAGAGAAGTTTATGTTCGTAAAAAAGATACCTCAATTGCACAATTCGTTTCTGAGACTGTTTTAAGTTTGAGAAAATATCTTATTACTCAGAAAATAAAAGAATTAATGGACCAGACTCAAAATAGCTCTGAAAATAATGATATTATAAAAGATATTTTAGATTACCAGTCTCTTAATACGTTGTTAGGTAATAAATTGGGAAGGGTATTGTCTGTCTAAATATGGTTGTTTTGTAATAAACGTGCATGCTTAATGAGCTCAGCGACATTGTGTGCGTCAAGTTTTTTTAGTAAACGCATTTTATAGGTGCTAACAGTTTTCTCATTAATATCGAGTTCGTGCGCGATTTCCTTATTTCGTTGTCCATTGGATAGCAAGTTGAGGACCTCGATTTCTCTACTCGATAACTTTTTGTATTTATAGGCTAGTCCTTGTCCCGCATTTCCGTCGTTAACTAATCGCTTGCTTAGCGACTCATTTATGTAGATGCCACCGCGCTGGACCTGGTTAATAGCATCCAGTACTCGCTGTATAGAAGCTGTTTTACTTACATACCCCGCTGCTCCATATTTAATTGAACTTAAGGCATACATCTCTTCTGGGTGACAACTAATGACAAGAATTTTTATATTAGGAAATTCTTTTTTAATAGCTTTGAGCGCAGTGATACTGTTAAGATTGGGTATATCAATCTCAAGAATGAGCAGGTCTATCGCTGTAGAAGAAAGCTTACTTAAAAGATCATTACCATCATGAACAAAGCCTATGACTTCAAAATTACCTTCGGCTAGAAGTATAGATGCTATTCCTTTTCTAGTTATTGGATGGTGGTCTGCAATTAAAACTTTGTTCATTAGTTATTTTTTAAAAAAATAATCGAACAAGTAACGGAGGGAATACACTTGCATATTTTTAGATCTAATTTAACTCAATTGATAGAAAAATTGAAGTTATTGAAAATAAAATCGACAAAACACTTATTTCTTAAGATTAACGGGTATTTCACAAACTGGTATCGGATTCATTTTATGAAGGTTTGCCGTGTTTAACTTTTTGTATAAAGTAAAGACTCTAGCCTCTTCACCATCAAAATCACTTACCGTGTGACCTTTTTCGTCTTGTATCATAGCCCATTCGAGTTGGTCATACGAAGCGCCTATTTGATCTTCATCAGTACGGTCATCTCCCCAAAGACCGTCAGTAGGAGCAGCTTTTAAAATGCTTTCTGGTACGCCTACTTCAGCAGCCAATTTAAAAACATCAGACTTCATAAGATCTGCAATAGGACTCAAATCTACGCCACCATCTCCATACTTAGTATAAAAGCCTACACCAAAATCTTCAACCTTATTTCCAGTTCCAGCCACTAAGTAAGCATGTAAGCCGGCAAAGTAATAAAGCGTGGTCATACGTAGTCTCGCTCGAGTATTTGCAAGACTTAAATTAAGCTGTTCTATATTATCTATTGTGGGTACTGATTTTTTGAGCTCTTCAAAAGTCTCTGTGAGATTCACTTCAACATTAGTCACGTTTGCAAATCTTTTTTTGAGCTTATTGATATGTTCTTTTGCTCTTGTGACCTGGCGTTCATCTTGGTGTATAGGCATTTCAACGCAAAGGACTCGTAACCCAGTCTTAGCACAAAGAGTTGAGGTTAATGCGCTGTCTACACCACCACTTATACCAATTACAAATCCAGACATACGAGCATCTGTGGCATAATCTTTAAGCCAATTTACGATGTGATCAACAACTTTTTGAGTTTGCATAGCGCTTCTATTAATGGTTTTTAAAATTGGTATTTTTACATTTATTGGAAAGCGCATATATGCTCTTGGATAATCTATGCGTTAACCATTATAAATATACAAACTCTATGAAGAATCTTGTTGCGCTGTTTTTACTTTTTATACTTTTTATAGGATGTGCTGAGGAGGTCAAAATACCATCAGAAATTGAAAATCAAACTGTCCAGATGGAGGTGGTACGATTTGATAAAGAGTTTGCGATGGCGAATAAAAAGGATCTATCAAATCTTAAAAGCAAGTATCCGTATCTTTTTCCAAAAAGATATCCAGATGATTATTGGTATCAAAAATTTAATGATACCATACAACTAGAGCTCAATACGGAAGTAGCAAAAGAGTTTCCTGATTTTGATGAAGAAGAAGAGGCTTTAGAAAATTTATTTAAACATATTACTTACTATTTTCCTAAAGCGGCAGTTCCTAAAGTAATTACAATAACATCAGAAGTAGACTATCGTAATAAAGTAGTTCTTGCAGATAGCTTATTGATTGTTGCGCTAGATACATATTTGGGATCAGAACATCATTTTTATATAGGCATCCCGAAATTTCAATCTAAGAACTTTCGGAAAGATCAAATAGATGTTGACGTAGCAGAAAAATTTACAAACGAAGTTACTTCAAAGCCTAAAAACACTGAATTTTTATCTGAAATGATCTATGAAGGGAAAAAGCTCTTTGCAATGAAGTCATTTCTAACTATGAAGCCAGAGCATGAAGTATTGGGTTACACGGAAAAAGAATTTATTTTCGCTCAGGAAAATGAACGTAATATTTGGGAATACTTTGTAAAAAAAGAATTACTATATAGAACAGACCGTAAACTGTTGGGTAGATTTATGAATCCTGCACCTTTCTCAAAATTTTATTTAGATTTTGACAACGAAACCCCAGGGCGTATTGCAAGATACATAGGGTATGAGATTGTGAAGTCTTATATAGAAAATAACGATGTTCCGCTTAAAACAATGCTCATTCAAGACGCAGCGACTATCTTTGCGGCGGCAAAATATAAACCTTAATTAAAATGGCAGGAACACATACATCTGATATAAAAATAGCGATTGAACTTGATGAAAATCGAGTGCCAGAAAAAATGGCTTGGACAGCTCGTGATGGAGGTGTAGCAAATGAGCAAGCAAAAGCAATGCTTTTGTCTTTATGGGATCCTAATCAAAAAGAATCTGTACGTATTGATTTGTGGACAAAGGATATGCCAGTAGATGAAATGCAAATTTTCTTTCATCAGACACTGGTTGGGATGACAGACTCTTTTCGTAGAGCTACTAACGATGATAAAATGGCAGATACCATGCAAGATTTCTGTGAATATTTTGCAAAACATCTCGACCTTGAGAAGAAAAAGTGATAGATAAATTACTATTTATATACAATGCAAATTCAGGCGCGATCAACGCGCTGATAGATGTAGGGCACAAATTCTTAAAGCCATCAACTTACGAATGTCATCTTTGCCAGCTTACTCATGGTGTGCTGAAAGAAAAATAAGAATGGATTCGCTTTCGCGAAAGCGTCATCATACCAATTAATTTTTTACACAAGGATGAATTTTTAAAAA
Organism: uncultured Flavobacteriaceae bacterium; assembly: GCA_963716625.1. Taxonomy (GTDB): domain Bacteria; phylum Bacteroidota; class Bacteroidia; order Flavobacteriales; family Flavobacteriaceae; genus Dokdonia. The sequence continues at coordinate 194,973 of CAVQTP010000006.1, forward strand.
GCTATGCTTCAAAATGTCTCAATCGTTATGATTTTCCCATAATTTTAGCACAGCGTAATAATGAGCTTGCGGTGGTAATTTCTTCAAGTAAATTAAAGTCTATTGACAGTCTTGAAGAATTGATTAAGGAGACGAAAGTGGTGCTAGACGTAAAATAATGAAAGGGTTACCCTATTTTTAAATTAGCATTAATCTCTTCTATATAATGAAGTATTTCCTCTTGACCATCTCCGGCAGCGGCGCTGCTAACAAAGTAATTAGGGAAGTCCCACCAGATTCCCTCTAGCATTATTTTTTTATAATTTTCGATATTGCGTTCAAGAGCTTGTGGTCTAAGCTTATCTGCCTTAGTAAAAATGATTGAAAACGGTATTTCTCGCTCGCCTAGATATTCCATGAATTCCATATCTATTTTTTGAGGTTCGTGACGACAGTCTACGAGTACAAAAGCAGAGAGCATTTGTTCTCTTTTTTCAAAGTAATCTGTTATAAATCGTTGAAAGGTTTTCTTGTCTTTTTTTGAAACACGTGCATATCCATAACCAGGGAGATCTACTAAATGCCAGTTTTCATTGATAAGGAAGTGATTGATAAGTTGCGTCTTACCTGGTCGGCCAGATGTTTTTGCAAGGCTCTTTCGGTTAGTGAGCATATTAATGAGGGAAGATTTCCCTACATTAGAACGACCGATAAAAGCGTACTCTGGCAGTCTAGTGTTGGGACACTTTTCTACTTCAGAATTACTTACTACAAAACTCGCAGATTTAATTTTCATAAATGCAAAAATAGGTAATTACGAATCAGCACACCATTTTGCTTCCTCATGTAAAGCATAATTTACCATGTTGATGGTTTGCTTAAAGATTTGGAGGTTGTATAGGTTTTAAAAAGATATGTTGTATTTACTAGACGTTAGAAATTACGTTCTTTGAGCCAGTGTAAAAGAAGGTCATTAAATTCTTCTGGTTTCTCCATCATCGCTGCGTGACCACATTCATCTATCCAATAGAGATCAGAGTCTGGAAGTAATTTATGAAAATCTTCTGCAACCTCAGGGGGAGTTACCCCATCTTGTTTGCCCCATATAATACAGGTGGGTGTTTTCATTTCTGGTAGATCTTGTGCCATGTTATGACGGATCGCACTTTTTGCAATGGCAAGTGTTTTGAGAAGCTTGTTACGGTCATTTACTGTATCATATACTTCATCCACAATTTCCTTTGTGGCGCATTTTGGATCGAAAAAAACGCCCTCAGCCTTTTTTTTGATGTATTCGTAATCTCCACGCTTTGGATAACTTTCTCCCATGGCACTTTCATAAAGGCCAGAGCTGCCTGTTATAACAAGTCCTTTTACGCGCTCAGGATGCATTTTAGTGTGGTACAAGCCTACGTGCCCACCCATAGAATTCCCTAAAAGAATGACTTCTTTATAGCCTTTCATCTCAATAAACTCATTTAGATATTTGGCAAAACTCTTTACACCTGTTTTAACTAGAGGCATAGTGTATACAGGAAGTTCTGGAATCACAACTTTGTAGCCCTTTTCGGAAAAAAAAGTAGTTACTGCGTCAAAATTACTAAGACCTCCCATAAGGCCGTGTAAGATGATTATTGGTGTGCCTTCTCCTTGTTCGAGATACGTAAATTTTCCTTCAGTTGTGAGTTTATGTTCCATAGAGTTGGTTAGACGTCAGTTCTAGCAAATATAGCCATTTAAGATAGATTGTAAATTTTTTTTCTAATTGCTGTTGCTATCAGATTGAAAATTCCAAATCGTTATTTATGGTATTGATTTTAAGTGTTTTAATAAAAAATTTAAAGATGTTTAACTCTATGAATTACGTGTTTTAATAATTTTTATTAAAAAGAGGAGTGAATAATTATAGATACAGTGTCTACTTTAAGAAATAGCTTATTGTCTTTCTAGCCTTGCTTTCGCAAAAGCGAAAAAATCTAAAATGTTGTTAATAACCTCCATAAGTGGCGTAACTTATTAACAAAGTGGTAAAATGTGGTAAAATGTGGTAATATTTGTCCTATATTTGAGTTAAACAAACTAAACCAATTAATTCTAAGTGCTTAATCTCATTGGGACATACGAATGTAAAATTGATGCTAAAGGCAGGCTAATGTTGCCGGGAGCATTCAAGAAGCAGTTGGCGCCTATTATTCAGGATGGGTTTGTGCTTAAGCGCGCAGTGTTTCAGAAATGTCTTGAATTGTATCCTATTGCGGAGTGGAATATTCTTAGTGCCAAAGTAAATGGGCTTAATCGATTCAATAAAAAAAACGATGAATTTATACGTCGTTTCAATGCGGGAGTAAAGCCAGTTGAGGTGGATAGCACAGGAAGAATTTTAGTTTCAAAAGACCTTTCGTCTTTTGCAGGTCTAGAGAAGATGATCGTTGTGAATGCTGCGTTTAATATTCTTGAGATATGGGATAAAGATTTATATGAAAAAGCCATTGATGAGGCAGCAGTAGATTTTGCAGATCTAGCTGAGGAAGTGATGGGAGATACAGATGTACCGAATGAATTATCATAATCCCGTTTTATTAAAAGAGACCGTAGACGGTTTGGATATAAAGCCTAATGGTGTTTATGTGGATGTGACATTTGGTGGAGGTGGGCATTCTAAAGAGATCTTGGATAGGCTTGATAATAGTGGAAAACTATTTGCTTTTGATCAAGATCCAGATGCACTGCAAAATGCTATCGAAGATGATCGCTTCACACTCATTCCTGAAAACTTTAGATATATCAAACGTTTTATGCGATTTCATGGTGTGAAAAAAGTGGATGGGATTTTAGGAGATTTTGGTGTGAGTTCGCATCAATTTGATGTGGCAGAGAGAGGTTTTTCTACTCGATTTGAAAGTGATCTAGATATGCGCATGAATCAAAAAGATGTCCTCTCTGCATATAATGTCATTAATGATTACGAGGAGGAAGAACTCAAAAATGTTTTTTATCAATATGGAGAGCTGCGTAATGCGCCCAAGTTAGCCAGCACCATTGTTCAGGCTAGAACGGTGAAGCGCATACAGACTAGTGAAGAGTTGAAATCGACGCTAGCTGCTTTTCTCCCAAAACATAGAGAGCACAAGATTCTTGCTCAAATTTATCAAGCCATACGTATTGAGGTAAACCAAGAAATAGCGGTCTTAAAGGAATTTCTTTTACAGACGGAGCAGCTACTAGACTCAGGAGGGCGTATCAGTTTGATTAGCTACCACTCTTTAGAAGATAGGCTAGTGAAACGCTATATACGCAACGGAATGTTCGAAGGAGAGCCAGAAAAAGATATGTATGGAAATTTTGAGGTGCCTTTTAAAAAAGTAGGCAAGCTTATCATTCCTTCTAAAGATGAAATTAAAGTAAATAATAGAGCTAGAAGTGCAAAATTGAGAATAGCTGAAAGGCTGTAGATTTAAAGCTGACGATTATTTTTAACTCCTAATAAAGTGTAATGAAATCTAATATTAATAACATACTTAAAGGTAAGTTCCTTGTAGATAAGGATGCTATTAAAAACTGGCGTATGATTATTTTTTTATCTGTATTAGCACTGGTGATGATTGCGAGTTCTCATAGAGCAGATCAAAAAGTATATGAGATAGCTCGGTTAAAAGAGCAGGTGGCAGAGTTGAGAAGTGAGAGTGTAGATGCAAGGGTGAATCTATGGAAGTTAAAAACAAATAGTAGTGTAGCAAGATCATTAGAGGGGAGGGGTGTGAAGCCAGCAAATATTCCTCCAAGAAAGATAAAGGTAGTGTCAATAAAAAGTAGGTAAACAGTTGTGGCAGCAAGAGAAAAAGACATATTGAACCGTTTGTACTTTGTCGCAGGATGTATGTTCATTCTTGCGATTATTGTTGGGTATAAGTTGGTCGCGATACAAATTTTTCAAGGAGAAAAGTACCGTGAAATGGCTGTAAATACTACGGAGAAAATGGATGTAATCCCTGCGACCAGAGGAAATCTCTATGCAGAGGATGGAAGTCTCCTTGCTACTTCTCAAATTAAATATGACATAAGGTGGGATGCAATTTCACCTTCTAACGAAGATTTTAAAGAGCATATCGTAGGGCTTTCTAGAGGACTTTCAAGTGTATTGGGGAAAACGCCAGCCTATTATGAAAACAGGCTTCGTAAGGCTAGGTCAACAAAAAACAGATATCTACTTATTGCTAGAAAATTAGGATATGCAGATTACATTAAGTTAAAAGCGCTGCCGTTATTTAACAAAGGGCAGTATAGAGGGGGTGTGATCGTAGAGGAGCACACAGAGCGTGAGCATCCATTAGAGAAGATGGCAGAGCGCACGGTAGGTTACGAGCGTCAGGATGATAGTGGGTATTACACTCGAGTAGGTTTAGAGGGTGCTTACAGTTCATACTTGAGAGGTAAAGAAGGGCGTCGTCTTAAACAAAAAATTGCAAATGGAGAATGGAAACCTTTAGGTATAGGTAATGCGGTTGATCCTCGAGATGGCTATGATGTGATTTCTACCATAGATGTAAACATTCAAGACGTTGCTCATAATGCCTTATTAAACAGCCTCCAAAAGTTTGAAGCTGATCATGGAAGTGTGGTGGTGATGGAAACTAAAACTGGTGAAATTAAAGCTATTTCTAATCTAGGAAGAACGCCTCAAGGTAAATATTATGAGCGACTCAATTATGCTGTAGGTGAGTCTCATGAACCTGGGTCAACATTTAAGTTAATGTCAATGATTGCGGCGCTAGAAGATAAGGTGATAGATTCAAGTACGGTTCTAGATACAGAAAATGGGCGTGTAAAATTTTACGATCGCACGGTATATGACTCAAAATGGGGAGGCTATGGTAAAATAACTGCAGCAAAGGCATTTGAGCTGAGTAGCAATACGGCTTTTGCCAAAATGATTAATGAAAATTATAAAGACAATCCAGAAAATTTTTTAAAAAGACTCTTTAATATGGGTCTTAATGAAAAGCTGGGAATAGAGATCAAAGGCGAGGGAGCGCCGAAGTTTCCATATCCAGGTGAAGACAATTGGTATGGCACCACTTTGCCGTGGATGGCATTTGGATATGGAGTTCAATTGACCCCATTACAAACACTTACATTTTATAATGCGGTAGCTAATAATGGCGAAATGGTAAAGCCTCGTTTTATAAAGGAAGTAAAGGAGTGGGATCGTATCATAGAACAATTCGATAAGGAAGTATTGAATTCTAAGATAGCATCCCAAGAAACGATAGGTGCTGTCAAGCAAATGATGAAAAATACCGTGGAACGGGGTACGGCCAAGAATATTTACAGTCCAGAATTCTCTATGGCGGGAAAAACTGGTACCTGTCAAGTAGAATATTGGATTGAGCCTGGAAGATACATTTCGTCATTTGCAGGGTATTTTCCAGCAGACAATCCTAAGTATTCTTGTATTGTAGTGGTTCATAAGCCCAAAAAAGAGATAGGATACTACGGTAATATAGTTGCTGCACCCGTTTTTAAAGAAATAGCTCAAAAAATTTATTCAGATACTCCTGTGGTGGATGAAGTGGAGCTCCCTAAAAAAAGTTCAACAGTTGTGGAGAATGATTATCAAAGTTACTACGCAAATGTTAATAAAGGTTTTAAAACCATTCCCGATGTGATGGGGATGTCAGGTATGGACGCTGTTTCGCTATTAGAAAATTTAGGACTTAGTGTTCGCTTTCGCGGAAGCGGAAAAGTAAAAACTCAATCACTAAAACCAGGTGTTAAGCTGGAGAAAAATAAACCTATAACCCTAGAATTATCGTGATTTTACTAAAGGATATATTATACAAGGTGACATTGGAGTCTGTAGTAGGAACTACTGCTGTCGCTGTCACAGATATTCACTTTGATTCTCGTAAGGTGAGTCTTAATGATGTGTTTGTAGCCATTAAAGGAACTCAAAGCGATGGTCATGCTTTTATTGAGAAAGCCGTAAATCAAGGGGCAATTGCTATCATTTGTGAAGAGTTTCCTGCCACTATTGTAAATGGAGTTACATATGTTCAAGTTTCTAATAGTGCTAGTGCACTCGCGACAATGGCCTCCAATTTTTATGGGAATCCATCTTCTAATTTGAAGCTTATAGGAATTACGGGTACAAACGGAAAAACAACTATTGCAAGCTTGTTGTATCAATTATTTACAAAAGCTGGCTATAAAACAGGGTTGCTCTCGACTGTAAAAGTTATGGTTGATACGCAGGAGTTCAAAGCAACACATACTACTCCTGACAGTTTATCGATCAATAGCTATCTGGCAAAAATGTCAGATGCGGGAATCGAGTTCTGTTTTATGGAGGTGAGTTCTCACGGCATCGACCAAAAGCGTACAGAAGGGCTGCACTTTGAGGGAGGCATATTTACAAATCTATCTCACGATCATTTAGATTATCACAATTCGTTTGCTGAGTATCGTGACGTGAAAAAGAAGTTTTTTGATGAGCTTCCTAAAACTGCTTTTGCTCTTTCAAACATTGATGATAAAAACGGGCTGGTCATGTTGCAGAATACGCAAGCCCGCAAAGTAACCTATGCCTTAAAATCTTATGCAGATTATCGCGCACAGATACTGGAAAATCAATTATCAGGTCTTTTGCTTAAAATTCAAGATCAAGAGGTTTGGACAAAGCTCATAGGGGCATTTAATGCATATAATTTGTTAGCTATATATGCTACGGCAGAGTTACTTGGATTAACAGAAATAGAGGCTTTGCAGTTACTAAGTGAGTTAGAAAGTGTCTCTGGAAGATTTCAATTTATGGTGTCTCCACAAAATATAACTGCCATAGTAGATTATGCACATACACCAGACGCGCTTAAAAATGTATTAGAAACGATTAATGATATCCGTACAAAAAATGAAGAGCTCATTACCATTGTAGGCGCAGGTGGCGATCGTGACACAACAAAGCGACCTAAAATGGGTCATATTGCTAGTGCTCTAAGTACAAAAACAATCATCACAAGCGATAATCCAAGATCTGAGAACCCAGAATCAATTATCGAGGAGATCGAGAATGGAGTAGAGCCGCAGAATTATAAAAAAATTCTTACCATCACAGATAGAAAGCAAGCTATAAAAACTGCTTGTCAACTAGCAAATCCAGGGGATATAATACTCATTGCTGGTAAAGGACACGAGACCTATCAAGAGATAAACGGGGAACGTTTTGATTTTGATGACTTTAAAATAGTACAAGAAACCTTAAAAACACTAGATAAATAATGCTATATCATCTATTTCAGTGGTTAGACGAAGCTTATAATGTGCCTGGTGCTGGGTTATTTCAATTTAGTACGTTTAGAGCTGCGCTCGCTATATTGCTTTCACTCACATTATCTACAGTATATGGAGAGCGCATCATAAAGTTCCTGCAACGCAAGCAAATGGGAGAGCAGATTCGTGACTTAGGTCTTGACGGTCAAGCCGAAAAGGCGGGTACTCCAACTATGGGGGGATTAATCATTATAGCTTCTACACTAATTCCAGTAATACTATTTGCAAATCTTGATAATATTTATATCGTCCTTCTATTAATTACCACCGTATGGATGGGAATCATCGGTTTTATAGATGATTACAAGAAGAAGATGGAGAAGAACAAAGAAGGACTTTCTGGAAAATATAAAATTATAGGACAAGTAGGACTAGGGATTATTGTGGGTACCACAATGTTTTTTCATTCTGAAATAACGGTAAGAGAAGAAATAAAGAGCCAAATAGGAACTGAGAAAGTAGAAATAACGCAAGAAAAACGTAGTGATAAATTTACCCAAGAGGTAAAAAGCCTCAAAACGACCTTGCCCTTTACAAAGAATAATGAATTTGATTACGAGGCCATTGTAACTTCAATCAATGAAGATTGGAAAGACTATGCTTGGATCCTTTTTATACCTATTGTCATATTCATCATCACTGCAGTATCAAATGGGGCAAATCTTACAGATGGAATTGATGGTCTTGCGGCAGGAACGAGCGCAATAATCGTACTTACCTTGGGAATTTTTGCTTTCGTATCAGGTAACATCATTTTTAGTGATTATCTAAATGTGATGTACATCCCAGGTACGGGTGAAATGCTCATTTTTATCGCGGCCTTCGTGGGAGCACTTATAGGTTTTCTATGGTATAACACCTATCCAGCACAAGTGTTTATGGGAGATACTGGAAGTTTGACCATAGGAGGAATCATTGCTGTATTAGCAATCGCAACACGTAAGGAATGGCTCATACCTATTCTTTGCGGTATTTTTTTAATGGAAAACCTATCCGTAGTGCTACAGGTGGGGTATTTTAAATACACCAAAAATAAAACAGGAGAGGGAAAGCGTATGTTTTTAATGTCTCCTTTGCATCATCATTATCAGAAAAAAGGAGTGCATGAAAGTAAGATCGTCACCAGATTCTGGATCGTAGGGATTTTACTTGCTGTCTTGTCCATTATCACTTTAAAAATTAGATAGTTCGCTTTCGCGAAAGCAAAAAAAAATGAAAAAAAGACTCGTTATATTAGGAGCAGGTGAAAGTGGCATAGGTACGGCGCTATTGGGTCATGCCAATGGCTATGATGTTTTTGTTTCTGATTTTGGAGAAATAAAGTATTCATACAAAGCGATACTAGAACAGCATCACTTTGAGTGGGAAGAAAATGGGCACACAGAAGCAAAAATTTTAAATGCAGATCTGGTGATGAAAAGCCCAGGGATTCCTGATACAGCACCTATCGTAAAAAAGTTACTAGAAAAAGGTGTTTTGGTAATTTCAGAAATTGAATTTGCAGCAAGATTTACAGACGCCACTTTAATTGGAATTACAGGTAGCAATGGTAAAACGACTACAACACTACTCACGGGGCATATTCTAGAACAAGCAGATCTTAATTTAGGGATTGCAGGAAACATAGGAGATAGTTTTGCTAAGATGGTGCTAGAAAGAGAGATTGATACCTATGTTTTAGAGATAAGTAGCTTTCAGTTAGATGGCATTAAAGATTTTGCTCCACATATTGCAGTACTATTAAACATAACACCGGATCATTTAGATCGCTATGATTATACGTTTGAAAACTATATCGCTTCAAAATTTAGAATAGCGATGAATCAAAAAGAAACTGATTACCTCATCTATGATGCAGATGATCCTGTCATAGTAGACTGGTTAGAAAAACATCCAGTAAAATCAAAATTACTTCCATTTTCAATGAATCAATCATACAAAGAGGGAGCTTATATAGAAAACAACAACTTGCACACAAACATAGCTAACAACACATTTAAAATGGCAACTCAAGATCTAGCGCTCAAAGGAAAACATAATACAAAGAATGCAATGGCTGCATCTACAGTGGCAAATTTGCTTAAAATCCGAAAGGCTACGATAAGAGAGAGTCTAGAAGGCTTTCAAGGAGTAGAGCACAGGCTAGAACAAGTGCTTAAAATCAATAATGTACAATATGTTAATGATAGTAAAGCAACAAATGTAAATGCTACTTTCTATGCACTCGATAGTATGACGGAACCTACGGTATGGATTGTAGGAGGCGTAGACAAAGGCAATGATTATAGAGATTTGTATCCACTTATAAATGAGAAAGTAAAGGCTATTATTTGCTTAGGTGTGGACAATGCAAAATTGATGAGTCATTTTGGAAATATGGTGGATGTTATTGTAGAAACACCATCTATGAAAGAGGCTGTAAAAATTGCCTATAAAGTTGCAGAGCGCGGTGATACCGTATTACTATCCCCAGCGTGTGCAAGTTTTGACTTGTTTGAAAATTATGAAGATCGAGGTAGACAGTTCAAGGATGCTGTCAGAGACCTATAACGTTTAAGGCTGATTTGAAAAGCCAGTCACTTTCCCCCCATTATAGGGTGACTGGCACTTCAGCTTATACGCTTTCGCGAAAGCAAAGTGTCAATATAAATATAAAAGAATTGTGAGTACATCGTTTAAGAACATATTTGCTGGATTGCAAGGGGACAAAGCTATTTGGGCTATTGTCGCATTACTTGCTTTATTCTCATTTATGCCGGTGTACAGTGCTGCAAGTAATCTAGCCTATACAAAAGGAGACGGAAATACCATAGGGTTCTTAGTAAAACACGGAATGCATCTCGTTCTAGGATTTGCTATGCTTTACGGAGTGCATAAAATACCTTACCATTATTTTAAAGGGCTCTCTTATATAGCTTTACCATTTGTAATCATTCTTCTAGTGGTAACACTTGCTCAAGGAACGACCATGGGTGGTGCAAATGCAAGCAGGTGGATTCAAATTCCCATCATTGGTATTGGCTTTCAGACATCTGCCTTTGCAGGGGTTGTATTAATGGTGTATGTTGCGAGGTATTTGGCTAAAATTCAGAACAAGGAAGTGACTTTTAAAGAGACCTTAGTTCCTTTATGGCTGCCAGTGGCTTTTATTCTAGCGCTTATCTTACCTGCAAACTTTTCTACCACAGCAATACTTGCATCTATGGTAGTTACCTTAGTATTTTTAGGTGGATATCCACTCAAATATCTGGGTATTATGATGATCACAGGGATAGTGGCATTACTGTTTTTTATACTACTGGTAAAAGCTTTTCCAGGAGTGTTTCCTAACAGAGTAGATACCTGGATGAGCAGAGTAGAAAATTTTGCAAATGATGAGGTAGATGCAGATGCCGACTATCAAATAGAAAAAGCAAAGATTGCTATTGCTTCTGGAGGATTATTTGGTCAAGGGCCTGGTAAAAGTGTACAGAAGAACTTTTTACCCCAATCATCTTCAGATTTTATTTATGCGATTATTGTAGAGGAATGGGGCTTAGTGGGGGCAGGCTTACTTCTCAGTGCATATATGTTGTTGCTTTTTAGAATTACAGTTATAGCTCATAAAGCCGAAACCATATTTGCAAAACTCATTGTAGTGGGCGTAGGACTCCCAATAGTTTTTCAAGCACTTATTAATATGGCTGTTGCGGTGGAGTTATTTCCAGTTACCGGGCAAACCTTACCGCTAGTAAGTAGTGGAGGTACCTCTATATGGATGACCTGTCTAGCTGTTGGTATGGTGTTAAGTGTAAGTGCTAAGCGAAAGATTGTAGTGCAAAAAGAAGAAAATGAGTTAAATCCATTAGACGTATTAAGTGAAGCCATTTAAAATCATAGTATCAGGAGGAGGAACAGGTGGGCATATCTACCCGGCCATTGCAATTGCTAAGGAAATCCAAGAGCGCTACCCTCAGGCGCAATTTCTATTTGTGGGCGCAAGCGATAGAATGGAAATGGAGAAAGTTCCACAAGCGGGGTTTGAAATTGAAGGCTTGTGGATAACAGGGATACAGCGCAAGTTGACTGTAGAGAACCTTCTGTTTCCCTTTAAACTTATAAGCAGTTTATGGAAATCTCATCAGATCATCCAAAATTTTAAACCGGACGTGGTGATAGGTACGGGCGGTTTTGCTAGTGGGCCTTTACTGCAAGCAGCTTCTTGGAATAACATACCAGCACTTATCCAGGAACAAAATTCGTATGCAGGAATAACAAATAAACTATTAGGTAAATCTGTAGAAAAGATATGCGTCGCTTACGATCATATGGATACTTATTTTCCAAAAGAGAAAATTGTAAAAACGGGAAATCCCGTTAGATCAGATTTGCTTGATATAGATAGTAAGCGTACAAAAGCACTTGAGAGATACAGACTTAGTGAAGATAAAAATGTAGTCCTTATTCTAGGAGGGAGTCTGGGAGCAAGAGCAATTAATGAGCTCATAAGCAAAGAGGTAACTTTGTTTAAAGAGCTAGATGTTCAAGTGCTTTGGCAAACAGGAAAACTTTACATAGACACCTATAAACACCTTGCGAGTGACACCGTGCAAGTCATGGCTTATATAGATGAAATGGATCTAGCATATGCTGCGGCAGATGTAATCATATCTAGAGCTGGAGCGAGCAGTGTTTCAGAATTGTGCATAGTGGGTAAAGCTACCATATTTATCCCGTCACCTAATGTTTCAGAAGATCATCAGACAAAAAATGCAAGAGCTATAGAAAAAGAAGAAGGAGCAGTACTAATTGAAGAAAGCGATCTCGATAAAAAATTTAAGCTTGTTTTTAATGGACTTATCAATGATGAGCAAGTCCGACTCCAGTTGGGAAAGAATATAAAAAAATTAGCCTTGCCAAATGCCACAAAAGACATTGTAGATGAGGTTGAATATCTAATGAAAGCAAAAGGACAATAAATGAGCGTATTAAAAGATATAGAGAATATTTACTTTATCGGGATAGGTGGTATTGGGATGAGTGCGCTCGCTATTTATTTTAATAAAGAAGGTAAAAATGTAGCGGGTTACGACAAGACCCCTTCAGATATAACACAACATTTAGAAAACCTTGGAATTGCAATACATTACAATGATCAAGAAGAGAATATTGCCACTGGCTTTAAGGATCCAAATAATACGCTAGTAGTTTATACACCAGCAGTACCAAGCACCTTTGGAGAATTGGTGCGCTTTCGCGAAAGCGGTTACATGGTGAAGAAGCGAGCTGAAGTTTTAGGGTTGATCACTCACGGTATTTACAGTCTCGCAGTTGCCGGAACTCATGGGAAAACCACAACATCTAGTATTTTAGGCCATTTGCTTGCAGCTACTGGCGCGCCTGTAACCGCCTTTGTAGGAGGAATCACAAATAACTACAATGGTAATTTAATTCAAAAGGGCAATGAAGTGGTGGTCGTAGAGGCAGATGAGTTTGACCGTTCGTTCTTACAGCTTAAACCTAATTTGATTTGTATCACATCTATGGATGCAGACCATCTTGATATCTATAATAATGAGCAAGAATTAGTGGCCACATTCCAAGAGTTTGGATCACTTGTGCCCGTGGCAAATAGATTCATTAAAAATGGTTTGCCGCTAGATGGAAATACCATTGGGATTGATGATGATGCCGATTATTGTGCACATCACATAAGAGTAGAAGAAGGACAATACGTATTTGATTTAAAATATCCAGAGGGAGAACTCTTAGGGCTTAGAAGTAATCTGCCTGGAAGACACAATCTTTTTAATGCAATTACCGCACTAGCCATGGCAATGGCTTACGGTACGAATGCAGATCAATTACATAATGCTTTACTGAGCTATACAGGCGTTAATAGGCGTTTTACGTATAGGATAAAAACAGACGGCTTAGTGCTTATAGATGATTATGCACATCATCCCACAGAGATAGCCGCAGTTCATCAAAGTGTGAGAGAGATGTACCCAGAGGAAGAGGTGATGGCTATATTTCAGCCTCATTTATTCTCTCGCACACAAGATTTTATGGACGATTTTGCTCGTGAATTGAGTGGTTTTGATGAGGTAGTCTTATTAGATATATATCCAGCAAGAGAACTTCCTGTTGAAGGAGTAACCAGTAGCGCACTTTTGTCAAGAATGACGCTTTTGCGAAAGCAACTGGTCTCAAAAGAACAACTTTTCAATGTAATTGATAGCGCTCAACAAAAAGTAATAGTAATGATGGGAGCTGGTGATATAGGTGTAGAAATTTTAAAAATAACCAGAAAATTAACGAGTGAAAATTAATTGGTTTTATATCAAAATGGTGTTTTTACTAGGCTTCACGATATGCCTAGTGGTTTTTACCGTGCGTCGTAATGAACAACGTGAAATCCAGGAAGTTGCTATTGCTTTTAGCGATGAGAGTGCACCATTCATTACACGTGAGGCGGTTAATAAATTGTTGATAGTAAATTCTAAAGATAATGTGAGTGCAGCTAAAGAAAATTTAGCTTTGAGTAGTTTGGAGAAGCGTATTATAGCACACCCAATCATCAAGAAGGCAGATGTTTACGTAACCATGTCTGGAAAGCTAGGGGTGTTTATTGAGCAGCGTAAACCTATTGCCCGCATCAATGGGAATCCAACTTTTTATATGGATAGTTTTGGGGAACAAATGCCATTATCAAAAAATTTTTCTGCACACGTCCCCTTAGTGTCAGGAACGAGTAATAAGGATACCGCACAAGTATATCAACTGGTGAGCTATATAAGAAACGATACATTTCTTAGAAAGCATATTGTTGGAATTACACGAGACAAGAATGGGGAATATATTCTAGAAGCGCGCAAACAAGATTTTAAAATTGTGTTAGGTACTGTAAACGATTTGAACAAGCGTTTTAGCAATTACAAAGCATTTTATCAAAAAGCGCTAAAAGATAAAAGTTTAAAAAACTATAAGACCATATCGCTTAAGTATGAAGGACAGGTTGTTTGTGAAAAAAGAGAGTAGAACAATTAAGAAAAAATTTTAACAATGAGTTGGCAGATTACAAGAGTCTATGATTAGTAAAATTGCCCCTTTGGAAATAGTAGGGATATGCTTTCGCGAAAGCGGAAAATAATAAGATGAATACCTTGTAATAAGCAAGAAAAGAATAGTATGGAAAATCAAAATATCGCAGTAGGGCTGGACATAGGGACCACGAAAATCGTGGCAATGATAGGGCGGTACAATGAGTACAACAAAGTAGAAATTCTTGGGATTGGAAAATCGAAAAGTCTAGGAGTGCACAGAGGTGTGGTAAATAATATCACACAAACCATACAGTCTGTACAACAAGCTGTGCAAGAGGCAGAGGATGTCTCTGGAATTAAAATTGAAGATGTTGTTGTAGGTATTGCTGGGCAGCACATAAGATCATTACAACATAGTGATTATATCACTCGTAATAATTCTGAAGAAGTAATTGATGCAAAAGATATAGACGCGCTATGCAATCAAGTACATAAGCTAGTCATGTTGCCAGGGGAAGAAATCATTCATGTTTTACCACAAGAGTATAAAGTGGATGGTCAAAGTGAGATTAAGGAACCTATTGGAATGTATGGAGGTCGCGTGGAAGCAAACTTTCATGTGGTAGTAGGGCAAGTAGCTTCTATTCGTAATATAGGTAGATGTGTGAAAAGCGCAGGATTAAAGTTGGATCGTATCACATTGGAGCCACTAGCATCTGCTAATGCAGTATTGAGCCAAGAAGAAAAAGAAGCTGGAGTTGCTTTAATTGATATAGGGGGTGGAACCACAGATTTGGCTATTTTTAAAGATGGTATCATCCGTCATACAGCCGTTATCCCTTTTGGTGGTAACATCATTACGGAAGATATAAAAGAGGGATGTTCTATCATCGAGAAGCAAGCAGAATTGCTTAAGATTAAATTCGGATCAGCTTGGCCAGGAGAGAATAAGGATAATGAAATTGTATCTATCCCAGGATTGAGAGGTAGAGAGCCTAAAGAAATAACACTTAAAAACCTGTCTAAGATCATTCATGCAAGAGTGGTTGAGATTATCGAACAAGTATATCTCGAGGTCAAAAATTATGGTCATGAGGAACAGAAGAAAAAATTAATTGCAGGTATTGTACTCACAGGAGGCGGTAGTCAACTCAAACACTTAAAGCAATTAGTCGAATATATTACAGGAATGGACACCCGTATAGGATATCCTAATGAGCACTTGGCTGGTGATAGTGATAGTGATACTACGAGTCCTCTTTACGCTACGGCTGTGGGTCTTGTTATGAATAGTTTAGAACATAGAAACTATAAAGTTAATTCTGAGGTAGAGGTCATTGCGCAAGAAGAAGATGCATTTACAGAGACGATAAATGAAGTTCCAGAAACAGACGTAGAAGCTCGGACAGCTGCTAAAGAAGTGCCTAGAAAAAGCATATTTGATCGTTGGGCAGATAAGTTTAAGGACTTTCTAGATAATGCAGAATAAAAAAATAAAATGTAAGGTTTTAAGCACTATAAAGAGTTCAGGAAGCAGGTCATTAAAATATATAAGGGGAAAAATAAATTGATATGAGTACGACACAATTTGATAACATAACATTTGACTTACCTAAAAATCAAAGCCACGTCATTAAAGTGATAGGTGTAGGTGGAGGAGGTAGCAATGCAATAAACCATATGTTCCAGCAAGGAATAAACGGTGTAGATTTTGTCATCTGTAATACAGATGCACAAGCGCTTGAAAATAGTACGGTACCTAATAAAATTCAACTTGGGGTTGGCCTTACTGAAGGACTCGGCGCAGGAGCAAATCCAGAAGTGGGTGAGCAAGCTGCTATTGAGAGCGAGATGGATATCAAGCAAATGCTGGGGACAAATACAAAAATGATTTTTATCACCGCTGGAATGGGAGGTGGTACAGGTACTGGAGCCGCTCCAGTTATTGCAAAAATGGCACGTGAATTAGACATCCTAGTCGTAGGGATAGTTACAATTCCATTTCAATTTGAGGGAAAAATGCGTAATGAGCAAGCTCAGAAAGGAGTAGATCGTTTACGTGCACAGGTGGACTCTTTAATTGTAATCAATAATAATAAACTTCGTGAGGTATATGGAAATCTAGGGTTCAAAGCTGGTTTTAGTAAAGCAGATGAAGTGCTTGCCACCGCTTCTAGAGGTATTGCAGAAGTTATAACACATCACTACACGCAAAATATTGACCTTCGTGATGCAAAAACAGTACTTAGTAAGTCAGGAACAGCTATCATGGGTAGTGCAACTGCAAGTGGAACAAGTAGGGCTAACGAAGCAATTTCTAAGGCATTAGATTCACCACTACTTAATGATAATAAAATTACAGGGGCAAAGAACGTATTACTGCTTATTGTATCTGGTGGTGACGAGATCACTATTGATGAGATAGGGGAGATAAACGATCACATACAAGCAGAAGCTGGGCATAGTGCAAACATCATTATGGGTGTGGGCGAAGATGAGTCCTTAGGAGATGCTATCTCTGTCACTATAATTGCTACAGGGTTTAATGCTGAACAGCAAAATGAAATTGTTAATGTTGAGACAAAAAAAATAATCCATACGCTAGAAGAAGAGCAAAAGGCACAGCAAGATTTGATGCCAGATGCTACTCTAGAAATTCCTCCAGCTGCTCCAATGCAGCCTACTAGGTCAGCGCCACCTCAGAAAATCATTCATACCCTAAACTTAGATGAAGCAGAGGAGGTAAAAGATAATTTTTCTAACTCAACAAACCAGCGTTTACAGGAGAAGAATAGTATTAATAAAGCACCAAGACTATTCAATAAGCAACCTACAAACGAAAGTGTTGAAATGGCTGAGGAGTATATAGAAAAACAAACAGATGTTAGTCAACAAAAATTAGAAGCTACATCTCAAATTTCTATGGATGTCATTTCTACAAATGAAGTACTCCGTAACATAGATGTCACGTATGATGAAGTATTAGCAGAGGGGGAAGAAGATTTTGAAATTATAGACACTACCTTCCATCAAGAAACTCAGGAATCAAATCAAGAATCGCAACATACGAATGGAATGCTATTTTTTGACATGCCTCTTCATGAGGAATCTTCACAAGAAAAAGACGTTGAAAAATCTTCTCAAGATGGTATGATTAAGTTTGATCTAGATGAGAATATTACAAATATGGAAGTAAATGAACCTGTGGAAGTCGTTCCTATGACAACAAATACTGCAAGTGGAAAAACTACCTACAGTCTTGAGGATTATATGGAGCTAGAAGAAAGTTTGTCTAATGCTAAACCAAAAAACGAGGTTAAAGATGTAGAGAAGGATGCTATTGTATTTGAAACAAAAACTATTCCAGCCGAGCCAAAAAATAGCGTTCCCATTGAGGAGGTAGATCCTATGAATAGTCCTATATCAAGATTATTAATAGATCGTGCAGCTGAACGTAAACGTAAAATGAAGGAGTTTAATTATAAATTTCATCATAATCAATCTCGTATAGATGAGATAGAAAAACAACCAGCTTATAAACGTATGGGTATTAATCTCGAAGATGCTCCACATAAGGATGGTGGTTTATCAAGGACAAGCATTTCTACAGATGATAATGATGAAATACAGTTAAGGCGCAATAACTCTTTTTTACATGATAATGTAGATTAATTAGATACATCATTCTTAATCCGGTAATTTCAACTAGAAATTACCAGATTTGTTATTTCTTATCGGAAGCTATCAAAATTAAAAAAGTGCACTTCTTACGTAGTGTAAACTTGTATCTAGCGTACCCTACATCGTATATTTACAAGATTCTTAAAAAGAGTATTTAATTTTAGCGAAAGCGAAATCAAAAAATATGAGTTTATCTACAGAGGTAATGACAGCAATGAAGGAAGCCATGAAGGCAAAAGATCAAAATGCTTTAACTTCTTTGAGAGCCATAAAATCTGCAATTTTATTAGCTCAAACGGAGAGTGGTGCAAAAGAAGAACTCACAGAGACGCAAGAACTTGCGTTATTACAAAAGCTCGTAAAGCAGCGTAAAGATAGTGCCGCGATATTTTCTGAGCAAGGTCGTGCAGATCTAGCAGATCCAGAAATCGCACAAGCAGCCGTTATAGCTCAATTTTTACCCGCTCAACTAAGTGAAGAGGAGATTACCTTTACTGTAGATGAGGTTATTAAAGCCACTGGTGCTTCAGGAATGAAAGACATGGGAAAAGTAATGGGGCAAGTAAATAGTAAGTTGGCAGGAAAGGCAGATGGAAAAACAATAAGTACTATCGTTAAGGCGAGGCTAACTTAAAGTTTAAAAAATTATAAGTCAGATATTTAATTGTTAAAAGTTACATTTACGCTTTCGCGAAAGCAAAAAAGGCCTCGTAGTTCAACTGGATAGAATATCAGATTTCGGCTCTGACGGTTGGGGGTTCGAATCCCTTCGAGGTCACTAAACGGGATTTTTCAAAATCATTTTGAAAAGTCCCGTTTTTATTTGCTCCTAACTTATCTGAAATAGAGGCTATTGCGCTAAAAATTGAGTTCACTCTAAAAGTTCGAAGTCGGTCGTTTTTAAAGTCATACCCTATTCCTTCTGGAAAGAGCATAAATTGAAGTGAGCGCTTTACTTCAATATTACCTGATTGCCACAATGACGGGAGATTCAAGGCGAAATTCAAAGCTTTGTCAATCGATTTTTTGAGGTTCGAACTATTAAATCCTGAGTTTGAAACTAGCTCCGTTATTTTGTTCTTTTCGGACTCAAGTTTTGATTTGAATTTATCGTATTGAACCTTCGATATTTCTTCAAATACGAAACGTTCTTCCAACCTGTCAAGTTTAACATCCAGCTCCGCAGCTTTAGTATTCAATACCTTTGCTTCATCTATCTGCTCTTTGTTTAAATCGATGAAAGTCTTCTCGATAATCTCTTTAAGAGGTTCTATATACTTTGCATCAGATAGTGTGTAGTTTTCCAAAAGTGCCATAAATGAACTATGAAGCTTTTTTGCGCTTCGGTTTTCTCTACTTCCAGATCTTCTGTTCTTATAGTAATACAAACCTTTTTTTTTAACAACATATCCTGTGTAGGGTGTGCCGCATTCCGTTGATTTAACGAACATTTTCAACGGTAGATTTTCATCATCAAGGTTGTACTTCCTGCCTTCTTCTCTTGAGTTAAGAAGATTGTGAATCTTGAGGAACATTTCACGAGTGATCATAGATTCGTGGTTTCCTTGAATTACTTCTCCTGGTATTAGTTTGTTTACCATTAATCCGCAATAGAACGGATTTCTAAAATAATCACTTAGCTTTTTTGCTGAGAGGTCTAATCCTTTTCGCTTAAGTTTTTTGGATATCTCAACGTGTGAGGTGTTTGACATTGCTTTCCATTCAAATGCCTTTTTTAGAAGCTTTCCTTTTTCATTAATTACAAAGTTGGGTTTTTTTCCTTTTCCCGGATTCGTATTAGTATAACCGTATGGCCACGCTCCAGTCCAATCGCCTCTACGTAGCTTTTCCTGCATTCCAGAAACGGATTTGTCTCTTCTCAACTCGTTATCAAATTGAGAAAACATATAATATAAATTCTGTTGGAAAGATCCTGCACTAGTTGAAGTATCTACCTCTTGAGTAGCAGATATGGTAACAATACCTTGTCTTTTTAGCTGGTCACTTATGTATGCACCGTTTGCACCTGTTCGTGAAAACCGATCATAAGAATACACGATGATATAACCAATATCCTTTCGGCGTTTTACAAAGTTGAGCATCTTTTGAAAGTGCTTACGCTCATCACTTTTAGCAGATTCATAAGTCCCGCCAAAATACTCAACCACATCAAGCCCTTTCTTCTGAGCAAGCTGCTCACAGTACTTTAACTGCGTATCTAAACTAGCGTTATTATCCGCTTGTTCTTTTGTAGATACTCTTGTATAAATAACAGCATTTCCTGCTTGTCTGAGTGACTTGCTTTCGTCTTTTCGGGCAAATTGGTTAAAGATGGATAAATCTTTCATTAGGCTACGTTTTGCTGAACTTGTTTGCATAATACGAGTGCAAACTGCTCAAGATTTTTAATTATTTCATCTGCCTCATCTTCGTTCACATTCTCAAATCCCTTGAATGATTTGAGTCTCTCTACAGACATTTTATTTTTTGTTACTTCCTTGTTATTCTCTTTTTTTACATCTATTGATTGCATTGTTAAATCCGTGTACGGTATGCTAATTTTATAGTCATAGCGCTGGTGGGATGTGGGATGGCTTTATAAGCTCATTTCATTTTAGGTCAATCAATGCTTTTTAAGTTTTCATATTGAACTCTTCAAACTAGCTTCCATTTTTAGATAACGAGTTGAGTGTGTACTGCAAATAGTTGTTCTATTTTGCTTTCTGTTTTACGGTACGGCTTATTAAGACCACTTTACCGTTGGCTTGTTTTATTTCGATATTCTGATATTCGTGCTGTTTTAGAATATCAATGATTCTGTCTTTTTCACTGATGCGCTCTGTCCCTTCTATCATATCGATCTCGCCATTCTTTTTGGTAACTTGAACAGATTGATATGATTCACTTCTCAGGATGAGCATAACTTGGATTTCGTCTTTACTTAATCCTGCAAAAGCATTGAAATTAGGCTCAGAAAAAAGGACAGCTATATTTTCTTTAACCACTTGATTTAAGCTTAAAACTATGTGATTGGTCACTTTACCTTCCTGCAAGAGCTTTACATATTCATAATCGTCTGCGAGATATATATTTCCTGCTACATCTGCAATTAGGTATAACGCTTTCGCGAAAGCGAGAACTTGAACAGCTGAGTATTCTAACTTACTTATGCTGTTACTTTCTATGGTAGTGTTCTCAAAGAGAAATTTTCTAACAGGCTTTATTCTCTCGTTTGCAAATCCCAGATTTCGATATTCGATGATGATGCCCATCCAAAGAATATCTATGAGACTAAATTTTTTCCATCCACTATCGGTGTGGCGTTGGTCTTCAAAGAGACCTATATCCTGCCAATGGGTTATCATACGCCTTTCGGCATTTATAATATACTTATTGGCATATTCCTTCTCGTTGAGAAGTCGCAACAATTTAGAGTAATCTGTATTTGATTTTTTCAAACTGATTGTTTTGTGAATACAAACATAACATTATAAACGTTACGAAACAAAGACGTTTATTTATTTTCAAGTAACGTGATGTATTTCAACATCGTTTGCTTTTCATTTTCTTGCGCTTCGATCATACGTTCACAAGCTTCAGTAAGCTTCAAATTTATCGTTTTTAATTCCTTGTGATGCCTTTCATTAAGCTTGTCCAGTTTTTTAGATTTCCTTTTTAAATGATACTTTAATTCTTCTATAGTATTACCAGTTTCTTCACGTATAGCATTCAATATCTTGTAGAAGTCTGGAATACAAGCCTCATCTATTTGCTGTATAAAGTTGTTGATGACTGTCTCTGCAGATGGATTAGAATGTGTCGTATTATTATTGACTATCTCTTTTGCTACATTTTTAATATCTCTTATGCTACCATTTCCAGCGTGATTAATAATCGAGTCTTCGCCAGAATTAGTTATTGAGTTATTATTGGTTGTATTTTTTTCAACCACAGGTCGATAGTTTAACGCCTCTGCGCCGTAGAAGTAATTCATATCTACATCAAAAATTTTTGCAAAGTTTATAAGTGCCAGGTGTGGTATATGCTTTGACCTACTTCGTACAGAAGAGATAATACTTCTGTTAGATGGATAAATGAGTTTTCCAAGGCTACTATCATTACTAGGTTTAATGCCTATCTCATCATTTTTGCCTAATACTTCATCGATGGCATCTATAAACTTAAGATCAATGGTATCGTAATCTAAATTTTCTTTCATTTTATCTACCTTATTTTGAGTGACTTGCTTCTTTTTCTCTTCCTTTTTTACATTCATTTAATTCTATAATCTGAAAATAATTATTTGTTTTTGTTGCTTATTAAGCAACGTTTATACATATATTTGACCAAATAATCGCTTATTTAGCGTTAAATTGTTGTCAAATTTACAAAACTTTTACACAGAATTGTCATACGAATCACATAAACTTTATTATAGATGTATCAACCAGATGAAATTAAAGCCATTACGAGAAAAATGCATAAGTATTTTGATAATCCCATTGCGCTTGTAGCTCAAGAATCGGGAAAATCAAGACCAACGGTTTCTAAATTTTTTAATAGAAAAGAGATCCGACCATCCAGTGAGGAACTCATTTATGAAGCTTGTCTAACACTATTAGAAACCAAACAAGAAAAAACATTGCGTAATAGTAAAAAGGGGAAAGTTCTCACTGAAAACATCCCATTACCCTCGCAAACGTCTATGAAGTTATAATGTAAATCTCATACTAATGAAGTTTACAGAAGATAGCCCAGACCAAGGTTTCCTTTGCCTTATCAAAGAAATTAAGGAAGAAATAGAGATGCTAAAAAAGCACCACAAGCCGACTAGTGAGATAGACAAAGCACACACTTTGCTGTTTCATAACAGTCCTAAAAATGAGTATAGTTAATTATTCCATCGCTTTTAAAGCATTGGATTATCACATTAAAGAACACAACCAGAACACAGATCAACTTTCCAGCCGCATACGCCAGGCCATTGCCGCTACTGCAAAGGATATTATTAAGATTTACGGACTTTCCCTACTGAAAGCTAGTAATGTCACACAACTTGATCCACAAAATTTACCGCCTCTAAAGACCAACAATCTACAGTTGGCTAAAATGGGCAACGCCAGTCCTCGTACTATACAGCGTCACTTAAAAAGACTTATAGATGCAGGGATTATTATCAATAAAATATGGCACGGTACCAATTCTGGATATGACCTTTGGGTCGAGCCAAAAATCCTGTTAGCAAACGGTTTAAAACAGGTTGATAAGCCCAAAAATGAGCAAGACTCACGGAATTTTCAACCTACACACAATCAACATCTTAAAAAAACACCTACGACAACTTGTCTTCATACAGACTCTAGTAACAATGGTTACATAAATAATTTAATAATAGGCGTTGATAACTCAAGCCGAGCCAATCTATTCGGAGATAAAAGGAATTCGCTACCGCTCACAAAAGAAACAACGTCACGCAACGCTTCTAGCAACACTTTTACAGGATACACAGGGAAAAAATGCCCCAAAAAACCCAAAGATGCAGGGGAAAATGCGCGGAATCGAGCCACAAATCAAACTGGCGCCGAAAATTTGCCACGAGATTCGGCTCGTTCCGCTTCCCTTTCTGTTTATGTGAATGCGCTTTGGACGCTTTCGCGAAATGTGCTCTACCAAGACACTTATCTCACAGAATCACAAATCAAAATTGGCAAAGAGTTACTTTGGCAATGGTATGATCCAGTAGCCGATAAACATCTAGCAAATGTGCATCAATGCTATGTAGATCGCATAGAACTCGTACGGAAATATCTCGCCAAAGATCCAGAACGTCGCTTCGTACAGCTGCCACATCAATACTTTGATCCTAAAAATAAAACAGGTTTTGCCGGCACAAAAAAATGGTGGCGAGACCACAAAAAACGCCAGGTTGAAGTGCAACTAAAACTCATAGTTGCAGCGCAAATACGCAGATTTCTAAACAACGAGAAAAAAGATACTGCCAAACAGAAACCGAGATTGGCTCTTTTCAGGCAATGTGAGACGAGAATAGGCAAACTGGGACAACCTGAGC
The DNA here is from genome assembly GCA_963716625.1 of uncultured Flavobacteriaceae bacterium. Lineage (GTDB taxonomy): Bacteria > Bacteroidota > Bacteroidia > Flavobacteriales > Flavobacteriaceae > Dokdonia. The sequence goes on from CAVQTP010000006.1 coordinate 219,054, forward strand.
TATTGCAACACTTTCACACAAGTGTACTCAACCCATCTACACAACGATTTTTATACACCAATACTTAACGAATGAAACGTATTTTCAAAAAGAAAAACGCTGCCCTGACCAACAAACTCAAGGGAGCGATTGCCGAGATATCTATTGATGTTTTTGGCTACGAGAAAAAGATCTCACATACTATCAAGAATTATACACAGCAGATTGCCACTTGGCAACAACTTCCCGTGGAGCGATTATATCTGCGTATTTACCAAGAGCAGCATAAAGTTCATTCTTATCTGTACGATCAGGATGTGCCTTTGAAAAAAATTCCAACCGATGAGCTGGCGTACTTTTTCCTGGAAGAAAGTATTGCTGCACTACCCAATGTGCGCAACAAGATTGCCTTCAGCATCAAAAAGTATCTCAAGGAATTTGCCACGGCCAATCAAATCTGTGAGCAGGATGTTCAGATCTGGCTCAATGTCAAAGAAGATGTTGTAACAGTTAAAGCTTTTCACAACAATAACTACATCAAGGAAATTTCACTTTTATCACTTATCAAATACTTTAAATAATGCAACAAAAGAAAAAAGGCTGGAAACTTGGCCAAGACTCAGAAACTAAAATGATTGTCTGGTTCAAGGATGGTAATGTGCGCACGATGTACTCTATCGACTGGCGTCATAAATTATCCAAAACTAAAAGTAGGGAAACTGGTCTTACGCGCTTTCGCAAAAAGATAAAGGAATACGGACCACTTGCGGGCACTATTGAGATTTATGACAAAGCTACTGGACAACGCATTGCCAAATTCTACGAAGGAAACGAAATGAATATTAATGCTGAAGCCAATTGATATGAGAACCATTTTAGAATTAAAAGAACGACTGAAGAATGAAACCCTATTCAGCAGAAAATATCCTGATTATGAAGAAGACGATGATAAAGTTCATTTGTTGTATGTATCACCTTGTTTAGATTCTACAGGATATTACCGTGCAATAACACCTGCTTTAGAACTTAACAAGACATCATCTCATTGCGCGATCATTACTGCTATTGAAACCTTTAACTTCAATAAGCGCTTTGAAGATTATGAGAATCTGATTGACGAAAAACTACTATACTGGGCAGATTATGTGATCTTCCCAGTTATCTTTTCAGATATTGATTTCTTTATAAAAGCGATTCGTGTATTGAGACCAGATGTACAATTGGTAATGGATATAGATCAAAACTTCACGGCTATTCCTCAAAGTCACTTATTGTTGCGCAAAGTCAGCACTCGTGACAAAGAGCAATTATTGTCTAATATGATTTCTATGGATGTGGTTACAGCTGCGACAAAACAATTGGCTACTTTTTATAAAAAGATCCTGCACGACAATTTTCCTAATCATAGTACACACGTTACACAATTGCCCTCTTTATTATCACGACTAGGATACGAAGAAATACCACCTTTAAAACGTAATGAGTCTGAAACAATCAGGATTGGGATTATAGGTAGTAAAAGCCAGCTTGAAGATTTGCTAGTTCTTAAGGAACTAGTTACAAAAACTAAAGAAGTCCTTAAGGTAGGAGTTCAATTTATATGTTATGGTTGGGATGGGAAAGATAGTAATGGCGATCTAGTTCTAAAAGGACTAGATATAGAATATCATAAACCTGTAGCATTTGAAAATCACTTTAAAAAGCTGAATGATTTGGCACTGGATATAGTTCTTTTAATTTCTGAAAAGAATCGCTTTTCTCAATGTGGGCCTTACACCGAGCTATTGGAAAGTGCTGTTTTTGGTATTCCCGTAATTGCATCAAAATACCATCCAGCCAAACAAGTCCTTAAGGAAGGAGAAACAGGATTGCTTGCTAAAACCGCCGAAGATTGGATAAACAACATCCAACGTTTAGTAGCTGATAAAGAGCTGCGCGATCAAATGGGGAAGAATGCCTTAAAGTCTATTTGGATGGAACAGCATTTTACGAATAGGCAACTTCAGAAGTTTCAGGATTTGTTTGTTTAAAAAAAAGATGCTCTAAAGACCAATATGACTTTGGAGCATCTCCAGTTTTAAATACTTTCTACTTTTTAGATAAATGAAATGGAATTTCGTTGTCATTTAAGTCTTTCAGATATCTTTCCGTATCAATATTAATTGAATCAAAGAGTTTATTATCAGTATTCAAAATATTTAGTTTGATAGGATTAATAGACTCAGACGAATCTATATTCATATTTGACTGGATCAAGTCTCCAGTTGAAGGCAATGCTTCTTTAATCAAGTCGAAAGATGTAGAGCCTGTTAAACCGCCTAAGAGTTCAGTAGACTTTTGTGAGTCTTCACTCGAAAACATTGTTATTAGCTCCTTTCGCCTTTTTCTTATTGTATTTAAAGCTGTAGCCTTAATTTTTATTTTCTCATTATTTACGTATCGAGCATCGTCATCTAAAAGAGCATTTCCTTCTATCCACATTGTAATTGCATCCTCATAAATTTTTCCGCTTTCAGTTTCATCTTCCACAGATGCTAATTTATTTAGATTGTTTAGAGCATTATTGTACTTCTTAAACCAATTAGAATTCTCATCGTCACCCTTAAATAAATCAAAAGAAATATTAAAAATGGCATAGGTGTTTTCAACCTGACTATTTTGATAGTATAAGCCGTCTCCTTTTAAATCAAAATCATCATTAACGGCATTACTATAATCGTTTCCTTCGGTAGTTGATATCATTATCAATAGACCTTTTGTAAGTTTTCCATTAGAAACTGGGTATTCTTCATTTTGGGAACTAATTATACCAGCATAACTAGCTTCTAATTGAGTGTTCGGGTCTGAGTCTGAGAACAATCTTTTCACTAATGAGGTAATTGTTATTACTTGACCTACAACAGTAGGTGCAAGCTGTAGAGCAGATTGATATTCTGGCTGATTTAACATATCAAACTTAGCCTCGAGAGCGTCGTTTTTTACAGCAGTAATTTTCAAATCAATTGATATGGCATCAGCATTGAGAGGTATTTTTACAGCTATATTTCGATTAATTCCTAGATTGTAATTTCTATTCACTTTAACCTCTCGGACATCTTGAACGGAAGTAGCTTCAATAGTTTCTACGCCAGTTTGATATTTCAAGTTTGTAGCTAAAGCAATTTTATCTCTACCCCCGAATCTGTTCTGCCAAAAATTACCTTTTGACATATAATTAACGGTAAGTAACTGTAGATTTAAATAACCTGAGTTTTTTAAAATTTGATTTTCTTTTTGCGATTGTGATGCATCGCGACTTGGTTTCCAAAATTTCTTTGTTCCTAATATTGGCATAGATTTACGATTTTAATGATCTTTTGCTTTCTTCGATCCAGTTTTGTTTTATTTGATTTACAAGCGTTCCATTGTTGCCGATTGAGTTGACACCAATCACATAAAACTTATCGTTTCTCTTTACCATAATCGGAGAACCACTATTTCCAGTAGCTGTATCCAAATTATGTACAATTGAGTGCTCTTTTATTTGAGTGATTTTTGAAGCATCCAAAGTCATTCTGAACCTGTTTTTATGTTTACCTGATGCAGGATAACCAGCGCAATAAACTTCTTCTCCTACTCTTATAGAAGAAATGTCTTCTAATAAGGGCAGAAAATTCTGATTGTTAAATTTGGTATTAGATTCTAAAACATTATCAGATATGTACAATAAGGCAATATCATATAAGCTTCGTGTCGAAGTATTCTTCATTTCATAATCTGGAAATATTCTGAAACTCTTATTTCCTTTTAATGGCATTTTAAATTTTCCAAAATTATAGACACTTCCAAGTCGAGATGGCGAAATATTAGCCCAATTAGCCTTTCTATATGTTCTTACTAGGTTATGCGCTGATGTCAACAAAAAATTCTTATCGATAAAAAAGGAAGTTGAATTAAAATTTGCTTTCAGAAGCCATTTACCTCTTGTTATGTTCTGATAACATATATTTTCCAATCCATATTCTGTGATTTGTTCAATTGTTATCTCGTCTGGTAAGTTGTTATCTAATGCCATATTTTTTAATTAACTATAATTCATAAAGTTAAAACAATTTTAACAAATCAAAATACCCACTAAAGGGTATATTCAATTGTACCGACAACATCAACAATAATTTATCCCACCCATAAATTCACAACCCTAGCCACCGCTAGGGTTGCTTGATTTGAAACTAAAAAACTAAATGTTGTAACGTACCGCAATCCCTTTCTCTTACGCCACTTTCGCGAAAGCGAAATCTATATTTATCCCAATACACACCACAAACTAGTCCCTAAGCGACTAGCAAATTTTGGGATCGCAAATGCAATTAACCAGTACATTCAACAAACAGAAAAAAGGCATCGAGCTTCACTTTAGCGAAGTCCTTCCTAAAGAACTAGCATTTCATTTAAAGGAACTTGGTTTTAAGGAAACGCTGTCAGACCCAATGAAATGGTACGTTGACAATCATCCTGCATACTGTCGCTATGTTGAAGAGCTGGAAAAGGAATTTGCAAAAGATGGCGATTGGAAACAAGTATTGATCCATCCATCTTTTGAGTCGTCCTTAGAAAACATTGACAAAGGGCAATTTACCTATGTAACGATCTTCCTTAAGGGACAGCAAACAGCAGAACAGGAAAACTATGTCGTTTTTGATTCTTACAAGAAAGTCGCTCACGAGATAGTGAGTCGTTTTGCAATGCGCAAGTATGGCGATACGCTCAAACATATAGAAGTACATCCTCGCAACTACAAGAGAAAGTCACGCGTCCTGTTTAGAGATGGGAAAGTGATTGATGGTATGGTCGCTTTAGAAAGTGAGCCTACCCAAAACGAAGTTGTTAAGGAAGTCAGCTGAAAATGATGCGCTAGTCGCTAAGGAAGGAGCTATCACAAATGAGAAAGTCCTTAAAGAAGGAGCTGAAGAACAAAAGGTAGTCGTTAAGGAATCAGAAGATGATTCTGGTTATAAAACAGATGCAGAACGTCAGCTTTCCACAAGATCTGTTTTAAAGGAAGTCATTGAGAAACTGAACGAGCAAACCGAAGAACTGGACGGCGAACCTGAAAGCATTATCGCCACCACCGTAATGGATCTGGAAGACGCTGCCGATCAATGGAGCGAAATCCATTTTAAGAATCATCTCTTAAAAGCACTTCAAAACTTTAAAGATTGGGTGTACGATCTGGCTATTAAAGATCGAGCGATGGCATTAATGCAAGTGAACCGGTTGAATCAATCTTTGAGTCTGGATCTTATTCCGCTTAAAACAAGTTGAAACCGAAGCGCGATCTATTGCCAAGGATATCTTTAATCGCGATCACGTCGTTCCCAATGTGCTTGTTCCCGTTCACGCTGGCGAGCCTTTCCAGTCTGGTAGTTTGACCATAGGTGATGGCAATTTCTTAAAATTTAAGTTTCCGCAACTTTATACAGTAAATGATGAGAACTTGAAACAGGTTTCTGGTTTGGAGCTCTTTCAATTGTCACAGATGCCACATCCCAACGATTACGGTATTGCTGTAAATCGCTCAACGCTGTTACAGGAATGGGAAAATCGTGGTCCAGAAGCATTTGCAACCATCGGTTATCCCACTGATCTCAATTATCCTTACGTGAATATTCACGCAGGCTATAAAAGCGTATCGCCGTTGAGTGCTGAAATTGACATCAGAGAATAACAGCCATAAATGGTGGTCTGTGGTGGAGCATTCACGTCCCATCGCAGATCCACAGAAAGGAATCGAGATTATCGATGCGATGTTATTGCAATTGGTAGAAGATCATCTGGATTATGTCAACCCTAAAACTGGCAAACCCAAAACGGATAAGAAATCTAAAGAAGCCTTTAATGAAATGCAGTGGCAGATGAATCGTCTGGAACGTTCTAAAGCCAATATTCAGGATTATTTGGATGGACAGCAAAAGCCAGAAAAGCAAACCGAAGTCACTTCCCAAAAAGCAAACGACTCGATAAATCAACTACTAGAAACGATTATATAGATCGTGTGGTGGCTGTGATGCATACCGCTTTCGCGAAAGCGGAACGACTATCAAAAAAGAAAGTCGAAGCACTAAAGGAAGAAACTGGTGCACCAAACATAGGTGCACTCTGGGAAGCGGTGGAATTGAGTTGGTTATTGTGGTACAAAATGCTCTACAAAGAGCCAATCCCTTTTGAAAGTCGATTACGTAAAATGGATTTTTTCTGGAGTCAAGTGCAGCCGACATACGCCTATTCAGATAGTAGTAAAGAACTGTACAAACAGTATTCTACGCCTTGTCCCATAGGCGCAATCGCGGCAGAATACACCCAAATGAAGGATGCCGAATTCATCTTTGAGCCAAGTGCCGGCAATGGTTTGTTGCTCGTAGGCGCAAATCCTAGAATCACACACGTCAATGAAATTGATAACAGCCGAAAAAAGTCGCTAGAGTATCAGGGTTTTGGTCGCATCACAAATGACAATGCTGCCGAACCTTTTCCTGAAGTGATGAATAAAGTGCACGACGTCGTTGTGACCAATCCGCCATTTGCTAAGATGGGAAGCGTCCAAATTTGATAAGCAGCGTATTGCCAATAAATATTTCAACAAGCAGCGTGGGATAGCAAACCATATTCGTCTTGGAACATTTAATGGCTGGACTGGCGTTGCATACAATGAAAGATGACGGCAAAGCGGCGATCATCATTATGGGTCACGTGTATTATGGCGAAGATGGGCTATTTGCAAAATACCGTCCATTTTTCAATTGGTTGTACCGTCATTATCACGTGGACGATATTATCAATATGAACAGCTACAAGCTCTATAATAAGCAAGGCGCTGTGACTAAAACAATGCTCATTCTAGTAGGTGGTCGTAAATCAGAACCATCTGGTGTTGCCCCAGATCAGACCCAAGCGCCAGAATTAGATACAATGGTCGAGACCTTTTTTGATCTCTGGAAACGCGTCAAGTCACATATTAAACCCAACTTAAACACACTCATCTCGCAACTTAAAAAAGCACGAATACAATGATATTTTATAACAATCAATTAATGTCTGGCGATATTAAGGCACGACTGTTTATGGTTTCAAATCCTTCAAAATTTGAACGTTTTGAAGATCACGAAGCAGGCATATTCATCCAGCTACACGAACTCATTGAGCAAGCTAGAGCAACGGGCGAAGATCCTATAGCACTTATTGAAGAATACTTAGAAGTCATCTACAATGATGGGACTAGTACTGAAGAAATTGCGAGCTTTTTATTGGAAACCGATAAGATGCAAACCGCGCTGTGGACGCTCAAAGAAAGTTGGGATAAAATGGACGACAGCCTACCCACTAATTCATTAATGTATGGTGGAATGGACAAGGAAGATGCCGTGCAATTGTATTCAGAAACCACGCTTCGCAGCTACTTAGAAGCTTTAGCACTTTTCAAAAATGAATAACGAAGAACTCGATATCAAGGAAGCGGAATACAGCCAAAACGCTGATGAAGTAGCAAAACTTGCCACTCAGGAAGCGGCATTAGTGCCTTATGCGTCCAAGTCGCAAGCACCTTACAAAATGAATACGCTTATCCCGCGTAATATGGCTTTTGAAGTTCAAAAATCATTGAACCGAATTGTAAAGGACAAAGGCAACATTGATAATTATGTGCGTAACCAGCTCAAGTATGAATCTACTAAAGAGATGTGGAAAGGTCTTGGCGCAGAACAAGTGGATGCCGTAGGGTTATATCTCAAACAATTTGAAAACGAACAAGGCATTATCATAGCAGATCAAACGGGAATTGGGAAAGGCAGGCAAGCAGCGGCGGTGATACGACACGCAGTTATGCAGGGCTTTCTTCCCGTTTTCTTTACCAAAAAGCCAGACCTTTTTACAGATATGTACCGCGATCTCAAAGCGATTGGTTTTGACAACATCAGACCATTTATTGTCAATACCGATACAGATTCCAAGGTAAAAGATTCCCAAGGAAATGTCGTCTTTACACCGATGAGTAGCAAAGCACAATATGAGCTAATTACTACCGAAAAGGAATTCCCCACAGAAAGCATTGAGTCTATTGAGTGGCACAAAAAAATCGGTAAGAATTTACCAGACCCAGACAAGGTACCATTTATCACAATTACAGAAACCTTAGATCATCTGCCTGTAGGCTACGATATGATTTTTTGCACCTATTCCCAGGTACAATCTGCGCATCCTTACAAAAGATTGTGGCTGGAAAGTATGGTCAATAATGGTCTGGAAGGCAGTAAGAAATATAAGAAGGTCATCTTCATTCTCGATGAGTCGCATATGGCAGGTGGTTTTGATTCCATCATTGGAACTTGGATGCGCAACGTATTACCACAGACTAAGGCCTGTTGCTTTTTGAGTGCCACTTTTGCCAAATATCCAGAAGTGATGCCGTTCTACGCCAAGAAAACCGCTATTGCCGAAACTGGACTGACCGATGCCAGTTTTGTCCGATCAATGACCAGTGGCGGATTGGCGCTTCAGGAAATTGTGGCATCCAACCTTTCTGAAAGTGGTCAGCTCATTCGTAGGCAAAGATCAAATGAAGGTATAAAAGTAGATTATATTACGCTCGATGCAGAACCACAACGAAGTAAGAGCCGTGCGAGTGTAAATAGTATCATTTCCTTGATGAATGAAGTCGTTCAGTTTGAACAGGAATTTGTCGCACCTATTTTGGCAGATATTCACGCTTCTGCGAAAGCACAAGGAGAGCATATGTCTTCTAAACCGAGAAGTCTGGGCGTAAAGCAATCGCCATACTTTTCCAGAGTCTTCAATATCGTTGACCAAATGTTATTTGCGCTCAAGGTTAAAGATGTAGTAGATCACACCATTAAATTACTTAAGGAAGACAAAAAAGTAGTGATTGCTTTTAAGTCCACAATGGGTGCATTTCTAAAGGAAATGAACTTGGTAAGTGGCGATGTGATTCCAAAGGAGCAGATGGATTTTGTGAGAACCTTAGTTCGTGGTCTTGATGGAATTTTCAGTTACAGTTATACAGCTATTGATGGCTCTAAAACGCGTGAACGCATAGAACTGGAAGAATTATCGCAAAAAGGGATTGAAAAATACAAAGACATCAAAAGCCGAATGGTTCTGGAAAGTTCCGGACTTTCTATTTCGCCGATTGATGAGTTGATTCACTTTATTGAGAAAGAGAAAAAACCAAAACATCTTGGTGGTCATACCGATCTGTATTTTAAGGTTGCCGAAGTCACTGGTCGTAATCAGCGCATTGCTATGGATGGCGAGGAAGCTGTGGTGCAATCCTTCCGCAGTGATACAGAGCGATCTTTTAGGCTGTTCAATAGTGGCGATTATGATGTGCTGCTCATTAATCAGAGTGGTTCCACAGGTTCATCGGCACACGCTAGTAAAGATTTTAAGGATCAGCGCCAGCGTGCGATGATCGTGCATCAGTTTGAATTGGATATTAATACTGAAGTACAAAAGCGTGGTCGTATCAATCGTACTGGTCAAGTGGTATTACCTGAATATTATTACATCACAAGCGACATTCCTACAGAAAAACGTTTGATGACTATGCTCAAGGCGAAATTAAAATCGCTGGATGCCAATACCACAGGCTCACAGAAAACCAATGATGAAACATTGAAGAGCGCCGATTTCTTGAATAAGTATGGCGATATCGCTGCTTGGAACTGGGTAGATGAGAATCAGGAAATGATGGAACAGTTGGGCTATCCAACATATCAAAAGAAAACTGATAAAAACGGCTATATACGTTATGAGCGCAATGGTTTTAAGGATGGAGCTGTACGCCAGCTTACTGGTAGAGCTGGATTGCTAAAAGTTGAAGAACAAGATGCACTTTATGATGATCTTCTGGAACGATACGACCATCAGATCAAACTTGAAAAACAGCAGGGAACCTATGATCTGGAAACAGAGTTCCTACCACTTGACGCAGAAACTAAAAAGCGCTTTCTGTTTCAGAAAGGTCAAGGTGGCGCTACACCATTTGGTAAAGACACGGTACGCGATATTACTATTGTCAACAATCTAAAACGACCGTTTACTAAACAGGATATTGATAAGAGAATTACTGACGCACTTGAAGGACAGAAACCTGTTCAAGTAAGAATGAAAATGGTAGATGCCATCAATGAGAAATATCCATTGCTTATTGAAGAACGAAAATCGAAAAAGCTTGATGTCATCAATAGGCTGAAAGAAGATCGCGATGATTTACCGCAGCGTGGTAGTGGCGATACCGAAAAGGAAAATGAGCGTATTCAATCTGACTGGACAAAGCTAGAAGAAATTATTCACGCCAAGACATCTCAGCTCGCAACTTATGTGGCAGGCTTGGAGAACACAAAGCGTTCTATCGTAAGATATATCACAATGTGGAACATCGGCGACGTGGTGCGCGTTCCGTTTATTGGGACAACCATCAATCCATCTTGGGGAATCTTCTTGGACGTGAGCATCGGCAAGTCTGGTAAGAATCCATATACGCTGAGCAACATTAGTTTAAAATTTGGAGTTACAGATTCACGAAAGATTCTGACCTACAGCCTGCAACCAGCAGAACAGAGTTTTATCTCGCAGATCTTCACGGAAAGCCGTGACATTTCCGAATCAGATGTACAGATGGTCAATCTGGAATGGAATGAACTGATTAAAAAAGCATCTTCCAAAAGAGAACGCCGTCACATCCTTACCGAAAATATTGTAGGGGCATCCAACCAGATTGGAACTCAGAACAAACTCATTAAATACAACACCAAAGAAGGAACCATCAAAAATGGCATCCTGCTGCATCGTGATTTTGGTAAGGATGGCGAAGCAAATTCCGCAGTACTGCCTATTTCTGAAGCATTCAATATCATTCGGAAACTGGAAATAGATGACTTCTTTGCAGATCACAAGCTCAACTTTCGCGTAAAGCGAATAAGTGAAAATTATTTTCAGTTGTACCTGGATAAAAAGGATTTGTACTCGGCTATTATTGATGAAAAGTTGCGTTCGTTTTTAAAACGTGCTGAAGGACAATCTAACGATGAACTACCAGATTTTGTGCAGAATGCTGGCGATATGACGGCTGGGCTACATATAGAAAAGTTGCAGTTGTTTTTGAACCGCCTGGATGCGTTTGGTGTTCAGTTCTTGGGGCACGCTCGCGAACTTGAAGATTGGGAAATTGAAAATGAAGCCGACTGGAAATCGAAGACAAAATCCACTTCTGGCAGCTATAAATATCGATTGGGTCGTGCGTATGGTCAAGGAAGTAATCCTACAACCGGCTTTGTAAGTTATGAGGAGCCGAACTCGCAATACACGTATGGTTTAGTTATTTACAACAGACCACTTTCAGATAAGGAAAAGTTCAATTACTCATTAATTCCTGTCTTTAAAAATGTGGAAGAGCCGTATCAGCTTTGGAAAACCGAAACGCTCGCATCAGGCTTGAAAGATGATTTTAATAATGTCGTTAGTGATGCAAAAAGGCTACCGCTACACGATGCTATTGAGAATTTGGGGTATTTCATTTTGAACCATCCGCACGAAGATGGCAATGCCGAATTTGTTTTTGGCGATTACACGGCACAGGATCTTGGTCGCATCTTTTATGAAGACACCATTGCTCAAATTTCTGCCATTGATGAAATTTTAAATCAACTACAAATCGTCCAAATTTAATGAAATTGAATCCTAATAAAATGTACGTTTTGTACAGTCCATTCTACAATACGCGTAAAGGTATTTTTAGTGGAAAATCAACAACGATGCAAGAGCTAAAAAATAAATTTAGACGTGGTATGGATGCTCAAATGATTGTGGCCATTTATTCTACAAAGAAAGAAGCCAACGCTGCCGCAGATACACTTTTTAAAAAATCACGCAAGTATGACAAATAGAAAACTCGATATCCCAGAAGTGCAACAGATTCCACAATTTATGAAAGTGATGGATGATCTGAGTGTTGGGAATAATCCATATTTAGTTGGAAGTGCCGGAACTGGAAAAACAACTTTGGGCGAAAAAATCGCCTACGCCATCAATGGAAGATCTGAAAATGATGGACAGGAATTGCCTTTTACTATCGTGAACTGCAACCAATGGACATCGCCCATCGACATTAAAGGTGGTCAGACTATTACTGGCTATAAAGAAGGTGCATTGATTGAAGCCTGGCGTGATGGCAAAATCCTGATTCTGGATGAAATGCCAAAGTTGGATGCAAATACCGCGGGATTATTAAACGACGCATTGGCAAAAAGCGCCAAAGAAGATGCCATTATCTTTAACGGTAAAAATGAGCCAGTCGTAAAGCACCGCAACTTTGGTTGCATTGCTACTGGTAATGTGATTGGTAAAGGAGCAAGTGGTAATTATGTAGGAAACAACAAACAGGATGCATCTTTGCTGGATCGTTTTAGTGGGTGCATTTATCGCATAGGGTTCAACGAAACTTTAGAGCGTCAGCTCGTTTATCCACCAGTTGTGAATATTTGTCTGGAGATACGTAAATCTATTTTACGATACGAAGGAAAAGAAGGTGGCGATGACGATACTGAAGATATAATGACCTTGCGTACAATGCTCAACCTAGAACGCGCTTACGAACTCGAAATGAAGCGCGAAACAGGAATGAAAGATGAGTTTGGTAAAACTTACCGTAAAATGCCAAATGGCAAAACCTTGAAGGATGCCCTTCACAGCTATTTCCTAGCAATGAATAAAGAAAAAGCCGAGCATATAAAAACCGAAGTAAATCTTGAAGGATTTCTTAATTCATATAAGGGTAGCGTAATGAAGGCTGAGTTTATAAAGGAGTTTAAGAGGCGGATTGGGTAAAAGTGTTAATAGCAATGAACAAGGCAGGAGGAATAGTTACTAACAAGAAATACCATCCATAAACATTCCAATAATATCGAAGTGTAATTTCATTTTTATTTAGATTCTTAACCTTATCAGGATTTGTCCTTTTCATATATTCAATGTTGGTCATTAAAAACCTATCATAATCTATACGAGAGTGATTGCCAGAATTATTTAATACACTTTCATACCTTTTCGTTATATCTTTTGCGAAACTGAGCATTTCATAGCTAGAAGGGTCTTGTCTTAGGGTCTTGAATATTCTTAACTCATTATATAATTCTGATATTTTTAATCCACTATCGTGATGCATCTTTGCGTTTAATTCATAATTCTGTGCATTTTCAAATTGACTAAAAACTAGAACCAAAATAGAGAGACCAGTTATTATGAAGTTAAGGGCATTTTGACTGATTCCCAATTCTAAACCAAAAACTGTTATTAAACTCGCAATTATTAGATATGCAGAAATAATTGCTAAACCAACATTTGAAGTCTTGCCTTTTGTTCTAAGTCTTTTGTCACAGTTAAACCGTGATCCTTTTGTAGACCACATTTTGTAATTTAATTCTTCAAAAAAGCTTTTGCTTAAATAATCATTAGGTGCATTTGTATCTTCATCAGTTTTTTTCATAATTCTAAGAATGGAGGTTTTAAAGGTTCAATTATTTAGATAGTCTTACGCAATCATCTGAAATTATTTCATCTCTTTTTAGAATGCAACTGGGAATTCCAGGGCTCTCAACGAAGTTTCCAATTTCTGTTTCTGAAAAAACGGAATTGTTCAGAATTAACAATTGTGAAAGAACATCTTTTCTTTTATCAAAGCCATAAGCCTCCATTACTGCATCGTCAAGCTTTTTATGTGTTTTCTTGAGCGGATTTGAACCAGGTTGTTCAAGGATTCGATAAAGGTCTCTCAATGTATAACTGTGCAACTTCATTAGTGCGCTCCTTTCCTCTCGTAAGCTTTTAGCGATTTTCGCAACTTTCTTAACCTGCGAAATTGTCGGTTTTTGAGGAAAGGGAAATGTGTCCCAAATTGAGTCTGTAGTATATCTTGGGTCTCCTTTCATAGTAGAGCATTTTTCTTGATACCAAAGAATATGCGCTTGAGATTGAATTATACCAAATGTATAATCATCATCAAAATTAAAAATTGTCAAAGCATCGTTTGGATTAATCTCTGTTGACATAAATTCGAATATGGGACGTGCAGAAACTCTGGAACAAACAATTACTCGTTTGTTTTTACTAATTGAATTTAACATATCCGTTCTACCATAGGATAGTTGCCACCATTTATTAAAAAAATTAATATGATGTTTATTTGTCTTTGCTTTTGGGTTTTTCTCAAGAGCTTCTTTATTTTTTTTCTCTTGGTCATCAGATTTTGCCTGACGTATAGGTAATACTTCAGTCTGAACTATTTTATAAGGAGTTGCAAACGTTGAAGCTTTAATAATATCCATATCCCTAAAATCGATAACAAACCTTTTAGGCTGACTCATTAAATTTCCCACAAGTTCTTGACCAATTAAATATGGCTTTACAACTTCTGAATATGAGTTATTCTGTTCTATTAATTCTAATGCTTTATTGACGGTTAGTAAGAAGCCCTTATTCCCGTGAGTTTGACCTTGATAAACAGATTTCGGATTTGTATTACAGCTCAACACTTTCGCAGAAGTAACATCTATTTGAAGAGATAGACTACTATTAATTTCATCCACTACATATTCCTTCTGCTCCTTATATTGATCTTCTACATATAACTGCTTTTTATTTGGAAATTCTCCTTTAATCCAATTAACAATTGAAACGAATACTACTGCATCTCCTTCCCAAGGTTGACTGGCTATTGCATTTATAATTGTACCGTCATTTTTCACGATATAATCAAGGCTACCTTCACGACTATAGTTTTGTGTTATAGTATTCGTACCTACTAATCCAGCATAGTCACCTTCACCGAGTAGCTTATGAGCTTTATTAAACCAATAAACACAATAGTCAGCATTTCCAGAAATTTCAGGATAAGCATTCCATAGTTTATTTAGGTATTCAATTCCATACTCATTCTGCATTTTATTTTTACTTTGATATGGAGGATTTCCTATTATTACATTTGCTTTGGGCCAGTTTGTAAATAATGCATCTGAGAATAATATATTGTCGTCCATATTATCCAAAGGAAGAGTTTCTTCCATCTGAAAATCAAGACCTACCTGCATAGTATTTACCCAATCTTTAGTTTCGTTGATTGCTATTTCCTTGGCTAACATTAATGTGACTTTGGCTAATTCTACAGCAAATTGATTATAATCCATCCCGTGAAATTGTTTAATACTAACAATGGATTGTGTACCAATTTCAAAAGCGCTTTTAGGAAAATCTTCGTGAATTTTATTAAGAAGTTCCATTTCAATACGCTTTAATTCTCTATATGCAACATATAGAAAGTTACCACTACCACAAGCTGGATCTAGAACTTGATATTCAGAAAGCTCTTTCCTAAGAAGCTTCATATCTGTTAATGTCTTTGCCCTATTTATTTTATCTCGCCAAGGTTTTATTATCGTTGGATGAACAATTTTTAAAATATCCAGTTCATTAGTAAAATGAGCTCCAAATGCGTGTCTTGCTTCTGCTCCCATACTACTTTGAAAAATTGTTCCAAAAATCGCAGGATTTACTTGACTCCATTTCCTAGATGCAGCATCTTTCATTCTATCCAGTTCCCAGTCTGTCAACTCAATAGCTTCTGGATTTGAAAACAAACCACCATTAAAATATTCTACTTCTTTAAAGCGTCCACCTCGCGCTGGAATACTTGAGTCCATTTGAGTGAAAAGTTGATTAATTAAATCATAAGAGTTTCCCTTTTGGTTCTGGCAATCAATTAAGATTTGAGTAAAAATATCTTTTGGCAAAAGATTATAGTCTTCAGCAAACATTGTGAATATGCACTGCAACATAAATCTTTGTGCTACTAATCTATCTTCTCCTCTTTCAATTAAGGAATTAAATACATCAGCAACAATATTGGCTGTTTTACGAGTTGCCTCTTCAAGATTGTTTTTAAAAACAGGTATTTCTGGTTTTTCAAACATAAAGTTGAACGCAGTATATCTATCTGGAAGATCCTCTAACTTTATTATATCAAGTGGCTCATCTTGGATTGAGAAATCATAGATGTAAAATTCTTTAAAATTGCAAAGAATTGAATACTTCGGTTGTAATGGTCTGAGCTTCCACCAATAATCAAAAATTTGTGTCCTATGACTTTGAAGTTTAGCACCCTTCTTTTTCATTTCAATGAGAACTTTATCTTCCCAAAGTAAATCTGCAAAATTAGTCTTCTTCTTTGTTTTTACTCTAAACTCTAGAGTAGCTCCAGCTTCTTTGTATCCACCGTGTCCAAATGCTTGAAAAAGTCTATCACAAAACACTTGTGCTTCTCCTTTTTCGTCACCATCTAAGGAAATTGTGTAATTGACCAAAGCCTCTATATTTTCTCTCATTTGAAAAGTATCTGAATTTTTTCTAAAGTTAAAAATATCCAAACAAGTATGTAGGAATTATTCCGAATATATCAAAACCCACGTCCCAAACTACAATCCCACCATCAAGCAACTCACAGGACTAATTCTATTTTTAAAAGAATTAAGTGAGTCGACCGCAAAAACATATCGCCCAGAGTTCTAACGGCAAATGAAACTATCTCATTTTAGATAGTTAGTGCGACTTCAATAAGCTGTAAATTATTGATGCGGATATAGAAGCGTATATGAAGCCTTGTCGTGTTCCTTTGGTTTGTTCATTTTGTAAACACCAATATCTGCTTTGTTTCTTTTAACAGCCTCAATTAATTCTTGAACGTAGTCATAGTCAGCATTAAATCCCACCATTATATTTCTTAAGGCTTCGGGCCTATAAAACTGTTTCCCTGGATCACTTTTTATTAGCCTTAATTCTTTCTCTGCTTTCCATTGATCTAGTTTGTGATATAGCAAATCGATTATCCCATTCTCTTGGGAGATAGGTTTAAATTCTCTTTTCTTTAATTCTGAAACATAAAATACCGGTAGCAGATTATGGAAAAATTTAGGATCATATTTAGTGTCAAATTGTAAACAAACTCCTTTATAATTGTTGGCATAATTAGCCCATAAGTTATAGTTGCCTTGGTACATTGAAAAACAGGCTATACCGAATGAATTAATATATTGTTCCATTTTTTCTTGGGCTACCTTATGTATTTCTTCTATACCATTTGTACCCATTATATAATCTTTTATCAATGGGTCTGTGGTAGCTTTAAGTAATTCTATTTGAAGTAACTCTAGCTCTTCTTGAGATTCGGTTAGTCCAATATAAGAAGGGCTTGAGTCAAACGGATCATTAAGCTGATCTCGATTAGCAAAATAGACATAGTTCTGTTTAATTTCATCAAGTGTATAATCATTGTTTGCTCTATATCTAAAGGCATATGGAGATCCAAATTTGGAAAGTTCTGGTTTCATTTAATTAGTGATGTTTATTTGTTAGTGCTATGAGCAATATTTAATGCTTCAATTTTTTCTATCCTTTTTAAAGCTGAAGGATATTTTTCACCTATGACGGTCTTCATATGATTTAGAACATATTCTTTTCTATCGAACTTTTGATTTTGTAAATAATAATAAGATTGTTCAATTATTAATCTACTCATCTTATTCCAGTCTTTCTTTTTGAAAAAGTATGTTCCTACACCTTCAAATTTATAAAGAAAGCCTTGCAATTTTAAATCACTATCATATAAATAAGCGAGACCAGATTTATAATTTTTTATATTTTGAGCAGGCTCAAAGTCTTCCCAAAGTTCAAAGATATTCTTATTGGTATTTAGTTTGAGCTTCGTTTTATTTCTTTGCAGTTTTATGAGATCTTGATGTTTTTCATCCATTTTATCTTGATGATGCATCCATAATTTATATTTACCGAGCCTTCCTGGATTAATCTTGTTACTAAATATAAAATAGGAGAAAAGATCTTGCTGGTATAATCCTATATTTCTGACCATCACTAAAAATCTCTTATAATTCATTTTAAAAAGAGATGTATAAATACCTGTGCTATCATTTTTAAGGTGCACATCTACAGTCTGGCTATTTTCGAAAAAGCCTATAGTTAGATGTTCATTTAGCTTGTAACCTCCTATTACAATTTTAAATTGACCTTCTTTATTAACTGAAAATTTTACAAAAAGACTTTTGGCCTCTTCTGGCCAGTTAAATTCTATATTCTCTTCCATAAGTCTTCAAAGATAAATTTATTTCAGTCTTACGTCCCAAACTACAATCCCATCCCCAAACAACTCACGCCACTAATTCTATTTTTAAAAGAATTAAGTGAGTCGACCGCAAAAACATATCGCCCAGAGTAACAGTGGCAAATACAATTATCTCTTATTTGATAGTGTGTTTGCCTTTAATGCATTTGTAGATCACGAGATTCAGCAGCTTAGTACAACTAATGCCTCGCGATGGAATAATGTGGTACAAAGCACATCGCAAAACTTAAATTCTGGTACCGATTGGTACGGTACGCCTACGCCAAAAGATGTGAAAGAGCTCGAAGAGCATCGCACCTTTTTAGGAATGAAACTGGCGCAGAAAATTCAACCGCAGATAAAAGATAAACTAGCGACTTATCTGGACTATTTACAGGATTCTGTATTGCCTAAACCTAAGATGGCTTACAATGATCGCGGTCTTGGCGTGTTCTCTTTTGAGCGTGCTGCGATGGCGATGTACAAGGACTTTCCTGTAAATAGGCAAACGCCTGTCAGTACTGCCGTGAGCCAGATGAATATAGAACTACGCAATCATCAGATTTCAACTTCGGTAAAAAGTGTGTACGCCTATTTTCAGGATAAACAGATGAGTTACCCATCGATGCAACTGTATATAATGGCTGGCGCAAATGCTAATGTTCAAGGCGATCAACTGCTATATGTCGGGCTTGCCTGTGCAGAGTTGGTTGACTTTCTGGAACTACGTGGAATTTCGGTAGAAGTTAATGTGCTTTTGGGCACGTCTTTCAGCAATCAGGTGGCAATGGCGTGCATTCGTGTGAAGAGTTTTCAGGACAGACTGGACAAGAATCAGCTGTTGCTTATCAGTAGCGATCCGCGTTATTTTAGATATCGTGGTTTTAAGAGTTTGGTGGCGTTGAACAATTATTTCGGCTTGACCATTCCGTCTGGTCTTGGATCGATTACGGCTCAAATGGGTACCGCTTTCGCGAAAGCGATCAACCCAAAAGGCTTCGTTTTTGAACAGAGCTATGCAATGGAAACCGCAGTCAAGGAAGTGACCCAAATCATAGAAAATTATAAAAACCAACTCGCTGCCTGATGAAAAAGAAATTGAAACAAAGCGTGATAGACGCCATTATGGACAGAGCTGTTGAAATCAATAAAGCGTGTAAAGAACAATGTAGGGATTTTGAGATTATGCTTTCGCGAAAGCGAGAAAACTCACTCATCCTGCGCTGGACAAGCATTGATATTTCTAACGAAGATAATCCGGTGCAGCAGTATCGCTATGAATGTTTCCAAACGGATGGGACATCGCAAATGTGTTCCGTTCATTATGCAGATCAGGACGAAGCAAACGAGTTTATCTGGTCGCTGGAACCGCTGTACCATCAACAATTTGCCATAGATCATAAATTATAGAAAATGTATAGAACCAAAGATATTTCAAAAGCCGAATTAAAGGCGCTCGCTATAAAAAATCAAGATGAAATCGTAGCGCTTACGGGCAGCGAGCTTGATCCTGTAAAAGCCTGGGAAGTCATCAAACAGGCATCAGATAATTTCACAAATAGCGACTTAAAAGCGCAGGAAGCAGACGCGCTTTTATTTGAAATGCTACATCCTGATGATAAATCTTCAAGTGGAGAAATCTACACGATGAGCGATGGCTTTCAATGGAAGTTACTTTCAAAAGCAGAAGCAAAAAAACGTTTTAAAGCCGATAAAGAAGTGTACGGCATAGACCGTTCATCGGAAACCGAAGCGCTTATTGAAAGCAAAAAAGATTTGGAGCGTTTTGAAGAATTTGGCGTGGAGCATACAAACAACGATGTAAAACGAAAGCCTAAAACTACAGCCGAGAAAAAAACGGCATCGTCTAAAGAAACCATACGTATACAGGAAAAAGAACGTGCCAGAGCCTTATCGCTGCTTGAACTTGAATTATTAATCGCCGCCTAAAAATCAACTATGACCATAGAAAAATTACAAAAGCTCCAATTGAGCGCCGTGCAACCAGATGCCTTGCAAACCGCAGTAAAGGAATTGCTGGTTGACTATAAGGAAACGTCAGATAAAGATGCTTTTGAAGAAATCGCGAAAGAGAATATCGAAAAAGTTTTCTCGATGGTGGAGCGACTTTCGCCAGACGCCATTGTAAAAGAAACAAAGCCAGCCAAAAAGAAAGCGCCGTCTAAAACAGTCAAAAAGGAGCTGGATAAAATGACTACTGATATTAAGCTGTGTCGAGCTAAAATCCGCAAGTTTAATGAAGAGAAGCGCAAAAACGAGCCTAAGAAACCCAAACCAATGCGCCATACTAAAATTAAAGGGCACTTTATCTCGATAGCTAATTTGATTCCTGCAAAATTAAAGGATGACGTTGGTGTACAAAAAGAAGCTGAAAAAGTCTTATTACGTGCCCATCGCGGCATTATGAACGCCTATAAAATGAATTTTGTGACGACCGAAAAAGGCGTAGATGCTATTAAAGAGAAGTTTGACAAAATGGAAGAAAAAGCAAAAAAGTAATTATGAATAAAAAAGTATTGATCATCACGGGCGCAGGCCTTGCCATAGGTATTGCCGAAGCGCTCATTTATTATAATCTAGGTAAGAACGCCGAAAGCGAGAAGTTCAAACTGCAAGTTCCTAAAGGCGCTGAACTATTGAAAACCACTGGTATTATAATCGCAACCTCGCTTGCGACAGCAGCACTTTCAAACATAATAGAAAGCTCACTTACCGAAAAACCAAAACTCATCCCAATACCTGTATAACTATGAAAAAAATAGAACACCAAATATTCCTGCAACGTAATCAACTCGCCAAAAAGTTGCTACTACAACCCATTCAAGAGAAAATCGAAATTTTTGACCGTATGCACAAGCTACTGGATAATGTTTCGGTTTGTGAGAAAGATGCACTACTGGATGAGTTGGAAGCTTTAGATCTGGAAATTTTAGAAGACATCGATGAAGAGTATGCAGATCAATTAGAGAACAATGAGATTACTGAAGAGCTTAAAGAAAAACAAGTTGAATTTGAGAAAGTAATGGATGATATACCAGCTCCAACCAAAAAAAAGAAACCCACCGACGAAGACATCATCAACGAGCTTGTAAAAATGGGTCGTACAGAAAACATAGGCAGATCTACGTTTAAAGACCTGGGCGTTAAGGTCGCTTTAGGTTGGGAAACAATTATTGGTAAGTATCGTGTGACTAGGACGAGTGTGTTTAGGTATCGATATGAGATTGAGAGGATATAGAACTATATTTTTTGTTCGCTGATTTAAGCGCATCTAAATTCTGTTCGAAATATTGGTGCGCTATCAATCTACAATTTTGGCATTTCATCGTAGGTTGTACCATTCAAAATTCTTCCGGCTGCCTTTTTATTTTTTCCGCCCCATTGTTTAAAAAAGAATTTTACGTTATAATCTTCACATTGCAAACGGATATCCTCGACCCATATCTCTTTCATTTCCCTAGGTTTAAATCCACTTTCACCTCCAACTATTACCCAATCTATTTCTTTTAGATTCATTTCTGGCAATGGACCAATCAATGGTTCTAATGATAAGAATTTAATATGTGCATCTGTGCTTCTAAGTTGATCAATTCGATGAATCACATCTAAATTTTCGACAGAGACTCCCATCCAAATATTATCGCTCCAAGTTAGAGCTTTCATATTATCATACTTTTCAAGATTGTCTGATCGTTTTGTTAGGACTTGAAATGTATGCATTGGATTATCATTCATTGTTTTAAAAACTTTCTTAATGAAATCCAAAGGGACTTCATCGTGAAATAAGTCACTCATAGAGTTTACAAATACGATTTGGGGTTTTTTCCAAGTGTATGGCCTGCTTAATTCATAATCGTGTGTGCGAATCGTTTTAAATCCATCTTTATATTTTTCTTGTCCCATTGCCTTTAAGCGACGCGTCATTATTTCCGCGTAACAGAATTTACAACCTTGTGAAATCTTTTTACAACCTGTTGTGGGATTCCACGTCATTTCAGTCCATTCTATTGAAGATTTACTCATAGTTAAAATTTTAATGTGCAAAACTGGCTAATAATAATGTTCTCTCGATAATGTTTACCATCAGTTCTGATTCCAACAACCTTGTTGTCATTTTCTAGATATCTGAGTGCGTGTGTAAAGTGACGCCCTGAATAGTTTGTTACTGGGTGCATAGAATCAAAAAGTGATTGGGCAGTAGTTATTTTACCATTATAGAGATCGAATATTTTATTCGCCAATATTTCAACATTTGAATCACCAAAATCCATTTCTATATCAGAATTCCCCATTCTTTTCGAATCAAAAGTGTATGTACCATTTTCTAATGATGCACCAATATTATCAAATTCAGCATAAACTTGTTTAACTAATTCAAACCCTTTTTTGTCCTTACAGAAATGCAGTACATAATGACTCGCTGCGAGATTGTCTTCTTCCATAAATTTGAAGCCTGCCATAAATATAGGTTTCTTTATAAGTTTTTCAAATTCATCTTTGAGAGAGTCAATAAATAATGGAAGACGTTTTTCAGTGTTAATTTCATATTTCCGAGATTCTTTTATTTTTTCAAAATTTGTTGGGAAAAGATTTCTTATTAAACCTTCAAACTTTGGGTTTTCAATTGCCGCGTGTATTCTTTTTATATTAAAGAATAAGAATATTTCATTCCCCCAGTTGCTCAAGAAATTAGATAAAGTAAGCGCACTTACGGTTTTGTAGCCAAAAGGATCAAAAAATAATAATGCTGGACTGGGGTTCGATTTTTGATATTTTCTATTAAGAAATTCATCTATACCTTCATTATTTCCCACTTCTAGCTGACGAAATTGTGGCTTATAATGAAAACCGCTTAGTTCAAATTTTTCACTTAAATTATTTTCTAAATCATTGCCAAATAGCATATCATTGAAGATTAACTCAACTTTTGATCTTAACTTTTCATTTTTTAAACACGCTTCGGTTATTAAAAAAGGTGTAGAAATATTTCCGTCTTTATAAATTCCTGGACCTGCAAATAAGTCACAATAACGTATTCTTTTTTGGCCAGGTTTATTTATTATCATAGCATATTGCGGAAAATAATTTGCCACAATTTCAGCCTTTACTTTAGAATTCGCTTTCTGATATTCATAAAAAGTTTCGATCTCTTCCCGAGTTTGCATTGATGACATATTCTTAACTATTTAATTTCTTATTTTACTAAATGCTCAACTGATTTCATTTTAAAATTATGTTGTTGCTTTCTGCTCTAATGATAGTAACCACCATCTAAATCTTGGGCACTTTTCTATAATGGTATCTAGACCTATTTCATCAAGTATTAAATTCCCGTCTACTACTTTATTGTAGCCATTTATTAAATGTAGTAATCTTTTTGATGGTGCTGTGGCGGCACCGTCATTGATCAGTTCTGGATTTGAAAAATTTGCGAAAACAGATTTTAATTCAGCAACCTTTACAGCCTTTTCCTCAAATAATTCTTGAATACCTACTATCGATGAAAAAATAAGCGCTTCAAACTCGTGTAATTGAATGTAAGGAAATAGATGGTCAAAGGTTTGCTGTTGCGTTTCTTCAATATCTTCTTTAATTGCATTTTCAAGATAAGTCAGACGACTTGCTTTGTCGACTATCGTTTTTGATTGTTCAAATCCTGGAAAGTCGGATGGCAACGCATAGTAGTCAATCAAACTTGTTAAAATAACATTGCTCTCATATACAGTTTTAATTATATCCTTCTTGAAATGGGAATATTTTGACATTCCACCTTTAGAATGTTTGATCTTGAAACAAGAGATTGAAATATTTCTTGCAATAAAATAAGGTTGCAATAATACGTTTACAAATGCCTCTTCAGTATCGCCTTCTACTATGACTAAAATTCTCTTCATAATGGCTGACCTTTAATGACACTTTTTGTCCATAATTCTCCCATTGAGTAATCTTCTAACCATTTGTCTAAGTCGTTATCATCCAATCTATCAAAACTCGACTGATTGTCAATTTTATCTACAGTTATAATATGTTCAGGCTCAAAGCTATTTAAAAGATTTACAGATTGAGTAGATACAATTACTTGACATCCTTTTGCCGCAGCACTCTTAATTAATCCTGCAAGTTTATTTACAGCAACTGGATGAAGTCCTAGTTCTGGTTCGTCTATAATAATAATCTTAGGCAAGTCTGGTTGCAACAATAGCGTGGTTAGAGCAATAAAACGAATACTACCATCAGATAGATGACTGGCATCAAAATAAGATTCTGGTTGATTCACTTCGCTCCAAATCAATTTAATTCGAGACTCATCCAGTCTATCTGGTTGTAAATTAAATCGTTCAAAAAATGGAGCAATACTTGCGATTGTTTTCTCAATCCTCTTATAGCTTTTAGGATGTTTTTCTTGCAAATAGAAGAGATACGCCGCTAGGTTATCGCCATTTTCTTTTAAAAATCTATTATCATTTATATTGGAAGGCGTGCGTAATGGTGCGCTCGGACTAGTATCGTGAAAGTGATAAATTTTGAACGTTTCCATATGTTCACGTAAATAGATATCTCTTCTAGTATTAGAGTTTTTAATCCCACTCTCTTGTATGTTATTGTTCCAGAAGGCTCTATTATTCGGTGCGGGATGATATATACTTTCTTCTGAAGATATAAAGAGACCACCGCTTTCATTAGGTTCTAACTCAAAAGAATATGCGTTGTTACCAAAATTGAGAAACCCTTTTATTTGTTCTGTATTTCTTCGCCCAAAGTAAAGAAGGTTCTCAACACCTTGTTTAAGTGAGTATTGTTGTAACCGTTGCTCGTAAATATTATTTACAAATTTGAAGAAAGAAATGAAGTTAGATTTACCAACACCATTACTTCCTATTAGGATTGTAATCATTCCTAAATCTAAATCTAGCTTTCTAATGGATTTAAATCCATTGATTTTTATATTGTCAAGCATAATTGTTAAATTAATTCCATTATTATGTCTTATTTCTAAACATCTCTGTTATCGCTTATGTATGATAATTTTATTTCTCATTGATGGTTTGTAATAAATCTTTGGGCTCTACATTGAGAATTTTTGCTATTTCAAACAATACTTCTAAGCTTGGTTGAGATCTGTTTTGCACATAACCATTTACTATATTGTAGCTCTTATTTAATTGTTCTGATAGCCAGATTTGCTTAATTCCCTTCGCTTCTAAAACTTCTTTAATCCGATTCATCATTTTCAGTTTTTAGGAATGTTAAATATATAATATTTAGAGATAAAACACACTGTATTATAATATATTTTATGGCTTTTATCTAAATAGAATTGTACCATCATTAAATCAGTGTTAATAGTTTATTCAACAATTAACAATTTCTCAAAAACTCTCTTTTAGTAGTTTGCCCTGTGAATCAAATCACGGTAGGATGAAAAAAGAACAGCCCGATTATAGTGACTTACAGCAGAGTGTTGATATGCTCATAGGCAAGTTTGGTCTTGTAAAAACCATTGAAGTCATTAATAATCTTTCGGGCAACACGCAGTTGCAATCCAGTGATACGCAGAAAGTGAAATTACTTTTAGTGTACATCGTCTCACAGAGTATTCAGATTTTCAATCTTCAAGAAACAGACTTTTATGCTAGTAGTATTCAGGAATACCGTGATGCTAGAATGGCTTGTTACTTCCTACTGAAAAAATATACAGATACGAGTTACGCAAAGATTGGCGAGAACTTCCAGCAGTCCAAACGTGCCGTAATGTATAACTACCATAAATGCGATGAGATTCTTTCCATACCTAGTTTCTACAAACCGTTTGTAGCCAAGTTCAAAATACTGGAAAACAACGTGGTCAACTTTATCGCAAAACTCAACTAAGAATATGAAAGAAGAAATAGCTCAAGAAGTAAAAGACGTCCTTACCACAGCACCAGAAGAAATCACGTTTGAAAATATTCAGGGCGAAGAAAGCAGTCCGCTTAATCAGCCTGTGATTGAAAAAGATATCGGTGGCGAGCGTCCAGTCGATAACGACACAGATAAACAGAAGAGCTGGAACGTTTGGAAACCAGACAGACCATATCAAATGCCGGAAGAACCAGGTGCAACGAATACCGAGCAACCAGAATTCCGTAAAACGGTAGAAGAAAACGTCGAACAAGAAAAGCGCGATCAGCCACTAGACGCACCAGAGCAAGAAATAAATGGTGGTGGTTACGAGGACGACGATGAGCCACAACCTACCGATGAGGATTTTGAATTACCGCTGAGCCAAGCCAATCAAGCTGCCGATGCGCTGCTCGGTATGTCCAACAATGTCTTGGAAGTTGGCGGTGGTTATTTTGTAAAAATCAGCAAGCACAAGGAATTCTATGAGTTTGATGAGATTATTACCGTCATCGATCAGCAGAACGACAAGAATGTTGCTCGTGTAAAGCTGGATAAGGAAGATAAGGCATTATTGCGCCCGTTGCTCGCACAAATTCTTCGTAAGAAAGCTAAAAAGCTCACACCAGAGCAACAGCTTATGGGTGCAGTACTTTCTATTTTAATGAAAAAGGCTCAAGTCGTTATGGAAGTACGTGCCGAAAATAACATTCTGGAAGAGCGTATTCTGGATATTATTCGTGATGAAAAAGCTTCATCTTTAGAAGATGAAGACAATGAGAATGAAGAAGGTTTTGATACTGAAGGGTTTCAGGAAGAATTGAATTTTGATGATGAAGAGATTGAAACTGATGAAGCTTTCGCGAAAGCGGAAATAAAAAAACCACAGAGAACTGAAGCAGTAGATTTTGAAGAAGTAGATGAAGATATTTCTGAAGCAACGATTTTAGAAGTTGCTCAAGACGAAGCTAAAACTGAGTAGCTATGTCAGGAACTTCTAATCGTGGTAGAAAACCAATCAATTATCTAAAAGAAGATCTGGAAAGACAGCCGATGATCTTACTTGTTTGTGGCGAGACAGGTGTTGGGAAAACCTATCGTAACAAGCAGGAAATAAAACGCTATATGATGGATCATCTTGCGGTAGGAAAAAAAGGTCGTAAAGTGTTGGCTTTTGATACCAATGATGATGATTATCCGCAATTCCGCACCGTAAGTCCTAATCATTTAAAGGCGCTTACAAAAGTCTCTTCACGTAGAATCAGACCCTTTAATCCAGACGGCTCACCTATGGATAATGACGAGAAAAAGGAAGTGATTACTAAAATAATGAAACATTTCAAAAATGGACTTGTTGTACTGGACGACATTGACCATTATATGACCGGCGCTAAAGGACAATCAATGATTGGCGCACTCTGTACAGTACGTCACAAAGGAATTGATATCGTACTCACGCACCAATCTGTTGCAAAAATTACAACATCAGAATGGCAGAACTGTACTTGGTTACGCTTACACCATCAAGTAGATGATGTGACACGATATCGAGAGCGTATCCCAAAGTATCAAATGGTGCGCATCGGCCAACTTATTGTAGATGAGCAATATGAATTGTGTTCTAATGCTTTTGCAATGGGAAAGATCACAGAGCTGGAATACAAGATTCAGAAAAGTTTCTTTGTCTACATCAATATGCGTGAGCAGCGCATACGTGGTTGTAGTCGTGCTGCATTTATTAGAGCCTGTAAGAAGTTCATCGACCAAGAAGAATCACGTAAAGTAAAGATGTTGCTTAACGAGCAAGATTTTGATGGTAACAATATCTACAAGACAAAGAACGATGCCATTGTAAAGTTGATTTCAGATAAGTTGCGGTATCACGAAGATGGGATGGTTCGTTATGATATACCTAGATTCATACTAATTGTAAAATTTATTCTCTGCATCAATCAGTGGTTGGTGCCATTCCCATAATTGCTCTAAGGATTTAAAATTTTGAGGTACTGGATTACCATCTTGAAATGCGTGTTCGATAACTCTTGGTCTAGACCAGAGATGATAGCTTTCTACCGATCTTCTTGGGTGATAGGCTAAGGATGAGTCAAAATAATCTGTTGCATAATTATAATGATGAGTATGAATGAATTTTCTCCAGGCTCTCTTACATCCTCTTCCTTTCTCACATCAATCAATTCAAACTCCTCCATAGTCCTATCTTCAACACTTCCCCACGCATTTTGAAGCAGGTCGATTGCTTCTACATCAGATTTTGGAGCAGAATATCCAAAAATGGTTACTCTTTCAGATTCTTTTAGTATATCTCCCAATGTCTCCCATTGACCTCTTATATAAGGGTCTGAATTGTAATCTTTATTTTCTACAGGGTAAAGTAGTTTCGTCGGTTTAAATAGATTGCCTGTAAATTTTGAGCGCCATCCAGCAAGTCCAGAACTATCGTCTGATGCATCATATCCTATAGACACATTACCGTGTAAAAATAAAATTCCAGGACTCGGTGTAAAATTGCTATTTCGTAAGTATGCTTTATAAAGAAAAGGATCCCAGTTAAACGTTGCGATAGTGTCCTTACGATGTCGCATTGCTAAAATCATATAATCATAGATGGTAGGCTCATCTGGTAATTCTAATGATTCAAAGTAGCTGTAAACAGCTTTTTCAATTTCAGCTTTTTGGTTAGGGAAACGACCTTCTGTAACTATCTTACTGTATAGTTTCTCAAAATCTTGTTTTAGTTCTTTGTAGTCTTGCGGCAAGCTATCAACTACTGAATTAAGTCCTACAATCTCTATAATATTCCACATTAGAGGTAGTGACTTTCCATTTTTCTCTGAATTTCTAAGGGTAGAAGCAAGCGAAGCTCCTGCACCTAAAATCATTAGATGTGTACCTTTACTGTGAACTGTATTAATTTCGTCTTCTCTTGTCATTTATAAGTCCCATTTAATTTCTCCCACACGATTTTTAATAGTATTCAGAGATTTTAAAACTTCTTTTTCATCAGGCAATTCACCAGTAAGCAACTCTTTAAAAGAGCTGTTGTAAGTTGTTTTTATTTTATTCCAAACACCATCAAGATCATTAAATATTAGAGCGTCACTAGGGTGCTGTGATAACCATTCCTTATCATTTGGGATTGCCTTATCATCATCTTTTCCTACTTGGTTAAGCATTTTTGAGAAGTCTTCGCTAGATAAGAAGTCTTGTATCTGTTCTAACTTTAATAGTTGATGTAAATCATAAGTGTGTCTTACTTTATCGGCTAAATCTTTTACTGGATTTTCGGTGTACGAAAACCGTACAAGGCTTATGACTTTCTCGCAAAAAGTGCGTTCTATATCTAGCACAACGACTGTAAACGGTTCAAGCTCATATTTGGTTATAAGATCTACATTTCCTGTACTGGCAATTAAACCGGTAATCATTGAGTGAATCTCAATGGTGCTGCTAGGGTGTGGGCTTCCATAACTTGATACTTCTACAACAATCTCGTCGCGTACGTGGCCAAATGCTCCATCCATTCCGTTTTTATCATAGCTGTACACCAGCTTTCTAATCTTCCCTTTCTTATTCTCAACCAAGTGACCAGGAACGTTTATAAGAGGTTCTTTCACAGCTTCGGTAACTAATTTAAGTTTTTTCTTTATGGCGTTGCTTCCATCACTTTTTTCGGTAATTATAACGAGGTCTATGTCTTCAGAGAAGCGCTCAATAATCTTATGACATTTTGATAAAGAGGTTCCGCCTTTAAATACTGCGATGTCTTTAGAATCAGGGTCATTGAATATCTGCTTGAGCGCAAATGTTACCCAATAATCC
>CAVQTP010000007.1:0-1096203 GCA_963716625.1 uncultured Flavobacteriaceae bacterium
TGTGATTACCAGCCAGAGTTTATTAGGAGGTGCTGCGGGAGATATTGCGATCGCCACTTCTAATTTACTGGTTCGGGATGCTGGACAAGTAGCTGTCAGTAGTTTTGGAACGGCAACGGCGGGAAATATAGAGATAAATGCTGATGTAATCGAACTCGATAACTTGGGAATTCTCAATGCACAAACTTTTGGTGGAGAAGGTAATATCAACTTGTCTAGCAAAGATATTTTTTTAAGGGGTGAAAGTAATATCACCACCAACGCTTTTGGTTCATCTGCTGGAGGCAACATCGCGATCGATACCGAAAATCTAATTGCTTTTCCTAACGAAAATAGTGACATTAGTGCTAATTCAGAAAACAGCTTTGGAGGACGAGTAATTGTTAATGCTAAAGGTATTTTTGGCACAGAGTTTCAAGAAATATCTACTGAAAGAAGCGATATTACCGCCACTTCTCAATTGGGAGCAGAATTTAATGGTGAAGTAGCGATAAATACTCCCGAAGTCGATCCTACCAGCGGTTTAATCGAGCTACCACAGGCAGTAGGCGATGCCTCAGACCAAATTTCTCAAAATCCCTGTCAGCAGGGGGTAGGTAGCCAATTTATCGTGACTGGCAAAGGTGGCTTACCGCCTAACCCTACGGAAAATCTCAACAGCGATCGCATTACAGTAGATTTGGTCGAACCATTATTGAGAGAGGGAGACGAGGAAACGAAAGAACAAGCAGGTAAACCAGGGGAAGATTCCGTTACGGAAACTGTACCCGCAATGGGTTGGATATTTAACGATAAGGGAGAAGTAACTTTAACCGCTTACTCAAATACCGATACAGAAAGGGCGCGGATCCAGCAAGATCGTACTAGCTGCCAAAGTAGTATTTATCCTTGATTTTTGGAAAAGCGATCGCTTTTGAGATAGAGGAAACTGGGAGGAATTAATCGTCAAAAATTTAGAATTATCCCTAAACCGTGACAGGCGCAGTTAGTCCTTGCAATGCCGAAAATTAAAGATGAAATAGCATTAAATTATATTGTTGTTTAATTAAAATAAAACCTTTAAGGGATACAACCGAAGAGTTGATGCGATAGTTAAATTTCTGGTTGAAGGTAGACAATGCGATCGCTCCAACTTGCTCGTTGACTATCCCAAAGCCAAATAATTGCTTTAACTAGTTTTCCAAAGTTGTTTGGTGCAATTGAACGGTAATCGACAAATATTACTCCTGAATGTTGAATATTACTTTGTCCCCACTGGATTAGAATTGGTGGAATTGTCTGTTGGTCATAGGTAATTAAAGTTAACTTTTCTTGAAATGCAGCTTTGAGAATGGTTTCATCAGACACGCCCAAATAGTTGCCCCCCTGCCAAGTATGAATGCTAAATATAGGAATTTCTGGACGTTTAGCTGATATTTGTTTGGCTATTTCTGGAGATATTTGTTCGTCTAATAAAAAAGACAGCATTGATTTTATAAGTCAGATTCCAGCACGTCTAAAGGAATTGATACTAACTCCGTTTGAGGTAAGATACGCTCGATAGTCGTATAGTTAATTGCTAGGTAATCGGCGATCGCTAAGTCAATTTCTTCGGGATAAGCCTTTGTATAATTAAATGCTGCTTTTACCCACTCTGCTGACTTTTGTAAATGAGTCGCAATTTGTTCTATGTCTTGGTATTGTTCTGCCAGCATCATTACTTGCCACACCGCCAAATTAGAATTCTTGAGATATGCTTGTCTACCTACAGGCGAACTACGAAACTCAATGTAGGCAAATTCGGTTTCTCGTAACGATTCTTCAATTAGCATCGCTCCAGTTTCACTCAGGGATTTACCTAGACGACGCGCTAATCTTTGTAATCTTGCTTCGGTTTCCTCTGGTAATCTCGTGCTGACTACTTTTGACATCAAATGTACAAACTTCCTTCTGTAAAATTCAGTATATTTACATTGTAACTCTTAGTTACAATGTTATTTAAAACTTTAAAGAAATTATTAATAGGATCGATAAAAAGACTTTATAGTTTGGACATAGCTACTTGTGAATTGATTGTAATGCAGCGGACTTTTCCCTCGATCTTATCCACATTACTTCTAGCAACCCTTAGTTGTTTTATTTCCTTATCGGCACGAGGGCAAATAACCCCAGATGGGACAACATCAACTACGGTTAAGGGGGACGGAAATAATTTTGCGATCGAGCAGGGCGATCGCGTTGGTGATAATCTGTTTCATAGCTTCGATGAATTTTCTGTACCCACACTAGGATCGGCTGTGTTTAATAACGCAGCAGATATTGCTAACATCTTTAGTCGGGTAACTGGTGGTAGTGTTTCAAGTATCGACGGTTTACTGGGTGCTAATGGTGCAGCAAATTTATTTTTAATTAACCCTAACGGTATCATCTTCGGGCAAAATGCCTCTTTAAACCTGGGCGGTTCATTTTTTGCCAGTACCGCTGATAGTTTGTTGTTTGAAGGGAATACAGAATTTAGCGCGGTAAATCCGACTGCACCACCATTGTTAGAAGTTAGTATTCCTATTGGTGCGAGGTTTCGAGATAATCCAGGGGATATCGTCAATACTTCTATTGCTAATAATGCCAACGGATTGGAAATATTGCCAGGTAGTAGCATAACTTTGCTAGGGGGTAATGTTCGCTTTGATGGAGGTAGTGCTATTTTTGCTCCTGATGCTAGAGTTCAGCTAGGAGGAATAATTACCGCAGGTGTGGTAGGGCTTAATGTAGATGGCAGTGCTACTTTTCCTAATGATGTGACTAGAGGTGATGTTTCTCTAACTAATAATTCTGATGTATTTATTACAGGTGCAGCAGGAGGTGCTATTCTCATCAATGCTAAAAACTTGGAGTTGATTTCTGGCAGCGATTTAAGTGCTAGCATCGATCCTAATTTAGCTTCTGCCGATGCTCGAGTAGGAGATATTGTTATCGATGCAACTGAATCTGTAATCTTTGATAACAGCAATATTATTAATGCTATTCCTATGGGTGCAGCAGGTAGTGGGGGAAAAGTCGATATTACTACTACCAATCTATTTTTAATTAACCAAAGCAGCATATTAGCTGGCACATTAGGACAGGGAAATGCAGGAGCGATTGAGATTAAGGCGCGTGAATCTATTATTCTTGACGGTCAAAGCTTTATTGATAATACTGTGTTCTTAAATGCAGTTGGTAATGGTGGAGAAATCGATATTACTACTAACAACTTATTATTAGGTAATGCCAGCGGAATTAGTTCTGGTTCTGGAGGAATAGGCAATGCAGGAGCGATTGAGATTGATGCTGCTGAATCTATTAGTCTGAATGATAGTAGTAGTATTAGAACGACAAATTCTGCAACAGGAAATAGTGGCGCGATCGATATTGAAACCCCTATTTTGTCTTTAAGTAATAGTTTTGTTGATGCCAGCTTATCAGGAGAGGGAAACGGAAGCACAATTGCAATCGATGCTGAGTCGATCGATCTCGACAACAGTAGTATTGCTAGCGCGATCGCTTTTGGTGGGGTAGGTAATGCTGGAAATATAGAAATTACCACTGCTAATTTAACTGCAAGCAATGGCACTCAGATTAATACCGCTATATTTGGCAACGGAGATGGAGGAACTTTTACGCTTGATGCAACAGAATCAGTGATTATCGATAGTAATAGTTTTGTTACTAGCCTCGTATCTGAAAATAGTACGGGTAATGCAGGGAATATAAACCTCAAATCTACCAACTTGGTAATTAAAGATGATAGTCAAATAAATGCAACTATTATCGGAGAAGGAGAAGGCGGGCAAATCGAGATCGCAGCATCCGAATCAATTGTTTTAGATCGGGGAACTATTTCCAATGCAGTATTAACTGACGGCGAAGGTAATGGGGGAAATCTAAGTTTAACAACTACAAATTTAACAGCAAACGAGAGTTTAATCAGTTCTGGTAGTTTGGGTTTAGGGAACGCAGGGGCGGTAATTATTAAAGCCACAGAATCTATCGATTTAAATAATACTGGTGTTTCTAACTTCATTGGCGCAGAGGCAGTAGGTGATGCTGGAGAATTGAGTATTACCGCTACCAATTTGAAGCTGAACGACAGCAGCAGTATTTTTTCTAATAGTTCTGGGGTTGGAGATGGCGGTGTAATCGCACTAAATGTATCTGAATCGATCGATCTCGATACTAGCTTTGTTTCTAGCGGAATAGAAACAGGTGCTGTCGGTCAAGCAGGAGAACTAAATATTACCGCTACCGATCTGACCTTAACAGATGCTGGTATTAATGTTGATACTGATGGTAGAGGAGATGGTGGCACAATTGATGTTAATGCGAAAAATATTGTCTTAAATGGTAGCCGTATTTCCAATACTGTAGGCACGAGCGCAATTGGTAATGGTGGTGCGATCGCTCTTACTACTGCTAATTTATCTCTGACGGATAGTAATATTGACGTTTCCAGTTCGGGTTCTGGCAATAGCGGTGCGATTCGACATCAACGCTACACAGTCTATTTCACTGGGAGATAATGGTTTTATTTCTAGTGCAATGGAAGAAAATGGAGTTGGAAACAGTGGCAATATCAACATTGCCACCATCAACTTATCCTTAATTAATGGAAGTATTCTTTCCGATATGCAAGGTAGGGGAAACGGAGGTGAAATTACAATTAATGCGGTTAAGTCTTTTGCGATTCGATAATGGCAACATTCTTAGTGGAGTTAGCGAAAACGGAATTGGCGACGCTGGCAAGCTAAATATTACTACCACCAATTTTTCTTTGACTGATGGAATCGTGGAAATTAGCACTTTCGGAGAAGGAAACGGAGGCGACATCACCATCGCAGTATCCGAATCTATCATTCTTGAGGATAGTAATATTTCTAGTTTTGTAGCACCAGAAGCACTAGGAAACAGTGGCGCATTAAATATTACTGGTAACAGTATTTCATTGATTGATAACAGTCAAATTAATGTCAGTACTTTAGGTAGAGGAGATGGAGGAATAATTGACGTTAATACAACAGACAGCATTACTATTGATGGCAGCAATATTTTGAATCTTGTAGCACCAGAAGCACTAGGAAATAGTGGAAATATTACGCTCTCTACTGGTAATCTATCGTTAAATAATAATGCACAAGTCAATGCCAGCAGTGTAGGTAGAGGCAATGGAGGTAATGTTGCGATTCGAAGCTGATACAGTTACTCTGAATCGAGGATTAATTTTTGCTGCCAATCAACCATCTCAACCAGCTATTTCTAATGAAGAACTAAGAATTGGAGGTAATATTGATTTTGAAGTAGCCGATTCTTGTCATTCTTCAAAATAACAGTACGATTTCAGCAGAAGCAGGAAGCAACGCCAATGGAGGTAATATCAATCTCGATACCGATCTAGTTATTGCTTTTTCTGGTAACAACGATATTGTTACTAATGCTGTAGAAGGGCAGGGCGGAGATATAAATATTGAAGCAGAAGCAATTTTCGGATTAGAAGAACGTCCTTTAGATTTTACAACTAATGATATTAATGCTAGTTCACAGGCTACTGGTTTGGATGGTTCGGTTGATATCAATAACCCCGCAGTAGACCCCACAACTGGCTTAATTGACCTCCCTGCATCTGTCGGCGATGCTTCAGACCAAATTTCGCAAAATCCCTGTCAGCAGGGGATAGGTAGCCAATTTATCGTAACTGGCAAAGGTGGTTTGCCCCCTAACCCTACGGAAACTCTAGAGAGCGATCGCATTACAGTAGATTTGGTCGAACCTTTATTAAGAGAGGGAGACGAGGAAACGAAAGAACAAGCAGGTAAATTAGAGGAAGATTCCGTTACCGAAACTGTACCCGCAATGGGTTGGATATTTAACGATAAGGGAGAAGTAACTTTAACCGCTTACTCAAATACCGATACAGAAAGGGAGCGATTACCCTCTGGGTACGCTTCGCGAACGCAGCAACATCGTACCGCTTGCCATAATATTTCTCCCTAATATTTTTCATGCCAATCGTATTAAAAGAAATAACAAATCATAAAGCGATCGCCAACTTAGCTTAAAAGAAATTATTAATTGAATCGATAAAAAGACTTTATAGTTTTGACATAGTTACTTGTGACTCAATTGTAATGCAGCGGACTTTTCCCTCGATCTTATCCACATTGCTTCTAGCAACCCTTAGTTGTTTTATTTCCTTATCGGCACGAGGGCAAATAACCCCAGATGGAACAACATCAACTACGGTTAACGGAGATGGAAATAATTTCACGATCGAGCAAGGCGATCGCGTTGGTGATAATCTATTTCATAGCTTCGATGAATTTTCTGTACCCACATTAGGATCGGCTGTGTTTAATAATGCAGGAGATATTGCTAACATCTTCAGTCGGGTAACTGGTGGTAGTGTTTCAAGTATCGACGGGTTGTTAGGTGCTAATGGCGCAGCAAATTTATTTTTAATTAACCCTAACGGTATTATTTTTGGGCAAAATGCCTTTTTAAACCTGGGCGGTTCATTTTTTGCCAGTACAGCAGACAGTTTGTTGTTTGAAGGGGATGCAGAATTTAGTGCCAGTAACCCTCAAGCACCACCGTTATTAGAGGTGAGTATTCCAATCGGTTTGAGTTTCCGCGACAATCCTGGAGATATTGCTAATCTTCCAGGCAGTATCTTAGGTGTAAACTCTGAAAAAACTTTGGCTTTAATTGGAGGAAATATCAGTTTTGATGGTGCAGGGGTTTTTGGATCGAGTCTTGAATTGGGAAGTACTCTTGAGTTGGGTGGAATTACCGAAGCGGGAATAGTCGCTATTACAGAAGATGGTTTTCTCGACTTTCCACAAGAAGTGACGAGAGGGGATATTTCTTTGACTAATAATTCAAGCTTATTTGCTGTCTCTAGAGGAGAAGGAAAAATCTTGATTAATGCCAAGAATCTTAGTCTAGATACTAATAGTGTTATTTCTAATGGAGTGTTGCTAGATTTAGATAGTGTGGATGTGCGTTCGGGAGCAATTATTATTGATGCTACAGAGGATGTTGTAATCGATGGTACTGATAGCAATCCTGGCAGTGCAATTTTTAATAATGTTATCGATACTACTAATGAGGCTGGATCTAGGTTTGGTACAGCGGGGAACATCGAAATATCAGCCAACAACATTTTTTTAATTAATGGTGGCTTCATCGCTAGTGATATAACAAACTTTAGTCAAAATAGCGATCGCGTCAATCGTAATAGCAACATAATTCTAAATGCTAGAGAAAATATTTTAATTGAAGGCAGCAACGATATTGTTCCAAGCTCTTTAGCAAATACAATCAGTTTCGGTAATGGAGATAGCGGTGATATTGAGATCGCATCTCAAAATTTATTTGTCCGAGAGGGTGCTGTTATAAGCAGTAGTATTCTAAGAAACGGAGAGGGTAATGCTGGTAATGTCAATCTAGAAATTGATAATTTAATTGTCAATAATGGTAGTCAAATAAATGCAGCGACTTTTGGATTAGGAAACGGTGGAAACATAAATATCACAGCTAACACTATTGCTATTGAT
Source organism: uncultured Flavobacteriaceae bacterium (assembly GCA_963716625.1). Lineage (GTDB taxonomy): Bacteria > Bacteroidota > Bacteroidia > Flavobacteriales > Flavobacteriaceae > Dokdonia. The sequence goes on from CAVQTP010000007.1 coordinate 7,569, forward strand.
GGTGGAGGCGAGACTATTTTCCTTGATAATAATCCTAGTACTATATCTAGTTCGACCCTCATAGATCCAGAAGCAATATTAACTGAAGATCTTGCTCGAAGTGACGCAGGAGATATTAATATTTCAACTAACTCTTTATCTATCACCAATGGAGCTAGATTGGAAGCTGCCAGTGAAAGTTTTGGAAATGCGGGCGATATTAAGATTGTAGCTAGAGACAATATTTTGCTCGATGGTGGTGCAGAACAAAGGTCAAGTTTTCTGCAAAATAATACAGGATCTTTTTTTAACAATTTAGGTCGTGGAAACGCTGGAAATATTGAAATTAATACGTCAAGACTAAGGGTACTTAATAATAGTTTTCTTTCATCAGCAACTTTTAACCAAGGAAATGCAGGAAACTTAACTATTAATGCTTCAGAAGTGGTGGAGGTAAGCAAAGAAGGATTTGTCGGCAATGATGTTCTTGCTAGTGCTACAGGATCGAGCGGTAGCTTAACTATTGATACTGGCAATTTGATAATCACTGAAGGAGGACAAATAAGCGTTGTAACTCGTGGTGAGGGAAATGCTGGTAATTTAACTGTCCGTGCTGCTGATTCAGTTGAAATTAGTGGTGTTGGCAATCTCGGATCTAGAAGCGGTTTATTTGCGGGGGCGTTCGATTCAATAGGTAACAGTGGCGAATTGAATATTTTTACTCAAGATTTGACTATTAGTGACAGAGGGGTTGTGAATGTTGGTAATTTTCCTAGTTCTGAAAATAGCATTTCCAACCCTGGAATTGGAGAATCAGGAAATTTAACTATCCAAGCTGTAACTATCGATTTAAGAAATGGTGCTGAAATTACCGCAGCTACCCAATCTCCTATTGGAGAGGGTGCGAATATCACTTTTGTTAGTGACAGTATAACTTTGAGAGATAATAGTACGATCTCGGCTCGCGCTTTTGCTGATGCTAATGGCGGTAATCTCAGTATCGATGCTGATGATGGTTTTATCCTGGCTTTTCCTAATCAAAACAACGATATTATTGCTAACGCAGCACAAGGTCGTGGTGGCAATATTAATATTGATACACAGGCAATTTTTGGTCTTGAAGAACGTCCATTAAATCCTATAACCAATGATATCAATGCTAGTTCCGAAGCTACTGGTTTGGATGGCACAATTGATATCAATAACCCCGCAGTCGATCCCACCACTGGCTTAATTAACTTACCTGCATCCGTTAGCGATGCTTCAGACCAAATTTCTCAAAATCCCTGTCAGCAGGGGGTAGGTAGCCAATTTATCGTGACTGGAAAAGGTGGTTTGCCCCCTAACCCTACGGAAACTCTCAATAGCGAGTCGGCAGAAGTTGGGTTAATCGAAGCCATTCCTAGAGAAAGACAGAGTGTTCTAAAAGATACACCTTCAAATGATTGGGAAATGGGGAGACAAGAGAATGCTTCTACAACCAGCATTCCCGCACAGGGCTGGGTGTTTAACGATGAAGGTGAAGTAACTTTGACGGCATATAAAACCACAGATGAAGAAATTCAACGTTCTTCGCCAAAAATATCTAATAGCTGTTCGACAAGAGTAGATAAATGAATCAAAAATATTCGATCTACCTGGACGTATGCTGTCTCAATAGACCATTTGATAATAATTGATTTGGTAGTTTAGCAGGAGAAATAATGATGAACCCAATTGAGTTAAACCGAAAAGGATTTCAGTCCTTAGTTAATAATTTAGGATATGTCGATGCAGTAAGATTTATTCACCAATTTGATAATGGTAGTGGAGACTATACAAAAGAACGCTACCAGTGGCTCGATCGCTTGAGTCGAGAAGATATTTTGGCGGATATCGATCGCAGACAACAAGCAAACACAGAAGAGAAATAAATTTATCGCGATAAATATTGGCAAAAATTATTGATTATTACATTTCTATTAGCGATCGTTACTATCTTAAATCATGAACAGAAATTTATTTAATCGGAGTAGAAATAGAAAAGTTCGTTCTTTATTCTTATTGGTTTTCTTATTTCTTCTGGCAGCGTTTATTCCTCCCGTAGTAGCTGAGGTTTCCGCGCCAGCGTCGATAGTACAAAACCAAATTAACCCTAGTCAGTTAGTCCGACAGGCTAAAAAGTTATATCAAGCACGAAAATACGAATCTGCTTTGCCTTTATGGACATCAGCCGTTACGGGTTATGCTCGATCTGGGGATAAAATCAATCAGGCGATCGCCTTGAGTAATCTTTCTCTAACCCAGCAGCAATTAGGACAGTGGGAGGCAGCAAGAAAAGCGATCGCTTCTAGTCTGGATTTATTGAAATCTGAACCGAGTGATTCGCTTATTCTGGCACAAACTCTAGATATTCAGGGAAAACTACAGCGAGAAACTGGCAAATCGGCAGAAGCAGTAGAAACCTGGCAACAGGCAGCCAATATTTATCAAAAGCAGCAGAATACAGCAGCACTAAACCAAAACAACCTCAATCAGGCTAGTGCATTACAAGATTTGGGCTTATATCCTCGCGCCTGTAAGCGTCTATTAAATACAGTATCTCTAGACGGTATTGCTACCTGCAAGCAACTCAACCAGCTAAGTGAACCCCAGTTACAGGCTAAATTAAATCTTACTTCAAAACCATCTGTAACTACAGTATCAGCATTGAGAAGTCTAGGGGATCTATTAATAGTTATCGGTCAACCACTACAGTCAGAACAAATACTAGCAGCTAGTTTAAGTTCGGCACAAAAGTTAGATTTGCCAGAAGAAATGGCTAGAACTTATCTCAGCCAAGGCAATACATACAAAGCTTTAGCTAGTACAGAGGACATTGCAACCCAACGTCGTCGATATGAAAAACAGGCTGTGGAAGCCTATAGCCAAGCTGCATCGATCGCACCATCCTCAACTATCGAACTAAAAGCACGGCTAAACGAACTCAATTTTCTGATTCAAAAGGAAAAATGGGCAGAAGCCGAACCGTTATGGCGATCGCTCTATCCAGATGTTACTAACGCAAGTCTACCTAATAACCGAGATAATCTTTATGCCCGAATCAACTACGGACAGAATTTAGTTAAATTAGTTGCCGTGGGCGATCCGACAATTTCCGCCCCCACATTAGAAGAAGCTAGCCAAGTTTTAACTAGTGCTGCTGAAGGTGCTAAAGCTTTAGGAGACAACAGAATAGAAGCCTATGCTTGGGGTAGTCTTGGTAGATTAAATGAAATTGCCGAAGAATATCCTACTGCGGAAACCTATACCAAACAGGCACTAAACCTGATATCTAGCTATGATGCTTCAGATATTGCCTATCAATACTTTTGGCAGTTAGGCAGAGTTGAAAAAGCACAAAATGATATTTCCAAAGCGATCGCTTCTTATACTAGAGCCTATAATGCTTTACAGTCTCTGCGTAGCGACATTGCAACTATCAACCCTGAAGTTCAGTTTTCCTTCCGCGATGAAGTCGAACCAGTTTATCGACAACTAGTAGAATTAGACGTTAAGTATGCAGAAGTTCTTAATACCGAAGGAAACAAAGAAGATAGCCAAGCCAGACTCGTTCAAGCCCGCGATGTCATTGAATCTCTACAGGTAGCACAGTTAAACAACTTCTTCCGTGAAGCCTGTATCGATGCTAATCCTCAAGCGATCGATGCGATTGATCCTACGGCTGCGGTTATCTATCCAATTATTCTCGATCGGGAGTTAGAAATACTTCTAAGTCTGCCCAACCAGCCACCTAGTTTATATAGAAGTAATGTTTCCCAAGCCGAATTAGAAAATACTGTCGAAGCAATTAACAATTCGCTGCAAACTTCCATTATTCCTATAGAATCACTTCTACCTCAATATCAACAGGTATACAATTGGTTGATTCAACCTCTAGAAGCCGAGTTGATCGAGAACCAAGTTAAAACCATTGCCTTTGTCTTGGATGGTGGTTTGCGTAACATTCCTATGTCCGTACTCTATGACGGTAAACAATACTTAGTAGAGAAATATGCCTTAGCTTTAACTCCAGGTTTGCAACTATTAGACCCCAAACCGCTGACGGCAATTAAGTTAGATGCGGTTACAGGAGGATTGAGCGAACTCCGTGAAGATTTTGAACCTCACAGTAATTTTGGTGACTTACCAAAGGTAAGAGAAGAGTTACAAACCATTAGAAATACTGGATTAGCCGATAGTTCCTTACTCAACAATGAATTTACTAAAGCAGCTATCAAGCAGAAAATCACCGCATCTGATTCGCCAATTGTTCATCTAGCCACCCATGCTAAATTTAGCTCTAAAGCCGAAGATACCTTTATTCTTTCTTGGGATGGTCAAATCAATATTACCGAACTCGACGATTTACTCCGAGACGATACCTTTACCCGCAAGAATGATATCGAGTTGCTGGTATTAAGTGCTTGTGAAACCGCCAGTGGCGATCCTCGTGCAACTTTAGGGTTGGCGGGTGTAGCCGTGCAGGCTGGTGCTAGAAGTACCCTAGCGACGCTTTGGTCGGTGGTAGATGAAAGTACCGCTAAGGTTATGGGAGAATTTTATCGTCAACTTCAAAAATCTCAGACAACTAAAGTCAATAAAGCAGAAGTCCTCCGTCAGGCGCAGATGACCTTGATTAAAGATAAACAGTTCGATCATCCTCACTTTTGGGCCCTTTTGTTTTAGTAGGTAACTGGCAATAAAACTAGGGAGTAGGGAGTAGGAAGTAGGAAGTAGGGAGAGTGATTAATAAGTAATGAGTAATGAGTAACGAGTAATACTGACCTATGCAACATTACGACTGTTCAAACCTCCCTTGTTGACTGTTGACTGTTGACTGTTGACTGTTGACTCTCTACAGTCCCCCAATTCCCTAATTCTTTTTGTCAGCCAATACCATCCCATAACAGATGCAACGCCTTCTACCCCTTTACTTGTTCATTGTTTAAAAATCTGGAGGAAGTAGTACGCGATCGATTTCAATAATTACTCCGTTTTTGGCAACAGTAGGTACGTTAATTGCTTTTACATCATTATTAAACGTTAAATTATTATTACGCTCGGAAATAGCGATCTCTTGTCCTCCTGAAGTTTTAATTTTTCCATTGTTTAGATCTTCTTCGTTTACTTGTTCCGCTATTAAATGATATTGCAGTACTTTGAGACGATTTTCAGGAACAATTAATTTATCGATCGCCTCATCTGGTAAAGCATTGAAAGCTTCATCAGTAGGTGCAAGTACGGTAATATTCTGTTGTTGAAATTCTTCGGTTAAACCTGCTGCTTCTATTTCTGCTATTAAGTTTTGCAGGTTAGTATTTTTCTCTAAATTATCTAATACATCATCAGCTTCTGTTCCTCTCTTTTGTGGGTAATTAGGATAGGCAAGAGGCTGAAAAAAAGCCATTGGCGGATAATATGACTGAGATTGAGATAGTACGGGCAAACTGATTAAGGCACTAATTCCTGCTGCACCAATAACAGCGTAGGATTTTCTTAACCAACCATTGACCCAGGCATTATTGATGTTTTTCATAACTTTTTCAAACACTAATACTTAACATCTTTGTGAACAACTCGATGTCGATCGCAACTCAAGCTTAAAGATATATTGCTGAATTATAATATTATTCATATAGCTACAGTCTAGAAAATTTATGCTTTGTTTAATTTTTTTATAGGGGATTTTTAAGAAATAAAGATGCTTCTTTTTAGCAGCACCTCTATTGATAGATTACAATTGAATTAATAAATGTTTTTTAGCAATCGCCTTATAGATTGCTTGTCAATAAAATATTGTGATAGGAGTTTCAAGCGCAGGGGCAGATAACTGGCGGACGAGGAGATAGGTTATTTTAGACCCTCTATTCCCTACTCATGGCTAATTATTCCATTGTCATATAGTTAGACAAAAATCGAATTGTTCGACTACTATTATATATATTATTTTGTCAGAGAAAAAGCACTACATACGGATTCAAGATCTTGAGAAACGAATATTGCAATATTCATTTCTTGAATAAAAGAAGTTGAAAAACCCTACTTCTTACTTATGAGTCGCGGTATCCGTATAGCGGCATTACTTATTACTTAATACTCAACTAATGTCGCACGACTATATATTGCTATAGCTAGATATAAATCTTTTAATCATTGTTTACTATATTTCAAGATTAATTTTTTAATAATGAACTCTGATAAATTCTATGTTTAATGGTCAAGTAAAAACTGCTGCTCTTTTGGGCTTACTCAGCGGTTTGTTGGTTTTAGGTGGATACTGGGCGACTGGTAACGAACAGGGAGCAATAATTGGTCTGGCTTTTGCTGCGGTAACGAGCTTTGGCTCTTGGTTCTATTCAGATAAGGCTGCTTTAGCTGCTTATCAGGCTCAACCTATCACCCGCGAACAAGCACCCGAACTATACGATATGGTTGCTGAGTTGGTTAAAAAAGCTGACTTACCTATGCCGAAACTCTGCATCGTGCCAACCCAAACTCCTAATGCTTTTGCTACGGGAAGAGATCCTAACCATGCTGCTGTAGCCGTAACTCAGGGCATTATGAAAATTTTGGACAAAGACGAACTTGCAGGAGTTATAGCTCACGAACTAACTCATATTAAAAATCGCGATACTCTTACTCAGGCGGTAGCTGGTACTTTGGGCGGTGCTGTAACATTTTTGGGTAGAATGCTTTCCTTCGGTGCGATGTATGGCCCAGTCAATCGCGATAGCCGTCAGGGTGGTAATCCGATTGGAGTTTTAATTTTAGTCGTGCTAGCACCTATTTCCGCATCTTTAATTCAAATGGCAATTTCTCGTACCCGTGAATTCTCAGCCGATCGCGGTTCGGCCGAAATTACTGGTAATCCTCTAGCACTAGCAAGCGCGTTGCAAAAACTAGAATCGGTTGGCAAACAAGTCCCGATGAACGGTAATCCAGCTTTTGAACCAGTGCTAATTATGAATCCTTTTTCTGGTGGTGGGTTACAATCTTTATTTCGTACTCATCCTCCTACAGAAGAACGAGTGCGCCAGCTACAAGAAATAGCTAAAAACCAACAAAACTATACTAAATTTGCCGTTAATTAAATGAAAAGACTTATTAATTTTGCTGCGGTCGCCATAATGTTAATCGCGATCTCCTTTACTCCTGGTTTAGCTTTGGCAGATACGCCAGACTCAACCCAAATTAATTCCGCCCGACAAGCTGCCGAAGAAGCCGTACAGCCGACAGGGGCTAAAGAACAGTTTGGCAAAACTCCAAGTGGCGATCGTCTTATAGACGATGCTCAGGAAAAAGCTAATGAAAAGCTTAACAATTTGGCAGACGAAGCTAGTTCTAATAAAGATTTACCAGATAGTAAAAAGCTGTTTCTTAAGAACTTAAACGGCGAATAATTAGTCGGGCTTTATTCAACTTTACTAGAAAGTTCTACTAATTCTCAACGGAGGACAAGAGTGCAGGTGTGAGGCTTCCTCGCTCTTTTAGTCCTTAAATTATTGCTACACATCGATCTCCGTGTCTCCGTGTCCCCCCGTCTCCCTGTCAGTCATCTGTAGTCACCTCAATTAAGAAAGGGTATCAATCCGTGTTAGATATATATTCAATTGCACCTAACATTAGTGCTGGTTTTTTCGTTTTATTAGGTATTTTCGGCTTTGCTTTACCTCAGCTTGCTGCTGCTTTTGTCGGACTAAAGCCAATTTCAGCAGAAGGCATTTCTGAGATGCGGGCAACTCTCGGCTCTTTCTTTCTAGGACTTGGCGTTGCCTGTTTGTGGTTGCAGTCGCCTATCGCTTTTACTACCGTAGGCATCGCTTCAATCATAGCTGCGATCGCTCGTTTACTTTCTCTATTTATCGATCGCAGTTTCTCTATTAAAAATGTCGGTGGTGTCTTTACCGAAGCAATTTTAGGGGCGATGCTTTTGCTGGCTAATATTCACTAAAGCCGATTTTTGTCAATGGGTAACTGTACTTAGTCAATAAGTAAAAATTAGCTTTTTTCAATTTAGTCGATTTTCGCTCTGTCGATAGTAGTCTACCTTCTGCGTCCCTACTAAGATACAGCTTTTAGCTACAAAAATCATTATTAAAAATTGCTACTAAAATCTCAGTATAGCTAATTTTTATTGTTTAGTTGTTCAATAATTTATCACACTCCAAACCACCTGTAAACTCGTAGCCTATTCTCAATAATATTTGTAATATTTCGTTGCTTAATATTTATTTACAATAAAACACTTAGCTATAGTCGGACAACATAAATCATCAAAAAAAATAATATGAGTTAAGCAAAGCAAACATGAAAATAGGACACGAGCGATCGCATTTCATACCCTATTTTCAAAGTTGGGCTATAGACGATTTATATGGGTTATAGAACGAAGGAATAATTCTCAAACCAGCGGAAATTTCATCTCGACTATAGCACCCCGTAGTAACGCAGCAGGGTTAAATGTATTTCACTAAATCCTAAATACATCTGCAAATATTTGCTTATCTCCTTTAAGCCTACGCTCGTCTGGAGAATCGTAAAATACCATCAGTCCATCCTCTTCTTCCCAACAAGAATAGAGAGTTAAACCTTCTGCATGGTCTGTACCGATAGTAAAAGGCAGATCGAATAAAGGAAATAGTTCGTCTTCATCTTGTTCTAGGATCGTAGTGCTTCCGCTTTGGGCTGCATCACACCAGCGGAAAATCTGCATTTCTCCTTCTAGTGCCATTGTAGGCCGAGCCAGGATAATTAAATCATCACCCTGCCAACATAATTCTCGTATTCCCAGACCGTTTAAATCTAGAAAATACTTTTTATACTTTGCTCCATCCTCACCGATTTCTTTGAGATTCAGAATACCCGATTCACTCTCAAACGGCTCTATCTCGATAACGATTGCCCAACCACGCAGCACAGGACCTCTCAAACCTAAAAGCAAACGTCCGCCTTTTACCGCTAATCCTTCGATATCCAAACCATTATCTTTAGAAGGAATACTGTTGGTTATAAATGGCTTAAGATGACGATCGCCCGCTAAAGCTTCAAATAAAATATTACGTTCTTCTGTAGTCTGTAAACAGGCTGCGGAGAGTTGGTTGTCTTCACTGGGGGCGTAAGACTTAATTAATTCACCATTGATTATCGGAACTCTGGCTAAGATAAAGCGATTGAGGTCGGTGGTAATGGTAGCCAATCTGTCTAAATTTGTTTCGAGATCGTCTTTCTTGGGTTTTTTACGTTTGGTGCTATGAGAACCCGTCAACCAAAGATAGTTACCGTCAAAGTCTATCCCTTCAATATCTATTTCGTCGTCGGTGTTAAACAGACTAACGTAGTCTTTGAGCGGGAAACGCTGGTGCTTGCCATAGCTATGACAACCTACGGGTGAAAGTCTTTCAACCCCAATCATTTCATCAGATCCAACCCAAAGACTACCATCATCACTAAAGGCTGCTGCGGAAATATCGCTAATGATTTCCTCTCTTTCCTCTTCAAAATCGAGCAGGACACGGGTTAGTAAAAAGCAAGAATCTTTGGATAAAGACATGAAAAATTATTATATATCTAGTTCAATCATAATGTTAGTCAAAAACTAATTAGCATTAATCTATCTGAGAAAATATTGTTAGACTAATTATTCACAATTTATTTACCTAGAGAATGGTTCTAAATCGCCAGGCTTTGGAGTCAAAACTCCTGCAACAACTATTAGCTCATCCAGAACTAGATTTTAAGATTTGGAGTGACGAAGAATTATTGCGCTCGATTGAAACAACTTTACAGCAACAAAAGAGCGATGAACTGTGGATATTCGCTTATGGTTCGTTGATTTGGAATCCAATATTCGATCGTATCGATCGCCGTTTGGCTATAGTTGAAGGTTGGCAAAGACAGTTTTGTTTATTAGCACCCGTTGGTAGAGGAACGATAGATAATCCAGGCTTAGTATTAGGTTTGAAACCAGGAAACTGTTGTCAGGGAATTGCCTATCGTTTGCCGATAGACGAAAACTTAAAGCCTGAGTTGTTGTTGCTGTGGCGTAGAGAAATGGTCGTTGGTTCTTATATTCCCCGATGGATTACAGGAACTATCGACAATCGCCAGATAGAATTACTAGCTTTTACGGTAAATCCAGAACATTCGGTATATGTAAATCCGTCTACAAATGAAGTTGTTGAGTCTTTGGCTACCGCTAAAGGGGTATTAGGTTCGTCAGCAGAATATCTTCGTTATACTGTTGACGGTTTGTTAGCCGAAGGAATTGAAGATTCAGAATTAATAGAGTTAGATCGTTTGGTAAAAAGAAGACAACAACAGCTTGCTTTAATTGCCGAGTAAAGTATTAAGACTGATTATTAAAAGGTGTGGCACTATTCTTGGAATCGGTTTCTATTACGGTCGATCGCCATAACCATCCTAGATTGCTAATAACTAATCTAAAGACACGAAAGAGGTTTGACTCGACACCAAACCCCTTTAAATTGCTATTTAATAGTACTGCTGAGAAAGATGTTATTTCTACTCACCATACTCCGCTGTCTCAGACAACTAGTTTAAACTTAAATTCTCATCAGTACTATAGCCGACTGCGTTACGCATGAAAGCCAACTGTCGATCGAAGCCGACTGTTTCCAAAGAATTTAATAGATCTTTACCTTCAGAAGATAATTGATAGTCGCTAGGAAATTCTACTACCGAACCCCGTTCCATTTCTGCTGCTAGCTGATACCAGAAAAATAATCTTTGATTTGAAGTGTATGATTTGTAAGTATTGAACTCTTCGCGATCGCTGACCTGCTAAAATATCTTTCTGTACCTGTAGCTGTTCATCTTGGGACATTTCTTTGATACTGTCTATCAGACTATTAGCTTGTCCTAAATTTTCTCCTTCTCTTTCTGCTTCGGGTGTAATCTTACCTTTGACTAGATCTTTATACAGAAACCATAAAACGGCTAGTTGGTCATCACTAGATATAGACTTTAGTTGGTTGATATAATCTTCTGCTACCTTGCTCATAAAATACCTCTATTGTTTGTTTGTACGAATAGGCTATAGTCATACGAAAACGCGACTAATTATCACTAACCTATGTGTTCATCATGAACAAAATGTTTAATAGCAACACCTATAGTTAGTCTGAGATATAAGATTTTAATTTAATATTTAAAAACAAACTTTAGTTATAGGCTATTTCTCGATTATTGTTCTATTTTATTTGTTTAAGATTAGATCGAAGTAAAACAGGTTAGGTTTGTAGAACAAGCCAATATTCAACAATGTTTTAAAATATACAATTATATTTGTTGGCAATCAGGACAAAAATAATATCTGCGTCCTCCTGAAACATTTTTCAGAATAGAATTATTGCAGATATAACAAGGACGTTCTTCTCTACCAAATACCCAATGACGATAATCTTGGCGACTGTATCCCTGTTTTTTTAACTGCTGGACGATTGTTAAATCATTGGTAATGCCTTTAGTTTTGTAAGACTGTTTGGGAACTTTTAAACTTGCTTGCGCTAATGCAGATATCTGTTCGCTATTGCAGTCTATAGGACGTAGGGTTGGATGTACCTGCGCTACAAACAAGATTTCACTACGAAGGTAGTTACCCAAACCAGCTAAGAAACGCTGATCGAGAAACAGGCTAGTAAAGCGTCGGCGATAAAAAGATTTATCTTGCAGTCTGGCTTCGATCTTTTTAGTAGTGGTGTTGCGATCGAGAACATCTAAGCCAAGACGACTTAAAAAAGGATGAATTGCGATCGCATCGGGGTCTAAAACTTCTATATCCGAAGCACTATAAAGTAACGCCGACTTCTTTTCATTATGTATAGCTAATCTTAACTGACGTTTAGTTTTGGGATAGTTATATGCTCGTGCAATCTCCCACTTACCATATAGCTGATTGTGACTGTAAATGCTCAAACCACAATCAAAGCGAATCAACATTCCTTTCCCTTTAGTATCTACTCCCGTCACTAACTGCTTTACTAAAATGTCTTCGTAGGGTTTGAGATGCTCGAAGGCAAAAAAAATTTCTTTTATAGGTTTAAATGCGATCGCTTTAGCTATTTTATCAGCAGCAATCCTAATTTCAGGGCCTTCAGGCATAATTGTTTCAAGCGTAGGTAATTTTAGGTATAACGTACACAATGTTTTGGTTCTTAGCTTTTAGCTTTTAGCTTTTAGCTTTTAGCTTTATTTAACTAAAATCTAACAATCTTAAAAATCATACCTAAAGTTACTAACTTCTTATCTAATATAAGTATATATGGCATATTTTGATATTTTGAAGTTAATCTTTACAACAAAGGATTAAAATAGTGCAGATTTGCGGGTTTTTGCGATTGATGTTAGGATGAATAATAACAACGAGAAACGATTAAGATTAACGATTAAGTTTGCATTCAGTAACGAAGGATTTTCCCATCAAGTATTGAGTATTGAGCTGTTTTTTTTCCGATAATCTTGTCACTCAAAACACAACAACAATTGAGAGGACAACACAAATATGTCTATATATGTAGGTAACTTAGCTTACGAAATTGAAAAAGAAGACTTGAGCGAAGTCTTTAATGACTACGGAACTGTAGAACGAGTTTATGTACCTAAAGACCGTGAAACAGGTCAACCCAGAGGATTTGCTTTTGTAGAACTAAAGTCCGAAGCTAATGAAGAAAAAGCCATTCAAACCCTCGACGGTGCAGAATGGATGGGACGCGATATTAAGGTTGACAAAGCCAGACCGCGTAATAATACTAGAAACACCTATGCAGGTTATAAAGTTAATAGCTTCTAGATCTTAATGCTATTGCTAAACCCAAAAAATTAATTAAACTTTTAGGTGACATCTCACAAACATTTTAGGTGTAGATGTCACCTTTTTTATTGCCTAAATCTATGTTGTGGCGCGCTACAGAATCAGTTCCAAAATTCGCTACTTCCTACTTCCTACTTCCGAAGCTGATAACTAAAATTATTCAGATTAAAGTTTGCGCGACTATAAATCATCGCATCGCCAGAGACATCTTACGACTGGGTGGTTTAAAAGCGCGATCTAACTCCTGTAAATCTTCTTCGGTTAGTTTAATATCCAAAGCAGCGCGATTTTCTTTAACGTGCTGGGGATTAGTCGCTTTGGGAATAGAAATAACATTGTCTTGATGCAGCAGCCAGCTAAGAGCAATTTGAGTAGTTGTCGCGTTGTGTTTTGCTGCAATGTCCCTCAATTTAGAATCGCCAACAAAGGCTTGCTGTTCAACAGGAGAATAAGCCATTATCGGAATATTGCGTTCTTTACACCAGGGTAATAAATCCCATTCAATACCGCGACGCATCAGGTTATATAGCACCTGATTGGTAACAATTTCCTTCCCTCCAACAAAAGACTCCGCTTCCTTCATATCATCGGTATCAAAGTTGCTTACACCGTAATCTAATATTTTTCCCGCTTGCTTGAGGTGCTGTAACCCTCTTAAAGTCTCGGATAGAGGAACAGATCCGCGCCAATGAAGTAAATATAAATCTAGATGATTAGTTTTGAGTCTCGATAAAGAGCGATCGCAAGCAGCAATTACATCTTTATAATTAGCATTGTAGGGATAAAACTTACTTACCAAATATATATCTTCACGACAATCTGATATAGCTTCGGCGACTATTTTTTCTGCGCCACCCTCTCCATACATCTCGGCGGTATCGATCAAGGTCATTCCCAGATCTATACCCAGCTTTAAAGCATCAATTTCCGCCTGTTTATGACGGGAGTTTTCGCCCATGCGCCACGTACCCTGTCCGAGTAAAGGAATTTTTCGTCCTGAGAGTAACTGTAGTGTTTTTATTGCCATTGTTATAAAGTATTAAATTGAATGCACCCATAAACTATTTACCATGGCGATCAACAATATGTTCTCTTTTGGCAGAATAAGTATCAAAATCACTTTGTTCTTGTTCTATCTGCTGTTGAGTAGCGATCGCCTGTTGATGAGCTTTTTCTCCTGCTACGCCTTCAGTACGCATATCGAGTTCTATCAAGGCTGTCTTACGTCCATAGAGAATTAAAGTATCTCCTGAACAAACATAAGTATCGCCAAACGGTGCGCCGAGATAGCTGTTGTCATTTCTCTGAATTCCCAAGACGGCTATTCCTTCATCTCGTAGTCGTAGTTCTTTTAGTTTCTTATTGGCAAGCCAGTCATCATTACTTACAGTTATTTCCATTACCTGATAATCTCCTCGCAAATGCAGTAAGCTGGCATAGTCTCGCAAATCTAAATCCGTCCAACGGCGTAGGGCTTTTCTTACCAAGCGCGTGAGTAAACGATTAAAAGCTTTATTGTTAGCTAAAAACCACAGTACGCCTAATCCTAAAGACAGATATAGCAGACGAAACGCACCTCCCCTGGAAGTAGTAGAAACAAAGGTCAGTACTAGAGAAGATACGACGGTAATGATTCCTGCATTACCCAAAAACATCAGCCACATCACAATACGTCTGCGTACTGGATGCTGAACTACCGCCTCCGACTCTTGAGTTGTAAAACCAGAACCCGTGAAGGCGGATCGCGCCTGAAAACGGGCTGAGGTTCGAGATAATCCTGTAAGGGTTAGAGCTTCTGTCGCAATGCGCGTAACTAATAAAGACAGGCTAATTGCTACAAAAACTGAAATTAAAGCAGCCATCGTTTAAATTAGAGATCGAGTCCGTTGTTTTATTAATAATTTAAATTATTTTTATCATCTCACTCAACAATCGATCGCGCCATCGTACAAAAAAAAGGAAAGACTAAGTTTAATTCTCTTTCCCTATGGTTTCATTTCAATTATTCAGACGACGTTGGTAAATCAAAGTACTCTTTTAAAAGTTGTGGAACATCAATTCAATCAAAAGGCTAAAAGCTAAAAGCTACGAACCGTAATTTTAATGCGTCATTACTCAAATTATCAACGTCATTCAAACTATCGAACAAAGTTTTCTGGTGTTTGAGGTACAGCTCTATTAGTACGTACTGGTCGAGGTTTTTTCGCTCCTACAGATGCACCAATTAAAGATGCAGCCAAGCCGAGTAACGAACCGAGGATGAAATACCAGGCTGCTTGCGCAGAACTATCTGCGACCTGCTGTAATTTATCTGTGGGTACATTGGGTACTTGACTAGGAACGCTAACTCCACCAGGTTGTTGTACCTGGTTTAATACTTCTCCTGCATTAGAAGCAGCAATACCGAATGCTCCAGATACTCCGCTAGCCAGCAACCAAGCACTAATAGCCAAAGTTGTCGCCCAAAGAATTAACCCGTGTAGCATCGCAGTTTTTTTGTTCATGGGGCTGCATCCAGCAGCAGCTACCCAACTACCGATAAACAGAGCGATTAATAGACTGATAATCGACCAAATGCCTACACCTAAAGCACCACCCGTCGCACCAACTGTCAAACCGATCGCAGCACCCAAAGCACTGAGAATTAACTGAGTGGCGACCGCTACAAAGATTCCTGCAATAATCGGTCCCCATCGAATGCGATCCTTATTGTCTTCAATTGCAAATGTTTCTACTACTGCGTTTCTACCTGATTCTACGTAAGCCATAATATTTTCTAATTATTGTTTTATTGTGTAATTGTGTTCGATCGAAGCTCACTATTCTTAGTCACAGTGCTACTCCAATGCTTGCTCGATCTGCAACATTACCCCGAGATTTTCAACAAGGTATAATTGGCGTATTCTTTACCTCGCAGTTCTTATTAGAAGTAATTTATGTATACAGATTGAGTAATAAGAAGATAGATAAGTAGATATTTGTTAGGTTGATTCGAGTCAAGACTAATCATCGAACATCGAACATCGAACAGCCTGATAAATGCTAAATGAGATGAGAGTGCTATGCAGATTCGCGGTGATCTACGATAATTACTTCAGGATGTTCTAAAGCAATTGTATAGACTATCCAATCTTGAATACCACAACCTTTTAAAATAGTTTTTGCTCCAGATATATTGTCTTGGTTTCCTTCCACCATGACTAAATATTTACCTTTAGCTACTAAATCGCTGTAATAACGCGCCTCCTCCATCGGGATGTCTAGCTGCGTCAAAGCTTTGGTAAGACTAATTACTGTTTCGCCTCCAACAATACTAGAGTCTTGCTTGGCAATACTGCTGATTTTATTCCGAAAACGATCGCGCAAAGATTTACACAACTCAGTACCAACTATGTCTGTTTCTCGATCGCGATCGCGCGCTATTACAAACACTCGGTCGAGAGAAAAATGTGAATTATCTAATTCTTTTAGAGCAGCTTCGGTCTTCAAAGAATCGTCAAAAATACCAATCGATCTTCTGCGTTCGCTCATGTTTATCCTTGCTCGAGTCTAGAGCAATCTTATCTATCAAAGTAATGTATATATTGTGTTCATTTTTTAGAAAAATAATATTCTTCTTAAGGCAGATATTTGTATAGATACTATTGCCTACAATGAATAGTGGGTAAAGCTTTGAACGTATTTAAAGTAAATCTATTTCTCAAGACTGACGCAAAGCGTCTAACTGCGAGCGCAAACGGTAATTTTCTTCTGTAAGGTCTAATACCATTGCTGCACCGATTATGTTTAACCCCAGATCTCGACGCAGACGCATAATTTTTATTACGCGCCTGGTATCTTCTAGTTTCAACATCGAACCTTGGGGTTCAATTACCCCCAAGCGAATAAAGCTGTGAATTGTAGTTACCGAAGTTTGAGTAATCGTAGCGACGCGATCGAAGCTAATCAAAGTCTCGCCTCGTGCGCCAACTACGTCACGAGATAATCCGCTCATAATCTCATATCCTCCAATGACTGTCTGGGATTATAGCTACTAACAGAACTGAGTTTTTGGTAATATTCTTTTTCAGTCTGGCTGAGATTTTTTGGTGTAACGATCTTTAACTTGACCATTAAATCACTGCGTCGATCGGTTGGTTGTCGCCAACCTTTACCTTTCAATCTTAAAGACTGTCCCGAATCAACTCCCGCAGGAACTTTCATTGTCACCTTACCTTCAGGAGTCGGAACGGTAATTTCTGCACCCAGTACCGCCTCTTCTGGTGTAATTGGAATTTCAGCTACTAAATTATCTCCTTGGAACTTAAATAAAGGATGGGGCTGTAGCTCGATGTTTAAATACAAATCTCCTCGTTGTCCGTTCAAAGGGCTAGTTTGCCCTTTACCTTTGATTCGTAAACGACTACCCGTTTTAGCACCAGCAGGAATCCGAACTTTGACCGTTTCACTACCGATCCGAAACTGTTTTTGGGTTCCGTTAAACGCCTCTGAGAAAGAAAGAGCGATCGCAGCTTCACTATCTGGTGCAGGCATATCATTAGCATAATTACTGCCAAAGCCACCGCCAAAACCACCAGGTGTAGTAGTGCGTCTATAACTACTACTTCGAGTACCGCTAGTACGACCTAATACTTCATTGATAAAGTCTTCAAAATTACCATACTGGCTAAAATCAAAACCGCCTACGTCTACGTTGGTTCTACCACCTCCAGATGGTGTACCTCCTCCTGCCTGTTGCCAATATTGTCCGTACTGGTCGTATTTACGTCGTTTTTCGGGGTCTGACAGCACCTCTTGTGCCTCATTAACTTCTTTAAAACGAGCCTCTGCTGATTTGTCCCCAGGATTTAGATCGGGATGGTATTTTCGCGCTAGTTTACGATAGGCTTTTTTGATTTCGTCAGCATCAGCATCTTTACTAATACCTAGTACCTGATAATAATCTTTGAAGTCAGTTGCAGCCATAAGCTTTTATCGATCTTACCTTATGAAATATTTGATAAATTTAGACGAAGCATGAAAAATTATTTTTACATCTATAATTTAACAATAATTTATCGGCTATAAATAGAGCTTGAGAATATATTCTATTTCGGATTACAAGAATTTTTGGTTTGGTAAACCAGATTCATACTAACTTTGCTGGTTTTTTGACCGCAACGATCGTGCGATGACGCTCTGCGATCGCGTAGCGATCGCATTTTAATCTAAAAATCCGACATATCATACTTGCTTTGTCTCTATCTTTAGATCTATCAAAAGATATGTTTTAAACTCTATATTTAGTATGTTTAAAATCTCGCAGATCTAGAAAATATTTGGTTTATCATAGCTCTATAAAATACCGCTATATTTTTAAATCATCTTTTATACATTAATAGAATAGTGAGCTTAGATAATTGTCCCTTCTATATCGAACAGCAAATGCAGACCGCTCCAGCCAACGATCTGCTGTACTCCTTACTATCTTATGAAGAGTATCGAGATCTAATTCCTCATTTGGAATGTGTTTCTCTGCCGTTAGGAACAATTATTCACCGAGAATACGAACCAATTAACTACGTTTATTTCCCCAATCAGACCGATGATCTCTTTAGTTAGCACTATGGAAAACGGCGCAACTACTGAGATCAGCTTGATTGGGAAAGAAGGCATGGTAGGTTTGCCAGTAATTTTGGGCGGAAACAGCATCAACTACGAAGCGGTAGTCCAGGTAACGGGGACGGCGATGAGAATTAAAGCTGAAGTTATGAGAGATTGTTTTGAACGTTTTCCCCAATTACGCAAAATTATACTTTTATATGTTCAAATTAGACTCTCTTACATCAGTCAGTTAGCTGCCTGCAATCGCCAGCATAAGATTGAGAAAAGACTAGCTCGCTGGCTGCTTTTAGTACAAGACTGTCTTAAGACCGACTGTTTACCCCTGACCCAGGAATTTATCGCCAATATGCTCGGCACCAACCGCGCTGGAGTTACTTTGGCTGCTCAAAAGCTACAGAAACAGAAGCTAATTAGTTACTCTAGAGGTAGTATTACTGTAATTAATAGAGAACTTTTAGAAGCTAGTTCCTGTGAATGTTATCAGGTTATGGGTAAAGAGTCACAACGTCTGTTAGCACACCATAACAAACCTGATTGGCAGAGATTTTAATATATCGCTATTAAACTGAACAAAAATTAATATTTTTTTTATGTTAGAAATCATACAGAGATAATTAGTTACTTCTTGCCATCATATATATGTAGTTAAGCAAAGCATTTGTCAATTTTGATTTATTAATCGAAGCAGATAAATCCTAGTCAAACTAATTTTTGGAAAAACTATAAATAGTCAAGAATAATTGCTCTTGAGTAAAATAGCTCGAAGTACTTCTTAAAAGTCGGAAGCTAAGGTTTTTGTAAATTTATTAAAACAATTTAGTAATAATATTTAAATTGTGAACAGCATCCGATCGCTCTTGAGAAGCTCAATTACTCGACAACAGATTATCTTTCAAACATTTATTTAAGTGAGATCGCGCATTTGTTCCCTTAAAAAGATGAGGGATACAACTTTTTTCAAAGCTAACAACTAATTAGCTAAAAATTAAAGATTAAATAATTTGTATTTCAACCAATGCTTACCAAAACAGTAGATCTGACTCGACTTTGTGCTGTCAAAGAAATTCAGCATATTTTAGAAGAATGTGACTACGATAGAGGGGGTTTTATTCTTCAAATTCCATCTTACAAGCAGCAATTAATTGAATATATTTTATCTAATATAAACCATCGGTATTTAGAAATTCGTAATTTAACTGAAATACCGAAAGAAGCTAGTGATGTCCTACCGCAGTGTCCGATTGATGAAAAAATAGTTATTAAGCAGCTACTGTACAAGGGCATATCAGAAATCGTACGGGAATTATCGAACCAGATAGAAGTAAAATCTGCATAGTAACAAAAAAATGAATGAATGTATTTGCTGTAGCGATCGCCTAATCAGACATTTGAATCATCATAAAATGTACTGGTTTTGCCCTACTTGCCGTCAAGAAATGCCAAATCTAAATTTCGTTCAAAGGAAACATTTAAATAAAGTTAAACATTCTTTAACCTGCTCTTTAGTTGTTCGTTAATAAATAGTTTTTTCTTAATAAAGCTCAATATATCTATTGTTAAAAATCAATTATCATTAGATTTAAATACAACTTTAGATAGATAATTTCTTACCATGTTTATCATTATTATCTGGAATAGATATGGTTGGGGCGAACAACAATGTATCAGTATTTAGAAGCGAATAAGCCGTTCATAATTAGCACCTCAGTAGGAATTATAATTATTCTACTGTTTGGTATGGAGCGACCTAATTTTGGAAATCAAATTGCTACTGAAGGGGAAAAAGCTACTCTGCTAAAATAGAAGCGATCGAGCTGATACGAGTGAGTGCAATTCGATCGCAGCTTAAATAACATCAACGAGGCTTTTTAGTTTAAGCAACAGTTATCTTAATATAAGTCAATGATTATAGGTTAACTGTAATAGTGTTGCACGAGCCTATAATAGTCGTCGTTAGTGCAGATCGAGCAGAAATATGAGCCATTGATAAATTAGCTCGAACCAACGCTGAGATCGTTTTGATAGACCGCAATAACTATTACACATTTGTTTTTCTGTATTATGTAGCAACGGGTTTTACTTTACCAAGAATAGTTGCTATCCAAAATCGTTGCCGAAGAAATAGACTCGTTCGCAAAAGCCACCCATCATCATTTATAGCGATCGCCATGTTCTTATGGAATAATCTTCGATCGTTGACTGCATAAGAGCAATCTAAATTTTTCTCTAATGAAGATAAAAATATCTATATCTATTGATAGATGCAAATATCATCCAAATTAAAGAAGTACATAACTATTGTTGACAATTAAAATATTAGTTGCCGATTACAGTAAATTAAAGTATTGAATTATTTATATGCAGACTATCACAGCAAAACTGCGTTCTAAACTAGAATTTCGGGCAGCATTGACGATCGTATTGGGATTTATAGTAGCAAATTATAGCTTACCTCTTAATGCTCAAACTCGTACCTCGAACAGTACTATGTTTGAAAACATAGAGGCTGGGGAAGAAGGCTGGAATTTTATTAGCGAAGAAGAGACTATATCCATTCAAGATAATCTGAACCAACTCGAAGACTATAGCATCTATAATTCCGAATTTGATTCCGATATTCGCCTGATTAAAGAAAATCAGCGATGGTTGGATGGGGGCGAACGACCAAATTATCCAGATTATTCTTTAGAAACAGATATCTATGATTATTAATTGTTAAGATTTATGTCTTAAGAGAGAAGATAATTAAACTTAAAATGCAGCATCATAAGGTGCTGTTTATTATTGCCGATATTAATGTGTTTAACACAACGTATATTTCTGTTATCTTTATTCCCAACTAGCGTACTCGCTTTGCCAACTCTGCTATAAAAATCTATTTTGAATAGTTTAGACAATCACGTTTGGTAGTTGTCTGTTCAATACCGCTATTTAAATAATACTAAGCCTGTAAAAATTATTATGATTCCTTCTTGGCTGGCGATCGCCATTGTAACTATTGCGATTCCTTTGATTTGTAACCGCTTTATATCTAGCAGAGACTTTCGCTGGTTTAAACGTTTGCGTCGCCCTAACTGGTTGACCTTTGAGGCAGCGATTCCAATTATTTGGACGGTAGTTTTTATTTGTGGTGCCTGGTCGGCATACAACGTTTGGTCGGCAAATCCAGGTACTACTTATACATGGCTGCTGATGGTTTTTTACATAGTAGTAGAAACGGCAATTTCTCTCTACACAGTAGTAATGTGTAAGACTCGTAGTCTGAAGATCGGCACGATTATTGGTGGAACGGGCTTTTTTTTAGGAGCAATTCTAGCCGTATTAATATTTCCCATATCTACTACGGCTTTTTGGCTATTAGTACCTTATTTGCTATGGAGTCCTGTAGGTACTTTCGTTACTTGGCAAATGATGCAGCTAAATCCTGTAGATGTTTAATTTCTTAATTCTTTTTATATTTAGTTGCAACCCCTATGATTGTCTTACTAACTTACAATCCGCGATACGTGGTTCGGATTAGATACATTTTACGTAAAATGAACCGTGCTTTAGGGTTCAAAAAACTTTGGGATCAAGACAACGGCAACTGGAAGTGGATCAAAGAAAAGCCAACTCCGCTTGCCAGTGTCAATCGCACTTTGTGGCGTTTGTCCGTTCCCTCATTTAATTTTCATTTCATGTTAGGGTTGTCGGCAATTATTTCTACTTTAGGTTTGCTAGCCAATAGCGTAGCAATCATTATTGGAGCGATGATTATTGCACCTTTGATGGGTCCGATTGTCGGTATGGCTTTTTCAGTGGCGATGGGAAACCGTAAGCTGCTGCGCCGCTCTAGCTTTACCCTACTTAAAGGTTTGATTCTAACCATAATGATTTCCTGGCTGACAGCTTCAGCTATTGGTTTGGAGACTGTAGAGTCGGAAGTACTATCTCGAACGAATCCAACTTTGATTGATTTTGGTATTGCTATGGCAGCAGGGATGGCGGGTGCTTTTACTCAAACTCGTCGCAGTATTGCCGATGCTATTCCTGGAGTAGCGATCGCAGTTGCCTTAGTTCCGCCTTTGAGCGTCATTGGTATCGGTTTGGCGTTAAAAGAACAAGAGATTGCCATTGGTTCATCTTTGCTATTTTTAACCAACCTTATCTGTATTATTTTCTTTGGTAGTTTAATTTTTCTGTTTCAGTCCTATGGCAATATAGACCGCGCTAAGAAAGGATTGGCTCTTTCTACCGTAGTCATGTTTGCTTTGGGTTTTCCTCTAACCCTATCAATGCGGGACTTAATTATCAAAAAGAATGTTCGCTATCAAATATCTAACTCAATTATTAACGAGACAGAAATATTCCAAAACAGCGATATTCAATCAATTACTGTCAATCCAAGAGATGGTTATCTTCAGGTTAATATAGAAGTTGCTGCTCCTGCTAATTCTATTACTCAAGCTGATATTAAAGGTTTGAGAAAGTCACTGAGTAGTGAGATTGGGCGAGAGATAGATTTGAGGGTGGAAGTAATTCCAATGCAAATTATCAACTCTCCGAGGGAGTAATGAGCAACGAGTAACGAGTCAACAGTATTGTAGGGTGGGCATCGCCATCAACCGCGACAAAAAACAATTCTTTAAATAGTGCAACGCCAATTATCAATTATTACACAGAATTTTGCTGTAAATTTTCAGGCAAGGTAGTATTGTCCAAGACCATATCATCTAAATTGACTCCAGTTAAGTTAGCCTGAGTTAGATCGACATAACTAAAATCAGTAGACTTATAGATAGCGCGATCCAAATCTACGCGGGTTAAATTAGCTTTAGTCAAGTTTGCCGTAGTCAGATCGGTTTGAATGAGATTAGCTTCGGTTAAGTTGGCTTCGGTTAAATTTGCTCCCTGTAAACTAGCCTGGTCTAATCTAGCTCTAGTTAAATTAGCCTTGGGTAAGTTGGCTTCATATAAACTAGCTCCCGTTAAGTTGGCTTCGGTCAAATTAGCTTCGGTTAAGTCTGCGCCTGTGAGTTCGGCTGCTTTTAATCTAGCTCCCGTCAGGTTAGTTTGCTTGAGTATGGCATCAGTTAGTTTAACTTTGCTCAAATCCATACCGCTTAGGTCTTCTCCTGATATATCTACTTCAGGAAAACTACGCTCTCCTGCGCTAAGGCGTTGATTTAGTTCTTCGGCTTTCATAATTATTCAGGCTATTGTACTAGAAATTTGTCAAGTAGCGATCGCCACGAGTAACATCGATAAAAACAATTCGTAGATTACTAGCTAGCGATCGCTCAATACGACAATTTAGATTTGCTTTGAAGCTGCAAACCTAATTATTTCAATCGTATTGAGTATAAATAAAAAAATCCTCCCTCTGCTGACAGAGAAAGCTTAAATGCTGTAAAAATGATTGACACCACGGTGTTTCCTGCTGCGATCGACTCTTCCCACATACAGTTTTACAGACTATTAGAGAAGGAGCGAAAGCGACTGACAAGCTCTTCGGGCTTTTCTTCGGGAATAAAATGACCGCAGTTTTCTATTCCGCTCAGCTTAAAATTATTAAATGACTGCCGACGAAAAAACAAGTAGGTACTAAAAGATGCTCTACGTACAGCAATGTGCGCACCTAGTTAAAAGACTATAAATAACGAACCTAACAGTGTCCTAGATTCACATCCCTATCTCCGTCAAACTATTACCCTGATATCAGATAAATGGATAGTTGCAGTGCTATATATTCTCTCTTTCGGAACCAAACGTTATGGAGAAATAGAGCGAGATATTGGCAATATTTCACAAAGAATGTTAACTCGGACATTGCGCGATTTGGAAAGGAACGGTTTGGTGCAGCGTCAAGTTTATCCTGCCGTTCCGCCAGTAGTAGAATACTCTTTGACTCCTTTGGGTAGAAGCCTTAGTGAAGTTACTAAAAATCTTTGTGATTGGTCGATCGCTGAATTTCCAGCAGGTGGAAATTGCTAGAAGTAATTATGATAATGCCGATCGCCAATCCTAAACAGCTTGTCTGGAGCAAAATTCTAGTAATCTAAATTAATATTCAACAAAACCAAAAATGAAACAATTTTTATTGGCATCAGTTACGTTTTTAACTTCAATGCTTGTCGCCTCTACCGTAAATGCTGAAGTTAAAATTACGCCTCTGGGCAGTCACGATGGCGAATTTTGCGCCTTGGATCGCGCTCTAATCTTTGAAGATCCTAACGGTACGCGAATCCTTTATGATGCAGGACGTACTGTTGCTGGTGCAGAAGACGAAAGATTGGGAAACATTGACATAGTATTACTCAGCCACGTTCACGGAGATCATTTGGGCGATCGCTATATTCCTCAGGTCAACGCGGGAGAGTGCAGTCAGCCAGACTTTAGCATTGACGGTACTCCTAACTCCAACACCGTCAATATTGCTGTGGCAAAACAAGCCAATATTGTTGTTGGTAGCGAAATGAGCAGTTTTCTTGCTAACAAAGTCGAGTCTGCTGGCGGAGATCCTAATAGCGTGCAGTTAGTGCGCTTTGGTGCTTCTACTGAGGTGAAAGGAGTGACAATTACTACCGTACCCGCAGTTCATTCTAATGGATTGAGCGGTGAATTTATTGAAGGTGAATTGGGCGAGCAATTAACTACCGCTGGACTTACTGCCTATGTCGGATCCTCCTACGGGTTATGTACTAACTTTTAGTAATGGGCTTACGGTATATCTATCAGGAGATACTGGCGTTACTGCCGAACAAGAAGCCGTAGTCAAAGAGCAATATAATGCTCGACTAGTAGTAATCAATATTGGCGATACCTTCACGACTGGACCAAAAGAAGCAGCTTATGTAGTCAACGAACTAATTCAACCAACCTCCGTCATTCCCTCTCACGCTAACGAAGTTGCGACCGAATCGGGAAAAGTAATTTCCGATACCAAAACCGATGAATTTATTAAGGCGATCGATATGTCTGCCTATGTTCCACTTAGCGGACAAACTATAGAGTTCGATAGTACGGGACAATGTATTGCAGGCTGCCAGGAATAGTCGATGATGGTTCGTGCAGAAAGTCTATTGTTCTAATTCACCTAAGATAATTGCCACTCCCTTAGTTGTCTCAAATTCCTGGCAAAACAGAATAATCGAGATGGTCATCGGTACACCTAATATTGCTCCAGGGATTCCCCAAACCCATCCCCAAAAGGCGATGGAAAAAAGAGCTACAAAAGGCGATAGCTGCAAACTCTTACCCTGTACTTTAGGATCGACGAAGTTACCCATAATGACTTGTATCACAGCTAGTCCGATGAGGGTAGCAACGCCACGACCAACACCGTTAAATAGAAAAGCGACCAAAGTAGGAGGAATAACGGCAATTATCGAACCCAAGGTAGGAATATAATTCAACACGAAGCCAATTAAACCCCAGACAAATGCCAGATCGACCCCGATTATAAAACACCAAACGGTAGTTAAAACTCCTGTGAGAATGCTAGTTAGGGTCATTACCCAAAGATAACGTCGTAGCTTTTCGCTAGTATTACCGACGGCACGAATTAAGCGATCGCCTGTTCTATTAGAAAAAGCTTTTTGTACTTTCTTACGATACTGGGCAACTTCTAACAGCAGTAATACTAACAAGGAAATAGTTAATACTGTCAAACTAAAGACAGAAATAAACGAGCGCACACCGCCGATTGCTTGCTGGGTTAATTGACTAGATGCACCATTACTAGAACCCGAAGCAAGCTGGGGAATTGGCAGATTGCGATCGCTCGCCCAATCTCGGAGCATTTGAGCCATTTCTTGCAGGCGATCGAGATACTCTGGTACTTTAGGCTCGATAATTTCGCCACTGAGAGACAATGCCCCCACTGCTATTCCTACAATGGCACATAAGAGCAGTAGAACTAAAATTAAACTCAACCATCTTGGCAAACGCTTTTCAAGTCTGCTTTGCAGCGGATGCACTAAAATCGCGATAAAAAAGGCAAATGCCAACGGCATCGAAATCGGTCGAGTTGCTTTTAAAGCTGCCACGACCAGAATTGAGGCAATAACTGCCATCAAAATTTGGGTTATTTTGCCAGATAATTGCATAATTGCGATCGCGTTAAGTTTGTTTTTAGCAGTACAACTAACCGAGCCTGCCGTGTTCTAGGTTAACCTTGCTCCTGCTCAATTGCCTTTGCCAGATCTTCTTTATTCATTTTGCTGCGTCCATCGATGTCCAATTCCTGCGCTTGTTGGTATAGTTCATCGCGAGTTTGCTCTTGCAGGTTGCCAACTTTGTTATCCTCAACCGCCTCTCGTAACTCAGCCTTATCCATCTGGCTGCGTCCGTCGATGTCCAACTCCTGCGCTTGTTGATATAGCTCTTGTTTAGTCGCATCAGCACCATCCGAATCCGAGTAGCCAGCCTCCGCCATCGCACGTTTGATTGCGGGAGTCCATTCTACATACTGCTCGCCTTTTTTAGAAGCTTTTTGCTTAATTTCCTCGGCTTCTTTTTTTTCTTCCTTACTCAGTTTTTGCCAAACTTCTTTTGGTAAGTAACGTTTAGTCTTACCATCTTGACGCGCAGATTTTCCGTCTTGGGTTTGCCAATCCTGTTTGCCCCATTCTTCTAAAGATTCAGCAGCCTCATCTTTATCATCTTTTTTATAGCCACCACCCTGCTTTTCATATTCCTGCACGAGTAGCTGACTCTTACGGGCAGACCATTGACCGGGCTTACCACCCTTATCCGACTGCATCAACTCATCTTTTATTTGACGGCGTAAATCGGGTTTTGTGTATTTCTCTTCGTAATTATCTTGTGTTATAGTTGTCTTTTAATTGTTATAGGACAGCTTTTCAAACTCGTTACTTCCTACTACATGCGGACACACGAATGTCCTTTGTTACTTCCTACTCCCTACTTCCTACTTTATTCCTCTCCACTGCCTTCAAATTCTTCCAATCTAACGGCATCCCCTATGCTATCAGTGCGATAAGTCCAGTTTCTCAAACCATCGGTGACAACGATTTGCCAGCCAGGGGTAATTGCTTGAGTACATATTTCATCTGCTTTAGCCAGTCCCAAACAGCCGTCTGACCAATCTTGTTGTTTGGCTTCGATGATTTCCAAAGCAGACACGGTTTTACTAGTTCGCTTTACAGCATCGTTTAGGACAGCACTTTGAACTTCTGGCGGTATACTCGATTCCGAAGTTAATAATTCTGGTTGCTGTAAGCTAGGAGCAGGAACTAAACCAGTTTGTGATAGAACAGTACTCGAACTGAATGGATTAGTCCAAACCAGAAAGAAGGTACTCAAAGATAATAAAGTTGCATATACAAGTTTACTTTGGGCTTGATTCATAATCGATTTGTGTTGTTGATTCTGTGGAAGTTAAAAAGTCTAAGGTAATAGTTGCGATCGCTTCTGGCTGCATCATACAATCTTCATGATATCCTTTGGGGACGATGTGTAATCGAGCAGAAGATATTGTTTCTACCAAGCTATAGCCGATTTCTATTGGTGTAAAGCGATCGCGTTCTCCCCATAAAACCAAACAAGGAGTCTCAATTTCGCTCAACCAGGGTCTGATATCTTCTTGTAGGACTATTTGCGCTCCCGTAATTAGATGTCGGGTACTAAAGACTATGTTATGACTCAAAGCTCTAGCAACTTTTAGTAAAGGAGTCCAGGCTAATCGGGCTATTTGCTTGGGTAGTTCAACGAATCTTCCTTTAACCATGTCGGATAAAGATATTGGTACACCAGTACTTACTATAATAACTAAACTATCTATAGCCTGAGGAATAGCAGCAGCTAAAGCTAGAGCAACTCCACCACCAAAAGAATGTCCGATTAATTTAAGGCGATCGAGGTTCAAACGTTCTGTAAGCTGCAAGATACAGTTGGCATAGGTTTGGTAGCTAGTTAAAGAGCGAGAACAAGAAGATCGCCCGAAGCCTGGTAGATCGATCGCGATGACCCAGTATTTTTGCGCCAAAATATTTAAATATTCTCGATATGGTTCTGTAGATACACCCCAACCAGGCAAAAATAAAATTGGATTGCCTCCCGACTCCCCGCCTTCTAGATAAGAAAGAGTAAATCCGTTAAATTCTATTGCTTTTCTCGTCCATTGGATCTGCACGTTTATCCTTTAATTGTTTGGGTTGGCTGATTATCTAAACCAGTTTGGGAATTGTCTAGGCGCAATTCTCCTTGAGGTGGTTCGCGCAGTTCTTCAGGTGTTTGTTTGCCTATACCACCTTTAGCTACAGTAACTCCACCATCTGCTAACCATAATGCACCAGTAACATAACTCGCCTCGTCGCTAGCCAAAAACGCACAGACGTTTGCCATTTCTTCTGGCGTTCCTCTTCTTGCCATTGGTGTGGCATTTATCAGCATTTTTTCCATCTGTTCGTCCATCGGTCCAGTTTCCTTGTGAGTCCAGGCTGTATCGATCGCCCCTGGACAGAAACAGTTGACCCGCACGCCATATTTAGCCTGTTCTACCGCCACTCCCTTAACGAATGAGTGCATCCACCCCTTTGTACCGCCATAGGGTGTATTTTGCGCTAAACCATTGAACCCTGCTTCCGAACCCGCACAAACGATGTTACCTCTGGTTTTCTGGAGATGGGGTAAAGCATATTTAGTCATCAAAAAAGCCGATCGCAGGTTCATTCTTAAGGTGCGATCGAAGGCTTCAATTGGGTAATCTTGAGTTTCAACCCCTGCTAAAAACACTCCCGCGTTGTTAACTAAAATATCCAGCTTCCCGTAGCGATCGATCGCGGTTTGAATACATCCAGAAGCCGATTCTGACTCCGATACATCTCCCTTGTAGGCAGTTGCCTCACCGTTATAATCGTTAATCGCAGCTACTACTTCATCTATAGGATCGTCTGGTAGTCCATTAACTACAACTTTTGCCCCGTCTTTTGCCAGTTTGTGAGCGATCGCTTCACCGATACCCGTACCAGCACCCGTAACGATCGCTACTTTATTTTCAAAACGTCTCATACTTTTAAAAATCACCAATGAGATTCAACAACGACTGCGCGATCGCGAATATTAACCGCGCTGATTCGTTCAATTTTATTTATATATTTTGAGCTAAAGCTGTATTTTTACTCTCTACTATTAGAAGTAAATAAATGATTATTTAAGCCAGAAGCGCGAATTTAAAATCTATCATAAGTTATAAGGATTAATTACTCTTTATTTGTCAAAATTGTTATGTATAGCTCGGTTTCAGTCGATAGCTATTTAAATATAATCATCAATTGACTTATTAGCTAAAGTATTTTAAAATTTGCTCCTGGTTATTTAAATAATATTTAGCTTTATAAAATTTGTATTTTTCAATTGATAATAAAACAATTAGTAAATAATTTATGCAAACTGAATCTTATCCCGATAATCTTCAAACGAAATCTTATCGCATTGAAGATTGGCGCGGGGGCAATAAAGCTTTTAAAGAAGAATTAGATTATCCTATCGAAGATATTGACGGTGAAATTCCCGCAGAATTAACAGGTACTTTGTTTCGCAATGTTCCTGCCATGCTGGATGTTAATGGACAGAGAGTGCATCATCCTTTTGATGCTGACGGCAATATTTGCGCTATATCTTTTGAGGGGGGCAAAGCTCATTTTCGCAATCGCTACGTCAAAACCGAAGGCTATCTCGCCGAACAAGAGGCGGGTAAAATTCTTTATCGAGGAGTATTTGGCACAGAAAAATCGGGAGGTTTTTTGAATAATGCCCTGGACTTTAAGCTGAAAAATGTTGCCAATACTAACGTTGTTTATTGGGGCGGTAAACTGCTAGCACTATGGGAGGCTTCCCATCCCCATCAACTAGATCCCTACACTTTAGAAACTTTGGGTATAGCTACTTTGGATGGTGCATTGTCAAAAGGTACGCCCTTTTCGGCACATCCTATGGTCGATCCTGGGGGAGATGGCAGACAACCGCGTTTGGTTAACTTTGGCTTGCAGGTAAATTTAGCTACCACTGTTTCGATCTATGAATTGAATTTAGCAGGACAGGTTGTAGAAGAACACCAGCATTCTATTCCAGGGTTTACCTTCATTCACGACTTCGCTATTACCGCTAATTACTGTCTGCTGTTTCAAAATCCCCTATTGTTCAATCCCATTCCCTTTGCTTTAGGCTTGCGGGGTGCAGCAGAATGTATGAAGTTCTTATCAGACAAGCCGACTAAAATCTGGATAATTCCTAGAGATTCTTCTCAACCCATGCAGCAGCTAGAAATTGATTCGGGCTTTATCTTTCATCATGCCAACGCTTTTGAACGGGGAGATGAAATAATTGTCGATTCTGTTTCCTATCAAGACTTTCCAGCTTTAGATCACGAACTAGACTACAACAATATACGCTTTGACACAGTTCCTCCAGGTCAACTGTGGCGTTATACTCTCAACCTTAAAACTAAAACTACCGAACGCCGTTTAATTGACTCGCGTACCGTAGATTTTCCCTACATCCATCCTAATTACGTTACCCGACAGCATCGCTGGATCTATATCGGTGCGGTTCACGAACCAGAAGGCAACGCACCCTTACAGGCGATCTTAAAAATAGATCCCGAATCTGGCGAACAGCAGATTTGGAGTGCTGCACCCAAAGGATTTGTCGGCGAACCAGTTTTTGTCCCTCGTCCCAACGCCTCTCAAGAAGATGATGGCTGGGTGCTAACTATAGTATACGATGCCGAAAGCGATCGCAGTGATGTCGTCATTCTCGATGCTAAAAATCTCGATTCAGGTCCATTGGCAAGACTGCATCTCAAGCATCACCTACCCTATGGTTTACACGGTAGCTTTACTAACGAAGTGATAACTAAATAAACCTGCTATTGTCACGGGACTTGATTTCAACCTCCAATCGGCATTTCACAACGAGCGGAGGTTGTTTGCTATATACGATCGAAGCCAGACGATAATTTAGGTTTAACTATACAATAACCTTAAATATTAGATTATGCCCTATGTCAGGTAGCGAACAGAAACACTTCCAGCAAGCATGAAAAATAAAAGTTAATTAGATCTTGTATAGCAAGAAGCTCGATCGATATGAAGAGCGAATTTTTACTAATCGATCGCCCGAACCATTCTTACAAAGATTTAATAACACAAAATTTAAAACTTAGTTTTGCCTTTGCTGTTGTTTTTTAGCAGCACAATATAGCGGGGGTTATTCATGTCTCGATCTATGTCCTCAATTAACCGTCTTCTGGCAAAGCTGCCAGAAATTGAATATCGGCGTTTAGAACCTTACTTGTCTTTTGCTTCTTTGTCCATGGGAGAAATTTGCTACGAAGCTGCTGAAAAAATCGATACCGTTTATTTCCCCGATACCGCTTTAATTTCTTTAGTCTCTACTTTGAGTGACGGTTTTACCAGCGAAGTTAGTCTGGTCGGCTGTACGGGAATGATTGGTCTACCAGCCGTTTTAGGTAGTGGTTATACCCAGCATCGCGCCATCGTACAAGTACCAGGTAGTACTGTTAAAATTTCAGCTTTAATATTGAAGCAAGAGTTCGATAAAGGAGGAGAATTACAAAAGCTATTGCTGGGCTATGTTGAAGACAGGCTTAATGAAGTGGCTCAATTAAGTATTTGTAATCGTTATCATAGTATAGAAGAGCGTATGGCTCGCTGGCTGCTCATGGTTCAAGACCTCCTTCAATCGGATGAACTACCTTTAACTCAAGAGTTTATCGGTCAGATGTTAGGAGTTCGTCGCCCTGGAGTAACCTTAACCGCAGGTGCGTTTCAGCGGTCGGGATTAATTCGCTATTCTCGTGGCAGAATTACGATTTTAGATCGTGAAGCCTTAGAAGATATAGCCTGTGAATGCTATCAGCTTTTCCACCAACACTTTTATCGGCAATAAAACGATCGCCTTATTGCCATTGTTCTTAATCTTCTTCTACTTCTAATTCTTCTGTTTCTTCTATTTCTACTTCTTCTTCAGCTTCACAGCCTGTTAAACCAACCGAACCAAGAGAAAGAACAAAAACGCTTAAACCAACACCAATAATTTTTTTCCAATTTGTATTCATAGTTAGTAATACCTATATATGTTTGAATCTAAATATCAGGTATACCATAATTTAAAACATCTTTCTTTTGATATAAAAATAGCGATCGCTAATTAATCGTAGATTATCGTTTAGTTAAAATGGCTATTCTTGGGTTCTGATTCGATTGGCTTTGAAATTATATAACAGTGCGCTCGAACATCATTAAACTTAGATTTTTCTACAACTATCTAAAGTAAGAGGTTGTGCGATCGCCCGATAGTTTTAACAAGGTCAAAATAGAAATTAGTGCGAATAATAATTAAAATTTGCAAACTTATTGTCTAAATTAATAATGCAACTTTAGTTAGAAGCGATTTTCTAGGTAGATAGATATGTTGTAAATGTCGATCGATTAAAGATTTCAGCTAATTATCGACTCAAAAATTAATTTTAAATAGAATTTATGAAGATTAAAAGCATTCAGCTTAATAAAGTTGCTACAGCATTCTTGCTAGCAATAGTTTTATTTGTAACTACAGCCTGTAACAGTGGTGATAAATTGGGAGCGCGTCCTAATAATTCTCCCGTTCAAATGGGGGGACAAAACAACCCTCATAAAGTAAGTGGAGATGGCATGACTCAATATAGATCTCCTGCTAACGATCCGCTTTTAGAAAAAGGGCAATCTAGCCTACCATTTGCGGGTTATCTGGCAGCAGCTAACAATAGCGACACTACCTATCCTACAGATGATAATCGCCTAGAAGGTCTACTTTATTCAGACAATAAAGCCGAGTCGCTTAAAAGCGTCGATGAATTTGTCAATCCACAGAAACAGCAAGAATTACTCGATCCAACAGAAATTCCTGCCGAAAAACAGCCTGCTATAGATCGCTCTAATCCTGACAACAAAATTTTAGAAAAAGTAGGTCAAATGTTTGACGACGCTGGTGATTTTTCGGCTAACTAAAGCAGGGGAAATAGGGAGTAGGAAGAGACAAGGCATGCCTTGTCTGTACTAGGGAAGCAGGGAGATAGGGAGATAACTATACTCAAAGTTTCCCTAAGTCCCCAAGTCCCCAAGTCCCCCAGTCTCGTTTAGGAAGCAATATCAAATTGTATAAACTTTAAAATAAATATTAAATCATGTCAAAAAAATTACAGGATAAAAATATTGCCATTTTGGTAACAAATGGTTTTGAACAGGTTGAGATGACCAAACCCCGTCAAGCATTTATCGATGCGGGAGCTAATGTTTTTTTAATTTCCCCTGCGGGAGAACAGGTACAGGGTTGGAATCATTATGACAAGGCGGATTATTTTCAGGTTGATATACCTTTGGATAAAGTGAATCCCGACCATTATGATGCTCTATTGCTTCCTGGAGGCGTAGCTAATCCCGATGAGTTAAGAACCAATAGTAGAGCAGTTCAATTGATCAGAGCCTTTTTTAACGTCGATAAACCCGTTGCAGCTATCTGTCATGGCCCCTGGACGCTAATCGAAGCCGAAGCCGTAAAAGGTCGCAAGGTCACATCATGGCCTTCATTGAAAACCGACCTCGAAAACGCTGGCGCAACCTGGGTAGACGAACAAACGGTAGTAGACGGTAACTTGCTTACCAGTCGCAACCCCGACGATATTCCCGCATTTATCGAAGCAGCGATCGCCTTATTCGCCAGACAAGAAGCCAAACTTTAAGGCTAAATAGCGATCGCTCTAACTATTTCTCAAATCATCTTTTAGTCTTTAGTCTTTAGTTTTTCCTCATTCGAGGACTAGGTAGTCTTTAGTCTCCAAACTAACAACTAATAACTAACAACTAACAACTAATTACTAATAACTTTCTATCAACCAAAGATATTTTATGACCCAAACCACTGTCGAACAAAAAACATATCATTTCCATTCTTTAGGTATGGACGAACAGCTAGCGGTTTTATGGTATGTTTATCGAGACTTTGTTAAAGACAATATTACCCCAGAAGCCGAACGCCCAGAAGAGAATTTATCAAAGTCGAAAGAGTTGGTCGAACAGGTTAAGCAAATGTCTGACGAAGACCAGCTACAACTCCAGCGCGACCTACTTATCGGTAAAGAGCGAGCTGAGTTCCCTACCTATAATGAATATTCTTCTAACCAAAAACTCTTTTTTTGGTACTCTCTAGCAGCAGAAATGGAACAGGGTAACGTCGTACAAGTACCCGATGACTATAGACTATCTCCCGATGCCCAGCAGCTATTAGAATCGGTTATGGAGCTGGAATTTTCCGAAAAGTTAGTTTTTATTAAAAATGTAGTTGCTCTTGGTGCTGCTCAAACTACCGAGGCAAATGTTTAAGTGTTTTTAATGACACAGCGATCGCCATAGGTGCGATCGCTATTTAAAATAGAACGAGTAAAAGAATATAGATTATGTTGACAACTATCGAAGAGAGAAGAGGAATCATCCAAAAAATCGTTAAATTCGTTGGCGAATTAATCTCGAAACTTTTACGCTGGACAAAACCTAGACCTCGTTAAAAATTATTCAAACGAGATCGCAGGACCAGTGGGAACAATACCGCTAGGATTAATGTGCGGATGGCTTTGATAATAGTGCAGCTTGATATGCTCTAAATTACAGGTAGCTTTAACTTCAGGATGTTGATAAATTCGGGTTAAATAGTTCCAGAGATTAGGATAATCCCAGATATGACGTACATTACATTTAAAGTGGACGTAATAGACGGCATCAAAGCGATAGAGAGTAGTAAACATACAAATGTCTGCTTCGGTCAAACTATCTCCACAAAGATACTTTTGTTTTGCAAGTATATCTTCCCAGTAATCTAAAGCCGTAAACAATTCTTCTACTGCCTCTTCATAAGCAGACTGAGACTTAGCAAATCCTGCTTTATAAACCCCATTATTAATCGGATCGTAAATATCATCGATCGCCTTATCGATTTTTGCCTGCAACTGTTGAGGATATAAATCGATCTTGTTCTTAGCTATGTCGCCAAACTCTGTGTCGAACATCCGAATAATTTCGCGAGATTCATTGTTCACTATGGTTGCAGTTTGTTTGTCCCACAAAATCGGTACGGTAACTCTTCCCGTATAGTTAGAATCGGCTAGTGCGTATACCTCTCTTAAATAGTCAGTATGGTTCACGGTGTCGGGTATTGTCCCTGGAAAATCGGAAAACTTCCAGCCGTTGTCTCCCATATAGGGATCGACTGCCGAAATACTAATAGCATCACTCAAACCCTTTAACTCCCTCACGATTAGGGTACGGTGCGCCCAAGGACAGGCATAAGATACGTAAAGATGATAGCGATCGACTTCAGCAGGAAAACCACTAGAACCATCGGCGGTAATGCGATCGCGAAATGTAGTGGGGTTACGCTGAAAACGACCTTTTTCGTCTTTTTCGTAACCTTCTTGTTTCCATTCTCCCTCAATCATCATTCCCGTAGCCATAAATTCTTTTACCCCTATCGTTTTTTTTTATTTAAGCAATTTATTTTCTCTACGGTTCTCTTTCAAAAGTTAGAGATCGTTTAATATGTCATCTTTGATAGAAATCTTCCAGCCCGATTAAGATTCCATCGCTATTTTTCAATGTGCTTTATATAAATAAAAAAATACGTAATAAATAAGCTAATAAAGTGATAAATTAACCTATAAACATTATAAAATATTTATTATTTATTCCGAGCTTTAATAAAATCACCTCGTTTATCGACAAAGCAAGAATGCTGTAAATTGCGAGTTAAACTACCAAATTTATCGAGAATAGTCAAGGTAATTTTCAAGGGTTATATTTTTATATTATCAAAAATATCTATCTTTAGCGCATTTAGTTGTGACAATAATTCTTTTTAAACTATATAACAAACTAAAAAAAATAGTTCTATCGATTCTAATTTTAGTTGCTTGAAAATTGTTTTATACAGAGGTATTCTATGACTTACATGACTTTAGATAGTGTTCGGCAACCACTCGATAAATTTGCCGAATTTGACACCGATACCAAGTTAGCCTTACTGTGGTACGGTTATTTAGATCTTAAAGAAAATTTAGCAAATGCTAATCCTGCCGATGATGTAGAGGTTGTAGGTAATGCTTTATACGATCGCGTTGAATCTCTATCTCCAGAAGAACAGTTGCAGGCTCAAAGAGATATTGCCGAAGGAAAAGATACGCCTATTAGCAGAGAATATGGCGCATTAAGTCTTTGCTGGCGCGCTGGAATTTTGGCTATTGCTAGGTAAAGGAATGGAATCTGGCAGCATCATTAATGTTCCTGAAGATTATAGCTTGCCCGAACAGACTAACGAGTTTGTCGAAATGATAAAACAGCTTGATTTTGAAGAACGAGTTAACTTTACCCGTAATGCGATCGCACCTATGGGCTTTGAACCTGAAGTATCGAATAATTAATAGTTAAGTCAAAGATAGTGACGTAAAATAGTCGCTATCTTATTGTTAACAATCTGTAGCGATCGTCTGAATTTTAAAGGGAAATTATTCGCTCGATCGCGCTGCGTATTCGATCTTATTCATCTATCGAGCAAGTAAATATTTAATTAAAGACGAGTTAAAAAGATATTGGAAGAAAAAGACTTAGTTCGATCTCTTCACGCCAGCAGAAAACTTATATCGATCTAAAAAGGTAAGAATCAAAAAATACTTTAAAAAAGATGCACTATAATAATTGCTGCGATTGCCTCAATCAATTTAGATCTTAATTTTAAACTAGTCTTTATTTGCAATTGATAAATAAATACCTATTATAAATTTTTTGCTCTAATTCCCGTCAAGGATACTATAGACTTGTCTAAAACTATAGAGCGATCGAATATTTAAAACCTATAAAAATTGGATTAGATGAAATTTGTCTCAGATCCCGACATATCGGTAAAAATAGAACAGATGAAACGCCGAGTGCGTTGGCAAGAAGAATTGCTAGCCGAACGAGCGATCGCTCAAACTAAATTAGTAATTGACGAGTCAGATACCGATAATCCAGATTTTTCCTTTCTGGTAATCGGCGATAGCGGTTGTGGTTCTCACCTCAAGCACCACCCTCAGCGTAAAATCGCCGAAATGATGTTAGAGCATCAGCAATCTCGTTTTGTTATTCATACAGGAGATATTGTATATCAAGTAGGCTCTAGCGAATATTATCACCAAAACTTTATCAATCCCTACCGAGAATTTTTAGTAGGGGGAGAAAATCCTAGCAGGTTAGAATACGACAAGCTTACTTTTAAACGACCTTTTTTCCCAGTTCCAGGTAATCACGACTACTACGATTTGCCCTTAATTTATGGCATATTATCTCAAGCTACATGGCTACCGCGTCGCTTATTAAGAGGTAGAATCGATCTTGATGTTGGTTGGCATGGTTCAAATCAGGGAGAGGCTTATGCTAAAGCTTTTCTAGATTATTTAATCGAGGTCAAAGGTTCGGCTTTAAAAAAACATTTAGATGCTCACTACAATGCCGAACATACAGGCGATCGCTGTTTGCGCTATCAGCCAGGGGAGTTTACCCGTTTACCCAATCGCTACTACACCTTTCGCTATGGCGGAATCGATTTTTTTGCTTTAGATTCTAATACTTTCAATCAACCCGTAGTTATACCCGATAATGAAGCAGGGGAAGACAAAAGAGCCAAACTATTAGAGCGTCAGAGTAAATTAGAAGATCGCGAACAAAAAATACAGGCAGCTATAGACAAACTCGATGCCAATAATCCTGAAGATGCCGAACAGATAGACGATTATTACGCCAAGCTAGAGCATATTTCCGAAACTCAGCGAGATATCGAAAAACAGTTAAACCGAGAACAGGAAACGACCGACTGGGAACAGTTAGAGTGGTTCAAGGATAGTTTGATCGCATCCTGGCAAGACGATACGGTAAGAGGTAGAGTAGTTTTTTTCCATCATCCTCCTTACGTTACCGAGACGACCAAATGGAATCAGGGGCAAACTCTAGCAATTCGCGATCGCTTAAGACAAGTATTCGACGATGCAGCTAAAGAGATCGAGTTACCCAACGGACGTTCGATTGTAGATTTAGTATTATCTGGTCACGCTCACTGTTTAGAACATCTCCATACCAAAGATACGGGATATGCAGATTCACATATCGACTGGATTGTCTGCGGTGGTAGCGGTCATAGTTTGCGCCGTCAACGCAGGGAAGGTAAAGTTTTATATCAGGATGCTGATTTCGATTCCGAACCTATCGGTCAATCTCACCTGTATGTAGGACGCAAGGGCAAAGGCAAAAACCGTAAACGACCCTATTCTTTCTTAAGAATTGATGTTGGAAGTGGCGATCGAGCTAAGTTTACCGTCAAGCCTTATGTAGCTCAGTGGCATAAACGTCAATGGGATGAATACGAACTAGACTCCTTTATTATTGGAAATACATAAAAAAGTATCGTACAGTTGAGACATCGATCGAGCAAAAGCAATGCGATGGGCATTCTTTATCTATTAAGAATTTCCTAGCGTGTCGCGATATCTTTTTAATGCTTCTTGAAGCCCGACACTTCATATCGCTTAACCACGGTCAGATTTAGACAGTTTGACCACCATTTCAGTGCGAGAAGAAACTTGCAGCTTACGAACGCAAAAAAGTTTAAATATACTAGCTGTTTATTGGTTCGTATATCAATGAATATGGTTCGGATAAAAGCTTGATTTCAATAGTGTTGTAGAACTAAACTCTTTAAATTCAGCGTATTAGAGATCGAATACGATCGCTTTTTTTCTTTCTTCAGATAGAAGTTGTTTAACGTTAAGTAATTTAAAGTACAGATATTAAAAGCTTATTTGTGATAAGCCTGTTATAGATACGATAGAGTGTAGTGCTACAAATATACTGCGCTAACCGCGATCGTTACATATACATAATATTAAACGTATGGTTTCTTTCGATGGGTCATCTCCAATAATTTCGCCCTCAACAAAAACTATGTATATAAATGGTGAGAAGTACCCTTTATCAGAACAGGTAGTCAAGAATATAGAGAAAATTGTTGGTTTTCAGGTCAAACAAGAACAAAAGTTACCGCTACACGATCGCATTATCAAAAAGGTAGGTGCTTTTTTTGGCAAATCAAAATTTTTATATTTGCAGCTATTGTTCTTCATTAGCTGGATTGTTTGTACTCATGTTGCACCACAGTTACTACCCTTTGGCTTACCACCTTTTGATGCACAGCAAATGGGAGTAGATGTTGCTGCACTGCTAATTGCGACTGGGGTATTGGTGCAGCAAACTCGCGAGGAGCGACTAGCCGAACAGCGATCGCACCTTACTTTACAGATTAATCTGCTAACCGAACAAAAGATTGCCAAGCTGATCGAACTGGTCGAAGAATTACGAGAAGATTTGCCAACAATACGCGATCGCGAAGATTTAGAGGCGCGAATTATGCAGCAGGCTACAGATCCTCAGATCGTTCTAGATATTCTGCGAGAAAACTTAGATTCGAGCGAAGCTTAATGAGGAACGAGGAATGAGGAACGAACAAAGGCACGCAACGCGGATGCGTTGCCAGTCGTCTTACGACACGGGGCGTTCCCGCCCCTGCCCCCGCATCACGGGGGCGAAAGCTTCGCTTTCGTTGCGCTACGCGCTGTGCCGCATGTACGAGGAATGAGGAATAAATAAATTTGATGATTTTGAGTAAAGAGCGATCGCCTCGCTTCTAACCTTATACGGATACATCTAATGGGTGATTGAATTTAATTCAAACTTGGTATATATTATTACGAAGCTTTAATCGTTACATAATTTAACTTTTCAGAAACTTTATTAAATCGCTTTGTAAATAATAATCGTTATGGCAGTTTTACTTACCTATAACCCTCGGTATTCTGTCCGCGTAAAAAAATTAATCTCTCAAATCAGTCACAAGTTTAAGCTAAAAAAGCTTTGGGAACAGGATAATGGCGACTGGCATTGGTTAACCGAAAAACCGACTCCGATTGCTAGTCTGAATCGAAGCATCTGGCGTTTATCTGTACCTAGCTTCAGCTTTCACTTTATGCTGGGTTTATCAACGATTATTGCTACTTTGGGCTTACTGTCTAATAGTGCTGCGGTAATTATTGGCGCGATGATTGTCGCACCTTTGATGGGATCCTATAGTAGGTATGGCTTATTCTACGGCAATGGGCAATCGTAGGCTATTGCGTCGTTCTAGTTTCACCGTATTAAAGGGAATTCTCTTAACGATAGTGGTTTCTTGGATCGTTACATCCATTATTGGTTTAGAAACTGTGGATACTGAGATTATGTCGCGGGTTAAGCCGACTCTAATCGATTTTGGTATTGCAATGGCTGCGGGGGCTGCGGGGGCTTTTGCCAATACTCGTCGCAGTATCTCTAGTGCTTTACCTGGAGTTGCGATCGCCGTAGCTTTAGTACCGCCCCTTAGCGTGGTTGGTATTGGTTTGGCGCAGGGAGAACAAAGTATTGCTTTCGGGGCATTGCTGCTATTTTTAACTAACTTAATCTGCATTGTTTTTTTCGGCAGCTTAGTATTTTTGTTTCAATCTTATGGCAATATCGAACGAGCCAAGAAAGGTTTAGTTTTGTCTACCGCAGTAATGATTTTGTTGGGTATTCCCCTAACTATCTCGATGCGAGAATTAATTATTAAAAAGAATGTCCGTCACGAAATTGAGAATTTTATTCTTTATAAGACACAAACCTTTGCCGATGCTAATGTTAATTCGATTAGAGTCGTTCCGAAAGAGGGTTATCTGAAGGTGTATATAGAAGTAGCAGCACCGAGCGATTCAATTTCTCAAAGTGAAATCGAACGGGTAAAATCAGATCTAGCTCGGTTAATCGATAAAGAGATCTATTTGGATGTAGAAGTTATTCCTATGAGACATTTAGTTGCTCCTAATTAACTATACCTATTGGCTAAAAAGCATCTATTAAAAAGCCAATTTAAATGTATCCGACGGTCGATACTAAGTTTTGTAAACAGTGTGATAATAATTGGAATCGGCAACTAACTAAACAATACTAAATATTCGCTACGTTTTGTCGAAGCTCGAAAAATTTAACTAATTTACATTTATATAATATTTTGCTTCCACAGGAGGGAGTTTAATATGTCTGAGTTTAACGGTGTAATGATGCAGTATTTCCACTGGTACAACGAACCCGATGGTACTTTGTGGAATGAGTTAGCTCAAAATGCGACCGATCTAGCTAATGTAGGAATTACCTCTCTATGGCTGCCTCCAGCTTATAAGGGAGTTGGCGGTGCTAGCGAGGTAGGTTACGGAGTGTATGATATGTTCGACCTTGGTGAATTCGA
The DNA here is from genome assembly GCA_963716625.1 of uncultured Flavobacteriaceae bacterium. Lineage (GTDB taxonomy): Bacteria > Bacteroidota > Bacteroidia > Flavobacteriales > Flavobacteriaceae > Dokdonia. The sequence continues at coordinate 49,393 of CAVQTP010000007.1, forward strand.
CCAAAAAGGTACGGTTAGAACTAAATACGGCACCAAAGATGAATATATTAATGCGATTAAAGTTGCTAAAGAAGCTGGCATTCGCATCTATGCAGACGTAGTGTTAAACCATATGATGGGTGCAGATTTTGAAGAAGAAGCCGAAGCAACTCCCATGAGTCCCGATAATCGTCATGAAGCGATTGGCGAGTTGCAGAAAATTAAAAGCTATACTCACTTTACCTTTCCTGGACGCGACGGCAAGTATTCAACCTTAGAGTGGCACTGGTGGCATTTCGATGCAGTTGACTATAATACCTACGATCCAGATTCTGATGCCATTTATCTTTTCAAAGACAAACAGTTTGACGACCAGGTTGATTTAGAAAAAGGTTCGTTTGCCTACCTCATGGGCTGCGATCTGGATATGGAACACGAAGAAGTAAGAGGAGAATTGAAATATTGGGGTGAATGGTATGTCGATACTACGGATGTTGATGGTTTTCGTTTCGATGCGGTCAAGCACGTCAAAGCAGGATTCTTCCCCGAATGGTTGAACCATGTCAGACGCTATGCTGGCAAGCCTCTATTTGCAGTTGGAGAATATTGGTCAAACGAAATTGAAGCCTTGCATCATTTTATCGACGTTACTGGCGGAAATGTAGCCTTGTTTGATGCGCCGTTGCACTACAATTTTACCGAAGCTAGCAAAACAGGTAATGACTTCGATATGCGTCAGATATTTGACGGTACATTAGTTAAAGATCAGCCTACTTTAGCAGTAACGTTAGTAGAAAACCACGATTCTCAACCTTTACAATCACTCGAATCGGTAGTCGAAGCCTGGTTCAAACCTCTGGCTTACGCCTTGATTTTACTTCGACGCGATGGCTATCCCTGTGTTTTTTATGCTGACTATTATGGAGCTAGCTATAAAGATACGGGCAATGATGGCAACGAGCATGAAATCTTCATGGACTCTCACAAATGGCTAATCGATCGCTTTTTGCAAGTCCGTCAAGAGTATGCCTATGGCGAACAGTATGATTATTTCGACCATGCTAACTGTATTGGCTGGACGAGATTGGGTGATGAAGATCATCCTGGAGGAACCGCTGTAGTTTTGAGTAACGGCGCAGATGGCACTAAGCGCATGGAAGTAGGTCAAGCAAATCAAACCTATATTGACATCACCGAACATATTTCTGAACCTGTAACTACTGATGATAACGGTTGGGCTGAGTTTGGCTGTTTGGCTGGTTCGGTTTCTGTTTGGATTCCTAAAAGTTAGTATTAAAACTGCAAAATCGGCGATTGCTATTGACTGTTGACTGTTGACTGTTGACTGTTGACTGTTGACTGATAAACATCTGTATAGGAGTAATGCAGATGTTTTTTTGCTGTAAATACAACTAGCAATGGATTAATCGACTGTAAATTTAAGCTAGCCTAAATAAGCTTTTATTAAAAAATGTTAATGGATACTTATATACTCAGTCTATTAGTAATTGGGCTGTTGTTGTTGACGGTTACTCTGGGTTCTGGCTGGATTGCACGTCTTCCTCTTTCTTACTCTATAATCTACCTGGTAGTTGGAGTGTTGCTGGGAACTCAGGGTTGGGGACTAGTTCAGGTTAAACCCGATGCTCAGTTTTTAGAAAGGTTGACTGAATTGGTGGTAATTGTATCGGTATTTGGCTGTGGACTCAAAATCAATCGTCCTTTAAGGCGTGAATCTTGGCAGTCTACTATTAGACTAATTGGTTTGCTAATGCCGATATCTATCGTGGCTATAGCAGCCATCGGTTATTATGGTTTGGGCTTGGGTTTGGGTGGTGCGGTGTTATTAGGGGCAATTTTAGCACCTACGGATCCCGTGTTGGCTTCGGAGGTGCAGCTAGCCCACGTCAGCGATAAGGACGAGGTGCGCTTTGCTTTGACTTCTGAAGGTGGTTTGAATGATTCTTTAGCGTTTCCTTTCGTTTACTTTGGTATTTATGCTTTTAAAGATCCCGACTGGAGCAAGTGGTTTAAAAACTGGGTAGCCATTGATTTGGTTTGGGCGATTGTGATGGGAGTCGTAATGGGTATTTTAGTTGCTAAAGCTGTGGTCAGATTCGATCGCGTCTTACAAAAGATCCGTCAGGCTGACGATTTAATGGAAGACTTTGTAGCTTTAAGCATTATTTTTCTCACCTATTCTTTAACCGAACTGGTTAATGGCTACGGATTTTTGGCGGTATTTGTGGCAGGTTTGGTGGTACAACGTAGTTACTATGGCGAACAGGAAAAGCGAATAGCGCAGCTAGAATTTACCGAACAAATAGAAAAGCTTTTAGAAGTAACGGCGATCTCATTTTAGGCACAATTTTATTATTGCCGCTAATGTTTAAGTATTCTGGACAATCTTTACTAATTGGGGGATTAATATTTTTTGTAATTCGTCCTTTAGCAGTCTGGCTATCTATGCTGGGGAGTAATATGGCGAAAGAAACCACTAGCTTGATGGGTTGGTTTGGTATTCGGGGCTTGGGTTCAATTTACTATCTTACCTATGCTTTGGGTAAAGGCTTAGAGGGAGAGCCAGCAGAACAAATTTCCTGGATTGTTTATACTGTAGTGGTTTTATCGGTGGTTATGCATGGTGTTACCGCAGCTCCTTTAATGATCTGGTATGAGGTTCGAAAACGAAGAGGAAAATTACAAGATAGTTAAGGCATTGGTTAAGGAATGAGGAATGAGGAATAAGGAATGAGGAATAAGGAATGAGGAATGAGGAATGAGGAACGAATGTCTTAATTTATGTAAGTATTGCTATATATTTAACTACCATTTTTCCAAAGCTATTTAGTATCGATGATTGTTAGTCAGTACCCAGTCAAAATTTTAATAATTGATGATTCAGCAGAAGATCGAGAAGTTTACCGTCGCTATTTAAGCAAACAAGCTCAGTTTGATTATGAAATTATCGAAGCCGAATCTGCCGAAGAAGGATTAGAAGAACTCGAAACGTCGCCAGACTTAATTTTATTAGATTATCTATTGCCAGACAGCAATGGACTAGAATTTATTGCCGAACTACAGTCGTTAAAAGTTAAACTTCCCCCCATTATCATGCTGACTGGAGAGGGAAACGAAGCGGTAGCAGTCGAGGCAATGAAAAATGGAGTCAAAGATTATTTAATTAAGGGAAAGTTGACTCCTAATAGCTTGGTAAGTGCAATTAATAGTGTATTACAGCAGCATCGTTTGAAGAAGTTATTGACTAAGAATCAGCGACAGCAGCAGTTAATTGCCGAAATAGCCCTAAAAATCCGCTCATCGTCTGATTTATCATCTGTTCTTAATACCGCCGTTCGGGAAGTTAGGCTATTACTCCAGTGCGATCGCGTAGTAATTTACCGTTTTGCGCCAGATATGAGCGGTGACATCGTAGCTGAGTCGGTTAAATCTAAATTCAAAGAATCTTTGGGAATAAATATAATCGATACTTGTTTTCAAGAGGGAAGGGGGAATGAATACCGAAAAGGAAAAACACTCTTTATAGATAATATTTATACAACAGGACTTTCAAAGTGTCATCTCGATCTGTTAGAAGAATTTCAGGTAAAAGCTCACGTTGTTGTTCCTATCTTACTAACTTCATCCGATCGCCTTTGGGGTTTACTGATCGCCCATCAGTGTAGTCAATTCCGTCATTGGGAAACAGACGAAGTTGAATTATTAGATAAGCTCGCGGTGCAGCTAGCCATTGCTTTGCAGCAGTCGGAATTAATCGCCAGCCTGGAAAATGAATTAGACAATAGAAAAAAGCTGGAGGGAGAATTAGAGCGTTTAGCTAATGTATTAGAAGCTTCAGAAGATTATATTGGGCTAGCAGATACACGAGGAAACATTCTCTGGAATAATCCTCAGATGAAAAAAGTTGTAGGAGTAGAAGATGTAAGCAAACTTTCTATTGCTGATTATCATCCCGCCTGGGCAATACAAATCGTGCAGCGAGAGGGAATACCTACGGCGATCGCCGATGGAACATGGTTGGGAGAGTCGGCTCTATTAACTAAGGAGGGTCAAGAAATACCCGTTTCTCAACTAATTATCGCTCACAAAACCGCTGAGGGAGATATAGAATACATCTCTACCGTCATGCGCGATCTGACCCCCCAAATAGAAGCCGAAAATTCTCTAAAGCAAAAAGCTAAAGAATTAAAATGGGCTAATCAACAGTTACTTAAGACAGCATCTTTATTAAAAAAACGCAACTATGAGTTAGATCGCTTTGCCTATGTTACTTCCCACGATCTTAAAGCACCCTTGAGGGCGATCGCTAATTTGGCTACCTGGTTGGGAGAAGATTTAGAAGGCATCATCCCCGAGGAAAACCAGCATCATTTGAGGTTAATGCAGTCTCGCGTCGAGCGCATGGACGGACTTATTCAAGGACTTTTAGAATATTCTCGCGTCGGCAGAATTCATCATTCGATTACTACCGTCAGCGTTAAAGACTTGTTACTCGAAACCATAGACTCCCTCTCACCTCCTGCAAAAATCCAAATAGCGATCGCTCCAGAGCTGCCGACACTTCAAACCGATACGATCTCATTACGTCAGGTATTTGCCAATTTAATTAGTAACGCTATTAAATATAACGATAAAGATTTCGGCAAAATTGAGATTTCGGCGCAAAAACACACAGATTTTTACGAATTTGCCGTCGCCGATAATGGCCCTGGTATCGAACCCGAACACCACGAGCGAATTTTTAAGATTTTTCAAACACTACAGGCAAGAGACACTTTTGAAAGTACGGGTATTGGTTTGTCTATTGTCAAAAAAATCTTAGAAGAACGTGGCGATATAATCCGTATCGAATCACAGTTAGGTCAAGGAGCGACTTTTTTCTTTACCTGGCACAATTAATGCGAGTTCGCGTAGGAGAGAATTTGTCGGTGAAAGTAGCTATTAGCTATTAGCTATTAGCTATCAGCTATCAGCTATCAGCTATCAGCTATCAGCTATCAGCTATCAGCTATCAAATTTTGAACAATTTTAAGTAGTTTATACGATTATAAATAGACTTATTAACATTTCTTTAAATAACAGTATGAGTTAGTTGCCCCCTGCCACATTGGCGAGATTAGCTACATACGGCTTAACCATATATCAATTAGTCGCTCGAATACATTGGCTTCAAAAGTACAATATAAATGTATCAGTACTAGTTGGGCGGTGGCTTTTGATTTTACTAAAACAATACTGTCTATCTTTCTATAATCTGCTTTTATCTGTCGGATATATTCCTTACGAAGATGGTAATTTTAGTTCTACGTTAATGGAACTTAACATTATTGCTAATTTGTCGATCGCCTTATCCTGCTATTTTATGGCGAGCGGTCTATTTTATTGCGTTCGTCAGCTAGAAGATAAACGATTTCCTAAAATGCTGCTGTTGTTTGGTCTGTTTCTGTTTACCCTTGGCACAGTTCATCTAATCTCAATTTTGTCTCTATGGTATCCGAACTATTGGACTGCTGGCGTAATTAAAGCGATCGCTGCTTTAACTTCGATTGTCACTGCCTATGAAGCAATTCGATTTTTTCCTGCTGCTCTAGATCTACCTAATGCCTCTTGTGAAAAAATTAATCACGACTTGGCAATGGAAACCCAAGAGCGCGAACTCGTAGAGCAAAAGCTGGTTACAACTCGTAATTTACTGCAAACTGTTTTAGATAATCTCCCTCTAGCCGTATTCGTGCGAGATTTCCAGGCAGAGGCTAGACAAATTCAGCTATGGAATAAAACTACCGAAAAAATGTTTGGCGTTAGTGGCGATCGCTTTGGAGATGATTTGCTAACAATACCTTTATTAGATTCTCTCGAATTTCATAACAGCGATACCTCAATATCTGAAGGGCAAATCATCGAACTACCATCTAACCACCCTAACGGTACGACTACGATCGACCTAATACAGATCCCGATTGAAGATGCTGCTAGCACGCCCAAGCTGCTTTACGTAGCACAAGACATTACCCACCGCCAACAGACAGAACAGCAGCTAACTGCATCAAATACTGAGTTATTAAAATCAAATAAGGAATTAGAACAGTTTGCTTATGTTGCTTCTCACGATTTAAGAGAACCTCTACGAATGGTAACAAGCTTTACTCAACTTTTAGCTCAACGTTATCAAAATCGTTTAGATGATGAAGCAGATACTATTATTGGTTTTGCCGTGGATGGAGCCAAGCGAATGGAAACATTAATTGACGATCTGCTGCTGTATTCTCGTGTCGGTAAGAATACTAAGCCTCTACAAATTGTTGACTGCAACTTAGTTTTACAAAAGGCTCTATCCAATTTACAGCTATTAATTCAGGAAAATAACGCTACTATCGTTGTAGAATCGCTACCTCAAATAGTCGGAGATGAAAGCCAACTCATACAGCTATTTCAAAATCTAATCGACAATGCCATTACCTATCGTAGCCAATCCGATCCGCTAATTGAAATCGACGCTATTTGCGAGCAACAGGGATGGTTATTTTCGGTACAAGATAACGGTATTGGCATCAATCCTAAATACAGTCGTCGAATTTTTGAAGTTTTTCAACGTCTTCATCCTAAAGACAAATATTCGGGTACGGGCGTTGGTTTGGCAATCTGTAAAAAAATTGTCGAACGTCACGGTGGAAATATTTGGGTAGAATCGGAATTGGGCGTGGGTTCTATCTTTCGGTTTATTCTGAAGAATCGTAATTCTGTTAGTATGTGAAGAATTATCTGTTAATTTTATAAAGTATTAAGATGAGTGTCGAACTTTTGCTGTGTGAAGATAATCCAGGTGATATCTATCTAATTGAGGATTCTTTTACCAAAAGCAAAACTAACTACATTATCAACAAGCTAACTGATGGATCGGACGTAATGGGGTATTTACGACAGGAAAACCAGTATAGCTATGCTACTCGCCCTGATATAGTGATACTGGACTTAAACTTACCTGGAAAACATGGTTTGGAAATTTTAGAAGAAATTAAAGCTGATTCTTTACTCAGAACTATTCCCATAGTAGTTTTGACTTCTTCTAAAGCTAAGCAAGATGTTTTGACTAGCTATCAACTACAGGCTAGTTGCTATATAGTCAAACCGTCAGATCTTAGAGCTTTTTTAGCAGCAATTCGCCAAATAGAAACTTTCTGGTTGGGTTTAGTCGAACTGCCTCTTACAGAGTAAGGTACATCCTCTGGCTTCTACTTTACTGTCTAGATGCAATGTTTAAAGCTAACATCAGTTGTAATAGATATGTGTATCTGCGTGTTATTGTTAGAAGATAATTCTGGCGATGCTTATTTAATTAAACAACAGTTGCGATCGATAGACGATTTCGAGTTTGAGATTGTCGAAGCTCAATATTTAGACCATGCGATCGCACTATTACAGGAGCGAGAGTTTGATGCAGTTTTACTCGATTTGAAGCTTCCCGATAGTCAGGGATTAGAAACATTTTTTGCGATCGATCGACAAACACCTAGTACGCCGATCGTAGTTATATCTGCTATGAGCGAAAAAGATTTAGCGCTCGAAGCAGTACGTCAAGGAGCGCAGAGACTATATAGCTAAAGGAGAAATTCAACCAAACTCTCTTCGCAAGACAATTCGATATGCGATCGAACGTAAATCAATTGCCGAACAGCTAAAAAAGCGCACCGCAGAATTGGAATATCTCAACCAGGAATTAGAGGCGTTTAACTCGGCAGTTTCTCACGATCTAAAAAATCCTCTTAGCTTTATTAAGGGAATGAGTCATTTGCTGCTGTCCAAAAGGCGATCGCCACCTCTATCAGAACAAGACCAAATGTGCTTGGAGCGGATTTACCAATCTAGCGTTCGGATGCAGCATATTACCCAAAATTTACTCGATCTATCTCAGGTACAGCGATCGCAGATATCAATTGAATCTGTCAACCTAAGTGAATTAGTAACAGAAATTTGCGATCGTCTTCAACAACAACAGCCACGGGAAGTAAAGACGGTTATCGCCTCGGATGTCATCGCCACCGTCGATCGCCAGCTATTTACCTTAGTTTTAGAAAATTTAATTAATAACGCCTGGAAATATACTCAGAATTCCGCTCGTGCGATGATTGAATTTGGAGTAGATCGGAACTTGCCCAATACTTACTATCTAAAAGATAATGGAATTGGGTTCGACCCAAGTGAGGCAACCAAATTATTCCATCCATTTCAACGCTTGAGTAACAGTCGTAATTACGAAGGAACGGGTATTGGTTTGGCGACGGTCAAGCGCATTATCGATCGCCATCAAGGCAAAATTTGGTTTGAAGGACGACCAGGACAAGGAGCAACCTTTTGGTTTACTTTAAATAATAGTTAACCATCTTACCAAGAGGTAAGGGGCAAAGAGCTACTTCCTACTTCCTACTTCCTACTTCCTACTTCCTACTTCCTTCTTACGAAGTTTGCTCAACGGGAGAAAGGACTTGTCCGCATCTGACCCCCGCAACGCAACTTCGCGCTACTTCCTACTTCCTACTTCCTACTTCCTACTACATGCGGGCAAGCCCTTTGTTACTTACCCCTAAGTAAATGGTAGCTCTACTGCTTTAAACCAATATTGGGTAAAAGTCTCGACTATATCTTGCAATTGTATAGAATTCATTGGTTTGACTATGTAGCCACTGACTCCATTACGATAACAGGCTTCGATATCTTTAGGATTAGAAGAAGTGGAAAAAATGATTATGGGAATTGTCTGCAAATTTCGATTCTTCTTTCACCGTTGCCAACACTTCCCTACCATCAGTTCCAGGTAGGTTGAGATCTAAAACGATCAGTGAAGGACGAGGCGAAATCGCTTCGTCTTCATATTCTCCTTGATGATATAAAAAGTCTAGTGCTTCTTCCCCATCTTCACAACGATATACGGGATGATTAACCTTAGTCTTGTCGATAGTCCTTTTCAAGGCGGTAAAGTCTTCGTCGCTATCTTCAATAATTAATAATGGCTGTTTAATTAACTTCTCATTCATATCACTGCAAGGTAAAGTAAAAGGTACTACCCTTTTTATATTCAGATTCCACCCAAATTTCTCCTCCGTGGCGTTCGACAATTTTTTTAGCAATAGTCAAACCCGCACCAGTGCCACCACCGTATTTTTTTTGACCGTGTAGTCGTTTAAAAATGCGGAAGATAGATTCTATATGTTTTTCGCGTATACCAATTCCGTTATCACGGACATAAAAAATGTATTTGTTTTGACAGTAAACCTGGTCAGTATATTTTAATGTTTTATTAGCTACGGTGTATTCGTCTGTAGACAGATAACCAATCTCGATAATTTTCTCGGGCTTTTGATTGTATTTAATGCCGTTACTAATTAAATTAGTAAATAATTCGTTTACTTGAGTGCGATCGCAATTAACGGTAGGCAGACGACGAGGAATATCAAACCGCACCCGCTCATCCCTTTTGCTAATACTCAGCACGTCGATAACTCCTGCTATTAACTGATTGAGATCTACAGAATTCATCTGTAGTTGCGCTCTACCCAAACGAGAATAGTGTAACAAGGAATTAATCAGATCTTCCATGCGATTAGTCAAACGCATTAGAGTATTTAATTTATCTACTCCTGCTTCATCGAGAACCTCGCCATAGTCTTCGATCAAAAAACTAGAATAGTTGTAAATACCTCGTAGTGGTTCTTTAAGATCGTGAGATGCGATGTAGGCAAAAGCATCAAGTTCGACATTACTGCGGGTTAATTCTTTATTTACTTGACTGAGTTCATCGGCTTTACGCAGCACGATACCGATAATTGAACTACGTAGTTCTAAAGCTGCCTCCACTTCACAGGCGTTCCAGGGTAAAGATTTATCTTTAACGGTTTCTTGCCATTTGTCAAAAGACTTACGAGGCGATAATTTTCTGATTCCCTCCTCTATTTCTACAGGTTTGTAAGGATTGCCACCCCAATCTATAGTCTGAATTACCTCTGGACGAAACCAAATAATGAAGGTTTTTTGTACCCTAGAAACTAATAAAGCTAACAAGCCACTAGCAACTTCTTTGTATTCTTGGGCTGGTGGATAGACTGAAGAGAGAGAAGTCGTTTCATATATCACTTCTTCGTCAAACTGAGTATCTAGCCAGGGAAGCAGCTTTTCAACGGCTGCGCGGTCTGGGGTATCACCTATTAGGGTAATTTCCGATTCGAGACATAGTGCTACGCCACCAGCACCAACTAAATCTAATAAATCTTGAGGATTCTCGATTAAACCTGCCTTTAATTCTTCTGCTTGAGAAATAGTTTTAATAAATCTAGTTTGAATAGACTTGAGCTTCATCCTGTAGTCTAAATTCTCATTATCTTCTTTACCAGCCAGTTCAAACGAAACTATCTGTCCGATAAACTCGCAGATAGTACGAATCTGATAGGGGACGGTTTTGGGTGTATTGTGGTGGCAGGCAATCAATCCCCAAAGCTGTTTGTTTCTAATGAGAGATATCGACATTGATGCTGCTACTCCCATATTGTTTAGATATTCGGTATGCAAAGGCGAAACGCTACGCAGAACCGACATACTCATATCTAGAGGTTGGTTTGATAGAGGATTTAATGTCGGAATTAATCCTACTGGTTCGTAAGTCACATCGGGAATTAGACGAATATAGTTGAGAGTGTAGAGATGTTTTGCCTGCTTGGGAATATCTGTGTCGGGATAGCGCAATCCTAAAAATGGTTCTAAACCCTCTTGTAAGGCTTCGGCAACTACCTGACCCGCACCTTGGGCATCAAAACGATAGACCATAACGCGATCGAAGCCCGTAACACGCTGCACTTCACTTACTAAGGTGTTACATAGTTCGTCTAGAGTATTAGTACTTTGAATCTTGCTAATCGGGCTTTTGAACGATTGATAAAATTTAAAAAAGTTTATTTCTGGTGAAGATTGAATTGGCTCTAGTTCGACGGTAATTATTTCCTTATTACGATGGACAATTGCATCGAAAGTCAAATTTTTTCCTTGGCGATCGAGATTGACCGATAGAGGATTAATTTCATTATAATCTTCCGACAGACAACGCCGAATTTTATCCGCTTGGGCATCTCCTATCAGTTCACTCAAAGGTCGTTCTAATAGCCGTTGGGGATCTATTCCTAACATTTGCTCGGTGTTGAGACTGACCTGCAAAATTTTGTATTCAGCAGCCGAAACTACTAATAAAACCCCGTGGGGCTGAATTAGATTAGGAATATGGATCGGTTCGCGATCGCAATTAGTTAGATTAACGTCTTCTAAGTTAGCATCAGTAGTCTGGGCTAAAATCTCGTGGGAAACTGAATTTAAAGACATGAATACATCAAAAAATATATTTACTGTAGCTAAAGCTAAATAGCTATAACTACCTACTATAAAACGATCGCTCTAACTTAATTTAATAGATTACAAGCTATACATTAATTAGTTGTAAGTATTTAATATTTTGGCTTTAAATCGCTACTATATAACGGTAAGACATATTTTAAATAATATAATATTTTAGTTTCATATACATCTTTAGATAGAGCAAATACGTCTAATTAAAGCTGTAGACTTGAACGGTTTATTTTCCATTTCTCATTTACCTTTAAAAGCGATCGCACGTATTAATATTCGATGGTAGATTTCTGTTCGTTTTCCAGGCAATATAGCCGACATAGTTTTGTGGCGCGATCGCGTTTAATTGTTATTTTCCTAGTTGCGGTGGTTTTTTTTTCGAGCATTGTCCCGATGGCGATGTCTCAAGATGAAGGCGACATTATTACTCCTACCGAACCCGCACCCACAGCAATTCCTAGCGATGGACTATATTTTGCTGATGTGGTGGTTAGAAACCGCCCCATTTTTCAGATCGGTAGTTTACCAGAAATAAATGCTAGTGCTAGAGCAGCAATTATCAATCGTCGTATATCCAGCCTATTAGCCCAAAATGAAGATCCTCCCCAGGTAGAGATTGCTCCCGATAATCCCCGCCAGATCGCTACTATAAGAGTCAAAAATCGGATTATCATGACCGTTACCAACCAGGATGCGGAAGATTTTGGCTTGAGTACCGAACAGCTAGCCCAAAGATGGGCAGAGCAAATTAATGAAGCATTTAATAAGCCTCCATTAGCGATCGATGTTACTCAACGTTTGTACGGCACTACTAGAGAATTAATCCGAGATATTATCAGTAATTTACCTTCTTTGGTAGGAGCCTTAATTGTGGTTCTAATTACCTGGGGTATTGCTAAAGGAGTTCGTTACCTAGCTTATACCTGGGCAAAACAAACCGAAGGAGATTCAAATACCGAGCTATTAATTGGCAGGCTGAGTTATGGCGGTGTTTGGGTAATAGGTATTGTCATCGCTTTAGGAGTGATGGGGCTAGACTTTGGAGCATTACTAGGAGCGTTGGGGCTTACTAGTGTAGCAATTGGTTTTAGTCTCAAAGATGTGCTGAGTAACTATATTTCAGGGGTCATTTTGTTGGCTGCCCGTTCTCTTTCGGATTAACGATCAGGTGGTGATAGAAGATTATGAAGGCACGATTACTCAAATTCAGCTACGAGCTACAACCATGAAAACCTACGATGGAAGAGTGGTATATATTCCCAACCAAGAGGTTTTTCAAGCCAGCATTATTAACAATACCGCTTCGCCTCGTCGTCGTAGTTCGGTGTTAGTAGGGATTGACTATGCTGAAGATATCAGTGATGCGATCGCTGTAATCATGCAGGTATTAAATAATGCAGCAGAGGTAGAAACTAATCCCGCACCTGATGTATTAGTAAGTGAGCTAGCTACAAGCACGGTCAATTTAGAGATTCGCTTCTGGGTAGACTCTCGCAGAGCTGGTTTTTTAGCAACTACATCCAAAGTAGCCCAAGAGGTAAAAGAAGCTTTAGAAACTGCTGGAATCGATATGCCGACGGATATTTATACTCTAATCGTGCGAGAATTGCCTGGACAAATTAAGCTCAAAGAAAATTAAACAAATATTTATATAACTAAACAATAGTTATTAAAGTGTAAAAAACTGCTTTAAACTAAAATAGGTATAATATTTATTAAAATTTAATTAAACTGTTGAACAATTGATTTAATCTTTTATTTTCTTTGATACAACTCTTCAGATAAATTTTGGTGATTCTAAAGATATATATCTATCTAATGATGTTCGTTTGAACGTTATCAGTTAGCTTATATTAAGTTGAGTTGTTATGTTTGTTAAAAAACTTAAATGTATGTCTGAGTCAATTTTGGTGGTTGAGGACAATCAGGATCTTTCACTGTTATTCAAGTTAGTACTAGAGTCTGCTGGATACCAAGTTGCAACTCTAGACGACGGACGCGATGCTTTGGCTGAGGTGGAAAAAATACAGCCAAGGCTGGTTTTAATGGATATCATGATGCCCGAAACAAACGGGCTACAAGTTTCTCGCCACATAAAAGAACAGTCAGGCTATAAGTCATTGCCAATTCTATTAGTTTCTGCTCTCGACTGTCTTCAGCAGGAACAGCTCGATCGAAGTAAAGCTGACGGCATTATCTACAAGCCGTTCGATCTCGATTATTTTGTCGATAAAGTCAACCAAATGACTAGTAGCCAGATTCCTTCGAGCAATTTATTAGAGGTTGGCTAAAATTACGACCAAAATTTTCGGCTTTCCCTACCTAAAGATCTTTTTAATTATTTAATATTTTTTTAGCTTCTGTTACAATTATTTACAATAAGCTAAAGTTCTTTGTACAAAGGAGTTAGGCAGATTTATTTTACCTAATACTATAGCTGAAGAGTTAAAAATATCTAATGCTATGGAATTAAGTAGCAAAGTGTGTCTTGCGCAGTCAATACAGCTTAGAAAGCTACAGCCAGGGCAAGATCGTGCCAAGCATGATATGGCGGGTTTGCGCCGTTGGAAGAGAAGGTTGACTAGTAAGACGAGTATCGACTTAAATTTAGCCTGACTTTTAGTTTAGCCAAATGTAAATTATGCCGTTACGAATATTTTATGAACGCTAATACACAGACAATTACTCATCCAACAGCGGGACAATTAGAAAGAATTATTTCTCAGCAGGTTAGAGCTTTGTATCGTCAGCAATTTGGTCATCAGCCTAGTAAGGTAGAATGTCATCTGATGGGCAATAAAATTATTTTGTCTTTAGAAGACGTAATTACTCCTTTAGAAAAACTTTTAGTTGAAGCTCAGTCTTCAAACTTGGTCGCTCAAATACGTAGCTTTATTGACGATACAATTAAACCAAAATTGCAACAGCTAATTGAAGAAATTTCTAAGGTTAACGTAATCAACTGTCTTTATGATACCGAGATTAATTCTGGCTGTGCGGGAGCAATAGTAATTTTGGCTAATCCTCCTCAGGTTCGTCCTTCTAGATTGACAGCTAAACGAAACAAAAATTATTAAATTTTAGTGGCGATCGCTTTAATATACGATTGGATGAGTATTCTCTAACAAATAGATAGTTATAAACTATTAGAGGATAGGTAGTGTAAATTCATAGTATAGTCAGATCTTTATAGAAACTGTATGAAAAATAAAATTAGAAAAAAAAGCCTTTAACCCCTCTGACTACATGCGGACAAGTACATCCAGCACAGCGCGTAGCGCAACGAAAGCGAAGCTTTCGCCCCCGTGATGCGGGGGCAGGGGCGTTCCGCCCCGTGTCGTAAGACGACTGGCAACGCATCCGCGTTGCGTGCCTTTGTTTGTGACCTCTGACTTCTGACTTAAAGCCAGTTAATCATGAGGAAATTAATTAGAATGACTATAATTTGTCCCTATTAGTTTTGCTATTAAATAGGCATTAATATTAAATTGTAATAGTCTTAAGTGTTATAAATCATCAGGCACTTGAGACTGTTTTTTTAATTATTTATAGCATTACGTATCAAAGTTAGGACACTTACTTTTCACTCACTACTTACTACTTCCTACTTACTACTTACTACTTACGAGCAGATGATTATTATGTCCTAACATAAGTTTGTACGACTATATTTCCTATTCCTTCCACACTTGGGGGGCTAGGGGTGAGGCAAAAAACTAAAAAGGACTGTAATTAACAGAAAAATAGATTCCCTCTTCTTGTAAGGTATTGTCGTTATTCTCCACATCTGTTAGAGGAATACCATAGTCAAGACGGGCATTAAACCGATCTCCCGTTTGCCACTGCAAGCCCAAACCCAAACCTATCAGGGTATTATCTTCGGGGTTGTTGTCGCTATTATCATTCCAGCCGACACCAAAATCGAAAAACGGTACGACAGATAGCGAACTCTCTCTAGAGGGAGTTTGATAAACCCCAAATCGCACCTCCGTTGAAGTAAAGAAACCATTGTCGCTTAACAAAGCATCCTGACGATAACCCCTAACGCTCTGTATCCCACCGACGCTAAACTGTTCTAGGGGAACTAGATTTGTAGTAGCTAATTGCAAATCCGATCGCACTAATAATAAGTTATTTTGTCCTAATCTCCTGACATATTGCCCTTGTCCCCGCCAGGCGAAGAAACGACTATCGGGTTCGGGATCGTCATTGATACTGGAGTCTAAAACATCTAGTCCGATGTTAAACTGCGATCGCAAGGCAAAGACATCCTGTAGGGTGCGTTTGGTATAGTCTTGAGAAAATCTGAGGGCAGATATTCTAGTTTCTCCATTCTCATCCGCCCCAGGAGATAGATCGAAGTTCTGTCCCATTACTTCGGTATTGCTTTCCTGACGAGTACCCCCTAGCCCCACGGCTATTTCTGTGGTTGGAGTGCGATAGACGGGCTGACGTACCCCAAACTCGAAGTTAAAAGAATCTCCAATAATGTCGGCGCGATCGAAGGGTTCTTCTACTACCTCGGTAGACGTTACCCCCCCTCTAATATCTACCGTTGTATTGCTAGGAGTTATGGGAACAGAATAGCTGAGATCTACGGCATTACTACCTTCAGTGTTAACATATTCTCCTCTCAGGCGATCGCCAAAACCCAAGAGATTGCGCTCGGTAAATCTAATTCCCCTGCGCCAGCTACCGACGCTGGGGGCGCGGGCGTTATCGGTAAAGAACTCTGTAAAGAAGGGATCGGCTTCGGTTACGCTTAATTCTAAAATGCTTTGTTCGGGGCGAGTACCCGCAGCAAGTTCGGCGGAAATATTGGCAATCAAAGGATCTAGCTGTAATATTTGTAGTTGTTCGAGTAACTTTTCCCGTTCTAAAGGCTGAGATACTCCCTGTTGAATGCGACTGCGAACATAACCAGGATCGAGCTTTTTCAATCCCGTAATTTCAATATTTTCAATTCCCCCTTCCACTACCTGTATAGTGACTACCGCATCATCTTGGGTAAAAGTTTGGTTAGCAGGGATAAACGCCCCTGAACTTATATAGCATGGTTGCGTACTGTTTCCCTGACATCCTGCGGTATATTTATTTTGAATAACTTCTTCTGCTTGCAATAGTTCGGCAAAGGAAATTGACTTACCAGTAAATTCTTTTAAGGCTTCTTTTAACTCTTCCTCGCTAAAAGCGGTATTGCCAATAAATTCAAATTCAAATACGGTAATCGTACCAGGAATTTCTAATAACCCTGGAGGAGTTGGAGTGGGTGCGGGTTCTAATTCTACTGGTGGCTGTGGCTGGGGTTCGAGATCTTCAAGAGGCGGTTCGGGGGTTCTGGGGGGAATGGGGTTAGGAATTGTCTGGCTTAATACTGTAGGCAGTAACTTTGTTTGTGAGTCGATTGTTTTTCTGAATTATGGTGCTTTTTGCCGAATCTAAATCGTTGACGCTTTTGGCTGATACTGTTTGATGACTAACTAACCACAGCCCTAGTGTCATAGCAAATGTCAACCAATTTTGTAATAACTTACTACCACTCATGTTCTAAAGCCTATATAGTCGTTCATCTAGCATTTTTTTCATAAGTATTTAAGAATACGATTCTTCGATTAGTTTTAAACTAATTTAAATACCGTTGAAACCAAATTGTATTTTAAATACCATTTTTGTCTTACAAAATAGCCGAGCATATACAATTAATTAACAATTTGGCAAATCGAAGTTTAGTAAATAATTGTTACTTTGCTCGATTGAATAAACCCAATTATGCTCAAAACTATGCTGAACAATCGATATCAGAATTATTCAAGAGTTAGGTAGCGGTGGTTTTGGTACTACTTACCTGGCAAAAGATAAGCAAATAGACGATTCTTTATGCGCTATTAAGAAATTGAATTTGGATCGAGTGGATCTGGAGATAGCGCAAAAATTTTTTAAAAGAGAAGCAGATACACTTTTACAGCTTCAAGGAGTTCATCAAATACCAAAATTTATCGATTATTTTGAAGAATTAGGCGATCGTTATATTGTTGAAGAATATATTGAAGGTTATTCTCTAGATGATTTAATTTCTGAACAATTGGAGTGTAGAAAGTATGGTTATATTTCTTTGGGATATTTTATCTATTTTGCAATTATTACACAACCAAAATATCGTTCATCGTGATATAAAACCTTCTAATTTAATTCAAAGAAAAAAAGATCGTAAAATTATTATTATTGATTTTGGTGCGGTTAAAGAAATAGATCCCAACCAAGAACAGAAGCCTGGAACCCGCGTTATTAGCGACGGTTATGCTCCACCAGAACAAACCCAGGGAATACCGAAATTAAATAGTGATATTTATGCTTTAGGAATGACTGCAATTCAATTGTTAACAAAAGAACCGCCAGGGGAAGTAATTCGCGATGAGGACGATCGCGTTATCTCGCCTGAATCTAGATTAGCACCTTTGTGGCTAGTAGATATTTTAAACAAGATGGTGCGGACTGACTTTAAAAAGCGTTACCAGTCTGTAGAAGAAGTTTTAAAAGATTTGGGACAAAGAAATATTCAGCAGCAATCAACAATAACAGCAGATAGCTTTCGTATCTCTGAAAATAATTTAAACAATCTTCAAAAAACGGTAAATTTAGCGTTACGCAACTATTTAAAAAAGCTTTGGTATATTCCCTCTAATTATTTTACCTTTATTAATTGCTAGTGAAGCAGCTAATCCTTGGTTGAGAACTCGATATTATTTAAATCGAGGTAATAGTTTATTAGATGATAATCAGGCGCAGGCATCTTTGGGTAAATTTCAACAGGCGATCGCTCTACAGCGAGACTCGGCTGCTGGTTGGAAAGGTAGGGGTGATGCTTTATTTATTTTAGGACGTTATTCAGGTGCATTAGAGGCATACAATAAGGCGATCGCTATCGAGCCTGAGAATATTAAAGCATTAAATAATAAAGGTAAAATACTATCTTGGCAAGGTGAACCGCAACAGGCGATCGATACTTACCAACAGGCAATTAAAATCGATCCTAAAAATGCCGAAGCGTGGAGTGGCAAAGGCTTAGCATATATGAGTATGCAGCAACCCGAACAGGCTTTAGCATCTTTTGAACAGGCTCAAAAAATTAAGCCCGATGAACCAAACTTTTGGCTACAAAAAGGTATAGTCTTACACGCTTTACAACTTCCTCAACAAGCAAATAAGTTTTATGCAGAAGCGATCGCCGTATATGATGAAGTCACCGTCAAAGAAAAGAACGATCCTTTATTGTGGACAGATCGAGGATTTGTTTTACTACAGTTAAATCGTTCACAAGATGCCTTTGCCTCCTACGATCGCGCACTAAGCATCGATAATAACTTCTACGAGGCACTATTAGGTAAAGCTAATGCCTATATTACGGTTCGAGATTACGAAGAAGCACTTTCACTTTTGGATCGAGCTAAAGAAGTTCGTCATCAAGATTATCAAGTTTGGTACAATCGAGGTAACTTACTGCTTCAGGCTCTCGGCAATCGACAAGAAGCATTCTTATCTTTTGAACGTGCAAACCAGCTAAAGGCAGATTTTTATCCTGCATGGTTGGGACAAGGATTAGCTTTAAATTCTTTGCAAAGATATGATGAGGCACTATTAGCATTAGATACAGCTAAAGAGTTGAATTCTCAAGATCCTTATCTCTGGATGAATCGAGGTATTGCTTTAGAAGCGTTAGAAGAACCTGAAGCTGCTTTAAAATCTTATCAAACAGCGATCGAGTTAAATTTTTCACCTGCAAAAGAACGGTTTGAACAATTAAAAGCCAAATTATACAGCAATAAAAAATGATTGATGAGAAAGAGGACAACCAACTAAATATCGCACTACATTGATGGGTTAGGACAATTTTAGTGAACTGCTCGTGGGTAATAGGTAATAGGTAATAGGTAATAGGTAATAGGTAATGGGTAATAAGTGTCCTAATAGGAGGACGTATTGCTATAAGTACTGACAATAGTTTTACCGTGTCCTGTAGTAAGAACCTGTATCGCACCAAAAGATAAGAGCAAGAGCTAATCTTCTGGTAAATTCTAGGGTAATAAGTTAAATATTTTCACACCTGTAATATATTTATTTAAATTATTCGTTACGATCGCTCTTTACAAACCGATAAACCTGACGCACCGAGCGATCGCGCAGCAGATAATCTTTTAACCAAGCCCCCAACACTTTAAAACGGTTGGATAATCCTGGTAGATAGTACAGATGAATGCCCAGCCACATCAACCAACCCAAAAAACCACCGAGGGGAATTTTACCCAACAATAAGATTACCCCTGCATTGCGGGCGATAATTGCTGCACGACCTTTGTTAAAGTAGTTAAAAGCTTTGGGGGTTTTTCCTTTAAGCTGTCGCTGGAGATTTTCGGCAACCATCCCACCTTGCTGTAAGGCTTCTGGGGCAATACCGATCGACGGTTCGCCGTTTTGTTCGACATATGCAGTATCTCCTATAACATAGACGTTAGGATGTTTTGGTAGCTGCAAAGTATCCAAGACTTCTACCTTGTTTTTACTGGCTGTAGGGACTTCTGGTTTTGGTTCGGGAAATTTAGCTTCTACTCCCGCCGTCCAAATGATGGTAGAAGTGGTAATTCTGGTTTCATCTTCTAAAATGACTTCTGTAGCTGAAGCCTCTTTGACTCGATTATCAAAATGTACCTTAACTCCGCGATCGCGCAATGTACGGACAGTATACTTCTGTAGATGTTTGGGATAGCTGCCGAGTAAACTAGACCCCGACTGTAATAGGATTACCTTAGCCCGACGTAAATCTAATTGAGGATAGTCTCTGACTAAACAGTCGCGAATTAATTCCTGTAAAGCACCAGCCATCTCGACACCAGTAGGACCACCACCGACAATAACAAAAGTCAGTAATTGCTCTTGCAGAGAACTATTATCTTTATTTCTTACCGCCCGTTCAAAACAGTCAAGGACATGGTTGCGTAAGGTAACTGCATTTGCCAAACTTCTTAGGGGGAAAGTAAATTGCGGTGCGCCCGATACCCCCAAAAAGTTAGCTTGACTACCTGTAGAAAGAACTAAATAATCGTAGGCAATAGTTTGTCCATCAGCAATTATAGTCTTATTATCTAGATCGAGCTGTTCCACTTCAGCCATCAGAAAGTTAGCGTTAGGAATATTTCGTAATGCCTTACGCAGAGGATAAGCAATTAATTCTGGTTCGATATAACCCGTCGCTACCTGATACAGCATGGGAATAAAGGTATGGTAGTTGTGGCGATCGATCAGCAATACTTCAGCTTCGGCATCTGCCAAACGTCTGACAGCCCGTGAACCTGCAAACCCCGCACCTACTATAACTATTCGAGTATTGAATTTAGCCGTATTTAGACTATCTTTTTTTTTCCATCAACACTCAAAGCACCCGAACCAGCATAGATAACCATCAATAAACCGCCAATCAGACCGATATTTTTGAGAAAGGCATTCCATTGACTGGGATCGGCGATCGGATTGTGAAACAACAAAGTTGCGGGAATCAGAAAGATAATTAACAGAATCGCGCCAATATTGGTTTTGTATCCTATTAGTAAAGATATCGCTCCCAATAGTTGAAACACGATCGTTCCGACTGCTAATAAGGGTGCTAGAGGTAATCCCTGAGAACCGATCGTCTCGACAAATCCGCTAAAGCCAATAAGATGATCTATTCCTGCTTTAAAAAAAATCAAACTAAGGCAGATACGTGCTGCCAGTGCTAAGTATTCCATAATAATTTTTATATCTAAATGTTGACAAAATTATAACAAAGTGAAAAATAACTTTTATATTTGAAATTAGTTCTTAATTACTACACTATATACACTTCATTACATCCAAAGCTATTTGAACGACGCAACGCCAGAAATTCTTGCCATAATTAGTTTTTGGCGATCGCCGAAGCATCAAACGTAACATCTTAATTATTGGACGTAAATTGACAGAGTAATAAGCCAAACCGCTGTTGAGGATCGGTGTAGGTTTGGATCGAGTTAAGATGGCGATCGCTTAAATATTCGCTCATGTTTTCTAAATTAAATTTACGCGAAATTTCGGTTAATATTGGTTCTCCTTTTTGTAATTCAATAGTTAAATCCAAATCTTGCAGGGTCACAGATTGATTTTGCTGGCTAATTAAATACATTTCAATTTGATGTTCGGTTTGGTTATAGATAGCCCGATGCTCGAACAAATCTAAATCAAAGTTTCCGTTAAAGCGATTATTCAAATGTTGCAGCATATTGAGGTTAAATGCTGCGGTTATTCCCTGAGAATCGTTATAGGCTGCTTCTAAAATCTCTATCGGTTTTTGTAAGTCAATGCCGAGTAAGAAATAATCACCCCCGTTTAAAGCTGAAGTCACTTGCCCGATAAAGCGATCGCATTCTACAGGATTAAAATTACCAATACTGCTACCCAAAAAGATAATGATTCTTTTACCCAAAAATTCATTAGATAGCTGTTGCAATGCTTGAGTGTAAGTTGCGACTTTTCCCTGTATTTTTAGCCGTGGATAATCTGCTAATAATTTATCCGCACTTTCTTTTAAAATGCTGCCACTAACATCGACAGGGGCATAATATAAAGGGCGATCGCTCTTTTGATAAGCATCTAATAAATAACGGGTTTTTGTCGAGCTACCGCTACCTAATTCGATAATTTCTATTGCTTGAGTTCGACTGACAATTTCTGTAGCGTAGCGATCGAGAATGCTGGCTTCGGTGCGAGTCGGATAATATTCTGGTAGTCCACAAATATCTTCAAACAGTTGTGAACCCCTAGCATCATAAAAATAACGTGCAGGAAGCGATTTATTTGCCTTACTCAAACCGCTAATTACATCCTGTATATCATCTTTCTCAATTGCTTTAACATCTAACAAATAATCAATTTTTAATCGATCGTTATGGCGATCGCTTTGTGACTGTGAAAATGACATATAACTCCTTGTACCCACTTAGTTAATTTTGCACAGTTGCAGATAATTCCGCCATCACACGACGTAATCTATAACCGCTAACGATCTTCATAACCAACTAAAATACATTACGTACATATTTAATTGCGATGCTTACTAAGCATCGCTGCAAACTTTGGTAAAGACTTGCAATATTTATGAAGTGAACGCAAGCCCCGCCCTTTTAAGGCGGGGTACTGTTCACTTACTCTCAAATTAAGATAAAATTCTTTTGGCTCTAGTCATACAAACAGAAAATAAGCATGGATGTCAAAGCAGCAGTAGCTTTTGGTTCGGGTAAACCCTTAAGTATCGAAACAGTACAGTTAGAACTACCACAAGCAGGGGAAGTCTTAGTAGAAATTAAGGCGACAGGAGTTTGTCATACAGATGCTTATACCCTTTCTGGTGCCGATCCTGAAGGTTTGTTTCCGACTATTTTGGGACACGAAGGCGGGGGAATTGTAGCCGAAGTTGGAAAGGGCGTAACTAGCCTCAAGCCAGGTGATAAGGTAATTCCTCTCTATACTCCAGAATGTCGTCAGTGTGCCTACTGCTTGAGCCAGAAAACCAATCTCTGTCAGGCAATTCGTTCGACTCAGGGAAAGGGAGTAATGCCTAACGGTACTAGTAGGTTTTCCCTCAACGGTGAAAAACTCTATCACTACATGGGTACGTCTACTTTTGCCAACTATACAGTCTTGCCTGAAATTGCCGTAGCTAAAATCCGAGACGATGCACCTTTGGATAAGGTGTGTTTGATTGGCTGTGGGGTAACAACAGGCTTGGGTGCAGTAATTAACACTGCGAAAGTCGAACCAGGCTCGAATGTGGTGGTGTTCGGCTTGGGTGGTATAGGTTTAAACGTCATCCAAGGCGCGAAAATGGTAGGTGCTAGTAAAATTATCGGCGTTGATATCAACCCCGACAAACGCCAAATGGCTGAAGATTACGGCATGACTGATTTTGTCAAT
The DNA here is from genome assembly GCA_963716625.1 of uncultured Flavobacteriaceae bacterium. Lineage (GTDB taxonomy): Bacteria > Bacteroidota > Bacteroidia > Flavobacteriales > Flavobacteriaceae > Dokdonia. The sequence continues at coordinate 72,757 of CAVQTP010000007.1, forward strand.
CCCAAAGAAATTGAAGGCGACATTGTCGAACATCTGGTAGAAATAACCGACGGTGGCGCAGACTATAGTTTTGAGTGTATTGGTAATGTTAAGGTGATGCGTCAGGCTTTAGAATGTTGTCATAAAGGCTGGGGAGTTTGCACCGTTATTGGTGTAGCTGGTGCAGGAGAAGAAATTAGTACTCGTCCTTTTCAGTTAGTTACGGGTAGAGTTTGGCAAGGTAGTGCTTTTGGTGGTGCTAGAGGTCGTACTGATGTACCAAAAATCGTTGATTGGTATATGGAAGGAAAAATTAACATCGATAATTTGATAACCCACACCATGCCAATCGAGCAAATCAATGATGCTTTCGATTTGATGCACAAGGGAGAATCAATTCGTAGTGTAGTTACTTTTTAGGCGTTAGTTATTAGTTGGCATTCGTTTTTAAAGTGCTATTTGCTGAGGTTGGAGTGGTGGAATCTTTTGCCACCATAAATTCCAAATATTTAGTCCCTAAGATTCCAAAGAAAATCAAAACAACTAGAGCCGAAAATATAGTAGCGCGTTCAAACATTGTTCGTTTTTAATAAATTAAATTAGTTGAAATTAACTCAATTCTCAGCTAATTTAAATAATTCGCCATTAGTTTTTTTACATATATTTCCAGCTAACTTATCGAAAAGATCGGTAATTATATGTATTTATAATAGTTATTTATTTGTCATGGATTATTAGGTCTATCAGCTCAATTTGGGATCGAAATTCTGTTAAATTGAGTAATAAAAAATACAGCTATAAAATGAGAAAGCTATTAAAGTATTTAAAATCGTATACTGATGCTGGAGCGTTACAGTACTTTGAGATAGAAAAGTTAAAAACTACCTCGGACGCTTCTTTAGAACTGTATCAGTTGACGAATTATGAGTTGCAAAAAATTTTGGCGATCGCTAAATCTGACCGAAAGCTAAAAGTATTTATTGTTGAAGAGAATCCGATTAAATTTTTAGCTGCTTTTATGGCTGGGGTAATTGCTGAAGTAGATTTGTTTCTCTGCGATCGGGCTTGGCAACAAAATGAATGGCAACAGGTATTAAGTTTAGTTAAACCAGATCTGATATTGGGTAAGCCTGCTATTGAAATAGATACTAGAGATGCCTTGAGTGAGGATCTTCGATCGAATTTGTCCGATCGCCCTTTAATTATGATTCCCACGGGGGGAACTTCAGGTAAAATTCGTTTTGCGATGCACACCTGGGAAACTTTGAGCGCGTCTGTAAGAGGCTTTCAAGAGTATTTTGACTGTGAAAACATTAACTCATTCTGCACTTTGCCTCTGTATCACGTTAGCGGTTTGATGCAGTTTATGCGTTCTTTTCTTACAGGGGGAAATTTAGTGCTTTGTCCCTATAAAGCAGTTCAAACAGAATTTAATATTGATACACGAGAATATTTTATTTCTTTAGTTCCCACGCAGCTACAGCTATTGATAGAATCTGTCCCAGATTGGTTATCTAGGTTTAAGACGGTGTTACTCGGTGGCGCACCAGCAACGCGATCGCTTTTAGAAACTGCAAGGAAACATCATATTTCCATAGCACCTACTTACGGTATGACAGAAACCGCTTCTGGAGTAGTTACGTTAAAACCTTCAGACTTTCTAGCAGGTAATAATAGTAGTGGTCGAGTTTTACCCCATGCACGAGTAACTATTAAACCGATAGATAATATAGGCTCGATCGCAATTAGCTGTGCTTCTCTTTGCTTGGGTTACTATCCACAGCTTTTTACATCTACGATTTTTATTACTGACGATCTCGGCTATTTCGATCGCGATGGTTATCTACATCTAGTAGGTAGAAACAGCCATAAGATTATTACAGGCGGTGAAAATGTTTTTCCTGCTGAGGTGGAAGCAGCTATTTTTACTACAGGGTTAGTAATGGATGTTTGTGTAATTGGCATTAGCGATCGCCAATGGGGACAGGCGGTTACTGCTATTTACGTACCCGTAGCAAATTTCGATTTAGAAGAAGTTAAGCAACAGGTTCGATCGCAACTGACTAACTACAAACAGCCCAAAAAGTGGATAAAGCTCGATCGCCTACCGCGTAACAATAGAGGTAAAATTAATTATCAGCGATTAAAAGCGATCGCTGAAGAAATAGTAAATAACAGTTAGGAAGTAATGAACATTTGGCAAGCTGATTTTTATTATCTTCCATCATTACCAGGACAAGATAGACAGTGGGAATTAACTATTTGTACCGATAGTATTCCTGATACTAATCAGAGTGGATTAATTCATACAGCAAGGTGTTCTTCAAAAGATGCTAATGCTTCCTGGTTAGAACAGCAAATATCAGACGCAGCAAAGGGAAATTTACCGGATCGCCTTAAAGTATTTCGTCCGCAAGCACTGGGATTACTAACTGCTGCTGCTGAAAAACTGGGTATTGCAGTCGAAGCTACAAGAAATACTGATGTTTTAAAACAGCTACTAGTTCAAAAATACCAGGACGATCTTAACTATAACCCTTTAGCTTTAGATAAACCGCCACCTCAAGCATTACCCGAATCTCTTTGGGGTGATGAGTGGCAAATAGCTAATATAGCTGCTGGGCAAATTGTCGATCTGTTTAGCGATCGCCCAATAACATTTATGTGTTTTTTTTAATTTGTACAAATTGTAAAATCCCTAAAGAAGAAAAATTTTCTAATTACCTCAGAACACAAGTGGGTCATATAGATCTAAACAAAACTACACCAGATTCAAAAACATATAAGTTACGTAAGGCAGGAAACGTATATTTATATCAAAAACAGACTAAGTAAGCGATTGAAAATCTGGGGTAGTCGTTTTTTCTTTACAAAAAACTTCCCAGATAAAAAACCCTATGACAATAGCGTACTCTAAGCTTACAAGCCATAGATTTTCTCGAAAACCCTCTACACTGTATGCAGCGTAGCTTAACATGACTGTGTAGCTCCATACAACAGGAAAACGATACTTAGTAAATACACATAATATCACGGGTGTTGCGACATACCAAGGATGCACCGTAGTTGAGAGTAAAAAATAGAAAAAAGAAGCCAGTAGCATCCCTGTAATCATACCCCCCATTTTCCTGTTATTTCTTATGAGAGTTATTAGCAAAATAATTAGTACAACCAGCTTAGATAAAAGCGGACCCGCAGTACCAATAACATTATACCCCACCTTTTGAAAGCCTATGTAGCGTATGATATAATATACACTCGCATTAAATTCAAACTTCTTAAACCATAATGCAATAGAGGCACTAAAGTTTGTGACAAAATCCCTAGTCGTAAATGGAATAAAAGTAAGCGCCACTACGCCCAAAACGATGAGATAAAAATAGAGGAGACGGGGTAGATTTTTTACGCTTTCGCGAAAGCGTACTTTGAAAGGATATGAACTCCTAAAATGGGTGGTTATAGTACTTCCTTTTGTAAGAAAATATTGAAAAAATAACGGAAGCAACAATAGTGGAAGTAGCTTTGTAGCTATAGAAAAGCCAAAAAATACAGCACTCCAAATCCATTTATTACACACAAGCAAGTACAAGGACAGAACTACAAAAAAGAGCATAACCGATTCAAAGTGTAGGTTACCCGTCATCTCAATGATCACAAATGGACTAAGTGAATACCAAAAGATATGATAGCTAGGCAATCCCATCTTATCTAAGAGCTTTTTACCAAAGATGATAATCCCTACTTCTGCAAAAATGATGGAGATGCGTAAAATAATTGTCGCACCTAGAATACTTTTACCAGATATAAGACCTGCCATTAAAAACAGTATTTGATTAATGGGCGGGTAGTTGGTGTAATGACTGGCATTGAGAAATCCCATCCCATTATAAAGTTCGCTTACTTGGGCGATTATGGTAAGGTTCCCTGAGTCTATGTAGCTCTGTGGTGTGGAAAGGTAGGGATTTATGCCGTTAGCTAGCATCCTCCCATCCCATATAAAGCGATAAAAGTCTTGCGATAAATTTGGAATACTTGGTAAAAAAATGAGCCTTACTAAGATTGCGATGACTGCCAGCAGTAAAAATTGAGAGGTACCCTTAGTAACGGTTATATAAAATGACGCAAATAGCATAGCATACAATGCTATGAGCAGTGGAAAATTACTGCGTTCTAATTCGTACCCAAAAAACCAAAATCCAAGCGCAGAAAGTGAAGCGCACAGCACTATTAATTTATTTGAGCGTATGATACTATAAAATTGCAATGTCTATCAATTTAATGAAGCCGTTTGAAAATAGAGTAGCAAGATACTGAAATTGGATTGCAAAATTATTTTTAAACCTAGCCTGTTCTTTTAAATTTGAACTTCTTAACTTTAAGTGAAAATAACTTTCCATAATGACGGAACAGTATAGCTACGATGGAACATTTGAAGGATTCTTAACTGGAGTTTTTGACTATTATGATCGAAAAGCCACTACAGTAGAATTTATAACAAACAATCAGGGCTCCGTTAATTTATTTGATGAAGTCTATAAGGTCCACACAGATGAGACGAAAGCGGACCGTGTATGGAAAAGCATTAGCAAAAATATAAGCAAATCTATAGCTCGTGATATTTATAAAGCTTTTTTAAGCGAAGAAGTGGGAGTAGAGCAAACACTTCTCAACGTAATTAAAAAGGGGTTTTTTGGTCAAAAGGTAGAAGGGGATTATGGAGACCCCGATGTAATGCATCTGAACAAAATTGTTAAAAAAATAGGTCGAGAAAAGCATAGAATGGATGCTTTTGTTCGTTTTAGGAAAACAAAAGATAATATCTATTTTGCTACGATAGAACCGGATTTTAATGTACTACCTCTTAATGCACTACACTTTAAAAATAGATATGCAGATCAAAAATGGCTTATCTATGATCTCAAAAGAAATTATGGGGTGTATTATGATATGGATAAGTTAGACTATATTTCTTTAGAAGTTTCTAAAGACATCAATACGAGCACCGCAGCAGATTTCTACTTTACAGAAGACGAACTGTTATACCAAGATCTTTGGAAAAATTATTTTAAGAGTACTAACATTCCTTCGCGTAAAAACATGAAGTTACACCTTCAACATGTCCCTAGAAGGTATTGGAAGTATCTTAGTGAGAAGCAGCCCTAAATATTTAATATTAAGCCATCAATTAAGCCGCCTTTTATCTACAAAAAAGAGCTTCATTAAACGTTCGCATTCTTGTGCTAGTACACCGCTTGTAACTTGTGTTTTAGGATGTATGGTGGTACCCATCACGCTATAGCCTCTTTGTAAATCTTTTGCACCGTATACAATACGACCTATTTGACTCCAGTATAAAGCACCTGCACACATTTGACACGGTTCTAATGTGACGTACAATGTACATTGTTGTAAGTATTTACCTCCTATATAATTTGAGGCGCTTGTAATAGCCTGCATTTCTGCGTGAGCAGTAACATCTGTAAGTCGCTCTGTGAGGTTATGTGCGCGTGCAACAATTTTTTTATCAATCACGACGACAGCTCCAACTGGAATCTCTCCGTGATCAAAAGCTACTTGAGCTTCTTGTAAGGCTTTTTGCATGAAATAACGATCATCGTATGGCTCTATCATAACAGTGCTTTCTGGAGCATAAAAATACAGATTCAAGACGTACCTTTGTTTAATGCAGCTAAGTATTCTTGATAAAATACAATCACCTCTGGACCTCCGTAAGGTTCCAGAAATACAATTACCTCTGCTTGCTAAAGAGCTCCGTAAATTTATTATAAATATTTTAGCAACAAAGGAAGGCCATTTAGGTGCAAGTTTAGGCGTTATTGAGCTTACCATCGCATTACATTATATTTTTGATACACCAAATGACAATCTTATTTGGGATGTAGGGCATCAAGCTTATGGCCATAAAATATTAACAGGAAGAAAAGATGTCTTTCACACTAATAGACAAAAATGCGGCATAAGCGGTTTCCCAAATCGTAGAGAAAGTAAGTATGATACTTTTGGAACTGGACATAGTAGTACATCCATTTCTGCGGCACTAGGTATGGCCATGGCTGCCACACTAAAAGGCCAAAATGATAGACATCATATTGCCGTCATAGGTGATGCTTCCATAGCAAGCGGTATGGCTTTTGAAGGATTAAATCATGCAGGTGTGACAGATGCAAACCTTCTTGTAATTCTCAATGATAATGCGATAGGAATTGATCCAAGTGTAGGGGCTCTTAAAAAGTATTTGACTAATGTTAAGAAAGGAACTGCTAGAGAAGAAAATATTTTTGAAGCACTCAACTTTAAGTATTTTGGACCTGTAGATGGTCACAACTTACCACTGCTAATTGCTACATTAGAAAAACTTAAAGGCATAAAAGGGCCTAAATTTCTTCACGTGATTACTACAAAAGGAAAAGGTTTAGCACTAGCAGAAAAAGAACAGGTCACTTACCACGCTCCAGGTAAATTTAATGCAATTACAGGCATAAGAGACAAGGACAGTGACAAACCACAACCACCTAAATATCAAGATGTATTTGGCCATACACTAGTCGAGCTCGCTAAAAAAAACAAAAAAATTATCGGGATTACGCCAGCAATGCCTACAGGTAGTTCTCTCAAATATATGATTGAAGAATTTCCAGACCGCGCGTTTGATGTAGGCATTGCCGAACAACATGCAGTTACCCTTGCAGCGGGATTAGCTATTGAAGGAATGGTTGTATTTTGTAATATATACTCCACTTTTTTACAAAGAGCTTATGACCAAGTGATTCATGATGTTGCTTTGCAAAATTTACCTGTTATTTTTTGTTTGGATAGAGCTGGATTAGTAGGTCAAGATGGTGCCACTCATCACGGAGTGTACGACCTAGCTTACCTCAATTGCATACCTAACTTATTAATTTATGCGCCAAGTGATGATATCGCATTGCGGAACATCATGTATACTGCACAATGTGGACTTAATGCCCCTATAGCAATACGCTACCCCAGAGGAAGAGCGGTTCATACTGATTGGAAAAAACCATTCCAAAAAATTGCGATAGGCAGAGGTACCTGTATACAAGAAGGTAAACATATTGCCATTTTAAGTCTAGGCAGTATTTTAAAAAATGTATTAGAGGCAACTAGCCAAATTTCAAATAAGATTGGTGTGTATGATATGGGATTTCTAAAACCTTTAGATAAAGACTTGTTAGATATCATTTTTGAGAGGTATACGCACATAATAACTATCGAAGATGGCTCAAAAATAGGGGGCTTGGGTAGTGTGGTATGTGATTACGCTTTCGCGAAAGCGATAATAAACTTAAACATTACCATACTTGGCATTCCTGACAACTTTATAGAACATGCTACTGTAAAAGAGCAACAAGAGGAGGCAGGAATCTCTGTGGGAGCTCTCGTAAAATTACTTAAAAAGTTAGCATAAAAAAAAATCGGCAAGCCTTCGCTCACCGATTTTAATTTGTAAATCAAACTAGAACTACTCTATAATTAACTTGATCGTTTCTGTAGTCATATCACTTTGAACTTGTAATAAATAAACTCCAGTTGAGAGATTTGAAGCTTCTACTCTAACATTTCCTTCTAACAAAGATTCTTGAGTGTGCACAAGTCGCCCATTGATATCAAATATCTTTACAGTCCCCGCACCTACAGATTTACTTATTCTCAGATTCATCGTTCCGTTTGATGGATTTGGATAAACACTGAAGTTTGCCACGTTAATTCCACCAACAGATAATTCATTACAGAAGTTGTCATTCCCTTCTGGGAAAGTAAAATCCTCTACCTGATCTGTGCGACTAAAGCGACTTCCTTGAGAAGCACCAAAACCTACTCCTCTTTCAGCAAATGCTGTATAGACCAAGCATTTAGCATCTCTACGTTCTTGATCTGTAGTCCACCTTTCGTTCATATCAACTGCTGCAAGAATTGCATCACGTCCATCGACAAATCCTGGTAAGCAAGGTTGATTTTTTAAACCGTCCATAACGAGTTGCAAGGCAGTATTATTTCCTCCTGTTCCATTATATATATCAGAGTCAAAACCATAAAGTTCTATGAGATCCCAAGTCATGTCCCAAAGAATGGTTGCCCATACAGTACCTATACCATGAGGCTGCGAAATTGCTGCTTCATCGTTTGTATCACCATACGTCAATCCATTGATAGTTGTATCTGTGCTATATTGAGCTGGACGTATTCCAGGCCCATCAGTAGGTTGACTTGTAGCAAAAGTTCCAATACCTCGACCTTGTTCAGCAACATCACTAGCAGTCATTGTCAACATAAGTCCAAAATAATCAGACCAACCTTCTCCCATTTGTTCAAATTGTGATCTTGAATCCAAACAGTTTGTGTTATTAGGACCACCAGTTAGTCTGGTTGAGATTCCATGACCATATTCGTGAATAATTATTCCATTGTCCAAACTTCCATCTATAAAACGCGGTCTTGTTGCATTAACAATAATTGTTTCTCCATTCTGAAGAGCCTCAATTAAAGCATCTCCGTCAGTTTGATTGATCATACCGGCAGGAATGACAGACATATTATCTTCTGTACCACCTAAATTAATAATCTCATCAGCAACATTATTTGCTATAATAACTCCAATTGCTCCAGCAGCCTGTGCAGATGCCACTTTGACTGTAAAGTTACAAGCTCCTCTTCGTATTAGTGCGATATTGCCATCTAATTCTTCTGGGTTTAAAAAAGTATCACAACCGTCATTTGGATCTGTTGAATCAGCAGATGCATCATCATCTTCTACTAACACTAGTTGAGCATTAAGGTCAGGATTTTCCAATGAAGCAAAAAATGAATTATTAGGTCTAGGTGGGTCATCAGATGTAACAAATGAACTTACACTCAATTCAATATTTCTTGCAAGACCAGCTGGCTCTATAACTTCTAAATTTCCGTCCTCACCTGTTGTATTCCATAAAAACATTTGCATTCTGGGGTTGTTTCCCTCAGGTGGGGTTCCAAAATTAGCATTATTAACACTTCTACGTACATTATCAAAACCGTCAGCAATGACAAAATCACCCCCTGCGCCTTCACCTGAGTAATTAATTTCTTGAAAGTTCCCTGATGCTTCATCAAATCCGTAATTATAAAAAACATCGTGAACAATGTTATTCCAATAAAATAGGTTTGTAATAGCTGCATCCCTAGAGCCTTCTGCATCAGCGCTCAGGTCGATAGGGAAATCAAATGTTAGCTCCGATCCACCATCTGGTGATTCACCTTGATTATTATTACCTAAAAGATCTTCTTGCGCATAGACATTGTTACCCCTTGTGATTGTAAACTCTGCGCCTTCTACACCATCTGTATCGTGCCACCCAAAAGGGGAAGCTTCAGCGGTTTGAGGGTCTGTAACTGTGGCACGGTTACCATGGTTAGGACTTTCTAGAGGCATTGCATACACATTATAAGATTCTCCAGCATATGGTGCAGATATAGCAGCTGTAAGTTGATTCTCAAAGATAGCGTCAAATGTATTCTCCGTTTGATCTTTTCTTAAAATCTCATGATTGTGACCTTCGAAGGTACACGCAATTACCCAGTCATTTTTATTAATCATAGAACCAGTCAAAGCATCTATACGAACACTCCACCAATGGTTTGAATCTTTAGTGTAGATACTTAAATCCCATGCAAGTTTTAAATCACCTTCTTCGGTAATGGCATAAACTAATCTTACTGGAACATTCTCTTGCGATACTCCTCCATTAGATAATATTACATTTTGAGAAGATTGAGCTTCTAATATTGAGAAATTTGCACTTCTAAGATTTAATTGAGCTACAGCTCTTGATGCTGCACCTAAAACATCTATCGAAGGAGTACTAATGTTTGATCTACTAGAAATATTTTTTTCTAGATTATGAGATAGATATATCAATTTTCCAGACTTAAATGTAGCTGTGACTTGAGCGTTTTTAATAGGAATACCGTTAATTTGCTGAGACAAGTATACCCTTGTAATATCATTTTTACTTGAGTAAATTTCATTAATGATTTTGAGATCTTGAACATCTGCAGCATCGATCTGCTTTATTTTCAAATCATCTCTTACTAAATCGATATAGTTCTGAGCACTCACCATGCCAGAAAATAGCATGAGAGAAAACATAAGAAACTTTGTGTAATTCTTTATCATATTGTATTTAAGTTTATTAAAGCTACGAAAATAACCTATTCGGGTTAAATGATAAATGAATCTAAGGTAATTAACAATTTTGTTTAATCTTTAATATTATGACCTCTCAGCTGATCAAAAATGCGTAAAGACTTGCTATCTGTCATTACAGAGATTTGATTACAGATAAACAAGAGTTGCTCGTAGCGTGTAGCTCCTTCTTGAACATTAGACCCAAAAAGTTTAGAAACAAGGCTGTCATAATGTGTAGGTTCTTCAACAAGTGACTTACATCGGGCTCCCAATAATACACTTAAAATCTCATAACCCGCAATCTCTTTTGAAATTACTTCTCGACTCTGATAAATATTCTCAACACTTATTTTCAGAATGTCATTTATCTGAGCTTCATAACTTGATTTATCTAGTAATGCTTTCGCGAAAGCGCCCCTCAATATAGATTCTTCATTATCCATAAAGATTGTGACTGCCTCGTCTATTAATTTTCCTATTGCCAGCGCTCTAAGATATCCCACCCTAGCTGCCTTATCTGTAAGTGCGGCATACTTTTTCTTATTAATATGAGGCACAAGTTTGATTAAATATTCGAGAGCGTATTCTTCTGAGATGAGACCTAGATTGATTCCATCTTCAAAATCTATAATTGTATAACAGATATCATCTGCAGCCTCTACAAGAAATGTTAGAGGGTGTCGTGCGTAACTCACATCGTTTCCAGATCGAGTTTGAAGAAGTCCCAGTTCACTTGCGACCTCTTGAAAAGCATGTTTATCGGTTTGAAAAAAACCATATTTCTTATCGGCTATATGAGTGGTAGGCTTATACGGAAGTGATTCTTTAGGGTACTTCATAAAAGCTCCTAATGTAGCATAGGATAATCGTAATCCACCCTCTGCGCCTGGCCTAGTTTCTGTCAATATTTTAAACCCATTGGCATTACCTTCAAAGGTACAAAGGTCTTGGTACTCCTTTGCTGTAAGGTCCTTTTGGTACATTTTGCCGGGTCCATTCTTAAAAAAATCACCGATAGATTTTTCTCCTGAATGACCGAAAGGTGGGTTGCCAATGTCGTGAGCAAGGGCTGCAGCAGCGACTATGGCTCCAAAATCATTCATTTTATACCCATGCACTTCAGAAAGGTGGGGGTATTTTTCTAAGATTTGTTTTCCTACTTGACGCCCTAAAGATCTCCCTACTACAGCAACCTCAAGGCTATGTGTCAATCTAGTATGCACAAAATCAGTTTTAGACAGGGGGATTACTTGGGTTTTGTCTTGTAAACTTCTAAAGTGCGAAGAAAAAATAATACGATCATAATCTACTTCAAAACCCAGTCTTGTTTCATCTTGTTCGGATCGTAATCTTTTATTTGTATCCCCTTGTCTTTTTAATGACAAGTAAGCGTTCCCATTGCATCATAATGCTCTTTTTTAGAAAGAGCAAGATAGTGGGTTTTACGCTTTCGCGAAAGCGAAATAAAATTACCATACAGAGATTTTAAGCATAACTCTTAACAATGAGGTTACACTAAAATTACAAGAAGCTAATACAACTATAACTTTGAGGTAACTTCAAAAAATAATAATGACAGCATCTTTGCATCGAAGATTTTAAATGACAATCAAATCGAAAACCAAAATGAAAAAATTAATTTTTAGTCTAGTCTTATTAGGTGGAATTTTAACGGGATGTTCAAGTGATGATGATCAACCTATCGTAGTAACTGAAGTTCCTGGAACTGGAGGAGGTGATGATACAGATAACGTAGACACTACTCTATCTGGAAATATCACAGAAGACATGACATTAACAAATGACGCGATATGGCAACTAGATGGCCGTGTAATTGTAACAGCGGGAAACACGCTTACAATCGAGCCAGGAACAATCATTAAAGCATTTGCAGGTCAAGAAGCAAATGCGTCTGTTTTAATCATTGCACGTGATGCAAAAATAGAAGCAAATGGAACAGCAGCTGCTCCAATTATCATGACTTCTAGTGCAGATGGCATACAACTAGGGCAAACAGAAGGAACTCTTGATGAGAACACTCGTGGCTTATGGGGAGGACTTATCGTATTAGGTAACGCACCTATCTCTGAGGATGGTGATGTAGAAGCGTCTCAAATTGAAGGAATACCTGCTAGTGACACTAACGGTCTTTATGGAGGTACTGATGCAGCAGATGACTCAGGAACTATAACTTATGTTTCAATACGTCATGGTGGTACACTCATAGGTGAGGGTAACGAAATTAACGGACTTACTTTAGGTGGTGTAGGAACAGGAACTACTATCGATCACGTAGAGGTTGTAGGAAATGTAGATGATGGTATCGAATTTTTTGGAGGTACTGTGAATGCATCAAATCTTTTAGTATGGGCTCAAGGAGATGATGGTCTTGACATTGACCAAGCATATGCAGGAACTATAACAAATGCAGTTGTAATTGCCGGAGATATCTCGGACCACGCTTTAGAAATTGATGGGCCAGAAGGGTCTTTAAATGGTGCTTTTACGCTTAATGACATCACTCTTATAGGAAGCGCTACTGCTCCAAATGGAGAATATGCAGACTACAGAGATGGGGCGCAAGGAGCAACTAACAATGTTTTTGCAACAGGATTCCAAGACGGGAAAGATGTCGAATTAGATAACAATGGGGTTGCTCAAAACTATATTGATGGTTTAATTTCTTTCACAAACTGGATCGTAGAAGGAGTTACTCCTGCAAATTCAATTTTTGTTGAAAAAACTGGAGATGGTGAATCAACTATTATTTCACCATCATTTACAGATCAAGCTGCAGATTGGACAACAGCTGGAACATCTGGAGGTGCAGATCTTACTGTATTTGCTTGGACATTTGCTGCAGCAACTACATCTGGTGTAATTGACTAAATAATAAAAAGGGGCGTTAAAATCCCGCACGCATACAAACTATACAATAATATTGATTGCCCGCCCTTAATGGTGGGCAATCTTATGAATTATAACATAATGAAAACCGTTTTATATTCACTCTTACTTTTACTGTCTGCAATAACTGCAAATTCTCAAACGGGAATTATCGCTGGTACTATTAATGATGGGCAGCTCAATGACATACTGCCATTTGCAAATGTTATTGTTCAAGGAACAACAAAGGGTACTACTTCAGACTTTGATGGAAAATACTCGATAGAGATTGCTCCTGGAACGTACGTCATAGAATTTTCTTTTGTTGGATATAATACACAGCAAATTTCTGAGGTGATTGTCACAGAAAACAATACTACAACTCTTGATGTAACACTATCCGGGGCATCACTAGACGAAGTTATCATCACATCTACTACGCGTCAAAATACAGAGCAATCAGTTTTAAATCTTCAAAAAAAATCAGTTCAATTGCTCGATGGATTGTCATTAGAGAGTATTAAAAAAAGTGGCGCTAGTAATGTTGCTTCCGCAGTAAAAAACATACCGGGAGTATCTGTTCAGGGTGGAAAATATGTATATGTAAGAGGTCTAGGTGATCGTTACACAAAAACTATACTTAATGGAGTTGATGTGCCTGGACTTGATCCAGACAGAAACACACTACAACTTGACATTTTCCCTTCTTCTATTTTGGAAAACATTATAGTCGTAAAATCGTCTGCTGCAGATCAACCAGCAGATTTTACTGGAGGTGTAGTTGATATCGTTACTAAAGATATTCCTAATAGTAATGAGACTAGCGTTTCAATAGGTCTTGGCTATAATCCTAACTTTCATTTTAATGATAGCTATATAAGCAATGAATCAAGTGGAACAGATTTTCTAGGTTATGACAATGGACAGAGATCTAATCCTTTTAATGAAAATCAAGTTTTTGATTTTCCTACAAACACGCCTAATACTGCTTCTTTTTTAGCAGGCAGACTTAATCCTGTACTAGCTGCGCAAAGAGAAAATAGTGGTGCAGATTTCAACTTATCTTTTACTACAGGAAACTCTTATGATGTAGGTGATAATAAATTAGGATATCTTGCTTCCGTCTCTTACCGTAATGAAACTACTTACTATGATGACTACGTAGATGGACAACGTTTTAGAAAAGATACTGATTCAAGCATTTTTGAACTTAATACAGACAGAACACAACAAGGTGAAAGAGGAGAAAACAATGTTCTTATAAGTGCACTAGGTGGATTATCTTACAAAACTAACAATTCTAAATATCGTCTTAATGTACTGCACATTCAGAATGGTGAATCTGGGGCTTCACTACTTAGTCAAACTAACAGAATAGACAATAGTAATACTATTAAAAAGGATATTTTAATTTATACAGAACGCGCTCTTACAAATGTACTTTTAAGTGGAAAACACACTAATGAAGATGCCACTTGGATAACAGAGTGGAAATTATCTCCTACATTTTCAAATGTAGATGACAAGGATTTTAGAACAACTCCTTTTTTAGTAAATGATGAAGATGGAAGCTTTACAATAAGTCCAAGTGAATCTGGAGATGCTTCTCGTTTTTTTAGAAACCTTGATGAAATTAACCTCGCTGGTAAAGTTGATGTCACTCGCAAACATAAACTATTTGAAAAAGACGCAAAATTCAAATTTGGGGGAGCCCATACTTACAAGCAACGTGATTTTAAAACAGTACGTTTTGCAACTCCTTTCAGAAACTTTAATAGTGCGCTTTTAAATGGAGATCCTAATGCTATTTTAGGAGAAAACATATACAATCCAGATAGTGACAGCGGCTTCTTTGTAAGAAGAGATTCAAATGATAATGATCAATTCGACTCAAATATAAATGTGGGAGCATATTACGTGTCTGAAGAACTTAGACCTACCTCATGGCTTACTGCAATTGTGGGAGTACGCTTTGAAAAATTTGATTTAATCTATACGGGACAAGATCAACAAGGAAACGTATTTCAGGATGAAAGAATATTAGATAAAGCAGATCTATTTCCTTCTGCAAATTTAATTTTTGATCTTAATGAGGATGGTAATAAAAAGGTTAGAGCATCATACTCAAGAACTACAGCACGCCCTTCATTTAAAGAAGCATCTCTTGCACAAATATTTAATCCTATCGAGAACGAGCTTTTTATAGGTAACATAAATTTACAACCTACATATATAAATAACTTAGATTTAAGATATGAAATTTATGGAGCTAGTGACAAGAAATTTAACATAGGTGATTTTGCAGCCATCAGTGGTTTTTATAAAAGTTTCAAAGACCCTATTGAACTAACATTTTTTGCCGAGGCAACTGGACAGGTCACACCACGTAATCTAGGGGATGCAAATGTTTTGGGTGCAGAAATTGAGCTACGCAAAAACTTAGACTTTATAGGATTTAACAATTTTTCACTTAATTTAAATTACTCTATTATTGATTCTGATGAAACCTATAATGAAGATGAAAGATTGCTAAGGGAAAACTTACTTAGAGATGGAGAAAATCTTGACTCTGGGAGAGTGCTACAGGGACAATCACCATTTTTACTTAATGCAGGCATTGCTTTTGAATCTGAAGATTCAACATGGAAATCCAGCCTATCTTATAATGTGCAAGGTAAGACGTTGCAAATTGTAGGCGCAGGTGAGATTGCAGATGTGTATAGGTTACCTTTTAATGATTTGAAATTCAATCTCTCCAAATCTTTTGGAGAAGATCAAAATCAAACAATCACTCTCAAAGCAGCTAATCTACTTAATGATGATCGCGAGAGTGTTTTTCAATCATATAATGCGCAAGATCAGTTATACTCAAAATGGAGTCCTGGGCAAGATTTTAGCTTAAGCTACAGCTTTAAGTTTTAATTTACTATTAGTAGAATTAGCCATAAAAAAGGTCTCCCAATGGGAGACCTTTTTTTCTAATACAATTCGCTTTCGCGAAAGCGTAATTTTATCTGTTGTTACTCACTACTTGAGTGCCTTCATTTTTCCAAGTGTTAACTGAAGCAATTCGGGAATTAGTGTAATTCACTTCTGACAATTTATCATTAGACCAAAAAAACCAAGTACCTACTTTCTTTCCTTCATCATACTGAGCTTCTGCAGTTTTATTTCCTTCACGATCGTAACTAATCCACTTACCAGTTATATCACCACTCTTATTGAAAAATCCAGTTTGACTAATAGTGCCATTATCATGTCTTAAAGTCGCTTCGATTAGCTCTCCATTTTGGACATACGTGTTTTTTACTTCTTCTTGTGCACTTACTACCATGTTCACTAATAAGGCTGCTGCAATACTAAATATCTTTTTCATCTTCGGGGATTTTTAATTAATATACATTACAAACATAACTCAAATTTTACAATTATCAAACTTTTAGATAACATTTTGTTTACATAAAGTTTACATTGAGCTTTTAAATATCTATTTTTTAATTATTTAACTGAATTTTTATTGACTATATGCCTTAGTATTATAAAGCCACATGGACATAATCAATTTCCAACAAGGAGCTACACTGCCTCCGTGGTACCCATGTGATTCTTTTTAAAACTAATTATTGTCAATAACCTCTATTTAAATAACGTTATGGTAACAATAGAAATATTGGAATTACTGATTTTTACAGATTATAGATTCGAATAACCTTTATGGAAAACATGTACATTTTTATGATCGTAGCACTCGCTATTCTAGCAATTGCCGATCTCGTTGTAGGAGTAAGTAATGATGCCGTAAATTTTCTCAACTCCGCCATTGGTTCTAAAGCAATTTCTTTTAAAACAATTATGATTGTTGCCAGTTTGGGTATTGCATTTGGTGCATTATCCTCTAGTGGCATGATGGAAGTTGCTCGTAAAGGTATTTTTGACCCCTCTCAGTTTTATTTTAATGAGATTATGATCATTTTTATGGCTGTAATGGTTACAGATATTATACTGCTAGACATCTTCAATAGTCTAGGTATGCCTACGTCAACAACGGTATCCATAGTTTTTGAATTATTAGGAGCCGCAGTTGCTATGTCTATAATTAAAATTTCTAAAAACAGTGACTCTCTTCTAGATATAGCGAATTATATAAATACAGATAAGGCAACTGAAATTATTGTAGGGATACTACTTTCAGTTTTTATTGCGTTTACAGTGGGTGCGCTAGTGCAGTTTCTAACCCGTTATTTACTTACTTTTAGATTTGATAAAAAACCTTCTTGGGCAGCAGCATTGTTTGGTGGGATAGCGATAACCTCCATTGCATACTTCATTATTATTAAAGGTCTCAAAGGCGCAGATATCTTGCCTAAAGCTTTCAGCGAATGGGCAGGAAATAATTTATACCAGTTTTTAGGTGCAAATTTCCTTATATGGACTACTCTGGCCTATGTTACACATGCTTTACTTCGAATAAACATTTACAAGGTTATCATAGTTTTAGGGACCTTTGCACTTGCAATGGCCTTTGCTGGTAATGACTTAGTAAACTTTATAGGTGTTCCTATGGCGGCTTACAATGCATTCGAATCATGGTTAGGATCAGGAATTCTGCCCTCTCAGTTTGGAATGGAAAGTCTGGCAGAGAAAGTGCCTACACAGCCTATATTATTACTAGCAGCAGGTTTAGTAATGGTGCTTACTCTGTGGTTTAGTGAAAAAGCACGTCGCGTCGTAAAGACGTCTGTTGACCTTTCAAGACAAGATGAGGTAAAAGAGCGTTTTAAACCAAACTGGTTATCTCAAAACTTAGTCAGAGGCGTTATCATAGCAAATGTTGGAATTAATAAACTAATACCTGCTAAGACAAGACGAAATATCAACAAAAGTTTTGAAAAAGCTCCGATACCTATGGTTGCTAAATCTGAAGCTCCAGCCTTTGATATGGTAAGGGCAGCGGTAAATCTCGTTATAGCAAGTGTATTAATTTCGGTGGCAACTGGTCTTAAACTACCACTTTCTACAACCTATGTAACTTTTATGGTAGCTATGGGTACGTCTCTGGCAGATCGTGCATGGGGAAGCGAAAGCGCCGTATATAGAGTGGCTGGTGTTCTCAATGTTATTGGAGGTTGGTTTCTAACTGCTCTATCAGCTTTTACAGCTGCTGCGGTTCTCGCATACCTAATGTATTTAGGCGGAATTTATGCCATTGTAGCCTTGTTTCTCTTTGCAATCTTTATGCTAGGTCGTCACTATTTTTCAAACAAAAAAGAAAATTTAGAAGCTAAAAAAGAAGAAGATTTGCATAAAGCAGAAAGTCAGACTATTCAAGGAATAATTGAAGAAAGTGCAGATAACATTGTAAAGACGGTAGAGAGAACCAATAAGATCTACACAAATGTTTTAAAGGGTCTCGCCAAAGGAAAAGTGAAGAGCTTAAAGAAAAGCCGTGAAGGTGTAGAAAAACTTAACGATGAAGTAGACGATTTACGCAGTAACATCTTTTATTTTATTAAAAATCTGGAGGAGACTAGCGTAAGAGGTTCTAATTTTTATATACAAATTCTTGGCTATATAGAAGACATCACACAATCTCTTGAATATATAGCAAAATCTAGTTACAAGCACATAAACAATAATCACAAGCCCCTAAGATTTAATCAAATTAGAGATCTTCAAGAAATCAATAATAAACTCAGTATCTTTTTAGAAGAAACAGCAGAGGCTTTTAAAGAGCGTGATTATACTAAAATCGATGTTCTAATTAGCAAAAAGAAAGAACTCTATGACAACATCACTAGTAAAATTGAAAAGCAAATAGAGCGCACGCGATCAGAAGAGTCCAGTCCTAAAAACACTACACTTTATTTTGGTCTCTTACTCGAGTCCAAAGATCTTGTGGAGGAAATCATGAACCTTCTAGAACTTTACAGTACAGAGCATAAACAATCTTAACATACCGACCAAAAGCTAACAAAGAACCCGATTTGCTCGTAGCCTCGGGTCTTTTTTATTTTATGGTATGGACACGCTTTCGCGAAATAATTATCCTAAATAAAACAATTCATTCAATGACGTTGAAGCTTCTTACGAAATAATGAATTGCATTTATTATTTCAGAGGGTACATTACTAGTTTACCTAACTTGTAATGATATAGAACTGCTAAAAAAAATTTGATTAAAAAACACTGCGTTAAAGATTATAAAAACGTATTGTTAATCTTACTTAAGAATTTATCTTTAAGAAAATTATGATCGTAAATTTATAGTCAACCAAAATATAATTAAATTATGTCAGATATTATCAAAGACGAAAATGATCCAACAGAGGAGTATCTTCTACAAGACAATAAAAAAACTAGATTTGGGGCGACATTTATCGTCGTGACGCTTATCATCTTAATTATTGCAGTTGCAGCTACCTACTTTGTTTTAGGCTTTTAAAGTTGATTTTTATGGAAGTTAATTATTAGCTATAGCTGGGCTTAGTGCTTCATACGAAGCGCTTTCTACCCAACCTGTATAGCTGCCTTTTATATTTACAGTACTCTATTTTTGCGAAAGCATAAAAAACCCAAACACTTTTCAGCGTTTGGGTTTTTTATATACTTAACGTTTAAGTTAGCAGATTATCCTTTTAAGGAAGCTGCTAGATATTCACGATTCATGCGAGCAATGTTCTCCAAAGATATACCTTTAGGACACTCCACTTCACAAGCACCAGTATTCGTACAGTTTCCAAACCCTTCTTCATCCATTTGCTTCACCATATTTAAAACGCGATTTGTAGCTTCTACCTCACCTTGAGGTAATAGTGCAAACTGACTTACTTTGGCACCTACAAATAACATTGCGCTTGAGTTTTTACAACTCGCTACACAAGCACCACAACCTATGCAAGTGGCTGCTGCAAATGCATCATCTGCATTTTCTTTTTCTATAGGAGTTGCATTTGCATCTACCGTATTTCCTGAAGTGTTTACAGAGATAAAACCCCCTGCATGTTGTATACGATCAAATGAAGATCGGTCTACCATAAGATCCTTTATAACTGGGAATCCCGCAGCTCTAAATGGCTCTATGGTTATGGTCTCTCCATCCTTGAACTTACGCATATGTAATTGACAGGTAGTAATCAAACGATCAGGGCCATGTGCCTCACCATTAATAAACATGGAGCAAGACCCACAGATACCTTCACGACAATCGTGATCAAAAACAACAGGCTCGTCACCTTTATTGATAAGCTCATTATTGAGAACATCCATCATTTCTAAGAAAGACATATCACCATCGATCCCATCAATTGGGTATGTTACCATTTGTCCTTTTGCGCTAGCGCTCTTTTGACGCCAAATTTTTAAGGTTAGTTTCATAGTCTCTTTCTTATTTATAACTTCTTTGTTTCAATTCAATATTCTCAAACTCCAATTCTTCTTTGTGGAGAATAGCATTTTTAGGGGCTCCAGCATATTCCCAAGCAGAAACAAAGGTGAAGTTTTCGTCATCACGTTTTGCCTCTCCTTTTTGAGCACCGCCTTCTTCAACAGATTCTTCTCTAAAGTGACCTCCTGCAGATTCATTCCTAGTAAGAGCATCCTTTGCAAAAAGTTCTCCTAGTTCTAAGAAATCTGCCACACGAAGTGCTTTTGCAAGTTCTTCATTAAATTCATTCTGTGCTCCTGGAACTCTTACCTCTTTATAAAATTCTTCACGTAGTGCCGCTATTTCATCAATAGCACTTTTAAGGTCTGCCGCATTACGAGACATTCCGCATTTATTCCACATGATTTTACCTAACTTCTTATGGAAATAATCTACAGCTTTTGTACCATTATTATTAACAAGGGCATCTACTTGATTGCGAACATTCTTCTCTGCCTCCTCAAATTCTGGAGTATCCGTTGGAATAGGCCCCGTACGAATATCGTGAGATAAGTAATCTCCAATGGTATAAGGCAGTACGAAGTAACCATCTGCTAGACCTTGCATCAATGCAGAGGCTCCTAGTCTATTTGCTCCATGGTCTGAGAAGTTTGCCTCTCCAATAGCATACAAACCTTCAACGGTAGTTTGTAGGTTGTAATCTACCCATAGACCCCCCATTGTATAGTGAACCGCTGGATAGATCATCATGGGTGTCTTGTATGGATTTTGATCTACAATTTTTTCATACATCTGGAATAAGTTACCGTACTTATTCTTAACTACCGCAGCACCTAACTCTGTGACTAGTTCTTTATCGTCTGCATTAAGCCCTTTTACATAAGCTTCCTCCGTACCATAACGTTGAATTGCTGATGCAAAATCAAGATACACTGCTTCTCCAGTTTTGTTAACACCAAAGCCGGCATCACAACGTTCTTTAGCAGCTCTAGATGCTACGTCACGAGGTACTAAATTTCCAAAGGCAGGGTAGCGACGCTCTAGATAATAATCTCTTTCTTCTTCTGTAAGTTCTGTCGGTTTCTTTTTACCCTCACGAATGGCGATGGCATCTTCCTTTTTAGCAGGCACCCAGATACGACCGTCGTTTCTCAATGACTCAGACATCAACGTAAGTTTAGACTGATGATCTCCAGATACTGGTATACAAGTAGGGTGAATTTGCGTGTAACAAGGATTTGCAAAATAAGCCCCACGCTTATGTGCTTTCCAAGCAGCAGTTACATTAGAACCCATTGCATTTGTAGAGAGGTAAAATACATTACCGTACCCTCCAGTTCCTAATACAACAGCATGTGCTGAATGACGTTCAATTTCACCAGTAACTAAATTACGAGTAATAATTCCACGAGCTTTGCCGCCCACTTTCACTACATCTAGCATCTCGTGGCGGTTATACATGGTTATTTTACCACGACCTATCTGACGGTTCATTGCAGAATAAGCTCCTAGAAGAAGCTGTTGTCCTGTTTGTCCTTTTGCATAAAATGTGCGACTTACAAGTACTCCTCCAAAAGAACGATTGTCTAGCAATCCACCATAATCACGTGCAAAAGGTACTCCTTGCGCCACACATTGATCAATAATATTTGCAGACACCTCAGCAAGACGGTATACATTTGCCTCACGGGAGCGGTAATCGCCACCTTTTACAGTATCGTAAAATAAGCGATAGGTTGAATCCCCATCACCTTGATAATTTTTTGCTGCATTAATTCCTCCTTGCGCTGCAATAGAGTGTGCACGTCTTGGTGAATCTTGAAAGCAAAATGCTTTTACATTATAACCCAGCTCAGCTAGCGTTGCTGCAGCAGAGCCTCCAGCGAGTCCTGTACCTACTACAATAACATCTATAAGACGTTTATTTGCTGGGTTTACAAGATTAATCTCATTTTTATGTTTTGTCCACTTATCAGCTAGTGGTCCTTGAGGTATTTTAGAATCTAATGCCATAGCTTTATTTTTTAATGAGGGATTTGGTTAAAATGTAAATACACCGCAATAATGATGAATCCCACGGGTATAGCAATTGCCCAAATTTTTGCAAATTTTGACAATGCTACAGAGTATTTGTTATTAAACCCAACCGATTGAAAGGTGGATGCAAACCCATGCCATAAATGAACGGCTAATAATATAAATGAGATTACATAAAGAACTACACGTACAGGGTTCTCAAATTTATGAACCGTTTCTGCATAATATCTTGTAGAATCCTCAGGATGTGATTCAACATATTTGTGAATCATTTCTGGAAACCAAAAGTCATAAAAGTGTAATCCTAAAAATGCAAGAATTACAGCTCCAGAGATAATCATATTTCTTGATGCCCAAGTTGCATTTGCACTTCCTTTGTAATTAGCATAACCTACAGGTCTCGCCTTTCGGTTTTGAATTTCCAAAACAAACCCCATGATGAAATGAAATATCACTCCTAAAATTAGAATAGGTTGTAATCCATATTGTACAAGACCGTTAGTTCCCATAAAATGAGACCAGGAATTAAACAAATCTGGTGCAAGAACCGCTGTACTGTTAATTACAAAGTGCTGTGTTAGAAAAACAACTAGAAAAAGACCAGAAAGTGCCATGGCTACTTTACGCCCTATTGATGATTTAAGTAATCCGCTCATTGATATTTTGGTTTGGAATAATCTAGACAAAAATACGGTGCAAACGTTGTATAGACAACCTTAGGTAGATTTCATTAGCATTATTTAGAATGATTATAAGAAATTACCTTAAACTGTTCAATAACATAGATGTATGGCAGTATTTTTATTTCAAAACGTTGAACACTTTCAAAATTTTTGAAAAAGTAAGATGTAGAAAATATGCTATTTTGCTTTCGCGAAAGCGTAATTACCACACATCTCAATTAGTGATCATATTGGTTTTCCATCTCACAATGTTCATCCTCATACTCAAACTCTAATGTGGCATGTTCTATATGATGATCTTTTAAAAAATGACGGACTTTTCCTTTTAAGGTAGCAATCTCACTTGCTGAGTAATTATTAGTAGTAAGCACAAGATGCGCGGTTAATATGGTATATTCTCCATCCATAGTCCAAATATGTAAGTCGTGTACTGCGATTATTTCAGAAAATGCTGTTATACCTGTTTCAATACTTTCGTAAGCTACCCCTTTTGGGATCCCCTGCATGACAATTTGAATAGTTTCTTTAAGGTTTTTGTACACGTTAAATAAAATAAAGAGCGCAATTCCTAGCGAAAGGATAGGATCTAAAATAGGCACATCAAAGAAATACATAACAATAGCTCCTATTAATACAGCGACCCAACCTAATACGTCCTCGAGTAAGTGTAATGAAACCACTCGTTCATTTACGCTTGTTCCTTTCTTTAATCTTAAGACAGCTGCACCATTAAATATCACTCCTAAAATCCCTAGAATAATCATTCCTTTTGCATCTGGGGTCACTGGATTAACTAATCGTGGTACAGCCTCAATAATTATAAAAACACCGCCTACCACTAGCACAATAGCGTTGATAATTGCGCCCAAAAGGGAAAATCGCCTATAACCGTAACTGTATTTTTGAGTGGCTTCTTTTTTTGAGAAATTTTGAAAGTACCAAGCAAGACCTAATGACAAGCTATCCCCTAGATCATGAACGGCGTCTGAAAGAATTGCCACACTATTAGTCAGCACCCCTCCAATGATCTCAATTATAGTGAAGGCCACATTGAGAAAAAAAGCAACTTTAATATTGCCCGTATGATGGTGATGGGCGTGAGAATGCTTGTGATGAGAATGGTCTTCTGGCATTTTAGTTAGTAGGATTAGTACACCTGGTTATCTCTAGCTTTTTAGCTTATTTTATAGTTAATATTGTCTTAGGAGACTCTTTTCCTCCATCGAGCATAATTATATATGTTCCCTCTGGTAGATAATACTTTCCGTTTTTTGATTTTAATATATCTAAACTACTATCAGCTTTTTCTAAAGCTTTTTTACCCTTTTCTGTAATAGTCAAATCATACTCTACGCCATTTATGCCTTTTGCTGGATTCAGGGTTAATTTTTGCAAAAGTATACCGTCTTCTGTTTGGATAATTAAGTCGTATTTTTTTGCTTCGCTTGTATAGTAGGGTATATTCAACTTAGGTTCATAAGGCGGCAACCAACTACTCCAAGTGCTTCCCCATCTTGAACTGCTCTTTATTTCAGGTAAATCGAAAAGTTGTGCATCTTTTTTAATATCTGTGTTTTGAATAGCCGTAATATCAGCTTTATAAATGCTTCTTCCGTGGGTTCCTAGAAGAAGTTCATTTTCTCTTTTCTGAATTTTCATATCGTGTACGGCCACGGCTGGTAGATCTTTCGCGAAAGCGTGATACTCCTTTCCACCATTCATACTTACGTAGGCTCCATTATCTGTACCTACATATAGAATATTTTCCTTTGTAGGATCTTCAACTAGCACGTTTACTGGCGACATCGGGATATTACCTGAAATGTTTTTCCAAGTCCCTCCATAATTATCAGAGACGTACACATAGGTTTTGAAATCATCCCAACGATACCCATTTAGTGTTGCATAAACACGGCTTTTCTTGTGTTCACTGGCCACTACTCTACTCACCCAAAGATCTTGAGGAAGACCATTACTGACATCCATCCAATCACCTCCTCCATTTTTTGTGACAAAAATTTTCCCATCGTCACTTCCTGTATATATTAATCCGAATTGAAATGGAGACTCGCTTATAGCCGTGAGTGTGCCATAAGCCACATTACCTGTCTTCCCACCCTTAGTAAGATCATCACTTATAGCCACCCAGTCCTCTCCTTGATTCATAGAGCGCATTAATTTATTACCGCCTAGGTATAAAATATCTTGATTGTGAGAACTTAGCAAAATAGGCGTTTGCCAGTTGAATCTATACGGGCTTTCCCCCAGTTCATGTTTAATTAGCAGCCTTTTATTTTCTCCTGTCTCGCGGTTAATTCTAAAATAGTTACCAAATTGAAAACCTGTATATACGATGTTTGCATCTCTACTATCCACTTGCACCTGCATACCGTCACCACCCATGATACTCTCCCACGGGTATTGCCCCTGCTGTAGCCAGCTTTTATCTTCCGCTGCATTATTAGGAGCTACCCACACACCGTTATCCTGTAATCCTCCATAGACGTTATAAGGTGTTTCATTGTCGACTTGAATAGCATAAAACTGACCTACTGAGGGATCATTTGCCTTAATCCAATTTTCTCCATCATCATAAGAGATATTTACACCCCCGTCATTACCATTAATTAGGTGTTTTTCGTCTTTAGGATTAATCCATAAGGCATGATGATCTGCATGTACATTTTCTGCACTTATACTCGTGAATGTTTTTCCTCCATCTTTAGACTTTATAATAGGTACTCCATAGATATAAATATCCTGAGCATTCATAGGATTTACATTAATCTCACCAAAGTAATACCCATAACTAAAGTATAAATCGTCAATATAATCCTCATGGGTTTTTTTCCAAGTTTTTCCTCCATCATTAGAGCGGTATACCTCAGCCCCTACCACTGGGGTATCAAAAAGCTGTGTATTTGCTGTTTCTAGGTAGGTAGCTAGATCTGCCGGTTGCACATCGCCTTGACGTACCATTGATTTTACATTTGCAGCTCTGTATTTTTCCTGAAAACCGTTGCGTTTTAAAAATCCGTCTAATTCTTTGTCCTCTAATGAAAGAAAATCTGCTGTAGACATTGTTTTAAAATCGTCTTTGCTTAATCTTTGATCCTCGCTTTTTTCTTCATCTCCCTTTCTTCGGAATTGACTATCGTGTACGGCATAGACCGTATTCTTGTCATAAACAGCAATCCCTATACGACCTACGCCTTCACCAGATAAAAAATTTGTGAGCTTCGCCCAAGTATCACCACCATCTGTACTTTTATAAATTCCTGATCCAGCACCCGCTCCCTCAAAATTCCAAGCTTTACGATCTCTTTGCCATGCAGAAGCATACATAAGATTAAAGTTAGTTGGATCTTGATCTATATCTATAATTCCTGTTTCATCATTTATGTGCAGTGTTTTTTTCCAGGTTTTACCACCGTCTATTGTTTTGTAAATTCCACGCTCTTCATTTGTAGAGTACAAATGCCCTAAAGCACCTACCACAACCTCGTCTGGATTTGTAGGATTAATCAAAATTCTCCCTATGTGATGGGTATCTGTAAGTCCCATATTTTGCCAGTTCTTACCACCATCTGTAGATTTTAGTAATCCTATCCCTGCATAACTAGAGCGAGAAGAATTATTTTCTCCCGTACCTACCCAGATAGTTCCACTTTTCCAATCTACGGCAACTTCTCCTACATTTTGTGTAGGTGCATTATCCATGACTGGTGTAAAGGTCGTACCATTGTTTGCTGTGTACCACAATCCGCCGCTGGCATACCCTACATAAAATTCTGAGGGCTTATCAGGATTAACAGCGAGATCGACCACACGACCGCTCATAATCGAAGGCCCTATATTTTCAAAGGGAACATTTTTTACGAGGCTGTTTTGAATAGCCTCTTCTTTTTGTTGTACAGCCTCTATTTGCATTTGTGTAGAGGTGGCAGGTTGCTGTGCATTTACAGTTAATAGACCTATGAATAGCGTAGATGAAGCTAGAAATAATGGTAATTTCATTAGAGTATCATTTTTAAGTGAATGAAAATACGCAACAGACCTATTTTAAGAAAACTTTTGGAATTAGTTTAACAGTGTTATTGATTCCGCTTTCGCGAAAGCGTGCTTGAATTTGTACTTTTACGGAAATCCTAATTTTACTATGAAATACCAACCAATAGACAGCTCACTTTTTGTCAAAAATCGTAAGAATTTTATGGCCCAAATGAAGCCTAATAGTCTTGCTGTTTTTAACAGTAACGATATCTATCCTGTAAGTGCAGATAGCACTATGCCTTTTGAGCAACATAGAGATATTTTTTATTTAAGCGGTGTAGATCAAGAAGAGAGTATCTTAATGCTCTTTCCAGATTGTCCAAAGGAAAAATATCGAGAAATTCTCTTTTTAAAAGAAACAAATGATCATATCGCTGTCTGGGAAGGAGAAAAATTAACAAAAGAAGCTGCTTTTAGAACAGCAGGAATTAAAACGGTATTTTGGCTTCAGGACTTAGAAAAAGTCTTTGCCGAACTAATGACTTATGCAGATACGGTGTATGTAAACACCAACGAGCATTACCGCGCCGCAGTAGAAATAGAAACGCGAGAGGATCGATTTACTAAATGGTGGAAAGCAAAATACCCTGCACATAGTGTCGCAAAAAGTAACCCGATATTACAACGACTTAGGTCTGTAAAAGATCCTATTGAAATTGAATTAATGCAAAAAGCGTGTGATATCACTAATAAAGGTTTTAGGCGCATACTCAACTTTACAAAACCTGACGTTTGGGAATATGAGCTTGAAGCAGAGTTTATGCATGAGTTTCTTAGAAATCGTTCTAAAGGATTTGCCTATACACCTATTATAGGGTCAGGCAATAACGCAAACGTTTTACACTATATAGAGAATAATCAGCAATGTAAAGCGGGAGAGCTTATTTTGATTGATGCGGGTGCAGAATATGCAAATTACAGCTCTGATATGACGCGCACCATCCCCGTATCTGGTCGTTTTTCTGATCGTCAAAAAGCAGTCTACAATGCGGTATTACGCGTTAAGGACGAAGCGACCAAAATGCTTACTCCAGGAAATTTATGGGAACCCTATCATGCGGAGGTTGGAAAATTAATGACTTCAGAGTTATTAGGTTTAGGTTTATTAGATAAATCTGATGTTCAAAATGAAAATCCAGACTGGCCTGCTTACAAAAAATATTTTATGCATGGCACTTCTCACCATATTGGACTCGATACCCATGATTATGGATTATTGCATGAACCTATGCAAGCAAACAACGTGTTTACGGTAGAACCCGGCATCTATTTACCAGATGAAGGGTTTGGTATACGCTTAGAAGACGATGTTGTCATTCAAGACAATGGAGAACCTTTTAATCTTATGCGAGATATCCCTATCACCGTTGAAGAAATAGAGGATATTATGAATAGCTAAGGGGTATAATCATAGCTATTTAATGAGATTTTAGCACATCCAAATTCTCACTATCATATTGATCTAGCTTACCCATCTAAATTGGGTAAGCTAGATTTTTTTATCTATATACACATAATCCAAAATGGTTCATTATCATTTAATAGTTTATTTTTGAACATAATGTTAATTATATAACAATTGAAAACAATAGCTGACTGTGTCACAGAAATTATTGGAAGTCAACCCTATATCGAGGAAGCGCTTTCACAGAGAATAATAAACTATGCTGCATACGCAGAAAGTTTAAATAGTCGTATTGAACAAATGCTAAGTAAGCCCGTAAAAAATGGTGCTATACTCATGGCTTTACGAAGATATGCGCCCCCTACGGAGACCAAAAAATCGATGCGTCTCAAAGAGGTGCTTTCTAACTTGGGAGATATTACTGTTCGCTCAAATCTTGTTGACTTTACCTTTCTTAACTCTGGAACTCTTATAAAAAATCACGCCCACGTATTAAGTAGTGTCGCTCAAAACCCTGAAGTGTTTTATGCTTTTACAAGGGGAATGCACGAGAGTACACTTATCATTTCTGCAAAAGAGACAGAGACTATTAAAGAACACTTTAAGGATGAAAAGGTGCTAGAATTTAAAGATTTATTATCTGCGATAAGCATCAGATTACCTCAAGGTAACGCAACAGTCGCTGGATTGTATTACCAAATTTTTAAAAGTCTTGCTTGGGAAGGTATATCGCTACATGAAGTTATTTCCACCACCAATGAGTTTATAATTCTAGTAGAGGATCATTTAGTCGAGCGTGCATTTTCCGTTATAAAAAAGTTACAGGCATAGGGTTAGTTACGCTTTCGCGAAAGCGTAAAAACATTTACCACCACAAATACTATTGTTGATGGTAGCAGCCACCCTAAACTTGAAGTACCAAGTGGTAAAGCTTGCTTAATGTGCATCATTTGATCTTCAAAACCTATGGATGCCCAAAAATCTGGAGCGCTAAAGAAAATCGTTGTTATTATAACTGCTCTAAAAACTAGCACACTTGCTAATTTTTCTGGTAGTGCATTAAGTAAGATCAACACGATAGTCACTGGATAAATAAACATGAGAGCAGGAACGGCCACTGCAATAATGGACATCACGTTGAGCTGACCCATTACAACTCCGAGAATGGCGCCCAAAACTGCGGTAATGATGTAAGCACGTTGAGATCCTTTAAGAATTCCCTTTACAAAATCTGCAGTACCAGTGACAATTCCAACTGCCGTCGTAAAACAAGCCAAACTAACTAAAACTGAAAGTATAAAACTTCCTATAGCGCCCAACGTACTTCGACTAAGTAGCGTGAGAAGTGCCGTGCGATCTGTAGTAACGAGATTTCCGCTCTGCAAAGCCCCCAAATAAATTAAGCCTCCATAAATTATGAGTAAACCAAGTCCTGCGATTAATCCGGCATTCGTAAGAATTTTTTTATTATCGTGAACCGTTCCTGTAGTAAAACCTAAGGAGATCACTATAACTCCCCCTACGACCACACCACCTATGGCATCAAATGTTTGATAACCTTCTAACACACCACTTACCATAGGATTATTAAACGCAGAAACTCGTAAAGGTTCGTAGTCTCCAAATATACCTATCCCAATGACGAGTAGTAATATAAGTAATATAGCTGGAGTGAGATACTTCCCCACCACATCCATAAGTTTAGATCTATTAAGTGTAAATACTAGTACTAAAGAAAAATAAAGTGAACTCCATAACCAGCTACTAATTTCAAAATAGGGAGCTATTGCCATCTCATAGGCAACAGATGCCGTACGGGGACCTGGTAAGGCAACAGAAATTGCATACACTATAAGACAATATGCTAAGGCAAACAGAGGCGACACTTTCTTTGCAAAGTCCATCATAGTTCCCTGTAGGCGTGCGTGTCCATATATCGCAAGAATGGGAATTATCACTGCCGATGCGGCAAAACCTAGCAAAACTATAAACCAAGAACTTCCTCCATTAAAACCTAAAAAAGGTGGTAAAATAAGATTACCCGCTCCAAAAAATAGAGAAAACAAAGCAAAAGCAGTTATAAAAGTTTGTTTGGTGAATTTCATAGCTTACTTGATATTTGCTGCTCAAGATAATAACAAATGAACATCATACACAAAGGAGCTTCCATTTATTATACAGATCAAGGTAAAGGACCTTCCGTTATTTTTCTTCACGGATTTCTAGGGAACAAAAGCATGTGGGACCCCTTAATGAGCACTTTAAAAAATAAATATCGAATCATATGCATAGATTTATTAGGACATGGCAAATCTGAATGCACGGGTTATATCCATACGATGGAAGATATGGCTGCTGCTGTGTACAGCGTTATTTGTGCACTAAGCATTACGAACCTTCAAATTGTTGGCCATTCTATGGGTGGATACGTGGGTCTCGCTTTCGCGAAAGCGTACCCAGAAATTACCAAAGCATTATGTTTATTAAATTCTACGCCTAGACCTGATGAGTTGTCACGTAAAAAATTACGTGCAAGAGCTAATGAAATGGCAAAAAAGAACTATGAGCAACTTGTGAGAATGTCATTTGTTAATTTATTTAACCCAAATTATATGGAATTACATAAAGAAAAAATCTCCTCAGAGATAAAGCAAGCACTAAATACGTCAAGACAAGGTTATATTGCCGCAAATACTGGGATGGCTATGCGATTAGATCATACTGAGTTTTGGAAAAACACAACATTAAAGAAAGGTTTAATTCTAGGAGAAACTGACTGTATTATACCTATAGAGAAGGAGGTATCTGACTTTTTAATCTATTCTGACTTCTTTAAAAAAATAAATGGTAGTCATATGTTGCACCTATCACACCCTGAACAAACAATGGCTGCAATTCAAGAATTTTTAGGCAACGCCATAAAATTTTAAACTGACACAAATATGTAATTAAAATGGAAATACATATTAAAAAACTACTAAAAAATACTACAATAGAAGTTTTAAATGTTAAATTTTGATGCTTTTTGTCGTTTAATTTGTGTACTTCGTAGATTTTGTATTAATTTGTTTTACATAACCCCCACAATATGAAAACAATAGACCTAAATGCTAAAAAGCCTTCGAAAAATCTACTAGTTGAAACTGCTTGCAAAATATTTGGACACAAATATCGTATCACAAAAAGATATGAGTCTAATATGAAAGAGTTTGAATGTGCAAATTGTAAAAAGCAGTATACACTAGACAGTTTTGGACACTACACTCCACTTACTCCAAAACTTAGGCACATTAACGAAGTCTATGAAAATTTTTACACTCGAAAATTGTCACGTACGTCTTAATCTTCTTCACTGAGAGCATTCCATCCCCGTGCGATAAGTTCTATTTTAGTATTTGCACGAGTAATTAAATGAATACCTTCACTCTCCTGTGTCATGTGACCTATAATGGAGAAATTAGGATTGGCCTTTATTTTAGGGAAATCTTCTTGAGAAATTGTAAATAACAACTCATAGTCCTCTCCACCACTCAAAGCAATAGTCGTACTGTCTAATTCAAACTCTTCACAGCTACTTATTACTTGAGGATCTAAGGGTATTTTGTCTTCATATAGATTACAACCAACTTTTGAATTTTTACAAATATGTATGATTTCTGATGACAATCCATCACTTACATCAATCATAGACGTAGGACTTACTTCCAGTTCTTCTAATATAGATCGAATATCTTTACGCGCTTCTGGCTTGAGCTGTCTTTCAATCAGATACGTGTAATTTTCCAAATCTGGTTGATTTTTAGGGTTCACTTTAAAAACTGCTTTTTCTCTTTCTAAAATTTGAAGCCCCATGTACGCGGCGCCCAAATCACCAGTAACCACTAATAAGTCACCTTCTTTAGCTGTGGAGCGTTCTGCGATTTTCTCCTTAGCACTATGACCTATGGCTGTGACACTTATAACAAGACCCGTTTGTGATGAAGTAGTATCTCCACCTACGAGATCTACTTTATAGTTTGTACAAGCCGTTTGAATTCCTGCATATAGTTCTTCTAACGCTTCCAAAGGAAAACGATTTGAAACTGCAATAGACACAGTTACCTGAGTGGCTTCAGCATTCATAGCATACACATCGGAAAGATTGACCATGATTGCCTTATATCCTAAATGCTTAAGCGGCACATAGCTCAAATCAAAATGCACTCCTTCCAAAAGTAGATCTGTGGTCACTAGTACTTGACCTTCTAGAAATTCAAGAATAGCAGCATCATCGCCCACCCCCTTGATCGTCGTTTTTTGTACAACTTTAAAATGTTTTGTAAGGTGTTCTATTAACCCAAATTCTCCTAATTCTGACAACGACGTGCGGTCTTGATTTTTATCTTCTAGCATAAACGCAAAGATACCTAATCTTATGATTTGAGTTGATAAATAGATATAATGCATTAAGTTCTCGATTAAAGACTTTTAAAAATTACGAGCATTTAAAACAGACTGCTTACATTTACACAGAACACATTGACTATAAAATAATGAAAAATCAATCCCCTATCAAATTTTCCACAGTACTCGTATTAATTATTCTCATAACTCCTAAGTTACAATCTCAAACACCCTGTGAAAATGGATTTGCTGGTGAATACCCATGCCATAGATATGGATTACAAGATCACCTCACAGAAACTGAATTAGGAACTAGCTTTGTAAATGACAGCTGGGGATGGACAGATGAGACCACTGGAAAAGAGTATGCGCTCATTGGATTAAGAAATGGAACAGCTTTTATAGATATATCAACCCCAAATGAGGTAGTATTACTCGGCACATTACCTACTCACACCTCTTCTAGCACATGGAGGGATGTAAAAGTTTTTGAAAACTATGCCTTTATTGTAAGTGAAGCTTCTGGTCACGGGATGCAAGTTTTTGATCTCACTAAATTGCGTACTGTAAACTCAGCCCCAGAAACATTTACAGCAGATGCACACTACGCTGGATTTGGTAATGCTCACAATATTGTTATCAATCAGGAAAGTGCATATGCGTACGCTGTAGGAACCTCAACTTTTAGTGGTGGCCCTCATTTTATCGATATATCAAACCCTTTAAATCCTGTTGCTGCTGGAGGATATGGAAACAATAATTACAGTCACGACGCACAAGTAGTTACCTATAATGGACCAGATACTGATTATACAGGTAGAGAAATTTTGATAGGCAGTAATGCAAACGTAGTTGCTCTAGTCGATATAACGGATAAAGATAATCCAACTGAAATTTCAACAATTGCTTATCCTACTATTGGTTATACACATC
Source organism: uncultured Flavobacteriaceae bacterium (assembly GCA_963716625.1). Lineage (GTDB taxonomy): Bacteria > Bacteroidota > Bacteroidia > Flavobacteriales > Flavobacteriaceae > Dokdonia. Next base: position 106,707 of record CAVQTP010000007.1, read on the forward strand.
AAGGATGGTTTACAGAAGATCAGCGCTATTTTTTATTAGGCGATGAAACTGACGAAATTGATTTTGGTTTTAATACGAGAACGATCGTTTTCGATTTTAATGATCTTGACAATCCATCTCTCTCTTTTGAATATGAAGGACCAACTCAAGCCATAGATCATAACGGGTATGTGCTTAATGACCTATTTTACCTTGCAAATTACAGAGCTGGAATGCGAGTGATCGACATCTCTACTATAGAAGACAACTCGATGACAGAAGTAGGTTTTTTTGACACTTATCCAGCTAGTAACTCTGCTAGTTTCAATGGTGGCCTTTGGAATGTGTATCCCTATTTTGAAAGTGGAAATATCGTCTTAAGCGGTGGCGGTGGATTTTTTCTTGTGAATCTCAATGAGAATTTATCGATTGCAGAGAATTCTAAAGTTGATACTAATCAAATTAATATCTATCCAAATCCAGCAAAAGACATCTTACAATTACAATCTAACGTACCTATTGGTGAGGTTATAATTTATAATCTATTGGGAGAAAAAGTACATAACCAGCACATAGATACTAAAGGAACTATAAATGTCGAGAAATTAGCTAGAGGAATATACATCGTAAAAACTAAAACTGCTACGCACCGTATAATATTAAAATGAGACAACCGTCATACATTTTCATTTTAATTTTTCTTGTAATTTCTTGCCAGAAAGAAGATGATATGCCGCGCTCAGATACATCGTTAGTTATTAAGGGTAGAGTTATTTGCAAAGATGGTTTTGCAAGTGCTTATCCATGCGACAATTATGATGTAATGAGTAGAATCTCTATTGAAACTTTAGGAGTAACTGGTCTTAATGATATATGGGGATGGACAGACCCAAGCACTCAAAAAGAGTATGCTATAGTGGGAACGCATGCAAATACAACCTTTATTGACATTTCTGATCCTGAAAATCCAGAAGTACTAGGTTATCTTCCTACCAGTAGTTTGACTTCTGACTGGAGAGATATTAAAGTATACGTAAATCATGCTTTTATAGTTAGTGAAGCAGAGAATCACGGGATGCAAATCTTTAACCTCACTAGACTGAGAACTTCACAAAACCTACCTGTCATATTTGATGATGACGGACTATATAATGAATTTGAAACATGCCATAATATAGTTATAAATGAAAACACAGGGTATGCATACGCGGTAGGTAGTGAAACTTTTAATGGTGGACCCCATATCATTAATATTCAAAACCCACAACAATTAGTTTTTGAAGGCGGTTTTGATTTTATAGGTTATACGCACGATGCACAGGTAATTACCTATAACGGCCCAGATATAGATCATATTGGAAAAGAACTTTTAATAGGGAGTAATGATGACTATGTTACCATCACAGATGTCACAAATAAAACAAACCCTAGCCTTATTTCTAGAGTTGCACAAGACAATGTAGGGTACATTCATCAAGGGTGGATAGATGAAGATCATAGGTATTTTTATGCAAATGATGAACTTGATGAAACTGAATTTGGTTTTAATTCACGAACGCTTGTATTTGATTTTACCGATTTAGATAATCCATCCTATATTGGACCTTATTTTGGCCCTACAAAAGCAGTAGATCACAATCTGTACGTAAAAGGCTCTGAGGTTTTTCTCTCTAATTATACTGGTGGGGTGAGAGTAACTGATATCACAAGTCCTGACCCTGCTCTTATGAAAGATGTAGGATATTTTGACACCTACCCTCAAAACGATGACACCATTTTTGATGGAGCTTGGAGTGTATACCCTTATTTTAATAGCGGTAATATTATAATTTCAGATATCTCAAATGGATTTTTTATCATTCGTAAAACTGGAACCTGATATGAAAATGTTAAATGACTTATGTATAAAAATTACGCTTTCGCGAAAGCGAAACTTACTCCTGTATATTCTCTTGGCTTTTATGCTGGCCTGTACAAAAGAAGAGATTCCAGCGAGTGATGATGCCATTACTATTCCAAATCTAAGCATTGATTTTACAAAAGTTATCGGCGGAAGTGAAAATGACACCTTCAAAGCGGTGGTTGTCTCGCAGGATGGCGGTTATACTATGTTAGGAGACTCTCAAAGTATTAATGGAGATATTATTGATAATGACATCCAGGTAAATAAACTCTGGCTAGTTAAAACAAATAGCAATGGCGAGGTGCAATTCTCAAAAACCTATGGAGGTAGTGAAGATAGTCGCGGTACGGATATCATTAGCACAAAAGACGGAGGGTATGCTATTGCGGGATATAGCGAAAGTAGCGATGGAGATCTCACTGAAAATAATGGGTTTTACGATCAATGGATTGCAAAATTAGATGCCCAAGGAAACATTCAATGGCAAAAAAGTTTTGGCTTTACAGGATCTGACCAAGCAAACGCATTGATACAAACTACTGACGGTGGTTATTTTACGGCTGGATTCCTGGATGTCTCTGCTTCTAATGGAGAGGGCAATGATGGATTTGTTTCAAATAAGTATCCACTCACTACTTCAAGAAATACACGTCATGGTGTGGGAGAATATTGGGGACACAAACTGGATGCAAATGGTAATTTAGAATGGAGACGCTACTTTGGGGGCTCAAACAATGATCGAGCTTATGATGTAGTACAAGCTCCAGATGGAGGAATTTTAATGATAGGAAATTCAGAAAGTGATGACTTCGATATCACTTCTTCTAAGGGAAGCTACGACTTCTGGGCTGTACGTTTAGACATCGACGGCAATCTTCTATGGGAAACATCTCTCGGAGGCTCGCAGATTGATATAGGTTATGCTGTAACAACCACTAACGATGGTGCTTATATTATTACTGGTGATACCCGCAGTGAAGACGGAAATATTACTAACTTGAGAGGGAGTGCAGATGTATGGGTCTTAAAACTTAGCGATAGTGGAGAACTATTATGGCAAAACACATTTGGAGGAACTAACTTTGATTCTGCTAGAGCAATTACAAAACTTTCTAATGGCTATGCCATCGCAGGAGCTTCTCGAAGTACGGATGGGCAAGTAAGTGAAAATAATGGTCAAAATGACTTTTGGATAGCTACCATTGATCTTTCTGGCAATCTTATAGATGAAATAGCGTTAGGTGGTAACAATCAAGATTTTGGTTATGGAATTACAGCTACTAAAGAAGGTGATCTTATAGTAGTAGGAGATACGGCAAGTAGTTCTGGAATACTAACCACAGTGAATGGAAATACAGATGCTGTTCTATTAAAAATATCACAATGACAAAAAATATAGGCTTTATACTCTGCTTACTCATTTTTATAGGTTGCGAAAGTGACTCTGATGTTAATGAGCAAAATACAGGGAATCTCAACCTCATCTTTCATAATACTGTCGGGGCAAATGAGTTCGTTTTATCTAATGCAACCTATGCTAATTCCCACAACGAGTCATTTACAGTAAATGAATTAAAATATATTATTTCAAACATATCGCTACTACAAGATAATGGAAACACCTACACAATTCCTATTGCAGACAGCTATTTTGTCATTGATGCTTCTAGCACACTATCTGCGCTTTTAATAGATATTCCAGTAGGTAACTATACAGAAATACAGTTTGGCTTTGGCGTAGACCCTACTCAATATCCTATTGAGTCAGGAACTTTAAATTTTGTTCCTACAGCAGAAGAAGCTGGGATGTTATGGTCTTGGTCAGCAGGTTATAAATTTTTGAAGTTTGAAGGTAATTATTCTACGACCGCTGATATCACAGAAAATCAGCCATTTAATTACCATGTAGGTAGTCATGGTGCTACATTAGATAATTATAAAGAAATTACTCTCGCTTTCGCGAAAGCGGTAACCCAAAATAACACCGAACATCTTACCATAAATTTTGACGTCTCTAAAATTTTTGACAGTACATATTCCCTATCACTCTCTGAAAAAGATGATATACAAGTAGATCCCATAAATGCACCCAAAATTGCCGAAAATATTCGCACAGCCTTTAGTATAGAATAATGAAGCCCCTCCTCTATATATCTATTTTACTAATGTTATCCTGTGGCACAAACACAGATGATACTAATACCAATGGCTATAGTCCATTACCTAATCCTGAGTTAATTTTTGAGTTACCCTCCAATTTTCCAGAGATCACCTATGATCTTTCACAAAACCCTCCCACTGAAAAAGGTTTCGAACTTGGAAAAAAGTTATTTTATGATGGCAAGCTAGCTTCAGATGGTGTCGTTTCTTGTGGATTCTGCCATATACAAGAATTTGCTTTTACCCATCACACGCATATCACCAGTCACGGTGTCGATGGTCAAATAGGGGAGCGCAATGCCCAGCCATTGCATAATCTCGCTTTTATGAAGGATTTTACATGGGATGGTGCTGCAACCTTTTTAGATGCTCAATTTATTATCCCTATCACCGCAGAAGAAGAGATGAATGAAACCATCTCAAACATTATCTCTAAGCTTGAAGCGGACGAGAACTATCCGCGACTATTTACAAATGCCTTTGGGGATGATGAAATAAATACCGAACGTATTTTTAAAGCATTGTCTCAATTTATTGTCTTGATGACGAGTGCCAATTCAAAATTTGACAAATGGCAACGTGGAGAAGCTGTGACATTAACTGATGATGAAGAAGCTGGAAGATTACTTTTTGAAGCAAAATGTTCCTCTTGCCACGCTGGCACACTTCAAACGGATCAAAGCTATCGTAATAACGGACTGCCTCTTGATCCCGAATATGAAGATCTTGGACGAGAACGAGTGACTGGATTTACAGAGGATCGTCAGAAATTTAAAGTTCCTAGTTTACGTAATGTCGAAATGACATTTCCATATATGCACGATGGTCGATTAAGCACTTTGGAAGCTGTTTTAGATTTTTATACGGATGGAATCGAACAAAGTCCCACACTAGATGATCAACTCATTAAAAGCGATGGTTCGTTAGGCTTAGACCTCACCGCAGATGAAAAAAGCAAACTCATCCTCTTTTTAAAAACACTTACGGATAATGACTTTTTACTAGACAATCGCTTTTCAGAATTTTAATAAAGAACGTTATCCCAAATAAAAGGTTCTTTGTTAGTCAATTATATATTAAACTTATATTAAAACGCCTTGGAAATTATCCAAATAGAAATCGTTTAGGTAAATTATACAAAAAAATAAACGATTTTTATGGAACTCTTACAACAAGCCGAGCTATACGAAAACGCAACCATGAGTCATATGTCTACAAGTGATCGCGTTGCTGCCTCAAGGGAAGGGAAACGACTAATCCTTGCAATCAATGAAGTATATAAAAAGACTAAGGATAGTAAGCTCATGGACGTTATGAAGCGCCTCACTGTGAAGAAAAAGAAAATTGAAAAGCGTATTAAAGGTAGACTTGCTGCCTAAGTCATCTTTTTGATTGCATTATATAATTTACTATAAGTTTTCAAAATAGCTCTGCTCTACCCTAACTTATATTAAAAACTGCCTATTGGATTGATTCAAAATCACATCTCAAAAAGGGTGGTTACAATCACTCCTTTTCCAAAGGTTGAGCTCACAGAAACTAGATGCTTTTGAGATGCAAACTTAAAATTAAACGGAGGTTTTGTTATATTCAAACCGCTTTGCTTTTTAAGGCGTGTCCCCTGACCTGAAACAATATCCACGTTAGGCGTGAATTCTCCATTAGGAAGATGCTCCGTAAGAATGACATATTTATACCCTTTTAATTTGTCAAGAATTGATTGCACTTCGCTGTTAGATAAGTGCTGCAAGACTTGTCTTAGAAAAGCGCAATCTGCAGTAGGCAATTGATCTTTTGCGATATTAAGACATTGAAATTCAAGATTATTTTGTTTAAAAGTTGATTGATTCCATTCTATTAATTTTGGAACAATATCTATCGCAATATATTTTTTAGTGTTTGGAACTAACTGTCTTCCTACATTAAAATCTCCACAACCTAAATCGCAAACGGTAATTGAATTATCAAATTGCTTTAAGAAATCCCCTACTGCCTTGATGTAGGGTGCAACTAACTCTCTTTGATGTGAACCATCACCAGAGTAAAATTCAGTACATCCTCTACCCCATAAATTTTGCTCATAGATTTGTTCCATAGCTTTTGACGTTGGCCATGGTTTTTTGATTTTACGATTATAAAAATTATCCATTCTTTAGAAAGCTAGAGAATTATTGACCAAAAAACAACTTTAGAACTGCGACTATTAGAACAAGAATTAATACATAATACGCGATCTGATCTGCCTTTTTGTTTTGGGTGACAAACTTTGCAGTTAGATATCCACCCAACGTTTGTCCTACAGCCATAATAGCTCCCAGTTTCCAATCAATCAAACCTTGAACGTGGAATATGGCTATAACCACCAGTGTATAGAGCCCTATGACAAATCCTTTAAGTGCATTGCTTTCTGTGATATTCATACGCAACCCAAGTACCATAATGATAAGAAAGAAAACACCCATCCCCATTTGAATAAAACCTCCGTAAAAACCTAAAGCAAATAACGCGGGTATATAGACGTACCATTTAGGCTTGAATTCTAGATCAGTCTCTCTTAGCCAGCGCTTAGGTCGTACTAAAACGGCTACCAGCATAAAAATCATCATAAATTTAAATACTGCTTTGAACTCTTCATTACTCACATTAACAGCAAGCAAGGCTCCTGCAATAGCACCTATAAATATGGGCACGATGTACTTAGTATTGCGCTTTATATTTAATTTTCCATTTTTATGAAAAACCCAAGAGGTTGCTCCACATTGTGTAAACACACCTATACGATTTGTCCCATTAGCTATATTGGGAGGTAAACCCAATACTTCAGTAAGTATAGTGAGTGTGATTGCGCTCCCATTACCAGCTAGCGTGTTTATACCGCCAGCAATAAGTGCTCCTACAATTGCAATAGTATAAGTTTGTAAGTCTGTCATTACCTTAAAACATTAAAATAACACCCGCATAGACAGCAATAGTGGGGGCCGGTTCATAGTATCTGCCACCAAATGCATTGATGCGCACATTATCTGTGTACTCTTGATTGAGCACATTTTGAACTGACACATAAGGTTTGATTTGAGCTGTTCTTAAATGCATTTGATAACTAGCATCAAAACTTACAAATTCATAACCATCAACTCGGGTTTCATTCGCATCATCTGCATACTGCTCCCCTATGAGGTAACTATTTAAACTGGCATTAAAACCTGATTTGTTTGTATAATTTACACCAATAGTAGTTTTGTGTTTAGGAATTCCAGGTAGAAATTTTCCTTTAAAATTAGTACCATCAGTAACAAATTTATCATATTGAAAATCTGATAATGTATACGTTAGCGATGACGAAAATGACTTTGTAAAGGGATATTCTAGGGCTACTTCTAAACCGTTTCTTATCGTGCTACCAGCATTTCTATAAAACGTACGCTCTGGAAATTGCTCAAGTTCAAAAGGAACGAGATCATCTTCTGTGCTACTACTAAATAAGGTGATATCGTATCGTAATGCATTCATAACACCCTTAGCACCCAACTCTATTGTTGTTGCCGCTTGAGGTTTTAGAGTATCAATAAAACCATCACTTCCATCAGGTCGCGACGATAGTTCTGAAAGTACAGGGGTTTCAAAACTGGTGGAGAAATTGGTGTAGAGGGTGATCGCTTTCGCGAAAGCGTAACTCACACCAACACTCGGATTCCAACTAGCTAAGTCAATGCTCCCAGAATTGTCTCCATTTTCTAGAAAATAATCATTTGCACGTAATAGATTATTGTCGTATCGAAGCCCTACGTTAAAAAACCAATTTCTACAAGTAAGATGATCTAAAAGATAAAATCCAATGTTTGTGAACTGTTCTTTTTGACCTAGAGATTGTTCTCCTCTCTCGCCTTGTAAATTATTGAAGCGCTTTCTGTCATCATTTTGATAGCCAAAATCATAGCCTGCTTGTAATGTGTTATTAGATTTTCTATACGTAAGATTCGTCCCTTGACCGAGATAGTTACGGTTCAAATCTACTATACCTCCGCTTTCAAAAGGTAACAGTCCAAGAAATTTTCTATTGCTGTAAAAGGCATACCCATTCACTGTCGTTGATTTTAACTTGTTCCATTCAAGATGTGTCCCTGCTTTAAATTGAGATACCGACTCTCCACTTTTAAAATCCGTATTACGACTCCTCGCTTGTCTTCTATCTTCGTTAACCTCATCAAGGGTTAAGCCGCCTGCGTCATTTGCTTCTGGAGCATCTGCATAGTTTACAATAGCAGTAAGCTTTGTCTTATCATTTAGCTTAAACTCTCCCTTAAAGTTTGTATTTATTTGTTGATAGTCACTGTTCTCTCTGTATCCATCTGATGCAATATAATTTCCATGAAATATATAGCTCGCGATGGAATCTCCTAAGGCTGCTGTGGCTTGATAGTTTTGAAAGCCAAAAGCGCCTATTGCTATTTTTGCCTTCATAGCACTTTGAGATGTTGAATCTAAATCAAAAGAGTCAAAAGACAGTGTTTGTATATCCACCACACCTCCAGATGCATTACCATATAAGCTGGAATTGCTCCCTTTTATAATTTCTATTTGATCAATAATCCCTAGATTTAGGTTGTCTAGTTGCCCTTGACCGTCTGGTGTGGTTTCTGGAATTCCATCTACAATAAGTTTTATCCCTCGTAGTCCAAATGCGGCTCTCGAGCCAAAACCTCTAATGGAAATTCTTGCGTCTTGCGCAAAGTTAGTTGCGTTTTGCACAAACACCCCTGCTACAGACTGTAAACTTTCTTGAATTGATTGCTGTGGCTTGATATCATCTATAGGAGTAAATTGAATGTTAGATACTGCCTTAGGAAGTTTGTTTTGAATGGTTTTAATTCTTGCTGATGTAATGGAAATTGTATCTATACTTTGAGTAGGTAAAGTACTAACTTGAGAAAAAGATGAAAAAAAACCTGCAATATATAAAACTGAGATTAGATAATATTGCCTCAAGACTTTGATTTTTAGTTTATAAACCGATGCTTATTCTTAGAATTCAAATATCTGGTTTTTTTTATAAATGATGTATTTTATCGGCAAATACATTACATTTACAGAAATAAAACCCCAATGCTACGAACATTGAGGTTTTAAAATTAAGTTAGGATTTTCATTTCTAACTTATAAGGGTCCTAAAGATTAACCATAGTCAAAACAAGACTAACTTAATCTTTTCATCTGAGATTCAGAGAGGCTACTATTATTCTACTCTCTAAATTTTTCGATTTACTTGCGAGTTAATCGCCTAGTAACTCGAATGGTTCGCGTTATACGAATCGTTCTTTTAATAGTCATTGTAAAAATGATTTTAATTAATACTCAGTTATTTGGATCTTACATCCACATATGGAGATGTATACATCTCCATATTTTTTTTTCCATCAAAAGTTCTAATTTTGATAGATTTTATTTCAAATGGTAATTTTTCAGGTTGCGGCATAAACCTTTTAATTAATCCTTCATTATCCACCCAATCCGTCATAGAATAGAAGCAGAATTTTCTACTTTCATTAAAACTTATCAAGTATAAATTTCCTTGCTTGTATTGATAGCGTATTTTATGTTTTAAATCTTCGTTTTTATTATTAAATTCTTCATTGGCTTTGTTTAAATCCATTACATTCGAGGCCCTCCCAATCCATCTCAATATTTTCAAAATTGGGTTCATTTCATCACTTTCAATTTTATCTAACTCGTTTATCCTTTTGTCTGTTTCTATAGGAGTTGATATCCTCATCCTATTATCAGGATTCTCGGCCAGAACTACGATTTTATTTAGAGTAACATACTCCATAACTAAAGGATCGTTCTCTAATTCTTTAATCCTTTTTTTATATCTCTCCAGTGGCATCATTGTACAATAATACTCATTAAAAAACCTTTAAAATGGTTAATAACTCCATTTTCTCAACAATGTATTAACAACATTTAATTGTAACTTATTGTTTTTTAGTTATTTGAAAAATAAACCCATTAAAAAACAAATAAAACCTATTAACAGCAAATAGACGTTAAAAAAGCCAACTTCAAATTGTCGACTTTTCAATTGATCAAGCGCATAAACCTGCGCTTTAAGCTTCACAACTCGCACAGTCTTTTTTCTGTTTAAATTTTTGTGCAGCATTCATACTATGTTGGTAATACAGTGATTTTAAACCAAGTTTCCAGGCTGTCACGTGTATTTTATTAATCTCCTTTACAGGCATTTCAGGATGTACAATAATGTTTACAGACTGTCCTTGATCTATATGATTTTGACGGTTTGCCGCTTGATAAATGATATCCATTTGATCAATTTCAGAATATGTTTTGAAGGTATCTTTTTCGTTCTCCGTCAAGAATTCAAGATGTTGTACAGATCCATCCATATCACGAATGCTTCTCCATACTTCTGTCGTATTCATTCCCTTTTCATCTAAGAGATCTACCAAGAATGGATTTTTGATAGTCGTCTTGATCTTTGCGATGTCTTTTACGTAAATATTAGACCAGATAGGTTCAATCCCTTGTGATACTTGACCAAGAATAAATGCAGATGAAGTAGTAGGCGCCACGGCATTAAGCGTAGTATTACGTCTTCCATATCCTTTAAGCACTTCTGGCTCTCCGAATTTTGCCGCTAGCTCCTCTGAGGCTTTGTAAGATCGCTCTTTAATTCCCTTGAAGATCTCACTGTTTAAATTATAAGCGTCTTGACTGTTAAATGGTAACATTTTAGACTGTAGTAGAGAGTGCCACCCTAACACGCCTAATCCTAAGGCTCTATTTGCTTTTGCAAAATTGTAAGCACGCTCCATAAATAAGAACGTTTGACGATCCTCTCTAGATTCAGAATCTCTGTACACCTCAAGTTTCTCTAAAAATTCTGTAATGACTGCATCTAAGAAATACACCATCGTCTCAACAGCGTCTGTATCTTTCCACTTATCGTAGTGTAATACATTTACAGAAGAAAGTACACATACAAATGACCAATCATCACTAGACGGTAGCATGATCTCTGTACACAAGTTACTTGCATAAATCTTATGATCTTTGTCTTTATAAACATCGGCAGCGCCGTTGTTTGCATTGTCAGTGAAGAAAATATATGGATACCCCATTTCCCCACGACATTGTAATACTTTTGCCCAAAGCGCGCGCTTCTCAGTATCTCCATCAATCATTTCCTGCATCCACTCATTTGTCACGGTTACCCCGTGAGTGAGCTCTTGGATGCTATTCCCTTCTGTTCCTATTTCTAGAAACTCTTTGATATCTGCATGCTCAATAGGCAAATATGGAGAAAAACGACCGCGCCTTACAGAACCTTGACTTACCACATCAACCATAGATTCAAAAAGCTGCATGATATGCACAGATCCAGATGCTTGTCCATTATTTTTAACTTCAGCACCCCTTGGTCTAATTTTTCCAAAATACCCAGAAGTACCGCCACCTAGTTTAGACATCATCCCAACTTCAGACTGTGTATATAAAATGTTACCCATATCATCTGAGATATGAGACCCAAAACAACTAATAGGCAATCCTCTTTCTTTTCCAAAGTTTGACCAAACAGGAGAGGCTAGTGAGTAAAAACCATCTGACATATAGCCATAAAATTTATCGCTAAAACCAGGCATTCCTAATATTTGCTCTGCCCTATCTGCTATCTCACGTATACGCTCTTCTGGAGAAACACCTGGACTTAAATATCCAGCTCCTAAAAATTTGCGACTATTCTCTGTGAGCCATTCAAAACCTAATTGACTTTGATTATTTTCTGATTTGTTAGACAATGCCTCTTTTCGAGCAGCGAGTAGTTCATTTTCGTTTCCAAGTGCCTTAGAAGAAACTTGGTCGTTCATTAATTTTTGGTCGTTCATTTTAAAATAGGTCGTCAGAAGTTATACTTTGTGCTCTTTTTGTGTAATTTACAGATCTCTTTACAAAGAAATCGCCGTGTTTGGTCCCAATGATTTCATCATCAAACCACTCCGTGTCTTTTAGTAGTGTCTCGTCAACTTCAAAGACAGGTTCTATTTCGATACTCTTAAGAGACTTATTGAATCTATCTTTAATAAATTCATTTACTAGTTTTTTAGGTAAGAAGTCAAGTTCGCCCGCTTCAAAAATCCAATCAACGATATTACTTTCAGAAGCAAAAGCTTGTCTACACATCTCTCTTACATTATCATGATGAGCGGCATCAAACCAATCTGGATTTTCAGATTTTATAATTTTGATAATATCAATTCCAAAATCTCCATGTATTTGCTCTTCCTTTGATGTAGCTTCTACTACATTAGAAACACCCTTAAGCATATTCTTATGCTTATTAAAGGCCATGATGATTAAAAACTGAGAAAAAAGAGATACATGTTCTATAAATAATGAGAATAACAAAATAGACTCTGCGTACTCCTTATTGTCCTCACTCTTTGCATTTTTTAAAGCGGTCTCCAAGTATTGTACACGCTTCATCATTACTGGCTTCTTTTTGAGCATTTTAAACTCTTTATTAAGCCCTAATATCTCCAAAAGGTGTGAGTAGGCGTCTGCATGACGCACTTCGCTCTCTGCAAATGTTGCCCCTACAGCGCCTATTTCTGGCTTAGGCATTTTATGGTAAATATCTCCCCAGAAACTTTTAACTGCCACCTCAATTTGAGAAATAGCAAGCATGGTATTTTTAATCGCACTACGCTCTACATCGGTAAGGCGTGTTTTAAAATCTTGGATATCACTTGTAAAATTATACTCCGTATGTATCCAATACGAATGCCTTATGGCAGGAACATAATCGTATAATTGTGGGTATTCATATGGTTTTAAGCTTATACGCTTTTCAAAAATGTTTGTCTTTCTTTTTTGTGCTTGTTCGTCTCTATAAAGTATATAGGTTTTTGCAACATCTGTGAACTCCCCACTTTTCATTAATTGCTGCTCAACAAGATCTTGTATTTGCTCAATAGTAGGCACATACCCATTGTCACGATCCTTTCTTTTTTCAAGATCTGCATTTACGAGATTAGAAATACGTTCTGCATCTTCAGGACTTCCGTGTTCTACAGCGGTCATTGCTTTTAGAATAGCATTTGTAATCTTCTCCTGATGAAAGGGTTGCGTTTGAAAGTCACGCTTGACAATGTGAGTAATTTCCATGATTTTTGAGATGTTATGATTTGTTCTGAGGGAGTACTAAAGGTCTTCTTTTTATGCGTTCATACAAGTGTTTTTGAGATTACGTTTTCAACACATTATTCACAATAACCATTTTGTTGGGCTTCCCGAGGTTTCATTTTTTCATCAATTCTTCGGCGTCAAGTGTGTTTACTTAATGTTAAGAGAAAGTGAGGAATATGTCAACAATACACTGTGGAAAACTAATTTAAAATCTTGGGGATTTTTATTAGGAAGGGATCCATTTTTCAGATACACGCTTACAAGCCTTTTTTAGGATCAACTACAGAAATAAATTGTTAGGAAAATTTCGCGAAAGCGCCGCAAAATCAGAAGCTCTCCATGAAACAATTCTTAAAAATACATGCCACACATCTCTATAAGAAAACCCTATAATCGCATCTAAGAAGTATATGTAAGTCTGTATGGAAAAACGAGACCTAAGCCGTATATTTGCAAACTATTTAGAACGATTATGATTAAAGTAGATTCTCAAGCAAAAGTTAAAATCGCCAGCCTGATGCAGGAAGATGGTTTTGATGTAACCACAGACTATGTGCGCGTAGGTGTAAAAAGTGGCGGCTGTAGTGGCTTATCATATGATCTACATTTTGATAAAACACACCAAGAAGACGATAAAGTTTTTGAAGACAACGATGTAAAGTTAATCGTTGATAAGAAAAGTTTCCTTTACCTCATAGGTACCACTCTTGAATATAGCGGCGGCCTTAACGGAAAAGGATTTGTGTTTAACAACCCAAATGCACAACGTACTTGCGGTTGTGGAGAAAGCTTTTCACTATAAACACAGGTTTTAAGTACGCTTTCGCGAAAGCGTACACAAGCTAGAAAAAGAAAAAATGGCATATACTGAAGATGATTTAAGGGAGGAATTAAAAACCAAGGAATATGAATATGGTTTTTTTACCGACATAGAGACGGAAACATTTCCTGTAGGATTAAATGAGGATATCATACGCGCTATTTCTGCAAAGAAAGAGGAGCCACAATGGATGACTGACTGGAGACTTGATGCATATAGAATATGGCTCACTATGGAAGAACCAGACTGGGCAAATGTTAATTATGAGAAACCAGATTTTCAAAATATTGCCTATTACTCTGCTCCTAAAGATATAGACCCTAACAAAACTCTTGATGATGTAGATCCAGATCTACTGGCCATGTATAAGAAGTTAGGAATCTCTTTAGACGAGCAAAAGAAGATGAATAATATTGCCATGGATATCGTGGTAGATTCTGTTTCTGTCGCAACCACTTTTAAAAAGACATTAGCAGAAAAAGGAATTATTTTTATGAGTATTTCTGAAGCTATTAAAGAGCATCCAGAACTTGTAAAAAAACACTTAGGAACGATTGTTCCTGTAAAAGACAACTATTATGCAGCTTTAAATAGTGCTGTATTTTCTGACGGTTCTTTTTGTTACATTCCAAAAGGGGTTCGTTGCCCTATGGAACTTTCTACATATTTCCGTATCAATCAAGGCGGCACTGGTCAATTTGAAAGAACCTTATTAGTAGCAGATGAGGGAAGTTATGTAAGTTACCTAGAGGGTTGTACAGCTCCTAGTCGAGATGAGAATCAATTGCATGCTGCTGTCGTAGAACTTATTGCTATGGATGATGCGGAGATTAAATACTCTACCGTGCAAAACTGGTATCCTGGTAATGAACAAGGTAAAGGAGGAGTTTACAATTTTGTAACTAAGCGTGGACTTTGTGAAAAGAATGCAAAAATCTCATGGACACAAGTAGAGACAGGATCTGCTGTCACTTGGAAATACCCATCTTGTATTTTAAAAGGAGATAACTCTATAGGTGAATTTTACTCTATTGCGGTGACAAACAATTATCAGCAAGCAGATACGGGCACAAAGATGATACACTTAGGTAAAAACACTAAGAGTACCATCATCTCAAAAGGAATTTCTGCTGGAAAATCACAAAACTCATATAGAGGACTCGTAAAAATAAATGCTGGTGCGACCAATGCTCGTAATTTCTCGCAATGTGACTCATTACTCATGGGCAATGAATGTGGCGCACATACCTTCCCGTATATAGAGACAAAAAATAAAACCGCTCAAGTAGAGCATGAAGCTACTACTAGTAAGATAGGTGAAGACCAAATATTCTATTGCAACCAGCGAGGTATTGATACAGAAAAAGCCATTGCACTTATTGTAAATGGTTTTTCAAAAGAAGTACTTAATAAACTCCCTATGGAATTTGCAGTAGAAGCACAGAAATTACTCGAGATAAGCCTTGAGGGTTCTGTAGGATAATATGAATAGAAGTTTAGTTATGAAAAAAATATTAGCCATTGCCATCTTAATAGTATCCTTTTCTTCTTGTGATGAAGCAAAAAAAGGATCTCAAGATGGAGTTGAAAATGGAATTGATGAAGCAGAAAAAAATACTGCTCAAACTGAAGACAACCTTCCCGAAGTGACTGTTTATAAACTAGACGGTGGAACCATACTGGCAAATAACCTCAACTTATTTGCGCAGGGAGACACCTATAAAGGAGAGTCAAAACAACTAGCAGATGCTTTTTTTGTAATCAAGCACCCCAAAGGAAATTTACTTTGGGATACAGGATTACCAGAAATGCTAGTAGGTAAAGATTCATATACTCCAAAAGGAGGTGCTTTTACCATCTCCCGTAAAGACTCAATTAAAACGCAACTAAAGCAGATTGGTATGATGCCTTCTGACATCGACATGATTGCCTTTTCTCATATACATTTTGACCATACGGGAGCTGCAAATAATTTCCCAGATGCAAAGTGGCTTGTACAAGCAGAGGAATTTAGTTTTGCAAATGGTGAAGAAATCAAAGGCAATACATTCTATGACCCAAGTAGCTTTTCAAAGCTTACAAATGTTGAGAAACTTATAGGAGATAAGGATGTTTTTGGAGATGGGACCGTAGTAATAAAATCTATGCCAGGTCATACCATAGGGCACCAAGTTTTATTTTTACAATTAAAAAACAGTGGACCTACAATTCTTTCTGGTGACATCTATCACTTCAAAAAAAATAGAGAGAATGTGGTTGTGCCACAATTTAACTACGACATTCCAGAAACTGAGGAAAGTATAAAAGATTTTGAAGCTTTCGCGAAAGCAAAAAATGCTAAGGTTATTATACAACACGACATGAAAGATTTTGCACTAACCCCTGCTAAACTAAATTAGAACATGAGATTTTTCCCACTGCTTTTTTTGATGGTTTTTTTATTGATAGGTTGTGAAAAAGAGACCACTTCTAATACGTACGAGGGAGAGTTTATATTTCTTTCTGATGCGGCAGTATTAAAAGGAAGAACATACATTCATGGAGTGAGCTTAGATGATAAAATGCATGACCTAGCAACTATTGTAAAACCACTACAGAGAGATGAGTTTGACATGGTGCCCGTTATTATCAAAGGAACTATAAGAGCTAAGGAAGAAGGAACAGAGGGTTGGGACAGCATCGTAACAATTAAAGAAATCATAGAAGTAAAGGCTCCTAGAGGAGAGACCCCTTTACGTTTAAAAGGAGACAATAGACTCAATACTGAGGATGTGTCCATAAAAGTAGAAAGTGATACGCTATCACAAAATTAGAACGTAGAATTATGTTATCAGTAAAGAATCTGCAAGCAGGTATTGAAGAAAAAAATATTCTTAAAGGGATTAACCTTGAGATGAAAGCTGGCGAAGTGCACGCAATTATGGGGCCTAATGGTTCTGGGAAAAGCACACTCGCTTCTGTAATCGCTGGAAAAGAAGAGTATAAGGTAAACGGAGGAGACATCGAGCTTAATGGAAATTCAATTTTAGAAATGGATCCAGAAGAGAGAGCGCACGAAGGTATCTTCTTGTCTTTTCAGTATCCTGTAGAAATTCCAGGAGTTTCTGTTACAAATTTTATCAAAACTGCTATTAATGAAACTCGTAAAGCAAAAGGTTTAGAAGATATGCCTGCTAGCGAAATGCTTAAAAAAATTAAAGAAAAAGCAGAACTTCTCGAGATGGATCGCAAGTTTCTTTCTCGCTCTTTAAACGTAGGTTTTTCTGGTGGAGAAAAGAAGCGAAATGAGATTTTCCAAATGGCAATGCTTGAGCCTAAGCTTGCCATTCTAGATGAAACTGACTCTGGACTTGACATCGATGCATTGCGTATCGTAGCTAATGGGGTAAATAAACTCAAAAGTAAAGACAATGCGGTATTGGTAATTACACACTACCAGCGGTTATTAGAATATATCGTCCCTGATTATGTACACGTTTTGATGAATGGTAAAATTGTACGTTCTGGAGGAAAAGAACTCGCATTAGAGCTTGAGGAAAAAGGATACGATTGGTTGAAAGAAGAAGTAGGCGCATAACAGTTCGGAGTTATGAGTTATGAGTTATGAGTTAAACCTCTACTCTAAACTCGCTACTCTGAACTCATAACTTAAAACAAATGAGTTTAAAAGAAAAATTAGTAAGTAATCATATCGTTCTTCAAGAGAGTATTGACGCAGACTCACCCATATACGACATCCGTAATGAGGCAATCAAGACGTTTGAAGCTGAAGGATTTCCAACCAAGAAATTAGAAAACTGGAAATACACTTCGCTCAATAGTATATTAAAAGAGGATTATTCCATTTTTCCTGGAAAAGAAGAAGCTGCGCTCGATTTTAAAGATGTCAAGCAATACTTTTTAAATGATGTTGATACCTATAAAATTGTTTTTATAGATGGAATATACAGCTCTTACCTTTCTGAAACCACACACGATGGTATAGACGTTTGTACGATGGGTGCTGCTTTATCAAAGCCTAGATATAGGCACGTTATAGACGTTTACTTCAATAAGATTGCAAAGGGCGATTCTATGGATGCCTTAAACACCGCGTTCACAAAAGACGGCGCTTATATTTATATTCCTAAAGGAAAGGTAGCTGCTAAACCTATTCAAATTGTTCATTTTTCGACCGGGATAAATGATGCTGCGATGTTACAACCACGCAACCTAATTGTTGCTGAGGAAAATAGTGAAGTTCAAATTATAGAACGCCACCAGAGTCTTACAGACAAAAAAGTCTTAACAAATGTGGTAACAGAAATTTTTGCAGCTAAAAGAGCCCTCGTCGATTACTATAAGATTCAAAATGACCATCTGGAAGCATCGCTTATAGATACTACAGAAATTGAGCAGCATAAAGAAAGTATTGTCTCTGTGCATACATTCTCTTTAGGCGGAAATATTACTCGTAATAATCTCAACTTTTATCAAAAAGGGGAGTATATGGATTCTATCCTTAAGGGAGTTACCATCATAGAAGGAAAACAACACGTAGATCATAATACATTAGTACACCATATTACTCCTAATTGTGAGAGCCACCAAGATTACAAAGGCATCTTTGCAGATAAATCTGTAGGTGTTTTTAACGGAAAAGTAGTGGTCGAAAAAGAAGCTCAAAAAACAAATGCGTATCAATCTAACAACAATATTTTATTAGATGACACAGCAACGATAAATTCTAAACCACAATTAGAGATTTTTGCAGATGATGTACGTTGTTCACATGGTTGTACTATTGGGCAATTAGATGAAAGTGCTTTGTTTTATTTACAATCGCGTGGGATTGGTGAGAAAGAAGGACGCGCCTTACTGATGTACGCCTTTGCAAACACGGTTCTTTCAAGTGTAAAAATTCCACAATTAAAGGCGAGAATCACTAAGCTGATTGCCAATAAAATTGGGGTTCATATTGGATTTGAAGAGTAACTAAATAGAGAGGATTCACATACATATTTGGCTTTTCACTTAAAGTAAAATAATTTTAAAATCCCCCTCTTATCAAATTATGAGGGGGATTTTAATTCATACTATACTACAGATGGCATTAACAGATCAAGATATACTCCACATACGCAATGACTTTCCTATTCTCAAACGGGAAGTAAATGGCAAACCTCTCATTTATTTTGATAATGCTGCAACTTCACAGACACCACAAGTAGTCATTGATGCGATTGTCGATTATTACTCAAACTATAATGCAAACATACATCGTGGAGTACATGCCCTTTCACAAGAGGCTACAGATAAATATGAGCAGGCGCGTATCAGTATACAGAAACATTTTAATGCAGCTCATCCCTACGAGATTATATTTACCGCCGGGACTACGCACGCCATAAATCTGGTCGCAAATGGTTTTGCTAGTATTTTAGAAAAAGGAGATGAAATCTTAGTTTCAGCATTAGAGCATCATAGTAATATTGTTCCCTGGCAGATGTTATGTGAGAAAACTGGGGCGATTCTTAAAGTGATTCCGCAAACGGATAGCGGTGAATTAAATATGGCCGCTTTCGCGAAAGCGGTAACCCCGCAACTCAAACTTGTCTTTGTAAATCACGTTTCTAATGCTCTAGGGACGGTGAACCCTATCAAACATATTATTACAGAAGCACACAAAATAGGTGCGGCCGTTCTTATAGACGGGGCACAAGCAACGCCACATATCAAGCCAGACCTTCAAGAACTAGACGCCGACTTTTATGTGTGTTCTGCCCATAAAATATGTGGACCAACAGGGGTGGGTATTTTATACGGAAAAGAAGAGTGGCTTACAAAGCTACCACCTTATCAAGGAGGTGGCGAGATGATTGATCAAGTAACTTTTGAAAAAACAACGTATGCCGGTCTTCCTCACAAATTTGAGGCAGGAACTCCAAATATCTGTGGGGGCATTGCCACCGCAGCTGGCTTGGATTATATGAACAAGATTGGTTTTGATCACATTGCTGCCTACGAGCAAGATCTTCTCATCTATGCTACAGATAAATTGAAAGAGATAGATACTCTTAAAATTTACGGCACTTCCCATGAAAAGACGGCCGTCATTTCTTTTAATGTTGGTCAAATACACCCTTATGATATTGGCACCATTTTAGACAAACTAGGCATTGCCGTAAGAACAGGCCATCATTGTGCACAGCCCATAATGGATTTTTATAAGATACCTGGTACAGTGCGTGCTAGTTTCTCTTTTTACAATACTAAAGAAGAGATAGATACGTTTGTGGCTGCTACAAAGAAAGCGGTAGCAATGTTATCCTAAATATTAAGGCAAAGAAGAATGATTGAAGTTTCTGACCAACTTTTACTCAACCCTATTGATAGCTCAGATCAGGAAAAATATTTACGCTTATGCAGGAAATTTATCCCCCAGCCTATGCGCATTACTGGAAGGACAATGGCTCTTGGTATCTCCATAAATTATATAATATAGAGAATCTTAAAGTTGAATTAAATCAGAAAGGTGGATCTTATGATTTTATATGCTTTCGCGAAAGCTTTAATGCACCGTTTCAAACTATAGGCACATTAAAAACAATCTCAAACTTTAAATACAAACCTCTAGCTGAGAAAAAAGCTTTTAAAATACACCGCATTTACCTACACCAAGCTATGCAGGGAAAAGGTCTAGGCAAACTGTTAATGAACTATTGCGAGGAGCTTGCAACAGCTCACCAAAGCAACCTTATATGGCTAGACGCTATGGAGACACAGGTCCAAGCTCAAGAATTTTACACAAGTTTAGGCTATCTTAGATCAAGTGCGCAACTGCTAGATTTTAAACTTCTACACGATCATCACAGATGCATGTGGTATATGCATAAAAT
This sequence comes from uncultured Flavobacteriaceae bacterium, assembly GCA_963716625.1. GTDB lineage: Bacteria > Bacteroidota > Bacteroidia > Flavobacteriales > Flavobacteriaceae > Dokdonia. Next base: position 127,648 of record CAVQTP010000007.1, read on the forward strand.
GTTGTAATCGTCAAGGTGTCAGTTAGCCTTTTGGGCATTATCTTTGTCACAATATTGTATATATGAAAAATAACTTATTTATTTTACTTTTAATTACAACCAGCTTACTTTCAAGTTGTAAATCCACAGAGATAAAGAGCCCAGACGATGAAGCCGTGATGGGACCGCGATTTGCTGGTTATTTCACAGTGACTCACCTGGGTGAAAAGACTGTAGCATCTAACAAACCCACATTCAACATTGATAACAAGCTTAGACGTATTCAAGGGTTTGCAGGTTGCAACACTTATAATGCAGCTTATACTCAAGGCAATGCTAAGTTAGAAATATTTGCTCCTATCACCACAAAGAAAGCCTGTGTAGACGGCATGGATATAGAGCAGCAGTTTACCACATTGTTAACTAAAGCAAATGCTTTTACTTTAGATAAGAGTATACTCACATTATACGATAAAGAACGAAATGTGCTTTTAAAAGCAACACCTACAGATATGTAATTATGGCCACTATTCAAGAAATACAAGAAGAAATTGTAGATGAGTTTTCTATGTTTGAAGACTGGATGCAACGCTATGAGTATATGATAGACTTAGGAAAGTCGTTACCACTTATTGAAGAACAATATAAAACAGAAGATTACATTATTAAAGGCTGTCAGAGTAAGGTGTGGGTGCATGCAGACATGGAAGGTGGTAAAGTAGCATTTACTGCAGATAGTGATGCGATTATTACCAAAGGTATTATTGCGATTCTCATACGCGCTTTTTCTGGACAACCTCCACAAGCTATTTTAGATGCAAGCACAGATTTTATAGACGAGATAGGTTTAAAAGAGCATCTTTCACCTACTAGAGCCAATGGTCTAGTGAGTATGATTAAGCAAATAAAATTATATGCCGTAGCATATCAAACACAATTGAATTAGGAAGTTATGACTGAAGAAATACATACAGAAGAGTTAGGTGACAAAATAGTACGTGTGCTTAAAACTATTTACGACCCAGAAATACCTGTAGATATCTACGAGCTAGGTCTTATCTATGATGTTTTTGTGAATGAAGATATGGATACCAAAATATTAATGACCCTAACAACGCCTAATTGTCCAGTGGCAGAGACACTTCCTCTTGAAGTAGAAGAAAAAGTAAAATCTCTCAAAGAGGTTAAAGACTGTGAAGTTGAAATTACTTTTGATCCGCCTTGGACACAAGATTTAATGAGTGAAGAAGCAAAGCTTGAACTTGGAATGCTCTAATCTTTAAGATAAAAGTTACAGATCTATGGCAGATGAGATTATCAATAGGGTGGCAAATAGCAAACTGGTGACTTTTGATCTAGAAGATTTATATCCTACTGGAGAAAGAATGCTATTGGATATCTCTCAATGGCTAGAAGAAGGTTTTTTATTGCGGGAGTCACGCTTTCGCGAAAGCGTACAAAATCACGACTGGCTGCAATACAAAGATTGCTTTGTGGCCTTACAATGCAGTACAGATGCTATTGTTCCTGCTTGGGCATATATGCTTGTAAGTACCAGACTGAATGGAATTGCCCTAAAAACAATTACTGGCTCTCTTCTATTACTTGAGACCATTTTGTATACTGAGGTGATTTCTAACTTAGATATAACGCCTTACGAAAATGCTCCTGTTATTGTAAAAGGTTGCTCAAATAAACCTGTTCCTGAAAATGCTTACTTACAACTTATACAAAAATTACAGCCTGTTGTACGTAGTTTAATGTTTGGAGAAGCCTGTTCTTCTGTACCACTTTTTAAGAAAGCAAAGTAAATCTCAGTTAGCTCAATTACCAGAAAGAATATTATACAAGAATTCCAAATAGTTGAAACTTTGCAGACTTGCAAAATCTAGTTTCTCTACCTTTTATAATGGAAATCCTTTACAATAAGTTATATACTTTTACACAAACTTTTAGATTAACACCATGAATAAATTTTTTACCCTAATGGCACTTTTAGTAATTACAATAAGTGCACAAGCTCAAACAGAAGAAGAGTTAAAAGCGCAACAAGCTCCAAAAAAGGCAGAAATCAAGAAACTGCAAGGAGAAGTAGCTGCCTTACAAGCTCAAATAGATGCCCTTCCTGGATGGAAATATGGTGCCTTTGGTACGGTAGGAGGAAATTTCTCAAGATTTAATAATTGGTTTTCTCAAGGAAATCCTAATGTATCCTCTGGAAATATTGGAATTACTGGAAATGTATTTGCAAATAAAATAGCGCCAAAGTATTTCTGGAGGAATAGCCTCAATGTCAACTTGGGATGGGTAAAATTTGATGATAAGGACGATCCTACTGATGATGACAGCTTCAAAGAAGCTACAGATGTATTCAATATATCTTCCCTTTATGGCTATAAGTTATCTGAAAAAATAGCGATCTCTACGCTAGCCGAATATAGAACCACCATCCTTGATAATTTTAATGACCCTGGATATTTAGATGTGGGAGTTGGAGCCACTTGGACCCCTATTCCCAATCTTATAGTAGTAGTACATCCGCTCAATTATAATTTTGTGTTTAGCGATACAGAAGCTGTGTACGAATCTTCATTAGGTGCAAAAGTTGTTGCAGATTATACGAGACAAATAGGCAAAATAGCTTTTAAGTCTAACCTCTCAGCTTTTCAAAGCTATGAAAGCAGTGATCTTTCTAACTTTACTTGGATCAATTCATTTAATTACAAACTTTTTAATCAAATTGGAGTTGGGTTTGAAGTTGGCTTAAGAGGAAATAAACAAGAAACGCTGGCATATGAACTCGGTCAGTACGCTATTGTGGAAACTCCTACGGAGCTTGCACCTTCGTTTGAAACAATTGATAACACATTACAAACTTATTATTTACTTGGCTTGACTTATTCATTCTAAGACAACGCTTTCGCGAAAGCAAAATAAATAAAACAAAAAAAGTGAGTACCTGAGGGTGCTCACTTTTTGTTTCCAATCAACTCTTGTATATACTTTTAGAAATCGATATAATGTCGGGTAGAGAGGATTCGAACCTCCGATCTCTGGTCCCCCAGACCAGCACTTTAACCGGACTAAGCTACTACCCGTTTAGTAAAAAACTATAAAAAAACTTAATATGAACGACAATAAACTACTTTTTTATACACAAGATCACTTCCCCATATTAAATGATAAATATAGAAATTTGATATGTAAATCATCTACCAATATTAAATTCTAAACCAAATAATTATTAGATTTTTTTTGTATCTTAAAGTGTTGAAAATCAAATTTTTATTAATCTTAACCCACAAATTATGAAACTACTACTACTCGTTTGCTGCTATATGATGGGTGCTACACTTATAATAAGTGATGGATTGACTAACAAAAACGAAGAACTTACACTTGAAGGAGTCTGGGAACTTGAGAACCAACAGATGTATGAAAATGGAATGCTCTCTGAAACACTTCCTAACGAAAATGGATACAGGCAGGTAAAAATGTACAGTAAAGGTCACGTCATGTGGACCCGCAATGATCCATCAGATACTAACGAATGGTTTGGCTATGGCACCTATGTTGTTAAAAATGGTATTTTAGAAGAGCGCTTAGAGTATGCCTCAGGTCCCATGATGAGTATTGTGGATACTACGCAAATATTTCGTTTTGAGTTGCTATTAGGTAGTAATAGCTATCAACAAATTCAATTAGATGATAATGGAGGTAGGTCTCAAGGAGAGACGTATATAAGAGTTGAGTAAATATTAGAATTAAAATTGGACATACTACAAAGAATTTATTATATTTGCACCCCGATAATAGTTCGGGGTATAGCGTAGCCCGGTTATCGCGCCTCGTTTGGGACGAGGAGGCCGCAAGTTCGAATCTTGCTACCCCGACAAAAAAAACCAGTCTTTCATTAGGCTGGTTTTTTTGTTTATACAGAAATCGTTTATAAAATCTCTACGCCATAGCCATATTATTCATACAAGGGGTTCATGGTAAAATCATAAATAATTAAGCAAAGCTTCCATACACATCGCAATTGTTTTAAAACAATTTGCTTTTATATATAGCTATATTACTTAAAAGTAATAAGCTTGAATGAAACCAAAAAACCGCAGTGATTAATTTCATAAACTAGCAGCGCCAACTTATTTAGTATCCTATTCTTTGTTATAGGCCTTCAACCCAACTAAATTTTTCTTGAATTATTCTTTCCTTTTCAGCTTGTATGAAGTTGAGATAAGCCAATGCAGCTGGAGACAACTTTTTTTCCGTTAACCAGATCAAATTCCAAGATGTACTAATTGGTAAACCTTTTACTGGAAGAATCTTTAAGTCATTATTTTTGAGCTCATTTCGTATTCCAATTATAGGCATAATAGAACATCCTAAACCTGACATCACAGCTTGTTTAACAGCCTCGTTTGAGGTAAGTTCCATTTTTTTTGTTACGGAAAATTTACCTTCTAAAATGAAGTTTTCCATAACGTTTCTAGTTGCAGAACCTCGTTCTCTGTAAATTAGAGGGAACTTAGCGAATAGTTTTTTCTTAGTAATGCTCTTACTTACCTCTATTTTGGTGCTCGCGACAAAAAACAAATTATTTTGCATTAATGTAATTTTATTGACTTTCATTTTTTTTGGTAATACTGAAACAAGCGCAAAATCTATTTCATTTAATTCCAAACTTTCAATCACCTTAGATTTGTTAGTAACATCTACACTTAGATCAATCTCTTTATTCTCACTCATAAAGTCTGATAAGAAATAAGGCATCACATATTTACCAGTAGAGACAATAGCTATTTTTAATCTACCTGAAAGCGCTCCATTAAATGACCGGGTTTTATAGTTAATAGCTTGAACTTCGTTAATTATCTTTTCCGCGGCTGTTGCAATTTCTTTTCCAAAATCTGTTATATATAGTTGCCTTCCTACCACCTCAGTCAAAGGAATTGAAAATTGATCCTGAAAATTTTTCATTTGAATTGAAACGGCAGGTTGCGTTAAATGCATTGCCTCAGAAGCCTTTGTAATGCTTTTTAATTCAGCTACTTTCAAGAATATCTGTAATTGATGTAGAGTATAATTCATTAACTTAATTTATGTAATGTATAAAATATATAAATTATTATTTATAACTAATTTATACAATATTTGCATGAACAAAAAACATAACTAATGAAAACAAAAGAATTTATTCAAACAGAGACAGCTACCCAACACATCCAACTTGTTCAAGGTGTATTTACACCATCTGAAGCTTCTGATGTGATTTGCAATCTTATTAATGAAAAAATTAATTTTCATAAATTCCAAAGACTACGTGACTCAGAAGCAAATCATGACTGTGATACTAATCTGGTAAATGGTCGCATTTTAGAGCTTGAAAATGAAAAGCTAGTTGCTCGTGAATTTATTAATACAGTTAAATTACTAGGTAAGAGTTTGACTATCAATGGTACTTTGGAAATTAAAATTGAATCATAATGTACAACTCAAAACTTAAACATACTATTATGATAATACGAGCTTATTGGCATATTGCTTTCATTTTAATCTCTCTAGTATCATTTATTGGTTTAGCCTACATATATGACAGTGTTTTTCTCAATAGAATCATTATTTGCAGTCTCATACTTGGGATGATTCTTTTTATAAGATTGCATCAAAATAATTACAGAAACCAATTCAGCCATGTAGAGAATACTTCTAAAAAAACTAAACAATAAAGGTTTAGATACTCGATAAAATTTTAAAAATGAATTTCAACAAACAAACAAATTCATACGAAGCTAAATCTTTTAGCACATATGGTGCTTCGGCAAGTCGACCACTTATTTCACGACTTATAGTTTTGTTATTAAGTATGCTTTTTCTTGGCAATTTATTCTATTTGATTTTCCATGTATTTGCCATACCATCTTGGTATTTTAATTCTCTCTTTAAGATAGACGGTTTTACAATTTTAATTTGGACTACAGTCACATTTTTTAGTGCTACCACTAGTATTTATGCTAGTAATTATCTACTAGGCTCTAGATACCATGCTCGATTTATGATACTATGCCTAGGATTCACTATTTCTGTAATGTTGTTGGTGTTTTCCAATCATATAGGACTCTTAATCCTTAGTTGGGTACTCATGGGAATTTTCATGTCTCAATTAATTGGAATAGATAAAACATGGGGTGAAGCACAACACGCATTAAAATTTACGCAGCGTTATTTTTTAACAGGGAGTGGATTTTTAGCCGTAGGCGTTTTATTCTTATCTTTTTATAGCGGTGAATATACAATTACCGGATTGTCGGCGGTGATGAAAGAGTTACCCCTGTATGTTTTAATACCATCAGCTATTTGTATCATTGCGGCTGCCATTGTGCAATCTGCCATTTATCCTTTTCATAGATGGCTTCTATCTGCAATGACCTCACCTACTCCAGCTTCGGCACTCATGCATGCAGGTTTTGTAAATGGAGCAGGAATTTTACTAGCTCTATTTGCCACCCTCTTATTCGCGTCAAACACACTAACTATTTTATTTATTATAGGAGGCTTTACCGCAATCATAGCTCAATTTACAAAATTGCTCCAAGTGAATGTCAAGCAAAAACTTGGATGCTCAACCATTGCACAGATGGGGTTTATGATAATGCAATGTGGATTAGGATTTTTCAATGCCGCTGTGGCTCACTTGATTTTACATGGTTTTTACAAAGCTTATTTATTTCTAGCATCTGGAGAAGAAGTTTCCAAAACGAATCCTGAAAAAGCTGCGCCGCTTAAAATAAATACGCTACAGGCATTTTTTGTATTCTTATTTGGAGTTTTAGGAGCTTATCTCTTCGCCTTATGGACAGGAAAAGTAACAACCTTAGATAGCTCAATATTCTTAACTTTAATTGTTGCGATAACAGTTGGTCAAGCTACTTACAATATTATTAAGGAACAAAGCCTTTCGGTACTACAACAGACCACCATACCACCCTTATTATTTTTAACGGGTATAGGAGTCTATGCTTTAATATATAATGGTGTAACCTCTTTAATGTCAAATATGCCAATGATAGCAGAAGGAACTTCATTAACCTGGGTTCAAATCATATTTGGTATCATTTTCTTAATTGGTTTTTTCATTATGAAATTAGGTGTGTATAAAAAGTTGCCATGGCTCTATGTAAAACTGATGAACATTTCCCAACCTTTCAAGAAGACAGTATTAATGTATAAATCAAAATCAATATGATCCAGTCAATCTCAAAAAGTGTTGCAGAAGCCTCAAGCGTAATAGGTGAGACTTGGCCTTTATATACATTTGTGGCATCTAATCCATTATCGGGTTATGAAAACCTCACATTTACAGAAGCCATAGCCGAAGTTCAAAAAAATTATGGAACCAATGCGTTCCCAGCTGCTAAAGTGTTTCGTCAAGCGTGGGAACATGGAGAAATTAACAAAAGCATTTTATCTTCACTTTTAGGAAAAAATGGTCTCACACAATCACAAGAAGAGTATTTAAACATTTTAGAATTTCAGAAGGAAAGTAGTATTTTAAATAAATATCACGAGTTAGATCGAATCATGACTAAGTGGCTATCTGCGTTCATGGATGAAGGGCTAGCTGAATGGGAAATACCTTATAAAAGTGAAGGGTTCTACACCGCATGGAGATTTTTAGTCGTATATGATTCGGAAACAGGAAATACATCATTAAGAGATATTCCTAAAACTAGTGCCAAAACATTAGAACAAACACTATCCCAATTTTCTGAGATCGATCACACTAAGATACTTAAACGTCATTTGGCTTCATTACCTGGCTGGACTGGTTATATCAATCATCGAAATGTATCCAATTCAGAATGGCAACAAGAATATCCCATAGATTTAATGGATTATTTGGCAGCACGTTTATGGACTGCCCAAAAGTTAAATATTCCCATTTTCATAAAAGACAATGGTGCACCTTCTGATACGCTAGTACCAAAATTACAACGTATCCTCTTAGAGGCATGGGAACAATCATGGCAAGAAGAGCTTTTAAATACTTTAAAGAATGACCCCCTTAACATCTCAGAGAATAACCCAGCCTCCATACCTGATGCGCAAATGGTATTCTGCATAGATACACGATCAGAACATATTCGAAGACACGTAGAAGCTAAAGGAAATTATGAAACTTTTGGGTACGCTGGTTTTTTCGGAATAGCGATGGACTATAAAAATACTGATGATGGCATCGTACGGAAGTCATGTCCTCCCATTGTAAATTCTGCTTATCTTGCATCAGAGAAAGCACAAAGCGATAATGCAACAGCATTTGTTAACCTCAAGAGAAGGTTTGAACGGCAAACTTTTAAAGAGTATTTTTTAAAAAGGATGAAAAACATGCTACCCTCTGCGTTTGGATATGTGGAAGGTTCTGGCTTCTACTATGGTCTTTCAATAATAGGCCGCACGTTATTTCCACAAACGATATATAAAAGGAAGCTCAATACCGCTTCACAAATAGAATCTATTTGTGAGCCTTTTTTAAAACAAAATTATACAGATACAGATGATGTTAGTTCTATTACTTTAGATGAAAAAATAACTATTGTAAAGTCTGCTTTTAATCTCATGGGATGGAAACAATTTGCTCCTCTGGTGTTATTCGTCGGGCATGGAAGTCATTCTGCAAATAATCCGTTTGGATCTAGTCTAGATTGTGGAGCTTGTGCAGCAAGTCCTGGTAGACATAATGCAAGAATGCTAGCTAAGCTCGCAAATGATCCTGAAGTTAGAGTCGTTTTAGAAAAAAAATACTTTATAAGGATACCAAAATCTACTTTCTTCATTGGAGCAGAACACAATACAACAACAGATGAAATTGTTCTTTTTGATGCACATGCACCTACAGAGCATATAGAGCTTATTAAAGATCTTAAGATAAATCTTACTAAAGCACAAGAAACAGCAACTGAAAGCAGACTAAACGTTCGCAGAGAAAAGAGCATAACAAAATCACATCAAAAGGCAAACAATTGGAGTGAGACAAGACCAGAATGGGGGCTTGCTAAAAATGCTGGTTTCATTATTGGGCCAAGAAGTATGAGTAAGCAGGTTGATCTTAAAAGTCGTTGTTTCCTGCATAGTTATAACTGGAAAATGGACGAAGAAGGTAAAGCCTTAGAAGGTATCATGCAAGGACCTATGGTTGTAACTCAATGGATCAATAATCACTATTATTTCTCAACTGTTAATAACGATCTCTTTGGAGGTGGTACAAAAATTACACATAATATTACGGGTAGGTTTGGTGTTGTTCAGGGTAACGGAGGAGATCTAAAGATGGGATTGCCTTTACAATCTCTTTACAGTTCAGATGAAGAAATATACCACCAACCATTAAGACTATCGGTGGTAATCAAAGCCCCTATGAATCGTGTCTCAGAGATAATCGCTCGAAATGAAAATTTGAGAACCTTAGTAGACAATCAATGGATTTATATAATGATTATGGATCCTAATCAGGATAATGCGGTATTTAAATACAAAAAATCATTGCAGTGGGAATTAGTGGGAGATGAAAAAATGGTAATCACTAAATCCAATGAGGAAAAAATTGCGCTGTTAGAAGTTTAACATATTACCAAATAGTTAATTGAAATCAAAATACCACGACCATAAAAAAATTGATGGTCGTGGTATTTAAAATAATTTTGTCTGTTAATTAAACAAATTAAATTACTTCACCGTAGAAAGATGATTAGCGTATTTAATAATTAGAACAAAGGTCTTTTTAGATTCTTAATAGCGGCTATTTAAATAAATGCTTACAAATCACTACTTGTTAAAAAAGCTGAATACCCTTAAGTTATTCAGCTTTTAGTAATATAAGTTCTACTAAAGAACCTTGTAATTTTAGCTCTTGTCTTAGGATGCTGCTTTGAGCTTCTTTAAAGTAGATTTATTAAGTTTTGCCTCTGCATAACTCTTAGTCACACGCAGCTCCTTTTCATCGGAGCTAGGCATATCAAACATCGCGTCTGTCAAGATTGCCTCGCAAAGACTACGCAAACCTCTGGCTCCTAATTTATACTCAATGGCTTTACCCACCAAATAGTCTAAAGCTTCATCTGTTACCGTAAATGCCACTCCATCCATTTCAAACAACTTGATATACTGCTTGATGATCGCATTTTTAGGTTCTGTTAGAATAGCTCTTAAGGTTCCAGCATCTAGTGGATCCATATGGGTTAGAACAGGTAAACGACCTATAATTTCTGGTATTAAACCAAAATCTTTTAAATCTTTAGGAATAATATATTTAAGTAAGTTATCTTTCTCTATAACCTCATCACTTTTACTCGCCACAAAACCCATTGCTTGCATATTCAAACGTTTTGAAATGTGACGCTCAATTCCATCAAATGCACCTCCCGCTATAAATAAAATATGTTCTGTGTTTACTTCAATAAATTTTTGATCTGGATGTTTTCGTCCTCCTTTAGGTGGTACATTCACAACCGTTCCTTCTAAAAGCTTTAATAAAGCTTGTTGCACTCCTTCACCACTTACATCACGCGTGATAGACGGATTATCGCTCTTGCGAGCAATCTTATCAATCTCATCTATAAATACAATCCCGCGCTGCGCTTTTTCAAGGTTATAATCTGCTGCCTGTAATAAACGCGTCAATATACTTTCAACATCTTCTCCTACATATCCCGCTTCTGTAAGTACGGTGGCATCTACAATAGCCAGTGGTACGTTAAGCATACGCGCTACTGTTTTTGCTATAAGCGTTTTACCAGTACCCGTTTGCCCCACCATTACAATATTACTCTTTTGAATTTCAATATCGTCATCAGAAGCTGGCTGCAGTAAACGCTTATAATGATTATATACCGCTACAGACATCACTTTCTTAGTAAACTCTTGCCCTATCACATACTGATCAAGAAAAGACTTAATTTCGTGAGGTGTTTTTAACTGTAGCTCTCCTTCGAGGTCGCTTGTTGCAGTATCTTTTGACTCTTCGGCTACAATACCATGAGCTTGCTCAATGCAGCGATCACAGATATGAGCATCAAGACCTGCAATCAACAGATTGGTCTCGGGCTTTTTTCTACCACAAAAGGAACATTCTAAATCTTCTTTCGCCATCGTTTCTACAAATTATAAGGGTCTCTAATTGTTGGTCATCTCGCTTTCGCGAAAGCGTACCCAAAAAACTTTCTAAATTAATCTCTCTTCAAAATTTCATCGATCATTCCGTACTCAAGCGCTTTGTCTGCCTTCATCCAGTAATCGCGATCACTATCATTATACACCTTATCGTACTCTTGACCTGTATGCTTTGCTATAATCTCGTACAATTCTTTTTTAAGTGTAATTATTTCTTTTGCAGTGATTTCAATGTCACTTGCCTGCCCTTGGGCTCCACCCATAGGCTGGTGAATCATCACACGTGAATGCGGCAAACCACTACGTTTTCCCTTTTCACCTGCACATAAAAGAACTGCTCCCATAGATGCTGCCATACCTGTACAGATTGTTGCTACGTCTGGCTTTATAAATTGCATCGTGTCATAAATACCCAAGCCTGCATATACGCTGCCACCCGGTGAGTTGATGTAAATCTGAATGTCTTTACTTGCATCTGTGCTTTCTAAAAAGAGCAGTTGTGCTTGCACAATATTTGCTACTTGGTCATTGATACCCATACCCAAGAAAATAATACGATCCATCATGAGTCTTGAGAAAACATCCATTTGAGCAATATTCATCTGGCGTTCTTCAATGATGTTAGGAGTGAGTCCTACAGGTGTCATGGCAGAGGTAAGCTTATCGTAATAGGTAGAGCTTATCCCTCTATCTTTAATAGCAAAGTCTTTAAATTCTTTTCCGTAATTCATAAATCTTTTTGCAATATTTTTTTCTAAAAAAAGCGTTTTACCTTCTCAAGTAAAACGCTTTAAAGATAGTTATTATCTTGGAGCTATTCTAATTGTATACCTCCTTTACAAACTCATCAAAGGTTACTTCTTTCTCTTTTAATTTTGCGTTTTCTTTGAAGAAAGAAAGCATTTTTACGTTCATAAGTTGCTCAGAAAGACGTTTTACTTCTTCTTGATTTCCTAAGATTCTCGCAGCTATATCTTCTAGCTCTTTGTCTTCTGGATTCATCTGACCGTATTGCATCATTTGCGATTTAATCATCTCCTTTGCATACTCTTTTAACTCCTCAAAAGTTACTTGCAGCTTATTGTCTGCAATAAGCTTCCCTTCAATAAGTTGCCATCTTAATCCTTTTTCAGAACGAGAAAATTCCTCTTTTGCTTCCTCTTCTGTCATAGGCTTTTCACCTGTAGACTGTATCCATCTTGAGAGAAAATCAGAAGGTAGGTCAAATTTTGTCTCATCAATAAGACGCTCTGTGATGTCATTCATTAACTGTTGATCGCTTTGTTGTACAAACTGGCGCTCACCATCTTCTTTAATTTTATCTTTAAGTTCTGTTGCACTTTTTACAACATCCTTACCAAAAAGTTTGTCAAATAATTCTTGGTCAAGATCTGCTTGCTCCCTTTTATTTGTTTCTGTAAGTGTAAATGCGACTTCAGCATTAAGGTCTTTTGCCTCCTCTTCAGAGATTTTTAGTGCAGATTGATATGCACTTTCCTCAGAAAATAATCCTTTAGTTTTTACAGTAATTACATCGCCAGGCTTTGCTCCTACAAATGCATCTGTGTTTTTCTTTCCTTTAAGAGTTGCTATTTCAAAAGTGGTCTTTGAATCAATTCCTGCCTTTTCATTTAAGAAAATTCCAGATACCTCGCTATCTTTTGCTACTTCTGTTTGAGAGATAAGTTTACCGTATTGTTTTCTTATAGTGGTGATTTGGTTATCCACCATTTTATCGTCCACCTTAATTTTGTAGCTCGTGATGGCTTTTTTTGGAGATAAGTTCACATCAAATTTTGGCGCAAGACCAAGTTCAAATTCAAAGCTATAATCTTCGGCATCCCAATCAAAAACTTCTTGATTTTTAGGTAAGGGATTTCCTAAAACGTCTAGTTTTTCTTCATTTAAAAACTTACTGAGAGCTTCTTGTATTAATTTATTTACCTCATCCACACGTACAGGCATACCGTACTGCTTTTTAACCATGCCCATAGGCACATGACCTTTTCTAAAACCAGGAATATTTGCCGTCTTGCGGTAATTTTTAAGTATAGACTCTACTTTATCGTTATAATCTTCTTTAACGATCTCTACCTTTACTACTGCATTTAAGTCGTCTATTTGCTCCTTTGTAATATTCATTATTGTCTAATTTTAAGGGCGCAAAAATACAATTTTTTTTTCATTCAGACAATGTTTCAAACGACTGTCCCCTAGTCCTTTTTGGCATCAGGCAGTAGTGAAAATAGTATGCTCTGAAATATACTGAGCAAAATACTAAAGAGCAGTGCTACCCAAATACTACCCACCTCAAATCCAGATAAAAAAGAGTCTGTAAGCATAATCAAGATGGCATTGACTACAAACAAAAAAAATCCAAAAGTGAGTATGGTCACTGGCAATGTAAGAATAACTAAAATAGGACGAACGATAAACTTGAGTAAAGATAAAACGATAGCTACAATTATAGCATACATATAGCTAACCACTGTCACCCCAGGTATAATTTTCGCAAGTATAACGACCACTAGTGCCGTAAGCAAAAGTTTTAAAATTGATTTCATAAGCTTAAATAGTTAGTACGCTTTCGCGAAAGCTTAAAAATAAGCATAAAAAAAGCACCTTAAAAAGGTGCTTTTAAATGATTTTGAAGGTATTCTTAGTTTACATCATTACTTGCAGTAATGGTACCATAGTTACCAATATTCACATTTGGAATCGTTGCATTATACGTTTCATTAATTGCGTCAATAATGGCATTTGCTGTAAAAGCATATCCACGTGGCGTTGGGTGTACCCCATCTAAAGAAAATGCACCTCCTGTGGCAAATGTTGACATTAATACTCCTCCATTAAAAGCAACTCCTCCCTGAGCCACTGCTTGAAGTGCAGTCTTTGCGTCTACAAAAGCTAGACCATTAGCATCTGCAATTGCTTTTATGCTCGCATTGTATTGAGCTTGTGCATTTGCGATAAGTGCTTGCTCAGACGTTGTTAAAACATTTACATCCTGCAGCGGTCTTGAAACACCGTTTATAGATTGTAATCCAGCTTGTTCAGGACTTACTCCTAGGCCAACTAAGAAATTGAAAAAAGCTTGATCTGTTGTACCCAACACTCCAGATGCTGGAAGCGGAATCAAGTCTTCATTTGTAGTTTGACGCAGTTGAGATAATAAACCTGCTGTGATAGGATCAAGATTGAAAGGTGCTCCTTGAACAATAGTTGATATATCCGTTAAATCTTCATCTTGTATTGTGATAAAGTTTGCTCCTTCTTGAAATGTTACTTGACGTGCAGCAGCTTCTGCTGCTGTAATAACTCCAAATTGTACTAGACCAGGTAAAATCTGAGTATTGTATGCACCAAAAACAGCGTTTAGAGTTCCTGCAGTTTGGGCATCTAAAGGTATTGCCTGAGAAGGCACCGTCGTAAAGTACGGGATAGAAGTAACATCTGGTATATTAACCAGCGCTCCTTTTGCTCCTGTAGCTACTAGTGCAGCAACTTCTTGTGAATACACACTAGCAAACACATCTGGGTTCGTAATATCGTTGCTTCCATAAGTTGATGGATCCAAGTTGTCTGGATCCAAGCTTGAGCTTCTATCAACACCAACACCACCAGAAGTAGCAAACCCTAGGATATCATTATTTCCTATCCAAAGTGAAAAAAATGTTGGATTTGCAGCAACTGCATCTCCAATAACTGACGCATTAGCATCTGAAGCAAAACGAACAAAGTAAGGGTTAGCGGCTAATGGCAATCCTGCTGGATTACCATATCCAGGTGCTAAAAGATGGTAACTTTTTGCACCAGGAACTCCATAATTATTGAAAGGTCCAGTTAACACATTACTGATGTTTGTTGTTGGCGTTCCAGATAATCTTGCTGGTCCGGGATTGCCTTCTGCATCAACGGCAAGTACAAAACGATTAGGAAGGTCATTCACTCCATTGATGATAAGACCACCTAAGTTATCATTCATTAAAGGCTGTCTAAACTCTCCTCCACCGGCAAGTGCAAATTGTTGCGCCATGATGTTTGGATAGGAATTTTGCTGCCCTGTTATGTATAATGCTTGATCTGCATATCCTGCGGTAAGTGAATTTCCTACAGCTACATAATTTGAGAAGTCTGCTTCCCCACTGGTATAAACACCTCCTTCTTCTATATCATTATCAAACTCAGGCTCACAAGCCACAAGTCCTAAAGCAATCGCGGGTAATGCGATATAATTAAAATATTTTTTCATTGTAATAATTTTTAAAGTTTATAGCTCACGCCAATACCTGGTGAAAAAGCACTTGATTTATAAGTTCCCTCAAATGGAGTCGTTACGCCATTTTCTTGATAATAATCGTATGAAGCATTTACCTCTTTAAAACGTAAGTATAGGAATGATGCGTCAATCGCTAACTTGTCTGTAACATTAAATGTTAATCCACCTGTATATCCTACAGAATCATTTCTAGGAGTTTCTGGTGCAAAATAGCCTTCTTGCACTGGAGATTCATCAAAGTAAGTTCCTGCGCGTAATGTAAATTTAGTATTTACCTCATACTGTGCTCCAAATCTAAAAGTAGATGCGTTTTTATAATTACGTGCGTTTCTAGATTCTAACGCCACAGAACCGTCATCGTTCAAGAAGTCAAGATCTAGTGAGTCATAAGCATCCCACTCTGCATAGTTCCAATCAAAATTGAGTGTCCATTTATCAGAAGGCTTAAAAGAAGCTCCTACAGTCCACTCTGCTGGTAACGGCAATGTTGCTGTAAAATCATAGGTGCCATTTTGAATAGGTGATAATGGAGAATTTGGAACATTTGTAAATACCGCATCACCATCTCCAGCCTCAACCTCTACATCAATCCTAGATCTATAGTTCAAACCAAATGACCACATATCGTTAGGTGTAATCATCGCACCCACTGAAAAGCCAAACGCATTCACTCCTTGCGCATCAATCTCCACATTAGATCTATTTCCGTCAATATCAGTGGTTGTTCTAGATAGATTCCTGTTGAAGTTTACTCCACCTATAGCAAGTATTGGCCCTCCTCCAATACTTAAATCATCTAAAAGTTTAACAGATACTAACGGCTGTATAAATATTGCAGATAGCTCAATGCTATTTACTAAATGAGAACCAGCCCAATCTGTAGGATACTCAACCGTACTACCATAAGGAGTGTATACTGCTAGACCTAGGGCAACTTTTTCACTTAGTTTGTAACTCGCATATAAATACAATGGAGTTCCTGTTGGACTATCTGTTTGAACAGACTGACCATACTCAGGATTTTGAAATTTTACGTCAGAAAACACTCCAAAACCACCAACAGCGATATTTAGTTTGTTTTCAAGATGTATGAGACCACCTGGATTAAAAAACGCAAGCTCTGCGTTATTTACCATAGCCACACCTGTGTGACCCATCGCAAGACCACGTTGTCCTTGTAGACTCACACGATAACCACCTGCGTACACCATAGTGCTAACAAGCAATAGTACAAAGGCACTTAATACTTTTTTCATAATTTAAGGATGTTAAGGAAATTTAAATATATCTCAAAAATAAGCACGTAAACTGTAAATTACTTAAGAGTTTTCTAATAAAATTATTAATTTACTATGCGCACATAATAAATTCTTTGTGACAATGTTATAAAAAATTTATCACTTCTTTATAAAAATCTTTAGGATTTTCTGCATGAAGCCAATGTCCTGCCTTAGAAATGGTTTTTATTTTTGCTTTCGCGAAAGCGTTATTGATCCCAGCTTCATCTTCTGGAAGAATATAATGAGATAATTGACCCTTTAAAAAGAGCGTTTCTCCTTGGTAAACCATTCCTTCTGGTAAGGGTTTACCTATTTCTTCTATGTGCGCTATCAATGCAGGAAGATTCATACGCAAAGCTAACTTACCTTTTTCTTTCCAATACAGATTCTTTAATAAAAACAATCTAGTACCTTCATCAGGGATGTATTTTGACAGAAAACTGTCTGACTCACTTCTCCCCGACAAGGCAATTGCATCTTTGGAAAGATGTAATAAACCCTCTAAAATTTTTTGGTGATGTTGTGGGTAGTGTTTGATTCCAATATCTGCAATGATAAGTTTTGCTACCAGATCTGGATACGTAACCGCAAAAAGCATGGCGGCTTTCCCACCCATAGAGTGACCTAAAAGAGAAATTTTATTAAGCTCCTTTTCATCACAATATGTTTTAAGATCCTCTACAAGAAGACTGTAGTTAAAATGAGCACTGTGAAAACTTCTACCATGATTGCGTTGATCTATTAAATGCACTTCATAACCATCTTCTGCAAACTGTCGCCCTAACGTCTTCCAATTATCACCCATTCCCAAAAAGCCGTGCAGAATCACTAATGGGCTACCTGCCCCTATTACTTTGCTATGGATCATCATAGATTATTTTAATTTTTCAAGATAAGAATCAATTGTCTTTTGAAACCCAAGATACAGTGATTCTGAGATGAGAGCATGACCGATAGACACCTCTAGCAAATCTGGAATGCTATTATGAAAGTATTCGATATTTTCGAGGGATAAATCATGTCCTGCATTAATTCCAAGACCTAGGTCACTGGCAAGAAAAGCACTTTCTATAAAAGGTTTCACTGCAGCTTCTCTATCTGAAGCATACATTGCCGCATAAGACTCTGTATAGAGCTCTATACGATCTGCACCTGTTTCTCTGGCTCCATAAATCATTTCTGGAATAGGATCTACAAAAATTGAAGTTCTTATACCTTTATCTTTAAATTGAGCAATCACTTCTTGTAAAAAAACCTTGTGCTTCACTGTATCCCATCCAGCATCACTCGTAATCGCATCTACTGTATCTGGAACCAATGTAACTTGTGCTGGTTTAATAGCAACCACAAGATCAATAAATTTTTGAATAGGGTTACCTTCAATATTAAACTCAGTGGTTATAATATCAACTAGGTCATGAGCATCTTGGTATTTTATATGGCGCTCATCTGGCCTTGGGTGTACTGTAATTCCTTGAGCTCCCATTCTCTCAAGGTCAGTAGCAACCTTAAGCAAGTTAGGGACATTACCACCCCTTGCATTTCTGAGTGTGGCAATTTTATTGATATTTACGCTTAATTTTGTCATTTACAGTTTACTTATCAACTTATAATTTAATTTAAAATACACGGTACAAATGTTTGAAAAAAGCAAATTTATAATTTGAAATTCTCAAAAAATGTAGAAGTACAAAAATACGAAGACAGCCGCCCTAAGCGTTTATTTTTTCATTATTTTGCATTATGACATTAACAGACTTTATAATTAATGACATACAGCCAGTTTCTGAAAAAGAAACTATTGGTGATGTCCAAACCATTTTTAGTCAAACCACCTATTCACACATTCCTATTCATAGAGAAGGGGTTTATGTAGGGTCATTACCTGAAAATGATGCGCATTGCTATAATGCAGAAGAAATCATAAGCAATTACAACCACGCATTTGAGCAATTTTTTGTTAGATATGAAACATCGTGGTTAGATGTGTTAGAGTCTTTTGCTCAACATGGTTGCAACTTAATGCCCGTATTAAATCAGGAGAATGAATATTTAGGGTATTATGAACTAGAAGATGTGATGAGTTTTTTTAACAACACGCCTTTTATTCAAGAACCTGGAAGTGTAGTGATTATTGAAAAAGGGGTCCTTGATTATTCTTTTAGCGAGATATCTCAGATTGTAGAATCTAATGAAGGAAAAATATGGGGAATGTTTATTTCAAAAATAGAACAAGATATCGCTCAAATATCTATCAAAATAGGAAGGTCAAATTTTAATGACATTTTAGCCGCTTTTAGAAGATACAGTTACCACGTGGTTTCTAGTCATCAAGAAGATGTTTTTCTCAAGGATCTTCACAAGCGCTCTAAATACCTTGAAAAATACTTAAATATATAAGTTTTATGAAAATTGGGATTTATGGCCAGTTCTATCATAAAGAAGCTGGACGCTATATTCAAGAGTTACTCGATATTTTAGATAAAAAAAAGATAGAAGTTATAATAGAAAAAAACTTTTTAAATTTAATACACGAGAATGACACTATTGATAAGGACTATAGACATTTTAGCACTTTTAGAGAACTTGACAATAGTTACGATCTTTTTGTAAGCATAGGAGGCGATGGTACTATTTTAAAAACGGTAACCTATGTTAGAGACCTAAATATTCCCATTGTAGGTATTAATACGGGTAGACTGGGGTTTCTTGCTACTATAAAAAAAACAGATATAGCGGTCTCCATTGAAAAAATCCTTACAGGCAAGTATAGCATTTCAAAAAGGAGCCTTTTACAAATTACCACAAAGAAAAATGACACCTTTGGAGAATTAAACTTTGCGCTCAATGAGATTGCGGTGAGTAGAAAAAACACTACTTCTATGATCTCCGTAAAGACTAAATTGAACGGCGAAGAACTTACCAATTATTGGGCAGACGGACTTATTGTTTCTACACCTACCGGATCTACTGGTTATTCTCTGAGTTGTGGAGGCCCTGTGATTGATCCACATACCTTAAGTATAGTTTTAACACCCATAGCACCTCATAACCTCAACGCAAGACCCTTAGTTATTCCAGATAATACGCTTATTGAGCTTACTGTTTCTGGAAGAGAGGAACAGCATTTAATATCCTTAGATTCTCGTATTGCTACATTGGAGAATGAGACAGTCATCACCCTTAAAAAAGCTCCATTTCATATACACCTCATTCATTTAGAAGGTGACAGTTTCTTACAAACACTTAGGGGAAAACTCCTATGGGGAGAAGATAAACGCAATTAGACAATATTTTTACCCTCAAGTTGTTTTGTTAATGGCTAGTAGATATATGTGAGTTGAGTTTGCTTTCGCGAAAGCGTTATTTTTTATTATCCCATCTTAACACACCCTATGGCTAGTACGATCACAGAATTAGTATATTTGCAAACTTTTATAGCTATATGAGGTATCTGACGATTATAATAATCGCCTTTTTTTGGAACTTGAACACTGCTGCACAAACCTATGAAATAGGTGCTTTTGTAGGAGGTTCAAATTTTATAGGCGATGTTGGCTCTACAAATTATATTGCTCCTAACAAGCCTGTTGTAGGAGGTATTTTTAAATGGAATAGAAGTGCGAGACATTCTTTCAGATTTACGGCTCTTTTCTCAGAACTTGAAGGGGATGATAGCAAAAGTAGCGAGGCTAGAAGAAATGCTCGAGGATTGAGTTTTACAAATAGTATAAAAGAATTCTCCTTAGGACTAGAATATACCTTTTGGGAATTTGATATGTTTAATAAAAGAAACCCAAATACCCCCTATCTGTATACTGGGTTCACATATTTTAATCATGAAGAATTAAACCTTAGCAACGGTAACCTAGTCTCAACAGGGTACGCTTGGGATGTGGCTATCCCATTAGTGTTAGGTTACAAGGCTGCTTTTAATTCTAATGTGGTATTTGCCTTAGAGGGCGGAATACGATATAGTTTAACAGACAATTTAGACGGGAGCGCTCCCAAAAACGATCTGTTAAAATTTGGAAATAAAAACAATGATGACTGGTATATGTTTACGGGGATTACCGTGAGTTTTACCTTTGGTCGCAGACCTTGTTTCTGCGCTTTTTAAGATACGAATGGACATACTTTCCGAAATTAATAAGGACAAACTGCCACAACACATTGCCATCATTATGGATGGTAATGGAAGATGGGCAAAAAAGCAAGGCCTCTTGAGGGCTGCAGGTCATAAAAAAGGAACGAGAGCCGTTAGAGAGGCAGTAGAATCGGCTGCGGAATTAGGAATTAAGCATTTAACGCTTTATGCCTTTTCTACAGAAAATTGGAATCGACCCAAAGCAGAGGTTGATACATTAATGAAACTACTAGTTTCTTCCTTAAAAAAAGAAATAGCCACTTTACAAGATAATGACGTTGCCTTGGGAACCATCGGAGCCATAAACACGCTTCCAGAGAAAGCACAGAGAGAATTAGAGGAAGTGATTTCTAAAACTCAAAACAACAGAGGACTAAGACTTACGCTTGCGCTAAGCTACGGAAGTAGAGAAGAGCTCGTAAAAACAGTCCAAGAATTATGTATTAAAGTTAAAAATAACCTACTTTCGCCAGCTGAAATTGACGAGGATTGTATTAACAGCCATTTATATACGGCAACTATGCCAGATGTAGATCTGTTAATTAGAACAAGTGGAGAACAGCGAGTTAGTAATTTTTTATTGTGGCAAATAGCTTATGCTGAATTCTATTTTACAGAAATACTCTGGCCAGATTTCAGAAAACATCATTTACACGACGCGATTTACAATTATCAGAAAAGAGAACGAAGATTTGGAAAGACAAGTGAACAAATTAAATAATACCGTTATTTTCTCAAAAATAACCACTCAATTAATACTCTTTTTTGCCCTTTGCAGTACTTCTTTAGTGCAAGCACAAAGAGTTTTACCATTAGATCCTAACACAAAATACGAGATAGGTGATATCAAAGTTACAGGAACTACTACCTATAATGAAAATACCGTCATCGCATTTACAGGCCTAAAATCTGGCGAGTCTCTGTTCTTACCTGGTGAAAAAATCACAAATGTGATAAAGAAACTTTGGGGATTGGAACTGTTCTCTGACATAAGTCTATATGTTACAGCTGTAAATGGTAAAAAGGTTGATTTACTACTAGATATAAAGGAAGTTCCACAACTTAATGAAGTTCGATTTGAAGGTATTAAACAGAAAAAAGGAACCACCTTTATCAAAGATAATGGACTAAACAAGGGAGCCAAAGTCACAGAAAACCTAGAGACTACCACGAGGAATTATATCGCCAATAGTTATAAGAAAAAAGGGTATTACAATTCTAAAGTATACATTAATACAGTGCCTGTAGTTGATACACTTGCTAGTAACAAAGTCAATATGATTGTAAATATTGATAAAGGAGAACGCGTAAAAATTGCTGACATAAATTTCATAGGTCGTGAGAAGCTTAAAGAAAAGAAACTTTTAGGTGCTATGAAAAACACGAAAGAGAAGAAATTATGGAGAGTTTGGAAACGATCGAAATTCATTAAATCAGAGTACGAAGAAGATAAGGTCTCTCTTATTAATAAATATAAAGAAAAGGGTTATAGAGATGCACGTATCGTGTCTGACACTATCATCGTTAATGATGAAAATAGTATTACACTCAATTTAGAAGTAGAAGAAGGAAATAGATACTACATAGGGGATATTGACTTTATAGGCAACACTGTTTATAGTGATGAGCAATTAAGCCGTCAACTAGGTTTAGGAAAAGGAGATGTATACAATGGTGTTTTATTAAAAGAACGTATTCAGGATGACTCAGATCCAGACTCTGATAATATCGCCAATCTCTATCAAAATAGCGGTTATCTATTCTCTAGCGTCAATGCCGTAGAAACTAGTGTAGATAATGACACTATTGACTTTGAAGTACGAATTTCTGAAGGTAAGCTTGCCTATTTCAATCAAGTTACTGTAAAAGGAAATGATAAAACAAAAGATAAAGTCATCTACCGTGAGCTTTTAACAAAACCTGGCCAGCGTTACAGTAAATCTGCTGTTGTAAATACTGTTAGGGAATTAGGACAACTAGGATTTTTTGACGCACAACAACTTACTCCAGAATTTAAAAACTTTGATCAACAAGCAGGAACTGTAGATTTAGAATATAATGTTGTAGAACAAGGCGCTAGTCAGATAGAACTCCAAGGAGGTTTTGGTGGTGGTGGTTTTGTAGGAACCTTAGGTCTTTCGTTCAATAATTTTTCAATACAAAACATTTTTAATAAGGAGGCTTACAATCCGCTACCTATGGGAGATGGCCAGAAGTTCTCTTTACGAGCACAAGCAAGTCAGTTCTTCCAAACCTACAGTGCTTCATTAACGGATCCTTGGTTTGGCGGAGAAAAACCTGTACAGTTTTCGGCTTCTTTTTCACATTCGATACAATATTTATTTAATAATAGAGCTACTAGCCAGAGAGATCGTGTGGATAGAGATAGAAGATTTTTAATTACTGGAGGATCACTGGGACTAGCCAAAAGACTTACGTGGCCCGATAGAAACTTTACCTTGTCTCATGCCATTGGATTTCAACACTATGATTTACAAAATTATAATACTGGTCTTTTTACCTTTGGAAATGGATCTTCAGAAAACCTTGCATATACTATTGGCTTAAGTAGAAGGGAACTATTTGGAGGTTTAATATTTCCCACAGGAGGATCTGATTTGAGTATTTCGGGCAAATTCACCTTGCCTTACTCTGCTTGGAATGGAACTGACTACAAACAACTCGCTTCAGATCGTGAAGAGGCGGTTATTGAACAAGATGACCGAAGAATTGGGGAAATTGATCAAGAGCGCTTTAATTGGTTAGAATATTACAAAGTAAAATTTGACGGTAAATGGTATACAGGCCTTGTAGATAAATTTGTATTACAGACTGGTATAGAACTAGGGTATTTAGGGGCTTATAATAATGATAGGGGCATCCCTCCGTTTGAACGCTTTTTCTTAGGTGGTGATGGCCTAGGAGGTTTTTCATTAGACGGTCGAGAAGTGATACGCCTTAGGGGGTATCCTAATCAAGCAGTAACTCCACTAGATAGGGAGCAGAGCGCTG
Organism: uncultured Flavobacteriaceae bacterium; assembly: GCA_963716625.1. Lineage (GTDB taxonomy): Bacteria > Bacteroidota > Bacteroidia > Flavobacteriales > Flavobacteriaceae > Dokdonia. Next base: position 151,520 of record CAVQTP010000007.1, read on the forward strand.
GCTTTAACAATGCAAACGACGGAGCAACCATCTACAACAAATTTAGCTTAGAGTTAAGGTATCCAATTACTTTTAATCCACAAGCAACAATATATGCGCTCACTTTTGCAGAGGGTGGGGCTTCCTATGACAATTTTAGAGACTATAACCCGTTTCAGTTGAGTAGATCTGCTGGAGCTGGAATTCGTATCTTTATGCCTGCATTTGGATTATTAGGACTTGACTTTGGATATGGATTTGATCCTATACCAGGCACTGTAGGTGCTAATGGTTGGGAAACTCATTTTATAATCGGACAGCAGTTCTAGTTTTGGCACGATTATTTCTAATGAAACTCTGAACTTATGAATTTAAAAGTTTTTATCGTTTTTCTTGGGATCTTAGGCATCTCAATTTCTACACAAGCTCAGCGAGGTATACGAATAGGCTACATTGATATGGATTATATTCTAGAAAATGTTCCAGAATATAAAGAAGCTTCTACCTTGCTCGATACTAAAGTAGAAAAGTGGAAAAGCGAGATAGAAACAAAGCTAAGTAAGATAGATGCGATGAAAATACAGCTCGATAACGAGCGCGCCTTGTTGACGAAAGAGCTTATTGAAGAAAGAGATGAAGAAATTGCTTTTGAAAAAGCACAAATCTTAGAATATCAGCAAAAAAGATTTGGACCTGGTGGAGATTTGTCTATACAACGTAGACAACTTGTAGAACCCGTACAAGATCAAGTCTTCAATGCCGTTCAAGAAATATCAAGTGCAAGAAAATACGATTTAGTATTTGACAAATCTTCTGAGTTAATGCTCTTATATACGGCTGACAGATTAGATATAAGTGATGAAGTCTTAAGAAGTATTACAAGAGCTTCTAAAAGAACACAGCTCAATTCAAAAAAAGATGAAAAAACCTTTGACATAGATGAAGCAAAAACTGTAGATGAAGATAGAGCTACCCAAGAACGTCAAAAACAAATTGAGGATAAAAAAACAGAGAGAGAAGCAGCCTTAGAAGAGAGAGCAAAAAATAGAGCTGCCGAAAAAGAGGAAAGACAAAAGGCGTTCGATGAAAGAAGAAAAAAGCTACTAGAAGCTCGTGAGCGTAAAAAAGATTCCATAGCTAGCGCTAAAGAGCTTGAAAAATCTAAATCCTCCACTACTCCTACTCTAAAGAATAAGGAAGATGCAGTAGAAGCAAGAAAAAAACAAAAAGATTCAATAATTGCAGCACGTACAAGAAAGAGAGACTCTATACTTGCCGCCAGAAAAAAGAAAGTTTCATCACCTAGTTCTGAAGATGGTGACAACGATTAACCCAATTTATAAAATAACAGTTAACTTAAATTTAAAATTACAATGAAACAGTTTACAAAAGTCGCAGTAGCAATAGCGTTATTAATAGGAATGACAAGTGCAGTACAGGCACAAAGTAAGGTAGCGCATATTAATTCACAAGGTCTTGTGGAAGCGATGCCAAGTTATAAAACTGCAATGGGCGACTTAGAAAAATTACAAACGTCATACCAAGCAGAGATTTCTGGTATGGGCGCAGAACTTCAAAAAACAGCAGATCGTTACAATCGTGAAGCAGAAGCTCAAACAGATGAGGAAAATGCTAGGCGCATGCAAGAAATAAACGAGACCCGTACTAACATTTCTAAGTATCAACAATCGGCTTATGGAAAGCTTCAAGAAAGAGAGCAAGAATTATTAAAGCCTATTATTGAAAAAGCGCGTGTAGCTATTCAAAAAGTAGCGAGAGCAAAAGGGTATGATTTCGTTCTTGACTCTACTCCAGGTGCTGGTGGTGTGCTTATGGCAGATGGATTTGATCTTATGGCAGATGCTAAAAAAGAATTAGGTATCTAAAACTACCACAAACATTTAATAAAACTATCAAAACTGCCCTCTTGACGAGGGCAGTTTTTTTTATTTTTGATCTATGAACAATAAGCAGGTAATTGGTGTTTTTGATAGCGGTGTGGGTGGCACTTCGATATGGCAAGAAATTGTGATGAGATTACCTCATGAAAATACAATATACCTAGCCGATAGTAAGTATGCACCTTACGGAATGCGTTCTCCAGAGGAGATTATTACTCTTTCTGTTAAGAATACAGAGCGATTAATTGAACTTGGTTCAAAAATCATTGTGGTCGCTTGCAATACGGCCACTACAAATGCTATTGATCATTTGAGAGCCAACTATGATATCCCATTTATAGGAATAGAGCCCGCTATAAAGCCTGCAGCCCTTCAATCTATAACAAAAACCATAGGTATTCTCGCTACACAAGGAACTCTTAACAGCAATCTCTTTCATAGCACCGTAGACAAACATGCGCAAGATGTTAATGTCATAGAGGTGGTAGGCGAGGGATTGGTTCCTCTAATAGAAAATGATCAGTTGGACAGTGCTGAGCTGGAAAAGCTTTTAATATCTTATGTGAAGCCCATGATTGATGAAGGTATAGATTACTTAGTTTTAGGTTGTAGTCACTATCCTTTTCTTATACCCTTGTTAAAAAAATTACTCCCTCCACATGTCACTATTATAGATTCTGGACTAGCTGTCGCTAGACAAACGGAGGCCGTACTATTAAAAAAACACAACCTTAATAGTGATGGTACAGGAGTTCACAAATTATATTCTAATAAAAATGTAAATGTATTAGAAAGATTTGTATCACGCTTTCGCGAAAGCGAACTCAATAAATAATAATGTGACCGTTCAATATGCGGACTTTTAAAAGAATCACACATTATCGCATTGTAATACCTTCTCTACCTAGCGCTTTAGAAGGTTCCTTTCAAAGCTATTGATGGGATTGTATCCCATATTTGTTCAAAGCCAAAATCATTTTATTTTTATTTAAGAAACTGTTAACGTCTGGTGAGAAGATCTGAGACGTATAACTACAAATCATAACTTTAAATAATCATAATGATCTATTCAAAAAAAACTAGAAACGCCTTACTCGTGGCTATTACAGCAGGAACTTTAACCTCTTGTGTCTCAAAAAAGAAATATACGCAACTACAATCTGAGTATGACAATACAAAAGTCACCTTAGTAAAAACAACGGTTGAAAAAGAAGAAATAGAAGCAAAATATGCTGCTATTGAAGCGCGTGTAGATAACTACAACGCAAAAATTAACTCCCTTCAAGAAGCTAACGATACTAAATTTGATATCACCACAAATGGGACAGTAATCTCCGAGGATACTAAAAAGCAATTAAGAGCTACACTCGCAAATGTTGATCCTAGCGAACTTGCCGAGGCAGAAACATTAGAGGACTCTATGAATCTGGCGGTATCCTACAAGCTCAAACGTAATCTAGACAGAGACCTTGAAGGCAACTCTAATCAAGAGGACATTGCGATCGATATTGACAATACAGTGGTGATGATTTCTATTTCAGACAAAATGTTATTCCGTTCGGGAAGCTACCGTATGAGTAAAGAAGCAGATGAGCTATTACAACGGATTGCAACTATTGTTAATTCTGAACCTGCTGTGGAAGTAATGGTAGAAGGACATACAGATAGCCGCACCGTAAAAAATGGATCACACCTTAAGGACAACTGGGATTTGAGTGTACAACGCGCTACATCCATCGTAAGAGAGTTGCAAAACACGTATAATGTAGATCCATCTAAACTTATTGCTTCTGGCAGAAGTAGCTACGTACCACTCGTACCAAACGACAGTAAAGAGAATATGGCAAAGAATAGAAGAACTAAAATTTTAATCTTACCTAATCTTGATAAATTCTTAGCCTTGATGGCTTCTAATGAATAAGTTATTTGCTATTTGTTTATACATAGCAATCATAAAAAATCCCTCGTAAGAATAACTTACGAGGGATTTTTTATGATTGCTATTTTTTTAATTGATGGCTGGACATTTACAATCGTATGGAGCTCTCCTTTCCCCAAAGTTATACCCTAGTGTTATTTGATGAAAGCCTCCTGTCGTTAACACCGTTTCATTTGCTTGATATGAATACGTGTATCCCACAAGAAACTTATTGTAAGATCCACCTATAAAAGGTGTGAAAAACTGTGTTTTTTGAAGATCAATGGTTTCTCCATTAGAAGAAAATTCTCCTCCTTCAAAATTTCTTCTGTACGAAAGTCCTCCCCACAAACGCCCCCAGTCTGTATCATAATAAGCTTTGAGATTTCCATCAACGGCTGCTTCACCTGTACGTTCTGTAGCTTGTAACATAATGGACGGCTCAAAACTCCACTCAGAGACCATAGGAGAAATCACATATCCTAAAGATGCTATATAGCGTCGCTGATTATTAGGTTCTAGATCCTCACTAAAAATATCTCTTTTTGCAGGTATGGCATTTTTAACGGTAAAATGAGCAGAAAAATCTAAGAAATTATAAGACATTCCAAAGTCTACATTAAAGTAAGCATCACTCAAAACCCCACCCGTGATGATAGGGTCATTGGTAGGACCAAAGGCGGTTTCATCTAATGTTCCCTGCACAACGCCCGCACTCATTCCAAAGGAGAGCTGATTGAGATCTGTATAATTACGAGACAACAATAAATGATAGGCAAACGTAGCAAAAGCTCCCTGTTGTGAGAAGTAGCCATTGCGATCATTGTAAAGGATTCCCCCCACGCCTATTTTCTCACCTACACGACTATTAATACTTACCGTTTGCAGTGCTGGCGCATTATTCACACCCGCCCACTGGCTACGTGCCGTTACTCTAATTTTACCGGTCTTTGAAGCTCCTGCCATAGATGGATGCAGTACATACAAGTTATCCTGTAGATAATCCCAGTATACCGGGATACCCTCTTGTGCGACGGCAAATTGAACAAAAAAAAGTGCTATTAGAATGTATAATTTCTTAAAACTCATTGTATTTTTTATATAATACCGCCTATTACATATGTCAGTAGCGGGTCATTAACTCAAGAAAGTAGTCACGTCATCCGCTGGTACTCACATGGCTGCCAAATATATAGTTTTTCATCAACTCCTAGGTAGAATAAAGGGTAATCTACAGAGCAAACAAAAGAGTTACAAAATAATTTTTATCCTGTACGCTTTCGCGAAAGCGTAACCCCTATCAAGAACTCCACGTGATTAAAAACGCATATGTGTACCCAAATGCTGTACTTTAAGTACCTTTGCAAAAAAAATAAATGGCTACATATCGTATTTCTGTTGAGGGAACTACAAACCCCGCAATAAAGAAATTTCAAGCAGATGAATTTCTTGTGAATCATAATAGTTACGAATTTAAAAATATTGATGAAGCGAGCAATTCTCCGCTAGCGCAACAATTGTTTTATTTACCCTTTGTAAAGACAGTTTACATTGCACAAAACTTTGTGGCTATTGAGAAATATAACATTGTAGACTGGATAGATATACAAGATGAGGTGGCAAATCAAATCGCCGATTTCTTAAATGATAGTGGCATTGTCATCATCGAAGATGTCGCAGCTAAAAAAATTCCAGTAACCGTATATGCAGAATCTACCCCAAATCCTTCTACCCTAAAGTTTGTGGCTAATAAAAAGCTAGTGACTACTGCTTTTGAATTTAAAAGTATTGAAGATACCGCAAATGCACCCTTCGCAAAAGCGCTCTATAGCTTCCCGTTTGTGAAAGAGATATTCTTTGATGAAAATTACATCTCCGTCCAAAAATACGATGTCGTCGAGTGGGATGAAGTGGTGACAGAAACCCGTGAGTTCATTAGAGATTACATACAAGACGGGAAAGAGATCGTGACCGCAGCACAATTAAAAACACCTCAACAAGCAGATGCTATCGCCGAGAAAGAATTTGAATCTCTGGATGACATTTCAAAAGAGATTGTAAACATTATTGAGGAATATATTAAACCAGCTGTAGCCAGTGATGGGGGTAATATCCTTTTTAAGAATTATGATGAAAGAACTAAAAATGTATCTGTGATCTTGCAAGGAGCTTGTAGCGGATGCCCATCCAGTACATTTACCTTAAAGAATGGTATAGAAAACATGCTTAAAGAAATGCTACCTGGTAAAATTAATCATGTAGAAGCCATCAACGGCTAATTTTCAGTAACAATAACGCAAAACCCCTTTGAATTGAAATTCAAAGGGGTTTTTAGAATATCGTTAGTATACGACTTATTTAAAGGCGTTTTCCCCAGTAATATCGAGTCCTGTAATGAGTAAGTGAATATCGTGAGTTCCTTCATAGGTTATCACACTCTCTAGGTTCATCATGTGACGCATAATGCTGTATTCACCAGTGATTCCCATTCCGCCGAGCATTTGCCTAGCTTCACGAGCTACTGTAATAGCCATATCTACATTGTTACGTTTTGCCATAGAGATTTGTGCAGAAGTTGCACGGCCCTCATTTTTGAGTTGACCTAAACGGTAAGCAAGCAACTGTGCTTTAGTAATTTCTGTAATCATCTCCGCAAGTTTCTTTTGTTGCAATTGAAAAGCAGCAATAGGCTTACCAAACTGGATACGCTCCTTTGCATAACGCAAGGCGGTATCATAACAATCCATAGCAGCACCTATCGCGCCCCATGCAATTCCATAACGAGCAGAATCAAGACATCCTAGCGGCGCGCCTAATCCTGATTTGTTTGGTAATAAATTTTCTTTAGGAACTTTTACATCTTGAAAGATAAGCTCTCCTGTTGCACTTGCACGCAGTGACCATTTATTGTGCGTTTCTGGTGTTGAGAAACCTTCCATCCCGCGCTCTACAATAAGACCGTGTATACGTCCTTCTTCATTTTTTGCCCATACTACAGCCACATCACAAAACGGACTGTTAGAAATCCAAAGTTTTGCTCCATTCAATAAATAGTGATCTCCTTTATCTTTAAAGTTAGTTACCATTCCACTTGGGTTAGACCCGTGATCTGGTTCTGTGAGTCCAAAGGATCCCATAAACTCACCAGAAGCAAGTTTAGGCAGGTATTTTTTACGCTGCTCTTCCGATCCATAAGTGTAGATAGGATACATAACTAAAGAAGACTGTACCGATGCTGTAGAACGCACCCCAGAATCTCCACGCTCAATTTCTTGCATGATAAGTCCGTAGGATATTTGGTCAAGGCCTGCCCCTCCATATTCTTCAGGAATGTAAGGTCCAAAGGCACCTATCTCAGCAAGTCCTGGGATGATAGATTTTGGAAACTTTGCCTCTTGGGCTGCTTCCTCTATTATAGGTGATACATCACGTTTTACCCACGCACGGGCTGCATCTCGTATTAACTTATGTTCTTCGGTTAGAAGGTCGTCTAGATTATAATAATCTGGCGCTTCAAAAAGATCTGGTTTCATAGCTTGATTTTTAACACAGTAAAAGTAACGAAAACGTTTTCTTCCAAAAAAAAATACCGCTACATTTTAAGGTAGAAGTCCTTAACTAGGGCGATATAGTCAGAAGTGTAGTTGTGGCGGGAATTTTCTATAATAAGCTCAGATACTTTTGGTGTAGATTCGCTTTCGCGAAAGCGGAATTCCATCAAACTCCTCTTAACCTCAGAAGTAGGGGTTCCCTTTACTCTCGTAATTCGAGTAGGAAACAAATCTGCTCGAGAACATAGTAATTTAAAGTCTTCTTCACGGTGATGCGGAATGACCACGGAAAATTGTCCTTCTGGGGATAGCAACTTTGCTACAGCCCCCACTAATAATTCGAATGGCATGGCATCTTCAAAACGTGCCGTTTCTCTAGCATCTTGAGCAGCGCCATCTGCAACCGAACGTGATTGCACGTCACTTACAGTCGCTGCATTTAAATTCTTTTCAAAAAAAGGTGGATTACATATAATGAGATCATACGTATCCTCAATCTCTACGGCAAATTCATATAAATGTGCGTGATAACAAAACAGCCGATCGCCCCAAGCGCTGTTTTCAAAATTTTCGGCCGCCTGTTCAAAGGCGTTATCGTCTAGCTCTACCGCATCTATAGTTTGCGCATCGCTGCGTTGGGCTAGCATTAAAGCAATTACACCTGTGCCTGTGCCTACATCTAAAATACTGTCTGGATAGTGATTAAGCGATGCCCACGCTCCTAGCAAAACTCCATCTGTGCCTATCTTCATGGCACATCGGTCTTGATGTATTTCAAATTCTTTAAAACGAAATGGCTTTTTTGACACGATAGCTTTAGTTTATAAATTCCGTATTATTACAATATCTAATTTGGAATTTTTTTTTACCTATTAATAAAAATTTGTCACTCTCCGTATTTGTATGCATCATAACAACTCTGATATCCTGCAGTAGCGATGAAGAATGCATCTACGAATCTGTTTTTATCTTTCAGAACCGAAGTGATGCTACGATAGATGCTGACCTATTCGTTCTAGCACCAGACGAGACCTTAAAATTTAGTGTTGATCAAACCTATTTTTGCGATGAAAAGCGAAAAACGAAAGTCCCTTTTCCAAATGAATTGACATTATTTATTGACGATACCTTATGCCTACCATTAACTTCCGATGCTTCTGGTTCAGCGGCTGGAATATTATCACTTGACAATTATCAAAATCTATTAGACTTTGAATATGGTGGTCCTTATCTCTATGTCTTCACACAAGACATAGTAGACCAAGCCATACCATGTAATTAATCAATAAATTAGGCTAGATATACAAATCAATCAAACCTTCTGGTAATTCAAAGTGCATTTGCTTTGCCTCACGATCTACCTTTTTAATAAAATCATCTACCATAGGAATAAGGACTTGATTGCCGTCCCTATCTATTTCAAAAATCGCTTGGGTATTACTATCATTTACGTAGGTAATGGTTCCTATCTCTCCAAATTCCTTATCGACTGCAGTAAAACCTATCACCTCGTGAAAGTAAAACTGATCTCCTTTGAGTTCTGGCAACAGATCTAAAGGTAAGTACAAGTTTGCACCTATCATATCATCTGCATCTTCTTCGGTGTCTACATCTTCAAACTTGACCCGGAGTAAGCTTGATTTATGTAACTGTGATGATTCTATAAAGTAGGGAACCAAAGTTGGGCCAAAATCTACAAATACAGAATCCATACCTACGTATAAGTCTGGCTCATCTGCATCAAGCTTCGCAAGTAACTCTCCTTTAAAACTGTACTTGCGTACTATTTTACCAAGATAAAAACATTCTTCTTTCGTCATAGATTATAAAAATAGCATTTAAACTTTTTATTACCACAAAAGGGCTTTTGATATTAAAAAGAAACAAAAAAAAGCCTTGACGTTACGTCAAGGCTATTCTTAAACAGTCTAATGTTTTACTCTTCAGAATCTGCTCCTGCTTCTTCTGTAGCCTCTGCTGCAGTTTCTTCTACTGCTTCTGGCTCAGGTTGTGCCGCTGCAATACGAGCTTCGTTTACCGCTTTCTCTGCTGCAAGCGCATCTGCTTTTGCTTTTTCATCTGCTGCAGAAAGGTTTCCTTTCTTAGCTTCTACTTTTCCTGCTTTTTCTTCTACCCAAGCATTAAATTTCTCATCTGCTTGCTCTTCCGTTAATGCACCTTTACGTACACCTCCTGCTAAGTGATTTTTAAGCATGGCTCCTTTGTAAGAAAGAAGACGTTTTGCTGTTTCAGTAGGCTGCGCTCCGTTTTGTAACCATTTTACAGCTCCATCTACATCGAGATCAATCTGTGCTGGGTTAGTATTAGGATTGTAAGTACCTATTTTCTCTAAGTATTTACCATCTCTTTTTGCGCGCGCATCTGCTGCTACGATCCAGTAAAAAGGTTTTCCTTTTTTACCGTGTCTTTGTAATCTGATTTTAACTGACATAAAAGTTAATTTGTGGGGTACCCGACCCCTATTTATTTTAGCCTGCAAATATACTATATTTTTAAGACTCCCAACACTTTATAGGTATTTACTGTTTGTCTATTCCTTAAAATTCTAATGAATTCTTTACTCTATGTGCTGAATTGTAAAAATGTGGTCTTCCTCATTATTCTATAATCAATAGTTTTAAAGTCTTGTGAGTACGCTTTCGCGAAAGCGTAACCCTGTCCATTTCCACCTTAGATTTTCTTGTTTGTTAATGCCTTTATGATTGCTTAACTCGTTTTTAAGTTAATAATTCACAATTTAAGATTGAATTGGTTAAAGGTGGTTAAAGTGCTATGCACAGGGGGATTACCTCTCTATCTTTACATCATTACTAACAACAAAAAAAACAAACTATGAGCTATTCAGAAGAAGTAGGAAATAAATTAAATAACTTATTAACTAAATCATACGACGCAGAAGCTGGTTACAAGAAAGCATCAGAAAACGTAAAGAATACAGGATTAAAAAATTTCTTTAACAGTAGAGCGCAAGATCGTTATAACTTTGGACACGAGCTTAAAGAAGAAATCAGAAGTTTTGGTCAAGAGGTAGATAAAGGAACAAGCTTTAAAGCAGATATGCACAGAGCATGGATGGACGTGAAAACAGCATTCTCTACAGATGACGACGAGTCAACGTTAGAAGAAGCTATCCGCGGAGAAAAAGCATCTGTAGAAGAATATAATGAAGTTTTAAACGAAACTACATTACCAAGTTCTACTAGATCTATTCTAGAAAAACAACGTAATAGCATACAGAGTGCTCTTAACGAAGTAAAGTCACTTGAAGAGTGGGCATAATCTAATAAAGATTGCAATGAAAAGGAGAAAATCCAGCCAATAGGCTGGATTTTTTTTGTTGTAAAAAGTTTTTGCAGAAACTGCTAAATGCCACCGTTGAGTACATTTATGGCTTGAGCTGGGCTTTCAACTTCAATCATAAGCTGTTGGTAATCCTCTTCTTTTAATTCAACAATAATGCAGTTCTCCATAGTTGAGACATCCCAAAAGATCTTTGAGCCATCTTTATAAAAAGTACCTGCAGTAATGATAGACGGTATATGTGTTCCAGGCGCGCCATCCTTTCCAACCTTTCACGCTTTCTAAATCTTGATGTGCTCGAATAACATGGTCTCGGGGTATCTATAATTCACTTTTAAAAGCCCATAATTTGTGCATCCCGTTAATATTGAAAACAAAATTGTCTTCAGAAGTTGTGATAGTAATCATGGGTGTGTAACTATAAATTATTTAATTCAAAATCCGCAAAATATCCAAGAATTAAACATGTCTATGATATCGCTTCTCAGCCATTGGATTTCATATCATCAATTGCCCTTTTCTCCCAATTTGGGTTTTTTTCTCTCAATAATCTACGTGCAACTCTTCCTTCCTTTTTTTGAAAAACGAAATCAAGTAATGGCTCTAATTGTTTTTGTCTCAAGAAGTAAGTATTTTTCCATGCAAATTCTCCTCTCAAAGGTTTATCAAGATACTTTGAAGATTGTTTTGCTAAAGAGTTTATGATAGTATCGATTCTATCACTTAATCCTGCATTTTCACTAAATGATAGCTCAATACTATTATAATATCCTGAATCGTTCAAAATATCGGCAAAAATGTCAACTTCATAATTGAATTCACAATTTTTTTCGCAAAAATGAAAACGTAGCGTAAAATGATCAAATTTTACAAAATGCAACTCACAGAATTCATTCTCTAGGATTGGATAAAACCATGACTTATATTCCAAGTTATATGTATCCATCAAAATTTTAAAATGCCCTTTAATTATAGTTTCTAAATCAATATCATATATTGAATTCATAATCATTTACTATTTATCAATTACATAGAAAGATCTTAATTAAAAAAAGGAGGGGTTATAAGCGATTACTCTAGATTAAACATTAGCCAATTTTTTAAATTTTGAAAGTGTTTCTTTTGGTTAAAATCTAGTCTTTTCATCATTTACACAAGCCTTTATAAGCGGCTACTTTGGCATGAATTTGCTATGGTCAGAAGGTTCAAAACTTTTTTTATTAGAACTTTCCTTTTTTAGTTCTGAAATAATCGCGCTGGAATGCGTGCTATTCTTAACCTGAGGTTTTGTTTCATTTCTCTTTTCCACTAGGTCTTCTCTGTTATTAGCTGTAATCCCTCTTTTATTTACAAAGGAGATTAATAGTATCGCTAATAAAAGTATAGCCGTAATTACTCCATATATAACAGAGTTCTGAAGTAGGATAACTATACCAAAAACCGAAAATATAATTCCCCAATATTGCATTGGTATCCAAAATAAAGTGTGATTATTTTTTATTCTTAATCGTTGTCCTGTCTTTTCATCAATTACAATTCTCTCATTTTTAGTGTTCCATTTTATTCCAAAATACCAACTAAAAATCCCAGTGATAAAAGCTGTAATAATAAATCCATAATCAGCATATTCAGTTGGGATAATTGAAACAGCTGTAAATAATGTTACAATTAAAACAATAATTGGTAAATATCCTCTACCTGACCATACAATCATAAAATTCATTTTTAAAATAATGCCTACTTCTGTTTTTAGTCCTTTTTCAGCTTATTCAGACATTTTCCTCTCAAACCTATTTTTTTTATAAATGGGAAGTAATAGTTATTATCAGTAAGACCCTACGATGAAAACTATAGATCAAAATTAGCTTAAAAAGACTTGTTTTTTAACTCAGTTCTCTTAAGTTTGATTTCTATTAAATAAACAAGAAACAATTAAGGTTATTTTATACGGTGAAGCATAGACTTCGACAACATTGAAAACCCTGTTTCCTTTTTAAAATTCTTATTAACTTTCTAGTATAAATCAGAAAGAACAAAAGAGAGAATTAAGGTTAGTATATACGGTGAAGCATTAGACTTCGACAACATTGATAATCCTCTCTCTTTTACTACCTAGATTACGTTCAGTTCTATGAGACCTAGATCTCGTTTTCAAGTTGTTGTATCACGTGGTAGCCTCGTTCTTTCCTAAATCAGTTCTTATGACTAAATATAAAGAAATTTATGGAGTAGACATTAGCAAAGATGTCTTTGATGTTTTTGGTAGTTTGAGTGGTCATGCTCAATTCAAGAATACAGAAAATGGTTTTAAAGCTTTGGCAAAAGCATTACCTAAAAACGTTCTCGTGGTGATGGAAGCTACGGGTTATTATCACTATCGTCTTGCTCAATTTTTAGACAAAAATGGGATTGCTGTCTCAGTAGTAAATCCTCTTTCTGTAAAGCGCTTTATTCAAATGAAATTGGCCAAAGTAAAGACCGATAAAAGCGACTCAAAAGCTATTTGTGAATATGCTACTATTACCGAAGTCCCTTTGTACAGTGCAATTACCAATGTTCACGCTGAGTGTTTACAGCTTTTTAGGTTACTGGATAGTTACCTAAAAAAGAGCACTGCGACTAAGAATAAAATGCACGGAGAAGAGACTCTAGGTATTCCTTCACCGTTTGTATACAGGTCTTTAAAAAGAGACTTAAAACATCTTAAAAGAGAAATAATAGCGATTGAAGGTCGTTTACTCAAACTGGTAAAAGAAGATCAACAGGAACAACTTACGTTACTTAAAAGTATACCTGGTATGGGCGAGAAGACCGCTTTGTTTTTAATCGTTTCCACCGATGGATTTGCAAAGTTTGAACGAGCGGGCCAGCTGTGTAGCTACGTTGGGATAACACCTACCATTCGAGAATCTGGGAGCAGCGTCCGAGGTAGAAGCAGGATCAGCAAAGTGGGCAATAAAAAGCTTAGGAATTTACTATTCTTATGTGCGTTTTCAGCCTGTAAATACAACAAGGCGTGTAGGGAAATTTACGAGCGAATTATAGCTAAGGGGAAGAGTAAAAAACTAGCATTGATAGCAGTTGCAAATAAGCTTTTGAAACAGGCATTTGCTATCGCAAAATCAGGAAGACCATACGATGAAAATTATAGATCAAAATTAGCTTAAAAAGACTTGTTTTTTAACTCAGTTCTTTGTTGTAAGCCGTTATTTGTTTTCTCGCAAATGCTCTTTATTAAAGCACTTATTCTTTCAGGAAATCCGTGGTCCATTTGGCAACTTTCACAAAAATGTTTATCAATACAGCTTGGATATTCAATACTTAATCGTGGAAAAATCCGATATGAATATTGATGAGATGTCAATGTCCAAAGTGTATCTCTATCAGGAATATCTGAATTTTTAATCCTTTCCAAAAGTGTATCACAGATTTCAAGCATACTTATTAATTCTGTGATTTTCGGATTAGATTTAATATCATCTTCGGTATCGTGAAAATCGCATATAAAGTCTTGAAACATTTTATAGATAGCTTCGCTACCTTCTAAATATATTCTTTGTCCTTCTCCAATTTCCCAAGTGTCTAAAGTCGAATATTTAAATCCGTCAATACTGCTTTTCAAATTTGTGTAATAAGTGTTTAATTGACGACTTTCATTATCAAGCCTTTTATCTATTTCTTGTTGGTCAATTTGTTCTTGAATAATTAAATTGGCTTGTATTTGCGCTTTTAAAGCTAAAAACACTAAAATCGCACCTAAAATATTTATAAATGGTGCTGTAATTCCACCAATCGTATCTCCTATACTTCCAGTCGTAGTAAAATCGGCAATACCAGAATATTGAGTAAAAATCAAAGGTGATAGTAGACAAACAGGAATTCCAATCCACAAAAGGACTTTTCCAATTCTTAAAGTTCGTTTTATTTGTTCTTCTTTTTCTTTCTTAATATTCATTCGCTCGGTTGGTCTAATGGCTTACAACTAACTTTTAAATAACCCCACCAAAATACACATTCTATCATCAAAGTAATTGCGCATTTCCGCAAAGTGATGAAATAAAACAGTTTAAACCGTTAGCAAGGTGCTATTATAAAAGCAAATCCTGTAATCAACTAGCTCATTATACGACCTACTACCTACCGCTTATAATTGTATAACTCTTCATAATTCGCTGCTGTAAATCTCCCCCTAAAACCCTAAAATTACCTACTTTTAGTACCCACATTTTTTACGCCTATGTACCTCATTTTTGACACAGAAACCACTGGACTTCCTAAAAACTGGAACGCCCCGCTTACAGACTCAGACAACTGGCCACGCGCGATACAGATCGCCTGGCAGTTACATGATGAACTAGGGAATCTTATAGAGCACCAAGACTATTTGATCAAGCCAGAAGGGTTTGACATTCCTTATGATGCAGAGCGTATCCACGGGATTTCTACGGCACTGGCAGAGAAAGAGGGCGTGGCACTGTCTGAGGTGTTAGAAAAATTTAATATCGCCCTGTCACAAACCAAATTTGTAGTAGGTCAAAATGTGGGTTTTGATACGAATATCATGGGTGCAGAGTTTCACCGCCTGCACATAGGGAACGACTTACAAGAGCTCCCCGTACTGGACACTTGTACAGAAAAAACAGCCACCTTGTGCCAATTGCCGGGTGGTAGAGGAGGTAAATTTAAACTCCCTACGCTTACAGAGCTGCACAAACATTTATTTGGTGAAGGTTTTGGCGAGGCGCACAATGCCACGGCAGATGTAGAGGCAACCACGCGTTGCTTTCTGGAGCTGGTGCGCCAGCGCATCTACACCGTAGAGGAGCTAGATGTACAACCCGATTATTTTGAGCGGTTTTCTGAGGCAAATCCGCAACCCATCACCTTCATTGGGTTAAAGCACATCAACCTTAAAAAAGCGTCTGAAAAGATTGCTAAAGCAGCTGGCTTCGCAAAAGACAGCACTCCAGAAATATCAAAGGCAGAGATAGAAGAAAATAAGGAGCAACTCTCAGAGGTTAAGTTTTCACACTTACACAACCACTCGCAATTTTCTATTTTACAGTCTACCGCTAGTGTACAAGATATTGTAGCCGCCGCGGCTGCACAAAAAATGCCCGCCGTTGCCATGACAGATATGGCAAATATGATGGGTGCCTTTCACTTTACAAAAGCGGTAAAGGGTCATAACGCTTTCGCGAAAGCGGAAAACCAAAAATCACAAGAAGCAGGCGAGGCTCCAGAGCATCAAGAATTAAAGGCAATTATAGGTTGTGAGTTTAATGTCTGTACAGATCACCTCAACAAAAACCATAAGGACAACGGTTACCAAATCGTCATCCTTGCCAAAAATAAAAAGGGCTACCAAAACCTGTGTAAAATGGCGTCTATCGCCTATACAGACGGATTTTATTACGTCCCTCGTATTGACAAAAATGTCGTAGCGCAGTATAAAGATGATCTTATCGTCCTTACTGGAAATTTATACGGTGAGGTGCCCAGTAAGATTCTTAACGTAGGTGAAAATCAAGCCGAGGAAGCGCTTATCTGGTGGAAAGAACAGTTTGGCGAAGACCTCTATGTAGAGCTTATGCGTCACGGGCAAGAGGATGAAGATAGAGTGATGCCGGTGTTGATTACGCTTTCGCGAAAGCATAACCTCAAACTGGTCGCTACTAATAACACGTTTTACATCGATAAAACAGATGCAGATGCGCACGATGTGTTGCTCTGTGTAAAAGATGGTGAAAAGGTAGCTACACCGAAGGGTCGTGGCCGTGGGTATCGTTACGGTTTGCCTAACGATGAGTACTATTTTAAAACGGCCGAAGAGATGAAATCCCTCTTTGCAGATGTACCTGAGGCGATACTAAACGTACAAGAGATTGTAGATAAAGTAGAGTCATACGAATTGGCGCGGGATGTACTCTTACCTGCCTTTGATATTCCGCAAAAATTTAGTCTCTGCAGAAGATGCTGTAGATGGCGGAAAGCGCGGGGAGAACGCCTACCTAAGGCACCTCGTGTATGAAGGTGCAAAGAAACGCTACGGCAAGGAACTCTCGCAAGAGGTGACCGAGCGTCTAGATTTTGAGCTGGATGTTATTGAAAAAACAGGATATCCGGGGTACTTCTTGATTGTAGAGGATTTTATACGAGAGGCCCGTAATATGGACGTTTCGGTAGGTCCGGGACGTGGGTCTGCTGCAGGATCTGTAGCGGCTTATTGTTTATGGATTACAAATATCGATCCGCTTAAGTATGATTTACTTTTTGAGCGTTTCCTCAATCCGGATCGTGTGAGCATGCCCGATATTGATATTGACTTTGATGATGAAGGTCGAGGTCGTGTGATGCAATATGTAATTGAAAAATATGGCGCAAATCAAGTTGCCCAAATTATCACATACGGTACCATGGCGGCAAAGTCTTCCATACGAGATACCTCGAGAGCGCTAGATTTATCACTAGGCGATGCAGATCGCATTGCAAAGCTCATCCCGACAATGAGTAAGCTCAGAAAGATCTTTGGAAAATCTGATGCTGAGTTGAGAAGTGCGTTTAGGTCTGATGACTTGCCTAAAGTACAGGAGTTGATCAATATAGAAAGTCAGGATAATCTGGAAGGCCAGATGTTACGACAAGCGCGCCAACTTGAAGGTTCTGTGCGTAACACTGGAATACATGCTTGTGGGGTGATTATCACACCAGATGATATTACTAATTTTGTCCCCGTAGCCACCGCAAAAGATTCTGATCTTTACGTTACGCAGTTTGACAACTCAGTCGTAGAAGAAGCAGGACTTCTCAAGATGGATTTCTTGGGTTTGAAGACGCTTACCTTAATAAAGGATACTGTAAAACTCGTAAAATACCGACACGGTATTGAACTTGATCCTGAGAATTTTCCGCTAGATGATGAAAAAACGTACGAACTTTTCCAACGGGGTGATACGGTAGGGATTTTTCAATATGAATCTCCCGGTATGCAAAAACACATGCAATCTTTAAAGCCTACCGTTTTTGAAGATCTCATTGCCATGAATGCACTATACCGTCCAGGTCCTATGGAATACATTCCGTCTTTTGTACGTCGAAAACACGGGGAAGAAGAGATCGAGTACGACCTCCCAGCGATGGAAGAGTACTTGAAAGAAACCTACGGAATTACCGTGTATCAAGAGCAAGTGATGCTCCTCTCGCAAAAACTCGCAGATTTTACCAAAGGTGAGGCAGATGTATTGCGTAAAGCGATGGGTAAAAAGCAAATTGCCGTACTCGATAAAATGAAACCTAAGTTTATTGAGCAAGCTTCTGCCAAAGGTCATGATGCAGAGAAGCTGGAAAAAATTTGGAAAGACTGGGAAGCTTTTGCGGCCTATGCATTTAATAAATCTCACTCTACTTGTTACGCGTGGATTGCCTATCAAACAGCCTATTTAAAAGCACACTACCCTGCGGAGTATCTTGCGGCGGTTCTTTCTAATAATATGAACGACATCAAGCAGGTCACCTTCTTTATGGAGGAGGCAAAGCGCATGGGGCTTGAAGTCTTGGGGCCAGATGTAAATGAATCCTTTAGAAAATTTACGGTAAATGATCAAGGAGCAGTGCGTTTTGGGATGGGCGCGGTAAAAGGGGTGGGTACGAATGCAGTAGCCACTATTGTAGAAAATAGACAAGAAGGCACTTATAAATCTGTCTTTGATTTTGCCAGAAGAATAGACTTAAGAGCGGCCAACAAAAAAGCATTTGAAAGTCTTGCGCTCGCAGGTGGTTTTGATGAGCTTGATTTAAATACACATAGAGCTCAATTTTTCAATGATGATGGCGACGGAATCACCTTCTTAGAAAAAGCAGTGAAGTATGGTGCTCGTTATCAAGAGAATGAAAACAGTTCGCAGGTAAGTTTGTTTGGTGAATCAAGTGAAGTGCAAATACCAGAACCCGAAGTGCCACCTTGTGAAGAATGGGGAACGATGGAAAAATTAAAACGAGAGAAAGAAGTGGTAGGCGTTTACATCTCAGGTCACCCTCTAGATGATTTTAAAACGGAGATGACTACATTTTGCAATGCCACCCTAGCTATTTTAATAGGATGGAAGAATTTGTAAATCGTGAACTTATTTTTGGCGGGGTAATTACCGATGTGCAGCATCGGGTTTCTAAAAATGGTAAAGGCTGGGCCTTGTTTACAGTAGAAGATTTTACAGATACGTTTGAGTTTAGAATGTTTGGCGAAGAGTATTTAAAAAATCGTCACTACCTCATTCCTAATAGTTTTATTCACGCAAAGGTGTTTATCAAAGATGGCTGGGTAAATAGAGATACCGGACGCAAAAGCGAACCTCGCACACAGTTTAATGCGATTGAAATGTTGCAAGATGTGATGGAGAAAAATGCTAAGAAACTGACCATTAATTTAGATATCAACGAAGTTGCCGAATCCAGAATTGAAGAAATCAAACAAATTCTTGATCAACACAAAGGGGATGGGAAATTACATTTTCAGGTCTTTGAACCCTCCGAGAAAATTTATGTAAAAATGCCAAGCAAACGCGTAAAAGTTAATATTTGTCAAGAGTTGCTAGATGAACTTGATTTATATAAAGTACATCATAAATTAAATTAATAAAATTAATTTTTAGTATGGATATTGCTTAAAGGTTCTTTAAGGCATACCTTAACTTTTCAATATAGATAAAACTTGATTATTTATCGTATTATGCTATCTTTAGCAAACAAATAGCTGTATATCAATACAGAAATCCATAGATTATGAAACGTTCCCCTACAATTCAGAAGTCTAATTATGGACATCGCACCTATATTTTAGGATGTTTAAGATCTTCCATAGCTAGCTCTTTTCTTCAAAATCCAATTGCTAATTCGGTTAAATACTTTCCGTAGTTCAATTACTATTTACTACCTAAAAAGGTAGTGACAGTCCATTCCATATTTTATTCTAATTACTAAATTTTTTATTTATGAAAACCACTATTTACATTTTAGCCTTTCTATTTATAGGAGCGAACTTTACCGCTTGTACACCTGAAGCTATTTATGATCAAACTGATAGAACAGAACTATCAACACTTGGTGAAGACGAAGATGATCCAGAAAACGAAGACGATGTCGACAACGGACTATAATTAAATAATAACTCTAAAAATAAACGCTATGAAAACTACTATCTACACATTTTTACTACTTTTTATTGGAGCAAACTTTACTGCCTGTACACCTGATGCTATTTACGATCAAACTGATAGAACAGAACTATCAACGCTTGGTGAAGACGAAGATGATCCAGAAAACGAAGACGATGTCGACAATGGACTTTAGAATTTATTTAAACGAAACATACAAAAAAATTACACTATGAAAACTACACTATACATTTTAGCCTTACTATTTATCGGAGCAAACTTTACGGCTTGTACACCTGAAGCTATTTACGATCAAACTGATAGAACAGAACTATCAACGCTTGGTGAAGACGAAGATGATCCAGAAAACGAAGACGATGTCGACAATGGACTTTATAGAACTTTATTTAAATGAAACATCATAAACAAATTCCTTACTATGAAAACTACACTCTACATTTTAGCCTTTCTTCTATCGGTGCAAACTTTACGGCCTGTACACCTGATGCTATTTACGATCAAACTGATAGAACAGAACTATCAACGCTTGGTGAAGACGAAGATGATCCAGAAAACGAAGACGATGTCGACAATGGACTTTAATAAAACAAAAAATAAATAAAATCATAAACAAATTCCTTAATCATGAAAAACACACTCTACATTTTAGTATTTCTTCTCATAGGTGCAAACTTTACAGCCTGTACGCCTGATGCTATTTACGATCAAACTGATAGAACAGAACTATCAACACTTGGTGAAGACGAAGACGATCCAGAAAACGAAGACGATGTCGACAATGGTTTGTAAAATCTTTTTATTAATTTAATTTATAACTTATATTACATAAGTGAATAAATCTCTTATAATATTTCTTTTCCTTTTAAATCTTAGTCACACAATAACTACAGGTCAAATAAACCCAGATTCTAATTTACTCAAATTAAAAAATCGAGCACAAAACAAATCTCTCAATATTAATGAAAGGCTAGCTGCTTTAGACAGTGCTATCCCAATTGCTCAGCGATTTTCCGATTCTCTTTATTTGAAATATTTAGATTACAAGTTAACATTGCTAAATATCTCAGAAGATTATGATCGGGCACTGTTCAATGCAGATCAATTAATTAATATTTCTAGAAAACTCGGAGAACCTGAAGTAACAGCGAATGCCTACAAAAGAAAAGGACGGTTTCTTGTTAAGAAAAAAAAACAATTAGATGCATTTAAAAACTATTCACGAGCTCTGGAATTGTATAGCTTACTAAAAGATAGTATCAGTATAATAAAGACATCCAAAAACTTAGCTTTTATCCAATCGAAAATTGGTGATTTTGTAGGTACTGAGTATACCATTGTTAATGCACTAGACTACAGCGATGCTCTCAAAGATAAATCAGAGTTAGCTTGGTTCTATGATGTTCTAGGTAGAATTTACAGAGAGCGCTCCCTATGGCAGGAAGCTATTCAAAATCATCGAAAAGCCTTACAATTAGAGAACAGCCCTAAATCTAGAGTATCACTACTCAACAATTATGCGATTACCCTAATTAATGCGGAAAGGTTTAATGACGCGATGAATACCTTAAAAATCGCATTAGACTATGATAGTATCATAAGTCCCACGACGCGATATAGATTACTCGACAATTACGCTTTCGCGAAAGCGAAACTAGGCGCAACAGATGCTATTGAGTTATTAGAAGCATCCTTAAAGTCAAGAAAAGAAATTAACGATTTGCCCGGCGAGTATGCTAGTCACATACATCTCTCTGAAATCTTTGCTGCTCAGAATAATGATATAAAAGCAAGGTATCATGCGCAGACAAGGGTATGATATAGCACGACAATTGAGAAATACAGAAGCCATCGTAAGAGCTTTGGATTTTTTGATCCCTGTAACTGAACAATCAAACGTACTTTTTGGAGAATACTCCGCTCTCTCAGATTCCCTAACAGCGGCTCAAAACAAGGCTAAGTTTGAATTTGCAAAGTTACGTTTTGATGTAGAAAAAGCTGAAGAGAGAGAGTCCATTGCGCTCGATGCACAGTCTGCAAGTGAGCTTAGAGAATACAAGGCTGTTAGAAGAAGGAACTGGGCAGTGGCTGGTCTGATAAGTTTTTTATTGATTGGAACAGTATTTTTCCTATACCAACAAGAGCGTATTAGAAAACAACGAATACTTGATACCTACAATACTGAAAAAAGAATTGCAAAAAAATTACACGATGAGCTAGCAAACGAAATTTATCTCGTCATGACACAATTAGAACACAGCAATAAACAACCACTGATAGCTGATAAATTAGAGCACATCTATAAATTGAGTAGAGACATTTCAAGAGAGACACAGCCCATAAAAACTGACAATTCCTTCCCAGAACAACTTGCTTTAAGCCTTCAAACGTATACTTCTAATAGAAGGAAACTGATTTTGAGAGGTCTGGAAATTATTCAATGGGATATTATAGATGACAAAAAGAAAATAGAGATCTATCGTGTGTTACAAGAACTTATGACTAACATGAGAAAACATAGTCGTGCTTCTCTGGTTGCTCTTGTTTTTAAAGAGGCCAATAACCATTTAGAAATTAACTATAGTGACAACGGAAGTGGAGTCTCTTTGAGTGATAAAATCCATGGTGGCCTAGCAAATATTGAAAGTAGAATTAAAACTATAGGAGGAAATATTACATTTGATTCTGATATTAATGAGGGTTTCAGAGCAGAGATTTCCATCCCACTATAAAATTATCTCCTTATGTTTAAAAAAATCTTAGCGGCCGAAGATATCGACAATATTAAACTTGGTGTAGCCTCCATACTAGAACAGCTTGAAATCCCAGAAATTATTCATGCCCAATATTGTGATGAGGCCTATTTAAAATTTAAAGTAGCTTTAAATTCAGGTCGTCCTTTTGATTTACTCATAACAGATCTATCATTTAAAGAGTCACATAGAAAAGAAGACCTCACGTCTGGAGAAGAACTTTTTAAAGCTCTTAAGGCAGAAGATCCAAGTTTAAAAGTTATAGTGTATTCTATGGAAGATCACCCACAGCGATTTAAAAAACTATGGGATACTGGATTAATTAACGGGTATGTTTGTAAAGACCGTAGAGGTCTTGAAAATTTAAAAATTGCCATAAAGGAGGTAAACGACAATGAGACTTATGTGTCACAAAACTTATTTGATGCGGTAAAGCAGAAAAATTTAGTAGAAATTAGCAACTACGATATTGAGCTGTTAGGTTTACTCTCCGAAGGCTCAACAGTAGAGGAAATCAGTACGTATTTTCACTCTAAAAATTTAAAACCCTATAGCAAAAGATCTATCGAGCGAAGACTCAAAGAGTTAAAAGCAGAATTTAGTGCAAAAACTACGGTACACCTTGTAAGATTATTGACTGATTTGAGATTAATTTGACTTTTTTCAAAAAAAGACTCATAAATGGCGGAAAACCGCCAAATTTTACCTTTAAACATACTTACCTTTAGAGTCCCCTACGGTTCTTTTCGATAAAGGGTTTAATTCAAGAAATTAGCTGGAAAGAGCCTTTATAAAACCCTTATTGTACAATAAGGGTTTTATATAACTTTAAATTACTATTACAAATTCCCCTACGTAAAATGCCTACTCCAAAAGAGTAGGCATTTTTACATAAAAGCGTCCACCACTGTTGATGGTCGCCAACATATGAATAATTACAGCTCTAACGCTTTTTTAATATCACCATTCATAAGGATATTGATCGGATCTTCTAACGCTTCTTTGACCGCTACAAGAAATCCTACAGATTCTCTACCGTCAATGATACGGTGATCATACGAAAGTGCTACAAACATAATAGGAGCAACAACAATACCACCATCTATTACTACAGGGCGCTCTACAATATTATGCATGCCAAGAATTCCTGACTGCGGCGGATTGATAATTGGTGTAGATAACATAGACCCAAATACACCCCCGTTAGAAATTGTAAAAGTACCGCCTGTCATTTCATCCACCGTAATTTTTCCGTCGCGCGCTCTTAACGCAAGTCTTTTGACCTCACTTTCAACCCCACGGAAAGAAAGATTTTCTGCATTGCGCATCACAGGAACCATTAATCCTTTAGGTCCAGATACGGCAATTGAAATATCTTTATAATCAAACGTGAGCATTTCCTTACCGTCTATCATACTGTTTACAGACGGATACATTTCTAAAGCACGTACTACTGCAAGTGTAAAGAATGACATAAAACCAAGACCTACTCCATGCTTCGCTTTAAAATCTTCTTTATGTTGTGCACGAAGATCAAAAATAGCTTGCATATTTACTTCATTGAAAGTAGTAAGCATCGCTGTCGTGTTCTTTGCCTCTACTAACCGTTCTGCAACTTTACGACGTAACATAGAAAGTTTAGTACGTGATTCACCACGAGTTCCCGTTCCTGGTGTTCCCATGGATGGCTTTGCGTTTACTGCGTCATCTTTTGTGATGCGACCATCGCGTCCTGTGCCTTTTATAGTTTTAGGATCAATATCCTTTTCTGCCAAAACTTTTTTTGCTGCTGGACTTGCAACTCCAGAAGCATATGTTTTTTCTTTAAGTGGCTCTGCTTTCTCCTCTGTATTAGGGGTTTCAATACGCTGCTTGTCTAATTCTGGACCTGCGTTGCCACCTCCTTTTTCATCACCAGGATTGTCGTACGTTTCTGTAGACTGGTCATCACCTCCTGGCTTATCAGCATCTGTATCGATAAGACATACCACCGCTCCTACAGCTACAGCATCGCCTTCTTCTGCTTTAAGTGTAATGATTCCTGAGGCTTCGGCTGGAAGTTCAAGAGTTGCTTTATCACTGTCAACTTCGGCAATAGCCTGATCTTTTTCTACGTAATCGCCGTCTTCTACTAGCCATTGTGCGATCTCTACTTCTGTGATGGATTCTCCCGGAGAAGGGACTTTCATTTCTAACATATCGTGGTTGTTATTGCGCTTTCGCGAAAGCGGAAAAAATAAACTCCGCTGTGTTATTTAAATTTAATTATTTTTTTGGTGTGTTAAACACATCTTCAATTACCCTTTTGTGTCGTGCCTTTGATCGTGTACTACTTCCCGCGGCTGGAGAACTGTACATTCTCCTAGATGCAAGACGCAATTTTCTGTCTTCCCAATGTAATAATAAATGCGCCCAAGCTCCCATATTCTTAGGTTCTTCTTGTGCCCAACAAATATCTATATCATTAGGATATGTATGTATAACTTCTTCGAGTTGCTCGACAGGAAGCGGAAATAATTGCTCTATACGAACTAATGCTACATCGTCTCGTACCGTTTTCTTCTCTCGTTTCCTATAAGATCGTAGTAAAATTTACCTGTACAGAATACTAGTCGAAGTAACCTTTTTCTTATCTACATTTGCAGTCATCAATTACCTCTTGAAAAGTTCCTTCTGCAAGTTCTTTTTTAGTCGACATCACTTTAGGGTGACGTAATAAACTTTTAGGTGTAAAGATTACAAGTGGCTTTCTAAAATTGAACTTCATCTGCCTACGCAGCAGAGTGAAAAAAGTTAGCAGGCGTTGTTACATCTGCCATAATCATATTTTCTCTTGAACACATCTGAAGATAGCGTTCCATACGCGCACTTGAGTGCTCAGAACCTTGTCCTTCATAACCATGTGGTAATAACATCACGAGACCATTTTGTGTTTTCCACTTAGACTCTGCAGCAGAAATATACTGATCTACCATAATCTGAGCGCCATTTGAAAAATCTCCAAATTGTGCTTCCCAAATAGTTAGTGTTTTTGGGGTTGCCATGGCATAACCATAGTCAAATCCTACCACACCATATTCTGACAAGTGAGAGTTGTAGATATACATCTCTCCATCAACTCCAAGATTATTATGAAGATTGACCTCTCGGGTATCACTGCCTTCTGGCTTGATCGTTGCGTGACGGTGTGAAAAGGTTCCTCTTTCTACATCTTGTCCTGACATGCGTACGTTATAACCTTCTTCCATGAGGGTTGCGTATGCCAACAACTCACCCATAGCCCAGTCAAGTTTATCGGTATTGAAATAACGATCCTGACGATCTGCAATGATTTTTTCTATTTTGCGATAAAATTTAATGTTATCGGGAAGGGTTGTTATACCTTTTGCAAGTGTATCTAATTTTTGGATAGGGTATGTGGTATCCACCCTAGCAATAATATCTTCACGTTTACCTAATATATAGCCCTCCCAGTCATCTGCAAGTATTTCTGTGATAACTGTTTTATCTTTCTTACGTGACTCTTCGAGATCCTCTTCTAGTTCTTGCTTATACTCAAGCTCTAGTTGTTTAATGTGTCCTTCATTTATAATACCTTCTTTGAAAAGCTTCGTTCCATAAATATCTCGCGGGCTATCATGCTTTGCAATGGCTTTGTATAATTGTGGTTGTGTGAAACGAGGCTCATCTCCTTCATTATGCCCATATTTACGATATCCAAGAATATCAATAAATACATCTCTCCCAAATTTCATTCTAAATTCTAAAGCAAAGGTAAACGCATGGCAAACAGCTTCTACATCATCTGCATTTACATGCAGCACTGGAGAAAGTGTAACCTTTGCAATGTCCGTACAATAGGTAGAAGATCGTGCGTCTAAATAATTTGTAGTAAATCCTACTTGATTATTTGCTACAACATGTATGGTACCTCCTGTTTTATAAGCTTCCAATTGCACCATCTGTATGACCTCATATACAACTCCTTGACCTGCGATAGCGGCATCTCCATGTACTAAAATAGGAAGTATTGCCTTTTCATCTCCACCAAGCTGATTGTCAATTTTTGCTCTAGAGATTCCTTCCACTACTGCATTTACAGTTTCTAAGTGAGAAGGGTTAGGCGCAAGATCCATCCTGATATCTTTTCCAGAATTGCTTTTACGCATACTGGTCCATCCCATATGGTATTTTACATCTCCATCAAAGAGTGCATCTTCTGCATATTCCTTTCCATCAAACTCACTAAAGATTTTCTCTGGAGATTTCTTAAAAATATTAGCTAATACGTTAAGGCGGCCACGGTGTGCCATACCCATCACAAATTGCTTCACGCCTTTGCTAGAGGCTTTTTCTATAAGGTGATCTAGTCCTGGAATAAGGGCGTCTACTCCTTCCACAGAAAAACGCTTTTGACCTACATATTTTGAATGTAGAAAACTCTCGAACGAGATCGCTTCATTCAGTTTTTTAAGTATGTGCTTTTTCTCGTCTGGCGAGAAACTAGGGTGATTATCATTAACGTTAAGCCAGTTTTGAATCCATTTGATTTCATCTGGATTACGCACGTACATATACTCAATACCAATGGCATCGCAATATATAGCTTCAAGATGCTTTATGATTTCACTTAGGGATGATTTCCCAAGCCCTAGTATGGATGCAGCTTCAAACTGCGTATCAAGATCACTGGAGTCTAAGCCAAAATTTGTGATATCCAAAGTAGGTGAGTACTTACGTCGCTCACGTACTGGATTTGTTTTTGTAAAAAGATGTCCTCTGGTACGGTATCCATCTATAAGTCGAACCACCATAAACTCTTTTTGCATTCCGTCTGAAAGACCTACTGGAGCTTCTTGAATAACTTCTGTAATAGTTTCTCCACTTTCCAATCCAAAATCAAAACCTTGAAAAAAAGCTCGCCAGCTCGGTTCTACATTATCTGGATTGTGTAAATATTGATCGTAAAGCTCTGCAAAGTATGATGTATGTGCTGCGTTTAGAAAAGAAAATTTATCCATTGTTGTGACGTCTAGTCGTCGATTTTACGATTGGACTACAAAAATACAACATTTAACATTTTAGGGCATATAATCCATATATTTATAACATAGAATTAATAATTTAGAATAGATGAGCTACATGATAAAGATTTATTTTTTGTCTATTTCAATTTTTCTTTTAAGTTCACAATCAGTGTTTTCACAAGAAATTGAAGTAGCAAAATCGAGCGGCTTTTGGAACAAGGTGCACTTTGGAGGCGGACTTGGTTTAAATTTCTCTAGAGGCTATACGCAAATAGCAGTTTCACCTAGTGCACTGTATCAACCTAATCCATACATCGCATTTGGTCCGGGATTGAATTATAGTTACCAGAAATTTGATGATTATAAAATATCACTAATAGGTGCGAGTGGAATTTTTTTATATAATCCCATAAGTTTCTTGCAATTATCAACAGAAATAGAACAACTGAGAGTGTCCCAGTCTCTAGATGGCCAACCCGATATTCCCAGTTTTTGGAACACTGGCTTGTTTGTAGGTGCTGGATATCGATTAAATATAGGCGGGCAAGGTCTTGGCGCTATTGGTATACGATATAATATACTTTACAATGATAATGATAACGTGTATGCTGATGCGTGGTTACCTTTTGTAAGGGTTTACTTTTAAAGGAAAAATTACATTGAGGTATACACAACATATCTATTGCTGACAACTCCCAAATGACTGTGTGACGATTCTGTTTATGAAATATTAGTCTATCATAATCTCTAAAAGTGCAATAGCCGCTTCACTAATTTTTGTCCCAGGACCGAATACTGCAGCTGCACCAGCATCAAATAAAAATTGATAATCTTGTTGCGGTATTACGCCTCCTACGATAACCATAATATCTGGCCGACCTAGTCTCTCAAGTTCTTTAATTACCTGTGGCACTAATGTTTTATGACCAGCAGCTAATGATGATACCCCTAGAATATGTACGTCATTCTCAACCGCTTGTTTAGCTGCCTCTTTTGGCGTTTGAAATAGCGGACCAATATCAACATCGAATCCTATGTCTGCATACCCCGTAGCTACTACTTTAGCCCCTCTATCATGACCATCTTGCCCCATCTTTGCGACCATGATACGTGGGCGGCGTCCGTCTTGTTTTGCAAACTGATTTGCGAGTTGTTGCGCTTTCGCGAAAGCGGGATCTTGTTTCATCTCTTTACTATATACACCGCTAAAGGATTGGATTTGTGCCTTGTGTCTCCCATAAACTTTTTCTAAAGCATCCGAAATTTCACCCAAGGTCGCCCTTTCTCTAGCTGCAGTTACTGCTAAAGCTAATAAATTTACATTTGTATCTCTTGCCGCAGCAGTTAGGTTTTTTAAAGCTTCTTCAACGCTCTTTGTATCTCTCGTATTTTTAATACTTTTAAGGCGACGCAGTTGACCTTCACGAACTTTTGTGTTATCTACATCTAATATGTCGAGATGCTCTTCTTCTGTAGGCCTATATTTATTTACCCCCACAATAATATCTTGTCCACTATCAATACGTGCTTGTTTGCGCGCTGCAGCTTCCTCTATTCGAAGTTTGGGAATACCCGCTTCTATAGCCTTGGTCATTCCACCAAGTTCCTCAACTTCTTCTATTAGAGCCCATGCTTTTTGGGCAATATCATTAGTTAGAGATTCTACATAATAACTACCTGCCCAAGGGTCTATGGTCTTTGTGATATGTGTTTCTTCTTGTAAGTAAATTTGCGTATTACGAGCGATACGGGCAGAAAAATCTGTAGGCAACGCGATGGCTTCATCGAGTGCATTGGTATGCAAACTCTGTGTCCCTCCAAAAGCTGCCGCAGCTGCTTCTATGGTGGTGCGCGCAACATTGTTAAATGGATCTTGTTCCGTAAGACTCCAACCACTCGTCTGGCAATGCGTTCTTAACGCTAATGATTTTGCGATTTTTGGGATTAAATTGCTGTACAACTTTTGCCCACAACATGCGGGCTGCACGCATCTTTGCAATCTCCATAAAATGATTCATTCCGATGGCCCAGAAAAAACGAGAGTCTAGGAGCAAAACTATCGATATCCATTCCTGCAGCAATTCCTGTTCTTATGTATTCTAAACCATCTGCAAGGGTGTAGGCTAGCTCTATGTCACAAGTCGCACCCGCTTCTTGCATGTGGTATCCAGATATCGAAATACTGTTAAACTTAGGCATTTCCTTTGCCGTATATTCAAAAATATCTGAGATGATACGCATAGAAGGTTTTGGTGGATAGATATAGGTATTGCGCACCATAAATTCTTTTAAAATATCATTTTGGATAGTTCCAGAAAGATCTTTTAAAGCTACGCCTTGCTCTTCTGCAGCAACAATGTAAAAAGCCATAATAGGGAGCACTGCTCCATTCATCGTCATAGAGACAGACATCTTATCTAAAGGGATACTATCAAATAACAGCTTCATGTCTTCTACAGAATCTATAGCCACTCCCGCTTTTCCTACATCTCCCTCTACTCGCCCATGATCACTATCGTAACCGCGGTGCGTGGCAAGGTCAAATGCTACTGAGAGCCCTTTCTGCCCTGCAGCCAGATTTCTTCTGTAAAAAGCATTACTCTCTTCTGCGGTAGAAAATCCCGCATACTGTCTTATAGTCCAAGGTCTACGTACATACATAGTACTATACGGACCTCTTAAATTAGGGGCAATTCCAGCTACAAAATCAAGGTGCACTAACTCTCAATATCTTCTTGAGTGTAGTTTTTCTTGACCTCAATATTCTCGGCAGAAGTTACTGATTTAGCTGGTGTACTTGCATCCGACTGAAAGTTTCTAGCTAAACTTATATGTTGTACATCTCTTCTCATACTATTATCTAATTAACTAGCGGTGTAATAAGTTTTTGATAGTAGCCGTCTAATGCTATATAAAGAGCTAAATAGCGCTGATCATGCGCAACTTTACCAAAATCAATTAAACGAGATGAAAATAGTTTTGGATCCATCGAACTAGTTTCAATTAATGATCTCAAAGTATTCGATAACTCTCGATCCTTCATTTTAATTAATATACATTCTACTAAAGGGTGACTATAATTCAAATTACTTTTACCCCCATTATTAATAAGTATTTCATTTGCTAAAAGTGCATGTCCCACATGGAGCGCTTGTTTTGAAATCATATCGCCGTAGCTCATACTTCCTTCAAAAGCTCTATACATAAATTTTGAGTAACCTAATTTTATATTCTGTTCGGTTTCAGAATTTAAAGATTTTAAGTCCTCTTCAAAAACATATAATGCTTCATTAAGAAGTGGGTCAAGGTCTGTAATACAGGATATAATTTGTTCCTTATCAAAGTGTTCAAAGTTGACAGATTTCTTATCTTGACAAGAAATAGAAAGTGTTAAAATTGAAGTTAAAATTATTACTATTTTCATAATTGATTTATTCTTTTCTTAAACGCTCTTGCTCTGTTTCACCTGCGATTCTCTTAGCTATTATAGGAGCAATAATTGTCTTACGAGGTTTTATTTTTAAAAAAGGGTATAGTTCTAGGTTGTCTTTCATTTTGTCTAATGCATTTGGGTGCTTATTAATCCCTAACAATGTAATCTCTCCATTATCAAATTGTGCTTGTTCAGCACTTGCACTTTCTTCTAACTTACGTTGTATGGTACCAGCTTTAAGCTGACTCAAGAACCCTCCGTTTCTTTCAATATCTTTAAATAGCTCTAGGGCTTTTTCTGCTAGTTGTGCTGTGAGTGATTCTATATAATAACTTCCATCTGCAGTATTTTGAACGGCATCAAAATAGCTTTCTTCCTTTAAAATAATAAGCTGATTTCTAGAAATACGTTGTCCAAATTCATTGGTCTTATGATACAATGAGTCATATGGTTGATTTACCACCCAATCTGCACCTCCCAACACAGCGCTCATACATTCTGTACTGGTACGCAACATGTTAGTGTTGTAATCGTATATGGTTTTATTGCGTGTAGAAGGGTGGGCAATAATTTTGACTGCAGTATTTTTAATAACACTTTCAAACTCTTTAAAAAGGGTTTGAGCGAGTACTCGAAAAGCTCTTAATTTTGCAATTTCAAAAAAATAATTTGTACCAACAGCAACTTCAAATACAACCTCCTCAATGGTGCATTCCTCCTTACTACAATAATGTAAGTATTCTGTAAATTGTGCAATACCATAAGAGAGTTGTTGCACCATCGTGGCGCCAGCGTTTTGATATAAGGTGGTGTCAATAGAGATATTCTTTTAACTTGACCTCTCAAAATTTCGGCAAAGGCTTGATGATCCTTTTTTAGATTGGTAAACCAATTTCCATCACTAGCCAAATGATGAATGATATCTAATTTTATATTGATTTTATACGCTTTCGCGAAAGCGTATATCTCCTCATAAAACGAAACATCTAAGAACTGGAGATTGAAATATAAGGGAGCCTCTGTGTCTTCTAGTTTATCAAATAATTCTTTAGCGTCAAATTTTTGATCTGCGGTAAAATAGATTGCCTCTGCACCATTATTAATCGCTTTATTTGCAGATTTTGCAGATTGTGATGTATTTGCGATAAAAATCGCTTCGCCCACAAACCATTTTTCAGGCATCGCTATAGATAGAAAATTTTGATCCATATCCTCACGATGATAGAATGGCTTTACGTCGATTCCTTCATTACTGTGCCATATAAGTGTCTCATTATAATCTGCCCCTTTTAGGTCAAATTGTATTTTTTGCTTAAAAGCTTTGGATGAAACTGAGTCAAATTCTGAAAATAGATTAGTCATTTTTGTTTGTTGTAATACTGTCTTGATACTCGATGATGTAAATCTCCTCGTTATCTTTTTTCATAAGATACTCTTCTCTGGCAAAACGTTCGAGACCCGCACTATCGTTGAGCTGTTCTATCTGTTTTTTGTCAGTGGCTATTTCATTTTGGAAATAATCACGATTCCCCTCTAGCTTATCAATTTCTTGATTAAGTTCGTGATGTAATAGCCAAGAGCTACCATCAAAAAAGAACATCCAAACAATGAAAATCAATAGAATAAGCAAGTATTTATTGCTTAAAATCTTAAACCATCGTTTTTCTTTTAGCTCTTTGAAACTCATGGTAGTAAAAATATATAAAGCCTAACTGATACGCTCATTGATAATACTACGAACGATATCTACAGCCACCGTATTATATCTATTGTTAGGAATAATAATATCTGCAAACTCTTTGGTAGGCTCTATAAATTGTTGATGCATGGGCTTTAAGGTAGTTTGATACCTACTCAACACTTCATCAAGATCACGACCTCGCTCTGCAATATCTCTTTTAAGACGGCGTATAAGACGCTCGTCACTATCTGCATGCACAAAGACTTTTATATCAAATAAATCTCTAATGGTGGCATCTGTTAATATCAAAATGCCTTCTACCACGAGTACTTTCGTAGGACTGATGAGCATTGTCTCGCTAGTACGATTATGTTCTACAAAAGAATACTTTGGCTCTAACACAGATCGGCCTGCTTTAAGTTCGCGCAAATGCTCACAGAGCAAATCGAAATCTATCGCATTGGGATGGTCAAAATTCACCTTTGTACGATCTTCTCTAGAGAGATGCGATAAATCTTTATAGTAAGAATCTTGCGATATTACAGAAACCTGACCTTCTGGAAAATCTGATACGATCTGTTCTACTACCGTGGTTTTACCACTTCCTGTGCCGCCGCCTACACCTATTATGAGCATTAAACTATATTTTAATTAAGCTTGTAATTTTTTTGTTTTGCTTTCGCAAAAGCGAATCTCTTACTCTTCCTCACCGTTGGTGGTATCCATTTGATCTTCATATTCTGGATACAAAAATTCATTATAAGGAAAACGAGTTACATGGATCTCACGTACACGCTCATAGACCTTCTTGCGAAAAGTTTCAAAATTATCTTTGTTAAGTGCCGAAATAAAAATTGAATCCCCATTTGTTCTAGACATCCAGGTTTTTTTCCATTCTTCTAATGAATAATGAGCACCCGTACGCTCAACCATCAAATCATCGTCATCGTAAGCCTCAGCCTTATATGCATCAATCTTATTAAAGACCATTAACGTAGGCTTATCCATACTTTTTATTTCATCGAGAATCTGATTTACAGAGGCGATGTGGTCTTCAAATTGCGGGTGAGAAATATCCACAACATGTAGTAAAAGGTCTGCCTCACGCACTTCATCTAGCGTACTCTTAAATGAATCTACCAGTTGGGTAGGCAGTTTGCGTATAAAACCAACCGTATCAGATAGTAAAAATGGTAAATTCCCTATGACTACCTTACGTACGGTAGTATCTAATGTTGCAAACAACTTATTTTCTGCAAACACATCACTTTTACTTATCACATTCATGAGGGTGCTCTTCCCCACATTGGTATATCCCACAAGGGCAACTCTTACCAACGCACCACGGTTACCTCTTTGGGTAGCCATTTGCTTATCAATCGTTTTAATTTTCTTTTTGAGAAGAGAGATACGGTCCCGGACAATACGTCTATCCGTCTCAATCTCTGTCTCTCCAGGACCACGCATCCCGATACCTCCACGCTGACGCTCCAAGTGTGTCCATAAACCAACGAGTCTAGGTAAAAGGTATTCATATTGCGCAAGCTCAACTTGGGTTCTAGCATAACTTGTTTGTGCTCTTTGGGCAAAGATATCTAAGATAAGATAGGTCCTATCAACAATCTTACATTTGAGTAATCGTTCAATATTTTTTTGTTGAGCTGGAGTAAGCTCATCATCAAAAATAACAGTACCCACCTCATGTTGCTCTACAAAAGCGGCAATGTCTTCCATTTTACCTGTACCTATAAAGGTTTTAGGGTTCGGTTTTTCTAATTTCTGAGTAAAACGCTTGAGAACTTCGGCTCCTGCAGTGTATGCAAGAAATTCTAGTTCATCAAGGTATTCATTCATTTTATCTTCGCTTTGCTTCTGGGTCACGAGACCTATAAGCACGCACTTTTCATATTCTATTTCTTCTTTTTCTAGCATATATACAAAGGTAGCAAATGAGTGGCAGTCTTTTTGACTAAATTGCCACTCACAAAGATAATAGCTTTATGGAGGATACGTCCGCTTTCGCGAAAGCGCAACACACACAAAAAATAAGTATTGGTTTCTACAATCTAGAGAATCTTTTTGATACTACTAACAATCCAAACATCCTTGATGATGATTTTACACCGGAGGGTATTAGAAAATGGAATGAGTATAAGTATGAAAAAAAACTAGAAAAACTATCTCAGGTTATTTCAAAAATCAGCAAGTCAGAAACAGGGGGAAGCCCTTCACTTCTAGGTGTGGCCGAGGTTGAAAACAAACAAGTACTGGAAGACTTGATCGCTACAGGCTACCTACAGCATGAAAATTACGGCATTGTTCATTACGACTCTCCAGATGAGCGAGGTATTGATGTAGCGCTACTCTATAAGAAAACAGATTTTGAAGTTTTAGAGACCAAACCTATAGTTTTACTTTTAGAAGCTACAGAGGGAGGTCGCGACTATACTCGTGACATCTTATATGTAAAAGGATTACTGCTAGGCACCGAAGTGCATTTATTGATAAATCACTGGCCCTCTAGAAGACTAGGTGCAAATGATACCCAACACAAACGAATAGCCGCAGCAAAGCGTAATCGGGAGATTATTGATGCGCTTCTGCACGAAAATGCTGAAGCTAGAATACTACTTATGGGTGATTTTAATGATGGTCCTCATAGCGAGAGTATTAAAACCCATCTGGTACAGACAGATTTTTACAATCCCATGCTTTATTTAGGCACCCGCTATGCAGGAAGTCTAAACCATAATTTTGAATGGTTCATTTTTGACCAAATCTTAATGACCAATAATTTTGTAAGGATGTATGACAATAAACTTCTTTATGAGAAGTCAGATATCTTTAATGACTACTTTATAACAGAATTTGATGGAAGATTTAAAGGCAATCCTTTCCGAACCTATGCCGGCGATAGATATCTAGGGGGCTATAGCGATCATTTTCCTGTGTATAGTGTTTTTAAAGTGACTTTAAACTCTAAAAATGCTTCCTAATAAAAAATCCCATTGTTAAATACAATGGGATTCTTCGATGCAATTATCATTTCGCTTAAGCGAAAGCGATGTCTTATTTAATTTGCTTTTATCTGTACTCCTTCAAGTTCATAGGTTCCATCAAATTCTGTTGCTCCAGATCCGTTATATCTGAAAGCGATGTAACCAGATGCTTCAATACATGATAAATCTACAATCCCTGAGTCGTAAAACTCTCTAAAATTATCATCATCTTGAGTGATATATGCTGCTGGAAGAATATCCCAAGTTGCATTAGGAATATTTGCGGCAACGCCATCCCAATCGCTAGAGTATAATAAATCTAAAGTACTGCCATCAGAAAAACTGTTTGATGTTAAAAATTCTAAGGTCTCTCCATCTTCTGTAGTAAAATCTACAAGTGGTGTTACTAACCAAGAGATTGTTGAAGCATCGCCTGATCCAAAAGCACCAACTCTCGCCGAAATACCAATTGAAACACTATTGGTTGTTGACGAATATGCTTCCCACTGTTCAGATCCAGCTTCACTGTAATTAGTCCATCCATTTCCAGAAATTGGGCTATTAACTATTTGTCCATCAAAATCATCTTCAAA
Organism: uncultured Flavobacteriaceae bacterium; assembly: GCA_963716625.1. GTDB lineage: Bacteria > Bacteroidota > Bacteroidia > Flavobacteriales > Flavobacteriaceae > Dokdonia. Next base: position 187,843 of record CAVQTP010000007.1, read on the forward strand.
CAATACATTTGTGCCAGCTGCAGCAGCAATCCCACAATCTATCACTACTGGATCACATCTTTCTTCATTATCTAACATTACATTAGAAAGATCATTAATTGCTAAGTTAAACGTATCTCCAAAAAAGTTACGTGTTAATACACCAGAAATGTTTCCTCTTCCAGTAGGTAATAACACAGATTTAAAACTTGCAAACGTACTTGTGCTTAAAATAACTGTTTGTTCTGAAGAACAGCTAAAAATAGTACGTTCTCCATCAAATTCATCTGTAGCTTCTCCTGCATAGGTAAGCGATTGATCAATAACTTCTTCTTTTGCAAATTGAACATCTGTAAGTTGTACAAAAATATTTTCAAGCGCTTCACTAAAATCTGCAATTGTAGTTTCTACTGGTACGATGGTCTCTACAATAGTTGATCTCTGAATGTAATCAAATTGTAAAGGAGCAGGAATTTTCTCAAGGTTTTCTGTAACTCCTAGTGTTAAAACACCATTGCTCTCCCCTAAATGAAGACCTCCCAATTTTACATAAATTTTACGACCAACTTTGTAGTAGGTAAACAATGGACTTTCATCTATTAAGATACGAAGACCTGCCGTAGGTGCTGTAGAACTATTTTGAATGATAATTTCTTCAAACCAGTTTCCTTCCTCATCACTACTAATTACATACCCTTCTACATACTGTGTAGAATCAGAAAGATCTACCGTTTCTCCTTCTTGTAAAAATAGATTTCTAAGAGCCTCGACTGTTGTCAATTCCCCCTCTGCAAAAACAGGTTCTACACCTGTAAGAACCGGCACTGTGTAATCATCATCAGCAACACAGCTTACGATGGTAACTAAGGCTAAAAAAGCCAAAAATACTTTAGTTAATTTTATTGTTTTCATAATATATATCTAGTTAATCGATCGTTTTTAATTTAAAATCTTACGTAAGCATTTACGTAGTAGGTAGTACCTGGTCCAAAGAATAAGCGATCCCCAAACACCGGAGTTTCTCTCTGAGACTCTTCTAACTGTGACCTATAATTTGCTCTTCTTGAGTCTTCAAACCCTCCTGTAATATAAGTCTCATCAAGCACATTATTTATGGTGGCAAAAAAACCAATAAAGTAGTCTCCCACTCTCCAAGACTTCCCTCCAGTCACGTTTACTAAGAAGTAGTCATCTATCTCCGTTTGCTTTAGTAGATCTTTTGCTATATCTGGATTGTAGTCACTAAATGGCTGTCCATCTACATCTGCAACAAAACTTGAGGATCTCCTTATATTGCTTACATCGATATAGGCATTAGAAAAATAATTTGTGGTCAAGCCAAAATTCCAATAGTCTGGATCACGGTATTCGAACCCTACTTGATAAGCTCTCTCCGGTCCACTCGCCACATGAAGATCTTTTAAAAACGCTTTACCTGTGGTATTATCTTCAAAACCTGGCGCAATAGAAGTATAATAAATATCGGGGTTATTAGTGAAGGTATATTGACCTACTGAGGCAGCTGCTTTTAACTTTAATGTAGGCAGCACTTGCGCATCTATACCAATCTCAGCACCAATGTTTCTTCTATCAATACCTGTGGTAATTTCCTGAACAAAAGATGCTGTGGATTCCCCAAAATTATTTTGTGTAAAGAAAAATCCGATATCGGTACCATCACTAAATCCAGAATAAAATCCAGTGATACGACCATTTACAATAGGTGATCTAAAAATGTAACTCGCATCTACAGATTGTACTTTCTCACTTTCCAAACCTCTTACGACATCATTGTTTTGACGAGCGTTACTAAAACTATTACGTATTGTTGGTGCAGTACTATAATAACCTGCATTTAGATCTAGTAAGTGACGTCCAGTTATTTTATAGGTAGCCCCTCCTTTAATACCACCGTTTGTAAATGACAATTTTTCACTTTCACCAAAAGATTGTGATCCTGGAAAAAATCCATTTTCATACAATCCGTTACGCTGGTAGGTAGTATTGCTTACAGTGCTAGAAAGATAAAAATCAACCTTACTGTATTTAAATTGCGCCTGTATAAATCCAGAAACAACATCTGCATCTATCTCAAAATTGTATTTATAGCGATCTCCTTCTGTTACAATTCTATTAGGATTGTTTACATCACTCTGTGGTGTTGCTCCCCCTTGTCCATCTTGACTTTCACTAATAGCAAAATTATCTATATCTAAAAACCCATTTCCTCCTAAAAGATCTCGTACTTGTGCATAATTTTCACTTCTTAAACCTCTATAACTCAAATTACCATCGATGGTTATTGCGTCTGTAAGACGAGAATTAATAATAGAATTTACAGTTATTTGAGAATCTCTAGTCACGTCATCCTGAATGATAATCTTAGAAAGATCACCTGTATTTGCTTGGTACAAAGAATTCCAATCGAGCTGTCCATCATTTATGAAATCTTGTTGTAAAAGATATGCATTTTGATAATCATAAGCAGTCGGGTTTGAATCCTGAAGCGCATAACTAGGAAGCAATTGATAATAGTTAGGTGATGGATTACGTAATCGTCCGTTATCAATTCGACTATTGCGTATGGTTCCAAATTGATAAGCCACATTTGTATTAATGGTTGTTCTTTCTGAGAAATCCCAATAGTGATTTAACATAAAAACAGGTTCTTCAATATTACGTATACGAGAATTGCGTTTCTCACCATCTTGGTATCCCCAGTTAGGATTATAGGTCCTCCCTTTTAAATCAAATATTTCTTGCGTAATAAACGTTGACCTCCCTCGTCTGTTAGGTGTGTAAAATCCAGAAAAATTGAGGCTATGTGCGTCATTAATTTTCTTTTCTACAGAAGCGTATATAGAGTTTGCATCATATAAGGTTCCTTCTTGAAAACCTTCGTTCCCAAAACGCCTCCCTAATAAAACACTATACGCCCATCCATCTGCATTAAGCCCTGAGTTATAGCTCGCCATCACTCTTCCTTCGTAAGATCTATTACTCGCGGCATAAGACACGCGACCTCCTTTACGTTCTTGAGAGGCTCTCATCACAATATTAGTTGTTCCTGCGAGACCTCCAAAGCTATACTCACTTGGTGTAAAGTATTTGGCAAACTCTCTATTGCGTTGTGCGTCGTTTAGTCCACCCCAGTTACCCCATTGTGGCCTTCCTGTGTCTTGTTTATTCATTTCGACACCATTAATTAAAACCTTCCCATTTTGATTATCCAAACCACGAGGTCTGAAGAATGTAGCACTCCAATCAAAGGCCGCAGCACTTAAAAATACATCTCTGCCTGCCGAAAGTAATCCAGAAACATTGAAGCTTCCTAAATCGTCATCATCACTATTCACATCATTGTCTGAAAGTGAAATAAGACCTATCTGTTGTTGCTCTGCAGATACGTCTATGTCCATAGTAACGGTTTCTACATTAACTGTCTGCCCTGAGACTAAAATAATAGGAAGTCTTTTTGTAAGAAAACCTTCTTTGTAGATTAAAAGAATTTGATCACCCTCTGCATCTACGCCAGAGAGTTGAAAAACTCCCAATGCATCGGTCATTGTTTCCACCGAGGTCCCTTCGATACGCACGGTAACATCTGGAAGTGGCTCTGATGTGATTGCGTCAATCACTGTACCTGTAACTTGCGTTTGAGCCCAAGCTGTAACACTTAGCAATGCAAGCACGATACTTAAAGTAAATTGCTTCATAAGTTATAAAATAGTTAGTCCTTAAAACAGCTTTTATTAATAAACCGTTACGATTAGCGTGCAAAAGTACTTAAAATCTGACATTTGTTTACCTTTGGCACGCTCTATGCAAAATAATTTACTTTAAGATAACACCCCTTATTAAATGAAAAAGACCAAATATGCGGTTATAGCAGTGATCATGTTGATTTCCGCTTTCGCGAAAGCGCAAGAAAAAAAATCTTATCGAGCACATACCATAGCTTTTTACAACGTCGAAAATTTATTTGACACTGAAAATGACCCTATTACTTTTGACGATGATCGCACTCCAGATGGTAAAGACAACTGGACGGAGGAGATTTATGCAGATAAGGTTTCTAAAATGGCAAAAGTCATTTCTGAAATTGGTGCAGATATCACAAACAATGCTCCAGCACTTATTGGTCTCGCCGAAGTTGAGAATAGAAAAACCGTAGAAGCGCTAGCTAACGACCCACAACTTTTAGGGAAAGATTATGGCATTGCTCACTTTGACTCGCCAGATAGACGTGGTATTGATGTCGCTCTGATGTATCAAAAATCACTTTTTAAACCTACTCATATAAGCACACATGAATTGCTTATATATGATAATGACGATCCTACAAAACGTAGATATACACGTGACCAATTACTAGTGTCTGGTATGCTTGACGGAGATTTAATTCACGTAATTGTAAATCACTGGCCTTCTAGATCTGGAGGAGAAGCGCGTAGCCGTAAAAAACGAATAATGGCTGCTGAACTTAATATGAAACTCATAGATAGCCTACAAAGTAATGATCCGTATGCAAAGATTATAACTATGGGTGATTTAAATGATGACCCTACGAGTCCTAGTGTAAGGAAAGTAATGAAAGCTTCTGGAGATAGAGATAAGGTTAAAGATAAATCATTGTATAACCCTATGGAGCCTATGTTTAAAAACGGTTTAGGCACACTAGCTTATAGGGATGGATGGAATCTTTTTGATCAAATAATTGTAACTGCTCCATTACTTGAAAAAGACTTTAGTTCTTATCGTTTTTACAAAGCAGGAATTTATAATGAAAATTACTTAACGAACCCAAAAGGACGTTATAAAGGATATCCGTACAGGAGTTTTGCAAATGGATATACGGGTGGTTACAGCGATCACTTTCCTGTATATGTACTTTTAATCAAAGAGGTAGAGGTGGATAGTGAGTAAATCTTCTGAAAGAAAATAAACTAATAACGCCTTTACTGTATTCTCAGTAAAGGCGTTATTAATTTATTACAACTTCTATTTAAAACCATTGTCCCCAAGGTATTATGGCTAATACCGCAATTAATGCAAGAGTATAAAAGATAGCAACTTTCTTAAATTTTGGGGTGGAAAGTCGTTGTTTTTTATGTTTTGAATACCCTACAGTCACTAAAACTACTGCGACGATCATTAGAAATGGATGCTCTACAGCGAGTTGCCTTGCTTCGCTAGTTAGTCCCCCCATACCATTGTTTTGTATAGCAGATAGTCCATTAGGGGATACAAACCACAATACTAAACCTATTAAAAGCTGCAGGTGCATAGTTATTAAAGTGAACAGTGCCATACTCATATCACGCCCTTCATATTCTTTCTTACCAAAATATTTTGATAGCGCATTGAACGTTGCTACTACTAAAACGATAACTACTAGATACGCCCAATACGAGTGTACAAATTGAACTACTGAATACATGTATAAAATTTTATGTTTAAACTCAAATATACTTGATAAAAGTAAAAGCCGCTACTGTTTCCAGTAGCGGCTTTATAAAATTGCATGAAGCAATTATTAATATTTAAATAGGTCTTAGTTAAAGATATAACGTAAACCTAATTGCATTTGCCATCTTGATGAGTTAAAACCAGCATCATCAATTCGATTCAATCCTCTGCCTACTCCATCATTAAATGTATATTGAGGAGTAGTTCCATCTGCTGCAAAACCTTCAAAGTTTAACAAAGTAGCTGTATCAAATCCACTTGTAAAGTATCTTCTTCCCCAATCTTTGATTAAGAAGATTTGTAAAGTTGAAAGATATCTGCAGAAAACTGAAATGTATGCTTTGTCTCTTTTACATTCACAGAAAATTCTTGAGCAAACTTTAAATCAATTACATGACTCCATCGAGCTCTATTTCTATTACGCTCTGCAAACTGACCTCTTCTATCTTGAAGGTAATCATCTTGGGAAATATATGCCTCGAGAGCTGCATATTGATCCTGCGGCAGATTAAATTCCATCACGATTAAACTCTACTAGATTTGCTTCCTCAAATGTTGCTGGAATATATGGTAAAGCCACAAATCTCTCACCCGTATCAGTAATTAAGTCGTCACTTCGTACTACCTCCAACTACATAACTATAAGGTGTTCCTTCTGCTCCTTCATAAAATAAACCGATAGTCGTTTTGACATTATCAGACCATTTGTAATCCAATACTACATTTGCAAGTGTTCTATGTCCTTGACTAAAATCTGAGATGGAGGTTCCTAACTGATTAGAACCATTTACACTCTCATTAAAAGCCCAGTTAGAGATACTTCTGAGAACTTGTAGCGTCAAACACAGTTGTTGAACGTCCATATGAATAGGTGGCAGAAGATCTGATATCTAATTTTGAAGAATAAAAATTATTACCTAAGGTCACCGAAGCATTGTAAGCTTCACCTTTATCGGTATTTGATATTAAAAAGAATTCCACCGATAAGTATCATCTACTTTTTCAAACCCATAATTATCTCTTGATCCAGCACCCGTAGTCTGGAATTGAGGGCCCTACAAGGTTTAAATTTTCATAGTTTACACCTGAAATCACATCACTATGAGATATTTCTCCTGAAAGTGTAAATCCATATCCAAGCTTTTGATCAACAGCAAAACTCTTCTTAAAGACTTGTGGTAATTTTAAATCCTCAGCAAGAAGGTCAATATCACCTGTAAATTCTGAATCTCTTGTAAATTGAGAGTTGACATCAGGATTAAAATTTGGAACAGATCCATCTCTAGCTCTAATATCTACAGCACCACTTGAGACTCCGTTATTGTTATATGCACCACCTGGCCATACTAATGGCATTCTGGATGTAAATACACCTAAACCACCTCGTATTTGAGTTGTTTTATCTCCTTTAACATCCCAGTTAAAACCTAATCTAGGAGAAATATGAGCTGTTACTTTTGGGCCTTGCCCTACACGTGCACCTTGTAAATCTTTACCAGCAGCTTCTAATAATTCCACTGTTCTTGTGTTGAAGTCATCATTTCCACGTACCATCATCCCAAATAGGAAGATCCACTCTTAAACCTCCAGTTAATCTGAAATTTTCATGTAAGTTGATATTCATCTTGAGCGTAAAACCCTAATTGAAACATAGTCAAACTCTGCAGCACCAACTGAATCATCACCAACACCTCCTAAGAGAGAATACCTCTCTCTCATACTCTATCAGCATTATCATTAAAAAAGTCTTCTAATGAGTCTATAAGTATACCGACCAAAATTACTACCTAAAAATAGATTTTTTACCGAACTGTATTCATTATGTGTTCCTAAAGTAATCGTATGTCTTCCTTTAAAAATCTGAAAATTATTAGTTAACGTAAAGATATCTTGATCAAGTAAATTTGCGGTAGAGAATGCGCTCAGAACCAGCATTTATTGTGGCATCTCCATCATCTATTCAATATGTTGGAAATGGATTTCCATTAATTCCTCTATCATCTCTTACTCTGGTATATCCAAAAATAAAACGATTGGCCAAATTATTTCCAAATTTAGAATTTAATTCTAAAGAAGCCGTATTGGTGATAGATTCAAAATTTTGAGCACCACCAGTAAAGTTTATAGTTCTTGAACTAGATCTACCTATTCCAAAGAAGTCAGCCTTCACATAGTTATTACGTACAGAAAGCTTATGATTTTCGTTAATATTCCAGTCTATCTTAAAGAGAATTTTATCACTATCTAATGTTCTTGTATTATTATCAAAAGTTCCAGGATTATATCCATACTCACTTATTAAGAAATTTCTAAAAGCATTTACATCCTGCAAGACCAGAATCCCCAGCATAATCACCATTAAAAGGTTGCGGAGTTTCATCATTTTGCCCCTCATAGTTTACAAAAAAGAATAATTTATCTTTAATGATTGGCCCACCTATTCTTAACCCATTTGTGTATGCTGTGAATCGTTCTAATTTTTCTCTCTCACTTTCATCTTCGAAATCTCCAGGTGTTTTTCCAGCAAGATTTTGATTTCTAAACAAAGTATATGCAGAACCTTCAAATGTATTTGATCCAGACTTAGTAACAGCACTAATGGCTCCTCCAGAGAAATCCACCAATAGTTACATCATAAGGAGCTACGTTTACTTGAAAAGATTCGATCGCATCAATAGAGATTGGATTCACACCTGTTTGACCTCCATTAGTACCTGATCCAGAAAGACCAAAAGCATCATTATTTACAGCTCCATCAACGTAAAGTGCGTTATACCTGTTATTCTGACCACCTATTGATAATTCATTATCATCTCTTAACTGCGCCTCTGGAGTTAGACGTGCAAAGTCCGAAATAGATCTTGATATGTTAGGTAATGCATCAACTTTAGCTTGAGTGATAGTTGTTTCAGATCCAGTTTTGTTAGCATCAAAAATACCATTTGTTGTAGCAGTTACTACTACTTCATCAAGCGCATTCTGAGATTCTTTTAACGTAGTACTAATACGTCTTGTCTCACCTAAAGTAAGTGAAAAACCATTAAGCGTGTAATCTTCAAAACCGATATACGTTATGGATACGTTATAAGGACCTCCTGGCTTTAAGTTTGTTAAACGATAAAAACCATCAAAATCTGTAACAGCTCCATATACTGATCCAGTAGGAATATGCGTGGCTACAATAGTAGCTCCTGGTAAAGAACCTGTGTTATCCTGAACTCGCCCAGAAATACCACTGGTAGTAACACCTTGTGCAAATGACGCAGCGCTCACAAAGAGCAAAGCAATCAAAGATAAAATTGTGAATTTTTTCATAATATATTTATAATTAGCTGGCGCGAAATTACTCAATACTATGCAGTCCGTATATTAAGAGAAGGTTATCTTAAAAATTTTAACACACAATTGCAGTAGTTTAAATTAAACCTTTTGAAAATTGTGAATTTAGGATTAAATCCCTCAAAACAAATAGGAATTTTGAATCTCTTAGGCGTTTTTGTAAGATTTCAATAAAGCTGTAGTAGAACTATCATGTTGAGAATCATCAATAGCGTCAAAATCGCTTAAAACTTGAGTAGCTAATTGTTTTCCTAGCTCCACACCCCACTGATCATATGAATAAATATTCCATATAACTCCCTGCACAAAGATTTTGTGCTCATACATCGCAACTAAAGCCCCTAGGCTTTCAGGAGTCAACTTCTCTATCAAAAATGTGGTAGTCGGCTTGTTGCCAGCAAAAACTTTAAAAGGCTTGAGTTGTTCCTTTCTACTTTTAGAAATATCTTGATTAGACAACTCGGCATCTACCTGCTCTTTTGTCCTTCCATTCATTAACGCCTCTGTTTGGGCAAAGAAATTAGCCATCAACTTATCGTGATGATCTTTATTGCCGTGAAGAGATTTTTTAAAACCTATAAACTCTGCTGGAATAAGTTTTGTTCCTTGATGTATGAGTTGGAAAAAAGCATGCTGAGAATTAGTACCTGGCTCACCCCAAACAATAGTTCCCGTCTCATAATTAACTTTTTTTCCATTGCGGTCAACACTTTTTCCATTACTCTCCATAATGGCTTGTTGTAAATACGCTGGTAATCTATGTAAATATTGTGTATAAGGTATAATAGCCTCTGTCTCTGCTTTATGAAAGTTGTTATACCACACGCTCAAAAGTGCAGTAATTACAGGTATATTTTGATTAAAAGGAGCATCTTTAAAATGCCTGTCCATGTTATAGGCTCCATGTAATAATTTTTCAAAATTTTCATATCCTATAGCCAAAGCAATAGATAAACCCACCGAACTCCACAAAGAGAATCTTCCACCTACCCAGTCCCACATGGGGAAAATAGATGATGCGTCAATTCCAAAATCTGCAATGGCTTCTAGATTAGTAGAAACTGCTACAAAATGAAGTGCCACAGCTTTTTCATCTAATTGCTCAACAAACCATTTACGCACCGTTTGTGCATTCGTCAACGTTTCTTGAGTGGTGAATGTCTTAGAGACAATTACAAATAAGGTGGTTTCAGGGTTAAGATCTTTGATGGTTTCCATCACATGATCTCCATCTACATTTGATATAAAGTGTATGTTTAAGTGGTTTTTATAAAACTTTAAGGCTTCTGTCACCATCACAGGCCCTAAGTCAGAACCACCTATCCCTATATTCACAATATCAGTAATAGCTTTCCCAGTTGCTCCTTTGTGAAACCCAGATATAACAGCGTTTGTAAACTTTTCAATGGATTTTTTAACATCTTTAACTTCCGCTTTCGCGAAAGCGGTATCACGCTCATCCCTTAAAGCAGTATGCATTACCGGACGACCCTCCGTAACATTCATTTCTTCTGCTCCAAAATAACTGCGAATTGCACCTTTAAGATCCACCTCATTTGCAAGATCGATGAGCAAATCTTGAGTGTCCTTGGTAATTAAGTTTTTGCTGTAATCCACTAAAAAATCTTCCCAACGTATCGTAAATTCAGTAGCTCTATTAGTGTCCTCAAAGAGCTGTTTAAGCTGCACATTTTTGTTTTCGTTAAAGTGCGCGTCTAATTTCTTCCAAGCCGCAGTAGTCGTTGGGTTTATATTTTTCATGGATCGATATCTATTGAAAATTTACTGAATTCTTAGGTCTTGGCCCTCATCAAGATCTGCTTCATCTACAGTTTCTGAGAACCATGGGATATTTTCTAAACGCTCTTGCAATGGCTTCCGGATACTATCATAGATAGGAATTAAATTTTCAGCAAGCGGTTTTGATGCTGGAAGGTCTTGTTTAAAGGGATCTACTTGTCTGTTGTTCTTCCAAAAACGATAACAAACATGAGGACCTCCAGAATTACCAGTCATACCTATGGTACCTATCACATCTCCCTGTCTTACAGACTGACCCACTTTAACCATGCGTTTTTGCATGTGTAGATATTGAGTGTCATAGGTAGCATTATGTCTTATTTTTACATAATTACCGTTACCTCCACGACGCTCAGATTTTGTCACTACACCATCTGCCGTCGCAAGAATAGGAGTACCTATCGCACCGGCAAAGTCAGTTCCTTTGTGTGGTCTTAATTTGTACCCGTAATATTTAATTCGTCTCTTTAAGTTGTACCTTGAAGAAATACGACTGAATTTAAGAGGCCCTTTCAAGAAGGCGCGTCTTAAGTTCTCTCCATTTTCGTCAAAAAAATCAATATTTCCTGGTAGAGAATCATTTTCAAATCTAAAGGCATAAATCTCTCTCCCCGCATGCTCAAACAATACAGCTTTAATTTTACCTATACCTGCAGGAATGGTATCGTTTATAAATCGCTCTTCATAAATTGCCTTAAATCGATCTCCTTTTTGAAGTTTAAAAAAGTCTATAGTCCAAGCATAGATATCTGCCATTTTATAGGCCACGTTTACACTCACGCCAAGATCATCAAAAGTAGAGGATAAGTTGCTATCTATGACCCCAGATATCTCACGCTCATAAGTAGTTGTAGGGTGTTTTTCTAAGGAAGCTTTAACCGTAGACTGGAAATCCAAGACCACATAATCCTCCTTAGTTTGCTCATATATAAAAACTTGTGCTGCCTCAATGGAGTCCTTAGACTTTAAAACTACATAAGGCTTGCCAGGTCGAATACGGCTCGTATTGAAAATGGGCTGAACACTGTCAGATATTTCTTGAATGGTTGCATAATCCACATTTGCCTCAAATAGAATTTTACCAAAGCTATCTCCAGATTGTACGGTATCACGTTCTACAATATAATCCTCTAATACATAACCGTATTCTTTTACGATTTCTGGTGGAGCTTCATAAATCTCTTCTACATCGACACTTTCTTCTACAGTGTCGTCGCATGAAATTAAAAATAAGAATACTAAAAATAATAAAGGCAATTGGTATTTCACAAAAAGTAAGTTCTTTAAATTAAACGTCGTGTCCCCAAGTATCAAGCTCTTCCTTAGTCCAGACATCTGGAAAAAAGATTCTTCTTTGATACTTAGGATGCATATACTTTGTCCACTCGCTACCACCTGTAGCTTCAACAACTTTCTTTCCGTTGTTTAAATAATGATTTGCTGCATTATAATGTGACATAACCCATGTCACATTTACTGTATAATCATAGTGACGCATGGCGTTACGTAACTTCTGATTTTCACGGTCTTGCTGTGGTAGCGTTTTAAAACGGGCGTACAAATTTATAGTATTATATTCTTTTGTAAAGGCTACGAAGTCGTTTTTATATTTTTCTTCAAATGCACTAAGTAAATAGGACTTTTTACCTGTATTGTAATCTTTTCCTGCTGCTTGCCAGTACAAATGTTCTAAAGCGTGCTCATAGGGAGTGTTACGATCTATGCTTTCGCGAAAGCGTGCATCAATTAAGTTAATTAAATCGGTACTAGCAAATTCGATTTTTCGATACTGTGCACTTTGGAAGCCACTCGCAGGAGTAAGCGTTTTTCTAAATTTCATGTACTGATCAAGATCCATTCCTTCCTGCATAATACTAAAAGAACTGGTGAGCATGTCAAAATAACGACTTATTCTGTCTAAACGCGAACTGAAAAAATCTACTGTGAGATCAGGGTGATGAGCTACTTGATCTATTTCCCAGAGTACCATTTTAAACAAAAGTTCGTTGATTTGATGGTACATAATAAACACATTCTCATCAGGAAAATTAGTGCGGGGGAGCTGTAAATTTAGTAGTGCATCCGTATGTATGTAATCCCAATAAGTAATGGGTTTGCTTTGTAAAAGGCCTTCCAAATGATCATCTAGATCTTGATCTATTTTTTCGTATTTATCATCAAGCGCGTCGATGATTTTTTCAATATCTGGTTGTATCGGTTTTCTCATTAAAAGTCTTAATCAAATGTGATTTTAAATGGATACTTAAGGCCGCGATATGCATCTAAGTCAGCCTTGAGTGATCCAACAGCAATGTCTGCCTGTATACGTACTGGAATCTTATTCTTATCATCACTTACCCATATAGTGAGACTTTCTTTCTCCTTAAAAACCCTTCCCGACTGGACTAACGGCTTAAAAACTAATGTTTTTATAGTTCCAAATTTAGTTTTAATAGCCTCTTTCTCAATAAATTTCATTTTAAATGGGAAATTTTCTCCATCAAAAAACATTGTGAGATCTATCTCGTCACCTGCTCTAAGTTTTGAAGTTTTTAAGTTGTTGCGTAAATAATACATCGCAGAGACCATATCTTGGATATTAGGTTCTGTTTTGAGTACAGTCTCCTTATCACGTCTCAAATCTTTAACAAGTGCTGTATTATTTTTTTGATCAAACTCTACAATTCTATTCTTTTTATGACCTCCCTCATTAATTTTACGAAGAAATTTATACGGTAAATCTGTCTTTTTATCTACCCAGCTCTCATAGTAATCTTCTACACCAAAAGCTAAGCCTACAATACCTGTAGTTTCCCCAAAACCTTTTATATGGTGTACTTCTTTCCCATTGTACATGTCATCTTCAATGGCAATAGTAGCATAACCACCTGTGAGTAGTCCGTAGTGTACTCTAAATTTAAGCCACTCACCTGCCTTATACGTGTTTTTACGATCACCATCTAGCAACTGGTTAGGTGGCATTACAAATGCTAAACACATAAGTAAACTCACGGTTGCCAGAAGCGTTGCTGATATTTTTGTTACTAGTTTCATTATTTGGTTATTTGCTTATAACGATTTATAATACAAATGTTGTTCCAAAGGTAAAAAATAAAGGCCGCAATGATTTGCGACCTTTATTTTTTGTTGGTTTTTAAAGTGTCCCTCTTTGTGCTTGCTCTCTTTCTATAGACTCAAATAATGCCTTAAAGTTACCTGCTCCAAAACCTTTTGCCCCCATACGTTGTATGATTTCAAAGAACAGTGTTGGTCTATCTTGTAACGGCTTTGTAAATATTTGAAGTAAATATCCATCTTCGTCTGCATCTACTAAGATAGAGAGCTCTTGGAGTCGTTCTATATCCTCCTTCATCACCTTCATGTGCTCACCAAGGCGTTGTGGAATATCATCATAATAAGTTTGTGGTGGTGGTGGTAAAAACTCAATCCCGCGAGCTTTAAGCTGAGCAACGGTTTTAATAATATCATCTGTCGCCATCGCAAGGTGCTGGACTCCTGCACCTTCATAAAAATCTAAATATTCTTCAATCTGAGACTTTTTTGCCGCCTCAGCAGGCTCATTTATAGGGAATTTAATACGCCCGTTTCCGTTGCTCATTACTTTACTCATAAGCGCAGAGTACTCTGTGTGAATTTGCTTATCATCAAATGATAAGAAATTTACAAACCCCATCACATCTTCATAAAATTTCACCCATGTATTCATTTGATTCCAACCCACATTTCCTACCATATGATCCACATATTTAAGACCTGTAGGTTCTGGGTTGTAATCAGATTTCCACTCACGGTAACCTGGTAGAAACTGACCCTTGTAATTCTTACGTTCTACAAACATATGAACCGTCTCCCCGTAGGTATAAATTCCGGCGCGTACGGTCTCACCATTTTCATCTGTTTCTACAAAAGGTTCACAATACGATTTTGCACCACGCTTCGTAGTTTCCTCATAAGCGCTTCTTGCGTCATCCACCCATAAGGCAACCACTTTTACCCCATCACCATGCTTTGCTATGTGATCATTAATAGGAGACTTGCTATTAAGCGGTGACGTAAGTACAATACGAATTTTATCTTGTTTGATCACATAGCTCACCTCATCGCGAGATCCTGTCTCCAAGCCCTTATAAGCGTATGATTGAAAACCAAATGCTGTTTTGTAAAAATGAGCTGCTTGTTTTGCGTTACCCACGTAAAACTCTACATAGTCAGTTCCCAATAATGGTAAAAAATCCTGTGCTCCTTCAAATATTTTTTCTAGTCCGTAATCCACGGATTTTAAATCTTCTTTCATATCTATTACTGTATTTCTGTGATGGATTTGCGAGACCATCATCTAATTAATTTGTGTATGTAGTGTCCATCACATTTGAGAACTACGACTTTAATTTATGCGTGTTATTAAACATTAAAGTTACGCTTTCGCGAAAGCGTATACCTACTGTAAACTATCGTTTTCTGGATACACTTCATTCAGAAAAACTGAATCTGAAGAAATTGAATCTACTTCCTCTATTTCATATGTGGCATCATCATTAAAATCATCTTCATATTCCCACTCTTTTGTGTTTTCATTGCCAAACCCTTTGTCTTTAATACTATCAAAAGCTCCTTGAACTCCTGCAACTCCCACAAACACAATCATTAAAATTATAACTACTAAAAAAAGTGAGTTCACAACGATTGAAATAATATTCAATATGCGACCAATGGAAACGTTGCTCCTACTTGATTCACTAAATTCTGAAGGATTTGCCCGATACAACTTAAGGCTTTTGTTTGCCATTACTAATCCTACAATACTTAATCCTAAAGGTATGATTGCGGTAATACCATAGCAACAGCAACCTACTAAGCCAAAAATGAGACCAATAATTCCAAGTATGAGCGCGGTGGGATCTGCGGGTAATTTATTTTCCATTCCTTATTTCTCTAGTGTTACGATGTATGTGTAAAAATTCTCACATTTTGGCGAAAGCCTTCAAATGAAAATTTGATTAGCTTTATTAGTGATCTAGCCAACTTTGGTAATACGTTTCATCTGCTATACCCATGGCATCCTTACACACTTTAAGAGGCTTAAACGTATCTACCATAACTGCAAGCTCTTCCGTCCCATCTTTACCTATACTTTTTTCGGCAGTTCCAGGGTGTGGTCCATGTGGTATGCCTGCTGGGTGCAATGATATATGTCCTGCCTCTATATCTGTACGGCTCATAAAATCACCATCCACATAATACAACACCTCATCACTATCAATATTACTGTGATTGTAAGGCGCTGGTATGCTTAATGGGTGGTAATCATATTTTCTAGGCACAAAGCTACATACCACAAAAGCATCTGTCTCAAAAGTTTGATGCACTGGTGGCGGCTGGTGTATACGACCTGTTATAGGCTCAAAATCGTGAATGGAGAAGGCATATGGATAATTATATCCGTCATACCCTACCACATCAAATGGATGAGAAGCATAGATCATATCAAACATATCATCTTGCTTCTTTACTTTTATCAAAAACTCTCCCTTTTCATCATTTGTCTCTAATTCATAGGGCTGGCGTAAATCTCGCTCACAGTATGGAGAATGTTCCAATAATTGACCAAACCAATTACGGTATCTCTTGGGTGTATAAATAGGCCTACGTGACTCAACAATAAATAATCGATTATCATCTGTATCAAAATCCATTTTATAAATAACACCTCTTGGAATCAAGAGGTAATCGCCATATTTAAAATCTAGATTTCCTAAATGCGTGCGTAGTTTCCCAGTACCTCGATGCACAAAAATAAGCTCATCTGCATCTGTATTTTTATAAAAGTAATCTTGAGTACGTTCTTGGGGTGCTGCTAGAAGAATTGTACAATCACTATTAGTTAACACCGCTTTACGACTTTTTAAAAAGTCTTTTTCTGGTTTAATTTGAAAACCACGAAAGCGGTAAGATTGTATGTTATTTTCTTTGGCAATTTCTGGTTTAACAGAGTATTGCTTCTTTATTTCTTTAACTTGTGTAGGGCGCTGGTTGTGGTAGCTTATCGTACTCATCCCATCAAAACCAATGGTTCCGAACACTTGCTCATTATACAATTCACCATTTGGTTTGCGAAATTGCGTGTGACGTTTAGGAGGGATCTCTCCCAGTTTATGATAAAAAGGCATTCGTATATTTTTAGATTGACTTAAAGTTACTTAAAATTCAAGTATAAGCCTATTCAGGACTCCTCTTTATGAGGAATTTAAGAAGTAATAATAGATATGTCCAACTGTGTAATATCATCTCTGTAAATATATAATAATTTTAATGCTTTTTCCAAAAATTCAAAAGACTGGAATTCCATAAAAATCTACTATCTCCTAATTGAATATTACAAAGTGACTTTTAGTACCTTTTCCACTACAAAATAACCATAACAATTAGCCCTAATTTATGAGCGCTACCCATTACCTCCCAACTGCAGAAAAAATACTTAGAAATAATTACGCTATAGAAGGTAAACTATCCATTTTACCTGGAGAAATAGATTTCAATTACAAAGTTGAAACTAACACAGGAGATTCATTTATTCTCAAAGTATCGACATCCAATACTGCAGAAAATGCACTTATATTTCAGAATGCACTTCTCACACACCTCGATAATGACCAAAATGAGATCACTACCCCAAAGATACTGTCCACAAAAAACGGAGAAAACTTACTTAAAATTACAGACGAGGAGAATCAACATAGGTTTGTAAGACTTTATAGTTGGATCGAAGGAAGAGTGTGGAATATTGTTTCTCCAAAAACAACGGAGCTCAAAACTCAACTAGGTCGGTATGGCGGCATACTTACTAAGGCACTATCAACTTTTAATCACCTATATGCGCGACGAGAATTAGATTGGGATATTGCACAAGCACTCTGGATAAAAGCACACATTCATCTTTTAGAGAAGTCAAAACAAGAAATTATCTCTCCTATTATTGCTCGTTTTGAACAACTTCAGAGCACTTATCAATCACTGCCAAAACAAGTGGTGCATAATGATGCAAACGATCAAAACATACTTGTTAGTCATGACAAACTAACTCCCAAAATTATCTCCATCATTGATTATGGAGATGCCATTTACACGCAGCGCATCAATGATCTGGCGATTATGTGTGCTTATGCGAGCATGGAACATCTCGACCCTTTGCGAGCAATACTACCTATAGTACGTGGATATTATGAGACCTGTACATTGAACGAAGAAGAACTAGCACATTTATACAATACCGTACAAATACGTCTGGCGATCACCGTAATAAAGGCAGCTATTAATCGGACAGAAAATCCAGAAAACACATACTTGTTTATTAGTGAAAAAGCTGCTTGGAAGGCTATAGAAAAATGGATATTAATTGATGAGGAGTTTGCTCTTATACGCTTTCGCGAAAGCGTGAGTCTTCCTCCACACCCTTTGCAAACTCATTTTAATGAATGGGTAGCACACTCAGACCTTCATCTCATTGACCTTTTCCCAACCATAAAACGCACGGAAGTTTATCCCCTAGATTTGAGTGTATCTAGCACGTGGATAGGGCACGAGATGGACTTTAACAATCTAGACTGGTTTCAATATAAAATTGATCAATTACAAAAAGAAGTACCCTCTAAAATTATTGCAGGAGGATATCTAGAACCCAGACCGCTGTATACAGATGATAGCTTTGACACAGAAGCAGATTATGGAAAGCAAAACAGAAGCGTCCATCTGGGTGTCGATTTTTGGTTAGCTGCTGGAACTCCAGTACATGCAGTTTTTGACGGTGAAGTAGTAACCTCCACCTACCAAAAACAGCACAAAAACTACGGTGGACTCGTAATTTTAAAACATAAAGAAATAGATCTCACATTTTATACGCTCTATGGCCATCTATCCAAAGACAGTAGTGATACCTTAAAGGTAGGTGATTTACTTTCTAAAGGAGACTGCATAGGCTATCTGGGTTCTCCAGAAGATAACGGGAGCTGGGCACCACATCTTCATTTTCAAATACAACTCAGCTTACTCAATTATACAGACGATTTTCCTGGTGTTGCATTCCATCATGAGATTAAGAGTTGGCAGAGTTTGTGTCCTGATCCTATGTTGCTATTTGGGATTGATACGCTTTCGCGAAAGCGTAAAGAGGAATTCCAAAACGATGAAATAATAGCGTTTAGACAACAGCATTTAGGTAGAGGAATGAGTTTACATTATGAATCGCCACTTCAACTTGTGAGAGGTAATGGGGTGTATCTCTTAGATCTCCATGGGAGAAAATACCTTGATACTGTAAATAATGTAGCACATCTGGGCCACGAGCATCCCGCTACAGTTAGAGCAGGACGCAATCAAATGTCGGTACTTAATACGAACACTCGCTACCTTCATAAAGAGATCGTACAATTTTCAAAAGCATTATTAGAAACACTCCCAGAAGAAATTTCTGTACTCCATTTTGTAAACTCGGGAAGTGAGGCAAATGAACTTGCGCTACGTATGGCACATGCAGCAACAGGAAGTAAAGAAGTCATTGCTGCAGAAATGGGGTACCATGGCAACACGAGTGCAACGGTAGATGTGAGTTCCTATAAATTTGATGGAAAAGGGGGACGAGGCAAGCCAGACAGCACTCATATATTTCCGTTACCAGACAACTATAGGGGTGTGTATCGAGGAGCTAGAGCTACTGAAGGCTACTTAGGAGAAATACAAGAATGTGTAAACACTATTACCTCTAATGGAAAAAAGGTGGGTGCGTTTATCATAGAGAGTATCATAAGTTGCGGTGGGCAAATAGAGTTGCCTGATGGCTTTTTAAAAGGAGCCTATACTATCATACGAAACGCTGGAGGCCTCTGCATTGCAGATGAAGTACAAACGGGTGTAGGTCGTGTAGGAACACATTTTTGGGCATTCGAACTCCATAATGTAGTTCCTGACATTGTCACCATTGGAAAACCTATAGGCAACGGACACCCGCTAGCGGTAGTAGCCTGCACACGTAAGGTTGCAGATGCATTTGCAAATGGCATGGAGTTTTTTAATACCTACGGCGGAAATCCCGTTTCTTGTAGTATAGGTAAAGCAGTTTTGGACACCGTCAAAGGTGAAGAATTACAAGATAATGCGTTAGAGGTTGGCAATTATCTCAAGTCTAAGCTCAACCTACTATCTCAAGAATTTCCAATAATTGGTAATGTAAGAGGTCAGGGGTTATTCTTAGGATTCGAGCTTGTTGATAAGGATTTGAATCCCTTAAAACAACAAGCTGACTATCTCATAAATCGCATGAGAGCACATAGTATTCTTATGAGTACAGACGGAGCCGATCATAATGTTATCAAGATTAAACCACCGCTTACCTTTAGTATAGCACATGCACGCACCGTCCTGTATTATTTACATAAAATATTTAAAGAAGATTTTATGCGTATAGATAGTTAAAAGTTTGATTTAAGCTAAAAGGTTTTTATCAAAAATTGAAGTTAGCTGTTATAGAACTTTATTAAGAGGTTCACTCACTTTGGACTATTCATAATACTGCATCTTATTTATTATTAAGCATATTAATGTAACGTCTGTAGTAACTTAGTTTTTAGAAAACCTTAAGAGTGTTGTTTCTATATTCCACCTATCTTTACTCACATTTTAACTTAAAATAAATGATTGACACTCCTTTACGTATTCTCATTGTTGAAGACCTAGTCTCTGATGCTTTTCTTGTTCAGAAACAAATTAAAAAATTCTGTTCAAATGTAGAGATAAGTGTATCAGACAAAGAGCTGTCGCTATCTGTAGCCCTTAAGCAATTTGTACCAGATATTGTGGTGAGTGATTTTAATCTAGAAGGATTTACAGGCTTTGATGTTATACGCCAAGTGAAAAGCTTCAATAAAGACATACCAGTAATCATTATTACTGGAAACCTAAATAATGAGGAAAAAGCCGCAGAGCTTATAATGGAGGGAGCTTCGGGGTTTTTTCTAAAAGAGAATCTTCAAAACTTACAAGAAAAATTACGCCCATTATTTGAGAAATTTATCTCTGAGAAAAAAGAATTAATTGATCGTCTAGAAAAGCAAAGAGAGAAAGATGCTAAGGAAAAGGAGCTTACGGACTTTTTGAGACATCATGACTTTGAAGCTTATGAACACAAAGAGGCTATACTCTCTTTAAAGGATAAGGTTCTTAAATTTTTATCTATAAAATAGGTAAATGGATACAACGGATTCAAAAAATATCGTTAGATCCTTATATCTAAGTTTCTTTTCGACACTTGCAGTTATTATATTAATAGTCGCATTATATTTTGCATCCCAATATTCACAAAAGTGGATTATCCACACTAATCAAGTTAAATCAGACATACAAAGCCTCTCCGAAACACTTGTACGTGCAGAAAGTAAACTAAGAGGGTATTTAATTTCTAGAGATCCAGAATATAGAATTGATTATAAAGTAGAGGTTGCTAAATTAGGCAATAAACTTAGTGCATTAGAATCTAAAATTGCTGATAACCCATCCCAATTTAACAATTTTAAGAAGTACCAAGCGCTTATCGATGAGAGAGTGGCTGGAATGAATAATAATATCGATAACTATAAACTAGGTACTCCTGAGGAAAATAGGAATAAAGCTGGCAGAAGTGAAACACTTAAACTGATAGCGTCCCTCGATCAGATAAAAGATATAATGATCGTTGAGGAAAATGAATTATTAATCGATAGAAGATCTACCTATGATACCATTTTCGTCATAAGTTTAATTGCACTTTCTATAGCTTTACTTTTGATGCTCTATAATGTGTATGCGGTTAGACAGAGATTAATTCCATTGTTTACCAAGATGGCAAAGAATAACGATCAATTACTATCTATTGTGAAGTCAAGGGATAACGAGATTTCTCTCAAAGAGGCGCAAATAGAGGTGAACGAGGATTTACTTCTTCAGATGGAGAACAAAAACAAGCAACTCAATCAATTTGCATATATCGCCTCGCATGATTTGCAAGAACCACTCCGTACGGTTGATAATTTTATAGAACTTTTTGAAGAAGAGTACGGGGATCAGTTAGATGCTGAGGCAGCTCAATATTTTTCTTTCATAAGAGGTGCTACTGAAAGGATGAAGGGTCTTATAACTGGGTTACTTAATTATAGTAGACTTGGTAAATCTGGGAGACGTGTTAAGGTAGAACTGAGCCAACTTCTAGAAGAAGTTAAAATTGATTTTACTAATCGTATAGATGATACCGGGGCTGTGATCACTAGCGATTCGTTACCTCAAATCTCTGGTTACCCTGTAGAACTGCGTCAACTCTTTGCAAATTTAATAGGAAATGCTATTAAATTTATGCCCGAAGGAAAAATCCCTAAAATTCACGTCAGTGTGAGTGAGTCTACAAACTTTTATACGTTTAAAATAGCGGATAATGGATTGGGAATTAAAGATGTTCATCTTGACAAGATATTTAATATGTTTACCCGTTTACATAGTGCAAAAGAATATGAAGGAACGGGTATAGGTCTTGCTTTTTGTCAAAAAATTGTTGAACTACACAAAGGTAAAATTACCGTTGACTCCACTGTGGGAGAAGGAAGTACATTTACATTCACACTAAAAAAATAAAATATGCAACCACTTAGAGAAATACTACTTATAGACGATTCTGAGTCTGATAACTTTATTCACTCAAGAATTATTAAAAAGGCTGGAGTTGCGGCTAAAACTACCATAAAATATTCCGGAGAAGAAGGTCTAGAATACCTTAGAACTCTTATAAATGAGGACTATCCACGTCCAGATCTTATCTTCTTAGATATCAATATGCCCGGCATGGATGGTTTTGAATTCTTAGAACACTATGAAAATCTTGAAGTTGTTCAAAAAGCAGATGTTGTGATTGCAATGCTCACCACTTCTACCTCACCAGATGACAGAAATAAAGCAGACAATTACAAAATGCTTCAACATTTTGACAATAAACCACTTACAGAAGCTAGTTTAATGAATGTGTTGAGAAAACAATT
Source organism: uncultured Flavobacteriaceae bacterium (assembly GCA_963716625.1). GTDB lineage: Bacteria > Bacteroidota > Bacteroidia > Flavobacteriales > Flavobacteriaceae > Dokdonia. The sequence goes on from CAVQTP010000007.1 coordinate 210,501, forward strand.
TCCTGGTCGTTTTGATGATTAATTCCCTGTAATCCTATCCCATAATGTTTTTAAGACAACCTGCATATTTGTTATATCTGGGCGATCTTCTGTGGCAATAATGTTATCATTCACCTCCTTAAGTAGATACCTAAACACAAATTGAGACTCAGATGGATTGATTGGTATTAGACCAAAACGCAAATCATTAAATATCCATGAATCTTTTTCTCTCTCGATAATATACCATCCTTGTGAGATATCAATTAGACATTGCACTTCCTTTCTCGATGCAATATTTTTTGATACTTCTCGGTTTTTTGGATATGCAGTAAATGTGATAGGCTTATTGTCAAAAAAGGAATAGTCTCCTATAAGATAAAAATCACCAGCATCAACATTTGCATTCCATAAAATCGTGTTCATAGGTGATGGCCTTGTAGATACTGTGGTGTAACTGATACCTTTTTCATCTAAAGCGTTTACTATTTTAGTGTGCGCAACCCACTTTAAAACTAGGGTTAAACCAAGGTAGAACGTACTTACTATAATCCCAAAATTGTTGATCCGCTTTCGCGAAAGCGAACTTCTATTTTTTGTCATCGCAATAAGTACACATGTTGAAAAAGGAAGTGTATATAACGGATCAATAACAAAAATGGAGTTAAATGCCAATCGCAGATTGAATGGCCAAAACAACTGCGTCCCCCAGGTCGTAAAAATATCCAATAGTGGATGTGTGAAGAGACCCCAGAAAAAAAGTACTGACCATCCTTTCCAACCTACTTCAGGTCTTTTCCTTATCTGGTGCACAAGCCAGCCCAGCAGTGGCGCCATTAATAATGCAAATAGGATAGAATGCGTGAACCCCCGGTGTACAGCGGTGGCGGTTATGGTATCTGTAAAATACCTTGCCACAACATCTAAGTCTGGAATAGTTCCCGCAACAGCTCCCCAAAGCATAGCTCTATTCCCTATTTTTTTTCCGAGTACTGCCTCTCCTACAGCGGCGCCCAGTACTATTTGAGTAAGACTATCCATAATTGCGGTTAAATTTATTTACTCTACAATTTCCATTTTCTTGAGTAAAAAACTAGCGTTCATGTTTTGGCATATCCCTTCTTTGAAAGTATAATCAAAGTAAAGCTCATCATTGATAATTTGGGCATCAAAATAATGATTCTTAACCTGCCTTAGGTCATTTGCCGCTTCACATAGGCTAAGGTCATGTGTCGCAATTATCCCTGTAGCGCCAGATGCTACCAGCTTATCTATAAATTTACGAGAACCCACTGCTTTATCTGTACTATTGGTTCCCTTTAAAATTTCGTCAAGAATGATAAAATAGCGATCTGTTTTAATTTGGTCTACAATAAATTTGAGTCGCTTCAACTCACTAAAGAAATAACTCTCATCATCTGTAAGACTATCTGTTGTACGCATACTCGTAATAAGTTTTATAGGTGTATAAGATGCCTCCCCTGCAGATACAGGCAGACCTACATTTGCCATTACAATTTGCAAAGCTACTGTGCGTAAAAATGTACTTTTTCCCGCCATGTTTGCTCCAGTAATGATAAAAAATTCATCTTGTTGTATCTTTACATTATTACGCACTGCTGTATCAGGATTTAATAATGGATGTGCTACAGCGGTAGCTACTATTGTATTTCCAGAATTTGTAATGGTGGGAAATACATGGTTGGGGTGATTAAAAGTATAGTTCCCTAAACTATTATACCCATCAAAAAAATCTATTACTTCAAACCAATTTGTTATTTCTTTTTTATATTCGGCTATCCACTGCTCAATATCTGATACGATTGCTAGATCCCTCAGAAAAAAACCATTTGCTATTAATCCAATAATGATATTATTCCGTTGATCTAATGCATCTAATTTCTTTGAAAATTTGTGGAGTATCGACGAACTGGATTGGCTATCTTTTATAATTTGCCCTCTTTTTTGAGAGAGAAGTGTACTTTCAAATTGCTTGTTTTCTATTTGAGAGAGAAGTTTAGCATATTGTGTGAAAGTGGTTTGTATTTTACTTGTATGGCCAGAAAGCATGCTTATCTTTTTTACAAACCGTCCCGTAATTAACAAACCAAGTCCAAAAATTACAAAAACCCACCAGCCAGCGATAAGCCCAATTAAATAGGTAGCCAAAACAATCAATGACAGGAGACTAAATATTCTAGCAAAGAGCTTTATAGATTTTGGAGTAAACGCCTGGTACTCATCTACCCAATCTAATACACTGCTTGTAGCCACCTCGGTTTTAACTAAAGTAGCTATGGCAGCAAATCGTTGTCTCCACTCCGCCAAAGTTGCTAATTCTTTAATGGCTTGTTGTTTCTCATCGATAAGCGCAGTATCGTTAGAAAGGAGTATGCCCGCCAGTTTTTTTGACCCACTTTGCAAAGCAGTGCGGTTGAGATATTGATAAAATGACCCTTTGCCAAATAAGTCAATATCCTGACTAAACACATGCTCTGGATTGTGATGTTCCATACCATCTGGCATTTCGTAAAAGTCACGATCAAGTATTTTTAATTCGAGTTCATTACGATCGATCAATGCCTGTACTAAAGATTTCTCATATTGAAGTTTACTGTGTCTGGTCACCAAAATTAAAAAAGCAACAATCCCTAAAATCACGATACCTGCAATAAGCTTTCCATTTCCAAGAGAGAAATAAATTCCTAACACAATTGCTACAAATACTGCTAAGCGAAAAGTGCTAGAAATATTGAGTTTGGTTTTAAGTTTTTGTAATTCTTTTTTAAATACATCTACTTGCGTGGTGTAAAAATTTTGTGGTGTTGTCATATTATAGTGCTGCAAGCTCAGCTTGAAGTTTTTTAGTCATATTTGAAACGACAAGTTCATAAGAGTGATCTATAAGGCTTATGAGGAGCTTTGGTTCTAGCTCTTCAAGAACACAGGTATTCCAATGTTTTTTGCTCATGTGCCAGCCTGGTAAAATTGCGCCATCGTACATTTCTCTTAGAGTTATTGCCCGTTGTGGATCACATTTGAGATTTGCAGATAGCGGAATGCGTTCTAGGGATGCAAGCGCAAACATTTTTCCCATAACTTTAAACACTAAAGTATCTGCATCAAATGGAAATTCTTCTGTTACTCCCTTTTTTGAAAGACAGTAATTTCTAAAATATTCTATATCCATTTTGATTGATATGCAGTTATCAAAATTAATTTGTTTTGAAGGACTGAAATTGTTTTCTAATCAATTGTTTTGATTTCTTCTGGAGTACCTATCTCTAGAGCACTATAATCTAATGTCCAGCCTATTGTTTCCACAAGTTTTTGCATAAGTTGCACAGTTTCTAAGGCTTGCTTTTTTGCCTCATTATATAAACCGCTTTGTGGAATTTTATCTCGAATATGCTGCTTTGCCTCACGGTTAATTTCTGTAAGATCTGTGCTTGTAAAAGGGTTTGCCCATCCTTCCTTCTTATCGTAATATTTAAAATCTGTCTCCACAGAAAGAAGCTCTGGCTCTGGAAAATCAAATAACACAATCGTTTTTTTCTTATCGTTTGCTTCCATTCTAATTTTTGTGAGATCAAAACCTATATGTGCTTTTGCATCAATTAAGACGATCGCTTTCTTTGAGCCTAGTAACAAGTTCATCCATTTGTTTTTGAGACTTTCGTAGTGATATATTTCGGCAAAGTCACCTTCTACCGTAATGAATTTACATACCGTACGGATACGCTCCATTAAAACCACAGATTGCGTTTGTGCATCTTTACTTTTTGAGGAAGTAGAAAACCACCTATATATAAAAAAGGCAAGTATCGCACCTATGGCTAGACCTATAAATAATTCTTCCATATTGTAAATATACCATTATGATCGATTTATTTATAGGTTTACATACTCGCGCTCATGCTATTTACTATCAATTGTAGCTTAAAGAAATAGCTCCATGTACGCTTTCGCGAAAGCGTACCTTTTAGTTTATAACTTTAAATTGCTGAATGGCTTTGTTAGGTTCAATAACAGCGTGACCTTCCCAGAAATTAGGGTCATAGGCTGTAAGATAGGTTGCCTCTACACCCTCACTATCCATCGCAGAAGTATACACAGCTTCTGTTATAGTAGCTGTATTAAAAACTACAAGTTCTGACTTTGTAGTTGCAGTTATTTTAAAATTAATGTTAAGATCCAGCTCATTTTGTTTACGACGCCCTTTTACATTTTTGTTTTTTTCGATAACTGTAAGAGGTCTATCCACAGTCATCTCAACCCCACGTTCTAATTCCATAAAAGTAAGAGCGTAACCTCCATCATTATTTTTAGAAAATAAAGAGGTTCCTTTATAAACGATATCTCTATAACCGATCCCAAACAGCTTTAACCCATACAGCTTTTTGACATTGTGAAAATCCAAACGCATAATAGCAAAATCAGCTGTGTTTACATAAACGGTCCCAGAAAAATCTTTAGACCCTTTAGGGCTGAAGCTAAGAATATATACAATGTCTTCTCCCATAGATGTCATGCCAGTCTGGGAAAACTCATAACGATTAGAATTTTTTATAAAATCAAGTTTTGAATCTTCTTGAAAAAATAATTGTTTATAAAGCTTACCTATACCGCCTTTTACACTCTGAGTGATATCTTGTACAGTGGGATCTTCACCAGCTTTTATTTGTATACCCGCCGTGGTATCTTGTGGATTACTATCTTCTCCTATTTCATTGACGGGTATTTTCTCACTTAACCACCCTGACTTAATTTTGAGATAGGAATCTGGCTTTACGTTCTCTTTAAATATGTTCTCAAGACGCTTGCCAAAACCTTCAAAAGTAACATCCTTGCTTTTATCATAGAGTTTAGCTGCTTTAGCCACCTCTATTTTCTGATTTTCATAATTACCATAAAGCGTTCCTACAGACTCACTATAATATACTGACGTACGCGGAATTTGTCTTACAATGCTGTCTATAAGTTCCTTAGTTAGCTCTTTTATAGTGGACTTTTTAAAATCTACATCTATCCGGTTTACTTTGTTTCCTAAGGTTTGCCTGAAGAAGAGTTTTTGCCTCGTATACTGGGAAGGGTAATTTGCAGTAAGATTTTGCTTCACCCGATCCATAATTTCTTCTGGATTTAATTTTTGGGTAGTTAGAAAAACATTGTCAAGTTCATTTAACTTCTCCGTAAGTTTTAAAACGGTATCTATCGCTTTTAGTGGATATATACTGAGCCTATTATATCCCATTGATGATATATAAATAGAATCCCTTAATTTTTCTAATTGCTTACTCCCTATGGAGAATATTCCTTCTTCATTTGTAATTGTACCACTATTTGTTGCGAGTTGTACGGTAGCATAAGGGATAGGTTCTCCCGTTTGAGCATCTACAACCTTTGCAGTAAAAGATTGAGAAAATAAAGAGTGACTTGACAGTAAAAAGGTGAGGTAGGTAATGAATTTAACTATAGATGTCATCTTGGTTGTTTCTTACTAAGACGACAAGAACCAGTAAAAGGTTGTTCGCTCCTTTAAAAAAATGACCTCAAAAGGCTTATTTCGTAGTAGATTGAGCTTTCATTTTGGCTTTTGCTTCCAATAAGCGCTCGCGACTAGCGTCTTTTTTCTCGCGCTCCTTTTTTTTCTTGCGATCCATTAGTTTGGAATGCTTCGCTTTATTTTTTGTGTTTTTTGGAGTTCCTCTTTTAGGCATAATTAGTCAATTTTATGCGAAAGTATACTTATTCATCTAACTTTTTAAGATATAAATCGTACACCCATCCTTGTATTCCATTCTCTCTGCGAATTTTCTCCCACTTTGGAACAACACTGTCTTGAGGAATCACCTCCACACGTTCTCCCATTTTTTCAAATGTATCAATAATTTCTGTCGAGGTAGAAGGTCCAAATCTTAAGTTAACACCATCTCCCGTGATTAATGCATTTCCAAAAATGACAACTTCTTCTTTTACCTCTTCCTGTGCTTCTTCTGCAATAATTGCTTCTTTTTCTCTAGTATAATCACGTTCCCAAAGACCAAAAACGAGTACACTTATCATGATAGCAACTGCCAGTAATCCCCCGTATAATTTATAAGGCTTCTTCTTTTTCTTACCACGATTGATCACAGCATTTGCAGCAGCTTCTTTTCTTGCTGCTACTTGCGCAGCGCGCTCCTCTTGGGCTCGAATAATTTCAAGTTTTTTCTGTTCTTCAAATTCTTTAAACTGTCTTTCTTTCTCTGCCTCCCAACCTTCTTTTGTATAGAGTGTCCCTCCTGCATCTTGATAGTAACCAGTAAATGTATCATCTGCAGTAACGATGCGTTCAAAAACACGACCGTCCTCTTGTACGTAAAAGCGATCTTCTCTCAAAGACTGTGACTTAACGATTTTCTTAAGTAATTCAGACATTTAATTCTAATTTTAAAGAGCAAGGTATTGCATAAAATAACATAATGGTGTTGTGAAAATCTTAAAATATATGAGTGTTGACTATTCGCTTTCGCGAAAGCGAATCATCTCATGTAGAATTTATGGATAATTTGTTTCTTCATATTACATATAATTTTCTAATAAATACATCTGTTTATGAAGTGGTGATAATCCTAACCAATTCCTCCTTTTGCAAAACACCAGATTGCCTCCACACTTGTTTTCCATTCTTGAAAAGCAACATCGTAGGTACGCCTCTTACTTGGTATTGAGCCGCAAGTGGCTGATTTTTATCTACATCAATCTTCACCACTTTTACACTATCGCCAAGTTCTTTTTTTACGGATGTAAGAATAGGCGCAAGCGCTTTACACGGCCCGCACCAATCTGCAAAAAAGTCTACAAGTACTGGGGTTTCTGAATCAATAATTTTTGAGAATGAAGATTTCATATTATTTGCTTTTAGAAGAATTAACTTAGAAATTGTCTGTGAAATAAATTATTAAAAACTAGAAATTAACAACTTTTGTTTTGCAATAATTAACAGTGTAAGGTTAAAGTTTTTTAATAAAATCTTTAAAATCCATAACTATCTGTACTTTGAGGTGAATTCAAAAATTGAAAGAAGATGAGTACACCAGAAAACAATACTGAAAAGACAAGCAAAAAAGAACAGGCTATAAATCTTAGAGAAACGCATGGTAGAGAAATTAACCATCAAGTTAAAGATAAAAGAGAGCACCAGCAGCCAAGAGATAACCTCAAACCAAATAACTAATATTAGTAACCTCGAAGAAATTTCTTCGAGGTTTTTTTTATGACCTACCCCTATTGTCAATAATCTTTTCAACTACCTCTGGGTTAAGCAATGTACTTATATCTCCCAGACTTTCTGTATCTCCACTAGCAATTTTTCTTAAAATACGTCTCATAATTTTGCCAGACCGCGTCTTAGGCAAACCTTCTGTAAATTGAATTTTATCCAGTTTTGCAATTGGACCCACACGCTCTTTGATAATTTGATTGATCTCTTTTCTTAAGTTGTCATGATCGCGCCCTTCACCTGTTTCTTTCAAAATCACATATCCATACAAGGCATTCCCTTTTATATCGTGTGGAAAGCCTACAATAGCACTTTCTGCAACCGCAGGGTGCTCATTAATCGCATCCTCAATAGGTGCAGTTCCTAGATTGTGACCTGAAACGATAATCACATCATCTACCCTCCCTGTAATCCTATAAAATCCAGTAGCATCTCTCAAGGCTCCATCACCTGTGAAGTATTTGTCTTTGTAAACAGAAAAATAAGTATCTACGTATCGCTTATGGTTGCCCCATATCGTTCTAGCTATACTAGGCCAAGGGTGTTTTATTGCCAGTCTCCCCTCTACTTGATTCCCTTTTAATTCCTCACCATTTTCATCCATTAATGCTGGCTGTATTCCAGGTAATGGCAGAGTAGCAAATGTGGGAATTGTAGGTGTTGCATAAGGAATAGGGCTAATCATAATTCCTCCAGTTTCTGTTTGCCACCAAGTGTCTACAATGGGGCTTTTCTTTTTACCTATATTATCATTATACCAGTGCCAGGCCTCTTCATTAATTGGTTCTCCTACAGTTCCTAAAATCTTCAAGGAAGAGAGATCATATTTTTCAACATAATCAAGATTTTCTTTAGCTAAGGCTCGTATAGCTGTAGGCGCAGTATAAAACTGTGTTACCTTATGTTTTTCGATAATACTCCAAAATCTGCCCCAGTCTGGATAGGTAGGTACTCCTTCATACATAAGTGTAGTAGCTCCATTTAACAAGGGGCCGTAAATGATATAACTATGCCCAGTTATCCAACCGATGTCTGCACTGCACCAGTATATATCCTGATCACGGTATTGAAAAACATTTTTAAAGGTATAAGCTGCATAAATCATATACCCAGCAGTGGTGTGCACCATTCCCTTTGGCATACCTGTAGAGCCAGAAGTATATAGTATAAAAAGTTCATCTTCTGCATTCATAATAGTTGCAGGACACTCTGTAGAGGCTTGTTCTAGTAAGGGTTGTAACCAATAGTCTCGATTTGCCATCATTTTTACCGCTGATCGTGTACGCTTTACCACAAGCACCGCTTCAATACTCGGAGTCTCTAGTAAAGCATCATCTACAATAGTTTTAAGATCTATCCTTTTTGTCCCCCGATAAGAACCATCACTTGTGATAACCATTTTACAACTCGCATCATTAATGCGAGTACGTAATGCTGTCGCAGAAAAACCAGCAAAGACTACCGAATGTATCGCGCCTATTCTAGCACAAGCTAATAATGAAATGGCAAGCTCTGGAATCATAGGTAAGTAAATACATATACGGTCTCCTTTCTGTATACCTTTTTCTTTTAAAACATTTGTAAACTGACAAACCCGCTCATGCAATTCTTTATAAGTGATATGTTGCGCAGACTCATCTGGATCATTTGGTTCAAAAAGAATGGCGGTTTTGTTTGGGCTGGTATATAGATGCCTATCAATACAATTTTCTGTGATATTAAGCTGCGCACCGTCAAACCATTTGACTTTATGAGTTTCTTTATTCCAATTTAAAACCTCATCCCATCGTTTACGCCACACAAAATTCTCCTCTGCAATTTCTTCCCAAAACTGCTCTGGTTTATCTACAGATTTGCGGTAGACTTGGAAGTATTCTTCTAATCCTTTAATGTGATAATTACTCATATTCTTGAAAGCTTAATTGTGGAGAAAAGATACATAATAATGAAGTCTGATATGAACTACAGAATCATAACATTTTAAAAGCATCAAAATTTTAAGTTCGCTTTCGCGAAAGCGTAACATTTCAACCTTAATTAGAAATAATTTTCAAATACCTGATTTCATGATGTTTATATTCATTACAAACGTTTACAATTACTTACAAACGACTATAAACGAAAGTAAATATGTAGCAACCGACTATTATTTGAAAGCTGACGCATATTTGCAGTGTTCTAAATAAGTACTCGATTTTGTAGGGTATAGAACAACTTGAATTTCTCAAGATAGACTTGGGAACGTATTTAAATTAATTTGGCAGGCATAACCTGCTCAAGAAAAACTCATTATTATGAATGCATTACGTAACAAAGTACAATTAATTGGTAGATTAGGTCAAGACCCAGAAATCACAACCTTTCCTGATGGCAACAAAATCGCAAAATTCTCAATGGCCACAGATGATTCTTATAAGGATAAAAGCGGCCAAAAAATAGAACGTGCTTATTGGCATAATGTCGTGGTACGTGGAGGTCTCGTTAATATAGTAGAAAGCTATGTGCAAAAAGGTCAAGAAATAGCTATTGAAGGAAAACTAACGAATCGTTCGTGGGAGGATAAAGATGGAGTAAAAAGATACATGACAGAGATCGTATGTAATGAGCTACTCATGCTTAGTAAAAATAATTAGAGAGTTGTTCCTTTTACTTAAAAGGCGTTCATTTGAGCGCCTTTTTTTATTTGCTATTTATAACTTCGCAACATGGTTGAAACGCAAGAATTGAAGTCTTTATTAAAAACGAATTTTGGTTATGATAACTTTCGTCCCAACCAGCAGGAAATTATAGAATCTGTTTGTGCTGGAAATGATGCATTAGTGATTATGCCTACGGGTGGTGGTAAATCCATGTGTTTTCAATTACCTGCAGTCGCAATGGAAGGCACAACACTTGTCATATCTCCACTCATTGCGTTAATGAAAGATCAGGTGGATGCGCTTCAAGCAAACGGAATTAGAGCTGCCTATTACAATAGCACACAACCTGCAGATGAGATTCAAAAGGTTTTAGAGAATCTTGATGGTGGTCAGCTAGATCTTATCTATGTTGCTCCAGAGAGTTTGCAATTATTAGATCCACATCTTTCAAATGCAAAAATCAACCTCATCGCTATAGATGAAGCGCATTGCATCTCTTCATGGGGTCATGACTTTAGACCCGCATATACCCAATTAGGCTACCTTAAAAACAAATTACCACACACGCCGCTTATAGCACTCACGGCTACGGCAGATAAGTCCACTCAGGATGATATTTCAGATCAATTAGGTATTGCACATGCAAAAAAATATATCTCATCTTTTGATAGACCTAATTTATATCTTGATGTGCGACCTGGTCAAAAGCGTAATGAGCAAATTCTCAAATTTCTTAATAAACGTCCGTTCGAAAGTGGTATCATATACTGTTTAAGTAGAAAGAGCACAGAGCAACTTGCTGCAAAATTAAACTCAAAAGGATTTCAAGCAAAAGCATACCACGCAGGAATGAGTGCTGATGAGCGAAGCAAAGTTCAAGAAAATTTTATAAACGACAAGACACCAATCATTGTGGCTACCATCGCCTTTGGGATGGGGATAGACAAGAGTAACGTACGCTGGGTGATTCACTATAATATGCCTAAAAATCTTGAGGGTTATTATCAAGAAATAGGCCGTGCTGGACGTGATGGTCTTCCTGCTCACACCCTTCTTTTTTACAGTTATGCAGACACGATCATGTTACGCAAATTCATAGAAAATGCACAGAATGCAGCGTATCAAATTGCAAAATTAGAGCGCATGCAGCAGTATGCAGAAGCGCTTAGTTGTAGGCGGAAAGTGCTTATTCAATATTTTGGTGAATATCTATTAGAAGACTGCGGAAATTGTGACATCTGTAAGAACAAACCAGAGTATTTTGATGGGACTGTTCTTGCTCAAAAAGTACTTTCGGGAGTTGCTAGAATGCAAGAGCATGAAGCAATGGGTACCGTGATAGATGTGCTACGCGGGTCACAAAATGCACAGGTGTATGACAAAGGCTATCAAAACATAAAAACGTACGGCATTGCCAGCGACGTTTCTTGGCGTGATTTACAACAATATATTATACAGATGATTAATCAAGGATTGTTGGAAATACGCTTTCGCGAAAGCGGAAGATTACTTCTCACCCCACTGGCAAACGAAGTATTATTCAATGGTAAAAAGATTGAACTAGCTAGACTTACACAACCAAAAGTTGAAGAAGTTAAAACTCGGAAACCTAAAAAACCTAAAGGAACACTTTTTGAAAAGCTACGAGAATTACGTAGCGAGTTAGCAAGAGATGCAAATGTCCCTGCCTACGTGATCTTTTCTGATGCAAGTCTTAAAGACATGGAAGATCAAGAACCTACCACTCCAGAGGCGTTTTTAGAAATAAGTGGTGTAGGGCAATCTAAAATGGAAAAATATGCTGCAGATTTTATCCAATTAATAAAATCACATGTCAAAAAACCTAAAAAGAAATCTGGAGATACTGTTTTTGAAACCAAGTCTTTAATGGATCAAGGTTTTGATCTAGAAGAGATAGCAACGCAACGTAAGCTAACTTTAGGTACGATCTACAATCATCTTATCAAGCTACATGAAGAAGGTATGGAAGTAGACTTTTTTCAATTTATTTCAGAAGGTGAGGTAAAGCAAATTAATGATGCCTCAACTAAAGTTGAAGATCCTGAAAAGCTAAAAGATTATTTCACTTTTTTTGAAGAGCAAATTCCTTATTGGAAGCTTAGATTGGCATTATATATGAACAAACTTGAAAAGTAATTTATAGTATATATCTCAATCAGCTCTTTATAAACATAAAAAACAATTCCTTTCCTTGTCTGCCAATTGCAGAATTATAAGCGCGTTCTAATTTTTCAATTTCAAAATATTTGGTAAAATAGGTTCTATATACATTAGCATTTCCACCATATGGAGGGCCTTCACTAGTTAAAGGAAAGTCAAAGAATAAACCTACAAGCTTTCCAGTAGGATTTAGAAGATTCTTCATTTTTAAAACATAATCTTCTCTCAATTCTGGATGCAGCGCACAGAAAAATGTCTGTTCAATAATAAGGTCAAAACTGTCTTTAAGCTCAAAAAAGTTACCTTGTATAAGTTGCGCTTTCGCGAAAGCGGGAACTCGATTCTTTAAATTATTTAATGCAATTTCAGAGAAATCAATGACGTAGACATTTTTAAATCCTTTTTCCCATAAATACTGTGCTTCGAAAGAAAATCCACCCCCTGGAATAAGAATTTTTAGTTTCTTATCCATCAACTGATCAATATATGCTTTTAAAGGTGGTGATACCTCATTGAGATTCCAGCCAGTCTTTCCTTCTCGGTAGCGATTATTCCAATAATGTCTGTCGAGTTTCAAGGATTTATATGGTGTTTCATTACTACTCGTAGAAAATTAAGTATTTTTTGACAGCTTCTATTTAATTCTTGTAAAGTATTAACAGTATTTTTGTGCTCTAAAACTAACAATATGAAATCTATATTTACATTTATTTTGGCTTTAACCATTTCATCTGCCTTCGGTCAGGCTTACGAAGGAATTGGTGATTTTAAATTTCAAGTAGGTGCAAACTTCCAAAGTGAAGGAACAGGAATTACCTCAACGATGGATTATGGAATAGGAGAAAATATATCATTAGGCGTACAAGGAATTTACCTCTTAGGCGTAGAAGAATTTAGTGCGATTACTCCAGTGGGCTCATTTGAAGACGCAGAGTTTGGTGACCGTTTTGACTTACGTCTACGTTTTAATGCACATTTAGGAAACGTTATTAACGTAGATAGTAATTTTGATGTGTATCCAGGTCTAGATTTAGGTCTTAAAAACTTTGGAGGCCACTTAGGAGCTAGATACTTCTTTACAGAAGGGTTTGGTTTATTCACAGAGTTTAATGTACCATTTGCAAAATACTCTCAAGATGATGATTACGAAGTATCTGAGGTCCCGAGGAAACAATTAAATAACCAGTTCAATTTCTCTATAGGAGCTAGTTTTAATTTATAAAAATGAAAAATTTTATTAAAAAGCCTTCACTTAGTGTGAGGGCTTTTTAGTTGGTTTTAGTTGCCTATAGATTTTTATTTGTTTCTTGTAGTGCGCGCTCATTTTTTTCGTCTATCCACTCTTGACCCTTTCTGCGACGCATGAAATTGTCAAAGTGTCTCATATAAAAAACGTTATACAGTGCATATCGAAGATGCTTAAAACTTCTCGGCAAAGCTCGTAAACTCATACTAAACCCTGGTGTTTCATATTTCATAAAATGCCAATAGCCCTCAGGCATATACAGCGTCTCCCCGTGGTTTAAATGGCAGATGTATCCTTTTGCGTTTTTAAGCGCAGGAAATTTATCATAATCAGGATTATCAAAATCTATATCTTCTCGTGTGATTAATGAGTAAGGAACTTTATACAAATGTTCTGTTTCACTAGGTGGAAAAAGTATCACTTGCTTTTTTCCTTCAAAATGAAAATGTAAGATATTTGCCCAATCGATATCGTGATGCATAAAAACTTTACTACCCTCACCTCCAAAAAATAGCATCGGGATCTGTTTGATCAATCTGAGACCTATTTTGGGGAATTTAAAATCATTTTTAAGCAAAGGAACCTCTTTCATTAAGTTATAGAGAAAGATTCTGAAATTGGTTGGCCCTTTTTTAAGCGAGTCTATGTAATCAGTCATCTTCATCGTAGCGTGCGCTTGATTAAATCCTTCATCGTGTTTTACAGGCCTATCATCATAAAGCGGCACTATCTTTTCTCCTGCTACTTTTTTGATGTAAGATAAATTCCATTTTTTATAAGCATCCCAATCGTCAATGAGGTGCTCAATTACTACTGGCTTTTGAGACTTCACATAGTCTCTTTTAAACTCCTTTTTTGTAATCGATGTTACTCTTTTGATTTCTTGTAATTGCATAATAGAATATTAAAAATGAACAAAGGTCACCCTACTTAGATGACCTTTGCTGTACAAGTATAAATAAAGTGTTTGCCTAAATAATGATATTTTTATTTTAAGGCTTTTCCAGCTAGTTTTGCAGCCTCATTACGCTCTATTTTATGGCCTGGTCTAGACCATTTTGGCTTTTCTCCTAATGGCTGTACTTGAGAATCTGCGGCCTCCACGGTTGCTGGTTGTGCTTTCTTTACAAAAGGTTTCATCGGAGTTAATCCAAGTAAGTCAAACATTTTCATGTCCTCATTCACATCTGGATTAGGAGTAGTGAGAAGCTTGTCTCCAGCAAAAATCGAGTTTGCTCCCGCAAAAAAGCACATCGCTTGTCCTTCTCTACTCATATCTGTTCTTCCCGCACTAAGACGGACTTGGGTTTGTGGTAAGACAATACGCGTAGTAGCTACCATGCGGATCATTTCCCATATAGAAATAGGTTCAATCTCTTCCATAGGTGTTCCTGGTACGGCTACTAACGCATTAATTGGGGTGCTTTCTGGCTGCGGATCTAACTTAGCCAATGCTACCAGCATTCCCGCTCTGTCTGCTACTTCTTCACCCATCCCTATGATTCCACCAGAACACACCGTAACATTTGTTTTTCGAACGTTAGAAATCGTGTCTAATCGATCTTCAAAAGCTCTGGTTGAAATCACGTCTTTGTAATAATCTTCAGACGTATCAAGATTGTGATTGTAGGCATATAAGCCTGCCTCAGCAAGGCGTTCTGCTTGATTCTCCGTCACCATACCAAGTGTACAGCACACTTCCATATCTAGTTTATTAATGGTACGTACCATTTCTAACACGTTGTCAAATTCTGGTCCATCTTTGACATTACGCCATGCAGCACCCATGCACACTCGACTACTTCCAGATGATTTTGCACGCAACGCTTGAGCTTTTACCTGTTGTACAGACATCAGGTCATTCCCCTCAATGTCTGTGTGGTATCTTGCCGCTTGCGGACAATATCCACAATCTTCTGGACAACCGCCTGTCTTAATAGATAATAGCGTAGATACCTGCACTGTGTTTGGATCGTGATGCTCTCGATGTACACTTGCCGCTTTATATAATAGTTCCATTAATGGAGTATTATAAATCTCCAAGATCTCTTCTTTAGTCCAGTCGTGTCGTAATTCTGTCATATCTCAAAAATAGGAAATAGTCTTTAGTTGATAGAAGCTTGTATAATAAATTTTACTTCTAAGGGAGTGCAAGCATTAAGGCAGTAAAAAATGTGCGTACGCTTTCGCGAAAGCGTAACAAACAAAGTATCTATCTACGCCTTATCAACAATAACACTCACGGCATTCCCTCCAAAACCAACAGCATTAATCATAATTTTGTTGAGTTTTTTGGGGCCCGTTGGTTCTTTTAAATAGGAAACACCCACAAAAGTTTGCTCTTGTAGCATTTGCACGGCAAGTTCTAAACTGAGTAATCCACTAGCGCCAAAGGTGTGACCTATCTTCCACTTATTGGTCGTAAGCAAAGGGAGGTCGTCTCCATATATTGCTTTAACAGCCTCCATTTCAGAATTATCACCTTTTATAGTTCCAGGTGCATGCATCACCACAGCATCTATTTCTGAAGGCGAAGTTGTACCTAAGGCCATTTTCATTGAATCTTTAAAACACTCACCAGTAGTAGATAGCGAAACGGCATGATCAATCACTTCTGTGGCATAACCCACTCCCGTGATATATGCGATGGCGTTTTTTTGCTTACCAAGTTCAAGACAAGCAGCAGCAGCACCTTCTCCTAAAGCCATCGTATTCTTTTTCTTGAATAAATTAAGCGCTTGACTAGGATACAAAGAGCTTGCCTCTTCTTCTGTAAGTGTTAGTTTCATTGCCTTCATCTGGGCAAGGGTAAATGGTGTAAGTGCCGCTTCAGAACCACCTACAAGAAATTTTTGAGACATTCCTGCTTGCAACCAAGCAACTCCATTAAGTAACGCATGCAATGCTGTACTACAGGTAATAGAATGAGATATGTCTGGACCTGTACTTTTTAGGTCTTGTGCTAACCATGAAGATATATTACCTAACGTAGTAGATGGAGACGTAAGGGTAGGAGTAATATTGCGTTTTTTAAAAGCTTCGTAATATTTTTCAAACAATTGAGTTGCTCCTCGAGAAGACCCTACATTAATCCCAAAATCACCATCTTTCCATCCTGCTTGTTGCACTGCTTTTCTTGCAGCAATAATTGCATATAAAACCGAAGGATCTAATCTAAGGTAAGTGCTATTTTCTTTTTTTAAGTCATTTACAGCAGCCTTAGCTCCTTCTGTGAGTGAGGCAACAAATGCTTCTAATTTTTCATCCCACTTAATCGCTGTTGGTTTGTTTTGATAAGCTGCCCACTGCTCTTTAAGAGTGGTGCCAAGTGGAGAAATAGAGCCTAAGCCAGTAATTGCAATGGGAGTTTTCACAGAAGTCAAATTTAGGTAAGCTACAAAAATACAATATCGTTAAACTGTAGTAGAAAGATTTTACTAAAAAATATGGATAATCTTGTAACAATGATTCTTCATATTACACCTATTAAAAAAATGAATACCAACTATGAACACAACAGAAATAAGTCCATCCTGGTGGAAGCGCAATTGGAAATGGGCCTTACCTACAGGTGGATGCCTCACTATCATTATTATAGCTTTTAGTTTAATAGGGTATGGAGTGTACAAGGTAAGTTCGACGTTGTCTAAAGATAACAGCGTCATGACTTTTTTAGAAGTAATTTTAGAAGTTCAAAAAAATGAAGAAATTGCCGCTGCATTAGGAAAACCTATCGATATTAAAGAAAGTGATTATGATCCTAAGGAAATTGAAGACGTTATGAATCTCGATATCGAACTCCATGGCAATAAAAATAATGGACTATTAAAAGTAAGGGCTCAAAAAACAGAAGAGGGCTGGCATTATGAACTATTTACTGTCACCGTTGAAAATACAGGAGAAATTATTGACCTCACAACTAAAATGAACGAATAACCGATGGATCACAACAACGAACTTATAGAACGACCTTCTTGGTGGAAAGGTAATTGGAAATGGGTTGTTCCAGCAGGAGGTTGTCTAACCCTACTCATTATTGGCATTGTAGTAATTGTGGGCGGTGTCTTTGCGTTAACCAACAAAATTAAATCTGAAACTGGTAGTGATGCTGCACTTCTTGCGGCTCAACAAAACTCAGAATTAATACGTATTCTAGGAGAGCCAATTGAAAAGAACGGATTTGGAGGTTTTAATATTTCCATTGACGGTGATACTCAAACATCAAATTCTATTATCCCGATTAAAGGGCCTAACGGAACTGCCTCCATTACTATAAGTACTCACCAAGAAAATAACAAAACAATGTATGACGTCTACCTGATTACCATAGATGACAGTGATCAAGAAATAGACTTAAAACCTTTGCTTGAGGAAGAAATTATTGAAAATGGTCTAAAGCAGCTTCAATAGTGTTATACATTTTATCTAGTTGTGCGTCTGTTATCACGTATGGAGGCAACATGTAAATAGTATTTCCTAACGGACGTAATGCCACCCCTCTGTCCATAAAAAACTGGTACAATTGATCACGAAGATTTCCGTAGCGTTGCATTTCAATATGCAAATCAAGTGCAAAGATTACCCCTTTCACACGGATGTTTTGAGCATTGGGGTGTGAAGATATCGCTTTCGCGAAAGCGTAATGCTTCCTTTTAATACGCTCTCTACTCGCTTTAATTTCTGGACTATTTAATAAATCAATACTCGCAATGGCTGCCGCACACCCTACCGGATGCGCACTAAATGTATGTGCGTGGAAAAATCCTTTATGCACCTCTTCACTTAAAAAAGCATCAAATATGTTTTGCGTACAACTAGTAATACTCAAAGGAAACATCCCTGCGGTGAGTGCTTTACTCAAACACATCACATCTGGTTTTTTCTCTAATTGATCTACGGCAAAATCAGTTCCGGTTTTCCCAAAACCTGTCATGATCTCATCTGCAATGGTGAGGACCTTATTTTCTTGACAAATACTGATGAGTGCATCAAGTCCCTTGGCGCTGTGAAACTTCATTCCCGCGGCTCCCTGAGCCAAAGGTTCAAATATAAATGCAGCGCATTTGTGTTCTTTTAAGATGATCTGCAATTGATCGCAAACAGCATCGATAGTCTCTTCTTGAGGTGCTGGGATACGCACCACTTTGAGCAAAAAATCTTCAAATGGTCCGTTGTACGAACTAAGCCCCGAAGCACTCATCGCTCCAAAAGTATCTCCATGAAAACCATCCTCAAAAGCAATGAGTGTATCTCTTTTATCTCCTTGATTGTGATAATATTGAAACGCCATTTTTATAGCTGCCTCCACCGCTGTAGATCCATTATCATTAAAAAAAACTTTTTGCTGGTTATCTGGTAAAATGTTGAGGAGCTTTTCTGCTAGGGTTACAGCTGGCTTATGGGTAAAACCACTAAACATGACAAAGTCTAGCGCTTTCATTTGCGCATACATAGCTTGCGTGATATGCTCATTACCGTGACCATACATACAGGTATACCATGAGGCGATACCGTCTAAATATTCCTTTCCATCTTCATCTATCAACACCGCTCCCTTAGCTTTTGTAATCGCTACCGCTGGTCGTGCCGTTTGATGCTGTGTAAGCGGGTGCCAGATGTGAAGTTTATCTTTTTGTTGAATACTCATAAATTTTCTAATGTCTCTTTAAATCTCTCCCCATATTCCCGAACAACATTCTCATCTATATAAGGTTCCTGCTCAATACGCCCAAGAATTGGGACACCTGTCATTTTTTTAATAATATTTTCGGTAGTTGGATGTTCGTCACCAGAGAAGATAATGCCTGCAATATTATGACCTCTTGCTTTTAAGTAACTCAATCGTCATTAATGTGTGATTGATACTTCCTAAGTAATGTCGTGATACCACAATAACCTTGTCATCCTTATAAATCAGATCTGCAATAGTTTCTGTTTCATTTATAGGCACTAACAATCCGCCGGCACCTTCAATGACGAGGTGATTTTTGGTTTCTGGTCTTTTAACTTCTTTGGCTTTAATTTGCACCCCATCAATTTCGGCCGCTGCGTGCGGACTCATAGGTGTTTTAAGGGTAAATGCATTTTCATGAAACTGGGTTTTCTCATTGCTTATATACCGCTTGACCTTATGCGTGTCGCTATCATCAAGGTCA
This sequence comes from uncultured Flavobacteriaceae bacterium, assembly GCA_963716625.1. Lineage (GTDB taxonomy): Bacteria > Bacteroidota > Bacteroidia > Flavobacteriales > Flavobacteriaceae > Dokdonia. Next base: position 229,965 of record CAVQTP010000007.1, read on the forward strand.
CCTGCCTGTATGGGTTTCCAATAGTCGGCTTCTAAGGCTTGGGCTACTATTGCTGCAGCAACAGTTTTACCTACATCTGTAGAGATTCCCGTGATAAAATAGGTTGTTTTTGATTTTTTCATTTTTGTAAAATTTCTTTTAGAAGATCTAATAGCTTATCAATTTCTTCTTCAGTATTGTAGGCATGTAAACAGATGCGCAAGCGTTCTTGCCCTTTTGGTACTGTAGGGTTTACAATAGGTTTTACATTCATTTGATTTTGTAGCAATTTTTGCGAAAGCGATCTAACTCTTTCTACACCTGGTACCATTGCACAATGAATGGCGGCATCACTTTCTACAAAATAATTTTCTAATCCTTTTGTTGTAAGCGCTTGTTGAAAATAACCAATTACCTTAGTGAGTTTTTCTAAACCCCTATATGGTTCTGAATAATCGCTGTCCTTCAATAAATGTTCATATGTGGCAATGAGCACTGCCACGCTATGTGGTGGTAAGCCGGTAGTATAAATAAAGGACCTTGCATAGTTCACGAGATACTCCTTTAAGGGTTTGCTTCCCAAAATAGCGGCTCCATGCGCACCCATCGCTTTGCCAAAAGTCACAATACGAGCAAAAACCTTTGCCTCTAAACATAGAAAGGCCACTAAGCCTTCCCCTTTTGCCCCAACTACTCCTGTAGCATGAGCTTCATCTACTATAAAATGGATGTTGTGTTTCTCACACAAATCGGCCATGGCTTGCAAGTCTGGAGAGTCACCATCCATAGAAAAAACAGATTCCGTAACGAGATAGATTTCAGCTGTATTTCCTATATCGTCTAGGTGATTTAAGCTTCGCAAACGCTTTATAAGCTTTTTTAGATCTGCTAGGTCATTATGCTTAAATTTATAGCCTTGTGCAAAACTTAATTGAATGCCATCTCTTATACTCGCATGTATATATTCATCATAAATAATGAGATCTCCCCGTTGCGGAACGCACTGGAAAAAACCTACGTTAGCATCATAACCGCTATTAAAAATTAGTACCGATTCACTATTGTGAAATGCACTTATTAAATTTTCGGCAATGGTATACAGTTTGTGATTGCCCGTTAACAACCTACTTCCCGTGGCGCCATTTGCGTAAAGATTGTGAGATGCAATTATTGCATTTGCTTTTTGAGAGATCGCTTTCGCGAAAGCGGGATTCGTAGTGAAAACCCCAGATAGTCGTTAGATGAAAAGTCTACTGTAGTTGTTGAAACAGGCAACTCTCGTTTTAAATGATGAGCAGCGCGATCTTCTAATTTCCTTTGTAACTTAGGTGGTAACATAGTCGTAAAGATACTTTTTGAAGTTGAATAATTGGCTTCGCTAGAGTCTAGTTTGTTATGTACTTTTAAGGAATAAATTTATGACTATGCGACTGTATTCTCTTTTACTCTTTATAAGTACGTTTTCTTTTGCTCAAACAAATGAATACCATATTTCTTTTGACAATGCGGTACATCATGAGGCAGAAATTAACTTGACTTTTCCAGAAATTAAAACTCACACGGTAACGGTACGAATGCCACGTACGTCACCAGGTAGATATGCATTGCACGAATTTGCCAAGAATGTATATAACTTTCAAGCAACAGATAGCAAAGGGAAACAATTAGAAGTACAGCGTCCAGATCCTTATTCTTGGGAGGTTACAGGTCATGATGGCACTGTAAAAATCTCTTATCTTCTCTTTGCAAACCGTGCAGATGGTACCTATTCTCAAATAGATGAAACACACGCGCACCTCAACATCCCGGCAACATTTATGTTTGCCGAAACCCTTGAGCATCGACCAATAGCCGTTACTTTTACTATTCCTGAAAATTCAAATTGGAAAGTGGCTACACAGTTGCCGCGTCTAAACGGTACCACCTATACCGCGCCAGACTTACAGTACTTTATGGACAGTCCTACGGAGTTGAGTGACCATCAAGAACGTAGTTTTGAAATTGATGGTCAAACTATACGTTTTGCGCTTCATGGGCCTAACAGTTCTGAAGATTTTGATACCTATTGGCAAAAAGTGAAGGAAATTGTCAAGCAGGAGAAAGCAGTTTTTGGCGAATTACCTGCTTTTGATTATGATACCTATACATTTATCGCCTGCTACAATCCGCATGTAGCTGGAGATGGCATGGAACACCGTAACAGTACCATTCTCACAGACCGAGAGACCTTAGACAACGGTGGAATGAAAGGGAATATAGGTACCGTTTCTCATGAATTTTTCCATGCGTGGAATGTGGAGCGTATACGCCCAGCAGATCTTGAGCCTTTTGACTTTACAGCAGCAAATATGAGCGGATCATTATGGTTTGCCGAAGGTTTTACCAGTTATTATACGAATCTCATTCTTGCTCGTGCTGGTGTGATTAGTGAGGAAGACTATGTCAAAAGTTTAAACGGTACTTTCAATTATGTATGGAATTCTCCAGCGCGACAGTATTTCAATCCTATAGAGATGAGTTACCAAGCACCTTTTGTAGATGCGGCTACTTCTGTAGATCCAGTGAATCGTGAAAACACCTTTATTTCTTATTATTCCTACGGAAGTGTTCTAGGACTTGCGCTTGATCTCTCGTTGACGCGAACAAGGATTCAACTTAGACAATTATTTTAAAGCGGTATGGCAGCGTTTTGGTAAAAATGAGGTGTCCTACACGGTAGAAGATTTAGAAGAGGTGTTAACGGAATATGCGGGAGACGCTTTCGCGAAAGCATATTTCTCTTACTACATTTATAACAGCGAGATGCCAGCGTATGAGCAGTTGTTTGAAACGGTAGGTATAATAGTCTCTAGGAACGAAACAAAACCTAGTTTTGGTGTGGCTACTAAAGTGACTAAGAAGGCGTTTTAATAGCCCGAAATCCATCCAAAAACAGTGCGGCATACATTGCGGGACTCACAAACGGTGATCTTATTACAGATATTGACGGAAGTGAATTTATTAAAACTCAAGAAGCTTATGATAAGATCACAAAAGACTTTAAGGTAGGAGATAAGATCATTCTAACAGTGCAACGTCATGAAAAAGCATTTACTACAGCGCTCACGCTTATGGCAGATCCGACGTACACTATTGCATTAAAAGAAAACCCCACTAAAGAACAACTGAAGGCTCGTGCTAAGTGGCTAGAAAAAAAGTAGAGTCTTGATTAGGTAAACTATTAAATCTTTAATGTTGAATCATTAGAAATTTTCGTAGTTTTAGATTTAAAATTATTGTTTTTCAATAATTTTTTATATTTGTTATTGTAAAACGATAATAAAATGAAAAATCTAGCTATTCTTAGAAAACTGATTTCTATTTACTATTACGTAACTACTCGTGATATTTGCAATTGGGATGATTGTGATTCCCTATCGTTTGTCTACCCATAAGAAAATGGAGATGATTTTCTCTATTGATGCGATCGACCTTAACTATTTATCTTCTTTGCAGACTAACATTATTTTATTATATCTAGCTGGGATTTACATTTTATACATCCTAGCAATTAAGCTCATAAAAGATACCGTAGATCAACTTTCGAAAGGAGTATTTTTCACCACAGAGATTTCAAGAAAATTTAAAAATATTGGGAGATACTTTTTAGTAATAGGCATTTATGGTTCCATAGTTAAGTGGCTTATAGACCTGATAGCTTTCAGTCGGATGACTACAAATATTGAAGTGACTATGCTTGTATTTATTCTCTTTGGGCTTTTCTTTATGTTTTTGAGTGAAGCATTTGCAAAAGCGAAATCTATAAATGATGAAAACGATTTAACTATATAATTATGAGAAAAATTAAGATTTTATTCGGGTTTTGCTTAACAATTCTTGTTTTGGGGCTTATAGGTCTAATTACAAATTTCATTGTTGGTTATGATGGGCTTATTGCTCATACAGAAAATCAAATAGTCTTTGGAGTTTATAACTTTTACATTGGCTGGCTTCTATCACTCTGTATTTTTTTTGGAATAGGTCTAGGTGCTAAAAGTTTATACAATATAATAGTATCAGGATTTTTTACAAACGACGCTCAAAAGTTACTAATTTGGGTAGGGTACATATTTCTTATCACAGGTAATCTTAGTATAATTATGGACATTATTAGACTCACCGCTGGTGGCAGCAGAGACATTTTGATCTATTCAATTTTAATGAACGGTATGTTATCGCTGTTTGGCTTTATAATTCTAATCATCGCAGATATGACTCAAGTAGGTTTTAAGCTCAAATCTGAAAACGATCTAACTATTTAGTCTATGCCTATTATAATTAACTTAGACAAAGTACTGGCAGATCGTGAGATGAAAAGCAAAGAACTCGCAGAGATGGTAGGAATTACAGAAGCAAATCTATCCATACTCAAATCTGGAAAGGCAAAAGCAGTACGCTTTTCTACACTAGAAGCAATTTGCAAGGCGCTAGATTGCCAACCCGGAAATATACTAGCTTACGGAAAAGAGTAAATGAAAAAACCCAAATTCTAACATAGAATTTGGGTTTTATATTGAGGTAAAAGAACTCGCTTAGTCAGCTAATACAATTACTTTATTATTATTCATTTCGACGGTACCGCTGGCTATTGCTAGCGACCATTTACCATCTACTTTAGTAAATTTATTTTCAAATCCTTTTGCAATCGCAGGGTTTCCCTCAAAGCGTACGGTTCCTTTTTCTAGTAAAGAAACAATTGCAGCGTGATTGTTTAACATTTGGAATTCTCCATCTACGCCAGGTACCGTTACTGAGGTTACCTCACCGCTTACTAGAGATGCTTCTGGAGTTACAATTTCTAAATGCATAGTGTGTTTTTATTAAAACGTTACCGCTTTCGCGAAAGCGTATTTACAACTCTTTTAAACTTCCTGAAGCATTTTTTCTCCTGCCTCAATCGCTTCTTCAATGCTACCTTTAAGGTTAAATGCTGCTTCTGGAAGGTGATCTAACTCCCCGTCCATAATCATATTAAATCCTTTGATCGTTTCTTTAATATCTACCAATACTCCTGGGATACCTGTAAACTGCTCTGCTACGTGGAAAGGCTGAGATAGGAAACGTTGTACACGACGTGCACGTCCTACGGCCATTTTATCTTCTTCAGATAATTCTTCCATACCTAAGATGGCGATAATATCTTGAAGCTCTTTGTATCGTTGTAATAATTCTTTTACACGCTGTGCACAATCATAATGCTCTGCACCTAAAATGTCAGCCGTAAGAATACGTGACGTAGAATCTAGTGGATCTACCGCTGGGTAAATACCTAACTCTGCGATTTTACGTGAAAGTACTGTAGTTGCATCCAAGTGCGCAAATGTTGTTGCTGGTGCTGGATCCGTAAGGTCATCTGCAGGTACATAAACCGCCTGTACAGATGTAATAGAACCTCTTTTTGTAGAAGTAATACGTTCTTGCATCGCTCCCATCTCTGTTGCAAGTGTAGGTTGGTAACCTACTGCAGATGGCATACGTCCAAGAAGTGCAGATACTTCAGATCCTGCTTGTGTGAAACGGAAGATGTTATCTACGAAGAAAAGTACATCTTTTCCTTGTCCTTCTCCTGCTCCATCACGGAAATACTCCGCTATTGTTAATCCTGAAAGTGCTACACGAGCACGTGCTCCAGGTGGTTCGTTCATTTGTCCGAAAACGAAAGTTGCTTTTGAGTCTCTCATCGCAGTTTTATCTACTTTAGAAAGATCCCATCCACCTTCTTCCATAGAGTGCATAAAGTCATCTCCGTATTTAATAATACCAGACTCAAGCATCTCTCTCAAAAGGTCATTTCCTTCACGTGTACGTTCTCCTACTCCTGCAAATACAGAAAGACCTCCGTGACCTTTTGCAATATTGTTAATCAATTCTTGGATAAGTACGGTTTTCCCTACTCCTGCTCCTCCAAACAATCCAATCTTACCTCCCTTTGCATAAGGCTCGATAAGATCAATTACTTTAATACCTGTAAAAAGTACTTCTGTAGAGGTTGATAAATCTTCAAATTTTGGTGCGCTACGGTGGATAGGCAAACCTGCATCTCCTGTTTTAGGAAGGTTCTCCATCCCATCGATAGCATCTCCTATTACATTAAATAGTCGACCATAAATATCATCACCTACTGGCATCTGTATGGCAGATCCTGTTGCTACAGCATCTACACCACGACTTAATCCATCTGTAGAGTCCATTGAGATCGTACGTACTGTATTTTCTCCAATGTGAGATTGCACTTCTAGAACGAGTAATGTTCCGTCAGAATTAGTAACTTCTAGTGAATCGTAAATTTTTGGTAATGCAGATCCGCTTTCAAAAGCGACGTCTACAACTGGGCCTATAATCTGTGCAACTTTACCTGTAACCTGTGACATTAGTATCTATTTAATGTTTAGCAAAATAATAGCAAAAAACTTATCGTTTTTCGTCGCGCAAAGATACTGTTTAATATTTTATACAGAAATAGGAAATTAAAGTTTTTGAAGTTTATACCAACTCCATTTATGTATTAAGAATTACGCTTTCGCGAAAGCAAAACCTAGCTACTGCTACCTAAACTACGGTTAAATTTATACAAACATACCTAAACCAAATAGAACTTGCTTATATTTAAGGAAACCAACTTAGTATCACTATGGGAATGTTTCATTATTATGATTTGGGAATATCCGAGGTATTTGTCTTTGATCAGTTTTTAGTTAATCAGATAAGAGAAGGTGTTGTGATTACTCCTGCGCATAACATAGCTATGCAAACATTAATTGACGAACATTTTACTAATAAATCTGTAGTCTATATTTCAAATAGGTACTTTTCTTATACTGTAAACCCGCTTACTTATATAGAAACTTCAAAAATTCATAATTTAGTTGGGATTGCGATTGTTTCTGACCAACCAGACAAACAATCTACAGCTAATTACGAAAGTTCATTCTACAATAAACCATTTGAAATATTCAACACACTAAGTGAAGCAATGAAATGGGTACATAAGGTGGTTTTAGTAAAAGAAGCCAAAGTGACATCAGTAAACGATGTTAAAGCAAAAAAGCCTTCTCATAAAATAAGAAGGCCTTAAAATTTTCTAAAACAACTATTATTCTACAGTTACTGATTTTGCTAGATTACGTGGCTGATCCACATTTTTTCCCAGCATTAATGCAATATGATACGATAGCAATTGTAATGGAATGGTTGCCAATATAGGCGTTAAAGCCTCAATTGTTTCAGGAATCTCGATTACATGGTCTGCCAGTTTCTTAACCTCCTCATCACCTTCTGTTACAATACCTATAATCTTCCCACTTCGAGCTTTAATCTCTTCTATGTTACTTACCACTTTTTCATAATGCCCTTTTTTCATTGCAATCACAATAACAGGCATTTGATCATCGATAAGCGCAATGGGCCCATGTTTCATTTCGGCTGCGGGATATCCCTCTGCATGAATATAGGATATCTCTTTGAGCTTAAGTGCCCCTTCTAGGGCTACTGGAAAATTATATCCTCTTCCTAAGTAAAGCGCATTACGTACATCCTTATACTGAGACGCCACTAATTCTGCTTGATCATTACATTTAAGTGCCTCTTCCACTTTTTGTGGTATACGCTCTAATTCTTGAAGGTAATTTCTAAATACTGAATCAGACATTTCACCCTTAGCTTGTGCAAGTCTTAAAGCAATTAATGTGAGAATAGTGATTTGTGTTGTGAAAGCTTTTGTACTAGCTACTCCGATTTCTGGTCCTGCATGCGTATAGGCACCAGCATCTGTAATTCTAGATATAGAAGATCCAACGACATTACAAACTCCAAAAACAAATGCTCCTTGTTCTTTAGCAAGCTTTATAGCGGCCATGGTATCTGCTGTTTCTCCACTCTGTGAAATGGCAATAACAACATCGTCTTTGTAAATTACTGGATTGCGATATCTAAACTCTGAAGCATACTCTACCTCGATAGGTACCCTCGCAAATTCTTCAAAAATATATTCAGCAACAAGTCCAGCATGCCATGAAGTACCACAAGCAATGATTATTATACGTCTAGCGTTTTTAAACTTTTCCAAATTATCGTCTACACCTGCCATCCTGATGATGCCTTCCTTTACAAGCATACGCCCTCTAAAGGTATCTTTAATGGCTTGAGGCTGCTCATAAATCTCTTTAAGCATAAAGTGATCATAACCACCTTTCTCGATTTGCTCCAAGTTAAGCTTTAATGTTTCTACATAAGGAACCACAGATTTATCATCCTTAATGTTAAATAACATGAGGTCCTTGTGATTTCGAACTACCGCCATCTCTCCATCATTCAGATATATAGTTTTCTTCGTATATTCTAGAAACGGAGTTGCGTCAGATGCTATAAAGAATTCATTTTCTCCGACACCTATTGCAAGAGGACTTCCTAAACGAGCTACTACAATTTCATCAGGTTTAGATTTATCAAAAACAGCAATTGCGTAGGCTCCTATTGTTTGATTTAATGCGATTTGTACTGCCTTTCCTAATTTGACTTTTTCATTTTTCTTTACATCCTCAATAAGATTTACTAAAACTTCAGTATCTGTATCTGATTGAAATGTGTATCCTCTTTGAAGCAATTCCTTTCTTAATGGATCGTAATTTTCTATAATTCCATTATGAATAATTACTAGATCCCCAGAGTTAGAAAAATGTGGGTGAGAATTCACATCGTTAGGTACACCGTGTGTTGCCCACCTTGTATGACCGATACCAATTGATCCATTTGTGGATATATCCGATTCTAATTTATTGCGGAGGTCTGAGACCTTCCCCTTTGTTTTACAATATTTAAGATTGGCTCCATCGTACAATGCAATACCAGCACTGTCATACCCTCTATATTCTAATCTTTCTAGACCTTGAACCACTACTGGATAAGCGTCTCTATGTCCTATATAACCTACAATTCCGCACATAAACTTTTTTTTAAAGTCCTAAAATTAGTCCGCACGGACTATCAGGATCTATTTCCTCTGTTGTTGTGTAGTAAATGCGCAGTTTAAGTTTTTTTGCATCTACAGTACTGTTACTACCGTGTAAAATTGTACCCTCTGGAGAAATTACAGCAGAAGAAGGTATACGATTATTATCTTCCGCATTTTCTGTCCCCCCTATCAAAGAATTTGTTTGTGTAGTGACGTTCTGAGAAACGGCTAGTGCCAGACGTACATTTGTAGAATCATTTCTTACGATGTTATTGATATGTTGTGTCAATCGAATCCTATAGCTCACCCCATCACTAGAAAGATCTCCCTCAGTTTCTCTCGTAAGCCTACCCAAATGGTTAATTCTAGTATCGAGGTCGCCATTTACCGTACCAGTAGTTCCATCTATTAGGTTATCTAAAAGTACCGTATTATTTTCATAATCATAAATGAATATGCGTTCTGGTTCGTTAACACCAGTTCCTGCATCACCTAATCTTTCTTGATCTACATAAAAAATAAGATTTGCTTCTCTAACAAGAACGTTACAAGAGCGAAGCACTTCAAGTTCATCTGAAAAACCATCCTCATCTCTTCCAAAAAGATCTATTAAAGCAATGGAACCATCGCCTCCTTTTAAATAAAGATTTTCCTCTCCATCAATCATATTTTGATTACTATTAAAATCAACAGAACCTATTGGACTACTTCCAAAATCGTTGTCATATTGAATAGCATTAACGCCTCCTAAGTTAAGAATAATAGTACCTGTAGTATCTTCTGCACTTGCTTCTGGATCATTAGAGTCCGCCGTTCCAGAAAAAGAATAATATATCGTAATAGTAGTTTGAAGAGGATTAAAGATAAAGAAGCTACCCTTATCATTTATAGATTCTGCCTTGAAGTATAAACCTCTAAAATAATTTACAAAAGAATTTTGATTGAGCAATACATTTTGACCCTCTTGATTAATAATCACCTCATTCCAATTTATCGCTCCCAAGCTTACACCATCCTCATTCTCACTTGGGTCATCTAGTCTCACTCTCAATCTAGGAGATAAACGTTCAGAAATTTCTAATTCTTCAGGGACTACTGGATCACCATTTTCATCCACTACTGGAGTTTTGAGTGCTATTTCAGAAGCACTTGGAGAAAACGCCGAATGTTCAAAAATAAGATCTCCTTCAACACCTGTAAACTCTCCAATTTCATTAGAAAAATAAACAGCTGGATCTTCAAAATCTGATTCTGGATCAAGATTATTCAAAAAATAATTAGAGCGATATAATGACAATTTCATATCTCCAGAATTTCCAAATAAAGAATCAATAGCATAAGTATTGTTACCCTCGTCATCTGTATCTACTATCTGAGAAAAATAGGGCATAGAAAAAACAACACTATCAATGACCGTTTCATCTCCAAAATCTGGATCGTAATCCGATAATATTACTTGGGAAAGAAACGAGGCCGTTGTTGATCCATATACAGGATCATTGTAGAAACCTAACGTGCCAGCAGGTGCATTATTGGTTTGAACACCATTAAAAGAAATTCCATCTGCATAGTTCTTGCTGAATGCCGCAACTTTAAAGTCTTCTGCTAAATTCGTATCAAAATTGACCTCACCAACGATATCTGTACCTAGGGAACCAAAATCTTCCTCGCACGATACTAATAAAAATGTAAATACTGTAACCCCGAGGGCTTTCTTTACAAAACTTCCTATTTTCATAAACTATTCTTCTAAAACTTGGGTCGTATAAAACTCTTCATAAGCTTGAGGAAACTCCTCTTTCTTTTGAAAAGGCAATACCGGAATATTTGTTGTGTTTAAAATTTCCATAAGATTCTCATCAAGCTCTTGCGAGCCTATAATGGCTGCATCACTATTTTTAATAGTAACTTTCATGAGATTCTCGTAGGTTGGACTCTCTAATTCTTTAATAGTTTGAGGATCTACCCCATCAAAAGCTATTTTATTGATCAACTCCTCATTTAAGGCGCCTTCAAATCCTTGATTATACACAGAAGTGACAATTTTACTTTGCGCAAATAATGGCTCGCTTGCGTAATAATGTTTTAGATACAAAGGTAAAAGGGAAGCTAACCACCCTTGAACATGTATAATGTCTGGAGCCCAATTTAATTTTTTCACAGTTTCTACTACACCTTTTGCAAAGAAAATTGCGCGCTCATCATTGTCAGGAAAGAGATTTCCTTCTTCATCAGTAAATGTAGCTTTACGCTTAAAATATTCCTCATTATCAATAAAGTAAACCTGTATACGTTCCTTAGGTATAGATGCCACTTTGATAATCAGAGGCATATCAAAATCGTTAATAACTAAATTCATTCCAGAAAGGCGTATCACTTCATGTAGTTGATGCCTACGCTCATTAATATTTCCGTAACGCGGCATAAATATGCGTATCTGACCACCCTTAGAGTTAACCATTTGTGGCGCATCAAACGACATAGAGGCAATCTCGGTCTCTGGCAGGTAAGGAATTACTTCAGATGACACATACAATATCCTCTTATCTTTCATATATCTATATATTAGTTTATTAATCTTTGTAAAAAACACGCAAAAGTACGAATTTTTGCGCACTTAGCAGTAATATTAGTAAGTTTGCAACCCATTAAACTTTTAAGTAAAGTGCACGTTATCACCACCCATCATACCATTGAAAATATTGTCCAAAAAGCAAAATCATCAGGAGAAATTATTGGTTTTGTACCCACAATGGGTGCATTACATGACGGCCATGCATCTCTTATTAAGACTGCCATCAAAGATTGTGCCTTAGTAATTGTGAGCATATTTGTGAATCCCACGCAATTTAATAATACTGCAGACCTTGATAGCTACCCACGTACCCTAAAGGAGGATGTAAAATTCTTAAGTCCATTTTTTAATAAAATTATCATATACGCCCCTTCTCCTGCTGAAGTTTATGGAGAACATATCATTTCTAAGAATTATAATTTTGGATCCTTAGAGAAAGTCATGGAAGGAGCGCATAGACCAGGACATTTTGATGGTGTCGGAACGGTTCTAAACAAACTTTTCAGACAAGTACTTCCTAATAAAGCTTATTTTGGAGAAAAAGATTTTCAACAGCTAGCTATCGTCAAAAAACTGGTAGAAAAAGAAAATTTGGACATACAGATCATAGGCTGTCCAATACACAGGCAAGAAAATGGTCTGGCTATGAGTAGCCGTAATGTTCGATTAACAAAACGCCAACTTGAAGTAGCTCCTTTTATCTATCAAACTTTAGTAGAGGTTAGAGAGCGATTTAGTAAAGACTCTGCTCGTTCTCTGCAAAATTATGTTGCTGCTCAGTTTGCAGAACAGGAAGATCTTGACTTAGAATATTTTGAGATAGCAAATACGAAGAATTTAAAACCGCTTTCACGAAAGCGTACGCATCAAAAATACAGAGCTTTTTTAGCTGTCTATGCCGGAGAAGTGAGACTTATAGATAACATCGCCTTAAATTAGACCAATTTCATACCTTTGCACACTATGTTAGTAAATGTTGTAAAATCAAAAATACATCGCGTTACAGTCACTGGCGCAGAACTCCATTATATTGGAAGCATCACCATAGATGAAGATCTTATGGATGCCGCAAATGTTATTGAAGGTGAACGCGTTCAAATCGTAAATGTCACCAATGGGGAACGACTGGAAACGTATGCAATTCCGGGGCCTAGAAAGAGTGGAGAAATCACCCTGAATGGAGCAGCTGCTCGGAAAGTTGCAAAGGGAGATATTCTTATCCTAATTGTTTATGCTTTTATGGAAGTAGAGGAGGCTAAAAAATTTAAGCCCACTTTATGTTTTCCTAATGAAGAAACAAATTTACTTAACTAACCATTGGCTTCTAAAAAAATTTTAAATACCATTATAAAGATCTTACTCCCACTCGTGGGAGTTTTTTTAGTTTGGTATCAGCTTTCTAAAATGTCTTCATTAGAGCGAGATGCCATGTGGGAAGCCATTAAAACAGTGAATCCTATCTGGATTGTGCTATCCATTCTTTTTGGGATATTGAGCCATTTTTCGAGAGCGCTACGCTGGAAACTACTACTTGAACCCTTAGCATATAAGCCAAAATTACTATCTAGTTTCATGGCTATCATGATAGGCTATTTTGCAAATACCTTCGTAATTAGATCTGGTGAAGTTTTAAGGGCTTTATCCATTAAAAAAACAGACAACATTCCGTTTGAAAAAGCCTTCGGAACTATTGTAGCAGGCCGTATCGCAGACTTACTTTTACTAATATTAATAATGAGCACTGCCGTCGTATTACAATCTACAGTATTAATCGAATATTTTAAGCAACACGCAAATCCTATAGGTTTGATAGTAGTTTTAATAGGAGGTATTTCAGTTGGTCTATTGAGCTTACGACTTCTTAAAAAATCTTCAAATCCATTCATTCTAAAAATAAGGAATTTTGGTTTGGGATTACTTGATGGCATTCGAAGTATTTTGCACATGAAAAATAATGCAGCTTTTATTTTTCACAGCTTTTTTATCTGGATCATGTACATAGCAATGTTTTGGATAATGACATTTGCGGTAGAGGGAACATCTCAAGCGCCATTTGGAGTTATACTCGCAGCATTTGTAGTAGGTGGGTTTTCTATGAGTGCTACAAATGGTGGAACTGGCCTGTATCCGATAGCAATGGCGGCAATTTTTTCTTTTTTTGGTTATGAAGAAGGAGCCACTTTTGGATGGTTATTATGGGGTACGCAAACTATATTTAATATTATAGTAGGGGGTATGTGTGCGTTGATACTACTATTTTATAAGAAAGACTGATATTTTTAGTATTTTCACTCCCTAAATTTTAAATAAAAACATTATGAAGAATTACCTTTTAATTCTAATATTCATATGTACATGCCTTCCTGTCCTTTCTCAAATTGATTATAAAGAATTACAGTCCGAAAAACTTGGAAGTACACGTCAACTCAAAATTCAACTGCCACGTAATTATGATGACAGTCTTGAAAAATCATATCCAGTCATCATTGTATTCGATGGTGATTACCTTTTTGAACCCGTAGCAGGTAATGTTGATTACTATAGTTATTGGGAAGAAATGCCCCAAGTAATTGTGGTAGGTATTGATCAAGATAGGTCTAGAGAGAGTGACACCTATTATGACGACATAAATTTCTTTCCAGAAGATACAGGTGCTGCCTTTTTCGAATTTATTGGGATGGAATTAATGCCTTTTCTGGACGAAAATTATCGAACTACAAATTTTAGAGTAGCTGTAGGCCATGATTTAACCGCAAATTTTATGAACTTTTATCTTATGAAAGACCCTGTCCTTTTTCAAGGATACATCTCATTAAGTCCTGATTTATCAGGAAAGATGGAACAGCGCATTACTGCAAGACTTTCTGCCATAGAGCAAAAACTCTTCTACTATCTAGCAACTGGCACAGATGACATTGGTGTCCTTAGAGACCCTATTATAGCGCTTAATGGCCAAATAAAGCAAACAACTAATGAAAATTTACAATACGATTTTGACAATTTTCAAGGAGCTACGCATTATTCACTTGTAGGAAGGGCTATCCCAAAAGCCTTAGAAAAGATGTTTTCCATTTATAGACCTATTAGTAAAAAAGATTATAACGACGTTATTCTTAAAAGCGATGCGCCTTATGAGTATTTAATTGAAAAATACGAAACTATAAAAACGCTATTTGGTATAGAAGACCCCATACGAGTTAACGACTTTATTGCCATCTCAACCGCCTTAGAAAACAAAGAAGATTGGGAAGCCCTTGAAGAACTCGGTAAATTAGCTAGAAAACAATATCCAGATACAATGCTTGGTAATTACTATATAGCCTTATCCTTAGAAATGCTAGGAGAGCCTAAAAAAGCAATGAGAGCCTATCAGAATGCATTTTTACTAGAGGAAGTATCTTACATCACAAAAGACTTGATGCTAGAAAAATCTGATAAGATAAAAGCAGATTTTGGCTACTAGGATTAAATAGAAATTTTCAAAATATCAATTCGCTTTCGCTAAAAAAAATTAAACCAAGTAATATGTAGTAGTTACTTTATATAATTTCTAGTTTTGGTTTATAATTCAAAAACATCAAACAAAAACTATTAAATTTAAAAGTACAATGCGAATAAACCTTCAAAGTCAATTGAAAATCAGAATTCTGCTTTTTGGAATACCCTTGTTTTTGACCAATTGCCAGATAGATGACAATTTAATTGATAATCAATATGTCGAGGCGACATCACCTCCTAATGTCACCTATTTCTCTAGAAAGAATGCACCTGAGAATGTATTGGCTACAATGAAAAAAACCATAACAAAACACTATAAGCAGAAAAATAGCAATACCAAAGACTTAACCACAAGTTTTGGTACAGTATTAACGGATAGAATCATGTTAAGTGTAAGTAATGAAGGAATTGAAAATTATACTTTCAAGGTAGAACTGGACGATAACAACCCAAAAACATTTTTCAATGAAAGCAAAACCACAAACAAAAAAAAGGGCTTTTAAAAGCCCTTTCGTTGTTTACCAACGTACCCCCTACAGTATGTCAATAAATTGTAATTGCAAATATATACGTAAAACAATTAAGAGCGGTTTTCTATTAATTAAAAAAATGAGAAAAAAGCAATTTATTCCTTTTTGCAATTAGGTAATTTTGCTTAAAAACGTTTTTAAAATGGCCAAAACAAAAACTACCTTCTTCTGTCAAAATTGCGGTACGCAACATGCAAAATGGCAAGGGCAATGTAATGCCTGCAAACAATGGAACACCATTGTAGAAGAGGTTGTTCAAAAAGCCGATAAAAAAGACTGGAAGTCCGACACTACAAAAGTATCAGGAATTACCCGCACCAGTAAACCTCTCAAAATCGCCGATATTTCTACGACTTCAGAAGCTCGTATGAACACGAAAAATGGTGAATTAAACAGAGTGCTAGGCGGCGGTTTAGTACCTGGATCTCTAACCTTACTGGGAGGGGAACCGGGCATCGGAAAGAGCACATTATTATTACAAATCTCACTCGCACTTCCATATAAAACCTTGTATGTATCTGGAGAAGAGAGCCAACAGCAAATTAAAATGCGTGCAGAGCGTATTAATCCAAATAGCGATCAGTGCTATATTCTTACCGAAACCAAGACGCAAAATATCTTTCGGCATGTGGAAGAGATTCAACCTGATATTGTTATTATAGATTCTATTCAAACACTGCACTCTGATCATATTGAAAGTACAGCTGGAAGTATCTCTCAAATACGAGAAACCACCTCTGAGCTTATACGCTTTGCAAAAGAGACTGCGACACCTGTGATACTCATAGGACATATTACTAAAGATGGAAACATTGCTGGCCCAAAAATTTTAGAACACATGGTGGACACAGTACTTCAATTTGAGGGAGATCGTAATCACGTCTACCGTATTTTAAGAGCGCATAAAAATAGATTTGGAAGCACGAACGAATTAGGAATCTATGAAATGCAAGGAAGCGGTTTACGTGAAGTAAGTAATCCAAGCGAGATTCTTATTTCAAAAAATGATGAAGAACTTAGCGGGACCGCCATAGCCACCACCATGGAAGGTATGCGTCCTTTAATGATAGAAATACAAGCGCTCGTAAGTAGCGCCGTTTATGGAACTCCACAGCGCAGCTCCACAGGTTATAATGTAAAACGTCTTAACATGCTACTCGCCGTTCTTGAAAAAAGAGCCGGTTTTAAACTAGGCGCAAAAGATGTTTTTCTTAATGTGACTGGAGGGATTTCTGTAGACGATCCTGCCATAGATCTGGCTGTGGTGGCTGCCGTACTTTCAAGCAATGTAGATATACCCGTAGATAAGTCGATGTGCTTTGCTGCCGAAATAGGCCTTGCAGGAGAAGTACGACCGGTAAATAGAGTAGAGCAACGCATTGTTGAGGCAGAGAAACTAGGCTTTAGTAGTATTGTAATTTCAAAATATTGTAAAATTCCAGATACTAATTATCATATCACAGTGATCAAAGTGGCAAAAGTACACGATGTAGTTCGACACCTTTTTGGGTAAGAAGATCATCTTCGTAAAGAAATCTTTGTAATATTCGTTCCTATACTTTGGCATCCTTTCTGCATATGAAAATTTATGCAAAAACAAATCATAATTTTTTTTATAGCCCTGTTGGCTATTTTGAGTTGCAATCAAGTTCAACAAGCGACAGATATCATCACACAGCCTACAGCTAGGGAGGTGTATGCAAGGTCTTTTGATGAGAAAGACAGTTTATATATGGCTTGGAATAACGCTTTCGCGAAAGCGTATAAAGACACTTTGAAATATGTTTTAAAAGAAATTAAATTAGAGCTGCCTCACACCACAGTTGGACGATTTTCTGAAGAATATTTGCAACCATCATCCTATTCTTTCAAATTATCACAAGGAGAAATTCTATTTGCAGAAGTCTCAACAAAAGTGGACAGTAACCATGTTTTTCTTGATTTGTTAGAGTGGAAAAACGACAGTCTTATTGACCATCAAATACTAAAATCAAGTCAAAGAGACGAGAAAGCTCTAAAATTTGAAGTAAAGAAAACGGCAAACTATGTTTTACTCCTACAACCGGAATTAGAAGCCACCACTACTTTTTCTCTTAAAATATATACTCAACCTCAATATGAATTTCCGGTTAGTGACAAGGGAAATAAAGCCGTACAAAGTTTTTGGGGAGACACTCGTGGAGGAGGGAAACGCTCACACAAGGGTATTGATATTTTTGCATCACGCGGTACACCTGTAGTTGCAAGCACAAATGGAATTGTAACCTCAACAGGGGAGAGAGGATTAGGTGGTAAACAAGTATGGTTGAGGGATGGCTTTTTTGGTCAATCCCTATATTATGCACATCTCGATAGCATTATTGCAACGTCTGGACAACGTGTTAAGGTAGGTGATACTTTAGGATTAGTGGGTAATACTGGAAATGCAAGAACCACACCTCCCCACCTTCACTTTGGTATTTATAATCGCAGCGGCGCTGTGAATCCATATCCATATGTAAAGAACCAACAGATACCCAGAATAAATGATTCTCTAAAGTACAGCTCAGGAATTATTAAAAACATAGCAAACTTAAGACTTCAACCTAATTCAAAAGGCATTAAAATAACACAGCTTAAAAGGAACGACTCTGTGCAAGTTGTTGAAAAATCTTCAAATTGGCTTCGGGTCTTAACTCATGACTCCCTAAGTGGATACATCTATAAAACGTCTATAAAATTGATCTCAAGCAATTAACGTTTCTTTAATGAGTACCTATGAAGAGAGCAGTATCTTTAGTTAAAGTAAAAACGGATACTTATGTTCTCAAAAATAAAGCAAACCATTTCTATACTTAAAGAGGTAGATCTCGCTGCGATCTCAAAACTATCTGAAAAAGTGGATCTCTCTGAAGTGATGACCGCTGTAGGAAATCTAGATGATCGCCAGCTTAAAGGACTCATGAAAATGCTTAAGAGTCAAAGCAAAAAAGGCAAGAAACAAATTCCAGCTGTAGATGGTGACTTTTATGATCTCGCCTTACAACTCACTCCAGAACAAAGAGCGCTACAACTTAAGGTACGAGCTTTTATGGAAAAAGAGATTGAACCTATCGCAAATGACTTTTGGAATAGGGCAGAGTTTCCCCATCATGTCATTCCGAAGTTTGCAGAACTCAATATTGCAGGACTGGCGTATCACGGCTATGGCTGTGCTGGAGAAACCTTTCTCACAGAGGGAATCATTGCCATGGAACTTGCCCGTGTGGATGTATCGCTATCAACGTTCTTTGGAGTACATAGTGGACTAGCGATGGGCTCCATATACCTGTGTGGGAGTGAAGAACAAAAACAACATTGGTTGCCGCAAATGCAACGCATGGAAAAAATAGGTGCCTTCGGACTGACAGAGCCAGATGTGGGTTCTGGAGCTGCTGGAGGTTTAGGCACGACTTGCAAAATGGAAGGGGACGAATGGGTTTTAAATGGACAAAAGAAATGGATAGGTAATGCCACCTTTGCAGATGTGATTATTATCTGGGCTCGCGATGTAGATAGCGATCAAGTAAAAGGATTTTTAGTAGAAAAAGGAGCCAAAGGATTCTCTGTTGAAAAAATGGAAGATAAAATGGCCCTAAGAACAGTTCAAAACGGGCTCATCACCCTAGATAATTGCCGAATTACAGAAGCTAATCGATTGCAAAATGCAAATTCATTTAAAGACACTGCATCGGTTTTAAAAATGACGCGTGCTGCTGTCGCTTGGCAGGCGGTAGGCTGCGCAAGGGGTGCTTATGAAAATGCGCTTGCTTATACCACAAAACGAGAGCAGTTTGGAAGGCCTATTGCATCTTTTCAACTGATACAAAATCACCTTGTGGAGATGTTATCTAACCTTACTGCCATGCAAACACTTTGTTTCCGACTGTCTCAACTACAAGATCAAGAATTACTTACTGATGAGCATGCTTCACTTGCAAAGGTATTTTGCTCCATGCGCACGCGCGATGTCGTAAGTCGTGCTCGCGAAGTAATGGGCGGCAACGGAATACTATTAGAACACAACGTCGCAAGATTTGTGGCAGATGCAGAAGCTATATATTCCTACGAAGGAACCAAAGAAATTAATACCCTCATTGTTGGTAGAGCCATTACTGGGTTTAGTGCTTTTGTGAGTTAAGGATAAATTTTAAACTATACGCTTTCGCGAAAGCGTAACATATAAAAGACCAGCTCATAATTTAATATGAACTGGTCTTTTTTTCTATCATTTTGCTTCTACTACTTAAGAATTAAGGTGCTGGATTAGGAATAGCTTCGTGTACTCCATCAATTTTCTTTAAAATTTCTTTCGACAAAGTTATTTCTGCGCTTCCGATATTTTCTTCTAATTGTTTGAGACTGGTAGCACCGATAATATTAGATGTAACAAAAGATCTATCTGTCACAAATGCTAGTGCCATTTGTGTAAGACTTAGATTGTATTTTTTTGCAATTTCTAGATAGCGTCTTGTTGCTTCAAATGAGTTGTCATTGTGATAACGATTGTAGTTTGGAAATAAATCTACACGACTATTTTTAGGCGTTCCTTCTAAATATTTACCTGTAAGTTGGCCAAACCCTAGTGGAGAATACGGCAAATGACCTACATTCTCTCGATGTAATACCTCCGTAAGCCCTACTTCATCTTTTCTATTGAGTAAACTGTAAGGGTTTTGAACGGTAATCATCTTTGGCGCTCCCTTGCGAGCTTCTTCCATAAAACGCATCACGCCGAATGGTGATTCATTAGAGAGTCCAATATGTCTCACTTTACCTTCCTTTATATAGTCCTCTAATGTTTCTAAAATCTGAGCTACATTATCTTTCCATCGCTCATCAGGATTATGATCATAGCCACGTTGACCAAAAAAGTTTGTGTTACGTTCTGGCCAATGGAGCTGATACAAATCAATGTAATCAGTTTGTAATCTTTTGAGACTACCGTGCAAAGCCTCGTCAACTGCTTTCTTTGAGAATCCTAAATTATCCCTTATAGGCTTAAAAGTAGGACTAGGTCCTGTTACTTTTGAAGTTAACACAATTTGATCCCGATTATTATTCTTCTTTAGCCAAGTACCAATAATTCGTTCTGTCTCCCCGTAGGTTTTCTCTTGAAAAGGAACGCTGTACATCTCTGCCGTATCTATAAAATTGACACCTTGATCTATCGCATAGTCCATCTGTGCGTGACCCTCCTCTTCTGTGTTCTGCCGTCCCCAAGTCATAGAACCCAAGCAAATTTTGGAAACTTTGATGTCTGTATTTGGTAGGTGTGTATATTTCATAACTATATTTTAAACTTACTTGAAGCCTTTGTTGCTTTAATCAATATCATTGAGTAAGGCAGTGACCTCATCAAGTTTAGGGGTAAGTATCACCTCTATTCTTCTATTTTTGGCTTTATTTTCTGCGGTATCATTAGGAGCGACGGGAGCATATTCACCTCGTCCAGCTGCTGTCAAGTTTTTAGGGTCAATATTACTATTCATACGTAAGATATTTACGATGGCTGTTGCTCGTTTGGCAGAAAGATCCCAGTTACCAACTAAATTCCCACTACCACCATAGGGAACATCATCTGTGTGGCCTTCGATAAGCACCGCAATCTCAGGATTTTGTGCTAAGACACTTCCTAATTGTTTTACTGCTTTAGTTCCATTAGTGCCAACCGTCCAACTTCCAGAATCGAATAATAATTTATTTTCAAGGGAAACGTATACTTTACCATCACGCTGCTCCACCGTAAGTCCTTTTCCTTCAAAATCTGTCAATGCTTTTGAAATGGACTCTTTTAAGTTGCGCATTTTTGCATCTTTTGCCGCAATTACTCCTTCCAGCTCGTCTACACGTGCAGATCGGTCTGCTAGGTCTCTTTGTAATTGTTCTAACCTTTTACGTTCCGCTTCTAGTGCATTTGTTTTGGCAGAGAGATCATTTTGCTTTGCTTCTAGTTGTGTCAGAAGTTCGCGATTCTTTCTAGTGTTATCCGCAATAGTTGCGCTACTATTGGAAGCTAGTGCCTCATAGCTAGCTTGTAGTTGATCTAATTGCGCTTTTGCAGAAGCGTAATCACGTTCTAGCTCTTCCATCTTATTTCTCGACTCACGAAGATCTTCTGCAACTTTATCATATGCATTATTTACTTTCTCTAGTTCGCGGTTTGCATTTTCTAAATCATCTGTAAGACTACGATTGTCTCCTCGAAGCCTATTGAATTGTGCTTCTAGATCTTGATATTTTTTTGGGGATACACAAGAAGTGATCAAAACCCCTGCTGTCATTAAAATTAGTAGGTTTTTCATTTTTATATATTTGGAAAATTTAATTCAACCATGTGCGGACAGTGGTCACTGTGCATCGCATTGTTTAAAATAACGGCGCGGCTTATGTTTTCTTTTAAAGGTTCACTCACCATATTGTAATCTATACGCCATCCTTTATTATTTGCACGTGAATTTGCACGATAACTCCACCAAGTATAATTGTCTGGCTCTTTATTGAGGTGGCGAAAAGAATCTGTAAATCCACTGTCCATAAAATTACCTATCCACTCTCGTTCTACCGGCAAGAAACCGCTGGTATTTTTATTACGGACCGGGTCATGAATATCTATAGCTTCGTGGCATATATTATAATCGCCTCCAATAACTAAATTAGGTTTATCTTGCTTGAGCTCATTCACATAATCTTGAAACAAGTCCATATACTCTAGTTTATGCTCCAACCTTGCGATATTAGTTCCAGATGGCAAGTATAAGCTCATCACAGACACCTCATCAAAATCTACACGTATATTTCTTCCTTCAAAATCCATGGACGGTATACCCGTACCATAATCAACACCTTTAGGAGTTTTTTTAGTTAGAATGGCCACCCCACTATATCCTTTTTCTGAGCACTAAACCAATAGTGCTCATACCCTAAGTTTTCAAAAACTGACACATCTACCTGATCTGGAGTAGCTTTGGTTTCCTGCAAAAGCACCACATCTGGGTTTGCTTGCTGCAACCACTTTGCAAAATCTTTACGTAATGCTGCACGTATACCGTTCACATTATAAGATACAATCTTCATACATTCTACATTGAAGTGCTAAGTTATAAATACTGCTGTGGCGATACACATAAAAAAAGCAGAAAGTTTACCTTTGATAACGTGTACTATTTACCTTATAAGCGAGTTTTACAATTGATGCGCCTAGGTTACCTCTTATTTTTTATTTTATGTAGCGGCACGATGCTCTCTCAAGAGGTTCGCAGTAAAAAGATAGCTGTGCGTGACACTATCCTGTTAGACTCTGTATCCATCAATCCATTTCAATTCGAAGTGCTTACCATTAATGGAAAAGAATTGGATACTTCTCTATACACGATTGATTATCCACGAAGCATATTTTCGCTTAAAGCGAAAAAAGAAAATCTTCCAGATTCGCTAGTCATATCCTATCGTGTCTATCCTGATTTTTTGACCCAAACCTATCGTGCTTTTGACCCAAAAGTAATTGTAAAAAGTACTGGCTTACTTGATAAGGTAGTAAGTCTAAATACAGAAGACAAAAGAAGTACTATAGCTCCTTTTTCTGGGTTGAATGTGAGCGGAAGTATTTTAAGAGGAGTCACCTCTGGAAATAATCAAAATAGCACCCTTAACTCAGAACTCGATTTACAAATAAGTGGAAAACTGAGCGAGAGCGTTACTTTGAGGGCGTCCATTCAGGATGCTAACATTCCCAGCCAGCAAGGAGGCTATTCCCAAAATCTTGATGAGTTTGACCAAGTATTTATTGAATTATTTTCTGATGACTGGAATATACGTGCTGGAGATATCAATCTCCAAAATAATGAATCTTACTTTGGACAGTTTACAAAAAAGATACAAGGGTTATCACTAGGTGGCACAATAAACCATACTGAAAATAAAAAAACTGATTTGTTTACTTCTGGAGCACTTGTTCGTGGGGTATTTACACAAAGTACATTTACAGGTCAGGAGGGTAATCAAGGCCCCTATAAACTTACAGGTCCTAATGGTGAGCTCTTTGTTTTGATTATCTCAGGAAGTGAGACTGTCTATGTAAATGGCATACCTCTTACCCGTGGTGAGTCTGAGGATTATGTGATTGATTATAATGCGGGAGAAATACGCTTTAATCCTACATATCCTATAAATAGTGAAATGCGGATTAATGTAGAGTATCAATATTCAGAAAGACGCTACACACGCTTTCTCGCTTACGGTGGCGGTAGCTTTCAACAAAATGATAAACTCAAAATCGCAGCAAATGTATATTCAGAAAGCGACGCAAAAAATCAACCTCTTCAACAGAGTCTCACACCAGAGCAGGTTACAATTCTTCAAAGCGCTGGAGATACTATGGAACAGATGATTGCTCCCAGTGCGGTGGCAGACACCTTTGATGAAAATAAAATCCTGTACAGGAAAATTTTTGTAAACGGCAGGGAAGCCTTTGAGTTTAGTTCAGATCCAGAAGAGGATCTTTTTCAAGTGCGCTTTACAAACGTAGGTGAAAATCAAGGCGATTATATTATAAGTACAACAAATACGCTACAACGTACCTTTGAATATGTAGCTCCCATAAATGGCGTTTCTCAAGGCTCTTTTGCTCCACAAATACAACTATTTGCACCCACTTTGTTACAAATTGCTGTTGTGAATGGCAGCTTTACTCCATCCCCTAAAACAACTATACGTTTTGAAGGTGCGGGAAGTAAAAATGACTTAAATACATTTTCAGATATCGATGATCAAAACAACGATGGGTTTGCTACTCATGTGGAGTTAAATCATCAATTGCTAGAAAAAGATAGTACACAGTCAATTAACGTATTCGGGAAATGGGATTATATACAAGAGAATTTTATAAATATTGAAGGTCTCTACAATGTTGAATTTAACCGGGATTGGAATCTGCAGAACTCTTTAGCAAATGCAAATGGTCAATTATTAGGTACTCAAAATTTTACAACAGTAGGTCTTACCTATAATTCCTATGAAAATATGAGGATTAATTACTCTTTTGAGAACTTACATTTCTTAAACTATTATAATGGTTTAAAACATAATCTCCAGGGTCGGTGGAATGTAGGTCATTTGAAAACATCTTTTACGGGGAGTACATTGACCACTAATGAAATTTTACTAGAGACTGGATTTAGTCGGGTCAATACTTGGGGAATATATGATCTGAATAAAAAATGGATCGGGGCGCACTATCAACTTGAAGATAATGTGAGAATATCCAAGATGAATGATTCCATTACACCCGATAGTCAACGCTTTTATGAATATGGCGCTTTTACGGGTATAGGGGATAGTACGAAAGTTTTTGTGGAGGTGGGATACCGCTTTCGCGAAAGCGATAGTCTACGAATAAATAAGATTGTTACTGTAAACAATTCTCATACCTATTACTTAAAATCCCAACTTATAAAGAACGAAAAAACAAATCTGTCTCTCTTTACAAATTACCGAACTTTACAATATATGGATGATCGCAAGGATGAAAACTCCCTAAATTCAAGGCTGTTATACGATCAACAGTTTGTAAATGGTTTGGTACGAACAAATTCAGTTTTCGAAACCAATAGCGGAACCCAACCCCAACAGGAATTTACCTACGTACAGGTAGATGAAGGGCAGGGAACATTTACGTGGATTGATTATAATAATGATGATGTGCAACAGCTTGAAGAATTTGAGGTAGCGCAATTCCAAGATCAGGCAGACTATTTACGGGTGTTGTTACCTAATCAAGTTTTTGTACGTACGCACCAAAATAAATTTAGCCAGCAACTCACGCTAAATGCCACACAATGGTCAGGAAAAAATGGTATTAGAAAATGGCTTGCTCGATTTTACAATCAGACGAGTTATATCTTAGACAGACGGGTGTTGCGGTCTACCAATGATTTTAGTCTTAACCCATTTAATGAGGATGAGAATGAAATAGGGGCAAACATTAGCTTTAGAAATACACTTTTCTTAAATCGTGGTAAGCAGCGTTATACTACCTCTTACACGTTCCTTTCGAGCAACGCAAAAAATTTGTTGTCTACTGGATTGCAAGAGAGTGACATAGAAAGTCATCAATTGAATTTTTTACACAAAGTAAAAGAAAGTTGGCTTTTTAATATGAAAAATGAGTGGGGCACTAATCAAAGTACATCTGAGAATTTTGGGCAACGCAACTTTAATCTTGAGACTTCAAGCTGGAATCCAACTGTTTCCTATTTGTTTGGAAAGCAGTCACGTATTTCTTTGTTCTATCAATTACAACAAAAAAAGAACACTATTCAAGAAATGGAATCCCTATCTCAAAATAACTTTGGTGTCGCGTTTGCGCTAGCAGATTTTGAAAAAATATCTTTAAGCGGAGAGATGAAATACATTAATAATGACTTTGACGGAAGTGCATTTAGTCCTGTTGCCTATCAAATTTTAGAAGGTTTACAACCAGGTACAAATCTCACTTGGAATCTCATAGCACAAAAGAGAATCACAAAATTTCTCGATTTAAATGTATCTTATTTTGGCAGGTCCAGCGAGTCTGCTAAAACTGTTCATACAGGAAATGTGCAAATTAAAGCATTCTTCTAAAAAAAAATTCGATCTTTAAACCTATAAAAACAACTAACTATGAATATGAAAACATATCTTACAGGTCTTTCACTAGTAGCTGCCATTGCCCTCTCTTGTTGTGGACAAAAGGCTGCCTCAGAAGAAAACTTAAAATCAACAGCTGTGGACACATCTACAAATTTTGACACAACAGGTTATACATCTGGCATCATTGTACAATCTAAGGCTGAGGGAGATTGTGAGTGGACCATACAGCTAAAAAGTGGTGACTTCATTGAAGCTATGGATATGAACACAGATTTTTTAGTAGGAGGTAAAAAAGTATGGGTTAAATATACTCCACAACGTAGGATGCAACGTTGTGATAAAGCATCACCTGTAGCTATAACAGAAATGGTCGCGAGAAAGTAAAACGCGATTGATTGAGCATATTAAAAAAGCCCGTTATCAAAAATGTGATAACGGGCTTTTCATATGTGTGATATTTCTTATTCTACAATAATTTTTTCTACCATACTTGAACCTCCGTCTATATCAGATATTTTAACTATATAAACTCCAGACGCTACATAAGACATATCTAGATCATAGTCATATAAATTATTTACACTTTTTAAATTATTCTGAGCAAGTCGTTGACCTGCTAAATTGTAAACAGATACAGATACTCTTCCATCAAAATCTGTCTTAAAAAGCACTTTGAAATGATTATTATCATTGCTAGTAATTGATAGTGATGTCTCCTCGAAAACGTTACTTTCTATACCTAGAACATCAGCCTCAAAGACTGCAGTGTAATCAGTAGTACGACCAAATGACAAATCATCGCAAGGATTCTGAACATCACCTCCTTGATCTTTATCTTCTCCTCTAATTCTCATTCTATGTGGTCCTGCTAACAATTGCGTCTCATCCAGTCCAGTAATATCTAGCATAAATTCAAAATCTGTATTACCATTGGGCACATCATTAGCTGCAACTAACTCGTCACTAGTGAAAGTCAGATCATCATTAATATCTATCCATATTGCAAATGCAGAATCATTAAAACCTAATTGTAGTGTTCCGGACAAGCTTCCTCTATCAGTAAAAGTAAAAACCGTATCAGTTGCATTTTCAAAACCATTATCATTACAAGCTGGAGCCAGATTGGTTTGGTCTGCTAATGTGATTAGAATAACACCATCATTATCAGTTTGACAATTTCCAGAAGGCTGACAAGCTTGACCAAAAGTATTAGTTACTACACAAACAAGTTCATCATTATCAACATTACTATCATTAGCAAGGTTCGTAGAGATTGCAATCGTATAGGTAGTATCGGGAGTTGATAAGTCTGCACTTTGACTAAAAGTAAACTCTGCAGTCATAAAGGGATCTATTGTTCCTGTAAAAGTCTCTACTACTGGTGCACTTCCATTAATAGTGTATTGAACGGTAGGGTTTGTAATTGTATTGTTTCCAAAATTTTTAATGGTAAAAGTTATTACTTCCGCATTTGTATAAACACCATCTCCTGCCGGACTTATAATTGCAAAAGGGCTAAGATCATTTGCTACAGCTGGATCTAAATTAAAATTTCCAACTATATCTCGACGAGTAGGTGCAAATTGTTCTGATATATACCAAAAAGAATCGTCTATGGGATCTAGGGTTATTTGTGTGTAATCAGCTAATCTATCAGTTGGACTAGCAGCAGTACTGACGAACAAATCTTGTTCAGCCACAGTCATAACCCCTAATGGATCACCATCAAATCGACCTGTATAATGCATTTTTATTCCATCTTCTGAAGAGGAAGATATGTAACCCATTGCAATATTTCCTTGAGAATCCATCACAACACTTCCTTGATAAGCACTACGCTTTCCTGGAACAACATAGGTTCCTTCTTGATAGATTGTCCAATCTTCTCCGTCTGTTGTTTGACGTAATTCATACCATCTCATCCCTGCTTTTTCATCAGGATCTGCAACATTCACTACAAAGTTAAGAACTACCGAATTATAAGTAGGAAAACGTCTGTACTGTACTTGGTTCATCATGGTAGCTTGCAACGCATCAACATCTGGACCACCTGGTTGTGGTATGTTAGAAAAGCTACCTCCATCGAAAACTCCAACAAAATCTGCAACTTGAATTTCTTGAGAAAGGGCTATAGAACTGTTTGCTGGTGTTTCCCAGTCAATGGTAGCTTCCCAAATTTTCAAATGGTCGTTATCTACACCAGTCCATGCATCATCTTGTTGATAGATTATAGGAGCGGGTGTTCCTGCTGGAACTGTCTCGTCTCCTGTTGTGTGAAATCCCTGTGGACTATAAAAACCACCTGTTTGAATTCCTGGCAAACCAAATGTTAAAAACTGAGCTGCTTCGTCATTTAACATAGGATTACGCTCAAGTGCAAATATCTGTTCTGTTGTAGAACTGATATTAGCCGTTACTATATATGAATCTCCCCAAACCGAAAATTTAGTATAATCAGGAAATACTCCCGCATTAAATTGTGCTTCATAAATATACCAAGGGTCATTTACTGGGTCTGGACCTGCAGATATTGCTACATCAAAACCATTACCTCCAGGTGCTCCAGAATTTCTAAATTCTGTTATTACATATCGCCCTCTAGCTTTGCCTGCACCATTATCTACATTTGCATCAAAAAATACTATTGGATCACCTGTAGAGTTTCCGGGAAATAAAGTATTAAGTCCCATCTCTGGAGTTGCCGGACTACCATCCTTGTTATAAATTCTAAATCCTACATTCCACGCAGCGACATAGTGGTTTGGACCAGCAGCACCAGTAGGATCTGATGGAGTTGAGGATGAAATATCAGCCGTAAAAACAACTTCTGGAGATTTGGTGTTAAAGCTTTGCCCAAAACTCCTCTGCTTATTAATTAACGGATCTATTCCTTTAGATCCTTTACCTGGAACTACAATAGGAGTACTTATACCTTTGGGTCTACCTATGTGAGTCTTATTATCTGCGTATTTAGCAGTACCATTTTTTATTTGACTTGCAATACTAGGCACAAACGTAGAATGTGAAAGTCTACCTATTTGTGATGCTTTTGCTTCATCTTGTGCTTTTGCAATAAAACCTAACAATAAACAAACAGCAGTCAAGATTGAACTAATTCTTTTCATATAATTTATTTTAATCTATTTTAAAACGGTTCCCAAAAATACTAAATTTAATAACTGTTTAACAAAAAACGAATGATAATATGTGGTATTTAAGTGCTGAAATTAAGTTGTTTAAGAGATCCACTGCTTAAAACCAACCTTGCTTTCAATAAGTGAAGATAAGTCTTTAATATTTACTCGCTCTTGTTCCATTGTATCTCTATCTCTTACGGTAACCTTGCCGTCTTCCTTAGTATCGTGGTCAACCGTAATACAAAGAGGTGTACCCGCTGCATCTTGGCGGCGGTAGCGACGACCTACAGCGTCCTTCTCATCATAAATCACGTTGTAGTCAAATTTAAGATCATCGATAATTTGTTGCGCAATTTCTGGAAGACCATCTTTTTTTACTAATGGCAATACTGCTGCCTTAACAGGAGCCAGTACTGCTGGTAATTTTAAGACCGTTCTAGACGTGCCATTCTCAAGTTCTTCTTCTTGCAGGGCGGTTGAAAATACAGCCAAAAACATACGATCCAAACCTATGGAGGTTTCTACTACATAAGGCGTATAGCTTTCATTAAGTTCTGGGTCAAAAAACTGTAGTTTCTTTCCTGAAAATTCCTCGTGCGCTTTAAGATCAAAATCTGTACGAGAATGAATCCCTTCTAATTCTTTAAAGCCAAACGGGAAATTAAACTCAATATCTGCTGCTGCATTTGCGTAGTGTGCTAATTTCTCATGATCGTGAAAACGATAATTCTCATCCCCTAACCCTAAAGATTTATGCCACTTTAATCGCGTTTCTTTCCAATGTTCATACCACTTCATTTCTTCTCCTGGTCGCACAAAAAATTGCATCTCCATTTGCTCAAATTCTCGCATGCGGAATATAAACTGGCGTGCTACAATCTCATTTCTAAATGCTTTTCCGGTCTGTGCGATCCCAAAAGGTATTTTCATCCTTCCGGTTTTCTGAACGTTCAAGAAATTTACAAATATTCCTTGCGCAGTTTCTGGACGCAAATAAAGGTCTGTCGCCGTCTCTGCAGAGGCGCCTAGCTTTGTTCCAAACATGAGATTAAATTGGCGTACATCTGTCCAGTTTTTTGATCCAGATTCTGGACAGGCTATTTCTAATTCTTCAATAAGTGCTTTTACAGCCGTTAGATCATCTGCATCTAGATATTTTGCAAGGCGAGCAGTTGCGCTTTTCTGCTTTTCACGATATCCCATTACTCTAGGGTTCGTTACTTCATATTGCTCACGGTCAAAACTATCTCCAAAACGTTTAGCAGCCTTCGCAATTTCTTTTTCTGCTTTTATATTCAGCTTCTCTGCATAATCCTCCACCAGTACATCTGCACGATAACGTTTTTTAGAATCCTTATTATCTATAAGTGGGTCTGAAAATGCATCTACGTGACCAGAGGCTTTCCAAGTAGTAGGATGCATAAAAATTGCCGCATCCAGACCTACAATATTCTGATTCATTTGCACCATACTCTTCCACCAGTATTCGCGTATATTCTTCTTGAGTTCGGCACCATTTTGTCCGTAATCATATACCGCGCTTAGTCCGTCATAAATCTCACTACTTGGAAAAATATATCCGTATTCTTTGGCGTGGGAAATTACTTTTTTGAACTGGTCTTCTTGCTGTGCCATCGTATTTATATGGGTTTACTTAATGTTTCTCAAATGGGTTATTGTAGCAATACGCTTTCGCGAAAGCGTACTCGTTCTAAACTCTATCCTTATGAACAGTTGTTTATTTATTACTCTAAAATGTAGGCGGTAAAAATAGCAATAGATCTGTAGTTATCGAAATGGGAAGGTCTTTATTTTAAGCTAAGTCCAGTTGAAATTAATAATTTCTGATCGTGATATATATTGATCTTATAATCACCTTCATCCATTTGCTGGATAGGGAGTATGAGCTCACATATGGTGTAGGCAGCTCCTTGATAAGGGATGGTCGTCTTAGTATTGTAAGCAATCGAAGTGCCATCTCTCCAGTCTTGAAAACGCTGTACTCCAATTACTTTATTTTTATGACTCACTTGCACGTAAAATGTCTGGTCGCCTTCCTCTGCCAGTTGGTTTTCATTAATGGTAAAGCATACCTGAATCATTTCTGCTCTATTGGCTCTTGAGGTATTTGCAAATTTTCCACTATTGCGTTGTATAACACCACGGGCTGCCAGATTACTTATAGTAAGACGTGCTCCTCTCATAAGTCTATCTGCTAGCTCCATATTAGATCTTTGAATACTATCTTGAGACTTTGTTACTAGGTCAAGTGCTTTTTGAGTTTCTTGCTGTAAGGCTGCAAGTCTTTTTGTCTCAAGCTGTAAACTATCATTCTCAATACTGAAGAACTCTCGCTCCCTGCGAAGTCTCCGTATCTCGATTTGTAATTTTTGCACGGTTCTACTTGTAATAGTGTTGCTCGCAAGTGTTTTTTGTAATTCCTTAAGTCTTGATTGGACCTGTTGTAAATCCTTTTTCAAACCTTTTTGCTCGTCTAAAAGAGTATCATAATTAGACAACTCTTCTTCTAGCTGTTTTGCAACCTCTGCCTTCTCATCTAGCAACTGAGCTTCTCGTGACTGAACTTTATGGTGAAAACCATAGGTATAGTACCCCAAACCTGCAACTACAAGACATAGAAGAATCACCAGAATAAGAAGCGTATTATTTGTACTTTTAGTAGTCATAGATGACAACGAATCTGCAAAAAAAGGTTAAATTAGAAAAAAAGAACAACACTTGCTACAATCACTGCGATCTCTATTCTTCCCCAAAACGTGTAACTGTTGTGATCTTGAGTTATATGAAGCAGAAAAATGCATCTGCACTGCCTGTCGCCTAGAACTTCCTGTTACAAATTTTCATATTTACAACGATAGTGCTATCAAAAAAGTATTTTATGGTCGCATAGATCTACAAAACGCTACTTCCCTCTTCTATTTTGAAAAGAAGGGTCCTATACAACAGCTTATGCATAACCTTAAATATAAGGGTCATTTTGCAATTAGCCGTGTGCTGGGGGATTGGTTAGGTATGGAGCTCTCAAAGATTAATTCTTATAAAAACATTGATATTGTAATTCCAGTACCTATTCACTCTAAAAAGAGAAGAGTACGGGGTTACAATCAAGTTACTGGATTTGGAACGCAAATTGCGCATCACTTGGAGGCGGTTTATATGGATGATGTACTACTAAAATCCAAAAACACCAAAACGCAAGTTTTTAAAGGGAGATTTCATCGAAGTGATGAAATTCTAGATGCATTCTTACTCTCTTCGCACTCAAATTTAGAAGGAAAGCACCTATTATTATGTGATGATATACTTACCACAGGCGCTACGCTAGAGGCTTGTGCCCTTCAGTTATTTAAAATACCTAATATAAAGTTAAGCATAGCAGTAATGGCAATAGCCCAATAGATGTTTCGTTTACTCAAAAATAATTGTTTCTTTGCAGGAAGATGAAAAACTCGCATTGGTATCATATTGATTTTATAAAAGTAATAAAATTGGCTATCCTTTTGCTACTTGTATCCTTCACGTTCACAAACTGTGCAAAAAGAGGTAGACCAGAAGGTGGTCCAAAAGACAGCATCCCACCAGTATATGTAAAAGCAACACCTCCTAATTTTACCACCAACTTTGATGAAGATGAGATACGAATTTACTTTGATGAATATATCAAACTAAAAGATTTACAAAAACAGCTTATTGTTTCTCCACCCATTAAAAATTATTCCATCACACCACAGGGGTCTGCCTCTAAGTATATTAAGATTTCTATACAAGATACGCTTTCAGAAAACACCACTTATGTTTTTAATTTTGGATTAAGTATTACTGATAATAACGAAGGAAATCCTTTTTCTTCATTCAAATATGTATTGTCAACAGGTGATTATATCGATAGTCTAAAAGTGAGAGGTACTATTTTAGATGCTGTAAAAGAAAAACCAGCAAATTTTGTAACCGTAATGCTTTACAAAGCAGATAGTAGCTACACAGACTCTATTGTCTTTAAAGAGCGACCACTTTATGTTACCAATACACTTGATAGCCTCACCACTTTTGAACTTGATTACCTCAAGGAAGGAAGGTATGCATTAGTGGCAATGAAAGATGAAGATGCAAATTTTACGTTTCAACCAAAGAAAGATCAAATTGCCTTTCTCGAAGAATTTATAACTGTCCCTACAGACACCACATATGCGTTAAAATTATTTTCGGAAGAGCTAGCTTATAAATCTTCTCGACCAAAACATGCTGCCCAAGGAAGAATCGCATTTGGTATTGAGGGAAACAGAGATAGTATTAGCATTGAAAGACTGACATCGGTTGATAAAGATCTTACTACAGTTATTACGAAGAAAGTTGAAGATACCCTCTACTATTGGTACAAACCAAGACTTGCCATAGACTCGCTCATATTTAATGTAGAAGCGCCGGGTTATTCTGATACCTTACAAGTGCGCATACGC
This sequence comes from uncultured Flavobacteriaceae bacterium, assembly GCA_963716625.1. Lineage (GTDB taxonomy): Bacteria > Bacteroidota > Bacteroidia > Flavobacteriales > Flavobacteriaceae > Dokdonia. Next base: position 263,798 of record CAVQTP010000007.1, read on the forward strand.
ACACCAAAACAGGATTCTTTAAGTTTTTCATCTAGGTCCCGCAACATTGTTCCTTTTGATAAAGCATATCGCATTCAATCTAACATTCCACTAGATAGTATCAATAAGGAGTTGATTAAGATTGTAGAAGATTCTACGGAAATACCATTTACTTTTACCTTAAATGAAAACACTACAGCTTTAGATCTTAATTTTGATCGAAAAGAAGCTACTCCTTATCGTATAGAACTATTGCCCAATGCAATCACCGACTTTTTTGGACAAAAAAATGATACCCTCACCTATATTGCAAAAACGAAAGAGCTTGCAGATTACGGTGATATTGAACTCACCCTTAATAACGCGACAAATTTTCCGTACATCATCCAATTGCTTGATGGAGAAAAGAAAGTGTTACAAGAAAGATACGCTACGGAGTCACTTGTATTTTCGTTTAACTATCTAGACCCGGGACAATATGGAATCCGAATTATTGAGGATGAAAACGCTAATAAAGTTTTTGATTCCGGTAATTTTTTACTCCGAAGGCAACCAGAAAAAATAATCAATTATCCAAAAATCATTGAAGTAAGACCTAGCTGGTTTGCTAAAGAAATCTTTGAGCTTTCTAACGTAGCATTACCAGACTCTAAAGAAAAAGAACCTATTGAAGAGTAAAACTGTCTTTATCTTTTAAAAATGGAAGCTTGGTTCTGGTCATATTCAATTCGGGCTTTGATAATGTGACTTCAATAACACCTTCCTGTCCTGTAATGTCAAAAAGTTCCTTTCCTAGTGCATCGTATGCACCACTATGGCCTACATATTCTAGAGAATTACCATCAATACCTACTCGATTTACACCTAGAACATAACTCATGTTTTCAATGGCGCGCGCTTTGAGTAAAGTATCCCATGCAGTTACCCTAGTTTTGGGCCAATTTGCAACATAAATCACCGCATCATAATTCATTGTGTTGCGAGCAAATACAGGGAATCTGAGATCGTAGCATATTTGAGGGAAAAGTTTCCAGCCTAAATAATCTATAATTACCTGCCGGTTTCCAGCCACATATTTCTCTCCCTCACCAGCCATGTTAAAGGTGTGCCTCTTATCATAGTAAATGACCTCTCCGTCTGGTTTTACAAATAAAAAGCGATTGTAAAAATTACCATTTTCTGAAACAATTATACTTCCACAAATGGCTGTTTCAAGTTTAGACGACCACTCTTTAAGCCAAGTTATAGTTAAACCCTCCATACTTTCAGCAAAGGGCGCTGGGTTCATGGTAAAACCCGTGGTAAACATTTCTGGTAATATAATAAGGTGACAATGACTTGCGATTTTTTTAAAAAACAGCTCACATTTACTTCTATTATACATACCATTTTCCCAAGCGAGATCTAATTGAAATAGTGCAATATTTAAGTCGTCTGTTTTCATAGGCTAAAGATACTGCATAGATCAAAATCATCTTCACTATCTTTATATAAACGATTTTACTTGTATGCAAAACACCATTGCGCATCGTATTTACGATTTCCTAAAACAATTCCCGCCCTTTAGTTTTATGGCTAAGGCAGACCTGCTTACAATTTGTACACAAGCAACTGTAATTTACATTGATAAAGATGAAACTATATTTGAACGAGATGCTCCCTACAAGGACAGATTTTACATTGTGCAACAAGGAGCTGTAAGACTTTCTCGCCCATCTGGAGATCACATTAAGATAGTAGACATTTGCGATGAGGGAGACCTTTTTGGCTTAAAAGTAACCTCTGAAGATACCTATAGGACTACGGCTACTGCAAATGAAGAAACTATATTATATTCTTTATCTGTTGAGGAGTTTTCCGCTTTCGCGAAAGCGAATAAAGCCATCTCAAACTACTTAATTGCAAGTTTTGCATCTAACATAAAAGATCCCTATACACTTCAAACAAGCGGCGCACTACTCAATGAATACCAACCTGACAAGGGAGGTGACCTCTTAGGTTTTGAAAAAGCTAGATATAGTACAGATATTATTTCTTGTGATCCTACTACTAATATTCAAAGAGCTGCTCAACTTATGAAAGAAAACCAAATAGGCTGTCTTTTAGTAGCAGTAGATAATGTGCCTCAGGGCATACTTACCAATAGAGAATTGCGTAATGCTATTGCCAATGATATGCTCAGAAGAGATACAACTGTAACAGATGTTATGGTCAAAAATGTTATTTGCGCACATCCAAACGTTACAGTGGCGGAGTCCCAGTTGTTATTACTGAAAAACGGCATAAGTCATTTAGTGATTACAAAGGATGGCTCTCAAAAAACAGAGGCAGTAGGTATATTAAGTAAGCACGATATAGTGGTTGCTTATGGCAATAGTCCTGCAGAGTTACTAAAAGAAATCAAACGGGCGCCAAAAACGAAAATACTACGATTAGCCTGGGAGAAAGCTATTGTTTTATTGAACCGCTACCTTGATCAAAATTTACCCTTGTCTCACATTTTAAGTGTCTTTGCTCCGCTCAAAGATGCGTTGATACAGCGTGCGATGGAGTTGTCTCTCAGAAAGATGGACACCTCTCCGCCAGTTCCATTTGCCTGGTTGTCACTAGGAAGTCAAGGCAGGGAAGAGCAACTTTTGTACACAGATCAAGACAATGCTATTATGTACGAAAATGTCCCAGAGAATGAATCCCCTGTCGTTAAATCCTATTTTTTGAATTTAGCTAATCGAATGAATAAGCGATTACATAAAATAGGTTATGATTATTGCCCTGCAGATATGATGGCCAGTAATCCTTTATACTGCTTGTCACTTTCGGAGTGGCAATCCCAATATACCTCATGGATCATAAATCCGTCACCAGAAAACATGTTGTTATCTGGTATCTTCTTTGATTATCGGATGACATACGGAGAGTCTCAGCTCGTAGAGCAGCTCACAGATCACATTTATAGTCACTTACAACAATCTTCTGTATTTTTTAGATTTATGGCAAAAGACGCTCTTAAAAATCCGCCTCCAGTAAGTTTCTTTCGCAATTTTTTAGTGGAGTCTAATGGTGAACATAAAGACGAATTTGATATTAAAAATAGGGCCATGGCTCCATTTATAGCTGCTGCACGCGTCTTTTCGTTATGTCACAACTTGCGCGGCATTCATCATACGACAGCTAGATTTGAGAAACTAGCAATTCTCGAACCTAACAATAGAGAGCTTTATGAAAGTTGTGCCTATGCATTTAAAGCATTACTTAAATTTAAAGTAAAACAAGGACTCAAAGACGGCACTAATGGAAGGTTTATCCATCTTGAAAGTTTATCAAAATCAGAAAAACTAAAACTAAAACGTTGTTTCAAACCCTTAAGGGATGTTCAAGAACTGATGCAAGCACGATTCCAAACTCAAAATCTAAGCTAGGTGTCCATTTTTAAAAAAAATAAAGCTACCCAAGCGCCAGACTTCTGGATAACATATCAAGCTGCTTTTGCTAGTGAAAAGTCTAAAGCAGGATTTTTAGGTAGTACGCTCCATTCGCTTGATTTAAAAACAACACGTTTTGTAGTATTTGATACAGAAACGACAGGTCTCAAATACAAGGAAGATCGTATTTTATCAATAGGAGGAGTTGCAGTTACAAACAATCAAATAGCTATAGCAGATAGCCTTGAACTTTTTTTAAAACAGGAGGTATATAACCCGGACAGTGCCGCCATACATGGTATTTTAAAGCAAGGGAGTTATAAAAAAGTAACAGAGAAGGAAGCCATACAACAGTGCTTAGAGTTTATAGGTGCGTCCATTTTAGTGGGACATCACATAGGATTTGACATAGCCATTATTAATCAAGCCTTGCTACGTCATAATCTTGGCAAGCTCAAAAACAAAATACTGGACACCGAATTTTTATATAAACGATTGGTCCATCCCATTAACAATCCACTACAGGAGAAGAGATATACGCTAGACGAGTTAGCAGAATCCCTCAAGATTCCACTTCAGGATAGACATACCGCAGCTGGAGATGCACTCATTACAGCATTAATTTTTATTAAAATTGTAAAGAAATTAAATAGTGACGGCCTTCTTAAGGTAAAACACCTTTTTAGGAGATAAAGCTTAACGTTTACTTTTTGACAATATCCATAAGAGCCGTTGCTCCTTGCATCTTTGCGTGATCGTAAGCCGTATTTCCTTTATCATCCTTATGTGAAGTTTCTGCTCCACTATCTACTAAAAGCTGGGCAATTTCTGCTTGTGCAAATGTTGCGGCATAGATAAGAGCTGTCGCATTATTGTGGTTTACTTCATTAACATTTGCCCCATGATCAATGAGTAATTTTGCGATAATATGATAACCCTTAAAACAAACTCCCATAAGAGCCGTGTTTCCAGAACTATCTTTTGCATTGATGTCAGGATTGTGCTTTAACAATGCTTCAGCAATATCTTGATTTCCATAGTAAGTTGATAGTAATAGTGGTGTAGATCCACGCTGATCTTTGATATTTACGAGTTCTGGATGTGCAGTGGTAATTGCTTTTACCATCTCTAAATCTCCATTACGAATCGCGTCAAAAAGTTTATCATTCATAGTCTCAACATTCTCTGGGCTTGACTAAAACATTCCCTATTTTAAAAGTGATCATAAATATAAAGACAAAAGATCGATGATTGTAGGACGTTTAGATTTATTTAGCTTCATTGAGTAGCTTTACCTTCTCTCAAATTTATGCTATGAATCGAACTTTATATATTTTTGATATAGACGGTACCCTGACTGACAGTATACCCACCTACTTAAAAGTGATCACAGAGGTAATGAAAGCAGCTGGCTTAAAAGACATCGACACAGATTATGACCACTACTTACACCATACTGATCGATATGCTATCAACTATAACTGGAAACGTAACTATGGGGTAGCACCCTCAAAAGATATTCATAGTGATTTAGATACTAAACTAGCCTATGCCCTTTCTAAAGAACCTACTATCATTGAAATAAAGGGCGCTAGAAAGTTGCTTACTCACTTTATAGAAAAGGGAATTCCCTTTGCCTTTGGTACTGGTGCCTATCCAAAGGCAACTGCTATTAAAATGAATGATTGTAAGCTTCCATATCATAACGACATACTATCTACCTCATACAGCAGTATTACTAGAGCTGGGTTTGTAAAGCAAGCTATTGACAAAGCAATGAAGTATTATAAAATAGAAAACTTTGATAAAATAGTAGCTGTAGGAGACGGAGTGTGGGACTTAAAAGCGGCGCAAACGCTAAGACTGGATTTTATAGGAATTGGCAAAAAGAATAAAATGCAAATGATGGATCTAGGCTGTGACAAATGGTTACCAACGATGGAGGGTTTTGAGAAATTTGTGGAGTGACAATTTCAGTTCGCTTTCGCGAAAGCGTAAGACTGCATCTCACTTAAACATCTGTTAAATCCAAATGGTCTAACTTCTTGCCTTCCTATCTTTGGGTAAATAATAAACTTATGAGCAACTCTGCACTATCAAACTGGCTTGAAAAAGATACCTTATCATCTACTGCAACACGTGGTGTGATTGCTGGAGTTTTAGGGGGTCTCGCGGGTACGATTGTTAAATCTGCTATTGAGAGTATTTTACCTGTACGTCGCCCGGATACCACAAGTGCACAATTGAAACTGGTAGATAACATCTCAACAAAACTTACTGGAGAACCAGTGAGTGCCTCTAATCGTGATCTTGCCGAACAACTCGTGAATATTCCAATAGGTCTAAGTTTAGGTGCAAGTTTAGGCTATGCAAAAAAAGACCGTCCAGAAACCAATCTTGTAGAAGGAGCTCTTTTTGGAACCACTGCATATCTTGCTACTCATGAAACTTCGCTCCCTATGATGGGACTTGAGGAATCTCCGGAGGATATTCCTGTAAAATTGCAAGCTAATGAATTTCTTGCACATGTGGCTTTTGGAGTTACGGCAGAGCTTGTACGTGGCTGGGTTGCTAGAAGATTAGATGATTAAAAAAATATTATACGCTTTCGCGAAAGCGTGACGATCACAAAAAAAAGGGTTGCTATACAGCAACCCTTTTTGCGTTACATCTTCAGTGGAGGCTGAAAACATAAACACCCTACCTACTTAACTATTTTTTAATCACTCGTTTGTAAGAAGATCCTTGACCTGTCGTGATGTGTACAAAATAGACGCCTGTAGAAAGTGTACTCATCTCTACTTGGCTACTAGTGGTACTCAACACTTTTTGTCCTGATAGTGCATACACCTCTACCTTTTCTATAGCGGTAGCTGTATCTATCATAAGTATATCTGTCACTGGGTTAGGATACATGCTTACATTTATAACCGACTGATCGTCTACTGATAATGTTTCATCTACTGTTAGATCAAAACTACAGGTAGCTGTTAATCCACTTGCATCTGTTGCCGTAAAGGTCACCGTCTGTACCCCTGGCGATAACATGGTTCCCGCAACTGGATTTTGTGTTATAGTCGCACTACAATTATCTTGCGAGACAACCGTACCTCCTGATATGTAATCTGGTAAGGAATACTGAGTTCCCTGATTTACGGTAACCGTTTCATCTACTGGGCAGGTGATTGTTGGTGCTTCATTATCTTCAACAGTTATGGTAGCGGTACACGTATCTGCATTGCCTGCAGCATCTGTTACTGTAAATGTGACCGTAGTGGTTCCTACGTTTGAACAATCAAAGGATGTCACGTCAATAGCAATACTTGCTATACCTACGTCATCACTACTGCCATTATCTACCTGTGTAGCATCTAAGGTAGCCACACCGTTTGCGTCTAACTGGATGGTTACATCTTGACAAACAGCTACTGGATCTGTAATATCTGCTGTATTAGAGCAATTATCACTGTAACTAGCTGTTGCGTCTTTACGCCAACTGTTATCTGTAGGTGGTGTAAAACCTCCGTCTATTTCTATACAAGTAAGATCTGGATTTGAAGAAGCATTAAAAGTTGAGAAGTTTATATTATTACCATTAGCTACGTTGAGAGTTACTAGATTATTATCTTGAATTATTAACAACCTTACATTAGGTAATGCGCTGACGTCAAGAGCTGAAATATTATTGTCTCCCAAAATAAGATTCTCGAGTAATAGATTAGAGGTAAGGTTTAAATTACTTATATTATTTTGACCGAGATTTAAAGTTCTTAATGAGACATTATTGGAAACATCAATAGTATTTAAATCACATTGAGCTACGTTTATTGATTCTAAGTTTGTAGCGCCTGAAATATCAATAGATGTGAGATTATCATTGCTAAACCCTAAAATAGTTATCAATGCATTTGCAAAAGAAAAGTCAGCGTTTATTACGTCATTATTAAAGAAATTGAGTGACGTTGCCGCTGTAAAAGCCTCTACACCAGTAAGCATCACTTATACTCTGGTTATTGACATCAATTTCACCTGTAAATACTACTTGCCTCGCTACACTGGATCTCTGTATCACCATTTGTATTAATGGCAGTATTTGCTACTAGTGCTGCTTTAAAGTTAGCATCTGGAATGTTTACCACACAAACTGTTTGAGTACAATTATCGCTATAGCTCGCCGTTACCTCTTTATCCCATCCTGATGGTGGTGTGAATCCAGCATCTACTTGAATACACGTGAGGTTTGGGTTGTCAAGTGCATCAATATACGCTAAATTAGTATTATTACCATTAGCAAGATTCAAATAGGTCAAATCGTTAGAATCAGCTAACAATTGACTTAAGTTTGAGAGTGATGATACATCCAGACTACTTAAATTGTTTTGATCAACAAACACAAGTCTTAAATTACTATTTGTGCTTAGATCTAGACTTGATATATTGTTATCCGATAATCCTAAAGTTAATAAGGCTGTGTTACTGCTCACATCAATACCATTTAAACCATTACCACTTAAATTCAAACTTTCTAGTAAAATATTATTTGATAAATCTAAACCATTAGCTAGATTATTATTAGCAAGGTTTAAGAGTTCTAAGCCTAATACATTAGAAACATCTAAGTTTGAAAGTTGGCTATTATTAACCTGCACTCTTTCTAAATTATTTCCAGAGGGAAGCACGAGACTTGTAAAATCATTACCATTTGCATCTAAAGCGATCAACGAGGTGTTATTTGATAGATCTAGACTTGAAATATTGTTATCCCCTATATCAGCAAACTCTAGATTAGGTAGAGATGAAATATCTAACGTGGAGATATTATTATTAAAAAGATATATACCTCTCGCATTTACAAATGACTCAATTCCTGTGACATCGCTTATATTATTTCCGGAAACATCTACAAAACCGGTAAAGTTTGCCGCCTCATCACATTGTATTTCACTATCCCCATTTGTGTTAATTCCAGAAATCGCAACTAATGCAGCCTTAAAATTTGCATCTGGAATGTTTACAGTACAAACGTTCGGGTTAGGATCATTGTAAATCGCACCTACTTCTGCAGCAGTTAGTCCTCTCTCGAAGATTATAATATCATCTATGATCCCAAAATAATCTTCAAAACTAGCTGGCGAAATTTGAAAAACAGCACTCGAATTTATGAAATTTGGACTTATATTATTTACAGATATAGCATTAGATATTGCACTGTTTTCTACACTATCTATATAAAGTCTATTTTCAAATGAAGATCCTGAGTGTTTGATCACTAAAGCCATATGATGCCAGGAACCTTTTAAATTTAATCCACTCACATTTGCACTACCCACATAGTTGTTTCCATTAGGATGTACAAAATCTACTTGTAAAATTTGTGAACTCCCGTCAAAAGTAATTTTAAACCCATCCCCAGATTGATCAAATGTTTGTATTATTCTTTGAGTACCAGCATCTCCTGCAGGTATCCGCATCCAAAATGCAACACTCAATTCTGTTTGACTTCCTGAAAAAGCATACCCATTATGTTGTCTTCCTTGAACTCTTAATGAGCTTAATACATTTGTAAATCGATCTTGCGCATAAGACCCTGCAGCAGATGAGGTAATATCTGCATTACCTATTGCATCATCGTAGTTATTGCTAAAATTATATTGCGCAACAGCTCCTGTAGGAATTTGAGCAATGATGAGTTGAGTTATCATACATAGATAACAAACTAAAAGTAATTTTTTTTTCATTTTTAATAATTATAAAATTAGATAGTGCAAATAACTAGGATTATACTTTCGCGAAAGCACGCCAATTTCTGAAACAGCTCTTTGAATTGCTAAGTAAGAGGCTAGTAATAAAAATCTTATTTAGATGAATCATCTCACTAATTTATGCTTACAGAAGATCCGCAAGAGCCGTCTGCCGAGTAGAATTTTTTTCCAGATGCGTGTTTTGTACTGCTAGAGAAATAATATAGATCCATCCTGCAATCCATAGTATACGATTGCCCATCTTTTAATTCCTGACTTATAAAATTATCAGCACTTTGGCTTACAAATAATGTGCGTCCAGAGTTGTTTTTGACCTCAACATTAGTAGCTCCATTTATAAGTTTCCAATCTGCACGTATGCGGCGTTGTTCTGGAGAATTATATAGAGAGTCATTATAGCGTTTTACATAGTCCTCACCAGCCTCTTTTGCTTGCACAAGTTTTTTAGCTTCTGCCTTTTGTGCTCCCGTAAGGCTAGCCTCCTTGCTTTTCATTTGTTTCAGATAAGTGGTAATTTCTGACCTAAGATCACGAGTAGCAACTCGCTCGTATGCTGGGCCAAATTTTGCCCCTCCGCTAGCTCCACTTTTTACGGTCTCTTTGAGGTCTTTGAGTTTACTTAAAAATCCCTTTTTCTTCTTTACCTCTTCCTTAGCAGGAGGAACGGCATCATTTTGTAAAATGTAAATGGCTTCAAACCGGCTAAATGTAGTACCGTCCTTGGACATACCACCTAGTTCGATAACATAATCATCCATAGCTACCCAAGCGGTTCTATCACCCGTATGTAAATAATGAGATACTTCTGGATGTCCTACGGCGTTATAATAACGTCCTGTGGCATCCGTAGATACATATACTTCCCCTTTCTCCCATACTTCATCTCCTGTAGAAATAATTTGAAAGCCTGATGGTATTTTTCCAAAATAGTTCGGGTTTATTGTAAACTGCCCCTGAGCATTTGCGATTTTTTGATTACCATCATCATCTAGATACACAGAAAAGTAACGCTGGTAAACAGCATTTTCCCCGTGAGCGGCCACTTGGGCTTGAAAATTTTTTTGTGCATTTGATGACAGTGATAAACAGAGTAGTGAAAGAAATAATGTGAAAGTTCTCATTTTTGAAAAATTTTATTTACTTCAAAAATGAACAGATTATCTATTCTAAAACACGGTGAGTTTCTAAGAGGCTACTTTGAATTTCTGAACACCTCTAAAATGTTTTGGTTAAAGCCAAAAAATGAGCTCGTTTATCTTTAGATATAAGAACGGTTCTATCATTGTCCATTATTATGTATCCCCCATCGCTCTTTACATACTGTTTTATATATTGCATATTGATAAGATAAGATCTATGAGGCCTATAAAATGAGGAAACCCCTACTAACAATTCTGTAAAATATTTGAGAGGTTTGCTTATTAGAATGGCATCCTCATGGTGGATATAAATTTTAGTATACATCCCATCTGCCTCTAGCATAATGATACTTTCAAAATTTGCAAATCTAACACCATCGCTTACAGGTAATGCAATTTTTGTAAAATTACGATGCGTGATACTTTGCTTTAATTCTTCTAGCTTACTAGTTACTAGATTGTTGTTTTCAATAGTTCTTACCTTATTAAAAGCTTCCAGTACTTTTTGTGGGCGCAAAGGCTTAAGTAAATAATCAATTGCAGAGAGTTCAAATGCCTTGAGGGCATACTCACTATATGCCGTTGTAAAAATAATTTCAAAATCTATAGCCGCAGGTTCAAAAAACTCTAAGATATCTAAACCTGAATATTCAGGCATTTCAATATCTAAAAAAACCACAGATGGATGCTCCTTCTTTATAATCGCAACACCAGTCACAAGATCTTCAGCCTCAAAACACTCTAATGATTTTATGTTACTCTCTTCTAAAATGGTGCGTAATAATACGCGAGCCTTAGGCTCATCATCTATTATAATTACTTTCATCTTATTGACTTTTATTCAAGAGGCACGATAATGGTAACTCGTGTCCCTAATGGATTTCCTTCTAGGCTATACAAGTCTAAGTAGGTAACTCCTACCTCTGATGCTTTCTGTGTATTCAATAATTCCAGTCGCTCCTCTGTGGCTTTTGTACCGAATGATTTATGATTTGGATTATGCTTTCGCGAAAGCGCACTAGCACGTTTCCTTCCGATACCGTTATCTTCAATATCAACTTTCATCAACTCAGAATCTGCTCTTATAATTTTTTCAGCTTTAACTGACAGTACTTTTGCACCTTTTCTATGTAATAAGCCATGTTTAATTGAGTTTTCAATATAAGGTTGTATGAGCATGGTTGGGATCTCATAGTTTTGATAGATAAGTCCATCCTCAAAGTTAAGTGAATATTCAAAACTTTCTTCAAATCGCATCTTCTCAAGTGCCAAGTAATTCTCCAAACCTTCAACCTCGTCTCTAATAGAGACCATTTCCTCCACACTGTTAGATAAATAACCTCTAATTAAATCACTAAATTTCCCTAAGAAGTCGCTCGCTTCCTCTTTTCTATTTAAAATTATAAATTCCTGTATGGAGTTAAGCGCATTGAATATAAAGTGTGGATTCATCTGAGATCTCAAATTTTGAAGTTTCAATGACGTAATACGTTTATTTACTAATGCTTCATTTAAGGCTAAAGAGTTGAAACGCATTACTCTGCGCTGTTGCATCTTTACTATTAAAATTGTTGCTGTGATTGCCAAAATAAGCAATGTCAATATGAACCACCATTTTTTCCAGAAAGGTGTCACCACTTGTAGAGTTATAAATTTTGAATCCGATGATAAGTTGGATAGTTTAATTCTTGATCTAATTTCTAAAATATACTTGCCACTGGACAAGGAATTAAAACGCAATTTGTTAGACCCATCGTCGAGATATACCCATTGATTATTTGATTCTTTTAATCTGTATTCATAATTAACATTATCGTCACTTTGAAATGTGTTAGAGTTTAAAGTGATTTGAATGGTATTGTCTTGATAAGGAATTTCATAAGTGCTATTTAGTGGGACTTTCTTACCCATCACTCGTACTTCAGAAATTACTGTTTTTGGCTTTTCATGTATCTTAAATGCTTTGTCTTTATTTATACTGAAGAAACCATCGTTAGTACTAAATAAAACAGTATTATTAAAAATTTCAATACCTGTAATATTGTACGTTGGGATTCCATCTTGTCTACCTAGAGACATTAAAGTTCCATTTTTTGTATTTAAATACTGTATAGCACTATCACTTATAATCCATAAATACTCGCCGTCACCTTGTATTCTGGTAATCGAATTAGATGATAAACCATCCTTAATTTCAAGATTGCGTACAACCTTATTATCATTTATCTCATAAATACCATTCTTAAAGGTTGATACCCATACTGTACCATCAGTTGTTTCTGTAATAGAAGTGGCAAATATTGATGCATCTCCGTATTTAATAGCCTTAAATGACAGGTTCTCATCGTAAACAACAAAATCATCTACATAGGAGACATAGAATTTATTTCCAAATGATCCCTTATGACATGTGTAAGCGCGTTTTTTAGATAAAAATGTATTATCAGTAATTTCTTGATATTTATTTGCATTATCAAGTAATGCGGCTCCATAATAAGAAGTAAACAAAATGGAATTTTTATCTCGAACGATAATATCCTTAGCACTTGTAAATGCTCTTGACTTAGTTATGTCCAAGGTATTTAGATTAAATATAGAGGAATTATTATTTTGACTTATATATACTTCCTGACTTATTTTATTGTGAGCAATGGCTATAATTTTAGAATTAGATCCAGTTGCAAACGTTTTGAACTTTCCAGATACAATATTATAGATACCTATATCCCCATTTGCTGTTCCAAAAAACAATTGATCCTTTGAAACCTTATCAATTGCGGTAAAGTTTAATTTTTCAGTTTTTGTAAAACTCTTTACGTGTAAGTTGGGTAAGACATAAATGCCTTTTTGTAATGTGGAAATCCAAAAATTGTTGTCTTTATCTTGAATTACTTTTGTGGTAAAATGTTCTTCAAGATAGGAACCTATAAATTTTAAGGTTTTATCATATACGTAAACACCTTTGTTAGTTGTTATCCAAATATTATTTTCTATATTTTGAATTCTTACAATTGTCAGATTTTGAATTCTATTGAATCTGAAATTTTCAACTTGTAAGTCCCCATTATTCTTAAAAATATCTAAACCAATTTCTTTAGGCTGTAGTAAATATTCTTCGTTATCAGTAACAAGTAGTTTAGGATAACCCGCGTATCTATTTTTAAAATCTTCACTATCATAAATGGTAGAATAATCAAGTTTTCTCGTAATTTTATCATTTTTTATCTCATATATATATTCTTTATCTGAAAACTGCAGGACGTCATTTTTACGTTGAATAAATGACATAGGTTCTGATTTAAATAAAGATTTTACTTTCTTCGTGGCAATATCTACTTTAAATATTTCTTTAGATCCTATTATATACAATGAATTATTCAGTACTTCGTAAGTTGCCAGACTACCTCCTAATCGCTCTCTCAAATCAATAAATGTGACTAACTTCTTCCCATCTATATAAAAAAACTGACCAGATATATTGTTACACCATAGTCTACCTGATGGGTCTTCTTTAAGTTCAAATACTGATAAACCTCTTTTCTCCTCGTTTGTAAAATTTAAAAAATCACGCCCATCGTATCTATACAAACCCTTATCTGCCGCAAGCCAAATGTAGCCTTCTTTATCTTCATGTAAATCGTAAAATTCGATATCTGGTAACCCGTCCTTTTCTGTTAGATGAATGGTGACAGGATCCTGACCTAATAAGGAAAAAGGTAACCAACTTAAAATGATAAGTATTACTAATCTCAATATTTAAAACTTATGTTAATCTAACTTTTCTAGAATATGAGTCGCATACTCCTGTGCTTTCTGCAAAGTCATCCCATTCACTTTACGAATATCCTTACTATAAAAATTGCTAAATGAAAAAAGACTTTCTCCTTGAACGGACAATAGAACAATTACAAAGCTATTTTCATCATATCTAATAACATAGTAACCCATGTTATTATTAAAAATGGAAGTTTTTGCCTGAGAACTATACTCTTTATTATACGTAAAGACTGCTGGCATGCACTCAACACAGGCTGCTATGGCTACCATTTTGGTGTTATTATTAGTAATTAACTGCACCTCTTTATCTTTAGAGGGTCCAGATATTCCACGCTCAGGTTGTAGCGCTTTATAAGAACCATCAATGATATGTGAAGTTTCTGTCACTTGGGAGAACGCAAACGTTGTCATACTACAAACTAGTAGCAAAAGTGATATTCTCATAACATTCATATTTTAAATTCAACCACAATCTATGACTCATCTATTTATTCTCAAGTCAACAACTTCTCAAAGTAACTTAAGCCTTGTTAAAAGTAACTACCTCTCTTCTAAACGTTGCTGCTTGATTTATAAATCACACAAAATTTCACCAGCACGCTTTAACACCTCATCCTCTTTTGCAAAACAAAAGCGCAACATTTTAAAATCTTCTTGATCAAGGTTGAACACGGAAGTGGGGATAGCAGCTATTTTATGATTTATAGTTAATTCTTTGGCAAAAGCTACATCGTTATTCGGTGTGATGTTACAATAATCTAGCATTTGAAAATAAGTCCCAGAGCTTGGTATAGCTTTAAATCGTGACCCTTTGATCGCTTCTAAAAAAACATCCCTTTTATGCTGAAAAAATTCGTTAAGCTCTAAGTATCTCGAATCATCATCAAGATACTTCGTGATCGCATATTGTGAAGGATGGTGCACAGAAAAAACATTAAATTGATGTACTTTCTGAAATTCTTTCATCAGTTCTTTAGGCGCAACTGTATACCCTATCTTCCAACCTGTAGTATGAAAGGTCTTGCCAAAAGATGCCGTGATAAAACTGCGCTTTCTCAACTCTGGATAGCGGGCTACACTCTCGTGACGTTTCCCATCAAACAGCATATGTTCATAGACTTCATCACTGAGCAATATGATATTCGTATTTTTTAAAATACGTTGCAAAACAATCATATCTGATGCCTCAAGAATAGTCCCTGTAGGATTATGAGGGGTATTGATAAAAAGCATTTTAGTTTTAGATGTAATCGCCATTTCAACCGATTGCCAGTCTACTTTATAGCTTGGTGCTTTAAGCTGTAGAGGGATAACTTTACCGCCATTTACTAGAACCGCAGGCTCATAACAATCGTATGCTGGTTTGAGTACGATCACCTCATCACCGGGACAAATAAAAGTAGAAACAATCGTAAAAATGGCCTGTGTAGCTCCAGCTGTAATAGTAATGTCTGTCTCTGGGTGATAATCACTTCCGTAAAGTGTATTTATTTTATTCGTAATGCTTTCGCGAAAGCGAAAGATACCTGGCATAGGTGCATACTGATTGTAACCCTTTGCCATTGCCTGAGAAACCAAGTTATGAAGTTTAGGATCGCTACCAAAACCTGGAAATCCTTGCGCTAGATTTAGTGCTCCCTCCTCATGCGCAAGCTTACTCATTATAGAAAATATCGTAGTTCCTACGTTGGGCAATTTTGATGTGTGCTTCATGCGATTGTTTGAAACCTAAAGATACTAATTGGGTTTCTTACCTACTACAGCAACTATTTACCAAGGTCGGCAGCGGTCTTTTCTAACTCGGCATACCACTCCTTGCCAAATTTCCGTATCAGTGCATTTTTCGTGAACTTATATACTGGTACCTTCAGTTCGGCGCCAAGTGTGCACGCGTCATCACAAATGGGCCATCTGTGATAGTTCACCGCAGAAAAGGAGCTATATTTTTGCACACGTACGGGATACAAATGACAGGATATAGGTTTACGCCAATCAATTTTTCCGGCATTGTAAGCATCCTCAATTCCACAACTTGCCCATCCTTTCTCATTAAAGGTGACATAAGCACACTCACCTCCATTTACCAGTGGTGTTTCTAACTCGCCATCTCTTGTAATAGACGTTCCTTGCGCCTCAATAGCCGCAATTCCCTCTGGTCTTAAGAAAGGTTTTACCTCGTCGTAAATATCTCGCATAATCTGCACCTCCTCTTCTTCTATAGGGGCGCCTGCTTCTCCAGCAATACAGCACTCTCCTTTACAGGCATTAAGATTACAGACAAAATCTTTTTCGATAATGTCTTCAGAAACAATGGTTTTTTTGAGTTGGAACATAATAGCGCAAAGATAGTTTCTCCTGTGAAGAAAATTTAATTTAGAACGCTCGAATTGAAACCTGCCTTATGGAACTACCTCTAGCTTATAGCCTACGCCGTGCACGTTTGTAATTTTAATACTGGGATCATCTTCTAACTTTTTACGGAGTTTTGAAATATACGTGTCAAGACTTCTCCCCACTACGACGCCGTGATCTTCCCAAACGGCTTTGGTAAGTGCTTCTCGCGTTACGACAAGATTAATTTCATCTACTAAAATACTCAATATTTCGCATTCCTTTTTAGAGAGTTTAATTTCTCGTTCGGCTCGTAGGAGTTTATTTTGTTTTTTGTGGAACGTGTAAAGTCCGAGTTGCTGTATACCTTGTGTTTCTTGAATGGATGTGGTCTTTTTTACGCTTTCGCGAAAGCGTACTCCAAGAAAAATGAGCAATCCTAGTGCTAGTGCCGCCATGCTCATCTTACTTATTGACAATGTAGTCCTATCATCGCTAAAGGTTACTTCTATTATATGGCAGGCCTCGGGCACTTCTCTTCCTTTACAAGGGACGATTGTTTTATCCCAATTAGTATGCATCTGGTAGCTATAAGAAATCTCGTTATCCTCGCAGCGCACTACCTCAACGACATAATTGTTTGACAAACCTGCCTTTTTGATATTTCGATCAAAAAGCGCCACGAGACTATCTGGAATAATAGCAAGTTCGCGCTCGAAGGAAAGTTGATATTTCTGAGCTCCCGTAAGTTTAATTGGTAAAATTAACGAGGTGCTATCTCCGTGCAATAGCAAGAGTTCATTACCTGCATTACGCAAAGCAATTTTAACGCGCTCTGGTGTATTCTCAACGTTTACGCCTTGAAACGGAATCGCCCAAGAAATGGTAAGCAAACAGATAGCGGCAATGCCTATGTAGAGACTCTTCTTGATCATAAGTACAAAGAACCGATTTATGCATGAGAATTGACAACTGTTGACACTTCTTTTACACTCTTTTGACATTTGTAACCTACAGTTGCTGGTAGTTTTACACAAAACTAAATTTTATGAAAATACTACTAACACTTATAACAATCTGTATGCTTCATACGGTAGATGCTCAATATCTCAACACCAATTATGAGCTCGACACTGAGAAAAGTAAAATAAAATGGAAAGGGAGTTATTCTTTCAACTTTGGGAGTCATAAAGGTTTTGTAAGCCTAAAAAGTGGAGTTATTATGACCGTTAACAATACAATTGTTGGTGGCGAGTTCGTGATAGATATGACCACGATTACGAGTGATCCTGAACAAGATCACTTGAGCCCCATTAAACACTTAAAAGACGAAGACTTTTTTTACGTCAAAAAATATCCACTGGCAACCATAAAATTCAAGGAAGTTAACTACATCGCTGATAAAAATAGTCATGAAATTATTGCAGACCTCACTATTAGAGGTGTAACCAAAACTCAAAAATTTTATGCCACGGCAAATGGCGAGAACAAAACATTTACAAGCAAATTAAAAATTGATCGAACGCGCTGGGGGATCACCTACAACCATAAGCTTAAGGATGAAGCCATAAGTGACGCTATAGAATTTGATGTTTATCTAGTATTTAAATAAACGATATCTGCGTCATTTCATTAAAAAAACCCTTGATTTATGTATCAAGGGTTTTTTCATTTTCAATTCCGCTTTCGCGAAAGCGTACATCGATTATTTCACATCAAAACGATCTGCATCCATCACTTTTACAAAAGCTTTTACAAAATCATTTACAAAACGTTTTTCACCATCTGCAGCTCCATAAACTTCTGCTACAGCCCTAAGTTCTGTATTTGAGCCAAAAATTAAATCTGCCCTTGATGCTGTAAACTTCATTTCTCCCGAACGACGGTCTGTTCCAGAAAATAACGTATCATCTGAGGAGAGCGCCTTCCAAGTGTAAGTGAAATCTAAGAGATTTGTAAAGAAATCATTAGTGAGTTGGCCCGGCCTATCTGTAAATACTCCAACTTTAGAATTGTCATAATTAGTCCCTATTACGCGGAGCCCTCCTACAAGTACAGTCATTTCTGGGATAGAAAGATTAAGCAATTGTGCGCGGTCAATCAACATATTCTCTGCTGCCGTATCCTTTTGCTTCTTTGAAACATAGTTTCTAAAACCGTCTGCCTTAGGTTCTAAATAGCCAAAGCTATCTTTGTCTGTATCTTCTTGAGTAGCATCTACGCGACCAGGTATAAAAGGCACTTCGATCTCATGGCCAGCTTCCATCGCTGCAAGTTCTACACCTACACATCCTGCAAGCACAATCAAATCTGCAAGAGACACTTCGCCGTCAAAGGTGTTTTTAATGTCTCTTAAAAAGATAAGCACTTTATTAAGTTGCTCTGGGTTATTAACTTCCCAGTGACTTTGCGGTGCGAGCTGGATACGCGCTCCGTTTGCGCCCCCTCTCTTATCAGAGTTTCTAAAGGTAGAAGCACTTGCCCATGCAGTTGAAACCATTTCAGAAACAGTTAAATCGCTATCTGCAATGGCATTTTTAAGAAGTGCTATCTGTCCATCATCTAAGGTATATCCATTTGCCTCAGGTAATGGATCTTGCCATAATAGTTTTAAATTAGGAACTTCTGGCCCAAGATACCTAGACAATGGTCCCATATCGCGGTGCGTTAATTTGTACCAAGCTCTTGCAAATGCATCTGTAAATGCCTGATGGTCTTCATGAAATCTCTTTGAAATCTTAAGGTACTCTGGATCTGTTTTAAGCGCAATATCTGCAGTAGTCATCATCAAGCGTTGCCTTTTAGAAGCATCACCAGCGGTAGGTGCCATTCTCGCATTACTTTCTGCAGTAGGTGTCCATTGATGTGCTCCTGCAGGACTTTTTGTCAATTCCCAATCATAATTTAATAACACGTCAAAATAGTCTGCATCCCATTGTGTTGGATTAGGTGTCCATGCTCCTTCGATACCAGATGTTATTACATCATCTAACACGCCAGATTTGTAACTATTTTTCCAACCTGTGCTCATCTCCTCAATAGGTGCTGCATGTGGCTCAGATCCGACGTAATTCTCAGGATCTGCCGCTCCGTGGGCTTTTCCGAAAGTATGTCCTCCAGCAACTAGTGCTACCGTCTCTTCATCATTCATCGCCATACGACCAAAGGTTATTCGTACATTATGTGCAGAGCCCATAGGGTCTGGGTTACCATTAGGTCCTTCTGGGTTTACATAAATCCATCCCATCATCACCGCTCCAAGTGGTGCTTCTAACTCACCTTCTTCATAACGCTCATCATTTGCTCCCCACTCTGTCTCTCTTCCCCAATAGATATCTTGCTCTGGCTCCCAGACGTCTTCACGACCTCCTGCAAAACCAAGTGTAGGGAATCCCATAGATTCTAAGGCGCAGTTACCCGCAAGAATCATAAGGTCTGCCCAAGAAATTTTATTTCCATATTTCTTTTTAATAGGCCACAGTAATAAACGAGCCTTATCAAGATTTCCGTTGTCTGGCCAACTGTTAAGCGGTGCAAAGCGCTGGGTACCCGAACTCGCTCCACCACGTCCATCACCTATTCTATAGGTTCCTGCACTATGCCACGCCATACGTATCATAAACCCTCCATAGTGACCATAATCTGCCGGCCACCAATCTTGAGAATCTGTCATTAAATCTAAAACCTCTTGTTTGAGAGCCTTAAAATCCAAGCTGTTAAACGCTGCTGCATAATCAAAATCTTCACCCATGGGATCTGATTTTTTCGCATTTTGACGTAGGATATTCAACCTTAGCTCATTGGGCCACCAGTCTCTGTTAGTAGTTCCTCCTCCAGCTGTCTTCTTGTGAGCACCTCCCATAAATGGACAGTTTGCGGCTGCTGATGGGTCATTTAAGTCAAAAGTTTCGGTATTTTTCATATCTTAAGGTTGTTTCTAGCTTTTTAATTCTTTAAAGATATTTATTATGTTTTTACTTAAGTATAGTTTGTGATTAAAATTATTCGATCTACTATAAGCTAACTTTATAGTTTAGTGAATCCATATTGTACTATACAAGATGATGAACGTGTTGATAATATCTTTTAGCGAAAGCGAAATACATCTAGAAGAAGTTATTTTACAATACCTTAATAGTTTACAATTTGTTCATATAAAATAGTAGGTGGTAATGCATTAGAATAGAGTACCTTTGCCGCCATTTTAAAACAGCTCCATAATGACCTTTGACTTAAAAGAAACGCTTACCGCTAGTATGGTACTTTTTGCAGTAATAGATATTATAGGAAGCATCCCTATTGTTCTTAAATTACGCAAAAAATCAGGACATATACAAAGTGAAAAAGCGGCTATTGTAGCGCTTATTGTTATGATTCTCTTTGTTTTTGTGGGAGAAAGCATTCTTGGACTTATTGGAATAAATGTTTATGAATTTGCAGTTGCTGGCTCTTTCATTCTTTTCTTTATTGCACTAGAAATGATACTAGGGGTAAGTATTTTTAAAGATGATGAAACCATTAGTAAAAAAACAGTTTCTGTATTCCCATTAGCGTTTCCTCTTGTAGCAGGACCTGGGACGTTAACTTCCTTATTAGCGTTGCGTGCCGAATACGATCTTGTAAATATTTTAATAGCCATTGTACTCAACATCCTCTTAGTCTACGTAGTTTTAAAAACGTCTAGACATATAGAGCGTTTTTTAGGAAAAAATGGAATTGCCATTATTCACAAAGTTTTTGGCGTAATTTTGCTGGCAATTGCTGTAAAGCTTTTTACAGCAAACATTCAAGAACTTTTTAAATAATTTGAGATGAAATATGTTATTCCTATTGGAATTTTATTGGCTTTAGCGCTTCTAGTATATAATGCTACACTAATTGATTATTCTGAGCCTTTTAAAAATGATAGTAGTGTTGCACTTATTGGGGTGATTGCTTGCGCTTGTGCTGTGCTATTACTACTTATCTTAAGAACTTCCAGAAAAATAGCTGCGAAGCATAAATAACCCTTGCTTATTTATTGACTTATGTGTGTTCTCTTTTACATTAAGTAGATAATGTCTGGCTCATAAATTTCATAAATTAAGCCCACTACAAAGGTTAGTATCGCTAATATACTAAATAGTTTATGTAGTTTCTGATACCATAGATTACGGCGTAGTTTTGAAATCAATTTCTTATCATCAAGAGTTTCGATTTGGGCTAGAATAACTGGTGCTTTTAAGTAAAATGGGCTTACGGAAATACCATAATTGATAAGAAGAGCAGCACTGTTATCAAGTAACCTGAAGATAATAGCTATACTGTAAATAAAGAAAGCAACCACCATTAACATAGCTAATTATCTTTTGTAAGTTCAATTATTTTCTTTAACATATCATCCTCTTCATTGATCATCGATTCAAACATATTATTACCAAATAATTGACGCGCCATAGTCGCTTTTAAAAATTTTTTATACAACTCTTGGTAATTATTAGGTTTTAGATTGATATTGCTTAAGCGTGAAAAGGTTATAAAGTCTTCTAAAATTTGATTGCTTACAAACACCTCTTTATTAAAAAGATCTCTAGACAAATTACGATAATAGGGTCTGTCTTTTTCTAACTCTTCAAATACAAACCTACTCATTAAGCCGGACCTAAGAACATAATGAAGATGCTCAATCTCATAATCTGTGTTTTTAGACACAAAAATATCTGGAATAATTCCGCCACCGCCATATACTATTTTTCCTAAAGGTGTTCGAAATTTTAAGGAATCGTCTACTTTAATACTATCAACGCTTTTTAGTTCGCCATTTTCATATCTATTCAGGTAATCTTCAAAATAATCTTTGTTACCTAATTCATAAGGCTTTTGAATGGAGCGTCCCGTAGGAGTATAATACCGAGCGATAGTAAGTCTGACGGCACTTCCATCTCCTAATTCCATCTCACGCTGTACTAATCCTTTTCCAAAAGATCTACGTCCTACAATAAGACCTTTATCATTGTCTTGTAAGGCTCCTGCAACAATTTCACTTGCACTTGCAGAATTTTCATTAATTAATACAAATACTTCTCCATCTTCAAACAGACCATTATCTAGAGAGAAGCTGTTTGAGATATTGCCCGTTTTATTCTTTGTAAATAAGATAAGCTTGTCTTCCTCTAGAAACTCATCTGCAACGCCTTCTGCACTTGAAATATATCCTCCTGGATTGTCTCTTAAATCCAATGCTAATTGGGTAGCACCTTTTTTCTTAAGATCCTTAAGTGCTTCCCTAAATTCCTTATGAGTAGACTCTGCAAATCGATTGATTTTGATATATCCTAAGTCCTCTGTAATCATATAACTCCCGACTACACTAGAGATGGGTACATGATCCCTCTTAAATTTAAAAGTAAGAAGCTTATCTACTCCAGGTCTTTTTATTTTAAGCTCTATAGGGGTTCGTACTTTTCCTTTTAAAATTTTTGATAGCGAGTCATCTGTAATTTCATTATCAGATAATGCTATCCCATTTGCATACACAATACGATCGCCTCCCTTAATTCCAGCTTTTTCGCTAGGCCCTCCTTTAATTGCCTGTATAACTGCTACAGAATCTTTGTATGGATAGAAACTTACCCCTATTCCTACAAAATCACCTTTCATGTTCTCTTCTAAAGCCTCATATTCATCTGAGGGTATGTAGGTTGAGTGCGGGTCTAAATTATCCAAAATACCGTTAACTGTTACATCTACAATACTGTCTGTATTAATGGCATCTACATACTCGTAATCTATGTAATCTATAAGTTTATTGAGCTTTTCTTTTTTTGAATTAGGTGTAAATAATGCGGTGTCATTGTAACCAAAATCGAGTAGACTTCCCAAAAATATACCCAAAGCAATGCCCATGCCTAATAATATTGGGATATACTTTCTACTGATTTTCATTTATAAGTCAATGTTTTCTAGGTGTACTATCTCAACGCCTGCTTTTGCTAAAAATTCTACACCAGCTAAATCTTTATAGTCATTTATGTATACTACTCTTTTAATACCTGCTTGATGCACTAATTTACTACAATCTTTACAAGGACTCAATGTAATATATAACGTAGCTCCATGGCACGATTGAGTGGAACTTGCGACTTTCAAGATCGCATTTGCTTCTGCATGTAGTACATACCACTTTGTGGTGCCATCCTCACCTTCACAATTATTTTCAAAACCCGTGGGTGTTCCATTGTACCCATCTGAGATGATCATTTTGTCTTTAACAATAATCGCACCTACTTGCTTGCGTTCACAATGAGAAAGTTTTCCCCACTCTCTCGCCATTCTCAGATAGGCAATATCGTACTTATGTTGCTTTGATGACATTAGGATGTATTTTGCTTTCGCGAAAGCGTTATTTAATAAAAACCACAATACACGAAATTAAACTTCAAAGCATGACTGTGCAATACTTACTAAAAATTTATACTAGATAGCGCTGTTCTAAAAACAGGTATGGCAACTCCTATTACGATAGATGAAATAACTAACACCCAATCACGTAGCGAAAATCTAAATATTGCTTGTACAATAAAACTTATGATGAGCACCACAAAAACTATGATAATTTGTGCCGCTTCTATACCTAAGGTATATTCTAATAGTGGTAATAATTTACTGTTTGTACTCGCGGTCATCATTTTAAAATAAGTAGAAAATCCTAAGCCGTGTATAAGGCCAAAAAATAATGCCGCAAAAAGATGAATGTTAAGCTTTTCATTGCGCCCTTTTTTACCTGCTGTAAAAATATTGAACAAGGCTGTTACAAGTATGGTGATAGGTATCAAAACCTCTACTAAAGAGGAATTAACAGTTATTATTCCATAAGCAGATAAACCGAGTGACACTGTGTGACCTATGGTAAAAATAGTTACTAGTGTGAGTAGTTTTTTCCAGTTAGAAAACACATATGGAACTGTTAGGACGATAAGAAAAAGTATGTGATCATACGCATTCCAATCTAATACGTGAAAAAGTCCTTCTTTAAAATAGAACCAAAATGAATCCATCTGCTAATTTTAGGGGGTTTTTATCAAATGTACAAATTATTAATGGGCAATAAATAGCTATCTTTGACACTCTATTTTAAAATTAAAATTATGTCTTTTTCAGATTTATATGATAGCGGTTTCCGCATTAGAAACGAAGATCATTTTGCCTCTATTGTAAGGGTAGCCATGGACGATGGTGTTATTTCAGATGCAGAAAAAGCGTTTTTAGACAGACTCGCTCGTAACTTATCCATCTCAAAGGAAGAGTATGACCTTATTCTTGAAGATTATTTATCTCATCCTATCAATCCTCCTACAACTTATGATAGAAGATTAGAGCGATTATATGACCTTACGAGAATGGTGCATATCGATCATGAACTTGAACAAGAAGAGCCTCTTCTTGAAAAACTTGCTATAGGCTTGGGATTTTCTACGAGCAATGCAAAATATGTAGTGGACAAAGCACTTCACCTCGTTAAAGATGGTGCAGATATAGATACTTTCCAAGAAGGGATAAAGGGAATGAATAAGTAATTCTGATATTTCCTTTTAAAAAAAAGGCGGGTTACACCATTCTGTGTAACCCGCCTTTTTTCATACTTAGGATTGGAAAGGAACGTATCTTAACAAACTAATTCTCTCTCATAAATTCCTCGGCTTTTTCGACCATGAGTTTACTTCCACAAAAGAATGGTACTCTCTCATGTAATTCTGTAGGTACAAGATCTAATATAGGTGTATAACCGTCGCTTGCTTTTCCTCCCGCTTGCTCCGCTATAAAAGCCATGGGATTACATTCGTAAAGCAATCGCAATTTACCATTTTCAGCGCGGGAACTTTTTGGGTATATATAGATGCCACCTTTGATCATGTTGCGATGTATGTCTGAGACTAGCGAGCCTATGTATCTTGAGGTATACGGTCTTCCTTCTCCCTCTTCTTGACAGTATTTAATGTACTTTTTGACCCCTTCTGGAAAATGGACATAATTACCTTCGTTTACAGAGTAAATAGATCCCATTTCAGAAAATTTCATATTAGGATGAGA
Source organism: uncultured Flavobacteriaceae bacterium (assembly GCA_963716625.1). Lineage (GTDB taxonomy): Bacteria > Bacteroidota > Bacteroidia > Flavobacteriales > Flavobacteriaceae > Dokdonia. The sequence goes on from CAVQTP010000007.1 coordinate 289,277, forward strand.
TAAATAAAATGTACCTATCGCAGGGTTTAATGTAAATCCATTTACTCCATGTCCTGTTGTGTACACGAGCATCGTAGATGTTCCATAAATTATATATCCAGCGGCAACTTGTTGTCTTCCGGGTTGTAAAAAGTCTTCTAACTTTACCGGAGTACCCGCTGGCGTAACGCGTCTATAAATAGAAAAAATAGTCCCAACAGATACGTTTACATCAATATTAGAAGAGCCATCAAGCGGATCCATCAGTAAAACGTACTTGTTGTTATGATCCTCTCCTTGTCCCTCTATGGTTATAAAATCATCGTTTTCTTCACTTGCTATTCCACAAACGATATTGCGGTTCGTTAAGGTAGAAATAAAGGTTTCATTTGCCATCACATCTAACTTCTGTTGATCTTCTCCCTGGATGTTAGTCTCACCAGCGGTGCCCGTAATATCCACAAGACCTGCCTTATTTACTTGATGATTTACCACTTTTGCAGCAAGTCGGATCGAATTAATTAATCTGGAAAGCTCTCCGGATGAATATTGAAACTCCTCTTGATTTTCAATTATAAATTCGCCCAGGGTTTGATTTTTACGTGACACTAGTGATGGTTTTTTTGATTTTCGTAAAAATACTTTTATTTGTGATTACTACAACGTTTTCGAGTATTATTAATGGCTTATATTCTTTATTTTCGTTACTAAACTCTAATTTTAAGTTATGACATTTGTAATACGTAAAGCGACTTCTAAAGATATGGATGGTGTGCTGGCACTTATAAATGAATTGGCCGTTTTTGAAAAGGAACCAGATGCTGTAAAAATAGATGCAAATACTTTAAGAACCTATGGACTAGGGGAGCACCCACTATTTACTTGCTTTGTTGCTGTCATTCAAGAGGCAGTGGTAGGTATAGCTCTAGTCTATAATAGGTTTTCTACATGGGCTGGAAAATCAGTACATCTAGAAGATTTGATAGTCTCCCAAAAGTATAGAGGCAAAGGAATAGGAAAAGCACTGTACGATAAGGTTATGGTGTTTGCTCACGAAACCCACGCAAAAAGAGTAGAGTGGGTGGTACTAGATTGGAATAAAGACGCCATTGCTTTTTATAAAAAAAGCGGCGTTCAGTTCTTAAAAGATTGGCACTTAGTTCAAATGAATGAAGGACAACTCTCTGCTTATGTAAAAAGTTTGTAGTACGCTTTCGCTAAAATTTTAGATTCTGAAAGCCATTGATGTTATTAAATAATAATTATACCATTTCGCGAAAGCGAAAAATAAAGACTTATGCAAGTATTTAAATTTGGTGGTGCTTCTGTACAAGATGCAGCTGGTGTTAAAAACGTTTTGAATGTTCTTCAAAAAATGGATCCTACTAATAAAGTTGTGGTGATCTCTGCCATGGGAAAAACAACTAATGCGATGGAAGCGGTTGTCCAAGCTTATTTTAAAGAAACCTCAAGCGCCATCATACAGCTTCAAGATTCAATAGATTATCACAATGACATTGCTAAAGGTCTTTTTAAACAGGGACATCCTGTGTTTTCTTCCATAAAATTACTTTTTGATGAACTTAAAGGGTTTTTAGTATGGAATAAATCCCCAAAATATGACTTTGTCTATGATCAAATTGTAGGGTATGGTGAGCTTATTTCTACAACCATTGTAAGTATGTATCTCAAAGAGCAAGGTGTAGAGAACACATGGATAGATGCTAGAAATCTTATTAAAACAAATTCTAACTATAGAGATGCGAGTGTAGATTGGGATCAGACACAAAATGCTATTAAAGAGTCAATTACTCATAATCAACTTTATATCACTCAAGGATTTATAGCATCAGACAGTAATAACTTTACCACAACATTAGGAAGAGAGGGGTCTGATTACACTGGAGGTATTTTTGCTTACTGTATTGATGCAGAAAGTCTGACTATATGGAAAGATGTTCCAGGTGTTTTAAATGGAGATCCGCGTGTTTTTGAAAATACAGCACTTTTACATAAAATACCATATGAAGAAGCTATTGAGCTTGCGTTTTATGGTGCTTCAGTTATTCATCCTAAAACACTACAGCCGCTACAAAGAAAAGAAATTACACTCCACGTGAAGTCTTTTAAAAACCCAACAGCTCTTGGCACAGCAGTCTCAAACACTAAAACTCTCGACCCTCTTATACCCTGCTATATTGTAAAGAATGGTCAAGTTCTCATCTCTTTATCTTCCCTAGATTTTTCATTTATGATGGAAGAAAATATAGGTGAGGTTTTTAAACTTTTGGCGCTATACAAAATGAAAGTAGATCTTATACAGAATTCAGCCATTAGCTTTTCTGTTTGTGTAGATAATAAGTTTAATCGATTAGAAGATCTTATTTTACAATTGAAAGGTAAATTTAAAACAGAAGTACAAAAGGATGTCTCATTATATACTATTAGACATGCCACAACAAAAACTTTAGATCAGTTTGTAAAAAATAAAACTATTCTTTTGAAACAAGTAGCTGGCAGCACCGTACAACTCGTTGTAGAAAAATAAGCTTTTCACTGAAATCTTATTTCTTAGTACGTCTATTGCAAAGACCGTAAATATCAAATCATTTCTTAAGGACAGTATTAGCTATATTTGTACATTTAATATTGTTTCAAACATATGGGTCTTGTTACCGCAAAGGAGGTTGCTCGTGCAATTAAGGTTGATAAACTAGGTTTTATAGGCACGTTTATGGGATGGTCACTTATGAAGGTGCTCAAAATCTCTACTACTAATAAAATATACGAAAGAAATAAACATCCAAACGATCTTGACTTTCTTAATGCCCTTCTAGAAGAATTTCAAATTAAATTTGACATTCCAGAAGAGGACTTGAAAAGACTTCCTAAAGAGGGACCCTATATTACCATTTCAAACCATCCACTAGGCGGTATAGATGGGATCTTATTGCTCAAATTAATGTTAGAGCAACGCACAGATTTTAAAATTATCGCAAATTTTTTATTACACCGGGTTGCGCCATTAAAGCCTTATGTGATGCCCGTTAATCCTTTTGAAAATAAAAAGGATTTACAATCTAGTGTTACCGGTTTTAAAAACGCTATTAAACATTTAAGAGATGGACACCCCTTAGGTATTTTCCCAGCAGGGGAAGTGTCAACCTATAAGGACGATAAACTTTTAGTAGATAAACCTTGGGAAATTGCTGCTATAAAATTGATCAAGAAAGCAGAGGTGCCGGTGGTTCCCATATACTTCCACGCAAAAAACAGTAGGCTTTTTTATCAATTATCACGTATAAGTGACACGCTTAGAACAGCAAAGTTACCTAGCGAACTTCTTACTCAAAAACATAGAATAATAAATGTACGCATAGGGAATCCCATAAAAGTGGATGCGCAAAAAGAACACCAATCACTCACAGATTTTACTGCGTTTTTACGTAAAAAAACATATATGCTTGCAAAGACTTTTGAAAAGAAAAGCCTTCTAAGTAGCATTCCTCAGACGCTTAAGTCATCTAAAGAGCCTAAAAAGATTATTACAGAGACTAGTGCAAGACTTATTGCAAAAGAAATCGAAAGCCTTAGAAATGATGACAGAAGATTATTGCAATCTAAGAACTATGAAGTTTTTTTAGCACCAGCGGCCGAAATACCGAATGCTTTGCAAGAGATAGGGCGATTACGTGAAATTACCTTTAGAGCTATAGGTGAAGGCACTAATGAAGCCACTGATGTAGATAAGTTTGACCGCTACTATTATCATATGTTTTTGTGGGATAATGACTCAAATAGGATGGCTGGCGCCTATAGAATGGGCCTTGGATCTGAGATTTACAAGAAATATGGTATTGATGGGTTCTACTTGCAAGACCTGTTTAGGTTTGAACCAGAGTTGCATAAAATGATGAGTGAGAGTATTGAAATGGGGAGGGCATTTATTGTAAAAGAATACCAACAAAGACCCATGCCTCTTTTTTTACTCTGGAAAGGAATTGTACACACCACACTACGCTTTCCAGAGCATAAATATTTAATAGGCGGGGTTAGTATCTCAAACCAGTTTTCAAATTTCTCAAAATCTCTGATGATTGAGTTCATGAAATCTCACTATTACGATCCATATATAGCACAATACATTAGACCAAAAAAAGAATTTAAAGTAAAGCTCACAGATGCAGATAAGGAATTTGTTTTTGACGAAAGTGAAGCGGACTTAAATAAATTTGACAAGCTTATTGAAGAAGTAGAGCCAGGATCTTTACGACTCCCTGTACTCATCAAAAAGTATATTAAACAAAATGCAAAAGTAATAGCTTTTAACGTAGACCCATTGTTTAATAACGCTATAGACGGGTTGATGTATATTAAAATTTCAGACTTACCAGAGAGTACTGTAAAACCTGTAATGGAAGAATTTCAAGAAGAACTAGAAAAGAAATATGGAAATACATCTTCAACGGCTGTTAATGAGAATTAGTTAGAAGAAGAAGAAACAACAAGGCTGCTATATTTAGCTTTAACTATCATAAATATTCCATAACCCACTAATCCTAAAGCCACTATTCCCATCACGATGGAGCCAAATTCATCTTGTATGAAACTAAACGCATCTGTCTTGCTTAACTGTTGTGCATTATTAGCTAAGCCCGCTTTTACAAACAAAAATCCAAGAATTCCAGCGACAAGACCCCTTGAAGTATAGCCTATTTTACCAGCCTTCATAACATAATCTTGTGCTTTATGATCCAAACCAGCAGCCTCTACTTCATCTTTAAATTTTCCAGAATAGCCTTGGTAAAATTCGTAAATCCCTTTTCCTATAAATACGAGTCCTATGACCACAGTGCTTACTGTAGCATAGTCCGAGTTAAAAAGCTTTGAAAAAAAAGAGCTTCCGCTTTGAGAATCATTTCCCACCACCATTTTTACCGCTGTATATGCTAGTGATCCGTATAGAATACCACTTATAAAATAGGCAACTCTTTTTATAACTCCCTTAGCATTATCATCAATATCGTTTGGATTTGCTATCGCTTGATACCACCTCCAAAAAACATACCCCAAGAGGCCTATTGCTAATACAATTAATATAAACTTACCATATGATTGAGAAAATAAAAAATCCAAAACCGTAGTTGAGTCAGACTTTTTCCCTCCATACCCAAAGGCAGTCATTGCTGTTAGAATCCCTATAATAAAATATACAACTCCTTTTGTGGCAATTCCAAAACTAGCAAAGCGCTCTCTCTTACTACTCATAAATAAAATTTTTATACAAACTATCTTAAAAAAAAATTATTCTGAAGAATTTTTAGAAACTTTATAATTAAATCTTAAAGAAATGTTGAAAGATTGAAGATCGCTTTCGCGAAAGCGTCCTCCTTGCAGATCAATTTAAATCTCATAAAAAAAGGTCTCCTATAGCCTTACTCCTTCTAAAACATAGGGGTCAATGGAAATATCTTCTGATGTATGTAACACGCTTACGTCTCCAGTAGTTTCTAATATAACAGCTTTCACGTTGCTTAGCTGCAATGCGTTTGCTTCTCGCAACTTACCTCTTAACTCAGCTTCTGTGATTTTAGTTTTTTGAAGACTATCGTGCAAGACTTTGCCATCTCGCATTAGGAAAATGGGGGAATTATCTATGGTATTCTCGATGGTTGTGCTCTTATAACGAGCGATAGTTATTAAATAGTTTAAAAAATATAAGGCTCCTATTATTAAAACGCCTAACAGGGGCCCTGGTTTTGCGGTAGCAATACTCATTGCTAGAAGATTACCTATAGCAAGGGTGTTTAAGAAATCGAACCCCGTCATTTTACTGAAACTTTTAAGTCCAAATATGCGGGTGTAAAGAATCACAAGTGTATATACTAGGAGTGCTGCTATAACAGTTTCTGGTAATTTTTCAAATCCCTGTAGAAAATAATTCCAATCTATGTTCATAACCTTATTTTAAATAAAGTTACTATAAATAAAAAGAGTTGGTGAACGATACTAACTATTTCACAAAGCTTTAAGAGAGTGTGAGGCTAATTATAAGCTAGCTTCATTATTAGTTATCGTTATGCATCGCCATTTGTTCAGAAAGCATTTTCAACTTATCCTGACTAATAGGTTTAACTATAAAATTTTTGACATTTGCATACGACGCCGCTCTTTCATGATCCCGAGGGTCTATGGAGCTTGTGACGACAAATATGGTGACTTCTTTAATCACCTTAATATCCACTATAGCATCTAAAAATTGCCATCCGTCTAATACAGGCATATTAATATCTAACAAGATCACAGAAGGAATAGCTGATACGACATCACCCTGCAATACTGGTATTAAATGGTCTAGCGCTTTTTGTCCGTCATGAAAGATCAAAAAACCTTTACAAAAGTTGGACATTTTCATTAAACGTTGTGCTCCAAACACAAAAATTGGATCGTCGTCGATAATACAGGCAATATCTATTGGTTTCATTTTGGTATAAAAATTTTAAAAGTTGAACCTACTCCCACTTCACTCTCTACGCTTACTTTTCCTCCCATAGCTTCAATTTGATTTTTTACTATGAAAAGTCCCAAACCTCTAGAATCGGGGTGTCTATGAAAAGTTTTGTACATGCCAAAAATTTTCTCACCATGAAGGTCTAAGTTAACACCCACGCCATTGTCTGTAATGCTTACAACTACGTATTCTTTATTTTCATCAACCTTTATTGAGATTTTTAACGCCTCTGTTGGTTTCCTATACTTAACTGCATTTGTTAAGATATTTAAAAGTGAACTACGCAAATACTCAGGGTTAACAAATACTTGAAGTGGCGATTTTCTAGATATAGTCACTATACCTCCATCTTCCTCAATCATTGCTTGTATATTAGCAATACTGCGCTCCAGCTCTCTTATTAAGTTGAGTTTTTTGTAATCCTCCTTATTACAATTTTCATATCCAGAAACTTCACTCAGATTTACAATAGTTTCTTGCAAGTTTTTAAAGGCTTCTTTCAATAAGTAGTATACTTCTGTATCGTTAACTTTAGGCACATCCTTTTCAAGAAAATTTAAAAGCATATCTAAATTGCTAGTATGCGACCTCAGGTTATGAGAAACGATATGCTTAAAATTTAACAGCTTATTATTTTTTCTCTCTGTCACTTCTAACAAGGTTTTGACTTTCTTATTTGCTTTTTTAAGAGAGTTAATATTTGTGATTTGAACAATAAAGTGTGATGGCGTTTGAAATTCTGTTCTTACCAGAGACACGGAAAGAATACACCATGTGACAAGTCCAGATTTATCCATAAATCTCTTCTCGCCTTGGTAATTATCATTAGCCCCTAGCAAGAGCTCATTCATATGCTCGAGATTTTCACCTTTTTCATCAGGGTGCGCTAGACTGCAAATATTTTTATGTACTAATTCTTCTTTAGAATATCCAAGTATTTTTGAGAACTGACTATTGGTTTGCGTAAAATTTCCCTCTACAGAAGCTAGAGCTATGCCAATTGGGGCATGCTCAAATGTCTGTTGAAATTTCTCTTTGCTTTCATAGATGAGTGCATCTGCTTTCTTTTGAACATCTATGTCTTGAAATACACCGTAAACTTTTACGCATTTTCCGTTTTTAAACACAGGTACACCCACAGATCTCACCCACTTCTCTTTGCCACAGGGAGTGATTATAATATATTCTGCATCAAACTCTTTACCGTCTGCAATACATCTATTAAAGTCTTTAGTTATCTTTTCCTGATAGAAACCCTCTTTATAAAAATTAATGCCACCAGAAATTGTGGGCTGGTAGTCTAGGCCTACTTCATGTATGATTTTTGTGGTATCGCTCCATTGTACAGTATTAGAATCTATAAATACTTCCCAAAGACCTATAGATGCGGCCTTTTGAAGCAGTTTTGAGGAGCGACCTCCTCTAATTGAAGTTAGTTTTCTAGGGATGTTAAAACTTTTCATTAGTTAGATATTCGACAATAAAATTGGGGTGGGGACTATAACAACTTACAGATTTAATTTTAAATAATTATTTTAATTTCAATTAGTTTAATACAATTATAGACAATTTATCGACAAAATCAACATCTATATCGATAAAATGTAATAATCCTCTTTAAATTGTGTACAATACGCCTTTATTTCGTTCCTAGCTCTTTTAAAAGCTATTTCCGTCTCTTGAGGAGAACCATCAAATTTTGAGGGATCATAAAAGTTATGATGCAATCTAATTGCTTGAGGAGCAGCAATAAATGGACAGTGTTCATAGGCATGATCGCAAACGGTAATAATATAATCCCAAGTTACGTCTTTATACTCTGCAATATTATTAGAGGTATGTCCAGATATATCAATTCCATCCTTCAACATGATAGCCGCTGCTCCAGGATTTATACCGTGCGTTTCTATGCCTGCGCTATAAATTTGGCTTTTCCTCAAGCATTTGCTTTAAATATCCATGTGCCATCTGGCTACGACAGCTGTTTCCTGTACAAAGAACTAGAATGTTTTTCATTATCTTTTTTCTTTTTTTGCTTTCGCGAAAGCGTATTTGTTATTAACAACACCCACTACCTGGCGCGCAGCTTTCTATTACCTTTTCTGTGTCTACTTGAATACCACACGCTTCTTTAGCCTTACAATCCGTGGGTTGAGAAAACAATTTAATGAGGATGTTAGCACCTCGTGTTTCGTAATCATTAACAAACAGTTGTGCTGTGTGAAAGTTTGCGTTACTATATTCCATTTTAAGTTCGGCGTCCATAGTATAGGACTTTAAAGTTCCTACCTTTTGTAATATACCTAAGGCTTTGTAAGCACTCATAAAATTGGTTTTACCTAATTCATTAGGATCTTCCCAGAGTTGTACGATGGTTTCTCTCCAAGCATCTACTCCTGCGCCACAGTCTATAGAATCTATACTCACATGCTTGATTTCTGTAATATGGTAATTTGCACCTACTAATAAATTAGGTGCATATTCAAAAAGAAGTGCTTTGTCTTTATGATCCTCTAATAACTGTAAAAATTCTTGTGTTTTCATAGTATGTATTTCTATACGTTTTTTGCGAATATTCTAATTTTCTCCAATAAATTTTGTAAATGAGATACGTTTGTAAACGGATTCATCACTGTCATTCTAAGATAAAACCTCCCTCGTAATCTAGTGGATACAATGTAAAAGGTACCATCTTCAAGAAGGGACTCTCGTATGCTCAGGTTCATGTCATCTACATTTCCTTCCTTGCCCACATATCTAAAACAAATAATATTGGATATGGGATCTAGTGCCAATTCAAAATCCTTTTGTGTTTTTAAGTAAGCACCAAAGTTTATCGCAGTATCATATAATGTGGTGAGGAAATCTTCAAAAAACTGAGTTCCATAAGCGTTAATTAATACGTAAAAACGCAAACTCATCATGCTTTTTGTACATTCAAACGTGCGCTTTGCTAGGTTGAACCAGTCTGGATCATCATTTTTCTCCCAGAGATATTGTGCTTTTTGCTCAAATGCAGCATAACTAGATATACTTTCTTTAAATAAAACAGCCGTTGTGATAGCACTTATACCCATCATTTTATGGCCGTCAATGATAATAGAATCTGCTTCGCTAGCTCCGTTGAGTAGGTGCTTGTATTTTGTTGAAAATATTGCTGCACCTCCATGCGCTGCATCTATGTGAAACCAGATATTTTTTGCTTTCGCGAAAGCAGAAATCGCCTCCAGATCATCATACACCCCTGTGCTCGTACTTGGGGCGCTACCTACTATGGCGATGACTTCAAATCCTTTACTCACCGCTGTAGTATAATATTCTTCTAACAGAATTGTGCGCATCTTAAAGTTCTCATCTGACGGGATTTTGATAATTCCATCAGATCCCAATCCCATGATGCGTGCACTTCGATCTACACAATAGTGTGCTTCTTCTGAAACTAAAATAGCTAGTTTTTGCTGAGAGCCTTCATTCCATACATCACCAGAAGCTTTTATACTGCGAGCAGCAAGTAATGCGGTAAGATTTGCAAGAGTTCCCCCAGAAGTTAAAAATCCATCGCCATTCTTATATCCTAAAGCTTCTGTAAAAAACTCAATTACTACACGCTCTAAAGCGGTAGAGGCGGCACCCATTTCATATACCGCCATCCCGTTGTTGAGTTGCGCGCTTAAAAAAGTTGCTAAGGCTGAGAGTGGTACTGAGGGCGCAACTTGATGCCCTATATAATTGGGGTGATGGGTATGAATAGATCGTTCTATTACTGTTTGAAAAAGTTGAACAGTAGAGAGACGTTTCTCACTAAAATTTTTCCAAAATCTATATTCCTGATCTGGATCAGACCAATGTATAACCTTGTCACTTTCCATAGATGTTGTCTCACTTAGATACTTGGAAAGTAACGTAACTAGCTGTTCTCCCTCTTCCTTGAAGAGGGTGCTATCATAGGCTTTATGTAATAATGGTGTGCTCATCGTACGTTAACAGCATTTTGCCTTTGTAACATTAAAAAATTTATTGAAATGTGCTTGTACTTGCTCCCATTTTGCCACATCAATTGTATAATACTGTGATTTTCCTTTCATATAACTATGTAATATTCCAGCCTTTTTTATGATTTGCAAATGTTGCGAAGTCGTGGGTTGAGACAATTGAATTTTTTCAGAAATATCTTGACATAAGCATCCATCACAGTCGCCTATATAATCTATAATGGCTACTCGCGCTGGATGCGAGAGTATTTTTGCCAGATCTGCAATTTGATTTGCTTGTGTAGAGTGGATGTGCCTTTTTGTAACGCCCATATTCTTTGAATTCAAAATTATACTTCAAAACTAATCAAAAATTGTAATATAGCAATATTACGATGTTGTATTTTTTAATCCTTATCATTGCTAGTATTTAATAGCTACTTAAAACCAAGGTTTTCTTCCCGATTGGTAAGTATTGTAAAATTCGGCATCTGTTTTTGTTAAGTATATAACGCCCTCTATTATTCCAATTAGACCTGCTATACTAGAAGTAATACCACAAGTAAAAAAACCTAGCAATCCTAGTATAAGAAGTACTACTCCCTCATTTGTGTATCCTAAAATAAATTTATGAATGCCTATTGAACCTAGTATAATAGCCAGTACCCCAGCGAGAATTTTTTTGTTTTCAGTACTGCTCGTCGTTTTATTCCAATCTTCCTTTGCTTGATGGAATGTGTTCTTTGCTTGTTCTGAAAACTCTTTGGCTTTTTCTTCGAATTGATCTGCCATTCTTTTAGCATCATTGCCTGGCTTATCTCCAGGTATTTTTTCTTCTTCCATTAGTGTACAATGTATATAAAATTACTTTAATTTGCTTTTCTTAAAATCAATCCCGACAGGATTGCACATAGCAAACCTAGTATGAATGTCATAAAAAATCTCATCGCCCCAGCCATGATGGAGAGTTGGAGTGAGCTTATAATTTTATAAGCTTCTAAAGTACTCTTTGTCTGTGTGATAGTAGACTCCATACCATTTTCTTCGGCTATCTGAAGCTGATACGCATGATAGTCTCTAAAAAATTCTGGATGTATAAATTGGGTGTAAATAATATCTATGAGTGCCACACCAAGGGCACCACAGGCAGCTATGGCTATTCCTGTTTTTAAAGCTTGGCCAAAATTTATCTGACCAGCATTTACCGTATCCCGTCTATAAGCAATCCCGAAATATACTAAGGCAACCACCATCCCAATGACGGCATACCCTATGAGCTCTTGTGTAGGGTACCCAAGTGATTTTCCTAAAATTAAGGCTATTCCAAAACCTATAAAGCCTAGAAGAAAAGCAATGATTCCAAATTTTTTTACAGCTAGACTCATTGTTTAAAGTTTAGTAATCTCCTAAGTTACTAAAAACGAGCGAGTATTTTATCCACTATGGTTTGCGATAGTTTTACTTTACTCTGTACAGTCCATCCTGCAATGTGAGGCGTAAGAAGTACATTTTCTTGCTCAATAAGGTATTGTAATGGCTGTGGCATATCCTCCTTAGAGGTAAACAAATTTTCAAAAGAGAGATTTTCATATTCTAGTACATCCAACCCCGCTCCTAAAATCTTTCCTTTTCTCATTGCATCCACTAAATCTTTAGTTACTACAGATTTTCCTCTAGCCGTATTTATGAGATAGAACGCTTTCGCGAAAGCGTTAATAAAACGCGCATCCACCATTTGATCTGTTTCTGGAGTCCAGGGCGTGTGTAAGCTTAACACATCTGCTTTCTTTTGAAGTACAGCTAGTGGAACTTGACGTGCATTTTCATCTCCCATTCCTTCTTTCAGGTCATGACAGAGGACTTCGCAATCAAAACCTTGCAACTTTTTTGCAAACGCTTTGCCCATGTTGCCATAACCGATGATGCCCACCGTTTTTCCCTCTAGCTCCACACCTCTATTTTGCTCTCGGTTCCATTGACCTGATTTCACCTCCCTATCTGCACGATTAAGATGATTAAATAGACTAAGTAACATTCCCAATGCTTGCTCACCTACAGCATTGCGATTGCCTTCTGGTGAATTAATTAAGTAAATTCCTTTGCGCTCTGCATACGCTACGTCAATGCTTTCTAGACCAGCACCTACACGCGCTATAAACTTAAGGTTAGTAGCCGCATCTATAAAAAGACGATCTATTTTAAATCTACTTCGTATGACAATGCCGTCGTACATCCCTATAATCTTCTCGGTAGCTTCTTTTGAAATCGTATAATTCTCGTCATTATGATGTCCTGCCAACCTAAGTTGCTCTACTAGTAAAGGATGATTTTTATCGAGGTGTAGAATTTTCATTACATCGTGATTTTGATTGAGACATTATACAATTTAAAAACTCGCGAGCTATTCGCAAAAAAGATTTATAATACCCTCAGGCACTCGCATTGGTTTAGCTTCGGGCATTTTTAAAAGACACCAGTTTGTAATGGCACTCACAAGAATTTTATTTTCGCCTTTGCGTTTTATAGTTGTGTGCCTTTCTGAAGTAACTGCCGTAAATTTTTCTACAAAAGTGGTGACAACTAGGGTATCATTTTCAAATGCTGCTGCTTTATATGTAATATGATGATCTATGACTACCCACGCCATTTTGTGCATTTCTACGCGTTCTTCATATTGACCTTTATCTTTAAAGTAGTCTTGAGTTGCGGCATTCCAATGTTTTGAAGCTGCAATCTGTACCCATTCTAAATATACCACATTATTCACATGACCGAGCGCGTCTATCGCTGTAGCAGGAACTGTGAGGTGGTATTCAAATCTTGTTGATGTCAGAATCCGAGTATTACTTTAGCAATGGAAAAGAATAGTAAAATTCCGAATATATCATTACTGGTTGTAATAAAAGGCCCCGTAGCGATCGCTGGATCTATACCTCTTTTATCTAATATAATTGGGACGAAAGTGCCTACTAAGGAAGCCACAATGATCACCGATAGCATAGCTGTTGCAATAGTAATACTGACTAAAATTCCAAAGTCAAACACGAGTCCAAAAATGATCACTAAAATTCCCAAGGCCACCCCATTTAATAGGCTCAAACCTACTTCTTTTAATAAACGATGAAATAGACTTCCTTTTACATTATCATTTGCGAGTCCTTGTACAATAATAGCGCTAGACTGTACCCCTACATTACCTGCAACTGCTGCAACTAGTGGCGTAAAAAAAAATAATTCTGGATGCGAGCTCAACGCTCCATCAAAAGCTTGCATAATATTTACGGCTCCTAAACTCCCTATGAGTCCTAATACAAGCCAAGGTAATCGTGCGCGCACAAGTTCTACGATCGTATCATCTGCCTCTGCCTCACCCGTAATACCCGCAGCCATTTGGTAATCTTTATCTGCCTCGTCTTTTATAAAGTCTACGATATCATCAATAGTGATTCTTCCTAAAAGCTTTTGTGCGTCATCTATAACAGGTACAGCTTCAAGGTCATACTTCTGCATGAGTTTTGCAACATCCTCTCCTGGATCATTTACGTTAACTGCATCTACTTTTGGAATATAAATTTCAGAAATCTTTGTTTGCGCGGTTGAGGTGAGCAGATCTTTAAGAGACAACCTTCCTATAAGCTCATTTTCTTTAGAAACAACGTAAATAGAGTGCACACGTGTTACTTCTTCCGCTTGACGGCGCATCTCTCGCACACAACCCGCCACCGTCCAAGTCTCTTTTACTTTAATAAGCTCTTTTGCCATTAATCCTCCCGCACTGTTCTCATCATAAAGCAACATCTCACGGATATCTGCCTTATGCTCTGCATCTTCTATCTGATCGATTACAGCTCGCTGTATATCATCGTCTAGCTCTGCAATCATGTCTACCGCATCATCGGTATCCATTTCTTGCACCTCATCTGCAATTTCTTGTGGGGTAAGATTAAAAAGCAATCGCTCTCTAACATCCTCATCTAGCTCCATTAAGGCTTCTGAGGTTTGCTCACTATCCAGAAGTCTTACAAGATAGGCTGCTTCTTGTCCATTAATTTCGTCAAAAACCTCTGCAATATCTGCATGGTGTTCGCCACTTAGAATCTCACGCAACGCACCTTCATTCTCATTTGCAATGAGGGCTTGAATATGATCTATAAAGTCTTCGGTAACTTCAAACTGCATGATATTCCATGGTTTTTAGAGCTCCACAAATATAGGTAAATCCTATGGCTGTCGCGTGAAATAGAGAGTTAATGAATATACTATGTATAGTTGAGTGATTACTTAGATTTTAATTCAGTTTCGATGGCAGAAGTGAGTTGAATAAAATCTTGCACAGAAAGCTGCTCTGGTCTCAAGTTTAGAACTTCGCTTTCGCGAAAGCGATCACTCAGCTCAAAACTTTTAAGGCTGTTACGTAATGTCTTTCTACGCTGTTGAAAAGCTGCTTTTACGACCTTAAAAAGCATATCTTCTGTACAACCAATATCGCTGTAATTGCTCTTTCGCTTTAAGCGTAAAACACCACTATCTACTTTAGGTGGAGGGATAAATACAGTAGGTGGGACTGTAAAAAGATACTCCGCATCGTAAAAGGCTTGTGCGAGCACAGAAAGTATACCATACGTTTTACTACCATGACCAGAACAGATACGTAGTGCCACTTCCTTTTGAAACATTCCAGTAAATTCTGGGATGCGTGTTTTATGCTCGATGGTTTTAAAAACGATTTGGGTAGATATATTGTACGGAAAGTTACCTGTGATAGCTAACTGCTCACCAGGATATATTGTGTCTAAATCATATTTAAGAAAATCTGCCTCAAGAACCGTAAAAGACGCTTCTTTTAATTTGTGCTCTAAGGTGAATGCGCTTTTTAAATATGCGATAGATTCCCGGTCTAGATCCATCACTGTAAGTTGCACTGGTTTCTTTAGTAGATATTTTGTCAACACCCCTGTACCAGGACCTATTTCTAGAAGATTTGTGTAGCCTTCCAGTGTAAGTGTGTCTCCTATATCTTGAGCCACAGACTCATCCCCAAGAAAATGCTGACCTAGGTGCTTTTTTGCCTGTATACCCTGATCTTTTGTATTACGGCCTGCATGTGGTTTTTCAAACTTTCTTTTCTTAGGATGCTTTGCCATTAATGCTGTGAGATTAGCTCTAGTTCTGTTCTAAAAGCGACAAATTTACCTGCAAATTTGTCGCTACTTGCTTGCATACGCGCTTGGTCTTCTCTGTAGTAAGCATCAAGTGTTTCTTGATTAGGGCAGCTATATTGTACACTGTAAGTGACTCCCCCCATATCCTCTTCTACTCGTACTTTTGTCATCAAAGCACTTTCAAATTTCTGAGTGGCAAGTACTTCTGGTATATGTATTTGCTGCATCCAAGCAAGCCACTCTTCTTGAATTTCTTCTTCAATATTTATCGTCACGTTATATATAATCATACACTTTTTAATTAATTGCGTCGCCTCGCAAATTTCTAAATCGTTTTTGTGCCTCTACATAGTAGATACTATCTGCAAGATCAAAAATGATGCGCTCGTAGTTGGCTTTAGCCTTTTCTATATCATTCAACGGGCCTTCATACAGCCTTGCAAGTCTATAATAAGCATCATCTGCAAGAATACCGTCGCTATAGTAGGCTATTATTGTTAGATAATTTTTTTCTGCTTTCGCGAAAGCGTTTTTAGCCTCATACAATTTTGCCTGCGCCAGTAAGGTTTCGTCTTCAATTTTCTCCCCTTTATGATCTTCTAATATTTGATCATACAGTTTTATGGCTTCCTCGGGTTTATTTTGATAGGTAAGTAAATCTCCCCTAGCGTATTTCTTAAGGGCAGTTTGTAAACTATCCTCCATAGAATTGTCACGTATAACTAGCAACAGCTCTAATGCGTCATTTGCTATTAATTGCGTATTACCTCGCTTAAGTACATCTAATTGCTGCTCTGCCCAGTCAAAATCACCTTTATAGTAGCTCGTTTTTGCTACTTTAAATCGCGCTTCCTGAGAAATGATATTATTTTTTACCTTGTTTTGAACCTGAGAATAATAGATAAGCGCTTGATTGAACTTCTCTTTTAACACCAAAATATCTGCCAATTCCATTTTTAAGCGAGCCTCATCAAAGCGATTGCGGGGCTTTGTAACTTCCTGCTTTAGATAGTCCAAAGCATCCTCTGGATTATCCATGTTAAAAGCCACAAAATGCGCATAATTTATTTGGATAGGAACGGCATAAGAGTCAATATCTGGCTTTTGTAATAACCCCTCAAAACGAGTTTTGATAGCTTCTTTATCTGCAATGGTACTTGCGTTTTCAATAGCAATTTGCAATAGTTTTTGCTCAGATTCATACTGCACATCCTCATTAACTATGTGCTCTTTCAAGAAAATAAGAATTTCTTCTGCAACGTTGTATGCTTTGTCTTCTATAGCAATATCTGCCAGATTTACAAGGCCATTAAAGCTCCCATCTGTGCGTTTATATATTGCTTTTTCTTGCACAAAAGCTTTCTGATAATCTTTTTGCTGAATAAAGAGCCAACTTAATAATTCATTATAAAGTACATTTTGTTCTGTTTGCAATCTTTTTAGAATTGTCTTTCTAAAGATGATATTTGCTTCATTAAGTGGATCTTCAGTAACATAAGTCGCAAATGTACGTTGAGCCACAGCTGCATAATTGGGATTTTTATTAATGAGATTTAGATAGGCGTCGTACATTTTCTGTACCTCACCTAATTCCCCATAAAGTTTTGCTAGCTGTATATTATAGTTTGCATTCTCATTAGCCTTAGCTCCCGCTTCATAAGCTTCGACCGCTTGTTTTAATAAGCTGTGACTTTGAAAAGTTGTTGCCACAAGGTGTGTATTCATTGTATTAGCTTCTACTCCTTTAATAGCTGTATCGTAATATTGGGAAGCTAGCGATTCATTCCCTCTTAACTGTTCATTGTAACCTAATTCTACTATTAAAAAACCTTTGTCAACAACCTTGTCGACATAGAATTTAAGCTCTTGTGCTGCTTCTTCATACTTTTCTATTTGCTGATAGCTCTTTACTAATCCTGCCAAAAGCTTAGGGTTTCCTCGCTCATTTTTAAGAGCTTTTTGATATACTAAAATGGCTTTCTCATACTCACCTTGCTCTGCATAATTTAGAGCAAGTTGTCCTGACTGTGCATATACCAAACCACAACCCAGAACAACCCAAAACAATAAGAAAAAAGACTTCTTCATAGCCTTAAAGATAGCTAAAAACGTGCCATAGCAATAGCCACAACACGTTTGTAAATTAGTTTTAGAAAAAATATCTAGTTTATGATATCAAAACCGCAGTAAGGCACTAGTGCTTTTGGAATCTTAATTCCTTCTGGTGTTTGACAGTTTTCAAGGATACCTGCAAGTACTCTAGGTAATGCCAGTGCACTTCCATTAAGGGTATGCGCTAGTTTATTTTGTCCATCTTCATCTTTAAAACGCAGTTTTAAACGATTTGCTTGAAAGGTTAAAAAGTTAGAGACCGAACTTATTTCTAACCAGCGATCCTGTGCTGTAGAAAACAACTCAAAATCATAGGTGAGGTGCGATGTAAATCCCAGATCACCCCCACAAAGGCGCAAGATACGGTAAGGTAATTCTAAGTCATCTAGAATTGCTTTTACATGATCCACCATTCCATCAAGAGCGGCAGCGCTTTTATCCGGGTGTTCTATACGTACAATTTCTACTTTGTCAAATTGATGCAAGCGATTTAATCCTCGCACGTGTGCTCCATAGGAACCAGCTTCTCGTCTAAAGCAAGGCGTATACCCTGTACAAGTAATAGGTAATTCGTTGTAATTGCGAAGATCCCCGCGGAACATATTGGTCACAGGGACTTCGGCTGTTGGAATGAGGTACAAATCATCTTCTGTGACGTGGTACATTTGTCCCTCCTTATCTGGAAGCTGACCCGTACCAAAACCTGAAGCTTCATTCACAAGATGTGGCACTTGGTACTCTATGTATCCTGCCTCCGTATTTTTATCTAGAAAATAACTAATGAGTGCACGTTGTAACTTGGCTCCCTTCCCTTTGTATACTGGGAAACCAGCTCCTGTGATTTTAGTCCCTAACTCAAAGTCAATAATGTCGTACTTTTTTGCCAGCTCCCAATGCGGTTGCGCTCCTTCATGCAATACAGGAATATCTCCTTTTTTAAAGATCTCTATATTATCTTCATCCGTATTTCCTTCTGGAACACTGTCATGAGGAATGTTAGGCAATTGATATAACAAATCCTGTAACTCTTCTGAGGCTGTGTTTAATTGATCTTGTAAGACCTTAGACTGCTCTTTTAATCCTGCCGTCTTTTCTTTGAGAATATTTGCTTTTTGTACCTCTCCGTTTTTAAAAAGTATGCCTATTTCTTTAGAAAATTTATTGCTATCTGCTAAGACCTCGTCTAGTTGAGCTTGAGAAGTACGGCGCAATTCATCGGCGGCAAGTACTTTATCTAGTAACGGAGCCGCATCGATATTTCTTTTTTGTAACGCTTTCGCGAAAGCGTCTCTATGTTCTCTAATCTGTACAACTTCAAGCATAATAAGATGTTTTAAAAGATGGGTGCAAATTTAAGGAAATGGTTGCTGCTGAGACTATAGAAATGCATTGTTTACTTCCAGAAAAGCGAGAAAGTCTTATTCGGTAATTTCTCTTTCTTTTAATCTCGCATATTTTTCTACAGAGGGAGATTTCTCTTGCAGATATCCATCACTAGGTAACACCCATTCATTGTGATGTATGTGATTCCATTTTACACTCGCAAGATCAACTTCTGGATTTATAAGCATTTTTGAAGGTCTACCATTAACTTTTACACGGCATTTTGCATAAATTGCGACATCTTTTCCTAGTGTTTGCTGTTCTCGTTTTACATGCTGTGCAAACTGCCATATAATATCGGGTTTGGATCTAATATTACGCTGCTGATTGACAGTAAGATAATTTTTGTAATTAAGAACCCTACTTTTTCCTGTCTCCTTATCCACCATCGTAAATGAGACTGCTCCTCCTTTAGAACGGAGCATCATACGCCAACTCAAACGGTGTCCTTCTTCTGTCCATAAGACGTCATCCTCTATAAAATGTTGCCGTAATGGCAAGCCTATTTGCACTAGAAAGTAAATTCCAAAGACTGTGAGCATCAATTTTTTGTACGGAGATATTTCGGTCTCACGGCTCTCTAAAATGGACTCATCATTCCCTGAAAATTTTGCTTCGTAAAAAGGCTTCCATCGACTTAAGAAAAGTCGGTGGATTGTTTTCGGTTCAAAGAAGAACACACAGAAAGCCAGCGACATATACGGAAAAATCCCTATTTGAAATACAATAGAATTAAAGAGGTGAAAGAAAATAGAAATAAAGAAAGCCCATTTTCTGGTACGCTTCCACAATAGTAGCGGAATAATTAGTCCGTCAAATAAAATTCCCACGTAAGATATGGTCCAGTGCACCCAGCGTTCTTGTAATAAATCACCCACAATGCGATAGTCACTACGTCCTCTCATTAAAATTTGAGGTACGGTAGCATCTAGCCAGTCTGGATATAATTTTGCAATCGAAGCATAGGTATATACTATCCAAAGTTGTAAAATAATAAATAATATAATCCACCTAGGCATGGAGATAGACCGTACGCTTTCGCGAAAGCGGGCGTCTAAGGAGAACGCTGCATTTGCGGGTAAAATCGCCATGATCCACAACAGTAGCATTAATAAATAGTAATGATTATTATATGCGGTCTTTTGCATGAGATATACTGCACTCCACATAATCGCATACCCTATGATGGCGACTCGATATTTATACCCCAGCATGACCATCACCCCAAAAATACCCATCACGGCAAACCAAGCGTACATTTGAGGCCCCGGTCCAGGAAAAGTTTGCAAAAAATCAAACCCTATAAAATTGAAAGTAAATTCTGGGGTTACGAGGATACGGCGCACCCAGCCTGTCGCCAGTGCTCCCCAAGCTTCACAGGTAATCAAGAACCCAAAAAACACGCGAAACACAATAAGCGCGCTGTTGTCTATTTTTGTGAAAAGAAATTTATTGATATTCATAGTGCTGACGTATTGCCTAGATTATTAATGTACTCCCTAGAAAAGACCTCATCTGTTTTCATTGCGGTCACAAGATCATCCACACTTTTAAAAGTCTTCTCGTCTCGAATACGCTTTAAAAGCTGTATCTCTAATTGTTGATCATAAAGATCTTGGTCAAAATCAAAGAAATACGTTTCAACCGTTTGTGAAGTACCTCCTACCGTAGGATTTGTTCCTATATTCATCATCCCGTACACTGTGCTGTTTTGTATTTGGGATTGTACTACGTAAACACCTTGTGCGGGTATGATTTTATACTCCTCTTCTATCTTCAAATTTGCGGTAGGATAGCCCATAGTTTTTCCTAAATTTTTTCCATGCACCACCGTTCCACTCAGCGTAAACGGAGTGCCTAAAAATTCATTTGCTCGTTGTAAATCTCCGCTATTTAATGCCTTACGAATTTTTGTAGAGCTTATGGCGACATCTTCTAACTCTTGTTTTGAAATCTCTTCTACCTCAAATCCTAGCTGTTCTCCAAAACGCTTAAGATCTTCAATATTTGCATTGCGATTACGACCAAAACGATGATCATACCCTATAATCACTTTCTTAGCATTGAGGGAATTCACCAATATCTCTTCTACAAAAGTTTCTGCATGGTATCGAGAAAAATCTAGCGTAAAAGGGTGTATGACTAGATGATCCAATCCTAAATCCTCAAGTAATTGCGCGCGTTCATCGATCGTATTGATCAATTTAATACTGGCATCCTTTTGTAAGACCATGCGTGGATGCGGGAAGAAGGTAAGCACACAAGATTCCCATCCGTTGGCGAGCGCACTTTCTTTGAGTCTGTTTATAATTTTACGGTGGCCTTTGTGTACACCATCAAAGGTGCCTATGGTGACGACCGTACCTTTTTTTGAGGAAAATGTATGTGCGCTATGGTGTGTTTTCAATCTTATTTACCGTTAAAGGCGTTCATGGTATTATTTATTCCTGCACTCACAAAGGAGGAGATCACTTCGCAACTTGTATCTAATCGCTCAGGCATGGCTGCTTCTTCCTGTGCCTCCCATTCTCCCAACACATAATCGACCTGCCGCCCTTTTGAAAACTGATCACTTATCCCAAAACGAAAACGATTGTAGGTTGTGGTACTGAGTTGTGCTTGTATATCTTTTAAACCATTATGCCCACCGTCTGACCCTTTTGTTTTGACCCGGATGGTCCCGAACTCTAGATTGAGATCATCTGTAATGACAAGTAGGTTCTCTACTGCGATTTTTTCTTGTTGCATCCAGTACCGCACCGCTTTACCACTTAGATTCATATAGGTATTTGGCTTTAACAGGATCACTGTCTTGCCTTTAATTTTTGCACGAGCTACATCTCCTAGCTTATCTGTTTCAAAGGTGGCATCATTCGCTTTCGCGAAAGCGTTAACCACTTTAAACCCAATATTATGGCGTGTATTTTCATATTTAGGACCAATATTACCCAGACCAACGATGAGAAATTTTTTCATAGGATCTATTACGGTTGCTTCTTCTGTGGATGAGGATTTAAAAAGTCTACCAAAGAAAGAAAGCATACAAGTTTTATATAATGTTATTGAAAATATGGCTCTACCTTTTAAAAAATAGCAGTGCGCACAGTAAGTTATAAAAATAAAAAAAGCATCCCGAAGAACGAGATGCTTTTGTACTTATAATTGCTCAAGTAGGTTAATCTTCCTTTACAGCAGCGACATCATCTGTCTCTGTTGCTGGAACATCTCCTTCTTCTCCTTCTTCTTCATCTTCGTCATCTACGATGGCAGTACGTGAAGTTCTTACTTGACAAACTACCGTGTTGTCTGGGTGCATGATAGTAATACCATCTGCTGCAAGTGCCCCTACATACAATTTGTTACCTATTTTAAGTTCCGTAATATCTGCTTCTAAATAATCTGGAAGATTTTTAGGAAGCGCTTTCACACGTAATACACGGTTTGTTTTACGTAAAACACCTCCGTTACGTACCCCACGAGAATTACCCACGAAGTGTACAGGGATATTCATGGTTACTTCTTTTCCTTCAAAAATCTGGTAAAAGTCAATGTGTAAAATACGGTCAGTTACTGGGTGAAACTGTATGTCTTGTAAAATAGCAAGTACAGTTACTCCATCTAACTCAACTTCTACTGTGTGCGCATCTGGAGTGTAAACCAAATCTTTGAACGCTAGTTCTGGTGCGCTAAAATGTAATGGCTCGTCCCCTCCGTATACTACGCAAGGTACCAGTCCAGCATTACGTAAGGCCTTTGTAGCTTTCTTGCCTACGCTTTCTCTTTTAGATCCGTGGATCGAAACTGATTTCATTGTTAAATAATTATAGTTAAAAAAAAATTACATAATAAACTTCGACGCGATACTCGTGTTACTATTTACACGGTGCATTACATCTGCAAAAAGTGGAGCGCAAGTTAAAACTTTTACTTTATCACTCTTATGATCTCTCGGAATAGAATCTGTGACGATCAATTCCTTAAGTTGGCTGTTTTCTATTTTATCGTACGCATTCCCGCTTAAAATTGCGTGAGTACATATAGCTCTTACACTTAACGCACCTTTCTCCATCATCAAATCTGCTGCTTTTGTGAGCGTACCAGCAGTATCTACCATATCATCTACCAGTACAACGTGCTGCCCTTCTACATCGCCTATAAGTTCCATGTGAGATATCACATTTGCTTTTGCGCGTTGTTTGTAACAAATTACTACATCACTCTCCATTGCTTTACTGTAAGCATACGCTCTTTTACTACCTCCCATATCTGGAGATGCAATCGTAAGATTATCTAATCCTAAATTTTTCAAATAGGGAAGAAAGATGGTAGATGCAAATAAGTGGTCTACAGGCTTTTCAAAAAATCCCTGAATTTGATCTGCGTGTAAATCCATTGTAATAATACGTGTCGCTCCTGCGGTTTCTAGGAGATTTGCCATTAACTTGGCTGCGATAGGCACCCTAGGTTTGTCCTTACGGTCTTGACGTGCCCATCCAAAATAAGGAATAACGGCGGTGATATGTCTCGCACTCGCACGTTTTGCAGCGTCTAGCATTAAAAGCATTTCCATCATATTATCTGCAGATGGCATGGTGCTTCCTATTATAAAAACACGAGATCCACGTACAGACTCCTCAAAAGAAGGTTGAAACTCTCCGTCACTATAGGTTGAGGTGATAATGTTACCGAGAGGTTGCCCAAATGCTTTGGCAATTTTCTCAGCCAGTGGTTTGCTTTGTTGACAAGCAAAAATCTTCGGTTGTGGTACGGTAGCGGTCATCTCTGGTGACAGTTAATGGTTTGAATTGTATGCAGTTCCCTCTTAGGAGGTGCAAAAATAGTAATTAAAATGAGTGCAGCAGCACAAAAAATGCAGTTTTATAGGCTGTAAATCAAATTATTCTTTAATTTTGCAGCCTACCTAATCTCAACGATTAGTTCCATTTGCCGAAATGGCGGAATTGGTAGACGCGCGCGACTCAAACTCGCGTTCCTTTGGAGTGCGGGTTCGATTCCCGCTTTCGGTACAGAAAAACCCCCGTAGCATATCGCTACGGGGTTTTGTGTTTTTTAGTTTAGAGTAACTTAAATATCCAAAGCTAAAAAATATACATAATCCTAACTTTGGATAATTTTACACATACAAATCATTGATCATCAAGAGATAATTACACTAAACTATGATCAAAGTAAATCAGGCTCATTTATGAGATGTGAAGAATTGTGAGTATACTAAAAATAGTTTCATAGCTATATATCCAAAAACAAACCCCTAATTAATTGTATACTTGTAAATCAACCGCATATAAAGAAACCTTTGTATATAGTGCAAAAATAATCTTAATGAATAAATTTAAAATTTTACTACTAATATTACTACAGGTTTTTTTATCGTGTAGCCTGTCCGATTCTGTAAGTGATAATTCATCTGATTGTAGAGACACAAATTGCGCCAATTATACTAGTCAATCGGCGGCTCAAGCAGCTTTCAATGCTGACCCAGAGTGCAGAAATGATTTAGATAGAGACAATGACGGAATCGCATGTGAGGAGCCTGGAAATTCTGTCAAAACTTGTGCAACAACATCTCAATGCGGATGCTCTGGAAAGAATAAATCACCATGTGAAGCTGAGCCATGCTGTAGATGGATAGTAGGTGAAGGCTGTAAATGCAACTGATATATAATGTTCAAAAACAAGAACGCTCTAAAAGTAAATTTGACAATACTCTTGGAAGTTTAGAGCATATTTTTAGTGAAATTGAACTCCTTTATATATTTACACTTCATTAAGACCTCCTCACAAACAATGGTTAATTAAAATTTTAAAATATACCTTCCTAAGTATCTTTATAATAAGAAAATTAAAAGACACCTAGTCTTTTCAAAAACAGCTTATTATGAAAACGATTCTTATATTTTTGACGGTAATTACATTAGGGTTAAATTCTACCTCAACCTTAGTTGATTCATACGATATCTCAACGACTAAAGACATAAATATTTTGACCTTTGACGGTTATGAAGGGGAGTATTTCTTCTTCACAGATGAAAATCAAGAAGCTTTGATTCTTGAAAAAAGTGCTCAAACTGATCTAAACAGTAAATTATTAGAAAAAAATAAAAACACAGGAAAAAGATTTAGAGTTACTTATATGGTTTCAGATTTAGAAGAAAATAGCTCCAGCCAGGGAACCATACTTTCTGTAGAAAAAATTTAAAAACTCATTAAAGAACCAAAGCCTTTTCCGTACCGAAAAGGCTTTTTTTATGCCCTAAACTTTTCCTAAATCATTCTGTAAAAGTGTTCCTCCTTGTATCTTTAAGATTAAAACTACTCTCCCTTTGAAGAAACCACTATTAGAATTTACAGATAAAGGTATCTACTGCCCACCCGCAAAGGTGTATCTAGACCCATGGAAACCGGTCGATAAAGCCCTTATCACCCACGGCCATGCAGATCATAGCCGGTGGGGTCATAAACAATACATCACCCACGAGAGTAATGTGCCTATCATATCCCATAGGTTAGGAGATATTAATGTATCTGGTGTACGCTTTCGCGAAAGCGTAACTATCAACAATATAAAATTCACCTTTCATCCCGCAGGACATATTCCTGGCTCTAGTCAAATACGTGTCGAACATAAAGGAGAGGTTTGGGTATTTACAGGGGATTATAAAACGGAAATAGACGGTATCTCCCAACCTTATGAACCGGTAAAGTGTGACACCTTCATTACGGAATGTACTTTTGGACTACCTGCCTTTAAATGGACTCCACAAGAGGAAGTGATGCACGATATTAATGAATGGTGGGCACAGAATAGGACAGATGGTAAATGCTCCGTACTCTTTGCATACAGCTTAGGCAAAGCGCAACGTCTGCTTAAGCATCTCGATCCAAGTATCGGAAAAATCCTCACGCATGGCGCCGTAGAAAAAATGACCGCCGTGTTACGTCCTATGATCGATATGCCAGCAACAGAACTCATTACAAGAGACACCCCAAAAGCAGATTTTAAGGGAAGCATTGTGATAGCTCCACCAGCCACACATGGCAGCACCTGGATTCGGAAAATGGTGCCGTATGTGACGGCGAGCGCTAGTGGGTGGATGGCCTTCCGTGGTGCCAGAAGACGCAGAGCAATAGATAAAGGTTTTGTGATGAGTGATCACTGTGACTGGCCATCACTTCTAGAAAGCATTGAAGCTACGGGAGCTCAAAAAATTATCTGCACCCACGGTTACACAGACATTTTTTCTAAATACTTGCGAAGTATCGGCTATGACGCACGTACCGAGGAGACGCAGTACGAAGGAGAGACCATTGATGATAAAAACAAAGCAGATAATGATGAAATGGAGACTAACTCACCATCAGAAAACGAAATCCTGACTGAAAATTAGAAAATGGCAGAAGACCAAGACATAGCACATTCAGAAGAGGACGCAAGGATAACAGTCTCCTCAAAACAGACAGGGCCGCAAAAAGAAGGTATGCGTTTATTTGCAGATCTTATTAAAACACTCGATTCAACAAATAAAACGAATGAAAAAGTAAAGGCACTCGCCCAATATTTTAGAGAAGCTACAGCTACAGATAAAGTTTGGACCATTGCAATTTTATCCCACCGTCGGCCTTCAAGACCCGTTAATACAACCTTGCTCAGAGAGTGGGCCAGTGAACTCGCAAATATTCCATTATGGCTGTTTGAAGAAAGTTATCACATCGTGGGAGATCTTGCAGAAACCATTGCCCTCATCGTTCCGGCAGCAAAAAAATCTTCTGAAAAATCGCTGACTCAGTTTCTAGAAGAAATAATTGCACTTAAGCGTAGACCTGAAGAAGAAAAGAAAGAATATTTATTCGACAACTGGGCAAATCTTAATTATTATGAGCGCTTTGTATTCACCAAATTAATTACGGGTAGTTTTAGAATTGGTGTTAGTCAGAAACTCATGACACGGGCCCTTTCCCAAGCAACCGAAATTGAGGAAGACGCGCTAGCTTATAAGCTGATGGGTGACTGGAAACCACAAGCTATTAGCTTCTATGATCTAGTGATTGAGGAGGATGCGAGTCAGCAGTTCTCAAGACCGTACCCTTTTTACCTCGCTTATGCTATCGAAGAGAAAGTGTCAGATCTGGGCGATGTTAATGACTTTCTAGCCGAACATAAATGGGATGGCATACGATCGCAAACTATTTTTAGAAACGGTGAAATATACATTTGGTCGCGGGGAGAGGAGCTGGTCACAGATAAATATCCAGAGCTCCACACTCTTAAGAATTATATTCCAGAAGGAACGGTAATCGATGGAGAGTTGCTTCCGTTTTACAATGGAGAAATAGGCACTTTTAATGATTTGCAACAACGCATCGGTCGTAAGACGGTGAGTAAAAAGATGCTCAAAGACGTTCCTGTCATTATCAAAGCCTATGACATTCTAGAATGGGAAGGAAAGGATTTACGAGAGACCGCTTTCGCGAAAAGGCGAGCCATCCTAGAAAAGCTGTACCAAGAAGTTTCGTCTAATGAAGTACCTCTTAGAATCTCTGAAACAATGGCATTTGACAGTTGGGAAGCAATGGCCGCTGAAAGAGATCGAAGTCGTGAGATGCGCTCTGAAGGTTTAATGATTAAACATAAAGACAGCCCGTATCGAGTAGGGAGAAAAAAAGGCGATTGGTGGAAGTGGAAGGTTGATCCACTTACTATTGATGCCGTACTTACCTACGCCATGAGGGGTCACGGTAGACGAAGTAATCTTTTTACAGATTATACCTTTGGCCTCTGGAATGAGGATAAGACAGAATTAGTCACTTTTGCAAAAGCTTATTCAGGGCTCACAGACGCAGAGTTTAGAAAAGTGGATGCTTGGATAAAACGTAACACTTTAGAACGATTTGGTCCCGTGCGTTCTGTTACTCCACATCACGTGTTTGAGATTGCTTTTGAAGGTATTGCTCTATCAAAAAGACATAAAAGTGGTATTGCCACTCGCTTCCCACGTATACTTCGCTGGAGACAAGACAAAAAAATTGACGAGGCAAATAGTTTAGAAGATCTTAAAAGTATGATTCCTAAGTGAACCAGAAAGAATTATTACACCTAGCCGAATCTTGGTTTGAGTCGCAAGACTGGAAACCTTTTCCCTTTCAAAAGCAGACTTGGAAGGCATTTCTCTCTGGGAAAAATGGTCTTCTTAATGCACCTACAGGAAGCGGAAAAACGTATGCACTTTGGTTTCCTATAGTGTTGAATTACATCAAAAAAAATCCGGAATATAAAACTAAACACAAGAAGGGATTAAAGGCCATATGGATCACCCCACTTAGATCTCTTTCAAATGAAATCGAACTTTCTGCAACGCGTATTACCAGTGATCTAGGCACACAAATGACAGTGGGCATTCGTAATGGTGACACCCCACAATCTGAAAGAGCCAAGCAAAAGCGCTCCATGCCAGATTTATTAATTACCACTCCAGAAAGTTTGATGTTACTGCTAGCCTCAAAAGGGTATGAAAAAGTTTTCAAAGATTGTAGTGCAATTGTTGTTGACGAGTGGCACGAACTTCTGGGCACAAAACGTGGAGTGCAAATGGAACTGGCTCTTAGTAGACTCAAGACCATAGCAAGCGAAATGCGTATTTGGGGGATTTCGGCAACGATTGGTAATTTAGAACAAGCCAAAGATGTCTTGCTGGGACTTCCCGAAAATCAAACGGAAGATCGTAAAATGCTAGATGACCGCTTTCGCGAAAGCGTAATCATCAAAGCGAACATTAAGAAAAAAATTACCGTAAAATCGATTATTCCAGAAGACCATGGAAACCTTTCCTTGGAGAGGTCACCTCGGTATTCATTTGCTAGAGTACGTAATCCCGATTATCAACGCCAGTAAAACTACCTTACTTTTTACTAACACAAGAAGTCAGTGTGAGATTTGGTTTCAACGTATTCTTGCCGCACATCCAGAATATGCGGGTGAGATTGCCATGCATCACGGCAGTATTAATAAAGAAACACGTACATGGGTAGAAGGTGCTATACGAAATGCATCTTTAAAAGCGGTAGTATGTACTTCAAGTCTTGATCTCGGGGTAGATTTTGCTCCTGTAGAAACAATTATTCAAATAGGAGGACCTAAGGGAGTAGCTCGCTTTTTGCAACGTGCGGGTAGGTCAGGTCACAGTCCAGGCAAAGAGAGTGTCATTTATTTTTTACCCACTCATGCAATAGAATTAGTTGAAGCATCGGCACTTACAGCGCGCGGTAAAAGATAATACAGTGGAAGATCGTATTCCGTACCTCAACAGTTTTGATGTGTTGATTCAATATCTAGTTACACTAGCGGTTTCAGATGGATTTTTACCTGAAGATATATGGCCAGAGATTCAAGGTACATTTTGCTTTCAGGCGATGAGTAGGGAACAATGGGAATGGTGTCTCAATTTTATTACTATGGGTGCACAATCACTTCAGGCCTATGATGAGTATAAAAAAGTTGAGGTATCTAGAAGATGGACGCTTTAAGGTCAATTCCCGTATGGTGGCCATGCGTCATCGATTACAAATAGGTACTATTGTGAGTGATGCGAGTATGCTGGTAAAATATCAGTCTGGAGGGTACATTGGAACTATAGAAGAGTTTTTTGTAAGCAAATTGACGCGTGGTGATGTCTTTACGTTTTCTGGTCGCAATCTGGAATTTATTAGAATAAAAAATACGGAGGTTCACGTAAAAAATAGCCGCAAAAAAACAAATCGTGTTCCTTCTTGGGCAGGTGGACGTATGACCTTTAGTAGTCAGATGTCACAGTTATTACGTGAGGAATTGTATACGGGGAACTCGCTTTCGCGAAAGCGGTCTCCTGAGATTAATGCGCTAGAACATATCTTCCGAAGACAGAAGCAGGAAAGCATGGTCCCAAGTGCAGATCAATTTCTCATTGAGACCTTCAAAACTCGTGAGGGCTATCATCATGTGTTTTATCCTTTTGAGGGGCGTTTTGTTCATGAGGCCATGGGCAGTTTGTTGGGGTATCGCGTGAGTTTGCTGGACCCTATTACGTTCTCCTTAGCCTTTAACGACTACGGGTTTGAATTACTTTCTGATCAACCCATTGACATACAACACGTATTAGACAATGATTTATTCTCCACGGAATACGTGCACGACGACCTTCAAAAAAGTTTGAATGCGACTGAGATGGCACGTCGTAAATTTCGGGATATCGCGGTTATTTCTGGATTGGTGTTTACGGGTTTTCCAAACAAACAAATCAAGCAAAAACACCTGCAAAGTAGTAGTCAGCTGTTTTTTGACGTCTTCCGGGATTATGAGCCTAATAATTTGTTATTCCAACAGGCCTTTACCGAAACGTTTGAGCATCAACTAGAAGAGGGTAGATTGCAAGAGGCACTTGAGCGTATAGAGACGCAAGAAATTGTCTGGATGGATTGCGAGCAACCTACGCCTTTATCTTTTCCAATAATTACAGACCGCTTACGCGAAAAGCTGAGTAGTGAAAAATTAGCTGATCGTATCAAGAAAATGACTGCGAAGTTGATGAAGAAAGGAAGGTAGTTTGGGTACATTTTTTAAAATAGTTTCGACAATTTAAACGACACGCAACCACCCTTTTTTGTGAGTTTTTTACTACATCGATTTTTTTTAGAAACACCATTTTGAGTGAAGCGTAATGACGAGAAATCACTTCGGAGTGAGTAAATACTACATTAATTAGTGAGCTACTTGTGCGACCTCTCCTAATGTTGTTATGACGTCCGCTTGTCATTTCGAGCCTGCCGAGAAATCACATTCGCATAAAAACAACTCAACCAAAGATAACGATTTGTGTAATCTCTCCATTCGTCGAGATAACTTCTGCTCGTCTTTTCGAGCCTCCCGAGAAATCACATTCGTATAAAAACAACTCAACTAAAAATAAATACTTGTGTGATCTCTCCATGCGTCGAGATGACGTCTGCTCGTCATCTCGAGCCTGCCGAGCAATCACATTCCTATAAAAACAACTCAATTGCAAATAGCTACTTGTGCGACCTCTCCTAACGTTGAGATGACGTCTGCTTGTCATTTCGAGCGTGCCGAGAAATCAAATTGGAGTGAGCAAATAACCTAAATTAAAAAAAGTAATGCAACCTCTCCTAACGTCATAATGACTAATATTTTACCTAAAAGTAAATATCTTGCGCAACTCTAAATGTGTTTGCATGTGCATCGATAATCACTTTAATATCTGGAGAATAGCCGCCACCCATGCTGCATTGCACGGGTATTTGTAAGTCGTAGCAAGTTTGCAACACAAAGCGATCGCGCGCGCTACACCCTTCTACAGAACAACCAAGTTTTCCCAATTTGTCCGTTGCCAAAATATCTACGCCGCAGAGATAAAATATAAAGTCTGGTTGTTGTTCTTTGATGAGGTTTGGTAAAGTTTTTTTAAGAATGTCGAGGTACTCTTGATCCCCTGTATCCGTTTCTAAAGCAATGTCTAAATCTGAAACCTCCTTCTTAAAGGGATAATTTGCTTTACCATGCATGGAAAATGTGAATACGGAAGTGTCATCTTTGAAAATCTCTGCGGTTCCGTTACCCTGATGCACATCGAGGTCGACAATTAAGATATTGGCGGCTAAGTTATTTGCTTGTAGATATCGGGCAGCAATCGCCTGATCATTTAGCAAGCAAAAAGCTTCTCCATGATTTGAGTAAGCGTGATGTGTGCCACCAGCAATATTCATCGCAATTCCATTTTCTAGCGCGTAGCGACACCCATCGATCGTACCTTGGGTAATCATGAGCTCACGATCCACCAACTCCTGTGACAATGGGAAACCTGTTTTGCGTTGAGCTTTTGGGGTGATTTCTAAAGCTTTCAGAGCTTGTAGGTATGTACTAGTATGACACCGTAAAATAGCGGTATCACTCGCCATTTCTGGTAAAAAAAAGTTATCTTCTACGCAGGTGCCTTCATGCAATAATTGTCTAGGAAGCAAATCGTATTTTTCCATTGGGAAGCGATGTCCTTCTGGAAGTGGATGTTTGTAGATGGGATGAAATGCGATTTTAAGCACGAGGTAGTTTATGTATATATCCACAAAGATACAGTAGCCAATCATTTTTGAGCTTCTTGTGTGATCTCTCCTAACGTCGAGATGACTCCTGCTCGTCATTTTGAGCCTGCCGAGAAATCCCATAGGAGCAAGCAAACAAATAAGCTAATGAAAATAGCTGCCCGTGTGACCTCTCCTATCGTCGAGATGACGCCTTTTCGTCATTTCGAGCTTGCCGAGAAATCCAATAGGAGTAAGGAAAGACATAGACTAATGAAAATAGCCACGCGTGAGACCTCTCGACAAGCTCGAGGTGACAGGAATTCTTACTTTTCTAACTTCAACTGTATCCTCTTTCTAGCACTATCAACCTCCAGCACCTTTACAATCACTTGTTGCTGTAAACTTACATGCGCATTGACATCGCTCACAAATCCATCTGCTAGATTTGAAATATGTATCAATCCACTTTCTTTGATGCCGATGTCTACAAAGGCACCAAAAGCTGTCACGTTATTTACAATTCCTGGCAATAACTGTCCTGCCTCTACATCGTCTATCGTACGTATGTTTTGATTAAATGTAAACACTTTTGCTTTCTCTCTTATGTCGAGTCCTGGCTTTTCTAATTCGCTGATGATATCTGTAAGTGTGGGTAAACCCACATCTGCAGTGACATATTGTTGGAGGTCTATTTCTTGCAACAATTTAGAATTCCCGATCAATTCGCCAACAGTGACTTTTTTGTCTTTGGCCATTTTTTTTACTAACGAATAACGCTCAGGATGCACGGAAGAGTCATCCAGCGGATTCTTCGCTTCTTTAATTCGTAAAAATCCTGCCGCTTGCTCGTATACTTTGGCCCCTAAACGTGGTACACTTAAAATATCGTTTCTGGATGTAAAGGGACCTTCGCTTTCGCGAAAGCGTACTACTCCTTCTGCCAACTTATCTCCTATGCCAGAAACGTAACTCAATAAAGGTGCACTGGCAGTGTTTACATTTACCCCCACCGCGTTCACACAGTTCTCTACCGTCTGGTCAAGACTTTTTGAAGTGCTTTTTGGTCTACATCGTGCTGGTATTGCCCCACTCCGATGGATTTGGCATCAATCTTCACGAGCTCTGCTAAGGGATCCTGTAGGCGTCTACCAATAGAAACCGCACCTCGCACCGTCACATCATAATTAGGAAATTCATCTCGTGCAATCTTACTCGCGCTGTAAATGGAAGCCCCAGCCTCGCTTACCACAAAAACCTCAATGGGGTTTTTAAAATGGATTCGTTTTATGAGCCTTTCTGTCTCACGACTTGCTGTGCCGTTCCCGATAGCAATTGTCTCTATTTTATAAGCGTCTGTTAGGCTAGAAATCTTTTTTATCGCCCCTTTATCATCGTTTTTTGGTGCGTGCGGATAAATAGTTTCATTATGTACTAATTGTCCTTGTGCATCTAGGCACACTATTTTACAACCTGTACGAAAACCTGGATCTATTGCGAGGGTACGCTTTTCTCCAAGAGGAGATCCCAAAAGGAGTTGCTTTAGGTTTTTTGTAAAAACAGTAATAGCAGTTTCGTCTGCTTTTTGTTTTGCATGGCCCAGTAGCTCATTAGACAATGCAGGAAATAACAAGCGCTTGTAAGCGTCTTTAATCGCAAGCTCTAATTGGTTAACACTCGTGCCCTGTGATTTGATAATTTTGCGCTCGATTTGCTCTAGCGCTCGCTCCTCATCTATTATTATTTTTACACGAATGTACCCTTCGCTTTCAGCTCTTAGAATAGCCAGCAATCGGTGTGATGGACATCTATTTAATGCTTCTGACCAATGAAAATAATCCCGAAATTTTTGAGCTTTTTCATCATTCTCCTTACTCTTAACTACTTTGGTCTCAATAAAGGCGTGACGCTCCAATTGCCTTCGTAAATTATTTCGAATATCTGTGCGTTCATTGATCCATTCTGAGATGATGTGCCTTGCTCCTTCTAAGGCACTCTCTGGGCTTGGGATATTTTCATTCGTATAGCGGTGGGCTAATCCCTCTGGATCACTAGCATTTTGAGCCATCAATATTTTGGCTAGTGGTTCTAAACCGTGCGTTCTTGCCACCTCAGCTTTTGTCTGTCTTTTCTTCTTAAAAGGCAGGTATAAATCTTCTAAGGTTATGAGCTCCTGAGTGTTCTCAATTTTTTGCTTTAAATCACTCGTAAGAATTTCTTGCTCTTCTAAAGTCTTTAGAATTGATTTCTTTCGTTTTTCTAGCGTTTCAAATTGCTCTTTAAGTGCAATTATTTTTCCTATCTCCACTTCATCTAGACCACCTGTGGCTTCTTTGCGATAGCGCGCAATAAATGGGAGGGTACAGTCTTGAGCAAGGAGGTCTAGGGTGTTTTTTACTTTTTCTTGAAGGTTTCCACTTTTAACAATAAAGTTTAACATACTTATCTACAACTTTAAAAAATAACCTAAAGCGAAGACCAGCTATGTTTTAACCCAAGACCTCGTAAAGTATTAAATGCGGTGATTGACGAAATATTTATATCCGCAACATTACTGAAATCTCTATCTCTTCCAATAACTCCTTTTCCTCTTAACTCATCAGTTATCATTCGAGCAGTTTCAAATGATATTGTTGCACTATCTCTAGTTAACTCATATGATTGTTTCACAGAATCATTAGCTGTAATTTCAAACAATGAAGATAATGTGCAAAAGAATCGCGCCTATTAAATTTTACAGATGAGGGCTGCGCTCCAGAAAATAAAACATCGCTAGTATTTGACTGAAATAATTTATCTGTCTAATTTCCGAGATGATTGTGATAGTTGTGTTTGACTTTGTACAAACGCTAGAACTTTCCGATGACTCTTGGACTATAAATTTATTAGCATTAAAACTTCGTGTATTTAACCAACTTCAGAAGCTATAGCATCAATTTTAGTTACTGCAAGTAATAAATGTTGATGATTTGAATATCCTAAAATAACTTTCTTTCTGATTATTTTCAGACCTGTTATAAAATCCATTAAGTTGAGTATCCATATTGGATCTTGTACAAGATAAAGATTCCCTGCAGGTTCTGTTACTAAATAACATCCATCAAAATCAAGTTCTTCTAAATACTCAAGTAAATTGTGTAGATCATTCTCACTAGACATTATCTCTTTTGAAATACAGAGTGTTAAGTAAATATCTTTCGAAGTTTCAATTTTTCTTGCCTCTTCGATTAACATTGATATGTGATTAAACCAATCATCATTTACAATCGAAATAATTCGACCAGGGAGAATAAAAAATTGAGTATCCAGAATATCATTATAATTCACTTTTAAAACTGTGAGCATTTGATTAATACTTGTCCTATCAAATAATGAACTATCGTAATCACTAGGCCAAAATGAGTGATTCGTTAAACGCGCGTGATCAGCTTGAGGAACATAAAATTGTGGATCAAAAACTACATCTCCATTCAAATCGTTGATAACTTTAGTAAACTCTACCATCTTATCGTGATCCTGATCTCTTGGACTTAAAATAATCATCCCTTTACCCCACTTACGTATTAAATCTTTACACAAGGGCGCCATTCCGTATCCATATTGTATATGTAGTTCCATATCTCTATCTTATTGTTATTTTGACTGCCTCAAAGATTTGTAATGCACTTTGTCCATTTTTAGGTCTTCTACTCCTTCTATGATCTCCAAGTAATCTTATAAAGGCAACTAATTGGTAAGATTTGTCACCATCTATTTTAAATACAGGTAAAGATTCCGTTTCTAGTTTCTTAATAACTTTAAAAGGGTCGCCGTTCGTATTTTGGATATAAAAATTAACTCCATTCAATAATTCATAAGATACTATGCCAATTGAAAACAAATCTGACCTTGAATCAATATCTTTTTTTAGATTTCTAAATTGTTCAGATGAGGCATAGCCTATTGTGAAGAGACCATAAGGATTGTTTGATGGAGTAATTGACTTTAAATCTAGGTGCCTTGAAATCCCAAAGTCAATCAACCAAAAATTACCACTTAAATCTAAAATTATATTTTCAGGCTTTATATCTCTGTGAATCAGATTTTTAGACTCTGCTACAGAAATAATAGTTAGCATAGTATCTAGAAACCTCAAAACATCACTTAATGTAAAATGCTTTCCTTTTAAAATTAATTCTCTCAAATTGCTCCCTTGAATCCTTTCTTCTAGTAGCCAAATCTGTGAAGCACTATTTTCATTACAATTATGCTCATAAATTTTTGGGACATTGAGAGAGTTTATTAGCGCGACAGCTCGAATCTCTCTTTTGCTCTTTCCAAACTATCGCCAGTCTTCTTAATTATTTTTAAAACTACATTTCCATAATCACTGTGTACTGCACTGAAAACCTCTTTTTGTCCTCCAATAGCCAAAGGTCTAAGGTCACTTAACTTTTCTTTAAACCTATCCATAAACCTTACGACCGATATTTTCGTTGATTATCCAAGAAAAATAAGAGCCTGGCAAGTCAATTTCACAAGCTTCTTTTTCTATTCTAGATACTTCTTTATTGTGAGCAATTACACCTATGTTGTTAAAGATTTCACTTTTAATATTTCTTGGTTTTGGAAAATAAAACGTAACTCTGAGATGAAAAATTTTGATTAAGCGATGCTTGTAAAAGCGCTTCTTTAGTTTTATTAATTTTAGCTTCGATAGCTATTATTTTTCTTAAGAAAAAATTTTGCTTTAACTTATAAATAAAAAACTTGGTGCCTCTCGATCTTATTAAATCAGCTTTCTCTAATTTAACAATTGTCTGATTTACAATTTTCTTGGAAAATCCTAAATCTCTGATAATTGATTCTAAGGTAATACCCTTAGACTGTTGCTTTGCTATATGATGAAGTATTTTTATATTGTCTCTAGTAAGATTATTTCTCTTGGGATTCCATTCTAGCTTTTGTTTTTTAGGCCACGCAACAATTAAAATGTCTGGTACACCTAATTCAGCATAGGCTTCTTCAATAAAAATATAATGAAACTTAGAGTTTTTAAATAAATTATTATTCTCAAGGAAGGAAGTGATCAATTCAGACTCAGGACCCTTCTTTCTATTCCTAGTTTTTAAATCAATCATAAATTCAAAATTATATTCATTTTATTTAAAAATACTAAATTAAATATAATTAGCTTATCATATTCCCATTACTCACCCCTTCAGTATCAGGATTTACAAATACCAATTTCCCCTAGCATCTTCTGTCATTAAGATCATTCCTTCACTCTCAACACCGCGTAGGGCACTAGGGGCTAAGTTTACAGGACGGTTACTTGCTTACCTACCACTTCTTCTGGGGTAAAACTTTCTGCAATACCAGAAACGATGGTGCGTACATCAATGCCTGTATCTACTTTAAGATGAGGAGCTTCTTTGTTTTCTTCATCTTTTCTGCTTCGATAATGGTACCTACTCGCATATCGAGTTTTGTAAAATCGTCAAAGGTAATCGTGTCCTTTTGGGCTCTACAACTGCGTTTTCGGCAGCGGCTTCTGCTTCGTTTGCGGCTTTACTTGCTTTTAATTTGTCCAATTGTTGCTGTATTTGATCGTCTTCTATTTTTGAGAAGAGTAATTGAGATTGATTGATTACATGCCCTGCTGGCAGTATAACTTCTTTAGAAGAAATGTCGCTCCATTCTAAAGCATTCACGTCTCCACTGGCGTCTATATTGAGGATACTTTTCAACTTCTTACTGGTATGTGGCAATAATGGCTCGCTAAGCACTGAAAGAGCGGCAGCAATTTGCAAAGCTACATACATCACTGTCTTGGTACGCTCCTCATCTGTTTTAATGGTCTTCCAAGGCTCTTCATCGGCTAGATATTTGTTACCTAAGCGGGCGAGATTCATAAATTCTGTCTGGCTTTCGCGAAAGCGGTATTTTTCAATACTACTTCCTATGACAGCAGGATACGCTTTTAACGCAGCGAGTGTTTCTTTATCAACTGCATTAAAAGCAGCCGGCTCTGGGATAACACCTTCGTAATATTTGTGACTAAGCACAGTTACACGGTTTATGAAATTACCAAAAATGGCTACGAGTTCGCTATTATTTCTAGTCTGAAAATCTTTCCACGTAAAGTCATTATCCTTAGACTCCGGAGCATTCGCTGTAAGTACATATCGAAGTACGTCTTGCTGCTCTGGAAATTCCTCTAGGTATTCATGCAACCATACTGCCCAGTTCTTTGAGGTAGATAGTTTGCGACCTTCTAGATTTAAAAATTCATTGGCAGGGACATTGTCTGGTAAAATATACTCTCCATGCCCTTTGAGCATCGCAGGAAATATCAAACAGTGAAAAACGATGTTATCTTTTCCTATAAAGTGAAGTAATTTTGTGTTCTCATCTTTCCAATACGGCTCCCAATCTTTTCCCTCACGTGCTGCCCATTCTTTAGTAGAAGATATGTAGCCTATAGGTGCATCAAACCATACGTATAACACCTTCCCATCTGCTCCTTCTAAAGGTACTGGAATCCCCCAGTCGAGGTCGCGCGTTACAGCGCGAGGTCTTAACCCGTCATCTATCCACGATTTACATTGTCCGTAGACGTTGGATTTCCAGTCTTTCTTGTGACCTTCGATGATCCATTCTTTAAAAAAATCATTGTATTGATCAAGTGGCAAAAACCAGTGTTTGGTCTCCTTAAGTGTGGGAACCGCACCTGTAATGGCACTCTTAGGGTTTATTAAATCGGTTGCGTTATGCGAAGTCCCACAGCTTTCACACTGATCACCATAAGCTTCTTCGATAGCCGCACTTAGGGCAGGTACCCGTTACAAAACGATCTGCAAGAAACTGATTTGCCTCTGCATCATATAACTGCTCATTGGTTTCTTCTAAGAATTTTCCCTGATCATACATATTCTTAAAAAACTCAGACGCTGTATCATGATGGATTTTTGCAGAGGTACGAGAGTAGTTATCAAAGGTGATCCCAAAATCTTCAAAAGACTTTTTAATGATGGCATTGTACTTATCTACTACATCTTGAGGTGTGACTCCTTCTTTTTTTGCTTTAATCGTAATAGGCACACCGTGCTCATCGCTCCCACAAATAAATGCCACATCTGCTCCTTGCATACGCTGGTATCTCGCGTAAATATCTGCCGGGACATAAACACCTGCTAGGTGTCCTATATGAATAGGTCCATTTGTGTAAGGAAGTGCTGCGGTAATGGTAAATCTTTGTGCCATGTAGTGTATTTTGAAGCCACAAAAATAGGGAATTTGGGAGCGAAATTCTTCTTACTTGATAAGGAATAGAAATTTATAAAACCCCAGCTAATTAAAGTATAATTTATGTTATCTTGAATTGTGAAAAACCAACTGATGATTACACCTCCTTATCTTAAAAAAGACGACAAAGTTGCTCTCGTAGCGACGGCACGCAAAATAAAAGTAAAAGAACTGGATGATGGTATCGCCTTACTTAAAAGTTGGGGGCTTGTGCCAGTCATTGGTAATACCATTGGGCTTGAAAATAACCAGTATGCTGGTACGGATGCACAGCGTGCTGCCGATTTTCAAGCAATGATGGATAATCCTGAAATCAAAGCGATATGGTGTGTAAGAGGCGGGTACGGAACGGTGCGTATTATTGATGAGTTAGATTTTTACAAATTTGTAAAATATCCTAAATGGATTGTGGGCTACTCTGATGTAACCGTTTTACACAGTCATTTACATAAAATAGGGTTTAAAACGATACACGGCACCATGCCTGTCTCGCTAGAAGACAATACCGCTTTCGCGAAAGATTCTCTCAAACAAGCGCTCTTCGGGGAAAAACCAAACATTACATTGGAAACTTGTAACCCTTTAAATAAGCTAGGAACCGCTACAGGCCAACTCGTGGGTGGAAACCTATCCATGTTATATAGCCTCACGGGCAGTAGTTCTGGACTAGATACCGAAGATAAAATTCTTTTTATAGAAGATTTAGATGAGTATCTCTATCATGTAGATCGTATGGTAATAAATCTAAAGCGCAACTATATGCTAGATCACTGTGCGGGTATTATTGTAGGCGGTATGACTAGCATGCATGACAACAGTATTCCCTTTGGAAAAACAGCTGAGGAAATTATCATTGACGCTGTAAAAAATTGCAAATTTCCCGTCGTATTTGATTTTCCTGCAGGACATGTAGATGATAATCGCGCCCTTATCTTAGGAAGTGAGATTACGCTGACTGTTAATACTGATGAACCAACTCTCAAATACTTATAATTGACTCCTAAAGAACTAGGTGAATATGGCGAAGAAATAGCAACCCTGCATTTGATACAGCAGGGTTACTCTATTCTGGAACGTAATTGGTTTTTTGGCAAAAATGAGGTGGATATTATTTGTCAAAAGGATAAAAGCACCTTAGTCATTGTTGAAGTAAAGGCTCGTAATTCAGATTTTTTTGGTGATCCTCAAAGTTTTGTAAGTCCTGGAAAACAAAAAGCCATTGTAAAAGTCGCTAATGAATATGTACTTGAAAATGACCTTAATGTTGAAGTACGATTTGATATCATAGGCGTTCTTAAAAACTCGAAGCAGGAACGACTAGAGCATTTTGAAGATGCTTTTTACTTTTTTTAAAAATAAACTTTTACTACTCAAAAATTTCTTCTTAGTCGCTCACTTGATTTTTAATAATCTCATACACCTTTAGAATAATAGCCACGTTTACACCTTGTATAAGGATGCTCGCTGGTCCGCCTACAATCGCAAACAAAATAGTAAGAAGCATCCCTCCAATTACTATATGCATGATACCCGATACCTGGGGTAGTTGCCCTAATCCTTTAAGTTTAAATAAACCCCAACCAAAAAATACATACATCAAGCCGATTATTATACAATATAAAACGCCATACGCTTCTTTTGGAATAAGTTGGAAATCTAGATCTATCAATCCGTATAATGCGACT
The DNA here is from genome assembly GCA_963716625.1 of uncultured Flavobacteriaceae bacterium. Lineage (GTDB taxonomy): Bacteria > Bacteroidota > Bacteroidia > Flavobacteriales > Flavobacteriaceae > Dokdonia. Next base: position 330,453 of record CAVQTP010000007.1, read on the forward strand.
ACTGCATTTATAATAATGAATAATACAGAGATCATCTTAAGGAAAGCATTTTTAAATAAATTCCCTATAAGCACGAAGGATCGTAAATATGTGCTAAATAACAAAATTGAAATTATACCCAAGACAACAGTGTATGTTTTTCCAAAATAATACACTTCATTCAGCGCATAATACCAATCATCTATTGCTTCAAATACGAAAGCAATCATGCTAAGTATACCCGCAACCCAACCTACATGTAATTGAGTAAATAAAAAAGATATATCCTTACTTTCGTCTATCTCCACAAGCATTACCTTCTTGACCTTTGTTTCAAAAATAGATTCTTGCTGTAAATCATCAAGATCTCTATCTAATGCAGATAGAATGGTTTTGATTGTAAAAACGCGGGGCATGGTTTCCCCAGCTTCAATACGCTGGATGGTACGTACGGAAATATTACATTGGGCTACAAGTTCTTCTTGTGTTAAACCTTTTAGTTGTCTAAGTTCTAGGATTTTTAGTCCTAATGCTGGTTGTTTCATCATAAAATTTTTGCCTTGTAATGATGCGCATCAAATGTACAAGATGTTATACAGTTGCAATAGTAAGATAGATTTTGCTTCTACTTAGATTTTCTCTATGTATTTGACCCGACATTTGCCCGTCAAAGCAGTGTTTATAGGATCTCCATCTATTACGCTTTCGCGAAAGCGTAACCTCACAAACTGATAAAATATCCCAGATGTAACCAAAATCGATGATTTGCAGTACTGGAAAGGAAAGAGTTCACACGATAATCCACACCTATTTCAAGTTTATGATCGTCATTTACATAGTATCCCAAGCTAGGCACTAATCTAATTTCAAAGTCTGTTTCTTTCCCTTGAAAAGAATACACATATTCGTTCCCTATTTTAAAATACACCTCTTGAGGGTCTATAAACTCACCATTCATAGAAATATCCGAAGACAAGCGATAGCGAACTCTAAACTCCGTTTTTTCATTATTTCTAACTGTTTCATCTACACGAAAGCGATGCCCAAGTCTATATCCAAAATAAGGGTTTGTGACCGTATACTGTTGTAGAAATCTATGTATAATCTTATTATTTTGAAAACGGGATAAGTAGCCCAATCCAATTTTAGCATCTACCCACACAACCCTACTTACAACAGTTGTGACATCAAGAAGACTAAAGTAAATTGTATTAGGGTTATTAGCATCAAAAATTCCTTCACTTACTTCTACCCTAGGAGCAATCTCCACATTTAAAGTATAAACAGGATCTAACTTTACTCCAAGATTAACCTTAGGTAAGATACCTGTTTCATAGTTAGTTTGGCTCAAAATAGTTGATGTGTACCAACAGAGTGACAGAATACAGAGTAGGTTTTTCATTTCAAAATCGCAGTATATTATCGCTTCTTATGGTTATCTGTGATCTTTTTATAAATCTCCCTTCTTCATCAAAGAGGAGCTCATACCTATTTGATCCTTTTCCTGTAGATCTGGTTTTTACGACAACTTCATATTTTGGTTTTAGAGTTTGGAACTGTATATCAGTTACGAGCCATTTTAAAATACGTTGTTCACTTTCTTGGTACTGCTCCTGCGTTTTTTCTGTTTTGAAATAGTCAAAATTTGATTTTAAATAGTTTTCAATACTAAATTTTATCTTCTGAGGAATTTTAGAAAATGGGATTATAATTTCTACATCTTCTAAAATGCCATCTGTTGTGAACTCGACACTATATCTTTTCCTGAGATATTTAAACTTGGCCTCTATAGACGTACCGTCAGCGCCTTCTTCTTGTAACCACTTCACATTAGTTTCTTTGCGGAATTTACTTATAAAGTTTATTGCTTTTTTTGGGACCTCATTTTTATTGATGCGAAACTCATGTTCAATTTTTTGTTTCTCTTCAGACTGGGAATAGGAGACTTCCGCTTTCGCGAAAGCGTAAATCCATAAAATCAAAATGACATACTTCATTGAGTTAAATTAATTTTGAATGAGATACACAACTTGTAAAAGAAATCAACTTTTTCATTGAACTAAAGGTACCTTGTCCTTTCCAAAGCTCATATTTTGGTTTTTCTTTAACTTACATTTTAACATAATTAATATATTTTCGATGGAACAAACAAAAGACACCTTATAAACAACTTCTATGCTATCTAAATTTTATAACGTAAAATTTCTTAAAGGAGATCTCACAGGTGGTCTAACCGCTGGAGTTGTGGCTTTACCACTCGCACTTGCATTTGGGGTACAATCAGGATTAGGAGCAATTGCAGGCCTCTATGGTGCCATTGCTGTTGGTATTTTTGCTGCCATCTTTGGAGGAACACCTACCCAAGCAAGTGGTCCTACAGGCCCTATGACCGTGGTAAGTGCTGCACTTGTTGTGAGCGCCATTGAAATTACGGGTTCTCTCAATGAATCTGCTATGGCCATCATCGTAGCCACATTTCTATTAGGGGGATTATTGCAAATGATCTTTGGGTTTATCAATATTGCTGGATATATAAAATATTTTCCCTACCCCGTAGTATCTGGTTTTATGAGCGGCGTAGGTCTAATTATTGTTTTACTACAAATTTTCCCGCTTTTTGGACTTGCATCCTCTAAAAGCACTTGGGCAGTGATTCAAAATTTCCCTAGCTTATTTCAGGATTTTAATTTGTATGCCTTAGGGCTCGGAGCACTTACTATAATTATATATTTTGTATTCCCTAAAATAACTAAAGCTATTCCAAGTGCGCTTGTGGCGCTCATCGTTGTTTCTGTAGCTAGCTACTTTCTTAGCTGGGATGTACCTGTGATTGGAGATATACCTTCTGGTATTCCTGAACTTAAGATAAATGGATTATTAACTATTGATAGTAGCGCATATGCTTTAATTATTGAATATGCTGCTGTTCTAGCCGTATTAGGCTCCATAGATTCACTTCTTACATCTGTTATTGCAGACAACATGACTAAAACGAAGCATAACAGTAATAGAGAACTCATAGGACAGGGTATAGGGAACATGGTAGCGGCGGTGTTTGGAGGTATTCCTGGTGCAGGAGCTACAAAGGGTACCGTTGTAAATATAAATGCAGGTGGAAAAACAAGAGTTTCAGGTATGTTGCATGGATTGTTTTTACTCGCCGTTCTATTGGGACTTGGGAGCTTAGCAGCACATATTCCACTTGCAGTATTAGCAGGGATATTAATACCTATCGGTTTTAAAATTGTCGATACGAAAGGCCTCAAGCACTTACGTGTCATACCAAAAGCAGATGCTGTAGTATTAATTTTAGTATTAGTGATGACTACATTTGGAAGTCTTATACAAGCTGTTGGTTTTGGGGTAGTGCTGGCATCATTATTATTTATGAAACGCTCTAGTGATCTTGGAGAGAAGGGACTCACTGTAGGGACGCTTGCAGGTTTTGACGGCGAACAACCCTGGCAAGATGAGGTAGAACTCTACGATACATATAAAGATCAAATTTTTATTAAGCACCTCTACGGCCCGCTATTTTTCGGGTTTACGGCACACTTTCAAGATCAAATAAAAGAAGCGGTAGCCAAAGATTTAAAAGCACTGATCATACGTATGGATAGAGTTCCCCATATTGATCAATCTGGTCTATATGCACTAGAAACTGCCATTACAGATCTACAGCAAAGTAATGTTGTGGTGGTATTAACTGGTTTAACAGGTCAGCCTAAAGACACTCTTAAAGCCATTGATATCATTCCAGATTTAATTCCTGAAGAACGTGTTTTTGCAACTATAGGCGAAGCCTTTAGCTATCTAAAAAACAATTTCAAAACAAATATTTCAGCTTAAGACTATGATGATTCCTCATCGGGCGATTTAAATAAATATCTAAGAGGGAGCCAAACTACAAAAAACAAAAACTTGCCAGTGATTAAACCCACGATGGTTATGATGGCTGCAATTACCGCTAAGGCGATTTTCCAAGTTCTAGACATTGGGTGTTTCCTATTAGAGTTTTAAAGGTGATTCTCTTATAGTTCTGAAGAATCAACCGCCAGTGGTTTCTTCGTACTCTCAGGCATCAAAGGCCTTAATAAGGCCACCACATCATTGACCGTCTTAGCGTCGTCAGATTTTAAAAGTAAGCGAAGTCCTTTAGAGGTTTTCTTTTCCTTAATTGCAATTCGGTAAGCATTTGTTTGTACATATTGCAACACTCTGCCAAAGGCGGGGCTTTGATAAAAGGAACTTTGTTGATCTGCAATAAAAAAACCTGTGAGTTTGCCATTTTTCATGACTACTTTTTCTAAACCAATTTTAGTCGCCACCCATTTAATACGGACAGAATCTATAAGATCTTCTGCTTCTTCAGGCAGTGGTCCAAAACGGTCGACAAGTTTTGCTTCAAAAGCATCAAGCTCTGCTTCTGTTTTTACTTTATTGAGTTCTGTATATAAATTTAAACGCTCTGTAATATTATTCACATAATCATCTGGAAAGAGCAGGCTAAAGTCTGTGTCTATAACGGTGTCTTTTACGTAGTCTTTTTCTGCTTTAGCGGAAGCGGAATCTTCTTCATACAACTCTGCAAATTCATTTTCCTTAAGTTCATCAATCGCTTCATTGAGAATTTTCTGGTAGGTGTCAAATCCTATTTCATTGATAAATCCGCTTTGCTCGCCACCTAATAAATCACCGGCACCACGTATTTCAAGATCTTTCATGGCAATATTAAATCCGCTGCCTAATACCGAAAACTGCTCTAACGCTTGGATACGCTTGCGCGCATCTTCTGTCATGGCACTATATGGCGGCGTAATAAAATAACAAAAGGCTTTTTTGTTACTTCTTCCCACACGACCACGCATCTGGTGGAGATCTGAAAGGCCAAAATTATTAGCGTTATTTATAAAAATGGTATTGGCATTAGGTACATCAAGTCCGCTCTCTATAATAGTGGTAGACACTAAAACGTCAAACTCCCCATCCATAAAGGCAAGCATCTTTGTCTCTAGCGTTTTACCCTCCATCTGGCCGTGACCGATACCTACTTTGGCATCTGGCACCAGTCTTTGAATCAGCCCAGCCACTTCCTTAATGTTCTCTATTCTATTGTGTATAAAAAACACTTGTCCGCCACGTTGTATTTCATACTGTACGGCATCTCGAATGATTTCTTCTGAAAACCGAACGACATTACTTTCTATAGGGTATCTATTAGGTGGCGCCGTGGTGATGGTACTTAAATCTCGCGCGGCCATTAATGAAAATTGGAGCGTTCTTGGTATGGGAGTTGCCGTAAGTGTGAGCGTATCTACTGTTTCTGAAATGGTCTTAAGCTTATCTTTTACAGCAACGCCAAATTTTTGCTCCTCATCAATCACTAATAATCCAAGGTCCTTAAATTTTACATTCTTACTTGTCAATTGATGGGTGCCAATTACAATGTCAATGGCTCCACTTTCCAGACCTGCGAGTACCTCACGTTTTTCTTTGGCAGTTCTAAAGCGGTTGAGATAATCAACTTTTACAGGAAAATCTTTAAGACGTTCTTTAAACGTACGCGAGTGTTGATACGCAAGTATTGTTGTTGGTACTAGCACTGCAACTTGCTTGCCACCATCTACGGCTTTAAAAGCAGCACGTATGGCAACTTCAGTCTTTCCAAAACCTACATCACCACAAACCAATCGATCCATAGGACGATCGCTTTCCATATCTCGTTTTACATCTTCTGTAGCACTACTTTGATCTGGAGTATCCTCATAGATGAAGCTCGCTTCCAGCTCATGCTGCATATGAGTGTCTGGACCAAAGGCATGACCTTTTTGTAATCTTCTTTTTGCGTATAACTTGATAAGGTTAAAGGCAATATGTTTGACCTTAGACTTTGTTTTGGCTTTGAGTTTTTTCCACGCTTGGCTGCCTAATTTATAAATCTGTGGTGGTTTTCCATCTTTACCGTTATACTTGGAAATTTTATGCAGAGAGTGAATGCTTAGATATAAAATATCGCGTTCACCGTAAATTAACTTAATCGCCTCTTGAGGTTTTCCTTCCACCTCAATTTTTTGTAAACCACCAAATTTCCCAATCCCATGATCTATATGAGTAACGTAGTCACCTACAGAGAGATGGCTTAACTCCTTAAGCGTTATGGCTTGTTTTTTTGCATAGCCGTTCTTGAGTGTGAACTTGTGATACCGTTCAAAAATCTGGTGATCTGTGTACACGGCGATTTTCAAGTCATTATCAATAAAACCTTGGTATAATGACAGAACCACCGTCTCATATTCATTCACCGTATCGCTTGCATCATCAAAAATATCGTGAAAACGTTTTGCCGCCTGTTCACTTACACAAGCAATGTAATTTTTATACCCCTTCTCTGTATTATCGTTTAAATTGGAAATTAATAAATCAAACTGCTTATTAAAAGAAGGTTGTGGCTGTTGGGTAAAGGTTATTACATTATTTGCAAAGGCTCCATCTATCTCATTGGTAAGGTCTACCGTGGTAAATTTTTCTAACTGATTTTGCAACGCTTCCCCATGCATAAAAAGCTCCTCTGGAGAGTTGCGTTTTATCTCTGAATCTAATTTTGAAAAAGCTTCTTCCGCTTTCGCGAAATTCTTATCCGTTCTGTCAACTAATAGGGATCTGTTTTTGATAAACACTACCGTCTTTGCCGATATATAATCCAGAAAACTTTCCCTAATTTCCATCAGGCCTTTATTTTCAAGATTAGGCATTACCGAAACCTTCTTTACCTGCCCGGTGGATAGCTGACTTTCGACATCAAAAGTTCTGATGCTATCCACCTCATCGCCAAAAAATTCTACACGATAAGGCTCATCATGCGAAAAAGAAAATACATCTACGATACCACCTCTTACAGAGAATTCACCTGGTTCTGTGACAAAATCAACACGCTTAAATTTATATTCAAAAAGCATTTCGTTCACAAAATCTAGGGAGAGCTTATCGTTTACAGTAATCTTCAAAGTTTGCCTATCGAGCTCCTTACGTGTCACCACTTTTTCAAAAAGTGCATCTGGATAGGTAACTAAAAGTGCTGATTTTTTACGTGAGTTGATACGGTTAAGCACCTCTGCTCTCAATAGAATATTTGCGTTATCAGTCTCTTCTATTTGATAGGGACGACGGTAACTCCCTGGATAAAAGAGCACATTCTCTTCCTTGCGGAGCTGCTCTAAATCATTTAAAAAATAAGCGGCCTCTTCCTTATCGTTCATGATAATGAGTAAAGGAGCATTTGCAGTGGCAAACGTATGACTTATTGCAAATGACAAAGCCGAACCGATGAGCCCTTTAGCTTGAATATTTTGCTTCTGTTCTTGAGAATGGGCAATAGCTTCCCCCAGTTTTCCGAGTGCAGAAGACTTTGCGAAGTGTTGCGAGAGTTGATTTTTACTCACTTATGGAAGTTTTATACAAAGATAGGGGTGACTATGCTTTCGCGAAAGAAATTTTATAATTACAATTCTGTTTTAAGTTAAATAAAGGTTGAACTAAAAACATTAAATAACATTATTGTAAATTTACTTTTCAATATGACACTTAATTTCGAAAATAAACCCAAAATTGGAATAGGTATATACACTTCGAGTGAAATATCGAAGATTCTTCGTGTGCCTTATAGCAAGGTATATACTTGGATGAACAAATATTGGGACGGAAAGTTGGGAACTATTTACGGATCACAATATTCTTGGCAAGCAGGAGGTACTAGAGCTGTTAGCTTCCATACATTTGTTGAATTTTATGTCATGATGCGTTTCTCTGAGGCTGGCGTAAAACCTAAACAAGTTTTAGAAGCACACAATGAACTGGTCAAAATGTACGGTACAGCTTTTCCTTTTGCCCATAAGGACGTGTTAGATGGAATACGTTGTGATGGAAAAAGAATTTTCCTTGAAACAATCGAAGGTACTATAGAACTTAATGGAAAAAAGCAGTTTGAATTATCAATAATTAAGCTCTTTTTTGTTCGGTTAGATTTTGATAAAGATGATCTGGCATCACGTTATTGGCCTATGGGGAAAAGCAAAGCGGTGATAGTTGATCCTAAAAGAAAATTTGGTAGAGTTGTTCTATACAAAAGGAATATTTATCCGGAAGTTCTATATAGCCATTATAAAGCTGGAGATTCTATTATATATCTATCTGCTATTTATGAGTTAGATAAACAAGACGTCAATGATGCAATCGAATATTGTAAAGCTGGATGATTATCTACTTAGATGAAAATATACCACCACATTTAGCTAAAGGGTTTAATATAATCCAAGCTCCCGAAAATCTAAAAAAAGGACGCATAAATTTAGAAGTAAAGTATCTATCTGATGTTTACGGTACTGGCTCTGCTGACCTAGATTGGATACCCAAAGTTGGCGCTGAAAAATCATTTGTTATAACTCAAGATATCCATATATCTAAACGTAAAGATGAAGTTGATGCCTATTTAAGTAATGGTGTCGGTTTATTTTTCCTAAGAGGATCTAGCAAGAAGAGAGGTCTTTCAGTATGGGAGATGGTTCAGGTTCTTGCCAAAAACTGGGAGGATATTATTGAAATAATTCTAAATGAAAAAGGTGCTTTTGCTTATACTGTTCAGCAAAAACGAAAAATTTCAAGATATAAATAACTTTCGCGAAAGCGTAACACTACAATTTACCATTTTCATAACACCTCAAAATTATGCCCCTTGTTACCTTTATCCAAAAGCAACACAATGGGATTTGAACACTATGATATTTTTGTAATAGGAACTGGAAGTGCTGGAAGGAAGGTAGCAACCCGTTGTGCTAAAGAGGGGATGAAAGTCGCTATTGCCGATAATAGAGAATACGGAGGTACCTGTGCAAACCGCGGCTGCGATCCTAAAAAAGTACTACTCAATGCTAGTGAGATCATCGCGCGTACAACTGATCTTGCAGCTGTCGGTATTACCGAGGTGGCAAAAGTAGACTGGCAGGCGCTGCAAAAATTTAAAGAGAAATTCGTCTCTGCAATGCCCATTAAAACAGAAGAAAACTTAGAAGCCGCAGGTATTAAAATGTATCATCAATCTCCAGAATTTTTGGAGGACGGACTACTCATCGTTGAAGGAAAGAAAGTAACCTATGACAAAATTGTTATTGCCACAGGACTCATCCCAAGACCACTTCATTTTAAAGGTGCTGAGCTTTTTAAAAATTCTGATGACTTTCTCGATTTACCAGAACTCCCAGATAGTATGATTTTTGTAGGAGGCGGCTATATTGCTATGGAGTTTGCACATATTGCTGCACGTTGTGGTGTAGATGTCACGGTGATCGAGCGAGGTGATCGTATACTTAAACAGTTTGATGAAGATATTGCTGGGTATCTCCAAAAAGTATCTGAAGAAATAGGAATAACATTTATATTAAATGCCACGGTAACTGGCGCAGAAATGCTACAAAAAAACACTCGGGTTTTTTATAAGCAAGGTGAAACCAAAAAAGATGTAAAAGCCGCAATGGTTTTTAATACCTCTGGAAGAGTGCCTTCTATTGAAATGCTTTCTTTAGAAAAAGCAAATATTGCCACAACTCCAAAAGGAATTAAAGTGAATAAATTTTTACAGAGCACCTCAAACCCCAATGTGTATGCATGCGGTGACGTAGCCGACTCTGGTGCTTTACCACTTACTCCATTGTCAAGTAAAGAAGGAAGTCACGTAGCCAAACAACTTACTTCTGGTAATCATGAAGAATATACCTTTGCTGCCATACCTACATCTGTGTATACAACTCCGCAACTTGCTACTGTAGGGTTAACTGAAGAACAAGCAAAAGAACAAGGCATTAAGTATAAAGTTCTCTCAGAACATGTACCAGACTGGTTTAGTGTAAAGCGTTTAAACTCTCGTGACTATTGTTACAAAACTTTAAAGGGTCCTAACGATGAAATTTTAGGCGCAGAAATTCTAGCGCCAGAGGCTAGTGAAATGATTAATTTATTTGCCATGGCAATCCAACAAAAATTAACCTGCACGCAGTTTAGACAGACCATATTTGCATATCCAACTTTTGCAAGCGACTTGCAAAGTATGGTATGATATTAAATAATATTGGAAAGTTCACTAATCGTCTTCACTGAGAAGTCGGCTGGCTCTGATAGAGGAAACTGACTTTTACCCGGTCGCTCTACAAAACAAGTCTGAAGACCACAGTGTTGCGCTCCTAAAATATCCCAGCCGTGAGCTGCAACCATCATTGCTTCTTTAGGTAAAATATTGAGTTCATTAAGTGCCCATTTATAGACAGAAGCATCAGGTTTAAATTTCCTTACAGGTTGCGAACTCCATGTATAATCAAAATGGTCATAAATACCTGCAAATTTTAGTTTCGCTTCAAGTGAATCTTGAGAAGAATTTGTAAGGGCTACGATCTTGTAGCCAGATTTTTTCAATGAAATTAACCCTGAGACGACATCTTCATAAGGTGCAAGCTTTTTAAACGGCTCAAGAACTGCATTCTCTGCCTTTTCTTGTGAAATTTCAATGTTATTTGTTTGAGCAATCATCATGAGTGCTCTGACACCAATCTCACCAAAATCTTGATAATTGTCTGTGCTATTTGCTACCAAGGAATAATGCAATAATGTACTAAACCATAATGAAACAAGTTCTTCTTTGTCATCCAGGGCAATCTTAACCATCTTCTTTAGAGGTGCAAGATCTAATAATGTTTCATTGACGTCAAAAAATAGCACTTTTGGTTTCATTAAAATATCATTAATTAGATAGTCTTTCTTTCAATTTAATATGTGGAGCAGTATCCCTATTCTTATAGGCATGAATACTCACAATGATAAAAAGAATAATCGCACTAGATAGCGCATAATAAGCTATACTCTCATATTGCTCTTGATGTCTAACGAATATGGCTACAAGTGCCCAAATAGCTACAGCCGCAAACTCTCTCATATTACGTAGCCATACCATTAGCACGTTAATTAAATACAGCTACTGTAATGAGAACCATTGTCCAGACGATCTCATTTAATTTTGTTCCTGTCCACCCAATGCTTGCAAAAAAAGCTGAAAAGTTTGCAATTGTGGCGACAGCAATCCATCCTGCGTAGATGCAAATGGGCCACCATACAAAAGCAATCACAGCGATGGGTGCATCCCAGCGCTCCATATTAGTACGCCAAACGACTAATAGTAAACTACACAAAATTCCAAGCATAATTAGAACTGATAGCCCTATATATTCATAGGTAAATGCAACAACCCATGCTGCGTTTAGGACATTTGCAATGGCAAACCACCAACCAGTTTGTTCGATAAACGGAGATTTTTTTTTACTAAAAAAAGCCCTTCTTATTTGAAAGACGGAGTACCCTACAAGCATCAAGAAAATTAAACCCCAAATAGAAAAGGCATATCCAGCAGGTGTAAATAGATTTTCAAATTTGTCTGACTGTTCGCCTATGGTGGTGTTATTCCATCGTTGAGCTTGAGACAAGCCATTTATTGCGAGTACGAGAAGTACAGAAAAGAAATTTACAATGGCGTAGGTTTTCTTCATGATTAAAATTTTTATAAATGTAATCACGCTTTCGCGAAAGCGTACCCAAAATTATATTAAGACTTCCCTGCTGTATTTAATAAGGTGTTTGCAAAATCTTCGCAAAGCGTAAGCGTTGCTTTCACGTCATCAAAAGTAGTGCGTGGATTTATTAAACACATGCGTAGTACCACCTGTTTATTAAGAATGGTAGTGACTAATTGTGCTTCACGAGACTCCGTTACTTTACCAGAAATTTTTTGATTGAGTGTATCTAGTTGTGCTTCTGTAAAGTTTTTCCCTATAGGGTTGTATCTAAAATTGATAATGGCCAGTGTTGCTGGAGAAACAATTTCCCACTGGGTGCTTTTACGCAATAGTTTTTCCGTTTTTTCTGCAATGACGATATTGTAGGTGATCGCATTTCTAAATGCTTTGAGACCAAATGTTTTTAGAGACATGTAAAACTTTAGAGCCCTAAACCGTCTTGTTAATTGAACCCCATGATCATAAAAATTTATCTCAGATTCATTGCCTTCAATATCTCTCAAATATTCTGGCTTTTCAATAAAAGTACTTTTGAGATATTTGTGGTTTCTAATGAGCAAACAGCCCATTTCATAAGGTTGAAAGAACCATTTGTGAGGATCTACTGTGAGAGAATCTGCTTTGCTAATTCCCTTTAAAAGTTGTTTGCCATTTTTAGCTAGAATGGCAGCGCCGCCGTATGCACCATCTATATGAAACCAAAGTTTTTCTTCCTTGCAAATCTTAGAGATCGCTTCTAGAGGGTCTACGGTTCCCGTATTTGTTGTGCCCGCGGTGGCAATAACACAAAATGGTTTGTAGCCTTCAAGCCTATCTCTTGAGATGGCACTTTTTAATTTGATAGTAGAAAATTTAAATTCTGAGTCTGTTGGTATTAATCGTATTTGATCTTTTGTAAATCCAACTATACGAAGTGCTTTAATGTTAGAGGAGTGCGCCTGGTCTGATAGATAAATGACAGCCTTTGCAAAATCCTCACCACACATCACTCTACGGGCTGTGACAATGGCTGTGAGATTTGCCATTGAACCTCCACTGGTGAAGATACCACCTCCTTTTTTTACAGGAAATCCGAAAATTTTAAGCAGCCAACTAATCGTCACAATCTCTAACTCTGCTGCAGGTGGTGATTGTGCCCATCCTCCTGAAAATACATTAAATCCAGTGGCAAGTGTATCAGACATTGCACTAATGTAATTACTAGGTCCTGGTACGAAAGAGAAAAATCTAGGGTGCGAGACAATAGCACTTTTTTTCATCACTTTCTCAATAACGAAATCAAGTACTTCTTTAGGATCAGAGGGTTGTTCTGGGGCTTCTTCCAAAAATAAAGAATCCATCTCTTCACGAGTGGCAGAAGCCAAAGGAAATTTTGTATCCTGTGTATCAAAATGTTCTACCACGGCATCCACGATACTGTAGCCATAGGCTTTCATTTCTTCCTTTGATAATTGTAATCTATCTCTATCCATCCCTACTGTTTGAGCAGTCAAAGGTAATCTATTACGAAGGCAATTAAAATCTTGAGTAATCGATTGAAGGAGTGCTTCTAATTTTATAAGAAGCGCTATTCGATCATAATAACTTCCTCTGGAGTGACGACAAAAACCTCATCGTCTTCAGTAGGGTCTAGAATATAGTTTCCAGTAAATTCTCCAAAAGCAGGAAGAATAAGCTGGTGGGGCTTCTTAAAAAAACAAGGCATTTTAAGTAATTGTCTGCCTACACCTTGTAGACGTACTCCTGGGTGGATGTGCCCACAGAAATTATAGAACCCCTCTCTTTCTTCTGGTATATGAGTCAGTAAAAAAGAACCTAGAATACGCTCTTGAAATACTATGATCCCGATTCTTTCAAAACGCAACGGATTGATAATATCGTGATTGCCTGCAACTAAGGTGATTTTTGCTTTTTGACTGTACACCCATTTTTCAAAATACAGCCATTCTGTATTTAATGAAGAATGAAAAAGATCTCCTAAAAAACAAACCTCCTTCGGATTACAACATGAAATTGCCGCGTCCAACTGCTCAAAATTTTTCAAGATGGCTTGTTGAGGAACCGCACTTCCATGTTTTCTAAAGTGCGCCACTTTTCCAAGGTGTACATCTGCTATAAAAAGAATCTCACGCTCCTCCCAGTATAGTGTTCCTGTAGGGTTGAGCAAAAATGTGTTGTTATGAATCGAGATTTTTGTCACTTAGCAAAGATACAGTACTCCATCATTTAGTGGTATCTTTATCTCGTGCAAACTCATTTTGATTATATCATTATAGGTGCCGGACTCTCTGGTCTGACAACCGCTTTACGCATGTCGCGTGATCCGTATTTTATACAAAAAAGTATTGCGATACTGGATAAAGACCTACAAAAAGAAAATGATCGCACTTGGTGCTTTTGGGAAACAAAATCAAGTCTTTATGATAAGGTGGTCTCTTTTTCTTGGAACAAGATTTTAATCAAAGGAGAAGGGCTCGTTGAGCCTATTGACATTGCTCCGTACTCTTATAAAAAAATTGAGAGCAAGGATTTGTACGCTTTCGCGAAAGCGGAATTAAAACACCATCAAAACATATCTTTTCTTGAAGGAGAGGTGCTTCATTTTGAAGATACAGACTCTAATATAACAGTTCTAACAAACACTAAGTCTTATACCTGCAACCGACTTCTTAATAGTATTTACAAACCAGAAACTCTCAACCAACAACGGCAAGAAGTTGTTTTGCAACAACATTTTGTAGGCTGGTCTGTAGAAACTTCAAAGCCAGTTTTTAATCCTGAGGTTGCTACCTATATGGATTTTACGGTGCCACAAAAAGGGAATTGCCGCTTTATGTATGTATTGCCTACTTCTCATACTACAGCACTTGTAGAATATACCTTATTTTCAAAAGAGCTATTGCCTAGACTAGCTTATGAAAAAGCCATTAAAGATTACTTAACAAACTTAGGGGTTACAGCATATGAGATTAGGGCTCGTGAGAAAGGTAGCATCCCAATGACCACCTATGATTTTACGCAACACAATTCAAAAAATGTATTACATATAGGTACCGCTGGTGGATGGACAAAGGCAAGTACGGGTTATACATTCACCCACACGCTTGACAAATCTGCACAGTTAATTTCTTTTATTAAATCAGGGAAATCTTTTATTTCCTACCGCCTTAAAAATCGCTGGACATTTTACGATCGGGTGCTGTTGCAAGTACTAGCAGATCGTAATGACCTTGGTGCGTCTATCTTTACACAAATGTTTAAAAGTAGAAAAACAGCTCATATTTTTAGATTCCTAGATGAAAAGTCTTCAATTAAAGACGAATTACAAGTAATTCTCAGTGCACCAAAAATTACCTTTATAAAAGCAGCTATAAAAGTGCTTTTCAAATAGCGCTCTGTTTTTGAGGATGGATTACCTATTTTGCAAAAGCAAATTTACATGCCTCGCTCTTTCTGAATTTGTTCATACGCTTCTTGAACATTCCTAAATTTCTCTTCGGCACCTTGTTTGTATGCCTCATCCATATGTACGAGTTTATCTGGATGGTACTTCTTTGCCATGGTTCTAAAAGCCTTTTTCACCTCGTCATTAGTGGCAGATTTTTCAATCTCGAGGATTTTATACGCACTGTCTGCCTTCTTGACAAACATATTCTTAATACTGTCAAAATCTCTTTGATTAATTCTAAAATATCCAGCAATGGTACTTAAGACATTCACCTCTGGCTGGCTTACTTGCCCATCTGCTTGCGCGATACCAAACAAGAAATGTAAAATTTGTAAGCGCACCTCATAGCGCGTTCTGTTATTAAGATAACTACAAATTCTTGCAGCAGATATCTCTCGATTTTTAATCACCTCATTAAAAGTCCGGAAGGTGGCATTAGCACGCTCCTTTCCGTAAGCCCTTACAAAGTATTGACGCGCATAGTCTAACTCATTTTGACTTATGTGACCATCGGCTTTGATTACTAATGAAGCGAGTGAAAGCAAGTTGAGTTCAAAATCACCTGGGGAGACTGTCTGCTGGGTGGCACTTTCAAAAACATCCCTAAAAGAGCGTTTTGCATGGCCCCTTTGATCTGTATTTTTATTTATAAATAGGGTATCGATAGCGCTACCTATAAAATAGCCTATCACTGCGCCAAAAAATCCGCGGCCTAAAAACCAGCCTAACAGAGCGCCAATGTATTTAATCATATGTATACTTCTTAGTGTAAAGCACAAATTTAAAGGTTCTTCTCAGTTTGACGATCACCTACTACGATTGTTACGCTTTTTTCCGTCGCACCTGTATAAGACATTACAAAACCTAAGCCGTTCTTGCAATGTACTGCCATTTTTGCCGTCTTAGTAGCAAGGCATCCTTTTTGTATCTTTGTTTTTAAAATATATTGATTATGTATCCAGCAGATTTAGTAAAACCAATGCGTGAAGACCTTACCAATAATGGCTTCACAGAATTACATACCACAGAAGACGTACATGCTGCCATGAAAAAGAAAGGAACCACATTGATGGTTGTCAATTCTGTTTGTGGTTGTGCCGCTCGTAATGCCCGTCCAGCAGCTGTTCACGCTGTACACAACGGGAAAAAACCAGATAACTTGTATACTGTTTTTGCGGGGGTAGATGGCGAGGCCACAGATCTAGCAAGATCCTTTATGGTGCCTTTTCCTCCATCTAGTCCTTCAATGGCACTATTTAAAGATGGTGAATTAGTACATATGCTAGAGCGTCACCACATTGAAGGTAGACCGGCAGAAATGATTGCAGAAAACCTTATAGATGCTTTTAATGAGCATGTGGGCTAAATAAATTTATAGTAAAGCTTATACCACTCTTTTATATAGGGTGGTTTTTTTTTGCTTTTGCGAAATTTGTAATTTTACACCACAACACAGCGATGAACGATCAAAATCTCATACTAAATACCATTGTCTTTGTAAAAGCCACACTTAAAAATGCCGAAGGTGGTCACGACTGGTTTCATATAGAGCGAGTGTATAAGAATGCGATAAAAATAGCGCAAGGGGAAAAAGTAGATCAGCTTGTTGTTTCATTAGGCGCATTATTACATGACATTGCAGATTCAAAATTTCATCAGGGAGATGAGACCGTAGGTCCAAAACTAGCTACTAAATTTTTAGTATCTCAAAATACAGACAGTGCGGTAATTGAACATGTAGTTCAAATCATTAGAAATATCTCTTTCAAAGGAGGAAATGAAACTCAGAAATTTACCTCTCCAGAACTTGATGTGGTTCAAGATGCAGATAGATTAGACGCTCTTGGTGCAGTAGGCATCGCTCGCACGTTTAACTACGGAGGATTTAAGAATAGAAAAATCTATGACCCAGCGGTTGAGCCAAATCTTACAATGAGTGCAAAGGAATACAAGACAAGTACGGCTCCTACGATCAATCATTTTTACGAAAAACTACTGCTGCTTAGAGACCGCATGAATACTCAAACAGGTCGTAAAATGGCTGAGAAACGTCATCAATACATGGAAACATTTTTAACGCAATTTTATAGTGAGTGGGCGGGTGAACAATAAAAAACAAACCTCTTAAAGTCTTACGGACCGTTAAGAGGTTTTTGATTGAGTTTAAAAACTATACTTTTTACTTAACGGAATTTTCTACTTTAAGATGCTCTGCAAAGAAGCCCATCATTGTTTTATACAAATCCAGTCTGTTTTCTTCTTTTGCAAATCCGTGTCCTTCATCATATTTAACCATATAGGGGACATTTACATTTCTAGCGCGTAAGTTGCTCCACAATTTGATCTGCCTCATCAATATTTACTCGAGGATCATTTGCACCTTGCACTACAAAAAGCGGTTTTACAATTTTATCAGTGTGTAATGCAGGAGAAATCTCGTTCATAATTTCTTGCTCCTCAGGAATTGCTGGATTATACCAGATTTTTTCTACGATTGCACGATAGTTTTCCCAGTAAGGAGGGAAGGTCGTCATGAACGTATTTAAGTTACTTACTCCTACATAATCTACTCCACAGGCATATTTTTCTGGAGTTTTCATCATCCCACGAAGTACCGCATAGCCGCCGTGACTGCCTCCAAAAATTGCAACTCTGTCTTTATCAATCCTTCCTTGAGCGATCACATAATCTATACCGTCCTCAAGATCATCCATCACCTTACGACCTATCTGCCCATAGCCACTATTCATAAATTCCTTACCATATCCCCCAGAAATTCTAAAATTTACGTGCAACGTTGCATAGCCACGACTGGCAAAAAGCTGTGCTTCTTGATTAAATGACCACGTATCGCGCAACCCTTGAGGCCCTCCGTGGGGATTGACAATCATAGGTACTTTCTCTCCCTTTTTCACTTCTTGAGGCATCGTAAGGTATCCATGTATTGTTTTTCCATCTCTACTTTTAAACGTGATAGGTTGCATCGCAGCCATATCGTCTTCCTTTAAATGTGGCAGTAGCTTGTATAGTAATGTAACCTCATCCTTCTTCACATCATATAAATGATATTCTCCTACGATACGATCACTTGTGACCATGATCATAAACTTATCCTCAGCATCTGTTCGCCCCACGGTGAAAAATTCTTTATCTCCAAACTCCTTTTTTAATCGCTTATGTAATTTTTTATAAGTACTACTCACAGGTACCACTACAGATTTTTCTGCCACATGTGAAAAATAGTCGATTTCATAATTACGCTTTCGCGAAAGCGAAATACCACTTACATCATAGGTATCATCCTCATACACCGTTTCGATCACCTTATTCTCTTTAAGGTCAAATCGCTGAATTTGCATTTTGTCAGAATCTAAGTTTGAAACTACATAAGCATCGTGCTCGTATGCTGAACTGTAGTCAAACCTTAAAATTCCGAATCCATCGCCAAATGGCACCAACTTTAATCGTTTGAAATCGCCATCTACATTGTATAAAATTTCGGTATCAATCCCATTCACTACACGGCTAATCGCTCTTAAATTTCCATCTTTATCAAAATCAAAACCAGCTACTGGCGGGTTTCCTTCAACTACGGTGTACAATTTTTCTAGGGTACCCGTTGCTATATTTAATTTGTAAGGTTCATTTTGCTTAAGATTATCTTTGTTCATCTGGATGATGATATGTTCTGGATCCTCCTTTAAAATAGCAAGTATACCTACTCTAACCCCTTCATATGGAGTAAGATCTTTTTTATTACTTCCGTCTAGATCTACGCCATACACATGGTAATTTTCATCCCCTTTCGTGTCTTGTGCATATAACAATCTATCCTCACTTGCCCAAAAATGGCCTCTTATAACATCTTCATCTTGGGCAACAGCAAGTGTTTCCTCTTGTGTTTCTGTGTTTTTTAAATATAAATCCTGCTTGCCATTTTCACGACGCTTCATATAGGAGATATACGTACCATCTGGGGATAATGTAAAACCACTTGCCGCAGGTTTCTTAAAGTAATCTTCTACAGTATATTTAAAATCTCCTGTTTCCTTTGCAGCGAGTGCAGCGAGAACGGCGTCTGAGGTTGGAAGTTCTGGATTTCCTGGAATAATTTTTTCTGTCTTCATTAAATCTAACGGATAATCTGTACCTAGTTGGGTATAAGTACCAGTAATTTTATTATTTATAAGGGTGCCAATATACTCCATTTTGAGCTTTGCGCTTGTTATAGATATCCTATTATCTATTTGTGTCGCGCTATCCATCTCTATACCAGAGGCTCCTTGTAATGGAACATCCATGGTCGCTGTAAGTTTATCTTCTGACGTCCTAAAGTTAAAAATAAGTTCAAGTTCCATACCTTGCGTTTTTAATACACCTTTGTAGGATCCATCAATTTCTTGAGCCTGAATTTGTAATGCAAAAATGCTTAATGCAATTGCTAAAATAGTTTTAATTAATGTGGTCATAATTGTTCCGTTTTTAATGATTAGATTGATGAATGAGAAAGATGATAGCAAGTCCTGTGAGTGCACCTATGGTAAGTTTTCCAATGGCAGCAAAACGGTCTAGCCAGTCATTACTTTTATGACTTTCCTTTTGGGTATTTTTTAATGTCTTCATAGTTTTATCGTCTTTTGATTTTATTGTGATTAACTTATTGTATTACCCCGTTTTTTATAGTAATTGTCTCGTGTTTTTCTGGACCCACAAATTCAAGTTTTAATAAGTCTAGCTCTTTATAACCTTGTACTTCTTTTAATAGAATCTCATTGATACGAAAGGTCTCTTGCGCTAAGCTCTCATAGGTACAATTGATAAGTTCATACTCACCTTTTTCACTTGTCATTCCTTCTTTAGAATTGAATTGCAATCCTTTCATATAGATTAATTGGTTGATAGACTCACAATCGCAATTCTCTTTAAGTACCGTTTCAATAGCCTCAGATTTATCACCGCTTAGCGCATCCTTTGCGCCGCTTATTGCTCCGGTCATAAATATTCCTGCAATTAGCCCTCCAACTAAAAGGAGTACATACTTGATTACTTTTTTTACAGTTTTCATAGATTTAGGTTTTAAAATTATTTGATTGATTTCTGAAACCAAAGGTGTGGAGATATACTCTTTATAAAAAGAGAAGCTACCCGATTTTAGGAAAAATCGGGTAGCCCAAATAACGTCTTATATATTGAAAACAGAGGGTATTCATGTTTTATTTACGCTTTCGCGAAAGCATAAAAATGTACACCCTAAATTTATAAATCTAGGGTTCAAAATCTAATCAAATACTAAAGACTAGGTCGTTTCGTTGAGCTTTTTAATGTAAAAAGAGGGAAGAAGACCAGTATCTTTTTTAAAGTATTTTGTAAACGAATCGGCGCTTTTGTAGCCGAGTTCTGTGGCGATAGAACTAATGGTATAACTACGAAATTTTGAATCTTGCTTTAATCGCACTATCGCGTGATTAATTCGTAGGTCATTTATATACGTGCTAAAATTTTTACCGAATTCTGCATTTATCACCTTTGACAGGTAGGTGGTGTTTGTTTTAATACGTTTTGCTACGTTGTGTGCACTGCAGGCAGGATGTAGATAATAATTTTGATCCTCTAGTTTTTTGAGACCATCGAGAATTTGTTGGGTGGTTTCTGGATTTATATCTGAGCTTGTTTGCTCTTCTAGTACTTCATCTTTTGTATCAATGATATCTTTTGGAGCTTTTGCATTATCCACTTTGTCAAGTAAGGTTTTAAACTTTATTTCATTTTCCTTACGCCTCTCATTGGTTTTTATTAGACTAACAATTAATAGAATGATTATTACTCCACCAGCAATGCTTCCATATACTAAAAGATTTTCTTTTCGGGCTTTTTGTTTAGAAAGTAGTTTTAACTCTTTTTGAAAAGCACTACCTTCTTGTTTCTTAGTTGCAGTGTAAACGCTTTTCTTAATTTTGTCAAGTTCACTAGACGTGTTTATATATTTCTCTAAATAATAATTAGCGCTATCTAATTTTCCCTCCCCTTTATAGGCTTTTGCAAGATTTTTATAAATTTCGTCCATAAAACCTTCTTCACTCTCCTTTACTCCATAATCTCTTATCCCTTTTAAAAAGGCATCTACGGACTTTCTATATTTCTTTTGATACAAATAAAGTCTCCCACGAGTCGTTTCCATTATAATTGCAGATCTCTTATGTATTGACTTACAAATATTGTCAGCTTTAGTCAATGCTTTATCTGCTTCCACCGTATTATTTTTATCTAAATAAGATTCTGCTTGTAAAGCGTATACATATTTCATGGTGCAAGAGTCCTTTAGCTTACTAAGCGCTAAAACTTTATCAACATGATATAACGAAGAATCTGGATTTCCTAATTCTCGAAAGATTCTGATTAGTGTGTAGTGACTATCAAACCTGGCTTTTCTTCTTTTTTGAGTTACACTATCAGGATCTTCAGGTATCAGAAGTGCTTTTTTTAAAGCAAGTCGGGATATCTTAAGTGCCTCATTTTTATCACCTGCAAAAATTTTGATCGAAGCAATTTTTGCAAGTATCGATGACTCTCTTTGATATTCATTTTCTTCTTGAGCATATAAAAGGATCTTATTATAAAAATCGAGACTTTTCCCCCAAGCTCCTAAATAGAAATAGCTTTGGGCCATTTCTCCTTCCAGTCTTTTTATTTCATCATAAAGATTGGCATCCTCTGCTATACTTAGTGCTTTGCTCAATGCTTCTGTATATCCATCAGCTCCTGTAACATATGCACTAGCAATTCCAAGAGCCTCATACCCCAAAATTTGTTGTGTAGGGTTTTTATCAAGTGTTGCTCTATTTACATAATACTTAGAAATTTCAAGGGCGTCAGATTTTCTAATGCCTTGATATGAAGTGATCATTTCTTTTAACTCATCATAACTTTTTGTAGCCAGTGTATCTTGCTGTGCAACATTCTTAATAGCTATGAGTCCAAAAAATAATATAGGTAAAATTATACGTAATGATATCATAGTTAATGAGTCCCTGTTAATCAGGTTTTGTTACGGAGCCAAATATATGTAATGCTGGTAAACGCCAATTGGTATGAAGGGTTACTTCTTTGTTTCTCTTTTACATCGCAATCTTTTGTACGGTATACTTTTGGTCTAATTGAGATACTGGTATAATCAAAATCTGTTTCTGTTCTTTAGAATCACCATAATTAGTGTACACAGTCATTTTTATAAATGAGGGAATTCTAGGCTGTCTCGGAGTGTTATTTGTAATATTTACCAGCCATTCTCCACTAGTTGGGTCATCATCTATGATAAACTCTTTAGAAAGAAGTCCACCTTTTACAGGTGGCTCTACATTTTTTGCCACAATACCGTCATTACGAGATAACGTTTGAGACCAGTTATAAAATTTCTTTTTTGGATTTACAAACTGAAGGTCAAATTCCATTTGTGGATCATTCCACTCAACTAATATACGTTTGTCTACAATAGTTGCAGTCTCATAAAAAGAGATGGGAACGTCTTCATAACTCACCTTATCTTTATATTTTGTGAGGAGATGTTTAATTTCGCTTTCTGTAATTTTATAAAGCTCCGTATTTGGTTTGAAAATAATTGTATCTCCTACTAAAATGGCTTTCCACTGCTCAAAGCTTTCTTTGTATCTCTTACCGTTTGCATAAGACTGAGCGAGATCAATATATGATTGCGGTTCTTTAGGTGCGACTTCAAGTATACGCTCGTGTATTTTTATAGCCTCATTAGAAAGCCCTTGATCTTCTAGAAAAAAAGCTAGGGAGCGCAAAACTCGAGTGTTATTGTCTCCCATTTCTATAATAGTCAAAAGCCCTCTTAATGCTTCTTGAGGATTGATCGCTTCGAGCACCTTATAGTAAGCAATGTAATTATTAACCTCTAGCGGGTTTTTCTCAATGGTCAATAAGAATTCTTTTCTCATTTTTACCAGCCCCTCTGGACTTATACTTTTAAGTTGAGTATAATGACTTTTTGAAGAAAAAACTTGGGCAGTATCTTCATAATTATTTTTTATATCTAATTCTTTTGAGATTTCTTGACTTTGTGTTGCTTTTGGATCTTGAGTAGTAATTTCTATTACACCATTTCTTCCTAGGGCTCCATATTTGGTTGTTCCTGCCAGTGTTGATTTAAATGTTATATTTTCAATACTGCGTAAGTTTATCCAAGTAGGAGGATCTTTAAATATGACACCATCTACGGCAAAAACAATAGTAGGATCAAGATTAATAGAAGATGGTTTTCGAGTATAATATCTAGCTTGGTCACCTTCACCATTTACACCTATTGTCAAAAATCGACCGCGAATTAAATCGACAAGAAAATTGTACCCACCTTCATTAAAATCTTCTTTATCGATAGATTGATACCCTATACCAGAACGATACTTTTGTGCTTCTCTTTGCTCTTTTGAAGATAGTTCTTCTTTCTTTTCTGATGCTGTTTTGCCTTCTATTGCAACCTCACTTAAAACTTCATATTGTGATTCTAATTTTACAATTTGCTCAGAGTTGTCTTTTATTACAAGCTGTTTAGGTTTCATGTCTATATATTCAAAATTGAGAGTAGCGCCAATACTTGTTAAAATTTCAAATCTTCCTTCACTATCTGTAATAGTCTCACTCAAAGTTGTATTTTCATACACGATACATCCTTGTACTGGATCACCATTAAGAACTACGACACCTTTAAGCAATACTTCATTATATTATTTTCTATAATTTCTTGAAGTAATTTTTCAAAATCATTAAGAGTAATATCAGCAGGTAGGGTTTTTAGATCTAAATCATAATCATTTCCAGTTACCAAGGCAGATTTTATCTTACCATCTAAATAGCGATCGCTCATTGTAGTTGTGATAAAGAAACCTCCTACATTACCATTAATACCAAATGATACACTAGTAACAATATTGGCGTTAAGAAAAGCTGGCTGCGAGGCAAAAAGAATACCATCTACAATAAAAGTTTTTATGCGACGGTTCCCCTTGGTGTATATTGGATCTTTTCCAAATCCAGAAACACGTACACCAGGTAATTTCCTTATTAAGTCAGATACATAAAATGCACCTTCGGGAAAATCTTTCTTTTCTAAAAGATAGAATTGACTACTAGCCGTTCTTCTGTCGTTAGTCTCACCTCTTAAAGTATTTATTCTTTCCTTATCATTATCACCTTTAATCAGAACTTCTTCTAGTTGATCATATTCTGATTCCATCGTACTTCGATGGATTGAGATCTCTGAGGGTTAACTTTTTTGGCAACATATTGAGATACTCAAAATTTAATATATCTCCTTCTTGAACATTAATCTCAAACCTACCATCTTGATCTGATTTAACCTCCTTAAGTGAGTTTTCTACATTTATAAAAACCCCTTCTAACGGCAAATCGTTAAAAATTACCGTCCCCGTAATATTTCCAGATTTTCTAGAAGACGTCATATCAAAAGCAATAGTTTCTGTAATTCCACTATATCCTTTTAAAACTTCTTTCTTTAGTTTTCTTGATTTTAAACCATATATAGGTAGATACTTCCCGTCATTTTCTTGACTCCAGTTATTTAATAAGGTGTGATTACCGCGATCAGAACTATTTATTATGATCAAATCTCCCAAGGTATATAAAGTACTCTTATCGCCTAAATTAAAATTTCCATCTGTAAATAGTAATGTAACATCTGAAGTTGGTGGAGCTTTTAAAATTTCTGTGATATCACTATTACCGTAATATTTCACATCCTTAAGATAGGTGTAGATTTTACCTACTTCAGTTATACCATTAAAAACTGTATTATTGTTCGTGATGTTGCTGAATGTGGTAACATTTATGGTTTCTGGACGTAACTCTTTTAGGTACTCCCTTAAAAACTCTAGCTCATTTTCTATAGCTCTGTTTTTCATAGATAGTGATGCATCCCATAATATAGAAACACTATTTACATTCTGATCATTTTCAACCGTTGTATCTTCTATATCAAGTGATGGTTTTACTTTTAAAGAAAGATCAACTCCTCGTTGAGATTCCCGAATCCATTTATCTTGACTGACGTATCTCAAAAAAGATCTATTTACATCTAAACTTTGGGATATTGCAAGTCCTAACTCACCTCCGTAGACCTCTATTAGTTCAATACTGACAACTACGTCATCATCTATAATAATTTTAGCATCTGATAAATCTATATTTTCAATTCCTTCTTTACTTTTTATAGTGTGATAAATAGGTTGAAAAAATAGTTGTTTATCAGGGTATTTCTTTTTATACTTATACAGATTAACCCGGACTTTTACACTGTCAGATATATTTTCTACCACATTAAAAGATAACTCAGAAAGTTTATAAGAACCTTTTGGAACATCAATATAACCACCAATTTCTCCTCCCAAAGCTGTTTTATCTTTCCAATAAGCTAAAAGGTTGTCTGTTTTTTTTTGCGATCCTAAAGAAATCTCTTTTCCCCACTTAGATTTTATCTCTACTTCATCAAGACTGTAAACCTCTCTAGTAAGCGATACCACATTTCCTTTCTGAAATTTTTTTACAAGTTGCTCAAAAGAAAAATGTTGTGTTTCATATCCAACAACAGAAAATTGGATAACATCCAAATCTGTTATACGACTTTCATCAAACTCTAATTTTATTACACCCATTTTGTCGGTAACAGAACCTATTGCCTTTTTTACAAAACCTACGTTTGCATATGGAATAGGTTTGTTTGTCTCGGCATCAATCACTTTTGCTTCTATGGTAATCACATATTGGGCTTGACAAAGAGAAGTCAAGAAAAAAGCAGTTAGTAGAATAATATTCCTCATAAAAACCTGAGTGAATTATAGTTATTTAAATGAACAAATTTTAATTTATTAAGGAGATAAGGGTTTGACACGTCATACTCCAAAATACTGATTATCGAACATTATGCGTTTAAAAATTTTTCTTTAGATTATGAATTTCGTTTAAAATTCAGCCTTTCTTTTTTCTAAAAAAGCAGTCGTTCCTTCAACAAATTCGTCAGTTCCAAAACAGCCTCCAAATTCTTCAATCTCTGTGTCATATCCGTCTACCCCATCCTCATAACCCGCATTTACGGCATTGATTGCTGCGGCAATTGCCATTGGAGAGTTGCGCATAATTTTACCTGCAAGTTTGTGTGCAAGGGGTAGTAATTCTTCCATCGCTACTATATGGTTGATGAGTCCAAAATCCAGTGCAGTATTAGCGTCTATCATCCCTGCAGTCATAATCATCTCCATCGCGCGACCTTTGCCCACGAGTTGTGGTAAGCGCTGTGTACCTCCATAGCCAGGGATCACTCCTAAACTCACTTCTGGCAATCCCATACGGGCATTGTCACTAGCAATTCTAAAATGTGCTGCCATAGCCAACTCTAATCCACCTCCCAATGCAAACCCATTAACGGCGGCAATTACGGGTGTTCCCATATCTGCCACATAATCAAACAACACTTCTTGACCTTGCCTGGCGAGGGTTGCTCCCTCAGCTTCTGAAAAATTTGCAAATTCTGAGATGTCTGCCCCAGCTACAAAGGCTTTTTCACCAGACCCTGTAATAATAACCACTCTGATGTCTGAATCTTCTTCCGCTTTCGCGAAAGCGGTATGCAGTTCCTCAATCGTCTCTTTATTTAAAGCATTAAGCTTTGATGGTCGATTAATTGTGATCGTGCTAATACCATTCTCTGTTGTGGAAAGTATGTTGTTATATTCCATAATGTGTGTTATTTTTTATGATTATTTAGGAAATAAAACCCTAAATACAGTTCCTTTATTCTCTTCTGTGGTAAAGGTAATAGAACCATTATAAGTTTCTACAATATTCTTTACCATCGCAAGACCTAATCCCATCCCACTACTTTTGGTGGTGAATTTTGGCTCGAATATCTTAAGTCTATTTTCATCCGTAATTCCTACGCCATTGTCACTTACACAGATCTCAACTTCATTACCAAGATCATTTACATCTACAAGTATCTTTGGATCGTCAACTAATTTTGTGGCTTGGACTGCATTTTTTACCAGATTTGTTACTACTCGTATTAATTGTGTTCGGTCAAAATTAGCATGTATTTCTTCTTTTATAGAGGCAAAGTGAATGTATGGCTCGTTAAAAATATCTAGAGATAGTTTCACAATCTTAGGGACATTAAGCATTTCTGTTTGCTGTGCTGGCATATCTGCAAAATTTGAAAAGGCACTAGCAATACTACTCATTGTGTCAATTTGTTGAATAAGGGTATTACTGTATTCTTTAATTTTTGCATTCACATCTGGGTCCTGAGGATCAAAACGGCGTTCAAAACTCTGTACCGTAAGTCGCATAGGTGTAAGCGGATTTTTAATCTCATGAGCCACTTGTTTTGCCATCTCTCGCCAAGCAGCCTCGCGTTCGTTTTGAGCTAGCTTTGCTGCACTGCCTTCTAGTTCCTCGATCATACCATTGTAAGCATTCACAAGAGTAAGTAATTCTGAAGGCAACTCAGTGGTTTCTATTTTCTCATTGCGCTTGTCGAGTTGCGTTTCTTTAATGTTATTCTCTACGGTTTTTAATGTTTTGGTGATATACCTTGCCAAAAAATAGGCGAGTACGATCGCCAGAATGACAATAAGGACTGTAATAACAACCAGTCGCCACAAAATTTCTCGCATCTCTTTATTAATAAAAGATTCACTGTCTTCGTATTGAATCTCCAATATCGCTAGTGGCTTATATTTAGGATCGTTTACATAAGAATAAGATAGCTGTTGCGAAATTTGACCGTCAATTTTATTTACATAACGTTTGTCTACCTCTGCTTCTAATTGTGCGAGTGTTTCTTTAGGTATTTTTCGCAGCTGCGGACTGTCAAAGAGTTTATTTGTTGAAGTTATGAGTGGATTACCTTCTAAATCGTATAACGTCAAATTTTCTCCTTGTACACTGGCAATTTCAAAAATCTCGTCTTTAAAAATTAATGGAATTTTATCTGTTTTAAGCTCGTAGGTGGTTTTTCTTAAAAAGAAGTCAATCATCTTACGTATAGATGCCTCTTTACGTTCTAGTCGTTCTTCGTTGTAATCGTTGATCTGCTCTTTATATTGAAAAAATGTCACTAGCGCTATCAATAAAAACGCAGCCAGAACGAGTCCCAACATGGAGGTAAAAATAGTAGTGCCTAATGACTTACGATTAAATTTGAGAATACTACGCATCTGGGTTTTTGTCTTGTATTTTTTTATACAGCTTAATCCCAAGCATCAATAATACTGCCAGACCTAAAAGCCCTCCTAATCCTAATAACCAATTTGTAGTACTCTTTGTCACAGCAAGAAAAACAACGGCAAAAAGTATGAGAGTTGCTCCTTCGTTCCATAAGCGCATTTGTCTAGACGAAAATTTGAAGATGCCTTGCTGTAACCCTTTATGGATCCGCCAGGTTTTCCAGTGGTATAAAAATAATAATACAATAAATCCAAGTTTGATATGCATCCATGGTGCTTGAAAAAGTGCTGGATTTACATAAAACATTAAACCTCCAAATAGTATGGTGAGTACCATAGAAGGTCCAGTAATGATCTTCCAAAGCCGATGCGCCATTAAACCTAATTGCTTTTCTAAAATTTCCTTTTCTGGAGATGGTTTTTCACTGGCTTCTATTTGATATATAAATAAGCGTGGCATATAAAAAAGCCCTGCAAACCAAGTGACTACAAATATGATGTGGAGAGATTTGAAGTAGAGGTAATATTCTGCCATAGCATCAAAGATACAAAGGAATGGAAAATGAAAAAGGTGTAGAATTTCTTCTACACCTTTTAAATAAATTAAAATCTCTTATTTCTTTTCACTTTCCACAAATAAATAATCTAACTTCAAATTATTAAATTCTTCATTAAAAGTAGCTACCTCAGCATCTAGCATCTTGTCAAAGGCATCAAGTTGTATAGCAATGGCAGCGGTGAGTTCTTCCTTAACTGCAACATCTTGATCTGTAGGCGCAAAATCACCCATCCCTACAAGGCTATTTAAGTGTCCTAGTTTATTGGTAAGTTTTATAGGGAAGTTAAGCGGATCTTGTCCTGAGCGATTTTTGGTCTGATAAAGTTCTTTTTCAATCTTGCCAAACTCTTCTTGCATCGTCTTTGCCTTCTCTCTCAAATCTGCTGTTCGAGAATCGTTTTCGTATTGCGCTGTAAATGATTTAAGCTGATCGTTAATTTTACGGATTTTCTTGATACTCTGGTGTGCACGATCAACCGATTTGTTAATATCCGTAATAAAAGCGTGTTGTGCTTTCATGTCTGCAACCGTTGCTTCAGCATTTGGATTTGGAAGAATCTCAAAGGTTTCTGTTTGGGTGTCACCATTTACATTGAGTGCTACTTTGTAGGTGCCTGGTACTGCCTTAGGCCCATCTAAACTTGCCCACCACAGAATCATACCCTCTAGTTTTTCTGCACCCGCTGTCCTTGTGTCCCATGCCATCATATTTCCACCTTTCTTAGCCTCAAGCGTTTTCTCTTTTTTCTTTTCGGCAGTACTAAAGGATTGTAAAGTATCGCCTGCCATGGTCATATATGTTAAGGATACGGTGTCTTTTTTCTTATCAAAGGCGGGTAAATTAAAGTACGTCACCACTCCACTTGGATGGTTTGTTCCCGCCGTGAGACTCGACTTTCCGCCACGACCTCCCATTCGATAGGTAAGTTTAGGTTTGAATAAGTGGTTTTTATCCGCTTTCGCGAAAGCGGACTGATGTAACATACCTAAGTCATCAATAATCCATAGGCT
The DNA here is from genome assembly GCA_963716625.1 of uncultured Flavobacteriaceae bacterium. Lineage (GTDB taxonomy): Bacteria > Bacteroidota > Bacteroidia > Flavobacteriales > Flavobacteriaceae > Dokdonia. The sequence goes on from CAVQTP010000007.1 coordinate 360,315, forward strand.
GCGACCTTGTGTTGCTACGATTAAATTATTGTCTTTAATAGTCAGGTCTGTAATAGGAACAATAGGAAGATTGAGTTGGAACGATTTCCAGTTGATACCATCATCAAAGCTAACGTACATTCCTGTTTCTGTCCCTGCGTATAGAAGACCCTTTTGCTTAGGGTCTTCACGTATAACTCTTGTGAAGTGCTCGGCTGGAATTCCATCAGTTATTTTCTTCCACGTTTTTCCGTAATCTGTAGTTTTATACAAATAAGGTGTAAAATCCCCTAGTTTGTAACGTGTTCCCGCTACGTAAGCGGTACCTTCTTCAAAAGCGGAAGGCTCTACACTATTAATCATCATATTAGCTGGCATGTTTTTAGGAGTGACATTTTCCCAAGAGGTTCCTCCATTTTGAGTAACGTGTATCAGGCCATCATCACTTCCCACCCAAAGTAATCCTTCTTTAAGAGGCGATTCTGCCGCAGCAAAAATGGTGCAGTAGTACTCTACGCTCGTATTATCTTGGGTGATGGGGCCACCAGAAGATTTCATTTTTTCAGGATCGTTTGTTGTTAAGTCACCACTGAGGACCTTCCAACTTTGTCCTTCATTTTCACTCACATGCACACTTTGAGAGAAGGTGTAGATACGATCTGGATTATGTTTTGAGAAGATGATGGGGAAATTCCATTGAAAGCGGTATTTCATATCCTCCACACCGTGCCCCATGGGATTATCTGGCCATACTGAAATGGAGCGCACCGTATTTTTATCGTGATTTACACGGGTTAAAAAGCCATCATAACTACCTCCATACACGATCTCATTGTTCTCCGGATCTACCGCAATATGTGCACTTTCTCCTCCAGCGGTGCTCTCCCAGTCATCCTCGCTAATACTTCCCCCTTCGGTTCTATGCGGAATACGAATGGTGCTATTATCCTGCTGTGCCACATAAATTCTATACGGAAATGCGTTATCTGTAGTCACTCGATAAAATTGCGCCGTAGGCTGATTCATATAGGTACTCCATGAACGGCCACCATCATAAGAGACTTGTGCTCCCCCATCATCTCCTATAATCATACGATTAGGATCTTCTGGAGCAATCCACAAATCGTGGTGATCTCCATGGGGTGCGTTATAAGTGCTAAAGGTTTTCCCCCCGTCTGTAGATTTATGGTAGCGAACATTTAATACATAAACGGTACTTTCATCTTTAGTATCTGCATATAACCTTGTGTAATACCAAGCTCTCTGGCGTAGCTTGCGCTCGTCATTTATTTTTTTCCAAGTGGTACCAGCATCTGTAGAAGTGTATAAACCTCCTTCTTCTTGATTCTCTACCATGGCATACAAGCGGTTGCTATTTACGGGTGAAACGGTGATGCCCATAATCCCCAGCGTTCCTTCTGCAAAACCCTCGTTAGTTGAAATCTCTTTCCACGTCTCCCCGCTATCTGTACTTTTCCATAATGCAGATCCTTCTCCTCCTGAACTTAAGCTATACGGAGTCCTGCGGGCATTCCATGTCGTGGCATAGAGCACTCGTGAATTATTAGGATCGATAATCAAATCCACCACTCCACTATCTTCATTTGAAAAGAGTGTTTGCTTCCATGTTTTTCCGCCGTCAATACTTTTATAGACACCGCGTTCTTGCGTAGGTTTATAAATATTACCTAGCACCCCCGCAAAAACAATATCAGAATTAGTTGGGTGCACACGTATTCTTGGGATATGACGGCTCTCTTTCAATCCAGATTGCATCCATGTTTTTCCGGCATCTTCAGATTTCCATACTCCATATCCAGAAGAAACATTCCCTCGTAAGGTTTTTTCACCTCCACCTACATAAATGACATTGGGGTCACTTTTAGAAACCTCTACGGCACCAATACTGCCGCCAAAAAATCCATCAGAAATATTTTCCCATTCTTTACCGCCATCTGTAGTGCGCCAGACACCACCGCCCGTGCTTCCCATATAAAATAAATCGGGTTGTCCGGATACTCCAGTTACCGCTGCAGAGCGACCTCCTCTAAAAGGACCAATCAATCGATATTCTAATGCTTCGTACGTGGATTCGTCTGGGGTTTGTGCAAAAGTTTCTGTCGAAAGTACTGACAGTGTTGCAAGTAGGGTAAAGAGAAATTTAATCTTCATTTGATGTGTGTTTAAATGCAGAAAGAAAATTAAGCAATTCTAAAGTATATGGAAAGAGCAAGAGGTGTTTTAACGCTTTCGCGAAAAGGGTATGCTCTGCATCTCAAATTGTGGTGGTTCTAAAAATCGTACTTCGAGAGGACGAGGCGCGATTGACGAGCAATCACATTTTAGCTTGCACCTATGTACAGGTGATTTAATTGTAGATCTTATTGATTTCTGAGCTACTTGTGTGATCTCTCCTGTCGTCTAGATGATAATGGGATTAACTTTTCGCGAAAGCGTAAAAAAAAACTACTTTGCTATCACAAGATTCTTCTTCACATCGCTCCTCAAAAAATAACCCGTTACCACCGTAGAAAGTACATCTGCAATTGGAAACGAGATCCAAACTCCAAACACACCAAAGAAATTAGGCAATATTAAAATTAGTGGAATCAAGAAAAATCCTTGTTTGGTAAGACTCAAAAACAACGCAGGAATAGCCTTTCCAATGGCTTGAAAATAAACCGCTCCAATAAGCTGGATAACGATTACGGGGGTGGCTGCAAATACCCAACGCAACGCATTTGGTGTGCGTTTTAATAGCGCTGCATTGTCAGAAACCGTTTGACTATCTGCATTACTATTGCTTATAAACCAAGAGACAAAAAACTCAGGAAAAGCCATAATAATTATAAAAATTACAAGCGCCAGTGCTCCCGCATAATTTATGGAGGTATTGATACTCTCCCGCACTCTCCCAAAGTTTCCTGCCCCATAATTATAACTCGCAATAGGCATGAATCCTTGGGTCACACCTATGACGGGAAACAAGGCAAACATTAACATCCTGCTTATAATCCCATACGTGGCAACATCCAGTGCATCACCATACCTAATGAGCACGTTATTAAGCAAAATGGTAAGAATAGAAATAACACCTTGGCGGGCGAGTGTCACACCACTTAACCCGGCTATTTCAGCAACAATTTTTCTTTTGAGGATAAGGCATTTGGCTTTTAGTCGCAGTTCGCTTTTAATTACGAAGAACCAAAAAATGAAAGCAAAACAAATTGCGTAGCTGGTAAATGTAGCCCAGGCAGCTCCTTCCATTCCATAATCTAGTATATTAATGAGAAAGTAGTCCATCCCAATATTTGCAATGGCAGGAAGAATCATCGCATACATAGCAAACTTAGGTTTTCCTTCTGCACGAATCACATTATTTCCCATCATACACATAGCGAGCATGACAATACCGTACAAAACAATGCGATAATACGTAAGTGCCAGCTCTCTAAAAGAATCATCTGCTCCAAAAAAGTCGATAAATGAGTTTTGAAAAACGAGTCCTATAACCGCTAGTAACCCAGATGTAAGAAGGGTAAGTGTAACTTGATTCCCAAAGACACTCAAAGCCTTTGCATCATCACCAGAACCTAACGCTCTAGAAAGCACAGAACTGCCTCCAATTCCAACAGCTAATCCAATAGCTGCAATAAAAAAGGTTACTGGAATTACTACCGTTATGGCAGAGATAGCTAAGGGGCCAATCCATCTTCCAATAAAAATGGTATCTACAATCATATTAAGTGACATCACTAATATGCCTATAGAAGCAGGAACAGCTTGCTGTATCAGTAGATTTGAAATAGGTTGTGTACCTAGAGCTTTGGAGTTTTTATTTGCCAAATTTTTTTATAAATAGATTTTAAAGAGTCCCGTATGTATTAGTAACAAACCTGACCCTTTGTGAAAATAATCAATCGCGTTAATTATATTTTAAATGGGTTAATGTTGTGATGATACTAAATAACTAACATTCAGTATATTGAAGTTCACCCAAACTTATAATTGCTATGTCACCCACTTTTAAACAAGTAAAACTCGACTTTGCCCTACTTGATTTTTATGATACCTATGTCGTTTGTAAAATTAATCAAGGTGGCTTATTAAACACACCAGAAATTATTAATCTACATAAAATTTACAAGGCTCACTTTAATGGTAAGAAATATGGCTATATTTTTGATCGCACAACAGACTATACTGTTGATCCAATGGGGTATATGAAATGCCCATATTATGCAGATGTAAGAGCATTTGCAGTAGTAGCACCTAACCCATGCACAAAACAAACAGTGCTGTTCGAACAGAAATTCTCAGAAAGAGAACTTAAATTGTTTGATACATTAGAAGATGCCATGAAGTGGATGGAAATGTTCAATAGTAGGAAATCCGCCTAATACCTATGGGTAGTTTTCAAAATAATTAAGCAATTGCTTTTCCACTTTCTACTATTCCCCACTCATTAATCCATCCAGCAAGAACACCTGCCCAATCGTCGCGATCATTGATACAAGGAATGGTGTGAAAATCCCTTCCTCCAGCCTCATGGAAAATCTCTTCGCCCTCCATCGCAATTTCTTCTAAGGTTTCTAAACAATCTGAAACAAAAGCAGGTGTTGCAATGGCCATTTTTTGAAAACCTTCTTTCCCCATACGTTCAATCGTACGATCTGTATAGGGCTGTAACCATGGATCAAATCCTAATCGCGACTGAAAACTGGTGGAATAGGTGAGCGGTTCTAGATTAAGATACTCCCCTACTAAGCGTGTGGTTTCGTAACATTGATGGCGGTAGCAAAATTCGTGTGCCTTAGATTGCGACATACAACAAGAACCGTCTATTTTACAATGTATATTCGTGACATCACTCTTACGTATATGACGTTCTGGAACTCCGTGATACGAGAAGAGGAGGTGCTCGTGATCTACTCCTTCTAGACTTTCTGCTATAGAATCTCCTAGCACTTTGATGTATTCTGGCTTATTATAAAATGGTTTCACCTCTGTAATGCGCATTTTTGGAAAAAACTCATCTCGTAATTCGTTTGCGAGCACCACGATTGTTTCCACCGTTGCCATGGCAAAGTGTGGGTATAATGGGACTAATAAAACCTCATCAATTCCCTGATCATGCAGCTTCTGTAATCCTTTTTTGATAGACATCGAGCCATAGCGCATCGCAATCTCTACGGGAAGGTTTGAGTGAGCTTGCACCTTTTTTTGTAAGCGCTCTGTAAGTACAATAAGTGGAGAGCCTTCTTCCCACCAGATTTTACTATAAGCCTCGGCACTTTTTTTAGGCCTAGTGTTTAAGATGATTCCTTTAACTAGCAATGCTCTTGCTGCATAAGGAACATCTATCACACGCTCATCCATCAAAAACTCATCGAGATATTTTTTTACATCTTTTGGATCTGTACTATCTGGAGAACCCAGATTAACCATCAATACTCCTTTATTCATGATATTATTTTTTCTGCAAATTATTGGGTAAGTCTCCTTGATATTCGACCATTTTAATTTAAAACGGCCTCACTTACAAAAATACGATTTGTCCTACGTAGTCAATCCATCTAAGTATAAGAGTTTGTGATACTGTTATTGAGGTTTGTTACGATTTCGCGAAAGCGCAATAATCCTTAGTAAAAACTACAGAAAAAGGTTTACATAAGATGATAGATTGATTTTAAAGAAACAGCAGTAAGTGTCACTGAAGTATTACAGTGGCAGTCTATAGATAATATCCCCTCCAAAAAACAAGCCGCTATCAAACTCTGAATTAAGTCTATTGCGATCATCTCCACTTACCTGAAATGTAAGAATTTGCGCACCAATTTTATCATCTTGCTCATATAAGCCCATAATCTGTAGTATCAAAACCAACTTTGGCTTTTACGATAAGTGAACCATCTAAAAATCCGTAAGATGTAGTTAGGGCAAATCGAATAGACTCCTCTTGAACATAAAAAGCATCAGTCTCTCTAGTGAGATTGTAGGATTTTACAGATGTAAGTAAATTTGCTCCCACACCCCAAGAATCTGTTAAGAGATAATTTAAATCTCCTCGGATAGGCAGTACAGCATCTATGATAAGTTTTTTATTTCGAGTTCTATACCAAAGTCCAACTAATGGTGTAATTGTCGTTCCAAAATTCTCTGTAGATACATAGCCCCCTAATCTGAAAATTTTATTTCTGTTTGCCCTTTTTTCAAAAAGTGCTAGAGATCCAATTTGAAAATTATCTCCGTTAGATTCTTTAAAATCTGAAGCTAGTTTTGGTAATACTACCGCAGTTAAACTCCAGTCATTTTTTAACTCGCGCTTTATCCCAACATTTAATCTTGTCATAACAAGATTAGTTCTATAATTAGAAAACTGAGGTCCTAGTCGAGTATTTTCATAAGTAAAACCACCTATTAGCCCCGTAGTGGGTGATATAGGGTAGGGAAAAAGAGCATCTATTTGAAAATTACTTACATCTGTCTCGTTCTGGTTATCAATATTACCCAGTGTGGTATGATTTGATGAAACTCTCACTATGTCAATATAACTTTGAGCACTGAGCGTAGTTCCTATTAGACAGAAAAAAATGATGAAGTAATACTTTTTCATAAGATGTATATTTTTATTTTCAATTTTATAATTAGAAACATTTATATAGTGGGAGTCTCTATAACCTGTCACAATTTAATACAAAATTTTTAAAAGCACTAAGTTCCCATGATAAACAAGTACATACCATCTGTTTTGACTATCCCAAACTCATCAAATATTTTTTAGGCGTTGTGCCAAATTTTTTTTTGAAAGCACTAATGAAATGGCTAGCTGTACTATAGCCCACTTTAAGACCCACTTCATTGACATTATGAGATCCCGTTTCTAGCAATTGTCGAGCCACCTCCATTTTATAGTCAAACAAAAAACTAAAAACAGAATCTCCATAAATCTGCTTAAAGCCCTCTTTAAGTTTGTTGAGTGATAACCCTATTTCATCTGCCAGTTCAGCAAGGGTAGGAGGATTATCCATTCTATTAATAATGATACGCTTTGCTCTTCTTATTTTCTGAACGTTATCTTCATCTACCAGAAAAGGGCATTGCTCGACATCTGCATCTGCCGGTCTGTTGAAATAGAGACTCAATAATTCATAACTCTTACCCTTAAAGTATAATTCTTTGATAGAAGGGTGCAAACTATAATTCATTACTTGATTCAAAACAATGGCCATACTAGGTGATATACTTCCCTCTTGATAATACTTCCGATCTTTGTTCTCTTCATTTAAAAAGGAAATATAATTAGCTTCTCTGGAAAAGAGACTATGAAATTTTTTAATGGAAATTAATAACGTGAGTACCCAACTGTCAGTTTCAATTTCGAGATGGAGCGGCAACTCACGTTGTGGATTATATAATAATAATGAATTTTCTTCCTTGATAGGCAGCACATAATTTCCGTCATTAAAATGAAAAGACGCAGACCCTTTGACACAAAAGTGAAATTGAATAAAATTCTGAGCTACCTCTCTAACAATCTGCTCCTTACCTATGGTTTCATTACGATATCTAAGTACATGAAACCCCTCCTCTATGAAGGTTTCTTGGACTAAACCTTGAGCGATACTTTTCGTTTCTAAATTCCGTAAATCCATTGGTTTTTTATTTGGAACGATTCTAATTAAGGCGTGTGCTCATTTGCACGTAACCCTCATAAAACCTACTAATACTACAAAAATAAACTATATTATAGTCTCTACTTACCGCAGTCGACATAAATGATACCGATAGCGTTATTTTTTTTAGATGTTGCAACTTACATTTGCATCACTTCAAAAATTATAGCCCTTTTGAAAGAACAGCAGTTTTACGCCATAGGCCTTAGTTACAAAAAAGCAGATGCAACCACGCGTGGCCATTTTGCTATTGATGAAGCTGCTCAAGAAGCCATTCTCAAGAATGCCTCTAAAGCTGGAGTTACTTCTCTTGTGGTAATTTCTACCTGCAACCGAACAGAATTATATGGTTTTGCACCAGATGCACTCACCCTCGTAAAAATTCTATGCGAGCATACACATGGCACTATTGAAGAGTTTTTAGATGTAGCTTATCTTTATAAAAACAAAGAAGCCATCGCCCATCTTTTTAAAGTTGGAACTGGTCTAGACAGTCAGATTCTGGGTGATTTTGAAATCATTGGCCAACTCAAAATTGGGTTTAGAAGATCGAAAAAACACAAGCTCATTAATCCGTTTATAGAGCGTCTTGTAAACTCTGTAATTCAAGCAAGCAAGAGAGTAAAGAACGAAACTGAGATATCAAGCGGAGCGACTTCTGTAAGTTTTGCTGCGGTGCAATATATCATGGCGCGAGTACCTTATATTTCTGAGAAGAATATTTTACTCTTTGGTACTGGAAAAATAGGTCGCAATACATGCGAAAACTTAGTTAAACACACTAAAAACGAACATATCACGCTCGTTAATCGTACCAAGGAAAAAGCAGAAAAAATTGCTGGCAAACTTAATTTATTAGTTAAAGACTATGCAAATATTGAAAGTGAGATTGCCCAGTCTGATATTCTAGTGGTGGCAACAGGAGCACAAAAGCCTACTGTTAACAAAGCTATTTTACATAGCAAAAAACCACTTTTAATTTTAGATCTTTCTATACCTAAAAATGTATCTGATGATGTAAAGGAACTAGATCATGTAACCCTTGTGCATCTTGATCAATTATCTAAAATGACGGATGCAACTTTAAAGCGTCGTCAAGGATACATCCCACAGGCCGAAGCCATCATTGCTGAGATTACAGAAGATTTTGATGCCTACCTGCAAACACGCAAATTCGCTCCTACCATAAAAGCTTTAAAATTAAAGCTTAAAGAGGTACAGGCTTCAGAAATGGAAAATGTTCGTAAGAAAACACCAGATTTTAGTGAAGCTACTGCTGAGGCTATGAGTGCCAAAATTATTCAAAAAATCACCAACCAGTTTGCGCATCACTTACGCAATGCAAATGGCAGCACAGACGAAAGTCTGGCGCTTATAAACTCTATTTTTCAACTAGACAAAAAAGATGCCTAAGACCATACGAATTGGCACTAGAGACAGCGAGCTGGCGCTCTGGCAAGCAAAAACGGTACAATCACAACTAGAAGTTCACGGCTATCAAACAGAACTCGTCCCTGTAAAATCTACAGGGGATCTTATTTTAGACAAGCCACTGTATGAACTAGGGATTACAGGAATTTTTACAAAAACTTTAGACGTTGCCATGCTTTCTGGCGAGGTAGATATTGCCGTACACAGCATGAAAGATGTGCCTACCGCATTGCCCATAGGCATTGTACAAGCCGCAGTTTTGAAACGTGCAGAGACAGAGGATATTCTTGTACATAAAGGCAATCCAGACTATGTAAAACCTTGCACCATCGCCACGGGTAGTTTACGCCGCCAAGCGCAATGGCTACATCGCTATGAAAATCATCAAACCGTTGATTTGAGAGGAAATGTCAATACCCGCCTTCAAAAATTAGATGATAGCAATTGGACAGGCGCCATTTTTGCTAAAGCCGGATTAAAGCGCATCAATGTACTCCCTGAAAAATACGATGTTTTAGACTGGATGATTCCAGCTCCAGCACAGGGGGCTATGCTTATTGTTGCATTAGAGGAGGATGATTTTTCGCGCACTGCTTGCGCAAAATTAAATGACGAGACAACAGCTCTTTGCACCTACATTGAGCGCGAATTTCTAAAAACACTAGAAGGCGGCTGTACAGCCCCAATTGGTGCTTTGGCAGAAGAAATTGAAGATCACATTCGTTTTAAAGGAGTGCTTTTCTCTTTAGATGGCACTACAAAAATTGAAGTAGAGCAAGTGGTTTCAAAAGCAAATGCCGTTGGTTTCGGTACAGACTGCGCACTAGAAGTGCTTGATAACGGAGGAAGAGACTTAATGAAGCAAATAAAGAATACCCTAGCAAAAAAATAACTCCCCCCTCGTCTTACAAAGCGACCTTAATTCATACGATGACACTACTCTCCACCAAAAAACTAAAACCCAACCAGCGTGAATTGGTACTCAATGCGGGAACGAGTTTTGTGGAGTATGACGCTATTCACATCAAATTTGTAGATGTTTTGCTTTCGCGAAAGCTTACACACCTCATCATCACGAGTCAAAACGGTGCAAAAGCATTGCTACATTCTAATTTGGACAGCGCAGATGCACAAATTTATTGTGTAGGACAAAAGACAGCCGCGTTTCTATTCAATAGCGGTCATGAGGTGGTCGAAACTGCCACAAATGCGGCTGATCTAGGAAAAATTATCACAGAAAAATACAACCAACTTACTTTCGACTACCTCTGTGGTGATAGGCGTAGAGAAGAACTTCCAGAAATTTTAAAAGCTGCTGGAGTTTCTTGTAAAGAAGTGGTGCTGTATAAAACTCATTTAGTTGAAAAAAAGTTTGAGCAAGAATTTGATGCTATTCTTTTTTTTAGTCCTAGCGGGGTATATGCTTTCGCGAAAGCGAATAAAACCAATGCTACCGCTGTATGCATAGGAGAAACTACAGCAGCTGCGGCAAAAGAATTTTTTAAAAATATAACCGTCGCAAAAACAACTTCTGTAGAAAGTGTGATTGCCAGAGCGGTTAAAATAATACATGACTGCCAACCTAGGGTTGACAGAAAAAACTGATATATGATCAAGAACGACCTATTTTTAAGAGCCCTTAAAGGAGAAACTGTAGATCGTCCACCGGTGTGGATGATGCGTCAAGCGGGAAGATATCTTCCAGAATTTATGGAAATCAAAGCAAAGTATGATTTTTTTACTCGCTGCCAGACTCCAGAACTTGCCAGTGAAATTACGGTACAACCCATACGTCGCTATGGGATGGATGCGGCTATTTTATTTAGTGACATTTTGGTGATTCCACAGGCGATGAATATTCACGTGGAGATGAAGCCTGGGATAGGACCTTGGTTACCCAACCCTATTAGATCTGCTCAAGATGTGGAACAAGTGATTGTCCCAGAAATCGATGAGACGCTAGGGTATGTGATGGACGCCATCAAAATGACAAAAGAGAAGCTTAATGATGAAATTCCACTCATTGGATTTGCGGGTTCCCCTTGGACCATCTTATGTTACTGCGTACAAGGGCAAGGCTCAAAGAATTTTGATAAGGCAAAAGAATTTTGCTTTACAAAGCCACTGGCTGCTCATGCGTTGCTACAAAAAATCACAGATACCACAATCGCTTACCTTAAGAAAAAAGTAGAAGCAGGTGTAAATGCGGTACAAGTATTTGACAGTTGGGGAGGAATGCTATCTCCTGTAGATTATCAAGAATTCTCTTGGCAATATATGCAGCAAATTATTGATGCATTAAAAGACGATGCTCCAGTAATAGCCTTTGGAAAAGGATGTTGGTTTGCCCTAGATGAAATGTCAAAATCTGGAGCTGCGGCGCTGGGTGTGGATTGGACTTGCTCTCCTAAAAACGCACGCTATCTTACTGGAAATAGAATTACATTACAAGGTAATTTTGACCCTACGCGATTATTTTCACCTCCTAGCGAGATCAAGAGAATGGTGCACGAGATGATTGATGCCTTTGGTAAAGACAAATATATTGTAAACCTAGGTCACGGTATTTTACCTAATATCCCTATTGAAAACGCGGGTGCATTTATAGAAGCGGTAAAAGAATACAAAGCCTAATGAACATCTTCTCCGTAGTAAAATCAATGGATTTAAAACAGCTATGGAGCTTGTTTCTTCTCGGTATTAAAATCCTTGTATATTTTACCTACCATAAGGGGAACCAAAAAGACGGTGGAAATTTGTGATGGACTCTATGGTGAGGCACATCACAAAAACGGCACTGAAAATGCTTTTCGTCATGCGTTGTGGAATATCCTCATCGCTCGATATAGTCTCGATGCAGGAAGGCCTCTAGAAAAATCTTTAAAATGGGCAGAAACGATCACCTATTGGCACGAAGATTTTTCACCTAATAAACCACTCGCTAGAGCGATGGATCTACATAACAATACTGTAGGGATAGAACTCGTGGCACAGTTTCCAAAAGAGACAGAAGATTTTTTTGTGGCGCATCTCTTAAAGATGGTTCCGCTTTCGCGAAAGCGTACAAATGTATCCCAACTGTCACAAGATGCAGGTTTCTTGGTTCATATAGAATAGCAAATGGCAGATCGCGAATTTGACATTATTCCGCTAGAAAAAATTGAAGCTATGGAATTACATGAGCTAGTAGAAAACAATAATAAGTTTTGGGGAAGATACTTTCCAGTCACCATTCAAAAGAATGAGACCCTCTCTAATACACTTCTCTTTATTGTTGAAATCGCCTTACAAGAGAGCAAGCAAGAATTATTTTTATTTGGTCTACGTGAGCTTCATACTGATAGACTTTGTAGTGTCATTTATTTGAAAAATATTGATTGGGAATTGAAAGAAGCAGAGCTTGCCTATGCTGTAGACAGGAGTTATGGTAAAAGAGGGTGGGTTTCTGCGACTGTTAATACTATCTCAAATTCAGCTTTTAAAATGGGTCTTGAGACGTTAATCATCATAGCGCACCAGTCTAATAAAGGCAGTTTTTCTGTAGCCAAAAAATCTGGCTATCTTTGGTCAAAAACCTTAGAAAATGAGTTCACTCCCACAGGAGAAGAACCATTAGATATGGAACTTTATATACGTAAAAACCATTAGTATGATAAAAGGTATTTTCAATGGACTGGCAACTTACAGTAATTCACTTTAGCTTAATTTCAAAATTAGGATTGTGGAAATATTTTGCAGTTCCAATGATAATAAGCTTTCTGACTGCCGTCTACTATAGGTTTAATGGCCTGGGGATTTTCTGACGATCTCGGTCATTGGATTTCAGGGGTTTGGCCTTGGGGATGGGGGGCAGGTGGTTTTGATACCATCGCCCAGATTGTAAGTGCCTTGTTTATTATTGCTATTGGCTTAGTATTGTATAAACACATTATTATGGCTTTTAGCGCGCCATTTATGAGTCCCGTTTCTGAGAAAATTGAAAAACACTTGAGAGGAACTTCTCATTCCCATAGAAACACGAGTAATACAGAACAACTTATACGCGGCATACGCATTAACGTGCGTAACCTCGCCTTCGAATTGGCGCTTACTATTCCGATTTTACTATTAAATATCATACCTATTATTGGCAGTATTGCTGCTACAGCTTTATTGTTTCTCACGCAATCGTATTATGCAGGATTCGGTAATATGGATTACACCTTAGAACGTCACTACAAGTATCGACAGAGTGTTAATTTTGTAAAAGCTCACCGAGGACAAGCCATAGGGAACGGAATGATATTTATGCTGTTCTTACTCATTCCAGTAGTAGGTATTATTTTAGTGCTCCCTATTTCGGTTACGGCAGCTACAGTGCAAACGATCAAATTGCTTGATCAAAAAGAAGAATTACCGATATGAAAAAAGAATTTGTCAATTATATCCTAAAGCTTCAAGATCAAATTACTTCAGCTCTCGAAGAAATTGATGGCACTGCAAAATTTATTGAGGACAACTGGAAACGCCCAGAAGGTGGTGGTGGTCGCACACGCGTGATTGAAAACGGAAATATCTTTGAAAAAGGAGGTGTAAACACTTCACAGGTGCACGGCGAGCTACCAGAAGCCATGCAAAAATACTTTGGTGTAGAAGATGCAAATTTTTTTGCTTGTGGTCTCTCACTAGTGCTTCACCCTAAAAGTCCGATGGTGCCAACAGTACACGCAAATTGGCGCTACTTTGAGATGTATGACAAGGACGGTACTATTGTAGACCAATGGTTTGGTGGCGGTCAAGATCTTACGCCTTATTATTTGTTTGATGAAGATGCAACACATTTCCACAGTATTTGTAAAACAGCTTGTGACAAACATGACACGTCATTTTATCCAACTTATAAAAAACGCTGTGACGAGTACTTTTATAATAGCCATCGTGGGGAAGGCCGAGGTATTGGTGGATTGTTTTTTGATTATTGCAAAGCAAATGATACACATACCATGCAAGATTGGTACAACTTTATAACAGAAGTGGGGGATAGTTTTCTAGACGCTTATGTGCCTATTGTAGAACGAAGAAAAGATACCGCTTTCGCGAAAGCAGAAAAAGACTGGCAAGAAGTGCGTCGCGGGCGTTATGTAGAATTTAACTTGGTACACGATAAAGGCACCTTATTTGGTCTCAAAACAAATGGACGTATTGAAAGTATTTTAATGAGTTTGCCGCCCGTAGTGCAGTGGAAATACGATCATCAACCAGCAGAGAGGAGTGAGGAACAAAGACTCCTAGATGTTTTAAAGAACCCTAAAGATTGGGTGGTTTAGTAACACCTATTTAATATAGAATCGCGCTTTCGCGAAGGCGTTTAAAGAATATATCATGTTAAGAAGAAATAGAAGATTACGATCTAATGAGGCTATACGCTCCTTAGTAAGAGAGACCTACATCACTCCAAATGATTTTTTAGTACCCTTGTTTGTAGTAGAAGGGAGTGGAGTCAAAGAGGAGATTGACTCCATGCCTAAGTATTATCGCTACAGCTTAGACTTATTGAAAAAGGAAGTGAAAGAACTGTGGTCTATGGGTCTTAAATCTGTATTGCTTTTTGTAAAAGTTTCAGATAAATTAAAAGATAACTCTGGCACTGAAGCTTTAAACGCAGACGGATTGATGCAACGCGCTATTAAAACAGTAAAAGAGGCTTGTCCCGATATGCTGGTGATGACAGATGTTGCGCTGGACCCATACTCGAGTTTTGGTCACGATGGGATAGTAAGCAATGGTGAGGTGGTGAATGATGACACCAGTGCCATACTTGCAGAAATGGGTTTGACGCACGCACGCGCAGGTGCAGATTTTCTAGCGCCCAGTGATATGATGGATGGTCGTATTTTTGAAATGCGTACGCTACTAGAAGATGAAGGTTTTTACAATACGGGTATCATGAGTTACAGTGCAAAGTACTCCAGTTCATTTTATGGGCCTTTCCGTGATGCTTTAGATAGTGCGCCAGTAGATCTTAAAGACGTTCCAAAAAATAAGGATACGTACCAGATGGATTTTGCAAACCGAAATGAAGCCATTAAAGAAACCTTGATGGATATTGAGGAAGGTGCAGACATTGTGATGGTAAAACCTGGGTTGTGTTATCTTGATATTGTAAGAGACCTAAGAGAAACTGTAAACGTACCTATTGCTGTGTACCAAGTGAGCGGTGAATATGCGATGGTAAAAGCAGCGGCAGAAAAAGGCTGGTTAGATCACGACCAAGTGGTTATGGAGCAAGTAACGGCTATTAAAAGAGCAGGTGCTCAAATTATTGCTAGCTACTTTGCAAAAGATGTTGTTAGAATACTTGGTTAGTAGTAAACACTCTATGAGATGATCAACTACCAACTCGCACAGGTAAATGTCTCTCGCATGAAGGGCACTTCTATTAATGATCCTGAGATGAAAGATTTTCGAGATCATACGGGAACGATTCACTTACTGGCAGATGAGGCGCCAGGATTTGTGTGGAGACCGCTTTTTGATCCTAACGCGACTTCGTCGTTTCTTGATATACATGATCCTCAAGTACTTATTAATCTTTCCGTTTGGGAAGATGTGGCATCACTCAAGGATTTTACCTATAATACTTTTCACAGCGATATTATGAAACGCCAGCGAGAATGGTTTCAAAAATATGAAACTGCTCATTACGCCTTGTGGTGGATTGAAGCTGGAGATTATCCTTCTGTAAAACAAGCGATTGAAAAATTAAATCTTCTTGAAAAATACGGCGCTACAAAGGAGGTCTTTTCATTTAAGAATATTTTTGAGAAACCTTCTTTCTAAATTACGCTTTTGCGAAAGCGTATATGAATAAATTAAAGTATTGCCAAGGAAGTAAAAGCATCTTTCTTTTTCCTTATTTTTACAGAAACAGCAAGTTTATTATGGGACAACTCTTACTTTGGGCAACCGTTTCTATTTTCTTTTCATTTCTATGTTCAATACTCGAGGCCGTGCTTTTAAGTGTCACTCCTACTTTTATAAACGTAAAGAAAAATGAAGGTAAGGCATATGCGGAGACTTTAGAAACACTCAAAAAAGACGTAGACAAACCTCTTATCGCAATCCTTACTCTAAATACTCTAGCGCATACAGTAGGAGCTATGATGGTAGGTAAAGTAGCTGCCGATTTATATCCTAGTTTTGTTATTAACCTTGGTTTTACAGAGATCAATTTTCTTGGGTTTGTCTCTGCAATTATGACCTTCCTCATACTCGTTGCTAGTGAGATCATCCCAAAAACAATTGGTGCAAAATTCTGGAAGCAACTCGCAAACTTCTCTGCAAAAACCTTGAAAATAATGGTCCTCATTTTGAAGTATACAGGTCTGTTGTTTATACTACAATTATTTACGAGAATGGTGGGGAGCAAAGGGCACCATGAAAGTGCATTGACTCGAGAGGACTTTACTGCAATGGCGCAAATTGCAAGTGATGAAGGTGTTTTTGAAGAAGGAGAATCTAAGATTTTGAATAATTTATTGACGTTTAAAGAGGTGCTTACAAAAGATATCATGACGCCTCGTACGGTAATCAAGATGGCAGATGCCACTACTACTGTAGAAGATTTTTTTAAAGTAAATCAATCCTTACGCTTCTCACGTATTCCCATTTTTGAAGGTACCCGAGATCATATTACAGGTATTGTTTTAAAAAGTGAGGTGTATAGAGAGGTAGCTCTTGACAACGATAGCAAAACCTTAAAAGAGTTAGAAAGACCTGTTCTTGTGACAAAAAGAACATTACCTATTCCTGAGTTATTTGACCAACTTATCTCTACAAAAAATCATGTTTCCCTAGTAATAGATGAATATGGTACCACTGTGGGTCTAGTCACCATGGAAGATGTAATAGAAACCCTGCTAGGGCTTGAAATTATGGATGAAAGCGACAGCGTGGAAGATCTACAAACACTCGCTCGAAAAAATTGGGAAAAGCGTGCAAAAACATTAGGGCTTTATGATGACAATGACACTCCGTTGGTATAGTTTATTAATTTCATTTTTTTTTCTATCCACAAATATTCAAGCTCAGAAAACAACCCCAAAGGAGGCATTTTTAGAGAAGTGGGATAATTCTTTAGACTATTTGGTTGCTGTGGCAGAGTCCATGCCAGAAGCGCATTTTGAATACAAGCCCATGCCAAGAGAAATGTCTTTCATACAGCAGCTTATACATATTCAAGAAAATATTGATTGGGTAGCTACCAAATACTTTGACGCTAACAATAGAGGTGTTTCTATTCTCAAAAACGACAAACGTCGCACTATCGAAAATTTAAAATATAGTTTTAAAAATGCCAGAAAAGCGGTCGCTACAACTGATAAAAGTGATTTAGATGATGTAGTTGGATTTTTTGCGGGACCAAAATCAAAATACCAAATTCTCAATTTACTTCAAGATCACGTCACTCACCATCGAGGGCAGCTCATCGTCTACTTAAACCTTATGGAAATTGATCCCCCTGCCTATATAGGCTGGTAATGCATGCAAAAGGCTATTGTACATACTCCTATTGGATTGCTAGAGCTTAAAGGAACTAGCAAAGGGCTACGGTCTGCATTATTTCTGGATAAAGAAGTGGCTGTTTCTGAATCTATTCCTGATGTATTAGTGACTGCACTGTCTCAACTTAGAGAGTATTTTCAAAACAAACGTACTCATTTTACAATTCCATTAGCTTTAGAAGGTACTCCCTTTCAGCAAAGAGTATGGAAAGAGCTTGCCGCTATACCTTTCGGAAAAACGGTTAGTTATTTGCAGATTGCAAAACAACTTGGCGATGCAAAAGTAATACGAGCGGCGGCGAGTGCAAACGGTAAAAATCCCATTTCCATAATTATACCTTGCCACCGCGTTATAGGTTGTGACGGTTCTCTTACCGGTTATGCTGGTGGTCTTCATCGTAAAAAATGGCTGCTTGAACACGAGAGTCCCGCTACGCAAGGAAGGTTATTTTAGGGTTAATGTAATTATCAACGCTTTCGCGAAAGCGTAATCCTTCTATTTTTACAAAAAAAATACAACCATGAGATATTTAAAGAACTTTTTAAAATTTTTTATCTTCCTTATTGTGCTAATTATTGCTGCACTTTATATCACAGATTACGATTACATCTTAAAAGGAGTGCGTGTTGTTTATGGAACAGGACATACAACCGCTTTTATTGATGATTACACCTATTTTGAAAATGCAGAAATTACAAAGGGCACTCCACAACCTTGGCCCCAACATAAAGCGTATAATACGGCTGTCCCTTCAGAAAATTTGCTAGCGACACACACAGAATTAGGTACCGTAGCTTTTTTAATTATAAAGAATGATAGTTTACTCTATGAAAACTATGCTCACACATACAGCGCTACTTCTCAGACAAATTCCTTTTCTATGGCAAAAAGTATCACAAGCGCTATGATAGGAAAAGCAATTCAGGATGGGTTTATAGAAAGTTTAGATCAACCTGTAGGTGATTTTTACAAACAATTTGCAGACAGCCAAATGACCGTAGGCGATCTTTCATCTATGGCTTCCGGACTTAACTGGGATGAGAGCTATACGAGCCCTTTTAGTGTAACAGCAAGATCTTATTATGATGATGATCTCGCAGAAACTATTTTAGGTCTAGAAGTGACAGATGAGCCAGGCAAAGAGGTTACTTATTTGAGTGGAAACACACAGTTGCTAGGAATGGTCATTCAAAAGGCTACTGGAAAGAAACTAGCTACGTATCTCTCAGATAGTTTTTGGAAACCACTGGGAATGGAACAAAAAGCATTGTGGCAACTAGATGATGATGAAAATCAATTAGCAAAAACGTATTGTTGTATTGCTAGTAATGCAAGAGATTTTGCCCGTTTTGGAAAGCTGTATAAAGATGGTGGTGTATGGAATGGGAAACAGATTATTCCGTCAGATTTTGTCGAGACTAGTATTATGCCTCGGTTTGCCAAAAATGATGACTACGGATATGGTTTTTGGTTAAGTAATTATATGGAGAAAAAAATCTTTGTAATGCGAGGTATTCTTGGACAGTATGTGATTACCATCCCAGAAGACAATCTTATTATCGTGAGATTAGGACACCAGCGTGGCGAGCGGCTAGAGGGAAAATCTTTTACAAAAGATTTTTATGATTATATAGATGCTGCCTATAAAATGACAGAACAAATTTAAAATTTGTATTTTCATTACGACCTAACCATTCCTAATGAAATTAGTTACAAAAGCAGAATTTCTATCTAAAGCCAGCGCAGCCTTTAAGCGATTTCCATTTGCTATTATTTGGGCAACTTTGAGTACAGCTGTTACCATTATACTCATAGAGCTGGATAATCGTGAGTTTACTCAAATCAAAACGAATTTACTGCTGGTGATGTCTTTGGGTATTAGTTGGCTCATAGCCACTCAATTTTATATTGAGCAGTATAAAAAAAGGGGACTTATATGGATAAAGATTGTGGTTATCTTACTGCTGCTGCTATTTTACTATTCTCTACCTTCTTCCCCATCAGACTCTGAAGTCACTCCTTATATACGTTGGGGCTTGTTTATGATCGCTGGTCATTTGGCCTTATTTTTTGCTCCATTTGTTACGGTTTGGCATCCTAAGGCATATTGGAATTACCTAGGCAATATGATGATCGCTATTGCTCGCAGTGCGCTGTTCTCTGGAGTATTATATTTAGGACTGGTCCTAGCAATGTTAGCGGTGCGCTATCTTTTTGACGTAAGTATTAAAGAGATACGCTATGCAGAGTTATTTGTGATTTGCCTTGGGATTGTCAATACTTGGGTGTACGTATCAGATTTTCCTAAAGAGATTCAACATAATCTTAGTTTACACTTTCACAAAGCCATTGAGGTTTTTGTAAAATTTATACTCATTCCTTTAGCCACGTTATATCTAGTTATTTTATACGTGTACGCTATTAAAATCGTTGTAGATTGGGAATTACCAAAAGGATGGGTGAGCTACCTCATCATCGCGCTAGCTGCTTTGCTTCTTTTAATACAATTTATCATGCATCCTGTAAGAATCACGCACGATTCTTCTATCATACGTAAGTTTCAGCCACTCGCTTATTGGATGTTCTTACCCTTACTCGTTTTATTTTATGTGGCTATTTATAAACGCATTGCAGATTATGGTATCACAGAGTCTCGGTACTTTCTTATACTCATTGCCGCATTTATAACTGGCGCTTTTATCTATCTTATTTTTAGTAGAAAAAAACAACTACGTTATTTACCTATGGCATTAGCCGTTATTGCATTGTTTAGTTCATTTGGTTTTTGGGGAGCATTTTCAGTAAGCGAGAGGAGTCAGGCAAGACAGTTTGAAGAAGTTTATAACGCTTTCGCGAAAGCAAAAGAAGATTCCAAACCTATATCTAGAGAAGAATACAACCGCCTCTTATCTGTTACAAATTATTTGATAGACCATGATGCCCTAGATCGTACAGAAGAAATTCTTGGATACAATCCAAGTCAGGATTCTATAAAATTTTCTGGCTGGGCATTAAGGAGACGTATTATGGACTCCTTAGGACTTTCTGTTGCAAAGGCAGACAGATTTAATGAGCGTAGGTATTATCGAAGAGGCGATCAAGAAACCATTCGCGTAAGTGGTTATGACTATTATAAAGAATTAAATTTTAATGATCCTGCTATTGATATTCAAGAGGTACATGATTATGAGTTTTACTTAACAAATAATCCACCTGTGATGACAATAAAAAAGAATGGTGTGTCTATTCTTAAAGTCACCTTAGAAGAATTTATTGAAGAGTTGCTAAAAAGGCCCTATAAGAATAGGGATGTTCTCAATGACGAACTCAATATGGATATGGAAAATGATGAGGTTTCTATAAAGATATATTTTGAACATATAAGTCTAGAAAATGTAGAAACTAAACCAGAAATTGATTTTGCAAGTGGGAAAGTACTTCTAAAAGTGAAAAAATGATTGACAAACTTCAAGTAGAGAATATACTTTTTCTGGATATAGAAACTGTTCCACAACAGCCTGATTTTAATGATCTTGATCAAACCATGCAGGAATTGTTTGCAGATAAAACTAAATATTTACGCAAGGAAGAGTATACCCCTGAAGCCTATTACGACCGAGCTGGAATCTGGGCAGAATTTGGCAAAATTATCTGTATTTCTGTAGGATATTTTCACACGAGTACTAACGGCAAGCGTTTTAGAACTACCTCCTTCTTTGGTGATGATGAAGTAAAATTACTTAACGAATTTAAAACACTTCTGGAGAGTCATTTTAATAGGAGAGAGCATTTATTATGTGCGCACAATGGGAAAGAATTTGATTTCCCATATATTGCAAGACGTATGATTATACAAGGTGTCTCACTTCCCGATAAGCTCAATTTATTTGGAAAAAAACCTTGGGAAATACCACACGTAGACACCTTGGATTTATGGAAGTTTGGTGACTACAAGCATTATACATCTCTAAAATTATTGACTAAAATTTTAGGGATACCTTCCCCTAAAGATGATATAGATGGTAGCCAAGTGCGAGAGGTGTATTATAAAGATAACGACATCAATAGGATTGTCATTTACTGTGAAAAGGATACGGTGGCAGTCGCTCAGATTTTATTGAGACTTCGCAACGATCGGCTTCTAGAAGAGGACGAAATCATTTCAGTATAACCCAAACACCTTTATTAATTATGAAAGTAAAACATATTTTAACTATTTTGATCATAGGTTTCATTTGCACGTTGTTAGGTGCACTTTTTAAAATCTTGCATTGGATGGGGGCACCGGAACTACTGGTAGCGGGAACATTTCTACAAGTGATTGCTGGAATTTTAGGAATATGGAAATTGTTTACTACAAAGTCATTTCAAGATTTTTTAAATAAATAGTAAGAAAATAAACGTGTGAAATAAAATTCTATTTTCGCGAAAGCAAAAAAAATCCCGACACCATTTGATGTCGGGATTTTTAGTTGTTATGATATTCTTACTTCTTGATAAAACGCTTGTTAAGCACTGTATCACCAGAAGTTACTTCTATAATATAGATACCTGACTCTAATTGAGTAACATCTATAGCATCTGAAAATCTCTGATCCACCACTCTTTGACCTAATAAATTATAAACTACTAACTTATCTGCTGTGGCTCCATTTAAATCAATGTTTAACGTTGCGCTCGCAGGGTTAGGAAATACATTAAATGACGTAAGAGGCGATGATGTGTTATCTACAAAGTTCTCAGAACCTGCTGCAAAACCTGTCGCAGAAGCTCCAATTACAACAATATAATCTTCAACCTCTCCATACTGGAAGCTTTCACAAGCTGTAGGTATTCCATTATATTTCATAGAAATTCTCATACGTGTAGGTCCTGCTTGCGCCCCGGCAGGAACATTAAATGATCCAGTTACAGGCGTTGCTGTAGAAGCTGCTCTTGTATATACTGTCTCACCTGCATCTGTAAAGTCACCATCACGGTTCCAATCTACAAATACAGCGTATCCTTCACTGTAAACAGTTCCAGTCCATCTAGGTGTAATTGTTATAGAATTTGAAGCACTTAAGTTAGTAGATAAATTAGTAAAGTTACCGTAACCTCCAGAAGAAGCTCCAGTCGCATTATTAATACTACCTATTTGCACTCTTTGAATATACTCATCTACTACACTATTTCCATTAGATGCACAATACCCTGTTGGTGGATTAGGATCCGTTCCTCCAGAAACCGTAAGTCTTGTGTTATCGATGGCAACATCTGCTTGCCATGTATTACCAGTAACTCTTACAAAACGAAGTTGTACTGAGTTTCCAGCAAATGAAGCTAGAGAGACTGCTTGCGTTTTCCAAGCGGTACCCTGATACGCTGTCTGACTCCATAATGATGACCATGTAGATCCACCATCTGTACTTGCTTCTAAAGCGATACTTCCCATAGTCCCGGTTCCATTTGCGTGATAGCTGAAAGTGAATGTCGCATCGGTCTCAGATGACAAGTCAAAACATGGAGAGTTTAAACGTGCACTTTTATTAGGATAGCCAACACCATCACCAGATGCCTCTACAAACATATAGAAAGAGCCCTGTGATCCCGAAGTAGGACCTGTTCCTGATGATGGAGTACCTGAAGCATCACGCGTCCAGTCCAGATCGTCTCCACTTCCTTGTGACCATAAGCCAATGTTTGCTTCAAAGCTTTCTGCATAAGGAAATGAATTTACGCCTCCAGCACAACCAGTAGGGTTTGTAACTCCCCCAGTTGTTGTTCCCGTAGCTGTATTACTTTCGTTAGAAACATTACCTGCTTCATCTCTCGCTCTTACTGTAAAACTATATGTTGTATCTTCAGTAAGTCCTGTAATTTCAGCAGTTGTGACTGCTACATTTCCTAGCAAGGTTGCACCTTGATACACATCATATCCAGTTACAGCAACATTATCTGTAGATGCATTCCAAGCGATATTTATAGTAGTGTCAGTCACACTAGTTACACTTAAACTCGTAGGTGTAGTAGGTGCTTGAGTGTCTGTCTGAGCAGCTCCATCTACACTAAATCCATCTATAGCAATATCACCAGACCAAGAGGCTGCTGTAGTTGCTCTAAAACGTAATTGAGTAGAACCTGAATAAGCAGAAAGGCTTACCGTTGCATCTATCCACGCTGCTCCTTTGTCTCCTGATTGAACCCATAGTTCTGTCCATGTCTGTGAAGCATCATCTCTAGCCTCAAGACGTACAGTTCCTACGGCAGTACCTGTCATTTGGTAGCTAAATGCAGCTTCTGCTCCATTTACGCCAGTTAGATCAAAACAAGGAGAATTTAAAATTGCTGTTTTGTTAGGAAATCCTGCGCCATCACCAGAAGCTTCAACATATATGTAATAGCTACCTTCATTTGCAGCACTTGGACCTGTTCCGTTTGAAGGAGTACCTCCAGTATTTACTGTCCAATTGATATTGTCTGTCGTGTCTTGTGACCAAGCTCCAATTGTATTTTCAAAACCTTCATTATATGGAAAGGATGCTACTGTAGAGTCACATGTAACAGGTTGTGGAGGACCTGCACACCCACTGGTATAAGAAGTAATTTGATCTGTATTTGTATTAGTTCCGCCGTTACTATTTTCAACAGCGTCTACACCTACACCTCGTCGTGCAAAGGCATCCCATATTAAGCAGTTATATTGTCCTCCGTAAAGGTCTTGATCTGCTTGTAATATTCCATCTCTACCTGAAACGTATCCAGGATTATTAGCTGTGTTTTTTAATCCTTCAATAACAAGTGACATTGCAATATTGTTACCACCAGTACCATTATATTGGTCTGCATCCAATCCTTCAAGATCAATTAGATCCCAAGTCATGTCCCATAAAATTGTAGCAAAACCATATCCTACTCCATGAGGTACTGCAAGGCTACCTATGTTGTCATAAGTTGTTCCATTTACAGCAAAATCTGGTGAGTATCGTGTAGGACGTATTCCTGGACCTGTAGTGGTTTGACCGATGGCAAAGTTACCGATTCCTCTAGCTGTATTTCTCGTGTCACCTGGACGAATAGTCATTACTAATCCCATCCAGTCAGACCATCCTTCACCCATTTGCTCTGATCCACCTAGACCATTAAAGCTTGGACCTCCAACTAGACGTGACGAAATACCATGTCCATACTCGTGAGCGACAATTCCATTATCAAAATCACCATCTCTTGTTGGGTTTGTAAATAAGAACATCTGCATTCTTGGATTTTGTCCATCTGGAGGAGTCGCAAAGTTTGCATTATTTGTACCACTACCATCTTGTGCATCTGCATTTACAGAGTCACTCCCTGCACCACCTTTACCATAATTGTTTTCTTGAAAATTTCCAGATGCTTCATCAAATCCGTACTGGTACCATACATCATGCATTAGGTTGTTCCAATAAAATAGATTTGTTGTTGCCGCTGCTAAATAGGTTGATGGAGATGCATTTTGATCGTATGGAAAGTTAAAACTTAAAGAACTTCCGCCATTAGGACTCACTCCTGTACCGTTATTACCATTCGTATCATCTTGTGCTAATACATTATTACCACGGGTTGTTGTAAACTCTGCACCCGCAACACCGTTTGTGTCATGCCATCCGTAAGGAGATGCATTTGCATTTGCTGGATCCGAGACAACAACTCTATTCCCGTGAATGGGACTTTCAATTCCTAACGGATATACATTATAAGATCCTCCGCCTACAAATGCAGCTGGAGCTGTAGTTTCTATAGCTCTTACTGGGCCAAATGCTGGCTCTTCAATTGTGGTTGTTTTTGAATGACCGTGTTCTAAATGGTTTGGATCTTCAAATGAACAAGAGATGACCCAATCTGTTACCTTTAAAATTTCACCACTAGCGGCATCAACATTTACATTCCACCAGTGTTGTCCATCATTCTGATAAACTGAAACATTCCAAGTAAGATGTAATTTACCGTCTATTGATAAATATGTTTTTTCAACTTTGATAGGTTCAATTGATATTCCAGAGTTTGCATACTCAAAAATATTCCCGCTCATTTTTTTAGCGCTTAAGTTTTTTGGAGATTGCAGTTTACGGTCTCTTACTACTCTTTGGATGGCAGATTCTGGTGAAAGTGACGCGCTTTTTCCTGCTGCCTTTTCTGAGAGATTCTTTACAAATTCATTTATTTCATACGTAACTTTTTCTCCTTTAATGGTAAGTTTATAAGTTCCGTTTTGAATAGGTATCCCTTGATACATTTGCTGCACGTAGACGTGCTTGATATTAGGATTTAAAGAAGGGACAATATCTGTCACCTTAAATTGGGAAACGTCTGAAGATTTTAGTCCATCTTCTCCTGCATTACCTGTCAAATAGTTTTGGACGATTCCGTCCACACTTTTTTGAGCGTAAGCCGTCGTTCCTAATAGGATAGCCATTAGGAATAAAGAGTACATTTTTTTCATATTAGAGGGTTTTGTTAGGGTTATGAGAAGAGTCATGTTTGATACGATTATGAGAGTAGCAGTTAATCAAAAAAATAACCCACTACACTTCAAAAATTCTATCATATTTATGAGAACATCTCAGAATTTTGGGGAATTTCGTGATAATTATCTAATTTTCACAATTTTAGTTACCAAAAAGTAAAGAAAATATTAACTTTTCGTTAACCTACATGTATTTGTGTATTTCATCGATATTTTTGGCGTTTTTTATTAATTTTATAATATGGTTCAAATTCCGCTATTGCTTGTTAAAGGATTGTCTCAATTTTTCCTTTCACAAGGAAAGAGTAATCAAGTCTTATTTGATATCTCCTTTAAACTCTTTCCTAACGAAATTTTAGGTGTGGTGGGAGAATCTGGATCTGGTAAATCACTTACCTCTTTGGCTATCATGGGTCTTCTTCCTAAGGTTAATAGTAAAAGCGAAGGTTCCATTGAATTTGAGGGTCAGGAATTACAAAATAATTCACAAAAAAGTTGGCAATCCATTCGAGGTAATCAGATCTCGATGATTTTTCAGGAACCTATGAGCTCGCTTAATCCATCTATGAAATGTGGAGAGCAAGTTTTAGAGATATTATTGGAACACACAACGCTTTCGCGAAAGCGTTCTAAGCAACAAGTGATGGAGCTTTTTGAAAAAGTAAAACTTCCATCACCAGAGCTTATTTACAAAGCCTATCCGCATGAAATCTCAGGAGGTCAAAAACAGCGAGTGATGATTGCGATGGCAATTGCCTGCAAACCTAAAATTCTTATTGCAGATGAACCTACCACGGCTCTGGACGTCACCGTGCAACAAGAAATAATACTTTTATTAAAGGAGCTACAGAAAGAAACTAAAATGAGCATCATTTTTATTTCTCACGATTTGTCCCTGGTCAATGAGATTGCAGATAGAGTGCTTGTAATGTTTAGAGGAAAAATTGTCGAGGCCGCCGCCTCCAAAGAATTATTTGAAGCTCCAAAGCATCCGTATACGAAAGCACTTCTTAATGCGAGGCCATCATTAGACTACAGACTCAAGAAATTACCCACTATTAAAGATCATTTAGAGAATAATCCTACGTCTGCTATAGAGACCAATAATGAGCGCGTAGAACATCATAAGCATTTATACTCACAAAAACCATTATTAGAAATTAAGAATGTTGAAAAAACATACTTCTCAAAAGCTGGTTTTTATGGAAAACAAACAGCATTTAAAGCTGTAAATGATGTTTCTTTTTCTATTTATGAGGGAGAAACTTTAGGATTAGTAGGAGAATCTGGCTGCGGAAAATCCACGCTTGGGAATGCTATACTTCAACTTGATAAAGCTACTGCGGGCTCCATATTTTATAAAGGAAGGGATATCACAACGTATAAAGGATCTAATTTAAGATCCTTGCGTAAGGAAATTCAAATTATCTTCCAAGATCCATTTGCATCACTCAACCCAAGGCTTACCACAGGGCAGGCTATTATAGAACCCATGCAGGTGCACAAATTATATGGTAATAACAAAGAACGTAAGATTAAGGTATATGAATTATTAGAAAGAGTGGGTCTTGACGCTACTGCTTACAATAGGTATCCCCATGAATTTTCTGGAGGTCAAAGACAACGCATAGGTATTGCACGGACCATAGCAGTGCACCCTAAGCTTATTGTTTGTGACGAGTCTGTGAGTGCGCTCGATATATCTGTACAAGCACAAGTTCTCAACTTACTCAATGAATTAAAATCAGATTTTGGTTTTACCTATATCTTTATCTCTCATGACCTTGCGGTTGTAAAATATATGTCAGACCAACTTGTGGTAATGAATAAAGGTAAGATAGAAGAAATAGGAGATGCAGATAAAATATATGCCTCTCCAGAAAAAGAATACACACGCAAACTTATTAGTGCCATTCCGAAAGGAATCTAACTAGACAGGAATGCTGTTAGATATACCTATTAGTTAACTAATAGCAAAATGTATCATTAAAGCATAAATAAAAATACTCTCTTAGCTAGTTTAGCACAATTTGCTGTGAACTCACTTGCTTCTTTTACTCCTTGAACAAAAGATTTTGACGATGTAATGATAGTTTCCATTGGGTTAAATTTTTAAAAGTTAAAACAAAATCCGTAGGGCTCCCCCCACGGATTTTAACAAATCATAACTTGAAATAGTTGTTATTTAAAGCTATACTGCATAGACTCACTTGTGTAGTTCGCCTGATTTAATTACCTCTTTAACGAGGTTTTTAACGTTTTGGGGATTGCTAAAATAGGATAAAAAAATAGTTTTCCAAATTTTTTCATAATAAATTTCGTTGAAAAAGTAAAAATTTGTGTATTTCACCTAAAATTTTGCCCCTTTTGTCGTTAAATTATATTTTACTCATCTTTATAAAAGTAATTCCTACAAAAAAACCACCTCGTAGGTGGTTTTTTTAAAGTACTAATCAGATGCGTTAAAAGATCATCTCTGGTATATCGCCATCAACTATTAAGGACCCTTCCGTTGCGCTCTTAATTTCTTCTACAGTTACTCCAGGCGCTCTTTCTAAAAGCTTAAAGCCCTTCTCTGTTACTTCTAGCACGGCTAAATTTGTGACCACTTTCTTAACGCAACCTACTCCCGTCAGTGGTAAACTACATTTCTTAAGCAGTTTTGATTCGCCTGCTCTGTTTGAATGCATCATTGCAACGATTATATTCTCTGCACTTGCTACAAGATCCATAGCTCCTCCCATTCCTTTTACCATTTTACCTGGAATTTTCCAGTTTGCAATATCGCCATTTTCAGCTACTTCCATAGCTCCTAAAATAGTGAGATCAACATGTTTCCCTCTTATCATACTAAAGCTAGTAGCGCTGTCAAAAAAACTTGCTCCGGGAAGTGTAGTTATTGTTTGTTTACCTGCATTTATAATATCTGCATCTTCTTCTCCGTCAAAAGGAAAAGGTCCCATACCAAGAACACCATTTTCACTCTGAAATTCAACATTTATATCCTCACGAACGTAGTTTGCTACTAAGGTAGGTATTCCTATTCCTAAATTTACGTAATAACCATCTTTTACCTCTTTTGCAATACGCTGTGCTATTTGGGTTTTATCTAATGCCATAATTATTCTCTTTTTCTAACAGTGCGTTGTTCGATTCTTTTCTCATACTTAGCTCCTTGAAAAATTCGCTGAACAAATATACCTGGTATATGAATTTCATTTGGGTCTAAGGATCCTACAGAAACTAACTCCTCTACCTCAGCTACTGTAATCTTTGCTGCGCCACACATATTAGGGTTAAAATTACGAGCTGTTCCTTTAAAAATTAAGTTGCCCGCTGCATCTCCCTTCCAGGCTTTTACAAATGCAAAATCTGCTTTAAAAGCATGTTCTAAAACATACATCTTGCCATCAAATTCACGAGTTTCTTTACCTTCTGCTACTTCGGTACCGTATCCTGCTGGAGTATATATGGCTGGAAATCCAGCTTGAGCAGCACGACAACGCTCCGCCAAAGTTCCTTGTGGTATGAGCTCTACATCTAGTTCACCACTTAGCATTTGTCTCTCAAATTCTGCATTTTCTCCCACATAGCTAGAGATCATTTTTCTAATTTGTTTCTTTTGAAGTAGCAGTCCCAATCCAAAATCATCTACGCCTGCATTATTAGAAATACAAGTAAGACCACTTACATTGAGTGCAACCAATTCTGCAATTGCATTTTCTGGGATACCACTTAGTCCAAAACCGCCAAGCATCATCGTCATATTATTTGAAACTCCATCAAGAGCTTCTTCTACTCCCGCAACTTTCTTTACTATCATATTCGTAATTATTATGACCTAAAAATACATAATATTCAATCAATAAAAAGAAGAGAGCTGTTAGATTAGTAGCAGTTTAGGTTCTTATACGGTTTTTCGCTTTCGCGAAAGCAAAAAAAAGAGTCCAGAAACCTGAACTCTTTACAAGATTGAAATTTTTATCTTAGAAATCTAACTCATCTGGAAGATCATCACTTACACCGCTGCTTTTATAATTGTCGCAGTTTGTTTCTATACTGAGGTTGTCGGGTCTTTCAAAATCCTCCTCTGATACTTTAAGGTCTTTATTTGCATATACGCCTTTCATGTATAGGCCCCAAATAGGTAAAGCCATCGTGGCACCTTGACCGTATCGTATGCCTGGAAAATGGACAGAGCGATCATCACCACCTACCCAAACGCCTGTTACAAGGTCTGGTACAATCCCCATAAACCATCCATCTGACTGGTTTTGAGTGGTTCCTGTTTTACCAGCAATGGGATTTGTAAAACCGTAGGGATAACCTGTTACTGTATTTTTATATTCATAATTTGTACGACCACTATGCCTAAGTCTTCCACCAGAACCTGAAGCGGTTACACCCTTCATTAATTCTAATGTGATATAAGCAGACTCATCACTTAAAACATCTCTCGTCTCAGGCACGTGTTGGTATAAAATAGTTCCATTTTTATCTTGAATAGTACTTACGACCTGAGGTTTTACATACACACCTTTATTTGCAAAAGCACCGTATGCAGCTACCATTTCATAAAGATTAATGTCTGGCGTACCTAAAGCTATAGAAGGTACCTCTGGAATGTTTTTAGTGTCAATTCCTAAATCTCCTGCAAGCTTTAGTACTTGAGATGGGCCTACTTTATCCATTAACCTTGCAGAAATGGTGTTGATAGACTGTGCAAGTGCATACTTCATGGTCACCATACCGCCCATATCACCACCAGAATTTTCTGGTGTCCAATCTTTTGTATTTCCATGAGATCCTGCTGGAATTGTATATAAGGTGTTAGGTAGTGTATCGCAAGGTGATATGTGTAGCTGGTCCACAGCAGTAGCATATAAAAATGGTTTAAAAGTGGAGCCTACTTGGCGTTTTCCTGTTTGTACATGGTCATATTGAAAATGATTCATATTTATACCTCCCACCCAAGCACGTACCTCACCTGTTTGTGGTACCATAGACATCATGCCACTTCGTAAGAATTTTTTATAATATCTTATAGAATCCCTTGGTGTCATAATAGTATCTATGTCACCACCCCAAGAAAAAACAGTCATGTCTGTTTTTATATCAAAAGATTTAATGATCTCCGCATCACTCTTATCTTGAGCTTTCATTTTACGCCAGCGCTCTGAAGATTTTATGGCTCTATTAAATATGAGATTGATATCTGCCTTTTCAATATCACGAAAAGGAGCCGTTGGATTGTTTTCATTCTGGTTATCAAATGCATTTTGAAGATTAGACATGTGTTTGCTCACTGCTTCTTCCGCTAGTTTTTGCATTCGAGAATCGATGGTTGTTGTAATAGTAAGTCCATCACGGTAAATGTTATAATATTCTAAATTTCCATCAGCATCCTCCCCTTTTGGGTTCTCGTCGATCCATTCACCAAGAAATTTTTTAAGGTTCTCTCTAAAGTAAGTCGCTATTCCATCTGCATGACCTTCTGGGGTGAAGGTCACTACCATTGGTATGGCTTGTAGTGAATCTTTCTCTTCTGTAGTAAGCATCCCATTTTTCTCCATTTGTTTGAACACTTGATTACGTCTCATTAAAGACTTTTCTCGAGATATTTCACGGTATGGATTATACTGCCTAGGGTTTTTAAGCATAGCCACTAATACTGCACTCTCATGTAACTCTAGATCTTGCACATTCTTGTTGAAGTAAATGCGCGACGCTGAACTGATTCCAATAGCTCTAAATAGAAATCCAAACTTATTTAGATACATGGCAATAATTTCCTGTTTGGTATATTGACGCTCTAGTCTTGTTGCAATAACGTACTCTTTAATCTTTTGGGTATAGCGTTCCCATCCTTTGGCCGCCTCTCCTGTAAATAACAGTTTAGAAAGTTGTTGTGTAATTGTACTAGCCCCTCCTTTTTTTCCTAAATAAGCAAAGGCTCTAGTGGTTCCTCTAAAATCTATTCCTGAGTGATTATAATAGCGTTCGTCTTCTGTAGCAACAAGAGCGTCTATTAGATTTTGAGGTAAATCTTCATATTTTACAGGGGTACGATTTTCGTTATAGTAAGTTCCTAGCAATTTTCCGTCTACAGAAATAATTTTTGTAGCCAGGTTACTTTCTGGATTTTCAAGTTCTTCGAAAGAAGGTAGTTCGCCGAATGCATCCCAACTAGCCAATAAAAAAACCATGACAACAGAGAGTATTCCAATTGTAAATAATCTCCAGAACCAAGAGATATACTTTCTATAATCTGAATTGTTAGTAGTCTTTTTTTTGGGAGTTGCTCGTTTTGCCATATTTAGTCTTTTTCTGGCTGCTCTTCAATACGCAACCCTATCTCTGTAATACCCTTTAACGTTTGGTCACCGGAAATATTTCCATTCTTTCGTACCGCGTGTTGTACGGTGAAGGTGTAGGTTCCGCTTTCGCGAAAGCGTTCTCCTTTTTTATATACTAGTTTGCTTTCCTTAATGTCTCCAAATCCTTCCCCTAACCATGTTCCATCAGCTGCAGCCATTTCATACTCTAATGTATCTGTTAGTGTGCGACCTTTTGGAAATTCTAACGACGTGATTAAAAACAAATTGCTATAGGGATATCTATTATCATTACGCAATGTGATAAAAACATTGTACGGCTGTAAACTATCTATTTCCTCAATCTCTAGTGTAACAGGCTCGTCAATATCCCAATTACCCCCTAAGGATTTGTATTTGTGATAGACTTGGTCTGAATCACAAGAACACATACACATACATATGGCTGCTAGTAGTGATACGCTACGCATTAGGTTTTGGTTTTTGAGGACGACGTTTATTTGTAGTTTTTGATTTTGTAGCAGCATTTTTCTGACTACTTTGGGTGGGTTTTGTAGCTTTTGAGCTGTCTTTACGATTTGGGTTTGTGTCTTTTTTTGTGTTTTTATGAGGTCTTTTACCACGACTTTCAATGCCCTGTGGTTTATCTCCAACACTTTTTTTATTTCTTTTAGTACGGCGCTTGCTAGTTGTTTTTGGCTTATCAAAACGCGTCAAACTATCTTGACCAACTACATTACCAAAGTCTACTTTAGCCTCTTCTATAAGCTCTGAGGCAAACTCCTCAAGGCTAGCAACTGGCTCTTTTTTTCTGTTTGCCGAGATAATTTCATTAGCGTGAGCAGTTGTAAGCTTATGCCAGTTCATCCACTCTCCTTCATAAGCATACCACAGGTGCCCTTGAAAGATATCTATCTTTTGACAAACAGCAGTTCCTTTTTTCGTGTAGAGTTTTGTTTCTATTTTTGGAAAACTTTTAAGCGCATCCATATATGAATCAAGTTCATAATTTAAGCAACACTTCAACTTTCCACATTGGCCAGCAAGCTTTTGAGGATTAAGTGATAATTGTTGATATCGAGCAGCGCTGGTGGTGACAGATCTAAAATCTGTAAGCCACGTAGAGCAACACAATTCTCTACCACAAGACCCTATACCTCCTAATCGAGCTGCTTCTTGTCGCAACCCAATTTGTCGCATCTCAATGCGAGTGCGAAACTCTTGAGCAAATTCTTTTATTAGTTGACGAAAATCCACACGATCTTCGGCAGTATAATAAAAAGTAGCCTTTGAACCATCTCCCTGAAACTCAATATCTGAAATTTTCATCTGGAGCTGTAATCGTATAGCGATTTGTCTAGCACGCACTTTCATAGGCTCTTCTTTTTCACGAGCCGTAGTCCATATATCTATATCTTTTTGGGAGGCTTTCCTGTAAATTTTAAGTCTTTCAGGAGCATCTATACGTACTTTTTTACGCTTCATTTGTACTCTTACGAGCTCTCCTGTAAGCGTTACCATCCCAATATCATGACCAGATTCTGCTTGAGTAGCCACAATATCACCTATACTTAGCGTGACTTTCTCTTCATTCTTGTAGTAGTCTTTGCGCCCATTTTTGAAGCGTACTTCTACATAGTTAAAAACTTCTTGACCGTCTGGTAAAGACATATTAGAAAGCCAATCAAAAACAGTAAGTTTATTACATCCATCTGTGCCACAGGTGCCGTTATTCTTGCACCCCTTAGGTGCTCCGTCTTCTCCAGTGCCACAATTGCCACAAGCCATATGTTATATATTTGAGGTACATCTTATGATATCAATTGATAGATTGTAACCGTAAGTTGTACGCAATTATTTTGTTCAAAATGAACTATCGATAAAGATAAGTATTCTATAAGGAGTAATTACTTCTTAAAGGCAAGCTTTTCAGAACGTCCCTTTTTAAATATCTTATTGCTATTTCCTTTTCCTGCACGTAGTTTTTTTTGTTCTTCAAACGGTAGTGCATTAATATCTGCACATTGTGTGGAGCAACAATGATGCTGCTTCTTTGCACATTCCTCGCATTGTATAAAGAGTAAGTGACACGCTTCATTTGCGCAATTTACATGCTCATCGCAAGGAGTGCCACACTGATGACAATTAGAAATTACCTCATCAGAAATGCGCTCGCCACGGCGGTGATCAAAAACAAAGTTTTTACCTCGAAATTTATTTTCTAGCTTTTGATCTTCAACTTGTCGTGCGTATTCAATAATTCCTCCTTCTAGCTGGAATACATTCTTAAAACCTTTATGTTTGAAGTAAGCACTTGCTTTCTCACAGCGAATCCCACCCGTACAATACATGACCAATTTCTTGTCTTCTTTGTGATCTTTAAGATCTTCCTCAATAATATCTAGACTATCTCTAAAGGTATCTACATCTGGCGTGATTGCATTTTTAAAGTGACCTATCTCACTTTCATAATGATTACGCATATCTACTAAAACAGTGTCATTTTGCTCGATAAGTTGGTTAAAAGCAGCTGCATCCACGTGCACTCCCTTATTAGTCACATCAAAGCTTTTGTCATGAAGACCATCTGCTACAATCTTGTGCCGTACTTTGACTTTCAATTTCAAGAATGACTTATTGTCTTGTTCTCTAGCAATATTTAAGCGTACATCTTCTAAAAAATCAATGTGGTCTAGAAAATTTTTAAAGTCATGAAATCGTTTTGCAGGCACAGACATTTGTGCATTGATTCCTTCATGGGCTACATAAATACGTCCTAGCGCATTCATGGAATCCCATGCTATAAACAAATGATTTCTAAAAAGTTCTGGATTACCAATATTATGATACTGATAAAAAGAGAGTGTAAGGCGTTCTTCTCCAGCCTGCTCTATAAGCTCTGCCCTCTCTTTTGCGCTTAGTTTATTGTACAGTTGCATGCTATACCTATTTTAAGTGTTAAAGATGGCTGCAAAGATACGTGAATTTTAACCTTGTGTCAATTATGTATTGAGACTATTAAATTTTATTCTACAACCTATGATGCATAGTTTTTTCTTGAATTTAATCCACAAAAAATGCCCGGAAGTTCCTCTTGCGGGCATTTTTTGTGAACGGCTAATTCAGGTTTTTAACTTACTTGGTTGTTTCATAAGCAATCTCGTGGTGCACTTTCTCGCTGTGGCCTTCCTAATATTAGTAAAGATTCCAAATTTTTGTATCTTTACCCAGTATTGGGCTAAATTGGTTTTAAATCAGTTAAACTTTAATTTCAAATTTAAGATGCCGCAACTTACAAAAGGTTGCGTGCATTTACATAGAAATGTTGTTAAAAAGTATTCCGCTTTCGCGAAAGCAGATCTTGTCCACACCTATATTTAAACTTATTTTTACATAACAAAGAAATGAAAAAAGACGACATGAGCAGTGAAAAAGAGGCAAAATTAAAAGCACTAAAACTTACACTTGACAAGTTAGACAAGACCTATGGGAAGGGCGCTGTGATGAAGATGGGAGACCAGGCTATTGTAGATGTAGAGTCCATCCCAACCGGTTCATTAGGTCTTGATGTTGCCTTAGGGGTAGGAGGATATCCTCGTGGTCGTGTCATTGAAATTTACGGCCCAGAATCTTCTGGTAAAACCACCTTGACTTTGCATGCGATTGCCGAAGCTCAAAAAGCAGGTGGTATTGCGGCATTTATAGATGCAGAGCATGCTTTTGATCGTTTTTATGCAGAAAAACTAGGTGTTGACATTGATAACCTTATCATTTCGCAACCAGATAATGGAGAGCAAGCCCTTGAAATAGCAGACAATTTGATACGCTCTGGAGCTATTGATATTGTTGTAATTGACTCTGTTGCGGCACTTACACCTAAAAGCGAGATTGAAGGAGAGATGGGGGATTCTAAAATGGGTCTCCACGCTAGGCTCATGTCTCAAGCGTTACGTAAACTTACGGGTTCCATAAGCAAAACCAATTGTACGGTAATTTTCATTAATCAACTCCGCGAGAAAATTGGAGTTATGTTCGGTAACCCTGAAACAACGACTGGAGGTAATGCATTAAAATTTTATGCCTCTGTACGACTAGATATACGCCGATCTACACAGATAAAAGATAGCAACGCAAATGTGTTAGGAAATAAAACCCGTGTGAAAATTGTAAAAAACAAAGTTGCCCCACCTTTTAGAACTGCAGAGTTTGATATTATGTATGGAGAAGGAGTTTCTAAAGTGGGAGAAATTATAGACATAGGTGTTAATTATGAAATTATTAAAAAGGCAGGCTCTTGGTTTAGTTATGAAGACACAAAACTAGGTCAAGGTCGTGATGCTGTAAAAGCACTATTGTTAGATAATCCAGATCTCATGGATGAACTTGAAACAAAGATTCATGAAGCTATAAAATTGTCTGGCAGAATAGTCACACTACAGATACTCCATAAAATATGAACCTCCTCTTTAAGGAGGTTTTTTTTCATACATTCACACGCAACCTTTTTATAGAAATGCATCTATAAAATGTAATACGTTTAAAAAGGACACCTATACGATTAAAATAGTATACACATAATGCCGTAAAACAACTCATAGGAGAAGTTATATATAGGCATCTGTTCTTATCTTGTCATAAGAACATTAAAATCGACACGTAGTTGAGTCAAGACCAACTCATAAAAAATTGTAAGAGGAAGCTGCCTAAGGCACAGGCAGAATTATACACCCGTTACGGGAGTGTATTATTCTCGATTTGCTTAAAGTACGCTCCTAATTATACAGAGGCAGAAGATATTTTGCAAGATGCTTTTATGACCATTTTTGACAAAATAGATCAGTATAAAAGCAAAGGTTCTTTTGAAGGTTGGCTAAAACGCATCGCTATTAATACTGCATTACAGCGGTATCGTAAACCAGCAGTTTTTAGATTAGTAAATGAAGAGAATTTAAATATCGTAGATGTAGCAGTAGATGAAGAAAGCATCCCATTAGACTTTTTGTTAAAAATCATACAGGAATTACCTGATAGATATAGAATGGTTTTTAACTTATATGTTCTTGACGGATACTCACATAAAGAAATTGCAACGCTATTAAATATTTCTCAAGGAACGTCCAAGTCAAACCTTGCTCGAGCTAGAGTCATATTAAAAGATAAAATCGAGAGGAGCCAAAACAGCCCCCAAAGCAAATCTCAGATGTAAAATGGAAGAAAATAAAAACATAGATAGACTTTTTCAAGAAAAGTTTAAAGATTTTGAAGCACATCCTAGTAGTCGTGTATGGAACAAAATAGCCGCACAGCAAAAGGAAAAAACATCTAGAAAAGTGATTCCCCTTTGGTGGAAATTAGGAGGAATAGCTGCTGCAGTTGCACTTCTCTTTGGTCTAGGATTTACATTCATTCCTCGCGTAATGTCTGATTCTACACCCTTGGTAAATAAGCAAACCGATGATGGTCAAAAAAATTTTACTGAAAGTTCTGATGTTAGACAAAAATCAAATGAACGAATAAACGCTTCTGACTTTAGTAATAATCTAGAAGTGATGAGCAATTCTCAGTCTCAAAATATCATAAGCACTAAAACAACTGTTAAAGAAGAAGCAACTTTTAAAGTAAAAATTTTTACACCTTCTTCTACAAACAGAGTGCTTACATTAAAAAGTGACAAAAACTCTATTAAAGAGATAAATTCATACAGCACAACCGCTACAAATTCTGCAACAGATAAGACCTCTTCAGACTTCTTTCAAAATTCTTCTCTTGAAGCCGACGATATTTCTCTTGATGATTTAAATAATTTAAATACAACCATTGCTTCTACAAAAGTAATAGAAGGCAAAAAAGACCTGACTATTGAAGCTCAAAAAATAAAAGAAAAACAAGATACAGAAGCACTTGTTCAAAAAGAAAGCACAGCTTATAAAAATAAGTGGAATGTTGGAGCCGTAGCGGCACCAGTATATTATGGTGATTTTGGCGGATCTGGCCTTGATAAACAGTTTGCAGATAATGATAAATCTGGCGATGTTAATGTAAGTTATGGAGTGCAAATAAGTTATGCTGTTTCTCCCAAAATTAAGGTAAGAACGGGGCTAAGTTCCTTAGATTTAAGTTATTCAACAAACGAAATTTCTTATAGCACTAGTGGTCAAGGAAGGTCTTTAAGAAGTGTAAACTATGTAGATGATGTTGCTACACTTGTGATAACTGATAATACTGGCGGTAACTCTGTTGAAAATTTTGCTCCACAAAGACAAATGGTAGGAAGCACTTCAAGTGGGGCTCTAGAGCAACGTCTAAGTTATTTGGAAATTCCTATGGAAGCGGTTTATACCATTTCAGATACGAGGGTTGGGTTCTCTGTTATAGGGGGATTAAGCACATTATTGCTCAATGATAATCGTGTTGTTCTACGATCAGAAGATCTCACAACAAATCTTGGTACTTCTACTAATGTAAATGGTGTAAGCTTTAGTACCAACATTGGTTTGGGAATTGATTATAAAATGACAGATAAATTACAACTTAATTTAGAACCCTCTTTTAAATATCAGCTTAATGCATTTGATGATAATGCAGTAGATTTTAAACCTTACTATTTAGGGGTTTATACAGGAATCAATTATAAGTTTTAAAAATAAATACTCAAGTATAAAGAGTAGGTTAGTTTTTTTAGTTGGTTAGGTAATCATTGTATACTCAATGATCACAGAAAAGGCTCCGCTGGTTACGGAGCCTTTTTATTTATGTAATCTGGATTTTAAATGCAGTAGATAAAAACATCTGACGATTGATCAAAGCCCGCATTTCTATGGCGATTTTAAATCACGTTATAAAAATGTGCAATTTATTTGAAGCTTAAACTGTATTAACGCTTTCGCGAAAGCGGACTTGAAACACATTCAAACCTGCCTTTCTAACTCAACGTGAATTACTTTTCTCGTTTCTTCTCTTAATGCTAATTTGTTCACTTGCGTTAATCCTGCAGTTGGTATAAAAGAGTGAACTTTTGCTCGCAATTTACCAGGACCCCCTTTTAGAAAAGAATAAGGAAATCTCTTTTTATTATCGTAAAATGTTATGGGAACTATCGGTAAATGGTGATCGATAGCAAGTCTAAAAGCCCCATCTTTAAAAGAATCTAATATGATAGAAGTGTCATCTGGCACACCACCTTCTGGAAAAATACAAATACTAAAACCTTGATTTAATCTTCTTTGCGCTTGATCAAAAACCGCTTTTCTACTTCTTGCATTACCACGATCTACAAGAATACACGTGCGTTTGT
Source organism: uncultured Flavobacteriaceae bacterium (assembly GCA_963716625.1). Taxonomy (GTDB): domain Bacteria; phylum Bacteroidota; class Bacteroidia; order Flavobacteriales; family Flavobacteriaceae; genus Dokdonia. The sequence goes on from CAVQTP010000007.1 coordinate 400,056, forward strand.
AAAAAAAACCAAATAGCGGAATTTTTGCTAACTCTGCTTTTCCTACAAACACAAATGGATTTTTAGCTAGATGCAACATCAATAAAATGTCTAGCATTGAAGTATGATTAGACACCAACATATAACTTTTATTTCTTACAAACCTTTCTTCTCGCTTTATAATCGGGACAAAACCCATTAAAAGCATGATCGTGCGTGCCCAGACTTGAGCGAGTCTAAAAAAAACACCATACCATGTTTCTCTAAGTATACTAATGATGAGTAATGGAGATAAAATAACAATGACGACGAGCATGAGAAAGTAAAACCATACTTTCCAAATCGCTATACCTATTTTTCTTAAGAATTCCATTGCGCCAAAAATAGGGAATTGTCGCTAGTCAATAGCTAGAAAAAGGTAACTTTGCTTTTTAAGCAATTTTATGTCAAGAATACTTACTGGTGTACAGAGCACTGGCACCCCGCATCTCGGAAACTTACTCGGCGCAATTATCCCTGCCATTGAAATGGCAAATGACCCCGCAAATGAGTCTTTTCTTTTTATAGCAGATATGCACTCCCTCACACAGATTAAAGACGGAGACCAATTACGTCATAATACATATAGCACTGCTGCTACGTGGCTCGCCTTTGGATTAGATATTAAAAAATCAGTTTTTTATCGTCAGAGCGACGTGCCTCAAACGGCAGAACTTACTTGGTACTTAAATTGCTTTTTTCCATACCAAAGACTAACGCTTGCTCACAGCTTTAAAGATAAAGCAGATAGACTTGAAGACGTAAATACTGGACTATTTGTGTACCCAATGTTAATGGCGGCAGATATTTTATTGTACGATGCAGAGATTGTGCCCGTAGGTAAGGATCAGGCCCAACATATAGAAATGACGCGCGATGTTGCGAATCGTTTTCATGCCAGTACAAAAAGTGATGTGTTTGTGCTTCCTGAAGCTAGTCATAATAAAGATACGATGTATGTTCCTGGAACTGATGGAGCAAAAATGTCTAAGTCTAAAGGGAATATTATTGACATATTTTTACCAGACAAAAAGCTCCGTAAACAAATTATGGGCATAAAGACTGACAGTACACCAATGGAAGAACCTATGGACACAGAAGGTTGTAATGTGTTTAACCTTTATCAGTTGCTAGCAACACCAGAACAAGTAGAACGCTTGCGCGAAAATTATAAGCAACCAGATTTCGGCTATGGTCACGCAAAGCAGGCAGTGTACGAGGTAATTATAGCGAAATACGCCGAAGAGCGAAAAAAATACAACTACTATATGGAGAACCTCAACCAGATCGATGCTGCGCTATCCTTAGGAGCACAAAAAGCGGGTGCAGTAGCAGATGAGGTGTTAAGTAGAGTAAGGCAAGTTATTGGGTATTAAAAGATAAATGGATTAATATGGACTTTATGAGTTTTCTAAGCGGTAATGGATTGTTCCTGATTCTAGGATTGGTACTGATTATCGTAGTTTTGTATAATAAATTGAAAAGGAGACGCTAGTTGAAGTGTTCCCATTTTCGCGAAAGCGGAATATAATCAGTACCTCTATGTCAAAAATTCGTATTACAAAACAATTTACCTTTGAAACAGGCCACGCCCTTTACGGCTATGACGGTAAATGTCGCAATGTACATGGGCACAGTTATAAACTTAGCGTGACGGTAATAGGGAAACCTATTGCAGATACCGCACATGTAAAGTTCGGGATGGTCATAGATTTTTCTGACCTCAAGAAAATTGTGAATCGGGAGATTGTAGATGTTTTTGATCACGCAACCGTTTTTAATAAAAACACCCCACACGTAGAGCTAGCAGAGGAGCTCTCAAATCGTGGACACTCGGTACTTCTTGTAGATTATCAGCCTACCAGCGAGATGATGGTCATAGATTTTGCTTCAAAAATTAAGGCCTTGTTGCCAGAAAATATAAATCTACACTCTTTGCGACTTCAAGAAACCGCAAGCAGTTATGCAGAGTGGTTTGCCAGTGATAATTAATTTATGAAAATCAACCTTCCCCTAGGAAAAAAAATATACTTCTCAAGTGACAACCATTTGGGCGCCCCCACTATGGAAGAAAGTAGACCGAGGGAGCGCAAGTTTTTACAGTGGCTTGAAATGGCCCGTAAAGATGCCCAAGCGATTTTCTTAATGGGTGATTTATTTGACTTTTGGTTTGAGTACCGCACGGTAGTCCCAAAGGGTTTTGTGCGCACCTTAGGAAAGCTTGCCGAAATGCGAGATGAAGGAATTGAGATCTATTTTTTTGTGGGCAATCATGACCTATGGATGAATGGCTATTTTGAAGAGGAGCTTGGCATTCCTGTTTTTCACGATCCAGAAGTATTTCAGATCAATGATAAAAAGTTCTTCTTAGGTCATGGTGATGGATTAGGCCCAGGAGACAAAGGCTACAAACGAATGAAAAAAGTCTTTAGAGGTCGCTTTTTTCAATGGCTCTTTAGATGGGGGCACCCAGATATTGGGATGAAAATTGCACAATATTTCTCGGTTAAAAACAAACTCATATCTGGTGATGATGACCATATTTTTCTAGGAGAAGAAAATGAGTGGCTAGCCACCTACGCAAAGCGCAAATTAGAAACTGCCCATTATGATTATTTTGTGTTTGGTCACAGACACCTCCCTATGTCCATAGAAGTGGGAGAAAATTCTACCTACCATAATCTTGGCGATTGGATAACGCATTATACCTATGGTGTGTATGATGATGTAAATGGTTTTGAGATCAAAGAGTATCGCTCTTAATATCTTTGAGCCTCAGTTGTAAACTTACTTCTCCATTCCAAATATTTTCATCGATAGCATAAGCTGCCATAAATGGCTTTCTCTCTGAAATAAGATCATACTTCTTTCCTAAGTTAAACCCTATCCCACTTATATAGTTACCCGCATTATGCTGCTTAACTGTTACTTTGAGATGATCTTCATCTGCTCCCACTTTTTTTCCATAGCCTGTGTCGTACAAACTTTTTGTCATAAACGTAGGTGACATGTTTTGAGGCCCGAAGGGAGCAAATTGCTTAAGTATTCTATGAAATTTTGGGGTAATCTCTGCAAGATCCAGCTCTGCGTCTACAGAAATTTCTGGAACAAGTAAACGTTCATCACAGCTTGCGGCTACCACTTCTTCAAATTTGGCTTTAAAAGCTGCATATTGTTCTGGAAGCAGCGTAAGCCCAGCAGCATATTTATGACCTCCAAATTGTTCAATATGCTCTGCACACTTTTGAAGTGCATTGTACACATCAAACCCTTTTACAGAGCGTGCACTTGCCGCATATTTATCCCCGCTTTTTGTAAAGACCAGTGTGGGTCTATAGTAGGTCTCCGTAAGTCGAGAAGCGACAATTCCTATCACACCCTTATGCCAGTCTTCTTGAAACACAACGGTGGTCTTGTCTGCTTCTTCTTTATGAGCGATTATCTGATCTAAGGCTTGTCTGGTAATAGACTTATCTGCTTCCTTTCTGTCTGCATTATAGGCTTCGATCTCTAAGGCATATTGACAAGCTGTTGCATAATCTATCTCTCGCAACAACGTAACTGCATGATTACCATGCTTCATCCTTCCCGCTGCATTAATGCGCGGGGCGATGATAAAAACCACATCTGTAATCGTTAACACCTCCTTTTTGAGCTGTTTAATAATCGCCTCAAATCCTGCTCTTGGCGCACTGTTTATTACTCTTAGACCGTGGTAGGCAAGGATTCTATTTTCTCCCGTAATAGGCACAATATCTGCGCCAATGGCTGTAGCTACTAAATCTAGATACGGTAGCAGTTCGTCGGGGTTACGCTTTCGCGAAAGCGTAATCGCACTAATCAACTTAAAGCCGACTCCACATCCACATAGTTCATCATAAGGATAGGTGCAATCTACTCTTTTAGGATCCAATACCGCAACAGCATCCGGAAGTACAGCTCCAGGTCTATGGTGGTCACAGATGATGAAGTCTACACCCTTCCCCTTAGCATACGCTACCTTATCAATGGCTTTAACGCCGCAATCTAGTGCGATGATGAGTGTGATATCATTATCTACTGCATAGTCAATTCCTTTGTAAGAAACGCCATATCCCTCCTCATAACGGTCTGGAATATACGTAGCAATTTGAGAATGCAGCGTTTCTAAATAGGAGCTTACTAGCGCTACACTTGTCGTACCATCCACATCATAGTCTCCAAAAACCATGATGTTCTCTCCAGTGTCGATCGCCTTTTCTATGCGGTCAACAGCTTTCTCCATGTCCTTCATTAAAAAAGGATCATGAAGATCATCCAAGGATGGTCTAAAGAATTTTTTTGCTTCAGAAAATGTTTCAATTCCTCGCTGAATAAGCAATATCGAAATGGGAGTTTCTACTCCCAACTCTTGAGAGAGTTGTTTTACTTTTAAAGAATCTGGTTTTGGTTTTAATGTCCAGCGCATTGAGGTCGATTAGAATTTTAACGGTTTTTATTCAGTAATAAAGTGAACACCAATTTTTAGATCACAGAATTTTCTAAACATTTCCATCACCCCGCAATATTTTTCTTCAGAGAGCTTCACAGCTTTCTTAATCTTATCTTCGTCTAAACCAGTTCCAAAAAATCTGTAATCTAAGGTTACTGTGTGATAGGTTTTAGGATGTTCTTCTGTTAAAGTTCCTTCTACTATCATTTCAAATTGTGGAACTGGAACTCGCATTTTGTTGAGCACATGAATAATATCTAAGCCTGTACATCCAGCTAGTGAAGAAAGCATCAATGCTTTAGGCCCCATTCCTTCATTATCTCCTCCATTATCTGGACCGGTATTCATAAATGTTTTGTAGCCTGTTGGGCTATCTGTTTCAAATTGCATTCTCCCTTTATATACGGTCGTTGTTTTATGTCCTGTCATCTTTTAATGCTTTTATGGAAAAATACAAAAAACTACACGGAGTACATCTTTAAAACGAGCTTGATATATTATTCGAAAAAAGATTAAAAGACGCTAAAAGAAAAAACTAGCTGCGATTATTTGAATTTGTATATCTTAACGTATTTAAAACAAGTGTTAACAAATCTAATAGTTCTGTGATGATTTCAAAAGCAAGAACTTATACATTTTCTAATTTCACATCTATCTTATGCCCCTAGTAACCCCTCTCTCTGCCGATCACGATGAAACTACTAAAGAACTAGCCCAATTTTTTAATGAAACGCTAGGTTTTTGTCCCAATTCTGTTCTTACTATGCAACGTAGACCAGACATCTCACGTGCATTCATAAACCTCAACAAAGCTGTTATGGCCAACCAAGGTCGTGTAACCTCTGCACTTAAACGAATGATTGCATGGGTTTCTTCTAATGCAACTGGATGCCGCTATTGTCAAGCACATGCAATACGTGCCGCCGAACGATATGGAGCAGCGCAAGAACAATTAGATAATATATGGGAGTATCGCACTCACCCAGCCTTTTCTGATGCAGAGCGTGCAGCTTTAAATTTTTCGTTAGCAGCATCACAAGTGCCTAATGCAGTAGATTTAGAAATAAAGGAGGAACTTTATAAATACTGGGATGAAGGAGAAATTATAGAAATGCTTGGGGTCATCTCCCTTTTTGGATACCTTAACCGCTGGAATGACTCTATGGGGACTACTCTCGAAGATGATGCCATTGATTCTGGAAATCAATACCTAGGTAAACATGGTTTTGAGGTGGGGAAACACGTATAGAGAGATAATCATCACCCAATCTTTAGGACAGATTTATTATTAAATTAAGTTCTGATTAGTACTTGATATTTAATCTAAAAACACTAATTCAATGAAGTTGTTTATATAGTTTAATTACTTAATTATCTGATTAAAAAATTTATCTCTTTTAGTAAAAATTATAGTATGAATTTATATCTGTCTATTTTCATGTCTACTAAAATAGTAATATAGTTTTGCTAAAGCGTACTTAGCTTACAAAGAGATCTGGTCTCCTATAATACCTACTAAAAAGTATGATTCATAAAATACTTCCTGAGGTTCTAATTGCTTTCTAATAGTTCTATTTGCATCTTTTTTTATAGATTCTATAAATGTTAATTCCTTAAATCCATCTTTACGTAAAGTAATTTCATAATTACCTTCTGTAAGGTTTATGGCAACCTGTCCGTCTTCATCTGTTTCTACTTCTTTAAAGTAATTAGAACGTTTATCTTTAATAGAAATTTCTACCTTATATAGAGCGTTCTCACCTAGCTGATCTTTGATAATAAAATGCACTCTAGAAATTATCGTTTGAGGTGCTTTCGGAATATTATAGATCATTATATTTTTTAAGTCTAACGTTTTTGCTGTTAATTGTAATTTTTGAGACAGTTGCACACTTTGTAACGGCTTAGTCTGTTTTAATCTCATTTGCTTTGTTGAAATCTTAGGGTTATTTATACTCTTAGTCGCTTTTAGTTGAACTTTTAGAGGAGGTGATTTTTGCTTCATTGTAGCAAACTTTTGCCTATGTAAAATTGGCTTTATCTTTTTCTGTTTTACAAGTGATCCTTTCTTTACAGGTTTTGAAAGTACAAGTCCTGACGATATTTTTGCGAGCTTCTTATTAATCTTAGGGGCATACGCCTTTGTATATATTTCTTTACTGGTGATTGCTTTTATGAATGTTTTTTTAGATGTAGTATTAATAAATGCTTGGTTTTTCATGAAAATAGGTCCAAATTTTATAATACTATTTCCATCTATTTCTTTCTTCTCTGTAGGTGTAAGATTCTCCTTAAGAATTACACGTATATCCTTAATGAGAAGGATTTTATTTGCGTAGGTGAACGTTTTATTTTTGGTATTTCCATCTACAAATTCAGAGTCGAAAATGTTCTTATTGAGCCAAGGACGTTTTACCGTGATAATACAATAACTAGCAGTGATTTTCTCAATAAAATCCTCATTGTAATCAAACGTGAGTAAGTCTTCATTAAATCCTTTAAGTGCTTTTTGAGCTCTTTTAAATATAATATCTACCTCATCATTAGTAATTTCTAGCGAACTCCAAGAGAGATCACTTTTATTGAAATCTGTGGGGAAAATTTGCAGCTTAGAAAATTCTGACAAAGATTTTATCCCTGTAATTTCAGCGTTTCTTAAACGATTTTCAATTGTGGTTTTAAGTGCTAGAAAAGAATCAAAATCTGTGAGTTTGTTAATTTGTTCTAAGGCTTTTTCTATTTCTTCTTTGTGAGCATTAAGTTTCCAATTGGCTACAAAAAGTGCTAGTTGTTTTTGAAGTACATCCCATTTTCGACTGTTAAGAAGTTCTTCGGACTCACTAGCCTCAACATCGATCTCGCTCAAAAACTCCCTATGTTCATCTAAAATCTGATCATATTCCTCTAAGGTCTTTGTATAGTTTATAAGTGCTTCAGAAGGAGATCCATCTTTATTATGTAACAATTCTTGAGCACTCTCGTTGCCTTGTGAGACATCATCTTGTGTTCTTAATTTTAGATTTTCTAAACGTTCTTTATATAAATCAAACAGACTATTTGTTGCGTCTACATCCCAATATGTTTTGCTCGAACTTAGGGAGTTAAACTGCATAGAGATATTCTCTGTGCTTAGGCGATCTTCTGCATTCATCTGCGAGACCGTAAGAAAGTCAAAATCTGACGCTTCATAGACTCTTAGTGTTGGGCAAGCTAGAAATCTATTTTCTACTCCAGAAGTTTCTTGTACGAGTTCACTCAACTTTTGTATACAGGCGATATAAAATTTCATAACATTATTTTTTAAAATTGTGCCGAACGTTCTTATCAAACCTTCGGCACATAAAAGATTATTTTACCTTAATCCATTCGTCATCTTTTATAGATGGTAATGGGTTAGGTGCGAGATCAAGTATTTTACATTTTCTTCCCACCAATAAAATACCGTCTGATGTGACTCCTTGACTTTCTTTTTCGCCAGAGCTATTTACTTTATCACTAGCATAGCCGTAAGAAGCGCCTATTTTGAATAAACCTACACGTACGCCACCTCCAGCATCTACAATATTCTTCACTTTTTTATAAGAAGATGATCCTTTTTTAAACCCAATGTTGAGCTCAGAAAGTAAGTAAAACTCTGTAGTAATCGCAGGTAGAAGCCCACCACCTTTACCATCACTAAGCATCTGATTATTCATAATATCTTTACCGTGCTTACTGTATTTCCAGTATCTAGACTTTAGGTAAGAGCTACTATGCCAAGGTCTGGATATGAAACACTTGGTGATTTTAAAAGACATTTTAAAATCATTAAAGTTAAGCTCAGAAGTGTTTTTCTCGTGCTTTCCTTCGGCATTTATTTTGCCTATACCTCCGTAACTTGCTTTTGTGGACCATTTATGAGTGGTCTTCTTCGATTCGTTATCATAATCCGACTTACTGAATTCAAACTTGGTCCACTTTGAACTATTTTCAAGTATTTTACCCGGTATAGGAGATGAGTAGTGATACGTATTTGAACCACCAAGACCTGTACGGCTTGCTGCAAGTAGCTCTGACTCATATCTTTTTTTGAGTGTTAAGAAATTACTACTCTCTACCTCATCAAGGTAGTTCATTACCTTTTCAACTTTACCTTTATAGCCCATAGATTCCCATCTCTTTAAGGCATTGTCCCTTTTTCTTTTGACATTACGACCTCTCATTGTCATTTCTGACATTGCTTCCAGATCTCCAGAGTCTACTCGCATTTGTAAATCTGTAAGCATCTCTTCGGCTTCTTCATAGAGCATCTCATACTCTAGATATTTAGCGTAAGCTGGAGACACAAAGGACTGATGGATATATTTTGGATTATCTTCCGGATGCTCTATAGACTCTTCATCAAAGTCGGGATTTTTGAGCTTCTTTGTTTTAAAGAGTTTTTTACGCTCTTGTTCTATACGCTTCACCACTTTAGGATCCTCTTTACTATCCTTTACCACACTGAATTCTAGAGCGTCGCTATATACATTAGACACTGTCTGCTCTGCTGGACTAAATACTGTAAACTCTCTACTTTTTCCATCTGGAAGAAGTTTGGGAACGTGCGATGGTATCTGATCTGCTAGTCGTGCAAACTCCTCTGCAAAGGCATAGCTTTCAAACTTCTTTTCGGCTCTAAGAGCTTGATACTGCTCGTCTGTCATACCTTCGACCATAGGAGGAACACCTACAGCTCCTTTTGTAGCAAAGTCAAAAGCCTCTTCGTCTATGACCGTCGCAACTGGCTCCCAAGCAACAAAATTGTTAGGTCCCAACATAGTGGGGTCTCCACCATTTGTTAACTTCTTATACACTTGCCCCAAGACAACATTCATAAAGTCATCTGGAATTGGTTCAAATTTTGCCATAATACTATTGTTTTAAAATTTATAAATTGTTTAATTATTGATTCTAGAATTCTAATAAGTGATTCTCCATCACTTTGTCTAAGAATTCTCTCGTTGCTTTATCTAGCTTGCCTGAAAGTTCTAAAAAACCACTAGAGGCCTGAAAGTCTTTGAGAGATTGCTCTGTTTTAGGGCCAAATTTCCCGTCAGTCGTTCCACAGTCGTAGCCTAGTTGCTTGAGAATATCTTGTAACTCCGCCACAGCTATACCGTGGCTCCCTCTCTTAAGGTGCTCATCTTTGATCTCATTTACACCTACTTTGCGCAGTCTTCTAAAACCTAATAGTCTATCCTTACCGTATGCTGTTATGGATACTTGATTGCCTTGATTACCACCTAAGCAATAGATACGCGATAGGTTATGTGAAAAACCAGTAAAGAATCCTACATGACCTTTCCAAGAGTTACGACTCTCTCGCCAAAAGACTACCACATCTCCAGGCTCTGGACGATCTGTAGGAAAACCTACATTGAGCCAGGAGCGAGCTGTGAGTTTACCTGTAGTTTCTAATCCGCTCTTGTGAGCAACCCAGTTTACAAAAAGACTACACCAAGCAGCATCGTCATTTGTATAGTTGTTTATCCCGATATCTTTGGCATATTGTAAAATTTTCGAATTAGACTGGGCACCGCTTATTTCTTTAACACCTAATTGTGAAGCTGCTGTGTGAATTGTGATTGACATATCTATGTTGTTTTGTGTGAAGTGAGAGGTAAAATTACTTAGAAACAAAAAACTGATTATATATTAATAGACTGAAAATCAGCGGGTAAACACCCCTTAATAAAAAAGCGTATTAGCTATACATTTTGAAAAAGCTTTTACATAGACATCTCAATACTTATAAATAAAGTTTTATTATACACCCTATAATCTGTGGTAGTAATTCTTACTAGGAGGTTTCCTTTAAGACAAAAGGCTCTTTTACTGTAGAGAAAAACTCGTAAATTCGCACACAAACAATAAAGATTAAAAAATGAGCGCTAAGTTCACTGAATACAAAGGATTAGACCTTCCAAACATCGCTAGCGAAGTGTTATCGTATTGGAAAGAAAATGGCATATTTGAAAAGTCGGTTACCTCGCGTGAGGGAGCAGCACCTTATGTCTTTTTTGAAGGCCCTCCTTCTGCCAATGGACTTCCAGGAGTACACCACGTACTTGCACGCGCGATTAAAGATATTTTCCCTCGCTATAAAACGATGAAAGGTTTTCAAGTGAAGCGTAAAGCAGGATGGGACACACATGGTCTTCCAGTAGAACTTGGTGTTGAAAAAGAACTTGGCATTACAAAAGAAGACATCGGTACAAAAATCACTGTAGAGGAGTATAACGAAGCTTGTAAAAAAGCGGTGATGCGCTATACAGATATCTGGAACGACCTGACCGAAAAAATGGGCTATTGGGTAGATATGGATGATCCATACATTACCTATAAGTCTAAATATATGGAAACCGTATGGTGGTTACTTAAGCAAATCTATGATAAAGATTTGCTCTACAAGGGCTACACCATTCAGCCCTATTCTCCAAAAGCGGGAACGGGACTAAGTAGTCACGAACTTAACCAGCCAGGTTGCTACAAAGATGTAACAGATACTACAGTAACAGCTCAGTTTAAGATTACCGCTCAAGGCGAAAACCCACTTGCAAAAGAACTAGCAGATGGAAAGACGTATTTCTTAGCGTGGACGACCACTCCTTGGACGTTGCCATCTAACACAGCACTGACCGTTGGTAAAAAAATTGATTATGTACTCGTAGAGACATTTAATCAGTACACATTTGAACCTACACGGGTTATTCTTGCAAAAAATCTGGTGTCTAAACAGTTTGATAAAAAGTTTGTTTCCGCTTCCGCGAAAGAAGAACTAGAGTCATATAATGCTGGTGACAAGAAAATACCATATCTCATAACAAAAGAATTTAAAGGTGCAGAACTATTAGAATTACGCTACGAGCAATTATTTGATTTTGTACAGCCTAACGATCATCCAGAAAACGCATTCCGTGTAATTGCTGGAGACTTTGTGACGACAGAGGATGGAACGGGGATTGTACACACCGCGCCTACTTTTGGTGCAGATGATGCTTTGGTGGCAAAACTTGCTTCGCCAGAAGTGCCGCCATTATTGATCAAAAACGAAGAAGGAAACTTGGTTCCTTTAGTAGATCTTCAAGGAAAATTTCGCCCTGAGCTCAAAGAGTTTGGGAATAAATACATCAAAAACGAATACTACAATGATGGCGAGGCTCCAGAAAAATCGATGGATGTTGAGCTAGCCATCCGTCTTAAGGAAGAGAATAAAGCCTTTAAAGTTGAAAAATACGTGCACAGTTACCCACATTGCTGGCGTACCGATAAACCTGTTTTGTACTATCCATTAGATTCTTGGTTTATCAAAGTGACCGATTTTAAAAATCGTATGCATGAGTTAAATCTTGGGATTAACTGGAAACCACAATCCACAGGAGAAGGACGTTTTGGCAATTGGCTCGCAAATGCAAACGACTGGAATTTATCTCGTAGCCGTTTTTGGGGAATACCACTCCCTATCTGGCGCACAGAAGATGGAAAAGAAGAATTATTGATAGGCTCTATCGCCGAATTAAAAGCCGAAATCCAAAAAGCTCTTGATAAAGGTGTGATGAGTGAAGATCCTTTTGCAGGATTTAAAGTGGGTGATATGAGCGAAGAAAACTACGAACTGGTAGACCTTCACAAAAATGTGGTTGATAAAATCACACTTGTATCAGACGGTGGCAAACCAATGACACGAGAGGCAGATCTTATTGATGTTTGGTTTGATTCTGGTTCTATGCCATATGCACAATGGCACTATCCATTTGAAAACAAAGAACTGGTAGAAGACACTTGGCGCAAAGCAGATTTTATTGCCGAAGGTGTAGATCAAACACGTGGTTGGTTCTATACACTGCACGCAATAGCAACCATGATTTTTGATGATGTTGCTTACAAAAATGTTGTTTCAAATGGACTCGTGCTAGACAAGAATGGGCAGAAAATGTCTAAACGTCTAGGTAATGCAACAGATCCTTTTAAAACTTTGGAAACGTACGGGCCAGATGCGACACGTTGGTACATGATTTCCAATGCAAACCCTTGGGATAATCTCAAGTTTGATTTAGAAGGAATTGAAGAGGTAAAACGTAAGTTTTTTGGGACGCTTTACAATACCTATAATTTCTTTGCGCTGTATGCAAATCTGGATAATTTTGCTTTCGCGGAAGCGGAAATTGAACTATCACAAAGACCAGAGATAGACCGCTGGATTTTATCGGAACTCCACAGTCTGATTGCCGAAGTAGATAAATTCTACGCAGAATATGAGCCTACAAAAGCCACACGTGCCATCGATAAATTTGTACAAGAAAATCTTTCTAACTGGTTTGTACGCTTAAGTAGAAGACGCTTCTGGAAAGGTGAATATGGTACAGACAAGATATCTGCATATCAGACCTTGTATACATGTCTCGAGACAGTAGCAAAGTTGAGTGCTCCTGTGGCGCCATTCTTTATGGAAAAACTTTATAAAGACCTTAACGCCGCTACTGGAAAAGAGTCTTTTGAAAGCATACATCTTGCAGAATTCCCGGTAAGTGATACGAAATACATCGATACTGCGTTAGAGCATAAGATGCAAAAAGCACAGGTCATAAGTTCACTAACCTTATCTCTGAGAGCAAAAGAAAAAATTAAAGTAAGACAACCTTTACAGCGTATTATGATACCGGTTCTTAACGAAACTGATAAAAAAGAGATAGAAGCGGTGGCAGATTTGATCAAATCTGAGGTAAATGTGAAGGAAATCGAACTCATATCTGATGATTCTGGCATACTTGTCAAGCAAATTAAGCCTAATTTTAAGGTTTTAGGCCCTCGCTTTGGAAAAGACATGAAGCTGGTTGCCAGCAAGATAAATACTTTAGAAGCTAAAGATATTACCACAATTGAACAAGAGGGGCAAATGACTATAGAGATTAACGGAGAAAATGTTACTTTAGAGTCTGGAGATGTAGAGATTACATCTCAGGATATTGAAGGCTGGTTAGTAGCAAGTAATTCTGGCGTAACTGTTGCATTAGATGTGACCATAAGTGAGGAGCTTAAAAAAGAAGGTGTTGCACGAGAACTTGTGAATCGTATTCAAAATTTACGTAAAGATTCTGGGTTTGAAGTGACAGACCGTATACATGTACAGTTACAGAATGAGCCATCCATAGCTCAAACCGTGGCTACAAATGCAGCTTATATTAAAGAAGAAACGCTAGCAGATACTCTTGAAATAGTACCTAATGTGACTAATGGATTAGAGATCGCTTTTGATAATATTAAAACCTATTTAACCATTTCAAAACAATAGTTATGGCAACAGACACACAAGAACGATTTAGTGATGCGCAACTGGAAGAGTTCCGTGCGTTAATTAATAAAAAAATAGACAAGGCTAAGCATGACTTAGAGCTTATTAAAAGTGCTTATTTAAATGATGGAGACAATGGTACAGATGACACCTCTCCACAGTTTAAATCTTTTGATGAGGGAAGTGCTACGATGAGTAAAGAAGCAAATAGCGCACTAGCCATTCGTCAAGAAAAGTTTATACGCGATCTTAAAAATGCGATTACTCGCATCAATAACAAGACGTACGGAATATGTCGTGTGACTGGAAAATTGATTAATCCAGAACGTTTAAAATTAGTTCCTCACGCTACCTTGAGTATCGAGGCTAAGAATATGCAAGGCTAGAAAACTTTCTGGCACGATTATATACCTATTATCTTACCCTAGAAGTGGGATGTAGAAATTACGAAGCACTCTTAATGGGGTGCTTTTTTGATATAGTTCGATTCTAGTAAAATAAATTTAAAACACCTCAAATATGTTAATTAAACCCTGTGAAGTTTTATAGCTATCTATTCATTGCATTATTTTCTATTTCCTTAATGGGGCAGAAAAGACTCTCTCACACGTATGCTGCTGATGGAGTGAAGGAGCTATGCATCCATAGTAATGAAATATTTGAGATTAAAGTGAGTACCTCTCTAACAGATATGATCACCATACACTCCATCATAGATGGAGAAATCTTTGCTAGCACCCTCCTAAACACCCAACTCAAGGGTAAATCCTTAGAAATTACAACGGGTAAAACTCCAGATTATATTCCTTTTAATGATAAACTCTCTGCTCACAAAGTCATGGCAATTGAATTAGAAATTAGTATCCCGACGGGTATGAATATTTCTATCCATTCTACGCTAGCTAGTGTTGAGACTACAGGGGAGCTAGGGCAAGTACGCATAGATTTGGGTAGAGGTAGCTTTGTGGGTAGGGAATTTCGCTTTCGCGAAAGCGCAAAAATTCACACCATCGCTGGTCATATTGATATAGAACTTCAAAAGGCTACTATTGCTGCGCAATCTCGCAACGGACACGTCGTTATAGCTTCTAATATTGAAAAGGGTGCGCCGCTTACCATTGAGAGTCTTGACGGTGATATTACCATTCATAAATCGCAGTAAATATCTTATTTTTGAATCTTCAAAAAATAACTTATGTCGCTTAAAAAAGCCGGACTCATTATATTCTTGATTTTACTGGTAGATCAAGTTCTCAAAGTATATATAAAAACTAATTTTTACCTTAGGGAAAGCATTCAAGTTTTTGGGTGGGATTGGTTTCAAATTTTCTTTGTGGAAAATCAAGGAGCGGCCTGGGGTGTTGAGTTACCTGGCGAATATGGTAAAATTACCTTGTCGCTTTTTAGACTCATCATTGCTCCCGTAATTGCTTATTGGCTTTATAAATCTATAAAGGATCATGCTCCTAAATTGTTGATTATCGCGGTATCGCTCATTTTTGCGGGCGCAGTAGGAAATATCATTGACTCTCTAATTTATGGCTCTATCTTTAGCGCTAGCACGACGAGTCAGATTGCGACCTTTATGCCAGATGGCGGGGGATATGCACCTCCACTTTTTGGAAAAGTGGTAGATATGCTCTACTTCCCTTTTATTAGAAATGCACAAATTCCAGAGTGGTTCCCTATATGGGGGGGTGATACATTCACTTTCTTTAATGCTATTTTCAATATTGCAGACATGGCTATAAGTACGGGGGTAGGGATACTTATTGTATTTAACAAGCGTGTGTTTCCCAAAGATGAATTAGCAACAGATTAAACTCGTCAGTCTATTTACTTAAAAACTATAGACTTCTTTTGCAGTAATGCAATAATCTAGGTTGATGTCGTGAATGTCTTTTTTAATTATTTCGCTTTCTGGTTCAAAGAAGCTCAAGCCCACTTTCATCACGTCTGGTTTGCAGCTTGCTAAAAAACGATCATAAAACCCTTTCCCATACCCTACTCTATTCCCTTGCTTGTCAAAAGCAAGCAATGGTATAAATACTACATCAATCTTTTTTGAGGATATCTCAATACCATTGAGAGGCTCTGGGATGCCATATATGTTTTCAACTAATCTGGTGCTATCTGTCAATAAGTAGTGCGCCATGGATTGTTCTTCAAAATTTGATTTTGATAAAAGAATGTGTTTATCCTTACCACTTAGGATTGAGAGAAGATATTCTGTGTTAATTTCGCGCAAGCGTGCAATTGGTAAGAAAATATGATAGTACTCATAATTCCAGATATCACAACCTAAAGCATTATTTGCAATAGCAATACTTTGACTTTCTAGTTCCTCTTGACTGAGAGCAGTGCGCATCGCTTTATATTTCCTCCTCAGTTCCTGCTTGGTCACTTTGTAATTTCTTTTCTATGGAAATATTAAATATAGCGTCGCCTTGATACACAAGTGAGGCCTCGTTTACATTAATAAGGTACCCTGGGGTTTTTGCAGTGACAATGTGCCTAAATTTTCCATAGGGATCTGTAATTGTTGCAAGATGCTGCCCTACAACTACATACTCACCACAGTTTACTTTTGTATGCAAAAGACCAGAATATTTTGCTCTAAGCCACATGGTTTGTTCTACTAATACTGATGAGGCAGGAGCCATTGGAACTTCAAAATTATCTGAGAGCATCCCTAAATGGGCAAATACACGCATGGCGCCAAACACTCCTTGGCGGGCGATATCCTTATCGCTTACTTTAGACTTTCCACCTTCAAAAAGTAAAATGGGTTTTCCCAACCGTGAGCAAGTCGCTCTGTAAGATTTAGAAATTGTTTTTGAATGTAATGTAAATGGTGCATTAAATACTGCTGCGTACTCTGTAGAAGTGATATCTAATGGATCTATGCGTACTTGAGCCACGTTGAACCTTGAGGCTCCACCTGTATGGAAGTCCATACAAATATCTGCTACAGGTAAAATTTTCTTGACAAACTGGTATGCAAATCTGCTTGCTAAAGACCCTCTCGGGTTTCCTGGGAAAACTCTGTTTAAATCTCTTCCGTCAGGAAAAGCTCTTTTCATATCTAAAAACCCAAAAATATTAACTACAGGAATACAAATGATTGTTCCTATTTTAGGTTTGTTTATTTTTTTTGCTATGAGTTGGCGTACGATTTCTACCCCATTGATTTCATCACCATGTATTCCAGAGGTTACTAAAACGACAGGGCCTGGTTTTTTTGATCTTTCAATAACTATTGGAACCTCAACGGCCGCTGTGGTGTATAGCTTAGCAAGGTTGAAGTTAACAGTCGCTCTTTTTCCTGGAAGAATACGTTCTCCTAGAAGTGTTAATACATTATCATCATCTATAAACTTCACGCTGCTCATTTTTAAATATTACGCTCTATGTAACGTATGATTGTTTTTGCAATATCTTTCCCCGTTGCCTTTTCAATTCCCTCTAGCCCTGGCGAGGAATTAACTTCAAGAATTAATGGCCCGCGTTCACTCTGCAACATATCTACTCCAGCAACACCTAGACCCATTGCCTTTGCTGCTTTGATAGCAGCATTTTCTTCTTCTTCAGAAAGTTTAATAAGTTCGGCAGAGCCTCCTCTATGTAAGTTTGATCTAAACTCTCCTTCTTTACCCTGACGTTTCATAGCACCTACAATCTGCCCATCTACTACAAAAGCACGGATGTCTGCTCCTTTTGCCTCTTTAATAAACTCTTGTATAATTACTCGCGCTTCTAATCCGTTAAAAGCTTCTATAACAGACTCTGCTGCATTTTTTGTTTCTGCAAGAACTACACCTAACCCTTGAGTTCCTTCTAAGAGCTTTATAACCAGCGGTGCGCCACCTACGTGGTCTATAACCTCGGACACGTCTCTACTATAGTTTGTAAAAATAGTTTTAGGCATCCCTAGTTTTGATTTTGAAAGTATTTGAAGGCTGCGCAGTTTATCACGACTCATAACAAGTGCCGTAGATGTTGTCGTAGTAAAACAGTTCATCATTTCAAACTGTCGTACCACTGCGGTGCCATAAAATGTAATAGAGGCACCTATTCTAGGGATAATTGCATCTGTAGTATCTAAGTGTCTCCCCTTGTAATAAACAATAGGTTTTTTTTTCTCTATAATCAAATCACACTTAAGAGGATCTATCACCTCAACACTATGACCTCTTTTTAACCCTACTTCTATGAGTCTACTTGTTGAATATAAATGAGGATTACGAGAAAGTATTTTTAAGTTCATTGATTTTTTAAGTTGAAGGATACATCTGTTAGCTGTGTATCTACTATGAATTTTTTGGTCAGAAATTTACGACCCAAAAGTACTGGAAATCTCATATCTTCCCTTGAAGATAGCGTAAGCGATATTTTGTATGTTTTATTAAAAATTTTTATATCACTTTGCACAGCATATCTGTATTGTATCTCTCCATTACTGCTTTTAACCGCAGCGATATCGTATTCTTCAAAAACAAGTACCTTACCATTGTATAGTGGATGTTTCTTGTCAAAAAAAGTACAAATAAGATGGTTGTCTTCCTCGGTAATGCTATGACAATGAATGGAAGAGGTATAGGCCCCCGTATCGATTTTTATGTCAATATCCTCAAAACCTAGTTCGGGAAAATCTGCTTTGTCTGTTCGACCTATAATTTTTTTTGGCATAATTGGGCAAGTTACTAAATGTGATGGTCTAGTGTGTGCTATTTAAAGAGATTTTTTACGCTTTCGCGAAAGCGTAATCCCCCTCATATACTATCTTTGAGTATGGCAAGTGCATCTGTAGAACTACATCTCAAAACGCTCCCTACCAGTCCTGGTATTTATCAATACTATGATAAAAATGGTAAATTATTGTATGTAGGCAAAGCAAAAAATCTTAAAAAGCGTGTTCTTTCTTATTTTAACAAATCTCATGATAATGGTCGTATACGTACCATGGTCAAAAAAATAAATGAAATTAAGCACATTGTTGTTGAGACAGAAACGGATGCTTTGTTGCTTGAGAATAGCCTCATTAAAGAATACCAACCCCGGTATAACGTCATGCTCAAGGACGATAAAAGTTACCCGTGGATTTGTATAAAAAATGAGCGCTTTCCCCGTGTGTTTCCAACTCGCCGACTCATAAAAGACGGTAGCGAGTATTACGGACCGTATACCAGTATGAAAACAGTGAGAACCTTGCTTGATCTCATCAAAAGCCTTTATAAATTACGCACTTGCAATTACGACCTTTCTAAAGATAAAATTGAAGCTGGAAAGTACAAAGTTTGCCTAGAATACCACTTAGGTAACTGCGAAGGACCTTGTGAAGGAAAACAATCAGAACAAGAATATCATGAGCACATAGAACATATACGGCAGATAGTAAAAGGTGATTTTAAAAAATCTTTAGATCGCTTTCGCGAAAAAATGAAAACGCATGCAGAAGCCATGGAGTTTGAAGATGCACAGCGCATTAAGGAGAAACTCGAAATTTTAGAAAATTATCAAGCAAAAAGTACCGTAGTACATCCTAAAATTACAAATGTGGATGTATTTACCATTATAAGTGATGAAGGATATGGCTATGTCAACTTCTTACAAATCTCACATGGAGCCATTATTAAGTCCCATACCTTAGAGCTCAAAAAACAACTTGACGAGACAGATAAAGAGTTGTTAGAGTTAGGTATTATAGAAATACAACAGCGTTTTGACCATAACTCTAAAGAAATTTATGTCCCTTTTGCTGTTGATATTGGAGATCAATATAAAGTTACCGTTCCCAAACTTGGTGATAAAAAACGCATCTTAGATCTCTCTGAGCGCAACGCAAAATACTATCGTATGGAGCGCTTTAAGCAGACGAAGATTGTAGATCCAGACCGGCACACCAATCGTATCATGGCACAAATGAAAGTGGATTTGAGATTAAGTGAAGAACCTCGCCATATCGAATGCTTTGACAATTCAAACATACAGGGAACCAATCCTGTGGCTGCGTGTGTGGTGTTTAAAAATGGAAAACCTAGCAAAAGTGATTATCGTAAATTCAATATTAAAACGGTAGAGGGTCCTGATGATTTTGCGAGTATGGAGGAGGTAGTTTTTAGAAGATACCGCAGACTTTTAGAAGAAGAGCAACCATTACCTCAGCTCATTATCGTAGACGGAGGAAAAGGGCAGCTTTCTAGTGGTGTGAAGGCACTAGAAACTTTAGGGCTACGCGGTACAATAGCTATCATTGGTATCGCAAAACGATTAGAAGAATTGTTTTATCCCGAGGATAGCATCCCGCTATATTTAGACAAAAAAAGTGAGACGCTTAAGATTATACAACAACTGCGTAATGAGGCGCATCGCTTTGGGATTACCTTTCACAGAAATAAGCGTAGCAATGCCGCACTAGGAACGGAGCTTGAAACCATCAAAGGAATCGGGGAAAAAACAATTGTTGATTTGTTAAAACATTATAGATCTGTCTCAAAAGTAAAAGCTGCCTCTAAAAAAAGTTTAACGGAGGTCATTGGCCCTTCAAAAGCAGGCATCATTTATCATCATTACCACGCAAAACAATGAAATACATATATGTTAGCATAGCGTTTTTGTGGAGTTTTCAAACTTTCGCGCAAGCGGAAGAAGTACCAGTAAAAGTAGGACTTGTTTTAAGTGGCGGTGGAGCAAAAGGTCTTGCGCATATAGGTGTGCTCAAGGTTATTGAAGAGGCAGGTATACAGTTAGATTACATTGCCGGAACTAGTATGGGGGCGGTTGTAGGTGGATTGTATGCTTCTGGGTATAGTGCTTCCCAGCTGGACTCTCTCTTTGGCAGTGTAAATTTTGATAATATTATTCAAGATAACCTACCACGGGAAGCAAAAACGTTTTATGAACGAGCAGATGCAGAGCGGTATGCGATTAAATTGCCTTTTGACAAATTTAAAGTATCGCTCCCTAGCTCACTGAGCAAAGGTCAAAACACCTATAATTTATTGTCTCGCGCGCTACAACATGTCTCTAGTATAGAAAACTATGACCAACTACCTATCCCTTTTTTATGTATTGCTACGGATGTTGAAAGCGGAAAACAAGTAGTTTTAGAGTCTGGTTATCTTCCGGAATCTATAAGTGCAAGTGGTGCTTTACCATCACTTTTTAGCCCTATTTTATTAGACGAGAAACTGCTTATAGATGGGGGTGTTGTGAATAACTATCCTATAAATGAATTACGTAAAAAAGGGGTGGATATTATTATAGGTGTGGACGTACAGGACACTTTGAGAAGTCGAAAAAACTTAAAATCTGCCACTGATGTTTTATTGCAAATAAATAATTACAAGACTATACAGAGTATGGTAGCAAAAAGAGCAGAGACAGATATTTATATAAGGCCGAGTGTGAGCGAATTTTCTGTTGTCTCTTTTGATAAAGCAAGGAACATTATTTCTAAGGGATATCAAACGGCGATGACTCAATATAATGTACTCAAGGAGCTCGCCATCAGACAACGTGCAAGTGAAAAGAAAAAATTAAACCCATCTATTTCAGACTCTATATCCGTACAGGCGGTTACAATTCACGGTAATGATCACTACACTAGAAGCTATGTTTTAGGGAAATTAAAATTTAAACCGCCTGAAAAATTAAAATATGCCACCCTTTACGAAGGCATTGACAATCTTTCTGCAACAGAAAATTTTAATAGAGTAGGGTATAAATTACAGGCCGTCGATGATGGATATCTATTACACTTAAGTCTTCAAGAATCTACAAGTACCCAATTTTTAAAGGTAGCCTTTCAGTACAACGATCTTTACCGGGCTTCTGGTCTCATAAATTTTACCAAAAAGAGGGTGCTTTTCCGTAATGATGTCGCTTCTTTAGATTTCATTGTGGGAGATAATGTTCGATATAATTTAGATTATTACATCGATAAGGGGTTTTATTGGAGTGTCGGTTTTAATTCTAGCTATACTTCTTTTAATTATAGCGTAGAAGCACAGCTGGCAGAAGATATTAGAGATATAGATATTACTGGGGTTAACAAGTTAAATTTAGACTATCAGGATCTTACTAATAAAGTGTATCTTCAAACGTTATTTCTGAAACAATTTTCTTTAGACCTCGGTGCACAACATAAATATTTAGATGTTGAGACAGAAACTCTCATAGCCACAACAGAAGGTGAACAAGGAGTGATTTTTGAAAAAAGCCATCTTGCTGGAGTATATGGACAGCTTAAGTACGATACGCTGGATAATATTTTTTTTCCAAATTCTGGTGTATATTTTGATGGCGATTTTGATTTGTATCTATATTCATCAGATTTTAATAAAACCTTCTCTGAATTTGGTATAGCAAATGCACAATTTAAATATGCTCAACGTATTAAAAATAACATTACAACAGTTTTCGAACTTTCAGGTGGTTTCAAAGTAGGCGGGAGCACTACTAGAACTTTGGATTTTTTACTTGGAGGCTATGGAGCGAAAAAAGTAAATAATATGATCCCTTTTTTAGGGTATGATTTTTTAAGTATTACTGGTGATGGTTATGTTAAAGCTGGATTTGAAATAGATTATGAAATCTTTAAAAAAAATCATCTTAATCTATCTGCAAATTTTGCAAATGTAGGCTATGATATTTTTGAATCTCTAAATGATTTGATACCTCCCGCACTATATTCTGGGTACTCCTTGGGCTATGGCGCAGAGACTTTTATGGGTCCTATGGAACTAAAATACACCTATAGTCCAGAGGTAAAAGCAAGTGAGTGGTTTATATCATTAGGGTTTAAATTTTAACTGCTCAGACAATTTTAAGAGAGACTGAGCGTTGTTTTGATTTTGTGTTTTTTTTA
Organism: uncultured Flavobacteriaceae bacterium; assembly: GCA_963716625.1. Taxonomy (GTDB): domain Bacteria; phylum Bacteroidota; class Bacteroidia; order Flavobacteriales; family Flavobacteriaceae; genus Dokdonia. Next base: position 422,727 of record CAVQTP010000007.1, read on the forward strand.
ACTCAGTAAATCCAATTTGTGGCACATATCATGGTTTCATAATTAACATCTTTAATCTCAAAAACCCCTCCTTATGAAATCCCACGTATTGCTCGCTCTAAGTTTTTCTCTTCTCCTTTCTCTCACTAGCTGTAATTTTGATGACAAGTCACAAAGTGATGTGTCTATGACATCTTCTACTCTTGAAAAAAATTCTAAAGATGACGATGTTAACAAGGGACTATTATACGTTAACGCTAATTCTGGTCTGTCACTGAGAGAAGGCACGAATCTCAAATCACATAAAATTCTAACAATGCCATATGGCGCAGAAGTTAAGCAGTTGAGCTCTCCATCCAACACATCTATGACTGTAGATGGAATCAATGGTAAGATGATTGAAGTAGTGTATCAAGGAGCGACAGGTTTCGCTTTTAATGGATACCTAACCGCTATGGCTCCTCCATTACCTAATGAATTATTAGAGAATTATGTACGACGTATAAGTACTGATATAAACGAGATTAACATTATTAAAAAAGCAAATAAGAATGGTGATGACTACGGAATGACTACAGAAGTTACACTTCCAGCAAGAAGCTGGGCTGAAATATATAAGATGACAAAAACATTATTTAATCTACCTAAAAATATACATCCTGACTTCTCTAGGCTTGAGAATAGTGAGACATTCGTAAATAAGAATAAAAGAGAGCGCACTCTTAAAGATGAGCTTACAATTGAGGCAGGAGATTCAAATGAAATTACTTCTATAAGCTATAACTACGAACTTAAAAGTTATAAGAGGTCATTATATATTACAAAAACATCTACTGGTTACAAAGTAATTGAAAACGAAAGTTCTCTTTAATATCTGTATAGAATTTTTAAGAGGTTGGGAGCGATTGCTTCCAACCTTTTTTTATAAATAGATCTACACCTGTGAAACGCGTAAAGTGTTTACCATACCCTTATCTAACAGAGGCATGGCAACAAGGTTAATAAGCATATCACCCTTTTCTACAAAACCTTTATCTTGAGCAAGCTGCCTAATATCTTCTACAGTCTCATCGGTGCTAACAAATTTGTCATAAAACATAGCTTTTACACCCCATAATAAATTGAGCTGAGTTAGAATACGTTTATTAGAAGTAAAGACCAAAATATGTGATAAGGGTCTCCATGCTGATATTTGAAATGCCGTATAACCACTATTAGTTAAGGTGGTAATTGCTCGTGCATCTATTTCATTTGCCATAAGAGAAGCGTGGTAACAAATAGCTTTAGTAATATATCTTTTTGTCTTAATTTGTGGAGGGTTTTGAGGTACTTTTATGAGATCAGAATCTTCAACATTGCGGCATATAGACGCCATTTTCTCTATCACTTGGACTGGATATTGCCCCACAGAAGTCTCCCCTGAAAGCATCACCGCGTCCGCTCCATCCATCACAGAATTTGCTACATCGTTAACCTCTGCTCTTGTAGGTGTGAGGCTAGAAATCATTGTTTCCATCATTTGAGTTGCGATAATAACAGGGATTCTAGCTTCTTTTGCTCTCAGAACAAGTTGTTTTTGAATTAACGGAACTTCCTCCGCTGGAATTTCTACTCCCAAATCTCCACGAGCAACCATGAGTCCGTCACAAAAAGCAATAATTTTATCAATATTTGCAACCGCCTCTGGTTTTTCAATTTTTGCAATAATTGGGATTTTATGGTCAGAATGCTCTAGTATAATCTCTTGAAGCTGTTGTAAATCTTGAGCATGACGCACAAAGGAAAGTGCCATCCAGTCTACCTTTAGTCCTATGGCAAAAATAGCATCTTTCACATCCTTCTTTGTGAGTGCAGGTAGAGATATATTTGTATTAGGCAAATTCACCCCTTTTTTTGATCGTAAAGGGCCGCCTTGAATTACTTTAGCAATCACCTCCGTTTTTCCATCAGTTTCTAATACTTCAAACATTAATTTACCATCATCTAGCAATATGCGCTCCCCTTTTTTTACATCCCTTGGAAAATGTTTGTAGTTCATATAAACACGATCCTTGGTGCCTTCAAATTCGTTTTCTGTAGAGAACGTAATATGATCACCTGGTTGCACTACTACCTCCTCCTTCATTTTCCCTACTCTCAACTTTGGACCCTGTAAATCTGCAAGAATAGACGTATGATGACCTGTCTCTTCACTTAATTGACGTATCATAGCAACACGCTCTTTTACGTCTTCATAATCTGCATGTGAAAAATTAATTCTAAACACATCTACTCCAGCATTCATCATATCCAGTAGTACCTCCTTCTTACTTGTTGCGGGACCTAAAGTTGCTACTATTTTAGTTTTTTTTCTTTGTGGCATTAGTCAAAAATTAAATTTTGTTTATTTTTTAGTGAGCTCACGTCTACATCGTAAGCGGTAACGATTTGTGGTATTTGATTGAGAATTTTTAAGGTTTTCGCTTTCGCGAAAGCGCAACCATCGTCAACCACTTTAATAAAGTAATCTGCTTGCTTCATCTCGGGTATAAAAAACACAGTACGCATAGTTTGTTCTTTTTCAAAAAGACCAATCGCAGTAATTGCGATGTTATGAACCTTGGTCTTATTTGAAAATAAGTAATAATCGACGTATTGATGATCATCCTTGTATTCAAAATATGGATATTTTAATGGATTAATATCCTCATTTATAATTAAGTCACGATCAGATCTTGAAAGTCTAAGGCTAAGGTGTTTATTAAGTAAGTAAGCAATGTAGTAAGGCTCTAAAGAACCATGAATAGCAATGAGTGTAAAGTCATAGCCAATAGCATCTTCTAAGAGAATTTTGTATGCCCCCATAGTTACAGAGTTAGTAGGCAATATACAAATAAGTGATTGAACGCATTTAAGGTTACATGTAAACTTACGTAAACGTTTGCGCTATAAATGTTAGGAGAGTGGTAGTGTAAATGTAACGATCGTTCCTTTATTAATCTCACTATCTATGGTAAGGCTCCCATTGTTCATTTTTATTAATTTAGAACTAAGTATTAAACCAAGACCAGATCCTTTTTCTTTTTTAGTTCCTTCTTGAACGGTAAAACTAGCTAAATCAAAGAGTTTTGATTTTTGAATTTTTGATATTCCCAAGCCTGTATCTTCTATACTAAAAATGAAATTATTATCTAGTTTAGATAGTTCAACGACAATAATTTCATTTTCATAAGAAAATTTTATGGCGTTTGAAATCAGATTTCTAATCACAGTAACAATCATATTTTTATCTCCTACTGCGGTTGACTTGAAACTTGATTCAATTCTTATCCTAAGGCCTTTGCGCTTTAGATCTTTTTTATGCGCGTTTACCTGATCTCTGGTAATTGAGAGGATATCTAAATTTGAAGGATTGTACTTAATTTGACCTGTTTGTAGTTTTGACCATTTTAAAAGATTGTCAATCAGCAGTATACTATTTCTACTGGAGCTTTCTAAAGATTTTATAATAGCCTTTGTTTCCTCGTTTTGAATATCCTCATCTTTAAGTATATCAATAAAGTTGATAATGGATGCTAAAGGACTTCTCAAGTCATAGGCAATTACTGAGAAAAACTTATTTTTTGTTGCTACTAAACGTGTCAATTGTTGTTTTTGTACAGCTATCAACCTATTCTTTTTTTTATAGACATAGTATTGTATAGTGAGAAAAAGCATAAAGCCTAATATCGCTATATACCAAACAAATGAAGTCACATATATGGACACATTCTTTATATGGTGCTCCTTATAAGCACTACTAATAGTAAAAATTTTATTGAAAAAAGAAAATGAAGAAGATACAAATTGCTCTGCTGGCACTTCAAAATTTTTGTAATATTCAGGGTCTTTTTCACTTGCAAAAACTTCTTGACCATTGTAAGCTCTAGTACTATCAAAATAACTTCCATCATTACTTTGAAATTTAAATACATAATCTTCCGTATTAATAGATAAATACAACGCATTTATAATTGATCCCAGATTTGCTACAGTAGAAATATAGCCTTTTGAAACTCCTTCTTGATCAAGCACTCCAAATCCTACGGGCAAACCTATTTTACCTTCTAACAAATTCGTGGGGTTTGAAACATATAGGTTAGCACTATTCATAAGTGTATCCATTCGTGCTATCCCACTTTTACCAATAATTGATTCCATGGATTCACCTTTTAGTTTTACTAACGGAACTTGCATGGAAAAATCATAGATAAAAATATGATTTGTATCAATATAAGATATACTAAAAGGCGGCTCTGTTTCTAGATAGCGAATTTGATTTTCTATAAAGGATTTTGCAACATCTTTTGGGGGTACAAGATTGGTAAGTTCAATGTGACTTTTTAAGCCTGAAATTAATGCAGCATAGTTTTTGAAACTATTTTCAAGTCCCATTACTACATCTTGATTAGCTATTGCTAATCTCTGTTTTCTGACTAATTTTTCTTGAGAAATGAAATTTGATGTTACCCAAAACAAAGCACTAGCTGTCACAACCGCTAACAAAGCTAGTATGATATAATACTTCTTAGGAAGGTTTATCGACATGTTACAAAGTACAGATAATCAACCATTTGATCTCTATGATCTAATGAAAATTAAAGTACTAATATAATGAAATGCTTTACTAAAAAAATTATCTACCTTCTATTTCCCGTTGAAATGCATAAAAAGCTCGTTTAGATGCGATTTCCTCCGCTTTTTTCTTGCTTGTTGCTCTGGCCTTGGCGGCAATTTTTCCATCGACATAAAGTTTTACTCCAAAATGTTTTAAGGTATCTTGTCCTGTATCTTCAAAAGTTTCAAACTTAAACGGTTTTTTCTCCTTCTGGCACCATTCTATTAAAACACTTTTATAGCTTATAATACGGCCTTCTAATTTTTCAATATCCACATAGGGTTCAATAACTCGCTTATTGATAAATTTTTCGCAATAGTGATACCCTCTATCTAAGTAGATAGCACCTATTAGAGCCTCAAAAAGATTTCCATGTATATTAACTCCAAAGTTATCTGTTGGAATATTTGCCCTTACGTAACGAATTAAATTAAGATCTCTCCCTAATTCATTAAGATGCTTCCTGCTTACCACTTTTGATCTCATCTTTGTAAGGTAGCCCTCGTTACCCCCCTGCACCACTTCAAACAAGTGTGCGGCAATTACAGACCCTAACATAGCATCGCCTAGAAATTCTAATCGCTCATAATTAAGAGGGTTTCCGTCTTCTTTCTTTAAAGCAAGAGAACGGTGAGTAAACGCCTTCTGGTAGTAACTAATCTCCTTAGGTTTGAATCCTAAGATGGAATGCATACGCATAAAAAAACTCCCGTCTTTGTCTTGACGAGAGTTAAATATTTTTTTAAACGTACTCATTACTTATTAAGCCTCGAGCTTTTTGAATAATACACATGCATTGTGACCGCCAAAACCAAAGGTATTACTCATCGCAACGTTGATTTCTTTCTTTTGTGCCTTATTGAGTGTAAGATTAAAAGAAGGATCTATATTATCATCTACTGTGGTGTGATTAATAGTAGGAGGTACTAGGCTATGTTGCATAGCAAGAATTGCTGCAATAGACTCTACTGCTCCAGCTGCACCTAATAAATGTCCGGTCATAGATTTTGTAGAATTAATATTAATATCTGTAGCATGTTTTCCAAAAACTTTAGAAATAGCTTTAAGTTCTGCCACATCACCTAGTGGTGTAGAAGTACCGTGCGTATTAATATGATCTACATCTTCTGGTTTTAAGCCAGCATCTCTCAAGCAATTAAGCATTACTCGCTCTACCCCTATTCCGTCTGGATGGGGAGCTGTCATGTGATAAGCATCACTAGACATTCCTCCACCTACAACTTCTGCATAGATTTTTGCGCCACGTGCTTTTGCATGCTCATACTCTTCTAAGATTAATGCTCCAGCGCCTTCTCCTAAAACAAATCCATCTCTGGTTGCATCAAAAGGTCTTGATGCACTAGCAGCATCATCATTACGGGTAGAAAGGGCGTGCATTGCGTTAAAACCGCCTACACCCGCTTGGGTTACCGCAGCTTCACTTCCTCCTGTAACAATAATATCACACTGTCCCAGTCTAATATAATTAAGTGCGTCTATCATCGCATTTGCAGAGGATGCACAGGCAGAGACTGTAGTGTAGTTAGGCCCCATAAATCCGTGCTTAATAGAGATATTACCAGGTGCAATATCTGCAATCATTTTTGGGATAAAAAAGGGGTTGAAACGTGGTGTTCCATCCCCTTCACAAAAATTTATTACTTCATTTTGAAACGTCTCTATACCACCTATACCAGCACCCCATATAACGCCTACGCGAAATTTGTCTACGGTGTCAAGATTAATCCCTGCGTCTTTAATAGCTTCATCACTACTTACTAATGCATACTGGGCAAACTTGTCTAGTTTTCGGGTCTCCTTACGGTCAAAATGCTGTAAAGGATCAAAGTCCTTTATTTCGCAAGCAAACTTCGTTTTAAACTTTTCTGCATCAAAATATGTGATGGACGCACACCCACTTTTTCCTGTAGAAAGTCCTTCCCAGTAATCCTGAATATTATTTCCTATTGGGGTAAGTGCACCAAGTCCGGTAACTACTACTCGCTTTAACTCCATAAGTTAAGACTTATTTTGCGTCTTCTATATAAGAAACTGCTTGACCTACGGTCGCAATATTTTCTGCTTGATCGTCTGGGATTTGAATATCAAATTCCTTTTCAAACTCCATAATGAGTTCCACTGTGTCTAGTGAATCAGCGCCTAAGTCGTTTGTGAAGCTTGCTTCTGTTACAACTTCGTTTTCGTCTACTCCTAATTTATCTACGATTATCGCTTTTACTCTTGATGCAATGTCTGACATAATTTTCTAATTTAAATTTTGATTTAAGTCGCAAAAATAACAAACTTTACCGTTAAACAAGTTTGCAACTCAAAAATGTGAAGGTAATTTACGTAATTCTAAAATAAGTTAATCCTAAAAAACCCTCAAAATGTTACTAATAATTCATTGTTTTGCACAATCAACATTTTTTAACTCATGAAAAAAATTGTGATTTTTGCCTCGGGTAACGGTACAAATGCCCAGCGTATTATAGCGTTTTTCCAGGATCGTACGGATGCACAAGTCGTGCAAGTACTCTGTAACAACCCGCGTGCCAAAGTATTAGAAAAAGCTACACATTTACACACCAGCGCCATTTCTTTTAATAAGAATGCCTTTTATACACAGGATGACGTTTTAAATATTCTCAAAGCAACACAACCAGACATTATAGTACTTGCTGGATTTTTATGGTTGTTTCCAGAAAAAATAATTTCTGCCTTTCCAGAAAAAATAATTAATGTACATCCAGCATTGTTGCCCAATTTTGGCGGAAAAGGCATGTACGGCATGCATGTTCATAAGGCGGTATACGCTTTCGCGAAAGCGGAATACCTCAAAAACCCATCTCAAAAAACATATACAGGTATTACCATACATAAGGTAACCCCAGAATATGACAAGGGAGATTTCTTATTTCAAGCTAAAGTAGAAGTACTGCCACAAGACACTCCCGAGAAAATTGCTGAAAAAGTGCAAAACTTAGAAGCGCTTCATTTTCCAGAGGTAATCGCTCAATTTTTATCAAAATAGCATCATGGCAAAGAAGCAAAAATTTTATGTGGTTTGGGAAGGCAAGAAACCCGGCATCTACGAATCTTGGAAAGATTGCAAAGCAATGATCGATGGGTATGCAGGTGCAAAATATAAAAGCTTTGAAACGTTTGCAAAAGCAAAACAAGCTTACAACGGTGAGTACAACGATTTTAAAGGAACCGCATCAAAGAAAAAAACGCTCTCTGCTGCAGAAAAAGAAAAGTACGGTTTTCCTAACCTTTACTCTATCGCGGTAGATGCGGCAAGTTCTGGAAACCCAGGCAAAATGGAATACCGTGGAGTAGATACGCAGACGGTAAAACAACTTTTTCATCAGGGCCCTTTTCAACAAGGGACAAATAATATAGGAGAGTTTCTAGCGCTTGTGCACGGGCTTGCGTATTTAAAAAAAATAGAAAGTGACCGACTCATTTATTCTGACTCTCGTATTGCCATAGGCTGGGTGAAGAAAAAGCATTGTAAGACAAATCTTAAAAAAAGTTCTAAAAACCAAGATGTTTTTGAACTCATACAACGCGCAGAACTTTGGCTTAAAAACAACACCTACACAACCACCATCGTAAAATGGGAAACCAAAGCTTGGGGAGAGATACCTGCAGATTTTGGGAGGAAGTAATATTTCAAACTACGATGATAAAGTATCTTTTAATTTTAATAATTCTATTTACCATTACGAGTCATTCTCAAAACAGCGATTTTGAAAACGCAGCATATAACATTGGCTTAGGCTCTTTTGGGAGTGCTATTGGTGCTGTTATTAATAAGAAAGAAAATGAAAAGTCAGGAAAAGTTTTTCTAAAAGGATTATGGCAAGGTAGTATAGGGGGTGCACTTATTTATGGCAGCAAAAAAATTGTCTCAGAAATTCCAAAAACAAAACATATAGAATATAATTGGGGTGCTAAGCTTGTAAATGCAGCAGGTGTATCTATTATAGAAAATGCGGCAAGAAATAGAGATTTTGGGGAAGTGTGGTATATAAATATAGGCTTTAATCGTATTGAGTTTCATACAAAAGAAAGATTCAAAGTTAATTATAGAATCTTATTGGTTTCCTTAGGATTAACTTTGGGAACTGCAATTAATAAAAAGCTAGAGTGGGGGTCAATTCTACGCTCTGGAGAAATTATTTTTAGCACTAAAAATATAAATCAGGCAAGGGCAAAGGCAATAGGTCAGGCTATTATAATTGAAAGCTCAATTCTAAATGATGCTCAAACTCTCGCTCACGAGTTTATTCACGTATATCAATACAATGATTTTAACTTTATTACTCAATATTTTAACAAACAGCTGTATGGTTTAAAATCAAACTCTCTATTATTTAAAAAGCTGGATGAGTTAGTATATTGGGACGTACACGCACCAATAATAGCCGGGCTATATCAGTTTGAAAAATTAACAAATGAATCTAGTAGAGGTAACTTTTTTGAAATAGAGGCTCGCTTCTATTCTCCTGACGAATTAAATAGTATTTTTAATGACTAAATCTATGCGAAACTCTCAAAATATCACGTCTTCAAAAGCAAAAAGGTTATTAGCAGGTTTTGGGAGGAAATAATTATATCATGAAATTAGAAAAAAGAAGGATTTACGGGTTGGCTACTGGCTTTATAATAGGATTGGCTATGGTTGAAAACTGGAATGCTATTAAAAGTATTATCGGATCTCTATTTTGATATTGAAGTCTAATTTTTCGCGAAAGCGAGCCTTTCAAAATTCACTTCTCAAACATTCAAAATCGTATATTTGCAAAAAATTTTTAGATGAGTAAATTGGTTATTGTGGGAACCTGCGCATTTGATGCGATTGAAACACCTTTTGGTAAAACGGACAAAATTCTTGGTGGGGCGGCTACTTACATTGGTATGGCGGCGTCAAAATTAAATAATGTTGATCCAGCTATCGTTTCTGTGGTAGGTGAAGATTTTCCAGATGCATACTTGTCTTTATTAAAAGACCGTGATATAAATATAGATGGGCTAGAAATAATTTCTGGTGGAAAAACCTTTTTCTGGAGTGGTAAATATCATAATGATATGAATACACGAGATACCTTAATTACAGAACTTAACACCCTAGAGAATTTTAATCCTAAAGTTCCTGCTTCTTATACCGATGCTGAGATTGTAATGCTAGGTAACTTGCAGCCGCAAGTACAACTAAGTGTTATTGAGCAAATGGCAAAAAAGCCTAAGCTTGTCATTCTTGATACCATGAATTTCTGGATGGACATTGCACTTGATGAACTTAAGGAAACACTTAAAAAAGTTGACGTCATTACTATAAATGATGAAGAGGCTAGACAATTAAGTGGTGAATATTCATTAGTAACTGCCGCAAAGGTGATTCACGAGATGGGACCTAAGTATGTGGTTATTAAAAAAGGAGAGCATGGCGCCTTACTTTTTGAAGGAAACAACGTGTTTTTTGCTCCTGCCTTACCACTAGCAGAGGTTTTTGATCCAACTGGAGCTGGAGATACATTTGCTGGAGGATTTGCTGGATATATTGCTCAGGCAGGAGACACATCTTTTGAGACCTTGAAAACGGCGTTGATTTACGGTTCTTGCCTCGCCTCCTTTACCGTGGAAAAATTTGGAACAGAGCGTTTGCAATCTGTAACACGAGAAGAAATAAATAAAAGACTGCATCAGTTTAAACAGCTTGTGCAATTTGACATACAAATTAACAATTAAACCTGCGCTCCATTATTGGAGCGCTTTTGTTTTATATACATTATGAGTGACGCTATCAAACACGAATGTGGAATTGCTGTAATACGCCTTAAAAAGCCACTTCAATTTTATAAAGATAAATATGGCACTGCATTTTATGGGGTAAACAAAATGTACCTCATGATGGAAAAGCAGCATAACCGTGGTCAAGACGGAGCTGGATTTGCAAGTATTAAATTAGATGTGGCTCCTGGTGAACGTTATATTTCTAGACAGCGATCTACAGCTCAACAACCTATTCAAGATATTTTTGCAGAGATTAATAATCGTATTAATGATATTATGACGGCTCACCCAGAAAAGAAAGATGATGTTGCTTGGCAAAAGAGCAATGTTCCTTATATAGGAGAGCTATTATTAGGCCATGTACGCTACGGAACCTTTGGCAAAAATAGCGTAGAAAGTGTGCACCCTTTTTTACGTCAAAATAACTGGATGCATCGTAATCTTATCGTTGCAGGTAACTTTAACATGACCAATGTATCTCAGCTATTTGAAAAATTAGTTTCGCTTGGCCAGCATCCTAAAGAGCGTGCAGATACCATTACCGTGATGGAGAAAATAGGTCACTTTTTAGATGATGAAGTTTCAAAACTTTATAAAAAACTCAAAAAAGAAGGTTTTAATAAACAGCAGGCATCTCCTAAGATTGCAGAACGTCTTAAGGTGGCCAAAATATTAAAACGCGCCTCAAAAGATTGGGATGGTGGGTATGCCATGGCTGGCTTATTAGGTCATGGTGATGCATTTGTACTTCGTGACCCTGCAGGTATTCGTCCAGCCTATTATTATGAAGATGATGAGGTTGCTGTAGTAGCAAGTGAGCGACCAGTAATACAGACTGCTTTTAATGTTCCTTTTGATAAAGTAAAAGAACTTGATCCTGGTGCGGCTGTAATTATTAAAAAAAGTGGAGAACTTTCCATACAACAAATTATTACTCCGCTTACGCGAAAGGCGTGCTCTTTTGAGCGTATTTATTTCTCCAGAGGATCTGACGCCGAGATTTATAAAGAGCGTAAAATGTTAGGAAGGCTTCTGATGCCGGAAGTTCTCAAAAGTATTGATTACGACACAAAAAACTCAGTGTTCTCTTTTATCCCAAACACAGCAGAGACTTCATTTTACGGAATGGTCGAAGCTGCTCAAGATGAGCTCAACCGTCAAAAGGGAGAGGAGATACTAGCTAATAAGGATCATCTTGACAAAGAATCAATAGAAAACATTTTATCTAGAAGGTTACGTACAGAGAAAATCGCTATTAAAGACGCTAAGCTTAGAACCTTTATTACTGAAGATAGTAGTCGAGATGACTTAGTAGCCCACGTTTATGATGTCACCTATGGAGTTATCAAGCCTGAGGATAAACTCGTTATCATAGACGACAGCATTGTACGTGGAACTACCTTAAAGAAGAGTATCATTAAAATGATGGCTAGACTTAACCCTAAAAAAATAATTGTAGTTTCTTCTGCCCCACAAATCAGGTATCCCGATTGTTATGGAATTGATATGGCGAAGCTTGAAGATTTCATCGCTTTTAGAGCAGCAATAGACTTACTCAAGGATACTAATAGAGAGAAATTAATAGATGAGGTTTATCATAAATGTAAATCTCAGGAAACTTTTGAGGATCGAGATGTGGTAAATTATGTGAAAGAAATTTATGCTCCCTTTACACAAAAAGAGATTTCTAAAAAAATTGCAGAATTACTAACTGATGCCTCTGTTAAGACAGAAGTAGAAATTATCTACCAAACCGTTGAAAATTTACACAAGGCATGTCCTAAAAATCTTGGCGATTGGTATTTTACAGGCGACTATCCTACAGATGGTGGTCATAGAGTAGTTAACAAGGCTTTCATAAATTTTGTGGAAGGAAATAACGCACGTGCCTATTAGAAATACTCTTAAGGAAATCACAAATTCAAGGCTTTTTGTGCATTTCATCTAAAAAAAGAGTTTTTGGTCTAAACACCATCTAAAACTTGTAAAATCTCTCGTATATTAGCAAAACCATAGCATAAGTAGGTTAAGTTCATGGTAGATTTGGGGCAAAAAAAGGTGGATCTTTCCACCTTTTTTTATTTGCAAAAGTTATACTCCTAATTTTCTTCAATTATTCAGTCTTATATAACATAGGGTATATTTAATAGTATAGAATAGAATAGAACACAGTTTATTGACATTTTATTAAATAACGTACGCACGTTCTCATCAATCTTAAATTTCTAATAATGTATTCAATTTTTATCGTGTACTAAAAAACCCACATCAAAGTTGATGTGGGCTAACACTAAACAATTAATAAATATTAATTATTTATTTTGAGCGTATAAAGACGATACTTTTTCCCAGTTGATTACATTGAAAAAAGCATTCACGTAATCTGGTCTTCTATTTTGATAATTTAGGTAATAGGCATGTTCCCATACATCTAACCCTAAAATTGGAAAACCTCCACAACCTACTTTAGGCATCAAAGGGTTATCTTGATTTGGTGTTGAGCACACCTCAACTTTTCCTCCTTCATGAACACATAACCATGCCCATCCAGATCCAAATTGACCTCCAGCTGCATTTGAAAATTTTTCTTTGAAAGACTCAAAATTTCCATAAGCATCATTAATAGCTTCTGCTAATTCACCCTTAGGCTCTCCTCCTCCAGTAGGAGACATTATTTCCCAAAACAGTTTATGGTTATAAAACCCACCCCCATTATTCCGCACGGCAGAATTTGACATGTCAAGGTTGATCAAAATATTTTCAATAGTCTTTCCTTCTAAGTCAGTTCCTTCAATTGCATTATTTAATTTAGTAGTGTAACCTGCATGGTGCTTTCCATGATGGATTTCCATTGTTTTTGCATCAATATTTGGTGCTAGCGCATCCTTTGCATATGGTAATTCTGGTAAAGTAAAAGACATCTTTTTCTTGTTTTTAAGTTAGACATTGTTTGTAATTACAACAAAGTTAAGCAATGTCTTTAGCACACAATGTTATAGAATTCTTATATTAAGTAAATAAATTGAGCGGCCTAAAGCACTAACCTTTTATATAATCATTTTTTATCTTAGTAAAATGACTCAACAAAATTCTTTTAAAATTCTTAATGCTTCTGCTGGTTCTGGAAAAACCTATAGTCTTGTGAAAGAATACATTACTGTATTGTTGAAGAGTAGAGATTCAACAAAATTTAGGAAGTTGCTGGCTATTACCTTTACAAATAAAGCGGTATCTGAGATGAAAGAAAGAGTATTAGATACTCTTGCAGCGCTGAGTGATTATAAAGAAGGGTTAGCTAAGCCCGTAATGTTAGATGATCTCATAGCATCAACAGGTCTATCTTTAGAAATCATAGTAAAAAAATCTGCCAACGTCTTAGATGAAATATTACACAATTATTCTGCCTTTGACATTGTTACTATTGATACGTTCACACATAGAATTATTAGGACTTTTGCTAAAGATTTGGGTATTTCTGGAAGTTTTGACGTTTCATTGGATCAGCAGGCACTTAATGCTCAAGCTGTTGACGCGCTCATCGCAAAAGTAGGCTCTGATAAAGAAATCACAAAGGTTTTAATAAATTTTGCTATTGAAAAAGCGGACGATGATAAAAGTTGGGATATTACAAGAGACCTCAACGATATAGCAAAGTTATTACATAATGAAAATGACATCAAAGCAATAGACTCTTTAAAAAATAAATCACTTCATGATTTTGTAGCGCTTTCAGAAAAATTAACCGCTAAAATTAAATTCCATACCGCGTCTTTACAAAAAATTGCGACAGAACTTCTAGAGTTGATACATGCATTGGGTTTAGACCAAAAAAGTTTTAAAGGAGGGTATTACTATAAATTTATATCAGATATTTCTGCTGGGAAAAAACAACTTTCTTTTACTGGTTCTGCTTACAAAGACAATATAGGAAACGAACCATTTTATGCAAAATCTCAAAAAGAAAACATCAAGTCTATAATTGATGAAAATCAAACAGTTTTTATAGATACTTTTTTTAAACTTAAATCAATTTCTGAAAGACTACTACTACTTCAAGCATTTAAATCTAGACTAATCCCTTTATCTGTTTTACACTTAATAAAAAATGAGCTAGATCTTATAAAAGAAGAAGAAAATATATTACTTATATCAGATTTTAACAAGCTCATTGCGTCTTCCCTAAGAGATCAGCCCGCTGCCTTTATTTATGAAAGACTAGGTGAGCGTTATACAAACTTCTTTATTGATGAATTTCAAGATACTTCGCTTTTGCAGTGGAATAATTTAATTCCTTTAATTGAAAATTCACTAAGCACGTTGCCTGAGGATAGTATTGAAAATACCTTGCTTCTCGTAGGCGATCCTAAACAGGCCATTTATCGTTGGCGTGGAGGCGAGGCAGAGCAATTTATTAATCTAAGCACGGGTACTACTCCATTCTCCATACCCGCAAAATCTGATTTACTCACAACAAATTATAGAAGTCACGCAGAGATCATAAAATTCAACAATCAGTTTTTTACATATGTTTCCTCGCATTTTGAAAAAAATCAATATAGAACCATTTACGATACAGGTAATAACCAAAAAACTAATCATCGAAATGGAGGTTATGTATCCATTGAGTTTGTTGACTATACAGATCGTGCCGAGGCAGACATTTTATATCCAAAGAAAGTTTTAGACGTCATAAATGCAGTTAGTGAAGACGGGTATTCATTAAGTGATATATGTGTGCTTACCCGTAATAATAGTCATGGTATTACAATTGCCCAATTTCTTGAAAACGAGGGAATTTCCATTGTTTCATCAGAAAGTTTGCTCGTAAACAATTCTCCTGTGGTGAAGTTTATCCACAGTTTTCTCACTATGATGGTTTATCAAGACCAAAAAGAAAAGAGAATTCCTGTTTTGTACTTTTTATCAGATTATTTACAAATTAATGAGGCGCACGCATTTTATGTTGAGTTACTAGATATGTCTATGGAACATATGCTGGTTCATTTAAATCAATATGATATTTTCATTAACGTAGAGCAACTACAAAATCTTACCTTATATGAAAGTGTTGAATATATTATACAACGCTTTGGATTACAAAAAAAAGGAGATGCGTATGTACTAGCATATTTAGATTTAGTATTTGATTATATCCAAAAATCTGATGGTGGTATGATTGGATTTTTAGATTATTATGAAGATAAAAAGGAAAAAGCAGCTATTGTAGCCCCATCACAAAATGATGCTGTCCAAATAATGAGCATTCATAAATCAAAAGGTTTGGAATTTCCTATTGTAATCTATCCTTATGCAGATACAAGCATCTATCGTACACAAGGTGAGCACCAATGGTATCCATTAGAAACAGATAATGAACTAACGGAGTTTCCTTTACTCATGATGCCTCATTCTAGCAGAATGTCAGATTTTGGAAAATTAGGAAAGAGTCTCTTTGACAAAAAACACAGTGAGCAGCAGTTCGATGCTCTCAATGTACTTTATGTAGCACTCACCCGTGCCGTAAAAAGGTTATATGTGGTGTCACGCTTTCGCGAAAGCGTAAAAAACATTTCCACACTGACAGATCTTTTTATAGACTTTCTAAAAACAAATCACTTATGGAATGTGCAACAAACGGTCTACACCTTTGGAATACCAGATAAAATAGAAATTCAGACCTTTAAAACTGAAGATTTGATATATTCTCTACCCTTTATAAGTAGTTCGAAAGAGGATTTAGGAATTCAAATAGCGACACAAGCATCATTTTTGTGGGATGAAACTAAGCAAAATGCTATAAATTATGGGAATCTTATTCATAAGCTTATGGCAGAGATAAAAAGTAAGGACGATATTTCTTCTGTTTTACATGATGCCCAGCAAAGTGGCATCATATCTTTTTCCGAAAAAGAAACTATCGAAAATAGGATACACTCTATTACGGAGCATCCTGCTTTGCAAAATTATTTCAAGGCAGAAAATGAAGTAATTACAGAGCGAGCTATTCTCTCTAGCGATGGGGCCTTTTATATTCCTGATAGAATTGAGACTACTCCAGATGGACACACAACCATCATCGACTATAAAACCGGGGAACATAGTCCCTCTCATTTCTCTCAAATTTCTACTTACAATTCACTACTTAAAGAAATGGGATATCAAGTGGAGAAAAATCTCTTAGTTTACATAAATAGCAAAGTAGAAGTTATTACAGTTTGATACCTTTATAAAAATTTAAAATATGTACGGTTCTATTAAGGAATATTTAGAAAAAGAACTTTCTGAAATTAAGGAAGCTGGTTTGTATAAAAGCGAACGAATTATCACATCACCGCAAGATGCAGTCATTAAAATAGCTACTGGTGAAGAAGTAATTAATTTTTGTGCTAATAATTACTTGGGTTTATCATCACACCCAGATGTAATACAAGCTGCAAAAGATACCATGGACACTCATGGATTTGGGATGAGTTCTGTAAGGTTTATTTGCGGAACACAAGATATCCACAAAGAACTTGAACAAAAAATCGCCGATTTTTATGGCACGGAAGACACCATACTATATGCAGCTGCTTTTGATGCGAATGGCGGTGTGTTTGAACCTCTCCTTGGTGCAGAGGATGCAATTATTTCTGACTCTCTCAACCATGCTTCTATTATAGATGGTGTAAGGCTTTGTAAAGCTGCAAGATATCGTTATGCAAATAATGATATGGTAGACCTTGAAGAACAACTTAAACAAGCAGTAGCAAATGGAGCTCGTCATAAAATCATTGTTACAGATGGTGTTTTTTCTATGGACGGATTGCTTGCTCCCTTAGACAAAATCTGTGACCTGGCAGATGCCTATGACGCTCTCGTTATGATAGATGAATGCCATGCTACAGGATTTATAGGTGCTACTGGTCGAGGAACTTTAGAGGAAAAAGGGGTCTTAGGTAGAATAGATATTATTACTGGAACCTTAGGTAAAGCTCTAGGCGGAGCTATGGGTGGATATACTACAGCTAAAAAAGAAGTGATTGAACTATTGAGACAGCGCAGTAGACCCTACTTGTTTTCCAATTCGCTAGCCCCTGCAATTGTTGGAGCTTCTATTAAAGTGTTTGAAATGCTAGAGAATGACACCTCTCTAAGAGATAAATTAGCCAGTAACACCGCATACTTTAAAGAAGGTATGAAAAATGCTGGTTTTGATATTATAGATGGAGACTCTGCAATTGTTCCAGTTATGCTGTACGATGCTCAGTTATCTCAAAATATGGCCGATGCACTACTCAAGGAGGGGATTTACGTAATAGGATTTTTCTTCCCTGTGGTTCCTAAAGGAAAAGCAAGAATAAGAGTTCAGTTGAGTGCGGCGCACACAAAAAGTCATCTTGACAAGGCTATAAAGGCGTTTATCAAGGTAGGCACCTCATTAAAAGTGATATAAATTCTCTTTAGTAGCAGTAATGATGCGGTTTTTGGAAAATTTTAGGGTTTTTGTCTTTGCTGGTTAATTTTAACAACTTACTTTTGTTCTTAATTAACACTTAAAATTAAAGACTAAACAATGAAACATTTTAGCAGATTTTTAGTTGCTTCACTTTTGATTCTTGCTGTAGGATCTGTGAATGCACAAGACGAAAACAACCCTTGGAGTGTATCTGTCGGAGTTAACGCCGTAGACACATACCCAACCGGAGAACCAGCGTATGCCATTCCTGGAGGAATGATAAGTGATGATTTTCCAAATGAATTTTACAATGTTGAAGATCACTGGAATATCCTTCCATCTGTTTCTTACCTTAACGTATCTCGTTATGTAGGGAATGGCTTAGTAGTAGGTGTATCTGGATCTCTTAACAGAATTGAGCAGAGAGGTGACCAAAGGGTTAATGACTTACAATACTATGCTGCTGATGCAGAAATAGGTTATAGCCTTAGAGATTTAATCAATGGAGAAGGTGGATGGTTTGATCCTAGCCTTTATCTTGGTGGGGGTTACACTTGGTTCGAAAACCTTAATGCTGATGTAGTAGGTGATCCAACTGCAAATGCTGCTGCTGGTGTAAAAATCTGGTTTTCAGAAAACTTCAACCTAGGTCTTCAATCTAAGTATAAGCATAATTTTAGAACTGACTCTAGAAAGCACTTTCAACACGTTGCTTCTTTAGGTATTGCTTTCGGTGGAAAAGATACTGACGGAGATGGAATTTACGATAGAGATGATGAGTGTCCTGAAGTAGCTGGTCTTCCAGAATTTAATGGATGTCCTGATACTGACGGTGACGGAATCCAAGATTCTAAAGATGCTTGTCCTACTGTATTTGGTTTAGCTGAATTTGATGGTTGTCCTGATACTGACGGTGATGGAATCCCTGATCCAAAAGATGCTTGTCCTACTGTAGCTGGAATTGCTGCTCTTGGAGGATGTCCAGATGCTGATGGTGACGGAATCAAAGATTCTGACGATGAGTGTCCTAACGAGGCTGGTCCACGTGAAAACAACGGTTGTCCTTATGCTGATAGAGACGGTGATGGTGTCCTTGACAAAGATGACGAATGTCCAGATGTTGTTGGAACTGTAGCAAACAATGGATGTCCTGAAGTTTCAGTTGAGGTTCTTGCTCAGTTAAATACTGACTTTAAAAATGTATTATTTGATTACAATAAAGCAACTTTACGTAAAGAGTCTTTTGAAACTCTTGATAGAGTAGCATCAGTAATGATGGAATACCCTAACACTCGTTTCCTTATTGAAGGTCACACAGATAGTAGAGGATCTGATTCTTACAACAAAAAACTTTCTAACGAAAGAGCTGCGTCAGTAAGAACTTACCTTACAGGTAAAGGAATTCCTGCAACTCGTTTAGAGTCTAAAGGATTTGGTGAAGAAAAGCCAATCGCTACTAACAATACTGCTGCTGGACGTCAAGAGAACAGACGTGTAGTATTATCTATACTAGATAAATAAGAAATAAGATTTTTTTAATTCTTAGAAAACGCCTCGCAATTGCGAGGCGTTTTTTATTTTAGGGTATGCAAACTTTTATAGATACAGTTCTTAGTGAAGAACAAAATTTTAGTGATTCTAATACAATTTTCATTTCTCCTAGTAGACGTGCTGGTGGATTTATTAGAAAAAAAATAGCTTCCAGAAGTACTAAAACAAGATTTGCACCACAAATATTCTCCATTGAAGAATTCATAGAACACATTTCTGGACTAACTGTAGGGAGTACAATTGATCTTACCTTTAGATTATATGAAAGTTACAGAGAGGTTGTTTTAGAACCAGTCTCGTTTCAAATATTTTCTACATGGGCACAACCCATATTAAGTGATTTTAACGAAATTGATCGCTACTTGTTAGATCATCATCAAATTTTTAACCACCTAAAGGATTTTAAAAATATTAATGATCATTGGTCAAATTCTACTAATTCCCTAGTCGTTAATTATCTTGATTTTTGGAATAGTTTAATAAAGATCTATGAAGTATTCATAGTAAAATGCTTAGATAAAAAATCTATTCATCAAGGGTATTTATACCGTCAAGCAGTTCAAAATATTGAACACTATATGACCTCTACAAGTACTATTAGACACGTTTTTCTTGGGTTTAATGCTCTTAACGCTTCAGAACAAAAGATTATACAATCACTGCTTTCAAAAGAGATTAATATGATCTATTGGGACTCAGAAAAGACTTTTGTAGGTGATACATCTCATGAGGCTGGAGTTTTTATTAGGAATTTTAAAGACCTATGGCCTTATTATAAGGAACACGCTTTTAATTGGATCTCAAATAACTATACAGTATCAAAAAATATTGAGGCTTTTTCTGTTTCACAAAATATTCAACAGGCAAAAACTGTAGGTGCATTACTCGCAAATGCATCAAATGAGGAGATATCTAAAACGGCGGTCATCTTAGGTGATGAATCTTTACTTCTTCCTATTCTAAACTCGTTGCCGCTAAGTATTACAAAAGTAAATATTACGATGGGCGTTCCATTAAATAAAACGCCAACTGCTTCTTTTTTTGAGCACCTTATAGAAATGAAAAAAAGCGAAGCAAAGCGCGGTTATTATTACAAAAACATACTTTCCTTTATCGAACAGCCTCTTTGTTGTGAATTATTAGGAGATCAGTATAAAGATCTTAAAGATGAAATAATCAAAGAAAATAAAATTTTCATTCCTTTTGAAGATATAACGAATAGACCAGATAAAATAACTTTAGATGTTTTAAAGCTTTTATTCCTTCCCTGGAAAGGTGACCCAACAGTTGCGGTACAAAACATTTTGAACATTATACATGAGCTCAAGAATATCTACAACAAGAGACAATCTTTACAGCTAGAATATATTTTTGGCTTTTATAAAGCGTTTCATAAACTAGAAGCTATTATTACAACGTCTACTTTCATAGAAGATATTACTACATTCATATATTTTTATAGAGAAATTCTTTCTCTTGAAACTGTGGATCTTACGGGTGACCCAGATACAGGATTACAAATAATGGGAGTACTAGAATCTAGGGTTTTAGATTATGAGCGAGTCATACTAACTTCCGTTAATGAAGGTGTACTTCCATCTGGAAAAAGCCAGAATTCCTATATTCCGTATGACATAAAAAGATATTACAAGCTACCCACATACAAAGAAAAGGATGCCATCTATGCCTATCACTTCTATCATACATTACATCGATCTAAACACATAAGTCTAATTTACACTACCGAAAGTAAAGGAATAGGGAGTTCAGAACCAAGCCGCTTTATAAAGCAACTCGAACGCGAGCAAATTCACACTATAAAAAAATATGTTGTCGCGCCACCTAGTTTAAAAATAGAGCAAAAACATTTAACCATTCAGAAGACTCCAAATATTATTGCAAAGATAAATTCTCTATTCAAAAAAGGCGTGTCACCCTCTGCTCTATCTACCTATCTAAGAAATCCTATACTTTTTTATGAACGTTATATTCTAGGGGTGAATGAAAGCGATCTTGTAGAGGAAACTGTGGCTGCAAATACTATGGGCACTATTGTACACAACGTATTAGAGGTTCTTTACACACCTTACGTAGGACACCAGTTAACTGAAAAAGCTGTAAAAGGCTTACTTGCAAACTATCTGATTGAGGTTCAAAACCAGTTCAAGAAAGAATATGGTAATACCCACATTGGTGAGGGTAAAAATTTAATTATCTATAACATTGTATGCCGCTTTATTGAAAATTATCTCAAACGCGAATTAAGGAATTTACAAAAGGGGGATGTTGTTTATATAAAATCCATCGAAGAAAATTTATTTGCTATCCCACTTTCTGGTACTATCTATCTAAGAGGTAAGGTAGACCTTGTAGAAGAGCGTAATGGCTCTATCAACATTATAGACTACAAAACTGGGAAAGTAACTCAACCCCAACTTAAAATTAGAGATTGGCAAGATTTGTTACAACCTGAAGGTAAAGCAGAAAAAGCATTTCAAGTATTGATGTATTCTTATATGCTATACAAGAAAAAATCACTATCCCTTCCTGTAAGTGCTGGGATCATATCCTTCAAAAATTTGCAATCAGGTTATTTACCCTTTATGTTTGGTCAAGATGAACAAATTACAGAAGATACATTGAGTCATTTTGAAAACGTTTTAAAACAACTTGTGAGTGAAATTCTTAATCCAGAGATACCCTTTCAAGAAAGAATATAAATTGTTGTGGCACGCTTTCGCGAAAGCGTACTTTCTCAAAAATCTGTGGAGAATACCGGATTCGAACCGGTCACCTCTTGCCTGCCAGGCAAGCGCTCTAGCCAAATGAGCTAATCCCCCCTTTAATTAAGTGTCAAAAATAATCTTTTTAAAATTTAATCTTGCACACTGAGCACGAGAAGTGGTTTTGTGGTGAAAAATTCTTTTTTTAGGACGACATTTTTCTCCCATAGTTTTTTAAAAAAACCTCGTTTTCTTCTCACCACACAAACAATATCTGGATTGACCGCTTGGAAGTGCTCTAAAACACCTTGATAGGTCGTAGCATTAGCGCTTTTTTTATAAGATGATTTCATAGCGTTTAAGTCATCAGAAAGGTGGAGCATATCATCCGTGCTATCTGGTGTTTCTACGTGCAGTAAATGTATTTCTGTGCCAAAATTCTTCTGAAATTTACGTAGTGGCGCTAACGGACGTTTTTTGTCAAAATTACCATTCTTAAAAGCCATTAATAGTTGAGAAGGATTCTTAAAAATTTCGTTTTCTGGTACTACTAGCGCTGCAATATTTGTCTCCTTTATAAGTCTCCCTGTAGTATTCCCTAGGTATACCTCATCTCGTACAGAATTACTCCTTGGCGAAAGTACCATCAAATCAACCGGCACATGTTTATTAAATCGTTCTACACCCTCAACGATGCCTCCTTTGATTGGGTGAGCAATTACAGAAACGGTCTTATGATTGACATTAGATAATACTTTAGCTAAACTTTTTTCTGACTCCTCCTTTAGTATCGCATTTACTTTTGAGAGACCGCCTACTTTAGAAAGCTCTTGAAAAACAGAGATTACATAGACGTTTGCGTCCATTGTTTCTGCGAGGTCAATAGCATATTGCAAAGTATTTAACGAGCTAGCCGATGAGCCTATTGGAACCAAAATGTTTTTCATGATGAAGTTGTATTTTTAAATCTTAAACAAAAATACCCTTTAAATCTGTGATCGTCACCGCAAAGCATTCTGAATTACCTGAAATCTTATCGCTTACAAAAGCCTGTGCTCATGAGATGATGGCTAGAAACATCTTTCAGTGGAATGACAGCTATCCTTCTTCTAAAGCCTTCAAAAATGATATAGAACGTAAGGAGTTATTGTTGTTTAAAAGGAATAACAAAATCATTGCGACCATCGTTATTTCATCATATATGGATAGTGTTTATCAGAAAGTCAAATGGCTCACCCCGTCTCATAATAACTTATACATCCATAGGCTAGCCGTACACCCAGAGCATCAACAAAAAGGAATTGCTAGAGAATTAATGGATTATGTACTCGCTTTCGCGAAAGCGAAAAAAGCACCCTCCATCCGTCTTGATACTTTTTCTCAAAATAAACGTAATCAGAAGTTTTATGAATCTCGGGGGTATCAGAAATTAGGGGATATCTATTTCCCTAATCAAAGTGAATATCCATTTTACTGCTATGAGAAAATTATTACTAGCAATGAAAGCGATCTTATATAACATAAAAACATAGAGCTCGCCCCTGTTGTAGTACATTTGCATCGCCAAAATATAGTATCTCTGAACTCTAATATAGACATCTCCTTTAAGCGGATACAGCAACTTGCGATCCCCGCAATAATAGCAGGAATTGCAGAGCCCGTGCTGTCCAGTACAGATGCGGCTGTAGTAGGTAATATATCTGAAAATAGTGTGGAATCTCTTGCTGCCGTAGGTATTGTGGGTTCATTTCTATCAATGCTTATTTGGATTTTGGGTCAAACACGTAGTGCGATTTCTGCTATCATATCTCAAAATTTGGGAGCAGGAAAAATCGATGATATCAAAGTGCTTCCAGCACAAGCCATATTTTTTAATATATTACTGAGTTTAGTTGTTTTAGGAAGCACCTACTTCTTTGTTACAGAGATTTTTACAGTATTAAATGCTAGAGGACTTGTTTTAGAGTTAAGTATAGATTATTACAATATACGTGTGTGGGGATTTCCACTAACGCTATTCACTTTTGCTGTATTTGGAATCTTTCGAGGTCTTCAAAACACCTTTTGGCCCATGGTTGTTGCTATCGTTGGGGCCTTATTAAATATTTTGCTTGACTTTGTCTTTGTGTACGGAGTAGAAGGCTCAATTCCAGCTATGGGTGTGAAAGGCGCCGCTTGGGCGAGTTTAATTGCACAAGCCGTGATGGCTATGATGGCACTTTTTTTATTGCTCAAGAAAACAAATATCTCTCTTAGACTACAATTTCCACTGCATCCGGAGATTAAGCGTCTTGTGTCTATGAGTCTTAATCTCTTTGTTAGGTCATTCTCTCTTAACGTAGCATTAATTTTAGCCGTAAGGGAAGCTACATCCATAAGTGATGAAACGGTTGCGGCTCATACTATTGCGGCGAATATTTGGTTATTCACTGCATTTTTTATTGATGGTTATGGTGCTGCTGGAAATCTATTAAGCGGAAGATTGCTAGGAGCAGGAGATTATAAAAATTTATGGGAACTCACCAAGAAAGTAATAAGGTATAATCTGATCGTTGCAGCTTTTCTGATTTTGGTATGTAGTTTTCTTTATAAGCCTTTGGGCCTTTTATTTAGCAATGAAACAACGGTACTAACAATATTTTATAGTGCATTTTTTATGGTCATTTTAATGCAGCCTGTAAACGCTGTAGCTTTTACTTTAGACTCCATATTTAAGGGATTAGGAGAGATGGCCTGGTTGCGTAACACCCTTTTGATAGCCACTTTTATTGGGTTTGTGCCTACTCTTTACCTAAGCCAGCATTTAACTTGGGGGCTTATTGGTATATGGCTTGCGTTTATGGTGTGGATGATTTTTCGCGCAAGCGCATTAATTTACTTCTATCGTAAAAAATACTATAGACTTGCTCAAACCTAGGCGGTAAGTGTTTAATCTCCTATAGGAATTTCCACTTCACCCTCTTCTCCGTCTGAAATAATTCTGGTATTATCACGGACTTTTTGTACTACCTCATCTGATAGTGGCTTTCCTAAGTAAACAATGTGAGCACCCTCAAAGGACTTGAGTTCTAATTCTTGAACAAATGAACTGATGATATCTATAGTCCCGTCATCTTCCTTTACAAATAATGGAATCATCTCACGATCATCTGCTATAATTTTTGCAATACCATGATATTCTGCAGAATTGTGAATTGCGACTTCATTAATTGTAGGGTATTGACGTGTGACTTCTGTCATATTAATAAAATCATCGGTAGCAGAAAAAAGACCTTCTTTAGGCAACTGTGCAATATTATCCATCTCTCTTTTTGAGATCAGACGGTAAGCCCCGTTTTCTCCAAATTGTTTTCTAAAACGGTTAATTGCATACTTATTAATCTCACTATTACCCGTAAGAGACATTAAATACCCTATATCACTTAACTCCACATCATCTGTGAGGTCATCTGCATAAATGTTTGCCTGAAGTGCTGTTAAACCTGCTTCTTTTGCCGTCCGGATGTTGTTAATGTTACTATCCATAAGTACTACGTGACGACCATTTTTTTGCAAATATTTTGCAATGAGTCTAGGCATTTCGGAAGAGCCAATTATTAAAATTCCTTCAGATTTAGTAAGAAATACACCCACCAATTTTGCAAACAATCTCGCGGTAGTCGCGTTTAGAAGTACTGTGCCTAGTACAATCATAAAGACTAAAGGTGTAATATACTCTGCACCTGGCTCCCCTTTTAAAATTAGTTTTGAACCAAATAGTGACGCTATTCCTGCCGCCACAATACCTCGAGGTCCTACCCAAGAGATAAAAAGCCTAGCTCCTGTACTAAGGTTTGAGCCCATGGTGCTTAGAAAAACACCTATGGGTCTAATCACAAAGACCACCACAAGGAATAGAATCAGAGTGTCCCAACGATATAGAAGTTCTAAATCGGCAATATTCATATTTGCAGAAAGCAGTATAAATAAAACAGAAATGAGGAGTACGCTTAGTGATTCCTTAAAGTAAAGAAGCTCTTTTATATTAGGTAAGTTGATATTTCCTAAAACCATACCCATTACCACAACAGCAAGTAAACCAGACTCATGTGCAAACTGATCTGACATTACAAAAACTCCTAAAACAGCAGCTAGTGTAAACACATTCATTAAATAGTGCGGTACGAGTTTCTTCTTAATAATGAATGCAAGCCCATGTGCAAACGTAAAACCAAAGGTGCTACCAAAAAGAACAATTTTTCCAAATTCTATAAGAGCTGTCTTTGTAAAATCTGCTCCTTGACCAACAGATATGAATTCATACATCAATACGGCTACTAGGGCACCTATAGGATCTATCAATATCCCTTCCCATTTCAATACTGTGGAAATGTCACGTTTAAGAGGGACATTCCTTAATATTGGAGAGATAACTGTTGGGCCTGTTACAATGATTAAACCTGAAAATAACAAGGAAATTTGTAGACTCAAACCAAAAATCCAATAAGCGGCAAAACCAGCACCTATAAATGTAACTAAACTCCCTAAGGAAATTAACTTGGTAATCACTGGCCCTACATTACGTATTTCTTCTCTCTTAAGCGTAAGCCCTCCCTCAAAAAGTATGATAGATATTGCTAGAGATACAAACCAGTACAGGCTTTCACCAGGAAACAACCCTTCACTACCATTCCATATAGGCTGTATCCACTTTGTTCCATCTTCAGAAATTAAGGTGGATATGGGACCTACAAATAACCCTATGAGCAGTAAGGGTAATATTGCAGGTAGCTTGAGACGCCACGCTGCCCATTGTGCAATAATTCCTAATATGATGATTCCCGCTAGTTCTAACATAGTAAATCGGTTTTTGTGCGATATTAATCTTTTTCCGTTTTAAGAAGCTGCTGTCAAGTTACAATTCTTTGTTAAAAACGAGGCGTTACACCGTCTGAAAATAGGGTTTTTTGGTATTTTGCAAAGGTTTTGCGCAATACTGTTGTCTCATTTGAATGATATCGCTTTCGCGAAAGCGTACTCCTACACTAAAATTGCCTATAATCAATTAACTCGTATGAAAATTTATCCTATAGAAGCTGGCAATTTTAAACTCGATGGCGGTGCTATGTTTGGCGTGGTTCCTAAAGCTATTTGGAATAGAACGAATCCTGCAGATTCAAATAACCTTATTGATATTGCGGCTCGTTGTATGCTTATTGAAAATGGGGATCGCCTCACCCTTATTGATAATGGAATGGGGGATAAGCAGTCTGATAAATTTTTTGGATACTACTACCAATGGGGAAATCACTCTATTGACACTTCACTAAAAAAGCACGGATTTCACCGAGATGATATCACAGATGTTTTCATGACACATCTGCATTTTGACCACGTGGGGGGAGCTATACGATGGAATAAAGATCGTACTGGATTTGAACCAGCATTTAAAAATGCTAAGTTTTGGACCAACGAAAACCATTGGAATTGGGCCATTACACCTAATAACAGAGAGAAGGCTAGCTTTTTGAAAGAAAACCTTATTCCTATGCAGGAAAGTGGTCACCTACATTTTATTGAAAGAGGCTCAGAAGAATATCAAGCAACAAGCGAACTTGATTTTGGAATTTTATTTGCAGATGGTCATACAGAAAAGCAAATGCTTCCACACATAGAACTAGACGGCAAAACGATTGTTTTTATGGCAGATCTTTTGCCTACTGTAGGACATATTCCTGTTCCTTATGTAACGGGTTATGATACCCGACCGCTACTTTCTATAGATGAAAAAGAACGTTTTTTAAAGATAGCTGCAGACAGAAACTACTATCTATGGCTTGAACACGATGCTCATAATGAATTGATTACCGTCCAGCACACTGAAAAAGGAGTGCGACTTAAGGACACTTATACTTTTAATGAATTATTTAAATAAAACATGATGATAAAAAACCTAAAACTTATCCTTTTTGCTGTAATAGCAAGTGTATTTGTAACTGCTTGTGATACGCCATCTGCACTTATAACCGTCCCTGTAGAAAATGTGGATAATAATCCACTTAAGATCAGCAGTCTTACGGAAGAGCAAGAAAAAACATGGAGCCACTTAGATTTGAGAAAGGACACAATTCCAGGAATGAGTGTAGATCGTACCTATGAAGAAATCCTTCCAGGTAAAAATGGCCAACAAGTAATCGTAGCCGTCATTGACTCTGGAGTAGATATCACACATGAGGATCTTAAAAATAAGATCTGGAAAAACCCTAAAGAGATCGCAGGTAACAATAAAGATGATGATAACAATGGGTATATAGATGACATCCACGGGTGGAACTTTTTAGGCAACGTCACCTCAGAGCAGTTGGAGTTTGTGCGTATCATGCAAAGATATGATGCTCAGTTTGCAGGAAAAACACTTGCAACTATACCAGCAAATCAAAAGGAGATCTTCTTACAATATCAGAAAGCAAAAGGAGAGTATGACACTAAAGTAGGAGAGGCTCAAGCAAACAAAGCGCGTTATGAGCAAATTTTAGGTCAACTTACTACATCTCATGCTGCAGTAAAAGCCAAGCTTGGTAAAGAAGATTATACTGCTGCAGAATTAAAAGCAATTAAAAATCCATCTCCTGAGATGCAAAACCACATCGGTTTTCTTACACAGATGTTAGGGTATGCAGATACAATTCCAGAATTTATGAAAAATATAAAGGAGGGTGTAGAGTATTTTACGAATCAGCTTGAGGCAAATTATAACAAAACAGCAAACTTTAGAAAGGAACTTGGAGATAATCCGTATGACCTAACAGATAACGTCTATGGAGATAATAATGTGTATGGACCAGAACCAGATGGTGCAAAACATGGTACGCACGTGGCTGGAATTATTGCTGCACAACGCAACAATGGTAAGGGAATGAATGGGGTGGCAAATGACAATATCAAAATCATGGTATTACGTGCTGTGCCAGATGGAGATGAATATGATAAGGATATTGCTCTTGCTATACGTTATGCCGTAGATAATGGTGCAAAAGTGATCAACACCTCTTTCGGTAAATACTATGCTCAAAATCCAGAATGGGTCTATGATGCGATAAAGTATGCTGCAAAAAACGATGTTCTTATTGTAAATGCTGCTGGAAATGAAGGATTGAGCCTAGATGACCCAGCAAATAGAGTATATCCAAATGATCAATTAGACAATGTCTCTGAAATGGCAGACACCTTCTTAACAGTAGGCGCACTTAACTTAAAATATGGGGGTGAGCTTGTTGCAAGTTTTTCAAACTATGGAAAATCTAATGTAGATGTTTTTGCACCCGGTGTAAAAATTTATGCAACTACTCCAGAAAACACATATGATTTCCTACAAGGTACATCCATGGCTTCGCCAAACACTGCTGGTGTGGCAGCTATGTTACGTAGCTACTATCCAAAACTCTCTGCTTCTCAAGTTAAAAATATCATGTATGAAAAGTGGTTTAACAACAAATACATCTGTTATCTTGGGGGGCGATACAGAAAAGCAAGCTCGTTTTAGTGAGCTTTCAAAATCTGGTGAGATGGTAAATATGTACAACGCTTTCAGACTAGCTGAATTACAGAAATAATTCTTTCGCTTTTAAGTAAATGATTAAAACATTTTTTATGAAATATACAATTAAGCTCTTTGTTTTGTTTTCATTTTTCGCTTTCGCGAAAGCGAATGCACAAAACAATACCTCATACTGGCAACAACATGTAGATTATAAAATGGAGATCGATATGGATGTAGATTCATATCAATATGACTGGTAAGCAAAAGCTTGTTTACACTAATAATTCTCCAGAAACTCTTGATCGTGTATTTTATCACCTCTATTTTAATGCTTTTCAACCAGGTAGTGAAATGGATGTGCGCTCTCGCACTATAGCAGATCCGGATGGCCGTGTTAAAGATCGTATAAGTAAACTCGATGAGGATGAAATAGGCTTTATTAAAGTGAACTCTTTAATGCAAGATGGTAAAAATCTTACGTATGAGGTTGCTGGAACAGTTCTAGAAGTTGAACTAGCACAACCTATTGCTCCAGGAGAGCGTACTACATTTATGATGGACTTTAAAGGGCAAGTGCCTGTTCAAATACGTCGTTCTGGTCGTAATAATAAAGAAGGTGTTGCACTATCTATGACACAGTGGTACCCAAAAATGGCAGAATATGATTTTGAAGGCTGGCATGCAGATCCTTACATTGCTCGAGAATTTCACGGCGTGTGGGGGGATTTTGATGTGACTATCAACATAGATAAAGATTATACTATAGGTGGTACAGGTTATCTACAGAATCCAAAAGAAATTGGTCATGGATATGACGGTCCTTCAATGAAACCAGGAAAAGCTAAAAAAGGAAAATTATCTTGGCATTTCAAAGCACCTAATGTACATGATTTTACGTGGGCTGCAGATCCAGATTATGTACATGATATTATTAAAGGTGAAAATGATGTAGACCTACATTTCTTTTACAAAGACAAATGCATCGATTAAAGATAACTGGAAAAAACTCCAGCCTATGACGGCAGAGCTTCTTGCTTATTTCAATGAAAACATTGGCGACTACCCTTACAAACAATATTCTGTTATTCAAGGAGGTGATGGTGGTATGGAGTATGCGATGTGTACTTTAATTACTGGAGAGCGCAAGTTTGGAAGTTTATTTGGTGTTACTGCACATGAGATGGCACACACATGGTTTCAATTTTTACTGGCTAGTAATGAAGCAAAACACGAGTGGATGGATGAAGGTTTCACCTCATATATTTCTGCACTTGCCGAAAATGAAATTACTGGAGGCGATAACCCTAATCCTCTTGCAGGTTCTTACCGAGGATATTATTACCTCGTAAATTCTGGTAAGGAACAACCACAAACCACACATGCAGATCGTTACAATGAGAATATGCCGTATAGCATTGCTGCCTATAGTAAAGGAGCAGTATTTTTAGCTCAACTAGGTTACATCATCGGTAAAGATAATTTAGATAAAACACTTAAAAAGTATTTCAATGATTTTGCTTTTAAGCACCCTACACCTAATGACATTAAACGCACCGCAGAAAAAGTTTCTGGTATGGAGCTTGATTGGTATCTAATGGATTGGACACAAACCACAAATACTATTGATTACGCCATTACACGAGTTGAGGCAGAAGGGGGTAAAACGAAAGTTACGCTTTCGCGAAAGGGACAAATGCCTATGCCAATAGATTTGTATGTTGAAAAAGCAGATGGAAGCCAAATGTCTTACTACATCCCGCTCCGAATGATGCGTGCTGAAAAGGAAAACCAAACGCCAACTATTATGCGTGAGCAATTAGAAGATTGGCCTTGGACAAATCCTACCTATTCATTCTATATAGATGCACCTCTAGAGGACGTAAAAATGATGACTATAGACCCTACCCGATTAATGGCAGATATACATCAAGAAGATAATACTTGGAGTAAAGAATAATTCTTTGCTTTAAAATGTTTTATAAAACCTCAGCTTTTGCTGGGGTTTTTGTTTTTTTGAAATTGAGTATGTTTGTCTAAAATTTAATCACAATGAAAAAATTACTTTTGTTTTTTATTTGTACTAGCTTTCTAAACACCAGCTTCTCTCAGACACCTAGTGATATAGAAACCAAAGCTTTAAAGAGTTTCCAATCCTCTTTTAATTCAAAAAATTATGAAAAGCTATTTAATCAGTTTGGAGAAAACATGCAGTCTTTACTTCCACTAGAAAAGGCAATACTCTATTTTACAGATTTGAATAATCAGTTAGGTAATATAGAAGCATATGAATTCAATAAAGTCACAACACGTGGGTTTTCATCTTATAAAACAGCATTTACAAATGGCGTTTTTTCTCTTAATTTGGCAGTAAATAAAGATTCAAAAATAACAGGTTTATTTATTGAGCCATTTAAAAATGAAAGCCTTCCTGTATTAGAAAAAAATAGCTCATCACTCATACTTCCTTTTAATAACACATGGACGGTAACTTGGGGAGGTGACACCGTAGAGCAAAATTATCACGTAGAAAGTAAGGCTCAAAAAAATGCTTTTGACTTTGTAATTACAGATTCAACTGGGAAGTCTTATAGAACAGATGGCAAAACAAATGAAGATTATTACGCTTTTGGAAAAGAACTAATTGCTCCTTGTGATGCAGAGGTTGTTCTAGTAGTAGATGGTGTAAAAGACAATATTCCTGGTGAACTTAATCCAATTTACGTTCCAGGAAATACGGTAATATTAAAAACTAAGAATAATGAGTTCTTGTTCTTTGCGCATTTCAAACAACACTCTATAGAGGTTGCGCAGGGAGATATGGTTAAGCAAGGAGAATTGCTGGGATTATGTGGTAATTCTGGTAATTCATCTGAAACGCATCTGCATTACCATATTCAAAATATAGAGGATATGAATAACGCAACAGGAGCAAAAAGCTACTTTGAAACCATTATGGTCAACGACGAAATCAAGAAAAATTATTCACCAGTTCAAGGGGATAAAATAAAAAATATAAATTAAGAGATTTCTATATAAAGCGTTTGCAGGCCTGCGGTATAGGAGCCTCATTCTATTTCATCATTTGCAAGTGATAGTTGTCCTTAATCTAGTAGCGTAGACAATTTTGAAAGTCGAAGTCTATAAGTGTTTAGTAAGCGTAATCAAAATAGTTAATTCTTAGAATGCTCATGAGCCTCCTATAACTAGTAACTCACCCCACTGTGTTGTAAATCTAGGGCTACGTTCTTCTTTTATTAACTCCCACTCTTTTTTACTTTTAGTGGTTCCAGATAACCCGGAGCTTACGGTCGATTTTCCATAGCGGTTATTAATAGCATCAAATGTTTTTATAAGTGTTGGGTCAATTGTTCTTCCTGCCGTGAAAAGATTTCCTTGAACTTGGTTTTCTGGGATAAGACCCAATAAGTTTACCCCTACTTTCTTGTATCGATACCCTTCCTTATAAATCATCTGTAACGCTTTCTTGCCTTCACTTATGAGTGTAAAAGTGTTATTGGTAGGCACTGCAAGCGTAATTGTTTTACTATCCCGATACTGATTATCATATAGACTGTGATAATTAGTTGTTAAGAAAACTTGTAAATAGGTACAACAACATTTTTGAGAACGTAATACCTCACTCGTTTCACTTATGTAATAGGCACAAGCCTCTTCGATCGTTGCGAGATCTGTAAGTTTTTTTCCAAAAGACTTTGCGGTACCTATGGCTTTTTTCTTTCGCGGAAGCGTTTCAAAAGTAATGCAAGATTCCCCATTGAGTTCTCTCCACATGCGCTCTCCTACCACCGTCATTTCCTTTCGCACCCAGGTTAAGGGCAGTTGTGTAAACTCATAGGCGTTAAAAACACCTACCTTCGCGAGCCGTTCAACATGCTTCTTGCCAAGACCCCATACATCCTTGGTCTCGGCCCACTTTAGAGCTTTCACACGTTTTTCTTCCGTATCCATTACAAAAACATGATTGCAGGCAGGAAACTTTTTTGAAATACGATTCGCCAACTTTGCAAGTACTTTTGTAGGCGCAATACCCACGCCCACTGGAATACCGGTATGGCGCACAACTTTTTCTTTAATCTGCGTTCCATAATCTTGCAAGTCTAGATGGTGCATACCCGAGAGGTTTACAAACGATTCATCTATGCTGTATACCTCAACATCTGGTGAAAAGGTGCGCAAGACATTCATAACGCGATCTGAAAGGTCCCCGTACAAGGTGTAATTTGACGAAAATAGCGTCACATCATTTGCCGCTAGTATACTCTTTATTTTAAAAAGCGGTTCGCTATACGGTATATGTGTAAGCTCCTTTGCCTCCTTATTTTTTGCGATGATGCAACCGTCATTATTACTGAGCACAGCAACGGGCCTTCCTTTTAAGTCTGGTCTAAACACTTGCTCACAGGAGGCATAAAAACTATTACAGTCTACCATCGCAATCATACCGCCTTGTGAATTATGTAGGTGATAATTCCCCAAAGTTCAATTTCTGTATTCTGTGCGGCAATGCGTATGACATTAAATTCTCCGTTTTCCACCACGAGTCCTAGCGCATTCTCCGCTGGCGACAGCGCTCTATCTATCACCAAAACATCTTGATCTTTAATATTAAAAGCGTGCCACTCGTTTCCTTTCACGCGGACGTAGAATGTAGCCTCCTTTGACGAGGTTAGTATTTGGTTTAGGTCTATGGTAGGCTCACGATAGTGCGTTGCCGGACTTGGAAAACCTGTTTGTACAGAAGTATTCCCCTTGTAATCCACCATCCCCCGTTGTATTTTTTTAATTTTCAATTCCATAATGCTACAAAAATATGGAATAAATCCACATTACCGTATTTATTCCGTTTTTTAACTGATTCAAACCTTGTTCTTTCAACCAAAATAAAATCGATATACGCATTTGGCAGCCTTTAGCCCAAACTTTGTGGGTGGTTATAACGCTTTCGCGAAAGCGAAAAAAACTATCTTTGCGCTAATGAATTACACCTACCCAAAGATCGAAAGACTTAAATCCAAAAAAATTATTGAGGCGCTTTTTGTGGAGGGAAAATCTGTAAAATCGTACCCCCTCCGGTTAGTATTTTTAGAAACTACGTTACCTGTAGAACATATTTCTATTCAAGCTGGAGTCTCAGTTTCTAAACGTAATTTTAAACTGGCGGTCTCCCGTAATCGCATCAAGCGACTTATGCGGGAATCTTACCGCCTTCATAAATATCTGTTAGATACAAAAGGCACCACATTTGCATTTCTTTTTCTATATACGGGAAGAGAAGAAATAACGCAACAAGATCTTCACAAGGCTATGGTTAAGCTTATACATCGATTTAATGTGGCGATCACTAGTTAGTTAGTTATTGCATTTATTCTTACCCTTCTTTATTAAGCTTGCTACATGTCTGCCCTTTGCTTATCTTGTTAAGCATAGGAGCTTGTATGCTGTGTCGCTAGGTAAAATATAGAACATGATATGCGTGCGCTTTCGCGAAAGCGAATCCGACGATATACGCTATAAAATAAATTTGCGTTACAATAAGTGATCCTACTATTTCTAGAGTCAAATACTTACCAAATGAAGAAGAAAATAATTATTCCTATAGTTGCTATCGCAATCGCAGTAGGAACAGTGAGTTTTAAGAGCGATTTTTTTGAAATTGCCAAGCAAATTGAAATTTTTACAGACCTATTTAAGGAGCTCAACATGAATTACGTGGATGAAACAAATCCAGCAGATTTGATGAATAGTGCCATCGAAGGGATGCTGGAAGATCTAGATCCCTATACTAAATACTGGACAGAGCAAGAAGTAGAAGATGCTCGTATAAATCGTAGTGGAGATTATTCTGGAATAGGAGCAACGGTGAGCAACCAAGATAGTAAAATGATTATTATAGAACCTCGTAAGGGGTATCCAGCAGATAATGCAGGCCTCAAAGCGGGAGATCAAATTATAAAGATAGGAGACATTCATGTAAAAGATTTTGAGGGTGATGCCGGAGATCTTTTAAAAGGAGCCCCTAATAGTGCTGTTCAAATCACCTACAGTCGTCAAGGTAAGGAAGGAACCACCACCATCACAAGATCTGCTGTTGAGCTAGATGCCGTGCCATTTTCAAAATTGATAAATGGTGATACGGGATATATTGTACTCACTACATTTAATAAAAAGGCCTCTGCTCAAGTCAAAGAAGCGCTTGTTAATTTAAAGTCTGATGGTGCCTCAAAAATAATTTTAGATCTAAGGGGAAATGGCGGCGGCCTTCTGAGTGAAGCTATTAATATTTGTAATCTCTTTTTGCCTAAAGGAAAACTTATCACCACTACAAAATCTGTGGTTAAAAAATATAATAAAAGCTATGTTACCGAGCGGGAGCCAGTGGACACAGAAATTCCGCTAGTCGTTCTTGTAAACGGCCGTAGTGCCTCTGCTTCTGAAATCGTATCTGGTGGTCTGCAAGATTACGATCGTGCAGTGGTTGTAGGCGCGAGAACCTTTGGCAAAGGCTTAGTACAGCGACCTAAACCTCTAACGTATGGTACTTCTGTAAAGATTACTATCTCTCGTTATTACACACCTTCTGGTAGATGTATACAAGCACTTGACTATTGGAACCGTGATGAAGATGGTAATGCAATAAGAACAAATGCAGATGATTATAACGAATTTAAGACGGCCAACGGTCGTAAAGTTTTTGATGGGGGGGGCGTATTACCAGATATTCAAATTTCTTCTGCAAAGCTGAGTCCTGTCACTACCGCCTTACTTAAAGACAATGCCATCTTTGAGTATGCTACAGATTATTACTACCGTCATCAATATACTGACATGAATGACTTTAAGTGGACCAATGCAGATTATGCAGATTTTAAAGCATTTTTAAAGCGTACAGGTTTTGAATACGAAACCGAAACAGAAATAGCTTTTGAAAAGGCTTTACTACAGGCAGGAAAAGATGATTTAGAAAAAGAGGTTGCCGCTGTCTACAGTAACTTAGATGCTGCTATCGCAAAAGCAAAAGATAAAGCGATTGATGAGCGTCAAGAAGAAATAGAAAATTTACTTGTAGATGAAATTGTCAAACGTTATTTCTATAGAGATGGATTGTATGAATACCAACTTCTTCATAATACAGAAATTAAAGAAGCAAGAGCTGTATTAGAGGATCGTGCTCGTTACAATAAAATTTTAAATTATTAGAATTTATTCTTTGCAATCATGATCTTTTGGGTGGAATACGTAGTTTCTTATTTATGATCTCTAAAGGGTCCTAGACTGGTAAAAGAAATTCTTATATTATGAGTTGTACTGTTTAAAGAACTCCTCTAACAAATATGTTGTACATTAATTTCTAGTCAGTTGTAAAGCAATTGTGGTTTTACAATTTATACCTTAACAACCAGACAGCGATTATAGTTAAACTCTAAGTCAAATCTTATGAAAGCATTTCTAGATTTTTTTGAATTTATGCCCGTTTGGCAAAAATTAGTCTGGATCATTGGGGTATTGTCCTTATTTTGGATCCTTGAAGGGTATTACGCTTTCGCGAAAGCGAACTACAACAAATGGAAACACGCAAAAACCAACTTTACACTCTTAGCATTTGTAATGGTGATAAATTTAATTTTTGGGATAGCGACTGCAGGTATCTTTCTGTGGTTAGATACAGCGGAATTTGGCGTGTTGCATTGGGTAAGTCTGCCCATTTGGGCTGAAATATTGGCTTCTCTTCTTGTACTTGACCTCATTGCTCAATATGGTGTGCATTATTTACTTCACAAAGTTAAATGGATGTGGCGATTACATCTCGTACATCATAGTGATACACACCTCGATGTGACTTCTGGAACTAGGCATCACCCACTTGATTTTATAATAAGAGAGGTTTTTGCACTAGGGGCAGTCATTATAATGGGAATGCCGGTTTCGTACTACTTTTTATATAGGATTATTACCCTATTTTTCACATACTGGACGCATGCAAACATCGAGTTACCAAGGCGGGTTGATAAATTTTTAAGTTACGTTATTGTGACGCCCACGATGCATAAATTTCACCATCATCATGAGATCCCATGGACGGATACTAATTTTGGAAATATGTTTTCTATTTGGGATCGGCTTTTTGGAACCTTTTTATATGATGATCCAAATAAAATTATTTATGGGCTAGATATTGTAGATAGTGATCGAAGTGATGACCTTAACTATCAACTTGGATTGCCTTTTAATAGGCATGTTCGCTATAAAAATTAGACACTTTCCCGATTGTAAATTGAAAAAGGATTGACATTATACTATGTCAATCCTTTTCTGATATAGGCTAATATCAAAAGTTCTTTTAATTACAATATGGACAACTAGCTCCATAATCTGCTATGATGCTACATACGTATGCCTTTTCTGTAGAAGCTCCTAAGCAGTCATATAATTGTGCTGCCTCACAAAATTGTTTAATTTGCCCTTCTGTAGGGCCATTGTACGTAAGGTTGCCACAATCACCACCTCCAGATCCAGATCCACCAGTATCAACAGGGGGCGTGATGATTATATCATCTGGTTCTATAACGATATTATCTCCTTCAAGGTCAAAATCTGCTGATAAATTTTGACTTACATTATTCTCATCTTTAAATTGTACGTCTATTTTTCCTGTAACTTTTTCTAAGGGGTATTCATCTCTCACTCCATCTACAACACGTTCATTACCGTTAGAAAACCTAGAGTTTATTGTTACACTTGCATTTTCAATCTCCACCTCAATTGCATTATCATTGAAATCATTTGCAGGTGCACTTTGCCCCCCAAGTAATGCGCCTACATAATAACTTTCCCGTCCAGGTTTACTTATACTAAAGTAAAAGAAATAAGGATTTGTAAGTGTTTGACCCACAGGTACGGGGTCACTATTAAAGGTACTATTATAGCCAAATGTGAACCTATTTATCGATGGAGCTCCTGATAAACTAAATCTAGATTCTGCATTGTTTCCAAAATGTCTTATGGTAGAAATGTCACAATTAGATTCACTTAATGATGCATAGTATTCCCCTCCTTTTAAGTCATATGTTTCACCTTGAAAAGTAATCGTCACATCTTGTGTTCCCTTAAAATTATCTGCTGGGTTTTCATCATCAGAACATGAAAAAAAAACTAAATAAATTGCTAGTAAAAGAAATGACTGTAATCTGTAATTCATAGTCTACGGTTTTATACAAAAAAAGCCTGAACTAATTAATGTCACAATACCCTTTACTGGGTATTTTGAAGAGAAATTATTCTTTTATCATCTCAATATGAGGGATACCATCTTCTAGGTAGCCTTCACCCATTTCTTTAAAACCTAAATTATTATAAAAATGTTTGAGGTAAGTCTGCGCCGAGATTTTAATAGGTTGTTCACCATAAAAATCATAAATACATTGTATGGAGGCCTGCATTAGGTCATATCCATACTTATGGTTACGTTCAGTTTGTTTTACAACCACTCTTCCTATACTAGCTTTATCAAAGTAAAATCCGGATTCGAATATGCGCGTATAAGCTACTAACTCATCACCTTTATAACCAAAAACGTGTACAGCCTTTTGATCTTTGTCATCTATATCTTGATACACACAATCTTGCTCTACCACAAAGACTTCAGCCCGCAACTGTAACATACCATACAATTCCTCAATAGAAAGAAATTCGAATTTTTTGATTTTAAAATCTAGCGCAATTTTATCCATATTTTTACCGCGTAGCGGTTTTTATATTATTGACAAGCAATTTTTTCAACTCTGCGCTGGTGGCGACCACCTTCAAAATTAGTTTCTATAAACGCTTTTACAATTGCCACCGCCTGGTTTTCTGATGTATATCTAGCGGGTATCGCAAGTACATTTGCATCGTTGTGCTCCCGCGCTAGGATGGCAATTTCTTTTATCCAGCAAAGTGCACCACGCACGCCTTGATGTTTATTCACACTCATAGCAATCCCGTTCCCACTGCCGCATATAACAATCCCAAAATCTGCTGTTTTTTTTTCTACATCTGTAGCTACAGGATGGCCAAAGTCTGGGTAATCTACACTTGCATCTGCATCAGTACCGTAGTTAGTAACAACGTGCCCTTCTGATTCTAAATAACTTTTAATAGCCACTTTATAACTCGTGCCTGCGTGATCATTACCAATGGATATTTTCATAGTAGCTTTCTTTTAAAACAAAAATAAGAAAATGACATTCAGCTCTTTACTTTACATTCTATGAATTTATGATAAATGCAAAAAGATGTAATTATGCTTTCGCGAAAGCGTAAACGCTACATTCTAATTAGGTATATTGAATTTTTTGACTGTATATATAGAAGAAACTCTTCTTATAAAATGCATTGTTAATAAGTGTGTGTAGACTGTTTATAGCATTTGTCAATAACTTTTGATCATATATGATAACTCCATTTGCATGATAAGCATAAAAAAACAATACAGCGCATAGTAGATACAAAGCAAATTTTTCTCTCTTTAAGAATGAGCAATTTTATGAATACATTCTAAAGTTATTTTTAATAAGTTGGCAACTTACTTATGATCAATTTTATGATAAATAGGGTTATTAACAATTGTGAATAGACGTTACTAAAGTGCATAGTATTAAGGTTTTTTTAAGCTTTTTACTACCTCATAAAGTGTCAATAAGTATCAAAAAGTAACATATGCTAGTTTATGGGTTTAAAGTTATACCGCTATTCACAGTACATAGTAATCATCATTTTTATTTAAATTTTTAAAAGAAAAGAAATGTTGTTTATATAGTATGTTGATAACAACTAGAATTAAGAAATGAATTAGAAATTTTGAATAGGAAAAACCTGCCTTTAATAAAGCATATTTGATTTAATTTTTTGCGGAATAGTTAAGTAGAGAAGAATTCTAACTGTTAGAAATAGTCGTAGAATTGTAGGTGGCAGATGTTTGAGAAGTGGGATGAGCTTCAAAACCAGCATTTATATACAGGATAAATGCAATGATACCTACTATAAATATAAGGAGAAGTAAGAGCGTACTGCGGTAATATTTCTTTCGTATTCCCATAATTTTACTAGTATAGATGGTAAATATGTTAAAAGGTTTAACAAATTTAAGATAATTTTAAGAATATTAGATGTTTAAGGATAAAAAAAATCTCTATGTCTTTGTTTTAGAGTGATATAGTTAAACATTTTATGTATAGTGCTCAACTACTAAAATATCTTAATCATTAAGCATGTAAAAATTAAACATACAATCGCACTGAAAGCTAAGTTTAAAATAGGGTGATAATTAGATTTTAATGTTACCAAAACTTAAAATTTTAACACAATTAAATGAGTTGAATTATTTAACCCTAATTTTGTGGTAGAAATTAAATAAATGAATAGGAAGAAAAGAAGAAGGGGCCCTGATAAGATAGCAAACCTTTCGGAAAGAATTATCAAAATTCTTAAGACAGATCAAGATAAAACTTTTAACTACAAACAAATAGCGGCAAAACTTGATGTAGATGATCCATCTAGCCGCAATCAAATCATCAGACACTTACAACAATTAAAGGCTAAGGAGCAAATTACTGAGGAGGAGCGAGGTAAATATAAAATAGTTGCAAATAAAAATTATCATACAGGTATTCTTGATGTCTCTGGTAAAGGCGGCGGCTATGTAATGGTGGATGATCTTGAAGAAGATATTTATGTACCTCCTCATCATCTTAATAAAGCCCTTAATGGTGACGAAGTAGAAGTATACATCTATCGCCAGCGTCGTAGCAAAAAACATGAGGGAGAGATTACAAAAATTATTAAGCGTAAAACAGAAGAATTTGTAGGGATTGTTAAACTCCAGAAGAATTTTGCATTTGTACTTACTTCTGAATCTAATAAAATGTATACAGATGTTTTTGTACCACTTAAAAATCTAGGCGATGCCCAAGATGGTGATAAAGTGGTGGTTCAAATTCAAGACTGGCCAGAAAAAGCAGATTCGCCTTTTGGTCAAATTACAAAAGTACTAGGTAAACCTGGAGAGCATAATACAGAGATACATTCTATACTCGCGCAATATGGACTTCCGTATGAGTTTCCGGCAGCCGTAGAAGAATTTGCAAATAAAATTGACACATCTATAAAAGAGAGTGAAATACAAAAGCGTCGCGATATGCGCGAGGTGTTAACCTTTACTATAGATCCAAAGGATGCTAAGGATTTTGACGATGCACTCAGTTTTGAAAAGCTAGAGAATGGTAATTATGAGATAGGTATTCATATTGCAGATGTAAGCCATTACCTCACACCAGGTACTATACTTGATGATGAGGCTTATGAACGTGCTACTTCTGTATATCTTGTAGATAGAGTAGTGCCCATGCTACCAGAAATTTTAAGTAATGGAGCTTGCTCTTTAAGACCTAATGAAGAAAAATATACTTTCTCAGCCGTTTTTGAAATGAAGTCATCTTCTGGTAAAATTGTAAAGGAGTGGTACGGCCGTACTGTTACGTATAGTGATGCTCGTTTTGCCTATGAGGAAGCACAAGCTATTATAGAAAGTAGAACAAATACAATTCCATCAGAAGTATCACTAATAGGAAAAGAATATAGTGTTTCTGATGAGCTTGTAGAAGCAACTTTAGAATTAGATAGACTTGCAAAAATTATGCGCCGCCAGCGTATGAAAGATGGGGCTATCTCATTTGATAAAGTAGAAGTAAAATTTGATTTGGATGAGGATGCAAATCCCACTGGAGTTTTCTTTAAAACCTCCAAGGATGCTAATAAATTGATTGAAGAGTTTATGCTCTTAGCCAATAGAAAAGTTTCAGAATTTATAGGTAAGAAAACTCCAAAGAAAACCTTCGTATATCGTATTCACGATGAACCCGATGATGAGAAACTAGCTGCTCTTGAAAAGGTGGTAGGTAAGTTTGGGTATAAAATGAATCTTAAGGATCGTAAGAGTACCACGGCTTCATTAAATACACTATTAAGTGATGTTCAAGGAAAGAAAGAACAAAATCTTGTAGATACACTAGCTATTCGTACAATGAGTAAAGCGATTTATTCCACAGATAATATAGGTCATTATGGTCTAGCATTTGATTACTATAGCCATTTTACCTCACCTATACGTAGGTATCCTGATGTCATGGTACATAGACTGTTGCAGCATTATCTAGATGGTGGTAAAAGTGCGAGTGAAGATACCTATGAAGAGCGTTGTAAGCACTCGTCTGCGATGGAACAACTTGCTACTAAATCTGAACGTGACAGC
Source organism: uncultured Flavobacteriaceae bacterium (assembly GCA_963716625.1). Lineage (GTDB taxonomy): Bacteria > Bacteroidota > Bacteroidia > Flavobacteriales > Flavobacteriaceae > Dokdonia. The sequence continues at coordinate 465,681 of CAVQTP010000007.1, forward strand.
ATTAAATACATGCAAGTTAAATTCATGCAAGATCATCAAGATGAAGAATTTGTAGGAGTGATATCTGGAGTAACTGAGTGGGGTATTTACGTAGAAATTATATCTAACAAGTGTGAGGGGATGGTACGCTTACGTGATATCAAAGGAGATCATTATGAATTTGATCAAGACAGTTATTCTGTAATAGGTAAAAAGACAGGATTACAAATTACCTTAGGTGATGAAGTAGTAGTAAAAGTAAAAGAAGCAGATTTAGTTAAGAAGCATCTTGATTTTACTTTGATAGGCGTAAAGGAAGGGTTGAATCAGTAGCAATAAATTTTCAAGTATATTTGCAGCCTTATTTCAAAAAAGGCTATGAAAAATTTACTAAGAATTTTACTCGTTTTAATTATTGTTTCTTGTTCAAATGATGAAAATCCCGAACTGTCAGACACAATTATTTCTGAGACTTTAAATAATCTTACGGATGGTGATACAAAAACTTGGGTCATTAGTGAAGCTATACTTGTAAATGAAAGAACGGGTACGGAGTTAGATATATCAAATTCATCAAACGTTACAGATGATCGCTTTGTATTCTCTCTATCTAGTGATACAAGAAGTTTATCTGAGACAAGTGGTTCTGTAACTTGGAAACAGCGCGAGGCTATTAATTGGGAAGCAACATCTTCTCAAGAACTATTTAAAGACCTCTATTTATCTAATGAAAATTATGAATTAGATATTAATGAGGCAAATTCTGCTAGTTTTACAGCCTTTAATACTTTACAGTCTTTTTCAGTATTAGATGAAAATACTGTTAGTGGAACTATTTCCTTAGAGTCTGACATAGAATTTAGAATAACGCTACGCCCTATAACAAATCAAGATATTCCTACTGTCCCAACTAGTATAGATTTTACAGAAGTAGCGAGTTTTATATTGGATGGAGATAACACTATTGGTTGTACCTCGTCTGAAGTAACAAATAAAATTTATTTTTCTGAAAGAGGTAGTTATCAATTTGAAAATTGTGATGTTTTTAACGGCCTTATAGAGGAGACCATATATACCTATGATATATTTACAGGATTTTTTGAAAAATTAAGTTTCTGTCAGCCATCTGGTTTCGTGACTAAGGAATTAGAAATTATTGATGGTAATTTAATATCTTTATCATCAGAATCTTGTAATACTTATAGTATATCATTAGATCAAAATCCGAATGTAAATGAATTTGATTTTAACGATACAGATCAACGTGCTTTTACCAGACAAGGAACAGCCACTTTTGGAAACGATATATATATAACTGGTTCAGATTTTTTTAAAGAAGAATTGTCTGATAGAATTTATAAGTATGATAATAATGCAAATCAATTAGAAATTATTACACATATGCCATCTTCAAAATATTTTGCTGATGCAGAGATTGTAGATAATAAGCTGTATATATTTGGAGGCACACCATCATTTGGTAATAACTTTCTGACTCCGGAGGACCACATATATATATATGATTTTGATACGGAAACTTGGGAAATTGAATATTTAAGTATTCCTATACTTGACACATTCTCAGTTAGATATGGAGATCTTATTTATATTGGGGGATACACTTTTTTTGACACAGATGGAGATGGTGATAGAGATAGAACGGAAAATTACATAGGAGTCTACAACACAAACAATAGAACTTTTACAAATATTCCTTTGTCACTTAATACTACGGCATATGGAAGTTTCAAACAGATAACAATATTAAATAATAAGTTATATTTACTTATTGGTTCAGACCCAAATGATGAGTACAAACTATACGAAACTACATTACCATAACTCAAGCATTGCAACAATACTATAAATTCAGTAACCACCTAAGTCTATGATTTAGGTGGTTTTTTAGTTTCAGAGAGTAATTTTATAGTTGTAATATTAAATATTTTACCAAAACATTAAGAATAACCCTCACTAATTTTGCGCTTCTTAAAGAAATACATTAATATCCTTTTATAAAACTACAATGACTACATCCATAGAAAATATCGAGCTTAAGTATTTAACGCTCAGTGATTACGAAGAACTTAAAAGTGCCATGATTCAGGCGTATTCAAATATGCCTGATATGTATTGGGATGAGAAGCAAATTACCGCGCTCATTACAAAGTTTCCAGAAGGTCAAGTAGTCATAAAAATAGATGGCAAGATAGCAGGTTGTGCATTATCTATAAAACTTAATGAAGCCACTTTCGATGATGTACATACCTATCAAGAGATTACAGGTAATTACACCTTTTCTACTCATAAGCCTAGCGGTGATATTCTTTACGGTATTGATGTTTTTATAAAAAAAGAATTTAGAGGCTTACGACTAGGTAGACGCCTGTACGATTATCGTAAAGAACTTTGTGAGGAACAAAACTTAAAGGGAATCCTCTTTGGAGGACGTATTCCAAATTATCATATACATTCAGACTCTCTTACGCCTAAAGAATATATAGAAAAGGTAAAGCGTAAGGAAATACATGATCCAGTATTAAACTTTCAGATCAATAATGATTTTCACCCCGCAAAAATTTTAAAGGGATACCTTCCTGGTGATGGTGATTCTGGTGAATTTGCTGTGCTGCTAGAGTGGAATAATATTTATTACGAGAAGAAATCTGAAGTCGCAGCTACCAAGAAAAAGGTAGTACGCCTTGGTTTAATACAATGGCAAATGCGTTTGTATAAAGATCTAGAAGAATTAATGCAACAAGCAGAATATTTTGTAGATGCTGTTTCAGGATATCGCTCAGATTTTGCCTTATTTCCAGAATTCTTTAATGCGCCGTTAATGGCAGAAAATAATCATTTGCCAGTTTCTGAAGCAATACGAGAACTGGCAAAGCATACAGAAGAAATCAAAAACAGATTCTCTCAACTGGCAATCTCTTATAATATCAATATCATTACTGGGAGTATGCCAGAAGTGGTAGATGATCTACTGTATAATGTAGGTTATTTATGTAAAAGAGATGGCTCTGTAGAACGCTATGAAAAATTACATGTGACTCCAGATGAAGCAAAAGTATGGGGTATGCAAGGCGGAAATAAACTGCATTCTTTTGATACAGATTGTGGTAAAATAGGTATTCTCGTTTGCTACGACTCTGAGTTTCCAGAATTGAGCCGCATTCTTGCAGATGATGGAATGGATATTTTATTTGTTCCGTTTTTAACAGATACTCAAAATGGTTATTCTCGTGTACGTAACTGTGCACAAGCAAGAGCGATTGAGAATGAGTGTTATGTCGCTATTGCAGGAAGTGTGGGTAATCTACCTAAAGTTCATAACATGGACATTCAGTATGCGCAATCTATGGTGTTTACTCCGTGTGATTTCTCTTTTCCAGCAAACGGAATTAAAGCAGAGGCTACTCCAAATACAGAGATGATCTTAATTGCAGACTGTGATATTGACCTCTTACGCAACCTCAACCAATTTGGTGCAGTTAAAAATCTAAGGGATCGACGTAAAGATTTGTTTGAATTGAGAAGAAAATAATTGGGTGTGGTGAGGTTACGCCTTCGCGAAAGCGTACGTTTATTGTAAAGTACTTTAAAGTAATAATCGCTTTTGTAAGTATTCAGCTTTAAAAAAAATCTACTAAGAAAAAAATCAGTACAGGTATATAGTTTTTATAACCACACACTAGTGTTAGGCTAAAAATCGGTTTGTATAAGAGTTGGAAGTAATACAGATATTTACTGCATTAGTAAAATAAAAGTAAACAACATGTTGCCGATAGGAATAGCACGATGTACTAATTAGAATATTATTAACACTTATCAAAATTTATTAAATACTGATATATAGGTATTTGTAAATAATTTTGAAGGATAGTTACAGGTGTGGCTATCCTTTTCTCGTTTGTAATAGCCTTTTACCTAACTTTGTGTAAATCTCTTTAAAATATATGTTTCAAGATTTTCATACGGCTATACCCTTAGGATTCTTTTTATCTTTCCTCATAGGACCCGTATTTTTTGTACTTCTTGAAACCGCCGCAACTAAAGGATTTAGAGCAGCTTTCACATTTGACTTAGGGGTTGTTACAGCAGATATACTTTTTATTGCGCTAGCATATTTAAGTAGTTATCAATTACTTGAAAATCTAAGCAATCAACCAGGGCTGTATGTCTTTGGAGGTGTTATATTAATTGTTTATGGGTTAACTATTTATCTAAAGAAGCCTACAAGAAATGCTATCGATCCTAGCCGCAATAAGATTAATAAAAGCGGTTATGCACAATTATTTGCAAAAGGATTTCTGCTCAACTTTATTAATATAGGTGTGCTTGTGTTTTGGCTAGGTGTATTAATTATTATTGGACCTACCGTAGAGAATGATCAGAATAGATTGTTAGGTTTTTTTATAACAATGATTGGAACGTACCTAATAACAGATATAGGTAAAATAGCCTTAGCAAAACATCTTAAAAAATACCTAACTCCGCGTCGTATTTTTAAATTGAAAAAGATCTTAGGACTTATCCTTATATTTTGTGGTTTAATCCTCGTAACAAAAGGATTTATACCCTCAGATGAGTTTAATATACAGCGTGAAATGGAGCGCTTTCAAACCATACCAGAAATTACCCCAGATAGTATTACATAACGTATTGAATACTTAAAAAGTAGTGTGAAACATAACTTTTAAGAGAAAATCTTTATACTAAACGATGAATATTTGTACGCGTAGTGTTTAAAAAGTAATATATTTGCATCCCACAACTGGTATCGTGGCCGAGTGGCTAGGCAGTGGTCTGCAACACCATCTACAGCGGTTCGAATCCGCTCGATACCTCAACTAAGGAACAACAATTTGTTGTTCCTTTTTTTTATATTCTAGATTTAGTTCTTTCTACAGTAACCATCTCTACATCACCACCTATGGGTGGATTAAGCTTAGATACAGATACCGTGGCTTTTTCAATAAGAGCTTCTTCTTTTAAAAAACGCATGAGTATGCGTTCACATACCGTTTCTAATAGGTCAGAGGGGATAGCCATTTCTTCCTTTACAATGTGATTAAGCAATACATAATCAACCGTATCAGATAGTGTATCAGAGCTAGCACTTGTTGAAAGGTCTGCTTCAATCTCCACATCTACTCTATAATCAGATCCTATTGCAGTTTCTTCAGACAGACAACCATGATACGCATAAGTACGAATATTCGTCACCCTAATTTTCCCCATTTTGCTAAGCTTTATAGTGATAATGCAAAAGTACTCATTAGAAATGATGCTTAAATCTTAGTATACTATTTTAAGATGTAAAGAAGTCAAAAATATTACTTAAAGCAGACGTGTTTGTTTTATAAAACTCTGTATAAGTACATTTTCTGCAAGTAACAGAAGTAAATTTTTTGTTTTGAACATCAAATATTTTAGAGAGTGTACCTCCAGTAGCTCTCATTTCATCTGTTGTAAATGTGGTGTTTGAGCACTTAGGACAGCTGTAGTTTGCGTTTTTCATAGTATTGTTTTAAATATAGGTAGTAGTGCGTTACGTTTTGTTACAAGAATGAGTGTATACCTTGGTTCTTACCATGCTTATTTTAGTAAATTTGTTCCTTATAGTACAGATATTTATGAGTGATACACACAAGCCTTTAAACTTCCTTGAACAAATTGTTGAAGAGGATTTAGCGGGGTCTTATACAAAAGACGACTTACGATTTAGATTTCCTCCAGAACCTAATGGATACCTGCATATAGGTCACTGTAAGGCTATATGCATCAGTTTTGGTTTAGGGGAGCGTTATGGAGCTCCGGTAAACCTACGTTTTGATGATACAAACCCAGCTAAGGAAGAACAGGAATATGTAGATGCTATTAAAGAAGATGTTTCATGGCTTGGATATCAATGGGATAAAGTGTGTTTCTCTAGCGACTATTTCCAACAGTTATACGAGTGGACAATCGAACTTATAAAAAATGGAAAGGCCTATGTAGATTCACAATCTAGCGAAGCGATGGCATCTCAAAAAGGTACACCCACACAACCAGGTGTGGCTGGACCCTATCGCGATCGATCTATCGCAGAAAACCTTGAGTTGTTTTCTAGAATGAAGGCTGGAGAGTTTGAGGAGGGAGCGCATGTACTCCGTGCAAAAATAGATATGCAACATGTAAATATGTTGATGAGAGATCCTATTATCTATAGAGTATTGCACAAAGAGCACCACCGCACAGGTATCGACTGGGTTATATACCCTATGTATGACTGGACACATGGTGAAAGTGATTATATAGAACAAATCTCCCATAGTTTATGTTCTTTAGAATTTAAACCTCATAGAGAACTTTATGATTGGTTTTTAGATCAGGTATATACAGGCGAAGATTTAAGACCAAAGCAACGAGAATTTGCACGCCTCAACTTAAATTATACCATCATGAGTAAGCGTAAATTACTCAAGTTGGTAGAAGAAGGTGTAGTTTCTGGATGGGATGATCCCCGTATGCCTACAATTTCTGGGTTGCGTCGTAGAGGGTATACGCCAGCATCTATACGTAATTTTATAGATGCTGTCGGTGTAGCAAAGAGAGAAAACGTGATTGATGTTGCATTATTAGAATTTCATATACGGGAAGATCTTAATAAAATTGCACCTAGAGTGATGGCCGTTCTTGATCCTGTAAAATTAGTTATCACCAATTATCCAGCAGATCAAGAAGAATGGTTAGAGGCAGAGAATAACCCAGAAGATGAGACGGCGGGAGATCGCAAAGTGCCTTTTAGTAAAGAACTGTATATAGAGCGTGAAGACTTTAAAGAGAACGCAGGAAGCAACTATTTTAGACTCACCACCGGTAAAGAGGTGCGTTTAAAAAATGCGTATATCATTAAGGGAGAAGATGTCATAAAGGATGACGATGGACGTATTACGGAGATCCATTGTACGTATGATCCAGAGAGTAGATCTGGGAGCGGTACAGAAGCTTCAAAACGTAATGTAAAAGGAACACTTCACTGGGTTTCCATAAAGCATGCTGTCAAAGCAGAAATACGTTTGTTTGACCGACTTTTTAATGATGAAAATCCAGATGGGCATGAGAGTAAAGATTTTATGGAATTCATTAATCCAAATAGCCTTCAAATAATTTCTGGTTTTGTGGAACCTAGCTTAGGTAAGGCTAATGTGGGTGATATATTTCAGTTTCAACGTAAGGGGTATTTTAATGTGGATAAAGACAGTCGTACAGATAAACTTGTTTTCAACAGAACAGTAGGTCTACGCGATTCTTGGGCAAAAATTAGTCCCAAACAAACAAAGAATAAACCTATCGATAATCCTCGGGCACAACAACAGCAGGCATCACCGCTGAGTACTATTAATAAGCTAGGGAAAAAACTTGCTAATTTACCAGATGCGAAGCGTATTAATACCATTTCAGATATTAGGCTCCATGCTGTTAAGCTAACAGAGGAAGAAGTTCAAAGCTTTTTTAATACCGCTGCAAAAAAAGTAGGTACTAGAATTGCTGGTCTAGAGAGTTTGTACGCTTTCGCGAAAGCGCAAGAAAAAGAAATTTCAATGATCGAGGGTGCACAAGAATTTGTTGAAAAAGCTAGACATGATGAGAACGAGTTGTTACAAGAATCGGCATCAAACTTTGAAACTTAAATTGTAGTTATTTTAACTAAAATTTAGACAAATGTGAAATATATGTTTTTGGCAATGTTTTTTTAACAAAGTTTGGCAGTTGACTGTAAAGATATTAACCGGTTATTAACGGACAATATCCTAACATAAAAATATCTTTGGAGCTCACTAATTAACAATAAATAGAAATTATGAGTAAGTCAGGAAATACATTATTAGCATTAGTTTTAGGTGGAGCAATCGGTACTGCTGCCGGAATTTTATATGCACCAGAAAAAGGAACCAAAACTAGAAAGGATCTCTCTAAGAAAGCAAAAAAAGAGCAAGAGAAATTGGTTCAACAATTAAAAGAAACAAGAACTTCTCTTGCATCTAACGCTCAAAAGGCGAAATTGACTTTTGAAGAAAAATTAAATGACAGCATTGCAACGGCTAGTAATAAGGCGGATGATGTTATTTCAACATTAGAGAAAAAACTTGGAGAATTAAGACTTCAAAATGCTAAATTGCAAAAAAATGCAAAGGTGAGTGAAGCTCAAGCTAAGGCTGAGAAAATAATATCATAAGCCTTACCAAACCAACCAAACTATGGCTTTTGAGAAATTAGGTAATAACATTAAAGATCTTTCGGGTAATACCCAAGAATACATAAAAATCACTGCAGAATATTATAAGTTAAGTCTCTTTAAAAACTCTATGAAGGGAATTATAGGGATTGCAAAGCTTACTATACGTGGTGTATTTGGTTTGTTATTCTTAGTATTTACTTCTATTGGTTTAGCGATTTATATAGGTGAGCAAATGGACCACGCAAGTGCTGGCTACTTTATCATAGGCGGGATTTACCTAGTGATCTTTATATTGATTTTTCTTTTTGCTTCAAAACCATTGGAGAGGTTTCTATTAGAAAAATACAGCAAAATGGTTTTTAGTGAAGAATCCATTACAGAAGGTTCTTCTGACGCTGGAAAAGCTACAAATGATCTAATACATATCGAAGATGCGCACATACAGTAATTTTAGTGAGATAGAACAGGATTTAAGAGTTCTAAAACTGAAAAAGCAAATAGGAGAAGAAGAACTTAGATTGAGTCTTAATGGTGTCAAAGGCGGTTTTAATGCTGGTCTCTCACCCGTATCAAGCATCGCTAATATGGCAGGATCCATTTTTCAAAAAGTAATTGTAAGTAAGTTGGTAGGATCTATTTTTGGTATGAAAAGAGTAAAAGAAGTAAAAACTGGGAAGGAAATGAAAGTCTAGAGCAGTTTACATTAAATAACTAAAAAGCCCTCTAAATGTTTAGAGGGCTTTTTGGTGTAGTCCATTTTAAATTATTCTTCTGAGTTTTTACTACTCTTCTTCTTATTTACAATTCCCTTTGCTTCATTATCTTTTTTCATTTGTTCCCCTATTTGATTAGAAGCCACAAATGAGGTAATCATATCATTAAGCATATTACTTCCAGCTTGTGGGGAGTTAGGCATTAAAATGAGATTAGAATTAGTTTGTTCCCCCATAGACTGTAAGGTATCATAGTGTTGTGTCACGACGATTAAGGCAGATGCTTCTTGAGAATTTATACCTACATTATTAAGTACGTCAACAGATTCTTCAAGACCTCGAGCAATCTCACGACGTTGGTCTGCAATACCTTGCCCTTGTAATCTTTTAGATTCTGCTTCTGCACGTGCCTTAGCAACAATTTTAATACGATCTGCTTCAGCTTCAAACTCCGCAGCGACTTTCTCGCGTTCTGCTGCATTAATTCTGTTCATGGCAGCTTTTACCTGTAAATCTGGATCAATGTCCGTTACAAGCGTCTTAATGATGTCAAAACCGTAATTAGACATTGCTTCATTTAATTCGCGCTTTACAGCGATAGCAATATCATCTTTACGTTCAAAAACATCGTCTAATTTCATTTTAGGAACTTCTGCACGTACTACGTCAAAAACATAAGACGTGATTTGATCTTGTGGATTTTCAAGTTTGTAAAAAGCATCGTAGACATTATCTCTTACTACTTGAAATTGAACTGAAATTTTAAGCCTTACAAACACATCATCCTTCGTTTTTGTTTCAACAACGACATCTAGTTGCTGAATTTTAAGATTGATACGCCCTGCAATTTTATCAAAAATGGGTATTTTAAATTGTAATCCAGAATTGCGAACTCCAATAAATTTTCCAAATCGCTCTACGACTGCAGCAGTTTGCTGTTTTACCATAAATATCCCAGAGAGGAGGATCAAAATAGCTATGACTAATAGTATTGGTAATATAATATTTCCCATAATTTTTTATGTTAAGTGAGTATGATTGCAATTATATGTCTACAAAACTGATAATTTGTAACACACCACGAATCACTTAATTTTAAAAACCTTGTAATCGATGATAAAAAACAATGAATACTATTAATAATTTACATGAATACTATTATGGCTAGTTATGGCTCTGTCCTTCTATATTAGAAAAAAGAACATCGAGTGCATATTTTTCTTAAGTAGTCCTTCTCTAGTTTAAATGCTTTATGGCGTACTGTATACGACTTAGAGTTTCTTCTTTACCAATGGTAGTGGCAATATCAAAAACATCTGGACCTTGCATTGAACCTACAAGGCTCAATCTAAGGGGCTGCATCACTTTTCCAAAACTTAAACGCTTATCAACAATCCAAGATTTTATAGCTGTTTGAGCCTCAATTGTTGTAAAATTAGAAACATTTTCTAAAATAATAGCTACTTCTTCTAAGATAGCAGAAGTATCTTCTTTCCAAGCCTTTTTTGCAATCTTTTCATCAAATGTCTTAGGTGCCATGTAAAAGAAACTTCCCAGTTCCCAAAAATCTTCTATAAATACCGTACGCTCTTTAAGTAGATCAACTACTTTTGAGGTAAAAGATCTTGAGGCATCTATCTCTCTATCAGAAAGATAAGCCATAAACTTATCAGTTATAATTTCATTAGGAGTCTCTTGCATGTATTGTTGCTGAAACCACTTTGTTTTTTCTGGATCAAATTTTGCTCCCGCTTTATTTACTTTACCCAAGTCAAAAGTCTCAACAAGTCCTTTTAACGTAAAAATTTCTTGTTCTGTACCAGGATTCCATCCTAAAAACGCAAGCATATTTACTACAGCTTCTGGAAAATAACCATCTTCTCTATATCCGTTAGAAATATCATTTGTAATGGGATCTACCCATTGAAGCGGAAATACCGGGAACCCTAATTTATCTCCATCACGTTTACTTAGTTTTCCTTTGCCTATAGGTTTGAGTATAAGTGGTAAGTGTGCAAAGGTGGGCGCTTCCCAACTAAATGCATTATATAAAAGTTTATGTAGTGCTAGAGAGGGCAACCATTCTTCTCCTCTAATAACATGGGTAATTTCCATTAAATGATCATCAACCACATTAGCTAGGTGGTAGGTAGGCATCCCATCAGATTTGAACAGGACTTTATCATCTAGAATATTTGTGTCAATTTCCATAGTGCCTCTAATCTCATCGTGCAACTGCAAGCGTTGATCTTGTGGGCATTTAAAGCGAATTACGTACGCTTCCCCATTATTGATGCGCTGTTGCGTTTCTTCTTGTGGCAAGAGGAGTGAGTTCTCTAATTTTAAACGGTTATGCCAATTATAAATAAAAGTTTTTCCTTTTGCCTCATGATCTTTACGATACTGGTCTAAACTATCTGCAGTATCAAAGGCGTAATAAGCATTGCCTGAAGCAATAAGTTCTTTTGCATAATCCTCATAGATATGCTTACGCTCACTTTGTCTATAAGGACCAAATCCACCATCTTTTGTAGGGCCTTCATCATAAGAAATTCCGCACCACTCCAAGCTTTCTCTTATATAATCTTCGGCACCAGAAACATATCTGTTTTGGTCTGTATCTTCTATACGAAGTACAAAAGTACCCCCATGTTTTTTTGCAAATAAATAATTAAATAGTGCTGTACGTACACCACCTATATGTAAAGGTCCAGTAGGAGAAGGTGCAAATCGCACTCTAACATTTTGAGACATGATTCTAAATTTTTTGCAAAGATACTTTTATGGGCTTTAAAAGTTTGGCCTTTGGTCTTGAAAGTTTTTTTGCTTTCGCGAAAGCGTATTCTAAGAAATATTCTTTTTCAGCTACAGTTATAGAATAAAACGTCTTTTTAATTTTGAAAGTAAAATCTTAGAGCGGTAGTTGATCTTTAGGAATTCTTTTATTCATTATTTGAAACCATAGTGGTGGACACAAAGCAATCACCATACTAGTAGGATACCCATATGGTAGCTGTGGGCTCACATCGTGATAATCTAGTAATTGATACTTCTTACTTGCCCTATAATGGTGGTCACTGTGTCTTGTAAGTTCATACAGTAAAATTCTGCCAAAAACATGGTTGCTGTTCCAAGAGTGAACCTCGCGTACACGTTCGTAGCGGCCACTGGTTGTTTTTTTACGTCTTAAACCGTAATGTTCTATATAATTAATTGTCTCGAGCAATAAGAAACCGGCAATTGCCGCAAAGAAAACAACGATGAAGCCAAGCCTTCCAAAAAACCAATAGGAGCTGTACAAGTATCCTGCTTGTATAAGATGATACCATAACATATCATTTTTAATAGAAAAAAATGGCAATTGAGAGCGTTGTAGTAAATTCATTTGTATTTTCCAAGCGCTTATGTATTGCTTATAGACGGACGAAATCCAAAATGCGTAGATTGTTTGCTTATATTTTGCTGTGGCAGGATCCTCAGGGGTGGCTACATTGAGATGATGGCCGTAGTTATGTTCTACAAAAAAGTGCATATATAAAGCGGGGAGCAGCAAAAGTTTACCTAAAAGACGTTCTATTTTTGTTTTTCTATGACCAAGCTCGTGGGCGACATTAATTCCATTTGATCCTATTACAATACCACAAGAGAAAATGAGCCCCACCATTTCATAGACTTTTAGATTAGTGGTAGTAACCGTTTGTAAAGTGAGAAATATGGTGCCGAAAACGGTAAATATATTTAGATATAATAGAATATCTGTCCAATGCAATTTCTTTTTCGCTTCTTTATCACTAGCATCAAGGTTAATCCTGTTTACGGGAAAGAGACCTTCTAGTATAGGTACTAATACAAATGCATAAATAGGAGTGAGCCACGTGAAAGCTTCCTGCTGGACAAGACCTATTAGGGCACACAGTGGTATGGTATATGCGGTAAGATATTTTAGATCTTTCATATTGATTATTAGTAAGATATTAACGACTATAATGTTAACAAAAATTAACATCTTTTTGTGATTACAAAGTATACTATTTCTGAGACATAATAAAATAGTAATTTAGTAGTTGCTGTAAAGTAAGGAGACCGGATGAATAGATACGAACAAATAGAACAGAAATTAGAGGCTTTTATAAAGAAGTTTTATATAAACGAGCTATTAAAAGGAATTATTTTGTTCTTGGGTTTTGGTGCTTTTTATTTTTTATGTATTCTTTTTATAGAATACATATTGTGGTTAAGCCCTGCTGGGAGAACAATATTGTTTTGGTTATTTGTACTAGTTGAGTTAGCATTATTTACAAAATTTATTTTAATACCTCTATCGCGCCTATTTAAATTATCAAAAGGTATTAACTACGCAGATGCAGCTATTATCATTGGAAACTATTTTCCAGAAGTTAATGATAAACTTTTCAACACCCTACAACTAAAAAATGCTGATAGTACTTCTGAACTAACATTAGCGAGTATTGAGCAAAAGTGCGAAGAACTTAAACCTATCCCTTTTAAACTGGCTATTGATTTTAAAAGTAATGCTAGGTATTTTAAATACGCTCTTTTTCCACTTATTATTTTTGTCGTAATTAATGTTCTAGGCAAGGGATCTGTGTTTTCTTCAAGTTACGATAGGATAATCAATTACAATAAGGCGTATACACCTCCTGCACCATTTTACTTTCATTTAGTAAATGAAAATCTGCAAATTATAGAGAATAATGATCATGAACTTTTAATAAATGTGATTGGAGATATTATTCCAGAAGAGGTTTCAATACATTATAATGGTGAGGTTTACCTCTTAGAGAAGAACACAAATGGTGAGTATCTACATGTTTTTGAGAAGCCCTCGTCTGATATTGTATTTTATTTACAAGGCAACAATGTTACCTCACAAAAGTATACCCTGAATGTTATAAAAGCACCTTTACTTATCGATTTTGAAATGGTGTTGGACTATCCAAGGTATACGAAAAGATTTACTGATATAATCAAAAACACAGGAAATGCCGTTGTACCTGAGGGCACAATGGTGATTTGGAATTTGGACACTCGAGAAACTGATGGTGTAGATATAAGTATAGGGGATAGTATCCAACCTTTTAGCTTACAAAGTAGCGACGCTGTATTACACTCATTTTCTCTTTCCAAAAGTATTTACAATTCGTTTGGGTATGCTATCAGTACCAGTAACCAAAACTTAAAGAATTACGAGAACCTCTCGTATACTATTCAAGTAATTAAAGATCAATATCCACAAATTAAATTAGAATCAAAGAAAGACTCCATTAATGAACAACAGCATTACTTTTATGGCAATGTAAGTGACGATTACGGTCTTTCGAAACTGAGACTTGTATATTACTCGCAAAATTCTGATGTAAAATTTTACGAGAATATTACTATTAGCAATTCTAATGTTGATCAATTTGTATATGCTTTTCCAAATCAGTTAGAACTTGAAGCGGGGGTAAGCTATGAGTATTATTTTGAGATATTTGACAACGATGTGCTACATAATTTTAAAAGCACAAAAAGTAGCGTGTTTACTTTTAATAAACTCACAAGGGAGAATCTGGAAAAAAAACAACTTCAGAACCAGGAAGCAGTCATTAAAAAGTTAGATCAATCTTTAAGCAAAATTAAGGATAGTGAAAAAGAGTTAGAAGAAATCTCTAAAACTCAAAAGGAGAAAGAAAAACTGACATTTAATGATCAAAAAAAATTAGATGATTATTTAAAAAGGCAACAGCAGCAAGAGGCCGTGATGAAGGACTTTTCAAAACAATTAAAACAAAATTTAGAAGATTTTCAAAAAGAGAGTCCGTTATCTGATGAGGATAAACAAAAGCTACAAGACCGGCTAGAAAGGCAGGAGAAAAAGGCTAAGGAAAATGAAAGGTTGCTTAAAGAACTGCAAGAACTTAGAGAGAAGATGCCTAAGGAAAAATTATCTGAGAAACTTGAGGAATTAGAAAAGCAAAACAAGAACAACAAGCGTAATTTAGAACAAATGGTAGAGCTTACAAAGCGATACTACGTGCAAAAAAAAGCTGAGCAAATCACCAATGAGTTAAGTAATCTGGCTGATAAACAGGAATCGCTAAGCAAAAAATCTACTTCAGATAATACTCAAGAAAAGCAAGAGGAGCTCAATAAAGAGTTTAAGGATATAGAAGAAGCCTTAAGAGATCTCGACAAGGAAAACAAACAACTTAAAAGACCTTTAGACTTACCTAGCGATCCTGTAAAGCAAGAAGAAATTAAAAATGAACAAAAACAGGCTTCTGAAAATTTAAATGAAGATACTAAAAGCACTACTGTTTCTGAGGCTCAGAAGAATCAAAAAAAAGCAGCCGCCAAGATGAAGCAAATGAGCAAAGCTATGTCTCAACAAATGCAAATGTCTGGTCAAGAATCTTTACAGGAGGATGCTGAAATGCTCCGCCAAATATTAGACAACCTCCTAGTTTTTAGTTTTGAGGAAGAGTCCATTATGAATGAATTTAGGAGAATTGATTCAAAAAATCCAAACTTTGCTTCTAAACTTAAACGACAGAATTTATTAAAACAGAACTTTAAACACATCGATGACAGTCTGTATGCGTTAGCGCTTAGACAACCAAAGTTAGATGAAGTAATTAATGAAGCTTTAGTTGATATTGATTATAATATGGATAAGGCTCTAGAACGTCTTGCGGAAAGCGAACTCATACAAGGTGTAAGTAGCCAGCAATATGTAGTTAGTGGAACAAATCAACTGGCAGACATGTTGAGTCAATCACTAGATGACATGCAAAATGCTATGATGTCCGGAGCAGGAAAAGGAAAAGGTCAGGGCCCATCAATGCCTGGATCAGGAAGTGGGGGAGGTGACCAATTGCCAGACATAATTCAGAGCCAAGAGGTTAAATAAAAAAATGTCAAATTCTAGGGGTTCTGATAAGGAAGGACAAGGCAATTCACCTTCTGGTGAAGGCTCAGGTAAAAGGCCTGGTCAATCTACTGGCGAAAACGGAGATAAGGATGGAGAAGGTCAGGGTAATGGTAAGGGAAATGAACCTAATGGTGCTGATGGATCCGGTGGCGAGGGTGGAGGTTCCTCTGGAGATGATGAATTTGATCAGGGTTTACTATATGAAATATATAAACAACAATCAAAGTTGAGGCAGCAGCTAGAAGACGCCATCAAAAAGGAAGGTCTTGGGGCAAATGCGCAACAGTTAGTTAAATATATGGAGAATGTTGAACAACAATTATTAGATAAGGGCTTCTCTAATGATGTACTACAAAAGATGCTTAACTTGAAACACGAACTTCTGAAGTTGGAGAATGCGACCTTAGAGCAGGGGAAAGAACCTAAAAGAGAAGCGACCACAAATTCTGTAAAATATAACAACTCCTTACCCACTTTACTCAATAGGGCCAAAGAGTATTTTAATACCACAGAAATACTCAGTCGTGAAGCCTTGCCACTTAAACAGGAGTATAAAAAGAAAGTTAAAGACTATTTTCAAAATACAAATGATAGAATTTAATAGCGTAAATGAGTTCCACCTCATACATCCTAAACGTATAATTCGTTGGTTATCGAAGGTAATTATATGTGAAAAAAAACAACTGGGCGAGATCAATTTTATATTTTGTGATGACAGTTATTTGCATAAACTCAATGTAGATTTTTTGAATCATGATACGCTCACAGACATTATAAGTTTTGATTATTCCATAAACAATCAAGTAAGTGGAGATATATATATCTCAACTGAAAGAGTGGAAGAGAATGCGACTGACTTTAATGTCACTTTTGATGAGGAATTGTGTCGTGTGATGGTGCATGGGGTGCTGCATTATTGTGGCTATAAGGATAAAACTACAGAAGAGCAGAAGGTAATGCGAACAAAAGAAAATAGTTACTTAGCTCTAAAAGAGTAGTATTTTTCTTACGTTAGGATAATTTTCACTAGTTGTGTAAGACACAGAGTTACTGTGTATCTTTGCATGTTAATTTATAAAATGAGAATACGCTTTCGCGAAAGCAGAATCATTAAGTTCTTCTTTCACCATAGTATGTTCCACGTGAAACAATGAGTCTATTTTTAAATACGTACGATGTAATTGTAGTTGGCGCTGGCCACGCTGGCTGTGAAGCCGCAGCTGCTGCTGCCAATATGGGGAGTTCCACACTTCTTATAACAATGAATTTGCAGAACATTGCTCAAATGTCATGTAATCCCGCTATGGGTGGTATTGCAAAAGGACAGATTGTTCGCGAGATTGATGCGTTAGGTGGTTACAGTGGGATCGTCTCAGATAAGACTGCTATTCAATTTAAAATGCTTAATAAGTCTAAGGGTCCCGCCATGTGGTCTCCTAGAGTTCAAAGTGATCGTATGCGATTTGCAGAAGAGTGGAGATTGCGTCTTGAAAACACACCTAATCTCGATTTTTATCAAGAGATGGTAAGTGCTCTAATAGTAGAAAACCACCAAGTAGTCGGAGTTAAAACCTCTCTTGGAATTGAGGTTCGGGGAAAATCTGTGGTACTTACAAATGGAACATTTCTCAACGGACTTATCCATATAGGAAACAAACAATTTGGTGGAGGTAGAGCAGGCGAAAGAGCAGCTACCGGAATTACTGAACAGCTTTTGGGACTTGGCTTTGAGTCTGGAAGAATGAAAACAGGGACACCTCCAAGAGTGGATGGTCGTTCCTTAGATTTTTCTAAAATGATTATACAGCCAGGAGATGAAAGACCAGAAAAGTTTTCTTACTCTCAAGAAACAGCTCCGCTAAAAATACAACGGCCATGTCATATGACGTATACCTCTCCTAAGGTACACGATTTGCTGCGTGAAGGTTTTGATCGTTCTCCAATGTTTAATGGAAGAATAAAATCTTTAGGGCCCAGATATTGCCCTTCCATAGAAGATAAGATTAATCGGTTTGCAGATAAGGATAGACACCAATTATTTATCGAGCCCGAAGGGTGGGAGACGTGTGAGATTTACGTAAATGGATTCTCTACATCTTTGCCAGAAGATGTGCAGTTTAATGCTTTGCGCTCCGTTGCAGGTTTTGAAAATGTCAAATTTTTCAGACCTGGGTATGCAATTGAGTATGACTATTTTCCACCTACTCAATTAAGGCATACACTTGAAACGAAACTTGTAAGCGGACTTTATTTTGCCGGACAAATAAACGGAACCACTGGATATGAAGAGGCGGCTTCTCAGGGGCTAATGGCAGGTATGAATGCTCATTTGAAAGTAAAGGAAAAGGATGCTTTTACACTCAAAAGAGATGAAGCATACATAGGCGTTTTAATAGACGATTTAATTACAAAAGGAACAGAGGAGCCTTACAGAATGTTTACTTCTCGTGCAGAGTATAGAACGCTACTTCGTCAGGATAATGCAGACGAACGTCTTACACCACTTTCTAATGCAGTGGGTCTTGCAAGTAATACACGTCTAGCAACTATGGAAAAGAAAATGGACGAAGCAAAACGGTTAGTCCGTTTTTTCGAAGAAACCAGTATTCTACCAGAAGAGGTGAATCCTATCTTAGAAGAGAGAGGATCTTCTGCCATGCGACAATCAGATAAAATGTATAAAGTGTTCTCTAGACCACAAATTCATCTTAATGACATGGTCACGTTTGATAAAGTCGCAAGCTATATCAAGACGAACGATCTGACGCAGGAAGTCTTAGAACAAGCGGAGATCAAAATTAAGTATGCTGGATATATAGAAAAGGAAAAAGCTAATGCAGATAAGTTACAGCGTCTTGAGAATATTAAAATACCGGAAAATTTTGATTATTCTAGATTGAAATCTTTATCCTTTGAAGCTCGGGAGAAACTTTCGAAAATTAAACCCGTAACAATCTCTCAAGCATCACGAGTAAGTGGAGTCTCTCCTTCGGACATTAGCGTGATGTTAGTATATATGGGAAGATAAGACTATCGTTCCACGTGAAACAAGTATGGAAGTATGAAGTTCCCTCACAAACAATAGTTTATTTTTTTAAATCAATTATGTTTAAAGATATTCAAGTTAAAGATCATTCCATTAGTAAAGAGACCTTCACATTGAGATATGATGAGGAGATGCATATGTACTATACAGATCCAAAACCACCCTTGCAAGAGCTGTCAGCTTATTATGAAAGCGAGAATTATATTTCTCATACTGATAGTAAAAAATCATTATTTGATTTTATGTATCAAAGTGTAAAAAAAATTTCCCTTAAAAGAAAACATAAGCTATTGCTATCTTATCACAAAGACAAGGGAAGTGTATTAGACATCGGAGCTGGAACAGCAGATTTTATAGACCACCTAGATAACAAAAATTGGAAAGTAAGTGGAGTAGAGCCTAATCAAAATGCTCGACTACTTGCAAAGCAAAAAGGATTTCATTTAAAAAAGAATATCTCAGAGATTGAAAGGTCGTTTGATTGTATTACTATGTGGCATGTATTAGAGCATGTGTACGATTTAGATTTTCAATTACAATGGCTCAAAGAGCATCTTAAAAAGACAGGTACTTTATTTATTGCTGTTCCTAATTTTGAATGCTATGATGCCTCTTTTTACAAATCCGATTGGGCAGCTTTTGATGTGCCCAGACATTTATATCATTTTTCTCAAAAATCAATAGTTCGACTCTTTGAAAAATGGGGGTTTGATCTAGTCGCTGTAAAACCATTAAAGTTTGATGCCTTTTATGTCAGTATACTTTCGGAAAAGTATAAAACGAGAAAACCTCATTTTTTTCGTGGACTTCGTGTAGGATTTAAGTCAAATCATCTCGCTAAGAGCTTGGGTGGTTATTCATCTCAAATATATGTTCTAAAACATATGAAAATTAAAAATTAAACCTTTTAAGGCTTGTTCGTGGTTTCATATAGGTTATACCACTAGTATTTTATAGATCGTTGTTTAAATCTCCTTAATACAGCTCATTTAAAATAGAATTATCTTATGTAACTTGAATTATAGATATATTATATCTATGGCGCAATCAAGATTTCTTAGGAGTGAATAATTCATTAAATAGTCACAAGGAATTTTACAACATATTTTCATTTACCGTATTTTCGCAAAAATTAAATTTTATATCATGAAAAAAATATTTTTAGTCGCAGTTTCTGCACTTTTAACGGTATCGTGTAGCCAGCAAAAAACTGGATATGTTGATACAGAGGAGCTTTTAACAGAGTATACAGAACTCAAAGAAACAAGGGATATGTTTACAGCAAAGGGAGATGCTGTCAATGAAGAACTAGACCCAAAAATCCAAGCCTATCAAATAAAAGAAGATCTATTTAGAAAAAATGGTCCTACTATGGCTCGTAATGAGGCAGAAAAGCAATATGCCGCTCTTAATGCTGAAGCACAACAAATACAACAAGAGCGTCAAATGAAAATAGGCCAACTACAAGCCGAAAGTCAAAGCGCTATAGACAGTTTAATTACTAAAGTAAAAGATAAAGTAAAATCTTACGGAGAGTCAAATGGTTATGATTTTATTTATGGATCTAATGATGCAGGAAGTGTGCTTTATGGTAAAGATGAGCTTAATCTTACAGATGAAATCCTTGCAGAATTAAATGCGGAATACACTCCTAAAATAGAAGAGTAATTATCTAACTATATAGATAATAAAGGGGTGCTTCTAAGTACCCCTTTTTTATTTGATAATGAAACTACGCTATTATAGAACCAAACGAAAATCAGTGAATCATGTTCCATTTTGTCAAGCAATTGAGCTAAGTGAGGAAATAAACTTCAATTGTTCATGCTTAACATCAAATGAATGCTAATACTACCACTTAACACCCTTTAGACTGGTAAAAATATAAAATAAGTTTATCTAAAAAATATTTTAGTGAAAACTAAAAATAAGCATAATTTATTATAAGTCTACGATTTAGCATGTAGAAACTTAGTAAGATTTATGGATAGGTCCGTCAATATGATTTTTGCGTTTCCGTTTCGCTCAATGTGATAAGATGCCTCTTGAAGGGCCTCAATAATCGGAAAAATATTTGTGCTATGAACAAAAGGAGCAAATTTTGATAGCTCAAAACCAGTTTGCATTTCCATAAAAACAAGGTCATTTACTTTGTAGTTTTTAAATAGCGCTTGACGAAAAATTTGTACACAATATTCAAGAAAGTTCTTCTGTGTTTCTCTACCTGATTTTGCGATCGTCTCACTCCATTCCAAAAGGCCTAAAATGGCATCTTTTTTTTGTTTCGCAAGGAAGGCAGTTCGCACCCAAGTAACAAACCATTTTTCGAAGTCTAAATCATCACCATCTCTTTTAAACAGATGGATAGCCTTTTGGTAATCCCCTTGTGCTTGGTGAGCAATTGTATTAGCCACAGAAATGGGTACCTGTAAATTTTTTACTAGCGCCCTAGCTATTTGGGGCTCACTTAATTTAGGAAAATGTAAAATCTGGCATCTAGATTTTATGGTATCTATAATATGATCTTCATTCTCAGACAGCAATAGGAATAAAGTCTTCGCTGGTGGTTCCTCAAGTAATTTCAGTAGTTTATTAGAGGCACTAAGGTTCATTTTATCAACCCCCCATATGATCATTACCTTATATCCGCCTTCATATGCTTTTAAAGAAAGTGCTTTATTTATCTCTGCAGCCTCATCTACGCCTATTTTCCCTTGTTTTTTTTCAATTCCTATGTGCTGGTGCCATTCAAAAAGATCTCCATAGGGCTGTTCTTCTACAAATGAACGCCATTCTTTCATAAATAGATTTGAGACAGGATTTTTCTTTACCTCACCGTTAATCGCTACGGGAAAGACAAAATGTAAATCTGGATGGGAAAGAGTTTTAAATTTTAAATTACAAGCAGCATCACCACTCAAATTTTCATTTCCAGTATTGGAACATAATATATACTGCGCATAAGCGATTGCCATGGGCAATACTCCACTACCCGAAGCTCCTATAAACAATTGTGCATGAGCAATACGTCCCGAGTCAACACTAGTGGTAAGGTGACTTTTAATAAAATCTTGCCCTACAATATCAGAAAATAACATAGCACAAATATAATGCTCTAATTAGAAAGTGCTGCCTAACATAGATCTAATGTATGTCTATAAATACGCTTTCGCGAAAGCGTAACCTCGCGTAAATAAATCGTCAGAAATTCTAACACTATAAATAGCATACAGCCGCTTATTCTCAGAAGTATGAAAGAATATAAGGTAGGGATCTTAAAATTATAGTTCCTTAACCAAGTTTGAAAATTATGCTTTACAACCAATCACAAAAGGTATATTTGCTAGTAAAATTTTATAGGAAATGAAAACTATCGCAGACATTAATTTTGAAAATAAGAAAGCTTTAATTCGTGTAGATTTCAATGTGCCATTAGATGATAATGGAGATATCACAGATGTTACTCGCATAGAAGCCGCTAAGCCTACTATTTTAAAGGTTTTAGAAGATGGTGGTGCTGCAATATTAATGTCTCACTTGGGAAGACCTAAAAATAATGAAGAAGAATTTTCATTAGGTCAGTTATGTAGTAAAATCTCAGAAGTAATAGGAGTTGAAGTTAATTTTTTAAGTGATTGCGTAGGTTCAGAAACAACAAAAGCTGCTGCAGAACTCGAAATGGGAAAAATTTTGCTTCTTGAAAACCTAAGGTTTTACAAAGAAGAAACAGCAGGCGATGTTGACTTTGCAAGACAACTGAGCAAGCTAGGTGATGTATACGTAAATGATGCCTTTGGTACAGCACATAGAGCACACGCATCAACGACAGTAATCGCACAATTTTTTCCAGAAAATAAATGTTTTGGAGCATTACTCGCAAAGGAAATAGAAAGTTTAGATCGTGTATTACATAATAGCGAGCGACCAGTTCTAGCCATCTTAGGAGGTTCTAAAGTATCCTCAAAAATAACGGTCATCGAAAATATTTTAGACAAAGTAGATGAGATGATCATCGGAGGCGGTATGGCATTTACATTTATCAAAGCTAAGGGAGGCAAGATAGGAAGCTCTATTTGTGAAGATGATAAAATGGAGCTTGCATTAAATATTTTAAAACAAGCAAAAGAAAAAAATGTTCAAATTCACCTACCTATCGATGTAGTTGCTGCCGATGCGTTCTCAAATGATGCCAACACTCGTATAAGCGATATCGATCAAATTGAAGAAGGATGGCAAGGGTTAGACGCTGGGCCAAATTCACGTCTTGTTTTTGACGCTGTGGTAAATAGAGCAAGGACTATTTTATGGAACGGTCCCTTAGGTGTTTTTGAGCTCGAAAAATTTGCCGAAGGCACGATAGCTTTAGGAAATAGTATCGCTCAGGCAACACAAAATGGAGCTTTCTCCCTTGTAGGAGGAGGAGATAGTGTATCCGCTGTAAAACAATTCGGTTTTGAAGATAAAGTAAGTTATGTCTCTACAGGTGGAGGAGCAATGCTAGAAATGCTAGAAGGGAAAACGTTACCAGGCATCGCAGCCATAAAATAACTTTCTTTCAGAATAGTTAAGTACAACTATTTTTATATTAAAGAGATCACTAGTTTTTTGCTTGAAAACAGGCCGTTAAATAACATCCAGGTTTCCTTTAAATTTTTTAATGCACACGATTTTCCCGTATATTTCGTTAGCCCACTATGAAGAAAATACTGAAAGAATCTATAAAATTTTACTGCTTAGCCTTATTATTTGTAAGCGCTTCATTTGCTAGTGCGCAAAATGCAACTTCGGTTGACGGTGAGACGGGGTCAAATATTTCCAAAAAAGAAGTGCAAATAGACACCTTTACGAATATAGACGCCGTGTCTACAAGTATTATTTCTAAAAAGCTTTCTAAGGACTCTATAATTACTACGGTAAAAGATTCTGTTGTATTTAATCTTAAGGATAACCAGCAAGCAGCACTTATTGATATGAGATGGCGTAAGGAGCTTGCTAGAATGGATTTGTATGATTCCATTAAAAACATGCGCTCTGATAATGTTTACAAACCTGTAGTAAACTTAGAGTTGCCCACAGATACTCTAAAAAAACGACTTGCTGCTATAAACGCACGTACCCCTTTTAATGTTGCATATAATCCGTCCCTTGAAAATGTCATAAATCGGTATTTAAAGCGCCATAAAGGCACAATGGAGAAACTTATGGCCGTAAGTCAGTTTTACTTCCCAATGTTTGAAGAGCGGCTCGATAAATACGATATACCGCTTGAGATGAAATATCTAGCCATCGTAGAAAGTGCTTTACGACCCAGAGCAAAATCCAGAGTGGGTGCAACTGGATTGTGGCAGTTTATGTTTGGAACAGGTAAGATGTTTAATCTTGAGGTTAATAGCTATGTAGATGATCGCATGGACCCCATTGCCGCAACAGAGGCCGCTTGCGCCTACCTATCACAGCTCTATAAAATACATGGAGATTGGGATCTTGCTCTTGCCTCCTACAACTCTGGACCTGGCAACGTTTCAAAGGCAATAAGAAGATCTGGAGGGTATCGAAACTATTGGAATATCAGAGAAAACCTCCCACGTGAGACGGCGGGGTATGTTCCTGCCTTTCTTGCGACGATGTATGTATTTGAATATGCACAAGCGCATGGATACGCTCCAGAGAAAGCACCTGCAAATTACTTTGCTACAGATACCATTCATGTAAAACAAACCATTACTCTTGAGCAAATTTCAAATATTGTAGGGGTTCCATTGGAGATTGTTCAATTTTTGAACCCACAATACAAGTTGGATATCATTCCAGTGGTAAAGGGTAAAAAGTATTATGTACGCCTTCCTGTTGAAAATGTGGGTAAATTCGTGCAGAATGAAGAGGCTATATACGCTTTCGCGAAAGCGGAATTAGATAAAAGAGAAAAACCTCTTCCTGAAGTTCAAAAGGCTAGCTCGCAAATAAGATACCGGGTGCGTAGTGGTGATTATCTAGGTAAAATTGCAACAAAATACGGAGTGAAGGTAAGTCAAATTAAAAAGTGGAATAATTTGCGCTCGAATGCCTTGAAAGTGGGACAACGACTTACCATCTATCCACGTAGGGTTTTTTCTGATAATAAGGTAACCTCAACAGCTAGCAAATCGTTGCAGACAACTACTTATATAGTACAATCAGGTGATTCTCTGTGGAAAATTGCAAGTAAATTTCCAGGTGTTACCGTGGCAAATATAAAAAGTTGGAACGGTATTAGTGGTACAACTCTAAAACCTGGAACAAAACTTAAGATTTCTAAATAGGAATTGAATTTTGTATGGAAAAATAGATGTCTTATTGCAAACATAATAGGTGTGCTAAGGTTAAATGTTTAAAATAAATAATACTATGGTAAAAAAAATACTCCTTATAGCTCTTGTAGGATTGCTATTATCAAGTTGCTCAGAAAACGGTGGAAAACGTATTTTATCAGAATCAGTAGGTAATATTAATAATGTAAAAGTTGTTTTAGATAAAGATCAGTGGGAGGGAACTGTAGGAGATGCTCTTAGAGATATATTAGCAGATCCTGTGTATGGGTTACCTAGGGAGGAACCTAAGTTTTCCATAGATCAAATACCAAGCGATTCTTTTAAAGATTTTTTGAGAAAAAACCGAATCTATGTACAAATCATTATGGCAGATAGCGCTACAGTTAATGTCGTAAAAGATAGGTATGCGCAACCGCAAACAGGTATTATTGTTACAGGAAGAAGTCAGACGGAGATTGCAAACCTTATTATTGACAGTGACGAGATGATTGTAAATGCGCTCAAACAACAAGAGCTAGTTGCAAACCAGCGAAGGATTAAAAAGGCACTTAAAAACACAGACTCCCTAGTAAAAACGTTTGGCGCTCGTATTAGATTTCCGAATGCATATCGTTATGCTTTTCAAGAAGACGACTTTTTTTGGATACGTAAAGACTTGAAGCGCAATGGTAATATGAATATTATTGTGTATGAAATACCCTTAGAAGTAATAGATAAGGATACCCTCACGATCAAGAATATCATCCGCATGAGAGATTCTATAGGGGGGAGTATGATCCCTGTAGATGACGGGCGCTTCATAACAGAAAGAGCCTTTTCTCCATACTTAAAAGAAACAAAAATTGACGGCAAGTTTGCTTATGAGACTAAAGGTACTTGGGAAGTAGATGGTCGTTATATGGCAGGACCCTTTGTAAATTATGCTATAAGAGACGAAGAGAATGACCGCTATTTGATTTTAGAGGGATTTATATTCTCACCTTCTCAAGACCAGAGAGATAATATGTTTGAATTAGAAAGTATTTTAAGAAGTGCTAAGCTTAAATAGATACTCGAATCTAAACGCCTAAATTAATTTATAAAAAACCCTGAATAATCAATACTGACTATTCAGGGTTTTCACTTAAAAAATCAACTACTTAAATTAATTCTTCTCTTCTATACGGTCGTCATCATCATCTTTAGATGCTTTTTTGAACTCTTTGATACCACCGCCTAAGCCACGCATCATTTCTGGTATTTTCTTACCTCCAAAAAGTAATAAAATAGCCAATACGATAAGCCCTATTTGCCAAGGTCCCACCATTCCTAAAAATATACCTAAAAAGTTCATCTGCTTCGATTTTAGAATAACAAAGATAATAAAGAATCAAACAAAATAGCGTTAAAGTCTCAAAAAGAGCATGGTGATTCTTTTGTATTCTACAATTTAAGAACATTGTGTTAGACAGAGGGAAAATTCATGACAGCTTGTTAGAACAGTTATTCTAATGTAGATTTCAAATAGAATATTGAAGGTAGATTTTACATGGTATTTTTCGCGAAAGCGAAAAAAAAACTCACCTGTAAAAAGTATATTTGTCTTGTACATGGCACAACAAAGAGAAAAGAAAAAGAAAATTGCAAAAAAACTGCTTCATAAGTACCGCCTAGTGATACTTAATGAAGACACTTTTGAAGAGCGTTTGAGTTTTAAACTTACGCGGCTCAATGTGTTTATTTTAGTGGGAATATCTGCTATCGTACTTATTGTATTTACAACACTTCTTATTGCGTTTACCCCACTTAGAGAGTATATACCAGGGTATTCCAGCACAAAACTTAAGCGTAATGCGACAAGATTAGTGGCAAAGACAGATTCTTTAGAAAATGCGATACGGGTAAATGAACAATATTACTCTTCGATAAAGAGCGTTCTGAGTGGTGATATTAAAGAACTTTCATTTAATAGAGACTCTATACGCAACGCTGTTTTTAATGATGAAGAAATTTATATAGCACCCAGTAGAGAAGACAGTTTGTTAAGACAGAAGGTAGCTCAAGAGGATAAGTATAATGTTTTTGAAAGTGCCATAGAAGATAAGAACTTCGCTCTTTTTCCTCCTGTAAAAGGAACAATATCTTCCTCTTATGATGCTTCTTCAAAACACTTTGCCGTAGACATTGTGACAGATAAAGATGCTCCAGTAAAGGCTGCGGCAGATGGCACTGTAATATTTGCAGAGTGGACCGCAGAGACGGGGCACGTGCTCATAATAGAGCATAGTAAAAACCTGATCACGGTATACAAACACAATGCCTCTCTGGACAAGGTGCAAGGGGATCTTGTGCAATCTGGAGAAGTAATAGCGACTGTAGGAAATACAGGCGAACTTAGTACAGGTCCACACCTTCACTTTGAGTTATGGAGTAATGGCTACCCAATCAATCCTGTTAACTTTATAGATTTTAATTAGTATGTCTTTAAAATCCTTTGGAGCCAAAATTTTTGCTGCTTACATTCAACGTAAAGTGAATAAGTGGGCAAATGATCCTATCGCTACACAAGAAAGAGTGTTTCAAAACCTGATTGACGCAGCGCAGTATACTGTTTTTGGTACAGATCATCATTTTGATAGCATCAAAACGCACCAAGACTTTATAAAATATGTTCCAGTAAGAGATTATGAGGCGCTACGTGAATATATAGATCGTATGGTCGCAGGAGAAGCAGATATTCTTTGGCCAGGCAAACCTTTATATTACGCAAAAACATCTGGAACCACTTCTGGAGCGAAGTATATTCCGCTTACAAAAGACAGTATGCAAACGCATCCAAATACCGCACGTAATGCCATCCTATCCTATGTCGCCGAAACTGGGAAAACCGATTTTGTAGACGGAAAGATGATTTTCTTACAAGGAAGTCCAGTAATGACAGATAAAAATGGAGTAAAACTAGGGAGGTTGAGTGGTATTGTGGCTCACTATGTTCCTAACTACCTTCAAAAAAACAGACTTCCTAGCTATAAAACCAACTGCATTGAAGACTGGGAACAAAAAGTCACAGCGATCGTTGAAGAAACGTACAATCAAGACATGTCTATCATAAGCGGTATACCACCTTGGGTACAAATGTATTTTGAAAAGCTTATTGAGAAAACGGGTAAACCTGTGGGTGAGCTCTTTAAAAATTTCAATCTCTTTATTTACGGAGGCGTTAATTATGAGCCTTACCGAAAGAAGTTTGAAAGCCTCATAGGTAGACGTGTAGATAGTATAGAATTATACCCTGCCAGCGAAGGTTTTTTTGCTTATCAAGACTCGCAAACAGAAAAGGGGATGCTACTGCAGCTTGATAATGGAATATTTTATGAATTCATTGTAGCAGATGATTTCTTTACAGAAAATCCAGCCCGCATCACATTAAAAGATGTAGAGATAGACGTCAATTATGTAATGATTATTTCAACCACTGCTGGATTGTGGGGATATAACCTAGGCGATACGGTGATGTTTACCATTACAAAACCATACAGAATCATTGTATCTGGGCGCATTAAGCATTTTATTTCGGCATTTGGAGAGCATGTGATAGGTAAAGAGGTAGAGCAAGCTATGCTAGACGCAGTAAGGGATAAAAATATAAATATCACTGAATTTACAGTTGCGCCGCAAATAACCCCAGAAAACGGACTTCCATACCACGAATGGTTTATAGAGTTTGATGAGGGTGAAAATATTAATGTAGACGCTTTCGCGAAAGCGTTAGACACCTCATTACAAACTCAAAACTCTTACTATTTTGATCTTATAGAAGGAAAAGTTTTACAACCTCTCAAAATAACAAGAGTAGACAAAGGCGGATTCAATAAGTATATGAAATCTCAAGGAAAATTAGGAGGACAAAACAAGATACCAAGACTCTCTAATGATCGAAAAATTGCCGATTTTTTCTACTCGTAATTACAAGCAGATATATCATTTTACCGGTATTACACAAAGAGAGCCGTACACCTCGGCGTAGTCCATTATAAATTAAAGAGAAGAATACACTTTGTATGTTTACCTTTGATTTTTACTATGAGTATACTAAAAAACCAAAGCCGCACAAGGGCACAAGAAAGTAGCAGCGCCATTGAGCGTATGTATATCACAATGCGACACCTCTTTAATAGAGGGTTTTACAAACCTATGGGCATCTCTGGAGAGACGTTGAGGGAAGCATTACTTATCTTAAGACCAGAAATTTACGGAACGATTGCAGATGAAAAGGTAGAACTTAACGGATTATTATATGTGATAGACCGACTACCCGAAGGTATTGAAGAATGTAGGTATATTAACTTAACAAGTGATGAGGGCTATAAGAATAGCCATTTTGAACCTATTATACCTCCAAAGCGACGACGTAATTGTTACCGTATAGATGAGGAGCAAATGAATATCGAAATCACCAGAGGAAGATCAGAGATTTACGATATTCTTACACATCTCACCTTCCTCTTCGTAGAGTCACATAAAATTATGAAGCGGGTTCTCATTAATGAAGATGGAGCCGTTGTGAGAGACTGGGAAAAGCTAGAAAAGGCGGTGCTTAATAATGATGAGCTTGACCAAAAAGGATGGGAGATTGCCATGACCCACACCGCAAATATGCTGGGTCGCACCTACCGTGAGGTGAGTGAGATTGCACCTAGCTTTAATACAAGAAAAGACAATAAAAGATTTCTAAAAATCATTTATTGGCTAGGTAAACTAGCGATGTCTGAGGTGCGTAATGAGCAAAAGCGCATTATCACTTTTAGCCCAGTGTTAAGAGAAAGATTAGGCCATCATATTCATGGGGAGGTCTGGGCAAATGATGTTAAAGAAGCACTTAAAAAGCAAAACTTACTAGGAAGACCACTACACATCATTAGTGCAAATATGCACTCTGTGATGAATACTCTTTACGCACCTCTTGCATTAAAATCTGAACTTAGAAAGAAATCTAAGCTAGAAGTGTATGAGCTATTAAGCAATAGTGGGAATGGAAATTTGCGCACTAAAGTTGAAAAAGTCGCGTTACAAAACGGAATGACTTATTTACCGGATGAAAGTGGGACAAATATCAACGTTCAGCTGTTTGACACATCAAAATTGGCGTTTTCTGAGAATGATTTTTGTACAGATGAGGAAGTTCTTGAAAAGAAACCAGTAATCATCGTGATGGATTATGCTTTTGGAGAGCAAGCTTATGAGACTATGGAAGAGTTACTTAAACCGTATGAGGTTGGTGCAGAGCCCTTCTATCTAAATGTAGATTCGGTTTCTATCATGGGTAAAGCAGGTATTCTTGAAGGAGGTAAAGGAGATATTATGATTCCGAGTGCGCATTTATTTGAAGGTACGGCAGATAATTATCCTTTCGAAAATGAGTTAGATAAAGAAGATTTTGAAGGTCACGACTTACAAGTTTTTGAAGGAGCCATGGTATCTGTTTTGGGAACGTCACTTCAGAATAGAGATATCCTTAAATTTTTTCATAACAGTACGTGGAATGTCATCGGATTAGAAATGGAAGGAGCTCATTATCAGAAAGCAATTCAAGCGGCAGCTAAGTTGCGTAAGAGCATAAAAGAAGATGTAAAAGTGCGCTATGCGTATTATGCTAGTGATAATCCATTAGAGACGGGTAGTACGCTCGCCTCAGGAGGTTTAGGGACATCAGGAGTTAAACCTACGTATTTAATTACAGAAAAAATATTAGAACAGCTTTTTAAGAAATAGAGGAGAATTACGCTTTCGCGAAAGCATAATCATTACTTTTCTATTGTAAATGAAGATTATAGATTAAAAGGGAATTTATATGAGCACTCATTACAATGATCCTAATACACATCAGGATATAGATCTTACCGATATTTTTACACTTATTGGGAGGTTCTTCAAGGGGATTTTACATGGGTTTTTTAGAATACTAGAATTCATGATCAAAATGTGGTGGGTAATCCTTTTATTGATCCTTGCTGGCGCGACTTTGGGATACTTTACAAGTGAAAATGCTACTTATACCGCAAACATATTAGTAAAGACAAACTTTAAAAGTCAATCGTATGTATATACAACGATCAAACAGTTTCATAATAATCTAGCAGAGGGCGATGAGAGTTTTATAAAAAGCTTAGGTCAAGATCCTAGTGATTTTAGTATCACAGGAGCCATCATAGACCCTGTTGTTGAGGTTCTGGATGTGATTGCATACATTGGAGAGAATGATAGAGCCCTAGGTGAAATGACTAGAGAGTTTAAGCTTGAAGATGACAAAGAACTCTTCGCTACCGACAGATTTTTATCTACCTATAAATTTCACAAACTAGAACTTTCATTAAAAAGCGATCAACAACTTGAGGATGTTGCTGTATTAATGTCATATATCAACAATCAACCTTATGCAAGGGAATTGAAATCTCGCGGTCTTAAAAGCCACCAAGAGTTCTTACAAAGTCAAGAAAAATCTGTTGAGCAAGTTGATATGCTTATTGACAGTTACATTAAGGAGAATAGTATTGACGCAACTAAAAACGATGAAGGTTTCTATTTTAATAGTAGAAGTGATGATCTTTCCGAATTGTTTGACAAGAAAACAATGCTCGTAAATAACCTTGAGGAGTATAGAAATGATGAGGTGAGTTTTAAGGATGTTGCAGTAATCGTGAGTGATACCCAGGCATCAAAAAGTGATTCATTTTTTGCCAACTGGATCATGGTTATTTACCCACTTGTCTTCGTAATATTGTTTTTAATTATCGCTGGAATGTGGAGTGGTTACAATACTTATAAAAAAGAGACTACCACCTATAGAAATATATAATCAGCTAATACCTATGAATAAAGTGGCATTGATTACCGGAGTAACAGGGCAAGATGGTGCTTACCTGAGCGAATTCTTACTCAAGAAAGGTTATGACGTGCATGGTATTAAGCGCAGGACGTCCTTGTTTAATACAGACCGTATAGATCACCTATATGAAGATCCACATATTGATAATCAGCAGTTTTTCCTGCACTATGGGGATTTAACAGACAGTACTAACTTATTTAGAATCATACAAGAAGTACAGCCAGACGAGATTTATAATTTAGGCGCGATGAGCCACGTTCAAGTATCTTTTGAGATGCCTGAATACACAGCAAATGTAGATGGGCTCGGAGCATTGAGATTACTGGAGGCAGTCAGAGCGTTAAGACTAGAAAAGAAAACTAAAATATATCAAGCCTCAACGTCAGAGCTCTATGGCAAGGTACAAGAAGTCCCACAGACTGAAACCACTCCTTTTTACCCCCGAAGCCCCTATGCCGTGGCAAAATTATATGCCTATTGGTCTACGGTGAACCATAGAGAAGCCTACGGAATGTTTGCGTGTAATGGGATTTTATTTAACCACGAGTCGCCCGTAAGAGGGGAGACCTTTGTTACCAGGAAGATTACCCGAGCCACTGCAAAAATAGGTCTGGGCTTACAAGATAAAATGTATCTAGGCAATCTTGACGCAAAGCGCGACTGGGGGCATGCAAAAGACTATGTGCGTATGATGTGGATGATCTTACAGGCAGAAGAGCCAGAAGATTGGGTCATAGCAACGGGAGAAACAACCACGGTGAGAGACTTTATAAAATTGGCTTTTGGACACATAGGTGTTACGCTAGAGTTTACAGGAGAAGGGATACATGAAAAGGGAATAGTGCGCACATCAACTAATAAAAACTACTTAGTTAAGTTAGGTCAGACGGTGGTTGAGGTAGATGCAAAATATTTTCGCCCCACTGAGGTGGAAGAGTTAATAGGGGATGCGTCAAAGGCATTAAACAAGCTAGGCTGGAAGCCAGAATATAATCTATATGATCTTGTAGCTGATATGATGCATGCGGATTTGAAGCTCATGCAAAAGGAAAACTATCTAAAAGTGGGAGGCTATAAAACGATGAACTATTTTGAATAACGGGTCCATATCTAAAACTGCAAAAATTTATGTTGCTGGCCACCGCGGTCTCGTAGGGAGTGCCATTATAATTTCGCTTAAAGCGAAAGGATACACAAATATTCTTACGAGAACGCATCAAGAACTTGATCTAATAGATACCGCTGCAACAGCCACCTTTTTTAAATCCGAAACACCTGAATATGTATTTCTTGCTGCGGCCAAGGTAGGGGGTATCATAGCTAATAACACCTATAGAGCGGACTTTCTATATGAGAATTTGATGATACAGAACAATGTGATTCATCAAAGTTATAAGAGTGGTGTTAAGAAACTACTTTTTTTAGGAAGTACCTGTATCTATCCCAAAAACGTTCCCCAGCCTATCTCAGAAGATTCACTGCTCACAGGGGCGTTAGAATACACGAACGAACCGTATGCTATTGCAAAAATAGCAGGCATTAAGCTTTGTGAGAGTTACAACCTGCAATATGGCACGGATTTTCTATCAGTGATGCCAACAAACCTATACGGACCTAATGATAATTTTGATCTAGAAAAATCACATGTGCTTCCTGCTTTAATTAGGAAAATACACCTAGCAAAATTGTTGCAAGACGGAAAGACGGAGGAGGTTTGTAAAAATTTGCAGGTAACTGCTTTCGCGAAAGCGGAACCAATTTTAAAAAAACATGGAATCTCTGCCGAAAGTGTAGAAATATGGGGAACAGGAACGCCCCGCAGAGAGTTTCTTTGGAGTCAAGATATGGCTGATGCCTGCGTTCATATTTTAGAAAACAGCACATTTTCTGAGGTAAAAGGAAGCGATCGAGAGACACGTAATACGCACATCAATATTGGTACAGGAGAAGATATTTCCATCAAAGAGCTAGCAACACTTATAAAAGAAATGGTTGATTTTAAGGGAAAGCTCGTATTTGATAAGACAAAACCAGATGGTACTGCTAGAAAATTAACAGATGTGACTAAGCTGCATGATCAGGGATGGAAACATACGGTAGGTCTTGAAGATGGGGTAAAGATATTATACAATTGGTATTTAGAAAATGAATAAATGGGACTTGTTCATACACTAAAATTTATTGCACGTCACCCTTTAAATAGAAAGAACCCTCTAGGTGGGTGGTATCGATTTTTCAAGTGGCAAATACAATCAAGAGTTTACAGTAACCCCATAATTTGTGATTTTGCCACAAAAAGTAAATTACTCGTAGAAAATGGAATGACGGGAGCGACTCAAAATATTTATTGCGGTCTTCAAGAATTTGAAGATATGTCGTTTTTACTTCATTTTTTGCGACCACAAGATTTGTTTGTAGATGTGGGGGCAAATGTAGGAACCTATACGGTGCTAGCAGCAAGTGAGATAGGGGCTTATGTACATTGTTTTGAGCCAGTTCCCACAACCTATCAAAAATTACAGCGTAATATCAAGTTAAATGAGATAGAACAGTTCACAACAGCTCATAATGCTGGTTTAGGAGCCAGTAAAAGTGTAATCGCTTTTACTCAGCATGCTCAGGACACGACAAATCACGTAGCCGTTCAAGGAGAACAACACACTGTGGATGTTGTTGTAAAGACTTTTGATGAACTATTTACCATAGACAAGCCTACGCTAGTTAAAATCGATACAGAAGGCTTTGAGGCGGCTGTATTAGAGGGGATGAAACAGGCACTTACAAATGAAAACCTTCAAGCTATTATTGTAGAGCTTAATGGTTTGGCAGGTCGTTATGGCTATAGCGAGGATAAAATACACAGTTTGATAAAAGAAAATGGGTTTACGCCTTACGAGTATCATCCAATAGATAGAACATTTGGAAAAAGAGAAACATACAATACACACAACACTTTATACCTACGTGATGTACAATTTGCTCTGTCTCGTGTAAAAAATGCACCTCAGCGTACCATCCATAACACAACGTTTTAAACTAAGAGGATTGCTACCTATTGAATTATTTAAATGACATAAAAAACTTATTATCCACTTCTTTTGGGAAGCGTATGACAGGTAATTATATTTCACTGCTAGTCATTCAAGCGACTAATCTTTTGTTACCCATTGTCACATTCCCGTATCTTATACGTGTGTTAGGTGTAGATCAATTTGGGTTAATAATGCTTGCTCAAGCGGTATGTCTTGTTTTGTATGTGTGTGTAGATTTTGGGTTTAGCCTCACTGCAACTAGAAGAATATCGCTAGTTAAAGGGGATCTAAAAGTGATGTCAAGGCTATTTTCTACAGTTCTTAGTAGTAAGCTTTTCATTGCTACAGTAGTGTTTTTTTTGTATGTGATCTTCATACATCTCTCCCAACAGGAAGCAGTGAATAGGCTTATATACTTGTGGAGTTACCTTATGGTGGTAGGCCAAGCGTTGTTTGTAGATTGGTTTTTTCAAGGAATAGAAAAAATGAAATTGATGGCGATCTTAAGTTTTATTGCCAAAGCAATTTTTACAATACTCATTTTCATCTTTGTACAAGAAGAAAGCGATCTTGTTAAAGTGCCTATTTATCACGGACTAGGATTTATTGTCGCTGGAATACTTAGCATATTAATTTCTTTAAAATACACATCAATAGTTAGGCCCAGTGTTACTGTAGCTAAAGAATTATTTTCTGAAAGTAGTAGTGTCTTTATTTCAAATCTAGGGGCTAGGGCTATAAATACAATTCCTGTATTTTTCTTAGGATTATATATAAACGATGCAGCTGTAGGGGTGTATAGCAGTATGGAAAAACTGATTACCACCACAAAAGGAATATTTGTTTCCCTTTATCAAGCACTCTATCCTTGGTTATCTAAGCAAACAGCACAAAAGCAGCGTGAGTATGTTTTCAAAATGATGCCCGCTGTTATACTGGGAGCATCTATACTTATGATTCCTTTTTTTATTTTTGGTGATAAACTGCTTACTTTTTTATACAATGATACTACGATTAATGAAAATGCTTATTTGTTTTACATACTCACCGTTAATTTGCTGCTGTCTAGCCTCTTTTTACTTTTTGTAGCCCAGTATTTTCCCGCTGCGGGCTATTTTAAAATTAGATTAAAGATTATTGTCTTTTCAGCAATCATAGGGATTTCTTTAGGGAGTGTATTCATTTACAAATTCCAATTAGTAGGAGCCGTTCTTACAGCGGTTATTATGGAAGCAGCGCTTGTACTTTTTTCTATATGGTTCTTTACACGTATAAGACTTAAGCAAACTCAACTATCCTGAAAAAACTAACCATCATCCAGACAGTAGCCCCAGACTATCGAAAAGCGTTTTTTGAAGGTCTTAGAGAGCGACTAGGGACTAGATTTATGTTGTATGCAGGATCTTCCTATTTTGAATCTTCTATTACCACAGATGAAAACATACTACATACTAGATTAAAAAATACTTACTTCTTTAATAGAAGAGTGCTTCTGCAACTAGGAGTTTTGAAGTTACTACTATCAAAAGACACATTGGTTCTAGAATTAAACCCTAGAATTCTTTCAAACTGGATACTTCTTTTAGTGAGAAGGCCTTTACGGCTTGAAACCATTGTGTGGGGTCATGCTTGGCCACGAGAAGGAAGAGAAAGTAAAACTGATCGCGTACGTCATATTATGCGTGGTCTAGCCACTGGTATTGTTGTATACACAGCGCAGCAAAAAACAGCTTTAAAACAAAAAATGCCCACTAAAAAAATTGTGGCAGCGCCCAATGCCTTGTATACAAGTAATCAAATGGTCAGCTTATCAAATGATCCAAAGCATTTTATTTATGTGGGTAGACTTACCAAAGCGAAGAAACCTTTTTTTCTTACCGTAGCTTTTGCTCGCATAATACCAGACTTACTAAAAGAAACCAAGCTTTTTATTGTAGGAGAGGGGCCTGAGCGAGAAAAAATAAAATTATTTATAGAACAAAACAGCCTTTCTGAACAAATAAAATTATTAGGACATATAAGTGATTTTAAAGAGCTTAAAGGACTATATGCAAAAAGTATATTTAGCATATCTCCAGGCTATGTAGGTTTATCTATTACACAGAGTTTGGGTTTTGGCGTGCCCATGCTTATTTCTAGAGAGGAGTCACACTCACCAGAAATTGAAGCGGCAATAGAAGGTGAGAATGCGCTGTTTTATAGTACGGATGACGAGTTACGCTTTCGCGAAAGCGTACTTAAAATCTTTAAGAATCAAGAAATTTGGATTGCAAAAAGAAAAACAATTAGTGAGTTTTGTAAGACTAATTATAGTGTAGAGGCAATGGTCGCTGTATTTTGTAACTTGATAAAGTCATAGACATAATAATTCTTATATTTCAATGGTAACCTGTAGTTGTTGAAGAAATTTTTAATCATATTATACCTAATACTATTTTCTGGCTTATTAGTAAGTACTGATATGAGCTGGCAGCTTTCGATTTCTTTTCTAGTAAGCGCACTTATTATACTTGCGATTTTGTTGATACATCTTTACGGAGAAAAAACGTACTCACCGTTTATCTCTGTATTTGTGGTGTTTAACTTCCTGTTCTTTATAGTCGCGCCAATCATCCAACTACAAGCTATTGGAAATAGAAATGCAGATTTTCCCACAAACCTTCCTTATGATCAAGAGAGTGTTATTTTTACAAATGTGCTCATTATTCTTTTTAATGTATGCTTCATTTTTGGTTATTTATTTTTTAAAAAAAGAAGGGTGGTTGTTCAGAGCTATGCAGGAAATAGTGTCGTCGGGAGTAGTACAGCTTTAATGCTCTTAGCTCTTTTGCTTGTTTCCGTAATAGTCGCTATCGCTAGCTTTTCATTTGTGAAAGGGGAGATTTCTAAAGCGAGTTGGATGTCGTTAAGTGTTTCAAAAAACGAATTTCTTATTTGGAAGAAAGTATTGTTCTTAGTGCCATTTGCAGGCGTGATTTTATGTATAGAATATTTTAGAAAACAGAAACTTTCGATAAAAAACACGCTCTATTGTAGTATTTTTTTAGTCTTATTTCTGGTTTTATTGCTATGGTTTAAAAATCCGTTGGTAGAAAAGCGCAACGCTTTAGGCCCCATCTACATTACGTTATTATATTTAATAATTCCTAAACTTCTTAATTCTAACGTAAAAACTACCTTTTTCATGTTTTTCTCGATGATCGTTATCTTTCCCCTGACGGCTATCATCACTCATACTACTTCTACACTTGGAGACATTCTGAAAAAACCAAGAATACTTATAGATCAATTTGAAGGAGAAGGGATTAATGAAGTCTTTAACACACTGCATTATGATGCTTTTATAAACATATCTGCAACAGTAGACTATGTTAAATATGAGGGGTTTGCATATGGTGAACAATTGCTCAGTGCCTTACTATTTTTTGTGCCCCGCAGTT
The DNA here is from genome assembly GCA_963716625.1 of uncultured Flavobacteriaceae bacterium. Lineage (GTDB taxonomy): Bacteria > Bacteroidota > Bacteroidia > Flavobacteriales > Flavobacteriaceae > Dokdonia. The sequence continues at coordinate 504,228 of CAVQTP010000007.1, forward strand.
TGTGGGAAAGTAAGCCTATAAATACAGGCCCTTTAGTTGGAGAACATCTTATTGACCAGTACGATTTTCATTATAGTAATTTATCTAATCCAATGATATCTGAAGGGTATATTAACTTCGGGATATTAGGTGTCATATTGATGGCAATCGCATTAGCATATACTATCGTATATTTATTAACTTGGTTAGAGGGAACACATTATTTAAAAAAAATGATGGCCTTTTATTTTGCTATCCACTTATTATTTTTTCTACGGGGAGATTTTACAAACGGTTTTTCTTATTATATAGGAACTATCATAGGTGTTATGGGTATCACAAAATTGATACACAATATAGTTGAACAGGCAATTTTAAATCAAAAGAAATGGAAACTAAGACAGCCTCAAAGAGACTAGTTTTTGCGCAGGTAGCATTGTGGCTCTTGTTTGCATCTGTGCTTTTTCCTTCCAATATCAAATCAGTTGCCATTGGATTGTTTGCACTGAGTTCTATCATTCACTTTATATGTGCTAAAAATCAATTTAACGCACGTTTCTTTATTATAAACGCCTCGGTATTTATCGTAATAGTAGTAACGCTTCTCTATAGTGATAATACGGCTTATGGTGTTAGAAAACTTACAACCTTTTTGTCGTTAGTTATTTTTCCTTTATGTTTTGCACTTTATAGTAGAGAGGATATATGGCAACTCTATACTAAAAAGAAAACGTATCTCTTTACGTACGTCATAAGTGTTGTTCTAATGAACGTCCTTCCTTTTATTTGGTTTCTTACTACACATTATTCCTTTGATGAAATGCTGATACACTTCCCAACACTAATGGGAAAAGATATAGGAAAGTTTAATATCCACCCTATCTATTTATCCATGCATTGCGCAGTGGCCATAGTCTTCTCGTTATTTCTATTTAATAGAAATGCACCTAATTGGAAAAATGTATTGATAATTTTATTGGATATAATATTAGTGCTTTTTCTATTAGTATATGCAAAAAAGGGTCCTATAATGGGACTTGTACTTATATCACTACTATACATTTTATTTCAAAGAAAAAGTGCGCTCAAGAAGCCTTATATTATTGCTGTTATCTCTTTAATCGCTCTGGTATTAATCATACCTAATACGAGAACGAAATTTATTGAGCTTCAAAAAATTGAGAAACTAGACTCTAATAATGTGACGTCCACAAACATTAGGTATACTATTTATACAATCGCATCAGAGTTGATTATAGAAAGTCCACTAGTTGGTTACGGTGTAGGAGATTATCTAGATAAGCTTAAGGAGAAATACAACACTTCAGAATACGAGTATTTAAAGGGCACGCGTTACAATGCACATAACCAGTATCTGAGTTTTTTGTTAATTGGAGGAGTGATGCTATTAATCGTTTTTATGTGCTTTCTTGCTATTAACCTGATTTATGCCATACGCTTTAATAACGAGTTGTTTATTATCATTATTCTCTTTTACGGTTTTGTCATGCTTACAGAAAACATATTAGAGCGCGAATCCGGAGTGATCTATTTTGCACTGTTCTTAAACTTTTTATCGGTAAAATCGCTTTTCTATACTCCTAATAATGCTTCATAAAAAAGTGCTCATCATTGGTCCGCAGCCTGATCCAATTACGGGGGTGTCTTTAGCAAATAAAGTGGTTTATGAGGTGCTTTTGGAAGAGGGATTTCACGTAGATAAGATAAATACATCCTTTTCAAATTTTGATGATCAGCTGGGTCATTTTTCGTTTAGTAAATTATGGTTCAATCTTAAATATAACCTGCAGGCTTATAAAATATTTAAAAACCAAACCATCTATATCACACCAGGACAAACCTTCTTCGGCATACTCAAATACAGTTTATTTATTGGGTTAGGTTCGCTTTCGCGAAAGCGTATGATCATCCATATTCATGGCAACCATTTACGAGCAGCTTATGATGATATGTATGGAATTAAAAAATGGATTGTCAGGAAATTACTAAATAATTTTAGCAAGGGAATCGTTCTTTCTTTATCACTAACCTCTAATTTAAGTCCATTTTTAAGAGAATCCGACATCTTTATTCTACCTAATTTTGCACAAGATTATCTATATTCAAATCTTACCAAGGATTACAAAGAACCTAGATTCATCTACCTTAGTAACCTCATAGAAGAGAAGGGAATTCTTGACCTTCTAAAGGCATTTAGAATGATGGAGGAAAGGGAAGTTTTTTACACTGCACAAATCGCTGGAGCGGTATCTAAAGAGATGTGGACAAGTATCCGCCCGATGTTGAATTCACTCCAGAATGTCAGTTACCTAGGGGTAATCGATGGTGAGAAAAAGAAGGCTATGTTAGCTTGGGGTAATGTGTTTGTTCTTCCTACCTATTATGCAATGGAGGGGCAGCCTATTAGTATCTTAGAAGCCATGGCAACAGGAAATTTAATTTTGACTACCTCACACGGCGGCATACCCGATATAATTGAGGATGCTAAGCACGGTTTTTTTATTGAAAAGAGAAACCCACATCAGATTGCCCAAAAGATGATGGAATTGGTCGAGAATCCACAAATAATTTCAGATATTGGTAGAAGTAATCAGTTGTGTTTCAGGGAAAATTTCACAGTAGAACATTTCAAATCACGACTTCTCAAAATCCTTGCCTCAACGTGAGCCATCAAAATTTAGACAAATATCATACACCCAAGGGATTTAGAGGTCGATCTTCTATAACCGTACAGTTATGGAGAATTGTTTATGTGACAGTATTTAAGACTTCTCCACAATTCATGTACGGTTGGCGGCGTTTTTTATTAAGGAGCTTTGGAGCAACTATTGGAACCCAAGTGCTTATTAGGCCCTCTGCACAAATAACCTATCCTTGGAAACTTTTTTTAGGAGACTATTGCTGGATAGGGGATGAGGTTGTGTTATACACCTTGGGTGATATAATTGTAGGTGATCATACCGTGATCTCCCAGCGCAGCTATATTTGTACAGGTACCCATGACTACAATACAGAAAGTTTTGAAATAAAAGCACACACCATTAATATTGGTTCAAAATGTTGGCTAGCCACAGATGTTTATGTGGCTCCTGGCATCTCTATAGGAAATTCTACGGTGGTGGGTGCTCGCAGTAGTGTGTTCAAAGACCTCTCTCCAAACAAAATTTACATTGGGAGTCCCACCAAAGAAATAAAAGATCGCTTTGAGTAGCAATAAAGCCATACACATCACCCTTATTTCCCTTAACTTCTATCCAGAAGACACCGCTATAGGTTTATACAGTACCCAACTGGCCCAGTATCTAGAAAAGCAAGGTGCTGAGGTGTCTGTAATTACCGGATTTCCATATTACCCTAATTGGAAAATAAGGGAGGATTATAAAAATAAAGGAAGCTTTTACCACGAGAAAATAGGGGATATATCAATTTATAGATACAAGCAATTTACACCAGAAAACCCCACATTTTTAAAACGAATAGTTCAAATAGTTGACTTCACAATTGGGACTAGGATTAATTTTAAGCACATCAAAAATTGCGATATCGTCATCTCTGTAATTCCATTTACGAGCAGCGCTTGGTTGGGGAATACGCTTTCGCGAAAGCGTAACGCAAAACATTGGATACACATCCAAGACTTTGAATTTGATGCCGCTTTTCAATCAGGACTTGCACAGATGTCAAGAGGGAAAAGTTGTATTCATAAAAACTTAATGCAATTAGAACGGAGAATATTAAACAAAGCAGATCGAGTGAGTACCATAAGCCATGCGATGCTAAGAAAGCTCCAAACAAAAACAAGTACTCCAAGTTATTATTTGCCTAACTGGACTGACCTCATGATTACAGAAGGGAGTACTGTAGCGAAACACCCTTTTTTTAATCCAAACAAGTTTAGCATTCTGTATGCAGGTAATGTGGGAGATAAGCAGGATTGGTTACTCTTTGAGAAAATGGTAGCTGCACTTGATGATAGCTGTTTTGAAGTGATTGTTGTAGGTGCTGGTGCGAGAATGGAAGTGCTCAAAAAGAAGCTTGCACAAAATAAGATGGTGCACTTTTATAACCCTGTACCGTTAGCCACCTTACCGCAGTTGCTGTCAAGTGCAGATGTACATATTCTGTTTCAAAAAAAGGAAGTAATCGATACGGTGATGCCGTCAAAAATAATAGGAATGATGGGAAGTTCAAAACCTTCCATTGTAACAGGGCATCCAGATGCTGAAACAGCCCAGATTATAAAAGATTCTAAGGGCGGATTTTATGAAACACCAAATACTATTCAGTTAATCTTAGCTCGGCTCCAACAATTACGAGAAGATCCAGAGGCAGCAACCACAATGGGTAAAAACGCACGATCTTATGTAGAAATGAATTATAATAAAGATATTATTTTGCGTTCTTTTTATCGTACGCTTATGAGTTTATAAGTAAAACTTTCGGTGGCAAGAGTTACTTCCCTACTTTTGTGACTAGCTTGAAGACAAATAATTGTGATACTATTTCGTTTTCTATCTATCGTCATAGAATACTCATTGTAACTAGAAATATGCGTAAAAGAGTTTTAATTACAGGCGCCGCTGGATTTTTAGGTTCACATCTTTGTGACCGGTTTATCTCAGAAGGTTTTCACGTCATCGGGATGGATAACCTTATCACTGGCAGCCTGTCAAATATTGAACATCTCTTTCACCTAGAACATTTTGAATTTCATAACCACGATGTGACCACATTCGTACACGTACCAGGTGACTTAGATTATATATTGCATTTTGCTTCTCCTGCTAGCCCAATAGACTATTTAAAGATACCTATCCAAACATTAAAGGTGGGGTCGTTAGGTACACACAATTTGCTAGGCCTAGCTAAGGTAAAAAATGCTCGATTCCTCATTGCGTCTACTTCCGAAATTTACGGGGATCCTTTGGTGCATCCACAAGATGAAAATTATTACGGTAATGTAAATACGATTGGACCCCGAGGTGTTTATGATGAAGCAAAGCGATTTCAAGAATCCATTACGATGGCATATCACAGGTTTCATGGGATGGAAACACGGATCGTGCGCATTTTTAACACCTATGGACCTAGGATGCGATTAAATGATGGTAGAGTCATCCCCGCGTTCATGGGACAAGCTTTACGTGGAGAGAATCTGACCATATTTGGAGACGGCTTGCAGACACGATCCTTTTGTTATGTAGATGACCAAGTGGAGGGTATATATAGATTACTACTAAGTGATTACTCACTTCCAGTTAATATTGGAAACCCAGATGAGATCAACATTAAAGACTTTGCCGAAGAAATAATTAAACTTACGGGTACAAATCAAAAGATAGTGTATCAAGACTTGCCTATGGACGATCCATTACAGCGACAACCAGACATTACCACCGCAAAAAAGGTGTTAGGATGGGATGTCACTGTAGGACGTGCAGAAGGAATGAAAAAGACTTTTGATTACTTTAAAAGTCTCTCTCAGGAAGAACTTTATAAAAGTGAACATAAAGACTTCACAAAGCATATACGAAAATAACAATGGCATATAGAGTAGGTAGATATTCTGTATATATAAGACCGGCAATATATTTTCTAGATATTGCCATAATTACTGTATTGGCTAAATGGATGCGTATAGCCCCAGATCATTTCTTGTTTTATGCACTCTACATCACCCTTGCCTGGTTTATCACAAGCCATAAATCAAACTTTTATGAGATATATAGATACACAAAGCCAGTTCGTATTTTTTCATTAATCGTATTACAGTTTTTTATTTTTGCGCTACTAGTGTTTGCTTTTTTTGGACTCTTTCAAGATGTTGAAACCCCTCCAGTAAAGGTGTTGAAGTATGTCGCCTCTGTTTTTTTTGGGATTGCCTTAGCGAAGTTTAGCATTTTCTATCTTCTTAAAACCTATAGAGCATTATTAGGAGGAAACCATCGCAATGTCGTCATTCTAGGGCAAAACAAAGAAACAGAAGAACTTGTTGCTTTTTTCACACAAAACAAAGAGTACGGATATAAGGTTCACAAGACTTTTGACATTAAAGATAAAAAGAACTCTTTAGATTACATTTTTTCTGAAATTCTCTCACTCAATATAGATGAGGTTTACTGCTCTATTGAACAATTTACTAATGAACAATTACAAGAAATAGCAGAGTTTACAGACAACAATCTTAAGCTCCTAAAATTTATACCTGACAACAGAGAATTATTTACAAAAAAACTAGAATATCAATACCTCGGGATGACACCGATTCTTTCTCTAAGAGAAATTCCCATAGACACTGCTTTAAATCAATTTATAAAACGCGGTTTTGATATTATGATGTCATTAGTAGTAATTATTGGAGTACTTTCTTGGCTCACACCCATTCTCGCAATCTTGATTAAACTTGATTCAAGAGGCCCTGTGTTCTTTAAACAAAAACGTAACGGTCTTGATTACCACGAGTTCGATTGTTATAAGTTTAGATCTATGTTACCTAATGAAAAGGCAGATCTTGAACAAGTAAGCAAAGATGATAAACGCATTACTCGTGTAGGTAGCTTTCTTAGAAAAACCAGCATGGATGAATTACCTCAATTCATAAATGTACTTATGGGAGATATGTCTGTAGTGGGACCCAGACCACATATGGTAAGTCATACACATATGTATGCAGAGCGCATCGATAAATTTATGGTGCGTCATTTTATAAAACCAGGTATCACAGGTCTCGCGCAAGTGAGTGGCTATAGAGGAGAAATAGAGACTGACGGAGACATTGTAAACCGAGTGAAATATGATATTTTTTATGTTGAAAACTGGTCACTTTTTTTAGACATAAAGATTGTAGTAACTACCGTATACAAAGCAATTATAGGAGATGACAAAGCCTATTAATAAAGACATCCAGCCACTCGTTTCTATAATTACGCCATTATATAATGCTCAAAATTTTATTGCCAAAACAATACAGAGTGTACAGGCACAAACCTATCACAACTGGGAGCATATTATAGTTGATGATTGTTCAACAGATAGCTCAGTAGAAATTGCAGGGGCGTTTGCCGTAAGAGATCCTAGGATTAAATTAAGTACGCTTTCGCGAAATACGGGCGCCGCCCAAACTCGCAATAAAGCAATCACCGAAGCTAAGGGAAAATACATAGCTTTTCTAGATGCCGATGATTTGTGGCATCCAGAAAAATTAAAACTTCAAATTGCTTTTATGCAAAAACATGACTGCGCGGTTTCATATACAAACTATGTTCACATTGATAATCAGGGAGATGAATTAGGTAAAAGAATAATAGCATTACCTCAACTTTCCTACGCAAAACAACATAGTAATAATTATGTGGGAAATCTTACAGGTGTTTATAATGTGAATGAACTTGATAAAGTGATGGCGCCAGACTTTAAGAAACGTCAAGACTGGGCCGTATGGTTAGAAGCTATAAAAAGAAGTGGTAAACCCGCTTTGGGCATTCAAAAAGACCTTGCCTATTATAGGATTCTCGATACTTCTATTAGTGCAAATAAGCTCAATCTCGTAAAGTATAACTATCACTTTTATAAAACATATCTCAAGTACGGCACTATCAAGGCCAGTTTGTGGATGCTCCGTTTCTTTTGGGAGTACTTTATAGTGCGTAAAAGATGGATACAAACGTATAAGCCAAAAACAGCCAATTAAAATGGATAGCTATTTTGTGTTAGTGTACATGTAGTTCGTTACTAGATTAGCGTAGAAAATTGCTTTAATTTCCCTCTATAGCTGCGATCCATAGTCTCCACACGTTCAAACTGTACAGTTAACCCCTTTTCTAAGTACTTATAGGTAGCTTCTTTTGTAGCTTGCTTCTCTTCTGTTGAGAGCTCTTTTTTAGACTTATAGATGAATTTAAAAGTATCTAAGCTACTTTGTTCAATGACAAACTCACTAACGTCACCACTTTCTTCTATAACGCTTTTTGTAACATAGTAAAATGTAAGCCCAGGGACCACTTTTCCACTGGGTAATATGGCAATATCACTGGTGCGACCTTGCAAATTTGAAAGGATGAGTTTACCAGTGCTTTTATGGCGTGTTATAGCGCCCATATCACCTATCTCGTAGCGTATAAAAGGATGTGCTTTGTTGTATAAAGCCGTTACCACGATCCGACCGACCTCTCCATCTGGAACCACCTTACCCTCATCATTTAAGATCTCGACAAACAATAATTCGTCATCTACTTGGAAATCACCTTCATTATTTTGAAAAGCAATGAGGCCCAACTCTGAAGCTCCATACTCATTGATGATTGGTACGTTAAACTGTTGTTCCATTAAAAGTTTATCGTCTTCAAAAAGCATCTCGCTTGTTACAATACATACTTTAATAGATGGACAAATAGCGGTGAGAACAAGTTTCTTTTTCTTTAAGTATTTTGCAAATAGCACGATACTACTGGTGTAACCATTTATGTATTCAAATGAAGAATGTTCTAATGTACTTACAACTTTTGCCAGCTCGCTTTCACTTAAATCAAAAATCGCAAATCGATATCTATTTCCTAACCAGTCCTTCATCCTTTCTTTATAATAACCAAAAGTGTCCAGCGGGATTCCATAAAAGCGCGCTTGTTTTGAAGTGTTGAGGTCTAGGTCAAACCATTGATACCTATCTATAAAACTAGCCCAACTCAAGGCATGGCAAAATTTGTTTTTTGCAAATGTGAATGGATGTCCAGAAGATCCAGACGTCTTTCCCTTATAAACTGAACCGATCTCATAGCCTTCAGAAAGACGTTTTTTAAGAGGTTGCTGCAAGTTTGCTTTAGTCATTATTGGAAGAGACTCCCACTCCCACTGTAGGCTTTTTCCAGTAAAACCTTGATAAAACAAATTATATTTTTTGTGATGGTTTACAATATTGATTTTTGCCTTATCCATGTAGTCCTTTCCAGCGGTTGCCTGTATACGCTTTAATTCCGCTTTCGCGAAAGCGATATCAAACCCTTTCATCCGTAATGACCACTCAAATAGCTTCAACCTTTTTTAACTTTGAGGCAAATTAGAATAAAATAGTGTTTTTACAAGTTTTGAAGGATAGTTTTTTGGCAAGCCTCTATGCATAGCCTATTTTTGTTTACTACAACATAACAGTTCACACGGATGAATATTCTAATACTAGGCTCTGGCGGCCGCGAGCATACATTTGCATATAAATTAGCGCAAAGCAAAAACTGTAACCATCTTTTTGTAGCTCCAGGAAATGCTGGGACTAAAAAAATAGCAACCAATGTGGATATTGGGGTGACAGATTTTGAGGCCATTAAAGCTTTAGTCCTTAATGAGAATATTGAAATGGTGGTTGTAGGGCCAGAAGATCCCCTTGTCAAAGGGATTTATGATTATTTTAGAGAGAATGATGCGCTCAAAAATGTAGCGGTTATAGGGCCCTCTAAAGCAGGTGCAGCGCTGGAGGGTAGTAAGGAGCGGGCAAAAGAGTTTATGATGGCGCATCACATACCCACAGCAGCGTATGCCGCTTTTACGAATAAAACTCTTAAGGAAGGACAAGCATTTTTAGAAACACTGAGTGCTCCATACGTATTAAAAGCAGACGGACTAGCAGCAGGAAAAGGAGTGCTTATCCTTGAAACGCTCGAAGAAGCTAAACATGAACTTGCCATGATGCTGGACGGAAAATTTGGAGAAGCGAGTACGACCGTAGTGATCGAGGAGTTTTTGGACGGTATAGAGCTGAGCGTTTTTGTACTTACCGATGGGAAAAACTATAAAATTTTACCTACTGCAAAAGATTATAAACGTATAGGTGAAGGAGACAAAGGGCTCAATACAGGAGGTATGGGAGCGATTAGCCCCGTTCCTTTTGCAGATGAGGCGCTAATGACAAAAATCGAAGAGCGTATTGTAAAACCTACGGTTAATGGGCTCTCAAAAGAAGGTATAGTCTATAAAGGTTTTATCTTCATAGGACTTATCAAAGTAGGGGATGAGCCTAAGGTGATTGAGTATAATGTACGTATGGGAGATCCAGAAACAGAAGTGGTGTTACCGCGCATACAATCTGATCTTGTAGAATTATTTACAGCGGTTTCAAATCAAACATTAAATACTAAAGAATTGAAAATAGACCCACGAAGTGCCACCACCGTAATGCTTGTATCTGGAGGATATCCAGAGGCGTACGTAAAGGAAAAAGTGATTACAGGTATTGAGGCTATAAGTGACTCTATTGTTTTTCACGCTGGAACCACAACTAATAACAGTGGTGACGTAATTACAAATGGAGGGAGAGTAATGGCGATTACCTCCTTAGATACTGATTTTAGAAAAGCACTAAAAAAATCCTATCAAAATATAGAAAAACTACATTTTGATAGGATGAATTATCGTAAGGATATTGGTTTTGATCTATAGACGGCTATCTAACTCGCTATCCTTTCCCAAGAAACCGTGTGCTTTTGCTTCACGATATTCTGTGTCATTATCATTATATTTTTTAAGCTCTAGCATCCAGTAAACGAGTGCCGCAGCGCAAATAAGCATAAATATCCAATTGAGTCCATTAGCTAACCACCAGTTGCTTAATTCTAGCTCTGCCAAAGCGTTAAAAGGTGCAAATAAAACAGCTTCTGCTGCATCTTCAATTGCTTCAAAAAAACTTCTCAAACTCATAATGTTGTATGTTTACAATATTGAAATCTATGTAATGCAAGTTTGGTACTTGCAATTGCAAAAATATAAAAATTTCTACGGATGCTCACAAAATTTTTTGGTACCGCAAAACCTCTGACAGTTATTGTTGTTCTAACCTATATGATTATAGGGTTTTCCTTCAGTAATAAAAGTATTTTCTTTGCACCGTTTTCTTGGCTAGAAACGCTCAAAGTATTGGGTATGCTTTTACTATTTATTCTAGCCATGTTTACATTAAACTTTGTGGCTCAAAAAAATGAACTTACAAAGCGTAGTTCTTATCGTATCGTACTTTTTGGAGCTTTTGGGTTAGCCTTACCCGCGGCGCTAAGCGACGGGAGCATTCTAATAGGAGGCTTATTAGTGCTTATAGCTTTGCGAAGGGTTATAAGTCTAAGATCAGAATTCCATATGGAACGTAAAATCCTTGATGCTACATTTTGGATATTATTAGCTTCTTTAGCTGCCTTTTATAGTTGGGTTTACCTAATCGCCATTTATCTCACACTTTTAATCTACAGAAGCAACAAATTGCATCTGCTATTCATTCCCATTGTAGCGATATTAACTTTCTCTACAGTTGGATACGCTTTGCTATTATATTTTTATGGAACCCCTCAAGATGTCGCGATAGACTTTCCTTCTATTTCATTTGACTTTAGAGCGTATAATAGCCTTCAAATACTTATCGCTATTGCTTTTATAATTGGAACATTGGTATGGACGATTTGGACATATTTAAAAGAACAAAGCAGAGCACCTTCTGCATTAAAAGGTAGATATGCCGTGGTATTGAGTGTGTTATTTATAAGCTTTGCTTTTATACTATTAACAAATAATAAGACTGGTGCAGAGTGGTATTTTGTATTACCTGCCACAGTTATCATTGTGAGTAACTATCTCGAGAATACATCTAGCTTATTATTTAAAGAAAGCCTACTATGGCTCATCATTGTGTTGCCTATTCTTATCCACTTAGTATAAACGTGAGTCCTAATAAGAACTAATTAATAGTTGAGGTTTTTTTGCAGAACTAATCTTAAGAGAGTCCCTTCTCATTATCGCAGTGTTTTTCTGATGATGAATTCACTTATTTGAAAGTTTACAAAATCCATTTTTTTTAAATTTTGGATATACGCTTTCGCGAAAGCGTAAAAATCACATTGGGGATGAGGGTTAATTTTATTTTTAAGAAATTTAAATGTAGAAGACACTACTATGATAGTTGGTTAACATATCTCATAAGTATGACCTAGATTGGTTACTAGATAAATTGATAATTTAAGATATCAATGCGTGATGTTTTGAAAGTATTTTGGGAAATGTAAATTAAAATACGGGTATGCCTCTAATATCAAGAGACTTGCCAAAGCATATCACCATCACTAAAAAATAATATATTTGTAGCTACTTGTGGCATTAATTTTAAAAGCGCTACACCAATTCGAAAGCATATGTTTACAAATAAGGCAAACAGAATATTTAAGGAGGTAATAGATACCTTTCATGTCGTTAATACAGTGGAACAACCATTTATAAACAAATATGATAAAAGTGAAGATTTGCTAGGGCATCTACTATATAGAAAGTGCTGGATAGATACTGTACAATGGCACTATGAAGACATTATTAGAGACCCACAAATTGATCCGGTAGCAGCACTTTCTCTAAAGCGAAAGATTGATGCTTCTAACCAAGATCGTACAGATATGGTGGAGTACATTGATAGTTATTTTTTAGAAAAATACAAGGATATAGAGGTAAGCGATAACGCCACGATCAATACAGAAAGTCCAGCATGGGGCGTAGATCGTCTTTCTATACTTGCCTTAAAAGTATTTCATATGGAAGAGGAAGCAACGCGAGTAGATGCGAGCGAGTCACATCGTAATGCATGTCAAAAAAAGCTTGCAACGCTATTAGAACAACGTAAAGATCTTTCTACAGCTATAGACACCTTATTGGATGATATCGCAAAGGGTGACAAATATATGAAAGTCTACAAGCAAATGAAGATGTACAATGATGATGAATTAAACCCAATACTCCGTAATATTAAAAAATAGGTTTTATCAAGTACCCTTAGAGCACTGCAATACTTATGCTGCATAGCAACCCCTATCATATTTTAGTAATTCGACTTTCGGCAATGGGAGATGTTGCTATGATTGCCCCAGTCGTTTATGCATTAAAGAAGGAATACCCTCACCATAAAATATCTGTTTTATCAAAGCCTTTTTTTAGACCCATCGTGGAGGCAATTCCAGGTGTGAATTTCATTGCGGCTGAGGTCACCTCAAAGCACAAAGGCGTAAGCGGTATTTGGAAATTATCACGAGATCTAAAGAAACAGAACATAACTCATATTGCAGATTTGCATAATGTACTAAGATCAAAAGTGCTGCTTAAGTTTATGGCAATCTCTGCTGTGCAGTTGGATAAAGGGCGAGCGGAGAAAAAAGCACTTATAAGTGGAGAGCAAAAGCATTTTAAGCAACTTAAGAGTACAATTGTAAGGTATACAGAAGTCTTTGAAAAACTAGGTTTTGCAAAACCAGTGCCAATGATTTTACCAAGAGCAAAAAGAAAAGAGGCGGTAGAGAGATTTACAAAGAATTGTACGAGAAAATGGTTGGGCATAGCCCCCTTTGCTGCACATTTAGGCAAGCAATATCCTTTAAACCTAATGAAAGAAGTCATTAGAAAATTAGATGAATCAGGGGAGTGGGATCTTTTTTTATTTGGATCTCCAGATGAAAAAGACACCCTTAAGGATTTATGTTTTAGCCACGTAGATGTGCATGTTGCTGCGGGCAATTTAAATTTTAGCGAGCAAATAAACCTTATTGCACAGCTAGACGCTATGATTTCTATGGATAGTGGAAATGGGCATATCTCAGCCATGTTTGGCGTACCTACGGTTACGCTCTGGGGAGTGACACATCCCTATGCAGGCTTTGCCCCATTTGCGCAAGAAGAACATTGCATTTTATCCAACCGTGAATTGTTCCCTGAGATACCTACCAGTATATTCGGTAATGTCCTTCCAGATGGATATGAAGAAACTATGAGAACCATTACTCCGCAGATGGTTGTTGATAAAATAAGGACCCTCTCAAAGTAGTATGCGCGCATAGTATTTAATACCTATATTTGATTAAAATAAGAACACATGGCTTCACAAAAAACTTCTCTTCAAGAACTTTTAGGAATTACACATCCTATCATTATGGCGCCTATGTTCTTGGTTTCTAACGTTGCCATGCTTAAAGCGGGTATGGAAAATGGCATTGCTGCCTGTGTGCCAGCGCTTAATTATCGTACGATTGAAGAGCTTAAGGATGCCATCAACGAACTGAAGGCAGCAAAAGTCCCTGGAGGAGCCTTTGGTATTAACTTGATCGTTAATAAATCAAATATGAAATATCCAGCACAGCTAGAAGCAGCTTGTGAGTTGGGCGTAGATTTTATTATTACCTCCTTAGGATCACCGCAACAGGTAATTGAGATGGCAAAGCCTAAGGGAATTAAAGTACTTTGTGATGTCACAGATCTTGGTTATTCTAAAAAGGTAGAAGCTATGGGTTGTGATGCACTTGTGGCTGTAAACAATCAAGCAGGTGGTCACCGTGGGAACATAAGTCCAGAAGAGCTCATTAAAGAATTAAATGAAAACTGTAGCATTCCTGTAATTTCTGCAGGAGGAGTGAGTAGTAAAAAAGACTTAGACTTAATGCTGTCTTACGGAGCCATAGGAGCGAGTATAGGAAGCCCATTTATAGCTTCAGAAGAATCACCGGTGTCTGATGATTATAAACAGGCATGTGTAGATTATGGCGCAAAGGATATAGTGATGACTCAGAAGATTTCTGGTACACCATGTACGGTCATTAATACCCCTTATGTACAAAAGATAGGGACCAAGCAAACGTGGATTGAAAAAATTCTCAACAAAAATAAGAAGCTCAAAAAGTGGGTAAAAGCCATTCGGTTTGCAAAAGGGATGCGAGACACTACTAAAGCAGCCCAAGGAGCCACTTATAAAACTGTTTGGGTGGCAGGGCCTACTATAGAAGAAACTACAGCTATAGAGCCAGTAGCAACTATTATTAAAAAGTTTATTTAAGGCTACGCTTTCGCGAAAGCGTATCATGTCATCTCGATACTAGGTGAGATCACACAAGCAACTACTTTTTGTTTACAAGATCGCTCACCCAATATGCTTACTCCTACGTAATTTCTCATCACGCGTTTCTCGTTCTGTCGAAAGGACTAGGGATGGTCATCTCGACGCTAGGAGAGATCACACAAGTTACTCCTCAATTATCCTCATACAAGGGAGCTGCTCATTGATCCAGAACGTAGTATTGGCAACGCGTTTACTCCTATGCGATTTCTCGTCACGCGTCCCACGTTCTGCCGAAATGAATAGTGATTGTCATCTCGACGCTAGGAGAGATCACACTAGAAGCTCTATGAGAAAGATCCATGAGATAACTCTACGTAGGTAACACTTGAAAAACACCATACACTTGCTCAGTAGGCTGCTGACTCCTATGTGATTTCTAGTCACTCGTTCCTCGTTCTGTCGAAATGACTAAGGGTAGTCATCTCGACCCTAGGAGAGATAACAAACACGCGGCTCCACAATATCTCTCAAGCAAGGTGTGTACTCTTATGTGATTTCTCGTCGCTCGTCCCTCGCTCGGTCGAAATGACTGGGGGTTGTCATCTCGACCCTAGGAGAAATCACACAAGAAGCTCAAGATGAGCTACTTTAAAAAGTTCAATTATTTTAAATAACCAAAATTTTTCAAATCTTCTGCAGTATGAACTTTGTAAGTCACACCATTCTTAATCACTAGGCTCTTAGTAGAAATATCCAACACATCCGTATAATAATGATCGGTGAGGATAATACCTTTCTTCTCTTTAAGTTTGAGTAGCAGTGTCTTAATTTTATCTTTATACAGAGGCTCAATCATAGAGAAAGGCTCGTCAAGCATTAAGAAGGGATGAGGTAGATTTGCAATAAGTAGTAGCTCTAGATAACGTAATTCTCCCAACGACAGAGACCCTGTCTTGCGAGTAGCAATTTTTTCTATAAAAGGCGCTCTAAAAATAATGTCCTGATCATTACCTTCATAAAATAGCGGAATGATGTCGCGCACCTTAAGGTGTTTGGGTAAAAAGTGTTCTTGTGGTAAATACCCGATATGCTGCTGTGGAATTATAGAAGACTGTTTAATGACTAATTCATTAATTCTTAGGTCTAAGGCAGTAGCTTTTAAAGTGCCGAATAAAATTTTAAGCAAGGTTGATTTGCCAGAACCGTTTTTACCAAACATTCCTAAAATCTCACCTTGTTTTAAAGAGAAAGATACATCTTCTAGCACTTTTTTAGAACCAAAAGATTTGCGCGCATAGTTTAGCTTTAACTCACTTTTCATATATAAAGTGCTAAAATTATTGCTATAACTATCCCAATTACAAAATTTACAGCCCAAGTTTTAAGAATAAGCTCTTTTTTAGTGAAGCCAAGATTGTGATACATATAATATTGTTGCTTTTGGAAATAGTTGAAAGCAAGCACACCTAATCCCGTCCCAAAAACACCGAAGATAATGATCGTTCTTAAAAGCCAATCCAAAAGCCCATCAACTGCCCCAGCACTTGCCAGTCCAAAGAGCAGACAAATAGCTAATGCGAATAGTGTTACGTCGCGGTAGTATGGGAACATATTTAAAATTAAAGAAACCTCTAGAATCTATAAAAGGCCAGTCAATTTATATTTGACTGACCTTTTTATGAAGGTTATATAATATTTTACACATCATCATAATCTACCACCACCTTTGCACTGGTAGGATGTGCCTGACACGTAAGAATTAATCCTTCTGCCACCTCTGCATCTGTGAGGATTTGATTTTTTTCCATCTCTGCGGTCCCTTCAATTACTCTAGCGATACAACTACTACACACACCTCCTTGACACGAGTGTGGGGCATCTATATCTTTATCTAGCGCTGCGTCAAGGATGAGGTCTGTTTGCTTCATCACAAATTCAAAATTCTCATCATCACAAATCACTTTTATAGCTGTCTGACCATCTAACGCTGCCTCCACACGCCCTCCTTCACTAGAGGCGGTAAAAAGTTCAAAATGAATGTCGCTCTCCGCCACATCATTCCCTGTAAGAACGTTAGTAACCTCTTTAACCATAGGTTCTGGCCCACAGAGGAAGAAAGCATCAAAATTGTGCGCAGCATATTTATTCTTCACTACAAAGTTTACGGTAGACTTCATAATACGCCCAAAGTGTGCACCATCTACACGTGACTGGCTGTAAATATTTTCAATAGAAAACCGTCCTTTATATTGCTCCCTTAGCTCAAGTAACTCTTCACGGAACATCGCTTCCTCTGGAGTGCGGTTTCCGTACACAAGTACAAACGTACTTTCTGAAGACTGTGCTAAGGTGGTTTTAATCATGGATAAAATAGGCGTAATCCCAGAGCCTGCGGCAAAGGCTGCATAGTGTCTCGCTTTCGCGAAAGCGGAATCGTCAATTTTAAATTTTCCTTCTGGAGGATGAACTTCTAGGGTATCGCCTTCTTTCAACTCGCGATTTGCGTAAACAGAAAAAGTACCATTTTCTACCTCTTTAACTCCTACCGTAAGTCCTTCTTGAGGGCTGCTGCATAAAGAATAGGCACGTCTTACATCTTTGACCATTAATCTTAGTTTTTAAGGTAATGTATTGTCCTGCTGCAAAAGCGTATGCATCTTTTAAATCATCTGGAACACCAAAGGAGATGGCGACAGCTTTATCTGTGATTCTTTTTATTGATTGTATACTAAGGGTATAGAATTGTGACATCTGTAATTTTTTAGGTAAAAATACAAACCAAACCCATTTAAGTGTAACTTTTACGATGTATTAACTACTCATACGTTGCTAAACAACCTATAATTATGGTCAAACAATTTGTAAGCCTTGAGTGGAAGGCATTTTTTAGGAGTGCCTCCTTTCAAACAAATCTTGCGTTAAAAATTTTAATGATTTTTGGGGCTTTGATGATGGTTTTTTATCTAGGAGGCTTAGGTTTTGGGCTTTATTTTATATTAAAAAAAGCAGACTTAGAGCCACTAGCTACCGTAAATCAATTTATGGTTTATTACCTCATTATAGATTTGATAATACGCTACTTAGGTCAAAAAATGCCTGTGGTTAATATAAAGCCACTACTATTGTTTCCCTTTACGAAGACTAGAATTGTAAAATTTGCTTTCGGGAAAACGGTACTTTCTTTTTGGAACTGGATGCACGCTTTCTTTTTCATTCCATTTTCAATTATACTCGTAGTAAAGGGCTATGATCCATTAGGAGTCATCACATGGCATATCGCTATGTTTTGTTTTATTTATGCAAACAATTTCATCAATATATTTTTGAATGATAAACTGTGGTTAGTCATAGCAGTGGGAATTTTTGTTGCCGCGCTAGGGTATACACAATACATGGGCATTTTTGATGTCACGACATTTACGCAACCTTTCTTTCAGGGATTGTATGAAGTAAAATGGACAGTTATTTTTCCTATTGTGCTGCTGGTTATGGTGGCTGTAATTGCATTTAATTATTTCTTAGCACGTTTGTACCTAGACGCTGGGTTAGCTAAGAAGATAAGCACGGCTTCTGGAGGAGATTTAGGTTGGGTGAATCGCTTTGGAAAACTATCTACGTTTTTAAAAAATGATATTCGGCTCATCATGAGAAATAAGCGCTCAAGAACCACGGTTCTTATGAGTGTATTCTTTCTGTTTTACGGCTTGTTATTTTTTGGGGGTGCTATCGAGGTTTATAGTGGTCCCTTCTGGAAAATGTTTGCGGCCGTGTTTGTCACGGGAGGCTTTCTTTTTAGCTTTGGGCAGTTTGTTCCTTCGTGGGATAGTGCCTATTATCCGTTAATGATGACGCAAAACATCAAATACAAGGAGTATTTGAAATCAAAATGGTTACTCATGGTCGTTGCTACAGTGATTTCTGCAATTCTATGTATTCCATATATTTATTTTGGATGGGACATCTTAATTGCGATCCTTGTGGGTGCAGTATTTAATCTAGGGGTAAATACACATCTCGTCTTGCTAGGCGGCGCTTTTATAAAAACACCTATTGATTTGCAGAGTGCAAAAAAGGCCTTTGGGGATAAAAGCTCTTTTAACCTAAAAACTTTACTTATAAGTTTACCTAAAATGTTAGGGCCCATGGCTTTATATGCGGTGGGACATTTTACAGTAGGGCCGTGGCTAGGATATGTGCTGGTTGCGGTTGCAGGTATCGTTGGTCTTGCCTTTCGCGACAGCGTATTTAACCAAATTATTAAAATTTATAAAAGCGAGAAGTATAAAACACTGGCTGCTTACAAACAAACTAAATAACTATTTGCTATGATCACGATACATAATTTATCAAAAACGTATAATGGCGTTACAGTGCTTACTCTAGAACACCTAGAGATTCCTAAAGGACAGGCATTTGGTCTTGTAGGAAATAATGGAGCAGGAAAAACGACACTCTTTAGTTGTTTATTAGACTTGATACAACCCACTTCTGGTTTTATCGAAAATGGAGGTGTAAAAGTGCATGAGAGCGAGGCTTGGAAAACACACACCGCTTCTTTTATTGACGAGACGTTTTTGATAGGCTATCTCACTCCAGAAGAATATTTTTACTTTATAGGGGACTTGCGTGGTCAAAATAAAGCAGATGTTGATGCGTTGCTCGCCACCTTTGCAGATTTTTTTAATGATGAGATTTTAGGGAAGCGTAAGTATCTGCGTGATCTTTCTAAAGGAAATCAGAAAAAGGTAGGTATTGTTGCAACTCTTATAGGCACACCAGATGTGATCATACTTGATGAGCCGTTTGCAAATCTTGACCCTACTACCCAGATAAGATTAAAAGCGATCATAAAAAAACTAGCTGCAGACCAAGACGTTACTGTGTTGGTGTCTAGTCACGATTTACAGCATGTTACTGAGGTGTGTGGGCGCATTGTGGTTTTAGAAAAAGGAAAGCAAGTGAAAGATATTATCACCTCTCCTGCAACTTTAAGAGAACTCGAAGATTATTTTTCTGGGAACGCGGCAGCAACGGTTGAGACTCAACCACATATTTAGAGTGTTTGCACCATCAACTACTTTTATAACGCAAATTTAAATCAAGCGAAGACCGTTTTTTCAAAAAGAACCGTATTTTTACGGGCTTACCATACTAAATTTGGTAATTATCTGTTCCTTAGTTACAAAAACAATAGGTTTGAAATCACTTCTTCATTATACATTTTGCTTCGTATTTTTTGCGGTACTTCTATCTAGTTGTTCTCGTAAGAAAGATAGTTTTGTAAGTAGAAATTTTCACGCTGTAACAACAGAATATAACACGCTCTACAATGGCGGTGTTGCCTTAGATCAAGGAAGAGCTTCTTTAGTAGAAACATTTAATGATAATTACTGGGAGGTTTTACCTATTGAGCGTATTGCTTTTGCTGAGAATACAGCATCTGGGGAAGAAAACCGAGACCCTAATTTTTTACGAGCAGAAGAAAAAGCTATAAAAGCAATCCAGCGTCATGCTATGAAGATAGATGGTGAAGAGCGCAACCCTCAAATAGATGAAGCTTTTTTATTGCTAGGTAAGGCTAGATATTATGACCAACAATTTGTGCCAGCCTTAGAGGCCTTCAACTATATTCTTGCATACTATCCTAAGAGTAATAACATAGCACAGGCAAAAGTCTGGAAAGAAAAGACTAACATTCGTCTAGAAAATAATGTTATTGCCATAGAAAATCTTAAAGATATTTTTAAAATAGAGAGCGAGCTAAGCAACCAAGACATTGCAGATGCACAAGCAATGCTTGCACAAGCATATCTTAATTTAGAGAAGCCGGACAGCGCCCTTGTTTACATTAGAAGCGCTTCTAGGCTTACAAAAAAGTTAGAAGAAAAAGGACGCTATAATTATATCAAAGGACAGCTCTATAATAAATTAGGTAAAAAAGATAGCGCAAACCTGGCCTTTCAAGAAGTTATTGATCTCAATAGAAAAGTCCCTAGGAAATATCATATCAATGCGCAACTGGAACAAATACGGAACTTTGATTATGCTGCAGGAGATACATTACAATTAAGGGAGCAACTAGATCTTCTTGTGTCAAACAGAGAGAATAGACCTTTTTTAGATAAAATATATTACACGAAGGCAAGCTTCTTTATGAACATAGGTAAGGAAGACTCCGCTATTGTGAACTATAATAGATCACTACTACAAAAAAGCTCAGACCAGTTCTTAAACTCACGTGATTACCTCGCCCTCGCAGATTATCATTTTGATAATGCATCTTATACAACAGCGGGAGCCTACTACGATAGTGTGCTAAGTAAATTGTCAGATCGTACAAGAGAGTTTAGAAACATAAGAAAGAAAAGACAAAACCTCAATGATGTGATCGCTTATGAAAATCTTGCTACACGTAACGACAGTATTATACGGCTTGCCAGCATGTCTGAAGAAGAGATTACAAGTTATTTTGAAGCCTATATTTTAAAAATAAAAGAAAAGGCAACCCAAGACTCTCTAGCAAGAATAAAAGAAGTACGTAATCAAGAGTTTTTTACTAACGATGCGAGTACGCGAAAACAGGTCACTGCAGGAGTAGGAGAATTTTATTTTTATAATGACGTTGCCATGGCTTATGGAAAACAAGCTTTTGAGAAACAATGGGGTACACGTCGTCTTGAAGATGGATGGAGAACCTCGACTAAGCAAAACAGCCTTCAAGGAGTAAACACATTACCAGGCATTGTAAAAACTGATGTAATGGAGCAAATAGAAACAAGAACTGCAGCCGACTATATCGCTACGGTACCTAGAGAGAAAGCTCAAATTGACAGTCTTCTTAAAGAGCGAAATGTAGCTTACTTTCAACTGGGTTTAATCTATAAAGAGAAATTTAAAGAGTACCCTCTTGCTATAGATCGCCTAGAAAGACTAATTTCCTTTGAGCCAGACGAGAAGCTTATACTTCCTGCAAAATATAATTTGTATCAATTATACGATCAGACAGACGCTTTCGCGAAAGCGGAATCTTTAAAAAATGATCTTGTAGCTAATTACCCAAACTCAAGATATGCAGAGCGTATTAAGAATCCAAATGTGGCACTAGCGGCTGATACAGATGCGCCAGAAGAAGTATACAAACGTTTATACGACCGCTTCAAAGCTGAAGACTTTGATGTAGTATTACCTGCATTAGATACGAGAATTGAGCAATTTTATGGAGACCCTTATCTCCCTAAATTTGAATTACTCAAGGCTACGGTCCTAGGTAGATATAAAGGTTATGAAGCTTACAAAACAGCACTAAATTTTGTAGCTTTAACGTACCCTAGAACAGAAGAAGGTAAAAAAGCACAAAGTTTACTGGAAAATGTACTGCCTAGCATGGCTTTTACAAACTTTGATAATGAAGAAATTTCTATAAGTTATAAAGTTATTTTTCCATTTCAAAACGTTGATTTACTTGCAGCACAAGCGTTTCAAGTACAATTAAAGAAGGTTTTGGAAAATGAAAATTATGATAATTATACAATGTCCTTAGATGTGTACAATCCTGAGCAATCATTTGTGGTTATACACTATCTTACATCTAGATCACGAGCAGAAGGGCTCGTAGAACTACTAGATAATAGTAAAGAAAATAAACTATCTAGAGATCATATTATTATTGCAAGCGAAAATTATAAAATTGTACAGCTCCATAAAAATATGGATGCTTATCAAGTAAAAACAGTTAATTAAAATCACCGCACCATGTTTTCAGACAATAAAAAAGGAAAAGAGCCAGACCATAGTAATCAACAAAATAGATTAAGTCAAGGAACAAAACTTAAAGGCGAAATTACCTCAGAAGGAGGCTTTCGTATTGACGGTGAAGTAGAGGGTAATATCACGTCACCTAATAAAATTGTTATAGGAAAAACGGGTGTGGTAACTGGCACAATCATTTGTAATGATGCCGATATTGAAGGCAGTGTTGAAGGAAAGATTGAAGTTAAAAATCTATTATCTATAAAGTCTTCCGCACATATTGAGGGAGAGGTCATTACTGGAAAGCTTGCTGTGGAGCCTAATGCAACATTTAACGCTTCATGTATCATGAAGGGTAGTGTAAAACCACTTTCTAAAGATGGAAAAGGAAAAACAGAACGTAGCGCTTAAGAATTGGGCTCGGTTTTCTACTATTGCTCTACAGATGGGGGTGACTATATATTTAGGCAGTCTTTTAGGACACTGGCTAGCGGCCAAGTTTGAATTACTCTGGTTAGAGAAAGGAGTAACCTTATTTTCAGTATTTGTTGCTATATATTTAGTCATAAGATCTGTCATATCACTCAATAAATAAATGCTGATAAAACGAACACTTTTATATAGTTGCATAACATTAATTCTTTTTGGGATATCTTATTTTCTTCACCACTATTACTTAGATAATACCTACACTACCTTCTCTTTTAATTTAAAATCTATTTATCTTTTCCACTCTCTGGGATCCTTAGCTGTGATATTGACTATGGAAATTTTGTTCACGACATCTTTATCATTTAAAGATCAACTAGGTTTTATTTACTTAGGAAGTACAGCTTTAAAGGTGGTATTATTTTTTATATTTTTTTCTGAGATTCTATTACTAAGTCACTCTGTTTCAAAAAGTGAGAAGATTACCCTTCTAATACCACTAATTATTTTTATGATTTATGAAGTCATTATGGTCGTAAATATTTTAAACAGGAGTGTTAAAAGTTGAAATAGTAAAATAATAATATGTTTTTATAAGATTTTGCGTACTTTTGCGCGGAATTTCAGGCCACGTTTTTATTGAAAATACACTAATGAAGGTAGCATTAAAATCAATTACGTTTCTTACTCTATTTGTAGTTCTTTCTTTTCCGTTGAGCAGTTTTGCTAAAACTGGACCTACTATTATTGAAATAGAAGAAACTGGTAAAGAAGGGGTTAAAGGAGATCCCGTTAATACAAGAACAGAGGTTAAGGAATACATACAACACCACCTTAAAGACTCACACGACTTTCATTTATTCTCCTACTTTTCAGACAATGGAGAAGAGCATCACGTAGGCTTTCCACTTCCTGTAATGTTGTGGGGAGAGAATGGATTTACAGCCTTTTTGTCGTCTGAGTTTCATCACGATGATTCTGGAGAAGTAGTTGTAGAAAAAAACGGAAACCGTTTTGTAAAACTTCACGGTAAAATTTATGAACTTAACGAAGGGCAAACTTCAGTTCAGTTTGACGAAGATCACCACGCTGTAAATGCCTCAAAACCTTTTGATCTATCTATTACAAAAAGTGTTTTTGGGATATTAGTGATAGGTCTATTAATGATTTTTTGGTTTTCAGGTCTTGCGAGACAATATAAGAACAAACAAGTTCCTACAGGTTTTGGACGTGTACTTGAGCCTTTAGTAATATATGTGCGTGATGAAATTGCAAAGCCTAATATTGGTGAACAGTATCGAAAGTTCACGGGTTATTTACTTACCGTTTTCTTCTTTATATGGATACTTAACCTTGTGGGGTTAATGCCATTTGGATTTAACGTAACTGGTCAGATTGCTGTTACGGCAGCACTTGCGGTAATTACTTTAGTTATTTACGTATTTAGCGGAAATAAGCATTTCTGGGGTCACATGTTGTGGATGCCAGGTATTCCATACATCTTTAGACCATTATTAGGGGTTATAGAACTTGCAGGAACATTAGTGATAAAGCCATTTTCATTATTGGTGCGTTTATTTGCAAATATCACAGCAGGCCATACCGTTGTAATGAGTCTTATCGCAGTAGGTATACTAATGCAGGAATCACTTAGTGCAACAGGATCAACCATAGTTTCATTACTATTGTCTGGGTTTATTATGCTTATAGAATTGCTAGTAGCATTTCTACAAGCCTATATATTTACAACATTGTCTGCGTTGTTCATTGGAATGGCGGTGGCAGATGATCATCATGATGAGGAGCTCCACGACGCGCATGGAGAAGAGATTGAAGATACCGAAGTTATCCGCAAGAACTTTACTTAATTAAGAATTTTTATTTGTTTAATTTTTTATATACACTATTATGTCTTTAGCATTAGTACAAGAAGTAGCACCAATGTTCCCAAATTTAGTAGGAGCTGGTCTAGTAGTAATTGGAGGTGGTATCGGTCTTGGTAAGATTGGTGGAGCTGCAATGGAAGGAATTGCTCGTCAGCCTGAGGCTGCTGGTAAAATCCAGACTGCAATGATTATCGTTGCTGCACTTTTAGAAGGACTTGCATTTGGTGCTCTTATCTTAGGAGCTTAATCCAGATCAAACCCAAAACGCAACCTCCTATAACGGTTGGTTATAGGAGCTGCGTTTATCAATTAAACAAAGAATTACAAGAAACACTTTTTGATGGAACAATTATTAGAAAATTTTTCACTTGACCTGTTTGTAAAACAAACCATACTTTTCTTACTGCTTATTTTCCTTATGGTAAAATTTGCTTGGAAACCTATTATGAATGCTCTTAACGAGCGTGAAGAAGGAATCCAAGGAGCACTGGATGCAGCAGAAAATGCAAAGACTAGAAATGCAAAATCTGCAGGCCGACAATGAGAAGCTTTTAAAAGAGGCTAGAGCAGAGCGTGAGCTTATGCTTAAAGAGGCTCGGGAGATGAAGGTAAAAATGATTGACGACGCAAAAGTAGAGGCAATCAAGATGCAGGAGATCAAATGATACTTACAAGCACAAGCTGCTATCGAGGCAGAACGTAAAAGTGCCATCGCAGATTTAAAAGGTCAGGTAGCAGCTCTTTCTGTTGAGATTGCAGAAAAAGTGGTTAAGAGTGAACTGTCAAATAAAGAAAAGCAACTAGAACTCGTAGATGAGATGCTAGGTCAAGCAACGTTGAACTAAGGTAATATTACGCTTTCGCGAAAGCGAACAAAGCAATACACTATGAGTAGAGCAGCAATACGATATGCAAAAGCAGTACTAGATCTTGCAAAAGATAACGGAACGGTTGATGTGGTTTTAAATGATATGAAGTCTGTGATGGCCACTCTTGAAGGTAGTAAAGAGTTACGTAACGCTATTAATAGTCCTGTCATTAAAGCTGATGATAAACGTGCCGTATTGCGTGAAGTTTTTGCAAAACAATCCAATGAGACACTTGGTCTTATTGATGTGTTAGTTGATAATAGTAGAGCAGGATTGTTAGGCGCAGTTGCTTCTAGTTATATTTCAGAATATAATAAGATACATAAAATTGAGGCAGCTACAGTTACAACCGCAGTTGCACTGACACCTGAACTAGAGACAAAGGTACTGGCAAAAGTAACAGAACTTACAGGTAGTACAAATGTTACCCTTACTAATGAAATCGATGAGAGCATCATTGGAGGGTTTATATTAAGAGTAGGGGATACACAGTACAATGCTAGTATCGCTAGCCAGTTAGGCAGATTAAAAAGAGAATTTTCGAATAGTTTATAATTCAATTATACGTTTTCGCGAAAGCGTAAACCTAATATTAGATAGTAATGGCAGAAGTTAAACCAGCAGAAGTTTCGGCAATTTTAAAGAAACAACTTTCAGGTTTTGAAGCAAGCGCTTCACTGGACGAAGTAGGAACAGTTTTGACCGTGGGTGATGGTATCGCTCGTATTTACGGACTTGCAAATGCTCAGTATGGTGAGCTTGTAGAGTTTGAAAGTGGTCTTGAAGCTATTGTTTTGAACCTTGAAGAAGATAATGTAGGGGTAGTGCTCTTAGGTACATCTACTTCAATTAAAGAAGGTGACACTGTAAAGCGTACCCAGCGTATCGCATCTATTCAAGTAGGTGAGGGTATTACTGGACGTGTGGTAAACACTCTAGGTCAACCTATTGACGGTAAAGGACCTATTGTGGGTCAGACATACGAGATGCCACTGGAGCGTAAAGCGCCAGGAGTTGTTTTCCGTGAGCCAGTTACTGAGCCATTACAAACAGGTATTAAAGCAATTGACGCCATGATACCAGTAGGTAGAGGACAGCGTGAGCTGGTTATTGGTGACCGTCAGACTGGAAAATCTACTGTTTGTATTGATACCATTCTTAACCAAAAAGAATTTTACGATGCTGGTGAGCCAGTACATTGTATATATGTTGCTGTAGGTCAGAAAGCTTCTACAGTAGCACTTATTGCTCAAGTATTAGAAGATGCTGGAGCACTTGCTTATACAACTATCGTTGCGGCAAATGCGTCTGATCCTGCAGCAATGCAAGTATATGCACCATTTGCTGGAGCAGCTATTGGAGAATATTTCCGTGATACAGGTCGCCCTGCATTAATTGTTTTTGATGATTTATCAAAGCAAGCAGTCGCTTACCGTGAGGTATCATTACTACTTCGTCGTCCACCAGGACGTGAGGCCTATCCAGGAGATGTATTTTACCTACACTCTAGATTATTAGAGCGTGCGGCAAAAGTGATCAATGATGACGAAATTGCAAAAACAATGAATGATCTTCCTGATAGTTTAAAACCTATCGTAAAAGGAGGAGGTTCACTTACGGCGCTTCCTATTATTGAAACGCAAGCAGGTGACGTATCTGCGTATATCCCTACGAATGTAATTTCAATTACAGATGGTCAGATCTTCTTAGATGGAGATTTATTCAACTCAGGAGTACGTCCAGCTATTAACGTAGGTATCTCGGTATCACGTGTGGGAGGTAATGCTCAGATTAAATCAATGAAAAAAGTATCAGGTACACTTAAACTTGACCAAGCGGCTTTCCGTGAATTGGAAGCTTTTGCAAAGTTTGGGTCAGACCTTGACGCTGCTACTTTAAATGTAATTGAGAAAGGTAGACGTAACGTTGAGATCTTAAAGCAAGCAGAAAACACTCCGTATACAGTAGAAGATCAAATTGCAATCATTTATGCAGGATCTAAAAACTTGTTACGTAACGTGCCTGTAAATAAGGTAAAAGAATTTGAAACTGAATATATTGAATTCTTAAATGCTAAGCATAGAGATGTATTAGATACTTTAAAAGCTGGAAAGCTTACAGATGAAGTGACAGATACATTAGTAGCTGTGGCTAAGGATCTTTCTGCTAAGTACAACTAGTAGAAGTTCGCTTTCGCGAAAAATAATAAATTATAACCCTTAACAAGAGCGCCAATGGCAAACTTAAAGGAAATAAGAAACAGAATTTCATCGGTATCTTCTACGATGCAGATTACCAGCGCTATGAAAATGGTGTCTGCTGCAAAGTTGAAGAAAGCACAAGATGCTATTACGGCAATGCGTCCCTATTCTGATAAGCTCACAGAGCTTTTGCAGAACCTGAGCGCAACTTTGGATGCTGATTCTGGAAGCAAACTTGCTGAAAATCGTGAAATCAATAAAGTACTTATTGTTGCAATATCTTCAAACAGAGGACTTGCAGGTGCTTTCAACTCAAATATTATCAAAGGTGCAAGCGCTCACATTGAAAGCAATTATGCTGGAAAAGAAGTGCATTTGGTTACTTTAGGAAAAAAGGCAGATGCTATTTTAAAGAAGAAATTTAAAGTAGTAACTAATGACAATGCCATTTTTGATAACCTTAGTTTTGAGAATGTATCTGTGATAGCAGAGCAGTTAATGGGTAGTTTTGAAACTGGTGAATATGATCGTATTGACATCATATACAATAAGTTCAAAAACGCCGCTACTCAAATCGTAACTACAGAGCAATTTTTACCTATTGTAGCTACCGTTAAGGAAGAGAACACGGCAACACCAGATTACATCTTTGAGCCATCAAAAGAGGAGATTGTTGAAGGTCTTATCCCTAAAGCTTTAAAGACCCAGCTATTTAAAGGAATTAGAGACTCTGTAGCTTCAGAACATGGCGCTCGTATGACTGCTATGCATAAGGCCACAGATAATGCGACAGAGCTCAGAGATGCGCTTAAATTACAATATAACAAAGCACGTCAAGCAGCTATTACAAACGAAATACTTGAGATTGTAGGTGGAGCTGAGGCTTTGAATAACTAAAAAAGGGAAATCATTTTGATTTTACATAGTACCAACCCTATAGCATTGCTATAGGGTTTTTTGTTGTTAGTGATGAACGTGATTACATGGTGACTTGTTAGGAATAAATCTATTTATACTTATCTTTTTAGAAGATAATTGCTTATGAGTACCCATATAATGAAATTACATACTACATTAATATACACTCTCCTATTCATTAGTCCTACGCTTATTGCCCAAGCTATACCTCCTATTACCGATTATACTACCACAGATTATGGAGCTGATAATCAAAACTGGGATACCACACAGTCAAATGAAGGCATAATTTATATCGCCAATAATAAAGGTCTGATTTCTTATAACGGTGAGCAGTGGACGGTTAATACTTCTTCCAATCAAACCATACTAAGAAGTGTTCATTCATTTGGTGGTGTGATTTACACAGGGGCTCATATGGATTTTGGTTTCTGGTCATATAATAGTAAAGGGAAGCTCCATTACGAATCCATAGTCAATGAGTTAAATATAGCGATGCTTGATGGTGAAGAGGTTTGGGAAATTCTCACTTATCAGGACAAGATGTGACTGGAAAGTTAGTGTTATCACAGCAGCCAAATTCAGCAAATTTTGAAATTGATGCATCAACACTTTCCACTGGAATCTATTTCGCACAACTTAGAAACAATTCTTCTGTACAGTCAGTAAAGTTAATTAAGAAGTAAGAACATTTTCTACTATTTTAAAGCCCAACCTGTTAGTACGGTTGGGCTTTTTTGTCTATCTATAGCTCTAGGATTGATAAATTATGAGTACGCTTTCGCGAAAGCGTAACAGCTTTTAATGATATAATTTAGTACCGTAAAATAAGATAACTAGTAATGGTCCTACTCCTAAAAAGGGCAGTGAGTTTTGCAAACCTATATGATCAATCATTACAGTAATAAGTTGAATGCTAATTATTGTAATTGCAAAACCAATACATGTAACTAAAACGATGGTGCTACCCTTTTTTATAGGTTGCGCATTTTGAGCCACTAAGGTGGAGAAGAGAGGAGAATCTGCCACCACCACGACGCCCCAAAAACATAAAAACGCGAGAAAATATGTGATTGACGCAAATTTTAAAAACAAGGGTGCCATAAAGCAACATAACATAGATAGACAAAGCGCTATAAGCGCAACTTTCTTAATTCCAAATCTTTCGGAAAGATGACCACCCACAACACACCCTAAACTTCCAGCAGCTATGATTATAAATGAATAAACAGAAATATTTATATTTACTTCTGAATGAATGCTGGCATAGGCTGTCAATAGTGTAGGAACGATCGCCCAGAACGTGTAGAGCTCCCACATATGGCCAAAATAACCTACTGCGGCCCATTTGCCCGCCTTTTTATTAAAAGTGCTGTAATTCTCATTTAAAGAAGTTGATTTGGTTTTATTTCTAAATGGGCCGTCAGGAACAAATAGATAGATTAATAATCCACCTGTAATTGCGATCCCTGAGGTGCATGTAATAATTAATTCCCAAGGAAATTGAACTAACAAATCCTTGAGTAGATGTGGAAGGGCAGTACCTAGAACTAGTGCCCCAACCAAATACCCCAAAGAACGACCTAATGCTTTGTCGTAGTAGTCGGCGGCTATTTTAATGCCTACTGGATATATTCCTGCTAAAAAGAACCCAGTAAAAAAGCGCCAAACTAATAATACAGTAAAGGTGTTTTCTGAAAAAGTTAGGCCAAGATTAGCAAATGCCGCCAAAATCGCGCTCAGAAAAAAAACTTTGGATGGTGAGAAGCGGTCTACAATAGCTAACAAAGCAAAACCTAATGTTCCAAAAATAAAACCTAACTGTACCGAAGACGTTAAATAGGCAATGGCATCTTCTGTGAGAGAAAAGCTTTGGATTAAATCTTCAATAATTGCATTGCCAGAAAACCATAGGGACGTGCCACAAAGCTGTGCGAGTATGATAATGGGCAATGTAAATTTGGCATTTTTCAAAACTTTAAACTTTTTTAATGAGGATACACGCTTTCGCGAAAGCAAAAAAAAACCACCTTAAAGATAAGGTGGTTTTTGGAATTTATAAGTTGTACTCTACAAATCAAATTTTATACCCTGTGCTAGTGGAAGCTCAGTGGTATAGTTAATCGTATTTGTTTGTCTTCTCATGTATACCTTCCATGCATCAGATCCAGACTCACGACCACCTCCAGTGTCCTTTTCACCTCCAAAAGCTCCGCCTATTTCAGCACCAGAAGTTCCGATATTTACATTTGCAATACCACAATCAGATCCAGCAACACTCAAGAAACGCTCTGCTTCACGTAAGTTGTTCGTCATAATTGCAGAAGATAGCCCTTGATTCACACCATTTTGTAAATCTAAAGCATTTTCAACATCTCCGCTGTATTTCATCAGATATAGAACAGGAGCAAATGTTTCATGTTGTACAATCTCAAAATCGTTTTGAGCTTCTGCAATGGCAGGTTTTACATAACAACCACTTTCATATCCTTCTCCCGTAAGTACTCCACCTTCTACAATAATTTTACCACCTTCTTCAACGACTCTCTTGAGTGCACTCTCGTATCCAGCAACCGCATCTTTGTCTATAATAGGCCCTACGTGATTATTTTCATCAAGCGGGTTTCCTATTCGCAGCTGTCCGTAAGCATCTACAATAGCATTTTTAACTTTATCGTACATACTCTCATGTATAATTAAACGACGTGTAGAGGTACATCTTTGTCCAGCAGTTCCTACGGCTCCAAAAACAGCTCCAATCACTGTCATTTTAATATCTGCATCTGGAGTAACTATAATGGCGTTGTTACCACCTAATTCTAATAATGACTTACCGAGACGCTCGCCTACTGTAGCAGCAACAATTTTACCCATACGTGTAGATCCCGTAGCAGATACTAAAGGTATACGACGATCTTTTGTCATCATTTCTCCTACTTTATAGTCACCGTTGATCAAACAAGAAATCCCCTCAGGCATGTCATTTGCTTTAAGAACTTCTGCGATAATATTTTGACATGCAATACCACATAATGGTGTTTTTTCTGATGGTTTCCATACACAAACGTCACCACAAATCCAAGCTAAAGCTGTGTTCCAAGCCCATACGGCGACTGGAAAGTTAAAAGCAGAAATTATACCAACTACTCCAAGTGGGTGGTACTGCTCATACATTCTGTGTCCAGGTCTTTCTGAGTGCATGGTTAGACCGTGCAGCTGTCTTGAAAGCCCAACTGCAAAGTCACAGATGTCTATCATTTCTTGTACTTCACCAAGACCTTCTTGATAAGATTTCCCCATTTCGTAAGACACAAGTTTACCTAAAGGTTCTTTTACTTCACGTAATTTATCTCCAAATTGTCTTACAAGCTCACCACGAAGGGGAGCGGGCATTGTACGAAAGTCCTTAAAAGCCTTTGTAGCAGCGGTCATGACCTTCTCGTAATCTTCTTTTGAGGTAGTTTTTACCTTCCCTATAAGGGCTCCATCTACAGGAGAGTACGAAGAAATCACTTCGCCAGAGCTAAAATTTTCTTGTCCTGTCGAAGTTCCTTCATTAATATCTTTTACACCTAAAACTTTAAGTGCCTCATCCATCCCAAAATCTGTTGCTATTGTACTCATAAATTTATTTTTTACGTTGATTAAGTTACTTGCACTCAATCGCAATAGTTATTTCTGGCAACGAATTTAGCAATAATAAAATCCCTTTATAAACAATAAGCAGGATTTTCATCCTGCTTATTTAATTTTTTTGAGAAATTAGCATTCTAAGTCGTAAAGCGAGCATCTACTTCCATAACTGTCTCGCAATTATCACAAGTACGTTTATCTACATCTCCATAAAAATCTTTAAAATGTTTTAAAAAGTCAGTTTCAATATCTGTGAGGGGAAAATAAACTTCGTATAGCTTTTCATTGCAGTTGTCGCAGTACCAAAGCAACCCATCTTTTCCATCTAAATCATCGCGCTTTCTTTCAATTACTAGACCTATGGAGTTTTCATGACGTACTGGAGAATGGGGTACACCGCCTGGGTGTAAATACATATCTCCTGGCCCTAGTTTCATCGTACGTTTCTCACCGTTATCTTGTATGTGCACCTCGATAGTACCTTCTAGTTGATAAAAAAGCTCCTCAGTTTCATTGTAGTGGTAGTCTTTGCGAGCATTAGGACCGCCCACGATCATGACTATATAATCTCCAGCATCCTTATATAGATTTTTATTTCCTACAGGAGGTTTTAAGAGAGATCTATTTTCTTTTATCCAGGTATTTAAATTAAAAGGTTTTTGAATAGCCATATATTTTCAGTTTGTTATAAAAATACGACAATCAAAATAATTAAATAAAAGAATTATAGTGTATGAAAAGCCCCATAAGCTACTGCTTATGGGGCATATATTTTAATTTATTTGATCTTAGAATTATCTAAGGAATAATTGTGTGTAATAAGGGATACCAGTTTCGGTATATACAATTCCTATTCCTGAGTGTGTATATTCTCCTTCAATAGCACTTTTGTGAGAAGGGCTATTAAGCCACCCTTGAAGTACTGAGGCTGCGTCTTTATAACCGTAAGCTACATTTTCACTCACAAATCTTGCGCCACCATCTTGTAAAGTTTCTGATCGCTTATAAAAATTGTCGTGACTTGCCTTATTCTTTTGTACCATATAAAAAGAATGCTCAACAGCAAGATTCTCAGAGTCATTATGCCAATTTAAAGGATTTAGGCCGATAGAGACTCTATAATCATTTAATTCTTCCATTACTTCCTCTGCTAGAATGATATCATTTTCAACAGCTATGGAAGTTTCAAGATTTGAAGAAAAATCTTCTTCACTTAGCGTATCGTTAGAACATGAAGCAAACATAAAAAGTAATGAAATTGCGGAGATACTAATTTTGATTGAGTTCATAATCTGATGCTTTAAGGTTACTAGACTACTAAACTACTCAAATATTACACTTAATCGACGTAAATGTGTATTTAATCGATGAAATACGCTATTTTTTATGATATGTTAACAAAATTTAATATTTAAAGGTGTTTTTAATCGTGAAAACAATGCACTTAATCGATAAAATAAGACCTTTTTTTCAAATTGTTAATTAATAAGCTTGTTTTGAAAGAAAAAAATTCCTTTTTTGAGAAAGCATTATTAAAAAGAAAATGGAGTTGCAGTACTATGCAAAAAAAAACCCATAAGCTACAGCTTATGGGGTGAGTATAGTAAATGAGTTTTTTTTGTCCTATTTGATGAACAATTGTGTAAAATAAGCTACTCCGCTTTCAGTATAAACAATGCCTATTCCAGAATGTGTGTAAGTTCCCTCTATGGCATTCTTATGAGAGGGACTATTAAGCCACCCCTCTAATACACTTGTTGCATCTACATAACCGTACGCTACATTTTCACTCACAAGACTTGCTCCTTTTTCTTGTAAAATCGTTGATCTTTCAAAAAAGTTATCGTGGCTTACTTTATTTTGTTGCACCATATAACTAGAATGTAAGACCGCGAGCTCTTCAGATTCATCGTGCCATACTAAATTCTCTAGGCCAATAGAAGCGCGATATTCATTTAAGACATCAAGAACCTCTTGGGCTAGCACAAGGTTGTTCTCTAAATTTAACGAGGGATCTAAGGTTGAGGATGTATCTTCATGAACGAGCGTATCAGTAGAACACGAAGTAAAAACACATAGGTAGACTATGGCACATAGAATTTTTTTAGACGGGGGCATAATTTGGGGTACTGTTAATGAGGGGTAAATATAGATCGAATTTGCGTTTAAACGTTGTTTATGTGTATTTTATCGATTAAATACACAAAATTTTATGATCTTTAAATAGGCAATTGAAAATTATCGAGGTGATTACGCTTTCGCGAAAGCGTAATCCTAACAAATACCCTACATTCTGCTTATATTAGACATTATCTAAAATCAATAGGTTATGAATAAATGGATAGCTCCTATACTAATAAGCTTATCGCTGGTATGCTGTAATACATCCTCAAAAGAAAATGAGGTAGAAGATAAACCCTCCTCAACGTTAAACAATTTTGGACTGGTTATTCACGGTGGTGCAGGAACTATTCTTAAAGAAAACATGACAGACTCTTTAGAAATAGCTTACCGAGATAAACTTGAAGAGGCTATTAAAGCGGGACATAAGGTGTTATCAGATGGAGGCACTAGTATGCAAGCCGTAACTGCAGCTATTAATATCATGGAAGATAGTCCTCTTTTTAACGCTGGGAAAGGAGCTGTATTTACTCACGAAGGCACAAATGAACTTGATGCGAGTATCATGGATGGGGCTACGCTTAATGCGGGAGCAATTTCTGGAGTTACTACTATAAAAAATCCAATTAACCTTGCAGTTGCTGTAATGCATAAGTCTGAGCACGTAATGTTGAGTGCAAAAGGAGCAGAAGAATTTGCAAAGGAACAAGGTATAGAAATGGTAGATCCATCCTATTTTTATACAGAGAGACGTTTTAAGTCATTACAGACAATACTTGATAAAGAAAATAGGTCGCTAGGAAAAAGCCAAACCAATAACATAAGCTACTTAGATCCATTTATAAAAGATAGTAAGTACGGCACGGTAGGTTGTGCTGCCCTTGATCAATATGGGAATCTCGCTGCTGGAACATCAACTGGAGGAATGACAAATAAGAAGTACAATCGCATAGGCGATGCACCCATCATAGGCGCAGGCACTTATGCAAATAATACAAGTTGTGCGGTGAGCTCTACAGGTTGGGGAGAGTATTTTATACGTGGGATGGTTGCCCATGACATTGCAGCTATGATGGAATACAAAGAAGTGTCACTCCAAGAAGCTGCAAAAGAAGTAATCCAAAATAAACTTACAAAACTTGGAGGTACGGGTGGTATCGTTTCTATAGATAAGAAAGGAAATGTAGCTATGGAGTTCAATACGGAAGGAATGTATCGCGCTCACATGAATGCAGAAGGGAAACTCACAATAAAAATTTATAAAAATGAATAGAACAGCGTTAATCACTGGGGCAAGTAGTGGAATAGGTAAGGAGCTAGCAGCACTTCATGCAAAAAGTGGTGGAGATCTAATAGTGGTTGCTCGTAGCGGAGACGCCCTCAAAGCTTTAAAGAAGTCGCTAGAAGAGCAGTATAATGTAGAGGTTTATGTTATAGAAAAAGATCTTACAGATTCTCAAGCAGCACAAGCTATTTTTGACGAGATTCAAGAAAAAGACATTGCAGTCGATTATTTAATGAATAATGCGGGTTTTGGCGGGGTTGGTCTTTTCCATGAAAGAGAGTGGGAAAGTGATTTATCAATGATTCAATTAAATGTGATTGCGTTAACTGCGCTTACGCGAAAATTTTTACCTGCCATGGTACGTCGTAATGTG
This sequence comes from uncultured Flavobacteriaceae bacterium, assembly GCA_963716625.1. Classification (GTDB taxonomy): domain Bacteria; phylum Bacteroidota; class Bacteroidia; order Flavobacteriales; family Flavobacteriaceae; genus Dokdonia. The sequence goes on from CAVQTP010000007.1 coordinate 540,525, forward strand.
GGTAGAATCCTCAATGTATCATCAACAGCCAGTTTGATGCCAGGGCCTTTGCAAGCCGTATACTTTGCAACAAAAGCTTACGTCACTTCATTTAGTAATGCCATTGCAGAAGAGTTAAGTGATACTAATGTCACCGTGACTAATCTCATGCCGGGAGCTACAGACACAGGTTTTGCTGAAACTTCTGGGATGGACAAAACAGATTTGTTCAAAAACCCTCATACAGCAGCTGGCGTGGCAAAAGCAGGTTATGAAGGAATGCTTGAAGGAAAATTAGACGTGCTCGCAGGCTTGAGTTTTGGACAGAAATTGATGATGAAGGCGCTACCACTTACTCCAAAGAAAGTCATTATGAGTCAAGTAAAAAAAATGCAAGAGATTAAAAATTAATTGAGTTTAGGGGTATCCATATATAACTCGCTATCAATGAATATATATTGCTAATACACTTAAACTATGGAGAGAACTTGTCCAGAATGTGGAGATAAAATTAGAGGTAGAGCAGATAAAAAGTTTTGTAGTGACGCTTGTCGCAATACACATAATAATACCCATAATAAAGACTCAAATAATTTGATGCGTAACATTAATAACAGGTTGCGTAAAAACTATCGTATTCTTGAAAAACTAAATCCTGAAGAAAAAACAAAGGTGCCAAAATCCCGACTCGATGCTTTAGATTTTGATTTTACTTACTTCACTTCTATTTATACGACCAAGGCTGGAACTGTTTATTACTTTATATACGATCAGGGGTATTTACCGCTAGAGGGAGACTACTTTGCACTTGTCAAAAGGACTTAATGAATATATTTTTTAGTAAATGAAATTTCATATAGAAACTCCGCGATTAATATTAAGAGAAGTACGGGTTGAAGATACGGCATCCATGTACCGTCTTGATAGCAACCCACTCGTTCATAGATATTTAGGAAACAACCCTATTACCTGTATGGGCAAAGCGAGAGAATATGTTGATTATATACGCATGCAATATGAGAAATACGGTATTGGGAGGTGGGCAACCATTGAAAAATCAAGCGGTGATTTTATTGGGTGGTCTGGCCTTAAAATGAATTTTGAGAGTGAGTTGAATGGCCACACTAATTTTTATGATATAGGCTACCGGTTAATACCATGGTATTGGGGTAAAGGCTACGCAACAGAAGCGTCTTTCGCCGCACATGATTATTTTTTTGAAAAATACCCCAAAGAGAAACTTTGTGGACTGGCAGAGCTAGATAACCTTGCCTCTTGTCGCATTTTAGAAAAGATAGGACTTAAACGTAAAAGTACATTTAGAGAACCTAAAGAAAAAGTAATGTTAGTCTGGTTTGAAAAAACAGGAAAATAACTTATTTCCACGTTTGGCCATCTAATTTCAAAGCAGCTTTGAGCACATCTTTTTGGCTTATTTGCCCGACAAGCTTTCCGTTTTCTACAATCGGGAATCGGCGATGCTTAGATTCTAGAAATTTATTTGCTGCATCAAATACATTCAAGTTTCCATCTATCGTATCAACGCTAGTTACCATATGCTCATGCACTTTCATAGAATCCATAGGCATGTTGTAATAGCGACTTTCAGAAATTTGCTTCATACAGTCACCTTCGGAGATGATTCCTAGTAATTCATTTTTATCATTTACAACGGGTCCCCCAGAGATTTTATGCTTTATGAGCTTATTCATCACATCTAAAACAGATTGATCTGGACTAAAAGTAATCAACTTACGTGTCATATAATCACTTACTTTTATATCTGAGACCGTGCCTTTTGTATTTTTTGCACGTTTACCCATAAAACTTTTAATTGCCATAACTTGTTGATTTAGTTCACTTAAATGTACTAAATTTTATTTTGGAATGGGAAACTCCTATGTGAGTTTGTTGAATATGAGTTTTTAAGTTTGCTTTACGCTTTCGCGAAAGCGTAAAAAGATCATAAAATCGTATTTTAGAACCCCAATACGACACATAAATTTTAATGAAACGACTCAAACATCTATTATCGCTCCTTATTATTATAGCACTAGCTTGGTGGAGTTTTAAGTCACTATTACCTTCAGAAGGATCTACCGCAGAGGTGCCACTTACTGAATTTTCTACAGAAAGAGCGATGAGACAGCTAAAGGTGATCTCATCGAAGCCACATTATGTAGGTTCTCAAGCGCATACAGAAGTAAGGGATTATATCATTTCTGAACTAAATAAACTGGGTCTCGAACCCCAGATACAAGAAGGTTTTGTATTAGATTCTTGGGGCGGTGCTAATACACTAGTAAAGGCACAAAATATTGTTGCACGTTTTAAGGGAACAAACTCTTCTAAGTCATTGCTATTAATGTCACATTATGATAGTGCACCACACAGTAAGTCATACGGCGCTAGTGATGCTGGGTCTGGTGTGGTAACAATTTTAGAAACCTTAAGAGCCTATTTTTCTAGTGAGGAAAAGCCTCTCAATGATATTATTATTCTTTTTACAGATGCTGAGGAGCTTGGGTTAGATGGAGCTTCACTATTTGTGCGAGAACATCCTTGGGCAAAAAACGTTGGTCTGGCCCTTAATCTTGAAGCAAGAGGGTCAAGTGGTCCCTCTAATATGATTGTGGAGACTAATGGTGGCAATGCAAACCTTATCAAAGCCTTTGAAGAGGCAGAGGTAGAGTATCCGGTCGCTACATCCTTAATGTATAGTATTTATAAAATGCTACCTAATGATACAGACTCGACAGTTTTGAGGGAAGAGGGTGATATTCCAGGGTTCTTTTTTGCGTTTATTGACAGTCACTTTAATTACCATACTGTTAATGATAGAATAGAAAACTTAGATCCCAGAACGCTAGAGCATCAAGGCAGTTATTTATTACCTCTGCTAAAGCATTTTGCTCAGATTGATCTATCACAAATGAAAACAATGAAAGATGATGTCTATTTTGACGCTCCTTTATTCACATTTGTATCGTACCCATTTTCTTGGATATGGCCTATGGTAATCATAGCAATTGTCCTTTTTTTATTTTTAACTTTTATAGGCATCCGTAACAAAAGATTGCGTTTTGGATATATAGGACGCGGTTTTCTAGCTTTATTACTGTCGCTATTAGCTCCATTATTTATCATGCAGCTTTGTGGATGGATTTGGCCATCAATATATCCACAATATGAAGATATGTTGCCAGTTTTTATTTATAATGGACATTGGTACACCATTGGATTTGTACTCATGACATTCTCTGTATGTTTTGGACTGTATAGTTATTTTTGTAAGGCAGATCAAACGGCAAGTGCTTTTGTGGCGCCACTATTTTTCTGGATTCTCATTAATATTCTAATTGCAATATTTCTTAAAGGAGCCGCGTATTTTATTGTGCCGGTACTGTTTGGCCTTGTCTGTTATTATGCATTGGTAAGTCAAAAGAAACCAAGTATTTTTCTAATGCTATTTTTATGTGCTCCAGCAATATTTGTTTTTGCCCCTCTTATTCAGTTTTTCCCAGTAGGCCTAGGTCCAGAAGCCTATTGGATATCTATTGTGTTTACGGTATTACTTTTTGGACTCTTACTTCCAGTAGTTGGCCGTTATAAAAGTAAAAGATCATTAAGTTATGTAGGTATTATAATAACATTAATCGTATTTATTACAGCACATAACACCTCTGACTATACTCCAGAGCGGCAGAAACCTAATAGCTTAGTGTATTATCTCAATAACGACACTGGCAATGCTTACTGGCTTACTTACGATAAGACTCTTGATGCTTGGGTAGAAAAATACCTTGGTGATACGCCAGAAAAAGCTTCAAAATATGTGAAACACTCCATAGGAAGCAAGTATAATACTTCTTTTAAGTATGCAAAAGAAGCTCCAAAAGTAGCTATAAATAACGCAACTATTGTAAAAACAAAAGATCAATTAGTAGGGGAAAATCGGGAAGTAACGCTTTTAATTACTCCCCAACGAGCAATCAATAGATTACGCTTATTTGCAGATGTGAATACTCCTTTTAGAAAATTAATATTTAATAAAAAGGAATATAAACCAGACAGTACAGAGACCCTGTTTAAGAAGAGAAGCACTACTGACTTACTAGGTTACTATTTAGGGGAGGGTGATGATCTTGAGTTTACCTTTGCCGTACCTGCTGGCATAAATCCAGAATTAAAACTTAGAGAATACTCTTTTGACTTACTGGAAAATCCACTCTTTAACGTAGCTCCTAGGCCCGATTATATGATGCCAGCACCTTTTGTTACCACAGATGCGGTAATTGTTGAGCGAGAAATTAACCTAGACATGTTAACTCTTGTGAAGCCCATAACTGATTCCTTATCAGGAATTGATTTGAGTGAATTAAAAGTACAGTAACCATCACTACGGGAAATTTTTATAAATTATGAATAAAAAAATTTCGATTGCTGGATTAGGGTGGTTAGGGAAATCTTTTGGAAATACCTTAAAATTATATGGGTATATGGTTAAAGGAACAGTAACGGATCCTGAAAAAGCAAATGCACTTACTACTACAGGTATTCCCACCTACCCTGTTGTTATTTCAGAAGAGGGGACAACTGGAATGGTGGACTCTTTTCTCGCAGAAACTGATATATTAGTCATAATGATTCCTCCAGGATTGCGACGAAATACAGGTGCAAATTATGCTTTAAAAATGGCTCAATTTTTAGATGAAATTGAAAATAGAGATATTCAAAAAGTTATACTTATAAGTAGTACATCCGTATATGCAGATCATCAAGGCCAGGTAACCGAAAAAAATGCACCAATGCCAGACACAAACGCTGGTAAACAACTTTATGAGGTAGAACAATTGTTTTTTAACTCATCAGCCTTTAAAACAGCTATCGTACGCTTTGGAGGTTTATATGGAGGTAGTAGAAACCCTGTAAAATTTTTAGCAGGTAGAAAGGATCTTTCTAATGGCGAGGCCCCCATTAATTTAATTCACCGCGAGGATTGCATCGGTATCTTATTGGAAATTATAAAACAAGATGCTTTTGGCCATATTTACAATGCCGTTCATCCGTCACACCCTTCAAAAGAAGTATATTATACTCAGAAAGCAAGAGAAATGGGTTTAGAGCCTCCTAATTACCAGCAAGAGACTCAGTCCACTTTCAAGCAGATAGATAGTTCAGAAATACAAAAAGTATTATCCTACAAATTTAGAGACGAGCTGTAAGATCATTCTATTCTTGTGTAAGAATGTGTAGTACCTCGTGACATAGAAGTGAATTCAAGATTCTTTTTATTGAGTGTGTTTATAGACCAACAATTAGTACCTTCTATGATGTAGATACGTTTCAAGGCATCTTCGGTATGCTCATCATCATTGCACGATTTACTCAGTTTATACAGGTCTGAACTTACAGTAGCATTAGCATAACTGTCTATCCTATACGCCTGAGTATAGATAATCGTTGAAAGTGAGTCATCCTTATTTATCCACTTTCCAAGTAGCTTTTGCCTAGTTGTGCTAAAATCCACAGTTGTTTTCTCTTTGGGTGTGGTTTTCCCTTTATCATTTCTACAGGAAATAGAGAACATGAAAATTCCTAAAAAAAGTATGGCGCTAACGCTATGGATGTATCTCATACTATAAATATACCAAGATTTAAATGATCGTCAATTACGCTTTCGCGAAAGCGTATCCTACGCCAACAATTACTTGAAATAAAAACCGCCTCAATAATGAGGCGGTTAAGTAAAACTTAGTTCAAAAAAATTTTGAAGCTTACCAAATACGAACACGTTTTTCTGGAGCTAGGTATATAGAATCTCCTTCTTTGATATCAAAAGCATCATAAAATGCATCTACGTTAAGCAATGGTTGTACAGCTCTAACCATTCCTGGAGAGTGTGGATCTGTTTTAATTTGAGTACGTAAAGCCTCATCACGGCTTTTAGTTCTCCATACAGTTGCCCATGACATAAAGAAACGCTGTTCTGGCGTAAATCCATCAATGTTTTCAGGACGACCATTTTTTGCATAATACTTTTGTAGTCCATCATAAGCGCCTAAAACGCCTCCTAGGTCACCAATATTTTCCCCTAATGTGAATTTTCCATTTACAAAAACGCTATCTAATACTTCTACATTGTCGTACTGTTCAGCAAGTGCATTTCCGCGAGCTGTAAACGCTTCTAGATCTTCTTCTGTCCACCAGTTTTTTAAGTTACCATCTGCATCAAAACGAGCTCCGCTATCATCAAAAGCGTGAGAAATCTCATGGCCAATTACAGCACCTATTCCTCCATAATTTACTGCTTCATCTGCTGTGTAATTATAAAATGGCGGTTGTAATATTGCAGCTGGGAATACAATCTCGTTATTAAGAGGGTTAAAGTAAGCATTAACTGTCTGAGGAGACATTCCCCATTCTGTTTTATCAACAGGCTCTCCAATTTCTGAGAAGTTTTTTTCTTGACCCCATTTTCCAACGGCGGTCATATTATCAAAGTAAGTCTTATCAGCGTTTACCTCCATTGTAGAATAATCTTCCCATGTATCTGGATAAGCAATTTTTACAGTGAACTTATCTAATTTTTCTATAGCTTTATCCTTAGTTTCAGGACTCATCCAGTCTAAATTCTTGATACGATCTTTATAAGCAGCTATAACATTAGCAATCATTGTTTGAGCTTTTTCCTTTGCTTCAGGAGGAAACTTTGCATCCACATATAATTGACCCAAGGCTTCACCAACAGATCTATTTACAGTGGCTAGTGCTCGCTCATTTGCAGGACGTTGTTTTTTATCTCCTCTTAAATATTTATTGTAAAACTCCCAGTTAGCAGTTTCAATAGTCGTGCTTAGTCTTCCAGAAGCACTATTAAATGTATCCCAGCGAACTAATGTCTTAATATCATCAATAGGAGTGTTTTTTAAGAAAGCATCTAATGACTTTGTGTATTCAAGCTGTGTCACTAAAAGGGTATCAAAATCTTTTTTTATTCCTAAGTCAGTGATCATCTTTTTTAAATCAATTGTAGAGAGCATATTATCAGCTTCTACTATAGATCTAGGATTGTTATAATTACGAGCATCTCGACTCTGTACTTTATCAAGTCTCGGAGTGGCAAGCGCCGTCTCCATCTTTAAGATCTTATTTGCAGCTTCTGTAGCCTTTGCTTCTGTATCTCCAAGTATTTGAAGCATTCTAGAAACGTGTTTTTTATATTCTTCACGTATTTCTTTAGATTTCTCATCTTGATCTAGATAATAGTCCCTATCTGGAAGTCCTAAGCCATTAGCTCCAAGATAAACGGTATTCATAGAGCTATCATTGAGATCTGCTCCTGACCCCAAATTTAAAAAAGGTGAACTCACCGCAGGATTTGTAGCTAGAACAGTTTGTAGGTCATTCAAGTTTTTAATACTAGCAATAGCATCAAGCGCAGGTTGTAAGGGTTTAAGTCCAGCTTCATTACGTGCAACCGTGTCGAGTTTTGTGTTAAAGATTGCTATTGCTTTTGCTTGATCTGTGCTTGCGTCATATTTTCCACTTTTTTCGGCATCGGCAATAATCGCTAAAACATCAGCATCCGTTGATTTTCTGAGTACAGAAAACCCTCCCCAGCTTGATCTATCATCTGGAATCTCAGTGTTTTTCATCCAAGATCCATTTACATAGTTGTAAAAATCTTGATTAGGTGTTACGGTTGTATCCATGTTTGTGAGAACAATACCAGGGATTTTCTCTACTTGAGCCGTGTCTTGTTTCACTTCTGTTTTACAACTAGTGATGGCCATTGCAGAAAAGACAGCAATTGCAGCCAAATTAAAGTGTTTCATTATATTTAATTGATGTTTGGTTATGTATATTATGACGCACATTTTATTGGAATGTTACGATTTAGAAATCTAAATTAGCATTAATAAATAAAAAAGCCCTCGTGAGAGGGCTTTTTTATTTAATTTAAAATAAGCTTTTTCGTTATTTGCTTATCTGCCGTGTTAATCTTTAACAAATACAGGCCAGATGAAAATTGTCTTAGGTCTAATTGATGTGAATTACCCCCATCTCTGCTATCAATATTTTTAAGAATTGATTTCCCTAAGATGTCAAACACTTCTAGTGTCAGGGTTGTGTTTTCTGTCCAGTTTACAGTAAAGATACCGTTAGATGGATTAGGGTAAATTGTTAAACCATTGATCACTATATCTTCTGCAGAAAGAGGGTCCTGACCTATTTCTAAGTTATCAATGATAACTCCTTCTTCGGCCACTCCCTGATCTGAGTGAAATACAAATCTAAACATCATATTTGTTTCTGACGCAAAATCGCTAAGATCGTAACTGTATTCTTTCCATGATGTGTCTCCTTCACCTGTCCACTGTGCTCCCTTACAGTTTGCACAGTCCGAATAACTACTATTGTACCAATTAGGATCATTTGCACTTCCTAAAACACTCCAAGTATTTGCATCATCAATGGTATATTCAACATATAGTACATCAAAATTATTCTCTAATTCAAACGCCATATTAAAACTTAAAATTGGAACTTCTAGAGAAGTAATATCATAACATCTTGTGGTGAGGTATTCTTTCACGTTATCCGGATGATCCCCAGTAAGTGTTGTCCCATAAACATTTCCCCCTGAGATAGCAGTATTTAATAAAGTTCCAGATGGAATACCTCGTTGCCACACACTTTCTGAAGAAATACAATTAGTATCTGAACTTGATGAAATCACTAATAATTCATCCTCTTCATTTTCAAAACTGTTCATGTAATCCCCAGTTCCCTCCTCATTTACATAAAGTATTATACTTTTCTCATTATTCTCAACTCTTTGATCTTCATCAATAATTACCCTAGCAGAAAGCTCATATGTTCCAAAATCCAGACCAAGTACTGGCAATGTTATATTTACAGATTCTCCCGGAGGCAACGTGCCACTCCAATTAATACTATTTGTGATACCACCAGCGTCATACTCAATGGTTGCAGAAGTAAGATTTTCGATTCCTTTATTGGAGAATGTAAAAATTGTAGCTATTTCAGAGCAATTAATCGACTGGTCATTTTCTAAAATTAGATTTTTGGAAGCTGCATCACTTGTTACTGGTGTTGCAGCTATGGCTGTTTGCCATATTCCTCTTCCGTAAGTTCCTGCTGTAAGAATACCAAAGTCTTCATTGATATCTAAATCGCGTACGGCTGTATTAGGTAAATTATTTTGGAATGACTCCCAATCTTCAGTTGTGTCATCATATCTGTAAACTCCTAAAGCTGTTCCGAGATATAAAGGATTAGTGCTCTCATAGTTTTGATGCTTAATAACCAACTTTGGTATACTAGGAAGAGATCCTGTTATATCTGTAAATGTAAAATCGCCATTAGATAACTGCCCTTTAAAAACCTTTCCATTTGTTCCTGCTGTAACTACGTATATCGTATTACCATCTCCATTGTTAACCTCAATAGAAGTTATTTCTGCACTAAAGTTTTGTACCACAGAAAAGTTTTCACCGCCATTTGTACTCCATCTTAAGCTGGAGCCTATCGCTAAATACATCACGTCTTGATTTGTAGGATCAGTTTCTAAATGATCAATTTGAGTATTAAAACGGGTAGATATCGCAACCCAAGAATTAGAGCAAAGATTCAATTCATAAAGACTATCATATCCTGCATAAAGTTTATCATCTTTTGAGAAAGACAAAGGGGTTATCCAATTACCATCTGTTGGACCATTGAAAGATCCATCATTAGATCCACCACCTGTTTCAGAAAAATAGAGGCCACCTCCATTTTGCGTAAACCCATATACCTTTGTTGGATCTTGTGGATCGAAAACATTTTCCATTCCATCTGCCCCATAATAATTTTGCCATGTATCATTTGCACGGGCATAGCCACCATTATCTTGTAAGCCACCAGCTATTAATGATGTATCTGTATTGGCAACATCAATTTTATAAAACTGCCCAATGGCTAGTCCATCTGTATAACTTGTGAAAGTCGCTCCTTGATCTGTTGATGCATAAAAACCTCCGTCGCTTCCGCAATAAAGTGTGCCATTAATAAACTTCAGATTATGTATATCAGCATGTGTATAAGAAGCATCATTTGGAGAACTCCAATTATTCAATTTAGAGAACGTTACCCCAGCATCACTAGATTTCCAAATGTTCAAAACACCCGTGTAAATTTCATCTTCATTAGTATCTGAAACAGCAAAAGCCATATCATACCAAGCTTGCGTAGATTCAAAAATATTAGGACTTCCATTATATGTTTTAGTAAATGAATTCCCGTTATTCTCAGATTTGTAAATTTCACCAGCTCCGTATGAGCTATCTGAGGTGAAAGCATACAAAACATTTGGATTTGCTGGAGTTACATCTAAAACAATACGGGAAGCACCGTTTATAAAACCAGTGCTAATAGGTTCCCAATTTGCGCCAGCGTCAGAAGTTCTAAAGATCCTACTTCCAGTTGCAGCATATAAAATTTCAGAGCTATTAGGTTTAATTTTTAAATCTTGAAAATTTCCAGAATTCACGTTAACCCATATATCACCTCCATTTTCAGTTTTAAAAATTCCTTGATTAGTAGCTACCCAAAGAATTTGATTGTTAGAAGGATCAATGATAATGTCATTCATAGAACTGGGTGAGTTTGTTTCATCTAAACCTGTTGTGTTCCAAGTCGCGCCACCGTTGATAGATTTCATAACGCCTACACTATATGAATCACCAGCGTCATCATCTCCCGTAGCTATGTAAATAATTTCCGAATTAGTTTGATCTATTGCGATTCCAGAAACACCTATTTGTGGTAAATCATCGGTCAAAGGGAGCCAAGAACTTCCCGAATCTTTTGACTTCCATAATCCACCAGCTGGAGCACCTACATACATTGTAGTAGGATCGTTTGGGTCAACTGCCATGGCATTAAGTCTCCCTTGTCCAGCAGACCATGACCCTGTATTTGTGTGGGTAAGAGGCCCTATATTTTGCCAATTACTATCATCCACTTGTGATTTCTTTCCATTTTGGGATCTCCAAGCATCCCATAATTGAGAAGGTTGCATAACCGTCCCGTCATCATTGAGGTAATATTTATATAATGACTCCCATCTTTTAAAAGGTTTGTATCCACTTCCTTTAATAGTTTCATCTTTATCAATCCAGTAATTATTAAATGCATCAACTATCTTTTCGAAAGTAGGCGCACTTGCTGTTTTATTGGTGGATTGAAGGCCTTCCATCCAAGGTGCCTTGCTACCCACCTGTGCATTTGAAACCCCAGACACTAGAAGTATTAAAATAAAATAAATTATTCTCATTATATTAACTTTTTTTTAAGACAACAAATATAATCGACTGAGCTTTAAATAGTTTTGACAGATTCTCATAAGAATTTTCTATGAAAATAAAAATTTAACAAAGAATCATTTCAAAAGGGACTAATCGTTATTAATTCTCAAAATTTATCTTCTAACTTTTTGCTGTATTTCTCATCCCAATCTTTTTTGAGCGCTGTAAGTCCGGATACATTTTCATTAGGGACAGAGATCGATAAAACATAATGTTGTATTTTCCAACTTCCGTCTACTTTCTTAACAACTCCAGACCCTCTACAGATACCCATTTGAGTGTTTAATAGTTCATCAAACCAAGCTGTTTTGAGGTAAGGTGTTACGTAAAGGTTTCGTTCTAAAGTAGTAAATGACCAAGCTTTGCCTTTATCAAAATAAGGTTTAGAGAATGTCTTAAATTCTTCAAGTTGCCAGTTTTCTGTAGCATCGGTGCCAATAAAGACGGCATCCTTAGTCATTAAGCCAAAATACTCATCGTAATTTGCACTGGCAGCCGCTTCGTGCCATGCAGTTAAGGAGTTTTGAATAGCCTGTTCTTCCTTCAAAATACTTTTCTGCGTTGCACAAGAGATGCAAAAGATAAGCCCTAGGCATGTGATAAGAATTTTCATAGATGTTTATTTTATTTAAATGCTTCTGTATTATCTAAAGCCGCTGCTGGGGTATTATCTATTTGATCTTTTTTGTTTTCAGCTTTGATTTCATCTAGTAAATCCTTTACACTGGTATTATAAATTTCATTTAATTGCAGGTTGAGGTCTTGGTAAGCATTCTTTAACTCCCCTATCTTTAAGGATAATTGAGAAGCGTTTGGATTGTTGAGATCAGCCTCATTTTGCAGTGCATCAATTCTAGTTTTTACGGCTAGTAGGCGGGCATTAATGGCGTTAGTATTTACTTCTTTTGGAGTGATGGAGACTTCGGCTTCATCTGCCTGTTCTGAAACCTCATAAATAGTATTAAAGCTTTCAAGTTGCACTCTTAAATCACTTAGAGTAGTGGCGTCTATATTATCTATTGCCGCTGCCAATTCGTTATATAACGACCAATTTTCCAAGGCCGCTGTGGCCTTTGGAACGAGTGGAATCGTAGGCTTGAGATTTTCTGGAGTAGAAATCTTAAGGGTGTCAAGAGTAATTTTATGTGCTTCAGGATGTTGCGTTGATTCACCCTCGTGCTTATTACAGGAAGCAGTAATAATTACAGCTAAAAATGGAATAATAACTTTAGTATACTTCATAATAGTTGATGGATCAGATCAGAACAAAAGTAATTTAAAACGATAAATGGAAGTGACATTAATGCGTAAGTTTGTGTATCCGCTTTCGCGAAAGCGGATTTTTAAAAATTATTTATGAAATCAAGAATATTAATCATAGGTGCCTGTGGACAGATAGGGACAGAGCTTACACTTGCCTTGAGAACACGTTTTGGAGCAGACAAGGTAGTGGCAAGTGACATTAGAGAAGGAAACAGTGAGTTAATGAGTGAGGGGCATTTTGAATTGCTAGATGCTACCGACTTTAAAGCAGTTGAAGATATTGTATTGTTGCATAATGTAGAAACAGTTTATTTAATGGCGGCAATGCTTTCTGCAGTTGCAGAGCGTTTCCCAGCGAAGGCCTGGCATCTTAATATGACATCTCTTTTCAATATTCTCAATTTAGGTAAAGAAAAAAAGATAAAAAAGATTTTTTGGCCTTCCAGTATCGCGGTTTTTGGAGGAACAACTCCACCAGAAAATACACCTCAATTAACTATAATGGAGCCTTCTACCGTATACGGAATTTCAAAACAGTCTGGAGAGCGCTGGTGTGAATATTACCATAATAAATTTGGTGTAGATGTGCGAAGTATTAGATACCCTGGGCTTATAAGCTATACTACCTTACCGGGTGGAGGGACAACAGATTATGCCGTAGATATTTACCATAGAGCATTAAAACATGGCACGTATCGTTGTTTTTTAGAAGAACATACTGTGTTGCCCATGATGTACATGGAAGATGCTATTAGGGCGACCATCCAGATTATGGATGCTCCTGAAGAATCTATTAAGATTAGATCTTCTTATAATCTTGCTGGGGTAAGTTTTGCTCCAGAAGACGTAGCAAAAAGTATTAAAAAACACCTTCCCGATTTTACGATTTCTTATGAACCAGATTTTAGACAAGCCATTGCAGATTCTTGGCCAGCTTCTATTGATGATAGTGTAGCTAGAAATGATTGGGATTGGAAACACATATACGGTTTGGAAGAAATCACGAAGGTTATGTTACAGAATCTAAAAGATACCTACTAGCTTATTACTACTTGCGTGAAAAAAGTAAATCTTCCTACAAAAATTTGCTCAGTATGTGAAAGGCCTTTCGCTTGGAGAAAAAAATGGGAAAAGGATTGGGATAACGTAGTCTACTGTAGTGAGCGATGTCGTAGAAACAAATAATTTTGAAAAAAAAGCAACTTCTTTCAGAACTTCATTTTAAAGCGACTAGGAGTAGTGGGGCTGGAGGTCAACACGTAAATAAAACGAGCTCCAGAGTTGAGCTTTCCTGGTGTATAGATGAGACTCAAGCGTTTGAAATGGAAGATATTGAACTTCTAAAAGAAAAATTATCTCATCGCCTCACAAAAAATGGGATGTTGCAGCTTGCTTCCGAAAGTTCTAGAAGTCAGCATAGAAATAAAGAAGAAGTAATCAAGAGATTTTTTAATTTATTGCAGGTGGCTATTATACGACCAAAAACTCGAAAAAAAAGCCGTACTTCTAAAGTAGCAAGACTCAAAAGATTAATGGCTAAGAAACAACAATCCGAAAAAAAACAGCAGAGGAGAAAACCCTCCATCTAGTAAGAAAGACCCTAAAAAGAAAATTTTCTAGCTTTAGGGTCTTTTAAGTATTACTTCACAATAAATCTTCCTTGCATAAGTCCCGAGTGACCAGGAAAACTACAGATATAATCATAGGTTCCAGCTTCTGGTGCTGTAAATGTTACTGTCGTGGTTTCTCCACCTCCTATCATTTTTGAATGTATAATAACTTGATCACCCTCTGGTATCCAATCTTTAGACTCCCCAGCGGCAGCTGCTTTTGCAGCAAATTCTGGGATAGATGTGCCAGCTTTGAGCAATACAAAATTATGGCCCATTATTTTTTTATCAATTTTTCCTGTATGGCGAAAGGTAAGTTTAACCTCATCTCCAGCAGTAGCAATGAGCTCCTTTTTATCAAACTGCATGAGGTCATTTCCAGAAAGAGCAATGTTGACCACAGCATCATTGGCGATTTCAACATTTTTTTTAGTGCCAATCTTTATAGATTCACTAGGATTTTTTTTGTTTTCTTCACCGCCGCAACTTATAATTAACCCTGTAATGACTAGACCCGCTATAAAACGTCTCATATGATTTCTTGTTTTTAGTTAGTAAATGAGTATATAAATATAAGTAACTAAAGAGAATGTTTCTTAAAAAAATCGAGTGATCGCACTTCATTATAATAAAACCCTCCACTTTTATAAAAACCTACGTGACCGCCATGACTGGGCATTTCTAAAAAAAGGTGCTTATTAGTAGTAGCCTGTTGAGTAGGATAACAATCACCGTGCAAAAAGCTATCATTTTTTGCATTTAGTATTAACGTAGGAATTTTTATCATAGAAAGGTATTGATAACTGCTTGCCTCTGTATAATAATCTAGGGCGTTTTCAAAACCGTGAGCTGGAGCTGTGTATAGATCGTCAAAAGTTTTTAAGCTATTAATTTTATGGTAGTCCTTTCTTGTCATTAACTGAGGAAAGCGTTTCATTTTCATTCTGTATTTAGCCCTCAGATGCACAAGAAATGAGGTTCTATAGACAATATTTTCTTTCTTTTCTAGCTGTTCTAAGGATGCTTTTAGATCAATAGGTACTCCTATACAAGAGGCTACTTTTACCTCATTAGGAATAGCGTTATTTTCCCCTAAATATTTTAAAAGCGCATTTCCACCTAAGCTAACTCCGTATAAATAAATACTTTTATAACCTAAGCCAGATAAGTGGTTGACAACATATCGTATGTCTCCCGTATCACCACTATGGTAGGAGCGGTATTTTAAGTTTTGAGTGCCACTGCATCCTCTAAAGTTGAGTGCGGCAACATCATATCCATGCTTGACTAATAATTTTGCCATCCCTAACATATAAGGGCGTTGTGCATCCCCTTCCAGACCGTGGATAAGTAGTGCTATTTGTGGAGCACGCTTTCGCGAAAGCGAACTACAAGCATAAGACCAATCGATATCAACAAAGTCACCATCTGGTAGTTCCAATCGTACACGGTCTTGTAAAACGCCTGTTACACGTCTAATTTTTGCGGAATATATAGTCGAAAAATGGGCATTTTTAAAAGGGCCAAAAGCAATATAGGGAGAATTAACTATCGGCATTAGTATAAAATATTGTCTTTAGGTTTTTCGTTTTCAGGAAGGTCTGTCTCATTAAGCATATCTCTAAGATCAATTTCAATGGTTTTACAAAGAGCGGTCATAGGTACATCATTAATTCTACCTTCAAAGGGATCTTCGCTATTATCGCCTACAATTTCCATGGTGGTAAAAATCCAAGAAATTAAAACAGAAAATGGTATCATAAAAAATACCTTAATATCTGTTGTAGCATCCCAAATAACTGCTGAATTACCATTGAAAAGATCTAGAAGGCCGAATGGGAGTAATAAAACAAATATCCAAGTAAAAACTTTTGAGAAGTAACCATACTGTCTGGGAAAAGGGGTGTTTTTAATGCGTTCACATTTACCCTGGAGGTTGTATAATTCTTCTAAGATAGATTGCAATTGGTCTTCTTGAAACCCATCAATAACCCCATTTTTTTTAAGTTTACTTACTGCTAGCGCTTGGTTTTTTATGATATGGGTTGCTGGATTAACTCGCTTTTCTAAATCTGAGAACTCCTCCTTACTTACAAAGTCCTTTGCTGCAATACAGGAAACATTTCGTTCACCGTGACGGTCAAAAACCTTTTCAACCATTTTATTTTCCTTTAATGACCACGGTTTCGGTTGCCTTAATTGTACACGTAGTGAATTAATCCAACCAATATGACGATAAATCATTTGTTGATGATGTTCCTTATTCAAGGATGAATCATCCGTCGAGATGAAACTTAATACTTGTATAGACCACGTTCGACTATAATTTACAATGCCTCCCCAAATTTTACGACCTTCCCAGAATCGATCGTAACTCTGACTATTTTTAAAACCAATATAAAAAGCAACTGCAATACCAATAACGCTAAGCGGCTGGAAGGGAATACTTAAAAAACGGAACTCAAAAAAATTATACAAGCTAAAAATGAGTGCAGCCCATAAGGTGAACAGAATTAGGTTTTTCCAAGCATACCGCAAAATCAATCCCCAGCCAATATTTCTTTTAATGTACATACTTACAATTTAATTTTTAAAAGTAAGTAGAAATCCCCTTTTATTGAAATGTCGTTTATAGTATCTTGATAGCAGCATTTAGAACATAATATAAATATAAAAGATGTTTTTAAGTAAAAGTCATTTTTTAATAATAGTGTAATATGAAGGATCCTAGATTTCCAGAATTATCAATAAGCCAGTTGCGTACACTTAAAGAATACGGATCTATAGAAGAATATGATACACGTACAAGAATATTTAAACTTGGGGATCTTACGTATGACTTTTTTGCAATCCTCAAGGGGGAAGTCAGTATCGAAGATCCTTACAATAATGATAGCATTATTGTAAGACATAAAAAAAATGAGTTCACAGGAGATAGCGGGATGTTAAGTAACCGTGCAGCTCAATTTCACGCTTTCGCGAAAAAAGGAACCATTTTAATTCGTATAAATCCATTAAAACTCAAAGAGGCTATTGCTGCACATTCTGACGTAAGTGATACGCTTCTAGACGCATTTCTTTTGAGACAAAGCACTGTGATTAATGAAATAAAGGGCGGCATTAAGCTTTTAGGATCTAGGAACTCTAAGACTACTTATGAAATTCGTGATTTTATGGAAAAAAATCATATTTGGTATAATTTTCTAGATACAGATTCCTCGAAAGAAGCACTAGAATTATTAGAACATTTTAATATTTCAGATGGGGATCTTCCTATTATGATTAACAGTGATTCTAAAGTATGTCTTCAACCTTCTGTAGAAGATGTTGCAAGATATTCAGGAGTCCTCATGGAGTTTGACAATAAACTTTTTGATTTACTCATCATTGGTGCTGGCCCTGCAGGACTAGCAGCTAGTGTGTATGCTGCTTCGGAGGGACTCTCAGTAGTCACCATAGATAGCAGTGCTCCAGGAGGGCAAGCAGGAAAAAGTTCTAAAATTGAAAATTATTTGGGATTTCCCACGGGCATATCAGGGAGTGATCTAGCAAATAGAGCTTATATACAAGCACAAAAGTTCGGCTGCAATATTTCTATTCCTCATAAAGCGCAAAGCGTTTCTTATAAAGATAATTTTTTTGAAGTCTGCGCATCAAACGGTAAACTCATAAAGTCAAAAAGCGTGATTGTCGCAACAGGAGCAAATTATAGACAATTACCTATTAAAAACATTGAAGAATATGAAGGCAGTGGTGTCTATTACAGCGCTACGGGAATGAATGCAGCCGCATGTAAAAATGAACTTGTAGGAATTGTTGGAGGGGGAAATAGTGCGGGTCAAGCTGCTCTATTCTTAGCAGATCATGCTAAAGCGGTGTATATTATATTAAGAAGTGACGATATAAGTTCAAAAATGAGTAATTATTTGGTACAGCGAATAGAGGCCACAGAAAACATTCACATAGTACTACAAACAGAAGTAACAGATCTTCACGGCAAAGGGTACTTAGAATCGATAACTCTTACAGATAATGAAGGCACTAGCATAGAAAAAAACATCACTAATCTTTTTACGTTTATAGGCGCTAAACCTTGCACAGAATGGATGGCAGATATCGTAAGTATGGATGAAAAAGGATTTATTTGCACTGGCAATTCTATTCAAAAGGAAGCGTATGCAGCTTCCAAGATATTTGAACGCCGAGATCCTCAAACCTTAGAATGTAGTATTCCTGGCTTTTTTGCGGTTGGGGATGCACGAAAGGGATCTGTTAAAAGAGTAGCCTCTGCTGTAGGAGAAGGATCAATGGCAGTAAGTCAAGTACACTTGTATTTAAGTGAAATATCACAGCTAAGTTGAGATAATTAATTTTGTATCATTTATCTTCGATATCAAAATAGAATTTAAAATACCGTAATAATGATAAAATCAAATTTCTTTATAACCACCATTATAATTTTATGCTCCTTACTCTTTGTTCAATGCAATTGTTCTAAAGATGCGACAAAGGCTAAACAAGCAGAACTTTCAAACGCAAATTTTGCTAATGAAACGATTTACTATAACTCCTTTACCGCTGGCACTCCCCAAGGAGGCGTAGGGTATGAAGTCCATTTTGAAAATCTGGTTGTACCTGAAAATATGAAACTAAATAAAATATATTTTGCGGGACAAACAGGTGATATCTATGCAACCTCAAACGGGTACAGTGCACGTACAAAACAAATGCGTACAGATCAAGGAGATGTGATTATGTCTAGTGAAGTAAATGAGGAAACGGTAAACACAGTTCCTAATGCTGTTGAAGCATTTCCTTTTCCATTGACGGAGAGCCAAGTGGGCGTTCAATATACAGACAATGGTATGGTAAAGTATACTATTATGAATTCGGTATTACAAAGAGAGCCTATTTATTATCCAAGTGCTCCTCCTAAAAAAGACAACCAATAAGCTACACTTATTTCAGTACTTTTGGGATTCTAAATAAGAACTTCATTGGGTACGCTTAAAAGTCTATTTAAACATACATTTATATACGGTCTAGCCACCGTTCTCCCTAGAGTACTAACCGCATTACTCACCAGGCTATATACGGGTTATTTACCTGATACGGGTGCTTTTGGTGAAGTGACCATAGTGTTTTCATACGTTATGATTCTCAACGTATTACTAACCTATGGAATGGAGACAGCTTTTTTTAAATTTTTTAATGAGGCCAAATACAAAAGCGCCACATTGTCAACTTCTCTCATTTCACTTCTGGTTAGTACGGTTGCCTTTTCAGTACTGGCATTTCTAGGTATAGAATATCTAGCTGAAATCTCAGGCGTACCTTCTCAGTATTGGAAATGGGTAATTTTAATCATTACTTTTGATACGCTTACTGTGATCCCCTTTGCTTACATGAGGGCACAAAATAAATCTACCAAGTATGCGTTCATAAAGCTATTTAATGTTGTCGTATCAACGGGTCTTTCTGTGATTCTATTAGTTTGGTTACCTAGTCTATCGATTATTAATAATTACCTTCCATCAGATAAAATTGAATTAGTATTTATTGCCCTTTTTGCACCCAGTTTTATAACCTTCTTGATCGTCATAAAACCCTACTTCAAAAGATGGACCTTTAATTTAGAATTACATAAGAAAATGCTGGGATATGGGGCGCCTATTCTCATTGCAGGTCTCGCATTTGTGATTAATGAATCATTTGACAAGATCCTCTTAGAGCGCTTGTTGCCTGAAAACATTGCAGATAGCCAAGTAGGAATTTATGGTGCTTGCTATAAGTTATCCATAGGGATGACTCTCTTTGCTACTGCATTCAGAATAGGTATTGAGCCGTTTTTTTTTAGTGAAGCAAAGAATGAAAATGCCCATAAGATGTACGCACAAATCACTAAGACATTTGTTATACTGGGGTCTGTAGCGTTATTTGCTTACATAGTGTTAGTAGATGTAGTCAAAGTCATCTTACTAGCAAATCAAGAATATTGGGAAGCCATGAACATTGTACCGCTTATTTTAGTGGCCTATCTTTTTTTCGGTATCTATCAGACCTTATCCGTTTGGTATAAAATCACGGATAAAACTCGCTACGGTGCTTATATATCTATTGCAGGAGCGGTACTAACTATATTTATAAATTTTATTTTCATTCCTAAAATTGGTTATGTTGCCAGTGCAATCGCAACTTGCGCTGCTTACGGTCTTATGATGATAGCCTCTTATCTTATAGGTAGAAAACATTTAGCAATCTCTTATGATGTAAAAAATATACTTTTGTACCTCATAACGAGCATTACACTATCTAGTATATTTTTCTACGGAGTAAGAGCTTATTTTGGAGTAGGTAGTTTTACTACCTACAGCATAGGGCTCGTTATGGCTATCTTACTGGCGGGCATGATAGGGTACAGAGAAAAAAATATGATTCAATCCATATTGAGGAGAAATTAAGTACGCTTTCGCGAAAGCATACTCTATTATAATTCTCATAAAATTTTGAATGGCACAAATTATAAATGATTAATAGTATGAAAATCAAAGTTATAAACAAGAGCAATCATGCATTGCCGCATTATGAAACTATAGCCAGTGCGGGTATGGATTTGCGAGCAAATCTTCCAACATCAATAACTATCAATCCCTTAGAAAGAGCTATTGTTCCTACAGGAATATTTATGGAATTGCCCATGGGTGTAGAGGCTCAGGTTAGACCACGTAGCGGTCTGGCGGCAAAAAAAGGAATTACCGTACTCAATGCCCCAGGTACTATAGACGCAGATTACAGAGGAGAAGTGGGAGTGATTTTAGTAAATCTATCTAATGAATCTTTTACGATAGAAAATGGTGAGCGTATTGCGCAAATGGTCATTGCAACACATGAGCAGGGGCAATGGGAAGAGGTAAAAGAATTGTCATCTACAGTGCGTGGTGAAGGTGGATTTGGCTCTACAGGTGTAAAATAATAAAACGAATAGCTCGCTACAGCGAGAACAATAAAATATAGCTTACATGAAAATCATAGTACCTATGGCGGGATTAGGGTCTCGCATACGTCCACATAGCCTAACCATTCCGAAACCATTAATTCCAGTCGCTGGATCTCCTATTGTCCATAGACTTGTTCGTGATATTGCAAAGATATTAGACCAACCTATTGATGAAATCGCATTTATTTTGGGCGACCCTACTTTTTTTGGAGAAGAAGTGATCTCACAATTAGAAGAACTCGCTAGTAGTTTAGGCGCAAAGGCTTCCATATATCGTCAGGGTGAAGCTTTGGGTACTGGACACGCTATTATGAGTGCAGAGCCATCTTTGAGTGGTCCTGCAGTCATTGCCTATGCAGATGCGCTCATACGAGCAGACTTAGAGCTAGACCCAGAAGCAGATAGCGTAATCTGGACAAAAACCGTGGCAAACCCAGAAGCTTATGGTGTCGTAAAGCTTAATGACAAGCAAGAAATTATAGAGCTTGTAGAAAAGCCTTCAACTTTTGTTTCAGATCAGGCTGTCATAGGTATATATTATTTTAAAGATGTTGCCGTTCTTAAAGAGAAGCTGCAAGAAGTGATCGATGAGAATATTATGAATGGTGGCGAGTATCAGATTAATGATGGTATTAAAAAAATGATGGCAGAGGGTCGTATTTTCAAAACAGGAACTGTAGATGAGTGGATGGACTGTGGCAATAAAGAAGTAGCGATAGATACAAACAGTAAGATGCTGCAATTTCTTTATGATGGCGGAGAAGAGCAATTGGTCGCTAAGTCTGTTAAGTTAGAAAATTCGACGATTATTCCTCCCTGTTTTTTGGGCGATAATGTGATTTTAAAGAACACTATCATTGGACCAGGTGTTGCGGTAGGAGCTGGCACAACAATTGAAGATAGTACCATTACACATAGTTTAATCCAAAAGGAGAGCCACATAAAGAATGCACAGTGGACAGAAGCAATGGTAGGTAATAAGGTTCAGTATGATGGGAACTACACCCGTGTGAGTTTAGGAGATTATAGTGTCCTGAAATAAAAGAAGTTAAATTAAAATGAATCACAAAATCTACATAGTAGTGTTTATAGTGTTGGTTACGCTTTCGCGAAAGCGTATGCACGCACAAGAGCCTCTTGAGCAAACGCCATTTGCAGATGATAATGTAGATGACTTAGGCAATGTCTCTGACGCATTTCAAGTATCATTTTTTGAAGCCTTAAAGCAAAAAGGAATTGAAAATTATGACCGCGCAATTAATGCATTAGATAAATGCATTACTTTAGAACCTGAAAAGGCCATTTTATATTTTGAAAGAGGTAAAAATAATGTGTTTTTAAAAAAATATGAGCGTGCTATAGAGGACTTTATAAAATCATTAGATTTAAAACCAAATGATAAAGATGTACTACAGGTTTTATACGATGTGTATTACGAGCAGCAAGATTATGCTGCTGCCGAGAAGACGGTGAAATTACTTATTAGTTATGATGTGCAATACAAGGAGGATCTTGCACGTATTTACACCCAGACGAAGCGATATAATGAAGCGCTCGACCTTATAGAGGAATTAGATGATGAAAATGGGCCTGATCTTTACAGAAACCAATTAAAAAATAGACTGTATATGCTCTCTGGAAATACAGAGCGGCAGGTAAATGAAATAGAAGAAAATATAGCTTCTAATCCTAAGAGTACAGCAGAGTATTTAAAGCTTATATTTTTATATAGTGAACGGGGAGATTCTAAAAAGGCATATGAAACTGCCTTAGAACTTCAAAAATTAAATCCAGATGCAGATGAGGTACAGCTTGCTCTCTATAAATTTTACCTAGTCGATGGTAAAACGGATCTAGCAGTAGCAGCCATGCAAAAGGTATTACAAAGTAAGCGTATTGAAGTAGATGCAAAACATAGTGTTCTTAATGATTTTTTAATTTTTGTCAATGAAAACCCTCAGTTTGAAACACAATTAGAAAAAGCCATCACTGTTTTCGATAAACAAGTTGCGAGTGCAAACATTTTTCATGAACTAGCAAAGTATTACCTTCAAAAAGGAAATAAAGTAAAAGCCTTACCCTATTTTGAAAAAGCTCTAGCTAGTAACCCGGAGGATCTTGAATTAATTAAGAATGTAATACTGCTACAGTTAGACTCAAATAAATTCACAGATGCAGAAAAGACAGTCTCAGAAGCTGTAGACTTATATCCTTCCCAACCGTTACTTTATCTAACTTATGGAGTGACATTGAATAAGCAGCAAAAGTTTAAAGAGGCAATAGTTCAATTAGAAATGGGAATTGATTATATCATTGATGATGCAAAAATGGAAGCAGATTTTTATAATCAACTAGGTGATGCATATACAGGAAGTGGAGATGCCACAAAGGCAAGAGGTTTCTACGAAAAAGCTAAAAGTTTACAAGCAAAAAAAAATTAATGAAACAATATAGTTATCTACTTATTCTCATAGTACTGGCAGGTTGTAGTGGTACAAAAAGAATTGCTACTACAGAAAGTGCAGAAGATATTACATCCTCAAGGTTAGTAAAGGAATATTATGCCAATGTACTTGACTTTAAAACGATGGAAGCCCGCACAAGAGTGAGGTATGAAGATAAAAAAAATAGCCAGTCTGTAACCGTCACAATACGTATTGAAAAAGACAAAAAAATATGGCTTAATGCTTCATTATTAGGTATTTCTGGAGCTCGCGCATTCATTACTCCTACAAGAGTTCAGTTTTATGATAAGCTCAATAGTCAATACTTTGATGGAGATTTTAGTTTTCTAAGTGAATACTTAGGAGTTGACATTGATTTTTTTCAATTGCAGCGCCTATTAACAGGTCAAACAGTATATGATTTACGAGAGGGGAAGTATGATTTTAAACAAACAGAAGTGGGGTATACTGTAACACCAAGAAGGCAATTAGAAGGAATTAATTTATTGTTTTCCATAAGCTCAGAAAACTTTATGGTAGAGAGACAACGTGTTGAGCAACCTGAAGAAAATGTATCTCTAGATGTAGCCTATAGTAGTTTTAAAGAAGTAGATGGAAAACCATTTCCAACTCAAATCAACATTCTTGCAAACGATAACCAAAGTCAGACACTTGTGAGTATAGATTTTAGAAATATAGATATTAATGTAGCTACGCAATTTCCGTTTTCTATACCTTCAGGGTATTCTAAAATAGAGCTCAATGCCCAATAGTCGTTTTTCTTATAAATTTATTGTGGGCTGCCTAATAGCTTTTTTCGTGACTTCAGCATCACTTGGGCAATCAGCAGAGCAAAAAAAGCTTGAAAAACGTCGCGAGGCACTCAAACAAGAGATGGAGCAGTTGCAACGTCTCAGAAATACAAATAAAAAAAAGGAAATTTCTATACTTACTCAAGTAGAGGATCTAGACACAAAGATTAAACTTCGTTCGGATTTAATTAAAGTTACAAACAGGCAAGCAAACTTACTTACCAGAGAGATTAACGAGAACTTGTCTAAAATGGAAAGCTTACGAGAAGAGTTGGCAATTCTCAAAGAGGATTATGGAGAGATGATCCGGAAATCTTATAAAAGTAAAAGTGGACAAAGTAAAGTAATGTTTCTTCTGTCTAGTGAGAGTTTTAAACAAGCCTATAAGCGTACTCAGTACATGAAACAGTACGCTAACTACCGCAAGAAGCAAGGAGCTCAAATAAAGGAGCGCACAAAGCTATTACAAGAAACTAATAAAAAGTTAGTACAACAAAAGAAAGATAAGGAAGTCCTCATTGCAGAAAACCGAATTGCAAAAACAGCGTTAGATAAGGAAAAGGAGAGGCAGGCAGAGCTTGTTAAGGAAATTAAGAAAAAATCTAGTAGCTATGCCGCTCAATTACGTAAAAAACAACAAGAAACAGATCGCATAGATCGTCAGATTGATAACATTATTGCAGCTGCAATTGAGGCGAGTAACAAAAAAGCAGGTAAAACAACAAAAACCAGCAATAAAGGTTTTGCCCTTACACCTGCAGAGGTTACGCTGGCTAGAAAGTTCTCACAAAATAAAGGAAAACTCATCTGGCCAGTAGAACGTGGGCGTGTGACGAGACGTTTTGGCAAATCTGCACATCCTACCTTGCCGGGGATCACTGTTATAAACAGTGGGGTTGAAATTGAAACCAGTCCAGGCGCCAAGGCAAGAGCCGTATTTGCAGGTGAAGTCACCACCATACAAGATATGCAGGGAAGTGCAGCGACCGTTTTTATAAGACACGGTGATTACTTCACAGTCTACACAAACTTAAAAAATGTCAAGGTCAAAACAGGAGATCAGATAGCATTTAAAGAGGAGCTGGGAGATATTACCCCTAATGCGTTTAGTGGTAAAACCATTCTAAAATTTTCTGTGCGTAGGAATACTTCAAAACTAAACCCTGCCGATTGGGTGTTAGGAATGTAAAAGTTTTTAGAACGCTTTCGCGAAAGCGTATAAATTCATTTCACTTATTAGATAATTCTAGAATTTAGCAGAATGCTAAGTTTAATTTAATAGTTTCTTATAACAATAACTCCCTACCTATGAGTAATTTAGGGGGGAACAATAAAGCAAAGAAATTATGAATTCTACAGAATTTGAAGGAAAATGGAAACAAGTAAAAGGAGAGTTTAAACAGAAATACGGAAAAATGTTTAATGACGATGAAACTTTTGCAGAGGGAAAATTTGATGAAGTTGCGGGCCGTATGCAAGAGAAAACAGGTAAAACTAAAGAACAATTAAAAGAAGAGATTGAAAAGTGGTAGTTGATCTAATTTTTTAAAACAATAAAGCCTCTAATATTAGAGGCTTTATTGTTTTTTAATACCTAAACATTAGGTAAATAAAGCTTTCAATTCTGTAGCTTCATTAGGTTTCATTTTTCCAGCAAGTACAAGTGAGAGTTGTTTGCGTCGCAGGGCAGCATCAAAGCGTGCTTTCTCTACAGTAGTTTCTGGAATGAGTTGAGGTATTTGAACAGGTATTCCTTGATCATCTACGGCAACAAAAGTATAAATAGCTTCATTTGCTTGGGAACGTTGTCCGCTCTCTCGATCTTCAACCCAAACATCTATAAAAACCTCCATAGATGTTTTAAAAGCACGAGAAACCTTTGCCTCAACAGTTACAACGCTGCCTAAGGCGATACTTCTATTAAACGCTACATGGTTAACAGAAGCAGTAACTACGATGCGACGACAGTGTCTTCTTGCGGCGATACTCGCAGCACGATCCATACGCGCTAATAATTCACCACCAAATAAATTATTTAAAGGATTGGTCTCACTAGGAAGAACAAGGTCAGTTAATATTGTTTTTGAATCACCCGGAGTTCTAGGTTCCATACGTCATATTTTATGCAAAGGTACGTAGGTCTCTTAAGCTGAGTAGACTGTTAGTAAAACTTTAAGATGCTAGTGTAAGATCAACGAAATTTTAAGAATTAAAGTGAGAATACTCCCAGAATTTTCTTTTGTAAAATGTAATTACAAAAAAATATAAAGAGTATCTAGGATACTTGAACTACGGTTACTTTAATTTCTGTACAAGTAGCCAAGCAGATACATTATCTTCTTTTCGTATTTTTCTAAGTATCTTAATAGCCTCATCACTATTAGTATAGCTACCATATACAACTTGGTATAATCCGTACCTGTTAGCACCTATTTGCCTAGCTTTGTATCCTTTTTCACGTAATTGAGACACGCGAGTTGCAGCATTTTCCTCTTGACGAAAAGCGCCCGCAACGATATGATACGTACCTGTAGGTTTTGATACTGCAAGTGTAATTGCCGGTAGCGGGTTTTTAATGATAAAGGTAGCTTCTTGTATTTTATCTTCTAATTGTAAATTTGCTTCTTGCTTTGAAGCATAGTTAAACTCTTCTACATCCCTTAAATAGGTATATCCTAATATTCCAGAAACTCCTAGAACAACCACGGCTGCAGCAGCATATTTAATCCAGTTGCTATTACTTCTTCTTTCTGGTATAAAAGCGATAGGTGTAGTAGTTTCTATGGCTGTTGTTTCTTCTTTATAAACTTCTCGAAGTACTTGTGAAGAAGTAAAGGAAGATAATCCGAATGAGGATGTTAAATAGTTAAGATGGTACGATGGTTCAAATTGCAACTTGTTATCTTCATCAAGTGATAGGGATCCAATGTTTTTTAGCAGTTTGCTTTCACCTTTTTGCAATCCGTCATATAAATAACGCACATAAGAAGCAATTTTTACATTCGACTCTTCGTAAGAGATCATCTCTGTTTTTGAGATATAATTTGCTAGTAACCCGTCGTTATCAGTAAGCTGGCTATTAAAAGATAACCTCTTTTTAGGAGGATAAAAGGCATTAGTGCTAGAGTGCACTTGAGCACTTTGTAACTGTGTTAAAAAGGCACCAAATTCTGGTAAAATCACACACTCATATCTATAGAGAAGGTCGCTTATATACTGGTCTAACTGCATGAGATCAAATTTAGAAAAAATCAAGCTGAGCAAGTGACATCCTTAAAGATTTTATTAACACATTTTTTTATCGTTTCTTGCTACTCTCATTAATATCTTATAAATGTCAGAAAACGAACTTCTTGGCTTACTAGTTTTACAACATACTCCTTATTTAGGGGATGGATCTATCAAGAAACTCATTCATAAATTTGGCAGCGCTCAGGAGGTGCTTCGTCAGAAAAAAAGCACACTACTTGCCATTGATGGTATAGGAGATCATAAGTTGAGTGCTTTTGGTGAGGAAAAATATTATGCTTTCGCGAAAGCAGAACTAGAATACATCAATAAGAATAATATTCAAGCCATTTCATACTTACAAGATGAATATCCACAGCGGCTAAAGCATTGTATCGATAGTCCAGTGATACTTTTTTCACGCGGAACAATCAATTGGAATAACCCGCGTATATTAAGTATTGTGGGAACACGCAAAATTACTAGCTATGGAGAACAATTCATTAAAAATTTTATCGCAGACATAGCACCCTTGAACCCTTTAATTATTTCAGGATTTGCTTATGGAGTAGATATTACGTCACATAAAGCTTGTTTAGAACATGGTTTGCAAAACGTAGGTGTACTAGCGCATGGATTGAATCAAATATATCCAAAACCACATCTTAAATATGTAAAAGAAGTTGAGAGCAATGGTGGCTTTGTAACAGATTTTTGGAGTTCCAGTAAATTTGTGCACACAAATTTCTTACAGCGCAATCGGATCATTGCTGGATTGTCTGAGGCCACCATTGTGGTAGAGTCTGCTGCAAAAGGAGGTTCATTAGTCACAACAGAATTTGCAAACGGATACAATAGAGAAGTGTTTGCAGTACCTGGAAGGACAACAGACAAACAGAGTATAGGTTGTAATAATCTAATTAAACAGTCTAGGGCGCACTTACTTACCAGTGCAGCAGATATTGTGTATATGCTTAATTGGAAATTAGAGGACCATGTAGCACCCGCTGTACAAAAACAACTTTTTGTAGAACTCACGGAAGAGGAGAAAGTAGTATGGAATTTTCTTAATGCCAAAGGAAAAGAACTATTAGATATCATCGCTTTACAGTGCCACATGCCTACCTTTAAAATTGCTAGTATCTTACTACAAATGGAATTAAAAGGAGTAGTGAGGCCACTTCCAGGTAAATTATTTGAAATCGTATAGCAATAAATTGCTGATGTAAGCAATGCTTATGTTTTAGTACTGATGGAAGATTTATATCGAAAATTTTAAGTAAGATGTTGAAATACAGTGTTTTACACTTTTGGCACGTGTTTTGGTTACTGTTAAGGGAATCAAAAAACGAACAGTTATGAAAACGATCAAAAGACTTTCAGCGTTTGCGCTTATCGCAGCTCTTTTTACATCGTGTTATTCAGAAGTAATAGTCACAGATGATTATATTGAACCAGCAGGCCCTACACTTAATCAAGTATTAAATGACTATGAGATATGGTATATCGACATCAATCGGTCATCTGGAAATACAGTAGTTCCTTTCTTACAAAAGGCATTTACAGTTTCTTTTAGAAATGGGACACTTTATGCAAACAATAACCTTTCTGGTATAGGCCAGAATGGAGGAGGCTTTGGGATAGCGGTAGCAGGATATGACACATTTAATTATGAACTGGATGTTGCTCATGATCTCGATGGAGATTATTCTTTTGATGTGAGAGTACTTTCTAACTATGAAATAGAATTATATCACCCATTTACAGGTGCTCGTTATATACTTGAAGGTTTCCAGCGTAGTAGTTTTGATTATGATCTCGTATTCTATGAGAATATCCACTACTTTTTACAAGAGTTTGAGGCATGGGAAAAAATATACGCAAGTAATGAAGGAGAGCCAAACCCGTTTGATGATGAAAATTTCTTACAGTTTTTGCCAGCGGGTAACTCCGGCAATTTTAGAAGTTCAGTAGATCCTAATGGAACGTATATCAACACTATTATTTGGGACTATAACGGTATCTATGATGTTGATGATATTTCTGGGGAGTTGTATCAAAAAACATTGTTCTTAGAGTATAATACGCTTGAATTTGAAGACTTTGATTTGACTATTATTGATGATACGACCATAGAGTTATATCAGCCATCTACTGGAACGACTTATGAGTTTAGAGGTAGAGGATATATAGAGTACAGAACAGCGACGGATGGGAAATCTAGCAAGTTGCCTAAATATCGTAAGAAAACAGCAACGATTAAGAAAGAAATTGAAGCGCTTAAAGAGCAAAAGCTTAGGTCGCTTAAAAAATAAAACCGCTGTATAAATCACCGCAGCGAGATTGAAGAGTTTTTGGTTGGTTATTTAGTTGGAGAATCCTTGCCTAAGTTTACTTAGTGTGGGGATTCTCTTTTTTTATAAGAATTTTGACTAGGTTTTATTAGTATTCCGCTTTCGCGAAAGCGAACTTATTTTTTTTGTAGAGTGTCAAAGTTGCGTTAAGTCTATAGTTCTTATCACAAACTAGTCTTAATATATTAATTCTGACAATGTGTTTTTGTAACTTTCTAACACATTAACATGCTAACTAAAAATATACAATTATGGGATTATTTTCATTTATTAAAAATGCAGGAGCTAAAGTATTTGGTATAGGAAAAACAGATAAGGAGGAAGCAGCTGACGCTGCAGCAAAAGAGAAAATGGAGAATGCACAAGCCGCTAGAAACATGTCAGAAACTATACGAGATCTAGGGTTAGATGTAGATAATTTAAACATTACTATAAATAACGACACCGCTATAGTTACGGGTAGGGCAGATAATCAAACTACTAAGGAAAAAGTAATATTAGTAGTAGGAAACTCATCTGGAATCGCCACGGTAGATGATAGACTTACAGTAGAAAACCCTCAGCCAGAAGCACGTTTTTATACTGTAAAAGGCGGAGATTCTCTCAGTAAGATATCTAAAGAAATGTACGGTGATCCTATGAAATACCCACAAATATTTGAAGCAAATAAGCCTATGCTTTCAGATCCAGATAAAATTTATCCAGGTCAGGTATTGAGAATTCCTCACTTAGATAAATAATTTTTTGCGCGTAAGGGCATTTTCAGTAATTCAAAAACAAACACGAAAGACACATGTCTCGCGTGTTTTTTTTGTTTAGGTCGTCATTAACTTAGATGAAATTTATGATTATGATAGCTCACTTAACATAGCGAGGAATCCTTTTGATAAATCAAATAAGAATATTATCCAGAAAAGAGCTGCAATGATAGCAAATAAAAGCCCTTTTGATTTTAAACTACTTTGAGATTCGTTTCTTGCTTTGAAATATTTTTTTAAAGTGAGGGTGCTTGAAACTACAAATAGCGCAACTGCAAATCTTGATAGAAATTGGGGTAGATCAGTATTATACTTTAGTAGGCGATTAATTATATAATAGGTGAGAAAAGAGATCACCATCATTATTCCATAATAGGTGGTCTCCTTTGAGTTTTGCCCCTTAAGATCTTTGTTAGACATATAATTTTCTAACTATTTATAAAAATTCATTTTATCTATATAGACATAAACCTCTGATGGTAATAAAGGCTTTATATTTTTCCCATCGGCAATACCTTTTCTAATCATGGTGGAAGAAATTTGCATAATAGGTGCAGCTACACGATGGATCTTAGGATGATCCTGAAATTGAGTTTCTATAACACCCTCTGAGATGCGCGGATATACGTAAATTTCATGATGCCCTAGGATGGCTTCATAGTTTTTCCATTTATGAAGACTCTTGAGATTATCCTCTCCCATAATGAGACAAAACTCATGCTGTGGGTACTTCTCCTCAAGATAAGCTAACGTATTTACCGTATAGTTGGGCTGTGGTAAATTGAACTCGATGGTACTAGCCTCAATTTTATCATAATTTTCTACTGCTTCTAACACCATTTGGTATCTATGATTGTTATCCAATAAAGAACTTTTTTTCTTAAAAGGGTTATGAGGAGTAATGACCATCCAGATCTTATCCAAATCACTATTCTCTGCCATATGATTTGCAATAGTTAGATGTCCTATATGGATAGGATTAAAAGTTCCAAAATAAAGTCCAATTTTCAATGTAAGCTAGAATTAGTTAATATGATTTTGAAATATTTTAAGTATTTAAGTTGCACTTATAATTCGCTTTGCGGTTATGTGGCCTTATAGCACCGCTCCTTCAGAGACATCTCTTATATGCTCAGCAACCAGAGTGTGTGCTGCCGCAAGAGCTTTATCAAGGTTGTCGTTGAGGATGATATGATCAAATTGAGGAGCTGTGGCAAGCTCCACAGAGGCTTTTGCAATGCGCATATTAATTTTATCTTCACTCTCTGTACTACGTTTCTTTAAACGAATTTTAAGTTCATCAACACTAGGTGGTTTCACGAAAACAGCCAGAGTTTTGTCTGGAAATTTCTTTTTAATACGTAGTCCACCCACAACATCTATATCAAAAATAACGTGTTTTCCCATTGCCCAGATGCGCTGTACTTCTTTCCATAAAGTCCCATAGAAGTTATCGCGATACACTTCTTCCCATTCTAAAAACTCATCTGCTTTAATGTGGTTTTTAAACTCTTTGAGAGATATAAAATAGTAATCCTTCCCGTGTTTTTCTTCTCCTCGAGCTTTTCTACTCGTAGCAGAAATACTAAACTCTAAGATTTAACTCTTCTTGTTTAAGTAAATGTCTTACTATTGTTGTTTTCCCGCTTC
Organism: uncultured Flavobacteriaceae bacterium; assembly: GCA_963716625.1. GTDB lineage: Bacteria > Bacteroidota > Bacteroidia > Flavobacteriales > Flavobacteriaceae > Dokdonia. Next base: position 572,995 of record CAVQTP010000007.1, read on the forward strand.
CAGATGGGGCTGAGAAAACAATAAGTTTGCCTTGATGTTCTAAGTTATTTTCTTCTGGTTGTTTGCCCATTAGAGTACGTTTAAAACTTGCTCTTTAATTTTTTCTAGTTCATCCTTCATTTGCACCACGAGTTGCTGCATGGGAGCATAATTAGATTTTGAACCTATGGTGTTGATTTCGCGACCTATTTCTTGACCAATAAACCCAAGCTTTTTACCATTAGAATCTGCAGAGTTGAGAGATGCTGTAAAATAATCTAAATGATTTTTTAAACGTACCTTCTCTTCTGTAATGTCATACTTTTCTAAGTAATAAATGAGTTCTTGTTCGAATCTATTTTCATCAAGACTCTGCTTTTAGATCTACTACTGCTTTTTGTAGGCGTGTTTTTACATCGTCTAACCTATCTACATCTAAAGTGATGACCTCCTCTAATAACCGTTGCAGGTTTGCAATACGTAATTCAAATTCAGTCTTAAGTGAATTTCCTTCGTCTAGCCTGTACGTGTTAATCTCACTTAGAGCTTGTTTTAGGTTTGATACGATGGCTTGGTATTCATTCTCATCGAGCTCATCTCTTTCGGTTTTAAGAGCATCAGGTAGTCGCATGGCTATTTTAATAGCCTCTACATTTTCCATCCCTCCAGGGGTGACCGCTTGGAGCTGTTTTGAATAAGCATGTACGACAGACTCATTAATGACAGTGTTTGTGTTCTCACCAGTACTTTCTAGAAAGAGACTAACATCTATTTTACCGCGTTCTAGCGCTTTGGCAACCATATTACGTAGCACTAATTCTTTCTCACGGTAGGTAGAAGGAATACGCGCGTTAAGGTCCAAGTTTTTGCTATTAAGCGACTTAATTTCTATAGTAATTTTTTTCCCAGGAAGTTGTACCACACTTTTCCCAAAACCAGTCATCGATTTTATCATAACCGCAAAGATAACAGTTCAGTCTATAAATCATAATGAAGAATTTAGTTTAGATAGCTGGGCGTACGCTTTCGCGAAAGCGTAACACCTATTTTTTATTCCCATTCTCATTAAAATGACTGTCTACATATTTATAAGTAGCCCAGATAGAAATGGCAAGCCCTACAAATAGTACAATTAGAAATACAATCATAGGGTGAGGAACATCTAAGATTAAAATTAAGATGCCTACAATCGTAAGGATGATAGAATACTTACACATATCATTTGCGGCACGATGGTTTGCAACATCCCAAATTTCTTGGTTTGCCATGGTCCGTCTGGTTCTAAAACCATATAAGTGATTAATTTTTTTAGGTGGAAATTTCTTATAACAAAAAGCGACGATGAGAAATAATATGGAGCACACTATTATTCCAATTGTTTCTTCTAAATGGTTATAAAATAGACGGTGTATCATTTTTATAGTTTTCTAAGCCATATATTTCTAAACCCTACGCCACTCATATCTCCATGATCTTGCAATACTATAGGGCCATCACCATGAGCTTTATTTTTTGGGTAACCTATATACTCGGTACTTCCTAGCAGCTCAAAGTGATCTTGTATAAGTACTCCATTGAGAAAAACGGTAAGAGTGCCTGCCTTAACGCGATCTCCAGAATTGTCAAATTCTGGTGCGTGAAATATAATGTCGTAACTATTCCATTCTCCTGTAGGTTTTGCAGCCATAACAAGCGGCGGATTTTGTTTGTAAATTGAACCTACCATGCCATTTACATAGGTGTCGTTATCATTATTATTTAAAATTTGTACTTCGTACAACCCTTGAAAAAACACCCCACTATTACTTCTATTTTGATTGGTTTGTGTGTTATTTGGATCACTGCGCCATTCTAAGTGTAATTGCACACTTCCAAAGTCTTCTTTGGTCACAATATCTCCCGTTTTATCTTTTACGGTCATACTCCCGTCTTGTATTAATCGTCCATTTAGGAACCTGCCGTCGTTTTTACTCTTCCAGGCGTTGAGGTTTGTACCGTCAAATAATACCATGGCATCACTTGGCGTTCCAGATTTACCGTTTATAGCCACCACAGGAGGTTTTGGTGTCCATATTTCTGTGTCTTTAGGGTCCGTTGGTTACTTGGTTGTCTTGTGTAGATCCGCAAGAAAATAGGGTAAGTGAAAGTAAGAATAAGGTGAAAATTTTGAATTTCATAATGAGCATTTTAAAGTTTTAGTGGATTCTTCTAGCTTAAATACCTAGAATTTTTTTTAATGTGTCCTTGTCGATATCCTCACCAGCAAAATCATCAAATCGTTTTTGGGTTGCTTCAATAATATGACTGAAGCAATAAAAGTTGCACCTTCTCTAGCACCTTGCTCAGGGCTTTTTACACAACATTCCCACTCCATCACTGCCCAGACGTCACAACCGTACTCTGTGAGTTTTGTAAAGATGGTCTTAAAATCTATCTGTCCATCTCCCGGAGAGCGGTAACGGCCAGCACGATCTTGCCAGTCACTATATCCACCAAAAGTCCCACGTTTACCGTCTGGTTTAAATTCAGAATCTTTTACGTGAAAGGCTTTTATAAACTCGTGATAGTGGTCAATGTACGCTATATAATCTAGCTGCTGCAAAACAAAGTGACTCGGGTCATATAAAATATTACAACGCTTGTGATTACCAGTGGCTTCTAGAAAACGCTCAAAAGTTACTCCATCGTGTAAATCTTCACCAGGGTGAATCTCATAAGCCACATCTACGCCACACTCATCGTAAGTATTGAGTAAAGGTAACCAGCGTTTGGCGAGTTCTTCAAAACCCATTTCAACAAGTCCTGCAGGTCGCTGAGGCCATGGGTGCATAGTATGCCAGAGCAGCGAACCACTAAATGTCGCGCTCACATTAAGGCCTAAATGCTTGCTAGCATGTGCAGCGCTTATTACTTGTTTACGAGCCCATTCTGTACGCTTCTTTGGGTTGTTTTTACAATGGTTAGGTGCAAAATTATCAAACATTAAATCATACGCAGGATGTACTGCAACTAGTTGTCCTTGCAAGTGTGTAGAGAGCTCTGTAATCTCAAGCCCGTAGTCGTTTACTTTGCCCTTAAGCTCATCACAATATGTCTTACTCTCTCCTGCTGTGGTAAGATCAATTAACCGGCTTTCCCAAGTTGGGATTTGTATGCCTTTATATCCAAGATCTGTTGCCCATTTACACAATCCGTCCAGTGAATTAAATGGTGCTTTGTCATCCATAAACTGGGCGAGAAATAGTGCGGGTCCTTTTATTGTTTTCATATGCCTGTTCCGCAGAGCGGATTTTTCTAATTATAGCTAATTACTTTTTAGTAGTACGCTTTCGCGAAAGCGTAACCAGATAATTTCTTACAGTCTTACCCATACGTTACCGTCCTTGTGACTTTGCACGGCTTTTTCAATAAATTGCATACCACGTATACCATCTTCCATCCCTGGAAATTCTGCTGGATGAAAAGCTTCACCGCGTATAGCTTTAGCAACACCTTTATAGATATTACCCATTGCATCAAAAATACCTTCTGGGTGTCCTGGCGGTAGTTTTGTGCCGTCTAGCGATAGTGAGCTATTGTACGAGTGACCTGGTTTTAATACTCTAATAGGCTGGCCATCCTCTAAAAGGGTAAGGTAGTTAGGATTTTCTTGCTCCCACTTAAGGGCCGCTTTGTTTCCGTAAATGGCGATAGTAAAATTATTTTCTTCACCTGTGGCAATTTGACTAGCCCTCAACACACCTTTTTGATATTCTCCAAGGCGCAGTAGAACAGTGCCATCAATATCCATTTGATTATCGTCATATAAATGATTGAGGTCTGCAAGAATAGATTTGATTTTCATTCCTGTAACAAACTCTAGCATCTGGTATGCATGAACACCTATATCACCCATGCAGCAGGAGATGCCAGATGTATCTGGCATAAGACGCCAAGTAGAATTGCGTTTTTTTGTATCATGAATAATCGGATTGATCCATCCTTGATAATATTGTGCATCTACCTTTTGAATCTCACCTATATCCCCATTTGCTATCATTTCTTTCATTTGTCTAATCATAGGGTATCCAGTATAGGTATGGGTCAATCCAAATACAGTTCCTTGTTTTTGATGAATCGCTTGTAAGATAAGAGCTTCTTCATAGGTCATCGTCATTGGTTTTTCACAGATTACATGAAAACCAGTTTCGAGTAATCTTTTTGCCATGGGAAAATGCAAAAAATTTGGAGTTAGAATCGAGATGACCTGCATGCGTTCATTTTCTGGGAGCGAAAGTTCGGCTTCGATTAGCGATTCGAGGTTTTCGTAGACTCGATCTGTTGGAATTCCTATTTTTTTTGCAAATGCTTTACTTAGTTCTAACTTTGGATTAAAAGAGCCACCCACGAGCTGGTAGGCATCAAACATACTTGCCGCGACACGATGTAATATACCTATTAAACTATCATCGCCGCCACCTAGAACGCCCCATCTTATTTTGTTACTCATATCTATTCAGATTATTATGAGGTGTTTGACTCATCTAGCTTTTTTGCGGGATTACATCAAGAACCTCCATTTTTTTAAAATTACACAAACACAATAATTTATAGAAAGTGTTGGATTTATGTGTGATTAATTTCCTTATGACTTTTGTAGAAAAACTTACTCTACGTAATCCACTTTTTCACTTTTGAATAAGAGTGCAAAAATCACAAATACAACGGCCGCAAAGATTGCTGGAAATACCCATACATCATTCCAATCATGACCATCTCCTACGATGTTTGCATCCGTAATTTTTCCTGCAACATAAAACCCGATTAACATTCCTACGCCATAGGTTGCTAAAGTTATTAATCCTTGAGCTGCACTTTTTATTTTAGGTCCCGCCTTACTGTCTGTATAAATTTGACCAGACACAAAGAAGAAGTCATAGCATATACCGTGAAGAACGATGCCTGTGATGATCATAAAGAATAAGTCTCCTGTGTTTCCATAAGCAAATAATAAATAGCGTAAAGTCCAGGCGAGCATGCCTACAAGGATGGTTTTTTTAAATCCGAATTTTTTGAAGAAAAAAGGCAGTAATAACATAAATACAACCTCAGAAACTTGACCAATGGCGGCAAGTGCTGTAGATTTTTCAACTCCAGATTCTGTTAGAAAAGGACTTAGATTTTGATAATAAAATGCGAGTGGAATACATATAAGCACAGAAGATAGAAAGAAGACTAGAAAATTCCTGTCTTTAAGTAACCCTAAGGCTTCGAGTCCTAAAATATCTGCAATGGCAACTTTCTCTCCTTGCGAGCTTGGAGGTGTTTTTGGAAGTGTAAAGCTAAAAAGTCCTAAAACAGCAGAGGCAACAGCAGTCATAACAAAAGTGTTCTTAAGTAAACCACTTGCAATAGATTCTTGAGAGTCCCACCCAAATGCAAAACTTATAAGCAGCCCTGCTACAATCCAACCTACGGTACCCCATACCCTAATAAATGGGAAATCTTTTGATGGATCTTTCATTTGTCTAAAAGCCACAGAGTTTACTAAGGCAAGCGTAGGCATGTAAGCAATCATGTATCCTAAAACGTATGGATAAAACACTGCGCTGTCTGTTGCTTGTGACATTAAGTACATGAGTCCAGCTCCAATTAAGTGTAAAACACCTAAAATGCGCTCTGCATTAAAAAACCTATCGGCAATGAGTCCAATAATAAATGGAGCAATTATGGCACCCCACGATTGGGTTGAAAATGCAGCGGCTATCTCACTACCCTCCGCATTGAGGTTATTACCCATAAAAGTACCTAAGGTTACAAACCATCCTCCCCAAATAAAAAATTCAAGGAACATCATCATTGATAGTTGAAATTTTGTGGTAGACTTCATATAGCTTATTTGAGATTATCGATTGATTTTTGAACGAGTGCCTTTGTGAGTTTAACACCCTCTATAGGATTCTCAAGAGGACCCTCATATTCAGTGCCTATATATCCTTCAAAACCGCTATCTGCTACAATTTGCATAAGGCGTTTGTAGTCTAATTTTGTTTCATTTCCGTTTTCATCAAAATGGTATGATTTAGCAGAAACACCTTTTGCATACGGCATCAGTTCTTCTATTCCTTTGTAGGTGTCATACTCTTCCACACAGGGTGCTCCCCAGCGAGCTCCACCTTCACGCTTCACGCAAAAATTACCAAAATCAGGCAAAACCCCTACACTACTCATTCCAACTTCTTTCATAACGGCAACCAGTTTCTCACCATTACTGGACCAACCTCCATGATTTTCTACAAGAATATTCACACCTATTTCTGTTCCATAATTTCCCAATTCCTGAAGAGCTGCAACAGAGAGTTCATGCCATTTTTTTGGATCTAATTCTCCAAAAAGATTTGCCCGTATGGAATGCGCACCCATAACTTTAGCTGCATCCATCCACAACTTATGATTTTTAATTGCGGTCGCAAGATTTTTAGGATCAGGATCTGCAAGCTCTCCGGCATTATCCACCATAAGTAATACATTGTCCATACCTGCAGCTTCTGCCTTATTCTTTAAATTTTGTGCCAGTTGCATAACATCATCTCTATAATTAGGGCCTACAGCGCGTACAGAGGGGTACAATTGTGTAACATACTCTACACCTGTAAAGCCAAGATCTTTAGCAATTTGAGCAAATTCCATGGGATCCATGGTTCCCTCCATAAATGGTTTGTGTAATGACCATTGTGCTAGAGAGTGTTTAAAATTAGGTGCGGTGATTACAATTTCTTCCTCTTGCGCTTTCGCGAAAGCGTCCTCTTCATTCATTTTGCGATCATTTTTACAAGAAAAAAGTGCAAAAGCTACGAGTGAGATGTAAATAATATCTGTTTTCATTACATTAAATTTGAATAAGCGATCTACTACAACGTTTTCGCCTGTGAATTACTGTTAAATATAGGTTTTTACTAAGGTAGTCTTTTTTAGATATTCACAAAAAACAACATAAAATTTATATATTTGGTAATAAGCTTCCTAATTAATTCTCTTTAATACATTATACTGTGAATAAGGCTAACGAAAACGAAATATACGACGCAATTGTCGTAGGCTCAGGCATCTCTGGTGGGTGGGCAGCAAAAGAATTGTGTGAAAATGGTCTCAAAACCCTAGTGCTTGAACGTGGCCGCATGGTTAAACATATTGAAGACTACCCTACAATGCATATGGATCCTTGGGATTTTAAATACAAAGGGAATAATAGTGCAGAGGTAGAGGCTAGATATCATAAGCAAGCGCGTACAGGATATGTTCATAAAGCAGACACAAGACATTTTTTTGTAGATGATATTGATCACCCATACAATGAGACAAAACGTTTTGATTGGATACGTGGGTATCATGTAGGTGGGAGATCTTTAATGTGGGGGAGACAAAGCTATAGACTGAGCAACATTGATTTTGAAGCAAATAAAAAAGAAAATATTGCAATAGACTGGCCAGTGAGATATGAGGATATATCTCCATGGTATGATAAAGTTGAAGAGTATATCTCTGTCTCTGGTGAAAAATTAGGATTGGAAGTTTTACCAGACGGAAAATTTTCTCCACCCATGGAGCTCAATTGTGTGGAGGAAACCCTTAAAAAGAACATGGCAGAGAATTATAAAGACGGTCGGTTACTCACTATAGGGCGCGTTGCTCATATTACGGGTTCAAAAAGCTATGATGGGCGTTCTGCATGTCAATTTAGAAACCGTTGTGCCAGAGGTTGTCCTTTTGGTGGGTATTTCTCATCAAATTCATCCACACTTCCAGCGGCTGAGCGTACAGGAAATCTCACTCTTAGACCATTCTCAATCGTAACTGAAATACTATATGACGATACAACTGGAAAAGCAACAGGGGTGAGAGTGGTTGATCAAGAAACCATGGAGAAAAAAGAATTTAAGGCTAAGGTGGTTTTTTTATGTGCGTCTGCAATTGCGTCTGCAAGTATTTTAATGCAATCTAAGAGTGAGCGTTTTCCTAATGGAATGGGTAATGATTCTGGAGAGCTAGGTCATAACTTAATGGATCATCACTTTAAAGCAGGAGCAACAGCAAAATGGTCTGGGGATAAAGATAAATATTATAAAGGTCGCAGACCTAACGGTATCTACATACCTCGTTTTAGAAATTTAGGGGGTGACACAGATCAGAAAAATTTTAAAAGAGGCTACGGGTATCAAGGTGGAGCTGGACGTGGAGATTGGTCATCTCTAGTTGCCGAAGCAGGGTACGGTAAAAAACTTAAGGAAGTGGCGCAGGAGCCGGGGGGTTGGACTATTGGTCTTATGGGCTTTGGAGAATGTTTGCCTTATCATGAGAATAAAATGACATTAGACTACGATAAATTAGACAAGTGGGGACTACCTACTGTTACCTTTGATGCCGAGTGGAAAAAAAATGAATGGGAAATGCGTAAGGATATGATTGCAAGCGCTAAGGACATGCTAAAGAAAGCAGGTTTTGAAGATATCCAAACTATGGATGATCCTAGTGCTCCAGGAAATGGCATACATGAGATGGGAACTGCTCGTATGGGAAGAGATCCAAAAACATCAGTATGTAATGGAGACAATCAACTACATGCGGTACCTAATGTGTATGTGACAGACGGTGCCTTTATGACATCTGCCAGTTGTGTGAATCCATCACTTACCTATATGGCATTTAGTGCACGTGCAGCAAACCATGCTGCTGCTCAACTTAAAAAAGAAGCATAAGATGAAAAGGAGACAACTTATAAAAAATTTAGGATTAGGTGGTGTAGCATTAGTAGCCACCCCAACGGTATTAAGTATACTTCAAAGCTGTAAAAGTGAACCAGTTTTTGAAACAGTTTTTTTAAACCAATTACAGGGTAGGGCGATGCGCTATATTGTAGATCTTATAATACCTTCTGATGATGCGATTCCAGGGGCTATAGACGTTGGAGTGCATACATTTATAGATACGTACTGGAATGATGTGTTAGAAGAAGAACATAAACCTGAAATTCAATTAGGATTTGATGCGCTTGGAGATAGATTAGAAAATATGACTGGAAATACTTTCATAAATGCAGGTAGTGAGGACTTTGACCAGCTACTGGCTAAGTATCTTATGGCAACTCCAGAACAAGAAGCGGCTTACCAAAAAAATCTAGGCTCTTTCTATCAGACATATGCAAAAGATAAAACAACCATACCAGATCCGGACGCTGCCTCTTTTAGTCTCTTAGGAAATTTAAGGGAGATGACTTTATGGGCATGGAGAATGTCTGAAGAAATAGGTGAGAAAGTACTAGCTTACGATCCTATACCCGGGCAGCAAATAGGTTGTTTGCCAGTACAAGAGGCAACAGGTGGTAAGGCATATTCTTTATAAGTACCTATAGGTTTAAATTGTAACTTCACAAAGTTGAAAATGCCGCATAAGGCTTAACGTATGGACAGAAGAAAATTTATACAAAAAGGAGCCCTTGCAGGTTCCTTTTTAGGTTTAGGTGGAGCCAATTATGCTTTCGCGAAAGCGTATACTCATCAAACATCATTTACAAGTTTTGAAAAAAAGCATACGTTCCATCTTAACTATGCTCCACACATTGGGATGTTTAAAGAACTTGCAGGGGAAGATCCTATAGCTCAACTTAGATTTATGGCTTCAGAAGGGTTTACAGCTTTTGAAGATAATGAAATGCGCCATCGATCTTTTTCACAACAAAGAGAAATGGCGAGAGCCATGGAACAGCTCGGCATGCGTATGGGCGTATTTGTCGCTCATAAAATTTACTGGACAGAACCTAACCTTGCTAGCGGGAAGCAAACCTTTAGAGATGAATTTTTAAACGATATTAAAAATTCAATAGAGGTTGCAAAAAGAGTAAATGCAAAGTGGATAACGGTGGTACCCGGGCATGTAGATTTAAGGCAGGACATGGGGTTTCAAACAACAAATGTGGTGGAGAGTTTGAAACAAGCAGCTGCTTTATTAGAACCACACGGGATCATAATGGTATTGGAACCTCTCAACTTTAAAAATCATCCTGGGTTATTTTTGTCAAAATCACCACAGGCTTTTCAAATTTGTAAAGCAGTAGAAAGTCCATCCTGTAAAATTTTATTTGACATCTATCATCAACATGTGCAAGAGGGTAATTTACTATCTAACATAGCGCAAACATGGGATGAGATTGCTTATTTCCAAATTGGAGATAATCCAGGTCGTAATGAGCCCACCTCTGGAGAGATCAATTATAAGAACGTGTTTAAGTACATACACAGCCGTGGCTATGATGGAATTTTAGGTATGGAACATGGTAATAGTTTTCAGGGAAAAGAAGGAGAACAGCGTGTTATAGACGCTTATATTACAAGCGATGATTTTTTATAAAAATAATAATTACAGTACCATCGTTTGCATTAGGAGTGTTTACTATTTACTACTTTTACCTTCAAATACTAACCAATGAGTTCATCCTTTGAAAAATATCAAAAAAGACGCTTAATTACTTCATATTTTTCTGTGGTAATCAGTATAGCTTTGGTACTTTTTTTATTGGGATTGTTAGGATTACTTGTGCTTAACACAAAAAAAGTCGCCGACTATTTCAAGGAAACAGTGGCTATTGGTATTTACTTTAAAGATACTGCTAAAGATGTTGAGATGAAGCAGCTTGAAAAATCACTTTCACTTGCTGAATCTACAAAATCAATTCAATTTGTCTCAAAAGAAGCAGCCGCCGAGGCGCATAGCAAGGATCTAGGAGAGAATTTTGTAGAATATCTAGGAGAAAATCCACTACAAAACAGTATTGATCTATATTTAAATGCTGATTTTGTTTCTGCTCAAAAAGTAGATGAAATTGCTGCAAACATCTCGAGTAAAGATTTTGTTGAGGAAGTTACTTACGATAAACCTCTTATCTCATTACTTAATGATAACATCAAGAAAATAAGCCTCTGGGTATTAATCATCTCGGGTATTTTTACTTCGATAGCCGTATTGCTTATTAATAGTTCGATAAGATTGTCTGTTTACGCAAAACGCTTTACGATTAAAACGATGCAAATGGTGGGGGCTACAAAACGTTTTATACGTAGACCTTTTGTTTGGAAAAGTGTAAAGTTAGGAATGATAGGTGCTGTTATTGCCCTTGCAGGTATGGGGGGTGTTTTATATTACGCAGATAAGACGTTCCCACAGCTTTCATTACTAGATGATCCATTGCTTATCGGAGCTTTATTTTTAGGTGTTTTTTTAATAGGTGTGTTGATCACATGGTTTAGTACCTTTCTAGCTACGCAGCGTTTCTTAAATTTGCGTACAGACGAGTTATATTATTAATAGTATGGGAGAGCAAAAACGTAAACAAGAAGTCAAGCAACAAACAGAATTTATCTTTGGTAAAAAGAATTTTACTTGGATGCTTATAGGGCTGGGTGTTATTGCACTAGGCTTTATTATAATGTCTGGCGGTGGGAGTGATGACCCCAATGTTTTTAATCCAGAAATTTACTCTTGGAGGCGTATTAGACTAGCGCCAGCAGTTATTCTTATAGGCTTTGGTATAGAAGTGTATGCCATTTTACTAAATCCTAATAAACATAAGTAGCCTTTTAACGTATGAATAATTTTGACGCATTCATCCTTGGAATTATTCAAGGACTTACAGAATTTTTGCCCGTTTCTTCAAGTGGTCACTTAGAATTAGGTAAAGCTATTCTAGGAGACACCTCAGTGCCAGAAGAGAGTTTACTATTTACAGTGGTCGTACACTTTGCAACCGCATTGTCTACGATTGTGGTTTTTAGAAAGGACATTTTGGAAATTTTAAAGGGGTTATTTTCATTTAAATGGAATGAAGAGACTCAGTTTACGGTTAAAATTATTGTGTCCATGATTCCAGCAGTACTTGTTGGTCTATTTTTTGAAGAACAACTAGAAGCGCTCTTTGGAAGCAATATTTTACTTGTAGGTTGTATGCTTATTGTGACGGCCGTTTTATTATTTTTTGCAGACAGAGCTAAGAATACAGAAAAGAGCGTATCATTTTCAAATGCATTTATTATAGGCATGTCACAAGCTGTTGCCATGATTCCTGGAATATCTAGAAGTGGGGCGACTATCTCTACATCCGTTTTACTAGGGAATGATAAAAGTAAGGCCGCAAGATTTTCCTTTTTAATGGTTATCCCGCTTATTTTTGGCAAAATCGCAAAAGACTTGATGGATGGAGCAATCACTACTCAGACTGGCAATGTCTCTGTGCTTATTATCGGTTTTTTTGCTGCGTTTATTGCGGGCTTAGTGGCATGTACTTGGATGATTAAACTTGTTAAAAAAAGCAAGTTATCTTGGTTTTCGATTTACTGCCTCATCGTTGGACTCATTGCAATTGGATTCTCACTTTATACTAGATAATTGTGACGTTAAAAAAGGCGCTTACAGACCAAGATTATAAAGATGGTCAGGTATTGATTTTTGATAAGCCATTAGAGTGGACCTCATTCCAGCTTGTCAACAAGGTACGGTGGCTCATCAGAAAAAACCACAACATAAAAAAAATAAAAGTAGGTCACGCTGGTACACTGGACCCACTGGCGACAGGACTGATGATTATTTGTACTGGGAAGTTTACAAAGCGAATCAGTGAGTTTATGGGCCAAGAGAAAGAATATACAGGCACTATAAAATTAGGAGCAACGACTCCTAGCTATGATCTTGAAACTGAGGTAGACCAAACGTTTTCAACGGCTCATATAACTGATGAACATATATGCGCTTTCGCGAAAGCGTATCAAGGCAACATACAACAACGTCCGCCTATATTTTCTGCATTGAAAAAGGAAGGAAAAAGGTTATATGAATTTGCAAGAGCAGGCGAGGAGGTTGAAATCCCCACAAGAGAAATTCACATTTCTTCATTTGAAATTACACGTATTGAAATGCCTGAAGTTGATTTTAAAGTACGGTGTGGGAAAGGCACGTACATACGATCTTTAGCATTTGATTTTGGTGAAGCTTTAGAGAGTGGAGCACATCTTACCACCCTTAGAAGAACCAAAATAGGTGATTATAACGTAGATAAGGCACAATCACTTGATGGATTTATAAAATCATTTACTTGAAAACCCTTTGAGGGCTAAAACTGAGAGTAAGAGTACTTTATAAATTAAGATTACGTAATTTTGCATCCTCATGAAAATTTCGAATTCAGATAAAGCCTTATTAATCACGATCTCAAGTGCAAGTATTTTAGTGCTTGTATTTTTCTTTTTAGGAGTAAAACCTTATCAGGGCGATCCAGAAGAAGAGTTTATGGAAATGGCAGTTCTTACAGATCCAACGCCAGAAGAACAAGAGGAATTACTTGCAGATATGCCAGATATTTCCTCCATACTTACAAATCAAGCTTACAATTCTAGCCAGTTGGAAGAAACGTCAAAGGCATTTGACGAAGAAGACGAGGTGCGTAAGGCAATAGAAGAGAGACAACAAGAGAGTGTTCAAAATCTAGATGCAGATAATGATGCACGACTTAAAGCCTTACAAGAAGAGCGGGAAGAAGCACTCGCGCTCCAAAAACAAGAAACTAAGGCAGCAATAGACGCAAGAGAATCACAGAGAAGTAAGAAAAAACCGAGCAAGTATAGGCAAAGTACCGTCTCTTATAATCTAGTAGATAGAACAGCAATCAAATTACCTAATCCTGTGTATACGTGTGATGCGTACGGTAAAATCGTTATCAATATAACTGTAAACAATCTAGGGACTATCGTAAAAAAATCATTTAACAGTACGTCGTCAAACTCTTCTAATGGATGTTTGATTGACCAAGCGATGGAGTATCTTGGAAGTGCTTATTTTGATAGTAGCGCAAAACCTTCGCAGCTAGGTACTGTCACCTTTATTTTTCAAGGTTAATCAACTAAGAGCTTTAAAAGATCCTTAGCAGTATCCTGTCCTTTATCCGTCGTATACCAAGTCTGAAGGTCTGTTTTAAATTCTGGTGTTAGGGAGCCGTGTGCTTCTTTATACGCATTTGCCATCGCTGTAGCTTTCATAGGTCTTGGTCCCCAATCTCCAATAATGACATTATTAACTTTATCATAAACGATCAGTTTAGGGATAGATCTCCCTCCTTTGTATAAAAAGGCGTCCATAAGTTCAAAATGTTCATCTCTCATAACAATTCTAAGATCAATGTATGCGCTTTCTTGAGCAAACTTATGCATCACTGGAAGGGTTTGTGCGGCATCACCACACCACGTCTCTGTGAGTACTAACCAGGTTAACTGTTTCTTATATTGCGAGAGGATAGCTTTTGTATGCTCAGAAAGTGTAAGCGTTTTATCAAGACGCTTCATTCTTTTATGATTAAGCTTTGTATAATTTGCTAGTGCCTCTGTAACTTCAGCACCAGAGTTTGTGTTTTCTAGCGCATGTTGTTCAGTAAGTGCACGGTAATCTTGATATGAAATGGCTTGTTTTAAAGCCATTTTAACTAAATGTATTTTGGTATCCTTCATAATTTCCATAGCAACTACGTCGCTTGCTCAACGGTAAACTTACTATCTTTAATGATATTTTAAACAATCTGATGTCAAAACAAAAATGCGGTTGGTGTGTAGGTGATACACTGTACGAACTGTATCACGATAGGGAGTGGGGAGTGCCCGTACGTGAAGATGCCTTACTTTTTGAGTTCTTGGTCTTAGAGACCTTTCAAGCGGGCTTGAGTTGGATAACCATCTTACGGAAGCGAGAAAACTTTAGAGTAGCTTTTGATCACTTTGAGTATAAAAAAATAGCTCAATACGATGAGCAAAAAATTGAATCATTATTACAGGATGCGGGTATTATCCGTAATAAATTAAAAGTGAGAGCCACGGTTACAAATGCCCAGCTTTTTATAGAGATTCAAAAGGAATTTGGAAGCTTTTCTAAATATCTCTGGTCGTATGTGAATGATACGCCCATTCAAAATCACGTGGAGAACTATAAAGAAGCACCGGCTAATACACCGCTGAGTGACAAGATTTCTAAAGATCTCAAAAAACGCGGTTTTAAATTTGTGGGAAGTACGGTCATTTATGCCTTTATGCAAGCGATGGGTATGGTGAATGATCACGAGGTGGATTGTTGGAGGTACGAGGGACTAAAGTGAATTTATCAATGATATACTGTGATATCAGGCAACGACTTCTAAATAAGTTAAAAACTCATCTCTAGAAATTTCGGCTGCCCCAAGACTTGCAAGATGGTCGGTGTACATTTGGCAATCGATTAGTTTGTAATTTAAATTTTTTAGCTTTCGCGCAAGCGTAATAAAGCCCACTTTACTTGCATTGCTCATAGTAGTAAACATGCTCTCCCCACAAAAGACTCCTTTATCTTTTAAATCAATACCGTATAAACCACCCACGAGTTCATTTTCATACCATACTTCTAAAGAAATGGCATAACCTAAGTCGTGTAAGCGCATATAGGCATTTACAATATCATTCGTGATCCAAGTGCCGTCTTGACCGATACGTTTGATACGTTTGCAGGCAAGTATCACTTCTAAAAAATTCTTGTTGTAGGTTACGGTAAAGGAATCATCACGTAGCACTTTACGCATAGATTTAGATACAATCACATCTTCTGGATGAACAACCATACGCGGATCTGGACTCCACCATAAAATGGGTTGACCCTCATTATACCAAGGGAAAATACCAGAATTATAGGCTTTGAGTAACCAGTCTGGTGTGAGTTCACCACCTACCATAAGTAATCCATCCTCATCTGCAAGGTGGTGTGGCGGAAACCAAGGTCCGTTTTCCCAAGGATTTTCTTTAAGAGGTGTCTCCAATGAATGAGTTATATAAAATAGGTGAGGATAAAAATAGAACATCCCAAAACAATTTTCTTGTTTTGGGATGTTGCTTATGCATTTATAGGTGCAGTATTTTAAAAAGGTAGATCGTCGTGATCGTCTGTGTTCAAATTTGAAGCAGGCTCAAAAGAATCTGCAGGTGGCATTGGAGGTAAGGGTTGACCACCGCCTGAGTTTGCAGCACTTAGATTTTCAATTCTCCAGCCTTGCACCGTATTAAAATACTTCGTTTCACCCTGTGGACTTACCCACTCACGGCCCCTTAGGTTAATGCTTATTTTTACATTTTGACCTACGGAGTAATTGTTTAAAAGGTCTGTTTTGTCTTGCACAAACTCGACCATTATATGTTGAGGATATTGCTCTTCTGTAGTTACAACGATTTCTCTTTTTCTAAAACCATTGTTGCCAAAAGTTTGAGTCTCGCCTATCATTTTTACTTTTCCTTGTACTTCCATCGTGTTCAATTATTAAGGTTGTAAATTTATGAAAATTCTATCGCTTTGCGAGGAGAACCATCCATGCATTATTCACATTTTTTTCGGCGAGATAAGCTTGTGCAATTCTGTGTCTTGAGACTTTGTCTTCATTAGATAAAATATCTTTTATTTGAGAGTTCGCTTTCGCGAAAGCGGAAACTTCCTCATCATTAGGCAACACTTCTATATTGCCAAGCATCCCCAAGTCGTTTCCTGTGAGAACCTTGCTGTTTCTAATGTCTGAGGGTATTTGATCTACCCCTATACCTGTTCTTGCCACTGGCTTAGGCACTTCAAACAGCCCTTCTTTTGCGCGGCCATACCAATTACCCCCAAGTCGTGATACCTGATCCATTTTAAGCGGATCTATAGCGCCGTTTTCATCTAGCACCTCTTCTGAAATATGCATTTTTAAAATCTCACAAATCACGAGATTACCAGCTCCTCCTTGATCTCCAAGTGGTTTTACCTCAAGCACTTTACACTCAAATTGAACAGGAGATTCCCCTACGCGTGGTGGTTTTACTAGATCAGAAGATACTTGGGTTAGACCAGATTTTGTAAACTCATTGATTCCTTTATCGTAGGCGGTGCTTGCCAGTGACATTTGTTGCACCATGGCATAGTTTACAATATTAACGGTGCATTCTGGGACATCAAGAACATTGTCTAAAGTATTTTTTGTCGTGTTGTCTCTCCCACTACGTGAAGGGGAGTACACCAATATAGGTGGATTTGCTCCAAAAACATTAAAGAAACTAAAAGGTGCAAGATTGATTCTCCCGTCCTTGTCTACGGTGCTGGCAAATGCAATAGGTCGCGGACCCACAGCACCAGTAAGATGACCAAATAATTGAGCAACAGGAATTTCTTTAGGATCTATAGTGAGCATGGATATGAGAATTTATGAAGTTTATTTCAAAAATAAAGAATCTTTAAAGGTATTACCTACCCTTTTGAAAATATGATGCAACATTACAAGGAGTATAAATGATTAAGATCCATAATTACAATTTATCTAAAAAAGGGGTAAAAACCCTTATAAGTTTGAGACATTAAGACCCGCTTTTATTGGAGTAACTATTTCATATTTGTAGCACATTAATCATTTAAAAGATCAATTATGAAAACGCAACAAGAAGATTGGGGGCTTCTAGAGCAAATCTGTCAGGATGAAGAATTTGATGTAGCCTATTTTTCTATAGAATTTCCAGATGGAAGTTCTTATGAGTATCAAGCGTAGTATCTTTTAAAAGAGATCATATTCACTTGAGAGAAACGGCTATTGTTTGGGGGAACAATAGCCGATTTTTTATGCGTTAATTTTTATAACTTTAAAACATAAAGATAAACTATAAATTATGGGGATTTTTGATAAAATAAAAGAGAAACTGAGCCACGAGTTCATTGATATCATTGAGTGGCTGGATTACACAGAGGGTACCATCGCGCATCGTTTTGAAAGATATCAAAACGAGATTAAAAATGGCGCAAAACTCATCGTGAGAGAAGGGCAAACTGCTGTTTTTATAAATGAAGGACAACTTGCAGATGTTTTTAGTCCGGGCACCTACGATCTTACCACTGAAAACCTTCCAATTTTAGCTACGCTAAAAGGATGGAAATATGGATTTGATTCTCCCTTTAAGGCAGAAGTTTACTTTGTGAATACTCACCTTTTTACAGATGAAAAGTGGGGAACAAAAAGCCCTATAACACTTAGTGATGATCGTTTTGGCCTCGTAGAGATCAGAGCATTTGGTACGTATGCCTTTAAAATTGCAGATGCTGGGAAATTTATTACAGATATTGTAGGGACGGACAATAATTTTACCAATTTTGAAATCAATGAGCACCTCAAAAGTCTCATTGCTACTCGATTTACAGATACGGTAGGAGAAGCAAATCTGCCTATAGAATTATATGCGGCAAACACTTCGGAGCTTTCAGAAACGTGTCAAGAAGTGATGAAGACAGAGTTTCTATCTGTCGGCATTTCTTTAGAAAAATTTTACATTGAGAATGTGTCTATGCCAGAAGATCTCAAAAAAGAGATTTTTGAGTATAGTCGTATAGATAAGCTAGATCTCGATAAGCTTACAAGATTTAAGACAGCAAAAGCGATAGAGGCTGCCGCTGCAAATGAGGGAGGTACTGCCGGAGCAGGAATGGGCATGGGAATGGGCTTTGTACTCGCACAGCAAATGGGTGGTATGATGACGGGAGCCCCGCAGCCAAACAATCACATGTTTCAAAATCAGGTTGCCCCTGTGCCACCACCTATGCCAGCGGCTGTGCAGTATTTTTATGCGGTTAATGGCGCACAACAAGGCCCTGTTTCTTTTGAGCAGCTCAAAGCTTTGTTTGCAGGTAGATCTATAAACAAAGAAAGTCTCATCTGGAAACAAGGAATGTCTGGATGGACCGCACTTCAAGAGATAGAAGAACTTAAATCTTTTCTGGGAGGGAGCACACCGCCACCACTACCACAATAAGCGGATTGCTCTTAACTTCTAATAATCTACTCAAAGTTAAATTTTAAAAGGAAATGCTTTCGCGGTAGCGTACCCTAATCTATGTCTTCATGGAAGAAAAACCCATTTATAAAACAGAACTAAAAAAAGCTTGCATTAACTGTGGGTCAGAGTTGAAGTATAAACCGGGCACCACTGCGGTAACTTGTGAGTACTGTGGCCATCAAGAAAAAATTTCCATGGCCACCACAAAATTTGAGGAGCTAGAACTGTATCCCTATCTAGAAAAGATGGGGGATCAAAAAAACAGTGAGGAGATCTCTATTTTACATTGTAAAAATTGCGGTGCAAATCAACATGTTGAAGAAAATTACAAATCATTACACTGCGTCTATTGCGGAATGCCATTGATACTTCAGGAGGTCAAAAAAGAGGACTGGATAGTACCTGGAGCGGTGTTGCCCTTTCAAATTGATCAAAAGCAATCTTTTCATACATTTAAGAAATGGGTGAGCGCACTTTGGTGGGCGCCTACTAATTTAAAAAAAGCCTCTTTAGATCCGCAGTTTACAAAAGGTTTGTATTTGCCTTATTGGACCTTTGATGCACAACTAGCCGCAAATTATACAGGGCAACGGGGTGAATATTATTATGAAACACAAACGTATAGGGACAGTAAAGGAAAGAGTAAGACGCGCCAAGTGCGTAAAACAAGATGGTACCCAGCATCTGGAAACGTTTCTGGTTTTGTAGATGACACGCTGATACAAGCTTCAAAGCAACGTGCCGGTAGAATTCCCTCAACCATTGCTCGATGGGATTTAAAAAAATTACAACCTTTTGATAGTGGATTTTTAGGAGGTTTTGTAACCGAAAAGTATACCATACCACTCAAGGAAGGTCACGTTTCCTTAAAAGAGAAGGCAAATCAAATCGCTACCTCTTGGGCAGTTACAGATATAGGAGGAGACACACAACGGGTTACAGATATTGAGGTGAGGCTATCCCAAGAAACTTTTAAGCATATTTTACTACCAGTTTACGTAAGTTCTTATCGCTTTAATGGCAAGAAATATAATTTTTTTGTGAATGGAGAAACAGGTGCTTTGTCAGGGAAAAGACCGTATTCGTTTTGGAAAATATTCTTTGCTATTCTTGGTGTTCTTATAATTTTAGGTGTGATTATAATGCAAAGCCAGCATGGAGAGCAAATGAGCTCTTAATCTATGTTAAACGTGATGTTATAAGGTGTTAATTGCGCTTTCGCGAAAGTGTGAGAGCCTTAGTTTTGCACTTAGCCATTAAGAAACGAAGTGTAGTGACTAGCTACCTTCATTAAATAAAAAACTATGAAATTTACAAGAAAAGCAAAAGCACATTGGGAAGGAAGCGGAAAAGAAGGTCAAGGAACTATTTCTACGGAGAGCACTGCAATGGATGAGGTAAAATATGCCTTTGGAAGCCGTTTTGAAGAAGGTGTAGGTACAAATCCAGAAGAATTAGTGGGAGCGGCACATTCTGGCTGTTATACGATGCAATTGAGCTTCTTATTAAATGAAGAAGATTTTGTGGCAGATACATTAGACACAGATGCGCATGTAACATTTGAAGACGGTGAGATCACAAAAATTAAATTGGTTACAAAAGGTACAGTGCCTAACATTTCTAAAGAAAAATTTGAAGAGATAGCGCAAAAGGCAAAAGAAGTGTGTCCTATGTCGAAACTTGTAAAAGCTGATGTTACACTTGAAGCGACCCTTTTATAGGAGTAAATACAAAAAAGAAGAATCAAAGCCCAATGAATTAGTTGGGCTTATTTATTTGTAAAACTATAAAAATAGTATGCATGCATAGTATATCATTTTGTAGTTTTATATTTTACTAGGAATACCTTCAAGATAATAAGTATGTATACAAAAGAATTTGATATCCGCTGGAGCGACATAGATGCAAATAGACACCTTGCAAACTCTGCTTATGTAAATTTTATGTCCCACACACGCATGGGATTTATGATAGAAAATGGGTTAAGTCAAAAGGAAATGGTGCAGTATAACATTGGTCCCGTTATATTTCATGAGCAGCTCTATTTCTTTAAGGAAGCTTTTCAAGGAAAACCAATTACTGTAACTTTTGAGCTAGGAGGAGCTAGTGAGGATGGTATGTTTTTTAAGTTTGTTCACAACTTTTATGATCACAAAGGAAGAAACCTAGCTCGAGGAAGTATGCAGGGGGGATGGATAGATTTAAAATCAAGAAAGATGGTAGGTCTACCAGAGTCTTTACAGCCTATGCTTAAAAATGCTCCAAAAACCAATAATTTTAAAGTGCTCACTAAAGAGGATATGCGAGCGCATGGAGAGTTCCCTCAGGATTTAGAGATGTAAATATATCGGGACCTACTGCTATTATTTCTTAAGAGGAAAGTGTTGCTTATATTCCGTCATTTTGATATGTTTGAGAATGGGTTTAAAAAATAAATTAGGTAGTGTGCGCCTGTGTTTAACATAACACCGCAGATGCTCTGGTACGGCTCCTAATGAACTTTTTATTTCCGAGGCAGTTCTACCCAAATTAATTTTTTTGACTTTTCTTTCAATACCTATTCTGATGTAGTCATTGAGCATTCTAGGGTAGATGGAGTCGGTTTTGTTATACTCGTAATCAAGACCAATAAAGTGTGCGTCTAGTGAAACATCAACATGAAAAGCCGTTAAAAATCCTACAATAGTGTCTTGTTTTTTATAGATGTTGAAGAGTACACTTTCGCGAAAGCGTTCTTTTAACACAGCATACATTTCAACGTTGAGAATTGCCGTATTGAAATTGGCTTTATTAGTGACATTTTCATAAAGCTCTTGTAATCTCACCGAATGGCTACGTATCTCTTGAGCACTAAGCGTTGTGATTTTTAGCGAGGCACTGGAAGTGTCTGCTTTATTGATTTTTACTCGGTATTTTGACTTTAGCACCTTTTTATACTCCTCAAAACTATTCCACCTTATATCAATAATCATGTTAGGTTCTACCGCAAACGATTGGAAAAAATAGTTTTCTGTGACACTGGCTGCTTGATTTTGCAAGCTATTAAAGTCTTTTAAAAATAAAAGCTTCGATTTTTTAGTGTTTTTATTTTTAATAAGTATCTCTGCTAGTTTACTGAATACATCTCTATCATAAAGATGATTTTTAATAAAAACCCCGTAGTTGCCGCTCAAAAAAATATTTCCACAAATGGTAGTGGTTGTTTTTTTACTAAGAAATGAATATCGAAGCTTCTCAACTACTTTATGAATGGGATGTAACTGCTCCGTCACTTTTCCTAACGAGATCTCCAATCTTTGAATTATAGCAATGGCAATTAAGTTTTTGTGTGCTGAAAGAAGAAAATAATGATACTTTATGTGATTATTTTGACTCTCAAATGCGGTTAAGAAAGGTTTAGAAAAGTAAAAAGAATTTGCACACCCTAGTTCTTCAAAAACAACTTCAGGAATATCATTGATGCTTGTAAATTCGGTATAACTAATTTGGGACACTTGCTTTTTTACGTTTGGTACTTAAATATACACCTAAGAAAATAAGGGAAGCTGCAACGATTCTTATGATCGTTAACGTATCTGCTCCTAATATGATTGCAACGATAGTTGCAATGAGCGGCTGTAAGTAAATAAAAGCTCCAATGGTAGAAGGTTTGAGTTCTTTTAGTGCAAACACATTAAAGAGATAGGTCAGGTATGTAGTCCCCACCACAACAAAAATCAGTACTCCTATGACATGTATAGGTAGTTCACTCCATTGTATCTCTAAAAATTGAGGTAATCCTACAGGAGCATTCGTAAATATAGCAATTAGGAAAAACCATTTCATTAAGGTGATAGATGAATATTTAGCCGTAAGTGGTTTTACTAAAATGAGATAAACAGAATATGCAGTTGCATTGATAATAAACAATATATTACCCAGTGGAATGTCTGGGGCATTGGCTTGTGTTTTTGCTCCAAAGAGTATGAGAATCAGAGCACCTACTAGACCAATGCCAATACCCGATCCCTTAAGCCAAGTAATTTTTTCTTTCAAAAATATTGCAGAAAGTACTAAAAGTATAACTGGAGATAAAGTGATAACCACGCTACTATTTATTGGAGTAGATAGTTCAAGCCCTTTAAAAAACATAAGCATATTTAAGGTCATTCCAAATAATGCACAGAAAAATATACGCAACCAGTCCTTACGATCTATTTTTTCTGAAGGAAAGAAAAGACTAGTGACCCAAAATAGGATAGCAGCGCCTAATACGCGAAGCATGATAAATCCATATGCTTGGATATAGGTAGGCATGAGATCTTTTGCTAGTGTATGATTAATCCCGTAGATAAAACTAGCGCCAAAAGCCGCGAGAAATGCTAAATAACGCTTTTGCATATCTTAGTTATTTGGAAAGAGCATCGGCTGCTGCTGCAACAACTTTCTTGCTATTACCTATAAAAATTTTCTCATCAATAATTATCACAGGTCTTTTGAGAAAGGTGTAGTGTTCTAATATAAGTCTTTTATAATCGTCTTCATCGAGCACCTGTGTATTAAGACCTCGCTGCCGGTATAACTGTGCACGTTTGCTAAAGAGCGCTTCATAACTACCTGAAAGTTGAAACATCTCCTCTAATTGCTGTTCTGTAATAGCTTCTGTCTTAACATCTTGTAAAGCAACGTCTGTTCCAGGATTTATTTCTGAGATAATACGCTGGCACGTATTGCAGGTAGAAAGGTGATATATTTTTCGCATGGGTTGCTAACTTGTATTAAGTTATAAAAATACCCACTAAGATTGCTCAAATGAAGTATTTTTAAAGAAAATAAAGATATGGACTATAGTTTCGAAATATGCCTTAAAAATCGTCAAATACTAGGGCGCTTTATAAAAGGGCACACGCTTGAGCAACTTAACAAGATTCCTCATGGGTTTAATAATAATATCATCTGGAATATTGGGCACAGTATTGCCACACAGCAATTACTCACCTACGGCTTGTCAGGAATAACTCCACAGATACCTATGGACTTTATTAATAGCTACAAGAAAGGTACTAGACCAGAAAGGGATGTAACACAAGAAGAAGTTAACGCTATTAAGGATATGCTTTATTCTACACTATCAAGTCTAGAAAAAGAATATAACAATGACGTATTTTCTAGTTTTAAAGAGTATACGTTATCTACCACTGGCGGAGTACTTTCGAAAGTTGAACATGCAATAGAATTCAATAATTTTCATGAAGGCTTACACTTGGGTTGCTGTATCCAATTAAGCAAACTAGTTAAATAGCAAGATAGTCCTCTGCAATTTCCCAAGGGATAGACAGATGCTTGTTCTCAGATGGAATACCTTCTAGACCAACATCGTTGTAAATAACTGCCATTCCTTCTTCTGTAAATCCTATCTGTAAGTAATTTTCAGGTTTTTCGGTAATGGTCTGATTAGGATACTTTTGAGAGAGTTGCGCTTTCGCGAAAGCGTAAAAATCAGTTTTTAAAAGTTGGCTTAGGGCAACTTCTTGACCCGTTTTAGGGTTAAAATTCCCATAAATATGATAATCATATCCGTGTGCACCACCTGAAAATTGAAATCCTCGTAAAACCATAGAAAGTAAATGATTAGACTGATAAGAAATAGCTGTTTCTACTAAAAGCTCATGAGCGGTAGATAATTCTGAAGTCTCTGGATAAGCTATCTGACTAGTGTTTACGTAAGACGCAATAGCCTCCTTTATGGAAATATGCTTTTCGTTACTTTTTATGCCCATTATGTCATATAAGACTACCTTTGTCCAATCATTGACAGCTTGCGATAATTCGGTAGGCTCGTCGATAATAATCAATTCTAGCTCCACGTCAGGGCAACCGTCAGACGGACAGTTTAAGGTTTTTTCTGTGGTAACTATTTCGACATGACTTATATAATCTACGCTACGCTCACACCCTGAAATAACAAGAAGAATGGTAAGCGATAGACAATGTGTCCAAGGATTTCTCATAGTATAAATGTAGTCTCAGCAGCGCTAATAAAAAAGTTCTTTTTGATGGAAATGAGGAAAGACTCAAAGAATTTGAGATAGGGACTAGAACACTAATTTTTGTACCTTGAATCATAGGGTACTAAAATAGTTACAATAATAATTGTCGATCACAACATACGTATCTATGAAATTTAACACGAAAACAATACACGGCAATCAGCAACCCGATAAGGCTTATGGAGCTGTGATGCCTCCTATTTATCAAACATCTACTTACGCACAAAAAGAGGCTGGAGAACATCAAGATTATGCGTACAGTCGTTCTTCTAATCCTACAAGACATGCCTTAGAACAATCTCTTGCAAGCCTGGAGAATGGTACTCACGGTATCGCATTTGCTTCTGGCCTTGCAGCGATAGATGCGGTTTTAAAGCTTTTAAAACATGGAGATGAGGTCATTTCTACAAATGACTTATACGGAGGAACCTACAGACTTTTTACTCAGATTTTTGAAGATTTTGGTATCAAATTTCATTTTGTAGGAATGAGTGATTCCCATACTATTGAAGAGCATATAACTATAAATACAAAACTAATTTGGGTAGAAACACCTACCAACCCAATGATGAATATCATAGATATTGAGGCCGTGGCCAAAATTTCAAAAAAACATCAACTTTTACTAGCGGTAGACAACACCTTTGCTACACCTTACCTGCAACAACCTCTGGATCTAGGGGCAGATATTGTCATGCACAGCGCTACAAAGTATATCGGAGGGCACAGTGATTTGGTGATGGGAGGGCTTATTGTGAAAGAGAAGAAACTAGCAGATCGTTTGTATTTTATTCAAAATGCGAGCGGTGCTATTTGTGGTCCACAGGACAGTTATTTGGCGTTGAGAGGTATTAAGACGTTACACGTGCGTATGCAGAGACATTGTGAAAATGGTGCAGCAGTTGCACATTTCTTGAAAGCCCACCCTAAGGTTTTGAACGTATACTGGCCCGGTTTTGAAGATCACCCTCACCATGCTATTGCAAAAAAACAAATGAGCGATTATGGAGGGATGTTGTCATTTTCAACTATGGAAGACTCATTGGAGGCGGCAATGACTGTCCTTGAAAACCTCAAAATATTTACACTCGCAGAAAGTTTAGGAGGTGTGGAGTCCCTCGCAGGACATCCAGCAACTATGACGCATGCATCCATTCCAAAGATAGATCGAGAGAAAATTGGAATTACAGATTCTTTAATCAGGTTAAGCGTTGGAATTGAAGATGCAGAAGATTTAATTAATGATTTAGAGCAGGCATTGGCTACCCGTTAAGTGAAGGATTTTAAGGAAGCTTTCGCGAAAAGCGTATTCTAATTTACATAATAGATATACCCAAAATTGATCCAAAAGATCCAATCATTTACTCTATTTGAAGGTCTCGGATCAGGATTAAGACCATCCACCCAGTTTGATGCATAATAATGCCATCTTAAGTCGAGTAGAAGATCGCTAAGGATATCTAACTTGTAACGAGTTCCTAAACTTCCAGTGACTGCCCATGTATTCCCTGGTCTTCTGTCAATACCACTGTTAAATTCTCCATCTCCTTGAGAAAAACCATTGAACAATGCAGGTCCACTGCTGACAGGTGTTGTATATGGATTTGTTATTCGACCAAAGATATTACCGCTACCTAGGTCTGAACTCGCATCTGGGTTGTATGCAACATAATGAAGACCAACACTTGCGTAAGGTGCAAATGTATAACCGCCAGCTGTATAGTCACGTATGCTTAAGGGTGTGTACTCTATTTGGCTACCTATTTCAAATACACGAGACTTTCCTTTATGAGAAGCAAGTTGTAATCCTCCAAAGCTGTCTTCTCCTACTTCATCTCCAAAATGTTCCAAATTTGTGACATGATAATTTATCTCATTGCGTACTTTGAAGTGGTCGTTGAAATAAGAGTATTTAGAATAATTATTGGAATCAGCCCTAAATGCAAAATTGAGGTAATGCACAATACCCACTCCAAAACCTACATTACCACTATTTGTTTCAAAATCATTACGTTCTCCATAATCAGACTGAAAAGCTACTGGTCCAGCAATTACGCCAATCTCCTGCGTGAATCCATATTGGGCTTGAAGACGCTGTTGCGTTATCCAAAAAGATAACAGTGCCAGTAATAGGTACTTGGCTTTCATAGATTAGGTGATTTTGAACAATCAAATATAGAAAATAATGTCATACACCGAAATTTACAAACACTTAGTCGATTATCCTTATTACAAAACTTAAAATAACACAAAGTTATTGTGATATATTAAAAAAATGTACTGTAAAATAGAGGATACTGTATATTTGTGGTGTGTAAAAATAAATTTTACAGTAATAACGTATTCAATACAAAAATCATATGTCAGACAGCATTAAAAACTTTGTCGATTATGTTGCAAAAAGCAACCCTAACGAGCCAGAATTCATGCAGGCCGTTCACGAGGTAGCAGAGACTGTTATCCCATTCATAGAAAAAAATAAAAAATACCAAGGAAAAAAACTTCTTGAGCGTATGGTAGAGCCAGAGCGCACGATCATTTTTAGAGTACCTTGGACAGCTGATAATGGAGAAATACACGTAAACAGAGGTTATCGTGTTGAATTTAATAGCGCTATAGGTCCCTATAAAGGAGGGTTACGTTTTCACCCTTCAGTAAATTTGAGTATTCTTAAATTTCTTGGGTTTGAGCAAGTTTTCAAAAACAGCTTAACTACATTACCCATGGGTGGTGGAAAAGGAGGTTCTGACTTTGACCCTAAAGGAAAATCAGACGCAGAGGTAATGCGTTTTTGTCAAAGCTTTATGTCTGAGCTTGCTAGACACATTGGTCCAGATACAGATGTGCCTGCTGGTGATATTGGAGTTGGAGGTCGTGAGATAGGCTATATGTTCGGACAATATAAGAGGCTTCGCAATGAATTTACTGGTGTCCTTACTGGTAAAGGAAGAAGCTATGGAGGTTCACTAATGCGCCCAGAGGCTACTGGTTACGGAGATGTGTATTTTGCACAGAGTATGCTAGAAACTAGAGGTGAGAGTTTTAAAGGTAAAACAGTCGTTGTATCTGGATCTGGAAATGTTGCACAATATGCTGCCGAAAAAGCAACACAACTAGGTGGTAAAGTAGTAACTATGTCAGATTCTGGAGGATACATTCACGATAAAGACGGGATCGATGCAAAGAAGCTGGCCTTTATTATGGAACTCAAAAATGAAAAACGTGGTCGTATAAGCGAGTATGTAAATGAGTACAGTGGAGCCACCTATCATGAAGGTGAAAGACCTTGGTCTGTAAAATGTGAGGTTGCATTACCTTGTGCGACTCAAAATGAATTAAATAAAGAAGAGGCGCAAACGTTAGTAGATAACGGATGTATTTGTGTGGCAGAAGGTGCAAATATGCCTTCAACTCCAGAAGCAATCGAGGTATTCCAAAAAGCTAAAATTTTATTCTCTCCAGGAAAAGCATCGAATGCTGGAGGTGTAGCTACATCTGGATTAGAGATGTCTCAAAACAGTGTGAGATATAGTTGGACCGCAGAGGAAGTAGATCAAAAATTACACAAAATCATGTTAGATATCCATGCAGCTTGTGTAGAGTATGGAAAAGATAAGGATGGTTATATTGATTATGTAAAGGGAGCAAATGTAGCTGGATTTGTAAAAGTTGCAGAGGCAATGCTCGCGCAAGGAGTGGTGTAAATCATTCTAAAGTTTAAAAAAAGGGTAGGTGTAAAGTCCTACCCTTTTTTTATATAAGAATTATGCTTTCGCGAAAGCTTTATTTTAGGAACTCTTCCACTATGATTTTATTACAATAAGCAATAATTGTACATTTATCCGTTTTAAAAGGATACACTAATTATCGTGAGAATTTACTATGCGCTTCTTATCTTTCTTACTACGCTCACTGGAGTTGCACAAGACTTTTCTCAAGACTGGACCAGTCATTTTTCATATACAAGAGTAATTGATATCTCTTCAGGGAGTAATAGGATGTATATTGCCTGTGAAAACGCAGTGTACCATTACGATGTCTTGACTAGCGAAATAGAAACAATTACCACCATAAACGGTCTTTCTGGAAACGCTATTTCTTCTCTATACTATAGTGAGGGAGCTAACAGACTATTTATAGGATATGAAAATGGAATTATTGATGTGGTTGCTACAGAGACTTCTCAAGTGACCACCGTTGTTGATATTTTTAATAAAACATCCATCACTCCAGATAGAAAGCGTATCAATCATTTTTCGGAACATAATGGATTTGTGTATATAGCCTCTGGTTTTGGAATTTCATTATTTGATTTGAACCGCTTAGAATTTAATGATTCTTATTTTATTGGGGATGCCGGAAGCTTACTAAATGTAGGAAGTACTGCTATAAAGGATGAATACATTTATGCAGCCACCACAGAAGGCGGACTAAGAAGAGCATTGGTCAATAACGATAACATAATTGATTTTAGTAACTGGGAGACGGTAAGAACAGGTTCATTTGAAAAAGTAGTAACCTTTAATGAACGCCTTTATATACAGGAAGACAGCGCTGTTTACAGCTCTTCAGATGGTCTAAACTATTTGATTTTTGATCAGTTTCAGAGTGCTATAACAGATATTACAGCAACAGAAGAGTTCTTGCATATAATATATCTAGGAACTGTTGTAATATATGATAGCACAACATCTCTGTTCCAAAACTTAACAAATATCCAAGGATATACTACTCGATACAGCACAGCAACCTCACTTCAAGGGAAAATTTTTGTGGGAACTTTGGGCACGGGTGTAGCTCAAACTTCTTCTGAAGACCCACAAAATGTGGAAAGACTTTTACCTAATGGGCCTTTAGAAAACAATCATTTTGATGTAGCAGCAACAGCTGGGAGTATATGGACCGTTTTTGGTGATTATGATGTGTTTTATAATCCATTTCCACTAAAGACCCAAGGAATAAGCCATTATGTAGAAGGATCAGGATGGGATTTTATAAATGCAGGAGAATTTTTTGGTGCAACAGATTTATCTTACGTAGCTATTAATCCTCTGGATGTATCTCAATTATATGTGAGTTCTTATCATTCTGGACTCATCGAAGTTATAGATAATACACCAGCAATTTTGTATGATGAAAATAATAGTACTCTTACACCTGTAGAAGGTACTGATGACGATGTGCGTGCAGCAGGAAGTACCTTTGATAATGAGGGTAATCTATGGGTTGGCAATTCCTATTCTCCCATAGGCCTTCATAAAATCTCAACAAGTGGACAGTTTACCTCATTTAACACAGAGGAAATATTATCTGGTACAAGAACCAATATCGATAATCTAGTCGTAGACACAGGTGGAAATATTTTTGTAGGTACAGATAATAAAGGAGTGGTAGCTTACAATCCTACTACAAATACATTTGCACGTATTGCGGGTGAGGATGGGGCTTCAAATTTGCCTATAGATGATATACGCTCACTTGCTATAGATAGAAATGGTGCACTATGGATAGGAACTCGTCTAGGTTTACGAGTGTTATTTGGGCCTTCACAAGTGTTTGAGAATCCACTTGTAAATACAAATGAAATTATTATTTTACAGGATGGGTTAGCACAAGAGTTATTGAATGATCAGGTGGTTACAGATATTGTGGTAGATGGTGCAAATAATAAATGGCTAGCTACTGCAGATTCCGGAGTGTTTTATGTTTCCCCAAATGGTCAAGAAACCATCTATCATTTTACTAAAGAAAACTCCCCATTGCCATCTAATAGCGTTCAAGCCGTTGCCGTAGATCCTCAGACAGGAAATGTTTATTTTGGAACCAACCAAGGCATGGTTTCTTTTAACGGTAGCTCTACAGCACCTTCAGAAAACCTTGAAGAAGTACTCATTTATCCTAATCCCGTACGTCCCAATTTTAATGGGAATGTGCGTATTGAGAACCTCACGGCAAATACAAACGTAAAAATCACAGATTTGGTTGGAAATTTAGTCTATGAAGAAACAACCACTGGAGGAAGTATAGAATGGGACACGACCGCCTTTGGTAGATATAAAGTAGCCTCTGGTGTATATCTCATCCTTATTACGGGACCTATTGAAGAATCACAAGAAACAGCGATTGAGAAACTAATGATTATACGATAATGCTAATCAAAACAGAGGTCATTGTTATTTCTGCATTAAAGTATGGGGAAGCAGATCTTATTGTTAAAGCATTTACAAAAAGCAGTGGACTAAAATCTTATTTACTGCGCAATATTCTTAAATCTAAAAAAGGTAAGCTTAGGGCATCAATGTTTCAGCCGCTTATGCAATTAGAAATTGAAGCAAATCACAAAGATAAAGGTTCCCTTGAAAGCATCAGAGAGGCAAAAGTTATTTCTTATTATCAAAGTTTGCATACTCAACTTGCAAAAAGCGCTATCGTTTTTTTTATATCAGATATGCTTCGTAATGTAGTTCAGGAAGAAGAAAAGAATGAGTCCTTATATGAATACCTGTCCGCAGCAATGATGTGGTTAGATACGCACGATGCAACTGCAAACTTTCACCTTCTCTTCCTAGTAAAATTGACTAGTTTTTTAGGCTTTTACCCAGATGATACAGAGATATCATATGATTTTTTTAACTTAATGGACGGCACTTTTAAAGCTCATGAATCGAATTTGTATTGCCGTTCTGGCAATGCTGTAAATATTTTAAAACAACTCTTGGGCATAAATTTTGATGCACTATCAGAAATAAAATTAAATCAGCAACAGCGCAGCGAGTTCCTACATATGCTATTACAGTATTATGAGTTACATTTGCACGGTTTTAAAAAACCGCGATCTCTTGCGGTCTTAAATTCAATTTTCAGTTAGATGCGCATTATTTACTTGCTCTTATTTATATGTTCTCTTAGCGCAACCTCACAAACGATAGAAGTCCTTGATTTAGACACTCGTGAACCTATAATTGGTGTGGCTATATTTAATAAAGATAAAAGTAAAAGTGCGCTAACAGATTTTGATGGCAGGGCAGATATTACCGCTTTCGCGAAAGCGGAAATTCTTTTCTTCAAAGAGGTAGCACATAAGGAAACTCAGTATACAAAAGCACAAATACAAGCATTCTCAAATCGTATTTTTTTAAAACAAAAAGATAACGTACTAGGAGAGATCGTGCTCTCTGCAAGTAAATTTGCGCAAAGCAAAAAAAATATCCCACAAAAAATTATAGGTATTTCCTCTGAGGAAATTAATCGGTCTAATCCTCAAACCGCTGCCGATTTGTTACAAATAAGTGGTGGTGTATTTGTTCAAAAAAGTCAGCAGGGAGGGGGGAGTCCTCTTATAAGAGGTTTTTCAACTAACAGATTGCTCATTACATTAGATGGTGTTCGTTTCAATACAGCTATATTTAGAGGAGGTAATGTGCAAAATATTATTTCTATAGATCCTTTTATCGTAGACCGAATAGAAGTTTTATTAGGTCCGGGTTCGGTTATTTATGGGAGTGATGCCATAGGGGGAGTAATGAACTTTTTTACAAAGCAGCCTCAACTCACATATTCTGATAATTTTTTACTTAATGGAACAGCTACTGCACGTATGAATACTTCTAATAAGGAGCGTACAGGTCACTTTGATATCAACATTGCAAAAGATAAATTAGGATTTTTAACAAGTGTTAGTTATTCGGATTATGATAATCAACGGCAAGGAGCACATGGACCAGATAATTATTTAAGAACAAAATTTGTCGATCAAATAAATGGTGTTGATGTTGAGGTTGTAAATGAGGATCCACTACTTCAAATAGGTTCTGCATTTAGTAGTTTGAATCTTATGCAAAAGGTACGATACGTTCCTAATCAAATTTGGGACTTTAATCTAGGATTCCATTATGCAGAAACGTCAAATTATGATCGTTATGACAGGCTTACAAGAACGCGCAATGACCAATTAAGGTCTGCCGAGTGGTTTTATGGTCCTCAAAAGTGGTTGATGACTAACTTTCAAGTCCATAAAGAAGGTAATGGTTATTTATATAATAAAGCGCGAGCTAGTATTACCTATCAAAACTCTGAAGAAAGTAGAAACGACCGAGATTTTGGGAGTACAGATTTTTTTGAAACAGATGAGCGTGTTGCGGCTTTCTCTTCGGGGCTAGATTTTACAAAGAATCTTGAAAATCGTAGAAATAAACTTTTTTATGGATTTGAATATGTACACAACTATGTGAATTCAAATGGTCAGGTAACAGACATCTCAACAGCAAGTGTGGCTAGTATTCCTTCTAGATACCCAGACGGATCTAACTGGAGCTCTTTAGCAGGATATGTAAGCACCCAAATAACACTCGCACCAAAAACTAAATTACAATCCGGGCTGCGCTATAATCATGTGTGGGTAAACGCTGATTTTACAGAGAATAATAAATTTTTTGATTTACCATTTGACAAAGCAAACATAAGCACTGGTAACCTTACGGGTAGTTTGGGAATCACACATCAATTGTCAAAATACCTATCTATTATTACAAACATAGGCACCGCTTTTAGGGCACCTAATATTGATGATGTGGGTAAAATATTTGACAGTGAGCCCGGTTCTGTTGTAGTGCCTAATCCAGACCTTAAGGCAGAGTATGCTTATAATGGAGAAATAGGGCTAAATTTTAATTATAAAAACGCATTTAAATTTGATGTAAATGGCTACTACACCTTACTTGACAATGCACTCGTAAGACAAAATTTTAATCTTAATGGCGTTACAGAAGTTGAATATCAAGGGGAGATAAGCACCGTGCAAGCAATAAAAAACGCATCAAAAGCAGAGGTCTATGGCGTGGAGTTAGGGATTGAGGGAAAACTCTCTGATGTACTAAAGCTCTCAGGGAGATTTAATTATACAAATGGAGTAGAGCAGGATGAAGAGGGTTCGTATGTGCCAGTGAGACATGTGGCACCACTTTTTGGCGATGGACATTTGATATGGGTAAAAAAGCAGTGGACACTAGATGCTTTTGTTGCTTACAGCGGTAAATTTGATTTTAAAGACCTTGCGCCTAGTCAGCAAAATAACGCACACTTATATGCTCTAGACAGCGATGGAAACCCATTTTCTCCTAGCTGGTATACAATTAACTTAGCTACTCAATTTAAACTTTCAGATCATTGGTCTTTTTCTGGGAACTTGGAAAATATTACAGACCAACGTTACCGAACGTATTCCTCTGGAATTTCGGCAGCGGGTCGCAATTTAATTCTCTCAGCTACCTATAGTTTTTAGGAGTATGCTTTCGCGATAGCGGAATTCATTACACCTATACAGGGAAAAATGTGGACCATAAAGGATTTTAATTACTTACTTTTTCCTCCTACAACAAGTACTATCTCACCTTTAGGAGGTTTATTACTGTAATGCGCTAGTACATCTTGAGCAGTCCCCCGTATGGTTTCTTCATGTAGTTTTGTGATTTCTCTTGAGACTGACACAGGTCTTTCTGCACCAAAAAATTCTACAAAATGCCCTAAAGTTTTAACTAGCTTATGCGGGGATTCATAAAATATCATAGTTCGAGTTTCCTCTTGCAATGCTAGAAATCGGGTTTGTCTTCCTTTTTTGACAGGAAGAAATCCTTCAAAAATAAATTTATCATTTGGAAATCCGCTATTTACTAGTGCAGGTACAAAAGCAGTTGCCCCTGGTAAACAGTCTACCTCAATGCCTTCTTCTACACACGCCCGTGTAAGTAAAAAGCCAGGGTCTGATATGGCTGGAGTGCCGGCATCACTTATACAAGCAACCATCTCACCAGAAAGTATTCGTTTAACGATCGTATCAACTGTCTGATGTTCATTGTGCATATGATGACTCATCATCTGGGTGCCAATTTCAAAATGTTTAAGTAACTTCCCACTAGTGCGTGTATCTTCTGCTAATATGAGATCTACTTCCTTAAGCACGCGAATTGCACGGAAAGTCATATCTTCAAGATTACCGATAGGCGTTGGGACAAGGTAGAGTTTTGACATAATGCAAAGGTACTAATTAAAGAGTCTCAGATACTGATGAGTGGAGTATGTGCACACACTTGATCAGTATGGTTAACTGTCTTTTTAAGAGTAGCGACTTTCTATTATTTGTATAAACCGTTCCTCTTGGACTTCCTTTCCCTCCCAATTTTCATAGTCTAGCTTTACTATTTGTTCAATAAACTGCTGGGCTTCATCAAAAGATTGAAATGTCTCTAGCTGGCTTAGTACCCTATTATAATCTGACGAGCTGCCGTTAAATAGGTGCTTGATGAAAGACAATTTATCATTCAATCCTATTTTAAATTTTCCTTTTTTAAGACTGTCGTTGAGGTTTTTTGATTTTTTTTCTGTAGAATTTTCTAATCTCGACTCTTTTGGTTCAAAGATGGGTGTATGATATTCATTACCTATTTCAAAACTATCATTTTTGCCCATGCTAGGTGTATTTGGTAGTATAGTGTCAATTACCTTATCAATGGCCGTAGCTTCGGGATTCATCTCTGGCCACATGTCTTTTATCTTTTCTATAACAGGCTCGTGTACTGGCGGTTCTTCATTAAACTGTGTGCCGTCTGGTCTATACTTATCATTATAAGTATTAGGTTGAGAATCATGTAACTGTGATTCTTTTTTAGGTACAGCGTCTACATTCTTAGTTTCAGAATCTACTCTAAAGAAAGTACTATTTGATATACTGTCTTGCGCAATTTGATCTTCTATTTGTTGTACAGTGATAATGGGTTCCGCTGTGTATTCAAGCTTTTCAACGTAGGCGAGTACAGCCAATTTCTCATGCAGTTCTCCTGCAATGGCAGCAAGATCTGCATACCCTGAAGTAGGGTCTAGTTGTAAAATTTTGTGCGCGAGATTTTCGAGCTCTACTTGTATAAATTTCTTCATAATTTTGAGATCTGTACAGTAGTTGTTTTTGTTTTTACATACTTTTACTGCAGGTCATAATCAAACGAGAAAATACTCGTTTTGGTCTAGAAAAATACAAAATGTTTCTCGAAAATACGGTAAATCATAAAGAGCAATTTGGCTGGATAGAAGTCATTTGCGGATCGATGTTCTCTGGCAAAACAGAAGAACTCATCCGCCGTTTAAAGCGTGCGCAGTTTGCAAAGCAACGTGTTGAAATTTTCAAGCCAGCCGTAGATGTTCGTTACGACGAAGAAAAGGTGGTTTCTCATGACAGTAATGAAATACGATCTACGCCCGTTCCAGCTGCAGCAAATATCCCGATACTTGCAGACGGATGTGATGTTGTAGGAATAGATGAAGCGCAATTTTTTGATGACGAAATAGTAAAAGTGTGCAACGATCTTGCAAATAGCGGTATACGTGTGATTGTGGCTGGGCTAGATATGGATTTTAAAGGAAACCCTTTTGGACCTATGCCTGCATTAATGGCGACGGCAGAGTATGTTACTAAGGTTCATGCTGTCTGTACACGTACGGGTAACCTTGCACAGTATAGTTACCGCAAGGCAAATAATCAAGACATAGTCATGCTAGGGGAGACAGAGGAGTATGAGCCGCTTTCACGTGCGGCTTATTACAAAGCCATGCTGAGAGAACGACTACGCAAAATAAATATGGAAGCTGTAGAAGAAATAACCTCGCCAGCTAAACAAACTCCACAAGATCCTAATTAAATGGCTGTAACCAGATTAGAAATAAGTTTGGGCGCATTGCGTCACAACTACACTTATTTGCGTAGTAAAATAGCACCAGAGGTAAAGATGATGGCTGTTGTCAAGGCGTTTGGTTACGGCAGTGATGCAGCTGTGATCGCTCTAGAATTAGAAAAGCTGGGTGTAGATTATTTTGCGGTGGCATACGTTCCAGAAGGAATCGCTTTGAGAGACGCTGGAGTGCGTTCTCCTATTTTGGTTCTCCACCCACAGCCAGACTATTTTGAAGAAATGGTTACTCGCTGTTTAGAGCCTAACTTATATAGCAAGCGCGTATTTGAGCTTTTTTCTGCTTTCGCGAAAGCAAAAAATCAAACGAATTACCCTATTCATTTAAAATTTAATACAGGATTGAATCGATTAGGTTTTGCAGCAAATGATACTACTTGGATATTAGAACGCCTACGCGAAAATTCAAATATGCAGGCTAGATCCTTATTCTCTCATCTCGTAGCCAGTGAAGATCCAGAGGCCGAAGCATTTACCTTGAATCAAATTTTGAATTTTACTCAAATTTCAAAAACTCTAATTGCTGGGCTAGATAAGGTGCCCTTTTTACATATGACAAATACTTCTGGGATCATTAATTATGGACGCGCTCATTTTGACTGTGTGCGCACTGGGATTGGTCTATATGGGTATGGGAATTCACCATCAGAAACGGCTAACTTAAAACCTGTTGCCTCGTTAAAAACGGTAATATCTCAAATACATAACATAAAAAAGGGTGAAAATGTTGGATACAATCGCGCCTTTATTGCGCCTACAGATATGGTTATCGCTACACTCCCTATAGGTCATGCAGATGGAATTTCTAGATCTCTGGGCAAAGGTATTGGGTACGTTACTATCGCTGGTAAAAGAGCGTACATCGTGGGTAATGTATGTATGGATATGATTATGGTAGATGTAACTGCTATTGCTTGTGATGAGGGGGATGATGTCGAGATATTTGGTGTTGACACAAATGCAGAAGAATTATCTAAAAGTATGCAATCTATTTCCTACGAATTACTTACCGCAATAGGGCAACGTGTAAAGCGTGTGGTCGTCTAACAAACCTTCAATTTCTTAAAAAATTGTTAATCATTTCCGTAAAATACGTATCTTAGAATTCTAATTATTTTTAAAGCTAACCAATATGTTAAAAGAATTTAGAGATTTTATTATGACAGGTAATGTCATAGATCTAGCGATAGCTGTACTGCTTGCAGGCGCAGTAGGTCTCGTGGTTAAAGGATTTGTAGGAGATATTATGATGCCATTTATAGGCCACTTTGCAGGAGGAGCAAATTTTGAAGACTTGTTTTATGCAATGGATGGGAAAAACTATCTTACGCTCGAAGAAGCTAACGCTGGTGGTGGAGCTGTCATAGCATGGGGAAGATGGGTAAATGCTATTATTAACCTAGTAATTGTAGGTTTTGTATTATTTATGATGGTGAAGGCTTATGCAAAAGTGCGTAAGAAAAAAGAAGAAGCACCCGCTCCAAACCCAGGACCTACAGAAATAGATTTGTTAAAAGACATTAAAGAATTACTTAAAAAGTAATCGCAAACCAGTACAATTTACTGGAAGCCGCTACACTAGTGTAGTATAACCTAAACCACTTTGTTATCTAGCAAAGTGGTTTTTTTATAATTGTAGTGTTATATAAATAACAAAACTTTAAAATTTGACAGTTAGCTATTCCACAAAGACAGAGTACATTTGATATGAGTATGTTTCAATTAAATTACCTAACGGTCAGAA
This sequence comes from uncultured Flavobacteriaceae bacterium, assembly GCA_963716625.1. Classification (GTDB taxonomy): domain Bacteria; phylum Bacteroidota; class Bacteroidia; order Flavobacteriales; family Flavobacteriaceae; genus Dokdonia. Next base: position 611,354 of record CAVQTP010000007.1, read on the forward strand.
ATGCTGTTAAAAGATTGAGGTGCTTTTCTAAAGATTAATTAATACAATTTTCAAAATGAGAGTAGCAGTAGTAGGTGCCACGGGTATGGTTGGACAAGTGATGTTAAAGGTCTTAGCAGAACGTAATTTTCCCATAACGGAGTTAATTCCTGTAGCTTCAGAAAGATCAGTAGGTAATAAGATCACCTATAAAGACAATGAATATACAATATCCTCAATGGAAGACGCTATTGAAGGTCGTCCAGATATTGCAATTTTTTCTGCTGGTGGAGATACGTCACTAGCTTATGCTCCAAAATTTGCAGCGGTAGGTACTGTAGTTATTGATAATTCATCCACTTGGCGCATGGATCCCACAAAAAAACTTATCGTGCCAGAGATTAATGCGGCTACACTTACAAAAGATGATAAGATCATTGCAAATCCTAATTGTTCGACTATACAGATGGTGCTAGCGATGTCTCCTTTACATAGAGATTATGGGATTAAACGACTTGTAATTTCTACCTATCAATCAATAACCGGCACAGGAGTAAAAGCGGTACAGCAGTTAGAGAATGAGTACAAAGGAGAAAAAGGAGAAATGGCGTATCCATACCCTATACATCGCAATGCTATACCAGCCTGTGATGTATTTCAGGAGAGTGGCTACACAAAAGAGGAGCTTAAGCTAGTTAATGAAACTCAAAAAATATTAAACGATCGTTCAATTGGTATCACTGCCACCGCTGTTCGCATTCCTGTCGTAGGGGGACACAGTGAGTCTGTAAATGTCGAGCTACGTGAAGACTTTGAAGAAAAAGATATCCGTAAGATTCTTAATGAGACGCCAGGAGTGACGGTTCAAGATAATCCAGATACCAATACCTACCCAATGCCTATCTATGCTGAAGGAAAAAATGATGTTTTCGTAGGTAGAATACGTCGTGATTACTCACAAGATAATACGCTTAATATGTGGATTGTGTCTGACAACTTACGTAAGGGAGCGGCGACAAATGCTGTTCAAATAGCTGAATATCTATTAGAGAAAGGACTTGTGTAATACAAACTATTTCTTATGATAAATGAATATATGGAGCTCACCTTTGGTGGGCTCTTTTTATAGATACGCGTAAATAGAGTCTTTTCAAAAAGTACAAATCTTTAATATTTTCTTAACGTTTGTGACAGTTCAAGTGCTACTGCCTATTTTTGATAGAAACATGGAGCTTGTTGAGATGCATTACGCTTTCGCGAAAGCGTAATCAAAACATCACGACTCCCTATAATACCAACAACTTATGAAAAAACTACTCCTGCTAGCTATGGCAACTACCGCATTATTTTCTTGTGAAGAAGAAAAGAACTCTAGAAAAGATATCGCTGTAACCTATACAGACACTAAAAAAGTAGATACGGTTGATACGTATTTTGGTACAGAAGTAAAAGATCCATATCGCTGGCTAGAAGATGATCGTAGTGAAGAAACGATGGATTGGGTAAATCGTCAAAATGTTACGACACAAGAGTACTTAAACAACATACCTTTTAGAGAGGAGCTTAAAGATAGACTTTCAAAATTGTGGAATTACGAGAAAGTGACCGCACCTTTTAAAGAAGGAGATTATACTTATTTCTACAAAAACGATGGTTTACAAAATCAATATGTGATCTATCGCTATAAAACTGGAGACAGTCCAGACACCGCTGAGGTGTTTTTAGATCCTAATACTTTTGCAGAAGACGGGACCACTTCATTGGGTGGTGCAAATTTTTCTAAAAACGGAAAAATTCTTGCCTACTCAATATCTGAGGGTGGTAGTGACTGGCGTAAAATTCTCGTGATGGACACAGAGAAAAAAGAAATTATAGAAGATACTATTATAGATGTAAAATTCTCTGGAATGTCTTGGTATAAGGATGAAGGATTTTATTACTCAAGTTACGATAAACCTAAAGGTAGTGAGCTCTCTGCAAAAACAGATCAGCACAAAGTGTACTACCATAAATTAGGGACACCGCAGTCTTCAGATAAGCTTATTTTTGGCGGGACAGCAGCGCAAAAGCATCGCTATATAGGAGGGAATGTGACAGAAGATAACCGCTACCTATTTATAAGTGCTCGTAACTCTACCTCTGGTGGAAAACTATTTATGAAAGACCTTACAAAACCGGATAGCGATTTTATAACCATACTCGATAATGAAGATTCAGATACATATGTAATTGACAATGTAGGAAGCACGCTCTACTTAGTAACAAACTTAGATGCTCCTAACCAAAGAATCGTAGCGGTAGATGCTAGCAACCCTTCCTTAGAAAATTGGAGGGATATTATTCCAGAAACCGAGAATGTGCTAAGCCCTAATACTGGTGGCGGTTACTTTTTTGCAGAATATATGGTAGATGCTGTGTCAAAAGTGATGCAATATGACTATGATGGTAAGCTGGTAAGAGAGGTGAAACTTCCAGGAGTTGGGAGTGTAAGCGGTTTTGGAGGAAAACGTGAAGATGCAGAATCATACTTCGGCTTTTCAAATTATAAAACTCCAGGAAATATATATAAATACGATTATGAGAGTGGAACATCTGAGTTATTTATTAAGCCAGAAATAGACTTTAATCCAGATAACTTTGAGAGCAAGCAAGTATTCTATAATTCTAAAGACGGTACTAAAGTGCCTATGATTATTACCTATAAAAAGGGAACAACCCTTGACGGTAAGAATCCAACTATTCTCTATGCATATGGAGGATTCAATATAAGTCTTACCCCTGGATTTAGTATCGCAAATGCTGTATGGATGGAACAAGGAGGAGTGTATGCTGTTCCTAACTTACGTGGAGGTGGAGAATATGGAAAAAAATGGCACGATGCCGGGACTAAGATGCAAAAGCAAAATGTGTTTGACGATTTTATTGCCGCAGCAGAGTACCTGATTGACAATAACTATACATCCAAAGAATATCTTGCAATACGAGGAGGGTCTAATGGAGGTCTTCTCGTGGGAGCTACTATGACACAGCGTCCAGACCTTATGCAGGTGGCATTGCCAGCTGTGGGAGTTATGGATATGTTGCGTTATCACACATTTACAGCAGGGGCTGGATGGGCATATGATTATGGTACGGCAGACGATACTAAAGAAATGTTTGAATACCTTAAGGGATACTCGCCAGTGCATAATGTAAAAGCGGGAACGTCATACCCAGCAACACTGGTTACTACAGGAGATCACGATGATCGTGTGGTACCAGCGCATTCGTTTAAGTTTGCGGCAGAATTACAAGAAAAACAAGCGGGTGATGCGCCAGTATTAATTCGTATCGAGACCGATGCAGGTCATGGTGCTGGAACCCCAGTATCAAAGACTATTGAACAATATGCAGATATATTTGGCTTTACGCTTTACAACATGGGGTACGATGTATTACCAGAAAAAGTAGGAACAGACGCTAGAGGTTAAAACTTACGGTTCTAGTGTACGCTTTCGCGAAAGCGTACATTTATCTCATCAATACAAATCTATATGGATAATCCCACATTTGGAGTAATAGGTGGCGGTAGTTGGGCAACCGCTATTGTAAAAATGCTATGTGAAAACCTAGAAACTGTTGGCTGGTATATGCGTAGTAATTATGCTACAGAACATATAAGGCGAGAGCAGCACAACCCTAGTTATTTAAGTTCAGTAGAATTTAAGCCTGCACAATTAAAGCTTAGCAATGACATAAATGAAATTGTGGAGTATGCTGATATAATCATCTTTGCGGTGCCTTCTGCTTTTATAGGTAGCGAGCTCAAAAATCTTACAGTTAATCTTGAAAATAAAATTGTAATTTCTGCTATAAAGGGTATTATGCCTGAGAGCGGAAAATTGGTAGGAAATCATTTTCATGATGAATACAATATTCCGTTTGAAAATATTGGTGTCATTGCAGGACCCTGTCATGCAGAAGAAGTTGCTTTAGAGCGACTGTCTTATTTGACTATAGCCTGTGCAAATGAAAAGAATGCTAAGATGGTGGCTAAGCATCTTTCTAGTGATTACATAAAGTGTAGCACTAGTGATGATATTGTAGGCATTGAATATGCGGCCACCCTCAAAAATATATATGCCATTGCTGCCGGTATAGCGCATGGTCTTGGTTATGGAGATAATTTCCAAGCGCTACTCATGAGTAATGCCATACGGGAGATTGACCGTTATGTAAAACGAGCACATAAAATGAAAAGAGACATTGACAAGTCTGCATATCTCGGAGATTTATTGGTAACTGGCTATTCTGTATTTAGTAGAAATAGGATGTTCGGTAATATGATTGGAAAGGGCTATACTGTAAAAAGTGCTCAGATGGAAATGTCTATGGTAGCAGAAGGATACTACGCTGCAAAAAGTTGCTTAGAACTCAATAAAAAGCGAAAAAAGAAAGCAAGAGTACCTATCATTGAAGCTATTCACAGCATTTTATATGAAGGAAAATCTCCTAAAAAGGTCTTTAAGAAACTTACGGAAAAGTTGAATTAAATACCTGCCAATAAGAAGGGATTGCTAGCGCGCAATAACTCCTTTTTTATCCATCACAGGTAACATTACTGCATTATCCTCAAGAATGCTATTTGCAGGAAATTCAAAACGCTTTTCGTACATTTTATTATCTAGAAAATAAGTAACGCTATAAAAATTGTCTAGCTTGAAGATATCTTCTTGCATAAATTCAATTTTTGCAAAACCTTTTGCGGGCAGTAACTCAATCTTGTGACGAGTATGCGTGGTCATTTGGGTATCATTATACCCTTGTATAGTCATTAAAACCATTTCTAGGGGTTTATTCCCATCATTGATGATATATGCGTTCCAGTCTTCTGTTTTGTAGTCTGGATGCAGTTCTTGCACGGCTGCAATATATACATCTTTCACTTCTGGTATGTCTATGTCTTTACGCAAGGTGAATTCGATTTAAATAATGGTGCTATGAATCTCGCTTTCGCGAAAGCGAAATTTTTTTTATACTAACTTCTCCTATAGATTGGTCTAGCTACTAAAAAGCGCTTTTAAATTGCTCTAAGAATCTAAGGTCATTTTCACTTAACATTCTAATATCTGAAATTTGATGAAGGAGCAACGCAATACGATCAATACCCATCCCAAAAGCAAAACCACTGTACTCTTTAGAGTCAATACCACAATTTTCAAGCACATTAGGATCTACCATACCACAGCCCATAATCTCAAGCCAGCCAGTTCCTTTAGTCATTTTGTAATCAGTTTCCGTTTCAAGTCCCCAGTATACATCTACTTCTGCACTAGGCTCTGTAAATGGGAAGTACGACGGACGCAAACGTATTTTACTTTTTCCAAACATTTCTTTTGTAAAATACTGTAGCGTTTGCTTTAAATCTGCAAAAGAAACATCCTTATCAATATATAAACCTTCCACTTGATGAAAGAAGCAATGGGAACGACCGCTTATGGCCTCATTGCGATACACTCTACCTGGTGAGATGGTACGTATAGGTGGTTTATTATTTTCCATGTACCGCACTTGTACAGATGAGGTATGGGTGCGTAGTAAGATGTCTGGATTGGTTTGAACGAAGAAGGTATCTTGCATATCACGAGCTGGGTGATATTCTGGAAGATTTAAAGCCGTAAAGTTATGCCAGTCATCTTCTATTTCTGGACCTTCAGATACATTAAAACCTATACGAGAAAAGATATCTATAATTTGATTTTTTACAATGGATATAGGGTGACGTGCTCCTAATTCTATAGGTTCGCCCGGTCTCGTATAATCATGCTCAAAAGAGGAGGTGTCATCACTTCCTTCTAAAGCATCTTTGAGTGTATTTACTTTTTCGAGCGCCTCTGCTTTTAGCTTGTTAATGACCTGTCCATATTCTTTCTTCAGCTCATTAGGGACATTGCGAAAATCTGCCATAAAATCATTAACCAATCCCTTCTTCCCAGAATATTTGATTCTGAAAGCCTCTACTTCCTCTAACGTATCAGCTTTAAATGCCTGTACGTTCTCAATATGTTCTTTAATCTTATCTAACATTACGCTACTTTTTATTCCCTGAAAAAGGAGAGTGCAAATTTAATGAAAACAAAGGATTGAAGGGTTGTTTGTTTTCGCTTTCGCGAAAATAGATTTGTAATTGAACTATTCAATACATTTGAAATCTAATATTTAAGTTTGAACGGATTAATAACAGATTTTGCTTCATATGAAAAATTCCTTTATTGTATTATAACTTTTTGGATTTGTTAGTTGTCAGGCTCAGTCTAATAATTTACTGCTTAGCTCAGAAATCATAGATTTAGCTGAGTATCCTATCTATCCTCAATTAGTTGAAAAGAAAAATGTAATTGATGAATTTAAAGACCAATTCAAGTATTTTGATAACATTGATTTATTTTGGATTACTTATGTAAGCGATGGGCTAAAAATTAGAGGGCTTATGGCAAAGCCTAAAAAAGCGGGTAATTACCCCTGTATCATTTATAATAGAGGTGGAAATAGAAATTTTGGTGCTTTAACTGTGGCGCGTGGTGTTGGTACTTAAGGTCAGATTGCAAAAGAAGGGTATGTAGTGATCGCTAGTCAATATAGAGGTAATGCAGGTGGTGAGGGTGTAGAAGAATTTGGCGGTAAAGATGTAAATGATGTCTTAATATTAATTGAGGTTCTAAAGGAAGTAGAAAGCGCTAATACTGATAAAATAGGTATGTACGGTTGGAGTAGAGGCGGTATGATGACCTGCCTAGCTTTAAAAAATACCGATAAAATAAAAGCTGCTGTCGTTAGTGGCGCAATTAGTGATTTAACAATAATCGATAGACCTGAAATGGAATCTAATGTTTATGCAGAATTAATACCAGACTATAAAAATAACAAAGAGCAAGAATTAATCAATCGTTCTGCAGTGTATTGGGCAAGTAAATTTCCGAGGGATGTACCCATTTTACTACTTCACGGAAACTCAGACTGGCGCGTAAAAGTGTCTAACTCTCTAAAACTTGCTGTTGAATTTGATAAATATAGAATACCCTATAGATTAAAAATTTTTGAAGGCGGAGATCACGGCATACGCGAATTTAAAGAGGAGGTAAACCATGATGTAATCTATTGGTTTGACAAATATTTAAAACACGAGTCTCCACTTCCCAATATGGAATATCATGGAAAGTAATTTAAGGGACTATCTAATAACTGAGAATTATTGAATCAATCCTTTTTCTAAGAAATATTGCACAATGGCATCTTTCATTAGAATTTGTTGTTCGCCTGCTCTAAGTGGCGGTAATTGTTCTAATACTTTGTAATGAGGCCAGCCGTCTGGGTCGTCATAATCGTATTGATAATACCCAAAAGGCTCTAATAAACGACATATCGCAATATGCATCAAGTTCATCTTCTCGTCTTTCTTAAATTTTTTGTCTAATTGGCCTAACTCTTGGATACCAACGAGATAAATAATACTATCTAAATCCATGGCGCCTGTGTCTCCCTCCGTAAATCTATCAGAGAGTTTACGTACGACTTCATTATATCTTTCTTTTAGTTGTTCGTCTCTAGCCAAAGCAATTGGTTTTAGTGTTGATGCCTCCAGAGGAGAAGTACATAGCAAGTTGCAAAGATACAATCTTGTGTAGTTACATCTCAGCCTAAAAGTTGCAAGTGACCGTTTTCTATGTCATAAAGGATTGTATATAATAAGGATCAAAATCTTATATTTATGCAATGAATACAATTGACATCATTTTTGGAATTATATTAATTCTGGGCATCATTCAAGGATTGCGCAAGGGATTATTTGTAGAGCTTGCCTCTTTAGTAGGACTCATTGCAGGTATTTACGGAGCTATACATTTTTCGTATTATGTTGGCGATTGGTTATTTGATAAAACCGCATGGAGTGAGCAGGTCATAAAACTTACGGCGTTTGCCATTACATTTGTAATAATCGTTGTGGTGATCTCACTAGCGGGAAAACTGCTTACCAAAGTAGCTAGTTTTGCCATGCTTGGTATTGTAAATAAAATTGCAGGCGCTGTATTTTCAGTACTTAAATATGCTTTTTTATTGAGTGTAGTGTTAATGTTCATTGATGCAGCAGACAGGCAAATTAGTTTTATAGGAGAGGAAAATAAAGAGAGTTCTTTATTGTATCCTATCATAAAGCCACTAGCTCCAGCATTACTGCCATCCATTTTAGAAAAAGCAAAAGAAAAGGATATTTATAATCCCGATAAAAAAGAAGAGTCACCAGCAACTGATGACTCTTCTGTAGAATAATTAATTTTCGCTTTCGCGAAAGCGTATGCGAATTAGACAAAATCTACTTTCCCGTTTGAAATATCGTAAACAGCTCCCACGATCATTATATCACCATCATTTTCCATCTCCTGTAAAAGCGGACTATCCTGACGCATTTTAGTCATAGTAAGATGAACATTCTTTGTAACCACGTCGTTTACAAAAGTAGCATTAGCACTTGTTCTTTCTGAACTATCTGTAGGTTGAGTAACGGCATGTACTGCAGGACGAATTTTTGACAATAGAGCGGTAATGTTACCTAGCTTCACATCGTCACAAGCGCCTTTTACAGCCCCGCACATCGTGTGGCCTAGCACTACGACAAGTTTTGATCCAGCAACTTTACAACCGTACTCAATACTTCCTAAAACATCCTCATTTACAATATTACCGGCCACTCTTGCACTAAAAATATCTCCAATCCCTTGATCAAATACGATCTCTGCAGGAACGCGAGAATCTATACAGCTTAAAACTACAGAATGTGGCCACTGACCTCCAGTAGTGTCCTTAACTTGATCAAGAAATACACGATCTGCTGCTTTTGCAGCAACAAATCTCTTATTACCTTCCTTTAATAGATTTAAGGCTGCCTCTGGTGAAGTAGCATCTTGTTGTTCTTTATTAAATGTTTTCATATAAATTATTTTGAAGTACTCCTTAAAGAGCACTTGTTATTCTTTTGATCTTTTTACTTTCTTAGGTCTCAATTTAAAAAACTCGATATAACTCTCGGGATTCTCTATGACGCCCCTTTCAGAGATAAGCTTGATATCAATATTACGTTGCTTTGCTTTAAATGCAAAATCATCTAATATCTCGATAATATCATTGTCTAGATATCTTGTTTTTGTAACATCTAGTTCGAGATAAGAATTTTCTGGCAGTGCATCTAACTCCTTTAAAATAGCCCCTTTATTAAAAAATGTAACCTCCTCTGCAAGTGTCATTTTCATCTTACCATCATTAGGGTCGTCATTTTCTTTGTGTAAGAAGTGTGAGTTTTTGAAACTTCTGTAAAGCACGATAACAATACCTACACCTAAACCTAGTGCTAAACCAATAAGTAAGTCTGTAAATACGATACCTACAACTGTAACTATAAAAGGTACAAATTGCTGCCATCCAGCATCCCACATTGCTTTAAAGGTAGAGGGTTTTGCAAGTTTGTAGCCCACAATAAATAACACCGCAGCGAGAACTGATAATGGAATCATTTGTAATAAGAAAGGAATTGCAGCCACAGATAGTATTAATAAAAATCCGTGCATGACAGCTGCGGCTTTTGTTTTTCCACCAGACTGAATATTTGCAGAGGAACGCACGATAACCTGTGTAATAGGTAGACCACCTATAAATCCAGATACAATGTTTCCAGTTCCTTGGGCTAATAGTTCGCGATTTGTTGGTGTTACCCTTTTTTCTGGATCTAGTTTATCGGTTGCTTCGACACAAAGAAGTGTTTCTAAACTTGCTACGAGCGCAATTGTAAAAGCGGTGATAAGAACAGGAGTTGTAAATGCTTGACTAAAGTCTGGAGTAACAAATTGAGTTAACAAGCCTTGTGTATTCCTGTCTTCACTGAGTGAAACAAGATGTTCTGTTGAGATGCCGTAGGCAGAGCCTTTTGTTACAACATAGTAAACAATTCCTAATACCACAGCAACTAGTGGTCCTTGTACAAGTTCAAAGAAGCGACCTTTTTTAGCTAGCACAGTGCTCCAAAGTATAAGAATGGCTAATGAAATAAGTCCAATAATTGTAGGTCCCAAACTAGGGTCCCCTATCGCATTTAAAATCTCAGAGAATGTATTTTCTCCATCAACCTGAAAGAATGCAAAATCACCTTCTGGATCGTCGTCGTCTCCTAAAAAGTGAGGTATTTGTTTTAAAATAATGATTATCCCAATTCCCGTAAGCATACCACGTATTACAGAGCTAGGAAAATAGTAGCCAATAATTCCTAATCTTGCCACACCAAACAAAACCTGTATGATACCACCTATAACTACTGCAGAGAGGAATATCTTAAATCCTAATTGGTCTATAGCAACCAGAACAATAGCAGCAAGTCCAGCAGCCGGACCACTTACTCCCACAGAAGATCCACTAAGTAATCCCACCACGACACCCCCTACAATTCCAGCAATAAGACCAGAAAAAAGTGGAGCTCCACTAGCGAGTGCAATTCCTAAACAAAGCGGAAGAGCTACAAAGAACACTACAACCGATGCCGGGAGGTCATTTTTTAAATATTTAAACATAATATATATGAGTTATTTCTCACATTTAAAGATGTGAGTTGATATTAAATGAAAAAAGTTGTAAAACAGAAGATTATTACGAAATCGTAAACTTGGGAGGTGGAGAATTTACGACTTGAAAATGCCCGTAGCGTTTTTCCTGATAGAAAAAGTTAGAAGGACTTATTGCGATTGTGCCACTTATTAATAGAGCAAATTGTTTTTCGAAAAACTTATCTGCCTCTTCAATTTCCTTTTTTGACTCTTTTTTTGATTCCTCGTCGTAATCATTGACAAGCCCAATCTCTGTTTCAATTTCTAATATAGAAATCAATGACGATCCTATGATTGAGGTCGTCATGATAATAGCTAGAGATAAAAGAGTAAATGTCTTAATCATTCTTTATAATGATGAATAACAAAGATAAACAAAACTTAAAAGGCCATTTAATATTCTTACAACTCTTTAAGATCTGCTGCTTGAATCCATCCTTTCTTACCATCTGCTAGTAATATTTTCTGCCAGTTTTTTACGGAGTCTAAAACTATAACTTTAGTGCCCTCGTGCAAGACAAAAGCGTCAGAACTTGCGAGATTGGGCTCACTTTTTACTTGAGACTCTGCTGCAAATACGATTGCTGGATTATTTTTTTCTGCTTTCGCGAAAGCGCTATACGCAAACATTAAACTTAGCCCAGCAAAAAGTAACGAAAAAGAGAATGTAACAAATAGAGCTCGCTTTGTTGTGGGTCGGGTAGTAAAATAATATCCTAAAAATAAAACAATAAAAAGAAATACAAATACTAGTGTGGTATATGCCCAACCGTCGGTAGTTAGTAAGTTTAAAATGGTATTATGCCACTTTTTAAAAATATTCTCAGGGAGTGGTGTAATGGCATCAATTTTCATTTTTTGAGCAAATTGAGCATTGTTTTTAATTTCGGTATCTGTAGGGTTGAGCAATTTTGCCTTTTCATAATAATAGATACTTGGCGCAACATTATTAAGTTTGTAATGGGCGTTTGCTAAATTATAATAGAGGGCAGCACTCTCCATATCACTATCTAATACATTTCGATAGGCATCGATGGCTTCTTGATACCTACCTTCAGCATAATGAGCATTTCCCACTTCAAATAGTTGAGAGGGAGTTTGTGCATATAACGACGCGCTAAATACAAGGGCAATTATGATGTTGATATGTATAACTACTTTTTTCACTTTTACTACTTTCATTCTGATGTGTATAAAAACAAAGTAATGTTTATAGTTGTTTGTCTAGTTGAGAAATGACCCTCACAGCCTTATCGTAATCTTGTTGCATGGCGGTGTGACTAGAAGGAGTATATCTAGCAAATTCACAACTTTCTAATAAGCTTATAAACTCAATACTAGTTGTGTTATCAACATCTCTCTCTTTCAATAATCTAGAGATACGGTCTTTTGACATCTCACTAGTGGTAATCGTAAGCTTAGCTTTGAGGTAATTGTGCAGCGCCCGTTCCATAGCCACGTAAAACTCTTTTTGATTTCCTAAGTTTTTCTTTGCAGTACTTAGATACTTTCGAGCAAGTTTATCAGCCTTACGGATGCGATTTCCTGAGACATCATTGACATATACCTGACGTTTTTTGCGCACGACCATGGCAAGAGGTATGAGTAAAAAGGGAGCCATAGTAAGCGACCAAAAAAGCGTTGATTTAAAAAATCGCTCTTTTGTTATGGGCTGTAACTCAGTATCAGTTTTAATGTACTGAAATTGAGCGCTTGAAGCCACAACTGCTTGTTGTTGTATATCTCCATTTTGTGAAATAGAGCCCGCGGTAGCGGTGGGTCCATTTTTGACTTCAATGACTAAATCTTTAGAAGATTGTCGTTCATATTTTTCTGTAGTGGGGTTGAAATATGAAAATGAAATAGGAGGAATAGGGTAGGTGCCTTTAAATTGTGGAACAACGGTATAGGATTGTTTTTTGATACCGCTCATACCTGCAAGGTTTGTGCGAATTTGATCTCCATTTTCTGGTTCATATACTTCGAGAGAACTGGGTAAACTAGGGTTTGGCAGCTCAAATAACTTTAAATTACCACGACCTTGCACTTCAATACTCAATTGCAATGCTTCTCCTGCATCTAATTCATTTTTATCTGTGCGCACTGCAAAATCAAAGTCTCCTACGGCACCTGTGAAGTCATCTGGTTTTCCTGCTAGTGGAAGAGGCTTCACCTCTACAATTCTTTTTTTTGCTTTTACCGAAATGTTTGTGCTTTTAGTGAGGTTACGGCCAAAGATATCCCGTCTATTAGTAGGAACACTTACAGCAACATTAAGACCTAACGGCTCTATTTCTAACTTACCTGTTTTTTGTGGGTATAAAACCGTACGGCGTAAGATAACATAACGGTAAGGTTCACCTTGATACTCTCCGTTATATACTTTAAATTGCTTTTCATCAATATTTTGACTCCAAAAATCTGCAAATTTAGGAGATTCTGTTTCCCTCCAAGTACTTACACTTGTTCGCTCTGCCACATACAGTTTGTAAACCACTGTGAAGGCTTCATTAATATATGGATTTGCTTTAGAAACTTCGGCAACGAGGTGAATGTTTTCTTTAGCAATAAAAGAAACGTCATTTGGGTCAGTGGGTTGGTCTACTGCAGCAGTCACAGTAATATCAATAGGCTGTGAGGTAAATAACTCTCCATTTACAGTAATCTGAGCAGACCCAATTCTAATGGTTCCTTCAGTATTTGGAGTGAGAAAGTATGAAAATGATTTAGAAAAGGAGCTTTTTCCGTTTATCCATTGTCTACTAGTAGACTGGCTAGGCCCACCCACAACGGTAAAGCCTTGAAAACTTGGCGGTGTAAAGTTATCTCCATCTTGGTTCATAGAGAACTCCACTCTAAGACGCTCATTTACCCCTAATTTTTTCAAATTAGTTTTTGCGATAAACTCTACATCTTGGGCAAATACTGTAGTAATAGTAAACAGAAATGTACACAGTATTAAGAAAACTTTTTTCATCATTTAAAATTAGTAATTTTAAGAGACAAGTGTGCTACCAGTCTTTTTCTGTTTTGACCCTTGCTCCCTTAACCTTTTGTGCATTAATTTTTTCTTGAGTTTTTTGCTCTTGGTCCTGCATTGCTTTTAACAGATTCTGAACTTGTTGAGGTGAGAGTTGTCCCTGTTGAGGTTGTGGAGGTGGTTGTTTTTGATCACCTTTTCCACCATCCTTTTTCTGATCTTGATCTTTAGGCTTTCCATTATCATCTTCTTTCTGCTCTCCATCTTTCTTTTTATCCTTTCCTTCATCATCAGTCTCTTCTTCATCGCCATTGTCACCCTCTTTTTTATCGCCGTCTCCTTTATTATCTTTTTCGTTTTTATCTTTATTATCACCTTGATCCTTCTCTTGATCCTCTTTATTGTCATCACCGCTACCGCCGCCTCCCTCTTTATCTTTTTCTTTTTTTGCCATCTGAAGGTTGTAACGTGTCTCTTCATCTGTAGGATCTGCACGCAGGGCATTTTTATAAGCCTCTACAGCGCCGTCCCAGTTTTCTTGCTGATAGAAAGCGTTGCCTAGATTGTGGAAAGCCTTATGTTTTTCTTTTTTAGTTTGAGCAGCCGTCGTAGCCTTTAGAAGTACAGATGTACTTTCTTGCCACTTTTTATTTTGGTAATAATTGTTGCCAGCGTTATAGCTTGCAGGTACACTCTCTGGTGTGAGCGCTATGGCGGTGCGTAGTTTGGATTCCGCTTTCGCGAAAGCGTCAAAATCCACCACCCCTCCATCTTGATTTACAAGCGCCTCTGTACCTTCGATGATAAGGCTTCTAGATTCTTTTTGATTAGGATTTTCAGGCACAGTAGGTCCTTTCTTAGTCTGACCCATAGCCGAAAGTGAGAGTGTGGCAATCGCCAAAAAGAATATCTTTTTCATTGCTTACTGTTCATTAAATAAGTTCAACTTTTTTAACCAATTTGTTTTTTTATCAAGCAAGAATATATCTAAAAACAATAATAGCAGACCAGCGGCTAAAAACCACTGAAAGCGATCTTTAAAATCTGCAAACTGCTTTGCTTCAAACTCTTTCTTGTCCATACTATTAAGCAAATTCTGTACCGTTTCTACTACTGTGGCAGTACTAGCTGCCATCAATATATTCGCCATTTGCTTCGGCAGCAATATTTTTTAGAGTTTCCTCATCAAGACGGGTAATTACAGTCTCTCCGTTTTGATCTTTTTTATAGCCTTGTATAATGCCGTTACGTTTAAGTGGGATAGGACCACCTTCTGGTTTTCCTACGCCAATGGTGAAAATGCGGATACCCTCCTCATTAGCTTGCTCTGCAATATCAATAGATTCACCTACATGATCCTCTCCATCAGAAATAATAAACAGCACTCGGTTGGTTTGCTCTTCATCATTATAATACGTTTTTGCAAGTTCAATAGCTTCAGAGATTGCGGTACCTTGACTAGATAGCATATCTGTGCTCATCTGACTCAAAAAGAGTTTTGCACTACTATAATCTGTGGTAATAGGCAATTGTGGATACGCACTCCCAGCGTAGGCTATAATCCCTACCCGGTCGCTGCCTAAGTTATTTATGATCTGTGTAACGAGTTGTTTTGATTTTTCTATGCGATTAGGTGCAATGTCTTCTGCAAGCATGGATTTTGATACGTCTATGGCAAAAACCACGTCTACCCCTTCACGCTTAACAGTTTCTAATTTTGTTCCCACTTTTGGGTTAACCAAAGCAACGACTAAAAAGAATAGCGCGAGACAAATGATACTTATTTTAAGAATAGGTTTGAAATAAGATTTGTCTGGGCTTAGCTTTTTAAGCAAGTCACTATCGGCAAATTTCTTTTGCGCTTGTCGTTGCCAGATGACGACGCCTATATATAGTAGAATTACTGCTGGGATGAGCAGCAATAACCAAAACCATATTTTTTCTTCAAGTATATACATCTCTTAGATGTTTCTTTTTAAAACGGTTATACGCTTTCGCGAAAGCGAACTATACAAAACTCTTAAACACAGTGTATTTAAGAAGAAGCTCTATCATGAGTAATAAGCCAGCAAGTAATACGAGGGGTCTGAACTTTTCCTCATAATTAGTGTATTTAAACTCCTCTACATCTGTGCGTTCTAATTTGTTAATCTCATTATATATCTCTCTAAGCTTCTCATTGTCGGTAGCCCGAAAATACTTACCACCTGTCGTTGCGGCGATTTCTTTTAATAACTCTTCATCAATGGTCACCTTAATATTTTCATAGACAAAACTACCATTGGCATTTAAGGCATAAGGAGATAGTGCCGTTCCATTAGTACCCATTCCAATAGTATATACCTTAATGCCAAATTCTTGAGATAGCTCTGCTGCGATACGCGGGTCAATCTGTCCAGCGTTATTTTCTCCATCTGTCATCAAGATGATCACTTTGCTAAGTGCTTTGCTATCCTTTAAACGATTTACACTTGTAGCTAGACCCATACCTATGGCCGTGCCGCCTTCAATGATATTATTGTATTCTATAGATTTAAGCGCACTTAAAACAATGCTTTTATCACTGGTTATAGGTGTTTTTGTAAAACTTTCACCAGCGTATTCTACAATTCCTATGCGATCATTGGGTCTTCCATTAATAAAACGTCCGGCAACTGTTTTAAGTGCTTCTAGTCTATTAGGCTTTAAATCTTTTGCAAGCATACTGGCAGAGACATCAATGGCGATCACGATATCAATCCCTTTAGTTGTTTTTGTTTTTGTGGACACTTCTACATTGCGTGGTCTTGCAAGTGCAGTGATAATTAGTGAAAGTGCAGCAAGTCTTAGTACAAACAGCATAGGCCGAAGCTTAGGCAATACACTTGCTTTTACCTTAAACCCTTTAGTGCTCGATATTTTTACAGCAGGTGTTTGTTTGTGATACTTCCATATATACCATGCAATGGCTACTGGAAGTGCGAGTAGCAACCAGAAAAACTCAGGATTTGTAAATTCAAAATTACTCAGCATTATTCTTTTTCTTGATCTTGTTGTGCAGCTTGTACCTCTACACTTTTTAAAATACGGTTTGCAATTTTCTTGCTGTACTCATCATTTTCTTGCCATCTCAAGAATAGTTCTTGAGTAGTATTTTCTGCTACAAATACTAATAGAACATATTCTATATCTGTTTCTTTTTCTGTATTTGCAAAAGTCTTTCCTGTACCAAATACTTTTACTCCTTCGCCACCATTAGTAGTTTCAAATTTTTCATTCTTGACAATTGAAAATTGAGTGCCATCCTCTTCAAAATATTTTAGCCTCATATCTATTATAGGCTCTGGCGCAGCTTTTGTATCTTTAGGATAACTTGTTTGGAATAGTGCAACGGTAAATGACCTATTTGGGTCGCTTACCCATACAAATGAGTTAGCTTCTACATTTTGACTAGCATCCTCAGGAATATTCACTTTTTTTCTTTCAAGCACTTTGGGCGTACTTATGACCATTGAAGGAGATCCGTACTCACTTGTGATCCAAGTGCCTTCTGAGAGTTCTCTAGTCATATTCCCAAAGACAAAATCACGCACCTCGCTAAAACCTTTGATTCCAATAGCAATCCCTGTAGCCAGTAATAAGATGGCGAGAACACCGCCTATCCCAGATAGCCATAGTTTGCGAGTACGCTTTCGCGAAAGCGATTCTCTATAATCTTCCTGTTTCATCAGCTCTTCTTCTGTAGGAGCGGGGAGTGCCTCTCGGGTCTCTTTTACAATTTCTTCAATTACTAGCCTATCTGCTTGAGCTTTTCCTTCTGGTGGATGTACACGGGCAAACTTAATTAAGTCCGCACGTTTAAAAATATCCTTAAGACGTGCTATTGTTTGATGACTAAAGGCAATATGTCCAGAGTCACGTTCTAATTGTAGTCTATCTATAAGTTCATCTGTAGTACTTTCTAACGCACGATCGTATACTTTCTCTTCATAGTAACGGCGCACGGTGTCTGTAAGTTCAGAATAGTATTCTTTGTATTTTCCAGTTGCCACAAAATCCTTTTGATCAAGCGCTTGTAAGTTTGCAATGGCTTGCTCGTAAGGAGGGATATATTTCTCCGATTCTTTTTGCTTTCTATTACGACGCAATAACCACCACAAGAAAAGCACAATTGCAAGGACTACGGGAAGAATGTATAAAACATATTTCCACCAATTACTATAGTCTCTAGGGAGTTCAATCACTGGTTTGATATCGTATAGTCCTTGATTAACAGTATCTAATACAACATTATTCACTGCCACAAGAAAACTATCTGTCTCTAGGGTACGAGTGCCAATAAGAATCTTTTGCTTAGGGATCACATACTGACCACTGTCAAATTGCGTAAGCCCATATTTTTTTATGAGTTTAAGCTTAGATGAAGTAGCGTTTACTGTATCAACAGTATAGGTTTCAATCATCTCTAGCGGATTGAAAGTTTGCCCTTCTGGGAATACTACAGCTTCCCCTTGATTTGCGAGTACTTCTACCTTATAATTTATTTGCTGTCCAATAAGTATTGAAGTAGAATCAATGGTCGCTCTTATCTCGGTTTCTTGTGCGTTTGTTTGATAGCCTATAGCCGAAATAAAACAGAAAAAATACAATAGCGCTTGTATTCTGTAAGTTACATTGTTAATATGCAAGTATGCTTTAATCATTTAGTATAGATACAGTTCTCTTAATTCCTTTTGCGTTACTTATCCTCTTCTTTTAAAATAACCCAATAATTTTTTTACATAACTATCGTCTGTTCTTACGTCAATTACTCCAGCACCACTGCGTCTAAAGGTTTCTTGAAAGTAGGAGACGCGGTCATTATAATGAGCTGCATAATTGTTGCGAACTTTTTTTGAGCTAGTATTTACAAGTACAAGGTCGCCGCTTTCTTCATCTTCCATTTGCACCAGTCCTAAACTAGGAATGCTTTCTTCTCGCTGGTCATAGACGCGTATTCCTGTAATATCATGCTTATTTGCGGCAATCTTTATGGTTTGCTCGTAGCCATCTGTCATAAAATCAGATAGCACAAATACAATCGCTTTCTTTTTCATTACACTACTCAAGAATTTTATCGCTTGTGATAGATCTGTTTTCTTTGATTTTGGCTTAAACTCTAGCAGTTCGCGTATAATTCTCAAGACATGATACTTTCCTTTTTTTGGTGGTATAAAAAGTTCAATCTCATCTGTAAACAAAATGAGACCTATTTTATCGTTGTTTTGCATCGCACTAAAGGCTAGGGTAGCTGCAATCTCTGTAACGATTTCATTTTTAAATTGCTTATCGGTTCCAAAAAACTCAGAACCAGAGACATCTGCCACCAGCATCATGGTAAGCTCCCGCTCTTCTTCAAAAACCTTAATGTACGGTTCGCTGTATCTAGCAGTTACATTCCAGTCTATGTTACGCACATCATCACCAAATTGGTACTGTCGTACTTCAGAAAAAGTCATCCCACGTCCTTTAAAGGTAGAGTGATATTCACCACCAAAAATGTGATCAGACAGCCTACGTGTCTTAATCTCAATTTTGCGTACTTTCTTTAGTAATTCCTTGGTATCCATGTATGCAGTTTGCGGTATTGTTTGAAAATTTGTGAGCTTGTTTATCATAACTCACCCTCAAGCCGATCTACGGTACTTCGATCTGATTTACAATTTTATTTATAATATCTACAGAGGTTACATTTTCTGCTTCGGCTTCATAGGTGATTCCAATACGGTGACGTAATATATCGTGTACTACGGCGCGTACATCTTCTGGAATGACATATCCTCTACGTTTGATAAATGCATAACACTTTGCAGCCGTCGCAAGGTTGATGCTCCCTCGAGGAGAGGCACCAAAGTTAATGAGCGGTTTTAGGTCTACCAGCCCATAATTTTCTGGATAACGCGTCGCAAAGATGATATCAAGAATATATTTCTCAATTTTTTCATCCATATACACTTCTTTTACGGCTTCCTGTGCGCGTAAAATTTGCTCTACTGTAACGACGGGATTTATTTTTTCAAAAGCTCCTTTTAAGTTTGCTCGTATGATTAATTGTTCATCTTCAAGTGTAGGATAATCAATAACTGTTTTAAGCATAAATCGATCAACCTGTGCTTCGGGGAGTGGATATGTTCCTTCTTGCTCGACCGGGTTTTGAGTTGCCATTACTAAAAAAGGCTTATCTAAAATAAAGGTCTCATCTCCTATGGTTACTTGCTTTTCTTGCATGGCTTCTAGCAGTGCAGACTGCACTTTTGCAGGAGCACGGTTAATCTCATCTGCAAGTACAAAATTTGCAAAAATAGGACCCTTTTTGATGCTGAAGTCATTGACTTTCATATTGTAAATCAATGTACCTACCACATCTGCAGGAAGTAAATCTGGAGTAAATTGTATGCGAGAAAAAGATCCTTGAACTGCTTGCGAGAGTGTATTGATTGCCAGTGTCTTTGCGAGTCCAGGTACACCTTCTAATAAAATATGACCACGGCCTAAAAGACCTATAAGCAATCGCTCTACCATGTATTTTTGCCCTACGATTACCTTCCCCATTTCACGAGTAAGTAAATCTACAAAAGCACTTTCACGTTCTATCTTTTCATTGATTGCACCTATGTCAATCGCGCTCGTATTTTCTTCCATAATTATAAATTCTGAGTATAGGACTTCCTAAACGTTGCAAAGTCTAATTTTATTCCTGTAATTCTTGTTAACATTTGGTTAAAAAATGTTAGATTTAAAGGGCTGTCCACGTATTTCTGTAGCTTTAATTCTATTAGTTCTAACTTGAAACGAAAATAAAAAATGTCGCAAAAATATTCAAGAATTATTCAAGGTTGTATGACTTGGGGAGTGTGGGGTAAGGGTTTTAGTGAGAGACAAATGACTGCGGCAATTCATCATTGTGTCGAGCAGGGAATTACCACCTTTGACCATGCAGATATTTATGGGGACTACACGACAGAGGGGGTGTGGGGTCACGCTTTCGCGAAAGCGAAAATCCCCAGAGAAGATATTCAAATCATTAGTAAGTGTGGTATTCAAATGAAGGGGGAAGGAAGGCGAGAGAATAAGGTAAAGCATTATCAATATGATAAAAGTTATATTATCTCAAGCGCCGAAAGATCTCTTAGAGAACTTCAAACGGAATATCTAGATCTCTTTCTTTTACATAGACCAAGTCCACTTATGAACCCTTCAGAAATTGCAGAAGCAGTGCAGATATTGAAAACTTCAGGAAAAATAAAGGAATTTGGTGTTTCTAATTTTACGTTGAATCAAATGGAACTTTTGAGAAGTAAAACGGAGGTGACGGCAAACCAGATTGAGCTATCTCTCACCGCTACAGAATTACTTACGGATGGAACATTAGACTACTGTTTTATAAAAGAGATTACTCCAATGAGCTGGAGTCCATTAGGAACTGTATTTAAGGAAGATACTCCTCAAAATGACCGTATTGCCGTATTGCTTAACACATTGTCTAAAAAATATGATTCAAGTCTAGATCAAATTTTACTGGCTTGGTTACTTAAACATCCAGCAAAAATACATCCAGTTATAGGAACTACAAATTTTGATCGAATTGAAAATTCTGTAAAAGCTCAAAATATAGAATTAGAGTTACAAGATTGGTTTTTGATGCTTGAGGCGAGTGCAGGAAAAAAAGTGGCTTAATAGCGGGCAAAAAATAAAAAGTGGGTTGTGCATAGCACAACCCACTTTTTATTTAATATTTATCTGATTTATTGAAAAAGAACAGTATCAACTGTTGTAACAACTCCTACTTCAACATCAACATCTGTTACAGTTACTATTTCAAAACCTGCAGCTGCATCCATCTCGTAGGTTAATGTATAGTTTCCTGCAGGAACTCCTGCAAGTACAAAATTACCAAGCTCATTTGTAAAAGCAGAAACTTCTGTAGTTCCATTTGTAGCCGTTACTTCAGTAAGAAAACCTAAAGGTTGTACATTACCAGCTATTGCTCCAGATTGTGCTTCAACACTTGCGCGGATCACTGGTTTTAAAGAATAACCACCGTTACCTTGCTCAACTATTGACTCATCTACGTCAAAATCAAGCAAAAATTCGTAGAAAACACCATCCTGTAACGTTTCGTTTACTTGTACTTTAAGTCCGCTCTGTTGTGCGCTTGGGGTAGCAAGTGGGAATGTGTCTTCACCTACTGTAATCGTATTGTTATCACCTAAAATTAGTCGAATTTGACTTAAACTGCCAGCAGAAACTTGATCGTCTACTAGTAATACGTTTGAACCTCCAGTGAGCTCTAAAAGGTCATACACGCCAGCATTTACATCAGAACTGATCATTACATCGTCCTCATCTTCTGTATCTCCATTATATTTTATAACAACGTTTTCTACGTCAATATTTACTGCGTCGTAATCCCCAGGAGCGTCTGTTAATCTAACTGCCATACGCGCTTCACCATTGTTAGAACTGTTGTCATCGTCACCACAAGTAACAAGTCCGAAGGCGAGTATACTCAGAAGAGTATATTTTAAATAGGTTTTCATAATTTGAGTTTTTAATTTATGGGGATAAAATTAAGATACGTTACAAATACACTTTTGGACTTAACAAATTTTAATCTGTATAGTAAGAGTATCTTAACTTTCTAGTGTAGAGATAAAGAGCTACATTTAAAAAAGAAAGATTTTATATGATAGCATTAATAACAGGAGCCACGAGTGGGATAGGGAAGGCAACCGCAATTCGATTTGCTCAAGAGGGAATAGATTTAATCATATGTGGAAGGCAAGTTGAAGCCTTAGAGGCGCTTCAAGAAAATTTATCAAATAAGGTGAAAGTATATACGCTTAATTTTGATGTAAGATCAAATCAAGATGTTCAACGGGCAATAGCTAGTCTTCCTGCTCCATTTAATCAAATTGATGTTCTCATCAATAATGCAGGAAACGCACATGGCTTAGATCCCATACAAGAAGGTAGAGTAGAAGATTGGGACGCCATGTTAGATATAAACGTAAAAGGATTACTCTATGTAAGCAAAGCAATCATACCACAAATGACTGCTCGTAAAAGCGGACATATTATCAATATAGGCTCTACTGCAGGTAAAGAAGTTTACCCTAACGGAAATGTGTATTGTGGGAGTAAGTATGCTGTAGATGCTATTACTCAAGGAATGCGTCTCGACTTAAATAAATTTAATATAAAAGTGGGTGCTGTAAACCCCGGAATGGTAGAAACTAATTTTAGTAATATTCGCTTTAAAGGTGATCAACAACGAGCAGAGAATGTATATAAAGGCTTTAATTGTTTGCAACCAGAAAACATAGCAGACATTATTTATTTTGTGATTTCGCGTCCGTATCACGTTAATATTGCAGATGTAATAGTGTTGAGTACAGCACAAGCTTCCTCTACGGTAGTAAATAAAAACTAAATTAAACGTATAAGAAAACAAAAGTGCTGGTAGCTATATGATTAACAAACGACTTCTTGTAAAGAATCTCCTCGCTCATAATGACGAGAATAGTTTTTATGATAAGAAGCGTAAAGTAGATATAAGTTCAAAAGAGGGTAAAGCTAAATTCTTAAAACATATTTGCGCACTTTCAAATAGTAACCCGAAGAACAATTCCTACATCGTAATCGGTGTAGATGATGGAGAGAATGCCATTCTAGGGGTTCCATTTTTTGATGATAGTAAATTACAGAATCTTATCAATGCATATCTAGAAAATCCACCTATTATTTCTTATGAAAATATTCCATTTCCTACGCTTCCCGTAGATAAGGTAGTGGGTCTAGTTACCATTAGCCCCCAAGATAAACTTACAGCCCTCCGTCGTAATATTTGGAAATATTGGGGAGGTACCGTTTTTTACAGAGATGGGAGTATGTCTATGCCAAAAACGTTTAAAAGTGACATTGTAGATGTAAATAGTGAGATAGTTAAGAGTCTCGAAAATCGTGCGCAGAACAATATCAAGCTAACACTTGATGGTGTAATGGATTTTATAAACCACAGGCACCCTGATATGACAAGCACCTATCATGTTTTTAAAGAGCTGTTTGTGGTCTGTTGGGCAGGCAATAAAAAAGTGGTAAAAGGTGAGACCTACTATTCACGAGTGGATATTGAACTTATTAATGAGCAGGTGACGCTATTTTACTCAGCTCTCGATGAAATTTCCATTACTTATGATGGGGATGTGTTTAAAATTGTAGAATATGTGCATTTAGGAGTTCAAGAGCAGTTTAAATATTACCCTCTAGAAGAGGTGGTGATACGCTTTCGCGAAAGCGGAACGTACTCTATTGAAAATGAGCTTATTTTTGAACCACCTAAAGTTAACAAAAAAACACTGTATCACATTTTTAATAATAATAACGTGATTTTTTATAAACTAAAACGTAACATCGAATTGAATCAAGGCGAGTGGAGAGATTTATATAATGTCTCGAACACCTACCTTATTTGCTACTTAAACGGATTTGATAGTGCTCTTCAAAAATTAGAAGAAATTAAGCCATTCTTGAAAACTATGAGCGGAGAAATCTATAACCGATATCGAGAAACGATGCGAATTTTGAGGAAAGTAAAATACGAATAGTGATAAGAGCCCCATCGGTATAAGTTGATCATTAATAGTATAAAAATAAATAGTTTGTAATAATGCGTACATTAGTTATAGGAGATATACACGGAGGCCTGAGAGCCTTAAGACAAGTTTTAGAGAGAGCTAATGTTACAAAAGAGGATCACCTTATTTTTTTAGGAGATTATGTGGACGGTTGGAGCGAGAGTGCAGAGGTTATAGATTTGTTAATGCAGCTTTCCTCAAACCAAAGAATAACACTCATACGAGGTAATCATGATGACCTTGTACAACAATGGTTAGATGGTAGAGCGATGTCTCCTAAATGGATGCAACACGGAGGTCAAAGCACCATAGATTCTTATAAATCTAGATCAGAAAAAGACATTGATGCACATATAGCTTTTTACAAAACATTTAAAGACTATTATATTGATTCAAAAAGAAGAATGTTTTGCCACGCGGGTTTTCAAAACCTAAATGGGCCTGAACACGAGTGGCACAGCACCGTTTTTTATTGGGATAGGACCCTTTGGGAAATGGTGTGTTCCATGCGTACAGATTTAAATCCTGAAGATGTGCTTTATCCTAAAAGACTTCTACACTTTTCAGAAATATTTATAGGTCACACTCCTACTACTAGAATTCATAAAACAGAACCGGTTCAAAAAGCAAACGTGTGGAACATTGACACGGGTGCTGCATTTAAGGGTAGAGTGTCTATTATGGATGTAGATAGCAAAGAATTTTGGCAGAGCGACCCTTTGCCTAGTTTGTATCCTGAAGAAGATGGTAGAAATCAATCTTGAAAGTAGCTTATTTAAACATATAGTAAAGTGCACCATACTAGAGAATCACTGTTTTCTCTTGTATCTTTAACATAAACAAATTGATAAAATGAACTTCAGCGCAAGACCACAAATAGCAAGGTGGTTTATTATTATTTCATCTTTAATAATTACCACACTTATCCTGTGGAACGTCTCGTTGTTTTTTGATCAACTTAAAGATGCAGAGCGCTCTAAGGTTGAGGTGTATGCCGCGGCGATACGAGCATTTTCAAACACTAGCGATGTTAACCCGAATCCTAGAGATAAGGAGGCCCGAATTTTATACAACGAACTCACTGGAATGCAGCTATTTATCATTTCAGAAAACAAAACTATTCCTATACTTCTATATAATATAGAGGACGATACTTATACGGCTACAAATGTTCCTCAATCAGATGGTCTTGAAAATGAAGATCTAAGAGTAATGGCAGAAGAATTTTCTCTGGTTAATGAACCTATTACCATTGGATATGATGGAGTAGATAGCCAAATATTGTATTATGGAAATTCTGCTACGCTTAATCAGATTAAGTATTTTCCCGTAGCTCTTATTGTGATTGTAGTTTTATTTATTGCTCTTATTTATTTCTACTATCAAACGTCAAAGCAAGGTTCACAAAGCTTACTTTGGGCTGGCATGGCTAAAGAAACAGCACATCAAATAGGCACCCCACTGAGCTCACTTGTAGGATGGACAGAAATACTAAAAACAGAGAATGTAGACCCCGACTACATTAAGGAAATGAATAAAGATATTAATAGGTTAGAAACAATTACAAATCGCTTTAGCAAAATAGGGTCTATACCAGACCTAGACCTAGTGGATATAATTGCAGAAACTCAAGAGGCTTATGATTATTTAAGCAGACGAAGTGCTAAACTTATCCACTTTAAACTTGATGTTCCGCAAGGCGAATTACCTGTTATGCTTAACAGAGAGCTTTATGGATGGACGATTGAAAATCTAGTCAAAAATGCCATAGATGCCATGAAAGGAAAAGGTTCCTTGACAATTATAATTACTAGAGACACCCGCTACGCTAAAGTTAATATTACAGATACAGGGAGAGGTATTCCAAAATCAAAATATAACAGGATTTTTGAGCCAGGTTTTACTACAAAAAAGCGCGGCTGGGGGCTAGGACTGTCGCTGGCACGTCGTATAATGGAAGAATATCATAATGGACGCATTAAAGTATTACATTCTGAAATAAATAAAGGCACGACTTTTCAAATATCCCTTAAATTAGCAGAAGATAATGATCGTAGAGCTTAAATAGGATAGTATTTACGTGAATATTACACATGAATCATTTAATTCACAAACATAGTCTAAGCCTTCAGTTCTCATCTCTAATTACGAATCTATTTTAAAGCGATATGATATATAGATGTAGCGTGTGCTTTCGCGAAAGCGTCATAGAAACTTACACTATTAAATGCTTCTCCCCCAGTCTTTAGCATTACGCTCTTAAACATCCTAAGGCAATAGGACAAAAATTTTGTCGTTAGACTGCTATGTCAACCTCCTTAATTACATTTTACACAGCACCGCTGCAATGCAATTGTCCTCAGTGTTTTAGTACTTCAGATTTAGTACTCCATTTTAAGCAAGAGTGGAAAGACACCTTGTGGCGCAAAAAAGCCACATCTATGGTACGTGAAGAACTTTATTGTAAATTATGTGCTGATACGATCTATCCAGTAAAATGGACAGATGATATTGAGCGTCTATATGATTATCATCTCAAGCGAGCAGAAAAAGCAGTTTACAACAAATGGAAACCACTTACATATATACTTATTGTAATGGGCTTTGTAGTTGTTGCTGCAGCTATTTATAGTCTAGTTAATCGTTGAGCTTATAGCTTTTTTAAGCTCTTCAAATTCAACATTTTTAACATTCACTTTTTTCATAAACTGGATATCCTCCATCTCCTGCAGGGGAATGAGGTGAACGTGTACATGAGGCACCTCTAGTCCTATGACAGAAACCCCTATGCGCTTGCAAGAAACAACTTTTTCTAAAGAGATGGCTATCTTACGAGAAAACATCATCAGATCTAGATATTCCTGCTCTTCGAGATCAAACAATTTATTTACCTCGCGTTTTGGTATACAAAGAGTGTGACCTTTTGCATTAGGGTTGATATCTAATATGGCGATGTGTTTCTCATCTTCGGCAACGATGTGACCTGGGATTTCTCGATTGATAATTTTTGTGAATATGGAGCTCATATAGTTATTTTTAACTCGGAGGTTTCGATACGATCCGCCGAAGAGTCGGATCACTCAACCACCTCAAATGGTTCTATTTTTAAAATATGGTTGAGTAATTTATAGTTTTCTAAAAGAAAACTATAAATTGTATCGAAACCTCCGATAGCCTAATCTCTTGAAATGGATACAATATCAAATTTCATCACGCCACTAGGTACTTGAATTTCTGCAACATCTCCCACTTCTTTACCAAGCAACCCTTTTCCTATGGGTGAATCTACAGAGATTAGACCTTTCTTAATATCAGCTTCGTTTTGAGCTACTAATTTGTAGGTCATTTCCATTCCATTCACTTGATTTTTAATCTTAACAGTAGAATGCACAAGTACCTTAGAAGTGTCTAATTGTGACTCGTCTATAATACGTGCGTTTGAGGCTAATGCTTCTAGCTTTGCAATGCGCATCTCTAGCATTCCTTGTGCCTCTTTTGCTGCATCATATTCTGCATTTTCAGAAAGGTCTCCCTTATCACGTGCATCTGCAATATCTTGTGAGGCTTTGGGACGCTCCACATCTCTTAAGTGATTGAGTTCATCTTTAAGTTTTTGTAGTCCCTCTGGAGTATAATAGTTTACCTGGCTCATAGTAGCTATGGTTTAGTTTTAATTATCGTGATTTTGGTGTTTAATTTATCATAAACACAAAAAAGTCCCTCATCGGGACGGTACTAACGAAGATACAAAATATTTTAAAAGCTCCTCCGTTTTACACTACCTTGCAGCGGCTTTAACTTTGGAAAATACTTTACCATTTCTTTATGAAAATTACAAAATTACATACGATAGCGTTTCATGCTTTTCTAGTATTAATTATAACAAGCTGTTCTAGTACAGATGACGATAACCAACGCAACCCTAATTTATTAGATATTAACTTTTCTACGCAACTAGGTCCTATCCAAGTGTTGGATTTGGAAATCCCTAGCAATCCTATCTACGTTCCAAATGGAGGTATAAGAGGATTCTTTGTGATCAATACAGGTAGTGGCATTATAGCTTGGGAAGCTTCAGACCCTAATCACGCTCCAAACAACTGTTCTCAAATGATGATTGATGGTATTAATGTGATATGTTCTTGTGAGGATTATAGTTACAATTTATTTACAGGTCAGTCTAATGTAGAGGTATTACAATACACGTTACTGCCGTATCGAGTTAGTGTTTCTGGGAACACCATAACTGTATTCAATTAAAAAAAGCCGCCCCAGAAGAGCGGCTTTTGCAACTATAGTTAACCCCTAATACATAACTATAGCGCTTAAAATGTTACTGTTGCACCTACTAAGAAATTAATTCCCGCTTGAGGATAGTAACCCACGCCTTCAATCGTCGTAACTTCTCCAGGTACAGAAAAATCGTCATTGTAGGTGAAGAAGTACCCATTAGAAATGTATTTCGTGTCAAAAATGTTATTTACGAGTCCATTGAGAAGAATAGATTTGAAAACAGGCACATTTTTAATTTCATATTGTATACTCAAGTCATTTAAGAAGTACGCATCTAACTTAGATAATTCACTATCGATATTCCCCATATATTGTTCTCCTACATATTTTGATAAAAACCCCATACTCAGACTTTTTAGCGGCTTATAGGTAATCATATTACTAGCAACCACATTAGGAGAATAGGAAATATTTGTATTTCCTAAATTGGTAATTTCCCCATTGAGATCAAATAGAAAGTCCCTGTTCTTGTTAGAGCTTAGAGCAATATTAGGTTGTATTAAAAGTTTGTCTGAAACTACGATAGCGGCATCTATTTCCACACCTGCTCGATAGCTATTACTGTTTACTCTTATAGGAGAGCCAGACTGGTCCAGGGCACCTGTAGGTACGAGCTGGCCATCGTAATCCATGTAGTAACCATTCACATTGAGCGTAAGATTGTCAGATTTTAATCGCCATCCTAGTTCAAAGTCATTAAGCTTTTCTGCTCTAGGTGTGCCCTCCTCAAAATCACCACGGTTAGGTTCACGGTTTGCACGTGCATATGATGCATAGAGTTGATTGTTATCATTGACTTTGTAACTTAAGCCAACTTTTGGATTAAAAAAAGCATAGTTTTCATCAATAATAAATTCATCTATATCAGAGTTGAGACCCTCTGTTTCATAAGAGATAAAACGTCCCTGTAGGTCTACATAAAACTGCCATTTGTTGTTCAATCTATAGTTCGCTTTCGCGAAAGCGGAAAACTCATCTTTGTCTCCAGTTCCAAAATAATAGCGATCTCCCAGCTCTGAGTCTCCCGCAAAGCGAGCCCACATTACTTCACCAAAATGATCACCACGATAGATACTACCTAATAGTCCACCCATTATGTCAAACTGATTATCCTTATAATTTACCGAAGCATTTGCTACATAAAAGTCATTGTCTAACCAGCGACGGCGAATGATATCAGAGGTTTCTATAGTTTCGCCACCGATTGATTGTGGTGAAATCCCATAGAAGGGGAGTATGCTCTCATTAGAATTATAGTTCTCTCTAATAGTCTTCTTTGTATTCTTCAAAAAAACCACGACCATAGGTATAATTAAAGCTGGCGGTAGAGCTCCAATTCGTATCATATTTCTGATTCCAGTGAAGCTGATAATGATCCTGTTTATAATCATCTACTTGATTGTTATGAAAACGGGTGTTTCCATTTTCATCTGTATATTGCCCTGCGGATTATAAGTTCTGTCGTCAGTTTTAGGGTCTGAAATTGGACTTGTTTCTCAATTCCATACCAAGACTGATACGTCACTTCAGAACCAGCAAAATTGATCGCTTTTATTAAAGTGTTATCGTCTTTATAAGCAGCTTGTAAAAAGTAAGATTTAAGATCTGAGCTTGCTCTATCTATGTAACCGTCAGATTTAATTTGTGAGATGCGACCAGAAACTTCAATATGGTCACTAAGTAAACCTGTACTAAATTTTACATTGTGACGTCTAGTATTAAAAGATCCGAATGAATGCGAAGTTTCTCCATAAGCATCTTGAGAGATAGCATCTGTAAGAATATTTAAACTGGCACCAAAAGCTCCAGAACCGTTAGTAGAAGAACCCACGCCACGTTGCAATTGTAAACTCTCTACAGAAGAAGTAAAATCTTGCAGGTTAACGAAAAATGTAGTCAGACTTTCTGAGTCATTATACGGAATTCCATTAATGGTAACATTAATTCCTTGATTTCCAGTACCACGAACTCTAAAGCCTGTATATCCTATACCAGCACCAGCATCTGAGGTTGTTACGACACCAGGCAGAAAATTGAGTTGTGTAGCAAGGTCTTGACCAAGGTTGCGCTTTTCTAGATCCTCAGCATCAAGATTAGAGTGTGTAATAGGTGAATCTGCCGCTACTCTTACGGCACTTACAAGTACTTCATCCAGTGCTAAAGGGCTTTTGGAAAGGTCAAGATTGAGCGTGCTATTTTCATTGAGTACAACTACTTTTTCAATAGGCTGCGATACATAGCTAAAAACTAATGTATAGGTGCCCTGCTCAAGTGATAGGTTATATTTTCCGTCAAAATCTGAAATAGCACTGCTTTGAGTTTCTTTAACAGATACATTTACGCCAGGTATCGGAGTATTTCCTTCTGTGATCGTTCCAGAAATTGTAAACGTTTGACCATAACAAAAAACAGTACTAAGCGCTGTGATCGCTATACATAGGATATTTTTCATCCGTAAAAGTTTATTACGAATACAAAGGGTAAATATTCAACTGTTAATATGTATACGTACTCGGTTAAATCGAGTGCATTGAAGAGGGTTTTGCTTTCGCGAAAGCGTATGGCTTTCAAAAAAACAATGCTCAAAATAGAATAATCTCTCTAAGGTTGCTTTGTACACTACCTATCGAAACGCTCTAAATTCCTAAACAGCATTACCTGTTCTAGGTTCAATGGGTGTAATCTCAGCTTTTTGATAAAATTAAAAAGCACCCCTTTGAGACGGCGCAAAGATATACTCATTTTTGATTGTCACTACTTTTAAAATGATTTTTTTTTCATCTATTTTGCTAAAAAAATCATTACACAGAAATACTTGTTCCTTTATTTGCCGAAATTTGGCACTCAAATTTTTAAGATGCCAAACCAATCAGTAAAATGGATTTATCTCATTGTCTTATCCATAATTTGGGGGAGCTCATTTATACTCATAAAAAAAGGACTTTTAGGTCTTGAGCCACTACAATTAGGAGCACTGCGTATTTTGTTTTCGGCAGTGCTATTATTACTCTTTGGTTGGAGAAGTCTCAAAAGCATTCAGAAAACAGCGTGGAAATGGATAGGTATATCTGCTATTTTAGGGACAGGAATCCCTGTGTTTTTATTTGCCTTTGCCGAAACCGAAATAGACAGCTCCGTGGTGGGAATTCTAAACTCTAGTGTGCCGTTACTGGCTTTTGTTTTTGGGATTATGCTATTTGGAGCAAAATTTATTAAACAGCAATTTCTTGGAGTTATTATTGGTTTAATAGGATCTGCTGCTTTGATTTATATAGGAGCACAGGTCAATGAAGATCAAAACTACTGGTACGCATCTTTGGTTATTTTTGCAGCTTCATTATATGCACTTAATGTAAATATTATAAAGCGCCACTTACAGGAGGTAAGTGCCATTGCTATCGCTGCAGGAAATTTTATTTTTTTAATCGTTCCAGCAATTTTAATACTTTTATTTTCAGATTTTTTTGATTTACCAATTGGCGATAATCAAGAACTACAACAGTCAATTGGTTTTGTGATAGTTCTGTCCATTTTTGGGACGGCCATAGCAAAAGTGATGTTTAATAAATTGGTTCAAATAAGTAACCCTGTATTTGCGTCTTCTGTAACGTATCTCATGCCTATTATCTCCGTAATGTGGGGCTTAGTAGATGAGGAGAATTTTACAATTCTTCAATTTTTGGCAACCCTTCTGATTCTAACAGGTGTGTATATTGGGAATACATCAAAAGCTAAAACATTAAAAAATCAGTAATCGTTTTAAGGGTACACTTTCGCGAAAGCATAAAAAAAGCGACTCACATTCTTGTAAGTCGCTTGTATATTTCAGCGTAGTGAGATTATCCCTTTATAGGAGCTCCAGCAAGTATTTCTTCACTGGCATAACTCTCAAATTTTTTAAAGTTATCTTTAAATGCTCTAGCTAGTTTATTTGCTGTTGCATAGTATCCTTCGTCATTTTTCCAAGTATCTCTCGCGCTTAATAATTCTTCACGCACACCTGGTACTACTCTAGGCTGGTGCAGTCCAAATACAGAATGTATGTGGTAGTCTTTGCGATCCATACCTTCTGCAATCTTTCCTTCAAGAGCGGCAGTAATCATGGCACGGGTATATTTTAATGGCATACGGTGCCCTGTTCCGTAAGACCCACCAGTCCATCCTGTATTAATTAACCATACATTTACACCCGTTTCTTTCATTTTTGCACTTAGCATCTCTGCGTATTTTGTAGGGTGTAGCGGCATAAATGGTGCTCCAAAACATGCGGAGAAACTTGGTTGTGGTTCTGTAACCCCAGCTTCTGTACCTGCAACTTTTGCTGTATACCCACTTATAAAGTGGTAAGCAGCTTGACCAGGTGTCAATTTAGAAATTGGAGGTAGCACCCCAAATGCATCTGCTGTGAGAAAGAAAATATTCTTTGGGTTTTTACCTACTGAAGGTTCTTTAATATTATCAATATGGTGAATAGGGTAGCTTACTCTTGTGTTTTGAGTAATGGTTGTGTCTTCAAAATCTACTTCCCCTTTATCATTTAAAATGACATTCTCTAGTATAGCACCGGGCTTAATGGCATTGTAAATATCTGGCTCATTTTCTTGTGATAAATTGATCACTTTTGCATAACAACCACCTTCAAAGTTGAAAATAGTATTTTCTTTTGTCCAGCCATGCTCATCATCACCTATAAGTTTACGTTCTGGATCTGCAGAGAGAGTTGTTTTGCCAGTGCCAGAAAGACCAAAGAATATAGCCGTTTCACCATCCTCCCCTACGTTTGCACTACAGTGCATAGGTAAGGTCTCTTTTTCTACAGGTAGTATAAAATTGAGTGCAGAGAAAATTCCTTTTTTAATTTCACCTGTATAACCAGTTCCTCCTATAATGATCGTTTTTTCAGTAAAAGAAAGTATTGCAAAATTACTTTGTCTAGTTCCATCAACTTCAGGATCTGCTAAAAATCCAGGAGCATTTAGAATAGTCCACTCAGGATTGAAGTTTTCAAGCTCTTCACTGGTAGGTCTCAAAAACATATTATAAGCAAACATATTAGACCAAGGATACTCGTTTATCACGCGTATATTTAGTTTGTAATTTTTATCTGCACAAGCATAACTATCACGTACATACAATTCTTTGCCAGAAAGGTAATCTGTGATTTTGTTTTTTAGTTTTGTAAATGCTTCAGGGTCAAAAGGAAGGTTTATATTTCCCCACCATACTTTATCTTCAGTAAGTTTATCTTTTACAATGAACCTATCTAGAGGTGAGCGTCCCGTAAATTTTCCAGTATTGATCGCTAGAGCACCAGAGGAGGCAGTCTCACCCATCTTTTTTTCAACAGAAATTTTGTGTAGTTCTTCTGGGGGTAATTGGTAATGCACAGTGGCATTTGAGATGTTAGTATAATCAAGCGAAATTTTCTTAAAGTCCAGTGCTTCTGAAGTCATAAAGGGTGATTTGAGTTTGATATATCCTGCAAATGTAGAAAGAATTAAAATCCTACTATAACGATTGCGACAACTTTAATCAAGTTTAACAAATTGGTAGACAAGGATTGCCCATGAAATAATGAGTAGTGTACCTCCTAATGGAGTAAGAAAAGCTATTTGAGAAAAATCGAAGTTTGATAATTTGTTAGTGGCTAATCCGTAGATGGAGCCAGAGAAAAATACAATACCTATAACTATTAGAAACAAAAGTGCCTTACTTGTTTTTTCGCTTAAAGCGAAAGTAGGAATTACTAATAACAGTAATGCATGGTACATTTGATATTTTACTCCTGTCTCAAACGTGTGTAAGGAATCTGTATCTAGCAAATTTTCAAGCCCATGAGCCCCAAAAGCTCCTATGATAACGGCTAATAATCCAAAAATGGCTCCCACTATCCTTAATTTTTTATCCATTTAAATACGTCTATATCGCTCGTAAATATTGTAGTTTTACTCCGCTAAATTACAAAAACACATAGAAGAATGCGAAAGATTCTTATCATTGGCGCAGGGAAATCTGCAAGTCAGTTAATAAAATATTTACTTGAAAAAGCAAAAGAAGAATCTCTAGAGATCACCATAGGAGACCTCTCTGTAGAGAACGCAAGAAAATTACTCAATAATCATCCGGCAGGCACGGCCATGTTTTTGGATGTTTTTGATAAGGAGCAGCGTGAAGCAGCTGTTGCAGCAGCAGATATTGTGATTTCTATGCTGCCTGCTAGTTTTCATATAGAAGTAGCGAGAGATTGTCTTACCTACGGAAAGTCTATGGTTACCGCGTCCTATATTTCAGAAGAAATGCAAGAACTAGATCCCTACGTAAAGGAAAAGGGGCTGGTTTTTATGAACGAGATAGGGCTAGATCCAGGTATTGACCACATGAGTGCTATGCAGGTGATAGATCGCATACGCGCCAAAGGAGGGAAAATGATTCTCTTTGAATCTTTCACTGGGGGGCTTGTCGCTCCAGAAAGTGACACTAACTTGTGGAACTATAAATTTACTTGGAATCCTCGCAATGTAGTTCTTGCAGGACAAGGAGGCGCTGCAGAATTTATTCAAGAAGGAACATATAAATACATACCCTATCAACGCTTATTTCGTCGTACAGAATTTTTAGAAATAGAAGGTCACGGTCGTTTTGAGGGGTACGCAAATAGAAATTCTCTTAAGTATAGGTCGATATATGGTTTAGATAATATTCCCACACTATATAGAGGTACAATACGCCGTGTGGGCTTTTCAAGAGCTTGGCAGATGTTTGTGTTGTTAGGTATGACAGATGATAGTTACCAACTTCAAGAAACGGAGGATATGAGCTATCGAAATTTTACTAATTTATTTCTACCCTATTCTCCAACAGATTCTGTAGAGTTAAAGTTGCGTCACTACCTCAAAATTGATCAAGATGACTTGCTGTGGGATAAGATTTTAGACTTAGATCTTTTTAATAATAATAAAAAAATAGGTCTCAAAGAAGCTACTCCCGCACAATGCTTACAAAAAATCTTAGAAGATAAGTGGACCCTTGCTCCAGAAGATAAAGATATGATAGTAATGTATCATAAATTTGGTTACGAGCTGGATGGAAAGAAAAAACAAATAGATGCTACGATGGTAAATATTGGTGCAGACCAAGTAGAAACTGCAATGGCACGTACCGTAGGTTTGCCAGTAGCCATGGCAACTATACGTATACTTAACAAGCAAATTACAACTCCAGGCGTGCAACTGCCTATTTCTAAAGAAGTATACGAACCTATTTTGAGAGAACTCGAAGATTACGGAATTACTTTTAAAGAGTATGAGGTTGAATATCTAGGGTATAATCCTAACAATGTAGGAGGGTAAGATCTCATGGGATACGCTTTCGCGAAAGCGTATGTATTGTCAATGCACTAATAAGATTTGTTTAGATTTTAAAATGTTTTTGAAGCTTACAGTTTTTTTGAAATTAACTATCTTGTGTTTTCGAATAATAAGCAAATTTTATGAAAATAGTTAAAGACGAACTTATTATAGATGGTATAGATAAAATTATCTTACGCTCTCTTATGGAAGATGCTCGTAAGCCTGTTCTTGAAATTGCTCGTAAGGTGGGTATATCTGGAGCAGCAATTCACCAAAGACTTCGTAAGCTTGAAAAATCAGGACTAATCGCAGGGTCAAAATTTATAATAGATCCCAAAGTATTAGGATATCGTACCCAAGCATTTGTAGGTGTCTATTTAGAAAGAGCAGCAAATAATGCAAGAGCAGTACGGCAGCTTAAAGATATTCCAGAGGTATTAGAATGTCACTTTACTACTGGAGATTGGTCTGTGTTAATTAAGGTTTTGTGTAAAAATAATGAAGATTTAATGCACCTACTTAATAAAAAGATTCAAGCGATAGATGGAGTTTCTCGCACAGAGACATTTATTTCACTAGACCAGCAGATAGATAGACAAATCAAGATCTAACGTAAATGATTATTGTATAAACTAAAAAAGCCTCCAAATGGAGGCTTTTCAGTTTTATGTATGCACAATTAGATTATAGTCCAGGATAGTTTCTTGTGATGATATCTATACCATCAATAATCCACCATACACCAAGACCTCCTAGTGTAAGTATAAACAAAATATTCCAACCAATAGGACTTCCTAAATACCATCTGTGCCCAGCTAGACCGCCAAGAAAAAACCATAGTAATAAAGCAACGATCTGATCATCCCCAGCAGCCGCTGCAGGTGAAGTTAGTTCAGCAGTAGTTGTGTCTTCAGATAGCTCATCTGTATCTATAGATACAGCTACTGTTCTTTCAACTGGAAATCCTGCATAGGTATTTGTAACGGCAAGCATCACAAAAGCAAATAATAATGTAATTTTGAGTCTCATAGTTTAATTTTAAATTGATTAGACATAACTAAAATACTTAAAAAATAATTATGCTCTTGAAATACACATTTTTTTTTATGTCTTTTTTGCTTAGTAGTCACGTGTTCTCTCAAGCAGAAACCTACGAATACCTAGGTGTGATTAAACTTAACGATAGTGCTTTTATACCCTACAAACTAGCATTTGAAGAATTAAACGGAAAAATTGAAGGATTTTCTGTGGCAGATTTAGGAGGAAAACACGAAACAAAGTCTAACATCATAGGGTCGTTTAATAGTGATAATAAAACATTTACTTTCAAAGAGTATGATATTGTGTATACAAAATCCTCCATTGCAGAGTTAGATATGTGCCTTGTAAATTTTGAAGGTAAAATGCGCAACTTAGATAGAAGTAAAGCGTTTAGTGGAAATTTCAAAGGATATTACCCAGATGCAAGTCCGTGTCTTAATGGAATGATTATTATGTCTGCCTCAGCCCAAGTGAAGGAGCGTATTGAAAAGATGGATCGTAAGATTCAAAAATCAAAAATAGTGAATCAAGATCTTAAAGATAAAATTTCGGCAAAGAGGATTGTTGATACGCTCACCATGAGCATAGTAAAAAAAGACGAGAACTTGAATGTCTTCACAAAAACAAATAAAGTTATTTTATCAATTTATGATTCTGGAAAAGTAGATAATGACCGTATAAATTTATATGTAGATGATGTCTTAATTTTAGCAGACTATTCAATTGAGAAAGCTAAGAAGCACATTCCGATAGCAATTACAAAAACTACTACTGTTGTGAGAGTAGAAGCTATAGATGAGGGAACTTCTGCGCCAAATACAGTAAAGGTAGAAATACAAGATGGACCTAACTTAATTACGACTAGAACTAGCTTAAAAACGGGAGAGAAGGCAGAGCTATCGCTCATTAAGCAATAGATCTTTAATGGTATTGGCGTCTAGTTCTGAATAATCTGTATATGTTATTCATAACGTGAAGATAACTATATAAAAAAATCCCGCATGGTTGCGGGATTCTTACATTTTCGCGAAAGCGAAAAAATAGTTATAACTTTTAGTATCTATAATACTCAGGCTTAAATGGTCCTTCAACCGTGACACCAATATACGCTGCTTGTTCTTGAGAAAGCGTTTCAAGTTCTGCTCCTAAACGTGATAAGTGCAATTGTGCCACTTTCTCATCTAGGTGCTTAGGAAGCATGTATACTTCATTCTTGTAGTTTTCACCGTTTTTCCAAAGCTCAATCTGCGCAAGCGTCTGGTTTGTAAATGAGTTACTCATTACAAAACTTGGGTGACCTGTAGCGCATCCTAAATTCACAAGACGGCCTTCGGCAAGTAAAATGATGTCTTTACCATCGATAGTATATTTATCTACCTGTGGCTTGATTTCATCCTTGGTGTCACCGTAGTTCTCATTAAGCCATGCTACTTGAATTTCATTATCAAAGTGACCTATGTTGCAAACGATTACCTTATCGCGCATGGCTTTAAAGTGCTCGCCACGAATGATATCTTTATTCCCAGTCGTTGTAATTACAATATCTGCGTTGCTAATTACGGTTTCTAATTTTTTAACTTCAAATCCATCCATGGCTGCTTGAAGTGCGCAAATAGGATCAATTTCTGTTACAGTAACAATAGATCCTGCACCCTTAAAAGAAGCGGCAGTTCCTTTTCCTACATCACCATATCCACATACAACAACTCGTTTTCCAGCAAGCATGGTGTCTGTAGCACGACGTATCGCGTCTACTGCACTCTCACGACAGCCATATTTGTTGTCAAATTTAGACTTAGTAACTGAATCATTTACATTGATAGCTGGCATTGGTAAAGTTCCTTTCTTTACACGCTCATATAATCTATGTACACCAGTGGTAGTTTCTTCAGATAGACCTTTAATATCTCCAGCAAGTTCTGGGTAACGATCTAAAACCATATTTGTAAGATCGCCACCATCATCTAAAATCATGTTGAGTGGCTTACGATCTTCTCCAAAGAAAAGCGTTTGCTCTATACACCAGTCAAATTCTTCTTCATTCATTCCTTTCCAAGCATATACTGGGATTCCAGCGTCTGCAATAGCTGCTGCAGCTTGATCCTGCGTAGAAAATATATTACAAGAAGACCAAGTTACCTCAGCTCCCAGTGCTTTAAGCGTTTCAATTAATACAGCGGTTTGTATAGTCATGTGAAGACATCCAGCAATGCGCGCTCCTTTTAAAGGCTGCTCATCTCCATATTCTTTACGTAAGGACATTAAACCAGGCATCTCTGCCTCTGCGAGTTCAATCTCTTTACGTCCCCACGCTGCTAGGGATATATCTTTTACTTTGTACGGTACGTACGCTACTGTTTTTGTGCTCATTTTAGTATCTTTAATATTCGTTTATAACGAGTTGCAAAATTAAGCAATACCTTACAGATAACCTTCTAAAGTATGCCACTTTACAAAACCATAACAGTTTCTAGAACGACTACCGTCTATATTTGGAAGATTGAAGAGGATTTAGATACGCTTTCGCGAAAATTTTATGCTTCCCTAGACCCTTCACCAACATTACACCTCACAGCAAATTCATTGAAGCGTTTATCTCATATGAAATCAGAACTACATCAGCGAGGTTTTATGAGTATTCGCCACCTTCTTGACGAGGCAGGTTATACAGATTTTGACCTCTATTATGATACCCAAGGAAAACCACATTTAAAGGATAAAAAATATATTAGCATCACGCACAGCTATCACTTTTCTGCCATTATCGTGAGTGATCAACCCGTCGGAATTGATATTGAAAAGCAGCGGGATAAAATCTTACGCATTGCCCAAAAGTTTACACCCATTGAAGAGTACTATACCCTTACGAGCGCAGAAGCACGCGTTCGGAAGCTTACGATTGTGTGGGGCGCAAAAGAATCGTTATACAAGCTGTATGCACAAGAAGGACTTAGTTTTTTAAACCATATTGATGTAGAGGATTTTAGCTTTGATGATGGTCTAACTACTGCACAGATTAATTATAATGGCTCTATTGGAAATTATAATTTAAATTTTTTAGAGTTTGAAGGCTTTACGTGTGTATATGGCTGGTAATAGGAGCGAAAGTATAATTGTTATGAATGCTATAATCTCAACTTTTTTAGCTTAGACTCGTGTCCATATATTCTGATATTCTTACTGCACGTAATGCGCAAACCAAATTATTAGCAATTCTTATAGACCCTGATAAGTTTGAGGTGAATAATACTTTCGCGAAAGCGTACCTAAAAAAAATACCTAATTTTACCACACATTTATTTATAGGCGGAAGCACAGATCCAGATAAAAAAACTGCCGCAGTGGTGAAGCTTCTAAAGTCGATATCCCAATTACCTGTTATTCTATTTCCTGGGGATTATTCTCAAATCACACCCGAAGCAGACGCTCTATTATTTTTATCGTTACTCTCTGGAGATAACGTAGAGTTTCTCATTGGTCAACAAACTAAGGCTGCTAGAAGAGTTCAACAAAGTAGACTTGAGGTGATTCCAACAGCTTATTTATTAATAGATGGCGGTTCCATAACATCCGTACAGCGTGTAAGCAATACAAGTCCCATGTCACAACGTAATGTGGAGCATATTGTCGCGACGGCATTAGCAGGTGAGTATCTAGGTAAAGAGATCATCTATTTAGAGGCGGGTAGTGGGGCATGTAGAGCAGTTCAACCTGCAATCATTAAGGCAGTTTCTAAGGCAGTTTCTATACCAGTTATAGTAGGCGGAGGTTTGAAATCGGTTACTCAAGTGGCGCAAGCTTATGATGCTGGAGCAACATTAGTAGTTGTCGGCACAGCTTTTGAAGATGACTCATGGAGTGATGAATAATGAGTCCTCTTAAAATCCCTATTTTTGTTAGTATGAAACGATTTTTATTAATGCTTCTGTATTTTTTGAGTATTCAAGTATATACTCAAAATATGTATATACTAGACGAAACCAATCAACTACCAGTTTCCTTTGCTACTATTTCATTTGGAGATGGTCGTGGTACTTTTGCTGGAGATCTAGGGGAATTTAAGTTTAATAATGAAATGTATCCAGATGTGGATACTCTCTTTATCTCGTCCATAGGCTTTGCAGAAAAAGCTTTCCCCACAAATTCGTTACTCACAAAACTTTTTTTAGCTCCAGAAGCTAGCGAACT
Organism: uncultured Flavobacteriaceae bacterium; assembly: GCA_963716625.1. Taxonomy (GTDB): domain Bacteria; phylum Bacteroidota; class Bacteroidia; order Flavobacteriales; family Flavobacteriaceae; genus Dokdonia. The sequence continues at coordinate 652,464 of CAVQTP010000007.1, forward strand.
AGAGGAGGTGATTTTGATAGCGGAGAGAAGAGGAAAATTTAAAAAAGTAAAACGCAGAGAAACCACACACACAGAGTACTTTACAAGTTGGCTGCCCACCGTTGAAAGTGAGGTGGCAGTATTTTTTGAAAGAGAAGAAGGAAAATCTACTAAGATAGCTCAGCTTCAAATTCCGATTAATTCTGAAAAAGAGTTTCGTAAAAAAGGAAATTTAAAGTTTTCAACACTCTTTAGAATTCAGTTTTACAAAAATGATAATGGTTTACCTGGAAAGGCTATGGTGCACAAGGAGATTGTTTTTCGCGTAAGCGAAAAAAATGATGAGACTTTTGAGTTGGATATTGACGAGCATCAAATCTTTATCCCAGAAAATGGGATTTTCGCATCAATACAAGTTTTAGGGTATGCAGATCCTCAGGGAAAATTGATACAAACTAAAAAGTATAACGAAATTGAGACCCCTAGAGGGATGCAAAAAGTATCTGTGACCTTTAGACCCTTGTTGCCATTCACAAACAAGCTTCCTAACCAAAAAACCTTTGTACGTCGCGTGTTTTTTAATGAAAAACAATGGCAGGTTTTTGATCGAACTTATAATGTGAATTCTAATCTTGTAAAAATGGGATTTGTAAATTATGGAATGGGTGCTGTATTGCACGTGTATAAGGACTAACCTTTTTAAAATAAAAAAATGAAAATATCAGTAGAACTCACATTTACACCACTTCGGGATCAATTTGAAAAACCGATACAAAATTTTATCAAAAAGCTACGTACCAGTGATTTTGAACTTGTTGAAAATCCATTGTCAACACAGATATATGGTGAGTATAAAGAATTAATGAGTTTCCTCACGCAAGCCATGGAAGAAAGCTTAGGTGAAATAGATAGAGGACTATTTTATATGAAAATTGTAAAGACAGACCGATCTGACTATGTCCCAGATTTTTGATTTTCTCTTTGGGCAATATGCAGGCTATGCTATTGTTGACATTGTATTAGAAATTATTGCTGCTTTTTTTACGATCGCCTCCGTATGGTATTCTAAAAAAAACAATGTCCTTGTATTTCCTACAGGCATGGTGTGCACGGCTATATTTGTGTACTTACTTTTGAAGTGGGGATTGCTAGGTGATATGATGATTAATGCTTATTACTTCATTATGAGCGTTTACGGCTGGTATGTTTGGACACGTAGCGTTGATGGAGATAAGGTAACTCCAATTACTACCACCACAATAAAGGAACATTTTATATCTATAGGTATTTTTATAGCGACGGTTTTGTTTGTGTATGCAGTCTACCTATTTTTTAATAAAATAGAATCTTGGGTTTCATACATAGACATGCTCACTACAGGGATTTTCTTTGTTGGGATGTGGCTCATGGCCAGGCGAAAAATTGAGAACTGGATATATTGGATTATAGGAGATATTATTACTGTGCCATTGTATTTTTACAAGGGATTAACCTTTAGTAGTATATTATATTTGGCACTTACGATTATTGCAGTTTATGGATATTTAGAATGGAAGAGGAACTTAGACAAATCGATAGTAATTGCATAAGAGTATGTCTTTTTGGTCCAGAGAGCAGTGGGAAAAGTACGCTTTCGCGAAAGCTTGCCACACATTATAACGCGCCACTTGTACCAGAGTTTGCTAGAGAATACTTGCAGAATCTTTGGGATACTGAAAAAAAAATATGTAGACGAAAAGACTTATTGCCCATAGCAGTGGGGCAAATGACTTTAGAAAATAAGGCGGTAAAGAAAGCAAATGGACTAGTTATTTGTGATACAAATTTACTTAGCACCAAAGTGTATAGTGAGGCCTATTATGATGGCTGGTCGCCAGCGTTATTAAACAAAATGGCATTTAAAAATCAATATGATTTGTATATTCTTACCTATATAGATACTCCTTGGGAAGCAGATGATCTAAGAGATAGGCCTGAAAAAAGGAAAGAAATGTTTGAGTGCTTTAAGAGTGAATTAAAGGAGAATCATTTTAAATATGTACTAGCTAAGGGGAGTAAAGATAAACGAATGGATATAGCGACCAAAGCCATTGATAAATTACTGAATTGATGCTATCACAAGAAGATAAAAAATTTATAAGTTCTAGAGGAAATTCTGAAGTTCAAGTAAATGAACAATTTGAAACACTAAAATCAGGAATTCCTTATGTTGATTTACAAGCTCCAGCCATTAAAGGCGACGGGATAATCGTATTGAATCGGGAGAAAAAGGAAGAGTACGTCAAACTATTTGAAGAAAATAGGTTCTCGTACGATGTTTTGAAATTTACACCTGCATCTGGAGCAGCCACACGGATGTTTAAATTTCTCTTTGAATTTTTAGAGAATTATAATGTGGACCAAGAGTCTATTAATGCATACATCAATAAAAGAAAAGCATCTGCTTTACGTCTTTTCCTTGTAGGATTAACCGATTTCCCATTTTATAAGGATCTAAAGAAACTTCTCAAGAAAGGATATAATGAAAAAATGTACTGTGATAGGGATATTGAAGCAGTACGTTTTATTAAATTCATGCTAGACGAAAATGCTTTGAACTTTGGCAATATCCCAAAGGGTCTTTTCCCATTCCACAATTATAAACATCATATAGCAACGGCTTTTGAAGAGCATCTTTTTGAGGCAGCTTTATACACAAGCAATAGTGGAGTAGCTACGCTACATTTTACTATAAGCAAAGAGCATCAAGAGGCTTTTACTAAGCAATTTGAAGAAAGAAAATCCTATGTAGAAAGAAAGACTAACGTTACATTTAAAATATCTTATTCCTATCAATCTAAAAGCACAGACACCGTTGCCATCACTAATGCAGAAGAATTGGTTAGGGATGCAAATGGCCAACTTCTTTTTAGACCTGGAGGACATGGTGCTCTTATTAATAATTTAAATGACCAGCAGGCAGATATTATATTTATTAAGAATATTGATAATGTAGTAGTTAATAGGTATAAGCATGAGGTTGCGTTCCATAAAAAAATGTTAGGAGGGATGTTGATGGAAATACAAGAAAAAACATTTTCTTATTTAAGAAATTTAGAGGGAAGTGAGGTAATCTCTGAGGAAAAAATAGGTGAGATTCTAATCTTTTTAAGAAAGGATTTACAGAAAAGAATTAGTGACGATTTTAAAAATTTGTCTATTACCACTAAGATTAATAATCTTAAAAAACACCTTAATAAGCCACTTCGCGTTTGTGGAATGGTAAAAAATGAAGGTGAACCTGGCGGTGGACCATTTTGGGTGCGTGGTAAGAATGGTGATGAAACTTTACAAATTATTGAGAGTGTTCAAATTAATCCAAATGATAAAGAGCAACAGCAAATTCTAAAAAATTCAACGCATTTTAACCCTGTTGATATCGTATGCGGAATTAAAGATTTTAGAGGAAACAAATTTAACCTACTTCATTATGTAGATTATGATTCAGGATTTATTGCCACTAAAAGTTACCTCGGTCAGAAAATTAAAGTGTTGGAACACCCAGGTTTATGGAATGGAGCCATGTCCCACTGGAATACTGTTTTTGTAGAAGTACCACTCAGTACTTTTAACCCAGTTAAAACAGTAAATGATTTATTAAAACCTGCTCACCAAGTGCAATAAGTTTTCATTTTAAACACCTAGTTAATAGGTTAAACTTTGTTTAATCTTTTAGACTGTAGAATAAACAATCTATATCTTTATCTCAAAAGGATATATGGATACCGCTCTGGTATGGTTTCGAACTAATTTACGGACTCAAGATAATATTGCACTTACTCAAGCGATTGCCTCTCGCAAGCGTGTTGTTGGGGTTTATTTTTTTGATCCTAGACAATTTCAAATCGGGAATTTCGGCTTTAAGAAGACAGAAAAATACCGTGCACAATTTCTTATTGAGACGGTTAAAAACTTACAAGAAAATCTGCGTAAACTCAATATAAGCTTGCTTGTATATCATGAGTTTCCAGAAAAACACATCACCCAATTACTCAAGGACTTTTTTATCTCAGAGGTGCATTCTCAAAGAGAATGGACTACAGAAGAAAATGAAGTAACTTTAGCTGTAGAGGGTGCGATAGAAAGCGTGCCTCATCATACTTACTATGACCAATTCTTATTTCATCCAGAAGACCTACCGTTTGCAAATTTTGATCAGATTCCCCCTGTATTCACACAGTTTCGGAAAAAATGTGAGAAAGAAGCTAGTGTCCGTAAGCTAGGAGATCCACTCGAGAAGCAGCCGTCATTAAATCTTTTAGACATACCAACAACCATTCCTTCACTAGCTGATCTTGGGTTAGAAAGCTTCACTCAAGACCATCGTACCGCTTTTCCTTGGAAAGGAGGAGAAAATAGTGCTTGGGAAAGATTAAACCATTATTTCTGGAATACCAAAAAGCTGGCCTATTATAAAAAAACTCGTAATGGTTTGATTGGAGAAGATTACAGCTCAAAATTATCCGCATGGCTTGCAAATGGAGCTATTTCTGCAAGACAAATTTATTGGGAGGTACAGCGATTTGAACAAGAGGAGGTAAAAAATCAAGATACCTATTGGCTTGTATTTGAACTCTTATGGCGCGATTATTTTAAGTATATAAGCCTTAAGCATAGAAGTAATATTTTTAAACAAGAAGGTATTCTTAACAAAGAGTATGATTGGAAGCAAGACAATACGGTATTACAAACTTGGATAGATGGCAAGACAACCTATGACTTTGTGAATGCTAACATGATTGAAATTAAAGAAACGGGATGGATGTCTAATAGAGGAAGACAAAATGTGGCTAGCTTCTTTGCAAAAGAAAAAGAGCAAGACTGGCGCATGGGTGCTGCCTATTTTGAAAGTTTACTCATCGATTATGATGTGCACAGCAATTACGGTAACTGGATGTATAATGCAGGTGTGGGCAATGACCCTAGAAACCGTAAATTTAATATTAAGAGTCAGCAGGATCGCTATGATCAAAATGGCAAGTATGTAAGATCGTGGTTGCAAAATGAACTTTTTTAAATGAAAAAACTAAGACTCATACTGGGTGATCAACTCAATCACAAGCATTCTTGGTACACAGAACAAAATGATGAGGTTTATTATTTTATGGCAGAAATGCGCCAAGAGACAGACTATGTTACTCATCATATTCAAAAAGTGGTCGCTTTTTTTGTGGCGATGCGAGAGTTTGCGAGTTGGCTCGAAGAGCGTGGGCATCATATAATCTACTACACGCTCGATACGAAGGAAAACACCCAATCGCTCTCAAAAAATTTGGAGACCCTTATAAAATCTCACAGCTTTGACAAATTTGAATACCAGCTTCCAGACGAGTACCGCTTAGATGAGGAGTTAGAACGTTTTTGCGACAGCATAAAAATCCCCACAGAGCACTACGATACAGAGCATTTTATGACCTCTCGAACAGATCTAGCTCAATTTTTTAAGGGAAAAAAGCAATATACGATGGAGTACTTCTACAGAATGATGCGCAAGGAGTATGATATCATGATTATTAATGAAAAAGAACCAGAAGGAGGCAAATGGAATTTTGACCATAGTAATCGCAATAAATGGAAGGGAGATACTTTAATCCCGCACGAGAGAGGGTTTAGAAAGGATGTAGCGCATATCGTAAAATTACTTGAAGATAGTGGTGTAAAAACCATAGGTCGTATACAAAACAAGCATTTTAACTGGCCCACAAGTAGAGAAGATGCGCTCTCTGTACTCCGGTATTTTTGTGACCATCTCTTAGTACATTTTGGAGATTACCAAGACGCTATGGACCCCAATCAGCCATATTTGTATCACAGTCGGTTGAGTTTTGCGCTCAACAGCAAGTTAATCGATCCTCAAGAAGTGATTGAATATGTCATTACGCATTGGCGTAAAAACAAGGAGGAGATAAATATAAGCCAAGTAGAGGGATTTGTAAGGCAAATTTTAGGCTGGAGAGAATACATGCGCGGGATGTATTGGATGCAGATGCCCGCTTTCGCGAAAGCGAACCACTTAGAAAATCACAATAAACTTCCTGACTTTTATTGGACAGCTAAGACAAAAATGAATTGTCTTAAATCTAGTATTACTAACAGTTTAGATAATGCATATGCGCACCATATCCAGCGGCTCATGGTAACCGGTAATTATGCACTGCTCACCATGTGCGACCCAGCCGAGGTGGATCAATGGTATTTAGGGATTTATATTGATGCTATTGAATGGGTAGAAATAACAAATACACGCGGCATGTCACAATGGGCAGACGGAGGGAAGATTGCAACAAAACCTTATGTGTCGAGCGGTAGCTACATAAATAAAATGTCCAATTATTGTAAAGGGTGTAGCTATAAAGTGACTAAGAAAACAGGGGAAGATGCCTGTCCTTTTAACAGTTTGTACTGGAATTTTTTAAATGAAAAACGATCTTATTTTGAGAATAATAATAGGATGAGAATGATGTTAAGTGTACTTGATAAAATGGAAAAAAACACACTGCAGGCGCATATAGAACGTGCAGCAGCTATTATAGAAAATCCAGATAATTACTAACAGAAGTAGATAGATTATGAAAATGATATTAGAAAAAGAATTTACAGACCGAGAACTAGACAGAATCATTGAGATGGCTTGGGAAGATCGCACTACCTTTGATGCCATCGAGTACCAATTTGGCATTTCAGAAAAGGAGGTGATAGCTATTATGAGGCGCGAGATGAAACCTAGTAGTTTTAGAATGTGGAGAGCGAGAGTACAAGGTCGTTCTACAAAGCATGAAGCAAAGCGTAATTTTGGGATAGACGATGCGCGTTTTAAATGCAGCAGGCAAAAGCACATTACTCACAATAAGATTTCAAAGAGAAGGTGAGGATGTTAGTTCGCTTTTGCGAAAGCGGGAATAAATAAAAAATCAATGGGAAAGAAAAAACCAGATCAAGTAGTATACAATGAAAGTAAAGGTATATATGATGCTTCCTTGACTCCCTATGCAACAAATGTAGGAGCACCATCGATAGTCACCGAGGATATCACTACATGGAAAAACGCCAATATCTCCAAAGTAAATCACCATTTTAAAGCAGAGTATGAAGACTTAAAAATGAAGTATGATAAAATGATGGAGAAATTTGAATATAACAATCTTATCTATGCAGCAAAATTTTCTTTTGAACCTATCGTAGGCGCGGTATATCATTTGTATCGTACTAAAGGAGGTGACCCTTTTTTATCCCTAATTTCTCCAGAAGAGTGTAGTTGGGATTTTGCCGGCACCTTCGAATTAAAAGCAGACAAAATGTGGAATCGATTAGATAACCCAAACTTAAAAGAAGATGAATGATTTACAAAGTGCTACTCTAGGAGCAGGGTGCTTCTGGTGTGTAGAAGCGGTAGTACAACGCCTTAAGGGTGTAACAAATGTAGTATCTGGATATGCAGGAGGTACCGTGCCAGGTCACCCAACCTATAGAGAAATATGTTCTGGGCTTACTGGCCATGCAGAAGTCATTCAATTTGATTTTGATCCAGCAGTGATTAAGTATGAGGAAATACTGGCTGTATTTATGACCACTCATGATCCTACCACTTTAAATAGACAGGGAGCCGATCGTGGGACGCAATATAGATCTGTCATTTTTTATCATGACGAAGAACAGCAGTTAAAGGCAGAAGCTGTAATTAAATGGGTACAGCAGTATTACGAAGATCCTATTGTAACAGAGGTTTCTGAATTGCCTACTTTCTACGAGGCTACTCAAGAGCATCAGGATTATTATAACTCTAATAGACAGCAAGGGTACTGTCGTGTGGTAATTGATCCTAAAATTGCAAAGTTAAAAGCTTCTTATGAACACTTACTGGCCTCCTAACTAACAATTCTTATAGTAGCTTTCATACCTTATGAAAATGACTTTATCATTACTCTGTGAGCTGTTTTAGAATTGCTTGTGAAGCTTTTCTTCTGTAGCCACTATTTACAAGTTTAAGACTATCTAATTGAATAATGGCTTCTCGCTTATTACTTTGTTTTAATGAAATTAATGCGCTGTACCAATATAAATCAGCTTGGTAATTACTTCTTTCTTTTTTGAGCCTATCCATTATGGCTTGTGCTGAAGTAAAGTCACCATTGTTGAGATGACTCATTGCATTGTAAAATGTGACATGAGCATCTTTCGAATTACTTAGAAGGTGATCAAATTGTATCGATGCAGTGTAATAATCTTTTAAATTATAGGCTTTCAAAGCAGTTTCAAATTCAGGTTGATTCTGAAGATCAGAGGTGATTGAATCCTTAACAATTTTAAAGGGTTGAAAGTATGCGGCATACAAATCTTGTGGATTTGGTTCTTTTTGAAAATATTGAGAAACTAAAATTGCTATAATCATTACTGCCGCCGCAACATAATAAAAACTATATTTTCTTGTGTAGGATATATACTCTTCACTCGTATTAGTTTCTTTTTCTTGGACAGATCTTTTGTTATTCATAGTAGCTTAAAAAGTTTTATAAAAAATTTGTTGGTGGTCTCAAAATTAGGAAAAGATTCAGTGTTTCTAAGGTTGATATATAGCTATTTGATATAGAATCGTGTAGGTGTTCTTTTAAGGGTTTAAACAAATCATCTTTGGATTCGTACTCCAATAAACTAAAGTAAAATTTAAAAAATATACTTTTTTTATTTTGATAGAAATAAAAAAGATTTATATTTGCATCCGCTTACAAAAAGTAACACTCCTCCTTAGCTCAGTTGGTTAGAGCATCTGACTGTTAATCAGAGGGTCCTTGGTTCGAGCCCAAGAGGGGGAGCAAGTAAGTAAAAAGCCTTAACGAGAGTTAAGGCTTTTTTGATTTTAAAACTTTTTGTTGATGATAACCAGTGGAATAGTTTAATTATATTGTAGTACTTAAAGGTAGATGCACCGCCGCAATCCGAGAAATGCTATGAAACTAGATTATAAAAGCATAAAAGATGAAAGTTATTTTACGCTGACCAATTTCAGTTGTGAACTCTCTATGGACTTGTTGGAAAGGAAAGGTTTTTATAAAATCTTATGGACTCGAGATAATGCAGCCGATATAATTTTAGATGGTTATAAAGTGCATGTAAAGAAAAATCAGGTGGTTTTTTGTACTCCATTAAACATCATGGAACTTCATAAAAATTCTGGTCTTGTCGCGATTGTTTTTAATAGAGAGTTTTATTGCATAAGAGATCATGATGAGGAAGTCTCGTGCAACGGCTTTCTATTTTTCGGTTCATCTATGCCTCCCATTATTACACTTAATGAGAAGGATATTAAAAGTTTTGAGATGATGTTCTTCATACTCCAAGAAGAGTTTGAGACTAAAGATCATATACAAGGTGAAATGTTGCGGGTCATACTTAAACGTTTGCTCATAAAAGCAACTCGTTTAATTAAGCAGGAAAATCCTGAACTATATGATTCTAAATCACAATTTGATACGGTGAGACAATACCATATCCTTGTAGAACAACATTTTAAGGAAAAACATCAGGTTTCTAACTATGCGGAGATGCTTTTTAAATCTCCTAAAACGCTTTCCAACCTTTTTAATAAATCCGGTGTTAAAACCCCGCTAAAAATGATAAATGAACGTATTATTTTAGAAGCAAAGCGATTATTGTTCTATTCAGATAAGACTGCAGAAGAAATAGGGTACGAACTAGGTTTTAATGAGCCCGCACATTTTTCAAAATTTTTTAAAAATCAGGTAGGCACACCACCAGGAACTTACAAAAACAAGTACAAAGATTCACTTTAAATTCTATTGCGCTTTCGCGAAAGCGGTATCTAAAATATATGTTTTGGTAGGTTATCTATGTAAGCATGAAGTGTTCCTTCTCTAAATGTATCAAAAATTGCTTCTGTATCTCTTTCTGAGAGCTGGTCCAGAAATTTGGGGTTTCTATCTTGTAAATAGTGTTTAAATTCTGCAATATTCTCTGAGCGTCTCGCGCCTTTTCTAAATACTTTCAATAGCTCTTTTTTGCGGTATATTTCGTTCCCTATACTATAGGTAGTGGTAGCGTTTTCTGAAGCTTCCAGCAATCTGGTATAGTTAAAATCTGTTTTTTGCAAAATTTCTCCTGTAAAAGTAATAGTCCGGGCATGGTCAGGTTTAGTGTTAGAATAATACTCCCTATTGTAATCTATAAGTTGAGAAGTGTTTGCTGCAATATAGGTTTGTGAATAGCTAAATGTTGCAAATATCAAAAAAGTAATAGTTGTAAGTAGAGTTCTCATCTTTTATGGTTTTAAATTATGAGTTCAAAGATATTTTAATGAGGAAGTGAAAGGAATAGAGATAATTCATATCCTATTATATATTATTCCCTTTAAAAATAGTAGTTCATCGAGCCGCTTGTTCTAGAGTACTATCTAACTTGCTAAGAGGGTGTATAGAGGGCGGTCATTTTATAGTAATAAGAAAACAACATATTTTCTCATATAATTGTCAATGGTAATTTTAGCGATAATTATATTTAGAAAGAGCAGTCCGTTGCGATGGACTGCTCATAATACGCTTAGTTTGGAGTACTTATACGGGGGAATTTTTTAAAGAATTCACTTCTGGAAAATCTACGGGAACCTTAGTCGTATTGTGTATATAATTTGAAATAGTCTTGTCACCCACTAGGGATATCGTGTCAATTAAATTTTCCTTAGTCCACCCTGCATTAAAAAAGTTTTCGAGAATTTGTGGATTGGTGTTACCGCGGCTTTTCGTAACGTTCTGGGCTAACTTTGCTAAAGCGTCTAACTTTGTATCAAACGATGCTTCTCCAGCTCTAAGCTCTATTATCTGCTCCTCTGAAAACCCATTCATTTTTCCGATCGCCGTGTGCGCTGCTAGACAGTACTCACAGTTATTCACTTGGCTTACTACAAGGTTGACCACCTCTTTTTCTTTCGCTTTAAGCGAAGTTTTGGCATTAGAGAAATCTAAATAATTTTTCAGCGCGTTGTTTGAATGTGCATAGGTTGCAAATAAATTTGGAACAAAGCCTAGTGACTTTTCTAAGTTATCAAATATCGCTTGGTTTGTAGCGTTTACTTCTTCTCTTTTAGGTACATTAATTGTGCTCATAATATTATTTTAAATTTATTAATGAATTGATATAAATGGCTTCTCACTATCGCAATAATAATCGTGATGAAAATGTTTTTCGCAATGAGCAAGCTTGGCAATTTTATTTTGTATAACCTTTTGAGATTTTGTAAAAATGGCTATGAGATTAAAAATTGAGATGTTTTTAGTTTTCATGATTTATATTGTTTTAATTATACTACAAAGATGCGGTCAATAAGCAAGGGGCAACATAGCGGTTTTTCCTGAACAATTGTATATTCTTCCCTTTATACTTAAAGTACTCAATGCGCTTTATTCAATTTGGGATTCAACTTATCTACATTCGGCATTAACCAGCTGTTATATAGAAAAATAATTAGCTGTAGTGAGCGTTTTGTAGTATAGTAATAAGAAGATGAGTAAATCTGGAATCTAAAAGTTTTGGATTGCAGTACTTAGGTGGCGGGCAACAGTATGAGGTTATAAGCTGTCGTCTTGCTTAGTATATGTAAACGATACTGTCCCATTATTTGAAACAAAAAAAATCCAGTAAAGCTAGCTTTACTGGATCAGATTCTTATTGAAAATTGCCTTTGCTAAGACAACATAGTACTATATTCTACTTGGCGTTGATCATCCACATAATATCAAACTGGTCTGAGCAGCGTCCATAGTATTCTCCCCAGCTTGATTTTTGCATAGGTGTGTGTATCGTACCAGATTTCGATAATGCATTAAAAATTTCGTCTGCTTTTTGTTCTGAGTCTAGATCAATGCTCATACATATGTTACTGCCACTATTTATAGGTGTATCAGGAGAAGCATCATACCCCATAAAATGGATTCCGGAGCCCTTTAGTTCAATATGCTGTATTTTATCTCTGTAATGTTCTGGGATGTCTTGTCCTTTTCCTTCCCATGTTTCCTTATTCTGAAGAGAACCTCCAAATAGGTTTTTATAGAAGTTAAATGCTTGTTCACATGCTCCCGAAAAAGCTAAATATGCTTGAATTTTCATACTGTTTTTTTTGGTTAATTTTTCATATTGGTCTCATAATATGAGATGTTACAAAGTAATAACACAAAGGTTTATAAAGCTCCCTATAAAATTGTAAGACTATGTTACCATTATCTTAATGAGTAGAATTTTTACAAACTATATAGCTCAACCCGATTTGAGGCTTATTTGTAGGATATAGTTCTATCTAAAATAGAAACTTCTGTCTCTCATTAAAGAGAACTTTTAGAAGCTATTCCATTTTCTTTACAGAAAGCGCAGCATATTCATTATACCCTTTTTTGCCATCAGAAAAGCAAACCTTGTGGTAAACGTCTAGATAAAGATCTTTTCCTGGATAAGCTGTTTTTGTAGATGTGTATGTTTTTGAGCTCCCATCACAATAATAGACTGTTTTTTTTAATTCAACTTTTGCTTTTACTTGCGAAGAGTTGGTTAGATACCATGTTTTTTTTCCACTTTCGGGATTTGTTTTAGTCTCGGGTCCAATTTGAGCCATAAGAAGGCTTGTGAAAAGGAGCATAAAAATCATTAAGAAATTTTTCATAATGTTATGGTTTTTGAAATGAATATTAAGTTCAGTAGTAAACCTAAAAATTTATAGTACATAATAAAATACCCAATAGACGGTAAATTTTAAGAAGTGCCGATTAATATTTAATGACTGATGATTTATGAGGATAGATAGCATTCTAAAACAAAAAAAGCCTTTCCAAACAGGAAAAGCTTCTCACCGGATTCAACTACAAATCCATACCACGTGTGACGTGGCCAACACAACATCATAAAAGTAAGCAATTAATTGCTTCTTTAAACCAAAAAAGCCCACGGACTGTGAGCTTTTGTTGCGGTCTGGACGGGACTCGAACCCGCGACCCCCTGCGTGACAGGCAGATATTCTAACCAGCTGAACTACCAGACCGTTCCCCTTATGTTATAGACTTGCAGGTTGTCTTAATGTTTTCAATATTTCAACTCTAAAACTTAGAGAACAACTCGCTTTGCTTCGTTGCGGGTGCAAATATACATTGTCTTTTTAATTGCGCAAACAAAAAAATAAAATATTTATAGAAATTTTTGTCTTGCTACTAAAAAAGAGGTGAGAATAGGGACAAAACCTTTTTCAATCACTGCGGGAACATACTTTATTTTATTTTGTGCACAACGTAATTGTAAGTTTTTAAAATAGGTTCCCACGGCACTTTTATAAATATCTCGTATACTATCTGCATATAAATTGATAGATTCACCACTTTCTACATCCACAAATTTCCGCGGACTATTAGTAAAATTAAAATGATATTCCTTTTCTTGACTATAGGTGTGAAAAAGAATTACTTCGTGCTTATTGTATTTTAAATGTTGTAATGCTTCAAATAATTCTTCCTGTTGCACATCCTCTTGCAACATATCAGAAAATAGAAAAACTAACGAGCGTCTCTTAAGTTTTTCGGCGATGAGGTGTAAATGTTTGTAGGTAGCTGTTTGTTTTGACGCTTTTGCAAAAGCGGGATCTAAAATACCATTTAATTGATCTAACAACATATGATGATGTCTATCACTTCCTTTTTCTCCTGTATAGAAGTCATAATCTTCACTGTAAATACTCATCCCAACAGCATCACGCTGTTTTTTCATGAGATTCATGATGGCAGCGCTGGCCAGCGCAGAGAACCCAATTTTGTTGAGATTACTCACACTGTATTCACGCACTGCAGGATAATGCATAGAACTACTGTTATCTAGAATCAGATGACAGCGCAGGTTGGTTTCTTCCTCATAACGCTTTGTATAAAGACGATCTGTCTTTGCGTAGAGCTTCCAGTCTATGTGCTTTGTGCTTTCTCCAGGGTTATAGATCTTATGTTCTGCAAACTCTGCAGAGAAACCGTGAAATGGACTCTTATGCATCCCAGATATGAAACCTTCTACAACCTGCCTAGCAAGTAATTCAAGATTGCCAAATCCTGAGGTTTTATGTAATTCTGAGGTGATGTCCATTGTCTAGAGATTTGAAATGTAAGATAGTAGTTTTCTTAGATAACAAAAAAGTGCGGAGATTATTCCGCACTTTTTTGTTACTGTTATCATTAAGGGTGGTAACCAGTTTTAAGTGATGCTTAAAAAATTGGTTCAAATGGTAATGAGATTACCCTCCATAAACCCCATCTACAATACCGTATGCTACAGACTCCTCTGCGCCCATCCAGTGATCACGCTGGAAGTCTTTCATTATTTTTTCAAAATCTTGACCACAGTTGTCTGCAAGAATTTGAGCGCTTAGTTCTTTTGTCTTGACAATTTCTTGTGCGGTTATTTCAATATCAGACGCTTGTCCACGAGCACCTCCAGAAGGTTGGTGTATCATAACACGTGCGTGTGGTTGTATAAACCTACGTCCTTTTTCTCCTACAGAGAGCAAAATAGATCCCATGCTTGCAGCAAGACCTGTACAAATAGTTGATACAGGACTTTTTATAGATTTAATGGTGTCGTACATAGAAAACCCAGCAGTTACATAACCTCCAGGGCTGTTTATAAATAATTGAATCTCATCATGATCCTTGTGCATCTAGATACAGTAGTCGATCAATCACGTGCTTTGCACTCTTGTCATCTACCATTCCCCAAAGGAAAATTTTTCTATCGGTAAGCAATTGATTGTCTATTGCGTCTTGTAACTTTTTGTTTCTTTTCCATACATCTTCCCAAATAGGGGGTTATATTAAAATTAACATGCGGTAAAATAATACTTTTGCAGTACCGAATTTATAAGTCTGTGTATTTAAATTCTTTGGTGTGCTAGCTACATTTTTCGCGAAAGCGAACGTCACCCTTCAGACAGTTAAAAATACAAAAAGGCTCAGCACAGTGCCAAACCTTTTTGAAAATCTTATAAGTGTACAAGTTCTATAATAGACCGTCAATAGCTTCAGTATATGTCGCCTTAGGTGCAACACCTACTTGGCGGCCTACTACTTCACCGTCTTTAAACATTAATACGGTAGGGATGTTACGTACACCATATTTTGCAGCAAACTCTTGATTTGCATCAACGTCTACTTTTCCTACTACTGCTTTACCTTCATATTCACCTGCAATTTCTTCAATTACGGGTCCTACCATACGACAAGGTCCACACCAAGCAGCCCAAAAGTCTACTAATACTGGCTTATCGCTTTTTAATACTTGCTCTTCAAATGTTGCATCTGTAATTTCTAATGCCATAACTATATATTTTTAATGAGTTATTTTCTGTTTATAATACAAATTTAGTCAATAATTAATCCAAACCTTACATACCGCATATCACCTTTGCCTATTGCGCCATTGTGGCAGGTTATACAAGTGTCTTGGGCGTGACCACAAGGGTCGGGCTTTCGCTACTACTCCTCGTAGCTACGGAGGTTTCGATCTCTCTCGACCTCTAGTCGAGATACGCAACCACCTTCGCTACTGCGGGGTAACCGCTCTATCCCTCACGCAAATATTATTGCGATTTTTAATTCCTTTATCTTCTACTACCTAAAACCTGCAATGCAAAATAAAGTAAAGTAGCCAGTGAACCTATCGCTGCAACAAGATACGTACGTGCTGCCCATTTAAGGGAATCTTCTGCACCATCATATTCTTGCGGAGTTAACATATTTTCAGTTTTTAACCATTTAAGCGCTCTATTACTTGCATCATATTCTACGGGTAACGTAATAAAAGTAAAGATGGTGGTAAGTGCATATAGGCCCAAACCTATAAAAGCTAGTGCACCCCCCATTTTAGTAGTTTGCATAAGGGCAATACCTCCAATGATAACCCACATGCTAAATTTTGAAGCAATTCCTACCACAGGGACTAATTTTGAACGCATGGTTAACCAGCTGTACGCCGTGGCGTGTTGTACAGCGTGACCAACCTCATGAGCTGCAACCGCCGCCGCCGCCGCATTACGCTGGTTGTAAACGGCCTCGCTTAAATTAACCGTTTTATCCTTTGGATTATAGTGATCTGTCAATCTTCCTGGGGTAGAAATAACCCTTACATCTGTAATGTTATTATCTGCGAGCATTTTCTGGGCAATCTCTGCACCAGACATGCCGTTTTGTAAATGTACATTTGAGTAGTGCTTAAATTTACTTTTAAGCTTGTTACTTACTAACCAGCTTACTAATGCGATGGCTCCTACTACAATGTAGTAACCCATATATCCTCCTAACATATTATTCTTTGTTTTTGTTGTCTAAAGTTACAAAGTATACTGTAAAAGTTATCCTAAAGTTTATAGGTGTTGCAAAGGCCTCTTTAAAATATGCACTATAGAAATAGTTACTTCTTGGAGTATCTGATTTTAAATAGCATTAATAGGAAAACAGAAAATATGGTAATTCCGTTTGCGAGGAGGAGCGCGAGACTCTCTTTGTAAATACCATAAATAAACCAAAGACTCACTCCGATAAAAAACATCGCAAGCATAGGTAAGTTAAGTCCTGAGACATCTTTAGTCTTCCAAGTTTGATACACCTGAGGTAAAAACGCTGCGGTAGTAAGCGTTGCTGCCACAAGACCTATAATTTCTATACCGTCTATTTCTGTCATAGCAAATTTTTAGGTGTTCTGAAATAAATTGAGCGTTTGTCAAAGCATTATATAACCCCTACAAATATTTTATAAAGTCAACTTAAATTACCCCACAATATTTACAATCTTACCAGGTACGATAATCACTTTTTTAGGTTCACGACCATTCAAATACATTTGTGTTTTTTCGTGCGCCATGACGGTTTTTTCAATCTCATCCTTAGTCATGTTTAAAGGCAATTCTAAGGTGAACTTCATCTTTCCGTTAAATGAAATAGGATAGTTTTTTGAACTTTCAACCAAATGACTTGCATCAAATTTTGGAAAAGTAGCTTCAGAAATACTTTCTGCATGCCCTAGTTTATTCCATAACTCCTCTGCGATGTGTGGTGCATACGGAGCAATCAAAATGGCTAGCGGCTCTAGAACTTCGCGAGAAGTACATTTTTGAGCACTAAGCTCATTTACAGCAATCATAAACGTAGAGACAGAAGTGTTGAAAGAGAAATTTTCAATGTCTTCTTCAACTTTTTTGATGGTTTTGTGAAGCGTCTTTAAGCTCTCTTTGCTAGCACCAGCTTCAGAAATATAAAACTGCGCATCTTCTTGAGAGACATTTCCAGTTTCCTCTTTTTTGTCTTGTGGTATGTAGTTGTGATAGAGTTTCCAAAATTTCTTTAAGAAACTATGTACACCGGTAATACCCGCCGTGTTCCAAGGTTTAGCTTGCTCCAGCGGACCTAAAAACATCTCATACATACGCAACGTATCTGCTCCGTACTGCTCGCAGATTTCATCTGGATTGACCACGTTGTATTTGGACTTAGACATCTTTTCGACCTCGCGACCTACTTTGTAAACGCCGTCTTCTAGAATAAACTCAGCATTCTTAAATTCTGGTCGCCAGGTTTTAAATGCCTCTACATCTAACTCATCAGAGGAATTAATAAACTCTACTGGTGCGTGAATGGGCTGTACATTTTTGTTTTCAATGTTGCCGTATGGTAAAAATTTCTTCGTTTGCTCCTCGCGATAAACAAAAGCACTCGTCCCCAAGATCATCCCCTGGTTGATCATTTTTTGGAAAGGTTCTTCTACACCTACATAACCTCTGTCCTTTAAGAACTTTACCCAAAAGCGAGAATACAACAAGTGACCTGTTCCATGCTCAGAACCTCCTATATATAAATCTACATTGCCCCAGTAGTCTAATGCTTCCTTACTCGCAAATACTTGATCGCGTTGTGCTTTCTCCATATATCTAAAGAAATACCAACTACTACCTGCCCAACCTGGCATGGTGTTCAATTCTAAAGGGAAGACTGTTTTGTCATCAATCAAATCGTTAGCTACCACTTCATTTTTTGAAGTATCCCACGCCCAAACATCGGCGCGGCCTAGTGGTGGCTCTCCTTCTTCTGTAGGGAGGTATTTTTCTACTTCTGGTAAATGGATGGGTAAATGCTCCACCTCAATCATTTTTGGAATTCCGTTGTTGTAGTATACAGGAAACGGCTCTCCCCAATAACGTTGACGGCTAAAAACAGCATCACGTAAGCGATAGTTTGTTTTACCAGATCCTGCACCCATTTTCTCAAGCTCGTAAATTGCCAATTTTACCGCCTTCTTGTATTTTAATCCGTTTAGAAAGTCAGAGTTAGCAATTACAGTACCCTCTTTATCAGCATAGGCCTCTTCAGAAATATCAACGCCTTCAAAAACATTCGGAATCGGAATTCCAAAATGCTTTGCAAAATCATAATCACGCTGATCACCACATGGTACAGCCATTACGGCTCCAGTACCATATCCAGCCAATACATAATCACCTATCCAAATAGGAATAGGTTCTTTAGTAAAAGGATGCTCTGCATAGGCTCCTGTAAAAGCACCAGAAATAGTTTTTACGTCTGCCATACGATCACGCTCAGAACGTTTTGCCGTAGCCTCAATGTATGAATCAACTTCTGCTTTTTGTGCTGGAGTCGTAATTTCCTGAACAAGGTCTAGCTCTGGAGCTAGTGTCATGAAGGAAACTCCAAAGATAGTATCAGGTCGTGTGGTAAAGACGTCTAACCTTTTCTTACATGATCTTTCAATTGGAACGAAACCGTCGCTCCTACAGATTTGCCAATCCAGTTGCGTTGTGTTTCTTTAATGGAATCACTCCAATCAATGGTTTCTAGTCCTTGCAATAAACGTTCTGCATAGGCAGAGATACGCATAGACCATTGTGTCATTTTCTTACGTACAACGGTGTGACCACCACGCTCAGAAACGCCATTTACAATTTCATCATTGGCTAAAACTGTTCCTAATGCTGGGCACCAGTTCACTTCAGTTTCGGCAAGGTAGGTGAGTCTGTATTGTAATAATATGTCTTGTTGTTCTTTTTCTGTGAAGTTTGTCCACTCTGCAGCTGTAAATGGAGCTAATACCTTCATCACAAGCGGCATTTATCTGGCTGTTTCCTTCTTTCGCGAAAGCGGAAACTAACGTATCTATCTGCTCTGCTTTATTTGTATCATAGTTGTACCAAGAGTTAAACAGCTCGGTAAAAATCCACTGCGTCCATTTGTAATATGCGGGATCTGACGTGCGTACCTCACGACTCCAGTCAAAAGAGAAACCTATTTTGTCTAATTGCTGGCGATAGCCCGCAATCTCATTGCCTTGATTGTCTACACCACCTTCTATATTCACTTTTGTGGTAACAGCAGGATGCTGTCCCGTCTGTATGGCATATTGCTCTGCAGGGAGACCAAAAGAATCATATCCTTGAGGATGAAGGACATTAAAACCCTTTAATCGCTTATAACGAGCATACACATCACTGGCGATATACCCAAGTGGATGCCCTACGTGAAGTCCCGCGCCAGAGGGGTAAGGAAACATATCGAGCACATAATATTTAGGTTTTTCACTGTCGTTTGACGCATGAAAAGTACCTTTGTCTGCCCAGTATTTTTGCCATTTGGCTTCAATCTCGTTAAAGTGGTATTTCATTAGGAATATATTGTGGTTACGCTTTCGCGAAAGCGGAATAGCTCTCAGTTTTAAGAGGGCAAATTTACAATTATTTATGGGGATCTAAATCTCCCGAGAAGATCGCGTGCTAAATGCGTGGAAGTAGCTTAAAAATTTGAAACACGTACGTCCTGATAATGGAATGAACAGTCACGATCTACTGGTCGTTTTTCCAAGCAATAGTTTCCATCAAATGACGAATGTCGTTTTTGAGATAGACAGCAGCGGGATAGATACTATCGTAGTTAGGTTTTGTATTAAAATAGATAGACCCTGTAAGGAAGTGGTTTATGCTATCTGTAATATAAAATTGGGATTGAGAAGCTGCATTTCCTTTTACGTCGTAAAACATGCCGTAGGCATTTTGAGCTTCATTCACATATTTTTCTTCTATAATATCATCTGCCTTACGCACATGCTCATAGGTAAGTTTTTGAGCATCATTAAGTAATAGATCAATATTATCATCTACCTTACGATAGGTTAGAAAGATACTACCGTTAAGACTGGGATACTCAACTGTGGCGGCGCAGTTTTCTTTGAGTTTTAAATTGCTTAATTCATTTTTATCAAAAGAGTAGGCGCAAATGGCAGCTGCTTTTTCATAGGTAGGTGTAGGGTAGGAGAGGCTCAGTTGGCTTTTAGGTTTTGGTAACGTATCACCCCCACAGGAGGTAAAACTGTAAAAAGTAAATAAAAGTAAAACGCTAATTAAAATTCTCAAGATACAATCGTAAATTTAAGT
This sequence comes from uncultured Flavobacteriaceae bacterium, assembly GCA_963716625.1. Classification (GTDB taxonomy): domain Bacteria; phylum Bacteroidota; class Bacteroidia; order Flavobacteriales; family Flavobacteriaceae; genus Dokdonia. The sequence continues at coordinate 672,940 of CAVQTP010000007.1, forward strand.
TGTTTGATACGCTTTTTGTCAATAGCTTCTATGGTAAACGCGTAATGCTCAAAATTTAGTATTTCATTTTTTCGAGGGAAGCCACCTGAGATTTCTAGTACAAAGCCAGCTATTGTTTCGGCTTCTCCTTTTTTGTTCTCAAAGGCAGCTTCATCTGCGACTTTGACAATTCTATAGAAATCCTTGAGTGAGGTTTTACCATCAAATACCCAATTGTTATCATCAAGTTTAGAATAGATAATATTTTCATCGTCAAATTCATCCGAAATATCACCTACAATTTCTTCAATAATATCTTCAAGAGATATGAGTCCGCTCGTACCTCCATACTCATCTACCACAATGGCGAGGTGGTTTTTTTTCTCCTTAAACTCTGCCAGTAAATCATCTAGCTTTTTGTTTTCGGGAACGAAATAAGGTTCACGGATTAATTTTGCCCAGTCAAATTCTTTTTTATTGAGATGGGGTAGTAGATCCTTAATATATAATATACCAATAATAGTATCAATATTATCTTCAAAAACTGGAATACGAGAAAATCCATTTTTAGTGATTAGAGGAAGTACTGTAGCGTAGCTATCTTCTTTGTTAAGTGCAAAAAGATCCATACGAGGGCGCATGACTTGCTTGGTGTCTGTATTGCCAAAAGATATAATGCCTTGTAAAATTTTTTGCTCTTCTTTAGTAGTGTCTTCTTCACTTGTAAGCTCTAACGCTTGTGAGAGCTGATCTACATTAAAGCTTGTTTTTTGTTCCCCAAGCTTATCTTGAATCCATAAGGTGGCATGTCTCATGGGGCCACTTAGAGGCGTAAATAAAACATCCATTACTCTAAGGGGATACGCCATAAGAGTGGCAAATTTTTTATTATTCCTGATTGCGTAGACTTTAGGTAAAATTTCTCCAAAAAGTAAAATCAAAAATGTTATGAGAACCACCTCTAGTAAAAAGCGAACTTCTACACCAAAAATAATCTGTGTGATGTTTGCAAATATGACCTCACCAAGACTGGCAAAAAGTAATACAATCGCAATGTTGATGGCATTATTTGCAACAAGTATAGTGGCAAGTAATTTTTTAGGCTTGCTCAACAGCTTTTTAACCACAAGCATCTTACGATCTGCAATTTGTCCTTCAGTTTCAATCAGATCGTTAGGGGATAAGGAAAAGAAAGCAACCTCTGCACCACTGATAAGGGCAGAGCATATTAGTAAGAAAATAAGTGTAACAAGCGTGAATAAGCTCGCAGTATCAAAAGCAAGAAAAAATATGAATAAGGGTTCAGGATCTGGGTCCAAGGGCTTTTTGTTTTAATTTAAAATGGTAAATCATCTACATCCTCAGTATTGCTAGTAGGTGTAGCCGGTTGAGAGGGTTGATCTGGATTATACGGTTGTGCTTGAGGTTTAGGTTGTGCAGCTTGGTAACTATTTTGATTGCCAGGCTGTGTAGGAGTATCACCTTTAGGTGAAAGAAAGGTAAACTCTTGACATTGTATCTCTGTGCTATAGCGATCCATCCCTTTGTCATCTGTCCACTTTCTAGTTTTAAGACGTCCTTCTATGTAAACCTTATCTCCTTTTTTCAAATATTTTTCACAGATCTCTGCGGCTTTATTGCGCACCACAATATTGTGCCATTCTGTATTACTTACACGCTCACCTGTTGTCCGATTTACATACTCCTCGTTTGTCGCTAGCGGGAATCTACCTATAGAGCCACCTCCTTCAAAGTAGTTCATCTTTACATCATCTCCAGTGTGACCTATAAGAATCACTTTATTAATTGTTCCTGCCATAGTTTCAAATGTAGTAAATTCTCAGATGTGAGTGGGTTATGCTTTTGTATAAATGTAAAAGATTTTGCACATCTGTAAAAATGAAACTCAATAAATTCTTTGTTAATTACTCTCAAAAAATGTGTCTATAAAGTTGCCTATAAGCACAGGAACTGGATAGTCTTTAATAGTGTTTATTTCGATGCCGTCTCCCTTAAGTGTTTCAACGTCTACAATCCAAAAAGTTGTATGGAGATGCTGGTGTGATAATTTGTGAATGACGGGTTTGTCATTATACCTTACAATTTTATATCCATTGAGATTTTTGAGATGTGTAGACGTGGTTACGCTTTCGCGAAAGCGTACTTCTTCTTTCTCATCCACAAAATGATCTGTTTCTATAACTGGAAATTCATAGAGCCCCTGCCAGATGCCTTTCCCTTTACGCTGTTGTAATATAGTTTCTTGTTTCTTTGATTTGAAGACGAGGTAATTGAGATGGCGATTTCTAACTTTTGTCTTTTTTAATTTTACAGGCAACTGGGAGATGCTATTTTTTTGAAGCGCCAGACAGCGATCATTATAAATACAGTGTAAACAGTATGGATTTTGAGGTTTGCATTGAATGGCTCCAAATTCCATAATTGCTTGATTAAAATCTGCGGGTCTTCGCTTATCAATAAGTTGCTGTGCAAGCGATTTAAATTCTTTAATTCCTTCCGTACTGTTAATAGGGGTGTCAATCCCGAAAACCCTAGAAAGTACTCTGTATACATTGCCATCTACAACTGCTGTAGGTTCATTAAAGCAAATACTTGCAATAGCACTTGCCGTGTAATCTCCTATTCCTTTTAATGTTATGATTTCGGAGTACGTATTTGGAAATGTACCGCCCATTTCATTGACAATCATCTTAGCCGAATAATGCAAGTTTCGACCTCGTGAATAGTAGCCCAGTCCTTGCCATAATTTAAGGACTTCTTCCTCACTAGCTGCGGCTAGATCTTGTACGGTGGGAAAGGTCTCCGTGAACACATTATAATAGGGTAAACCTTGCGCAACTCGCGTTTGTTGAAGGATGATTTCTGAGAGCCAAATCTTATATGGATCCGTCGTTTGGCGCCACGGCATATCTCGTTTGTGCTGTAGGTACCACGTAATGAGTTTGTTAGAAAAAGACACTATTGTTTTTTGTTTTAAGCAAAACTAGATGTTATCTATCTATTTTTTAAAAGATTATGTTTGATTCTTTGGAATTATAATGCCTATATTTGCAATCTTGAATTTTTAACCCCCTAAATATTTGACATTATGACGAAAGCTGATATCGTAGCGAAGGTTTCTGAGAAACTAGGTATCGAAAAGAACGATGTACAAGCGACTATCGAATCTTTTATGGAAGAAGTAAAAACTTCTTTAGAAGGTGGAGATAACGTGTACTTAAGAGGATTCGGTAGCTTTATTATCAAAACTAGAGCAGAGAAAACTGGTAGAAATATTTCAAAGAATACGACTATCAAAATACCAGCACATAATATTCCAGCGTTCAAGCCTGCTAAAGTTTTTGTAGAAGGCGTAAAAACGAACGTTAGCGTAGACTAATAAATAATTTAAAACACTCATTTTTATGCCAAGTGGTAAAAAAAGAAAAAGACACAAGGTAGCGACGCACAAGCGTAAGAAAAGACGTAGAGCAAATCGCCACAAAAAGAAAAAGTAGTCGGTAGACTACTTTTTCTTTTTAACACCTCTCTATCTAGAGAGGTGTTATTATAGTTCTTTGACATTGCAGTACCTGTAATCCCAAAAACCTTGGGGAGTTACAAGCTGCCCCGTATTTATCACAAACCGTATGCATACCGCATACAATACACACCTGTGATAAATTAGAATTATCAACCATTCCTAATAATACATTGGGAATAAAATTACTACACCGTGAATAAAGAATTGATCATACGATCTAGTTCCTCCGTAGTTGATTTTGCCTTACTAAAAGATGGAAAACTTATTGAACTTCACAAAGAAGAAGATGGAAATAAGTTTAACGTAGGTGATATTTATATCGCAAACGTACGTAAAGCCGTATCTGGACTTAATGCTGCATTTGTAAATGTAGGTTATGAGAAAGATGCATTCTTACATTACCACGATCTTGGGCCTAAACTGCCCACGCTTCAGAAATACATTAAAAGTGTAAGCACAGGTAAATTAAAAGACTATTCCTTACAGAATTTTACTTTTGAAAAAGACATAGACAAAAACGGTAAAATTGCCGATGTTCTAAAGTCTAAGCAATCAGTACTTGTACAAATCGCAAAAGAACCTATCTCTACCAAAGGGCCTCGCATCAGTAGCGAGCTGTCCATTGCTGGTAGATATATTGTTCTCGTGCCTTTTTCTGACCGTATCTCTATCTCTCAAAAGATAGAAAGTAAAGAAGAAAAAGCGCGTCTTAAGCGATTAGTCACCAGCATACGACCTAAAGGTTTTGGTGTTATTGTACGTACCGTAGCTCAAGGAGTAAAAGTAGCAGAACTAGATAAGGACTTGCAAAATTTAGTGGACAAGTGGATCACTATGAGCAAAAAAATTCCAGGAGCACATCATCCTAGCAAAGTACTTGGAGAAATGAATAGAGCATCGTCTATCCTTAGAGATATATTTAACGATAGCTTTACCAGTATTACCGTAGATGATGAAACGCTCTATTATCAAATTAAAGATTATCTCAGCGAGATTGCTCCTCATAAGGAAAATATCGTAAAGCTATACGACAGCCAGTTACCTATTTTTGAAAAATTTGGTATCGAGAGACAGATTAAAACCTCTTTTGGTAAAACGGTCTCTATGAGCCGTGGCGCTTATTTAGTTATTGAGCATACAGAAGCCCTTCACGTGGTGGATGTTAATAGTGGTAACAGATCAAATAAAGCAAAGAGTCAGGAAGACACGGCGCTAGAAGTAAATATGATTGCCGCTACAGAAATGGCTCGTCAACTAAGCCTCCGTGATATGGGAGGAATTATTGTCGTAGATTTTATAGATATGAATAAAGCTGAAAACAGACGCAAGCTTTTTAATCATCTCAAAGAAGAGATGAAAGATGATCGTGCAAAACACAAAATATTACCGCCTAGTAAATTTGGATTGATCCAGATCACTAGACAACGAGTGCGCCCAGAAATGAATATTAAGACCCGTGAGGAAAACCCTAACGGAGGCAACGAGGAGATAGAAGCTCCTATTGTTATTGTCGAAAAACTTCAGGCACAACTCATACGCATTCTTAAAAACGGAAACAAAAAGGTGACCCTCCATGCGCACCCTTTTGTAGCAGCTTTTATAACAAAAGGCTTTCCATCCATACGTTCAAAATGGTATTTAAAACATAAAAAGTGGGTAAAAGTTATGCCTAGAGATGCATACACCTATCTCGAGTATAACTTTACAGACCAGAACGGAAAAGAAATTAAGATTGAAAATTAGCACACAACCCCATTCTCGCTAGAGGATGGGGTTTTTTTATGCGCCTCCGCGAAAAGGATACCGAGCTAAACAACTACATTTGTGGAGTGCAACAATCTATAAAAACTTATACCTTAGAAGAAGCAAAACGCAAGCTCGAGGCTTATTGTGCGTATCAAGAACGCTGTCATCGAGATGTATCCCAAAAACTTAAGGAGATGCGCATGATTCCTGAGGCAATAGACGTTGTTTTAGGTCATCTTATTGAACATAACTTTTTAAACGAAACCCGATTTGCGCAAGCCTTTGCCAGAGGTAAGTTTAGACAGAAAAGCTGGGGGAGAAATCGCATAACGCGCGAACTCAAATCTCGTCACATCTCTGCATATAATCTCAAGATGGCGATGAAGGAGATAGATCCTGAGGAATATTTGGAGGTGTTTGATACGCTTTCGCGAAAGCGGTATGAACAACTCACCTCAGAAACAAATCTACCACGTAAACGTAAAAAACTTACAGATTATTTATTATATCGTGGTTGGGAAACTGGGATGGTGTTTGAGAAGATGAGGGAATTAATTTCATAACACTAATGTTTAGCCTCATCTAAATATATTTTTTCCGTATTCCACTCTTTAGGTTTACTTTTGCCGTATTATGTATACAAGGTCAGAAGAAAATTATCTTAAAATCATTTTTCACTTAGAGCGAGAAAATGATAAGGAGGTGAGTACAAATGCTATTGCAGAAACCATGGAAACCAAACCCTCCAGTGCCACAGACATGGTGCAAAAATTGGCTGACAAAGGGCTGCTCTCCTATAAAAAATATAAAGGAGCGCGACTCTCAGAAGAGGGTCGTAACGCTGCGGTACAAATCGTTCGTAAACACAGACTTTGGGAAGTGTTTTTGGTAGAAAAATTAAATTTTCACTGGGATGAGGTCCACCATATCGCAGAGCAGCTCGAGCACGTACAGTCTGATGAATTAGTCAACAGATTAGATAAATATCTGGATTTTCCAGACTATGATCCGCATGGAGATCCTATCCCAGATAAAAACGGAAATATAAAAAGTGCAGATAAAAGGCTGCTCTCTGAGTTAGATAAAGGGAATCAAGGAGTGCTAGTAGGTGTGCGTGAGACTTCTGCTCAATTTTTACAATTTTTAGACAAGCGCAACATCGCTATCGGTTCAAAAATTAAAGTCCTAGGACGCGAATTTTTTGATGGGTCCATGGTCATTCAAGTAAAGAAGGAGCAGTTTTTTATTTCAAAAAAAATCGCAGAAAACTTATACATACAAATTTAATTAAAAGCACAATTTAAAAGTTAGATGAAAAAAATAAATCTCATAGCAGTATTGCTGACCACAATCACATTTTCGCTTCAAGCACAAACAGCAGATCAGCCAGTAGGTCTCGTAACAGATAGACCAGATGCTACAGAGGCGCCTACAACGGTTCCGAAGTCAAGCCTACAGGTCGAAACAGGTGCGTATACTACAAATTTTGATGACGGAAGTTTTAGAGAAGAGGTGGTAGGGTACAATACCACACTACTACGATACGGGCTTTCTTCTAATTTTGAGTTGCGTATGGGATGGAATTTGGAAAATACAAGGGTTGAACTAAATAATCAAGAAATCGAAAATTTAAATGGTTTTTCTCCACTCCTTTTTGGCGCTAAGTTGGGTGTTGCACCAGAGCAAGGATGGAGGCCTGAGATAGGTCTTATTGGGCATTTGTTTTTACCATTTACGGCAAGTAGTGATTATAAGCCAGAATATACAAGTGCAGATTTCCGGTTTGCCTTTAATCACACATTAAGCGATAAGTCTGGACTTGCCTATAATATTGGTGGTCAATATGGAGCCGACTCACCAGAGCTAGCTTACATCTATACGATTGCTTACGGATATGGGATTACAGAAAAAATAGGACTGTATGCTGAAATCTACGGTGACTTTCCAGAAGATAATCGGGCAAACCACTTTTGGGATGCAGGGGTTACCTATGCAATTGCACCCCTAGCACAGCTAGATGCAACGATTGGAAAGAGTATAACAAAAGGGCAAGACCTTCTCGTAAGTGCTGGATTGAGTTTTAGAATAGACAAAAATAATAAGTAATGAAATTTTCAAAATTAGTAGTAATACTTATGATCGCCTTAAGTATTTTAGGATGTAAAGGTGATATGACAAGCAATGGTAAACTAAATATTGTAACTACCACCACTATGATTACAGATCTTGTTCAAAACGTAGGTGGAGATCTTATTAATGTGAATGGGTTAATGGGGGCAGGAGTAGATCCGCATTTATACAAGGCGAGTGCCGGTGATGTGACAAAACTTACAAATGCAGACGTCATTTTTTATAATGGACTCCATTTAGAAGGAAAACTTGTGGAGGTTTTCGAAAAAATGAATGCATCTCAGGTTACGCAAATTCCACTAGGGGAGATTCTAGATAAGAAATCGCTAATAGGATCAGATTATTTTGCTTCAAATTATGATCCACATGTGTGGTTCAATATCGAGTACTTTAAACAGTTTGTCAATGAAGTAGAACGTACGCTTTCGCGAAAGGATCCTCAGAATACAAAACAGTATGAAGCAAATGCTCAGGCGTATCTCTTAAAATTAGAAGCATTAGAGACGGAGATTAAAAACACCATCGAGACATTGCCGTCTAACAAAAGAATTCTTGTCACAGCCCATGATGCTTTTAATTACTTTGGGAAAAACTATGGTTTTCAGGTAATAGGCCTTCAAGGACTTTCAACCGCCACGGAGGCGGGTGTAAAAGATGTACAGCGTCTTTCTCAATTTATCATCGATAATGATGTGAAGGCCATCTTTGTAGAAAGCTCTGTGCCTAGAAGAACCATTGAAGCCCTGCAAGCAGCGGTGCAGTCTAAGGATCATCAAGTAGCTATTGGCGGTTCACTTTACAGTGACGCTCTTGGCAACACAGGAACACCAGAGGGAACCTATATTGGAATGTTCAAGTCTAATGTAAATACAATAGTCGACGCACTTAAATAGATTGACTATGGAAGAAAAAAAAATTGCTATCAGAGTAGACGATCTAACCGTGGCATATAATTATAAGCCTGTGTTATGGGATATTGATCTTGAAATACCAGAAGGTGTCCTGATGGCTATTGTAGGTCCTAATGGTGCAGGAAAATCTACACTCATCAAATCTATCTTAGGAATAATAGATCCTATTGCAGGCAGTGTGTCCATCTATGGTAAGCCATACCGTAAACAACGTAAACTTGTGGCCTATGTGCCACAAAAAGGCAGTGTAGATTGGGACTTTCCTACGACATCTTTAGACGTTGTGATGATGGGAACATACGGTATGCTGGGCTGGATCAAACGTCCTGGGGCAGCACAAAAAAAGTCAGCCCTTGAGGCGCTAGAGAAAGTGGGAATGCTGCCATTTAAAGATCGGCAAATTAGTCAATTGTCAGGAGGCCAGCAGCAACGCGTATTTCTAGCAAGGGCTCTTGTGCAAAATGCAGCAATTTATTTTATGGATGAACCCTTTCAAGGTGTAGACGCGACTACAGAGATAGCTATAATAAATATTCTTAAAGAGCTTAGAAAAGCTGGAAAAACGGTTGTAGTTGTGCACCACGATCTGCAAACAGTGCCAGAGTATTTTGATTGGGTGACATTTTTAAACGTCAAGAAAATTGCTACGGGGCCAGTAAAAGAGATTTTTAATGATGATAATCTCACAAAAACATATGGTATTAATTATAAAGTAGCAGTAAATAAGTAATGGAGCTAAGCGACTATTTCTCACAATTATTTTCTGATTACACACTCAGAACCATCACTTTAGGTACCGCAATATTAGGAGCTATTTGCGGTATGTTAGGTAGTTTTGCGGTGTTGAGAAAACAAAGTCTTCTTGGTGATGCTATATCCCATGCCGCCTTACCAGGGATTGCGATTGCCTTTTTAATTACGGGAACAAAAGACACTAATGTTTTGTTGTTAGGAGCCATGGTGAGTGGCTTGATAGGGACTTTTTGGATACGAGGGATGATCACAAAAACACATCTCAAAAGTGATACAGCTCTGGGTTTAGTACTTTCATTATTTTTTGGATTTGGTATGTTGTTGCTCACCTTTATTCAAAAACAGCCCAATGCAAACCAAGCGGGGCTTGATAAGTATTTATTTGGACAAGCTGCTACGTTAGTAGAAAGTGATGTACAACTTATGGCTATAGTAACTGGAGTATGTTTAGTTGTATTGTTACTGTTTTGGAAAGAATTTAAAATACTTCTATTTGATCCAGATTACACAAAAACACTTGGTTTTAACACCAGGTTTATCGATGTTTTGATCACTTTCTTTATTGTGCTCGCGATCGTATTAGGTCTTCAAACGGTGGGTGTGGTATTGATGAGTGCGATGCTACTTGCCCCCGCGGCGGCAGCTAGGCAATGGACCAATAAATTAAGCACCATGATTCTACTTGCAGCTGTTTTTGGGGCTTTTTCTGGGGTATTCGGTACTGCTATAAGTGCAAGTCAGAATAATTTGTCTACGGGTCCTGTGATCGTCTTAGTGGCGGGTGTTTTTGTGGTCTTTTCTTTTATCTTCTCGCCTGGTAGAGGGATTTTATTTAAGCAAATAAGGGTGTATCAAAATAGACGAGACCTTGAGCTACAAAAAACCTTACAGTTTATGTTTGACATTGCAAAAACACACACAAACATATCTCACCCACATGCCATTAAAATTTTAAATAATTTTCAAGGTTACACCCGATCTACGCTTAAAGAATTAGAAGAAAAAGAGTGGGTTTCTGTAAATGGACAAAAATGGTCACTTACAGCAGAGGGTTACAAAGCAGCAGCAAACTTTTATACTAAAGACGAATGAATGCACCAGTAGAAATACAATTAATTGCAGCCGTTGTAGCCATTGCGTGTGCTATTCCTGGGGTGTTTTTAGTGTTACGTAAAATGGCACTTATAAGCGATGCTATTAGTCATTCCATATTACCAGGTATCGTTATAGGTTTTTTTATCACAGAAGATTTAAACTCTCCCCTGCTCATAATTCTAGCAGCCCTAACTGGGGTCATTACTGTTGTGCTCGTGGAGGCTATCCAAAAAACGGGCCTTGTTAAAGAAGATACGGCCATAGGCTTAGTTTTTCCAGCGCTTTTTAGCATAGGAGTGATTATGATTGCAAAAAACGCAAATGATGTGCATCTCGATGTAGATGCTGTTTTACTAGGAGAACTTGCTTTTGCTCCTTTTGATAGACTACTTTTTGATGGTATAGACATGGGGCCTAAATCGCTATGGGTGATGGGAGGTATTTTAGTATTCACCTTAGGTTTACTTTTGGCTTTTTTCAAAGAATTGAAGGTGAGTACTTTTGACACAGGGCTCTCTGCAGCACTTGGTTTTTCTCCTGTACTACTGCACTATGGATTGATGACCGTTTCTTCCATCACTGTTGTTGGGGCTTTTGAAGCCGTCGGAGCGGTGTTAGTTGTTGCCCTCATGATTGCTCCAGCGGCTACAGCCTATCTGCTCACATCAAATCTGAAAAAAATGCTAGTGCTATCAATCATTTTTGGAGTTTCTTCAGCTATTGGCGGTTATTGGCTAGCCCATTTATTAGATGCTTCTATAGCAGGATCTATGACTACTATATTGGGAATTATTTTTTTAGGGGTATATCTTTTTGCGCCCACGAAAGGTCTCATAGCAGTTATGTACCGGCAAAAACAACAACGTACAGAAGTTTCATTACTCACCTTCTTATTACATTTAAATAATCATGAAGAAGAGGCAGAGCGGCACGTAAAGCACCTCAATGAACATATAAATTGGCAACAAGTACGCTCTAAGACGGTTCTCGACCTAGCGACCAAGAATAACCTAATACGTGTTGACAATCAAATTGTTACTTTAACTTCTAAGGGAAAAGAATTTACAGACTTGGCTTTGGAATATATCATCTCTAACAAAGATGAAAAGATTGAACATATGAAAGATGATTTTTTTCTTTTTAGAGGATAATTTGTAACGCGGCACTGCTTTTGAAGTCTTTAGGAAAAGGGGCATTGACAACAGCTTCTATAATATAACGCCTTATGAAAAAATTATGTACGCTTTTAACGCTAGGTTTTTTATTTTTTTTCGCTTTCGCGAAAGCGCAAAATGATTCCACAAAAGTACGCATTGAGGTCCCAGATATTGTGCTAAAAGCACATGTAGGAGAACCCGTAAAAATGGGAGATATCTCTATAAAACTGCTAGAGGTGCTTGAAGATAGTAGGTGCCCTAGCGACGTAGATTGTATCTGGCAAGGACAGGTCAAACTAGCTGTCGAAGTGATAGCGGGAAAAACTAAAAAGGTGCAAGAAATAACATTTGCTGCGGGCACAACGCCAGTTTTATTTCATGATAATGGAACTAAAATATTTGTAAGAGGCATTACGCCTTATCCTAAAACGTCAAGAAAAATTTCGTTAAGCGACTATGTGATGTTGGTTGATAAAAGAGGATAATTTCTAAAACAGCACATATTTAAAATAGTGCTTTTAGGTTGTTTATGAAGAGATTTTAGCTATTCTCAGTATTAAGAACACCCGCAGCCTCCGCTACCGCACCCTTTGTTATTTTTCTTTTTAAGAAAGGATGGTTTCCAAATGAATTTTGTAACCATATATCCAAGAGCAATCAGAAAAATAAAAATGACTAGTATGTTTTGTAAAAGCTCCATAAGCTATTATTTTCCTTATTTTAAAACTTGATAGGCAGTTAACGCAGCCATGTAGGCGATAATGGTCATCGATCCCAGTTGCCACAAGGGCCATTTCCAACTGTTGGTTTCTCTCTTTACAATGGCCAGCGTACTCATACACTGCATCGCAAAAGCATAGAATAAGAGCAAAGAAATCCCACTCGCAAAATTAAATCGCGGAGTCCCTAACACAGGATTGACCTCTCCGGCCATCCTGTTTTTAATGGTTTCTTCTTCGGCGTCGCCTACGCTATAAATAGTAGCAAGTGTACCTACAAATACTTCACGGGCAGCAAAAGAAGTAATTAATGCGATTCCTATCTTCCAGTCATATCCTAAGGGTTCGACAATAGGCTCGATGGCTTTACCCATATAGCCCATATAACTATGCTCCAATTTTTGACTAGCGAGTCTTTTCTCAAATTCAGCTTGATACGCATCCGTTTTCGCATAAGCGGTATCAGTTCTACCTTGAGATAATTGTGTTCTTACAATCTCTTGTGCATTATTAAATTTTTCCCCTGGTCCAAAAGATCCGAGGACCCATATAATAACACTTATAGCTAAGATAATTTTACCTGCGTCAAAAACAAAAGACTTTGTTTTCTCCATCACGTTGATCGCTACATTCTTAAAAAGAGGGAGTTTGTAGTTAGGCATTTCTACTACAAAAAAACTTTTGCTTTTAATTTTCAATATCTTGTTTAGTAGCCAGGCAGATCCAATGGCAGCGCCAAAACCTATAAGGTATAATAACATCAAGGTGAGCCCTTGAAGGTTGAAAAATAAAAATTTCTTATCTGGAATCACCAAAGCGATAATAATGAGGTATACGGGTAGTCGTGCTGAGCAGGTGGTAAACGGAGTTACTAAAATGGTGATTAAACGTTCTTTCCAACTCTCAATGTTACGTGTGGCCATGACAGCAGGAATCGCACAGGCTGTACCCGAAACAAGTGGTACCACAGATTTACCACTAAGCCCAAAACGACGCATCACACGATCCATTAAAAAAACCACACGACTCATATAACCACTTTCTTCTAGGACAGATATAAAAAGAAATAAAAAGGCTATCTGCGGTATAAAGATGACGATACCCCCTAAACCAGCGATAATACCTTCTGCTAATAAGTCTGTAAGCTTTCCAGGAGGTAAGGAATTTTGAACCCACTCACTCATATTTGCAAAAGCGAGATCAATAGCATCCATAGGGTAGCTTGACCAATCGTAAATCACTTGAAATATGATAAGCAAAATCGCAAAGAAAATTACATAGCCCCATACTTTATGCGTAAGAATACGATCAAGTTTTGTGCGTAAATCTTTAGCATTTTCAAGATCTATAACTTGCGTCTTTTTAAGAACTTCATTGATAAACTTATACCTTATGATCGTTTCCTTTTGTTGTAATCTTTTAAGGTTGCTAGATGATTCTGTTTTGAAAGACGCAATAGTGTTCATCTCACCTCGCTCTAACTTTCCAAAATTTACATCTTGTGTAATTACAAGCCATAATTTGTAAAGATCTTGGTTCGGGAAGGTCTTGTGAAGTCTATCAAAATACTCTGGAGCGATTACGGAGGCGTTTACACAGGGCTCTTTTGAAATACTCTTGTATTCCGTGATAAGACTTTTAAGGGTGTCAATACCAGAATTTTTACGACTACTTACCAGCGCGATACGGGTATCAAGTAGTTTTTCCATTTCTTGAATATCTATAGATATTCCCTTGCGCTCCATGCGGTCTGCCATGTTGATAGCAAGAATGGTGGGGATGCCCAAGTCTTTGATTTGTGTAAAAAGAAGGAGATTTCGCTTTAAGTTTTCAACATCAGAAATCACAACAGCTACATCTGGATAATCCTTGTCATTTTTGTTGAGCAATAACTCAATCACTACATTTTCATCCAGCGAAGAGGCATTGAGGCTATAGGTGCCAGGGAGGTCCAATATATGCGCCTTTACTCCGCGCTCTAATTTGCAAATACCGTGTTTCTTCTCTACAGTGATGCCTGGATAGTTGCCTACCTGTTGGTTGAGACCAGTAAGGTGATTAAAGACAGAGGTCTTTCCTGTGTTTGGATTCCCTATGAGGGCAACATTTATTTGTTTGGCCATAAGATCAAGATGGCGTTTCTATGAGAATGTGAAGCGCAGTTTCTCTCCGTATTGCAAGATGACATCCGTTTACATCAATATACATCGGGTCCGAAAATGGTGCAAGTTGCAATAATTGCACTTCATTACCTGGAAGGCATCCCATTTCTAATAGTTTTAAAGGAACTTCATCTGTCATCACATCTATGATAACGGCCCGTTCTCCTTTTTGTAAGTGTGCAACTGTCTTCTTCAATAGGTGTCGTTAATCAATCTTTTCTTATTTAGATTGAATTTAGATAACAAAAGTAGGTGTTTTGCAGCAAACGAAAAAGTATATCTGTAAATGAGTGAGCATCTAACTTTCTTAAGATCCATACGCTTTCGCGAAAAGGTGAGCGATCTTCCTTAAAATCTATAAAGCTGCCCTATTACATTGGACTTCTAAAAAATCTTTTGCCACCAACTTTTTGGTGGATCATACGATTCTTTTAAAATTTCAATATCTTCAAATAGTTGTTGAATAGATTCACTACTAGTCCCGTCATAATACCCTCTTATCTGCTGCTCTTTGTCTATGAGCATAAAATTTTCTGTATGAACCATTGCGTCCTCCCCTCCAGGTATGTCTTCTACAGCAAGATAACTCTTTCGCGCAAGCGTATATATTTGATGACGAGGGCCCGTTACTAGATTCCACCGGGTGTCATCAACGCCTTTTTCGATGGCATACGATTTTAAAATTTCTGGAGTATCATACTCTGGGATCACTGTATGTGAGAGTAGGAGTACAGAAGGATCATCCTTGAGTTTGTTTTGAATCTCTACCATATGCGCTGTCATTATAGGGCAGATATCTTGACAGGTGGTAAAAAAAAAGTCTGCCACATAAATTTTGTCTTTGTAGAAATCTTGGGTGATGGTTTTATTGTTCTGATTTGTCAATTCAAAATCTGCAATGCGATGGTATTTTTTGACATCCTGTAGTGTCGTATCTACAAGAGACTTATTCACCATTCTGGGCTGCCAGATGGGAAGTTGAGGTGTGGCTTTGAGCTGACTATATATTAAGGTAAGGATAATACTAGAAAGCACAACCATCGTGATGATGAGTATTTTATACCTTTTTATGAAGCTTGACATCTTCGAGATTTTTTACAAAGTTACACTGCAAATGGCAGTCTTGCTCATTGTGGCTCAAAAAATGTAAGGGAGTACATATATAACTTTAGTATGCGCACTCAAAAGCCTATTTTTGTGCGTTTAAATTTTGAATGACATTCCCCTTATGGAGACGCTTATACAGATTGCCCAGTTTATACTTGCTATTTCAATTCTTGTGATATTACACGAATTTGGTCACTTTTTACCTGCTAGGTGGTTTGGGATAAAAGTGGAGAAATTTTTTCTATTCTTCGATGTGAAATTCGCACTTTTTAAGAAGAAGATAGGGGACACCGTTTACGGGGTAGGTTGGTTGCCGCTAGGAGGGTATGTAAAAATTGCGGGAATGGTCGATGAGAGTATGGATAAGGAGCAAATGGCACTACCACCTAAGCCTTGGGAATTTAGATCAAAACCAGCGTGGCAACGTCTGATTGTAATGGTAGGCGGTGTGGTTGTAAATGTGTTGCTTGCTTGGTTTATTTATGCCGCAATGCTCGTATATTATGGAGATGAATATGTGCCTGCAGATAGATTGAAATATGGGATTGCCGTAGGTGAAGTGGGAGAGGAGATAGGATTGCGTAACGGAGATCAAGTGATTAAAATTGATGATAAAACGGTCACTCGTTTTGATGATGTGCAAATTGACATTCTTCTAGGGGATACCGTTACAGTACTGAGAGATGGAAGCGAGCTGACATTTGCTATTCCAGATGAGGCAAAAAAGTCGGTGCTAGAGGCAGAGGAGGCATTTATTTCTCCACGATTCGGAAACACTGTAGGTGCGGTGGCTATGGAGTCCTTAGGAGAAGAAAATGGTGTCACCTCTGGAGATAAGATTGTTGCTATAAACAATGTTGCAATCAACGAGTGGAAAGAATTTCAGACAGAATTAGAAAAAGGGAAGGGTTCAGAAATTATGATGACGTTAGATCGATCTGGAGAAAGGATTGAAAAGACATTTAGTCTTTCAAAGGAGGAAAAGTTAGGCGTTTTACCTTCTACTGCAGAACTTCTAGTACAAGATGAATATTCTATTGTTGAAGCAATACCTGCGGGACTTACTAAAACTTGGAGTGTATTATCAAAACAAGTACGACAATTCAAACTTATCTTTAATAAAAAAGTTGAGGGGTACAAAAAAGTAAAAGGACCTATCGGTATTGTAGAAATGATGTCCCCTACTTGGGACTGGAAATCGTTTTGGGCATTTACGGCGATGTTTTCTGTATGGCTCGGTTTTGTAAACATCCTCCCTATACCGGCTCTCGATGGGGGTCACGTGATGTTCTTGCTATATGAGATGATAACAGGTAAAGCTCCTTCAGAAAAAACATTGGAGAGAGGTCAAATCATTGGTTTTGTGATTGTCATGGGACTCATGGTGATCATTTTTGGAAACGATATCTGGAATCTTATTAAGCGATAATTTATACGTTCGCTTTCGCGAAAGCGGTAACCCTTTTCTATTACTGTTTAAAGTAAGCCTTCATTGAGGGGGGCTCTAGCGTACATTTATCTTTAGAACTAACTGATCCAGCTCATAAGCGGTGTGCCTCGAAATACACTTTCAAATCAATCTTTTTAATGAACACCTTGGGTAAAGGTTGTAAATTTTTATTTGAGGAAAACCAAGCAATTAAAATTTACGTATGTATCTCTGAATGAGGCGGGAAAGATGTTAAATTTTGTTATTTTAAAGTATTTTGTCGATAAATTCAAGTACTTTGCCGAATATTTAGTAAATTGATGTTGATAACTTTTGATATCAATCATTAAAAATTACTTTTGCAATCCGTACTGATTTTGATAGCCCCCTGCCTCTTCAATTTTCAGCTGTTTACTAGTTAGTGGATTTGATACTTACCCTTTAGAAGAGCAAAATATGAGTAGATTTTACATACCCCAACTGTTTCAATTTCTAGACCTTTTATTTCTAGATGATAGCCACCTTCAGCGTGTGCGCTATATACCTATACGTAATTACAAATACCCTATTCAAGACACTGTGCATAAATAGATTATTGTAAGAGTTTATTCTTACAGTAGCATCTAGCTGTGCATGTACGTGATATACTCTCAATTTTCACAAACCATTAAATGATTGTTTTTGACCTTTCAACGTATGACACCCACCTTAAGACGAATAGAAAATATAAAGCCATCTATAAAAATTTAACTTGCATTTACTTGTATTGTTTATGCAAGAAAAAAAATATCAAACATAAAAAATATGTGCGCCCCATATAGTTTTTAGAATGTTATACTGCTTATGAGGAAAATTACTCTTAATACGTCTTTAATAAAACCGCTTCTAGTCGTTTTATTTTTTCTTGCTCACGCTGCTGTTAGTGCTCAAGGTGTCGATTCCAATTGGTGGAATGGACGTGGGTATTTAGTAGATTTTAGAAATGCTCCTCCTACCGTTACTTGTGGATTGCCATCAGACGGTGCCTTTGAAGCTACAGCCACTTGGAGCGATCCGTTTAATGGTGACCTTATATTTTATGTAGATGATGGTACTGTTAGAGATAGCGCTGGCATATTAATAGAGAGCGGTCTAAATACAAATGGAACTCGTACGCAGATGGCTACAGTGATGCCTGTTCCAAATACAAACGCAGAACAAATCTATGTAATTCATAGTAATGGAAGCGATGAGTTGCAAAATGGAACTGGATATTATTCAATTGTAGACGTATCTACAAATCCTATTTCTGTTATCGAGAAAAACACATTGTTTTTGACAGGAGCAACAGAAGCCATATTTGGAACAAATAATGGTAATTCTTGTGGCGCGTGGATCGCTGCGATTGCAAATAATAATCCAAATTGTGTCGAGAATTGTGCAGGCTCCATTAAACTTTGGGAAGTAGGCACTGGCAATCTTATGAATAGTGGGAGAGCTAATAATCCTGATTTGGAAATTGCACTACCTGTAAATCTTCCTCGTAGAGGAGAAAGGGCATCCATAAGATTTTCTAGAGATAATACACAAATCGCAATTGCTATAGAAGGTGGTGATAATAGAGGGAATAGAACTAGAGCAGGTGGGGTGTGGTACGCCAGTTTTAATGCAATTACTGGAGCTATTGGGGCTTGGACCAATGTGCCTATCTCTAATACAGAAAATACAGTTACTGGATATAGTGTAGAGTTTTCTCCAGATGGCTCTCGATTGTTTTTTGGGCATAAAACCAGTGGCCCTTTTAATGGTCAATATATAGGTTGGGATTCAGCTATTTATGTTCATGTAATTGGAAATAATTTTTCTAATCCTTTAACAGGTAATTTCTATGCAGGTGTACAATTGGGTCCAGATGATAACTTATATCTTTCTGACAATGGGTGGAATCAATTAGAGTTCATAAGCAATCCCAATACTGTAACAAGTAATGCTAATGATATTTATAATACAATAAATCTCCCCGGAGGCTGCCAGACTGGTTACAACTTTTCCCAACAAATTGTTTTTTTTGAATCTTGTGTGTCAGATCAAGATGGTGACGGTATTATAGATGAGTCAGATAATTGTGTTACTACACCTAACCCTAGTCAAATAGATGTTGATGGTGATGGTATTGGAGATGTTTGTGATCCTTATGTAGATGTGGATACAGATCAAGATGGAGTCTTTGACCTCGTAGACCTTGATGATGATAACGATGGAATTTTAGATACTGAAGAATTAAATTGTAATGGGTCACTTACCTATGAATATTATGATGGAACTCCCTCTGGAAACACGGTCAATAATATACCTTCTACTGGAGCAGATCAAACAGGTATTTATACTCCTCCTTCTCCTCCTATTGGTCCTGCTACCTCTTTAAATGTCGACGCTTTACTTTCGACAATAGGAGAGACTAATGATACGTACGGACTCAGATTTAAGGGGTATTTTAACATTACTACATCAGGGACATATACATTTTACTTATCCTCTGATGATGGGTCTAAGCTGTCTATCGACGGTACTCAAGTTGTTATTAACGATGGTCTTCATGGAGTAACAACAGAGGCTGGAAATATATACTTAGAAGATGGCCTTCATGCCATTGAAATTTTATTTTTTGAAAACACTGGAGGTGAATTTTTGCGGGTAGAATATGAACTGCCAGCAACTATTGCTCGACAAGATGTTCCTTTTTCTGATATGTACTGTTTCTTAGATTCTGATAATGATGGTACGCCAGATCATTTAGATACAGATAGTGATAATGATGGATGTCCAGATGCGGTAGAAGGGGATGAAAATGTACAACTTAGTCAATTGTCTGCCGAAAGAATTCCTGGTCCTGTCGATGCAGATGGAGTGCCTAATGCTGTGAATTCGGGCGGTGCTGCAGATGTTGGCGGAGATCAAGGTCAAGGTACTACATCTGATGTTATTACGCCACTCAATGCTGGTGTTTTGAGTGGAGGGTCTGAGGTTTGTATTCAAGATACCTTGCAGTTGAGCTCTAATGGTGATGCTGGAGGAAGTTGGAGTAGTTCGGATGATACCGTTGCTACTATTAATTCTTCAGGATTAGTGTCGGGTATAGATGCTGGTTCAGTTACTATAACCTATACTGTTGGATCAGGAGGGTGTGAAGATTCTTCAACTATTGATATTCTGGTCAATGCCGCTCCAGCGGTTCCAACTGTAGTAGTCACTTCAGAGGATTGTACTCAGGATGCGAGTAATGTAGTAAGTAACTACGATGCTAACTTAACGTATAGTTCAACTCCAACAGGATTAGTTGTAGGTGCTGGCGGAGTAATTACAGGAGGTACTACAGGTACATCTTATACGATTACAGCAGAAAACGCAGCTACATGTGAGAGTGTTTCTTCAAGTTTCACCTACGATGGTGATACGCAGCTTGCCGCTCCAGTGGTTCCAACTGTAGTAGTCACTTCAGAGGATTGTACTCAGGATGCGAGTAATGTAGTAAGTAACTACGATACGAACTTAACGTATAGTTCAACTCCAACAGGATTAGTTGTAGGTGCTGGCGGAGTAATTACAGGAGGTACTACAGGTACATCTTATACGATTACAGCAGAAAACGCAGCTACATGTGAGAGTGTTTCTTCAAGTTTCACCTACGATGGTGATACGCAGCTTGCCGCTCCAGCGGTTCCAACGGTAGTAGTCACTTCAGAGGATTGTACTCAGGATGCGAGTAATGTAGTAAGTAACTACGATGCTAACTTAACGTATAGTTCAACTCCAACAGGATTAGTTGTAGGTGCTGGCGGAGTAATTACAGGAGGTACTACAGGTACATCTTATACGATTACAGCAGAAAACGCAGCTACATGTGAGAGTGTTTCTTCAAGTTTCACCTACGATGGTGATACGCAGCTTGCCGCTCCAGTGGTTCCAACTGTAGTAGTCACTTCAGAGGATTGTACTCAGGATGCGAGTAATGTAGTAAGTAACTACGATGCTAACTTAACGTATAGTTCAACTCCAACAGGATTAGTTGTAGGTGCTGGCGGAGTAATTACAGGAGGTACTACCGGTACATCTTATACGATTACAGCTGAAAACGCAGCTACCTGTGAGAGTGTTTCTTCAAGTTTCACCTACGATGGTGATACGCAGCTTGCCGCTCCAGTGGTTCCAACGGTAGTAGTCACTTCAGAGGATTGTACTCAGGATGCGAGTAATGTAGTAAGTAACTACGATACTAACTTAACGTATAGTTCAACTCCAACAGGATTAGTTGTAGGTGCTGGCGGAGTAATTACAGGAGGTACTACCGGTACATCTTATACGCTTACAGCAGAAAACGCAGCTAGCTGTGAGAGTGTTTCTTCAAGTTTCACCTACGATGGTGATACGCAGCTTGCCGCTCCAGCGGTTCCAACTGTAGTAGTCACTTCAGAGGATTGTACTCAGGATGCGAGTAATGTAGTAAGTAACTACGATGCTAACTTAACGTATAGTTCAACTCCAACAGGATTAGTTGTAGGTGCTGGCGGAGTAATTACAGGAGGTACTACAGGTACATCTTATACGCTTACAGCAGAAAACGCAGCTACATGTGAGAGTGTTTCTTCAAGTTTCACCTACGATGGTGATACGCAGCTTGCCGCTCCAGCGGTTCCAACTGTAGTAGTCACTTCAGAGGATTGTACTCAGGATGCGAGTAATGTAGTAAGTAACTACGATGCTAACTTAACGTATAGTTCAACTCCAACAGGATTAGTTGTAGGTGCTGGCGGAGTAATTACAGGAGGTACTACCGGTACATCTTATACGCTTACAGCAGAAAACGCAGCTAGCTGTGAGAGTGTTTCTTCAAGTTTCACCTACGATGGTGATACGCAGCTTGCCGCTCCAGTGGTTCCAACGGTAGTAGTCACTTCAGAGGATTGTACTCAGGATGCGAGTAATGTAGTAAGTAACTACGATACGAACTTAACGTATAGTTCAACTCCAACAGGATTAGTTGTAGGTGCTGGCGGAGTAATTACAGGAGGTACTACCGGTACATCTTATACGCTTACAGCAGAAAACGCAGCTAGCTGTGAGAGTGTTTCTTCAAGTTTCACCTACGATGGTGATACGCAGCTTGCCGCTCCAGTGGTTCCAACGGTAGTAGTCACTTCAGAGGATTGTACTCAGGATGCGAGTAATGTAGTAAGTAACTACGATACGAACTTAACGTATAGTTCAACTCCAACAGGATTAGTTGTAGGTGCTGGCGGAGTAATTACAGGAGGTACTACCGGTACATCTTATACGCTTACAGCAGAAAACGCAGCTAGCTGTGAGAGTGTTTCTTCAAGTTTCACCTACGATGGTGATACGCAGCTTGCCGCTCCAGTGGTTCCAACGGTAGTAGTCACTTCAGAGGATTGTACTCAGGATGCGAGTAATGTAGTAAGTAACTACGATACGAACTTAACGTATAGTTCAACTCCAACAGGATTAGTTGTAGGTGCTGGCGGAGTAATTACAGGAGGTACTACCGGTACATCTTATACGATTACAGCAGAAGATGCAGCTAGCATCATGTGCAAGTGCTTCTTCAAGCTTCACCTACGACTGGAGATACGCAGCTTGCTGCTCCAGTGGTTCCAACGGTAGTAGTCACTTCAGAGGATTGTACTCAGGATGCGAGTAATGTAGTAAGTAACTACGATACTAGCTTAACGTATAGTTCAACTCCAACAGGATTAGTTGTAGGTGCTGGCGGAGTAATTACAGGAGGTACTACCGGTACATCTTATACGATTACAGCTGAAGATACAGCTACAGCTGTGACGAGTGTTTCTTCAAGCTTCACCTACGATGGTGATACGCAGCTTGCCGCTCCAGTGGTTCCAACGGTAGTAGTCACTTCAGAGGATTGTACTCAGGATGCGAGTAATGTAGTAAGTAACTACGATACGAACTTAACGTATAGTTCAACTCCAACAGGATTAGTTGTAGGTGCTGGCGGAGTAATTACAGGAGGTACTACCGGTACATCTTATACGATTACAGCTAGAAAATGCAGCTCAGCATGTGAGAGTGTTTCTTCAAGCTTCACCTACGACTGGTGATACGCAGGTTGCCGCTCCAGTGGTTCCAACGGTAGTAGTCACTTCAGAGGATTGTACTCAGGATGCGAGTAATGTAGTAAGTAACTACGATAGCTAACTTAACGTATAGTTCAACTCCAACAGGATTAGTTGTAGGTACAGGCGGAGTAATTACAGGAGGTACTACCGGTACATCTTATACGATTACAGCTGCAAATGCAGCTAACTGTGAGAGTGTTTCTTCGAGTTTCACCTACGATGGTGATACTCAGCTTGCCTCTCCAGTGGTTCCAACGGTAGTAGTCACTTCAGAGGATTGTACTCAGGATGCGAGTAATGTAGTAAGTAACTACGATACGTAGCTTAACGTATAGTTCAACTCCAGCAGGATTAGTTGTAGGTACAGGCGGAGTAATTACAGGAGGTACTACACGGTACATCTTATACGATTACAGCTAGAAAATGCAGCTAACTGTGAGAGTGTTTCTTCGAGTTTCACCTACGATGGTGATACGCAGCTTGCCGCTCCAGTGGTTCCAACGGTAGTAGTCACTTCAGAGGATTGTACTCAGGATGCGAGTAATGTAGTAAGTAACTACGATACGAGCTTAACGTATAGTTCAACTCCAGCAGGATTAGTTGTAGGTACTGGCGGAGTAATTACAGGAGGTACTACAGGTACATCTTATACGATTACAGCTAGAAAATACAGCTACTACTGTGAGAGTGTTTCTTCAAGTTTCACCTACGATGGTGATACGCAGCTTGCCTCTCCAGTGGTTCCAACGGTAGTAGTCACTTCAGAGGATTGTACTCAGGATGCGAGTAATGTAGTAAGTAACTACGATGCTAACTTAACGTATAGTTCAACTCCAGCAGGATTAGTTGTAGGTACAGGCGGAGTAATTACAGGAGGTACTACAGGTACATCTTATACGATTACAGCTACAAATACAGCTACTACATGTGAGAGTGTTTCTTCGAGTTTCACCTACGATGGTGATACTCAGGTTGCCTCTCCAGTGGTTCCAACAGTAGTAGTCACTTCAGAGGATTGTACTCAGGATGCGAGTAATGTAGTAAGTAACTACGATGCTAGCTTAACGTATAGTTCAACTCCAGCAGGATTAGTTGTAGGTACAGGCGGAGTAATTACAGGAGGTACTACAGGTACATCTTATACGATTACAGCTACAAATACAGCTACACATGTGAGAGTGTTTCTTCAAGTTTCACCTACGATGGTGATACTCAGGTTGCCTCTCCAGTGGTTCCAACGGTAGTAGTCACTTCAGAGGATTGTACTCAGGATGCGAGTAATGTAGTAAGTAACTACGATAGTAGCTTAACGTATAGTTCAACTCCAGCAGGATTAGTTGTAGGTACAGGCGGAGTAATTACAGGAGGTACTACAGGTACATCTTATACGATTACAGCTAGAAATACGCTAGCTACATGTGAGAGTGTTTCTTCAAGTTTCACCTACGATGGTGATACTCAGGTTGCCTCTCCAGTGGTTCCAACGGTAGTAGTCACTTCAGAGGATTGTACTCAGGATGCGAGTAATGTAGTAAGTAACTACGATAGTAGCTTAACGTATAGTTCAACTCCAGCAGGATTAGTTGTAGGTACAGGCGGAGTAATTACAGGAGGTACTACAGGTACATCTTATACGATTACAGCTAGAAATACGCTAGCTACATGTGAGAGTGTTTCTTCAAGTTTCACCTACGATGGTGATACGCAGGTTGCCTCTCCAGTGGTTCCAACGGTAGTAGTCACTTCAGAGGATTGTACTCAGGATGCGAGTAATGTAGTAAGTAACTACGATAGCTAACTTAACGTATAGTTCAACTCCAACAGGATTAGTTGTAGGTGCTGGCGGAGTAATTACAGGAGGTACTACCGGTACATCTTATACGATTACAGCAGAAAACGCAGCTACTGTGAGAGTGTTTCTTCAAGTTTCACCTACGATGGTGATACGCAGCTTGCCGCTCCAGTGGTTCCAACGGTAGTAGTCACTTCAGAGGATTGTACTCAGGATGCGAGTAATGTAGTAAGTAACTACGATACGTAACTTAACGTATAGTTCAACTCCAACAGGATTAGTTGTAGGTGCTGGCGGAGTAATTACAGGAGGTACTACCGGTACATCTTATACGCTTACAGCAGAAAACGCAGCTAGCTGTGAGAGTGTTTCTTCAAGTTTCACCTACGATGGTGATACGCAGCTTGCCTCTCCAGTGGTTCCAACGGTAGTAGTCACTTCAGAGGATTGTACTCAGGATGCGAGTAATGTAGTAAGTAACTACGATACGAACTTAACGTATAGTTCAACTCCAACAGGATTAGTTGTAGGTGCTGGCGGAGTAATTACAGGAGGTACTACCGGTACATCTTATACGATTACAGCAGAAAACGCTAGCTAGCTGTGAGAGTGTTTCTTCAAGTTTCACCTACGATGGTGATACGCAGCTTGCCGCTCCAGTGGTTCCAACGGTAGTAGTCACTTCAGAGGATTGTACTCAGGATGCGAGTAATGTAGTAAGTAACTACGATACGAACTTAACGTATAGTTCAACTCCAGCAGGATTAGTTGTAGGTGCTGGCGGAGTAATTACAGGAGGTACTACCGGTACATCTTATACGATTACAGCAGAAAACGCAGCTAGCTGTGAGAGTGTTTCTTCAAGTTTCACCTACGATGGTGATACGCAGCTTGCCGCTCCAGTGGTTCCAACTGTAGTAGTCACTTCAGAGGATTGTACTCAGGATGCGAGTAATGTAGTAAGTAACTACGATAGCTAACTTAACGTATAGTTCAACTCCAACAGGATTAGTTGTAGGTGCTGGCGGAGTAATTACAGGAGGTACTACCGGTACATCTTATACGCTTACAGCAGAAAACGCAGCTAGCTGTGAGAGTGTTTCTTCAAGCTTCACCTACGATGGTGATACGCAGCTTGCCGCTCCAGTGGTTCCAACGGTAGTAGTCACTTCAGAGGATTGTACTCAGGATGCGAGTAATGTAGTAAGTAACTACGATACGAACTTAACGTATAGTTCAACTCCAACAGGATTAGTTGTAGGTGCTGGCGGAGTAATTACAGGAGGTACTACCGGTACATCTTATA
This sequence comes from uncultured Flavobacteriaceae bacterium, assembly GCA_963716625.1. Classification (GTDB taxonomy): domain Bacteria; phylum Bacteroidota; class Bacteroidia; order Flavobacteriales; family Flavobacteriaceae; genus Dokdonia. Next base: position 698,904 of record CAVQTP010000007.1, read on the forward strand.
CGATTACAGCAGAAAACGCAGCTAGCTGTGAGAGTGTTTCTTCAAGTTTCACCTACGATGGTGATACGCAGCTTGCCGCTCCAGTGGTTCCAACGGTAGTAGTCACTTCAGAGGATTGTACTCAGGATGCGAGTAATGTAGTAAGTAACTACGATACGAACTTAACGTATAGTTCAACTCCAACAGGATTAGTTGTAGGTGCTGGCGGAGTAATTACAGGAGGTACTACCGGTACATCTTATACGATTACAGCAGAAAACGCAGCTAGCTGTGAGAGTGTTTCTTCAAGTTTCACCTACGATGGTGATACGCAGCTTGCCGCTCCAGTGGTTCCAACGGTAGTAGTCACTTCAGAGGATTGTACTCAGGATGCGAGTAATGTAGTAAGTAACTACGATGCTAACTTAACGTATAGTTCAACTCCAACAGGATTAGTTGTAGGTGCTGGCGGAGTAATTACAGGAGGTACTACCGGTACATCTTATACGATTACAGCAGAAAACGCAGCTAGCTGTGAGAGTGTTTCTTCAAGTTTCACCTACGATGGTGATACGCAGCTTGCCGCTCCAGTGGTTCCAACGGTAGTAGTCACTTCAGAGGATTGTACTCAGGATGCGAGTAATGTAGTAAGTAACTACGATACGAACTTAACGTATAGTTCAACTCCAGCAGGATTAGTTGTAGGTGCTGGCGGAGTAATTACAGGAGGTACTACCGGTACATCTTATACGATTACAGCAGAAAACGCAGCTAGCTGTGAGAGTGTTTCTTCAAGTTTCACCTACGATGGTGATACGCAGCTTGCCGCTCCAGTGGTTCCAACGGTAGTAGTCACTTCAGAGGATTGTACTCAGGATGCGAGTAATGTAGTAAGTAACTACGATACGAACTTAACGTATAGTTCAACTCCAGCAGGATTAGTTGTAGGTACTGGCGGAGTAATTACAGGAGGTACTACCGGTACATCTTATACGATTACAGCAGAAAACGCAGCTAGCTGTGAGAGTGTTTCTTCAAGTTTCACCTACGATGGTGATACGCAGCTTGCCGCTCCAGTGGTTCCAACGGTAGTAGTCACTTCAGAGGATTGTACTCAGGATGCGAGTAATGTAGTAAGTAACTACGATACGAACTTAACGTATAGTTCAACTCCAACAGGATTAGTTGTAGGTGCTGGCGGAGTAATTACAGGAGGTACTACCGGTACATCTTATACGATTACAGCAGAAAATACAGCTAGCTGTGAGAGTGTTTCTTCAAGCTTCACCTACGATGGTGATACGCAGCTTGCCGCTCCAGCTGCAAGAATAACTACAATTGTTGAACCATCTTGCGCAGAACAAACTGGATCTGCTACGTTTGAAGGTTTGCCAAATGGAAATTGGATATTACGTCAAACGGGAACTGTTACTACAAGCTACTCTGGAGATACGCCAACATTTACAATCAATAATTTGATTGTTGGTAGTTATTCATTTACAATAGAAAATAGTAATGGTTGTATTTCTACTGAAACAATTTTAATCACATTTGATAATTTAATTTGTGCTGATCCTGATGATTATAGTGCTACACCTGTAGATGGAACTACTGGAGGTATTGCTGGGGATGTTACATTAAACGATACCATGAACGGAGTTGGTCTAGATGATAGTGAGGTTATTATAACATTAAATAATGATAATGGTTCAGGTATCACTATAGACTCAAATGGTAATGTGGTAGTGCCTGCTGGTACAGCTGCTGGAGCGTATACTTTAACATATACTATTTGTGAGATTGCTGCTCCTACAAATTGTGATACTACAACGGTGGAAGTTTTAGTAGTACTCCCTATTGCAAATCTTGAAATTTTAAAAGAAAGTACTGTAAATGATAATAATGCGAATGGGATAATAGATGTAAACGAAACTATCGCTTATACATTCACAGTTATTAATAATGGAAATGTTGATTTAACTAATGTAACGATAATGGATCCAATTGTAGATGTGCTTGGAGGGCCATTACCAATTCTTAGAGTTGGAGAAGCGGATAACACAACATTTACCGCAGTATATACAATCACTCAAGAAGATATAGACACCGGAGGTGTAATTAACGTGGCTACTGCTACTGGAACAGATCCAAATAATAATGAAGTGACAGATATCTCAGATGATCCAACGGATGATACGAATGTTGATAATGACGGTGATGGTGATTTTGAAGACCCTACAGTAACATTACTTGAACAGAATCTCAATTTGAACCTTACGAAAACAGGAATTTTTGTAGATGTAAATGATGACGGCTCTGCAAATCCTGGTGATGAAATCGTGTATGAATTTATTGTAGTAAACTCTGGAAATGTAACGCTATATGACGTGACAGTAAGTGATGCAATTGTGGAGGTGATAGGAGCGCCAGCGACTCTACTTCCAAATGAGTCAGCCACTTTTTCTGCAATCTATACGATCACGCAGGATGATATAGATCAAGGACTTGTTTTCAATCAAGCAACGGCAACTGGAGTTACTATAAATGGTCAGGAAGTTTCAGATCTTTCTGATGACCCTACTGACCTTACCGACAATGATCTTGATGATGATGGAGATCCAGATGATCCTACAATTGTAATTTTTGAAGGGGTTCTTAATATTGCAGACATAGAAGTGTTTAATGCAGTTTCTCCAGATGGTGATGGTCGTAATGATTTCTTGAGAATTGAAGGCCTAGAGACCTATCCTAATAATAATGTTCAGATTTTCAATAGATGGGGTATTCAAATCTTTAATGTTGATGGTTATAACAATAATGATCAATCAAAAAGATGGGAAGGTATTTCAAATGCGCGAGCTACTATGAGCTCAAATAATCAAGTGCCAACAGGGACATATTATTATATACTTAAATATGAAACTCCGAATGGTGTCCGTAGTAAAGCAGGGTATATTTATGTGAATTAAAAGTTGAAATTAAAAATTCCCGCTTTCGCGAAAGCGGAATACAAAAAAAATATCTAAACCGAATATTAGTACAAAATTTAAAATATAAAAACTGTTCTTAGAAGATTAGAAATTATATTTATTATGGCGTAAATGATCATTAAAATGTTAGACATATAATGAAACGACTACAACTATATTTAGCAATTTTCTTAACCACTATAGTGGCTGTAGATGCTAGTGCTCAGCAGGACCCTCAGTATACTCAGTATATGTATAATACGGTGGCGATTAATCCAGCATATGCAGGTAACCGTGGTGTGACCAGCATTGTAGGGTTGCATAGAAGCCAGTGGGTAGGGTTAGATGGTGCTCCACGCACACAGAGTTTGAGCATTCATTCGCCCGTAGGTGAAGGGAATGTGGGACTAGGGCTGTCTATCGTTAACGATGCATTAGGGCCTGGACAAGAGACCTATTTTGGAGCAGATTTTAGTTATACGATTAATACCTCAGATAGGGGTAGACTTAGTTTTGGATTAAAGGGGGGTGGTCACGTGCTAGATGTAGATCTTACTAAATTGAATATTGCAGACCAGTCTGACCCTCGTTTTTCTCAAAATATAGATAATAAGTTCTCACCAGTAATAGGTACGGGGGTCTACTATCATGGAGATAAATTTTATGCAGGGATAAGTGTTCCTAACTTAGTAGAGACAGAACATTTTGATAGAAGTAATAATAGTAACAGTTCTAGTTTTATAGAAAGAGAGCGCATCCATTATTATGGAATTATTGGCTATGCATTTGATCTGACAAGTGAGGTTAAGTTTAAGCCTAGTGCCATGGTCAAGGCTGTATCTGGTGCTCCACTTCAAGTGGACGCTACGGCAAATTTTTTACTGATGCAAAAATTACACATGGGAATTGCCTACCGCTGGGATGCAGCATGGAGTGGTTTAGTGGGGTTTCAAGTATCAGACAGTATGCTTATAGGTCTTACCTATGACCGTGAGAGCACAGACCTTGGTAACACGGTATATAATGATGGGAGTTTTGAAGTGTTCTTGCGATTTGAATTGTTTAATGAATACGATAGAATGCTCACACCTAGATTCTTTTAAGCCCTAAACTTACAAATCAGATTTAAGAGTTCCATATTATGATAAAGAAAATTACACTTTTACTAGTCTTGCTCTTTGTAGTCGTGAATATCTACGCACAAGAAAGTAAGGTAGAGAAAGCAGATAAAAAATTTAACCAATACGCTTTTGTCGATGCCCGTAAGATCTACTTGGAAGTAGCAGAAAAAGGGTATGAATCTGCAGATTTGTTTCAGAAAATTGCAGATAGCTATTATTTTAACGGTGAGTATGGAAAGGCAGAAGAGTGGTATAATAAGCTAGTGACAAATTATAAAGATGAAATTAGGCCTGAGTACTTTTTTAGATTTTCTCAAACCTTGAGATCCATGAAAAAGTATGATCGTGCAGATGAAATGATGCGCACTTTCAATGAATTAAGTAAAGATGATGTAAGGGGAGAACTTTTTGAGGAAGAGCCTAACTATTTACGAAATATTGAATATATAAAGAGTACGTACGTCATTGAAAATATACGAAGTTTAAACTCGAGGTATTCTGACTTTGCGCCTACAGAATATGAAGGAAATCTAATATTTGCGTCTTCTCGAGATACGGGTGGTGCGACAAAAAAAATACATAAATGGAATAACGAGCCCTTTCTTGACTTATATCAGACAAAGAAAAAAGCAGATTCTGAAGATTATAAACTACCCACAGCGTTTAGCACAAATTTGAACTCAAAGTTTCATGAGAGTACAACTACTTTTACAAAAGATGGGAATACAGTTTATTTTACGCGTAACAATTATACGAATGGTACCTACCGGAAATCTAAGACAGGTACTAACAAACTCAAGATTTATAGGTCTCAGAAAGTTGAAGGAAAGTGGACTGTAGCAGAGGAGATGCCTTTTAATAGTGATGAGTATTCCACTGCACATCCCACTTTAAATGCAGATGATACAAAACTATATTTTGCCTCTGATATGGACGGCACAGTAGGACTTTCGGATATTTGGGTGGTTGATATTGATAGCAACGGAGCAGTGAGTGAGCCTTTAAATTTAGGCAGACCAGTAAATACAGAAGGTCGCGAGACATTTCCTTTTATGAGTACTTCAGGAGTTTTGTATTTTGCATCAGACGGTCATCCAGGATTAGGAGGATTAGACGTTTTTGCGACAACTCCACGTTCAAGTGCAGAACGAACGGAGAAAATCGATAATGTAGGTGTACCCATAAATAGTTCATACGATGATTTTACATTCATACTTAATGATGATACTAGAGTAGGATACTTCGCTTCTAATAGAAAAGAAGGAATGGGAAGCGACGATATCTATCGATTTGTAAAAGAAGAAGTTCCTTGTGTAATTACTCTGAAGGGTAAAGTGCTTAACGAAGATAGTCAAGAGACTATTGAGGATGCTACCGTTTCTTTAATTGACCAAAATGGCGAGGTTTTAAATACGGTCACGACCACCTCAGAAGGCACCTATTCATTTAATGAGGTAGCGTGTGAGATGACCTATATTGTGCGAGCAGGAAAAGAGTTATATACTACTTCTGAAGAAATTGTAAAGTTACTAGATGAACCAGGGACAGTAAGCACAGATTTAAAGATTGGACTACTACAGAAAAAAGTAGAGGTAGGAGACGATTTGTCATTAGTCTTAGATCTTAACCCCATCTATTTTGATTTTGATAAAGCATATATAAGGAAAGATGCTGCATTAGAACTTGAAAAAGTGATTTCAGTAATGAAGCAATATCCTAATATGATCATAGAAACACGATCCCATACAGATAGTCGCGGCGATGACACGTATAATTTAGGTTTATCGCAGCGAAGAGCAAAATCAACAGTAGAGTTCATCGTTAGTCAAGGTATCGATGGGAGCAGGATCACTGGCGAGGGTTATGGAGAAAAGGAATTAGTTAATGAGTGTGCAAACGGAGTAACATGCTCAGAGGCCCAACATGAGCTCAACCGTAGATCAGAATTTATTGTAATTAAATATTAAAATCTTTATCAAAGAGTGTGAAAAAGCCTCTTGCTACAGCTGTAGCAAGAGGCTTTTGTTTTATTCAACATTACCGAACCTACATAACTTTAAAAAATATAACTAAAAGATTAGTTTAAACTAATCTTTTAGTTATATTTGAATTATTAATTTAAGTCTATGAAGCAATTAACAAAAGCAGAAGAAGAAGTAATGCAACTTTTATGGGTTGCAAGAAAGGCAAGTGTTGCAACCTTAATTGAAGAAATGTCAGAACCAAAACCTGCTTACAATACGATTTCTACGATCATCCGTATTCTCGAGAATAAAGGCTTCGTAGGCCACGAGAAAGAGGGTAGAGGCTATTTGTATTTCCCGCTCGTTACAAAAGAGGTGTATAGTAATGACTCCATGCATAAGATGATGAATAATTACTTTAACGGGAGTTTCAAAAGTATGGTCAGTTTCTTTGTAAAGAAAAATGATCTTGATGTCAATGAGTTGGAGTCTATCCTAGAAGAAATTAATAAAAAGTAATAGTTATGCTGTCGTACATCACACAAGTTATTTGCTTTCAAGCCCTATTCATAGCGATTTACTATTTTCTGTTGCGTAAAGAAACTTTTTTCCAGTATAACAGGTTTTATTTGTTGGCAACAGTCTGTGCATCATTTATCATCCCAATGATTAAGATTAGTTTTCTAGAGACAGCTGTTCCTGTCGAAGCTTTTGCAGACGCTACTTCCAGAGGTGATTATAGGTGATACTCAAGAAATAAATAGGGAAATGGTGACGAATCAAGAATACTATAGTTTTCCATGGCTTATAGTATATCTCATAGGTGTTTTTATAAGTATTTTCTATTTGTATTCAAAAATTATAAAGCTGTTACCTTATTTTAAGTACAAACAACGCGGAAAGAATATCATAGAAATTCCAGAGTCTAAAGAAGCATTTACGCTATTCAATTACATATTTATAGGAAAGGATATAGATCCGCTTTCGCGAAAGCAGATACTTACTCACGAACGCATACACGTAAAGCAAAAGCATACTTGGGATCTCCTATTTTTTGAGTTCCTACGCATAGTGATGTGGTTTAATCCCTTCATTTATATTTTCCAAAAGCAAACAAGTATTGTTCATGAATACTTAGCTGATCAAAAGGCGGTGAGCTGCGCAATCAAAGAAAGAATATTTTGAGCAACTCTTAAATGCAGCATTTGGCACACAGCAATTATCATTTACAAATACATTTTTCAATCAATCATTAATCAAAAAACGAATCAGTATGTTACAAAAATCAAAATCAAAAAGAACGGCTTAATTAAAGTATACACTTTTAATACCATTACTATTAGCAATGCTAATGATGTATCCTGCTCTGAAGAGAATGAATTAGAAACAGAACATTCAATAGAACAACAAATTGCTTATTAATAGCAATTGAGGAAAAGGGTGAGATTACTGAGAGTGAAACGCAACTACTTAAGATTAATAAAACTTTATTGGAAAAATCAAATCCAACCATGTTTTCATATACAGGTCGATAGTAATGGAAGAGAGTATTAGAAACTTATAGAGTCAGGAAAGAATTAGTAGATCATTAAACTGAGGCTACCCATTTGCAGTAATTATCGAAGTATTCCTTCCTATCCAGGATGCGAGAACATTGAGACATTAAAGGAACGAAAAAAATGTATGTCTAACGCAATTTCGGACATGTAAGTAGCAATTTTAATGTAGCTCTAGGTAAAGACTTAGGACTTGAAGGTGTAAATCGAGTATTTGTATCATTTAGGATTAATAAATATGGATTGGTTAAAATGTAAAAGCACGAGGACCTCACCCATCTTTAGAGGAAGAGGCGTGAGAGTAGTTAATGTTTACCAAAAATGGAACCAGGTGAACATAAGGATAAACCAGTGGGTGTTTTATATAGCCTTCCTATTTCTTTTGCAATCGGAAGAATAACAGAATGAAAAACTTATTTGGAATTTTATTAATCTTAGGGAGTTTAAAAGCCGGAGCACAGTCTTCGGCTTTAACTATTGGTGATAGTTTATATGCGTCAGGGAACTATTCAAAGGCAATTACTCAGTTATGTATCTGTCGCAAACCCAAATTCTAAAACATTTTTACAAATCGCCAGAGCCTATAATGGCAAAGGGGGTAAAAGGTTCAGCACTAGAATACTATAAAAAGTCAATTGCAAAAAGGAATCGGCAGCCTATCGCACAATTAGAATATGGAAGCTATTGATCGCGCAATTAAAATTTTACACCGCAGATACCGTATTTTCCTCGACTCACAAACCAGTATCCAGATAATCCAGAATATTTTTACCAATTAGGAAGATCTTTACAGCTAATTGAGAGAAAAAATAAAACGGACTCAACCTCAATCGCATCCGTTAGTACTGTGAGTTAGCTGAGACCGCTTTCGCGAAAGCGGTACAACTCGATTCAACCCATCAGAAGGCTATGTATGAGTTAGTCAAAAAGATATCTAGCAGAAAGGGATTATACAAAAGTTGAAAAAATAACAATCAAGGCGTTAGAAAGCGACCCAGAAAATATTAAAATAATAAGCCTACAGGCACAAAATTATTATTACAAAGGGTGGTGGAGTAAAGCTGCAGAAAAGTTTGAACAACTAATTAAATTAGGTCAATCCACTGCGTTCATTCATGAAAAACTAGGGAGATCTTATTATCAAAACATAGAGTATGTAAAAGCGATTGTGCAATATGAGACATTGCTCACTTTTGAGGCAGAAAGTTGGGAATTATATCTCACATTGTCCAGACTGTATGCCTTTGAGAATGATCTTGAAAACTCATTGACATATGCAGAGAAAGCCCTTTATTTTAAAGATCAACCGCTAGATGATATATATTTTACTTTAGGTCGTACCTACCAGCTTAAAAAGAACTTTAAGCAAGCGCTTTCACATTTTACAAGAGCTATTAAAGAAAATCCTAAAAACAGTGATGCGCGTTATGCACTGGCCGTTTCGGCAGATAATTATTATGAAAATAAAACACAAGTACTAAAACTTTATACAGCCTATCTCGATAACTTAGGGAAACAAGGGACTGTACCTTATAACGCTAAGCTCGCAGAGATACGTGTAAATGAACTCAAGCAACAAATATTTATGGAAAAGGAGTAGGTAAAGGCTGCTTTTAACCTTTGAATCCTATTACAATTAAGGTTTTAAAAGCACGATAAAAGCCGTATTTTTCCACTTCGTATGAAGAGGACTCTATATCGTGTGGTTTTTACTTGTACAGCTGTATTTTTCCTACTAAGCTGTGACAAGTTACAGACTAAAAAAATCAAGTCTTCTCAATATCTTGAAGAAGATTGGAAAGCTATTAACCTCAATGAGGTAGACGTCTACCCTACATTTGAAAGTTGTAATCATACGCCAGAAAACGAAGAAATGCGCCTCTGTTTTGAAGAGATTGTCACAACTACTTTTTATAAGGCACTCAATACACATCAGGTAGTTGTTTCTCAAGAGCTTAATGAAACCGTAGAAGTAGATTTTGTGGTCAATGAACACGGGAATTACTGTATTGATACACTACGTGTTTCAGAAGCTGTACGTTTTGAAATACCAGAATTAGAACAATGGATTCACGAGGCGGCTAAGCAACTCCCCAAAGCCTATCCAGCTAGAAAAGGAGGAGTACCCGTGAAAACAAGATTCAAAATTCCAGTTATCTTTAAAGTAGAGGAGTAATTGTAGAGCACGTTTTTTTTAAAATAGAAAAATCTACAAAATAAATTTAGTATCAATACCAGTATCTAGATGGAACATCTCATTGTCTCTCAACAATAATTGCTGCTATCCACAAGATTTTCTTCACTATGGTAATTAGAGAGCTTTATATATAGTGAGTTATCTACGGTATTGGCGACCTTTCCATTCAAAACCACTCATCAGCGCTTTTAATGCGATGTATGAGCTTATAAATGGATAGCATATAGAAACTAAAGGATAGTAAATTAAATATGAATATCTGTTATAAAAATGAGTTTGAGAAGCGATCAGAATTAGATCTATGAGAGCTTTGGAGACGAGTATTGCGAGTACATACGCTTTCGCGAAAGCGTAACCCTGCACCTCATGATGCAAACTAAAAAGAATAGAAATTATACCGTATACAAACAGCAATGACCAAAGGATATTTACAGCGAGTACCAATAATCCTGCGTATTTAGAAAACCAGAAGCTGTAGCTAGTTGCCTTTGCTGCCCATCGTATTCTTTGATTAATAAATCCTTTCCAAGTAGACTGTGGCTGCGTGGTGCTCAGAACGCTTGAGGACTTCAAATAGCAAACCCTAGCAGCTCCACTAGTTACCATGTTTTCTAGTAAGAAATGATCATCTCCACTAGCGATGTGGTTATGAGTTGCGTAGCCATCATTCTGTAGAAAATAAGCTTTCTCAAAAGCAAGGTTAGCACCATTGCACAAGAAAGGTAAATGAATCCCAAATCCGCCTACCGTAGCACCCATTAAACTTAAAAAATCTAATTGCTCGTAAGCTTGCAAGAAAGTGGGGGAAGCTGTCTTTGCTATTGCGACTGGCATCACCACCAGATGGCAAGGGCTGGTCATAATAAAATTATCCAAGGTGCTCAACCATGCTGGATGCACTACGCAATCTGCATCTGTAGTTAAGATCCAATCTCCCAGAGAAGTTTGAATAGCCGTTTCTAAGGCATCCTTTTTAGGGGAAGCAGAGTTTCGTTTGTTTTCAATTACTTGAATATTACATGAAGTATGTGTTTTTATAAATTCTTCTACAAGTAGAACCGATAGGTCAGAAGACGCATCGTTTACTAAAAGGATTTCATAAAGCTCAGTGGGGTACTTGAGTTTCACGAGTGAATTGAGTAGGTTAGGTAAATGTGCTGCCTCGTCTCTAAAAGGGATAATGATAGAAAATGAAGTAGACGGCCTTCCCTTTCTAGGGATAAATCTTTTTTCACGCATGGCACCGGCAACGAGTGCACAAATGGTTAAAAAGTAAAGCGTAAATAAGAAGACGGCAACCCAAATCATTGAGAAGTGGTTTTCAGATTGGAAAGGCTCAATAGACTTAAAAAATACCCACCTAGAACCAGCGGTAGGATCACATTAAAAAACCACATCAATAAAATAGTTGCCAGGACTATTTCCTCTGGAACATAGAACCTACTAAATACAAGCACCGCAACGCCTCCTTTTACAATCACATCAAATAATTGCATCACAGGTACTAGGGAGCTCAAAACATACGTTGCGCAAATGCACGCCATGGTAAATGGATAACTTAACTCCAGTCCTAAAATGAGAAGTAGGATATAAAATTGGTGTGAGAAAATAGCATACCTCAAAAGTGAGAGTATACGCACGTTTTTTCTTAGTTTCTGGGGAATGGATTTCCAGAATTTTTTGATTTTATGCCAAGCGTTCCCCTTCAACGTCCACCCTAAACTTCTAAGTACTTTCGGGATTATTTGGTAGAGTATAAAGCCCATAAAAATACTTAGACCCCAGAAAAAGAGAGCAGTTCCGTTCGTAAATAATGCAATAATTCCTAGTCCAATAGCCCCAAAGATAAGAGTAGCCTGCAATTGATACATATTTCCAATAAAATTGAGAAATAGAATTTTTTTGCGATCTGAGGGTTGATAAAAAAGCGTTTTGGCGCCGTAGTCACCTGTCTTGGCTGGAGTAATAAATCCTAAAAGATGTGCTGTGAAGGTCTGGTTTATGCTTTCGCGAAAGCGTAATTCTTCAAAATACCCTACTAAAATTTGCCATTTCCAAACTTCGAGGAACCAATTTACACCAGATAGTAAGAACATGAGAAAGATATAGATGGCTCCTCGAGCCCAACTTACGTGCTCTAAGGATTCTGAGAGTTGTGATACAGAGCTACTTTCTAATTTTGTCAAAATAAGATACCCCGCCACTATGAGTATGAGAATCTTGATAACAGACCAGAGTAAATGCTTAGCTTTGTTCGATAATCGTGGCATGGAGTGTCCTTAAGGGTGTCACAAAGTAACAATAAAACCGTTGGCAGAAGAAAAAATAATACTAGGGATTGATCCAGGAACAACGATTATGGGTTTTGGCTTAATCAAAGTGGTCCATAAGAAGATGGAGTTTATGCAATTTAATGAGTTGTTGTTACAAAAATACAATGATCCCTATGTGAAGCTTAAGCTCATTTTTGAGCGTACCATTCATCTAATTGACACCTATCATCCCGATGAAATTGCTATAGAAGCTCCCTTTTTTGGTAAAAATGTACAGAGTATGCTTAAGTTAGGTCGTGCGCAAGGCGTAGCCATGGCAGCAGGACTCTCTAGAGAAATCCCGATAACAGAATACCTCCCCAAAAAAATTAAAATGGCGATTACAGGTAACGGGAATGCGAGTAAAGAGCAAGTAGCAAAAATGTTGCAATCAGTACTTAAGCTTAAAACATTACCTCAAAATCTAGATGCTACGGATGGACTTGCAGCAGCCGTGTGTCATTTTTATAACTCAGGCCGTGTGGAGATAGGGAAGAGTTATTCTGGGTGGGAAAGTTTTGTCAAGCAAAATGAGAAGAGAATCAAAAAATAAATAGTTACAGTTTTAGTTTATCAAAAATAGTATTGTTACACGTGTCTAGTCTTTACATCCATATCCCTTTTTGCAAGCAAGCCTGCCACTATTGTGACTTTCATTTTTCTACCTCCATGGGCAAAAAGGAGGAGATGATTGCTGCTGTGATTCTAGAATTAGAGCTTCGTAAAGGTGAGTTTAAAAATGAGGTGGTGTCAAATATCTATTTTGGTGGCGGTACACCTTCCGTACTAGAGACAAGAGAGGTTGATCAAATAATTAATGCTTGTTATGCACATTATAAGATGGAGCCGAATCCAGAAATCACGCTAGAAGCAAATCCTGATGACCTCACTGTTGATAAAATTAACCACCTAGCCACCTCAAAAATTAACCGACTTAGTATCGGGGTGCAGTCCTTTTTTGAAGAAGACTTGAAATTGATGAATCGTGCTCATAATGCGCAAGAGGCCATTGATTGTATTACGCTTTCGCGAAAGCATTTTCCCAACAGTTCGCTAGACCTCATTTATGGCATTCCCGGAATGACTAAGGAGCGCTGGGAAGAAAACATAGACAAAGCCCTAGCATTAGGACTTCCACATATATCTGCTTATGCACTTACTGTCGAGCCTAAAACAGCTCTTGAGAAATTTATAAAAAAGGGAATTGTTCCTCCCGTAGAAGATGCGGTAGCGCAGGAACATCATGAGCTATTAATTTATAAAATGGAAGCAGCAGGATATGATAACTATGAATTTTCAAACTTTGCAATACCGGGATATCACTCTAGGAATAATACCGCTTACTGGCAAGGAAAAAAATACATTGGAATAGGCCCTTCTGCACACAGTTATGATGGCAAGCGCCGTGCCTGGAATATTAATAACAATCCAAAATATATTAAAGCAATAACTTCTAAAATCCTCCCTCAAGAGATAGAAGAATTGACACGTACAGATCAATACAATGAATATGTCATGACGCGATTGCGCACACAGCATGGTGTATCTCTAAGCGAGATAGCCTTGCTTTTTGGAGAGAAATGTCAAATCTTACTTCTTAGATCATTCACAAAAGCATGTAGAAGAACACTTATTGTACAGAGACCTAGATCGTGTATATGTCTCAAAGAAAGGAAAATTCTTGAGTGACGGTATCGCAAGTGATCTTTTTATTTTAAATCTAGCCAAATAATTAGTTCGCGCACCCACTTTTTGACGTTGTATTTGGGCGTGATTACAGTACATTGCTGTGAGAAATTACAGACTTGTAAAAGTTCGCAGATTCCGTATATTTAAGCAAACGTCATAATTACATACTGTGCTTGCAAGAATTACACATAACGATCAAACGTTTACCGTCAACCTCAAAAAACCCATTGATATTTCAATACCCTTAACGGCAGCTCAAAATCCAACAGCTTGGTATATTGAGGGCCCTAAGTTTGAAACGGTGACGGATGGAGACTGGGTTGGAAAAGTGAGTGAAGGAGGAGATGTAAATTTTACGACCATCACTTTTAACCCCCATTCCCATGGGACTCATACAGAGACCGCTGGTCACATTACAGAAAAAGTCCATAGTATTAACAAAAATCTTACCCAGTTCTTTTTTATTGCAGAGGTGATAACCATGATTCCAGAACCTCTGGATAATGAAGATGACGACTTTATTTTGAAAGATAGGCAGTTTGCCAGATTGCTCAAAGATAAATCACCAGAGGCCCTTGTGGTGAGAACATTACCTAATGCCAGAGAGAAAAAGACGATGAACTGGTCGCATACTAATTGGCCATTTGTCGAAGATAAAGCGATGGCGCGTTTTTGTAGGAATAATATTAAACACCTTCTCATCGACTTACCCAGTGTAGATAAGGAAAAAGATGGAGGAGACTTAAAAGCACATCACGCCTTTTGGAACCTCCCTAAAAGTGTACGACTAGATGCTACGATTACAGAAATGATCTATGTGCCACATCATGTTCCAGACGGCACCTACTTACTCAATTTACAAATCGCCTCCTTTGAAAATGATGCAGCTCCTAGTAAACCTATTTTGTATGCGATAGAGTAAATACATTGCGGATATCTTTCTTGGGGTGATAATTTTAACACTATTTTAAAAGTAGCATCTATTACTATAAAACCTTTTTGCGATACAACTTATAACTTAGCGGGTTGATACCCAGAATTTAAACTATTCCCAACCTTCAAATGGATTTTTAGATAGTTGAGAATTATAATAGCGTGTATCTCCTGTGACTTCTTTCCCTATCCAATCGGGCCTTTCAAAAGGTTCCTCTTCGTGGGTAAGTTCAATTTCTGCGAGAATGAGTCCTTTATTAGGTCCATGAAATTGGTCTATTTCCCAGATATGGTTCTCTATAGGTATCTCGTAACGTACTTTATCTATCACGCCGGGAAGACAAAGTTCAAGAAGAGTTTCTGCGTTTTGTAATGTAATCTCTTCTTCTACCTCTATGCGCGTAGTACCTGCATTATTCGATTTTCCTTTTACTGTAAAAAATCCTTTATCACCTTTGATGCGTACTCTTACCGTACGTTCTGGATCTACAGAAAGATACCCTTGAGTAATACGGGTTGAGCGCTGGGCTTCTTTTTTAAAGACTTCTGAGGTGACTAAAAATTTACGTTCTATTTCGAGCATGGCGTCTATACACTATATTATTATATCTTATATGCTTTACTTAACCTTTTGATTTCTAGATTTTCAATGTTATGATGAGGCACTGGTTGGAGTGAAAGTTGCGCCATCGCACGAGCAATCTCACTAGCTTGCGTAGACCTCCACTTTTTAAGAGGACCTAAAAGTAAAGAGTCAACCACAGACATGATCGTTTTCATGATATTCTCAACTTTGCGATCTTCCTCACGAGGTCCATTAATAAATGCAGGTTTGAGAATAAACGTATTGGGAACAGCTACCGCAAGTATATCACGCTCCATTTCTCCCTTTACACGTGAATAAAAAAACGGACTCGTAGCCGAACTTCCCATAGATGAAATCACTACATAATTTTCAATACCCTGCTCTTTTGCTAGACGAGCCGTATGTACAGGGATTCCATGATCAATGGCTCTATATTTCTCTTTATCTGGTGTTTTTGCCTTGGTGGTACCTACACAGCAAAAAACGACGTCACCTGTAAAATCTTCTTTGAACGTAGTTTGATCTAGCAAATCACAAATGAATTCTTTCACTTTCTCGTGTTTGAAGTTAGTAGCGCTTCGGGTGAAAATTTTAATGGTAGAAAATTCGGGATTTTCTATAAGTAATTCGGTGAGCAGTCCTCCTGTGAGGCCAGTTGCTCCTAATACAATTGCTGTTTTTGACATCTCTCAAAGTTACAATTTATAGTGTAGATCTCTAGGTTCACTTCGTACCTTGCAAATCATGACAAAATTGCCTATCAAGAAAATAATTCATGTGGATATGGATGCATTTTACGCCTCCGTAGAGCAGCTTGACAACCCAGCATTGAGAGGAAAAGCCATTGCCGTGGGTGGAGGTGGTGAGCGAGGTGTCGTGAGTGCAGCGAGTTATGAAGCACGTAAATTTGGGGTGCGCAGTGCTATGGCGGGTGCGCTTGCGCGAAAATTGTGCCCAGAACTCATTTTTGTAAAGACAAATTTTGATCGCTACAGAGAGATCTCTGACCAAATACGGAAAGTTTTTTATGAATTTACAGACCTTGTAGAACCTTTATCATTAGACGAGGCGTACCTAGATGTAACTGAAAATAAAAAAGGAATGCCTAGTGCCACCGTTATTGCCTCTTGGATACGGCAACGTATTAAAGAGACAACAGGACTGCACGCAAGCGCAGGCATAAGCATCAATAAATTTATTGCAAAAGTAGCCAGCGATATCAATAAGCCTAATGGGCAGAAAACCATACCGCCAGAAGAAGTGATTGTTTTTTTAGAAGAATTAGACATCAGAAAATTCTACGGAATCGGTAAAAAAACGGCCGAGAAGATGTACCTCCATGGTATTTTTACGGGAAATGATTTAAAGGCAAAATCAAAGGAGTATCTCTCAGAAAATTTTGGAAAGAGTGGTGCATACTATTACGATATTGTAAGAGGTATACAGTACAGTGAGGTAAAACCGAACCGTATCCGCAAGTCCCTAGCTGCAGAAAGAACCTTTAAAGAGAATATCACTAGTGAAATATTTATGCTAGAAAAACTTGAGCATATCGCAGAGGAGGTGGCAAGACGTCTTGAGAAAAGTAAAGTGGCGGGCAAAACAATAACCCTCAAAATCAAGTACTCTGATTTTACCCTCAAGACCCGATCAAAAACTGCGGATCTTTACATACGATCAAAAGAAATTATTTTTGAAACTGCAAAGGAGCTACTCTATCAGGAAAAGTTAGAAAACAGTGTGCGTCTTTTAGGCATTTCTTTATCCAACCTTAATACGGAAGATCGAAAATTAGAAGCTCAAAAAAAGGCCAGAAAAGATCATAAAATAGACGTGCAAATTAAGTTTGACTTTTAATAACCAATTCTATTAACCCAATATCTTGGTCTGCCTTCTGTAAAAAGCATCCTGCTGTCGTTTCAATATTTCCTTCGACATTTTCTTCTTGTAATTGTACAACTCTTCATCTTGGGTGATATCTGTATAAATACGATCATTTAAAATATGATCTGTCTGGGTGAGCATGCTGCGGTGTGCTGCTTTTTGTGAGCTCCATTCTTTAATCGTGAGCTCTTGGTCTGCAAGTTTAATATCATATTCTCCCATAGGAGAGATGAGCTTTGAAAATATAGGCGCTGTTTCAATGGCAAGAAATAACAAAAATATAAAAAAGGAAGGAAGCCAAGGCAAGACTTTCATCGCATCAATGCGAGCCATCAATCCATCAAAATTATTGATTACAGGTTGGCTATTAACAATTGCCGTGTCGTAAGCCTCTTTTAAACGTAATTTTTCTGCTTCCGCGAAAGCGATAACCTCTGCATTTGTAGTTTTGAGTACGGCAAGTTCTGCAAGGGCAGCATCGTGCTTATCTCTTTTTTCTTTATAAACAGGTCCTTTTCCTAACAATTCGGTTCCAGCCGTTCCTTCTGCCTCTGCAATGTAAATGTCGTATAGATTATTAACATCTGTTTCTTTGCTGACAATTTCAGCTTTAAGAGCCTCAATTTGAGCTTCAATTTTAGTAGTCTCTGGAGTAAATTGAGCTAATATCTCACCTTGATTTTGAACGGTAAATTCGTTTTTTTGACTGAGAATGACGCGGTCTATCTCTTTTTCAAAAATCTTAAGCTCTAGAGGTTTTGAAATCACCACCGCAATAACGACAGCCAGAAGTAGGCGCGGTACGGCCATGCCAAATTCTTTCCACCATTGATCTCGCTTTTTAAGGGTAGATACAATAAATCGATCTAGATTAAAAATGACCAATCCCCACAACATTCCAAACAATATCGCGCGGTATATATTGTCAAAAACGGTGTATAGTGCATACGTAGCTGCAATTGTCGCGAGTACAGCGGTAAAAAAAACGGTAGCACCTATGCCTGCGTATTTAGTTTTTTCTCCCCGAGAGCACGTATCAAGAACATCTCGGTCTGCTCCAGAACAGAGAATAAAGAAAGATTGGATCATAATGCGAACTCGGTTTAATGGTAGTGTTCCAAATAGTTGAAAGATAAGTTCAAGTTTTAAGAACGATAAAATGGGTGGTTTGTTTGAAAAAATGATAGACTATTAGCTTATGAGGTAGTTAATACTGATAAATCTGTTTATTTTTTTAGCAAAAAACCTATTATTAATGGAGTTTATGATTTAGGAACAATCGATCAATAGTGTAAGAAAATCTCTCCATATAGTATTTTGTCGAGATGAAAACGTTTAAATCTTGTATAGGACATAAAATACAGTTTCTACGTATCTTGTAAGAGATTATTAAAAATTTATTTTATGAAGAATGATTCTTCTTTTGCTCTTACCATATGTCTCAGTCTTGCTGCTTTCGTCAAGTGGGAATTAATACAACAACACCCATTGATCAAGCTTCCTTACAGATTGAAGGAGGGAATAGTGGTTTACTAATTAATAGAGTTTCACTTACAGGAAAAGATGATCACTACGATACCTAGCTGGTTAGTATCACAGCTGCCGCAGATGCTGCGGAAGGCTTATGGTGTATAATACTGCAACGGCAGGTTCAGGTGAAAATATAGTAAAACCTGGTTTTTACAGTTGGGATGGTACAGGGTGGTTGCGATTTGTAGATGAGGATTCGGTAAGTCGTCATACGGGATGGGCTGTTTATAATGACACCCAATTCTCGGAAATGGATCCCAGGGATTGTTGCAGGAAATGGAAGTTATTGCTTATTAGGAAATGACGGAGGAGTAAAATTGAATCACAAAAACCTACAGATGTAGATACATTTTATATCCCGACACGACTCCACTCAGAACTATCACTGGTAGAAATGGTGATGGTTTAAATATTCTATAGAATTAAAATTGAAACCTAGATCAAGTAATTTTACGAGAGTAACTTTGGCACTAGATATAGGTTTGGCTTCAGGACCATTTTATGTACGAGATTTCGTCCTTTCAAAAGGGGATGGTGTCGAGCATTTTTATCTTAGCTCATTTAATGGGTATACAGTTAGGTACTTGGGAACTAAATGGCGCTGATGTACTTATTCGATCGACTGCGAATGTTGCAGTATATGATGTGAGATATATTATCACAAGAACACATAAAGCAAGATAGTATTTACTTCAAATACAAACAATTAACTACTCTGTTATATGTACATAAGAATCTCTTAGATTACTAGGTAACTCAAATAATTCCAAATCAAAATAAGGAACTGCGGCAAGAAAGTGATCAAAAAGATCAGCCATAATGTATTCATAATTTTCCCAAACTTTATCTTTACTAAAGCAATAGACCTCCAGAGGGATACCTTGAGAAGTAGGAGCTAGCTGTCGACACATAAGTAGCATCTCTTTGTTAATGGCGCTATGGTTTTCTATATATGTTTCCATATATTTTCTAAAGACCCCAATGTTAGTCAAATTTAGTCCATTGATTTGAAGTGTGCGATCTATATGCTCTTGAGAATTTAACTTTTGAAGTTTATCCTCCATCGTACTGAGATAACTTGAAACAAGACGTATTTTTTTTAATCTCTTAACATCCGTATCTGATAGAAATTTAATGCTATCTTGTTTTATGAGTAATGAACGTTTGATACGACGACCAGGACTATCTGTCATCCCTCGCCAGTTTTTGAAAGAATCTGAGATGAGTGCATACGTAGGGATTGTAGTAATAGTCATGTCAAAATTTTGCACTTTAACCGTAGCAAGATTAATCTCTATGACATCACCATCTGCACCAAATTTATCAAAAGTTACCCAATCTCCAATACGTATCATATCATTAATAGTGACCTGAATACTGGCAACTACGCCAAGAATAGTGTCTTTAAAAATGAGTAATATTATTGCAGAAACAGCCCCAAAAGAACCAATAGCTTGCCCTAAAGATATAGGGGTAAAAATGCTGATGATAAAAAAGAGCATGAATATCCAAGTGAAGATCATAAATACTTGAATGTAACTATCAATAGGTTTATCCTTTAAACCAGGTACGGTTTTGAAGTAATCTTTAAGGGTGTAGGAAAACGCTCTTATAATACGTAAAACTAAAAACACACCTACAAGAGTGAGTAAGGTAGAAAATAACTTATGCGTCTGTGGAAAATGAATAAGGACTACAGGAAGGAAGGACGATAAGATATAAAGAGGCAAAAGATTTGCTACCCTCCTAGGCGCACTGTTTTTGATGAGTAAGTCATCAAAATCTGTTTTGGAATTTTTTGAAATTTTTGCAGCAATAAGCCTTAGAAATCTTCTAAAAAGAAAATCTACCACGACTACAATAATAAGAAGGATGAATGCCAATACTAAAGCATTCAGATACGTAGCCGAAAGTTCAGATATGCCTACATTTAGAAACTGGTCATAAAAAAAACAACCTATAACTTGCTCATCTACCATAGCACAAAGCTAGTCATAAGGTTACGAATGACAATGACGGAAGATCCAAATTGTAGATGTAATTATTTAAAGTACGCTTTCGCGAAAGCGTAAAAGGTCACTTATATATATTATAAGCGACCTTTTAAATAATAGTTCTTAAGTAAGCTGTTTATAAACAATTCTAGCCTTTCTATTTTTCAATTCTTTCAATATATGTTTTAGGCGGATTAGTATATGGCACCTGTGTTTTGATAGATAAATTTTTATTGGTTTTTACTAAACTAAGCGCTCTCTTATAAGAAATCTCTTCTCCTTCATAATAAAATATACCTCCAAGATTCTTGAGCTTTTCAAAATGTGCTTTGTGGCTAGGTGGAGGTGGAGGTGCTGGTAATTGAGAATTTAGATTTTGAGGTGCTGGCGGTGGAGGAGGAGGTGGCAATTGTTCATTTAAAGTTTGGGGTGCTGGAGGAGCTGGAGGAGGTGGTGGCAGTAACTTTGCCGAAGGATTTGCCTTAGCGTAATTTGTTTTTTGGAATTCCTTTTCGGCCTTTTTACTGAAGGCAATACTATTTCCTTTAAATATAAATGATCTGACTGCCTCAGCATACTCTTTTGGAGACCATCCTTTAGTGATTTCATTAATTACCGCTTTCAATTTGGAAATTTGGGTAAACTTGCCATTAATCCAGATTTGATCATTTTTAATTTCTATCACCAATGATTTTTTTCCATTTCTCTGTGCACCAGTATTAAATTGAGAGGCGTAGTTTTCATCATTGTCAGTATAAAATTCTACACAAAAACTACTTTTAGAACTTCTTGTAAGCTCAAATAATTGTTCTATTTTCTCTTTTTTAAGACTTTCAGGATAATTTACATCTGTTTTAACGAGTGCAGAGGTAATATGCTGCTGTACTGCTAAACTATCTAAAGCCTGTTTATCCAGTTCCTTACTTTCAAAAAGAAACACTCCTGCTTTGTTTAGTTCTAGGTTTAAAACCTCGTCTAGTTCACTGGCAGATAGATCTCTAGTATTTTGAGATTGTGCTACGATTTCATTATTAAATAGGAAGAGGCATAAAGCCACAAGCGGGATGACTAACAATGTTTTAAGGATTGCTGTTTTACGATTAAATGATTTTGATAACATAATGATTCGTTTTTTGGTTAATGAATAATTGAATGGACTCTCAAGCGATGTGTGATGAGCACAAGATGAGTAGCTTAAAAGTAAATTTTGATATACAGAAATTTGGGTAGCGTCTTTTAAAGCACCTCGATCTGCAAGAAATTCATGATTGAGTTTTATGGTGTTTCTTGACAGCCATATTAATGGATTAAACCAGAATAGAATTTGAAGTAGTTCTATAAATATAATGTCCCAAGAGTGTCTCTGGCGCACATGAGTAGCTTCGTGTGCAAGGACCTCTTTAGGTATTTTATCCTGATGATACTCATTTTCATTAAGAAATATCCATTTAAAGAATGAATGTGGAATCATTTTTGTTTTTAACAAAACCAGTGTAAAACCCTTTCTAGGAAGAAGGTGTGCTTTTGAAATTTTTCGCTTTAAGCGAACTAAATTAGCCGTAAATCTTACAGTAAAGAAACTAAATCCTAAAGTGTAGATTATTACTAGAGCAATCTGTGTATAATTTGTTGCTGGTGCAGCTACTTGAATTGTTTCTTTAGAAAATTCCTCACCTGTGGATTGATAAAAAATAGCCGCTTCTTCAACGGTAGTATTAGTCTCATACGTAAAAGTAACAAGCGGGATAGCTGTTGCAAATCCAACAGCAAAGAGTAAAAAATAGCGTTTAAAATGATGTAACAAACTATTCTCTAGTACTAATTTATAGAATAGTAAACATACCGCTAGACAAAGTGTGCTTTTTATAAGATAGGTTACAATCATAATTCTTTCTTTTTAAGTTGACTGTCTATAATGGCTTTAAGGTCCTCTAATTCCTTTTTTGATAAATCTGTTTCCCGAGTAAAAAATGATGCAAACTGACCAGCACTATCATTAAAGAAGTTTTTAATGAGCCCATTGACGTGCTTAGAGAAGTAATCAGTTTTTTTAACTAAAGGGAAATATTCTCTAGATCTGCCATATTGAACATAGTCTACAAATTTTTTGTCTTGCATTCGTTTGAGTAACGTGGCAACAGTGGTGGTTGCTGGTTTAGGATCAGGATAGGCATCTATGAGGTCTTTCATAAATGCTTTTTCCTTTTTCCAGAGGAGTTGCATTAATTGTTCTTCAGAAAAGGAAAGTGTCATTTTGTTCTACAGATTTAGAGTGTGCTCTACAAATGTAGAAAAACTTTTTAATTCTACAAGTGTAGAGTTGAAAATAATTTAAAAAAAATCACTAGAAAAACCTAACAATTACTTGTTAGGTTTGAAAATCGAGTAGAGCCTAAATTATTACAAGATTTCTAAAAAGTCTATCAGTGCGCTAACTTCTTGAATATCTCGTACTTTATTTTTATTTTTTTTCATAAAATCCTTCACGTCAGATTTCTTGGATTCAGGTATTAAGGTGAATATTGATTTTTTATCTAAATCAAAATATCTAATGTTTTCATTTTTTTTAATTAGAAAGTACAATTTTTTAGAAATCTTGCCTTTCCGATCTTTTTCAAGAGTAGTCTTAGCTTTTTCAGGAAGACGTACTTCTGCATAATGCTTTACATATACAATATTATCCGAAAGACTACCAAGCATTTCTATATAACCAGCTTCTTGATTTATATGATTGTTAGTATAAGTTTCATAAATAAAAATTCTATTGTCTAAAACTATGGAGGTTGCAGGAGTTTTTTTTAAAAAAGTAAAGACTTCGTGATTATAATTTTCTTTAATCTCAAATACCTCGTTCAAAATATCATAACGTACCCAAGTATCATAATCTTTATTTGTTAAGCCATCTTTGACAACACTAATTTTAAAATCTTCTTCTAAATACTTTGATCCCAAATAATCTTTTAAATCAAGATTTAATTCTTTCTTTTTATAGAACTCTGTATTAGCTGGTAATGTTTGTGCTTTTAAAGAAATGACTGAAACTACTAATATTAAAAATATGTAAACTGTCTTCATAAATATGTTTTTATTAGCTTTATCAATTATCATTCCGTAATTTAGAAGCTCACTTGAAGTCTATTTCATCTCCGTAAAATATTCATAAAAATATGGAATGGTTTCAATGCCTTTCAAATAATTCCATATACCAAAATGCTCATTAGGAGAGTGTATGGCATCACTATCAAGACCAAATCCCATTAAAATCGTTTTGCTTTTTAATTCTTTTTCAAAAACCGAGACTATCGGGATGCTCCCCCCAGAACGTTGAGGGATAGGTGTCTTTCCAAAGGTTTTCTCGTATGCTTTTTCTGCAGCTTTATAGGCGATAGTATTTATTGGTGTCACATATCCTTGACCTCCGTGATGTGGAGTAACATTTACCGTAACAGCTGCAGGAGCAATAGATTCAAAATGTGTTTTAAAGAGTTCTGTTATCTCTTCCCAATCTTGATTAGGGACTAAGCGCATCGATATCTTTGCATAAGCTTTGCTCGGAATTACCGTTTTTGCACCTTCACCAGTGTAACCACTCCAGATACCATTTACATCAAGTGTAGGTCTTATAGAATTACGCTCGTTAGTAGTATAGCCCTTTTCCCCATACACAGCATCAATGTCTAACGCTTTTTTATAATTCTCTAGTGAAAAAGGGGCTTCGCCCATTTTTTGATAAATCTGTTTCCCGAGTAAAAAATGATTCAAACTGCCCAGCACTATCATTAAAGAAGTTTTTTATGAGTCCATTTACATGTTTTGAAAAATAATCTGTTTTTTTCACTAAAGGAAAATATTCTCTTGACCTTCCATATTGAATATAGTCTACAAATTGTTTATCCTGCATGCGTTTAAGTAAGGTGGCAATAGTTGTAGTTGCAGGTTTAGGGTCGGGATAGGCATCTATGAGGTCTTTCATAAACGCTTTTTCCTTTTTCCAGAGGAGTTGCATTAATTGTTCTTCAGATGTGGAGAGCGCCATTTTATTCTACAATTTTAGAGTGTGTTCTAAAAATGTAGAAAAACTTTTTAATTCTACATTTGTAGAGTAAAAATAATTTCAAGAAAAAAATTATTTTAATCCACAAAAAAAAGCGTATTGAATAGGGTAAAAGATTTGGAGTAAGTCGAAAATTTAAATTTTCCACTTACTCCAAATGAATTTTGTATATTATACCTCTCATAAATACCCCATATTATGAAACAATTTATACTTACATTTTTACTGTTTATCAGCTCGCACTTGCTTTTTTCTCAGATTGGTATTAATACAACCACTCCTGATCCATCTTCTGCATTAGACATTTCATCAACCAATAGTGGTGTTTTGGCTCCGCGTATGACCAGCGCACAGCGACTTGCTATTACCAGCCCAGCCACTAGTCTCTTAGTATTTGATACAGATGAGAATGAATTTTATTATTATGAAGGTTCAACTTGGATTCCCTTGGGGTCTTCTCAAATGAGAGATAACTATAAATTGGTGAAGAGCATTGCTGATCTTGCAGATGAGTCTACTGGTAGCGCATATGTTTTAAATACAGATTTTCTCTATGAGATCAATGGAACAATTTTAGTAGACCTCCCTATAGATATAAACGGTGCTTATATAGAGGGTGTAGATAGTGGGGAGGATGTTTTATTTAATGCGAGTGGTGGTGCTCTTTTTCAAGGCACAGGTGCTGGCAGTATCCGTAATTTAACCTTATTTGGTAACGGAAGTCCAATATTTAACTTAACGGGTACAGGTTCTGAATTACTTGTGGTGAATAACACAATAGTGGTAAACGCTAGTGCAGTAGGATCTATAAGTTCTATGGGGACGGTATTTTTTAATATTATACAATATGTTGGTAATTCTAATGGATTTGCAGTGTCAGACATTGATAGCTTTCTTATGAACAATATGTTTTGGACCACTACAAATACAGGAACATTTATTACGGCATCAGGAAGTTTTAGTAATTTTCAAATGGGTAATGGAAGAATCGAGGCAGACACTGGAGAAACAGGATTAGATGTAAGTGCTAACCCAACTATTGTGAATGAAGCAGCCTTGTCTCAAATTAGTTTTATAGGGGATGGGACAAGAGTTGATGGGTATACTACAGGTACATATCTTGGATACAATTTTAACACAGACTGGAATGCAAGTTCTTCTGGAATACCAACAGAAACAGATGAAGTAGCCTCTGCGAATTTTTATTCAACTACATTTGCAAATACGAGTGGAGGATTTACACAGACAATATCAAATAATACTGCTGTTGAAGTGCAAGGTGATGGTACATTTGAAAGCTCAGATCTCTTTAGATTTCGTGCAGAAGGAGGAAATAATAGGGTAGTTTATGAAGGAGAAAGTGATAGAAACGTTCAAGTAAATGTGAGTCTGTCAATTAGAGTAGTAAACGCAGCAAACGATTTTTATTCTTTTGTTATTGCTAGAAATGGAGCTGTTGTCACCGAGACAAATGCTATAGTGCGTATTACGAATGACGCAGAAATACAGAATGTTGCTTTAAACGGAATTCTTTCTTTAGAAAACGAGGATTATATTGAAGTTTTCGTTCAGCGTCTTACAGGAGCAGGTAATGACACCTTAGTTATATTTTCAGAAAACCTGAGTGTAAGATAATATTATAGGGCTGTAAAATTATTAGCATTGATGTTATTTACAACATCAACGCTAATTGATAAATTTATGAATTCATCTCCGTAAAATATTTGTAAAAATAAGGAATCGTTTCTATACCTTTTAAATAATTCCAAATTCCAAAATGCTCGTTAGGAGAGTGTATCGCGTCACTATCTAACCCAAATCCCATTAAAATTGTTTTACTCTTGAGCTCTTTTTCAAAAAGTGAGACGATAGGAATACTTCCTCCAGAACGTTGGGGTATAGGTGTTTTTCCAAAGGTTGTTCTCGTATGCTTTTTCTGCAGCTTGGTAGGCGATGTTATCAATAGGAGTAACATAACCTTGACCTCCATGATGAGGAGTTACTTTTACCTTCACACTGCCGGGTGCGATACTTTCAAAGTGTGTTTTAAATAGTTGCGGTAATTTCTTCCCAATCTTGATGAGGTACAAGACGCATGGAAATTTTTGCATAGGCTTTACTAGGAATTACTGTTTTTGCACCTTCTCCCGTATATCCACCCCAGATTCCATTTACATCTAATGTAGGCCGTATGGAATTACGCTCATTTGTTGTATACCCCTTCTCACCATACACAGCATCAATAGCTAAGGCTTTCTTGTAGTCTTCTAAAGAAAAAGGAGCTTCAGCCATCTTTTCTCTTTCTGCTTTGGTAAGTTCTTCTACTTTGTCATAAAACCCTTTTACGGTGATGTGATTATTCTCATCATGCAAACTGGCAATCATTTTTGCCAAAATATTGATAGGGTTTGCTACTGCACCTCCATACAATCCAGAGTGCAAATCACGATTAGGACCTGTTACTTCCACCTCTACGTAACTCATTCCGCGCAACCCCGTAGTTATTGACGGAGTGTCATTTGCGATCATTCCCGTATCTGAAATTAAGATCACATCATTTGCCAGCTTATCTTGATTACGTTCTACGTACCATGCAAGATTTTTACTTCCTACTTCTTCTTCACCTTCAATCATAAATTTGACATTGCATGGCAATTGCTCATTTGCGACCATATATTCAAAGGCTTTCACGTGCATATACATTTGCCCTTTGTCATCACAAGCACCACGAGCAAAAATGGCACCTTCTGGATGTAGTTCTGTTTTTTTGATTACAGGTTCAAAAGGAGGAGAGTCCCAAAGCTCCACCGGGTCTGGTGGTTGCACATCATAATGACCATAGACTAACACTGTGGGGAGATTTTTATCAATTATTTTATCTGCATATACAATTGGATACCCAGGGGTTTCACAGATTTCCACAGTGTCGCATCCGGCTTTTCGCAAACTTTCTGCAACCATGCTTGCGGTTTCTTGTGTCGCTTTCGCATAAGCAGAATCTGCACTTATACTAGGAATTTTGAGTAATTCTATAAGTTCGCTTACAAATCTATCTTTATGTTGGGCAATGTATTCTTTAGGATTTTGCATCGTGATTAGTTGTTTGACGTAAAAATACAAATTACAAAGTGCATTTTTTATTGAAAAATTATTTTACAATTAGAAAATAGTATTATATTTGCACCCCGTTACAAAGTATAAATGTAACAGGACTACCAAATGCGGGCGTGGTGGAATTGGTAGACACGCCAGACTTAGGATCTGGTGCCGCAAGGTGTGGAAGTTCGAGTCTTCTCGCCCGTACAAAAAAAGCTCAATCAGTATGATTGGGCTTTTTTTATTGCTTTTCACAGAGCTATTGTGGTTATAATTATTCGCTTTCGCGAAAGCGTATTTAGATTACTCTAGACCAAGTACCTTATCAATTTCTGAGGTATGTACGTGTGGGTTTGCACCTTCTTTACTCGCCACAATACTTCCAATTGCACAAGCCACTTCCAAAGCGTCATCAGGAGTTTCTCCAGATAATAAACCGAAAAGTAACGCTGCTAGAAAGCTATCCCCAGCGCCTATAGGGTCTACTGATTGTGTTTTAAAACCCTCTTGAGTGTGAATTCCGCCCTTGTGATATAGCATCGCACCATCAGCACCTAGGGTGACACATATGGTAGGGGTTTCTGTCATAGCACTGAGCATTTTAAGTTCATCGGCAAGTGTTTCCCCTTCAATTCCCATAGCCATTACAATGAGCTCCAGCTCTTCATCATTGAGCTTTATCATATCTGCCGCTTCCATAAGTCCTACAATTATTTCAATATCATAATGAGGCGCGCGAAGATTTAAGTCAAATACAGTATACTTTGAGCGTGCAATTAGAACTTCTATAGCCTCTAGATTTTCTGGTATCTGAGTATAGTTCTCCTCTAAAGTATCAATATCCAAAGGCACATCAATACCAGATCTAAAAGCTAAACTTCCTATTACCAGCGCATCTGCCTCTGTTACCGCTTGTACATTATTTTCTGTCCAAGAAATGGTATCCCATGCGGCAGGTTCTGGTATGGTGTAGGTAACGCTTCCTTTTTTATTGAGAGCTACCTCTACTTTTACAGTGGGCTTATCATTGCGTTGTATGTGAGAACTGTCTAAGCCCAAATTTCTAATTTCTGCTAAGGCCTCTTTTCCCAAAGCATCATTTCCAACAGCACTGATCATTTGAACATTAGCGCCAAAGGAGTGTAGTCTAAACGCCACATTAAAAGGTGCACCGCCTATAAATTTTTTATCGGGATACTGGTCCCAAACTACTTCTCCATAACTAGCTATATTTAATTTTTTTTCGGTCATTCGCTATATATATTATGCTCTAATCATGTTTTTCTACCTCTACAAGAATTAAGAGTTTTTATAGTAGAGAAGGTTTTTTGATTTTATAAAATTCTCTTGCAAAAATAGTTATTCAAGATGACCATTGGATTTTTGTGACCTTCTTTTGAGAGGTAAATTACATAAATGTATAGAATACCTACACGATCTACCAGAAAGACGATAATATATACTAATAATAGAAGCTCCTACTAATTCTGTTTTGAGAAATAAGAACTCTTTTTAAAAGTTATTCATATTACATCGTTTTCGTGTACAAAAGGAATTGAGTAAATTGTATAATGCGTTGTACAAACCTTATTTTTAACCAAACTTATGAAAAGAAAACTCACTTTAAAACTTATTGCTAAGGAACTGGATGTCTCTATTTCTACGGTGTCAAAAGCACTTCGAGACAGTGCTGAAATAAGTGAAGACACACGGCAAAAAATTAAGGCTTTTGCAAAGCTTTATAATTATAAACCCAATAATATTGCGCTAAGTCTTAAGAATAGAAAAACGCGCACGATAGGTATAATTATACCACAAATTGTACATCATTTTTTTACGACTGTAATACGCGGTGTTGAGCAAATGGCGAGAGAACACAACTACAATGTGATCATTACCTTGTCAAACAATGATTTTGATAAAGAAGTTTTAAATATGGAGCTCTTAGCAAATGGAAGTACAGATGGCTTTATTCTTTCATTATCAAAAGAAACCATGCAAAAAGATGACTTCCGTCATCTAACGGAGGCCATTGATCAAGGAATGCCAGTAGTGATGTTTGATCGAGTGGTAGATGAGATACCTTGTGACAAGGTGCTTATTGATGATAGAGAAGGCGCAAAGCTTGGAGTAAATCACCTCATAAAAACAGGTTGTAAAAAAATTGCCATAATTACAACAGAAGATTATATCACCGTGGGAAGATTACGAACCAAGGGATACATGGAAGCACTTGAGTCTGCAGGCTTACATGTAGATCCTGGCCTTATTTTAAAGTTAGATGCTATAGACGCTTTAGATGATAAGCCTATGGCACGCATTAAACATTTTTTGAAAGGAAAAGATATTGACGGGGTTTTTACAATTAATGAAATCTTTGCGGTAAGTGCGGCAAAATTTTTAATGCAACAAGATAAAAAAATTCCAGATGATGTAGGCATTGTGAGCTTTTCTGACGGAGAGCTTTCTCAACATTTTGTCCCTAGACTTACAACAGTGAGTCAACATGGAGAGCAAATGGGTCGTAAGGCTGCTGAGTTACTAATTAATAAATTAGAGCATCCAGAAAACCAAATAGAAGAATACACGACAGCATATATTGATACTAGCTTGATTGAAAGAGAAAGCACGAAGCGACTTCCTAAATAATTAGTAGGAGATATACGCTTTCGCGAAAGCAAAATAACAACATAGCCTACACATCTTTTAAAACATTCAAAATATACATTAAAATGAAAAAAAAAGCATTTCTCTTTGACCTAGATGGGGTAATTGTGGATACCGCAAAATTCCATTATTTGGCTTGGCATAATCTTGCTAAAGAAATGAATTTCAATTTCACCGAAGAGCAAAATGAGCAATTTAAAGGAGTGAGTCGCGTAAAATCTTTAGAGATTTTATTAGATCTGGCAAATTATAGCGCATCAGAACATCAAAAGAAACAATGGCTTGAACAGAAAAATATCGAGTACTTAACATTTGTTGATGGCATGGATGAAAGTGAGATTCTACCAGATGTGGTGAGAGTGTTGAATTTTTTACATATGAAAGGACAGCCTGTTGCTCTGGGTAGTGCTAGCAAAAATGCACGGCCTATTTTACAAAAACTACATCTTATAGATAAATTTCACGCAATTGTAGACGGTAATGATGTGACAGCGGCAAAGCCAGACCCGCAAGTCTTCCTTAAAGCTGGAGAAGCCCTTTCAATAGAGCGTACAAATTGCATCGTTTTTGAGGACAGTATTGCTGGAATACAAGCTGCAAATAGCGCAGGGATGGTAAGTATAGGGATAGGCGCTAAAGAGGTCTTACATGAAGCAGATTATGTGTTTAATGATTTTACAGAAATTAGTGATCGTTTTTTAACAACACTTATTGAAAGATAAATATTTGTAGGGCAACAAAGGAAGATACATAGAATCGTCACTTTTCAATTATACTATATGCATACTAATTATATCACTCCAAACGAATGGTCTATCATAGAAGAAGGTTGGAATCCAGACCATGTTAAGTCTTCAGAAAGTTTAATGGCGCTCGGAAATGGTGCTATGGGACAACGAGCAAATTTTGAAGAAACGTACAGTGGAAGAACCTTTCAGGGTAGTTATATTGGAGGTGTATATTATCCAGATAAGACCAGAGTAGGATGGTGGAAAAATGGCTATCCCGAGTACTTTGCAAAAGTGCTCAACGCCCCTAGCTGGATAGGGATTAATGTATTTATTAACGAGGAGCCTTTAGACCTAGCAACTTGCAAAGAGGTTAAAAATTTTAAGCGTGAGCTCAACATGCGCGAGGGAATTCTTTATAGAAGCTTCACCGCAAGATTACAAAATGATATTGAAGTTGCTGTAAGCAGCACACGGTTTTTGAGCCTTGTTATGGAGGAGGTGGGCGCCATTCGATACACAGTACAGCCATTAAATCAAGACGTGACAATCAGATATGTGCCTTATTTAGATAGTGGTATCACTAATGAAGACTCAAACTGGGATGATCAATTCTGGAAAACGCTTGAAGTTTCAGATGAAGAAGACATGGCTTTCATTACAGCGCATACGATGAAAACAGAATTTCACGTTTGTACATTTATGTCTACTTTCTTCGACATTGAGGGTAAGGCAATTTCGCTTTCGCGAAAGCGTATCAGAAAAAATACTTTTATAGGACATAGTTATGAAACTAATGTCACAGCAAGAGAAACATTTGCCATTACAAAATTAGGAGGATATGTAAGCAGTCTAAATCATAGCAAAGAGTTGCTTAAAGAAGCTGCACTCAACGTTTTGAACGATTCAAAGCAATTAGGTTTTGAACAAATGAAACAATTGCAAAAAGACGCTTGGTCAAACATCTGGGAGATGTCTGATATTACCATTGAAGGAGATGTGAAGGCTCAACAAGGAATAAGGTTCAATATTTTTCATCTCAATCAAACGTATACTGGAAATGATAGCAGACTTAACATAGGGCCAAAGGGGTTTACTGGAGAAAAATATGGAGGGTCTACTTATTGGGATACGGAGGCTTATTGTATTCCATTTTATATGGCTACAAAAGATCAACGAGTAGCTAGACAGCTTTTAAAATATCGCTATGATCAGCTTGACAAGGCGATTGAAAATGCAGAAAAGCTTGGTTTTAAAGATGGTGCTGCTTTATACCCAATGGTTACTATGAATGGTGAAGAGTGTCATAATGAATGGGAGATTACGTTTGAAGAAATACATCGCAACGGTTCTATGGTGTATGCGATCTATAATTATGAGCGCTATACGGGAGATCTACGATATATTCCTGAAATGGGATTAGAGGTAATCATTGCCGTTGCGAGATTCTGGCAACAACGCGCAACCTTCTCTACTGCAAAAGAACAGTTTGTAATTTTAGGGGTTACGGGTCCTAATGAGTATGAGAACAATGTTAACAATAATTGGTTTACAAACTATCTGGCAAAGTGGTGTTTAGAATATGCTTTTGATAAAGTCACGTTTATTAAACAATCTTTTGAGAGAGATTGGTCTCGCATACTTAAAAAAACCAACGTAACTCAAGAGGAAATGCTTTCTTGGAAAGCTACTGCAAGTGGTATGTACCTTCCATTCTCTCTTGAGCATGATGTGTTTCTCCAGCAAGATGGTTTTCTTGATAAAGAACTAAAAAGCGTTGATCAACTACCGATAACCGAAAGACCAATTAACCAAAAATGGTCTTGGGATCGAATTTTAAGGTCTCCTTATATAAAACAAGCAGATACACTTCAAGGTTTTTACTTTTTTGAAGATCATTTTACATTAGAGGAATTAAGAAAGCACTTTGATTTTTACGAGCCCTTTACCGTACACGAGAGTTCTCTTTCACCTTGCGTGCATGCAATACAAGCAGCAAAATTAGACAGAATGGAGCAGGCTTACGCTTTTTATCTTCGCACTTCTCGATTAGATCTGGATGATTATAATAAAGAAGTAGAGGAGGGTTTGCATATTACAAGTATGGCTGGCACCTGGCAAAGTATAGTAGAGGGTTTTGGAGGAATGCGCATACAAAATGACATGCTTTCGTTTACACCTAAAATACCAGATGGCTGGAGTAATTACAGTTTTAAAATAAATTTTAGAGGTCAGGTTTTGAAAGTTCACGTAACAAAAGATACTACGAGCTTCTTATTAGTCAATGGTAATGATTTAGATATTTTAGTAAATGGTGAGAAACGCTCCATTACGGCAGCTTAGATAATTTTTTAAGAATATTGATCATTCATTTTCAGCTGCCTACATTTTAAAAGGATTCTCCTCTGTAATAATGGAGCCATTATATTGCAGTGTCCATCCTAGTGAATTTGTCAATATGTAAATTTTAGATAGCTCAGAGATAAGCCTATTCTCTGCATTTGTGTATAATTCAGATTCTCTAATTTTTTTTCGCAATTCAGATGTGACTCTTTTTCTGATAAGATTATAGTCTCTAGCATTGAACTGGTTGAGGTAGTCTTGTTGCACATCATAATATTCGATATTTGGGTTTATTTTGAGCTCAGGTTTAGGAATATTCGTAATGTACACTGTTTTTGAGAGCTCATCAATTTTAGTAGTCACTTTACTTAGATCGTATGAAATACTAGCATCTGCATTTACAATTACAAGTGCTTTTTTTGAAGCAGACAATACATCAACATAGAATTTTTTAGAATCCTTGTAGCTATAAACTTGAGCGTAGCTTCCTTCCGTTACAATAAGCTTCCCAACATTTTTTATTTGCTTTTCAATTAGTGCAGTACTTGACTCGAGCTGCTCACGATGATTCTTAGAATGCTCACAATAGCGCATTCCAAAAACGATGACCAGGGTAAGTATTGCACCTAAGAATATTTTCCTCATTATGCTTTTTAGAAAGTAAGGTATAAAATAAAAGCCATACATTTCTGTATGGCTTTACAAATAGCTTTTTAATCCCCCAATTTAAAAGTCTATTAGTTAATAATAATTTATACAGTAAATATACGGGAGATACTTTTTTTGACTTAGGGGCATTTACCCCTATTTTAAAAAAATTGATATTCTAGTATTCTATTTAAGGTGTTTGCAAAAGAAAAATCAAGCCTCTGAAGCTTAGAAATCAATAAGGTCTTTACCTTAGTTATATATAAATGCTTATTATTTTATTGGAAGATAAACTTCTGCTTTCCATTGTGTTTCATCTCCTCCTATGTTAGGGTTGTTGTAGAACACCTCTGTGGGAAGCGGGACGACCTCAAGACCATGAGTCTTTGCATAATTTAAAAGCGCATACCAAGCGCGATCGGAGGATATATAATTCCCATAATAAGTTGCCTTTAATGCTTTCTGCTTAGGTCGTGTTTTATATTTTATACCTGTAATATTAGGGAATGAGTCTGAAAATTTAATGGGAAATCCAAATTGATACTGTATGCTATCATTGACCCTATCCCAATGTGTAATAGTTATGAATGGTGGGCCTTCTAATTCTATATTGCTTTGGATTAGGTTATTTTCTAAAAAGCCAATATCTCGCATCATCCCTCTCACTTTATTATTCTGAAGACCATTAAATTCTGTATAGGCATAAGATTGAGTTGCTAAATTAGAGATACCATTTATTTGGATCTCAATATTTTCTAGATGAGTTTTTATAAAATCATATATTTTTAGAATATTACTTTTTGATCTTTTTTCAAATTTAGTATATGTGAACATGTTTTGAATACGGCCTATAATGTCTGATGATGTATCATCAATATAAATAGTAACATCTGTAATAGAATCATTCTTTTTTTTGAGGTTCCATTTATATCCATGAATAGAATCATTAAATAAGAACCTTTGTGCCAGAATATTTTCACTTTCTTGCTTAACTGGAAAATCCTTATTATACAGTCTATTCCAACTTTTGATGGTTTGATTCAAAGTTCCCACGTTGGTTTTGACTGTAAATTTTGCTTTATAGTCAGGCTTTAGCAATAAATACCACGCTAGAAATAATAAAAGTGTAAAGATTATAAGTAAGCCAATCTTTTTCATCAAGAATTATAATTAATTTTTAGCTAGCTGAGGTTTCACTTTCATTTCAAGTGTAGCGACTATATACTTGCCAAGTTCTTTTCCCTGTTTCAGACCTTCATCTACCGCTACGCGGTAGTGAATGCCCCCATACATTCTACTCACTGCAGCCTCCTCTGCGGCAGCTCTAAAAGATGTGAATTCTCTTATAGGTAATCCATATGCAGTTTCAGTATCATCAGCAAAAGCAAAATTAGGTCCAAAAATACTGGTCAAACTTTCTGCAGCAGCACCTGACACTACAGAGTGTCCGCTTACATATTCTGGGAAAGGAGGGGTTTGTAAAATAGGAGACCAAGCGTCATCTATATAATCATTGATAAGTGTTTCTGGGCGTACAAGATTAGATCTGTACTTTTCATCCCAACAGGATATAAAGGCATCTGCCATTGCCACAGAAGTTTTTGCATAGGCATACATAGTGTTAGGCACATCAAAATTTGCTTTTTTGGAAGCAATCTTTGTGATACCCATCCAGTGACCTCCTGGAGTAATTTTTTTTGTGGCAAACATTAAGTGGCCTCGAGTGACGGAAACATAAGGATTACAATCCCAGAATTGCGCGATGGCTATTTCTTCAGAATTATCCCCATTAGCTGTAATTTCTTTACTTATATCATATACTTCTTTAACTTCATTGTAAAAAGCTGACCCTTTTTCCATTGAAAATGGTGGTGGCGGTATTGGTTTAAATTGATTTGCACTTGTGAGTACAAATGTTCTTATCTTATTCCAATGTGGTTCAATTCCATCCATGTATGCAGGAGGCGTAGGTTGCCAACGGGATGGTTCATCAGAAAACACAGAAAACTTTGGCATTGTACGGGTTTGTTTATAATTGTCTTTGTCCATCCATTCGGCGATATGATTTGTCACTTCAAGACCATAAGCTCTAGAATTATTAAAAAGCTTCTCGTTTTTATAACTCCATACCTCATAAAGACTATCGCGATATATTTCTATTTTTTCTTCAGAAAAAATTAATTGCTTACTTAATTCTATGTGTGAAACCAAGGCTGCTAGTTCAAAGTTTATAGAAACACCAGACGGAGGTTGGGGTATAGGTGTAAGGTCTTTTAATTGTCCGGCGAGAGACATTAGATTAGGGTGATCTAGCGCTAAAATTTCGTAAGCAGCTACATTAGGATACGCATAGATTCTACTAGCCACTGGCGGCGAGAAAATATCATGAATAATTACTTCCGTTACTTTATCAATCGTTTGATGGAAATGGTCTGGAGAAATTAGAATAGGCTCTTTATTTTGAATACAAGAAACTGTAGTCAGAGCAATTATAAGTAGTAAGGATAGTTGTTTTCGTAAATTCATTTATCGTTCTTTAGACTATATACTTGCGCCTTTTCATTATTAAAAGTGACAAGTAAAAATTTTTTATCGTGTATTGCTATGATATTAAGATGTCTCACAGATTTCTGCGCAAGATCTAAGCCAAGTTTATAGCCGAGGGTTACTGTGTTGTCACTTTTAATTAATGCTCCGCTAAAAGAGTCTAAACGCCCGTGATAAGGCTTAGTGCCAAAATAATTTCCGCCAGCTAGCACGTCGAGATTGCCATCTCCTGTAAAATCGTATGTTACAAAATCCATAATAGGAGCCACCTGTAAAGCTAAAGGAAAAGCAACAAAAGCAAATTTTCCATTATTATTTTTTAAATAGCCTGATGTTAAAGTTGTTACCTCTAATTTATGTAAATTTTTTAAAGATCTATCGCCAAAAATTTGCTTTATAGTTTGACCTGAAAACTCGTTGTTATTTTTATATTTTTTCTTAAGATAGACTAATTGTTCAGAAAGTTCTGTCAAGTTTTGAATAGGATAATAACTCCCATTTTTTTCTATTGCAATGATAGATTCCGTCTGACCATTTTTATCAATATCTCCATAATACATATAAAGGGGATGTGTTTTAGAAGCAGTAAACTTACTGTTAGTGCCCCAATTACCTAATAGATAATCCATATCACCATCATTGTCCATATCAAAAGGTTGTATTGACTGCCATAGACCACTTATGGAATCAGATAATGGATTTGCTTTTATGAGCGTTCCACCTAAATTTTTATAAAAGGCAGGTTGCATCCACTCTCCTACAATTATTAAATCATCTATTCCATCTCCACTAAAATCTGACCATATAGCATGAGTCACCATGCCAATTTCTCCTATACTATTCTTTAGATCTACTGAAAACAAACCTTCATTATTTTTTAATAAATAGGAGCTTGGACGCTTGCCAAAATCTCCAGTAATCATATGATTACCCACAAAAAAATCTTGATCTCCATCTTGATCATAGTCATTAGGAATAAGCGTAGATGTATTTTCTGTAAGTGGGGATATTGGGTAGGAGGAGCTATCTACAATAGACAATTTGTAGTTTTTTAATGCTGGATTTAATTCAGGGAAATCTGCACCTGCGGTACCTACAAAAATTTTGTCTTTAAGGATCGTTGCAGTCACATCTTCGGTTTTTGATAAGGAGGTCAATAAATTTATTTTCGCTTTCGCGAAAGCGGTATCTCCTCCGTAAAATACCTCTGATGATATAAATTTTGAGCTTCCAAAATAAATATCATTTATACCATCTTGATTGAGGTCGCCTATAGCTACTGCTGGTCCTCTATCAGAAACTTGGTATGGTATCAATTTTTGTCTATTAAAATCGATATAAGCGTCTTCTTTATGTGAATAACTGATCCCTAAATTATCTTCTACTTTTGAAAAAAGTGCTGTTGTCTTTTTGGTACCGAGAGTGTTATCAAATGCAAGGGTATTATGAGGTTTGATGGTTAGTTTTTGGTTTGTAAAAACATTTTGAAGTTTTTGAAACGTATTATCTGGCCAAAAAACTTTTATTGAGTCAATACGTTTTATTGTTCCCAATCCAAAATGCACTATAGGTTCTGAAGATGCTTGAAACCCACGGGCTGTATATAATTCTTTGTATTGTAGCTTACCGTTATGATACAGATATATCTTTGTGCCTATGCCATCTTTATTATTTTTACGATAGTCTAGCTTTATTTTGAGCCAACTAGCCGTGGTATCTGTCTGGTTTATATATAGGCTAGCCTCTTCATTAATATTGTTCACGACAAGGTCTAGGTCCCCATCATTATCTAAATCTGAAAGTGCAGTAGCTCCAGAAACAGATGGGTTTTGTGTGATCCAAGAAGACGATTTGTTAATAAAATTAAGATTTTCATTTCCTTGAAAAATTACATTAGCTACCCGGCCATCAGGCATCAATCGGAGTGCTTTGTCATCTATAAGCCTTGTTTTGTTGATACGATTTTGAATCTTATCGCTAGATAAAAAATTAATAAAATCTAAGTTATTAGGTCTTTTAGGAATGCCATTAGAAATAAATAGATCCTGATGTCCATCTTGATCAAAATCTGCAAATAATGCGCTCCAACTCCAATCTGTTGCAGCTACACCACTAGAAAGTGCTCTTTCTTCAAATTGATAGCCTGGCTGGTTAATAAAAAGCATATTTCTAGTAAATTGATAATGATAACCAAAAAGCTGAGTACGCATTTTATGTGTTTGGATATTATCATCACCTTCAGAGGATTTTAGCACTTTTTCGTCATTAGGTAACATATCTAGTGAGATGATATCAGAATACCCGTCATTATTGATATCTGCCGTGTCATTACCCATAGAAAATCTGGAAGTATGCCCGAAGTTTTCTTTCAAGCTTTCGCGGAAACTACCATTCTTTAAGTTAATGTAGTAATAATCATCCTCATGAAAATCATTTCCCACATATATATCCGGCCAACCGTCTTGGTTAAAATCTGCAATGGAAACTCCAAGTCCATACCCATTGATGCCTCCAAAAATGCCCGCTTTCTCACTTACATCTGTAAAAACGCCATTATCGTTGCGCAAAAGCCTATCTCCAGTTTTTGAATTTCGCTTTAAGCGTAAATTAGCATTTCCAAAAGACTCTTGCGTATGTACTGCATGATTTAATTGATATATATCTAGGTCACCATCTTTATCATAATCTAATAAAGCAGCAGTTGTCCCGTAACTTTGATAGTCTAAGCCGTAAGTAGATGACAGCTCAGAAAAAGTTAGATCACCATTATTAATAAAAAGCTCGTCATGACCGACAAAATTATTAATCCCAACAACAGCCCGCACATATATATCTAGCAAACCATCTTGATTTGCATCAAACATGATAGTTCCCGTGTTCCAAGTGCTTTCTCCACAAACTCCCGCCTTTTGTGTAATATCTTCAAACTGGAGATTTCCTTTGTTGAGATACAATTTGTTTGTGACTTGATTGCCAGTAAAATAGATGTCTGGAAGACTATCATTATTAATATCGCCTATTGCGACACCCCCGCCATTATAAAAATAGAGGTAATCTAAAATATTTAGAGAGTCATTTTCTGACAGCGTATTCTTAAACGAAATACCTGTTTGTGAACTTTCTGGATTCGAAAATAAATGTTGTACATCACTATTTACTGCCGATTGTTCATTATTACATGAGAAACATAAAGTCAAGATTAGTATAATAGATATACGGAAAAGCATATGGCTATTCATTAATTTTAAAAACCCTTGGTTTACTATTGTTTAAAGCAACAATTAAATACCTATTTCCATTTTTATCCATAAAAGAAGATAGATGCTTAAGTTCTTCACGCACAAAAAAGCCAGACTGGTTATAAGTTTGCCAATCAAAATTGTTTTTTCCATCACCTAATAGCACATTGCCGTAACTTGAAGCTTGTTGAGAATATTGTGGTTTATACTCAAAATTATTTCCTCCCATTACTAAATCCATGTATCCATCATTATTAATGTCTGTACATACAATACCACATACGCAAGATAATTGTACTCTTGGAGGTAAGGCTAGAATTTCAAAATTTCCTTTTCCATTATTTATAGCGATAATGGATTCAGCGGTATTTACTTCTTTTATTATAGATTTTTCGAGAATACTTTTTGTAAAAAGCTGGTCAATAGACCGTTTAGCATAGTCTGATGCTTTAAGGTTTTTCTTTTTTAATGATGACAATTGAGCGGTGATTTCTTTCTTTTGATGTATTGGGTAATATTTATCCTCTTTCTCATAAGTAGTAATTTGCTCAATTGTACCGTTTCTATCAAAATCATTTATATACATTCTCAGTGGAGATCCTTCCTTGGGCTTGTAGTGAATATTAGTTCCGTCATTGCCTATTATTAAATCTATGTCACCGTCTTGATCTATATCTTCGGCAGTTATGGTATTCCACCAGCCAGATGTAGCGCTTAATGAATTGTCAATCTGACGCAGGTTCCCTTTATCATTGTTATACATTAGTACGTACCCCCAATCGGCAACGGTAATAAGATCTTTTATTCCATCTGAGTTTATATCTACCCATACGGCATCTGTCACCATGCCAGAAGGCAGCATTTTCTTACTATTTTCTACATCTTTTCTAAAATTTCCTTTTCCGTCATTTTTAAGTAATAGATGTTGAGGATCTATACCATAGATAGCCGTGGTAGAACGGGATCCTATAAAAACATCTACATCTCCATCTTGATCGTAATCGTAGGGAGCTATAACAGACATGCTTTGGTTAACGGAAGGCAATATTTGTGCGTCTTTAAAGGATCCGTCGCCATTATTTATATACAATCGAGGTTTATAAAAAGACGTTCCATCTACTTGATTGCCACCTGTGGCAACGATAAGATCCAAGTGTGAATCATTATTTACATCTACAAACTTGGCTGCGGTATCTTCAAAAATAGCCGCTTTTAAAAAGGACACTTTAGATGAGGGAAGGAGTTTACCATTCTCTTGATGAATGTAAAGAATTGCTTCTTGGTCTTTTGCACCTCCTATAAATACATCTTCATTTCCATCTCCGTCTACATCACCAACGGCTAATGCAGGTCCCTCTTCAGATAATTTTTTAGCAATGAGACCTTCATAGTCAAAGTCGTTATAATTATTTTCATTATGTGCTACTAAATTTGTGTTAGAAATCTCTGTAAGTAGCGTTTTAGTAGTTTTAGATAAGGATGCTTTATTATATGCTCCTGTTGTTTGATCAATATCTAAGATTAGGGTTTGATTAGAGGTTAGATTGGTTAGGAGCTGTGTTTGATCATTGGGCCAAATCACCCTTAGTGAGTCAACTTTTTTTGTTTCTCCTAGTCCTATCGTCATTCCATATTCCATTGAGGATTGAAAGCCACGAGAGGGTTGTAGCTCTTGTAAATATGTGTGGTCTCCAAACCATAATTTTACGGTCGTCCCGACTCCAAACTTATTTTTTGAGTCGCCTTTAAAAGATAATTTTATAAAATTAGTTGACAGCTGCTCCTGGGCATTATTACGGTATACAAAACTTTGCATGTTTACATTATTTACAACTAAGTCAAGATCGCCATCATTATCTAGGTCACCGTATGCAGCACCATTGCTCATACTTTTTTTTCCTAATCCCCAATTTATAGCTTGATTTTTGAAGGTTAGGTTTTTTTGATTTTGGTATGCATAATTGGATAGCGCCTTTACGGGCATTTTTTTTATGATTGAATCAATTGCTTCTTTTTTGCCTGATAACATCATTTTTTTTAAAATATCATTTGCCATAAAATTGACGAAGTCAAGATCTGTTAAATCATGATTGATTCCATTTGTTACGTAAATATCTCTATAACCATCATTATCCATATCAAACATGAGTGATGACCAACTCCAGTCTGTAGCTTCTACACCACTGTAATAAGCAATTTCTGAAAAGGATTTGTTTCCATTGTTTAATTGTAAAGTGTTTTGAATATATTGTTTATAGAAATCGTTATTTTCTTTGCGTTTAAAAAGGTCATACCCTTCAAATTCCATTACAGTCTTAACTCTTTCCTCATCTTCTGGAAGCATATCGGTAATAAATATATCTTGATTGCCATCGTTATTAATGTCAGCGATGTCAATACCCATAGCTGATAGTCCTAAATGTGATGTCCAATTTTTTATATCTTCCTTAAATGTACCATCTTGATTGTTGATATATAAATAATCACGCTCGTAAAAATCATTTGTTACATAAATATCAGGATATAAATCATTGTTTACATCGCTAATAGATACACCTAACCCAAAGCCTATAAGACTCCCATAAATTCCAGATTGACTTGTTACATCCGTAAATTTTTCGCCATCATTTCTTAGTAATAAATCACCTTTTCCTCTGAAAATAGCAGGAACATTTTCCCAATCTTCTGCTCTTTTATCTCTCTGCTTAGCATAGCCCAAGCTATTAACTGGTATGTTGCTATTATTTACAATGTAAGCATCTAAATCTCCATCCTTATCATAGTCAAAAAATGCACTATGTATTGTAAACCCAGTATCTGCTAGATTATAATTTTGAGCTTCCTCTACAAATGTGAGATTACCTTTATTGATGAATAATTCATTATCATGATTATTTCCCTCTAGATTACCGGCATTTGCGACATAAATATCCAAAAGACCATCTGCATTAACATCTACCATCGTAACTCCTGTAGACCAAGGCTTTGTGCCACCCACCTGGGCGTTTTTAGTTATATCTTCAAAAACAAAATTTCCTTTATTGAGGAATAATTTATTTTTTCCGCTGTTTATAGTAAAGTAAATATCAGATAGCCCATCGTTATTGATATCTCCTATAGCAACTCCGCCACCATTATAGAAATTTCTATACTTGAAAATGTTCATTGTATCAGAATTTACAATAATATTCTCCACTTCTATACCCGTATCTGAAGGATCAAGTAATGTAAATAGCTCTTTAGTAACTTCCAGTTTTTCAATCTCATCTGTACATGACGGAAGAATTACTAGTGCTACTATAAAAAAAATAAATTTTTTTTTAGTCATATGTTTTTTTTAAAAAAAGTAGCGTGTCACTATTTCGCCCTATCAAATAATATTTTTTATTATTATGATGAAAAGCTTTAATAGTTCTACTGTTTCCAAGGATATTGAAAGACTGGTTTTTATGTTCAACAAAAAACCCCTTTTTGTCGTTAAGAAAAATTGTACCATGCGAGGCATCAAGCTTTCCTAATTGTGTACTTATTTCAGATTCATTTCCTACTACAAGAAAATCATTATATCCATCTTTATTAAAATCATCTACTTGCAATCCATAAATTGGACTAAGTTGTGCTTTAAAGGGTAACTGTTTAGACTTAAACCGGCCCTTTCCATCGTTTTCAAAATAGGTGCTAGCTAGTGTTTGGACATTTTTTAATTTAGATTTTCTTAGAGCCTCTTTCCCTATAATATCTTTTACAGACGCTTTCGCGAAAGCATTGTAAGAGAGAAATTTTTTATTAATGTGGGGTAATTGTTTTGCTAGTTCATCCTTTGAAGCAAGTGTGGTTTCTTGTCCTTTATAAAAGTAAGTAATTACAGGATC
This sequence comes from uncultured Flavobacteriaceae bacterium, assembly GCA_963716625.1. Lineage (GTDB taxonomy): Bacteria > Bacteroidota > Bacteroidia > Flavobacteriales > Flavobacteriaceae > Dokdonia. The sequence continues at coordinate 742,812 of CAVQTP010000007.1, forward strand.
TGTTGTACCATTATTATCAAAATCGCCTAGATACAATTTCATAGGCTCCTCAACAGAGGCTCTTAGTTTTGAGTTGAGTCCCCAATTGCCAGCAACAATATCTATATCACCGTCATTGTCAAAATCGTCTGTAATTATCGTATTCCACCATCCGCTTGTTTGTGATAGTTCATTGTCAGAAACTTTGTATAACTGGTTTCCATCGTTTAGAAAAATAGTGATAGGCATCCAGTGGCCAACTACAATAGCGTCTTTATATCCATTGTTATCAAGATCTCTCCATACTATATCACGCACATTACCCACATCTATAAATTCACCACCAAATTCTTCTGTGATATCTTTAAAATTACCTAAACCATCATTTTTAAAAATAAATTGTTTTGATGTTTTTCCATAAGATTGAGGTTCTGTGCCTGACGTAATACAAACATCAAAATATCCATCATTATTAATATCCACCTTTGTAACACTAGATGCATTTATTTCTACAGTATCGAATGCGTCTTCTTTTCTAATAAAGCCATCTTCACATCGTATATAAAGCCTTGGTTGAAGTGCTTCGCCAGTTAAAAATTCATTTCCTCCAGAGACTATTAAAATATCACTTTGACCATCCGTATTGGCATCAAAAATTATAGCATCAATATCTTCATAGAGAGAAGTGTTAGAATTGTCAGGTAAAGATAAAGTATTAAAATATGGTTGAGAGTTACGATGCTCTTGATAGTGAATTTTCGAAGAGTGATTTTTAGCTCCTAATGTAAGTATGTCATCAAGACCATCATTATTTATATCTCCAACTTCTATAATTCTACTTTGTCTAGACTGACCGTAAGGTGTTAGAGGTATATTTGCAAAATCTAAGCTCGGATTTTCTTCATGTTTACTATTAAGTAGGGGATGAGTATGAGTTAGTAATTTTCTATCATTACTCGAGTAAGACTCGATATCATGGGTAGCTTCAGTTTCTTTTACGGTTATAGTTCGATTAAGGGGTACATTATAATACACTTTAGTCTTTCCTCTTGGCCAAGTGATTTTAAGAGAGTCCAATTTTAAAATAGAATCTACTCCAATAAATACTTCGGGCGGAACAGCAGATAAATACCCCCTTGTTGTATAATTTTCAAAAAATTGAATATTATTCTTTGAATACGAAGTAACCTTTGCTCCAATCCCTTTGTTGTTTTGATCTGACCCCAAAAATTTTATTTTTAAATAGTTAGAATTAGTATTTACACTGGATTTATTCTCTACAATGATCGCTCTGCTGTTTGAATTATTTATAACAATATCTATATCTCCGTCATTATCAAGATCTGAATAAGAGGCACCGCTACTATAAGTCTTTTGGTTATTATCTATACGGTCTGTTTCGTTTTGAAAGGTGTTATTCTTTTTATTTATAAAGAGGTAATTTGTTATTTTTTTTGAAGGTATTGCCTTTATAATGGAATAGTTTTCTTTATCGATTCCTAAACTAAGTTTTTTTTGAATACTCTCATTGGCAATAAAATTAACAAAGTCCATATCATTTGTGGCTCCTATAATACCATTAGTGATATAGATGTCTTTAAATCCATCGTTGTCAAAATCTGAAATTAATGGAGACCAAGACCATTCAGTAGCCGCAATATTACTTGCAAAGGCGCTTTCTGAGAAAGTCATATTGCCATTGTTAAGATGCAAAGTGTTTTGCATAAATTGTGGCTCATAACCATTTTTAAGTCTGTTTTGATAGATGGGATATGGATATTCAGTTCCTGAAGCCTTGAGAGTTTCTAAGTTTTCTGGCAGCATGTCCAAAGTAAATATGTCTTGAAAACCGTCATTGTTTATATCTGAAATATCAGTTCCCATTGTAAAATGAGACGTATGACTCATAACAGATGCGTAACTATTCATTTCTTTGAACGTTCCATTTTTCATGTTGATGTATAAATAATCATTTTCAAAAAAATCGTTTCCTATATAAATATCTGGATATCCATCGTTATTAACGTCACCCACGGAAACTCCTAAACCGTACCCTATCTTACTTTGATATATGCCTGATGATTTGGTAACATCCGTAAATAATCCATTTTCATTTTTGTAAAGTTTATCACCTGATATCTCACTAATACTTTTACGTAGGCTTCCTCGACCATAATTCGAATTGGGATACACGGAGTGATTTAGAAGGTAAACATCTAAATCTCCATCAAGGTCAAAATCAAAAAATGTGGCCTGTGTAGTTAGTCCAGAAAAATCTAAGCCATATATTTTTGATTGTTCTTCAAAAAATGGTACGTTATTCTTTAGACCTTGATTTATATACAAAAGATTATGACCTTGCAAGTGAAGATGATTACTCACTTTCGAGATATATATATCCATTAAGCCATCATTATTAATATCAACTGTGGTAACGCCAGTTGTCCAGCCTTTGTCATTAGTTATATTGGAAAGAGATGTGACGTCTTGAAATTTTAAATTTCCTTTATTGAGATAAAGGGCATCCTCCTCTAGGTTAGATGTAAAATAAATATCATCTAAACCATCGTTGTTGAAATCTGCAACAGCTACACCAGCACCATTGTAGAAGTATAAATAATTAAGGATATTAAGAGAATCTGTATTTGTAATTTTATTAATGAAATTTAGTCCATTATTTGTTGAAACTGAGAATAGTGAATCTTTCTTGTCAAGATTACAAGAGACAAATAGTATAAATATCGCTATAAAATAAATGTTTTTCAATGGTCAAAATATTCTTCATAATACATATAATAAGAAACAAGTAAAATTGTCTTTTCTTACCATATATGAAAAAAGAGACTATCCATTGTGGATAGCCTCTTTGAGCTAATTAAATATAAATTAAATTAATATCCAGGATTTTGAGTTAAATTAGGATTAGATAAAATGGCCGTGGCAGGTATAGGAAATACATTTACAGTTGGATCACTAGCCTCCTTATAGCCCCAAGGGTCGTTATATTTTCCAAATCTAATAAGATCTTGTCTTCTCCAAAACTCTTTATAGAGTTCGCGCCCTCTTTCGTCTAGCATATCTTGTTCTGTGACAGTTCCCAATGGTGTCGCTCCACGAATTAAACGTAGTTCGTTTACAGCAGCAGTTGCATCACCACTTGCCCCTCTTAAAATAGCCTCAGCCTTCATTAGATGAGCATCAGCATAGCGAAAAACAATTTCATGATTTGTAAATGATCCGTTTACAGGATGATATTTGATTGTTCTTATACCTGTAACTTCATTGTTTCCTACAAGACCAGGAAGTTCTTTAGTGAAAACAAGTGGGTTTCCAGGTCTATCTGTAAGAGGCTCCCCGTTAGTATCATATTGCTGTCCTATCAAAAATCCATAGCCTATTCCTAAGTTATCTGGTCCGGCATTTGTCGCATCAGGAACAAAACCTCTCCTTTCTTCTTGTCCAGATCCTGATACATTTGTATTAGGGTCACCTTCAAAAAGATCATAGAACTCTGCAAGTGTTGTCCAGCCATTCCAACCGCCACCACCATTATCAGGTGAATTTTGGAAGTAGTGCATTCCATTCCAGATTCTGTTACCTACACCTGTTTGTGCGAACCAGATGGTCTCATTATCAGTTTCTTCTTTAAAAATATCAAAATATCCAGATTGCAAATCAAAACCATCTGTATTGATAGCATCAACTAGCGTTACAACACGAGTCATGTCAGCAGTATCAGGAGATGTATCTAAATAAATATTCTTATTTAACAACACTTTGGCTAATAAATATCTAGCCGCTGATTTGTTTGCGCGATTATTATCAGCACTCGGCCCACGAGTTGGAAGATTTTGTATAGCAAACTCAAGATCTTCGATGATAAAATCAACAGATTCGGCTCTTGTTAATACAACTGGAGTTACACTTGGTGGTTCATTAGGCTGTCTAAAAGGTTGTTGTCCATACATGTCTGCAATCCAAAACATACTCCATGCACGTAAGAATCGTGCATCCGCCTCTTGTGAGGCAGTTTTAGTTGTCAAAGGATCTATAATGGTAGTAGCCGTAAAAATATTTTGATTTAAGTTATTCCATACCGCTAGTACAAAAGGATGTATGGAGCTATACGTTTGAGCATGTAAATCTCTCCATAAACCATTATCTCCCCAATCTGTTCCACGTGTTGGAACTAACAATTCATCAGATGTAACTTCATTGAGAGCATATAAGTCAGCCTGGTTTCCAATTTGACCATAAATAGCTCCGTAAAGACCATTAATAGCTCCATCGACATCAGAGACCCCAGAAAACTCTCCATCATCACCTACTTCAAATGCAGAGTCAGTTTCCTCAACCTCTAAGTCAGTACATGAATAGGTTAGGATACTCAAAATGGCAATGACCATTAATTTTAAATTCGTTTTTATTTGTTTCATAGCTGTATTTTTTAAAAAGTTGCATTTACACCTAAAGTGTACGTACGTGGTCTTGGGAATGCGACGTAGTCAATACCTCTGGAAGGAACATTGTTTTGAACATTTGTTACGTTCACCTCTGGATCTAAGCCAGAGTAATCTGTAAGAACAAAGAGATTTTGCCCATTTGCATATATTCTAAATGACTTAAACACGTTGGTATTTGGTAAATTTAAATTATACCCGATAGACGCATTTTGTAACCTTAAAAAATCTCCTTTTTCTAAATAGCGTGTTGATACATCAGGAGCATTAATAGGCTGCTCACCGCTTGTAAGAACGTCTTGTGTAACATTTCTTCCATTATTTATACTACCTGCGGTAAAAAATGCATTTGCTGTATTGTTATAAATGTAATGACCAAATTGACCTGCAAAAAACAGACTGGCATCCCAGTTTTTATGTCTGAAAGATGTAGAAATACCCAAATTAACATCAGGCAATGCGCTTTTGTCAACAAATTTTTGTACATCATCAGTTATTTGCAATCCATTCTCATCATATCCTTCAAATTCTCTTAAGTAGTAAGAAAATAATGGACGCCCATCTTCAAGTAGTTGTGCGAAAGCTCCCGTAAGACCTTGACCAAATATTTGACCAAATGGAATTGAACCTCCAAAATTTTGAAGCTCATTTTCATTATAAGAAACATTGAAGCCAAAATTTAGGTTAGTATCTTGTTGTTCAATTACATCATAATTGAGGGAAAATTCAACCCCTTTATTAATGATATTACCATCTACATTCCCAAAGAAAAACGGTTGTGGTGCAGGTTGTGCTGACTGTTGATTCAAAAGAAATCCGTTAGTATCCTTGTAATATAAATCAATTGCACCATTAAGACGATCGTTATTAATTCCAAAATCAACACCTACATTGTACTGAGTTGTTTCTTCCCAACGTAAATCAGGATTTGCAAATGCAACAACATTCGTATTAAGTCCAGAATTACCTCCATTTATCACTCCGTTTTGATCAAATCCAGCACCACTTATAGCTCTTCTGTTTGTGAAATTATTGTTACCTAGACCTTCTTGACTACCAGTAATTCCGTATCCTAGTCTAAGTTTAAGTGTAGAGAGTTTGTCGCCTATAAAATCTTCTTCATGAACTTTCCATGCAAAAGCTCCAGAAGGGAATGTACCGTAACGTTCATTTTCACCAAATCGAGTAGATCCGTCTCTTCTAACTGTTGCGGTAAACAAGTATTTATTTGCGATGGTATAATTTGCTCTTGCAAAAAAGGATTGTAGTTCATCTACTGAATTAAACCTATAACTAGTAAATGTTTGCACTTCAGAATCAAATGCGTCAGTAATAGCATTTTGATAAGGTGTACTCTGCCCTGATGAATTAAAATTAAATCCTTCAGATAAAAGCCCATTAGCATCATCAAAACGCAACTGAATGTAATCATTATCAGCTACTCTTTCGGCATTTTCTGCACTTGATAATAGCCTTCCGGTCATTACACCAAGATCATCTGTACCAAAACCAAAACCATTTATATTCCTACCGCTATTTTTAAATTCTTGATATTCATAACCAGCTAATAAAGAAAGATTTGAATTTTCAAACTGCTTGTTATAGTTAAGTGTAGCATTTAATAATGTATTTTCTAATTCCAGATCATTTATACTACCTCTTCCGTTTCCTGGCGTCCCATTATTGATATTATTCACACCAGAACCTAACATTGAAAATCTTCGTGACTCTGCATTATCGTAACCTCCAGTAACCTTAGCAGAAAATTCATCTGTGAATTTATATTCTGCACTTAAACTTCCTAAGAAGCGATCAGTCTCTGCCCCACCTAAGTAATTGGCTAAAAGATTTGCAGGGTTAATAGCATCACCAGGTTGAGAAAAATTAGGATCACTAGGCCAAGTTGGATTTGCAGAGTAAGCTGCACCTAGAAGGTCCCCTTGAAATCCAGCATTTGTTGATATCGGAGGGGTTTCGTCATTTACTCGGGAAATAGATGTTTGTAAATCTAATTTTAACTTATCGTCAAAAAACCTTTTATTCGCATTAAGTCTTCCGCTTATTCTTTCTAAAGAAGAGTTTTCAACAACTCCAAATTGTTTTCCATAACCAAAAGAAGCCCTCAAATTACCTCCGTTATACCCTTTGGAATAGGATAAAACATTATTTCGTGAAAATGTAGTTTTCAAAATGACATCTTGCCAGTCCGTGTCAAAACCTTGATCAAGAGCAGCTGAATTTCCTCCAAATGTATCAATAGCATTTAGGTAAGCCTCCCTATCTAAAAGGTCATATCTATTTGCTGCTGAGGCTACACTCACAGAAGTATCAAATTCAAATTTTCCATTATCGTTTCCACGTCCACTTTTAGTTTGTATGAGAACAACACCATTTGCTGCTCTAGAACCATAAATGGCCGTTGCAGAAGCATCCTTTAAAACAGAAATACTCTCAATGTCATTTGGGTTTAAAAAGTTCAGGGGGTTTTTAGCGCTACTCCCTCCAAATCCTATGTCGGCACCTCCTGAAGTGGTGTCTCCACCGCCTAAAGGAACACCATCTACTACAAATAATGGGTTGTTATTAGCCCTAACACTTGTGGTTCCTCGTATACTTAGGTTAATACCTGCACCAGGCTCACCAGTAGACTGTGTAATTTGTACACCCGCAGTTTTACCTTGAATAAGTTGCTCTGGAGAGCTAATGACTCCTCCATTAAAGTCTTCTGATGAAACAACGGCAACTGCACCTGTAGCATCTTTAATAGTAGTAGATCCATAGCCTATAAGTACTACTTCATCAAGAGCATTATCTCCAGCTAAAGTTACACTTATGGCACTTCTACCGTTCACGTCAATTTCTTGTGAGGTGTATCCTACATAACTAAAGACCAGTATTGCATTTGTTGCAACATCGTCAAGAGTATAATTACCGTCAAAATCGGTGGTGGTGCCGTTTGTGGTTCCCTTTACGACTACATTTGCCCCTGGTAAAGGGCCATTTTCTTCAGTAACCGTACCAGTAACTGTTTGAGCTTGGGCAACTCCTGCAAAAAGGAGTGCAACAAACAAGAACATACTTTTAAATAGTACTTTCTTCATAAGAATCTTGTTTAAAATATTGGTTTACTTAGTTTTAATTAGTGTTTTTATACACTTAGATCCTTATAAAAGTATGTAAAATTAATGTTAAAGATGTGCATTTTTTCTAATAAATTTACGAAAACGTTTTCGTAAAATAAGCCTATTAATTATGAGAATCTACTAATTCTGACAGGTAAAAATTATTAAAATCTATATCGAACCTATATTAATTTGTCAATTTGAAAATATTTTTTGATGCCAATTGTTTAAATCCAGAACTCTAATTACAATGTGTACTTTTGAAAATATAAAATTATTTTGTGTTGATTTTATTAATTTTTAGTCAATCTCAAGATACTACGATCATACCTTAAAATAATTATTGAATGGTTTTTGTTACGCTTTCGCGAAAGCGTAAACATATCATTAACTAAATGGATACCATGAGTACTACATATGACGTTTTAATAATAGGAGGTGGCGCCGCGGGATTTTATACAGCTCTCAATCTAGCAGAAAGGAGACCTGATTTATCCATCGCTATTTTAGAACGGGGAAAAGAGGTCTTAACTAAAGTAAGGATCTCAGGAGGAGGTCGATGTAATGTCACGCACGCACAATTTATCCCACAAGAATTATCTAAGATGTACCCCAGAGGAAAGAAGGAGCTCTTGGGGCCGTTTCATACGTTTATGACTGGTGATACCATGGCTTGGTTTGAAGACAGAGGCGTGGAGTTAAAGATTGAAGAGGATGGACGCATCTTTCCTGTTACAGATTCTTCACAGACAATTATAGATTGCTTTTTGAGAGAGGCAAACCGGCTTCAGATTATCATCTTAAAAAAGCATATCCTGCAAAAAATACAATATGAGTCAGATGATTCTATGGGTGGTAATTTAAATCAGAAACATTTTTTTGTGGATACCACTCAAGGGGTCTATAAATGTAAGCAACTTGTGATAGCGACTGGAAGTAATCCAAAAGTATGGGATTTACTCAAGAATTTAAATCATACTATAATCTCTCCAGTTCCTTCATTATTTACATTTAATATTAAAGATGTACGAATTGAAGGTCTTCAAGGAGTAGCTACTCAAGTCTCTATAAAAGTTTTAGGTTCTACACTCTCATCTCAGGGTTCATTGCTTATCACACATTGGGGAATGAGTGGTCCAGCAATTTTAAAATTATCTGCTTGGGGAGCGAGAGAGCTAGCTATTCTGAAGTACAATTTTACAATAGCGATTAACTGGTTACAAGATTATACAGCTCAGGATGCTCAGGAAGCACTTAAAGAATTAAAACATACGTATGCTAAGCAGTCACTTTACACCTACGCTCAATTTAATTTACCTAAGCGCTTATGGCAACATATATTACTGGCCACGAAGATAAGTAAGGAGGTGACATGGGCAGATTTAAACAAAAAGCAATTGGTGGCTATAAGTAAAGAGCTTACAGAAGCTCAGTTTGACGTGCAGGGTAAGAGCACTTTTAAAGAAGAATTTGTTACCGCAGGAGGTGTAGCGCTTTCTGAAGTAAACTTTAAGACTTTTGAAAGTAAAAAATGTAGTAACTTATATCTTGCTGGAGAAGTGCTTGATATAGATGCTATTACAGGTGGGTTTAATTTTCAAAACGCTTGGACGAGTGGTTACATAGCAGCACAGGCGATTGCTCTAAAAAAGGAGTAATGTATATCAAATGTATTATTTTAATTTGTTTACCTATGACGTTAATAAGCCAAAATTTAAAAGATCTTCAATGGAAGAAACGTGCAGTACTTATTGTTGCCCCCATTTTTGAAAATGAAAAAGCTCTCGAGCAAGCAGAATTATTAGAGCGCGTTAAAAAGGATTTTGAAGCATATAGGTTGTGTGTAATTGAGCATACTAACCAAGGAGAAAGGACAGATTTTGGAGCTATAAGGAATGCGCAAATCACAGAAGAAATAAAAGGTTTTAAAGTGTTTCTTGTAGGGTTAGATGGCTCTGTTAAATTTGAAAGCAGTGATGTGCAGTCTGCTCAGAAGTTTTTTAGTCTTATAGATTCTATGCCTATGAGACGCAGCGAACTTAATAATCAATAAACAACAACTTGTATTGAATGCTAAGGTGTTTTCATTTATTTCGATTAATTAAGTCTCCAAATTTCGAAATTGAGAGCAGTGGCTAGCATAATCCATAACAAGTACGGTAAAAGTAGTAATGCCGCCCATTTATCTACCACTTTAAACCATTTTATAGTAAATATTAGGAGAATTAAAAGCCCAATAATATCTAATAAGGCCAAAAAAGGTTCTTGAAAACCAAAAAATATAATACTCCATAGCGCATTAAGTATGAGCTGAAATCCAAAGTGATACATAGCAATTTTCACCCATTTGTGATAAAAACCTTTATTCCAGACAATAGCAGCTGCGACTCCCATCATTACATATAATGTAATCCATACAGGGCCAAAAACCCAGTTAGGAGGACTCCATAAGGGCTTATTTAATCCCAAAAACCAAGTATCCATAGATGTTTCTGTAGCGATTGCACCAAGAACTCCTACGAGTAAGCATATGGCCACGCTTAAAATAATTCTTATAACAAAATCTTTATTCATAAGGCTAGGTGATTAGTGCTAAGTTAATAAATTCTGTTTTATACCATTCCACCTTCTTATCCTTATCTTTGTATAAACACTTATTTTAGAATGACTGAAAGCGATTTTGTTCCATCTGGAACCTATAATCTGTTACCAGATGGAGCAGTATCATATCAATCACCTAGTAATATTGCCTTAATAAAATACTGGGGTAAACATGGCGAGCAACTGCCTCAAAATGCAAGTCTCAGTTTTACATTGTCTAATTGTCATACAAACACAACCTTGAGCTATACAAGGCAGAATGATAATAAAGAAGAAATTGAATTTAAGGTTTTCCTTGATGGCAAGGAAGAGCCTACGTTCAAACCTAAAATTTCTAAGTTTTTTGATCGTATTGAGCAGTATAGCCCGTTTATAAGAGATTATAGTTTTATAATTACAACGTCTAATTCTTTTCCACACAGCTCTGGGATTGCAAGTTCAGCATCTGGTATGAGTGCTTTGGCCGCTTGTATTGTGGAGATGGAAAAACTACTCAAACCAGCTATTTCTAAAGATTATTTCATTCATAAATCCAGTTTTCTTGCGCGCTTAGGGTCTGGTAGTGCCTGTCGTAGTGTAGAGGGGCCACTCGTAGTTTGGGGAGAACATCCAGATGTAGAAAATAGCAGTAATTTGTTCGGAGTGAGATACAAAGGAGCTATTCATCAAAACTTTCAAAATTATCAAGATACAGTGTTGTTAGTTGACAAAGGTGAGAAACAGGTGAGTAGTACAGTAGGTCACAATCTAATGCACGATCACTCTTATGCTAAGGCTAGGTTTTACCAGGCTAATAATAATCTTTCATATTTGCTCACTATTTTAGAATCTGGTGATCAAGATGGTTTTATTAAAATAGTAGAAAGTGAAGCCCTTACGCTACATGCGATGATGATGACCAGTCATCCTTATTTTATTTTAATGAAACCTAATACGCTCGAGATTATCAACGAATTATGGCGCTATCGTGAGCAAACTAATTCAAAAGTATGTTTTACATTAGACGCTGGAGCTAATGTTCATGTGCTGTATCCTAAAAATGAATCAGAAGAGATTCGCACATTCATTGATCAAAAACTCTCAAAGTATTGCCAAAAAGGGCACTATATAAATGATAACGTGGGCAGTGGAGCAAAAAAAATGTAAATTTGTAATTCATTATTCCTGCCTCATATGAAAGGACCACTATTTTATTCAAAAATTCTCTTATTTGGAGAGTACGGTATTATTAAAGATTCTAAAGGTCTTGCCATTCCATATAATTTTTATAACGGTGCCCTTAAGATAGACGAACACCCTAGTGAGTCTGCTCAGAAATCAAATACACATTTATTAAAATTTGCAACCTATCTAAAAGAGCTGATGCGATCTCAGCCAGAGCTTGTGACCTTTGAGATAGATCAAATGCTTGAAGATATTGAGGCAGGTATGTATTTTGATTCTAGTATTCCTCAAGGATATGGAGTGGGGAGTAGCGGTGCATTAGTCGCGGCCTTATATGATAAATATGCGATAGATAAGATCACTATACTAGAAAACCTCACGCGTGAGAAACTATTGAAACTGAAAGTGATTTTTGGAGCGATGGAATCTTTTTTCCACGGAACGTCATCAGGTCTTGATCCACTCAACAGTTACCTTAGTTTACCTATACTAATTAATAGTAAAGACAATATTGAACCTGCTGGAATACCCTCACAATCAGAAAAAGGTACTGGTGCTGTTTTTCTTTTAGACAGTGGTATCATAGGAGAAACAGCCCCTATGGTTCATATTTTTATGGAAAATATGAAAAAGGATGGTTTTAGGTCTATGCTCAAAAATCAGTTCGTAAAGCATACTGATGCTTGTGTAGAAGATTTTCTTAAAGGAGATGTGAAGTCACTATTTGGAAATGTTAAGCAACTTTCTAAAGTAGTACTTAATAACTTTAAGCCTATGATTCCTGCTCAGTTTCATAAATTGTGGAAACAAGGAATTGAGAGTAATGAGTATTACTTAAAGCTTTGTGGTTCTGGAGGAGGTGGCTATATGTTAGGTTTTACAGAAGATTTAGAGAAGGCGCAAAAAGCGCTTAAAGATTACCAACTAGAAGTAGTGTATACTTTTTAATCATCACCTTTTAGGTCTTTAATTGATGCGACTTATGCTTTCGCGAAAAAACAAACGTTTTATCCTTAAGTTAGTTAGTCTCATATCCGTAGTACGTGGCTATAATATTCTAGTAATTGTAATTGCGCAATATTTCACTTCTATATTTATATTGGCCCCAGAGCTTCCTTTAAGAAATATTCTTTTTGACTTAAACTTATTTTTCTTAGTACTTGCAGGTGTATTTACAATTGCTGCTGGGTATATTATAAACAACTTTTATGACTCAGAAAAGGATCTCATCAATAGGCCTCGCAAGACTATGATAGATAGATTGGTGAGTCAGAATACGAAATTGTCTATTTATTTTGTGCTAAATTTCTTGGCTGTGATTGCCGCTAGCTATGTTTCATTTAGAGCAGTTGTTTTTTACTCGCTCTACATATTTGGAATTTGGATGTATTCTCACAAGCTTAAAAAAATACCTTTTGCAGGAAATCTTGTGGCAGCCACACTAGCCATCACTCCATTTTTTGCTGTTTTTATCTATTATGGAAATCTAGCTCCTGTGATTTTTGTACACGGTGCATTCTTATTTCTCATTATTGCCATGCGTGAGATGATAAAAGATTTAGAAAATTTAAAAGGAGATTTGATCCTCAATTACAGGACCATTCCTGTTATTTTTGGAGTGAAGACTTCAAAATCATTGGTTACTATCCTTGCTGGTCTCACGGTGATCCCTATATACTTTTTGGTAAACTATTTTGCCCTGGGCTACATGACCTACTACTTTTACGGGAGTCTAGTACTATTATTAGCTTTTCTATACATTTTGTGGATATCTGCCTCTCGTCCACAGTATCTATTACTACACAATATTTTAAAATTTATTATTGTAGCGGGTGTATTTTGCATTATCCTATTAGATGCAAGTGTTGTACTGAATAGAATTTTTTAGAGGTAACCGCTTTCGCAAAAGCAAAAATAAGAGCATAAAAAAAGGCTTGCCTGAGCAAACCTTCTTCTTAATCGTAAAAAAGTATCTATCTTGATTATGACACTACAGTAACTTGTGCTGCTGTCAATCCTTTTCTTCCTTCTTCTTCTACGTACTCAACTTTGTCTCCTTCGTTGATAGTTTCACCGTTAAGACCTGTAACGTGTACAAAAATGTCTTTACCAGTGTCGTCATTTGTTATGAAACCATAACCTTTTGACTCATTGAAAAATTTAACTGTTCCTTCCATTGTAATAAATAAGTAATTAATAAAGTGCAAACTTACACTATTATTTGTTAACCAATAGTTATGCCACTATTTTATTTAAGTAAAGTCTTTGGTTTTTAGAAGGTTTGAGGTCTCATTACATAAAAATCCTGTTTTCTAAACTTGTTTTTTAGAATCTTTGCTGTTATTAAAATCTCTCATTTTTTGAAAAGCCTCATCTGTAAGCATATAGTCTTTTACTTTTCTATCTTTCCACCTATGATAGATAAATATGGGCATGAGAATAAAAAAACCTCCTGCCACAGAAAACCCGATGAGACGGTGTCCTAATAACTCATCTATATTTTCTTTAGCATAAAATCCAAGAGCTAGTGTCGCGGCTAGCACTATAAACAGCATGATGATAAAGATTTTTCTTTTCTTATCCACGGATAGATAGATTAAGTTCCTTAAGCTGTTCTTCATCCAAAAGCGCTGGTGCATCGATCATCACATCACGACCACTATTATTTTTAGGGAAAGCAATAAAATCACGTATGGTTTCTTGACCTCCTAGAATGGCAACGAGTCTATCTAAGCCAAAGGCTAAACCTCCGTGCGGTGGCGCTCCATATTCAAAAGCATCCATCAAGAAGCCAAATTGAGCTCTTGCCTCTTCTTCTGAAAAGCCTAGATGACGCAACATAATGGCCTGTGTTTCTTTGTCATGTATACGTATAGAACCTCCACCTATCTCATTGCCGTTAAGCACAAGATCATACGCATTTGCTTTCACCTCACCTGGGTTGGTGTCTAATAATTCTATTTGACCAGGTTTAGGCGATGTAAATGGGTGGTGCATTGCATGATAGTGACCAGTTTCTTCATCTAGTTCTAGGAGCGGAAAATCAATCACCCACAATGGAGCAAAAACTTTGGGGTCTCTCAGACCTAAACGTTCTGCAAGCTCCATACGGAGGGCACTCATTTGTGCACGTACTTTTGAGGTCTCTCCAGATAAAATACAGATAAGATCTCCTTTTTGAGCTCCCGTTACCTCTGCCCATTTTGCAAGATCTCCCTGATCGTAAAATTTATCTACAGAAGACTTATAAGAGCCATCCTCATTACAACGGGAATACACCATTCCTAGGGCGCCTATTTGTGGGCGCTTCACCCAGTCAATAAGCTTATCAATTTCTTTACGTGTGTAGCTGTTTCCTCCGGGAACCGCGATACCTACGACAAGTTCAGCATTATTAAAAACCCCGAAGTCTTTGTGCTGCGCCACTGCATTAAGTTCGCCAAACTCCATCCCGAAGCGTATGTCTGGCTTGTCGTTTCCATACAAGCGCATCGCATCATCATAAAGCATGCGTGGAAATTTCTCCACTTCAACACCGTTAATTTCTTTTAATAGGTGTCTTGTCAATCCTTCAAAAATAGTTAAAATATCTTCTTGCTCTACAAAAGCCATTTCACAGTCTATCTGTGTGAATTCTGGTTGTCTATCTGCGCGTAGATCTTCATCTCTAAAGCATTTTACAATCTGGAAATATTTATCCATTCCACCTACCATAAGCAATTGCTTAAAAGTTTGTGGGGACTGAGGTAAAGCATAAAATTGTCCTTCATTCATACGTGAAGGCACCACAAAATCACGAGCTCCTTCTGGAGTAGATTTTATCAAATAAGGGGTTTCTACTTCAATAAAATCTTGCTCTGATAGATATTTACGTACTTCTAAAGCTACTTTATGTCTAAAAATGAGACTCTCTCTAACAGGCTTACGGCGAATATCTAAATAGCGATACTTCATTCTTACATCTTCACCGCCATCAGTTTTATCTTCTATAGTAAAAGGAGGCGTAAGTGAGGCATTTAAAACTTCAAGTTTTGATACAAGAATTTCGATATCTCCCGTAGGGATATTCGGATTTTTAGAATCACGTTCAACTACTGTTCCCGTCACTTGTATTACAAACTCACGACCCAGTTTTCGGGCTTCCTCCATAATTGACTTATCAGAACGCTCTTCATCAAATACGAGCTGGGTCATCCCGTAGCGATCTCGTAGATCTACCCAGATGATAAATCCCTTATCTCTAGATTTTTGAACCCATCCTGCTAGGGTTACTTGTTTGCTTATATCTGTAGCACGTAGGCTGCCGTTGTTGTGTGTTCTGTACATAAGTGTAGCTCAATTTGAGATGTGCAAAAATAGAAATATCAAAGGGGATTTGTATGATAAGAAGCTACAAATGTTAGTCTTTGCGCTAAGCAAGATTTTTATTGCTTTCGCGAAAGCGCAATTCGATTATTTACCATCGCTGATGAAATAATAGGTGTTGTACTATTTTATGAAGGTTTTATGGAAAGTGCAATGGAATGGCAATCAACTACTTTTTAGAATCTAACAAAAAATAGAAAACTGACAACGTGTTAATTAATTCTAGCCAAAAAATCATTAGGTTTTCTTCAGGTGTAATCCACAATTACTTTCAAAACTGTATTAAACAACAAATCCCGTAAAAAGCGGGATTTGTTATTTAATATATAAGATGAACTTATTTCTTATTAACGTCTTTAATATATTTTTCTATAGCCATTGTCATCGATGGAGTCTCTGGTGTGGGAGCCATAATGTTTACCTTTAAACCAGCTTCCTTTGCAGCGCTCACAGTTGTATTTCCAAAAACGGCTATACGCGTATCATTTTGCTTAAAATCTGGGAAGTTTTCAAATAAGGATTGGATGCCGCTAGGACTAAAAAATACTAATATGTCATACGTTACATTAGCATATTCTGATAAATCGCTTACTACAGTTTTGTAAAATGTAGACTGTGTCCATTTAATATTAAGTGCATCTAATAGTTTTGGAACTTCTGGCTTAAACTTGTCAGATGAAGGAAGTAAAAAACTTTCGTTTTTGTGTTTTTTAATAAGCGGTATCAATTCTGAAAAAGTACGTTTTCCTACATAAATTTTACGCTTACGATACACCACATACTTTTGCAAATAATAGGCAACAGCCTCACTTTGACAAAAATATTTAAGCGTATCTGGTACTTTAAACCTCATCTCATCTGCAATTCTAAAAAAATGATCTACAGCATTGCGACTTGTAAGGATGATAGCGCTGTAATCTTTCAGATCTACTTTTTGTAGTCTTACTTCTTTTCCAGAAACACCTTCTACATGTATGAAAGGGATAAAGTCAATTTTTACCTTTTGCCTTTGTTCAAGTTCAAAATATGGGGAGTTTTCAACCTTAGGTTTTGGTTGCGAAACGAGGATAGTTTTCACTTTCATAGACGCTCAATGTTTTATGAACCCTAACCATTTGCAATGAACTTATACAAAATGAAGTAGGGTGCAATTTCGAGAGTGCAAAAGTACAAAATAAAATAAAACGGAAAGCGAATAAAATCATCTCTATACGAACGAAGTAACCATAATTGGAAAATAAAATAAATAAACACAACAAAGCTCAGGATGATATAAATAACTTTATGATCAATATCTGGATGATATGAAAATACTAGGCTAGAACATAGCGCAAAAATTCCAAGTGCATTTTTTAAATTTAATCGCTTATATAAAAATGGTTGAATTCTAGTGTAAAAACGCAACGCATAACTAATGAGACGCTCTATTAAAAATTTGGAAATTTCAAAAACAGAATATCCGAGTAAAACCAATCCAAAGACACTTATGTTATCTCTAAAGTTAACTTCATAATAGATGCAATACGCGGTAAAGATAAGTAGTGAAATCCCAACATATTGTATCGTTAGTAGAACGAGCTGCAAGGGTTCAAAGAAAAAACTCCCTCTAGTGCGGTTTGAAATATACCTATCTGCTCCACGTAAGCTTATAAAGTCCACAAATTGCTGGTAATAAAAAGATTTTGCTACGGCAAGGCTTACAAAGCAGACGACAAATAGAATTGTGATCCAATTTTGATAAGGTAAATCTCTAGTAATTATTTCCAATGGTACAAGGTGTTTTTAAAACTTTAAAAATAGTATAAATAATGGGAATTGAGTGCTTATTCATATAACGACCTTTTTAAAATAAGTACCTTTGCTAGAAAGTATTTTCATGGCAAACGCCGTAGTTATTATTCCTACATATAATGAAATTGAAAATATAGAGCGTTTAATACGCAATATATTTGCATTGCAACGTGCATTTCACATTCTTGTAGTAGATGATAGCTCACCAGATGGAACAGGAGATAAAGTCGACCAGCTAAAAAAGCTATATGGCGATAAATTGCACCTACTGAGAAGGGATTCAAAGAATGGTTTAGGAACAGCTTACATTGCTGGATTTCAGTGGTCATTACAGCGATCTTATGAGTATATCTTTGAAATGGACGCTGATTTTTCTCACAACCCTAATGATCTTATACGTTTATATAATGCTTGTGCAAAAGATGGAGCAGATCTTTCAATAGGTTCTCGCTATATTACAGGTGTTAATGTAGTAAATTGGCCTATGGGTCGGGTTTTACTATCTTGGGGAGCTTCTCGCTATGTCCGTATCGTAACTAGAATGCCTTTGCATGATACCACAGCTGGATTTATTTGTTATAGAAGAACTGTCCTAGAAGCCATTGACCTTACAAAAATTAAATTTGTTGGGTATGCATTTCAAATCGAGATGAAATACAAGGCTTATCTCAAGAAATTTGAAATCGTAGAAGTTCCAGTCATATTTACAGATAGAACTAAAGGGGAGAGTAAAATGAGCTCTGGTATAATTTCTGAAGCTATTTTTGGGGTTATTAAAATGCGGTTACAACATGTGTTTAAAAAATAAATAATGAATAAGATATTAATTAAAGGTGCGTACGTCGTAAATGAAGGAACAATCACCCTCAGTGATATGCTTATTGAAGATGGATTAATAACAAAAATTGCTGCTAACATAAATGTATCGTCTCAAGATATTACAACGTATGATGCAAAAGGAAAGTACCTTTTTCCAGGAATTATAGACGACCAAGTGCACTTCAGAGAGCCGGGGCTTACTCATAAAGCAACTATTGCTACGGAGTCTCGTGCAGCGGTAGCTGGTGGGATCACTTCCTTTATTGAAATGCCTAATACAACTCCACAGGCTACAACAATACCGCTTCTTGAAGAAAAGTTTGATATAGCATCAAAAACTTCGGCGGCGAACTATTCTTTTATGTTTGGGGGAACTAATGATAATCTTGAAGAAATTTTAAAAGTCGATAAAAAGAAAGTGGCAGGTCTTAAGCTATTTTTAGGGAGCTCTACAGGAAATATGTTAGTGGATGATGAAGATGTGCTTGAAAGAATATTTGAAGCAACAGATTTACTGATTTCTACGCATTGTGAAGATGAAGACACCATTACGCGGAATCTCACTCATTTTATGGAGCTTCATGGGAATAATATACCTATAGAACATCATCCAATTATACGTAGTGAAGAAGCTTGTTATATTTCCTCATCAAAAGCCATTGCATTAGCAAAAAAGACGGGAGCAAGGCTTCATGTATTTCACCTCTCTACCGGAAAAGAAACGCTACAATTTGATAATACTATTCCTCTTGCAGAAAAGAAAATTACTGCAGAGGTATGTATACACCATTTATGGTTTTCAGATCAAGATTATAAAGAAAAGGGCACACTTATTAAATGGAATCCAGCAGTAAAAACAGCTCAAGATAAAGAGGAACTCTTTGAAGCTTTACTCGATGATAGAATAGATGTAATTGCTACAGATCACGCACCTCATACACTTGAGGAAAAAGACAATGTGTACACAAAGGCGCCTAGTGGGGGCCCATTAGTCCAACACGCACTTCCAGCTATGTTAGAGTTTTACCATCAAGGTAAAATTTCGCTAGAGAAAATCGTTGAAAAAATGTGTCATAACCCAGCTATTTTATTTGAGATAGAAAAGAGAGGTTATATAAGGGAGGGGTATAAAGCAGACTTGATATTGATAGATCTTGATGCTCCATGGGAAGTAAGTAAAAGCAATATATTATATAAATGTGGCTGGTCTCCTTTTGAGGGCACAACGTTTAAATCTAGTATTACACATACGTTTGTAAATGGTCACTTGGTGTATGAAAATTTTAAGGTAAAGGATGGTATTTACGGAGAACGATTAACATTTGACAGGTAATGAAATTAAGTTTTAATTATATGCTTTTGGTGTTTTGTTTATTGGCTTATGGTTGTCAAGAAATAGAGGAAGTAACAAAACCCGACGTGTTACTTTCTGAAGGGACATTGGAAGAAATAGTATATGAATCTACATTACTTAAAGCAGCTAGAGGATATAATACGGGGAAGATGAGTGTGACAGGAGTAAATCCTGAAACTCATATATTTCAAAAATTCAATATAGACAGCACTTCTCTTGCACAGAACATGGCCTATTATGCAACAAAAACGGATGCTTTTAAAGAAATGAATGCTAGAATATTAAAAAGATTAGAGACGCAGTATGCCATTCAAGATTCAATCTATAAGTTAGAACGTAAAGAACGAGACTCTATAAATAAATTACAGAACGTTATAAGAGATAGTCTTAAGAGCGGTCTTAAACCAGTTTTTAGTCAAAAATTTGCGACTAAGCTACTTGATACTTTTCCAAGGAAAAGAGTAAAAGAATTAAACTTTTCTAAAGATTCAATTTAACATCTTGCGCTATGCGCTGCAGTGTTTCCTTTAATGGAGTAGGAGTATATTTTAAATCTCTTTTTATCTTGTCATTGCTATAAACAGACACTTTCTGTAACGATTGTATACTCGCCTTTGTGATACTTCTCTCTCGGTTAAAAAGGCCTATAATAAAATCTATAAACACGGCAATATGTAGAGTCCAACTTGGAATAGCTATTGTAGGTGGTTTTTTATGTAATGCTTCTGAAATAGCGATAGACAGATTTTTATAAGTGATATTCTCACTTACCGCAACAAAACGTTCTTGTTTTATAGTTGATTGCATGGCTAGCATCATTAGGTTCACGACATCTTTGACATCTATTATTCCGGTTGCACCCTTAGGATAAAACTGTTTCTCTTCCCAAGCTCTTTTAAATAATAAGCTACTACCCTTATCATAATTACCTTCGCCTAGTATGATTCCTGGATTAAGTATTACCGCATCAAGACCCTCTTCCGTACCTCTCCAAACTTCCATTTCGGCGCCATATTTTGTAAGGCCATATACTGAAACTCGCTCGTTGGGATCCCAGTAATTATTTTCATTTATGGGGCTGTAAGGTGTTTTTGAAAGCGTCGCAATACTGCTTAGATGAATAAGCTTTTTGACCCCTTCACTTAAACAAAGGTTAACTACATTTGCTGTGCCCTCAACATTTATTTTTGTTAGTTTTTTAAATTGATAAGGATCAAATGAGATGAAAGCTGCGCAGTGATACACATAGGTGACCCCTAAGAATATTTCTTGTAACCGAGGGAGGTTTGTTATATCCCCTTGTTGCCAGTCAATTAGATGCGTACATGATTCCGCTTTCGCGAAAGCGTAAGAGCTTTCAACTTCCTTTTTGTTTTTCTCACTACGATATAGTGCACGAACTTTTTGCTTATTCTCAATAAGTGCTAAAATTAAATGCGTGCCTACAAGTCCTGTACTTCCAGTAACTAAAATCATTAGGTAAATATACGAGAGAACTTCATAATGCACTTGTAACAAAAATTTTATCTCTGTGATTTTTGGGTCTGGGTATAGATTTAATAACTCCAAAATATTTAAGTGGGGCTTGCTTGCTTATTTTTATATTTGCGACTCTATAAACACAGAAGTGATGATTAAGAACTTTGTACAAGAATTACAATGGCGAGGGATGGTACACGATGCGATGCCACAAACAGAAGAACATCTTATGGAAGCCATGCGATCTGCCTATGTAGGGTTTGATCCTACAGCAGATTCTTTGCATATAGGGAATTTAGTTCCTATTATGCTACTTGCACATTTTCAAAGAAGTGGTCATAAACCAGTTGCACTGGTAGGAGGAGCCACGGGAATGATAGGAGACCCTTCTGGAAAATCTTCTGAGCGTAATCTATTAGATGAAAAAACATTGCGTCATAATCAAGAGTGTGTGCGTAAACAGCTCTCACAGTTTTTAGACTTCTCTTCTGGAGCAGAAAACGAGGCGGTCATGGTGAATAACTATGACTGGATGAAAGAATTTTCATTTTTGGATTTTATACGTGATGTAGGAAAACACATTACGGTAAATTATATGATGGCTAAGGATTCTGTAAAAAACAGACTCAAAGGCGAAGATGTAGATGGCATGTCGTTTACAGAATTTACCTATCAACTAGTGCAAGGGTATGATTTTTTGCATTTGTATCAAAATCACAATTGTTCGCTGCAAATGGGAGGAAGCGACCAGTGGGGTAATATT
Organism: uncultured Flavobacteriaceae bacterium; assembly: GCA_963716625.1. Lineage (GTDB taxonomy): Bacteria > Bacteroidota > Bacteroidia > Flavobacteriales > Flavobacteriaceae > Dokdonia. The sequence continues at coordinate 764,709 of CAVQTP010000007.1, forward strand.
ACAACGGGGACAGAATTAATACGACGTATAGGTGGTGGTAAAGGATATGCACTTACATGCCCACTTATTACTAAGTCTGATGGGAGTAAATTTGGAAAAAGTGAAGGAGGAAACATTTGGTTAGACTCAAAACGCACTTCACCATATAAGTTTTACCAATATTGGCTGAATACAAGTGATGAGGATGCAGAAAAATATATCAAAATTTTTACCTTTTTAACAAAAGAAGAGATTCATACGATCGTAGAGGCCCATAAAGAAGCACCACATCAAAGAGCGCTGCAAAAGAAGCTTGCCGAAGAGGTGACCCTTACAGTGCATGGAACTGATGCATTAGAGAATGCAATTACGGCCTCTAATATTCTTTTTGGTAAAAGCACAGGAGCAGATTTAAAAAAGTTAGATGAAGAGACTTTTTTAGATGTGTTTGACGGTGTAACTCAGGCAGAAGTAGCAAAAACAGAAATCGAGGCGGGACTTGATATGGTAGGAGCACTAGCAGATAAAACGGGTTTTTTGAAGTCTAATGGTGAAGCAAGGCGGGCACTGAAAGAAAATTCTATTTCTTTAAATAAAGAAAAAGTAACGGAAGAGTATGTAATTCAAGAGAGTGACTTGATTAACGACACCTTTGTATTATTACAGCGTGGTAAAAAATCTTATTTTATTATTAGAGCTATATAATTTTGACGGCTTCATAAAAAATGAAAACTCCAGCATTCTTAAAAAGATACTAGAGTTTTCTAACTAACTAACCAATCTATTATGAAGTCGTTTTTATTTCTTCATCCTTACAGATCTTCTATTCAATTTTTATAATACTTAAGATTAAGGTATGTCAATTACTAAGAACGTATGAAGAAGATCACATGCTGTGTGGTCTTTGACAACATATATATCAATAAGTTTAAGGGATAGTACAAAATTGATCTAATAATTTTGATTCGTATCGCTTATAATGCCATAAGATTGCAACCTCTTATATCAGAATTATCAAACCTACCCAGTATGCTAAAACTCCCATCCGAAAATACTTTACCTAGGTCTTGGGTAGCAATAAATGGACATGAATGTACATTTGCAAGGTCAATGACATTTAGACCTCCAGTTTTTTCTGAGTCCAGAATGGTGAGAGCATCTTCCGTATCTCTGGCATAGACTTTCATCCATGGTGGAGTTGTAAAAACCCCGTTGCCTTTAGAATAGGCTTGACTTAGCAATTCCGTCATTCCATACTCACTGTGTATATCATCGATACCAAAACCTTTTGATAGTATAGAATGTAATTCTTCTCTAATAAGTTCTTTTCGTCTACCTTTCATACCACCCGTTTCGATCACTGTGGTATGTTTTAAATTGAATTTGTATTTTTCTACAAGATCTAGTAATGCAAAGGAAACGCCTATCAACAATGTTTTTTGCCCTTTGTTTTCAAGATTCTCCATGGTTTTTTTTAACTCTTCATGATTGTTGAGGTAAAAACCACTTTTTGGATGCTTGCTAGATTTTATGAGATCATTAACCATGTAGATAAGAGAAGATCCCTCGCGTTCTAGATACGATGGAAGCAAGGCTAGAATAGCTACATCTTTAGGATTTGAGTACGCTTTCGCGAAAGCGTCTCTAAAACTTTTTTTATAAATACTTAGATCTGCTACATGATGCTTGCTAGTAATACTTCCCGTGGTTCCACTACTCGTGAATGTGACTTCAACCGAGGTGTCTTTAGTTAATACGTTATGAGATTTGAAAAATGAAATAGGTAAAAAGGGGATGTTCTTTGATTGTTTAATATCACTTGGGTGCTTGTATAAAAGATCACAAAAAGAACGATAGATGGTGTTATTTTCAAACTGATACTTAAAAATTTCTAACGCTTTACGTTCAAAATCAATGTCCGTTTTAATATCAAATATAGCGTTGTGATTCATTTAATGATCTTTGTTGCAAAGGTAAAAAAGAAAAGCGCCCTCTTGTGAGGGCGCTTCCTTAAAAATATATTGACAATTATTTAATTAATAATCAACTTTGAAGTCATAGAGCGATTTGCTTCTGTGACCTTCACCAAGTAAATTCCAGCAGAAAGATTGCTCACATCAATAGGCTGTGCCGTTGTGAGTTCAATTACTTTTTTTCCAGATACTTCATAGATAGTAACTGCTTTTTCTCCAGATGTACTCGTCTTAACATTAATGAAGCTGGTTGCAGGGTTAGGGTAAATACTCACCACAAGATTGTTATTTTCTCCCACAGACATAAATTCTTCAAAGTCTGCAAGAAAACGTGGTTGTAGTTGATAGGTGTCATTAAACTGTCCTATAATACCAGAAATGTTTGTAGGAACTGTTGGTATAGTCGTACCTATATAATCTGCATTACTAAAATTAGTACGCAATGTAAACGTTTCTCCACCTGCAGTAATTGTATAATTTTGTCCAGCTGCCCAATCTGTAGATCCGCCATTATCAATTGTAGCTTCCATTACTTCTACATATTCAGACTCATAATCTTCACCATTAGCAGTGAGTTCTGCAAGCGTTACAACTTGTGCTACTATAGCATTTTCTGTTGATGTTGCAGCTCCAGGATCTTCACTAGGCACAAACTGTAACACTCCTCTAAATTCTCCTAAAGTTCCAATAATTCCAGTAATTCCATCTCCAATATTATAAGTGGTAGTGATAGTTCCTGCGCTATCATCAATCAGAATTGCAGCTGTAGCATCTTCTATATACTTTTGAAATCTATTGTCTTGTTGGAAAGTGAGAACCACTTCTCCAGTAAGTAATACTTCTGTCCCTAGGTCATAAGCTCTCAACTCAGCAATATTTGCAGCTTCTGGAAGTGGTTCGCAAGCAGGAGTGGTTAGGTCTTGACTTAAATCACAAGAATCACTAACTACTGTAAAAGTAATAGTAGTGCCCTCATCTACACCAGTAATAATAATCGTACCAGTTTCCACACTAGAGGGGTTGTCTCCATCTACAGTACCAGCCGATGTTCCTAATGTATAAGTCACCCCGTTTGCTCCTCCAGAAAATGGAATAGAAATCGTGGTGCCATCTGTACCAGTAGTTTCACTTGTACATTCAAAAATAGCTGTCTCTAGTGATAATGGGCATCCAGCAGAAAGAACATTGATATCTGCCGCATTCCTAGCTGTTATATATGAGATACTATTGTCTTTTGTGATAATTCCAGAAATATCTGCCGTTCCAGGGACAGTTGTCCCGATGTAGTCTACATTAAAAAATGCAGCTCTAAAAATATAGCCTCCATTTGCTGTAGTAAGAGGATACTCAACTCCATTATCCCAAGTAGTACTGTTTGTAATATCCACTGTTGTAGACGTTAATTGAACATACTCAGACTCATAATCTGCGGGATTTGCGTTAAGCATATCTGCAGTAACTACTTGTGCCGTAATTGTATTTCCAGTTGAAGTGGCAGCACCAGAATCTTCTGATGGAACAAATTGTAAAGCGCCATCAAAACTACTTAGGACTCCCGTGATCCCAGTAATCCCATCCCCTATAGTGTAAGTAATAGTAATTACGCCAGAATTATCATCAATAAGAATTGCAGCTGTATTGTCTTCAATATATTTCTGACCTCTAAAATCTTGCTGATAGGTTAATAATACTTCACCAGTCAAAGTGTAACTTTCACCTACTGTCCCTGCTCTAAGTTCAGCTATAGTGGCTACTTCTGTAGAAGTCGCTACTGCACAAACATTTGCAGATCTAGGAGTTGGGGCTGACGCACAAAATGAACCATCTGTATCAAATTGAATAGATTGTGTGTCTTTAAGTCCATTAACACCTTCATTGTACTGAGTGTTTTCACCTAAACCGTCTAGTAGGCCGACATCATCTGCTGTTGATGTGCTTGTAGCATAAACCACAGCATCAATAAGGTTAGTAGTAGTGGGGCCAACATTATTATAAGATGATACGTCACCCTGATAGATAGCCACAGCATCTGCTCCGTTTTGAATGGAATTAATAGTTGCATCTATGCTAGAACCAGTAAAACTGCTCGAAGCAATTATTGCAAATCCATCAGCATCTGTGGTGATCCCCGATAAATCAATTGCTTGATAGCTAGTATCTCCATTTCCGTTAAACAACACTAACACAAAACCATCTAAAGATTGATTTGGATTTTCTGAAAGTAATTCAATAAATTCTTCGGTATCTGTACCAGTCTGATCTGAGTCTACTTCATTTATGACTACCTGTCCGTAAGAAAGGCAAGTGGTTAAAAATAAAGTGATTAAAAGAGTAATTTGTTTCATATAATATTGAGTTAGATTAGGTGTTAAAAATACGAAATCTAAAGTTTTTCAATATTTCGCTTTCGCGAAAGCGGAATTATTTAACGCAAGCTTAATATGCATAACATAATATGGCTATACATTGCAGTGCCTACTGATTGATTTTTAAATCTTTTATCTTTACGATATCCAAAATACATTTTATGAAAAAGAAAGACCTAAAAATATTGCTTATTGACGACGAGCCAGATATTTTAGAAATAGTAGGATACAACTTATCAAATGAAGGATATCAAGTTATTACGGGTAAAAATGGACTTGAAGCAGTTAAACTTGCAAAGAAGCACCAGCCGCATCTTATTATTTTAGATGTCATGATGCCAGAAATGGATGGCATAGAGGCTTGCGAGATCATAAGATCAAATACTACATTAGAGAATACCGTGATAACATTTTTTACAGCTAGAGGTGAAGATTACTCTCAAGTTGCTGGATTTGATGCAGGAGCAGATGATTATATCACAAAGCCTATAAAGCCAAAAGTCCTTGTAAGTAAGGTAAAGGCATTATTAAGACGCTTTAAAAATGAAGAAGTCCCTTCTCAAATTGTAAAGGCGGGTAATCTCACCATTAATAGAGAAGAATACAAAGTGTATAAGGGTAAAGAAGAACTCAATTTACCTAGAAAAGAGTTTGAATTATTATCATTGCTTACCTCAAAACCAGGAAAAGTTTTTACAAGAGAAGATATATTAGACCGTGTGTGGGGGATGGAGGTTATTGTAGGAGGACGTACTATTGATGTTCACATACGCAAGCTACGAGAAAAAATAGGAGAGAAGTCTTTTAAGACTGTAAAAGGTGTAGGGTATAAATTTGTAGTTTAATGGCTAAGGTTTTTAAGCAGTCATATTCATTTGCGCTGATTACGGCATCATATATTACGATATTTTTTGCGGCACTTATCGTTTTATTAGAATATGTGCAAAATGATGCGCCTTCATGGGCTTATATATCAATTGGGGTAGTTTTATGTTATTTTTTCTCCTTTGCGCTTATACACTTTAGAACTCAGATATTTATTTTTAGACGTGTAAAGCAAATTTATGATAATGTAACGCTTCTTGAAGATGCAAGCTTAAGTCCAAATAATATTACGACAGATATGGCTTCACTCTCTGAGGAAGTAGAACGATACGCTAGGGAGCGAAAGATTGAAATAGCTTCATTACGTATTCAAGATGAATACCGTAGAGATTTCTTGGGTAACGTCGCACACGAACTCAAAACCCCTTTGTTTACTGTCCAAGGTTATATTCTTACACTTCTTGATGGAGCTATAAAGGATAAAAGTGTTCGAAAGAAATATCTCGAAAGAGCAGATAAGGGTGTAGAACGTCTTATTTATCTAGTAAATGATCTAGACATGATCACAAAATTAGAAGTTGGAGATCTTAATCTCAACTATGAATATTTTGACATCGTGGCCCTTGTAGATAGTACTTTTGAAATGCTAGAAATGAAAGCAGCAAAGCGCAATATTACACTCGCCTTTGATGTAGAGTACACTCACCCTATAATCGTAAATGCAGATCAAGAGCGTATCCAACAATTACTTACGAACCTCATTGTAAACTCTATAAAATATGGTAAACAAAATGGAACGACGGAGGTGAGTATTCAAAACCTTATTCAAAATAAGATTTTAGTGCGCGTTACAGATAATGGAGAAGGTATAGAGACCGAAAATATACCCAGATTATTTGAGAGATTTTATCGTGTAGATAAATCGGGTAATAGAAAGGTGGGAGGTTCAGGCTTGGGCCTTTCTATTGTAAAACATATTATAGAAGCTCATGAAGAAAAGGTGTATGTAGAAAGCGAACTTGGTGTGGGTTCTGAATTTTCTTTCACTATGGAAAAAGCTGAAGAAAGTATTTAAATCTTCTTTCGGAAATTTAGAGCTAAATCCTCTATAAATTTTCATTCTAGCTAAATCTTTTATTTTAAAAGCATCTTGAGTTACAAAAGGTGCAATACCTAATTTCTTAAGTCGCATTGCAAGGTATTCTTGTTCAGGTTGTCCTGGAGTGGGTATAAAGAAAGCTTTCTTGTTTAATTTTGCTAGATCCATGACTGTAGTATACCCAGAGCGTGCAATTACAAATTCGCTTTCATTTATGGCTTTTTCAAGTTGGGATGATGTTAAATAATTTACAATCGTGATATTACCTCTCACAGTTTTCTCTTGGTTTTTTGAAATTACTCCTTCTACAAGTAGTACCTTTCCTGGTAATTTCCGAAGTTCCCTATACAGTACTTCCCTAAGTAATGTTCTCTGTGGCTCTGGCCCAGAAAGTACTGCAATCGCTTTGTAGTTGTAGTGCAGCGTATCTGCTTCCATTCGACTGAGAACTCCTATATATCGCGTAGGTATTTTTAAAGATTTCAGAGGATGACCTAAAATCCCACTCAAGTTATGATCTCCAAAAACATCTGGTACCCAGCACTCATCAAACTTCTCGATATAATACCTGTGCATTAAAGTGGTTAGCCACGTACTCTTACCGCTTAAAACAGTGAGTTGATGAGAGATGAATATGCTAGGGACCCTCGAGGAGTACACGCCAAGTCTGTTATCTGAAATTACCCCATCTATTTCTAACGTTTCAATAAGGGAGTCTAAAATGCTACGCTCTTCTTTTATGGCTCTAAGAATTTGCGGTATACTACGCATCATTTGATTCTTAAAATCTTTCTGCTTTTTGGCGTATATAATATTATACGAAGGTAATTTTACAAAAGGTAGCGATGGAAATTCTTTAATAAGTAATTCAAGTGCTTGCCCATCACTGGCTATAGTGACTTTGTAATTCTCTTTCAATAACGCATGGATAATAGGGATGCAACGCGTGGCATGACCTAAACCCCAATTAAGTGGAGCGACTAATATGTGTTTTTTACTGTTCACCTGGCAAAAATGCGATAACAATGCGTAGTAAAAGTTTCCTTAATTTTACCAAAATATTAAATATACCTGTGGGAAGTAAAAATAAACTTAAGCGTTTTCGTGAAAACGAAACTTTTTCAAATGTAATTCAGCCTTCTAGAGAAGAGTTGGTAGAGGGTTCTTTTGCTCTTAAAGGAAACTGGAATAAAGATTTTTTTAAGAATGAAAATCCTATTGTTTTAGAGTTAGGATGTGGTAAAGGAGAGTATTCCGTTGGGCTAGCTGAGGCGTATCCAGAGAAAAACTTTTTAGGGATAGATATTAAGGGAGCTCGATTTTGGCGTGGTGCAAAGACTGCATTAGAACAACGTCTCGATAATGTAGGTTTCATGAGAACCCAAATTGAGTTGATTGAGTACGCTTTCGCGAAAGCAGAAATTTCAGAAATATGGATCACTTTTCCTGACCCTCAGATCAAATATAAGCGTACAAAACACAGAATGACTAACACGGAATTTCTCCAAAAATATAAACGTGTTTTAAAACCAGATGGCTGCGTAAATTTAAAGACTGATTCTGAGTTTATGCACGGCTATACACTTGGGCTTTTACACGGCGAAGGTCATGAAATATTAGAAGCAAATCACAATGTGTATAAGAACGAATATTCTCCAGAAGAAGTTGTGGGAATTCAAACTTTTTACGAAAAACAATATCTAGCACAAGGAAAACCGATTACTTATATTAAATTTAGGGTCAAGTAAGTAGTCTCTTTTGGAAATCACTAAGCTTTTTTTAATCACATATTTTGCAGCTCTAGCAGGTGTAATTCCTCCTGGACTTATCAACATGTCTGTAGCTAAGACGTGTGTGCAACATGGGAGAAAGAACGGCTTACTGGTAGCATTAGGAGCTTGTGTAATTGTAATCATTCAAGCCCTTATTGCAGTTTTACTTGCGAGGTATATTTTTGGAAACCCCTATGTGCAAAATATGTTGTTGCGCACAGGTCTCGTTATTTTTCTTATCATGGCGGTTTTCTTTATAGTAAAAGCCAACCAAAGCCAGGTCAAAAAAGTAAAAATTTCTTCTAAGAGAGGATTACGCAGTTTTGGAAAAGGTCTCGCAATTTCTACGATTAATGTTCTACCTATTCCATATTTCTGTGCATTGGGAGCTGCGCTCAATGTGAGTGGTAAGGTAGAGTATGATGTGATGGCTATTTCTGTATTTGTTTTGGCAGCGGGTGTAGGCACTTTTACAACCCTGTACGTTTATGTGCTATTCTTTGCTAGGATAGAAAAGCGTAGTGAATCATTTACGAAGTATTCTAATTACTTTATGGCTGCCTTAATGATTCTTTTGATGATAATCACAGTCATACGAACGTACTACTACGAATGAAGTACGCACCTGAAACAGAAAACTTCTTTCATCGGGTGTATGAAGTGGCAGCTCAAATTCCTCATGGACGTATTACTACCTACGGTGCTATCGCAAAATATCTTGGTGCTGTTCGCAGTAGCAGAATGGTTGGTTGGGCAATGAATGGAGCTGGAAATTATCCAAGAGTTCCTGCGCATAGAGTGGTGAACAGAGTAGGATTGCTTACGGGTAAACACCATTTCCCACAAACAAACCTTATGCAGCAACTGTTAGAAAATGAAGGCGTTATCGTAGTCGAAGATAAAGTCATAGACTTTAAAAAACACTATTGGGACCCTTCGCAAGAACTATAAACTAGATGTATTTCATTCTACCTTAAAAAGTCACCTTCTACAAAACGTAAGATGATTGTGGTTGTACAATAACTATTTGTTTGTCTTAAGTGACCATATATTTTGAAATTTGATTCATTGGAAATTACGACTTTGCAGTTGTATCTTTGCATTTAGATTCAGTCTAATTAAAAGAAGATTCTATGCTAAAAAAGACACATAATAGGTGGCTTTTTATAGAATTACAAAAATTGCAAAGAAAAGGAATGAAATTACAGAAGAAAGATATTCTTGAAGCCTTACAAACAATTACTGCACCTGGTGCTGGTGAAAACATGGTAGATAGTGGTGCAGTGACCAATGTATTGGTTTTTGGTGATGAGGTAATTGTTGATATCACAATTAACAACCCTACGCTGCAAGCACGCAAGAAAGCAGAGGTAGATATACTAAAAACCATACACGACAAGGTGTATGCCAAAGCGCAAGTAAAGGTTAATCTAAAAGTTGCTGCTCCAGCAAAAGAAGAAAAGAATGAGATAAAAGGGAAATCGATTCCTGGTATTAAGAATATTGTGGCTATTGCCTCTGGTAAGGGAGGTGTAGGTAAGTCTACGGTCACATCAAATATTGCTGTAACCTTAGCAAAAATGGGTTTTAAAGTGGGAATCCTTGATGCAGATATTTATGGGCCTTCTGTACCTATCATGTTTGATGTGGCAAATGAGCGTCCACTATCTGTAAATGTCGATGGTAAATCAAAAATGAAGCCCATAGAAAGCTATGGAGTAAAAGTGTTATCTATTGGGTTTTTTACAAAACCAGATCAAGCTGTCATATGGAGAGGACCCATGGCAGCTAAAGCTTTAAATCAAATGATTTTTGATGCCGCTTGGGGAGAACTGGATTTCTTACTTTTAGATTTACCCCCTGGAACTGGAGATATCCATTTAAGTATCATGCAATCACTTCCTATAACTGGAGCGGTTGTAGTAAGCACACCACAAAATGTGGCACTAGCAGATGCAAAAAAAGGAGTTGCAATGTTTCAGCAGGAGAGTATCAATGTACCCGTCTTAGGTATTGTAGAGAATATGGCTTACTTTACTCCAGACGAGTTGCCAGATAATAAATACTATATTTTTGGTAAAGAAGGGGCTAAGCATCTTTCTGAAGATCTCGGAGTGCGTTTCTTGGGAGAAATACCTATTGAGCAGAGCATAAGAGAAGCTGGTGATGTGGGGCGCCCCGCCGCTTTACAAGCAGGAACGGCGACTATGGAAGCTTTTGACCAACTTACAAAAAATGTTGTAGAGGAGACCGTACGTCGTAACAAAGACTTGCCTGCCACAGAAGCTATTAAAATAACGACAATGGCAGGTTGTTCTGCCGTAAAGAATTAATATGGAATCGGCACAATTAACAGAAAAAGTAGAAGCTGCATTAGAGGAAATAAGACCTTTCTTACAAAGTGATGGAGGCGACATCATACTTTTAGGTATAGAAGATGAAAAGGTGGTGCGTGTACAATTACAAGGTGCTTGTGTAGGTTGTTCTGTAAATCAAATGACCCTCAAAAGCGGCGTTGAAATGACCATTAAAAAGCATGCCCCACAAATAGAAGAAGTTATAAATGTGGTAGCATAAAATGTGATTCGCTTTCGCGAAAGCGAGTATCTACATATATTACCATTTTCTATTTCCCAAACAACTAATGAATCGCGCATTGTATTAAAACCACATATGATTAAAACTGACATACTTATTATAGGGGCCGGTCCTACAGGATTGTTTACTGTATTTGAAGCTGGATTATTAAAACTTAAATGTCACCTCATAGACGCACTTCCTCAGCCTGGCGGACAATGTGCTGAGATATATCCCAAAAAGCCTATTTATGATATTCCTGCTTTTCCAGAAGTACTTGCAGGTGATCTTGTTGATAATTTGATGAAACAGATAGAACCTTTTCAACCTACTTTTACACTGGGAGAGCGTGCTCAAACAATAGAAAAGCAAGAGGACGGCTCTTTTATAGTTACGACAAATAAAGGAACTAAGCATCATGCACCCGTCGTAGCTATCGCAGGAGGCCTAGGTAGTTTCGAACCTCGAAAACCTAAAATCACAGGACTTGAGAACTTTGAAGATAATGGGGTAGAGTACATTATAAGAGATCCTGAAGTATATCGCGATAAGAAAGTAGTGATTTCTGGAGGGGGAGATAGTGCTCTAGATTGGAGTATATTTCTGGCAGATGTAGCGAATGAAGTAACGCTAGTGCACCGACGTAATGAATTCCGAGGGGCGCTGGATAGTGTAGATAAAGTTCAAGAATTAAAAAATCAAGGTAAGATAAAACTTATCACTCCTGCAGAGGTAGTGGGTGTAGTAGGGGAGACTTCTGTTAAAGGAGTTTCTATAAAACATGGTGCTGAGGTATTCAACATCGCCTGTGATCATTTTGTACCACTTTTTGGACTAGCTCCTAAACTTGGTCCTATCGCAGACTGGGGTTTAGAAATAGAAAAAAATGCTATAAAAGTCGATAATAGTTTAGATTATCAAACAAACATTCCAGGGATTTACGCCATAGGAGATGTAAATACATATCCGGGTAAATTGAAACTTATACTTTGCGGTTTTCACGAAGCTACTTTGATGTGCCAGAGTGCATACCAACGCATTTTTCCAGAAAAAAGATATGTTATGAAATATACCACTGTGGGTGGAGTAGAGGGATTTGACGGAACCAAAAAAGAGGCACCAAAAGCGGTTGTGAAAGCCATTAAATAATTGCTACGCTTTTTAAGAAAAGTTGATATATAAACGATGTCTGATATATATATTGTGATCACAGATAGAGAGGGAGTAGAACATCAAGTAACTGCTCCTACGGATATGAATATGAATTTAATGGAGGTGGTTCGTTCTTATGAACTGGCTCCAGAAGGTACTATCGGTATTTGTGGCGGGATGGCTATGTGTGCAAGTTGTCAGTGCTACATAGAAAGCGACCACGACCTTCTAGCAATGAGCGAAGAGGAGGACGCTATGCTAGCAGAAGCGTTTAACGTTGAAGATAATAGTAGATTAGGATGTCAAATTCATATTACACCAGCTATGGATGGGCTAGAAGTAAGACTTGCTCCAGAGGAGTGAGTATTATTTTGTCAAGCTGTTTTGTAATCTACAAGCTTTTCGGGTCCTTCTAGTAATACTCTTGTCACTTGAAGTGTGCCGGTTTCTGAAGTTGTTATGCTCCATTTGATAAGAGAGATAGCACCATGCTCAATCTCCAATCCTGTAATACTTCGTGGATGAACACAACTGCCATCATTAAAAAAAGCAATATCCCCCGGCTCGGGCAGCCTTGGTCTATGTGTATGGCCCGTAATGGTTAATAGATTATTATTTTCTGTGATCCATTTTTTAATACGGCGCTCCACTTTAATGAGTTCTTGATAGTTTTTAGCAGGGCTTGTGGGGTCTGTTATTCCATAAATTTGCAATGGTTTCCATAAAAATCTAACGAGAAATCTATTGAACATCCATCCGTGATAATTCATCCAGTCAGCCTGATGCCCGTGGCATAGAAATAGTTCTTGGCCAGTGTCTGTGTATGTTAAAACGATACTCTCATGATACGTAAGATCTTTAAAGAGAATCTCTTCTCTACCATCTTTACGGTCAAAGTAGGTGCTTAAGTGTTTTGCCACATACTCCTTATTTCTATAGACCATATCGTGATTACCCCATATGAGGTGAAGCCTGTTTTGTAAATGATATTTTTGAAACAAGGCGTATACGTTTTTGTGAGAATACAAAATACTTTCAAAAGATTTGTTCTTCCATAATTCGTCACCATCACCTAATTCAAAATAGGAAAATCCTTCATTGTAATAATGTTTAAGGGCATGGAAGTATATATTTTCATTTTTAGCAAAATCATCAGCATAACTTTTATCACCACGATGGCAGTCTGAGAAAAAAACTAATTTATCGGCATTTGTAAACGTAAGTCTTTTTGCTTGTCTATAAGCTCGATCTAATCGCTGGCGTGTATTCATTATCGTTAAAGATCGTAAATATTGTTAAACGAAAGGTTAGTTTATGGTTACGCTTTCGCGAAAGCGTGATGTCAATATATCACTCGCACTCTATATCTTTGGAAAATAATACAACACGTAAAATCGTAGATAAAGACAAATGGAAGTAGGAATAGATAGTTTTGCAATAGCTCCTAAAAATGTAGAAGAAAGCCCTGCAGAAGCTTTACGATTGTTGCTAGAACGTATCGCTTATGCAGATCAAGTTGGGATTGATAGTTTTGGGATAGGAGAGCATCATAGAAGTGATTTTTTAGATCAGTCACCCGCAATGATTTTAGCCGCTGCTGCTGCTATTACAAAACGCATAAAACTTACTAGTGCAGTGACCGTTTTGAGCGCAGCAGATCCTGTAAGAGTTTTTCAAAACTATGCAACGCTAGATTTATTATCTGGAGGTCGTGCAGAGATTGTTGCAGGTAGAGGTTCTTTTACTGATGCTTTTCCATTGTTTGGATACGATCTTGCAGATTATAATGCCGTTTTCAAGGAAAAATTAGAACTACTCTTAACGCTACGGGACCAAGACGTGGTTAACTGGTCTGGAAGATTTAGACCAGCGCTACACAATCAATCAGTATACCCTAGGCCTCTGCAAAAAAAACTTCCTATATGGTTAGGTGTAGGGGGCACCCCAGCTTCATTTATAAGAGCTGGTGAACTAGGGCTGCCACTAATGATTGCAGTGATAGGCGGTCAAACGCATCGATTTGCCCCTCTTGTGGATCTCTATCGACAAGCAGGTAAGAATGCTGGACATAGTCCAGAAGATCTCAAAGTGGGTTTGCATTCACTTGGATATGTCGCAGAGAACACAGAGGTGGCTATAGAGGATTATTTTCCAGGATATAGAGAATTGTTTACAAAAATAGGAGCGGAAAGAGGGTTTCCAGCACCTACGATAGATAGTTTTAACGCTCAAAATAGTATTCCACAAGGTGCATTACTAGTAGGAAGCCCAGAAGATGTAGCGTCAAAAATTAATCACCATAGTAAAGCGCTGGGAGGAATCTCAAAAATTACTTTTCAAATGGATGTTGGTATCTCTCATGAAAAGTTAAAAAAATCATTTGAACTTATCGCAACAAAAGTAAAACCCCTATTAAAGTCTTAGACTAGTGATTATGAACAATCGGTTTAGATTTTGAAAAGTTTTTAATTATTGTAAATTCATCAAATCTTCAATAAAATCTCTCTTATTAGACAAGCGTGGTATTTTATGCTGGCCTCCTAATTTGTTTTTAACGCTTAGCCAGTCGTAGAAAAGATTTTCACGTGCTACATGGATTGTAGGCGCATTGAGGGTAGTGTTATTAAAACGTTTTGCTTGATAATCACTATTTACTTCTTGAAGCGCAAGGTCTAATTCTCTATTAAAATTTGATATATTTTCTGGGACACTTTTAAATTCTATCATCCATTCATGCGCACCTTTTTCTCTGCCTTCCATAAAAATAGGAGCAGCGGTATAGTCTTTAATTTCTGCTCCAGTGGCATGGGAAGCAATTTGTAGTGCTTTCTCTGCATTTTCAATAATAAGTTCTTCACCAAAAACATTAATATGATGCTTCGTTCTCCCGCTTACTTTAATTTTATAGGGATCTAAAGAGGTAAAACGTACCGTATCTCCTATTTTATATCTCCATAATCCTGCATTTGTGGTAATAACAACTGCATAATTTTGATCTAACTCGACTTCGTTTAAAGGGATTACTTTTTGTTCTAAAGTCCCATACGTATTCATGGGAATAAACTCATAGAAAATACCGTAATCTAACATTAATAATAGTTCCTTAGAATCATTTTGATTTTGAATTGCAAAAAAACCTTCTGAGGCATTGTAAATTTCGTAATATTTAAATGTATTGGAAGGAAGTATTTTTTTGTATTGATCAATGTAAGGGTCAAAACTTACCCCGCCATGAAAATACACTTCAAGATGAGGCCAAATTTCAAACAAGCTCGATTTACCAGTAGTCTCTAAAACATTATTTAAGAGCACGAGCATCCAAGACGGAACTCCCGCAAGACTAGTGACATCTTGTTGTATAGTTTCATTTACGATGGCTTGCATTTTTATTTCCCAATTATCAAGCAAGGATACATCGTGTGCAGGTGTGCTACTAAATTCTGCCCAAAAAGGCATGTTATCAATTAATATTGCAGAAAGATCACCATACACGGTGCCTTTATCTTCATACAATTTTTTACTGCCTCCTAGTCGAAGCCCCTTTCCAGAAAACAATTGAGACCCTTCATTATTATTAAGATACATGCACAGTAAATCCTTACTTGCCGCATAATGGCAGTCTTCTAGTGACTCCGTACTTACAGGTATATATTTGCTACGAGCATTTGTAGTACCACTACTTTGTGCAAACCATTTAATAGGAGTAGGCCATAAAATATTTGCTTCACCACGACGACTTCTTTCTATATATTCATGATTTTCTTCATAAGAGGTCACAGGTATTCTTTGTGAAAACTCTCGGTAGCTTTTAATGGAGCTAAAATCATATTTTTTACCTATCTCTGTATCCTTAGCTTTATCAATAAGCTTTATACGTAACTCCTCTTGCACTTCAGAAGGGTATTTCATAAAAAGTTCCATTTGATGGATACGTTTTTTGAGAAACCAAGAAGCTATAGAATGGACTAAAGGGATCGGCATAAAGTTGCTATATTTACCACGTTTTTGGGTTAAAATCTCGCTTTCGCGAAAGCTAAATTAAACTTTTTCCCCGCATCTTAAAACCAAAATTTTCATAAATGAACTATCAAGGTGTCCTTAGAAAAATGCAAACCGAGCATACAAATCCCATTAATTATTATTTAATAATGGGAGAGGATTTTATACAAATGAATCAGCTCATTGATAAGAAAGTGCATATTGAATTTGTGAGGTACCAATGTCTTGCGTGCGGTGAGAACAAGAAAATATACCGTCAAGGATACTGTTATGAGGATTTTTTTAAAGTACCTCAAGCTGCGGATTGGATCATGAAGCCAGAACTATCTAAAGCGCATCTTGATGAAGAAGATCGTGATCTAGAATATGAGAAAAGCGTTCAACTGAAGCCACATATTGTTTATCTAGCGAATTCTAGTAACGTGAAAGTAGGGGTTACACGTAAGTCTCAAGTCCCTACAAGATGGATAGATCAAGGAGCGCACGAGGCGATAGAAATCGTGGAGGTGCCTAATAGGTATCTAGCGGGTATCACAGAGGTAGCCCTAAAAGAACATGTTGCAGACAAAACAAACTGGCGTAAGATGCTTAAAAATGAAATTGAAGATCTTAACTTAAAAACATATCGGGATAGTTTAAAACAATATATACCTGAGGAGGCACAACAGTACTTTATAAATGAAAATGACGAAACTCATATACATTTTCCAGTCCTACAATATCCAGAAAAATTAAAAACTTTAAATTTAGATAAGACGCCAGCTTACGAGGGTTTGTTGAAGGGAATTAAAGGTCAATATTTAATCTTTAAAGATAATACAGTGTTTAATGTGCGGAGTTGGGAAGGCTATGTTGTGAGATTTGAGATACTCTAAAGTCAACGTATATCTATTATTAATTTTATGCTTTGAAACAATGCCGCCAGCAAAAGTACAACCCCAATTATTTTATTAAGCTTTCCTTTAAATGTCGAAAAATTTGATGTCATATAGTCGCTCAATTTCCCGTATAAATATAGAATACTTAGTTTTCCAAAAAAAACTCCTGAAAGGAATAGGATTATAACAAGCCAAGATGAGCTGTCGCTAATCTGTAAATATTTTGAGAGCATAGACAAAATTGCTGTCCAATAGATAAACATAGGAATGTTTAGGGATCCTAAAAGCAATCCGTTTCTAAAACGTACACTTTGATTTGGGGATATATTTATATTGTTTTCTTTGGTTTTTTTAAGAAAATAAATTCCTATAGTTATCATGAGTATGATAAACACAATTTGAATCCAAAGATTATTAGTATACAGTCTTTCTATTAACACCCCAAAGGACACTGCAAGACCAGCCACAATGACTTCTCCTAAGGCAGCCCCATATGCAAAATGCATAGCCTTTGTAATATCACCATTTGCAGTATACTTTATTACCGCTAGGTTTGTTGCACTAGGAGGGAGGGTATTTATAGCCGCAGCAAGAGCCCCTATTAATAATACGAGTAGTATGATCATAATTAAAATAGGTTGCAAAATTAATCTTTATAGTAAGTATTTTATTTAATTTATAATTTCATTAGCGTTTACTAGAAAGATTTAAAATACTGCGGTGATCACAGAAGGTTCTTTTTCATTATATAGCATGATAAAAGCCTATCTTTGCAAACCTTAAAAAAATAATAATGAGTACCATAGTAGCTATTGTAGGACGCCCTAATGTTGGGAAGTCTACATTTTTTAATCGATTAGTTCAACGTCGCGAGGCCATTGTAGATGCCGTGAGTGGTGTGACGAGAGATCGCCATTATGGAAAAACAGATTGGAACGGTCGAGAATTTACCGTGATTGATACCGGTGGATATGTCCTTGGGAGTGATGATGTTTTTGAAGCCGAAATTGATAAACAAGTAGAGCTGGCTATTGATGAGGCAGATGCTATCATCTTTATGGTAGATGTAGAGCATGGGATTACTGGAATGGATGAGGATGTAGCAAAATTATTGAGACGCACTCAAAAACCTATTTTTCTAGCCGTAAATAAAGTTGATAATAACAAACGAGCAGCAGATGCTGTGGAGTTTTATAATTTAGGATTAGGAGATTACTTTACCATTGCAGCTACTAATGGTAGTGGTACTGGTGATTTGCTAGACGCAGTAGTAGAGGCGCTTCCTGAGAAAGAAGAAGAACCAGAAACAGATTTACCACGCTTTGCCGTAGTAGGGAGGCCTAATGCGGGTAAGTCATCCTTTATAAATGCACTTATAGGTGAAGATCGCTATATTGTAACAGATATTGCAGGTACCACTCGTGATGCGATGGACACGAAGTATAATAGATTTGGATTTGAATTTAATCTCGTTGATACTGCGGGTATACGTCGTAAAGCTAAAGTAAAAGAAGATCTAGAATTTTATTCTGTAATGAGGTCTGTAAGAGCAATAGAACATGCAGATGTTGTGATACTCATAGTAGATGCTACAAGAGGTTTTGACGGGCAAGTACAAAACATCTTTTGGCTTGCAGAGCGCAATAGAAAAGGGATTGTTATTCTTGTAAATAAATGGGATCTGGTGACCAAAGAAACCAATACGATGAAGGAATTTGAGAAACACATCCGTTCTCAAATAGAGCCTTTTACAGATGTGCCTATCGTTTTTATATCAGTACTAGAGAAGCAACGTATTTTTAAAGCGATTGAGACGGCGGTAAAGGTTTATGAAAGCAAAACCAAGCGTATCAAAACAAGTGAGCTCAACGAGTTTTTCTTACCACTAGTAGAGGCATTTCCGCCACCAGCAATTAAAGGGAAATATGTAAAAATTAAGTATTGTATGCAGCTTCCTACACCACAGCCACAATTTGCATTATTCTGTAATTTACCACAATATCTAAAAGAAGGGTATCGCCGTTTTCTGGAGAATAAATTGAGAGCAGCTTATGACTTTTCAGGGGTGCCAATTTCAATTTATTTTAGGAAGAAATAAAACTATACAAAAATTATTTACGCTTTCGCGAAAGCGTAACCTGAGACCCCTTTTTCCTTAAAAGAAAAGTGATTATAATAGTGGGGCTTGAAATAGTATAATTTCAGCCCCCACTTTTTTAGTTATAATTTGTTCCTATTATCCGAACAGTCCGAGTAGCCAAAAGATGATAAAAAAGATAATGATGGTGCTTATACAGCCACCACCTAATTTTTTTGCCCCATAGGCTGCGATAAGTCCGCGAATTAGTTTATTCATTTGATTAGGTTTTAGATGATAAATGTAACTTTTTAAAGGGTTTGTGCATGGTAATAAAATGTGAATATTTTAAACGCATTTACAGTTGAGTTGTTAAAGGTTTCTTAAAACTAGTTGTGTGCGTATGATCAGCTTTTGGGATTGTTGACTTTTACACAAAATCAATCAATCAATCAATCAATCAATGAAATTATTGCAAATTCTCGTTATCGTAGGGATGTTACTTACTTCTACGTTTGTTACCTCACAAAATTTTAATATATCAGGAACCTTAAGAGATAGTGAAACAAAGCTGCCCCTAGAAGCTGCGACTGTTTTCTTAGAAACTGTGAAGGACAGTACGCTACTTACCTATACGATTACAAATCAAGATGGTTTTTTTCAATTAGAGGGTCGCTCTCAAAGTAATGATGCGCGTGTGAACATCTCTTTTTTAGGGTATGATAACTATGTAAAACTAGTGGACTTAAGTCAAGGCGATATCGCCTTACAAGACATAAACCTTATTACTGCTGCAAATACACTAGGGGAGGTTGTTCTCAAAAGCCGGGCGCCAATCACCGTTAAAAAGGATACTTTAGAATTTAATGTCTCATCTTTTAAAACAAAGAAGGATGCAAACATTGAAGATTTATTAAAAGAATTGCCTGGCGTTGAAGTAAATGACGCTGGTGAAATAACCGTAAATGGAAAACCAGTAAATAAGATTTTAGTGAATGGAAAGCCATTTTTTGGGGATGATCCTACCATAGCTACTCGTAATCTTACCAAAGAAATTGTAGAAAAAATCCAAGTTACAGATACAAAAACAGATGATGAGGCCTTTGCAGGTGAGGATGGAGATCAAGAAAATAAAACCATCAATTTAACCATATCAGAGGAGAAGAATAAAGGAGTCTTTGGCCGTGTGGCTGCAGGCGGAGGGACAAATGAGCGCTTTGAGTATGCAGGTATTGTTAATGCTTTTGATAACGATAGACGTATTAGTGTCTTGGGTGGAGGAAATAATATTAATTCTGCAGGTTTTAGTTTTGGAGAAATTAGAAAAATGTTTGGTGGAGGCCGTTCAGTTAGATTTAACAGCAATGGAAGTTTTGCTATAGATGGTAGAAGTTTTGGAGGCGGTCAAGGCATTGTAAACAGTCGCAACATTGGTGCAAATTATACAGATCAATATACGGAAGAACTAGATGCAAGTATGGATTACTTTTACTCTGGAGCAAACGCATATGATGAAACCATAATTGCTAGAGAAAATATATTACCACAGGGAAGATTCTTTTCAAATAGTATATCGAGAAGCGATAGTAATGGAGATAATCACAATGTAAATACGGAGCTTAACTTTAAAAAGGATTCCACATTGCTAGTTAATATTAAGCCTTCATTTGAATTTGCAAATAGTGATTCTCGGTATACAGCAGATGAAGAATCTTTAAATGAGACGGGAGAAAGAATTAACCAATCATCTACTAATAATACATCTAATGTTACTGGACGTAATTTTGAAAATAGGTTGAGTGTAACAAAAAAGTGGGGGGATAGAGGTTCTTATTTGAGAGCTCGTGTGAATACTGAATATAATCAACAAAAAAGCGAGGACTTTGTAGACTCTAGCACTGAGATTTTTGGAGATAATCCTGATTCGATTATAAGAAATCAGTTTACAGATGGATCAACAGATTTAGAAAATTACAACCTTAACCTTACCTATAGAATTCCTTTAGTTTCAAAAAAACTTTTTCTGGATTTAGACGTAGGTCACCGCAATCAAAATAGAGATCGAAAGCAAAGTACGTTTGATTTTGATGAAGCAACACAACAATATTCTTTGTTTAATCAGACGTTGAGTACAAATTTTGAATCTCAAAATTTAAGTACAACTCCAGAAGTAGGGATGAATTATAATTCAAAAAAATTCAATGCGAATGTTAACGTAGGATATGTTTTTAAAACACTAGAGAACAAAGACAGACTTAGACCAGCTTCAGATATTGAACAAGATTTTGAAGCTTTAGAGTTTAGCACTTATATTAATTATAGATTTAGCCCTAAGATGTCACTGTATGCTAATCTTAGTAGACGTAATCAAACTCCAGAATTAGAACAGCTTAACCCGTTTGTAGATGTTTCTGATCCTTTAAATATAACCTTTGGAAATCCCAATTTATCTCCATCAAATGCTTATCAATTTTATGCGGGATTCAACAACTATGATTTCCAAAAGGGTGGAGGATACTATTTTAATGCAAATGGAAGTATTACAAATGATGCAGTCATAGGTAAAACTTTTGTAGATGAGAATCTCGTACGTACGACAACCTTTGATAATGTAGATGGTAACTATAATGTAAGCGGCGGCGGCGGTTATAGCAAAAATGTCAAAATTGATTCTTTGAGAACCTTAAAATATGGCGTGGGTGCTTATGCCGTTATAAATCGTAATATCAACTTCTTTAACGGAGTACAATATGCTAGCAATACCAATTCGATTACCCCAAGAATAAACGTTACTTTTACTTGGAAAGATTTATTTGAAGTTAGACCTAATTATAATATCTCTTTTTCTAAGACAAGATTTGGCATAGATAGGTTTGAAGATCAAGAATTTATCACCCATAATCTTGGAATTAATACAGCACTATTTGTTCCAAAAAATTGGGAGTGGCGCAATGATATTAATTTTAATTATAATCCAAATATTCAATCAGGATTCCAGCGTAGTGCTTGGTTTTGGAATACAACACTGGCTTACAGTTTTGCAAAAGACAGAGCGACCACAACACTTAAAGTGTACGATGTGTTAGATCAAAATACCAATGCTCGCCGTACGGCAAACGCAAACTTTATACAAGACGTTCAGAGTACCGTACTTGAGCAGTATGTGATGCTTAGTTTTAGTTGGAAATTTAATACATTAGGTAAAAAAGGCGAGACAGGTAATGGAGGTATGCATTTCTTCTAAAAGTACGCTTTCGCGAAAGCGTATACCTCTCAATTTAAGATTTACATATAAAATTGTTACTTTAGAATATTTAAAAACCTAATCTTAATGCGTGCACTAGTCATTTCTGGAGGAGGAAGTAAAGGAGCTTTTGGCGGTGGCGTAGCCCAATACCTATTGCAAGAGATGGGCAAAGAGTACGATTTATTTGTTGGAACTTCTACAGGTAGTTTGTTAGTACCACATCTTGCCATAGACAACCTTACAAAAATTAAAGAAGTCTATACCTCTGTTAATCAAAATGCTATTTTTAATGTTTGTCCCTTTGTCGTAAAGAAGGATAAGTGGGGAGAACAAACCATTGCCATAGATCACTTCAGTGTGCTTCGTAACTTTTTAAAAGGTTCTAAAACCTTTGGGGAGAGCAAAAAACTGCGTAAACTTATAGAAAAAACATTCTCTAGAGCAGATTATGAAACATTGAAAGCAAGTGGCAAAGAAGTTCTGGTGACGGTGTCAAATTTGTCTCTTCATAAAACCGAATACAAATCAAGTAAGGAAGAAACCTACGAAGATTTTTGTGATTGGGTCTGGATGTCTTGCAACTATATCCCATTTATGAGTCTGGCAAAAAAGAATGGCTGTGAGTACGCAGACGGAGGTTTTGGAAGCCTAGTGCCTATTCGGGAGGCGGTAGAACGTGGTGCCACAGAGATTGACGTGATCATTTTAGAAACAGAAGTGACCTACTACAATAATTTACCGTCTACAAACGTATTCTCCTTGCTCAGTAATTTACATGAGTTTATGATGGATCGTATAGAAAAACAAAATATTGCCATAGGTAAATATGCGGCAAATCAACATGAAGCCATTATAAATTTTTATTATACACCCACCGTACTCACCACCAATTCTCTAATTTTTAATAAAGAAAAAATGAAGATCTGGTGGCAAAGTGGTTTTGACTATGCAAAACATAAAAATAATGAGCTCAATGAAATTAAGGTTGATGATGAAGTATAGCTCTTAAAAGTAAAAATTACTTTTCTAATTTGCGGTATCCTTCTTCACTTCTTTAATAGCTTTCTTCTTTCCAAAAAGTCCGCCTATAATGTCTTTTGCTACATCTTTAATTATCTCTTCCTTATTTGTTGTAGTGGTAGGAGTTTCCGTGGTATTTGTGGTGGTCGTATCTGTTTGTTTATTTGAATTTTTACCTAGAATATCGCCTAAGACATCTTTTATTTTATCATCTGCTTTATTTTTAAGCTTTTGCTTTTGAATCTCTACAATTTTTGCAGTTAAATCAGTGATCGCTGCTTTTGTATTCACGGCAACTTTAGGGGAAGCAAATTTACCAGATAGTGATACAGGAAGGACAACAGCTAGACTCTCTTGCTCTTCTGAAGTAAGTTTAGACAGTAATTGTCCTAGATCATCTCCAAAATATTTTGCAGGCACGTCTAGTGCTAAGGTATAATTCATTTCATTTGCAAAACTATGCCCTCCCGATACATTTACTGTAATACCCTTTACTTCAAAATCAAAAGGTTTTACACTCACATTTCCATCCGTAAATGTTAAGACAGTTTGAAGATTATCAAGGTTTATATCACCTAAGTTTATAAAGTCTAGTTTTGAGTTGAGAGCTTTAAGAAGCGGCATCTGCTCTGGATTCACCTTTGCTGTAAGTAATTGTGCAAATGCATTACCAGAGATAGAATTTAAGATAGGGCTAAAGTTTTCATCCAGTGCTCCTTTGATCTTTACATTTGTGTTTAAGCCTCCTTGCAACGCCTTTGCTATAGGAGCAAGGCCTTGCAGCATATCTAACCCCTTAAAGGATTGATCAATGTCAATTTTCTTAAGATCAAGGATGATATTAAAAGTAGGTTTACCACCTCTTGTGGTAACACTGCCAGAAAGACCTGCGTCCCCCCCAAAAATACCAGAACTCAATCCTTTAATTTCAGCTTGTTCATTGGCAATAGACAAGGTACCTTGTGCATTGGTAAGTTCTAGATTATCGTAAATGACTTTGTTTGCTTTAAAATTCATAGATGCATCAAGAAACGAAGGAATCTGCACTCCGTTAGATGCGGTAGGTTTGTTCTTAGTACTTCCTGAGGTTTCTTTTTTTACGGAGAAGTCATTAAGATTAAAAACATTAGAAGTTACTTTAAAGCTTCCCTTGAGAGCATCCTCAGAAATCATAAAAGGGATAAGATTTTGAATGGTTCCTGTAGCATTTATATCCGTTGTACCACTTTTAGCGGCAAAAGAATTCAGGTTGATTGTTGAGGTGTTAAAAGCCACCTCAGCCTTTGAGACTACTATAGGATTAGGGAGCTCTTCTGTTTTGTACTGGAAATCAGACAGACTTGCAACGCCAGTGCTCCTTATATTTTGGTAGCGTTCCTTTTCTATAGAATTCATATCAAAAGCAGTTGTCATATCTGCCACGAGTTTTCCTTGGAGAGGACTATTTAATTTTAGTGGATACGCTTTCTCAATATTACTAAGGTCTATGGCTCCTTTTACAGCAAGATTAACGAGCATATTACCAGTAAGGTTACGAAGGGTTCCGTTAGCGGCAAAAGCATCTTGCTCAATCATAAATCGGACATCGTTTATTTCTATAAATGTTTCCTCTGCAATTCCTGTGTTGTTTACCACCTGAACATCTAAGTTAATATTTGAAACTTTTTTAGGGAGCTGCGGGAATTTAAAAGACGCGTTGTTTGATAAGATGGAGATATCTAGATTAGGAATAGTGGTTTCTGTTGTTTTACCTTTAATACTACCGCTTACGCGAAAGTCTCCACTAGTTTGAACGCCATCTAAGCTAGATCTATATGCGCTAGGAATGACTGCTAGAAAATTTTTAAAATCAGAGTCAGGTGTTTTAAATTTTAAATCCATTTCAGTACCCTCTTCTATGAGTTGTACATATCCATCAAATTCCAAAGGGAGCTCATTAACAAAGGCCGTATTTTCTTTAAACGTGTATTTTTTTTGGTCAAGATCCATCTCAAAAACTGCTTTGAGTTTAAGTTCGTGCTTATCTAAGTAGTTAATACCATCATAATCAAGAGATACAATCGCCATAGTTTCGGTATCCAATTCTCCAGCAATTGCAGAGAAGTCACCAGAGCCTTCATGATGTACTTTAGTTAAACGAAACTTCGTATTATTAGAGAGGTCCGTGTAATTTATTGTGGTGTTGTTAATGTTATATTTCTGTAAGTCAAATACAAATGGAGTACCTAGCGTGTCTTGACTCGTTTCTTTTGTGATATTATAATTTGCATTATTATTTTTATCGATAAGAATGTTAAGAACTGCATCATCAATGGTAAGCGCATCTACTTTTATAGGATCTTGAGACGCATTTTTAAACAATTGCTTCACACCCATCTCTAGTTGTAGTCGTTTACCCATGAGCAGGGTATCATTAGAAAATGGAGCCTTTGGAATTACTGTAAAGTCATTGACAATTACAGTTGCGTCAGGAAAACTACGGAAGACACTTAGGTCCATAGATTCCCACTCTACTTGAGCATTGAGGTTGTTGTTAATCGTTTTCTTTAGTAAATCCTCTAATTTTCCTCTAAAAAGAAACGGAGACGCTGCTAAGAGGATAACTAAGACAACTAATACGATTCCGATTATTTTTAATATTTTCTTCATGATTTTTCTTTAATAAAGTCTAAATTTAATCGAGTAATGATATGGGTGTATTACGCTTTCGCGAAAGCGTATATAATTTTTAACCCTAATAGGGTAATACTAATTCTTCTCCTTCTTTTAAATGGAAACGTTTTTTAAGCAAGCCAACTCCTAAGTACAAAAATGGAGTATCTATTGCCGCAATAATAATTTTAATAAGTACTCCTGACGTAAATAAAACAGGAAAAAGTGACCATTCTAAAATATGAAAAGCGCACAAAAGCCCCGTCACAGATGCTGTATCGATTATTTGGGAAACAAAAGTTGAAAAATTGTTGCGCAGCCACAGGTGTTTTCCTTTCGTGAGTTTCTTCCAAAAATGATATATGTGAATATCTATATATTGTGCAAAAAGGTAGGCAGTCATACTTGCAAATACAGCCAATGCAGTGGCACCAAATACTTGAGAAAATAAAGTATCATTAACGGGAGAATCTGACATGGCAGGGACACTATCTGCTATATATACAATTATCAATGAAAATAAGGATGCAAAAATACCAGCGGTCACCATTTGATTTGCCTTTTGCTTGCCGTAAATTTCGCTTACTAAGTCTGTGATTAAAAATGTGATAGGATAGGGGAGCAAACCTACAGATATTTTAAAATTATAGATTCCAAAAGGTTCCCAAGAAAAAAACTTTTGGAAAATAAGATTTGACACCACGAGCGCACAAATGAATAACGCACCTAAGGTATAATAAATCCGGTAGGCAGCGCGTACATCTTTTGAAGATTCTAATAGTATTTCAGGGTTCATTTTCTTAATAACTTCGACACCAAAAGTAGCTCTTTGTGATTTTGATTTCCTTAATTTGTTGTGAAATGTTAATGACTTAAATAAACAGCTATCTCCTTACAAACCATTTATTTATCACTAGGAAGTAATCAAGGTAACACTTATGATTTGCTTAATAAAGCTGTTCAATTGTTATTTGAGCAAGTGGGGCCTGTAGTTAAGATATCTCCAGTTTATAAAAGTGCTGCGTGGGGTTTTGAGGCACCAGACTTTCATAATTGTGTGCTAAAAATGAGCACCGCACTACCTCCCAAAAAACTCTTGAAGAAAACGCAAGATATCGAGGCGAAGTTAGGGCGCAAAAAAAAGACTAGTGGGGGTTACGTCTCTCGTCCCATAGATATCGATATACTGCTGTACGGAGACGTGATTGTAGCAGATCCTATTTTATCCACTCCGCATCCACTAATGGTAGAGCGTAGGTTTGTGATGCAGCCCTTAGTTGATATTTGCGGAGATGAATTTTGTGAAGTTTTTTCAAAAACGTATAGTGATCTTCTCGAAGATTGCAAAGATGAAAGTGAGCTTGTCAAACAAAATAAATGGCTTAAAAATCCGGTAGATACAATTGATATAGGTTCGTACAACTATATTGCCATTGAAGGGAATATCGGTGCTGGAAAAACAAGTCTAGCTACTATGATCTCTGAAGAATTTAACGCTAAGCTCATTTTAGAGCGTTTTAAGGATAACCCTTTTCTGCCCAAATTTTACAAAGAGCCAGATCGCTTTGCTTTCCCGCTAGAAATGTCATTTCTAGCCGATAGGTACCAGCAATTGCTGGATGATATAGGTCAATATGATCTATTTACAAACTTTATATGTGCCGATTATGATCGTTATAAGTCACTCATATTTGCTCAAGTAACATTACAAGAGGAGGAATTTACTTTGTACAAAAGACTCCATGAAATGATGTATAGAGAGATGCCTCAACCTGATTTATATATCTATTTATATCAAAATACAGAACGCCTCCTTTCTAATATTAAAAAGCGGGGGCGTACTTATGAAAAAGGAATTGAACCAGCATACCTAGAGAAGATTAATCAAGGCTATTTGGATTTTATTAAATCTCAACACCATCTCAACGTAAAGATTATTGATATCTCTACACTAGATTTTGTAAAAAACAGAGAGGATTTTTTGAGTGTAATCAGTCAGCTGGGTAAAGGGCTTATAAACTAATTATTTTTTCAAATTCTGAATGTAGTCATCCAAAAATAACAGACGTTTTTTTGTCCAATTTTGCATATACTCTAAACCTTCTTCATCATAGATAAAATCATCCCAGGCAAGTGCTTCTCGTTCAAAAACGAGATTCTCTTTTAAGGCATTATAGGTTTTACGTTGTTTTTCTAATAATTTATTTTCACTAAATTCTGTAGCTCTAAGTGTTTTCCACCGTTCTTGAAATTTTGAAATAAATCTATCTGCATCTGTAGCGATAAGTCTTCTTAGAAGACCATTAGATAAAAAGTCATCGGTTGTAGAAATGCGTTTTCCACTAAAAATGGTGCCGAAACTTCCGTCAAGATCCCAAGGAGCATAAAAATAAGGCTCTCCAGCATCATAGCGTATGAGGTATAAATTCTTACCTAAATTATCAGGAGCTCTGAGTGCATTTATATATAAGAAATAATTAATGGCATTATTAATCACAAATTTATCTTTAATACCTTTCGCGAAAGCGGTATCATCACTCTCAATTACAAATCGTGTAAAAGGATAGACATTGTCCCAATAATAATTTGTAGGAGTTGGATATTTTATATCATACCCTCCCCAACTAGCTAGGTAATTTTTCTTCTTGGGTATAGAATCAAATGAACTCGCACCTAAATATCGCGCTCCTTGAAAAATCTCTCCACGTATGGTATCTCCTTTTATTTTTTTGACTTTTACTAATTTACGGTCTACTTGTTCTTGCAATAAAAAGAGACCTTGATAATGACCATTTACAAATACCTCTGCATATTTACCAGTTGCTCCAGCCTTTGCCTTAGGCTCTTGATCTAAATAATGAGGAGTGTAAATGTCATTCCATAGATTAAGCGATAGATACGAGCGCATTCTCAAAGGTTCGTTATATAAACCATCAAGTATCCAGTCGTCATCTTTGCGCATCCCTGCTAGTTTAAAATCTTGGTTCTCCTTACCGTCTTTATTTTTATAAAAATTTATGTCATATGTTTTTTTAGGAAAGGCTATGGAGCTACTGCCTCTCAACTCGATTCCTGCATAGGAGGTAAGTGTCGTGTCTTTATATGCATATGATATTTGAGACATGCGCTTGGGTTCATTTACAATTCCATCTGGAGCGTCTATTTGTATCAAGGGTAGTGAAGTGATATATGCCTTATAGGTTTTAGAACCTGAACTCAATTTGTGAGGGAATGTATACACTCTTTTTTTTGACTCAAGAACTAGCGTGTAGTTTTTGTCACCTATCTTAAAAGATGTTTCCTTATCTAAAGAAATAGATTTAGGAATTTGAATCACCGCAATATTAAGGGAGTCGTCTAGCGCAACTGTTTCTAATGTCAGATTTGCTTGTGCGCAAGAGATTATTGTAAAAAAGCAAGCACAGAGTAAGATATAGTATTTCACAGCATGATGTTTTAAGATGTTAAAAGTAAAACAATCAGAGTGCCACAAATGTTTATTTAAGAAAACATTAGTGTGTGTACATGCAATATTATATAAAGGAAGTATCTAATGCATCCTATAAATAGCTGGTTAGTAAGTGCGTTTCATCAATCCTTCTCCAAAAGCACGCAGTAATTCCTTTTTATCTTTAGAAATATCAACTTTATCTAATGCAGTAAATGCCTGTTGCGTGTATGTGGCTATTTTGTCCTCCGTAGCTTTTGCAGCGCCACTGTCTAAAAAATGCTGCTTTACCGTTTCTATTTTCTCAGTAGGATTAGCAGGGGAAATAGAGAAAAAATGTTCTAGCTCCTTTGCGTCGTTTTTAGACGAATTTGCAACTGCTGTGAGGTATAAAAAAGTTTTTTTATTTTCAATAATATCACCTCCTAGTTGCTTCCCGAAAGTTTCTGGATCGCCAAAGGCATCTAAGTAATCATCTTGCAGTTGAAAAGCGAGACCCAAATCACGCCCATAATTGTAAATCGCATCTTGACATTGTTCAGAAGCACCAGCCACAATCGCTCCCATTTTGAGAGCAGCTCCTACAAGAACGGCAGTTTTATACTCTATCATTTTCATATATTCTGAGATAGTTACATCATCCCTCGTCTCAAAATCTACATCGTATTGTTGTCCTTCGCATACCTCAATTGCTGTTTTCGAAAAAAGCTGGGCAAGTTTTTTGAAGATAGCTCCATCGTAATTTTCAAAAAGTTGGTAGGCAAGAATAAGCATGGCATCTCCAGAAAGGATGGCTGTATTGACATCCCATTTTTCGTGTACCGTTTCTTCTCCACGACGCAAGGGAGCATCA
This sequence comes from uncultured Flavobacteriaceae bacterium, assembly GCA_963716625.1. Lineage (GTDB taxonomy): Bacteria > Bacteroidota > Bacteroidia > Flavobacteriales > Flavobacteriaceae > Dokdonia. Next base: position 794,626 of record CAVQTP010000007.1, read on the forward strand.
TCCATAATGTCATCATGCACAAGAGAGAAATTATGGAAAATTTCAATAGCAAGTGCAGCGTCTAAAGCTTTAGTATAGGAAGTGTCAAACAAGTCGCAAGCCATCAAAGTTAAAACGGGACGTAAACGCTTTCCTCCTAAATCTAAAATATAATTTATGGGCTTATAAAGATTTTTAGGCTCCTTGTTGAAAGAATGATTTTTCAAATAATTTACGAATTCAGAAGTATATTCCGGAATAGAAAGCATGAAGGACAAATTTTTGGTAAAAATACATCACAAGATCATATTATTGGCCATACAATTGTATTACTCGTAAGTGCACATTTTAAAATATCCATAATCTCTCAGAGCCTATAATTAACGGTCAAATGTTAAAATAAGGAAACTTTAAAAACTTTTAAAGTTTCCTACGTATTTTTGCACCACAGTTATGAAAGAAGAAATTTTAAAAACCGCCACTGAATTGTTTTTAGATCAGGGATTTAAGAGTATTACTATGGACGACATAGCTCGTGAGATGGGAATGTCAAAAAAAACGGTATATACCTTTTATAAGAATAAAGAGCAAATTATTTCAGAGAGTGCCTCATACTTATTTACCTCTATTACAGGTGGTATTGATGTTATTTGCAGTCGTCAAACAAATCCCATCCAAGAGTTGTACGATATTAAAAAATTTGTATTAGAACATCTTAATGGAGAGCGCACCTCTCCCATGTATCAACTACAGAAATATTACCCTAAGATTTATCAAAAAATGCGACAAGGTCAATACGACTATATGCAAAGTTGTGTTACCGATAATTTACAAAGAGGCATTGAGCACGGACTTTTTATAAGTGATATAAACGTTCAATTCGTGTCTCGTATTTACTTTACGGGTATGACAGGAATAAAAGATGCCGGCATATTTCCACAATCTCAATTTCCAGCAAATGATCTTTATGAAATGTATTTAGAGTACCATATACGAGGTATCGTAACTCCAAAAGGGCGTAAAATTTTAAATAAAATTATCCAATCAAATCACGATTAAATGAAACAACTATTAGTTATGATGCTATTGATGAGTTTCGCTTTCGCGAAAGCGCAAACTCCTCGATCCTTCACCATAGAGGAAGCAGTAACCTTTGCATTAGATAGCAATTACACTGCTATTAATGCACGTAGAGACATTGCAAAAGCTATTAAGAAAAAATGGGAAACCACTGCTACAGGTCTTCCTCAAGTGAATGCGGTAGTAGATTATAATTACCAAATACGACAGCCTACACAGCTTATACCTGCAGAATTTTCTGGAGGAGAACCGGGGACTTTCGTACCAGTGATTTTTGGCACAAAGCAAAATGCTACGGCAACTGCAACACTTACGCAATTAATCTTTGACGGATCGTACTTAGTAGGTCTTCAAGCGGCAAAAACCTTTTTAGAGTTTTCAGAAAATGCAAATGAAAAAACATTATTAGAGGTGCGCAAAGGAGTCATTAACGCATACGGAGGCGTTTTATTAGCCGAAGAGAATGTGAGCATCCTTGATAGCAACATTTCAACACTACAAGAAAATGTAAGAGAAACACGCATTATTTTTGAAAATGGATTCGCCGAAGAAGAAGATGTAGAACAATTGCAAATCACACTGCTATCCCTTAAAAATCAGCGAGCAAATTCTCTTCGCATGGTTACTATAGCACGACAGATGTTTAATATCGCATTAGGACTCGACATTGAAGAACCTGTTATACTTGTAGAATCTTTGCAGAGTCTTGCTACCCCCGCAGTAGGTTTACTTAATGATAGTGTGAATCTAGATCAAAATGTAGATTTCAAAATAAGCAACAATTTAACCGAACAACGGGAGCTTGAACTAAAACTAGAAAAAAGTAGAGCTTTACCTACCTTAGGTGCATTTATCAATCTCGGAACCTTTGCAGGAAGAAATGAATTTAATTTTTTCGATAGTGAAGAAAAGTGGTTTGCCTCTTCAATAACGGGCTTCTCTCTTAACATCCCTATTTTCAGCAGTGGGATGCGCAATGCTCGTACGGCACAAGCAGAAATTGCACTAGAGCAAGCTCTAACTGATCGCGAAAAGATGGAGCAGGAAATTTACTTAACCTACGCTTCGGCAAAAAGCGATCATGAATTGGCCATTGATAATTATACAACAGCTCAGAAAAATTTAAGACTTGCTCAACGCATTGAGAATAAGAATCAAATTAAATTTAAAGAAGGGATTAGCAGCAGTTTTGATCTGAGACAAGCTCAAACGCAACTCTATCAAGTACAACAAGAGCTACTGCAGTCTATGTATCAAATGATAACGACTAAGGCGAGTCTAGAAACTATTTTAAATGTTCCTAATTATAGAAAAGATCAATCTTTAGAAGACTAAATAGTAAAGTATAAAATAGCTTACACATAAGTGTAACTAAAAAAATAAAGACCACCATTAAATACATAAAAATGAAAAAAATCTTAGCCATATCAATTATATGTATCCTCATCTCCTGTGGTGATGATACTAATGATCAATCTGTAGATAAAGTGATAGCTTCCGGATCCGTTGAGGAGATAGAAGCAAAAAAAGCAGCTCTAAAAGATGAAGTTATCATACTTAATGAACAGATAGCGACACTTGAGAAAGTACTTTTAGAAAAAAATCCACGAGAGTCAAAGCCTGTTTTAATTACTATACAAACGGTAAAAGACACTGTGTTTAACCACTATGTTGAGGTACAGGGTAATGTGGAGACAAAGCAAAACGTACTAGTCTACCCAGAGTTTCAAGGTACATTGTCTCGTGTGTATGTAAAAGAAGGACAGCGTGTCTCCAAGGGACAAACGCTAGCACGAATTGACGATGGTGGTTTAAGCAGTCAAGTGGCGCAAGCAGAGGCACAAGCAGCACTAGCAAAAACAACCTTTGAGAGGCAGCAACGTTTATGGGATCAAAAGATCGGGTCTGAAATTCAATACCTACAGGCAAAAACACAATATGAGTCTGCTCAAAATGTAGTGAGACAAGCTAGAAGCCAACTAGGAAAAACGACTGTAACCGCTCCATTTTCTGGAGTTATTGACGAGGTGGTCACAGATCAAGGAACAGTAGTCTCCCCTGGAGTGGCTCTTTTTAGAATTGTAAATCTTGAGGATATGTATGTAACCGCAGAGATTCCTGAGAGCTATCTACCTACAGTCACAAAAGGTAAGAAGGTAATGGTGGAGTTTCCTGTTCTTGGAGAGGAGATAGCAACAACTGTACGTCAAACAGGTAACTACATTAATCCAGCCAATAGAAGCTTTGCTATTGAGGTAGATGTTCCTAACAAAAATGGAAGAATTAAACCCAATCTTACTGCTAGACTTTTAATTAATGATTATACCTCTGAGAATGCTATTTTAATACCTCTCAATGTGATTAATGAAAATGCAGATGGAGAACAGTATGTGTATATCGCTTCCGCGAAAGCGAATACAGACATCATGTTAGCAAAGCAAAAAATTATTACCACAGGAAAATCACAGGGGGACCTTATTGAAATCTTATCAGGTATTGACTCTGGAGATAAAATTATAGTAGAAGGAGCGAGGTCTGTAAAAGACTACCAAGAGGTAAAAATCTTAACATATTAATGCCATGACTGATAAGAAAAAGAAGAATGTAGACAAGGAATTTGCACTATCTAGTTGGGCGATTGATAATCCGACTATTATTTACGTGCTAATGGCATTGTTTTTAGCCTTAGGTATGGGAGCATACCTAGGGATGGCACGTGAAAACTTTCCTGAAATAAATGAAACAAAGATTTACATTTCTGCGCCTTATCCAGGAAATACAGCAGAGGATATAGAACGCCTTATTGTAGATCCGCTTGAGGATAAACTACAAAACCTATCTGGTGTAGTAGAGGTACTTTCTACCTCGCAAGAAGATTATGCTATTATCACTGTAGAGTTCAATGAAAATGTAGATGTTCAGGTTGCTAAGCAGCGTGTGAAGGATGAGGTAGATTCTGAAACAGCAAATGAAGACTGGCCTACTTTTAATAATGCAAAGGTAGAGCCTAATGTGTTTGACCTGAGTATGTCTGAAGAAATACCTATTCTTAATGTAAATGTTTCTGGAAACTACCCTGTAATAAAGCTAAAGGAGTTTGCAGAATATTTACAAGATGAGATTGAAAGTCTTAAAGAAATTAAAGAAGCCACTATACGTGGGGCTCAAGATAGGGAAGTAGAAGTTGCTGTAGATGTGTATAAAATGATTGCCGCTCGCGTAAGTTTTGATGATATATTACGAGCGATAGGTAATGAGAATATGACCCTTTCTGCAGGTAATTTAGTAACCAGTGGACAGCGTCGTAATATTAGAGTGATAGGAGAAATTCAGAGTCCAGATGATCTCAAAAATTTTGTTATTAAGTCAGAGCGTGGTGCTGTATATCTTAAAGATATCGCAGAGATCAACTTTACAGAAGAAGATAAAACAACCTACGCCCGTGACCTTACACTTTATGATGGAGAGTCTATAAATGACGATGAGGTAAGTGAGACCGTAGTAATGCTAGACGTAAAAAAACGTTCTGGCGAAAATATGATTGAGGCGGTAACTCAAATTAACGAGATCATTAAAAAAGCAACCACAGAGGTTTTTCCCCCAGATGTAACCGTAAGAACCGCAAACGATCAAAGTGCAAAGACAGAGAATCAGGTTAATGACTTGGTAAACAATATAATCTTTGGAATCATACTGGTAGTAGGTGTACTCATGTTTTTCTTGGGTTTTAAAAATGCACTTTTTGTAGGTTTTGCAATCCCAATGTCCATGTTTATGAGTTTTATGATTCTCAATCTGATGGGTTACACAATGAATACCATGATCCTTTTTGCCCTCATTATGGGTCTAGGGATGCTGGTAGACAATGGTATTGTAGTGGTAGAGAATGTCTATCGATTAATGGATGAAGAGGGCATGGATCGTATGGAAGCTGCCAAAAAAGGAATAGGGGAGATAGCTTTTCCTATCATTATTTCTACCTTAACAACCGTGGCCGCCTTTGTGCCGCTAGGATTGTGGCCTGGCATTATGGGTCAGTTTATGATTTATTTTCCTATCACCTTGTCTGTTGTCTTAGGCTCGTCCTTGTTTGTAGCAATATTCATTAATTCGATGTTGGTTTCTCAATTTATGAAAACAGAGGAGAAAGCGCTTTCGCGAAAATTCTTAGTCAGAACCACCCTCATCATGATCCCTATTGGATTAATGATTTTGTTTTTAGGAGGAAGTATAAGAGGCTTTGGAAGTTTAGTGCTAGTGACCATTGCCTTTATGTGGATTTACAAATATGTATTGAAGGGAGCGGCAGATGTATTTCAAAAAAGATTTCTGACATGGTTAGAAAATAAATATAAAGCCTTTTTAGGATGGGCCATTAGAGGATGGAAACCTGTAAGTTTTGTAGTTGGAATATTTATATTACTAATTTTTACATTCATGGCATTTGGTGCTTCTGTAGGTGCTGGAAGAACGGCCATAGAATTTTTCCCAGATAATAAACCTAATCAGATTATCGTCTATATAGAATACCCAGAAGGAACGGCTATTGCTAAGACAAATGCAATTACTAAGGAAATCGAAGAGCGTGTCTTTAAAGTGTTTAATGATCAAGAGTATTTAGAAGGAGGTGATTATAATGCCTTGGTAGAAACATCAGTCTCTCAAGTAGGAGAGGGAGCTGGAAATCCCCAAACAGATGGAGGTAGCGCTGCAGAAATGCCACATAAAGCAAAAATTACGGCCACTATGCGGGAATACAAATATCGTAATGAGGCAGATAGTGAAGAACTTCGATTTAAGATTCAAGAAGCCGTTAGAGGTATCTATCCAGGGGTTGTTATCACAGTAGAAAAAGATGCAGCAGGACCGCCACAGGGATATCCTGTAAATATTGAGTTGGAAGGGAAAAATTACGAAGAGCTTATCCTTGCTGCAGAGCAGATGCGTAATTTCATAAACAGTAGAAACGTTCCCGGTGTCGATGAATTAAAGATCAACGTAAATCGAGGGAAGCCAGGAACAGAAGTTATTGTAGATCGTGAAAAGGCAGGTGAATTAGGTGTTGCAACAGGTCAGGTGGGTATGCAATTACGTAGATCTATTTTTGGCGACAAGGCAGGGGTTTATAAAAAGGATGGAGAAGACTATGACATCTATGTCCGCTTTAATGAAGAGCAACGTTATGATAAGTCTGCGCTCTTTAACCAGAATATTACTTTCAGGGATCCTGCTACTGGTCAAATTAAAGAAGTGCCTATTGCAGCGGTCACAAAGACAAAAAATACCTCATCGTTTAGTGCTATCAAGCATAGAGATTCACGACGCGTGGTAACCGTATACTCTAACCTTGCTGCAGGGTATACAGATGCTGGTGTGGTGGTAGCTGCCGTGCAAGAAGAAATGAAGAATTTTGAGGAAATGCCCAAGGATATTAAGGTGAATTACACGGGTCAAATCGAAGAGCAACAAAAGGAAATGAACTTTTTAGTGAGTGCCTTTTTTGGAGGACTAGCCTTAATTTTTTTCCTTCTCATTTTCCAATTCAGTTCCATCTCTAAACCTGTCATCATTATGATTGCAATTTTCTTAAGTTTTATAGGTGTGTTTGGAGGTATTATTATAAGTGGATCTCCATTTGTAATAATCATGACCATGATGGGAATCATTTCTTTGGCGGGTATTGTAGTAAATAATGGAGTAGTCTTATTAGACTATACACAATTGTTAGTTGATCGAAAAGAGGTGGCCTTAGGCCTTGAGGACAAACAAATGCTCGATAAAAAAACAACTCAAGAGTTAATAATTGAAGGTGGGCGTGCTAGATTGCGTCCTGTATTACTTACAGCTATCACCACCGTATTGGGACTCATTCCATTAGCCATTGGTATTAATATTGATTTTTTTGGGCTGTTCCAAGAATTTGATGCGGGTATATATGTGGGAGGTGATAACGTGATATTCTGGGGCCCACTTGCTTGGACTGTAATTTATGGGCTTATCATTGCCACCTTCCTAACTTTAATCATTGTGCCTTTACTCTACTATATTGTTTATAGAATTAAATTAAAGGTGAGAGGGAGTAAAGCTACTAAAAGAGAAATTGAAGTGGATCAAGAGGCTGCATAGAAAAATTTGCAAAGAATGAAATGAGGCGTTAGATAGTCGACAGCCTCTTTTTTGTTAAGGCAGGTATCGGAGAACTATTCTCGAATATGCAATTCTCAGAGAGTTTATTTTCTTTTTAGACGCCCTCTTCTTGTTTCTGAAGTTACGCTTTCGCGAAAGCAAAAAAAACCTCTAGTGAAAGCTAGAGGTTTTATAAATAATGAACTTTTTTATTTAATTATTTTCTGCTAGTGGAACCGGTAATGTTGTAAAAACTTGATCACCACTACGATCAATAGGAAGAGAGCTTGCTAAATTATAGCGACGTACATCATACAACCTACTGTTCTCAGCCCATAAGGAATATCTACGCTGTCTTAGCAACTCCGCTGTAAGAGCAGCTTCGCTCTCCACACCTGTATATGGATTAAGACCTGCTGAGGTACGAATTCTTGATAATGCTGTCACAGCATCGTCAAAATTTTCAGCTAATATGCTTGCTTCGGCGTAGAGAAGGATAAGTTCTTCATTGCGAAGTATGTCAATAGATGATGTTTGTGATGCGTAAAGACGTGTCTCGTGAGTACCAGAGAGGTCATCTTGAGATGCATTTGGGTCTGGACGTGGTGCTGTTTTAGAAGTGACTCTCATATCACCAGATTCAGCATCATTAATCCAGCTGTTATGAACGATGATGTTATCTCCGTTATTTTGATTTTCCACAGTGGTTGATGGGGCTTTAAATAACCCATTAAGCTGATTGCCACCACCAGCTCCAAAAACGTGCTTTGGACCTATTGTTAATGAACCAGTAAGGTCAAGGTAAGATTCTTCAAGTTCAAGTAGTGCTGCATCTCCATCGCGGTCATACACAGCGGCAAGAGCTGCAACTGCCCTATTAAATTCTCTAAATGTGAAGTCCTGATCATCATTGTTTCCGCTTAAATTAAAGCTAACTGAAGTAGCATCTAACTCTTGTAAGGCTTCATCAAGAAGATTTCTTACAAAAGATAAAGTCTCTGATTCACTGAGAAGTGGTCCTAGATTCTCAGGATCGTTAATGTCTACTCTAGCTGTACCATAAGACTTTATGATTTGTATAAGTTCGTGCCCAATTATCGTTTTTGCAAAACTAGTGTAAGCATTACGTTCATCTTCGTTTATAGCTCCCGTATTATTTGCCGCCGTGATAAGAAGATTGGCATTTTTAATGGCTCTGTAATTTCCATTCCATTGAGTCGTGCTGTAGAAAGAATTATTGTCGAGTTGTATTCCCTTGCTTCCCAAAATATCTCCAGTATTTCTAGGGTCTGCATCAAAAAGATAAAATTCACGCGACATAATTCCACTTGTAGTGGTTTCTACAGTTATTCCATTTCTCATAGAAGACTGGACACCTAATAGCAGTTCGTTTAATTGTCCCTCCGTAGCATCTTGTAATACACCATCTACACTAGGGCCGTTTGAATCTGTTATTTCGTCAAAAGAGCAAGCAGACGCACCAAGTAAGAGTATTGTTGCTAGGCTAGCTCTTGAAATATAATTAAATATTTTATTCATAATTATTTTTTTAGAAATTTACATTTAAGTGAAAATATATTTGTCTAGAGCTTGGGAAAGGAGTCACTTCAATTCCACTAGAGAGTCCTTGACCCCCATTTACAGAAACCTCAGGATCATAACTACTATAATCTGTAATTGTAAAAATATTACGCCCAGAGAATCCTAATTTTACACCCTCTATTGTATCTCCTAAGAATCCAGATAAAACTTTAGATGGCAATCTGTAATAGATAGCGGCTTCTCTTAAGCGTAAATACCCTGCAGGCTCAACAAAGCGGGCTGCATTAGCAGGAGATGCTAGTCTTGCCTGTCCCTCAGCATTTTCAAGATCTGGTGTAGTACGTCCTAGATCACTTAAATACTTTGATAAATTTAAATTTTCACCTCCAGACTTAAGTTGAAAAAGAAATGATACATCAATTCTATTCATTAGAGTGAAATTATTATTCCACGCCATTTGGAAATCAGGCTCTGTATTTCCCACTTGGACTTGCTCTGCAGGGTTGGGACCATCACCATCAAAATCAATATTACCCACCAATTGCGTAACTGGTTGTCCTTCTTCAATAAATATAGTACCTAAACCAAGTCCAAATCCAGCACCTGGTAATGCAAAGGCAGGGACATCAAGTCTTGTGATTTCAGAATTGTTTTTATACCATTGTAAACCAGTATTCCATTTAAAATTTTCACTATTTACAACGTCTGCTCTTAAAGCAAGTTCAATTCCTTTATTTTGAAGCTCTCCCAGATTTGTTGTTTCTGTTGTAAAACCTGAAGAACCAGGAAATGCTCTCTGAAGTATCAAATCTTCTACAGTCTTAATATAATAAGAGCCTTCAAAAGTAACTCTGCTATCAAAAAATCCTAGATCTAAACCTACTTCAAATTCCTGAGCTGTTTCTGGTTTTATATTAGGATCTCCTCTTGATCCCGCTACAGATTGACCTATGGGTCCACCTATAGTTACTGGTGCAAGACTGGTAAATGTAGATCCAAACCTTGCAGTACTACCTGTTTCTCCATAAGCCGCTCTCACTTTAAATTGATTAATAGCTTCTAAACTCCAAAAATCAAAGTTTCCAATATTTACAGCAACTGATGCTTTAGGGAATCCATAAAATTTATTCTCGTCTCCATTTCTAGTAGATTTATCAAAGCGATACCCAATAGTTCCGATAAGCTGATCTTTAAAGTTAGCTTCTACTTGACCAAAATAACCAAAATCACGCTCCTCACTTATAAATTGTGAAACCTCCTGCACGGCTGTCTGCTGTACACTTGTTTGTCCTCCTGCAAGACCATTTCCTCTAGAGTTTAAAAGATTTGAATCTTGATAGAGATATGACGTACCTAGTTGTGTTGTTAAACCTAAATCACCATCCATTGCATTGCGATCCCATACAAATATTGATTGTGTGTTAAATTGTGTAAAGTTGTTTTTACCTTGAGAAACAAAGCCAGGATTTGTTAATCCAAGTTGTGCCTGATGCGTTTCTGGTACGTAGACAAAAGTTTGATTTGCTAGGTAATCTAAACCTGCACTATTCACAAAACGGATACGGTCAATCTCGCTTGTGTAAATTTTTGTATTTAGAGTTAGACCCTGTATAATTCTATTATTTGAGTCATCATTTTTTGCTTGATCTCTTACAAAAAGTGGATTTCCAGAGTAGTTCGGGTTGTTCGGGTAATTACCATCTACATCAGGATATAGATTATTCCAAGGACGTGTGAATGCAAGCGTGTACCCGTAACTTAATCCCCCATCATTTTCATTTCCTGTAAAACTACGCTGCGAGTTACTGCGTACATAGTTTGTTGTTGAAGAAATATCAAAAACTTCAGAAATTTTATGATCGATATTTGCTCTTAAAGAAAGCCTATCAAAACCAGTGTTTTTTATAATTCCTTCTTCATCTCTAAAAGATCCACCTACATAAAACCTGGTTTTTTCCCCTCCCCCAGTGGCACTTATTGCTGTTTCTGAAATAAAACCTGTATAACCATAAATAGCATCTTCATAATCATATAGCTCACCATTTGCAGCTATTGTAGCATTGAATTTATCTACCTCGTTTTGAGCAGTGATGATATTCTGAGCGTTTTGAGCTGGATCATCGTTAGGTCTGAAAAATGCATCGAAAACAGATTCTGCTGTCCAAGGTCTAAGCCCTAGTTTGTTTTGAATTTGATTAATTCCAGAATCTTGTCTAAAATTAATTTTGGTTTTTCCTCCTTTACCTTTTTTAGTTGTTATAATTACAACTCCCGCACTTCCGCGCTGTCCATATATAGCTGCAGCCGAAGAACCTTTCAATATTTCAATATTCTCAATATCGTTAGGATCAATATCTGCTAGTCTATTTCCAGAATTTTCTTCACTGCCTTGATTTGCTCCTGAAGCAAAACGCAAGCCAGATGGAATCTCCACATTATTTACGTACACTCCATCAATAATTATTAATGGCTGATTATTACCCGTAATAGAAGAGATACCACGTAGTCTAAGTGCAATACCTCCACCTGGCGCACCAGATGATGAAGTAATATTTACACCTGTAACTTTACCATATAGAGCACCATCTACAGTAGCTTGACTCGTTGTTCCAACTAACTCTTCAGAGTCTACTGTAGCAACAGCATTTGCAAGATTTGATCTTTTAATAGAAGAGGCAAGTCCAGTTACTACTACTTCATTTAAAGATTGAGTAGATTCCTCTAAGGCGATATTCAATGTCTGGGAATTTGATACCGAAACTTCTTTTGAGCTATAACCCAAAAAGGAAAACTCTAAAATTCCACTTGAAGCGGTAAGTGTTATGGTATAGCTTCCGTCAAAGTCTGAGGTAGTGCCGTTAGTAGTTCCCTTCTCTATCACATTAACAAAGGGAATAGGGTTGGAATTCATATCTTTTATAACTCCTGTGATTGTAGATTGTCCAAGAAGGACACAGGGAATTAAAAAAAGGAAGAAATAAACCATTTTAAATAATGGATGTTTTTTTTTCATAGTTAATAGGGATTATGTTAGTTTTTGTTTTGATAATTAATCAATGTTTAATCGAAACATTGATTAAAATGTTAATAAAGACTAAAATTAATAAAGAAAATGTTATAAAAATTAACGTAACGTGATTTTTTTTAAAAAATTAATAAAATGGCAATGTCACTTTAAATTATAAAAGTCGGGATAACATCGAATATTTTTCTGCTTTCGCGAAAGCAAAAAAACTTTGTGAAAAACTGAGGATAACTCATAACCTAAGAAGTAAAGAGACCCAAAAGATTACCGTACTTTTATTCTTCTTAAAAATAAAGATTTGGCAGCCAAGAAAGTAACCCCATTAATGAAACAGTACAATGCTATTAAGGGCAAATACCCTGATGCATTATTACTTTTTAGAGTAGGAGATTTCTATGAAACTTTTGGGGAAGATGCAGTCAAAGCGTCAGGAATTTTGAATATTACACTAACGAGTCGTAATAACGGTGGTGACCGCACAGAACTTGCTGGTTTTCCACACCATTCCTTAAACACCTATTTGCCTAAACTGGTAAAAGCAGGTTATCGTGTAGCCATTTGCGATCAGCTAGAGGATCCTAAGCAAACTAAGACTATTGTCAAGAGGGGAGTAACAGAGCTCATTACTCCTGGAGTGGCAATGAATGATGATATTCTTTCTTCTAAAACAAATAATTTTTTGGGCGCCATCTTTTTTGGCAAACAAACAGTCGGAATTTCTTTTTTAGACGTATCTACTGGCGAATTTCTTACCGCACAAGGGGATGTAGCTTATGTGGATAAGTTGCTTCAAAATTTCGCCCCGAGCGAACTGCTCATTTCTAAAAAGCAAAAAAAGACTTTTATTGAAACCTATGGCGATGCATACCATACTTTTTATCAAGAAGATTGGGTTTTTCACATAGATTATGCTTCTGAGTCGTTGCATAAGCATTTTGAGGTAAAGTCTCTTAAAGGTTTTGGGGTGGATCACCTTAATGATGGCGTGATTGCAGCTGGAGCTGCTTTACACTACTTAGGGGAAACACAACATCATAAGCTTAAACACATCACCCGCATTAGTCGGATTGCCGCAGAAGATTACGTGTGGATGGATCGTTTTACCATACGTAATTTGGAATTGTATAACTCCTCTTCTGGAGTGAAGGCAATTACTTTACTTGACGTAATTGATAAAACTACTTCTGCTATGGGAGGGCGTTTGTTAAAACGTTGGCTTGCCTTACCACTTAAGCGTCTCGATGAGATAAAAAGCAGGCACGAGGTCGTTTCTTTCTTTCTTGCCCAGGGTATAGTATATGATAAGATGCAATCATACATCAAAAGAATAGGCGATTTAGAGCGTTTAGTAAGCAAGGTCGCCACAGGAAGAATCAATCCAAGGGAGGTCGTACAATTGAAAAACTCCTTAGAGGCAATCGTCCCTATAAAAGCAATTGCTTCTCAAAGCGATAATGAGTCTCTTAAAATCATCGCAGAGCAATTACAAGATTGTGAGGTACTCCGTTCAAAAATTAAACAAAGCCTCAAAGAAGAAGCCCCTGTTTCTATCGCAAAAGGTGGTGCTATTGCGTCTGGATTTCACGAAGAGTTGGATGAGTTACGCGCCTTATCACAAGGAGGTAAAGATTATTTAGAGAAGATGCTGGCGCGTGAGACAGAACGCACAGGTATAACTTCTCTTAAGATAGCCTCTAATAATGTTTTTGGCTACTACATAGAAGTACGTAATACCCATAAAGATAAAGTCCCGCAAGAGTGGATACGTAAACAGACGCTGGTCAATGCAGAACGTTATATTACAGACGAGCTTAAGGAATACGAAGGTAAAATATTAGGAGCAGAGGAACGTATACAAGCAATAGAACAACAATTATTCTCAGAGTTAGTTAATTGGATGTCTACCTTTATCACACAAGTTCAAGCTACTGCTTGCCAGATAGCCCAACTAGATTGCTTATTAGGTTTTACCCAACTAGCGCGAGAGAATAATTACAAACGCCCTACACTTGATGATTCTAAAGTAATCGATATAAAAGATGGGCGTCACCCTGTCATAGAAAAGCAATTGCCACTAGGTGAACAATATGTCACAAACGACGTGTTGTTGGATAGTGACGACCAGCAAATGATTATGATAACGGGACCGAATATGTCTGGTAAAAGCGCCATCCTCCGTCAAACAGCGTTGATCGTTTTGCTTGCCCAGATGGGTAGTTATGTACCAGCAGAGGCGGCCCACATCGGCCTTGTGGATAAAATATTTACACGTGTAGGTGCGAGTGACAATATTTCTATGGGGGAGAGTACCTTTATGGTAGAGATGAATGAGACGGCGAGTATCCTTAATAACCTTAGTGACCGCAGCTTGGTTTTACTAGATGAAATAGGTCGCGGCACGAGTACTTACGATGGTATTTCCATTGCCTGGGCCATCAGTGAGTTTTTACACGAACACCCCGGAAGACCTAAAACCCTTTTTGCGACCCACTATCATGAACTCAATGAGATGAGTGATACTTTTAAGAGAGTTCGCAACTATAATGTTTCTGTAAAAGAACTTAAAGATACCGTGTTATTTTTACGGAAACTTGTTCCAGGAGGTAGTGCGCATAGCTTTGGAATACACGTAGCAAAAATGGCGGGTATGCCTCAACAAGTGCTACGTCGCGCTACCAAAATGATGGAAAAACTCGAAAAATCACACGGTAGCGAGCAACTCACAGGAACTCTAAAACAAGCAGCCGAAGAAGAAATGCAATTGAGTTTTTTTAATCTAGATGATCCGTTGTTGGAACAAGTGAAAGAGGAGATCTTGCATACAGATATCGATACGCTTACTCCCGTGGAAGCCCTGATGAAACTTAATGAAATTAAGAGAATGCTTGTCAAGAAAAAGGGAGCGACTGCGTCTTAGTAGTTGTTCTTTTTAGCTTTTGCGAAAATGTGAATAAATCAAAATGATGGTTCAGGCATTAATCAACCATTTCTATTTCAAAACACCTCTGAATTTTAAGCATAAAAAAACCTCCTTATCCTTGATAAAGAGGTTTAGTACTCGAGACGGGACTTGAACCCGTACGTCCTAATGGACATTGGATTTTAAGTCCAACGTGTCTACCAATTCCACCACTCGAGCATTTTCGCAATTGCGAAAAATTGGTATGTTTTATATGCTACTTCCGCGAAAGCAGCAAAAAAGAGCGAAAGACGGGATTTGAACCCGCGACCCCCACCTTGGCAAGGTGATGCTCTACCCCTGAGCTACTTTCGCAGTATGTTTATGAACAAGCGCCATTCTCATAGCGGATGCAAATTTAAGTTTTTTCTGTAGTATACAAAGTGTTTTTTGTAGTTTTTTTATCCTATTTACTATTATCTAGAAAAAGAAGAGATATACTATTGGGTTCTAAGGAGTATATTTAATCCTATTCATTTATTGAATTAATCATTTTGTGCATTACTTTTATAAACAACCCCATTTTTCATAACAAATATCACATTTTCTGTGGTAGAAATACGATTGATAGGATTTTCTTTTGTCGCAATGATATCAGCAAAGGCGCCCGATTTAATCACCCCTAAAGAGCCTTCCATATCTAGAAGTTTTGCGTTTGTAATTGTTGCCGACTGGATTGCAAACATAGGAGACCATCCGTAGTCTACCATATATTTAAATTCTTTTGCATTTTCCCCGTGAGGAAACACACCAGCATCTGTTCCAAAGGCAATATTAATGTCAGATACTGCGAGCATGGTAAATGTCTCCTTAAGCGTTGCATCTACCTTTTTAATTTTTGGGATGATAATATCTGGATAGTATCCTTTTATTTTGGCTTTTTCAGCCACATATTTACCTGCGGATAGTGTAGGAACAAGGTAAGTGCCATATTCTTTCATGAGCATAACGGTTTCTCTATCCATAAATGAGCCGTGTTCAATCGTTTGTACTCCCGCTTTAATGGCACGTTGCATACCTTCTTTTCCGTGAGCGTGCGCCGCTACGTGCATTCCATACTCTTTTGCTGTACGTACAATTTCATTTATTTCCTCCTGTCTAAATTGTGGATTTTCACCATTCTTACTCACACTTAAAACGCCACCCGTGGCGGTAATTTTGATCAAATCTGCTCCATTTTTATAGCGCTGTCTGACTGCCTTCCGAGCATCTTCGACACTATTAATCACTCCTTCTGCTGGCCCTGGGTCTCCCATTAATAATTTTTTAAAACCATTGGTAGGGTCAGCGTGACCTCCTGTAGTTCCTATTGCTTTTTCTGCTGTAAAAATTCGTGGTCCCTTTATAGTCCCATAATTTATCGCATTACGTAGTGATACGTTTACGCCACTTGCCTCCAAGATCTCGTACTGTAGTAAATCCAGCCATAAGCGTGCGTTCCGCAATTTCGGTAGCTGTAAATGCGACATCCGCCTCATTTTTAGTAAAGGTTTCTAGTATCTTTTCGGATTTGTTTCGCCTTCTATATGTACATGCATATCTATAAAGCCAGGCATCACAGTGCTGCTTTGTCAGATCGATATGCGTTTGATTTTTTTGTGGTGCAGTAAAACCTGTTCTACACTTAGAATTTTATCTCAGCCACTAAAGATTGTCTTCTTTGGAAAGCACGTTACCATTTTGTGTATCTATAATTTGCCACAATGAATGAGGGTTTCTTGGCTGTAAAGTATAACGCCCACTAAAAAAGTGAGCGCTATAGTGATGAGGTATTTCATACATGTGAATTATCTATCCTTTTAGAATAATATAAAGATTTGACTCTCTCCATTTGCTCTAACTTCTTCTGGAGTAACAAGCTTTAATTCTACTAGTTGATTTACTTGTTCACGTACTTCGGAGTCTTTAGGAGCTCGAAAACCATATATTCCAGGGGCGGTAGTTTCTAAAATTATTTTGTGGGTTTCAGGATAAGCAATAAGATAGACGTGACCTGGTTCATCTTTTATCGCAAAGGGTATATCTAATTTACTAAAAATGTGAGTGTATAGCGCTGTAGCTGTAACACAATTATAAATGCCATTATTGAAAATTTGGGGAAAGTATGCAAGTTCTTCATACTTTTCAAAAAACCTATCATGAGTAAGATTATAGATCTTTTCAATACGTTTTTTCTCCCTTTTTGATTTTTCTTCATGAGGAGGAAGAGTCCTAATAAAATTTTCAATCTGAGATTTATATTTGTCAACTTCTGTTGACGTAACAGAAGAATCTATAGCACTCAAAGTAGCTATAAAATCATAGTTTAAGGTATCTTTTTTGTATGCATTTATTACATCTTGCTCAAATGTTTGTGAGTAGGAATATGATGAAATTAGGACTACAAGAAGAAAAAAACGTATCATTGGCTAATTACTTGTTCAATTTTTTATAAAATCAATGACAGTCTGGGTGATAAAGTCAATCTGCTCATCATCCAGCTCTGTGTGCATGGGTAGTGAGATACAATCCTTAACAACGGCATTTGTAACAGGGAAGTCTTCCTCTTTGTAGCGTTCATCTTTATATGCTTTTTGACTGTGAAGCGGTATAGGGTAATACACGCCACAAGGAATTCCTTGCTCGTTGAGATGCGTTACAAGAGCATCCCTATCTGTATCTTTTAAACGAAGGGTATATTGATGAAACACATGACAATCGCAGCTGTCACAAATTACAGGAGTCGTAATTTTTTCTTCATTAATAAAAGCAGCGGTATACTTACGAGCAGCAGTTCTACGTGAATTATTATAGTCGTCGAGATGAGGTAATTTTGCGCGAAGCACAGCAGCTTGAATAGAATCGAGCCTACTATTAACTCCCACCACATCATGGTGGTAACGCTCATACATTCCATGATTTACAATTCCTCTTAGCGTATGTGCTAGCGCATCATCATTAGTGAATATTGCACCACCATCACCATAACAACCTAAATTTTTTGATGGAAAAAAAGAGGTAGTACCTACGTGACCTATGGTTCCAGTTTTCACCTTTTGACCATTGCGTCCTGTATATGTGGAACCAATACCTTGGGCATTATCTTCAATCACATACAGATTATGTTCTTTTGCAAGGTCCATAATAGCATCCATGTTTGCAGCCATGCCAAATAAATGCACGGGAACAATAGCTTTCGTTTTTGGAGTGATCGCTTTTTTAATAGCCTCAATATCAATATTAAAATTGATAGGATCCACATCTACCAGCACAGGAGTTAGTTTGAGCAACGCAATGACTTCTACCGTTGCAGCAAACGTAAAATCTGCCGTAATGACTTCATCTCCTTGTTCTAAACCTAATCCCATCATGGCAATCTGTAAAGCATCGGTTCCGTTGGCACAAGGTATAACATGTTTAACGTCAAGGTAGTCTTCAAGCTCCTTTTGAAAATGATGTACTTCAGGACCATTGATAAAAGTTGTGTTATCTATGACTTCCATTATAGAAGTGTTTACACGTTCTTTGATTTGCTCATATTGACCCTTGAGGTCAACCATTTGTATTTTTTTCATGGTATGTGGGAGCGTTGGATATACCTACACTGCGTAGTATTTATTAAAAAAAAGGACACTAAAATAGGTCTCAAACGAAAATACAAAATCTCTATCCTACGAACAATTTATTTATGGACAAAGCACTACTTTTACGAGATGCAACGTCTCTATTCTTTCTTTACCTCACTTGTGCAATTGCTATTGCCTATGGTAGGATTTTTTAATAAAAAAGTCAATTTATCTGTCGTAGGGAGAAAAAATACGATGTCTAAACTTAGAGATGAATTGGAGAAAGGACCTCCAGTCATTTGGATGCACGCGGCATCTCTTGGAGAGTACGAACAAGGACTCCCAGTTATGAAAGCCATGCAGCAAATTTTTCCTCATCATCAATGGGTGGTCAGCTTTTTTTCACCTTCTGGGTATGAGATTAAAAAAGAGAACGCTTTCGCGAAAGCGACCGTGTATTTACCTATAGATACTCCGTCAAATGCTCGTGAGTTTTTGGAAATCGTATCCCCAGAGATTGCGCTATTTGTGAAATATGAATTTTGGCCCAATTATTTAAACCAATTAAAACGCCAAAACATCCGAACGTTTTTAATCTCTGGGATATTCAGCGAACGTCAGCTATTTTTTAAATGGTACGGTGCCTGGATGAAAGCGCCACTCAACAGTTTTGAATTTTTCTTCTTACAAGATAACGCTTCGGCGCTGGCATTAAAACAATTAGGATTTACGAATTATGAGGTAAATGGTGACACGCGTTTTGATAGAGTAAGTCACCAGATAGAAATGGATAACTCTTTGGATTTTATTACGACATTTAAACAAGGAAAGCTTTGCGTAGTTTGCGGTAGTACGTGGCAAGAAGATGAAAAAGTAGTGATTTCTTATGTAAACGATGCCTCTTCAGATATCAAGTTTATCATAGCCCCTCATGAAATCAAACCTGATAAAATTGCAGATTTAGAAAGTAAATTACTCGTAAAAACAACCCGTTACACACAATACACTCCATCCAGCTTAAAAGAATCACAAGTGTTAATAGTAGATACGATAGGGTTACTTACAAAGTTGTATAGTTATGCAGATGTTGCTTACGTAGGTGGTGCTATGGGTACAACCGGTTTACATAATATATTAGAACCTGCCACCTTTGGCGTGCCTATACTTATAGGTTCAAATTTTGAAAAATTCCCAGAAGCAAAGCGTTTGCAACAATTGGCTGGACTTTACTCAGTTTCCAATGAAGCGGAATTTCATGAGATACTCACAAAATTAATTACGGATGTGAGTTTTAGAAATCAAACTGGAATGATTGCTGGGCACTTCATTAATAGCAATACAGGGGCGACTACAGCTATTGTAGATTATTTTAAAACCACAAAAATTTAGTAACAAGTTAATTGCTTCACACAGTAATTGCTTCCCGTAGATAGCGTCTAAAAGGGAGCATCTCTTGGTAAACATTAATAAGGTACTCTTCAAAGTCTGATGACAGGACCTGCTTTCGCGAAAGCGTAACCTCCACAGCAAAGGTCTTATGTTTAAGTAGATCAATGTGTGGGTGATCTTTAGAGTATCCCTTAGGCGCGGTAACTAATTGCTGATCTTTATAGAGTCCCCCAAATATACTTTTAAAAGATTCTTTCTCTAGAATGGCTTTTAATTCTTTTCCATTATAATCAATTGCCTCCCGTATACTAGCCAAAATTTCTTTTTTAGGCCTCCAGTAACCACCTGCTAGCAAATTTTGAGTGAGACCAATCTCTATGTAAAAATCACCTTGCTTCGTTTTTTGATCCAGACCAGCCCCAAAATGGTCTTTATAAATAGGTTTGGTAGGGTGAAATAATAAGTTGTTATTAATACGGTTAATAGCTTTCTTACCCGGCGTATCAAAATAATCTCGATCAACCCTGGGTAATCTATCATTTATGCTATCCAACCATTCCATGTATGAATCACGTATATGGTGATATTCCTTACGATTTTTATCCATCCATTCTTTAGAATTATTTTCTTGGAGCTCTTCTAGAAAAGCATACATTAATCTGAAATTCATGAAGGCATTTTAATTTAACAGTTTTTGGCGATATTGATAATTAAGCAAAAAATATTAACCAATTGTTTAGAAATAATTGGTAATCAATTATTAAACTCCTTTTTAATATCGACATACATTTGTCCCACTAATCAATATACTAATTATGAAATTACAAAAAATAGCAATTGCAGCTTTACTTGTAGCGGGTGTGACCTTTACAAGCTGTAGAGAAACCGAAACTAAAGAAACGACCGTAGTGCGTGAGGTAGAAGTGGAAACTTCTGATGATGACGGGGGTATTTTAGAAAGAACAGCCAGAAAGGTTGACGACGAGGTTAATAAGGAAATCAACGAGGAGATTGAGAAAATAGGAGACGATAACTAATCAACTCTAAATCTCAAATAGCGTTTATTACATTAAAAAATTATGAAAAAAATTAAAATTATTGCGTTTACACTAGGTGTGGCAGCAATGTCATTTACTTCTTGTAAAGAGACCAAAGCAGACTCAGAGGAGCAAACTCTCAAAGAAGAACTTCGATCTGAAGGTGCTGAAATTGAAGAGAGTGTAGATGATGATGGGAATTACAAGATGAAAGCAGAAACTGTAGACGGTGATGAAATCAAAGTTAAAGTGGATGAGGATGGTGATACCAAAATCAAAACTGATGATAACTAAAAGGTAGACTTCTAGCATAATTTTTAAGAGGCTGTCTAAAAAGGGCAGCCTTTTTTATGCTTTAAATTGTGTCATTTGTGCTTTCAGATCTTCCATTGATTGCTGTAACTCTTTTAGTAAATTATTACTGCTATTCTCATCTAGACTAAATGTTAACTTACTATTTACCTGCCATATTTCTTGTATATTACTTACCTCCACTTCGTATGGTGCATATTCTTTATTGATGGAAATGAGTAACACTTTTGAGGTATCTGGAAGTTTTTGAAGTTTTTTTACCACTACGGCATCTTGCATCACAATCACATATACCTTATTGTCACTGGCGCTCTCAAGACCTTCTACCCCTTTTGCTAATACCCAATCTTCTGGTCTAAAATTAGGAAGCATACTATCTCCTTCCACTTGAAAACCACGATACGTAGCGTTACGATATTGAGGCAAAGGGAGATCGAAGGCAGGTAGTTTTTGATACCATTCTACATCTGCAATATTGTTAGGATAGCCGGCAGCTGCTTTCTGATTGACAAGAACCATATTTTCTTGGTCATCTTTATCTACCACCACCACTTTAGGGCTCACGTCTCCTTTATCTGTGTTGAGATGCTTTTGTTTACTATACCCATAAATCCATAATGGGTTGATTTGAAATAATCTAAGAAGCTCTGTCACTACTTGGCCAGATAATTTAGTGCGACCACGTTCAATATCTGCTGTAGAGTTTTTGATGCCTAATTGCTCTGCAAACTCGGCTTGTGTGAAGTCGTGATCTTCACGTACTTCTTTAAATCTACGTATTTCTGAAGGTAAATCGTTTATTCCCATAAGGTAAATATAAGTAAATTAGGAATATTTCCAATAAAGAATGATTATCAGACATAAAAAAATCCCAGATAGCCGAGATTTTTTTTGAGTGTATTCTATGAAAAATTTATTCTGGCAACTGTGCGCTAGCTGCGACTGCAGTACGGTCAATCTTCTTTACAAGACCTTGTAATACGCGTCCAGGACCCACTTCAATAAATTCTGTTGCTCCATCTGCGATCATTTGCTGTACAGTTTGTGTCCATTTTACAGGAGCCGTTAGTTGTGCTATAAGGTTTTTTTGTATTTCACTAGCGCTCGTTACAGCTGTTGCGGTGACATTTTGATAGATAGGACAAATAGGATCGCTGAAAATAGTTTGCTCAATTGCTTTTTCTAGCTCTTCGCGTGCTGGTTCCATCATGGGGGAGTGAAAGCCTCCACCTACAGGAAGCACAAGAGCTCTTTTTGCACCTCGTTCTTTCATGGTGAGACAAGCTGCATTAATTGCGTTCACGTCGCCAGAAATGACCAACTGTCCTGGGCAATTATAATTTGCCGCTACAACCACACCTTGAGTGCTATTACAAACTTCTTCTACAATAGCATCCTCAAGTCCAAGAACCGCCGCCATGGTAGAAGGTTGTAGTTCGCATGCTTTTTGCATAGCCTGAGCTCTTTTGCTTACCAATTGCAGTGCATCTTCAAAAGTAAGTGCGCCACAAGCTACAAGAGCAGAAAATTCTCCTAAGGAGTGTCCTGCAACCATAGCCGGATCAAAGTCTGTGAGTACAGATTGTAATGCTACGGAGTGTATAAAAATAGCGGGTTGAGTAACTTTAGTTTCTTTCAAATCCTCTGCAGAGCCTTCAAACATGATCTCTGTGATGTTGAATCTAAGGATGTCATTTGCTTTTAAGAATAAGTCTTGAGCTGCTGGATATTTTTCAAAAATGTCAAGTCCCATCCCAGTGAATTGTGCTCCTTGACCTGGAAATATATATGCTTTCATAGTGGGTTGTTTACGGTTGCAAAAATACAAATTGTATCTTGGAGTTATCGCTTTCGCGAAAGCGTAATCTACACATATAACTAGATTGCAATTCTATGTGTTTTTAATTTTTTTATAGGTTTCGTAAGTAAAACTATACTTATGTTCGCTATCTACAGTATGTTTTTTTGTTTCAATAAGTTGCCATTGATTAGTATCGATTCGTGGAAAAAATGCATCTGCCTCAAAAGTACCGTGAACACGGGTAAGTTCTATATGTGTAGCGTATGGGAGCCCTAGTTTATAAATTTCGCCACCCCCTATGATAAAAGTATGGTTATCATCCTTAGTATATGTAAGTGCGTCTTCCATATTATGTACTACAATAGCTTGTGGTGCTTTATAGTTGCTGTCTCTTGTGATAACAACGTGTGTCCTGTTAGGCAAAGGTCTTGGAAAAGACTCCCACGTTTTGCGTCCCATAATAATGTGATGGCCTGTGGTAAGTTTTTTAAATCGCTTAAAATCATCTGGAAGGTGCCATACCAGATCGCCATCTTTTCCTAGCGCATTATTTTCTCCCGCGGCAGCAATCATAGTGATCATAGGGGAGAATGTGGGTCTGTAAGTGGGAGGTTGGGATTGTCTAATGGAAACTTTTTTTTTTCAGGTAAAGGCATTTTCTGTTGTACAGCTTCTTCTAGCTCTGCTATTTTAAGTTTTTGCTTAGTGACTAGTCTATCTAATTGTGCTTTTTCCCATTCTTTATTCATAAAGTTACTCATCAAAAGCACATTAATAATGTGAACTAAAAAGAAGAAAGACCACAATAGAATCGCCCATACAAACCAGTCAATATTTAAGATTTTAAAATCTTTACCTACTCCTAGGGCTAGATTTAACACGATCAATAAAATTGCCCCAGCAAGAAAAAGTACAAAGTGCCGATAAAGCCTCTTTTTTTGTTTGATGCGAGCTTGCGCATTTTCTATGAGTTCCTTTTGCTCTGGATCTATGGATGTGGTTGTTTTCTTTGAGAATAATGACATAATATGCGACCTTTATGGGTAAAATCTTAGCGATTTTTAATATATAAAATTACTATTTTACCTGCCAACAATGGAAGGCTTATGAAAAATTTTGCAAAACTATTTCCTATACTTAATGAGTATACGTATCTAAACACCCCTGCCTCTGGATTATTGTCACAGCCTGTAATGGAGTGGCGTCGCGAGCACGATACAGATTTATTATGGCAAGGAAGTATTCTTAAAGAACAACAATCGGCTATTTTAACGAGTGTTCGAGAAAAAGTGGGCGCATTATTTTCATGTGCATCTAATAGAGTAGCGCTGGTGCCAAATTTTTCCTACGGCTTTAATACCTTATTAGAAGGTATTCATAAGGATAAAAACGTGCTGTTACTAGAAGGAGATTACCCTTCTGTCAATTGGCCGTTTGAAAGTAGAGATTTTAGTATTACGTACTTACACATTGATAGCGACTTAGAAAGTAGGATTGAAGATGCTTTCGTAAAAGTGCAACCAGACATTTTTGCATTTTCATTAGTGCAATGGCTTACGGGAATTAAGGTAAACCATCAATTTATTAAAGATCTAAAAGCGAAATATCCGGACACCTTGTTTTTTGCAGACGCTACACAATACTTGGGAACTGAAGTTTTTAATTTTGATGCTTCGGGACTCGATGTTGTAGGTGCCAGTTGCTATAAATGGATGAATGCAGGTTACGGAAATGCACTTTTCTTGTTTAAGGAAGCGGTGGCAGAGCGAGTTGCACCAAAAACCACAGGTTTTAATTCCTTACAAGGTAAATACAAACCGCAAGAAGGAAATTTTATAGGTCGTTTTGAGCCGGGTCATCAAGACACATTAAATTACGGAAGTCTTGGAGTGGCTATTGATCTTATTAACGAACTAGGTCTTCCTCAATTAGAGGCAAAAATTAAAACGATTAACAAAAAGGCAAGACGTGCATTTGAAGACCGAAATCTCTTAGATAAAAATTGTGTACATCGTACTGACCATGGATGTTTTTACAATATTTATGGAGATACAAATCTTGTAAATTATCTCAAACAGCATAAAATCATCACTATTGCTCGTGGTTCTGGAGTGAGAGTAGGGTTTCACTATTTTAATACAGAAGAGGATTTAGCACTATTATTAGATGCAATAGATAACCCCAAAATTTAAGTATGCTATTCCTATACGGCGTAGAAAATAAATAGCAATTGCTTAAGATTTACTCGGTTATCTTTACACCTTTCCAAAAAGCCACGTGATTTTGTATGCTTTTTGCTCTTTCGCTGGGGTCAGAGTAATACCAAGCCGCATCTTCATTTTTCTCACCATCTACTTCAATGGTATAATAAGAGGCTTTTCCTTTCCAGGAACAGGTAGAGTGGGTGTCACTTATTTTAAAAAATTCTTGTTGTAATGAGTCGTGAGGAAAGTAATGATTATTTTCTATAACAATGGTTTCATTACTTTCTGCTATTAGTTGATCGTTCCAGATGGCTTTCATGCGTTTTTATTTTTTTTAATATTGGCGTATAGCATTTTAAGGATCACGCTTTCGCGAAAGCGAATGGCTATTTTTTCTTAAAGAGGTAATTTTTGTAATATCCTTTTCCATCCATAAACTGATCTACAATCATAAGTCCAGATTCCTCTGCTAGCCACTCCACTACGGTATCATCATATTTCTGACTAATCTCTGTATGGATAGACTCCCAAGGTGTAAAATGTATGGTGAGACCTAAGGTATTGATAGAGATAGATTGTTCTTTTGTACTCACAAGATAGCTTTTTGCAGTTCCAGACTCGGGATCATAAACTTCCCAGTGTTTAAATGCAGACACGTCAAAATTTGCATCCATTTCCTCATTGATGCGGTGAAGTAAATTTTTATTGAATGCTGCCGTAATTCCCTCTGGATCATTATAAGCATCTAAAATAGTTTGTGGATTTTTCTTTTGGTCAAACCCCATAAAGAGTAAGTCATTCTCGCTCATGGCTTCTTGAATATTCGTTAGAAAGTCAATGGCTTGAGGATGTAATAGATTCCCAATGTTTGAGCCTAGTACCATAATCACTTTCTTGCGTGAGTTGTAAGCAGCCACGCTTTCTAAAACTTCAAAGTACATCCCTTGCTGCGGCTTAATTACCACCTGTGGAATTTCTTTTTGCACACTTGCTTCTAAACCGTCTAACACGTTTTGGCTTATATCAATAGGTAAATAACTGAAGTCGTCACCTCTATTTACCAGATGCTTAAGTAAAATTTTAGTTTTCTTACCATCACCTGCCCCTAACTCAATAAGATCAAAACCAGAAGTATCTGTAAAGGCTGTAGTAATAGCGTCCTTATGCGTTTCTAAAATCTCAAACTCAGTATCTGTGAGATAATAAGATGGCATAGCCATAATATCTTGAAAGAGTTTATCCCCTTTTTTATTATAAATAAATTTTGAAGAAAGGTACTTAGGGAAAGAGGTAAGACCCTCTGCCGTTTCCTTTTCGAAACTGGTGGCGTATGTGGTTTTTCTTTGAGTCGTCATAGACATTAATCTTGTATAGGGGTGTTTTTGCTAATTATTTTACGAGACGTAATCCTGTAAACTGCCATCTTACTCCTGTTTGAAAAAAGTTGCGATAGGTATGCCTTGTGTGTTGCGTAGAAGTTGCAACAGAACCTCCTCGTAATACTTTCTGATTTACCATGAATTTACCGTTGTATTCTCCCAGTGCCCCAGGCTCTTTAGTATAATTGGGGTAAGGCAAGTAAGCGCTTTCTGTCCACTCCCATCTATCTCCCCATTTTAAATGTTGACTCGCAATTTCCCATTCAAACTCTGTGGGTAAGCGCATTTCTTTCCACTGTGCATAAGCAAAGGCCTCATAGTAAGAAATATGTGAGACTGCAGCATCTACATCAATTTTTTCTAATCCTTTGTCTAATGTAAATTGATACCATTCTCCATCTATTTGATGCCAATACATGGGTGAAGAAATTTTATTATTTTGCACCCATTCCCATCCTTCTGCGTGCCATAAAAGCGTTTTTTTATAACCCCCTGCTTCTATAAAATCAATCCATGCTGCATTAGTAACCAGTTGTGTAGCTATTTCAAATTCCTGAAGATAGACTTTATGTACCCCTAGTTCATTATCATAACAAAACCCTTCAGTAGCATGACCTATATCATAAATTCCTTCTGGAATTTTTATGAAAGTAGATGTGGAGCTTTTTTCGCTTTCGCGAAAGCGGATATCTCCATCATATCTAGGCATTAATGGATTATTACCTAATATATATTTAATGTCTGTAATGAGTAATTCTTGATGTTGCTTCTCGTGGTGGATGCCTATTGTAAGTAGTTTTTCTACTTCTTGTGAGATAGGATCTTCTAAAAGTTCTCCTATAGATTGGGTTACATAATTTCTGTATGCATACACTTGCGCAACGGTGGGTCTCGAGAGATTACCACGGTCTGTACGTATTACTCTCTTGCCTATACTTTCATAATAACTATTAAATACAAACGCAAAGTCATCACTAAATAAAGTGTAACCTGGCTTGTGGTGTTTGAGGATAAATTCTTCAAAAAACCAAGTCGTATGGCCTAGGTGCCATTTAGGTGGAGATACATCTACGATGGGCTGTACTACATAATCTTCTACCTCAAGCGGTTTACAAATGGCTTCAGAATAAGCTCTGGTCTCGCAAAAAAAATCCAATACTGTTTTTGTGGCAATCATAGGGAAACTCTAAGGTCGATGTCTCTGTATTTTAAATTAAGTACGAAAAACTTAAAATTACGGGTTTTTAAAGACATGTGCTGCTTTATAACATAATTTTAAGGGGCTCATTTATAATTACAGTATGAGGAGCTGAGCCTTCTGTAATAGCTAAAAAAACAACTCTGCAGCGCAGAGTTGTTTTTTTAGCTAGCTTTCCCTAGAGGTAGCTATATGAAGAAATCTTTTTTAAAACTGAAAAGGCAATTGTAATTTACTTTCCTTTTTAGTTCCGCCCATGTGGCCTGGTTTAAGAGTTGGAATTGTCATCACTGCAATGCGCACTGCTTCTTGCATTCCTGGAGTGCCTCCAGTTACTTTATTGACTACAGGGTTACCTTTTTTATTGATATACATATCAACAAGAACTTTTGATCCAGATTTGTGGTCACTAGAGAATTTCATGTTTTTAACAACGTGTGTCGCTAGTTTTTGTCTCAAGCAATTACTTTTCTGACTAATTGAGCCGGTACATCCTGGCCATGTGGGAGGAACTTCTTCAATTTTTAAAGTGGTTGAGCGCTTCATAGTAACGCCTTCTTGTGCCATAAGGTTAGTCCCTATACATAAAAATAAAATTAAGAATACATTTTTCATTTGTAAAATTGGGTTTGATTTGGGTATAAATAAATAGGTTAAACGGCGACAGCAGCTTTTATATGTGGGTGTGGGTCATAATTTTCTAAAGTAAAATCATCAAAAGTGAAGCTAAATATATCCTTTACTTCAGGATTTATCTTTAAAGTAGGCAATGTACGAAATTCCCTCGATAGTTGAAGCTCAACTTGTTCCATGTGATTATTGTAAATATGTGCATCTCCAAAAGTATGTATGAAATCACCAGCTTCATACCCACATACTTGTGCCATCATCATCGTAAAGAGTGCATAACTCGCTATGTTAAAAGGAACCCCTAAAAATATATCTGCACTTCTTTGATAGAGTTGGCAACTTAGTTTCCCATCTGCGACATAAAATTGAAAAAAGGCATGACAAGGTGGTAATGCCGCTTTACCGTTTGATACATTTTCAGAAAATGAGACCGCAGTATCTGGTAGAACTGATGGATTCCATGCGCTCACTAGCATACGCCTGCTGTTAGGATTCTTTTTAAGAGTTTCTACTATCTCAGCAATCTGATCTATTTCATCTCCATTCCAGTTGCGCCACTGGTAGCCATAAACTGGACCTAAATCACCATTTTCATCTGCCCATTCATTCCAGATCCGTACTCCGTTTTCTTGAAGGTATTTAATATTTGTATCTCCTTGTAAAAACCACAGTAATTCATAGATGATCGACTTTAGGTGGAGTTTTTTAGTAGTCACCATAGGGAAACCTTTGGATAAATCAAATCGCATTTGGTAGCCAAAAACACTTTTTGTACCCGTCCCAGTGCGGTCTCCTTTCTGATTTCCGTGTTCAAGAACATGTTTGATAAGATCGTGATATTGTTTCATAAAAATAGTATTCGTATACAGTTTATGGTCTTTACTAATAAGGAGTTAGTAGGTTATTACGCTTTCGCGAAAGCAAATGTTCTTTCAAGATAAAAACTGTTGCAAAATAAAAACACCTTCTGAATATAACAACAGAAGGTGTGATTTATTATAATAAGTTATACACTAATTAGAACTCAAAGATGCCCTGAAATCATCATCTTTCTCTAGTTTACGCTGTATTTTCTTGATTGCTGTCTCAATAGATTTCTCTGGTTCGATGACATTAAATTCTCCCCAGAAGTCAGGATCTTTAAAACCTATACGCTCATTTGCCATGATAATGGATGGTTTGATCACTCTTCCTTTTATAAGTTCTTCATTAGATAACACACGCCAGTCTGTGACGGCCATTTCACAGGAAAGTGTGTAAATAGATTTAAATAATTTTTTCGGTTTTTTAACTTCAAAAGATAAGTTTGCCTTGCTATAGCCATAATACCATATGCCATCTTTTTCACGATAATCAATTATGTATGAAATCTCTCTGGCACTTACCCGAACATCATTGGGTTTCTTTTTAACGAACATTTTATTTACCTCAGTACTATTCGTTAAATCTAAACTAAAGGTAGCTCTTTGCAATGCTAGATCATCTGTACTAATAAATAACTCACCTTCATAAAGCGGCGTGATAACATTAGGATTCGGTTTGAAATCTACAATAAGAACGTCTCGACCATTTAATTCCCTAGTGCTATTAAAAGAGAAATCGTAAGCCTTCATAGCTTCTGGTGTAAAAATATACTCGGGATATTTCATTAGGTCCACATATAAGGTGCTAAAAGGACCTCCTTGAAGTTTTAAAGAAATGGTATCTAATCTACTGTAATCGGTATCCTTTCTTGATTTGATGAGACTCACCTTGTCATCTTTTTTACTTGAATAGGGTTGTTTTTCAACAGAAACAACAGCCTCAGCAAGGGAGGCATTTTTTCTTCGATTCTTTATAGTTTCCCGGTAAAATGCCGTCATTTTTACCTTTTGCTGACTATAATTTATTCTTTTCTTTTCAAATACTTTGGCAACCAAATCCGCAGCACTCTTATAAGCGATGACTTCTACCTCAGTGAGACTAATTTCGCTTGGCGTTAATACTATTTTGAGCTCTTCAGAAGGGTCTTTAACGTCTATAGTTGACTTTTTATACCCTACGGCTTGAATTATTAGAGACGGTAATGTTTCTTGTTCAGGAAATTTAATTTCAAAATCTCCTTCGGCATTAGTTATAGTGCTTGTATTTGTATTTAATAGTGTGATAGTAGCTCCAACTATAATCTCATTTGTGTCTTTATCCTTGATAGATCCCTCTAAAGTGATAAATTGAGTTTGAGCGATAAGTGTCGTGGGGAAAACACATACTAACAGAAGTAAACGGATTAGAAAGGGATTTTTCATAGCATTATATTTTAGCAAGAGTGCAGGGATACTCCAGTTCATCTATGAATATAATGAACTTATTTAAATAATCTATAAGAAAAGTGTTAATATTAGAATGATTGTCAGTGACTTATCAATTAAAATTAGTATGCTTTCGCGAAAGCTTAAACAGCTATATTCCAAAAAATGCAAATATAGTGCTTCAAAATATTCTAATGAAGATTAACCTATGAGCATACCTGCGATGGTTGCTGTGAGTAATGCTGCAATGGTACCGCCTATTAATGCTTTTATACCGAAAGCTGAAAGCGTGTCACGTTGTTTAGGAGCTAGTACCCCAATGCCACCTATTTGTATTCCAATAGAAGCAAAATTTGCAAACCCACAAAGTGCATAGGTAGCAATAACAATAGATCTATAATTTGTGATAACGCCAGTAGCTTTTAAAGTACTTAGGGAGCCATAGGCATAAAATTCGTTGAGAATTGTTTTCTCTCCTAAGAGCTGCCCCACAATTGTCATATCTTCAGTGGGCACACCTATAATCCACGCAACAGGTGCAAAAACATTCCCTAGAATAAATTCCATAGAAAGATTGTCATATCTACCATCTGTTACGCTCGCAATAAGACTGTTTAAACCAGTGATATCACCTATTAAATCACCTAGAAACCAGTTGATGACACCCATGAGTGCGGTAAATACTAAAAGCATGGCACCTACATTTACCGCAAGTTTTAAACCATCTGTTGTTCCTCTTGAAATTGCATCAAGGATGTTTGATCCTACTTTTTCCTTAGAAATATCTAGTGTTCTACTTACTTCCTCTGTCTCAGGGTACAACATTTTTGCAATAATGATTGCAGCTGGTGCAGACATTATGGAGGCGGTAAGTAAATGTTTAGCAAATATTGCCTGCTCAGCAATGCTGTCTCCACCTAAAAAGGCAATAAATGCAGCTAATACGCCTCCTGCAATGGTTGCCATCCCGCCTACCATCAAGCAAAGCATTTCGGACTTTGACATGTTTTCTAAATAAGGTTTTACAACGAGTGGTGCTTCTGTTTGACCAATAAAGACATTCGCTGCAGCTGCCAGGCTTTCTGCACCAGAGAGCTGCATAGTTTTACTCATTACCCAAGCAAGACCCTTTACAATGACTTGTAAAATACCTAAGTAATATAAAAGGGAAGTGAAAGCAGAAAAGAATACTATTGTTGGTAATACTTTAAATGCAAAAATATATCCCATGCTCGCCGATGGGTCTACTAATTTTCCAAATACAAATAGCGCTCCTTGCTCTGCAATATTTAAAAATTCAACAACTTTTGTCGAAATGTAATCAAAACCAGCAGCGACAAAGTTTACTTTTAAAACTAAAACAGCAAATAATAATTGTAATCCTAATCCTGTAAGAACGAGCCTCCAGTTTATTTTTTTTCTGTTGCTACTTAAGGCAAAACATATACCTATTAGAAATACCATGCCTAATATCCCACGTCCTATACTATAAGCAGAAAGTCCAAGGCCTACGTCTGGATCAAGAGCAATACGCTCTGTAGTATCTTGCGCAAGGGCACTTAAAGAAGTAAATACAAAAAGTACCGATAGTAAAATTTTACGCATGGAGATAGGATTAATTACGTTTTGAGATCTCGTCTCTAATTTTTGCAGCGGCTTCATAATCTTCATTATGAACCGCCTGCTCTAGTTGTTCATTTAGCTCTTGCAGTGACATCTTTTTATAGTCTCCATCCTGACTTGAAGTGTCATCTTCAAGAAGGATTTCATCCATTAAAATTTCGTCATGATCTGTAAACTCTTCTGGGTCAGTATTTCCTTTAAGAAAGATGCCAGCTTTGTCTAAAATATTCTTGTAAGTAAATATAGGAGCTTGAAAACGTAGGGCAAGTGAAATTGCATCACTCGTACGTGCATCTATAATTTCTTCTATCTTATCTCTTTCACAAATAATGCTAGAGTAAAAGACGCCGTCAACTAATTTATGTATAATAACTTGCTTAATGACAATATCAAAACGATCTGCAAAGTTTTTAAACAAATCGTGTGTGAGAGGGCGTGGTGGTTTAATTTCTTTTTCTAAGGCTATAGCGATAGACTGTGCTTCAAAGGCACCTATAACTATAGGTAGTTTACGCTCACCATCTTGTTCTGTGAGTATAAGGGCGTACGCACCGTTTTGTGTTTGGCTGTAAGAAATCCCTTTAATATTTAAACGTACTAAGCTCATAAGTTGCAAAAATAGTAAAAAGCGTTAATACCTTGTTAAGTTTATTTGGAAAGCTAAACTATTGAATTGTTCCTATTTATTAAATTCTATTAAGCACAAAATAAAAATGAGCTTACATTGTTCTCGTAAGCTCATTTTTAAATTGATATAGAAGAGAATTTCCTAGCTATTTGCTGCTTTAAATTCCTTTAATTTTTCATTAAGTTTTGGAACAATTTCAAAAGCATCGCCTACCATCCCATAATCTGCAGCCTTAAAGAAAGGAGCTTCAGGATCGTTATTAATGACAACTTTTACTTTAGAGGAATTTATTCCAGCTAGATGCTGTATCGCTCCAGAGATTCCGATAGCAATATATAAATTAGCAGCAACTGGTTTTCCAGTCTGTCCTACGTGCTCTCCATGTGGTCTCCAGCCTAGGTCGGATACTGGTTTAGAGCAAGCTGTTGCAGCGCCTAGTATGTCTGCCATTTCTTCAATCATACCCCAGTTTTCAGGACCTTTAAGTCCGCGACCTGCAGATACCACAACTTCTGCATCTGCAATAGACACTTTATCCGTTGCTTTATCTACAGACTGCACTGTAACCCCTAAATCACCAATCTCTGCAGCAAAATCTTCTGTAGCCGCAGCGCCAGAATTTTCTTTAAGACCGTAGGCATTTTTACCTAATCCTACAATTTTTATATCCGTAGTAATCTCAGTATGATTAAATGCTTTATTTGTAAAAGCTGTGCGTTTTACTTTAAAAGGTGATGCACTGTCTGGAAGTGCAACTACGTTTGATGCATACCCTGCCTCAAGCTCAATAGCTAGTAAAGGAGCAAGGTATTTTGCATTTGCACTCTGGCTTACTACTATAACTTTTGCACCTTCTGCTTTTGCTGCTTGAGCAATTGCTTTTGCGTAAGCTGCTGCATTAAATTGAGTAAGCTTATCATTTGTAATATTCAATACTTTTTCCACGCCGTAGGCGCCTAGTTCAGAAGCATTGCCTCCATTTATAGCAACGGCAGTAACAGATGTTCCCATCATGTCTGCAACTCCTTTTGCGTAACTTGCTACTTCAAATGCTGTTTTTTTGAAGTCTCCATTTTCTGATTCTGTATATACTAAAACTGACATATCGTAAATTTTATAAATTAGAAATAAGCTGTCAACTACTGTTGAGGTCTTACATACTAATGTAGATGATTATTTAAGTGTTTATTATCGCTTTCGCGAAAGCGTACACTTTTAAATTGCATTTGCTTCGTTGTGTAATAAGTTTATTAACTCATCAACGCTGTCTACAAGTTTTACACTTCCTTTAGGTGCTGGTTTTTCAAAGGATGCAGCTACTGTTTCTGTGCTTGCTCCTTCTGCATCTAAAACGGTAAGTGGTTTTTTACGTGCCATCATGATTCCTCTCATATTTGGTATACGCAGGTCGCTTTCTTCTACAAGACCTTTTTGTCCACCTATTACTAATGGAAGCGTGGTAGTAACCGTTTCTTTACCTCCGTCAATCTCACGAATAGCGGTTGCATTCTTGCCGTCTACTTCTAAGCTAATACAGGTGTTTACAAAATTTGCATCTATGAGACCCGCAAGCATTCCTGGAACCATTCCTCCATTGTAATCAATAGATTCACGACCGGCGATCACAAGATCATAACCTCCATCTTTAACAACTTTTGCTAGCTCTTTTGCCACTTGATAGCCATCTAGAGCTTCAGTGTTAATTCTAATCGCTGTGTCTGCACCTATGGCAAGTGCTTTGCGTAAAGTAGGTTCTGTTTCTGGGCCACCTACATTGATCACATCTACAGAAGCGCCCTGTTTTTCTTTGAACCACATGGCACGCGTAAGTCCAAACTCGTCATTAGGATTTATTACAAATTGTACTCCTGTGGTGTCAAACTTGGTATCTCCTTCTGTGAAGTTAATTTTTGAGGTTGTATCAGGAACATGACTGATGCACACTAAAATTTTCATATAATTTATTTTTTTTAAAGGTACACTTTTATCTTATTGTTAATATAATAGCAAAAAAAATGCGGTATCCTCGTTTTTTAATATTGCCAAACAAAAATAAGATAAAATTTACTTATTTACTATGCGCGCATAGTAAATATTTTTTAGATTTTATGTTTTTTAGTGAATTGTGTTAGGTAAGAGAATTGCGTATTTTTGATACACTATAATTAAAGAGTTGTACATGGTATGATCTCTTTAGTTAATTATGTAAGAATGAGTTTATATTTGCCTAGCAAATATGTCAATAGAACGTAAGGTATATACTATTTATGAGAACAATCCAATTTAGAGAAGCTGTTTGTGAGGCGATGAGCGAAGAGATGCGACGTGATGAGTCTGTTTATTTAATGGGTGAGGAGGTAGCTGAGTATAATGGTGCTTATAAAGCCTCCAAAGGAATGCTTGACGAATTTGGTGCTAAGCGTGTAATTGATACTCCTATCGCCGAGCTTGGTTTTGGAGGAATTGCTGTAGGAAGTACCATGACGGGATGTCGTCCTATCGTAGAATATATGACCTTTAATTTTTCGTTAGTAGGTATTGATCAAATCATCAATAATGCAGCAAAAATTCGTCAAATGTCAGGAGGGCAATTTCCCGTGTCCCATCGTCTTTAGAGGGCCTACTGCCTCTGCAGGACAGCTAGGAGCCACGCACTCGCAAGCTTTTGAGAATTGGTTTGCAAACACACCTGGTCTTAAAGTAATTGTGCCTTCTAATCCCTATGATGCAAAAGGATTATTGAAAGCTGCCATTAGAGATAATGACCCAGTGATTTTTATGGAGTCAGAGCAAATGTATGGTGATAAAGGGGAGGTGCCAGATGGAGAATACATTCTACCTATTGGGGTTGCAGATATAAAAAGAGAAGGTACAGATGTAACCATCGTATCTTTTGGTAAGATCATAAAAGAGGCCTATAAAGCAGCAGATGAACTCGAAAAAGAAGGAATTTCTTGTGAGATCATTGATTTACGTACAGTACGACCTATGGATTATCAAGCGATTTTTGATTCTGTAAAAAAGACAAATAGATTAGTGGTACTTGAAGAGGCATGGCCTTTTGGAAATATATCCACAGAGATCACATACCAAGTTCAAGATAATTGCTTTGATTATCTAGATGCACCTATACAAAGAATTAACACGGCAGACACTCCAGCACCTTATTCACCAGTCTTGCTTAAAGAATGGTTGCCTAATAGTGAAGATGTTATAAAGGCTGTTAAAAAAGTGTTGTATAAATAACGCTTTCGCGAAAGCAAACTTATCTTTGACCCTTTCCAAAAAAACGGAAGGGGTTTTTATTTTACTAGCGTTTAGGTTAATAAATACATATCAATGAGATTACCTCCCTATTTTTTATACAGCTCCAACCAGCTGTAAGGTTAAAAAAAAAATTTATGAGACTGAAACATATCTGTGCGATAGTAGCCCTACTTTTTGCTACATTGCTAGCTGCACAAACAAAAGTAAGTGGCGAAGTATTTGACGCTAGTGGAAATCCAATACCTTTTGCAAATGTAATTTTTGTAGACTCCAACGAAGGAACGATCACTAATGAAAATGGGCGTTTTTACTTAGAATCTGATGCAAACTGGAACCAAGTGCGCTTCTCGTTTATAGGATTTTCAAATAAAATTCTAGATCTAGATGAAAAGGTGAATTACAATCTCAAAATCACATTAGAAGAAGAGCAAGGCACTCTAGAAGAGGTAGTAATTTTTACAGGTAAAACAGATAAAAAAAACAATCCAGCCGTAGATATCCTTCGTAAGATTTGGGACAATAAGCGTGAGAATGGATTGAGGCAATACAATCAATATGCTTACGACAAATATGAAAAACTAGAATTTGACTTAAATACCATAGACAGTACCCTCATAAATAGCAAAATATTTGATGGTATGGAATTTATTTTTGAACAGACAGATACGAGTAAGATTACTGGTAAAACCTATCTTCCCATCTTCGTAAACGAAGCTTTTTCAAGAGTATATGGGGATAATGTACTACATAAAGAAAAAGAAGTTTTAGAGGGTAATAAAAATAGCGGGTTTAGTGAAAATCAAACCATTATAGGCTTTGTAAAAAGTCTTTACAGTGATTATGATATTTATGATAACTACTTGCAATTTTTTGATAAAAGTTTTACTTCTCCCATTTCTCGTACGGGTATACAAACCTACAATTACATCCTAGCAGACAGTGCTTATCGAGATAATAAGTGGTGTTATAACATTATTTATTACCCAAGACGCAAAAACGAACTCACATTTAAGGGAGATTTTTGGGTGAATGACTCTACTTGGGCGATCAAAGAGATCAATATGCAGCTTTCCAAAAGCGCCAATGTAAACTGGGTGAAGGAAATCTATATGGAGCAGGAGTATGATATTGTTAATGACTCTACCTTTTTACTTTCTCGAGATTACTTTTTATCAGATTTTGCCATTAATAAAAAGGAGTCTTCCCGAGGTATGTATGGCAAACGTACTACACTCTACGATAATCATAACTTTAATAAAATACTAGATAAAGACTTTTATGATAAGGAGGTCTATAACTACGATAAGGATGTTTATAATCGCGACGATGGTTTCTGGGAAGTAAACAGACTTGAGAAGTTGAGTACCGATGAAAAAGGTGTCTATAAAATGTTAGACACTCTTAAGACCGTAAAAAAATTCAGAAATCTTTATAATCTAGGTTCTATTTTGGCCTCTGGTTATTATGAAATTCCAAGCATTAATTTTGATTATGGTCCTATCTTTTCCACATTTGGTTTCAATGAGGTTGAAGGGTTGCGTTTAAGAGCCGGAGGTAGAACGTACTATTCTCAAAACGATCAATGGAGATTAGAAGGTTTTGTTGCTTACGGACTCAGAGACCAAAGAGGAAAGTTTGGTCTTTCTGGAAAGTGGCTTCTTGATAAAAAAAGTAGATTGATTCTTTCTGGAGGCTACCGTCAAGATGTAGAGCAAATAGGGGCTAGCTTAACTACATCTCGCGATGTATTAGGGAGAAATCTAGCATCCTCATCTTTAGTTAATACAGCTACTAATGATAAGTTAACAAATATCCAGCTGGCAAACGTAGCAGCAGAAATTGAAGTAGTACGTAATTTACAAGTTCGTACAGACTTTTCGTTGAGAACATTAAAATCAGCTTCAGAAACGTTTAGTCTTGACTACTATACAGATGCTACAGAAACGACTACTACTGGAGAGTTGAAACAGGCAGAACTTGTGTTTACAACCATCTGGGAGCCTGGAAAAAAGACCTCTGGCTACGGCGTAGAGCGCAGGGTTACAAATGAATGGTTTCCTAGCTTTTACGCTAGTTACACCAGAGGTATCGAAGGAACTTTAGATAGTGATTTTAGTTATGATAAGTTGCAATTCTCAGCAAGAAAAGCGATTAGAGTTGGTGGTATTGGGACACTTACTGCTTCTACAGAATTAGGGAAGACATTTGATGAAGTCCCGCTAGCACTGTTAAGTCCAGTACCTGGAAACCAATCTTTATTTTCCATATTTAATACTTTTAGTCAGCTCAACTTCTATGAATTTACGACAGATGAGTATGCCTCTTTACAATTAGAACATAATTTTGGAGGGCGTATATTTAATCGTATTCCTTTATTGAGAGGGCTTAATTTGCGAGAGATTATAGGTTTGCGCGGGATTATAGGTGATATATCTCAAGGGAATATTGATTTAAATAGACCTGCATTTGAGAATCTTCTTTTTGAAGATGGAGCCACTGTGACTGCTATTACTCCATCTATGATAGCGCCTAATTTAGAACCCTACTATGAGTATAGTATAGGCGTAGGTAATATTTTTAAAGTTTTTCGTCTTGATTTAAACTTCAGAGGGAATTATAAGCAGTTGCCAGATGCTAGAAAATTTGGTGTAACTGGAAGTTTTGGTTTTTCTTTTTAGGCATTTAGTATTAATAGCATAGCTAACCTAAACTTAACATACAAAATTTTGGCTGTAAAGCCATTTCAGTGTATTTTTGCAGCCCGAAAGAAAGACTTTGGATATAAATTAGGTGTAACAATCTGATATACAAAATATTGAAAGTGCGCTTTCGCGAAAGCATAATTCAAACAACACCATTTTCGTTCACTTTTCTAAGACATCATCTTAGACGATAGAGGAAATGTTTTTTATATAAGATATGACAGCAGAAAAAGTTACCACATTTGATGTACTAATTGAGATCCCAAAGGGAAGCCGTAATAAATATGAGTACGATTTTGAATTAAAAAAAATACGCTACGATCGTATGATTTTCTCTTCAATGATGTATCCTGCAGATTATGGTTTTATACCAGAAACGCTAGCACTTGACGGAGATCCACTAGATGTTTTAGTACTAGTAACAGAGCCTACATTTCCTGGTTGTGTAATTGAGGTAAAGCCTATAGGTGTATTCCATATGGCAGATGAAAAGGGGCCTGATGAAAAAGTAATCTGTGTACCTGTTACAGATCCATCTGCAAATAAACTTACAGATCTTTCAGACTGTAATCCACACCTTATTAAAGAGATTGAACACTTCTTTCAAGTTTATAAAGATCTTGAAGAGAAAAAAGTAGACGTTGGAGGATGGGGAGATGTTCATGAAGCACGTGAAATTGTTGCTAAATGTATCGTCCGTTATCAAGATTCTGATGTGCCTCGTAGTGAGGTAAGTATTTACTAAAAGCTATTTATGTGAATTAAAGTTCACATTTTCATAGAGTTAGCCCCAAGCCTCAACGCACAGCGTTGAGGCTTTTTTAGTTAAACTGATTTTCCTACATTAGCAGGTGTTAAAAATTTTAAGGGATTTATTGAAAATCCTTAACTAAACCAATTAAAAATTTATGGAATCACTAATGATTTATGTTCCTATAGCGCTAGCCGTGTTAGGTCTCATTTTTATGCTTGTAAAACAGTCTTGGGTAATGAAACAAGATGCGGGTGATGGAAAGATGAAGGAGATATCTGACCACATATACGAAGGAGCCCTTGCTTTTTTAAAAGCAGAATATAAACTACTTACCATCTTTGTAATTATTGTAAGTATCTTACTCGCTGTGGTATCTTTTATTGTGCCTACTACACACTGGTTGATTGTGATTGCCTTTATATGTGGGGCTGTGTTTTCTGCCTTTGCAGGAAATATTGGGATGAAAATCGCGACCAAAACAAACGTACGTACTACGCAAGCCGCGCGTACGAGTTTACCTAAGGCACTTAATATCTCTTTTGGAGGTGGTACTGTAATGGGTCTTGGTGTTGCTGGACTAGCTGTATTAGGCTTAACGTCATTCTTCATATTCTTCTTCCACTTTTTTATGGGTGGAGTTTGGACTAACACCATGGATATGACAATTGTGTTGGAAACTCTTGCTGGTTTCTCACTAGGTGCAGAGTCTATTGCACTTTTTGCACGTGTAGGGGGTGGCATCTATACAAAGGCAGCAGATGTGGGAGCAGATCTTGTGGGTAAAGTAGAAGCTGGAATACCTGAGGATGATCCTCGTAATCCTGCAACTATTGCAGATAATGTAGGCGATAATGTAGGTGACGTAGCTGGAATGGGTGCAGATCTTTTTGGCTCTTATGTAGCCACCGTACTTGCGGCGATGGTATTAGGAAACTATGTGATAAAAGACATGGGTGGAAACATAGGAGACGCCTTTGGCGGAATAGGTCCTATTTTACTTCCAATGGCAATAGCTGGTGTGGGAATTATCATATCTATTATAGGAACCCTATTAGTGAAAATAAAAAGTAATGATGCTAAAGAAGCCCAAGTGATGGGGGCTTTAAATATTGGTAACTGGACTTCAATAATTCTTGTCGCACTGGCTTGTTTTGGGTTATGTATTTGGATGCTGCCAGAAACTATGCAAATGGAATTCTTTGGAGAAGGACTTGTAGAAATTTCCTCAATGCGTGTTTTTTATGCCACTCTTGTAGGATTAGTAGTAGGAGCAGTGATTTCATCTGTGACGGAGTATTATACTGGGCTAGGTAAATCACCTATTCTTAAAATTGTACAACAGTCTAGTACAGGTGCTGGGACAAATATTATAGCTGGACTGGCAACAGGAATGATTTCTACATTCCCATCTGTATTATTATTTGCAGGAGCTATTTGGGCATCGTATGCTTTTGCTGGCTTTTATGGAGTGGCACTTGCTGCTTCTGCTATGATGGCGACTACAGCTATGCAGTTGGCTATTGATGCCTTTGGACCTATATCTGACAACGCTGGAGGTATTGCCGAAATGAGTGAGCAAGAGCCTATCGTACGTGAGCGTACGGATATTTTAGATTCTGTAGGAAACACTACGGCTGCTACTGGAAAGGGATTTGCTATTGCATCTGCCGCATTAACCTCGCTAGCATTATTTGCAGCTTATGTAACGTTTACAGGAATAGATGGTATCAACATTTTTAAAGCACCCGTACTTGCCATGCTATTTGTAGGTGGAATGGTGCCTGTGGTATTTTCTGCTCTTGCCATGAATGCTGTGGGTAAAGCAGCGATGGAAATGGTGCAAGAAGTGCGTCGTCAGTTTAGAGATATACCAGGTATTATGGAAGGGACTGGAAAACCAGAATACGATAAGTGTGTGGCTATTTCTACGGAGGCTTCTTTAAAGCAAATGTTATTACCAGGAGTCCTAACCATAGGATTTCCATTAGTAATTGCTTTTGTACCCCTTTTATTTGGCATGAATTCATTAGCTATAGCAGAGATGCTAGGTGGCTATATGGCTGGTGTTACAGTGAGTGGTGTTTTGTGGGCTATCTTTCAAAACAATGCTGGAGGTGCTTGGGATAATGCAAAAAAGTCTTTTGAAGCAGGGGTGATGATTAATGGAGAGATGACTTATAAAGGATCTGACGCTCATAAAGCAGCCGTGACAGGTGACACGGTAGGAGATCCATTTAAGGATACTTCAGGGCCATCTATGAATATATTGATAAAACTTACCTGTTTGATAGGTCTAGTTATAGCACCTATATTAGGAGGTCACACAGATGAAGTTGCATTTCTAACTAATACTGAAATGGCCGCGCCAGCGCTAGCGAGTAATTCTAAGAAAACGCGAGAAGTGCAGAAAGAAATTCGGTTTTCTATAGAAGAACGTGAAGATGTATTTGTGGGCACTGTAACAATAATTACAGATGACAATGGCATGCAGACTACCGAAAACAAGGAGTTTATAGGGACTGAGGCTGAGGTTAAAGCACAAATGAATGATTTTGAAAATGAGCTGAAAGAAAACTAGTTACATCTTCATATTTCAATACCTAAGAACCACATGACTATTTTTAGCCTTGTGGTTTTTTCTTTTCTATAAAAATTCGTGGAATAAGGTGCTTACTGATTAACAAGCTTAACAAATCTTTACATTCTCTTTAAGGCTTATTTGGAGGGCTTGTCACTATCTTTAAATAAAAAAAATGATTTTACCTAGAAATGAAATGCCCATTTTAGAATTGTCTCTGATAAACGGGACTAACTGGAAACTATCTGATCAAAATCCTGAAAATTTTACATTATTGACTTTCTATAGAGGGTTACATTGTCCAGTTTGTAAAAAGCAATTAAAAGATCTTACTTCAAAAATTGAAGATTTTACAGAAAGAGGAGTCAACTTAATTGCCATAAGTATGGATTCTGAAAAACGAGCAAATAAGGCATCAGAAGAATGGCAGCTTACATCATTACCTCTTGCATATGGGTTGTCTTCAGAAAAAGCTGAGGAGTTAGGCCTCCATATCTCAAAAGGAATTTCAGATAAAGAGCCAGAATTTTTTAGTGAGCCGGCACTATTTTTAGTACGTCCTGATGGTACACTGTATTTCTCATCCATTCAAACCATGCCGTTTGCTAGGCCCCACTATGACGATATCTTAAAGGCAATCGATTTTGTGTTAGAGAAAAACTATCCTGCTCGTGGAGAAATGAAAAGCATTACTTCTACCGTTTCTTAAATTACTTCAAAAAAACCTCCCGTATTCTCCATTCGCTTTCGCAAAAGCGTAATTCTAAAAAGAAAGTTTTATATGTTTTCAAAGAATAATGACCCCATTCAAATAGACGGCTATCAATCCTATGGAACAAAAGATCATTTATATTTATTAGGAAGAGCATTAGAACACGAAGGAGTGAATTTAAACAAAACAGGTTTTATAGCGGCGTTTAAAAATGCCTTTAAGCAGTTTGCTTCTAGTGAATTGCGCAATACAAAATTAAGGATCACACTGCCAGACGAAAGAGTTTTTTATACCACCACCGATGCAGAAGGCTATTTTAAAATAGATGAAAAAGTAGATGGTTTAGGCGATCTTACTAATAGCGAAGGATGGTTACAATTATACGTGAGTTTTGATGATGTGCATAAAGATGTAATAGTTATGGGTAAAAATAAGTTTCCTTGTGAGATGCTTATTCCATCTGAAACCGCAGAGTATGGGGTCATAAGTGATGTAGATGACACAATTCTTCACACGGGTGTCGCCTCAATGCTAAAGTGGAGAGTAATCGTAAATACACTTTTTAAAGGTGTTGGCAAACGTACTTCATTAAAAGGAGCACCAGAATTATATCAAAAGCTTCACCGCGGAAAATCTGGAACAGCCGCAAATCCTATGTTTTACGTAAGTAATAGTCCTTGGAACTTGTATAAATATTTAGAATCCTTTATAAGAAATCAATCTTTTCCTAAGGGGCCAGTTTTGCTAAGAGATTTTAGAGGCCCTTTTGAAAAAACACCAAAGCCTGAGAAGCCACACAAACAACATGAGATTCGTAACATATTGAAAACCTATCCAAATTTAAAATTTGTACTTATTGGAGATAGTGGTGAGCATGATGTAGATATATACTTAGAAGTAGCAGAAGAGTATCCAGAACAAATACTCGCTGTGTACTTAAGAAGTGTAAACCACAAGAAGAAAGTGTTACGTGTTCAAGGTGTTCTTAAAAAATATAAGACTACTCCTGCTGTACTTGTAGAGAAAAGTGAATTTGCAGAAGAGCATGCTAGATCAATTGGTTTGTTTTAGCTTAATCTATAAATAAAAAAAGGCTGTCTAAGAGACAGCCTTTTTATATTTTATTTAATCAATTTATTTGGACAAACGAATCTCAGATATCATATGTATAGGGGTTTCTCCATCAACTTCATCTCAGTAATAGTTAATACTAAATCACTTCCATTAAATGAAGTCAATTTCATATAATTCTCCATCTATACGTACTGTTTCATTTGCAACATCTAAAATATAAGTGGTAGAATCCATTTCTTGTATTCATCTGAACCATCCAGTTCTCCATTATAAGTATACGTGATTGTATAATTAAGATCAAAGTTAACAGTCCATTAAGGTGCATTCAAAGTAATTGTTGAATTATTAAAATTACTTCCTGAGTAGTATATGTGTCTAGTAGTAGTGATCCATCCGTAGGGTCTGTATAAACGTCAACACCTGAACTCAAGAAAGAGTTAAGGTTATATGCTCCTTCAAAATTTGCTTGCGTTAGTTCTTCTCTATTT
The DNA here is from genome assembly GCA_963716625.1 of uncultured Flavobacteriaceae bacterium. Taxonomy (GTDB): domain Bacteria; phylum Bacteroidota; class Bacteroidia; order Flavobacteriales; family Flavobacteriaceae; genus Dokdonia. The sequence continues at coordinate 838,946 of CAVQTP010000007.1, forward strand.
GCATCATCATCACTATCACAAGAAAATGTAAACGCTGAGATTGCTACTAATAAAACTAATTGAAATTTTTTCATTTTGATTGATTTTAGGTTTGTGGCGCAAACATAGTTAAATATTTGTGAAAAAAAAATTTTAAAATAATCCATTTAGCTCTGCATCAATGCGATTTATAATGTTGCCAAGGTCCTCTGGGTTGTCCACAAAGTTGATGTTATCTACATCTATAATGAGTAATTTTCCTTTATCATAGCCATGTATCCACGCTTCATAACGTTCATTCAATCGGCTTAAATAATCTATAGAAATGGAGTTTTCATATTCTCGCCCACGTTTATGTATTTGTGATACTAGGTTGGGTATAGAACTACGTAGGTAAATCATAAGATCTGGTGCGTCCACTACGCTTTCCATCAAGTCAAACAAAGATCTATAATTATTAAAATCACGATTGGTTAGCAAGCCCATAGCGTGAAGGTTAGGCGCAAAAATATATGCGTCTTCATAAATAGTACGATCTTGTATAATTGTTTGTTTGCTATCACGTATGTCTAATAATTGACGAAAGCGACTATTTAAAAAGTAAACTTGCAAGTTAAAAGACCAGCGCTCCATCTCATTATAAAAATCATCAAGATATGGGTTGTCAACTACATCCTCGTATTGCGGTGTCCACTTGAAATGTTTTGAGAGAAGTTTAGTCAAGGTAGTTTTACCTGCCCCGATATTACCGGCGATGGCGATGTGCATAGAATAGGTTATTTAGCTGATTTTATTTTTAAGGCTGTGACCTTTTGGTGGCTGTAAATATACAGGATTTCGCTATTCAAATAAAGCTGTTCAGGTTGTAAATCTGACAAATTAATCTCTGAATATTGAGGAGTATTTTTTTTCTTATAGAGTAATAATGAGTTAGCAGATACTAGTAAATCTCCACGAGACTGGCTCATCAATTCTATAGAATTTAGTAACTGCTCTTCTAAAAAGCTCCCATAAATATTATATTTAGATAGTGTTTTACCATCTGCCACCCAAGCAAAATTAAAATTACTTACTACGATCGTTTTATTGGATTTCCTAGGAGGAAATAGTGTAGTGATTTTACGAATCCCCCAGTCATAAATTTCTAAGCGTTGTTCATCTGTATTAAATATCCAAAGTTTACGATCCCCGGCATTGGATGCGTGACTAATATTCCTAAATTCAGAAATAGCACTAAAATTAATCCGTTCTATTTCTGAGAGCGTATTGTCTAAAATTACTACTGTATTGGAGTTCTCATAAAAAACTATAATTTTAAGCGGATTTAATATGTCTACAGAAGCTATGGTTCCCAACTGCAATGCACTATATTGAAAACTAGTGTCATCTACTTTTTTGATAATTTGGTTGTCCTTTACATAATACAACGCATTATAATCATCTATCCCTATAAACATGTCTGAGATGAGCGGCCATTCAAATACTTTTTCAACCGTGTATTCTTGGGCTCGAGAGAGCATAGCAGCAGTCATTAATAGGATGAGAATCATCTTTTTCATAGGCAAGCAAAGTACAAAATATTAGTCTATCTAGTATCTTCACCGTATGAAAGAAGATCTTAAAAATAGAGAAGATGTGTATTCCCTAGTCACCTCATTTTATACTCGAGTGAGAGCAGATGTTTACTTGGGTCCTATATTTAATAAGCATGTCAAAGATTGGCCTTCCCACTTTAATCATCTCACCGACTTTTGGGAGGGTAATTTATTCATGAAACGAATATTTACGGGGCATCCATTGCGGGAGCATAAAAAAGTAGACCGTGCAGAGGGGTATTTAATCAATGAAAAACATTTCAAAATTTGGTTAAGCCATTGGGAGCAAACCATAGATGAATTGTTTGAAGGGGAGAAAGCAGATACAGCAAAGTTCAAAGCGCATAAAATAGGTGGATTCTTCTTAGCGCACCTATTAGAGGTGAAGCCTTATGATTAAGCTAGTTTACGCTTTCGCGAAAGCGAATACCCAACAAATAATTTTAGCCATATCCTCACACATTCAAAATTTCAATCGTGGAAATACTTGAAAATTAACTTTTGAGATTAATGCATCTAGAGAAAAGGTTGTTATTCGACAATATTGCAATGCACTTCACATCAATACTTTTCTTACGTTTCAAGAATTTAATAGGTATGGGCTTAGAAAATAATACAGCCAAAACATAATTCATAAAAAATACCAGCTGTACAGCTGGTATTTTTTATGAATTAGATTATGAGTCATTGAGATGCTAAAGTACTTATAGCTGAAATGCAGCTTTAACTTTATCTACATAATCTAGCTTTTCCCAAGTAAATAGCTCTACTTCGATATCTGTTTTCTTACCGTCAAAGCTTTCGAATGTTTTTGTCACAACCTCGTTAGTTCTTCCCATATGGCCATATGCGGCAGTTTCACTATAGATGGGGGAGCGTAATTTTAGTCTACTTTCGATAGCAGATGGACGCATGTCAAAAAGTTCGGTTACTTTTTCTGCTATTTCGCCATCAGTAAGATTGAGATGAGATGTTCCGTAGGTCTCTACAAAAATTCCCATAGGTTCTATTACACCAATTGCATAGGATACTTGAACTAAAATTTCATCTGCAATTCCTGCAGCTACAAGATTTTTTGCAATATGACGTGTCGCATAAGCGGCAGACCTATCAACTTTTGAAGGGTCTTTTCCTGAGAAAGCACCACCACCGTGAGCACCTTTACCTCCATAAGTATCTACAATAATTTTTCTACCTGTAAGACCAGTATCTCCATGAGGACCACCTATGACAAATTTACCAGTTGGGTTTATGTGATACTTGATATTATCATTAAAAAGAGCAGCAATGTTTTCTGGTAACATTCCCACCACTCGAGGAATAAGAATGTCTTGTATGTCACCGCGTATACGTCCTAGCATTACGTCTTCCTCATCAAAATCATCATGCTGTGTAGACACCACAATTGAATCGATGCGTTGTGGTACATTGTCATCACTATACTCAATCGTGACTTGTGCCTTAGCATCAGGACGTAAATATGTGATTTCGTCTTCCTCACGTCGTAAATTTGCAAGCTCCTTAAGAAGTCTATGAGATAATTCTAATGCTAGTGGCATGAAGTTCTCTGTTTCTTTAGTCGCATAACCAAACATCATACCTTGGTCACCTGCTCCTTGCTCTTCTTTTGTTTCTCTGTCTACACCGCGACTGATATCGTCAGATTGTTCGTGTATCGCAGAAAGCACTCCACATGAATTTCCGTCAAACATGTATTCTCCTTTTGTATACCCAATTTTGTTGATTGTATCGCGGGCTATTTTTTGAACATCAAGATATGCTTGACTCTTAACTTCACCAGCAAGCACAACTTGTCCTGTAGTTACAAGGGTTTCACAAGCAACTTTAGATTCGCTATCAAAAGCTAAAAAATGATCAATAAGTGCATCAGAAATTTGGTCTGCTACTTTATCTGGGTGTCCTTCAGAAACAGATTCTGAGGTAAATAAATAAGCCATTTAGTATGGTTTTTAAATTCTTGTTTGTACTCTAGAAGGTGATTTGACGTATGCGCCTCAAGAAAATTACACAGAAAAGAATATTCTATGAATGTTCGATTTTAGGCATTTTTTTATGAGGTTGCAAGCAGTCAAATCTGTCCTCATTGATTAAAGGGCAAATGTATAAGGAATTTTATTGGTGTGCAAGGTTATGGAAAGTTCCTAAGTCTAAACAAATCATATATGTAAAAACCCACTCTAAAATGCTTAGAGTGGGTTTTTAAAATTTAAAATTTTCGCGAAAGCGTAACTAAATTACTTCTTAGCTAAGAACGGATATCTGTAATCTGTAGGAGTCACAAATGTCTCCTTGATCATACGCGGACTCACCCAACGTAGTAGGTTAAGCATGGATCCAGCCTTGTCATTTGTTCCAGAAGCACGAGCGCCTCCAAAAGGTTGTTGTCCCACAACAGCTCCCGTAGGTTTATCATTAATATAGAAGTTACCAGCAGCATTTTTAAGTGCTTTTGTAGCCTCTTGTACCGCATAACGATCTGTAGACAGTACTGCGCCAGTTAAAGCATATTCACTTGTTTGATCTACAAGTTGAAGCATCTCGCTCCAGTCTTTGTCTTCATAAACATAGATAGTCATCACAGGGCCAAAAAGTTCTGTATGCATCGTAGTATACTTTGGGTCTGTTGTGACGATAACTGTAGGCTCAATAAAGTATCCTTTTTTCTTATCGTGACCTCCACCTACAATGATTTCTGCATTAGCATCTTCTTTTGCTTGGTCAATATATTTGGCAAGTTTGTCAAAAGAACCTTCGTGAATTACAGCCGTGATAAAGTTACTCATATCTTCTGGAGATCCCATTTTAAAAGACTTCACATCTTCTATGACGAGCTCCTTAATTTCCTCCCATCTAGAAGCAGGAATATACCCGCGACTGGCGGCACTACATTTTTGTCCTTGGAATTCGAAGGCTCCACGTGAGATTGCCGTCGCTACTTGTTTTGCTGGAGCACTTGGATGTGCAACGATAAAGTCTTTTCCTCCAGTTTCCCCAACGATACGTGGGTAGGTTTTGTAATTGTGAATATTCTCACCTATTTTTTTCCAGATGTCTTTAAAGACATGGGTAGATCCTGTAAAGTGTAATCCAGAGAAATCTGGACTTGCCAATACCGTATCTGTAATCATCACTGGATCTCCGTGTACCACTTGGATCACACCATCTGGTACTCCAGCTTCACGGAAAATATCAAGAATAATCTTTGCAGAAAGCATCTGGCTATCAGAAGGTTTCCAAACCACAACATTCCCCATTAAAGCACAGGCAGCAGGTAAATTAGCAGCGATTGCCGTAAAGTTAAAAGGAGTAATTGCATAAATAAATCCTTCGAGTGGTCTATATTCTAACCTATTCCAAGCTCCAGAAGTAGATTCTGGTTGCTCGCTATAAATCTCTGTCATGAACTGTACGTTAAAACGTAAAAAGTCTATAAGCTCACAAGCCGCATCAATCTCAGCCTGATAGATTGTTTTAGACTGATTGATCATGGTAGCCGCATTGATCTTAGCACGGTAAGGTCCTTGGATAAGTTCTGCAGCTTTTAAAAAGATTCCAGCACGTTGTTCCCAAGGAAGTTCTGCCCAAGCAGTACGAGCTTCTAATGCTCCAGTGATTGCTTGATCAATATGTGTTTTTTCTGCTAGATGATATTCTCCTACAACCTTTTTATGATCGTGTGGTGGGTGAATAGTACGTGTATCTTTAGTGCGTACTTCTTTCCCGTTGATGTACATCGGTACTTCTGTATGCGCGTTAAATAATTCTTTATAAGCTGCAGCAACGGCCTCACGCTCTGGAGAACCAGGAGCATACGATTTTACTTCTTCATTGACAGCGATTGGAACTTGAAAAAATCCTTTTCCCATAGTTGTTTTGTGGTTTTAATTTTAAGAGCTGCGAAGTTACAAATTCTTAAAGGAGTGCTGTAGTGGTTAGATCGGTTATGTTTAAATGGTATGATCGCATTCGCGAAAAAAATATTGACCGTATTCCGTGAGTTGGAGAGCAGTTAAAAATGCTTAAAAACAATTAGAAGTATGAAGAACAAAATAGAAGTAACTGTTTAAAACAATGCTTTTTAATTAAGTGCAAAGGGAGCACTTAGCTTAAAGGTAGGAATACGTACTCGAAATTTACGAGAAGTAGTAAAATTTACCATTTGATAAAAGCCTTCCATCGCTCCAAAGGGAGACATCAATAAACATCCAGAACTATAGGTATGAGACTCTCCAGGTTTTAATACGGGTTTTTTTCCTATCACGCCTTCACCGTCTACAGTTTCTGGTTTATTGAGTGCATCTGTAATTCTCCAGTGACGCGCCATTAATTGTACACTATCCTTACTCTGATTTTCAATAATTACATTGTATCCAAAGGCAAAGTGCATTTTATGGTGTTTATAAAATGTGCCTTCAAAAGAAGTTTCAACTGAAATCTTAATACCTCTAGTTACTTGCTGTACCATTATTAAAATAAAATCGCTGTGATGGCAAAAAAGATGAAAGCACATAACGATGCACTCATCAGAAATACGAAATTTAAAAATACAAATTTTATTAATGTAATGAACCTCCGTTGTTTATAAAAGTTACGAAGGGCTTTGTAAAAATAAAAAGGGCCTATAAAAGTTATTGTTATTCCGGCTAAAATATTGTCTCCAGGTAAAAGTAAATCTGGTAGCAAACAAATGAGTAGCACCACAAAAATCCAACTAAAAATATGGAATATAAATACTAAGTGTTCCATGTAATTAGCTTGCTTCTTACTGTAGATCAACCAAAAAAACAATGCAAATAAGGGTGCAAAGAAAAATAGAAAAAAGGGGGTTTTTGAAGCTAAATAACTTGCAAAGCGTACGGGATTATCCTTAATGCGATCTAGATCTTTGTTTTTTGAATAGAGCCATAGATTTGTTTTAGTCTTCTCATACCGCATACTGTCTAGAGCTATTTCTGCATTTTTGATATCTGTAGCTTTATAAAAAGAATGAAAAAAAGTTCCTTTTTTAAAAAGTCTATTAACAAAATTATGCTTCTTAATTTCTTCCTCAGAGATGTGAGTGTACGCTGTGGTTTCGTCTTTGTCTTTATTTTTAACGGAGCTAATTTCGTTATTTAATTTTTCATTTATTTTCTCTTCGGCTGCATTTAAATCCGCTTTATTGTCAAGATTTTCTAAAGCACTTAGATCGACATTAATTGAGTCTTCACTTATAGTGCTAACAGTATTGTTTTGGCTATTTTCGATACTATTCTCAGCATCAGTATTTGTTTCTAGAGGAGCTTCAAATACACCAACTATGGCTAAAAGAATAAAGTAAAAGATAGATGCACTTAAAAAGAATCGAAAAGGGTTTGCGTACTTTAGTCGTTTACCAGTCACATAATTTCTTGTGATGGTTCCTGGTTTAAAAAGTAAATCTTTTAATGTGAATCTAAATCGGGAATCGTAGGTAAAAACACTAAGCACAAACTCATTTGCAAAGTCGGCTAGTGATAATCTCTTAGTGGTATTGATTTGACCACAATACGCACAGTATCTATCTGTAAGGTCGAGAGGGTGTCCGCAATTAAGGCACTCCACACCTCGATAGTGCATCGCTTTACGACTAGAAGGTTTAATATCGGTTTCTTTCACATTATAAATATAGTGGTTTTATATAGTTGACGTAAAACGTTGAAACATGTTACGCTTTCGCGAAAGCGTACTATAAATCATTGCTACTATACATTAGAAAAAGAAATGTGTTTTATTCTGTTAATTAGTGATGTCAGAAGAGTTTGTTTGACCATAGCCTACTAACTCATCATATCTACCCCCAGGCCTTCTGTAATAAACTAGAATTTTATAATCATTCTCCGTTTGCCAGTAATTACCGTCTATGTTATTCTCTTGGTCCATCGTACCATCACTATTCAAAATTACATATCTATAATTATAAAAACCTTGCTTTAGAAGGTATGGAAGTTCGTAGCGTCGTGTCCTAGGGTTGAAAGCTAATCTCGTGTTTTCATCGATTACATAATTATTAAAATTGCCATAAATATGTACTGTCTGACTGTCTAATAATTCTGGATGCGCTAGTGAGAAGTGAATCCAAACATATTCTGACTCGGTTACAGGGGTACGACCTTGTAATGTGCCAATTAAAAAATCTCCGTTTATATCAGGATTATACGTGTAAGGTTGGTCATATCTAGCAGGGTCCGTATAAAGATAATTGTGATATAAACTTTTTAATTCTATGCTGCGTATGGCGGCCGTGGCAGCTCTAACATCCTTATTCTCAAAAAAGAAAAATTCGTTACCGCCCCAAAAGGCTGTTTCTTTATCATACCTATATTCTAATTTAGATCCTAGAGTATATTGGGGTTGTATGCCCACGATGGCTGTTTTTAGATTGTTATTTTGAATTAATACTGTATGAAGATTGCTCTTAGGATTGATGATCATCTCGTCACCACTATCGATAAAAAAACGTAATGTTTGTTTAGTATTAATATAGTGTAGATCTCGAGATCTCTTCACTTGAGCACCTATAGAAAACGATGGGTCGTATATCATAAATTTTCTAGAAAAAACGAGTTGTTCTTCCTCATCGTAAATACTTAGTAAATAATTGCCAGTTTTTAACAAGCGCTTAGTCATATTATTAGGAATGCTAAGTCTGTAGTTTGTATACAACTGAAGTGTTGCAACAGAATTTTCAAAATTAAGTATCCTTACATTATCCATGCCCAGCATATACTCTGATCGTAAGAGATTGCTTGGTGTCCAGTCTGCATTATGATGAGTAATTTTATAAAAATAATCTCTTTCGTCCCCTATAATATCATCATAAGAAAGCTGTAAAGATTCCCCTAATCTAAAAATAGGGAGTTGGCCTATTTCAGGCCCTCCACGAAATTGTACCGTCTTAATAAAAGGAGGTTCTGTGGTTTCCTGAGCAACTTGTGCCACTTGAGAATAGGCAACTAATAACAAAAGAAGGGCAATAGGGTGTTTCATAACAATAGCCATAGGCGTTAAAGATAAACAAATTTGATGCCGAGTAATGGTTTTTGTAAACCTGGAGTGGAGATTCGCTTTCGCGAAAAAAGTGTTTTTCAACTATAGTAGGGAAAGATTAGTCTTTCATAAAAATCCTAGCTTTGAGAGAGCAAATGTGTGAAATGCTATTTTGACAAATGAGCATCACAAAGCTTATAATTAAGGATCCCTCAAATTGCATTACTCCTTATTTAGAACATTTATAAATAACACTTTCCCCGAGTCGTACTCGGAAAAAAGTCTTGTATGTTGTAAATTTGCACACCTCAAATTTAGAGGATTTTAGATAACATTAATCTACTGACATATGTCTAAAGACATCAGAATCAAAAAGGGTCTTGATATCCGATTAGTGGGCGAAGCAGAAAAGACAATTTCTGAGGGGCCTAGATCGCGTACCATTACTATTAGACCTTCAGATTTTCATCTCGTAACCCCAAAGATGGTTCTTAAAGAAGGAGCAACTTTACAAGCTGGAGACGAGATTTTTTATTCAAAATCTCAAGAAGAAATTAAATTTTTATCTCCTGTAGCAGGAACGATTACAGAAATTAAACGTGGCGCACGTCGAGTAATTACTGATATTGTTATAGAAGCTAACTACAGTGGCTTTGATAGAGATTTCGGAATTTTGCCAGTGAGCGCTACGGCAGAGCAGGTTAAAGAAAGGTTACTCGAGGGTGGTGTTTGGCCTTTTATCAAGCAGCGTCCTTATGATGTGATTGCAAAACCTACGGTAGCACCTAAGGCAATTTTTGTATCTGGTCTTAATACAGGACCACTTGCAGCAGATCTTGACTTTGTACTTTCTGGTAAAACAGCAGAGCTTCAAGCAGCAGTTTCTGCATTAGCAAAACTTACAGAGGGTGGAGTGCATGTTTCTATTGCCTCTAGCGCATCTGTATTCTCTGGATTGCAAGATGTCACCACACATACAGTTAAAGGACCGCACCCAGCTGGGAATGTAGGTACGTTAATTAATAAAACAAGCCCAATTAATAAAGGAGAGACGGCTTGGACAGTAGGTGCACAAGATCTTGTAATTATAGGCGAGTTGCTACTCACTGGAAAATTTAATGCACAACGTATAATACCTGTTTGTGGATCATCGGTTAAAGCGCCTAAGTATTATCAAACAATGATAGGGGCTGAGGTTGCTACATTTGCGTATGATGCTGGAATAAAAGGGGATAATAATCGATTTATCTCTGGAAATGTGCTTACAGGTGATAAAGTAAATCCTGACGGTGCCTTAGGTTTTTATGCTACAGAATTTGTAGTAATACCAGAAGGAGATGATTATGAGTTTTTTGGGTGGAATAAACCTGTCTTTGATAAAATCTCTCCGTCTAGAGCGCTTACCTTTTCATGGATGCAGCCTAAGAAAAAATACGATCTAGATACTAATACGAATGGTGAACACCGTGCGTTTGTAGTTACAGGTAATTATGAAGAGGTTTTTCCATTAGATATCTACCCAATGCAAATTTTAAAAGCATGTATGGTAGAAGATCTAGATGAGATGGAAGCGTTAGGAATGTATGAAGTGGCTCCAGAAGATTTTGCACTTACTGAATTTATGTGCGTATCTAAACAACCACACCAAGAGATCATTCGCAAGGGATTAGATGTTATGTATAAAGAAATAGGATAAGTTATGGGAATGAAAGAAAGTTTACATAAGCTTAAAATGAAGTATGAAGGAAAAAAAATGGCTCCTGCCTTCAATGCCCTTCACACTTTTTTATATGCTCCTAATGAAACCACACACAGCGGTGGTCACATAAGAGCAGTAGATGATTTAAAAAGAACAATGAATACGGTAATTATTGCCTTAATTCCTTGTTTACTATTCGGAATATTTAACGCGGGTTACCAACACTACTATGCAGTCGCAGAGGTAGCAGGTACAGCAGCAGAATATAAGGCAACTGGTTTCTTTGATACAAATTTCTGGAACTGGGATAATTTTGCCATGGGTGCATGGACGGTGTTGCCATTAGTTGTGGTTTCTTACGGTGTTGGACTTTTAGTAGAATTTATTTTTGCAGTCATCAAAGGACATGAAGTAGAAGAAGGATACTTAGTAACAGGTATGCTTGTGCCACTTATCGTTCCTGTAGATATTCCATTATGGATGCTTGCCGTGGCTGTTGTATTTGGGGTTGTAATTGGTAAAGAAGTTTTCGGAGGAACTGGGATGAATATCCTAAACCCTGCGCTTACGATTCGTGCCTTTTTATTTTTTGCATATCCTACATGGATGTCTGGAGATAAAGTATGGGTACACCAAGCAGTCGATATGGCTGGACAGCCAGATGCTATTTCAGGAGAAACAATATTAGGGAGCTACGCTCAGAACAGTGCAGTTGTTTACGATTATTGGGATATGTTCCTTGGTTTTATACCTGGCTCTGTAGGAGAGACTTCTAAGGTGTTAATCATCTTTGGTGCTGCGTTTTTAATTTTCACAAAAATTGCAAGCTGGAGAATTATCATATCTGCAATAGTTGGAGCTCTGGCAATGGGTCTTGTATTTAACGGTGTAGTAGATGCAGGGTGGATTGATGCCTCTAGTAAGTTTTACGGTCTAATGAGTGTTCCTTTCTGGCAACACTTGATTATAGGAAGTATTTTATTTGGAGCCGTATATATGGCTACAGACCCAGTAACGGGATCACAGACCAACAAAGGAAAATGGATTTACGGATTTTTAATAGGATTTATATCTATTATGATACGAGTATTTAATCCTGCGTACCCAGAAGGTGTTTTCTTAGCAATTTTATTAATGAACGTGTTTGCACCTACTATTGATCACTATGTAGTTCAAGGTAATGTGAAGCAAAGAATGAAGCGTCTTAAACTTAAAACAGCATAACCATGGCAAAGACAGACGGAAACGGATATACAATTCTCTTTGCAACGATTATGGTAATCGTAGTAGGAGGAGTGCTTGCAGGACTAGCAACAGGTCTTAAGCCAGCTATTAAAGAAAATGAGCGATTCGAAAAGCAACAGAATATTCTGTATGCGATGGGCGTAAATGAAAATGTAGAGGGAGAGGGTAGTGTAAACTTTATCCCAACAGATAGAGTGGAGGCAGAGTATGATAAATACATTAAAGAAGCTTATATCATTCAAAATGGTAAAATCACGCAAAGTGACGAAGCTTTTACTGTAGATATGAAGAAGCAAAGTAAACTTCCTAAGAACGAACGTAAAATGCCCTTATTTGTAGGAGAAAAAGACGGTCAGAAATATTACGTTGTTCCTATGTATGGAAAAGGCCTTTGGGATGCTATCTGGGGCTACGTAGCATTAGATGACAATCTCGTAGTTCAAGGAGTTTATTTTGACCATAAAGGAGAAACTCCAGGACTGGGCGCAAATATTAAAGAGCGTTACTTTATGGACGATTTTACTGGAGAGCAAATTATGGCCAAAACACGGTATTCTGGTATTACAGTTGCAAAAGGAAATAACGACCCTAAGAACGATCGCAAGGACGATAATGCAGTAGATGCGCTTGCGGGTGCAACCATTACAGGTGATGGAGTAAGTGCCATGATCAAAACGACTTTAGGTAATTACGTTCCTTTTATTAAAGATTTTAAAACAAAAGCATAATGGCGATACTATCTAAAAAAGACCAGCGTCTCATACTTGATCCGCTAGCAGATGATAATCCAATTACAATTCAAGTATTAGGAATTTGTTCTGCACTTGCAATTACCGCACAGCTTAAAGCATCAATTGTGATGGCTGTATCTGTACTATTTGTATTAGGGGTAGGAAATGTGGTGATCTCATTAATGCGCAACATCATCCCTTCAAAAATTAGAATTATTGTGCAGCTTATCGTTGTGGCAACGCTTGTGATTATAGTGGACCAAGTTTTAAAAGCATATGCATACACCCTTTCAAAAGAGCTATCTGTATTTGTAGGCTTGATCATCACAAACTGTATTATTATGGGTCGCTTCGAGGCATTTGCCTTAGGTAATGGACCATACCGCTCTTTTCTAGACGGTATAGGGAATGCATTAGGATATGGTGTGATTTTGATAGCAGTAGGTTTTTTCAGAGAATTACTTGGATCAGGAACATTACTTGGTTTTAAAGTGTTAGGTGATCCTATTGAGAAAACAGGATTATACGCCTTTGGTTATGAAAATAATGGATTTATGTTGCTGTCTCCTATGGCGCTTATTGTGGTAGGATTGATTATCTGGGTACAGCGTAGTAAGAACCCAGCGTTAGTAGAGGAGAACTAGAATAAAATTTATCACGCTTTCGCGAAAGCGTAAACCTATAAAACAAAAGATATGTTAGAGCATATTGAATTATTTTTTAAATCCATTTTCATCGATAACATGGTATTTGCAACCTTCCTTGGGATGTGTTCCTACCTTGCGGTGTCTAAAAAAGTATCAACTGCTGTAGGTTTGGGAGCTGCAGTAATATTTGTACTTGCAGTAACGGTGCCTATTAACTGGTTGTTAGATCAATATATATTACGTGATGGAGCACTAGCCTGGTTAGGACCAGAATATGCAGACTATGATTTAAGTTTCTTATCATTCATCTTATTTATTGCAACCATCGCAACGATGGTGCAGTTAGTGGAAATCGTGGTAGAAAAATTTTCTCCATCATTATATAACTCTCTCGGTATTTTCTTACCACTCATTGCTGTAAACTGTGCCATACTAGGTGGTTCATTATTTATGCAATCTAGAGATATTCAAACCTTAGGCCTTGCTTTTAACTACGGAGTTTCCTCTGGGATTGGTTGGTTTTTAGCTATACTTGCCATCGCGGCTATCCGTGAGAAAATTAGATACTCTAACGTACCTGCACCACTTAGAGGATTGGGAATTACCTTTATCATTACAGGATTAATGGCAATTGGTTTTATGAGTTTTGGAGGTATGCTTACTGGTGGTGATGAAGAAGAAGGCGTTGCTTCCCCTACAACAGAATCTGCACAAATACCAGAAGAAAAAGATAACAGTCAGCCGGTAGCTATGATCGATGCTGAAATTGTAAACGAAAAAGAAAACTAATTATGATATTACTAGCACCTATGTCTGGGGTGGTGATTGCAACCATCGTAGCTTTTTTAGTTCTTACACTAGTACTAGTTGGATTATTGCTTTTTACAAAGCAAAAACTATCTCCATCTGGACCCGTAACGATTACCATAAACGGAGAAAAAGAAGTAGAAGTTGCCTCTGGAGGTACCTTACTTTCAACCTTGGGTAACAATAAAATTTTCTTACCATCTGCTTGTGGAGGTGGAGGTACGTGTATACAGTGTGAATGCCACGTTCTTGAAGGAGGTGGGGAAGCATTACCTACAGAAACTCCTCACTTTTCTCGTAAGGAGTTAGCTCATGGAGCACGTCTTGCGTGTCAAGTTAAAGTGAAGCAAAACATGAATATCACGATTCCAGAAGAAGTCTTTGGAATTAAAAAGTGGGATGCTACAGTAGTACGTAATTATAATGTAGCGTCATTTATTAAAGAATTTGTCGTAGAGATCCCGGAAGATATGGGTTACAAAGCTGGAGGTTATATTCAAATTGAAATTCCAGAATGTACTATCAATTATAAAGATATTGATATTACGGCGCACCCAGAAGAACACGAAACTCCAGATAAGTTCCAAGCTGAATGGGATAAATTTGGTTTGTGGCCACTTACCATGAAAAATAATGAAACTGTAGAAAGAGCTTATTCAATGGCTTCTTTCCCTGCAGAGGGTCGTGAGATTATGCTCAATGTGCGTATTGCAACGCCACCATGGGATCGTTCTAAGAATCAATGGATGGATGTAAATCCAGGAGTTGCATCATCATATATTTTTGCGCAAAAACCAGGAGATAAAGTGGTTATCTCTGGACCTTATGGAGAATTTTTTATAAACCACTCAGAAGCTGAAATGCTGTATGTAGGTGGAGGGGCAGGAATGGCACCTATGCGTTCTCACTTGTATCATCTTTTCAAAACCTTAAAAACAGGACGTACTGTAACGTATTGGTATGGAGGTCGTTCTAAGCGTGAATTATTTTATTTAGAGCACTTCCGTGAATTGGAAAGAGAATTTCCAAATTTCAAATTCTATCTAGCGCTTTCTGAGCCTATGGAAGAGGATAACTGGAAAGTTAAAGACTCAACAGATGGAGAAGGTGATGGATTTGTTGGTTTCATTCACCAAGTGGTAATAGATCAATACTTAAGTAAGCATGAGTCACCAGAAGATATCGAACTTTATTTCTGTGGACCACCATTGATGAACAACGCCGTTCAGAAAATGGGTGAAGATTACGGAATTCCAGATGAGAACATCAGATTTGATGATTTTGGAGGATAACACCTAATTGCGCTTTCGCGAAAATCATAAAGCCCAATGCAGAAATGTATTGGGCTTTTTTTTGTGTAATCATTTCAAGACTTTGTACTATGTACTCCTTATCAATTACCTTTGTACTATGGGAGATTATTTAACTGAACAAGAGTTACACAACCTAGCGATGAATATCGTAGGAGAAGATCTCAAAAGCCAAGGTTTTGAATTTATGGCTGTTAATTCTAAGCTCAAAAGGGACCCTCAATTTGTCGCTCTCAAGGATAAGAAATTGCACTTTGTAGTGGTTAGAGCTAGGGCCTTTCCAGATAATGCCAATGTATACGATAAGACTAAAATGGAAGAGATGCGCGACCATGCTCTTAAATTTGAGGCACGCACATTTTATGCGGGCGTAGGGCTGGGTCATGGTGATAATTACCAAATGCCAGTAGAGCGAGACCAACCTTATCGCGAAATTTATAACGGACTCCAAGAAATTTTATAATGCGTATTTTCTTTATACTACTCGCACTTGTAAACATTAGTTGTAATCAAGAACATGTACCCGATGAGATCGCAATTACTGGTCAGGCTTTCGGCACCTCTTATGCTGTAACCTACTTTGCTAATGTGAACGAGGCTGCACAAATTCAAATGGGGATAGATAGCGTAATTTATGCAGTGAATAAGTCCATGAGTACCTATATACCAGCAAGCGATATTTCTAAAATCAATAAAGGAGATAGCACTGTTGTGGTGGATGATATGTTTGTGGAGGTATTTATGCTTTCGCGAAAGCTACATAAGGCCACTTCTGGTTATTTTGATCCCACTGTGGGCACTTTACGCAATGCGTATGGTTTTGGAGATACCGAGAGTTTGCAAAACATTGATCGTCTAAAAATTGATTCTTTGATGCAGTATGTAGGTTGGGATAAAGTAAAACTTAATAAAGATAGAACCATTACCAAACGTTTCCCTGAAATCTATTTTGATTTTAATGCCGTCGCCAAAGGATACGGGGTTGATCGAGTAGCCACGTATTTAACATCGAAAGGGTTTGAAAACTTCTTAGTAGATATAGGAGGAGAAATTGTAGCTTCAGGTGTGAATACCACTAAAAATACAGTATGGAGGGTAGGTATTGAGAGTTTTGATTCTAAAGTAGAGAGTCGTACGGCTACTGCGATTGTGAAACTAGATAACAAAGCTATGGCGGGATCTGGTAATTACCGCAAAAATAGGATTGACCCGCTCACGGGAAAACAATATGTACATACTATAAATCCGCTTACAGGCTCTGCTGAGAGAAGTGATGTACTAAGTGCAACCATCATTGCAAATGATTGTGCTACCGCAGATGCATGGGCTACTGCCTGTATGGCCATGGGGCTGGAACGTTCGATAGAGGCATTAGAAGGGCAAGATGTTGAAGCTTATTTAGTACATGATGGGGGAGTATATAGAACAGATAATTTTCACACATTAAAGTTGTGAAGTTTTACACCTGACGTAACTATCTCAAAAAAATAGATACGACTACTTTAAACTTTTCAACTATTGCAATCATTCTGTATATTATTTAACCACTGGTAAGTAGCGCTTTTTGACTATAATCTATAATTTAATGCCGTGATCAGATTAACTTCAGAGAGTAGATTAAACCCTTCGCTAGAGGTTATTCTGAATATAGTATTGCTATAGCATATTCATAAACCTAAAACTATTTTAGTATGGTTGGTTGTAAAGTTTAGACAAGCAAACCCAAAGATTAAAAATTATAACTAAATTAGAGTGAAATTCATCAGCTAGCTCTATAATATGTTATCATGATAGCCATCCCTATTGTTAAATTATCACTAGTATTATACCTATGAACTATCTCAAAAAAGAACTCTATGAACTAATCCAGAAAGATCCTAAAATTTTTGATTTTATACAGCATTCTGCCCTCGACGGTTTGTGGTATTGGGATATAGAGAACATGGAAGAGGAATGGATGAACCCTAAATTTTGGACCACACTAGGTTATGATCCTGAAAAAATGCCACACAAATCATCTGCTTGGCAAGACATAATAAATCCAGATGATTTAAAAGTAGCTTTTGATAATTGCCAGCGCCATTTTAAAGATCCAAGTCATAAATATGAGCAAATTGTACGGTATACTCACAAGGAAGGTCATACCGTTTGGATTCAATGTAGAGGTCTTGCTATTAGAGACAACGCAGGAGAGCCTTTGAGAATGTTAGGGGCACATACAGATGTAACTTCTCTAAAAGAGAAAGAGGAGGAACTGAAAAATATACTTGAAGTAACGACAGAGCAAAACGAA
The DNA here is from genome assembly GCA_963716625.1 of uncultured Flavobacteriaceae bacterium. Taxonomy (GTDB): domain Bacteria; phylum Bacteroidota; class Bacteroidia; order Flavobacteriales; family Flavobacteriaceae; genus Dokdonia. The sequence goes on from CAVQTP010000007.1 coordinate 856,281, forward strand.
AGATTGAAAAACTTTGCTCATATTGTATCTCACAATTTGAGGTCGCATTCCAGTAATTTTGAAATGTTATTGAGCGTATTCTTTGCCGAATATCCTGAGTTGGAAACTAACGAATTACTATCTCATCTAAAAACGGCATCTCTTGATTTAAAAGAAACAATTGTACATCTCAATGAAATTGTTAGCATCAATACAACTATATATGAAAATTTAAAGGAAATAAATGTGAGCGATGCTTTAAAAAAATGTATAGCAAATTTAGATTTTCTCGCTAAAACATCTAATACTAGAATTATCAATAATATTGATAAGGATCTTATTGTTTTAGGCGTCCAGTCATACATAGATAGTATTTTATATAACTTCATCTCAAACGGCATCAAATACAGAGCTAAGCATGTGGATAGTTTTGTTTCAATATCCAGTGAGGCAAATGGTGATTATGTTATTTTAAAAATTGAGGATAATGGTCTTGGCATCGATTTAAATAAAAATGGTGCTAAATTATTTGGTATGTACAAGACTTTTCATGGCAATAATGATGCAAAAGGAATTGGACTTTTTATAACAAATAATCAAGTAAAGGCCATAGGTGGAAAAATTGAAGTGGAGAGCGAATTACATAAGGGAACAACCTTTAAAATATATTTAAAGCATGGATAAAATCAATATAGCGTGTATCATTGACGATGACCCAATATATATTTTTGGAACGAAGAAGATTATGCAAATGGCAGATTTCTGTTCAAGTTTTTTAGTATATAATAACGGACAAAATGCCATTGATGGTCTTAAAAAGATTATTGCATCTAAAGTTGGTATTCCAGAAGTAATACTCCTTGATTTAAATATGCCAATAATGGATGGATGGGAATTTCTAGAAAGATTTATCGAGATTCCCTGTGATAGAAAAATTACAATTTTTATTGTAACATCTTCTATTGACCCTCGAGATAGGAAGAGGGTTGAGGAATATCAGAATGTAAGCAATTATATGGTAAAGCCTATTACACCAGAAGCATTAGTAGAAATTGCTGAACAGGTTTTGGAAATGTAACAAAGAGTACTATCATTCTATAAAATAAACCCTATCTCACTCGTTTTTAAAAAACTTTAGGATAGGGTTTTAACATTATAAAAATCGTAAATAGCCGCAGATTAATTAATGTTTACGCTCACATTTAAAGTTGCTGCACGTTGTAAAAGATCTTCTACTAAGAGTACTTGTTGCTCTACACGATTTACGTCTTGCATACGAGCAGTATATTGAGCTTCTGTAATGGCTCTTCTTCTGCGCATTTCAGCAAGATCTTCAAGGGTTCTATTGATTCTTTCTCGCGCTGTACGTGTGCGTTCTGTAGAGACTCTTACAGTTCTTGTTAATATTTGTATTCTATCATCTCTTTTAAGCTTAGCTTGTCGAGCGCGTTCTTGACCAAATTCTCTTCCAGTTAAATTTCCTTTATTACGGCCGTAAGCATTACCATTTCCATTGTTGCCCTTGGTGATTTTTTGTTTTTTCAGTTTGCCAGAATTATCGTTATCATAAACGTCATCTGTAAACACACCGTCATCATCATTGTAAACTGCATTGTCGTCATTATAATCACGGTTGTCTTTTTCATTACCGCGATTATTATGTTGCTTGTTTACTTTAACTTTTGTTTTTTGTTTTCCATTAGCATTACCGTTCTGTGCTATTGCTGGCTGGAAAGTACATACAAACATCACAAAAAATATTTTTAAAATAGCTTTCATAATTAGTCGTTTAGTTCATTTAACATTTCATCTAGCCTTTTTGAGGATTTTTCTATTTGAAGATTTAATGAATCAAGTTCTTCAATCTCATTATCGAGTTCTTGAATTTCTTGTTCCATTTCAGGACTGATAGCCTGAGAAGGACTAGTTTCTTTTTTTTCTTGACATCCAACTGACATTGCAAGTAGAAAAACTATGGATAGTATATATTTCATAATCTTATAATTAGAAAATGAAAATACTGTAAATACGGAAATTACTGATTGCAATTATAAATAAATTATGATATAAGTTAAATCGCTGTAAGTATCAAACACTTGATATCAAGGTGAACTATTTATAACAAACTGGCAATATTTCCCCAGCAGCTAATCTAAATCTATCTACTTTTTCTGCTGAAAGATGATGTGTATAATCGACTTGTTCAACTCTAAAACCTATACGTCTTAGTTTTTCAAAATAGTCTTTACCATACACTCTTACATGATCGTATTGCCCAAAAATTTCTGCACGTTCTTTTCGATCAGTGATGGTGTTGTCTTCAAATGTAATTTCAAGGTTCAGATCTTGAGGAATTTGAAGTATGGCCATACCCCCAGGGTTTAAAACCCGATACAGCTCTTTCATGGCGGTAGTATCATTTGGAATATGCTCTAAAACATGATTGCAAAAAATAATGTCAAAACTGTTATCCTCAAAAGGTAAATCGCAAATATCAGCTTTGATATCTGCCAGTGGTGAATTTAAATCCGTGGTGGTGTAAATGAGATTTTTGCTTTCGCGAAAGCGTTTATAAAATGCTTGCTCTGGAGCAAAGTGCAAGACTTTGTAGCGTTTTGTAAAAAAATCAGTTTCATTTTTGAGCCAGAGCCAGAGTAGTCTATGTCTTTCTAATGAGAGCGTGGATGGGGATAAGACGTTTTCACGAGATGTGCCATAACCATAGGGTAGAAACTTTCTAAAAGTTTTTCCATCTATAGGATCTTCGTACGTATTTCCTCGTAGAAAAAAGGCGAGGATAGGACGTGCCCAATAACTCAGCCTAATTAATAAAGGCCGAGGTATGTAATTTAAAAAGAATTTAAAGATTTTTTTCAAAATTTATAAGATCAAAGCTTTTTGTCTATAGGGCGTCTCTTCATCTGAAGTGATACCTAATGCTTTGTAGATGTATCCAAATGTTGAAAGTAATTCTGGTTTACCATTTACTATGGCAACATCATGTTCAAAATGTGCACTAGGTTGGTTGTCTCTCGTGGTAATGGTCCAGCCATCATTGTGTTGTTTAATATTTTTAGTGCCCATATTGGTCATAGGCTCTATAGCGACCACCATTCCTTCGATAAATTTTTTGCCACGTCCTCTACGCCCATAATTAGGCATTTCTGGATCTTCATGCATTACAGCGCCTAAGCCATGGCCTACAAGCTCCCGTACAACCCCATATCCATGATCTTCTGTAAATTTTTGAATCGCAAAACCCACATCACCTACACGGTTACCTAATTTAAATTGCTCAATACCCACATACAATGATTGTTTAGTAATTTCCAGTAATTTTTTGACCTCTGGTGTAACTTCTCCTACTTCAAAAGTATAAGCGTGATCTCCATAAAACCCGTTTTTTACCGCACCACAGTCTATGGAAATAATATCACCTTCGATTAATGGCGTGTTGTTAGGAATCCCGTGTACAATTTGTTCATTGGGGCTTACACAAAGTGTATTAGGAAAATCATAGAGCCCTAAAAACCCTGGTATAGCATCTTGCGATCGTATATATTCTTCGGCAAGCTTGTCAAGCTGTAGCGCAGTAACACCTGGTTTTACTTCACTTGCCAGCATCCCCAACGTACGCGATACAACTAGAGCGCTTTCACGCATTATTTCTATTTCTTCTCTGGTCTTTTGGACAATAGCCATTATTATTTCCCGTCTTTAAAAGTTTATGTATTTATATATAAGCCCCTCAACTATTTCTTTTCTGTGTTCTTTGAAGGTGCCCTCGGTAACTGATAAAGGTTACCCAGTTGGACTATGTATTTTCAAAATGGTTCCATCAAAATCTACAGCGTTAGTTTTCTAGACTTTAATGGAAAGTACATTCGGCAAAGATAATAATTCGCGTATCAGTTAAGCTTGTAGTAATATTTATATAATAAAAACCTAATCCACGCTATGGGAATTAGGTTTTTAAGAGATTTTTCGCTTTCGCGAAAGCGTAGTAGAAATTTTTAATTGAGTGTTTACTCATTCAGTATACGCATGTGAATACTTTTTTCCAGACAGAATCTTAACCATATCTTTCTCTAGGCTTTCTAATGGATACTCAACGATACGACCTAGCTCTTTACCATCCTTTGTAAAAATAAAAGTGGGAACGTTTGTGATTTGCTTATCCTTCACAAGATCTGTAGGCTCTTCCTTGTCCTCAGAAACCATAATTAACCTCACAGAATCGCTTTCGTAGTCTATTTCATCCAATATTTTGAAAAAAGCAGGGACTTCACGCTGGCTATCTTCACACCAACTACCCATAAACGCTGTAACTCTCACGTCTTTGATATTTTCTTTGATGGTGATTAAGGAGGATTCATCTAAGCTGTGTGCTTTGTAATTTTCAATAAACCATTTATTAAAAGGATTTGCTTCTAAGGTATCTCGTCTAAATTCCCCTAATAATACAGGCGTCTCTACTATAGAATCGTTCTTTTCTTCTGCTACTTTTTCTTCCAATTCTTCAGTAACCTTCTCAACAGATTTATTTTCATTACAAGAGAGCGTTAAGAAAAGCCCAGCTATAAGTATAAATAGGTTAGTTTTCATAAGCGTGTTTATAAGGTTCGCTAGTTAATATTTTAAGCATATCTTTTTCAAGAGTTTCTACGGGACGTTCAACAATACGTCCTATTTCTTTTCCCTCTTTCACGAAAATAAAAGTAGGAACTCTCATAATGTTTTTTCCGTCTGTATATTCTTTAGGATTTTGTTTTGTGCGGTCTACAGTTATAAGTTCTAAATTCTGATCTTCAAAATTTACCTGATCTAATATTTTAAACATACGAGGGGTCTGACGTTTACTATCACCACACCAAGTTCCCATAAATGTGGTAATCGATACTCCGTCAAGTCCTTTTTGAATAGCTGCAAGAGACTCACCATCTACTGTGTAATTTTCATAATTAGGAGTATACCAAACATTAAATGGGGCGATCTGAAGAGCTTTTCTATCTTCTTTTCCTACAAGCATCATTTTCATAGGTTTAGGAGTTGGTTCAACAATGACTTCATTGTCTATGATGACCTTTTCTTCAACAACAGCTATCTCCTCTTGAGAGGTGCTTGACTTTGTACTATTGCAACTAATTAAAACAATAGCAGCACAGCTTAAAATAAATATGTATTTCATTTGTATAAATTAAATTTCTTAGAATAAAGGTACACAATCCATTGCTTTTGGTTGGGGGACACCTAGTAATTTTAGAACTGTAGGGGCTACATCAGAAAGAATACCGTTATTAATCTGTTTAATATGTTTGTCTACCAAGATAAAAGGTACAGGATTTGTTGTGTGCGCTGTATTCGGAGATCCATCTGCGTTGATCATCACTTCTGCATTCCCGTGATCTGCTATGATGATAACTGTGTAATCCTTTTCTATAGCTGCTGTTACAATTTCTTTAGTGCAGTTGTCTACGATTTCACAAGCTTTGATAGCTGCCTCCATGACTCCTGTATGTCCTACCATATCTGGATTTGCAAAATTTAGACAGACAAAATCTACCTCTCCTTTTTTAATTTCAGGAACGATTTTATCTCTAATTTCATACGCACTCATTTCTGGCTGGAGATCGTAAGTGGCTACTTGGGGCGAGGGAGCCAATATTCTTGTTTCTCCTTCAAAAGGTGTTTCCCTTCCACCAGAAAAGAAGAACGTGACATGTGGGTATTTTTCAGTTTCGGCAATACGTATTTGCTTTTTACCCGCTTTAGAAAGGGTTTCTCCTAAGGTATCTGTAAGATTATCTTTATTAAATATGACGTGCGTATTTAATAAAGTCTCGTCATAGTTAGTCATTGTTACATAGTGAAGATGGAGTTCTTTTGTACTATGATCTACAAAATCTCTTTGAGTGAGCATCTCTGTTAATTCTCGCCCACGATCTGTTCTAAAGTTAAAAAAGATGACAACATCCCCCTCTTGAACGGTCGATGTGGTGCCCTCCTTTTGGCTCAACAGTAGCGGTTCAAGAAATTCATCTGTTGTGCCTTCACTATAACTCTCTTGTATAGATTTTATAATATCACACGTTTCTGTCCCAACACCGTGTACTATCAAGTTATAGGCCCGAGCCACACGATCCCATCGCTTATCTCTATCCATAGCGTAGTAACGCCCTATTACGGAGGCTAGGACCGCGTTGTGTTTTTTACTAAAAGCAGCGATGTCTTCAATAAATCCCTTTCCAGATTTTGGGTCTACGTCGCGCCCATCTGTAAAAGCATGAATGTATGACTGAGAAACTCCTGCTTGTTCTGCAGCAAGTATGAGACCTTTAAGGTGATTGATATGTGAATGAACACCGCCATCTGAAACCAATCCTAAAAAATGAACAGATTTATTGTTCGCTTTCGCGAAAGCAAATGCCTCCTGCAAAACCTTCTCGTCTTTTAAAGAGTCTTCCTTAAGTGCTTTATTAATTTTTGCAAAATCTTGATACACAACTCTTCCTGCACCAAGGTTCATATGTCCCACCTCGCTATTACCCATCTGTCCTGGAGGGAGTCCTACATTTTCCCCATGTGTGAGCAATTGCGCATTTGGATAGTTTTTATACAGACTATCTATAAATGGAGTTTTAGCTTGATCTACCGCAGATACCTTTTTGTCTGGAGCCATACCCCAACCATCCAGTATCATTAGAATCGTTTTTTTATTCATAAGACTTTCTTGAAAAGTAAATATAAAAACAAAACCTCGTGAAGACGAGGTTTTGCAAATGTATTGACGAAAACGAAATAGTTTCCTTTACATTGTCTTAGGCCCAGTATAGCCATATTTTTTAATACTCTCTTCTATTTGTTCCATTCGGTTTTCTGGATCTGGGTGGGTACTTGCAAACTCTGGTTGGCGACTACCGCCACTTGCAGCTTTAAGAATTTTCATGACTCCAATCATCTGGTAAGGATCATAACCAGCACGTATCATAAATCTCACGCCTAGATCATCGCTTTCTAATTCATCATCTCGACCGTTTCCCATTAATATACTTTGTCCTATGGATCCAGCAGCAGCACCAGCACCGCCACCAACTTCGGCACCCATAGAGATGGTTTGCCACATATCTGAATTTGCCATACGTTCTGCGCTATGTTTTCCTAATACGTGACCTATCTCATGGCCTAAGACGCCAGCAACTTGATCTTCATTTTCAAGTTTTGAGAGTAAGGCGTACGTTATAAATATCTGACCTCCAGGTAGAGCAAAGGCATTAACCGTTTGTTCATCCCGTAAGAGGTGAAACTCATAATTATAAGGAGTTTCCCTTGCCATAGTGTTATCTACAAGTTTCTTACCGACTTGATCTACAAAAGCTTGGAGTTGTTTATCTGGGTGTAGGCCTCCATGCTGTTCTGCCATTTCTGGGGCATATTGTAAACCCATGGCTATCTCCTCTTCAGGAGTAACAGTGATAGCTTGTACTTTCCCTGTATACGGATTTTCTTCGCGATTGCTACAATTTTTAAATAGTGCAAAAGCCACAATGGCAACACCTATTAAGAGCCTAATTTTAAGACCACTACCTCTTCTCATAATACCACGGATTAGTTTGTGGCTCTAAGTTAATAAAAATGTGACTAGTCTTTACGGATTGACTTAGAGTTTAGCACCATTTTAAGGAAATCAAAAAACCTCAATTTCTATGTGAAATTGAGGTTTTTACAAATTATAAATTATGGAAGCATTTACTTAACAGCAATTCTCCACCCATAAGTATCTTCTGCTCTGTTATATTGAATGTCATTGAGCATTTTTTTAAACTTCATACCGTAGCTATTTTCTGGAGCATTCAGTTTATAATTTTTATCCTGATGCCCAAAGCTTTTAAACGGTACAACCACCGCAGCAGTTCCTACGCCAAAAATTTCTTTAAGCTCCCCAGCATTTGCGGCCGCTACAATTTCTTTTACAGATACTTGTCGTACCTCCACGTCAATACCAGCATCTTTTGCAAGTTGAATGACACTTTTGCGTGTAATTCCATCTAAAATTCTATCATTGGTAGGAGCGGTAAGTAATGTATCTCCCACACGGAAAAAAACATTCATCGTCCCTGCTTCCTCAAGAAACTCATGGGTACTAGCGTCAGTCCAGATGATTTGTTGATAGCCCTCTTTTTTTGCGAGATCAGTAGGGTAAAATTGCGCTGCATAATTACCTGCCGCTTTTGCAAAACCTACTCCGCCATCTGCTGCTCGGCTATATTTTTCGGCAAAGACTACATTCACTTCTCCAGCATAGTAAGACTGAGCAGGAGAGAGGATAATAATAAATTTATAACGATTTGATGGGGAAGCAGATACTCCAGATTGTGTAGCGATAACGAATGGTCGTATGTAGAGCGAATTACCCTCACCAGATTTGATCCACGCATCATCAAGTTTTAAAAGTTCTTTTAGCCCTTCCATGAACGATTCCTTAGGGAATTCTGGCATTGCAAGTCTAGCTGCAGATTTATTGATCCGAGCCCAGTTATCTTCAGGACGAAACAAAAATACTTCACCATGATCATCCTTAAAGGCTTTCATTCCTTCAAAAACCGCTTGTCCATAATGAAACACCTTAGCCCCTGGGTCCATAGGTATTGGCCCGTAAGGAATAATTTCAGGCTGTTGCCATTGACCGTCTGCAAATTCACAAGAAAACATATGATCTGTAAATACGCTCCCAAAGGGAAGGTTATTAAAATCTACCTCACCTATCTTACTGGCGCTGCATTTTTCTATCTTGAGTGTTGATATTGTTTCCATATCACAAATCTAAGAATTTAGTATGCTTAATGCGCTTTATTTGCATAATTTTGCATAGTTGTAAATAAAAAGCAATGATTATGAAGATATTAGCAATGATTTTCTTAATAGCCGTATTGATAGTAAGCTGTAAAGAAGAAGGAAATAAGAATGATGATGCTTTCGCGAAAGCAGAAAAAGAAAAAATAGATGCTCCTGCATCAGAAGATGTGTATAAAAGTTATGGTGAGCGTATTATAGCAGTTAATGCGTTGTCTGAGAGTGAGGTAGCTGAAAGATATGCGGCACTTAAAGAAGGAGATACTGCTACATTGAAATTCAAAGCTCCTGTAAATACTGTTTGTGCAGCAAAAGGATGCTGGATGCGATTAGATATTGCAGAAGAGCAGCAAGTTTTTGTAAAATTTAAAGACTACGGTTTTTTTGTTCCTACAGAGACGGATAGCGGAACTGCAATCGTACAGGGAAAAGCATATTTAGAAGAGGTTTCTGTAGAAGAATTACAACATATGGCAAAGGATGGTGGTAAATCAAAAGAGGAAATTGCTGCTATTATCACACCACAAAGGGAACTAAGATTTATGGCAGATGGGGTGTTACTTTCTGCAGAATGATAATAAATACAAATACAGTCGAGGGTAGGTGTAAGCCTACCCTTTTTTACTTTTAATTGTATTTGGAACGCTTAGTTGTTATGTTATTATGAAACGAGAAATCATTACCACAGCAGATGGTTCAAGAACCATACATATTCCGGACTGGAATGAGCAGTATCATTCCAAACATGGTGCGATACAAGAGGCGAGGCATGTGTTTCTTAAAACGGGACTTGCACATTATATAGGTGAGTTTCCAGAAAAAGAAGAGATTGCAATACTAGAGGTGGGGTTTGGAACAGGTTTAAATGCATTACTCACCTATTTTGAAGCGTCTAAATATGAGAGATCCATTAACTACGTAGGTGTAGAAGCTTATCCAGTTTCTCCAGAAGAATCGGTAGCAATGGAATATTCAAGTCAGCTCGAAGAAGTGGATGCATCGACTATATATACTAAGTTACACGATGCTATGTGGGAACAGCCAACGGTAATTAGTAAACGTTTTGAACTCACCAAACGTAAACAACGTTTTGAAAATATTACCGATAGTGAGGCATTTGATCTGATCTACTTTGATGCCTTTGGGCCCCGCGTGCAGCCAAACCTTTGGACAGAAGAAATATTTTCAAAAATGTACATTGCTCTAAAAGTGGGAGGTGTTTTAACTACCTATTGTGCGCAAGGAGCTGCTCGCAGAGCCATGCAAGCCGCTGGATTTATTGTAGAGCGATTACCAGGTCCCCCAGGTAAGCGTGAGATGTTAAGGGCTAGAAAATTATAAGGATAGTCGCGAAACTTAATTTTAGCAAGAGATGCCTAAAACACCGTATCCTGCGTTTCATCTGTAAAGAGTTCCATAAATTTCATACCACGATAGGAATTTCCATGAGCGTTCAATTTTGGACTCCATGTTGCAATCGTGTATTGATTGGGCAAAAGGGCAATCATACCACCACCTACGCCGCTCTTACCAGGTAAGCCTACTTTAAAAGCAAATTCGCCAGCCTCATCATAAAAACCACAAGTTTGCATAATTGCATTAATGCGTTTTGATTGTGAGGGGGTGACAATTTTGTTATTTGTACCTAATTGTTTACCACCGTTGGCTAAAAATCCAAAAGTATACGCAATCTCTTCACAAGTCATTTCAATAGAGCATAGATGAAAATATAAATCAATCACTTGATCGCAGTCATTCTTTATATTTTTGAATGATTTAATGAAATTCACTAGCGCATAGTTGCGATAGCCGGTAAGTCTTTCTGAGGTAGCAATGGCATCACTATAGTCTAAATCCTCAATGCCAGAAACCATGCGTAGGTAAGCGAGTAATTCCTTTTTTGGATCTTCATAAAGATCACATAGAATATCACAAATGACAATGGCTCCAGCATTGATTAAGGGATTTCTAGGGATGCCATTCTCGGACTCGAGTTGTACTAGTGAATTAAACGCAGTGCCAGAGGGCTCAAAATCCATTCGTGTCCATAGTTCTTCCCCTATTTTAGATAGCACTAAGCTTAGTGATAATACTTTTGCGATACTCTGTATAGAAAATTTTGTTTGAGCATCACCTGCAAGATGGGTATCTCCATCTATGGTGGCAATACAAATTCCAAATTGATCCGGTGAAACCTTTGCGAGTTCTGGAATGTAGGAGGCAACCGCTCCATGATCGTTCATGGTGAGCACACGCTGGTAAGTAGCAGTTAGAATATCTTGACAGGTTTTCATTATCTTAATTATTTTGCATTTGTAACATCTGTACTAATCGTACTTCTGTCTCTATTTTTTCAAATAAAAACGAAGTGCTTTCTCCTTGGTAAAATGCTGGATAATTTGGTTTTAGTTTACGCTTTCGCGAAAGCAGTTCTATCACAAATAAACCATCTACGGTTTCTGTTACAAATAGTTGGTGCTGGGATTTTCTTTTATCCCCTGCCTTTTTGAAAGCATTAATCTCAATGGATTCATACATAAAGTCTCCATAAAAATTATCAAACTCACGATTTTTAAAAAGTTTTTTTTCTCCATCTAGCCAAAAAGCATAGGCTTGATTTTTAAAGCTTAGACTTTGTGAACCCGTTGCATAGATATTGGTTGACGAAACCCCTTTTTTTAATTTAATAAGCGTTATTGCTTTCTGATACGTTTCCACTGTTTCCTGAGCGTTGAGCGCAGAATTTAGGTAGAAAAGTAATAGGAGTATTACAGATACTTTCATTAAGCGATGGTGCCTCTTAGTTTTTTCCAAACGGTATAAAGAAGCAACCCTGCGACTCCAGTGATGAGTAATGCTATGAGACCATTGGTTGTATTTCCGTATAGAAAGTAGCCCGTTGTGAATAAAGACCCATATACAAATACACAGCCTAAGAGCATAGCCAAAATTCCTTGAGGCACACTCCACTCGAGAGAAGTGTCTGCCTTATCCTCTGGAGATAATTTATCAATGACTTTCTTCCAGCCTGGTCCTCCTGGAGAAGTTCGCTTGTAAAACCTTGTGAGTGTCTGTTGGCTTTCTGGTTTTGTCAAAAAGGTAACCACTAACCAAATGACAGAGGTTACTAAAACGATAAATGGAAATTGATAATAACCAGGCATCATCCCATTATCTCCAAAAAGTATTTCTCCTATTGGAGTAAAGGTAAGTAGCATAGAAAGGGTGCCCGAGGCAAACATAGCACTTATTTCTGTCCAAGCGTTGATACGCCACCAAAACCATCTGAGTATAAAAATAAGCCCTGTGCCAGCACCAAACATTATGATGATGTTGAATAACTGAAGCGCATTTTGTAAAGCCAGTGCCATTAGTGCGCTAATGATCATTAAAACAATTGTTGCTAGGCGAGCCACATTTACTTGTTGGTTTTCTGAAGCTTGCGGATTTACTTGTGCTTTATAAAAGTCATTTACAATATATGAAGCTCCCCAGTTGAGGTGTGTTGAGATAGTACTCATAAATGCCGCCGCTAGTGAGGCAAGAACAACTCCTAAAAGTCCGCTAGGAAGTTTTGTAAGCATGGCAGAGTATGCCAAATCTTGTCCTAACTTATCATCGGAGATATGTGGGAAAGCGGCCTGTATGCTTTCTAGATTTGGAAAAATAATAAGTGAGGCTAGTGCAACGAGAATCCACGGCCACGGTCTTAGTGCAATATGCATAAAATTAAAAAAGAAGGTTGCACCTATAGCGTGACTTTCACTTTTTGCCGCAAGCATACGTTGTGCTACATAACCACCGCCGCCAGGTTCACCACCGGGATACCAACTGCTCCACCATTGTACGGCGATAGGGATTATAAATAAAGTGATAAGTAATTCTTTCTCACTCACACTGGGAATAAAAGCAAGTTTATCTGCAACGTTAGGATGTGTAACTAGACGTTCAAGACCGCCAACTTCTGGCAATCCTATGATATAATATGCAGCGCCTATGGCGCCAGCCATGGCTACAAAAAACAGAATAAAATCTGTGTAAACGACTCCTTTAAAACCACCTATCGTGCTGAAAAGTAAAGTGACAGCTCCCGCAATGGAAATAGTGATCCATCCCTCTAAGCCTAGCATAACTTCACCTATTTTGATAGCAGCGAGCATTACACCTGCCATCGCAAACATATTAAAAAAAACGCCTAAGTAGATAGCTCTAAAACCCCTTAAAAATCTAGCAGGAGCTCCGCCATATCTAAGTTCATAAAATTCTATGTCTGTTTTTACATTAGATTTTCTCCATAGTTTTGCATAGACAAAAACGGTTAGTAAACCTGTAATTAAGAATGCCCACCAGACCCAGTTACCAGCAACCCCATTTGTACGTACAATGTCTGTGACAAGGTTAGGTGTATCAGTAGAGAACGTCGTGGCGACCATGGATAAGCCTAATAACCACCAGGGCATATTACGCCCAGATAGAAAAAATTGATTGGTGTTTTTTCCAGCTGTGCGCCCCATATAAAGACCTACGCCTAGTATAATTGCGAATAGAGCAATGATGATGGTAAGGTCGAGAGTTGTTAGGTTTATCATGAAATTTAGATTGTTGGCTTGGTGTATGTATTGGTTGGAGAAAGATACTAATAAGCAACTAAAAATAACGGCATGAAAATAATATGCTACGCTTTCGCGAAAGCGTATTTTTAACTTTACACTCGAAACCTTAATTTTATGAATTAATAGTTCACCCATGAATCCTGCACAAAACTATATCGTCTCTACTCCAGATCCATACCGATCAATGCTTATAGAATTACAAGCTATTATAAAGCATACTATTCCAGAGATAGAAGAGAGTTTTAAATGGAATTTGCCATTTTATAGCCTCCATGGTAAAATGTTTTGCTTTTTAAATTTTAGAAAAAAATTTATCGATGTGGGATTTCCAAATGGAATAGAAATTAAAGGTTTTGAGAATATCTTTATTGATGGAGAAAAACGTAAAAGATTACGATCTCTTCGATATTATGAACTTATTGATATAAATATCTTAGTTTTACAAAAAGTATTACTTGCTGCTGTAGCGGCACAAGGCTAATATAGATTCCTTTAGTAGATTATATACATAATGAGGGATAAATTCTATTATATAGGGGCTCATTTTTATTGTAAGAAAATAAAATTTCTCCTAATCTTCTATCTAATAACTAACTTATAGAGAGAATTATAAATTTAGAAATAGCATTGTAAAATCATAGCAAGTTAGAGAGCTTTTTGGGGGAAGGTTCGGTTTTATTAAGGCTTAAAAAATCCATTCTTAAGAGCATAGATAACAAGGCCTGTGCGATTTTTCAGACCTAGTTTTGCAAAAACACTATCCCTATATCCCTGAACAGTTTTTGGACTTAAAAACATAACATCTGCAATTTCATTATAGGTCATTTCTGTACAGGCATGTTTTATAAACTCAATTTCACGATCGCGCAACGAGTCTATATTACTGCCATCCAGAGATTTTACAAGAAGCTGACTCACCGTATTGGTATGGTAGTAACCCTGAGTTGCAATTTCATTAAGAGCATTCTCCAGCACAGTTTTTTCTGTGTCTTTTAATAAATATCCTTTGGCACCAGCTCGTATCATTTTTAAAATGGTGTGATCATCCTCTTCTACAGAGAGGGCGAGTACTAGGATCTCTGGATAATTTTCTTTAAGGTAAGCGGTAGTTTCTATACCATCCATGATGGGCATATTGACATCCATCAAAACAATATCAGGTCTTTTATTTTCAAAGCGAATTTCATTTATAAATTCTTGTCCATTTTTTGAAGTATATAACACCTCAAAATTATCAAAAGAATTTACGAGACTACTAATGGCTTGGCTCAATAGTGTGTGGTCATCTACGATTACAATTTTTTTCATTTTACCTTAAGGTTTATAGGTGAGCGTGATTACCGTTCCAGAACTTATTTTAGAATCACACACAATCGTGGCTCCTATTAGTTGTGCGCGTGTTTCAATATTTGTAAGACCTAGCCCATTTTTTTCACGAGCAGTTTTATAGTCAAAACCAATGCCGTTATCCTTAATCGTGACGTGTAGGGTGTCATTCTTGTAGACAATAAGAACATCAAGGTTGGTAGCTTTAGAGTGCTTGATTGTGTTTGTAAAAAGTTCTTGTAAAATTCTAAAAATAATGGTTTGAATCTTTTTGTCAATCGTAATTGGGGTTCCAGAGATTTTTAGTGAAGGCTTTAAATATGCCATACGATTAAATCGCTCTAACTCTAGATCCAGCGCTTCTGGCAGAGACATATTTTTAAGTGCCTCGGGATTAATTAGTTTAGAAAGCGCTCTTATTTCTGTTAACCCTTTACCTATGGTAGCAGCAGCTTCATCAAGCGCTTCTTGGCTACCGCCACAATTTTGCGTTTGAATTTTTGCAAGCGTGAGAAGTTGTCCAATATTGTCGTGTAGCTCCCAACTGATGTTACGTAATGTCTCCTCTCTTATTTCAATTTGGGTTTCAGCAATTTCTTTCTCGAATCTTTTTTTAGCTTGTTCTTTTTCTAATAGCAAAGTGTTTTTACGTTTCATAAAAACCGAAAATAATACCACCACTACAACAAGAAACAATAACAATATAGTGATTGTGACAAGCACAATAAACAAAGTGTCATTATCCTGATTTTTAACTATGAAGAACATATATTTTAGGCTCAATTATGGAGGTGAAATATACTTATTATGTTAGACTATATTCATAGGTCATTTGCCCCTAATATTTTAGTTCTCTCTCTCCTCCTGCAATTGACACTAATTGATCAAGTTGTTTCATAACTAGTGGTTTTTAGACCCTCTCTTCAGACCAAGCAAAACCTACTATAAATAATATATTTTGAACCACTATAAACATATTCTGAATTTTTGACAAAACACTTATTACATAAGCACTTAACTCAGTATAATTTGTAAAAACAAAGAATATAGGGAGATAAGCAATCCAAAACACCAGATTTGCAAATAAAAACCACACGGCTAAGTCTCGTTTAATAATTTTAATGTCTTGGCTTTTCAAAAGCTCAACAGCAAAAAACAGAATACTGATAATACTTATAACTCCTCCATAGAAATAGGAGATAGGAAGGTAATCACTTATAAAATTTTTAGTGATGCCTTCATAAATCTGCACAATATAATAGCTTGCAAATAGTAGGTGGACTACTTGTATTACTCTTTTAGTTGTAAGGCTATTATAAACTATCCAATGAATTAAAATAAAAAGGATAATTTGCCATATATTAAATATAAAATCTGTGTTTACAAGTGCATGATCTAAATAAAATATGACTGCTGCTTCAAAAATTACAACATACCAAAGGTAATATGCTATGTATTTTAAAAATGTCCTACCATATTTATAAAAATAAATAGATGCGGCCATTGCTGAGAGAAACTCTAAGCTTAAAAATATATATGACCACATCCATTCATTTTTAGGAATTATTTTCTAGTAATCGTTTTCATCATTCATTGGTGGCGGTCTTCTGCTTCCAGCATTTCCAGCTAAACTAGTAGTTTCAGATTGTACAACCAATGTCAAATTAGCCCTACCTTCAAGTTTTCTATTATTCACAATTTTACCAACTGGAACGCTTACAGACTTTTCATCTAACTCTTGAATGGCAAATGATACTTCATCATTACCGTCCATCATTGTTGGATTAAAGAATACGGTCTCTGCTTTTGGGTATTTAGCTTTTTTAGAATCTCCATATTGACCAAAATAGACACGAAGCCCTTTGATATTAGTTTGCGCAGTTTTGGCTTGTTGCTCAATATATGCCATATATTGTTTCATCATTTCAAAGTCAAAAGTGATAGACGTAGTTGCCATATAGGCTTCTTGATCCTCCTCAACATTTGCATTCTCAGCTTCTTCTATAATGGAAATTCTATTCTTTTTATAGTTCGTGAATAACATTTCTGCTTCTTGGACAGAAATAATGTTTTCAGGAGCTGTTATCATCTCAAGCTGTTCTGTGAGCGGCTCAGATTTGGCTTGTTGTTCTTGACAAGAAAATGTAAGTAATGTACTACACCCTAAGATGTACAATAGTTTTACTGATTTCATAAATGTTTGATTTTGGTTAGTAATTCGTATGCCCTAATATAGGGATTTGCAAGTTTACCATCATTTGTCAGTTTTATACAGGGGTAAATGACCCTAAATTTGGGTTGGTTGAATAAATACCAAAAGCTTCAAAACACATAAAAATAAAAAATCCAAAGTATTTTAAAACACCTTGGATATATGGGTTTGCTGTTACGCTTTCGCGAAAGCGTAAAAACATAATTTCTAAGAATTAAAACGCTGCACTACCTGGAAAACGAGGGTAGGGAATTACGTCACGTATATTTGTCATGCCCGTTACAAAAAGGACTAAGCGTTCAAAACCAAGTCCAAATCCGCTATGGGTACAGGTGCCAAATTTACGGGTGTCTAAGTACCATGAAAGTTCTTCTTCAGAAATATCAAGAGTTTTCATTTTCTCTTTGAGCACGTCAAGACGCTCTTCACGCTGAGAACCACCTACCATCTCACCTATGCCAGGAAAGAGTACGTCCATGGCTCGCACCGTTTTACCATCCTCATTAAGGCGCATATAAAATGCTTTGATGTTTGCTGGATAGTCAAATAAGATCACAGGACATTTAAAGTGTTTTTCGACAAGGTAGCGCTCATGCTCAGATTGTAAATCTGCTCCCCATTGATCAATAGGGTATTTAAATTTTTTCTTCTTATTTGGTTTGCTATTACGTAGGATGTCTATCGCCTCTGTATAGCTTACACGCTTAAAGTTATTTTCTACAATAAACTTAAGCTTGTCTCGCAGTGCCATAGGTGCACGGTCTGCTTCTGGCTTACTTTTATCTTCCTGAATTAATCTGTTTTCTAAAAATTCAAGATCATCTTGGCAGTGATCTAGCGCATAGTTGATGATATATTTAATAAAATCTTCTGCCACGTCCATATTTCCATCAAGATCACAAAAAGCCATTTCTGGTTCAATCATCCAGAATTCTGCAAGATGTCTAGAGGTATTACTATTTTCTGCTCTAAAAGTAGGACCAAAGGTGTAAATTTTACCAAGCCCAAGTGCGTAAGTCTCTCCTTCTAACTGTCCAGAAACAGTTAGGTTTGTTTCTTTGCCGAAGAAGTCTTTACTATAGTCTACCTTTCCGTCTTCTGTTTTAGGTAAGTTCTCAGGATCTAGTGCGCTTACGCGAAACATTTCGCCCGCTCCCTCTGCATCGCTCCCAGTAATAATAGGCGTATGTGCATAGAAATATCCATTAGTGTTAAAGTATTGGTGCACTGCAAAAGAGAGCTTTGAACGTAAACGCATAACAGCACCAAAGGTGTTTGTACGTACTCTTAAGTGTGCCTGCTCACGCAATTTTTCTAGACTGTGGCGTTTAGGTGAAAGTATTGTAAGTTTCACTTCCTCAGGATCTGCATCCCCTTCTATATGTATATGCTTAACCTTAATTTCTACGCGTTGACCACCACCTTGACTTTCTTCTAAGCTACCTTTAATTGCCACGGCTGCGCCTATAGTGATACGTTTGAGAAGTGCAGGATCAGTATTTTCAAAATCAATAACACACTGAAGATTATTTATTGTGGAACCATCATTGAGTGCCACGAATTGATTTGCACGGAAGGAACGTACCCACCCTTTTACAGTAAATTCTTGATGAATTGCCTCACTTTCTAGTAAATCAACTATAGGAGTATGTGTCATTTTTTATGATTTTTAATCGTTTTATGGGAGAAGGCAAATATAAAAGTTGTTTTAAAAATTACCATTGTAAACCAGCGTAAATCTCATGTTCTTTTACATGGGATGAATCCTTGTGAGCATAAGATAATTTTTAATTTTGAGGCGCCAAGTGATCCAAAAGCTCAAAAAAATAGGATTAGTATCAGTTCGATACGATTATTTTACAATTTGTAAGAAAAATACCCAGTACTGGGTATTTTTTAAATCACTGAGCATTAGTATATTTATGCATTAAGTCATCTAAATTTTGGGGGAAATCAATGATGATACGTATTATAATTCCTGCCTTATGGCAGGAATTATATTTTAAAGAGGACACCTCGATTTTATGAATCTAAGAATCAATGGGGTACTCCTCATCATCCTCATCTCTTTCTACTATTTGCAGTGATGGTTCTTTGAAAGTCTCTTGGTTTGCAATATCCTTTTCTAAGGAGAGTAATAGTGAAGGTAGCAGTAATAAGTTAGCAAGCATCGCAAAGAGCAATGTTGCACTCACTAAACCACCTAAAGCAACTGTGCCACCAAAACTTGATATCATAAACACAGAAAAACCAAAGAATAATACGATGGAGGTATAAAACATACTCACGCCTGTTTCCCGCAAAGCCCCATAAACAGATTTCTTTATTTTCCATTTATTAGCTTTAAGTTCTTGTCTGTATTTTGCTAGGAAATGGATAGTATCATCTACAGAAATTCCAAATGCGATACTAAAAACTAAAATAGTAGAGGGCTTAATAGGTACGCCAATAAAGCCCATCATACCTGCCGTAACCAGGAGTGGTAACAAGTTAGGAACCAGAGATACAATAATCATACGTAATGACTTAAACATCCAAGCCATAAAAAGGGCGATAAGTAATATCGCTAGAGACAAACTAATAATCAAATTCATCACTAGGTAATCGGTTCCTTTTTGAAATACGAGCGCTTTTCCAGTCATTGTTACTTCATACCGCTCTTTTGGGAATAACTTATCTATTTTGAGCTGTATATTTTCTTCTGCACGCTCCATTTTATCAGTTCCTACATCCTTCATAAAAGTGGTAATACGGGCATATTGACCTGTACTATCTACATAAGCACTCATAAGATTTTGCTCGTTATCAAAACTTTTTGCGTAGGGCAGTATGAAGTTACGTTCATTGCTAGTAGGGAGTTGGTAATATTTAGGATTACCATTAAAATATGCCTGCTTTGCGTACTTTACTAAATTGACAATAGAAATAGGGGCAGAGAGTTCTGGCTGCTCTTCTATGGTTGAACTAAGCTCATCCATGCGTTTGAGGGTTGCAAGTTTCATAACCCCTTGTTTGCGCTTTGTGTCAATTAGTATCTCTAGCGGCATTATACCATCAAATTCTTCTTCAAAAAACTTAATGTCTTTATAAAAGCCAGTTTTTTTAGGCATATCCTCTATAAGTGATCCAGATACTCGTATTTGATAGATACCTATAATACTGAGAGCAAGAAGTAAAATACTAGTAATGTATATAGCGAGTCTCTTTTTGCGAACCATTTTTTCCATCCAGTTGACAAAACCTTCTATCCAATTCTTTCCTAAATGTTTTAGATGTTTGTCTTTAGGAGGAGACATATAACTATATATGATTGGAATAATTAATAGACAGAGCAAGAAAATGGCAATAATATTAATACTAGCAACAACTCCAAATTCTTTAAGGAGCGAACTTTCAGTAAGTATAAAAGTGGCAAATCCAGAGGCAGTTGTGATGTTAGTCATTAAGGTGGCATTACCCACTTTAGTAATCACTCGCTGTAATGCCTTTACTTGATTCCCGTGGTTTTTGTATTCTTGTTGGTATTTATTGATTAGAAAAATACAATTTGGAATCCCAATTACAATAATAAGAGGCGGTATAAGCGCTGTAAGCACTGTAATTTCATAACCTAATAGGCCTAAAAACCCAAATGCCCACATTACACCAACGATCACGGTAATCATAGAAATAAACGTAGCTCTATAGGATCTAAAGAAAAAGAAGAAGATAAAGGAAGTTACAAGTAATGCGGCACCTACAAAGAGCCCTATTTCATCAACAATATTTTGAGCATTCAGCGTTCGTATGTAGGGCATACCACTGGTATGCACTTTAATTCCATATGTTTTTTCAAATTCCTTAATGGCGGGAACTAGATCCTCTACAATAAAATCTCGACGTGCAGATGTATTGATAATAGCTTTATCTAAATAGATCGCGGAGCGTACAGTGCCTGTTTCCTTGTTGTAAATGAGATCTTCATAAAATGGTAAATCATTAAAAAGTATATCCTTATACGTATGAGCAGCTTGAGCGCTAATAACACTATCACTCATAAACGGTTTGAAGTCGAAGCGCCGTGGATCTTCCATTTTTTTCAAAATCTTAAGATCTTGAAGAGTTAGCGTAAGAGTTACTGCTGGTGCCTTAGCAATTTGAGCAGAGAGATTATTCCAAGCAGTAAGTATTTTTGGTGTAAACAGACTGTCATTTTGAATACCAAGAATGACGAGATTACCTTCTTCTCCAAAGGTCTCTAAAAAAGAATTGTATTCTAAATTTACCTCATGGTCATCAGGCAGCAGATTTGCTTCGGTATATGTAAAGCGCATATGCTGCCACTGGAAGCCAAGAAAAACAGTAATTCCCGCTATAAGTAGTAAAATAAATAGTCGATTGCGCAGGATCATACTCGCTACAATCTCCCAGAAACCTCTACTTAAAAATTTTGCCATTGCCTTATCTTAAAAAATACAAAGATATTGTTTTCAATAATAGAATGGATGTAGTGGTTTACGCTTTCGCGAAAGCGGAATTAGAAAAAATAATTATTTACAATTTTAAATTGAAGGTAAATTTAAATGCAAGGTTGTCTTCCCAATTAGGTAAATGGTAAGCTCCGTAGCGGTAGGTGAGGCTCGTGCCAAAACCAAAGAGCAGTTTGTTCAGTTCAAATCCAGATTCTGTGTACCCTTTACTCAGAGATCCAAAACTAGTGTCTAGATGATTCTCTGGATTATTTATATCGCCGATAGCAAATCTCGAAATCAAAACAAGTTCCGGTTTGAAACCGTCAGTTATTTCAAAGGGACGAAAGCTATGTTTGATTTGGGCTGTGATGAGCTTGTCAGAAAAAAATTCTCCAAAGTACATGGTTTCAAAACTATTAACCCCGGCGACAGAAAATCGCTGTAAGATCGTCTCTTTGGTAGGTGCATTAGGGTAGGCGTGAAATAGATGAGTAATGGGGATGTCGCCAAAACCAATATTACCTTCTAGTAAAAATTCTGTAGTGGTTTTGTTAAGTCTATCAAAACGATACAGCGCTTTGGCACCTATCCTCGTAAATGAGAGGTCGCCGCCCAAGCCATCTATTGCCTGAGCTATTTGTCCTGAAAAAATAGGATAGCCTTCATACACAGGTACAACGTCACTATCTGTTTTAAGATATTTGTTAACTGGGCTCCACCTAAATGCAGCGGTGGCTTCTGTAATATCATAATTTCTAATGATGGTGCCATCATTGTTATAGCGATATGGATTTACTTGATCAATGCGTCTGTTTGATACTTGAAACTCAGTAAGCATTCTAGGGGTAACTCTGTACTCTAGATTTATACGAGAAGTCCTATGTCTATAGAATTGAGTAATATTTACAAGTCGAGGTTCAAATAGGGAATATACACGTCTATCTGTCAGGTAAGCGAAGTTACCTACCTCTTCAATATCGCTATTAAAAGTTCCAGAGAGCCACATCCCTGTATCTGAATGTAGTAAATATCCACCACCTAAGCCGTATTTAAAATTTTTATCTTTAAAGCCGTAGGCTCCATAGCCTTCCAGTCTAAATCGCTCGGAAAAAGAAGCATTCGTAACTCCGCCGAGGCCTAACCGTAACCCTTCATAATTATTAAACTTCACAGGATAGGTAAGATCAAAGTCAAAAGCCTTCACACTAAAATAGCCAATACTAAAATTATTTATGGTGCCAAGTCTACGTTCTATGTTTTCGGCATCCACGATTTTTTGGAGCTCAGAAAAACTACGTACATCTTTCACCGTTAAGGAGTCTACCCTGTAAGACCTCCAAAATGTTTCATTTTTATTACTTGCTTCAGGTTCAAAGGTAATTGCATAGTTGCTAGATGGAACATTAATAACTTCATTCACTTCGTAATTTGTCATCCTTGTACTTGAAAACAAGAACTTTCGGTTGACCATATCTTCAACAACCTCTGTTTCTATAGTTCCTATTGAAATACGACCCCCAAAAAAAGAGAGTTTTCTATCTGCCTCCCCTTTATCTAAAAAAAGTTCTCTAGTGGAGGGTACATATACGCGCGCATCTTTTAAATACTCGTATCGCTGATTTAGTTGTATGTTTAATCCATCATTTATGACAAGTTCTATGTCTTTAAGAGCAAATGTTTTTTGATCAAGTAGCATCTTTCCCGTTAGTCCTGGGATGCGTCTGGGTTTCTTAGGAGAAAATGAAATCAAATAATCACCTTCTTCTGTTATACCTATGCTATTATAATGATAATTATCTAAGCCTCTTTTCGAAAGTATGCCAGCATACTTCGTATTGAAAATAATAAAATAACGGTCATAAAAGGATCGGGATTGTACATTGACGGCAAATATCTCATACCTGGGTTTTTTAAATCCCGCCAATTGATATCCTACAATTTTTTCAGAAAAACGGTCCTCATCAGTATATTGAAGTTTACTTAATTTTTCAGAAAAGAAATTATGTGTACTCCCGTTTAAACTATCTGTTATTACGGTTTTTTCGTAGGATAAAAATGAGTAGTTATTTAAGACCTCTCGAGGATCGTTCAGAGGTTTATTTTTAATAGCAAGAGCCACAATCTCAGAAGCAGATCTTGATGTTTTCTGAGAATAGGATAATGTACTAAGCAGCAAAAATGTAAATGTGAAAAACTTTGCCATACATACAGTTGGAGACGTAAATGTATCAAAAAAGCGACCTAGGGTCGCTTTTTTTGTAATTGTTTAACTTCTTTTACAAAGCTTATACCGTCATGATCTCTGCTTCCTTAGTAGCTAGAACATCTTCAATTTTTTTGATATGTTCGTCTGTTAGTTTTTGAATATCTAATTCAGCATTTGCCTTTTCATCTTCAGAGGCGCTGTCTACTTTTTTAATATCGTTGTTAGCCTGCTTACGATCATTACGAACACCCACTTTAGAATCTTCTGCCTCACTTTTTGCTTGTTTTACAAGATCCTTACGACGCTCTTCTGTGAGTGGCGGTACATTAATGATAATACTCTCCCCATTATTCATTGGATTAAACCCTAGGTTTGCATTAATAATAGATTTTTCAATTTCAGGAATTAATCCTTTTTCCCAAGGTTGTACAGAGATGGTTCTTCCATCTGGAGTAAGCACATTTGCCACTTGGCCTAAGGGGGTAGGGCTACCGTAGTAGTCTACCATCACGCCTTGGAGCATTGCAGGACTTGCTTTGCCAGCACGTATGGTAAGGAGTCTCTTACCTAAATGTACAATAGCATTGTCCATTGCTTCTTTTGCGCTATCTATGATAAATTTTAAATCTTCGTTCATTAGTTTAATATTATTGTCACAAGTTTACAAAAATCGATCCAATTTTTAAGTTCTACTTCACAGTGGTACCTACTGCATCACCAGAAACTACCTTCATAAGATTGCCTCTTTTATTCATGTCAAAAACGATAATAGGAAGTTCATTTTCTTGACTTAGCGTAAAAGCTGTCGTGTCCATTACTTTTAATCCTTTTTTTAGCACATCGTCAAAGGAGATATTATCATACTTAATAGCTTTTTTATCTTTTTCTGGATCTGCGGTGTAAATCCCGTCTACACGAGTTCCTTTTAAAATCACATCTGCTTCAATCTCTATAGCTCTTAAAACGGCAGCACTGTCTGTAGTGAAATAGGGATTTCCAGTACCCCCACCAAATATAACGACGCGTCCCTTATTAAGGTGTGCCATTGCTTTGCGACGTATAAAAGGTTCTGCAACCTCATTGATTTTTATCGCAGACTGCAATCTAGTTTTGATGCCGTTCTGCTCCATGGCATCTTGCAGTGCTAGGCCATTTATCACCGTAGCGAGCATCCCCATATGATCACTCTGGACGCGATCCATACCTTTTGAAGCACCGGCTACACCACGAAAGATATTTCCTCCTCCTATAACAATCGCTACCTCCACACCTTTGTCAATAATGGCTTTGATGTCCTCAGCATACTCTGCTAGGCGTGTTGGGTCAATACCGTACTGCCGCTCGCCCATTAAGGCCTCGCCAGATAATTTGAGAAGAATTCTTTTATATTTCATAGTGCAATAAGATTGTGCAAATATAATATATAATGATGGAGATTAATCAAACTTTATGGGAGGTGGTTTCTTACGCTTTCGCGAAAGCGTAATTTTTTCCTTGTACAATTAATCTTATAAAATAAAGATTTTCGATTTTTTTTTTTTTTTTTAGTTTTGCCGAAAATTAACCAATTATATGAATAGTTTTTACAAACGGAACTTAGCATTGCTATTGTTGACTTTTATGACACTTTACAGTTGCGAGCAGGATGAAATTTTGAGTTTAGAACATGAAGCCATTGAAGTAAACATTGTAGAGGGCGAGGGCATTATTACAAAATCTTTTGATGTCGCACAAACCAAGTCATTGCAGGGCTTCCTGATAAAGCGAGGTATTACAAATACGAAGACTTCTCAAAACGGTCACATTTTAGAGTTGCCTATAGGTAAGATTTTGCTTGAGTCTGGTTTTGGTATCGTAAATGAAGATGATGGTAAAATTACCTATACATTCTCTCTAATTCCCTATGATACTGTAGAAAATAAAATTT
This sequence comes from uncultured Flavobacteriaceae bacterium, assembly GCA_963716625.1. Lineage (GTDB taxonomy): Bacteria > Bacteroidota > Bacteroidia > Flavobacteriales > Flavobacteriaceae > Dokdonia. Next base: position 881,845 of record CAVQTP010000007.1, read on the forward strand.
TTAATTTTATTTTTAAACAAGATTTAGATTATAATGTACTTGACTCCTATATCAAAGAACTGAGTTAAAAAACAAGTCTTTTTAAGCTAATTTTGATCTATAATTTTCATCGTATGGTCTTCCTGATTTTGCGATAGCAAATGCCTGTTTCAAAAGCTTATTTGCAACTGCTATCAATGCTAGTTTTTTACTCTTCCCCTTAGCTATAATTCGCTCGTAAATTTCCCTACACGCCTTGTTGTATTTACAGGCTGAAAACGCACATAAGAATAGTAAATTCCTAAGCTTTTTATTGCCCACTTTGCTGATCCTGCTTCTACCTCGGACGCTGCTCCCAGATTCTCGAATGGTAGGTGTTATCCCAACGTAGCTACACAGCTGGCCCGCTCGTTCAAACTTTGCAAATCCATCGGTGGAAACGATTAAAAACAAAGCGGTCTTCTCGCCCATACCAGGTATACTTTTAAGTAACGTAAGTTGTTCCTGTTGATCTTCTTTTACCAGTTTGAGTAAACGACCTTCAATCGCTATTATTTCTCTTTTAAGATGTTTTAAGTCTCTTTTTAAAGACCTGTATACAAACGGTGAAGGAATACCTAGAGTCTCTTCTCCGTGCATTTTATTCTTAGTCGCAGTGCTCTTTTTTAGGTAACTATCCAGTAACCTAAAAAGCTGTAAACACTCAGCGTGAACATTGGTAATTGCACTGTACAAAGGGACTTCGGTAATAGTAGCATATTCACAAATAGCTTTTGAGTCGCTTTTATCGGTCTTTACTTTGGCCAATTTCATTTGAATAAAGCGCTTTACAGAAAGAGGATTTACTACTGAGACAGCAATCCCATTTTTGTCTAAAAATTGAGCAAGACGATAGTGATAATAACCCGTAGCTTCCATCACCACGAGAACGTTTTTAGGTAATGCTTTTGCCAAAGCTTTAAAACCATTTTCTGTATTCTTGAATTGAGCATGACCACTCAAACTACCAAAAACATCAAAGACATCTTTGCTAATGTCTACTCCATAAATTTCTTTATATTTAGTCATAAGAACTGATTTAGGAAAGAACGAGGCTACCACGTGATACAACAACTTGAAAACGAGATCTAGGTCTCATAGAACTGAACGTAATCTAGGTAGTAAAAGAGAGAGGATTATCAATGTTGTCGAAGTCTAATGCTTCACCGTATATACTAACCTTAATTCTCTCTTTTGTTCTTTCTGATTTATACTAGAAAGTTAATAAGAATTTTAAAAAGGAAACAGGGTTTTCAATGTTGTCGAAGTCTATGCTTCACCGTATAAAATAACCTTAATTGTTTCTTGTTTATTTAATAGAAATCAAACTTAAGTTGTATATACCATGACAGATAGTTTTGCTATCTTATACAAAGCAGGATTAAAGGAACTTACACAATTTGAAGGGACCTTACAGCGATATAGTATTAGTAACGGTAAATCTTTTGAAGATATACAACCCATTTGTGAAGAGCAGGAAATTGTAATTGACAACCCTGATGATGGTAGTGATGGTTCAAGTGGGGGTGATGGTGATATAGGTATTAATCAGGAGACCCTGTGGGTGACGGAGATGCTACAGGAGGAGATGCTACAGGAGGAGGTCCTACAGATGGAGGCCCTACAGATGGGGGTCCAACAGATGGTCCTTCTGGAGATGGTGGTCTTGGTGCTCAAACACAATGTAACCTTACACCAATGGTTGTAAATTGTGGTTGTGTGGGGAGCGGTTGTGCTAATGACTGGCATCCTGTTGCTGAATGTGGGAATAGTAGCAATTATAGCCCTGGCGCTCAATTTGCATCTCTTTTAGAGTGCTATCCACAAGGGAAGTCCATGTCTAAAGGTCTTAGTAAAGATTGTCCGGAAGAGGATATTATTATTGTGGATGAGGAAACAATACCAGACGTCACAGACCCAAAAGATATAGAAAACTGTGAGAAAATCGCAGCACAGCTTGATGACCCAGATTTTCAAGCAAAAGTTCAAGTATTAAAAGATAATTATAATGGAGATGGAGAAAAAAGTTTCTGTGAGTATGTAGATGGTACCTTTGCAGATGGAGCAGTAAGTGAAGATGGTCATGAAGCCCGTCCACCTATAGGTATAAACGCCATAGGCTCTGCTCATAATCATCTTAACGATAAAGAATTACCAGATTATAATGGTGATGGAGTAATAGATATTGAGTACCGTATAAGATATCACTCCCCTAAAGATATTAATCAATTCATTAGATTATTAAAATGGGCAGATGCTAGAGGGAGGCCTTTGTCAGATGTGTACCAAAATATGTATTCTAGCTCTGGAAGCTATACGCTTAAGTTTTCTGGAGATATTGATGATATTTCTATACTTACAACTACCGAAGTTGATGATTTAATCTTGGATTATAAAGAATTTATGGGACTAAAAGGTAGCCTTAAAAAACTATTACTTTTTATGAAAAATAATATGGATATTCCAGGTGTGGATTTATTTAAAATTCAAAACAATGGCACAGTAAAAAAATACTCATTAGATCAAAATAATAAAGTAAAACCTGAAAAATGTTAACTCTTATGAAACACTTAATATTCTTATTTTTCATATTTACAATATCTTGTAAAGCGCAAATTATTCCCGTAGAAAATGGTTCTGATTATGATAGTGAACATGAGTTTGCAGAAGGTACTTATTTTAAAGATGTTAATGGCCTTATAAGTGAATTTTACGGTCATTGGAAATCTGTTAATGCTCCAGATGGTAAGCAAATAGATCTCTATATATCACCATATACTAAAACAGATATGCTTGGTATCATATACGATGGTGTTGTATTAAAATATACACTTAAAAATGACCAGGGTACAATTATTTATTCAACGGTAAATCAAACATTAGATAGCCCATACGTAAGTAGAGGTGGATATTTTTTAAATAATAAAAGGACTTATAGTGTTTTTTATCAAGGGGAACAATCAGTTTGCGGTCAAAATGGACAATTACACTTCGCAATTAAAGAAAATATGAATAGAAATTTTATGGGATTTGGTTACAGTGTTGATGGTGAGCAAGATATAATTTACTGTCCAAATGGAGCGGAGCAAGTTATGCCTTTTGGGGTATCTATAGTAATGGTGCGGCAGTAATTATTATTTTGCGGTAAAATTAAAAACGCTTCCAGATGGAGGCGTTTTTAGTTATTGATAGTGGCCTGTCTCCCATAAAAAAATATTACATTTCTTTTCCAATAAGTGTAATTAATTAGGATAGATGTATTCCAAATTCAATAATTTGGCTCAATTAAAAGGCACTGTATAGATGAAAATAATAATGTAAAATAAGAAAAATGTTAACTCCTATGAAACACTTAATATTCTTATTTTTAATATTTACGATATCTTGTAAAGCGCAAATTATTCCAGTAGTAAACATTACTGATTACGATGATGAATATGAATTTGCTGAGGGCACCTATTTTAAAGATGTAAATAGTAAGCTGGCAAATTTTTATGGACATTGGAAATCTCTAGATGCACCAGATGGAAAACAATTAGATGTTTATATTTCCCAAATGCCACCAGAAATAATTTGGGGTATTAAAAGTGACGGAATTATTTTGAGATATACATTGAAAGATAGTTTTGGAAATATTTTATTCTCGACAGTAAATCTCCCTCAAGAAAGTCCTTATGTTAGTCATGGTGGAGCTTTCTTAAAAAATAAAGAAACTTATAATATTTATTACCAGGGTGAAGAAAGTGAGTGTGGTCAAAATGGAAATTTGTCATTTGCAATAAGAATTAATGATATTAATAAAATGGGCTTTGGGTATAGTGTAGAAGATGAGCGCGATATTTTTAACTGCCCAGATGGTGTTGATCAAGTGATGCCTTTTGGAGAAACTATAATTATGGAGCGACAGTAAATATAATTCTATGGTAAGAACTAAAAACGCTTCCAGATGGAGGCGTTTTTAGTTATTGATAGTGGCCTGTCTCCCATAAAAAAATATTACATTTCTTTTCCAATAAATGTAATTAATTAGGATAGATGTATTCCAAATTCAATAATTTGGCTCAATTAAAAGGCACTGTATAGATGAAAATAATAATGTAAAATAAGAAAAATGTTAACTCCTATGAAACACTTAATATTCTTATTTTTTATATTTACAATATCTTGTAAAGCGCAAATTATTCCTGTAGAAAATAGAACTGATTATGATGGTGAACATGAGTTTGCAGAAGGTACTTACTTTAAAGATGTTAATGGTCTTATAAGTGAATTTTATGGTCATTGGAAATCTGTTAATGCACCAGATGGTAAGCAAATAGATCTTTATATATCTCCATATACCTATACAGATATGCTTGGTGTCCAGTTCGATAGTGTTGTTCTGCGTTATACACTTAAAGACAGCTTAGGTTCTGTTATTTTTTCTACTGTAAATCTTCCGCAAGATAGTCCTTATGTAAGTGATGGTGGATATTTTATAAATAATAAAAGAACTTTTAGTGTTTTTTATCAAGGAGAACAATCAGAATGCGGTCAAAATGGACAATTACACTTTGCAATTAAAGTAAATATGAATAGAAATTTTATGGGATTTAGTTACAGTGTTCATGATGATAGGTTTGGGCTGAATTGCCCAGATAATGTTGAGCAGGTGATGCCTTTTGGGGTATCTATAGTAATGGTGCGGCAGTAATTATTATTTTGCGGTAAAACTAGTAACGCCTCCAGTTGAAGGCGTTTTCAATATTAATAAAGTTTGAGAAGCAATTATGCTAAAGAAACTCTTTTAAATGCTACGAAATATGCATTGTGTTTATAAATACTAGGTTCTCTAAAACTTTGTAGATGCCCTTAGTTGCTACAATCATAATAGAAATGTTCCAACTGGAAGTATAGAAGTTGGCTCTAGTCGTACTGGAGGTCCAAGTGCCGACACAGAATGTACACTTACCCTAATGGTAATTAATTGTAGTGTATAGGAAGTGGTTGTGCTACTGACTGGCACACAGTTTCTTCTTGTGGAAATAGCGATAATTATGGCGCTGACGCTCAATTTGCATCTCTTTTAGAGTGCTATCCACAAGGGAAGTCCATGTCTAAAGGTCTTAGTAAAGATTGTCCAGAAGAGGATATAATTATTGTGGATGAGGAAACAGAAGGGGATATACCTTGTCCTGGAGATCCTGTAACAAACCCTGAAGTAGCACCACAATATGGTGCTTCTGGTGTGAAAGGAGCTTTACACGGTTGTACAAGATATGGTGGTAGCTGTACAGGTGACGATGGTAGAAATAAAAAACATAATGGAGTAGACATAAAGAATGATTTTGGAGAAGCTCTTTATGCGTTATATGATGGTGAGGTTCTTTTGAATTACAATCAAATTGGGAAAGCTGGTTATGTTACAAGAATTAGGAGTGTACTACCTAATGGAGAAATAATTATTTATCAATATTTTCATATGCAAGATATCGGTCGTTTAAGTCCTGGATCAGTTTTAGCAGCTGGTGATATAGTTGGTTATCAAGGTGATTCTGGTAATTTAAAGAATGCCATTCGTGATGGAACAGTTGATTCACATGTTCATATAAAAATGAATTTATATGATGGAACTGGGGATTCATACAATTATGGAAGTAACTTTAAAAATAACTTAGTCAAACCAATTGATTATTTCGGTACTGAATTTGATGAAAATGGAAATACTAATACTACAAATTGTAACTAAACAAAATATTATGAGAGCATTTTTTCTTTTAATTACTTTATCTTTAACAAATATTGCTTGTAGCCAAACGAACTACAATGAACTTATATTATCAGAATACGAAAGTATTAAATTTAATGGTTTCCCACTTTCTGAATTTTTAGAATTTGAAGGAGATATTAGTACATTGTCAAGTGCTATAAATGTTGAGTTACAAGATATTACACATCCTCAAGATGATGAAGGAAAGGCTTATACCAGTAATGAAATATTTATCAATTTTTTCGAAAATAATCTAGGTGCAATAGAAGTAAAAACTCGAGATGTCGTTGTAAATATTAATGATATTGGAATTCGTATTGGAGATGATATCGCTAATCTAAATATAGACATGTCTGAAATGAATTCTTTTGCAAACCCTAATGATTCAAACAAACGCATTGCTATATTTAAACCTTATAATAATGATGGTTATATTTCTTTTGAATATAACACTATTACGCGCATTATTGAATCAATACGATATACGTCACCAACATAATACTTGACTCTAATTAGTAAATTTGTACTTGAATTCATTTATTTTCAAATTTAAAATAAAAATTTTACTTGTTTTAACAAATATGGCGTATGTGATTTAGGCTCATATAATTACTAGTACACAGAATGAGACCATAAATCAATATAGAGAAGCTCTTGTTGGAGAATGGAAATTAGAAAATGAATCAGAAACTAAATATACTTTTGAAGATATTGTGGAAGTGAGAATATATTTATTATGATTTATCTATTAAAAACGCCTCCATCTGGAGGCGTTTTCAATACCAATAAAATTTGAGAAGCAATTAATCTAAAGAAACTGTTTTAGATAATAAAAAATTTGCATTGTCATCTAATCAACTTTTGTGATAGCTTCTCTATATCTGATAAAATCAGGAGACCCTGTGGGTGACGGAGATTGTACAGGAGGAGGCCTTACAGATGGAGGCCCTACAGATGGGGGTCCAACAGATGGTCCTTCTGGAGATGGTGGTTTTGGTGATCAAACACAATGTAGCCTTACACCAATGGTTGTAAATTGTGGTTGTGTGGGGAGCGGTTGTGCTAATGACTGGCATCCTGTTGCTGAATGTGGGAATAGTAGCAATTATAGCCCTGGCGCTCAATTTGCATCTCTTTTAGAGTGCTATCCACAAGGGAAGTCCATGTCTAAAGGTCTTAGTAAAGATTGTCCAGAAGAGGATATAATTATTGTGGATGAGGAAACAGTTGGAGAAACTCCTTGTGAAAATTTAAATAATATAACAATTGATAACTCACAAAACAGATTAAAGTTTAAACAATTATTAACATCCAATGAAAATAATGAAGAAGCTTTTAAAATGGGAAAAGACCCTACCACAGGACTTGATGTTTCTGGAGAGATTTTTGAGGCGCAGGGAGATTGTACAGAAATTACGATAAGAACAAACGGTTTGACTTATGCAGCGGTTCATACTCACCCACAAGGTGGTGAGGGCTGTAACCCTTTTGGTATGTTTTCTGGAGGTGATATATTACAGCTGGCACAAATAGCAAATTCCTACAACCAAGCAGGAAGTGACGATTTTAATACCTTCTCCTTCTTTTTGACCTATAATGGCAAGGCTTTTGCCATAAAATTTGATAATCAAGAAGCACTGGAAACATTAACGGATCTTTATAACGACAATTTTGGACTTAATTTCCAAAAACAATTTGAAAAAAAATATCAAAAATTAGAGCGTCAATTTGGGCAAACTGCCTCACAAAACCAGCTAATGAGAACAATGTATGATATTTTAGGTGAGTTTGATCTAGAAATCTCCTTGTATGAAGCCACGGTAGATGGGCAACACTTTATCACAGATTGGAATAAAATAAATAAAGAAACACTGGCGCAAGAAGTCTGTAATTAAAAATAAACACAATGAAAAAACTATATATCCTTTTATTGATCACCCCTTTATTATCCTGTGGTGCGCAGACCATTGTTCCCTATGATAGTGATGAAAGTATTTTTGTACCTAATTCTGGAGATTATTACAAAGACACCAATAATGATTTTAATATATATGAAGGCGAATGGAAATGGGAAAATATCGCTACAAATAGTGAATTAAGGTTTGCCTTTAAAAAAGAAGTCAATATTGATGATGGAATCAATGACTATACATATGATCTCTTAGTAGGGGAATACATATATATATATAATGGTTTGGAATTAGCTAATACTTTAATAAATATAAACAATACTAATGTCCAGGGAAATAGTCATAAAATTACAGGAGTCAATTTTTTAACTAAATATAATACTCCTCAATGTGATGAATGTACTGAAAACGAAAAACGAATTGATTTAACAATACAGCACGACAATTATGATGGAGTTTTTGGAAAAATAATACTACGGTATTTTGTAGAAAATGGTATTGAAAAATTAAAAGTTCTCGTTAAAGATGGGGCTTGGCTTTCTCAAGATCCATCTGCACCAGATGATATTGACATCCCCTTTGGAGAGTATATTATGGTAAAACAGTAATACACATTTTTGAAAAATCTAACGCTATACATACTTTTATTGATCACCCCTTTATTATCCTGTGGTGCACAAACTATTGTACCTTATGATAGTGATGAGAGTGTTTTTGTACCTAATTCAGGAGACTACTATAAAGATATTAATAATGATTTTAATAGTTATGAAGGCGAATGGAAGTGGGAAGACATAAATACAAATAGTGAGTTAATATTTATATTCGAAAAGGAAACAAGCATAGATGATGGTGTTAATCAATATACATATGATCTGTTAGTAGGAGAATATCTTTATACATACAACGGTTTAGAATTGGCTAATACATTACCATTTATGAGTAACCCAAATATTATAGGTGATTATCATAAAATAACAGGTGTTAATCTATTGACTAAGTATAACACTCCTCAATGTAATGAGTGTGCAGAAAATGAGAAACGCTTATCGATGGATTTAGAGCACGACAATTATGATGGTGTTGAGGGGAAATTAATTTTACGTCATTTTGTGGAGAATGGTGTGGAAAAATTAAAAGTACTCGTAAGGGATGGGGCCTGGTTTTCTTCAGATCCAAATGCACCAGATGATATCGATATTCCTTTTGGGGAATATGTTATGGTGAAGCAGTAGTTTTTTAAGTTAACAATGAAATACCTCTATATACTTTTATTTATCACCCCTTTACTATCTTGTGTAGCACAGAATATTGAACCAATATATAATGGACCGGAAGATTAACCTTCCTTGGCTAGATATTATAAAGATGTCGATAATGATTTTAATATTTATGAAGGCGAATGGAAATGGGAAGACTCTGCTACAAATAGCGAATTAATCTTTGTGTTTGAAAAAGAAGAAAATATAGAATCTAGTGGTGGTTATACAAAGGATTTATTGGTTGGAGAATATAAGTATGTTTATAATGGTCTAGAACTTGCAAATACCTTAGTGTTTATGGATAATCCTAGCATTCAAGGAAATAATCATAAAATTACAGGAATGAATATTATGACAAAGTATAACACACCTCAATGTGAAGAATGTGCTGAAAATGAAAAACGTTTAGGTTTGGATATAGTTCACGATAACTATACAAGAGTGTTTGGCAAATTAATCATCAGACATTTTATAGAAAATGGTATGGAAAAATTAAAAGTACTCGTAAGGGATGGGGCTTGGCTTTCTCAAGATCCATCTGCCCCAGATGATATTGATATTCCTTTTGGGGAATATGTTATGGTTAAGCAATAAACTTGATAAGCAGTTAAAATTTTATGTAAGCGAGCAATATATTTGAACAATAAAAAACGCCTCCAATTGGAGGCGTTTAGATATTGATAAAGAGGTAAGTAATTATACTAGAGAAACTCTTTTAAATGCAACTACAGAAGCATCACCTTTAGAAGCGACATACTCTGCAACGTTCTTGCTTTCGTCCATAATAAAACGTTGGTCAAGTAACGCTTTTTCGTGATCCATAGTGGTGTTATCTGCCACAAAACGAGCCACTTTTCCAGGTACGATATTATCCCAAATTTTCTCAGGCTTTCCTTCGGCAGCAAGTTGTTCCTTAATGTCAGCTTCAGCTTTTGCTAGTATTTCTGGAGTAAGTTGTGACATAGAGATGTATTGTGGTACGTTCTTTTGAGTTTTTCCAAGACGCCCTAATTCAATATTCTCTTTTTCGATCGCAGCGATACGTGCTTCTGTTTCTGACGCTACAAAAGCAGAATCAAAATCTTTGTACGAAAGTGTAGACGCTCCCATAGAAGCAACCTGCATAGAGACACTCTTAGCAATTTCTTCAGCATTAGCTGTAGCTTCAGAAAGACCTGTAAGCGCACCTATCTTGTTACCGTGTACATAAGAACCTACAAATGGCGCTTCTAGTGTTTCATACCCACCTATCTCAATTTTCTCACCTATCACACCAGTTTGTTCAATAAGCTTATCTGCAACAGTCATCCCGTCAAAGTCTGCAGCAAGCATTTCTTCTTTAGAATTTACAGAAAGCGCGATGTCCCCCATTTTATTTGCGAGCTCCACAAAAGAATCATTCTTTGTTACGAAGTCAGTCTCACAATTAAGTGATACGACAACGCCACGAGTATTGTCTGCATTAATCTTTGCTACAACAACACCTTCAGAAGAATCTCTATCTGCTCTCTTTTCTGCAACTTTTTGTCCTTTCTTACGAAGTACAGTTACTGCATTATCAAAATCACCTTCTGCTTCAACGAGGGCTTTTTTACAGTCCATCATTCCAGCTCCAGTAGCTTCTCTTAATCTTTTTACGTCTGCGGCGGTTATGTTTGCCATAATAAATATGTTATTACCATTCTCGTGTGAGCGAGAATCTTATTATTAAATTAGTAAAATCAAAAAAAGTCGTCCATTCATTTTCAATGAAGAAAAGAAGTAGACGACTTTTTTGTAATCTTTAACAGGTTTACTCTTCTTCTTCGTTAGATGCTACAGCAGCTTTTTCAGCTTTGGCTTTAGGAGCTTTAGCTTCTTTCTTAGCTTTAGGAGCATCAGAACCTTCGTTTGCGGCATCTTTTCCAGCCTTACGATCTGCAAGACCTTCAGAAATAGCGTTAGAAACGTATCCTACGATTTTATCGATAGATTTAGAAGCATCATCATTAGATGGAATTAAGTAGTCTACTTCTCTTGGATCAGAGTTTGTATCTACCATCGCAAATATTGGAATGTTTAATTTCTGAGCTTCTTTAATCGCGATATGCTCTCTCTTAATATCTACCACAAATAATGCACCTGGAAGGCGAGTCATATCTGCAATAGAACCTAAGTTTTTGTCAAGCTTCTCACGAAGACGATTCATCTGTAGTTTCTCTTTTTTAGAAAGTGTATCAAAACGACCATCTTGTTTCATACGGTCAATTGTTTGCATTTTCTTAATCGCTTTACGTATGGTGATAAAGTTTGTAAGCATTCCACCAGGCCATCTTTCTGTGATGTACGGCATGTTTGCGTTACGCGCTTTTTCAGCTACGATATCTTTAGCTTGTTTTTTGGTAGCTACAAAGAGTATTTTTCTACCAGAAGCAGCAATCTTATTAAGAGCCTCGCAAGTCTCTTCAATTTTTGCTGCAGTTTTGTAAAGATTGATAATGTGAATCCCATTACGCTCCATATAAATATACGGTGCCATGTTAGGATCCCATCTTCTTGTGAGGTGTCCAAAGTGAACTCCTGCATCAAGCAAATCTTTTATTTCGATGTTGTTTGCCATTTTTGTAATAGTTTACGTTCCGTTGAGAAATTAATAGTAGCAACTCCGAACTCGTCGGGGTTTAGATGCTAAACTAACCTTGATTCATTTTACGCTTTCGCGAAAGCGAACCAAGCAACGACAACATTTCAATTAATTTTAAATTTTAAATAGTAATCAATTCTAATTCTACTCGTACCAGATTGCGCCAGATAAGAGTGAAGCGAAATATTAACGCTTTGAGAATTGGAATTTCTTACGTGCTTTCTTCTGACCGAATTTCTTACGCTCCACCATTCTTGGATCACGAGTAAGAAGTCCTTCAGGTTTAAGGATCCCACGGTTTTCTTCGTCTAGTTCACACATTGCTCTAGAAAGAGCAAGTCTGATAGCCTCAGCTTGACCTGTGATACCACCACCGTATACATTTACATTGATGTCAAAGTTCCCTTCATTGTTTGTTAAAACAAGCGGCTGGTTTACTTTGTACTGTAAGGTACCTGTAGGGAAGTAGTTGCTTAGTTCCTTTTTGTTTACAGTAATGTTTCCTTTTCCTTCAGAAAGGTAAACACGAGCTACTGCAGTCTTACGACGACCGATTTTGTGTAAAGTCTCCATTACTTAATTTCGTTAAGGTTAATGGTACGTGGCTTCTGCGCTTCCTGCTCATGCTCTGCTCCTGCATACACTTTAAGGTTGCGGAAGATAGCACTTCCCAATTTGTTTTTTGGTAACATTCCTTTCACGGCAGCTTCTACTACACGTGTTGGATCTTTGTCGTAGAGTTCTCTTGCTGTAAGACTACGTTGCCCACCTGGATATCCAGTGTGACGGATGTATGATTTTTCCGTCCACTTGTTTCCAGATAATTGCACCTTTGCAGCGTTGATGATAACAACGTTATCTCCACAATCTACGTGAGGTGTAAAACTAGGCTTGTACTTACCGCGTAAAAACTTAGCTACGATAGAAGACATACGTCCTAGCGTCTGTCCTTCTGCATCTATCAAAACCCACTCCTTGTTTACGGTAGCTTTGTTTGCAGATACTGTTTTGTAACTTAATGCGTCCACACTAATTAATTTTAATTAAACATTCCATTTCCCGCCTAAAAACGGGTCTGCAAAAGTACAATTATTTTTACAGCTACCAAATAGCTGAGCCACTATATTTTAATGTCTTTTTTATCAACCCTATTTATAAGTAATCAAATAGCACAAAAAGTGTCTTTTAGCTCAATTTCTCCAATCAAAAAAATAGCAATTTACGCTTTCGCGAAAGCGTACTATTTCCTTTTATTTGTTAATGTACTCTTAAAAATATGTGATTAGTGTCACACAGATTGGCTTGGTCCGTCTTTTAAATACATCAATCAAAATTATTTAAATGTTACTAACCACTCATTCATTAAGAGCATTCAGCATGCTTTCATTATTCTTTTGCATAACGCTACATGCACAGGAAGACTCTACAGAAACTATTATTGAACGTAAGGTCTATACCACTAAAGCGGTACAAGGAACAGCTCCTTCTATAGACGGAGACCTTGCAGATACAGCATGGGAAGCCGTGCCATGGTCTACAGATTATACACAATTTCAACCTGATATAGGTAAGCCCCCTACGCAACAAACCAAAATGAAAATCACATATGATGACAAAAACTTATATGTAGCGTTTTTATGTTATGAAAGTGATTTGTCTAAAATCGAAAAACGACTAGGAAGAAGAGATGATTTTCCAGGCGACTGGGTAGAGATAAATATTGATAGTTATAACGATGACCGTACAGGTTTTTCATTTACAGCCTCAGCATCTGGAGTCAAAGGGGATGAGTTTATTTCTAACAATGGTAATTTTGACTCCAGCTGGAATCCTATCTGGTACCTCGCCACTGCATATCATACAGAAGGATGGACCGCAGAGATACGCATACCACTCAGTCAATTACGCTTTAGTGCAGAAGATGAACAGCTGTGGGGTATACAGTCCACCCGACGGTACTTTGCAAATGAAGAACGCTCTACCTGGCAGGAACTGCCAGCAAACCCTCCAGGATGGGTGAGTGAATTTGGAGAATTGAGAGGCATTAAAGGTATTAAACCCCAAAAGCAATTAGAAATTCAACCTTATGCACTGGCGCAATACAATACGTATGAAGAGGAGGGTGGAAACCCCTTTAGAGATGGAGATGATTTTAGTGGGAATGTAGGACTAGACGCAAAAATTGGGATTACAAACGATTTAACGCTTGATCTTACGGTAAATCCAGATTTTGGACAAGTAGATGCAGATCCTGGAGCGATTGCACTTGATGGTTTTGAAATATTCTTTCAAGAACGTCGCCCATTCTTTGTAGAAAATAAAAGTGTCTTTGATTTTAGAGTAGGTGGTGGATCTGATAATGTATTCTTTCCAAGACGTATAGGGCGTACACCACAAGGTTATACCACCAGAGATGGGAGTAAAGCAGAGTTTGAAGATTTCCCTAATAACTCAACCATTCTTGGTGCGGCAAAGTTTAGCGGTAAAACGAAAGATGGTTGGACTATAGGCGTGTTAGAGAGTGTGACAGCAAAAGAGTATGCAGAAATAGATTTAAATACGCGTGAAGAAATCACTCAGCCATTAGCACAAATAAATGAATTAGGTACAAAGCGCAGGGAATTAGTAGAACCACTCACTAACTATTTTGTGGGAAGAGTTCAGAAAGATTTTAATGACCGCAACTCCTTTGTAGGAGGAATATTTACTAGTACACATAGAAACATGGAGCGCGGTCTAGATTTTCTACACGCGCAAGCATATAGTGGCGGAGTAGACTTTAGACACAACTGGAATAATCGTAAGTATTATATAGAAGGGAGGGGGATTATAAGTCGGGTTAATGGGGATCCACAAGCGCTCCTTAATACACAAACATCGCTCACGCATTTATACCAGCGTGTAGATGCAAGTCATCTTGAAGTAGATGAAAATGCCACAAGTCTGTCTGGTACAGGCGGAAATCTCGCTGCGGGTCGTAATAGCGGTAAATGGAGGTATGAGTTGGGAGGGAACTGGAGGTCACCGGGGCTAGAGCTTAATGACATAGGCTTTTTACGTCGTGCAGATCGTATTGTGCAGTTTGCAAACGTACGTCGTTTTTGGAATAACTCGACTTCTTGGTATAGGCAGGCAAACGTTGGTTTTGAGCAAACCACACAATTTGATTTTGAGGGGAATTATAACCGAATTCAATACCAGTTAAATGGTAATATCAATTGGAAAAATAATTGGTTTACAGAAGTAGGAGGAGCGCATAAGCCACGTATTTTTATAAATAGTTATTTGCGAGGAGGACCGCGATGGGCATTTGCCGAAGAAAATTTTGGATTCTTATTCGCAGGAACAGATCAACGTAAAAAGTTTTCTGCAATTGCTGGATATGTTTATTCTCAGGCAAAACAAGATAACTTTAGCCTAAAGCGTTACGAGCTACGTTTAAACTGGCAACCACTAGATGCATTGAGTCTCAATTTAAGCACCCAATATGAGATCAACCCCAATAAAACACAATATGTATCCCAGCAATCTTATGCTCCCGTAGATTATGGAACCCGTTATATCACAGGAGAAATAGATCAAGAAACACTAAGTACTACCTTGCGTGTGAATTACAATATAAATCCAAACTTTACGATACAATACTACGCACAACCCTTTATAGCAAAAGGAACCTATTCTAATTTTAATTATGTAGTAGATAGTGATAACAAAGATCTAAATCAACGTGTGGACTGGTATACAGATAATCAGATTTCTGAAGATCAAGGAGTGTTTAACATAGATGAAAATGAAGATGGTAACGCAGATTATGCCTTTGCTAAGCCAGATTTTAACTTTGTCCAGTTCCGATCAAACCTTGTAGCAAGATGGGAATATATTCCAGGATCTGAACTATTTTTAGTGTGGTCACAGGGAATAGAAGGTGGAGCCTCCATTGATGAATCTCTTTTTGAAGCTGCAAATAGTCAAATTCTAGGGCAGCAAATTAGAAATACCTTTTTAGTAAAGTGGACGTATCGATTTGTGTTATAAATGAGTAAGCTTAAAAAAAACCCCAAACTTCTATGATTGAAGTTTGGGGTTTTAAGCTACAATCTCGCAGAAGCTTATTAAATTTTCCTAAGGACTTTTATTAAATCTGGAGTAATTTATTTATTAGTATCTAGATTGAAAGTAATTCCACCACTAATGTTGTTTGCATCTCCTAAGTTACGACCATCTACCACAGTACCGTATCCAGCGCTTAAACCTATTGTTGATGTCACTGGTACGTACACAGTAGCACCTAGACGTGTATATTCTACATTGGTTTCGGGAAATCTTCCACCAAAATCTGCATCGTTTATGTCTATACCGCTAGTAGATGATTGATAATCCACCCATCCCTCTACATAGAATTTTGAAGCGGCATACCCTAATTTTCCAGAAAGCAAAAACGCATTTGGCACGTCAAAATCTCCTGTTGCTAGCACATTAAAATTATCATCTGCATCACTTCTCAAACTGTAACCAGCAATAAGAGTTGTGAAAATACCACTATCTGCCTGTAGGTGAAAACCTGCGTGAAAATTAGTCGTAAAAGCACCACTTCCTACTGAAAGGATCCCATTAGGTTCATAACCTAAGGGAAAAGAAACGCCAGCACCAGTAACTATAGCAAGTTTACCACCAGGAAGACCTGCCGTATATGGTAAATATTTACCGTACACACTTATGTCTTGAAAGTCCGATATGTCTGTTTCTCCGTTAACGGGGTCTGCTACACCATTTCCTTGAGCAGAGATATATGGTAAACTAAGGATAAAAGAAAACTTGTCATTTACTCCATATTTTGCGTAGAGGCTAAAAATATTTTGGTCTATTTCTTCATGAGCAGGAACAGGTCCTGTAAGTTCTTCACCTACATAAAATTCGTGAAAAGTGCTTCTTGTATAAGAGGCTGTTATAGAAAGTTCTCCTTTAGGAACTGCAAAACCATCGAGAATTCCTTGGGCTTGAGAGGTGGAAACAAAACTCATCACAGTAATAAGGATGCACAGCGTAATTTTCATTTTTTTCATAAGGTTGTATTTTTTGAAACCTTTAGGACGATAATAGAAATCATTCTTTACAATAAAATCCAAAATTTTTATTTATCATTTAAATATATAGCCCTTACTTTTTTTTCATAAAACTTTTAAACCCTACGTGATTGTTGATATTGTAAAGATTAATACGGGGGTTAATGCGCTTCCAGCCAGTTCTGTCCTATCCCAACTTCAACGTCCAGGGGTACAGTCATGTTAAATGCATTTTCCATCTCTGATTGTATCAATACTTTTATGGCGTCTAGCTCGTCATTAGGAACATCAAAGACTAATTCATCGTGCACTTGAAGCAGCATTTTTGTTTTATAATTACTGTTTTCTAGCTTCTCAAAAATATTGATCATTGCAATCTTGATAATATCTGCTGCACTTCCTTGAATAGGGGCGTTTACAGCATTACGCTCTGCTGCGCCTCGCACTACTGCATTGCTTGAGTTGATACCGTTTAGATAGCGACGGCGATCTAAAACTGTTTTTACGTAGCCATTCTCGCGAGCAAATGCTACGAGTTCGCTCATGTAGTTACGTAGTTTTGGGTAGGACTTATAATAGTTATCTATCAATTCTTTTGCTTCACTACGAGATAGATCTGTTTGATTGGAAAGCCCAAAAGCAGATACTCCATAGATGATTCCAAAATTTACCGTTTTGGCATTACTTCGCTGTTCACGAGTCACTTCATCAATGGGTACGTTAAAAACTTTTGCAGCGGTACTCGCGTGAATATCTTCTCCATTTGTAAAAGCTTGTATCATATTTTCTTCTTCGCTCAATGCAGCTATGATACGTAGTTCTATTTGAGAATAATCGGCAGCGAGTAGGGTGTGGTTGTCGTCTTTTGGGATAAATGCTTTACGTACTTGACGCCCTCTTTCTGTACGAATTGGGATATTCTGTAAATTAGGATTATTAGAACTCAGACGTCCTGTTGCAGCTACCGTTTGCATATAATCTGTATGCACACGACCATCGCTAGCAACTTGCTCTGGTAACGCATCTACATAAGTTGATTTTAATTTTGAAAGGCCCCGATAATCGAGTACCTTTTGTATGATCTCGTGATCCTTTGCTAAGTAGGAGAGCACATCTTCTGCTGTAGAATACTGACCTGTTTTTGTTTTCTTAGGTTTATCTACCAACTTCATTTTATCAAACAAAATTTCGCCTAATTGCTTTGGCGAACCAATATTAAACTCTTCTCCCGCTTCTTCAAAAATCTCAGAAGTGAGTCGTTCTATATCAGCATTAAGATCGCCAGATAGACTTTGCAAGAAATTTACATCTAAATTTATTCCTTCCACTTCCATCGCTGCTAGCACACGAAGTAGGGGAATCTCAATCTCATCAAATAATTTACGGGTGCCAGCTTCTTCTAGTTCTTTTTCAAAATGCTGCTTGAGCTGCAGGGTAATATCTGCATCTTCTACCGCATATTCTGTTTGATCTGCCACGGGTACATCGCGCATCGACTTTTGATTCTTCCCTTTTTTACCAATAAGCTCCGTAATAGAAACTGGAGTGTAGTTCAGGTAGGTTTCTGCAAGCACATCCATATTATGTCGCATATCTGGATTGATCAGGTAATGGGCGAGCATGGTGTCAAAGAGTTTCCCTTTGACAGTGATCTGATACTTAGCTAATACTTTAATATCGTACTTTAAATTCTGACCAATTTTTTCAATGGAAGAATCTTCAAAGAAAGGGCGTAATTCTTCAATAAGTTCTTGGGCTTCAGTTCTGTCTTCAGGAAACGGAATATAATACCCCTTGCCAGCTTCCCATGAAAACGCAATACCCACAAGTTCTGCAACTAGTGGATCGAGTCCGGTGGTTTCTGTGTCAAAACAAACGGAATTTTGTTTTAGAAGGTTCTGGAGGAATAACTTTCGCGCAAGCGGACTATCGACAATTTGGTAAAAATGCTGTGTGTCTTTGAGGTTTTTACGAGTAGAAGCTTCAGAAACAGCATCGGCAGTCGCGCCACCATCACCGCCAAATAATGAAAATTGTCCAGCACCAGCTTGGGATGCCGCGGCTTTTTTTGCGCTTGGAGTAGAAGATACTTGGGTACCTTGATCTGCTTCGCCAGAAAATATCTTGACAAATTGATCCTTCATACGTCTAAACTCAAGCTCATCAAATTTCTTTGCGACTGCCTCAGCATCGGGTTCTGAGAGTTCGTAATCTTTTGCATCAAAAGTGACATTGCAGTCCAGCATGATCGTAGCTAGCTTTTTTGATAAAAGACCAAGCTCCGCGTTTTCGATCACTTTCTCTTTCATCTTTCCCTTAAGCTTATCTGTGTTTGCAAGTAAGCCTTCCATAGAGCCGTAGGCGGCGATAAACTTTTTTGCAGTTTTATCACCTACCCCTGGTAAACCAGGAATATTGTCTGACGCGTCGCCCATCATCCCCAAATAGTCTATTACCTGTTCTGGACGCTCTACTTCAAAACGTTTTTTAACTTCTGGGATTCCCCAGATCTCGATACCATTACCCATACGAGCAGGCTTATACATAAAGATGTTTTCTGAGACTAGCTGTGCATAATCCTTATCTGGAGTGACCATATACACTTTATAGCCTTCTTTTTCGGCTTGTTTTGATAAGGTGCCAATAAGGTCATCTGCTTCCACACCTTCTCGTTCAATGATGGGAATGTGCATCGCTTTTAAGATCTCTTGTATATGAGGTATAGCAACGCGTATCGCTTCTGGAGTTTCATCACGATTTGCTTTATAGTCTTCAAAAGCTTCCACTCTTGCTGAGCTACCTCCTTTGTCAAATGCTACTGCGAGATGGTCTGGACGTTCACGCTTAATCACATCAAAAAGACTGTTTGTAAATCCCATAATGGCACTTACATCCATCCCTGTACTCGTGATTCTTGGGTTTTTTATAAGGGCATAATAGCCTCGAAATATCAATGCATAGGCATCAAGAAGGAATAATCTTTTTTGGGTATTTTCAGTAGTGTTAGTCACGTAGAAATAATTTTGAATTCCGCTTTCGCGAAAGCGAATGATTGCAAAAACTCAAATGTAAGAAGATGTGATGGGAATCTTTAAGCGTGTTGATAACTAATAGAAATGCGACAAGAGATAATCTATAAATTATTCTTTTTTTGTTGCAAGAAAATTTCTCATAGGGTTGTAAGATTTCCATTTTAGAAAAGTAATGGATAAACAGAAATATACTTGCTAATCTCGAGGTAAAGAAACTGTGAAAGTGGAACCTTGACCTTCTTTAGATTGTAGACTCACTACGCCATTCATTCTTCTAACAATTTTCTTAACAATAGACAATCCTATTCCCGAACTTCCTTTTTTTACAGCATCTCCATCATCGACCATTACAAAAATATCGAAAATCCTATCTAACATATGGTCTGGGATACCTCTTCCATTATCTATGATAGAAATATGATCGTTTTTATCATCTTGAGAAGCAACGATTTTAATTGTGCCTACTTCTTTATCGTTATACTTAATTGCATTGGAAATAAGGTTATTGAAAATTTGCTGTAGGGCAATTTTTGAGAAAGTCAATTGCGGAAGGTTTTTATCAACTACAATTGTTATATGATGTGGAATATCAGTTAACTGTACTAGTTTTTTGAAAAATAGATTAAGGTCGACCTTCGTTTTTTCTAGCTGTGATATATGAGTAGCTCTGCTGTACTTTAAAACGCCAGAGATATATTCTCTCGCATTTACAGCATTTTCACTCATGAGTTTCAACATAACTTTCCCTTCTTCATCTAGTAGCTGTTCATATTCTTCAGCAATAATATCTGCAAATTGACCCATATTACGCACAGGGGCTTGTATGTCATGTGCGACAATATTTGCAAAGTCATCTAAATTCTCAAGAGATTGCTTAAGTTCTTCTTTTGATTTTGATAATTCTGCAACACTTTTCCTTAGTTCGAGGAGTTGTACTATTT
This sequence comes from uncultured Flavobacteriaceae bacterium, assembly GCA_963716625.1. Taxonomy (GTDB): domain Bacteria; phylum Bacteroidota; class Bacteroidia; order Flavobacteriales; family Flavobacteriaceae; genus Dokdonia. Next base: position 902,443 of record CAVQTP010000007.1, read on the forward strand.
GCTTTGCAAGAATATCTAGAGCTTCAATTTGTGATGGGGTGATCTCTCGTGGTGCGTTGTCGAGTACGCATAATGTGCCTAGAGCATGCCCTTCTTTTGTTACTAAAGCAACCCCAGCATAAAACTCTAGTTTTGCAGGACCGGTTACAAAGGGGTTGTCTTTAAATCTTTCGTCCTGTGGTGCATTTTTTACAACAAGAGGTTCCTCCGTATCTAAAATCGTATGAGAACAGAATCCTAATTCTCTTGGTGCATTGGTTCCGCCGAGGCCTAAGTTTGATTTGAACCATTGTCTCTCTTCATCCACTATAGTTATAATTGAAATAGGAGTTCCACAAATTGCAGATGCTAACTTAGTAATAGAATCATACTCTTCCTCAGGAATTGAATCTAAGATATTATAAGAGTATAATGCCTCTAAACGAGATTTTTCATTGATAGGAACTGCAGGAGAGATCATAATGTGTAGAAAATAGCTAGCAATTTACTATTTGCTGCTTTTTTTTCAATTGGCTTTAACATGGTATTACCATTTAGTTTTAACCTTATTCAAACAGAATTACTACTATTGAAAAACTATAGGTTAAAAAAGGTGTTCGTTAGTATTTAGTATAAAAATACAAAAGGGCTTTCTGCCGGGATATTTCATTTTGAAAGATTTTTGATTTTATCTCATAAAGAAAGCCAAGCATAAATGCTTGGCTTTCACCCCAAATCATAATTGATTATTTAAAAGTCAATTACAACAGTCTTGAATATTTTTGCCCTAAAGCTTTTGTAAATATAATATTTCTTTGCAAAGAAACTTTATGGTACTTATAACTCTCATAAATTCGTAATCACATAACTATTTGATTATGAGGGTAAAAAATTTTAAAAACTCAAAGGCTAACATTGTAAAAACACCAATAATACAGTGAAATATGTGTAGTTTGTCGATGTAAATATGTAAGCTGTCTAATTTAACAAAAAAGCACACTTTTTTAATCTAGATTTAAAAGAAGCTTTTTTTAGAGGAGGTTTTACTGGATGTGATTGCATTATTTACAGTAGAATTAAATAATCGATTTAAAAATGTCAGAATACCATTTGGGGAATACGTACGTATTAGTGAATTACCTTTATCGTTATAATGCTTTGAGATACTTGATTCTCAAACAATTTATCATACAGTTAAAGACTGCTTTTCTGCCCATTCTGTCCATGAACCGTCATAGACAGAGTGCTCATGATCAGAAATTAGTGCTAAGGCTAATAGAATAATACAAGCGGTAATTCCAGAGCCACAGCTAAAAATGATTGGTCTCTCGGAAAGGTTGAATTCGCTAAAAATTTTTTCCAGCTCCAACGTTGATTTAAATTTTCCATCTTTAAGTACATCTGTATATGGAAGATTTATAGAATTCTGTATGTGACCACTTTGTAAATGAGGTCTAGGTTCTGGTTCGCGGCCTAAAAATCTTCCAGATGAACGTGCATCTATTATTTGATATGTTGAAGTTGTACAATTGGTCAGTACCTCAGCGTAGCTTTTGACCTGTGATGGGTCAAAATTTACCTTAAAGTTACCCTTGTACTTTCTTTTGATTGTTTTTGCAGCTATCGGTAAATTTTGTGCTATCCATGCTGGTGAACCTCCATCTAGAACAGCAATGTTTTTAAATCCCATAACCGTAAACATCCACCACACCCGAGGGCTTGTAAATATTCCTTTATCATCAAAAACAATTAGTGTAGAATCATCGTTAATTCCTAATTTTTGTGCTTCGAGTTGAAAATATTCTGGATTAGGGAAACTATTAGGGAGCGGATTGTCAGGATCGCTAAAGATATTTTTAATGTCAAAATGTTGCGCTCCTAGAATAGTTTTTGATGGATCAAAATACATACTGGCATCTAAAAGAATTAGACCGTTGTCTTCTATATTTTTTTTAAGCCAGTTTACGCTTACCAGTTTGTCCATTACAACGCTGTTTATCCATTAAAGATATGCATTTCAGAGATTGTGAACACCTGTAAATTAATCTTAACCCTTAATAGAGAAACGTTGCTGGTGTAGTGAAATGATATACCGCTTTCGCGAAAGCAAAAAAAACTTAAACAACAGCACTTTTGTAATATTTCTTAGTAGAGGTAGAAAAGAGCGCTCACTATAACTCCGACAATTGCGGCTTTCCATATCTTAAAAAAGGCGCTGTATTGCTACAGCACCTTAAAATATGATTCTAACCTTTGATTATTAGTCGTTTAATTTTAAAACGGCCATAAATGCCTCTTGTGGTATTTCAACATTACCTACAGCACGCATTCGTTTTTTCCCTTTTTTCTGTTTTTCAAGAAGTTTACGTTTACGAGAAATATCACCACCGTAACACTTTGCAGTTACATCCTTACGTAGCGCTTTAACCGTCTCACGAGATATAATTTTTGCCCCAATCGCAGCTTGTATAGGAATATCAAATTGTTGTCTTGGGATAAGTTCTCTCAACTTCTCACACATGCGCTTCCCAATGTCGTAGGCATTGTCTTGGTGAAGTAGTGCAGATAATGCATCGACAGGTTGTGCGTTTAAAAGTACGTCTACCTTTACAAGTTTTGAAGCACGCATCCCTATAGGAGAGTAATCAAAAGAGGCATACCCTTTAGAAACCGTTTTTAAACGATCATAAAAGTCAAAAACAATCTCAGCCAGTGGCATATCAAATGTAAGTTCGACACGCTCTGTAGTGAGGTAGGTCTGACTTACAATTTGGCCACGTTTTTCTATACAAAGGGACATTACAGGTCCTACAAAATCAGATTTGGTGATAATCGTAGCCTTAATAAATGGTTCTTCCACACGGTTCATGGACGATGGGTCTGGAAGATCTGAGGGATTGTTTACCAAAATAATCTCATCAGGGTTCTTATGCGTAAAGGCGTGATACGATACGTTAGGTACCGTAGTGATTACGGTCATATCAAACTCGCGCTCTAAGCGTTCTTGAATAATTTCCAAGTGCAACATTCCCAAAAAGCCACAACGAAAACCAAAACCAAGCGCTGCAGAGCTTTCTGGTTCAAAAACTAAGGAAGCATCATTGAGTTGTAATTTTTCCATAGAAGCGCGTAGCTCCTCATAGTCCTCAGTATCTACAGGATAAATCCCTGCAAATACCATCGGTTTCACATCTTCAAAACCTGCTATCGCATTTTGCGTTGGATTTTTTGCATCCGTAATGGTGTCACCTACTTTTACCTCGCGTGCATCTTTAATACCAGTAATGAGGTAGCCTACGTCACCCGCTTTTATTTCTTGTTTTGGAGCTTGAGTAAGTTTTAGTGTTCCCACCTCGTCTGCTCCGTAGGTGTTGCCAGTAGCAACGAATTTTATTTGTTGATTCTTTTTAATACTTCCATTTATGACACGGAAATAAGTCTCTACTCCTCGAAAAGGATTGTAAACACTATCAAATATTAGTGCTTGAAGTGGCTCATCTACATTACCCTTTGGAGCAGGGATGCGTTCAATAACCGCTGCAAGAATTTCTTTAATTCCAATACCAGTTTTAGCAGAAGCCGGAATTACTTCCTCAGGCCTACAACCAAGAAGATCTACGATATCGTCCGTCACTTCTTCTGGGTTTGCACTTGGCAAATCCACCTTATTCAAGACGGGAATAATCTCAAGGTCGTTTTCGAGTGCAAGGTATAAGTTAGAGATGGTTTGTGCTTGAATACTTTGGGCGGCATCCACCACTAGTAATGCACCTTCACAAGCAGCAATACTTCTTGAAACCTCATAAGAAAAGTCTACGTGACCTGGTGTGTCAATAAGATTGAGAACATATGTTTCTCCTTCATATACATATTCCATCTGGATGGCATGTGATTTAATCGTGATACCGCGCTCACGCTCTAAATCCATGCTGTCCAATAATTGCGCTTGAGCTTCACGTTTTGTAACCGTACCCGTTTCGTCCAATAGCCGATCTGCTAATGTACTTTTACCGTGGTCAATGTGCGCAATAATGCAAAAATTTCGGATGTTCTTCATAGTCTCTCAAATAGGGTGCAAATATACGGGATATCAAAGCATATTCATATCTCATTACAAATAAGACGTAAATTAATAGCACTCAAAGGGCAGGCATTCAAGACTAATAAAATTTTATATAATATATTTTAATAGAAGTAAGTCTATTTTTTACACAAATAAAAACCAATTATCTTTGTAAGGTACTTTACTGCGATTTCGCGAAAGCGTAAAGCAAACTTTACTACCTCGTTCATAAGTTTTAGAAGAATGAAGTTCAAAATGAGATCACAGAGATGGCAAAAATAGGAGATATAGATGTAGGAGATTTTCCATTGTTACTTGCACCCATGGAGGATGTGAGTGATCCGCCTTTTAGAGCTTTATGCAAGGAGCAAGGGGCAGATGTCGTGTATACAGAATTTATTTCTAGTGAAGGTCTCATACGTGATGCTGCAAAAAGTGTCATGAAGTTAGACATCTATGAAAAGGAACGTCCTGTAGGAATTCAAATTTTTGGAGCTGTTGAAGAATCGATGTTGCGCAGTGTAGAGATTGTAGAGGCAAGTGGTCCAGATATTATTGATATCAATTTTGGATGTCCTGTTAAAAAAGTTGTTTCAAAGGGTGCTGGGGCCGGAATTTTGAAGGATATAGATTTGATGGTGAGCCTTACTGAAGCCATGGTGAAACACACGAAACTTCCTGTGACCGTAAAAACACGATTGGGTTGGGATCACGATAGTATAAAAATTGTTGAGGTTGCAGAGCGTTTACAAGATGTGGGATGTGCGGCAATTTCGATACACGGTCGTACACGTGCACAGATGTACAAAGGTGATGCAGATTGGGCGCCCATTGCTGAGGTTAAAAATAACCAGCGCATGCATATTCCTGTTTTTGGTAATGGTGATGTCAATACACCAGAGCGAGCGGTAGAAATGCGTGATCAATATGGTCTTGATGGCGCAATGATAGGCAGAGCCAGTATAGGGTATCCTTGGTTCTTCAACGAGGTAAAGCACTTTATGGAAACGGGGACTCACAAGTCACCACCTACTTTACAGGATAGAGTTACCGCTGCTCGTAGGCACCTAGAGATGTCTATTGCGTGGAAAGGTGAAGTTTTAGGGGTTTTTGAAACCAGAAGACATTACACAAATTACTTTAGAGGGATTCCCCACTTTAAGGAATACCGAATGAAACTCGTAACTTCAGACCAAAGCGAAGATGTATTTGCAGCACTGGATCTCATTGAGAAAGAATTTGCAGGCTATGAATTTGTTTAAAGATTATGAGATTTCTATGAGCTTTTGATTGATTCTAGTGGCGGCAAGCCGCGCAGAAAGCAACCCTAATACTAGAATAGTCACTAATACAATTGCTAGATTTAATACCTCAAACTTAACAGGGTAGGGAAGGGTGGCAGTAATGGGTATAAATCCAAATTGTTGCTGTAGCAAAATAAGTATGGAGCCGAGTAAGATACCTATAAAGCCACCTATAACAATCATAAGTGCACCTTGTGTGAAAAAAGTTTGGCGTATCATGGGCAAGCTCGCGCCTAAGTCACTAAGTGTTTTAATGTGCTTACGTTTGTCTATAATGATCATAATTAGACTTCCTACAAAGCTAAAAAGGGCAATTATTAATACTAGCGTACAAATAAAATAGAGTGCAAGATTCTCTGTATTGAGCATTTTGTAAAGTGCATCATTGAGTTGTATGCGATTCTTAATAATCACTTCATCTGAGAATACCTCTTTAAGATTATTACGCAAAAGTGCTTCATCTGCATCTTCTTTCATTTTAATTTCTAAGCTACTTATCTTGTCGAGAGGATATTCTAACAAAGCTCCAACAAAATCTATATTGGTAAAAATATAATCGTTATCTAGCGATTCTCCTGCTTGAAAAACACCACTTGCAATTGCTTTTGAAGAATTGAAAGCCTGAGAAGGATCTGTAAGTTGGCCAGTACCTGGCTTTGGAGTCATTACTTTTAAGAGACTTCCATAGTCGCCCACGTTTAATGATAATTTTTTCCGAACCAAAAATCCCATAGCGACTTCTGGCTCCCCAATGCTTGGCCAAGTCCCGTAGAAAATCGTGCTATCTACATTCGTCACGTCTAAATAATGCTCGTCAACTCCCTTTAAAAAGGCGAGTGCTGTTTTACCTTCGTACTCAAGGTATGCACGCTCTTCTATTATTTTAGAAAAAGCAGCTATACCTTCTAGTGAAGATATATTGTTTTCCTGTTCTTTTGTGAGTGTAATAGTTTTTCCAGAGGCTGGAATCACTTTTAAATCAGGGTCAATAACGGAGGTGATAGAAAGATTAAATTCTTTTAGTCCAGAAAATGCAGAGAGCACAATAAACAAAACCATTGTGCCTATAATGATACTCACTACAGAAATAAGCGTGATAATATTGACGGCATTTGTGCCGCTTTTAGAAATAAGATATCTTTTTGCAATAAAAAGGGGAAATCTCATTTACGATTTTTTACGACGAGGAAGTAGGCTAGGATCTTCTAAGGGATTTTCTTCTCTTTTAAGGGAACGCTCAATCCCATCTAGATATTCAAGTGTATCATCTATAAAAAACTGTAGCTCAGGCATGCGTCTCAATTGGTGACGTGTGCGTTGGGATATCTCGTGACGTATGATCGGTTTTACCTGGTTAATTTCGGTGAGAATATCTGTAGCCTTATCATTAGGAAACACACTAATGTACACTTTAGCCAAAGATAAGTCTGTAGGTACTTTTACTTTTGAAACAGAAACGATGATTCCTCCTTTTCCACTATCTCTCAATGCATTTTGCAATACTTCAGCAAGGTCTTTTTGAAGTACACCTGCTACTTTTTTCTGTCTATTTGATTCCATAACTGCAAAAATACGCTTTTTATAGATTGTGTTATTTTTGAGTTGCTAGAATTAATGCTAATAAAAATACGCTTTCGCGAAAGCGAATAAATCATTTTCATATGAAAAAAATTGAACACATCGGTATCGCTGTAAAAGACCTTGACGTAGGTAATAATTTATACGCGCAATTATTGGGAGTCCGGCCGTATAAAATCGAAACGGTAGCGTCCGAAGCGGTAAATACCTCTTTTTTTAAAACCGGACCTAATAAAATTGAACTACTACAAGCGACAAATGAAGATAGTGCGATTGCTAAATTTATCGCAAAACGAGGAGAAGGTATTCATCATATCGCTTTTGCTGTGGAAGATATCTTGGCTGAGATGGAGCGCTTGAAGAAAGAAGGTTTTATATTGCTTAATGAAAAACCTAAAAAGGGTGCTGATAATAAGTTGGTTGCTTTTGTACACCCAAAATCTGCTAGTGGTGTCTTAATAGAGTTGTGTCAAGAAATTGATAATTAGCTGGGAAATTCTTTGGTTAGCTCAAGATTTGTATTAAATTTGCACCCGTTTTAAAGGTGATTTTGTTTCCGTGAAATGATAATTCTCTTTATTACTGGTCCCATAGCTCAGTTGGTTAGAGCATCTGACTCATAATCAGAGGGTCCTTGGTTCGAGCCCAAGTGGGACCACAACTTCTTAAAACCTCTTGCAAAGCAAGGGGTTTTCCTTTTTCAATAGATTTTTAAGTAAACTATTTTTTTGTTTTTCATTAAATTAAAAACAAAACCACATGCTTTTTGTTTGCGTAAGTATGATAGTGTTTCTATATTAGGAAAATATATTGTAAATTAAAAATTAATTCTTTTATTAGTTCTGAGTAAAATTACCTAACCAGCTTAAGTAGAAAATTTTCGCTTACTTCAAGTTGAGTTTTATTTAGTAAGAATATTAATTTTTAACATATATAATTTTACTATTTTTTTCGTTAGTACAGAAGTAGTTTTACTTCTTAAGATTTAAAATCAATGGATTAATTATTTTAAATATATACTTTTATTACGATTGAATATGATGAGCCCCAAACTCAAAAATTTCATAACAACAACGTTTCTATATTTTATAGGCATCTTGGCCTATGCTCAAAAATCACCACCACCACCAAACTCTTCAAGAATGAATGACCCTGGTCCGCCAGTGGGGTTGCCTATGCCTTTAGATGAAAATATACTTTTGCTTTTAGGTTTAGGTCTTTTCTTGGGTATATACTATTATATTATTAAAAGTAAAAAAGTTTCTCAATAGCCAGTGGTAAGTCGCTTGACATATTTTCCAATAACATCAAACTCTAGATTTACTTTTGAGCCCAATTCAAAGTTTTTAAAACCCGTGTTTTCATAGGTATAAGGTATAATGGCAACACTAAAAATGCCTTTTTTTGAGTCTACCACCGTGAGACTAGTGCCGTTAACAGTTATAGATCCTTTTTCAATGGTAACATTTTTAAGGGCAGTGTCATATTCAAAAGTGAACCTCCAGCTTCCTTCCTCATTTCCTATTGCGACACAAGTTCCTACTTGATCAACGTGACCTTGGACGATATGTCCGTCCAGCCTAGCGCCTAGCTTCATCGCTCTTTCTAAATTGATTATATCACCCTCGTGCAGATCCATGAGATTTGTTTTTTCTAATGTCTCCTTAATCGCGGTGACTACATAATGATCTCCGTCTATTTCAACCACGGTGAGGCACACCCCATTATGAGCAACACTTTGATCAATTTTGAGCTCTGAAGTAATTGAACTTTTAATGGTGTAATGAACATTTTCTTGATCTTTTGTAATCGAAACTACGGTTGCTAGATCTTCTATGATACCTGTAAACATAAATGGGTTTAATTTGGTTACTTTTGTCTTGTAAAAATACAAAACGCAAGAGGCATCTTATGAAGAAGGAGCAAAAAGTAAGGGTGGGAATTTCTATAGGAGATTTAAATGGTATAGGGGCAGAAGTGGTGATGAAAACATTTTCTGATGCACTTATGTTTGATTTTTGTGTACCCATAGTTTTTGCATCCGCTAAGACAATGTCTTATATAAAAAAGCAATTAGGAATACAGCTTGATTTTTATGGGATAGACGCTTTCGCGAAAGCTGTAGAAAATAAAATTAATGTCTATAATTTATGGAAGGAGCCCGTATCATTAAATTGGGGGGAAGCAACTGATATTTCTGGAGACTACGCACTAAAATCTTTTACAGCAGCAACTGAAGCGCTAAAAAATGGAGATATTGATGTACTTGTGACAGCTCCTGTGAATAAATCAAACATTCAAAAAGAGAATTTTGTTTTTCCAGGGCATACGGATTATCTAGCTCAAGAATTAGAAGGTGACGCTATGATGCTTATGATAACTGATACTCTTAAAGTAGGGTTGCTTACAGATCATGTTGCGGTAAAAGACGTTGCTGCAAAAATTACTCCTGAACTTATAGAAAAAAAAGTACAAACATTATATCACACGCTACAGCAAGATTTTGGAATTGATAGGCCTAAAATAGCTGTGCTGGGGATTAATCCTCACGTGGGGGATCATGGAGTAATAGGGGATGATGACGATAAAGTTTTGATCCCTACGCTAGAAAGGATGAGAAGTAGAGGCAAACTTGTGTACGGACCTTATGCCGCAGATAGCTTTTTTGGTTCCCAAAATTATAAAAATTTTGATGCGATTTTAGCAGCTTATCATGATCAAGGATTAATACCATTTAAAACCTTGTCCTTTGGTAAAGGAGTAAATTATACTGCTGGATTAGATAAAATACGTACTTCTCCAGATCACGGTACTGCCTATGAGATTGCTGGTAAAGGTGAAGCAGATGCGAGCTCTTTTCGACAAGCAGTATTTTCAGCCATTCATATTTATAGAAAAAGAGTAGAGTACCATGAGCTTACAGAGAATGTTCTCAAAGTCTCTCCTAAGAGACTAGGTAGAGAAAGAGATGGGCGACCACCGGCTAAGAAAAAATAATATTTAATTTAAGTGTTAGTATTTTAGAAAGAAACTAAAGTAAATTAATTTAATCTATGTGTTAGGAATATAAAAAATTATGTATCTTTGCACGCTCCAAACGGCTGATGTGATGAAAGGATTAAAACCATACACCATACAATACGTAGGGTTAAAAGAAGGAGAGCATACATTTGAATACACGATTACAAAATCGTTCTTTGATCTTTTTGAATTTGATGACTTTAATGAGTCAAACGTAAAGGCGATGCTTCTTTTAACAAAGAAGTCTACCTTAATGGAATTTGACTTTAAAGTGGATGGAACAGTAAATGTAAATTGTGACATCACAAATGAGCCATTTGAGCACCCTATTAATGGGGAGTATGAACTGGTGGTAAAGTTTGGACACGAGTTCAATGATGAGTTTGAAGATATATTGATTCTTCCATATGGAGAATTTGAAATCAATGTAGCTCAATATATTTATGAACTTATTGTATTATCTATGCCTAACAAAAGGGTTCACCCAGGCGTTCAAGACGGTACTTTAAAATCAGATATTTTGGATAAACTTGAGGAATTGAGTATTCCAGATCAAGAAGTAAAAGAAAAGAAAGAAGATACAGATCCTAGATGGGATTCGTTAAAAAAACTATTAACAGATAAATAAGAGTACGTAATGGCACATCCTAAAAGAAAAATCTCGAAAACTAGAAGAGATAAAAGAAGAACGCATTACAAAGCTGCTGTACCACAAATAGCTGTAGATCCTACAACTGGAGAAGCACACCTTTATCATAGAGCACACTGGTTCGAAGGTAAGTTGTATTACAGAGGGCAAGTAGTGATTGATAAAACTGAAGAAGTAGAGGCATAAGTCTCACTTTTAAGAAGATAGAACTCCCATTTAAATGGGGGTTTTTTTTATGCTTTAAAATTGGCAAAAAAAGTTAATATTGAACTAGTTTTGATCAATTTTTAGTAATTTCCCCTTCGTTTTTAATCAAAACTGATTAAAAACGAAACAAATCTAATCAAAGCAAATGACTAAAATCTCAGCAGCAATTACCGCTGTGGGCGCATACGTTCCAGAATATGTTTTAACTAATGATATTCTAGCAACAATGGTCGATACAAATGACGAGTGGATTACTACTCGTACGGGTATAAAAGAACGTAGAATCCTAAAAGAAAAAGGACAAGGAACCTCCTTTCTAGCTATAAAAGCAGCTCAAGATTTATTAAGGAAGAAAAATCTTGATCCAGCAGAAATAGATATGGTGATCGTAGCAACAGCAACACCTGATATGCCCGTGGCTTCTACAGCAGTTTACACCGCTACACAAATAGGTGCAGTTAATGCGTTTGCATTTGATCTCTCTGCGGCATGTTCAAGTTTTTTATATGGGATGTCTACAGCGTCCAGTTATATAGAGTCTGGACGTTATAAAAAAATATTACTGATAGGAGCAGATAAAATGTCCTCTATCATAGATTATACAGATAGAACGACCTGTATTATTTTTGGTGATGGTGGTGGTGCGGTGCTTTTTGAACCTAACGAAGAAGGACTTGGCTTACAAGATGAGTTTTTACGCTCAGATGGTGTTGGCCGTGATTTTTTAAAGATTGACGCTGGAGGAAGTATTCTTCCTACCTCACAACAAACAGTAGACAACAAACAACATACTGTATTTCAAGATGGTAAAACTGTCTTTAAATTTGCAGTATCTAATATGGCAGATGTAAGCGATAAAATTATGAAACGCAACAATCTCACTGGAGATAGCGTAGATTTTTTAATTGCACATCAAGCTAATAAACGTATTATAGACGCTACTTCCAGACGTATGGAACTCGATGAGAAGAAAGTTCTCATTAATATCCATAAATATGGAAATACAACATCGGCAACCTTACCACTGCTGATGAGCGACTATGAGAAACAATTAAAAAAAGGAGACAATATCATATTTGCAGCCTTTGGCGGCGGATTCACTTGGGGCTCAATTTACCTCAAATGGGCATATAACTCCAATTAAACCAAAACTGACTAACTCAGAAAACTATGGATTTAAAAGAAATTCAAAACCTAATCAGATTTGTCGCAAAGTCTGGTGCTAGTGAAGTAAAACTGGAAATGGATGATGTAAAAATCACTATTAAAACCGGTGAAGAGGACAAAGGTGGTACTACCTATTTGCAACAAATGCCTGCAATGCAACCTATGCAAGCAGCTGCACCAGTTGCGCAAGCACCTTCAACGCCAACAGCTGAAACTCCAATGGCTCCGGCAGCAGAGGATGAAAATTCAAAATATATCACAGTAAAATCTCCTATCATTGGAACTTTTTACAGAAAACCATCTCCAGACAAGCCTACATTTGTAGAAGTAGGTAAGAAAATTACCGAAGGAGACGTTCTTTGTGTGATTGAAGCTATGAAACTTTTTAATGAAATTGAAAGTGAAGTTTCTGGTACGATCGTTAAAATTCTCGTAGATGATTCTTCTCCAGTAGAATTTGATCAACCCTTATTTTTAGTAGATCCATCATAATCCCTTGCGGGTATTTTAATCATTGAAGTGCTGGAAAAATGTTACGCTTTCGCTAAAGCGTAATCAAATAAAGCCAAGCATCTACAATAAAAGCTAAACACTATGTTTAAAAAGATACTGATTGCAAACCGTGGTGAGATTGCACTACGTGTGATACGCACTTGTAAGGAGATGGGCATCAAAACGGTAGCGGTTTATTCTACAGCAGATCGTGAGAGCCTTCACGTAAAATTTGCAGATGAGGCCGTTTGTATAGGACCTGCACCTAGTGCACAGTCGTACTTAAAAATGTCAAATGTTATTGCAGCTGCAGAAATCACAAATGCAGACGCCATCCACCCAGGCTATGGATTCTTATCTGAAAACGCAAAGTTTTCTAAGATCTGTGAGGAGCACGATATTAAATTTATTGGTGCCTCAGAAGAGATGATTTCAAAAATGGGTGATAAAGCGACTGCAAAAGCAACTATGAAAGCAGCAGGGGTACCCTGCGTACCAGGTTCTGATGGAATTATAGAAGATTTTGAAGAGTGTAAAAAGCTAGCTATTGAAACGGGTTATCCAGTCATGCTCAAAGCAACTGCTGGTGGCGGTGGTAAAGGAATGCGCGCCGTTTGGAAAGAAGAGGATTTACTTAAAGCCTGGGAAGGTGCAAGACAAGAAAGTGCTGCAGCTTTTGGTAATGACGGAATGTATATGGAAAAGCTTATTGAAGAGCCACGCCATATCGAAATTCAAGTGGTAGGGGACAGTAGAGGGAAGGCTTGTCACCTATCTGAAAGAGATTGTTCTGTACAGAGACGCCACCAAAAACTCACAGAAGAAACACCATCTCCATTTATGACAGATGATCTTCGTGAGCGTATGGGTGATGCTGCTGTTAAAGCAGCAGAGTTTATCAAGTATGAAGGAGCTGGCACCGTTGAGTTCTTAGTAGATAAGCACCGCAATTTCTACTTTATGGAGATGAACACTCGTATACAAGTAGAACATCCTATTACAGAGCAAGTAGTTGACTACGATTTAATACGTGAGCAAATTCTTGTTGCAGCTGGGGTACCTGTTTCAGGTAAGAATTACTACCCTCAGTTACATTCTATAGAATGCCGTATTAATGCTGAAGATCCTTATAATGACTTTAGACCTTCTCCAGGTCGTATTACAAATTTACATGCACCAGGAGGTCACGGAGTACGTATAGATACGCACGTATACAGTGGCTATATGATACCACCTAACTACGACTCTATGATTGCAAAGTTGATTACAACGGCGCAAACTAGAGAAGAAGCGATAAGTAAGATGAAGAGAGCTCTTGATGAGTTTGTGATAGAAGGTATCAAGACAACTATACCTTTTCACAGACAATTAATGGATCATCCAGACTATGTAGCAGGGAATTATACAACTAAATTTATGGAGGATTTCAAAATGAAACCCGAAGAATTAGAGTAAAAGTCAAAATCCCAATAGCAATATTGGGATTTTTTATTGTAGTATGCTTTCGCGAAAGCACACAACAGATTGTATATTTTACCACTAAGGGAGCGATGTCCCTTTAAGTGGGATTAGAGGCTATTTACGAACTTCATAAACACCTCCTTGTGCTTTTCTAAGTCCATATTTGCAGAAAGTGAGGCACGCACAATATAATCCTTATCACCTTCTTTTGTGGTTCCTTGGGTAGACGTTGCAGGAATGGTCCAGTACACTCCTTTAAGTTGGCCATAACTTACACAGTATTTGCTTTCCTCAGGAATTTCCGTAATCATCAATTTAATGAGTTTCAGATTGAGCGCTCTCTTATATAATTCTTTCTCTTCTGGACTCTTTCCTTTTGTAGGCAATGCGAGCGAAAAAACAGAAGGAGTGAACCCTTTTTGTGCCAGTTCTTCTGAAACGAAATTAATTTTTGCACTCGGTAAGACTTCAGCAATAAAATTTACAAACTCCCTTGTGTTTGTATAGGCTTGAGCGATGCGCTCATTCATGGAAGGTAATTGCTCAGCCAGATAATGATATTGCTCTGGAGTAGCCTCGTTATCGCACACTAATAGATGCTGTTCAAGAGTTGTCATTATGGAGGCGGCCTTGTCGTTTGAAACTACATAGCCCGCCGTTACTTTGCCGCCACTTGGAAATTTTGACCCGCTGGCATAAGAAATGGCTTTTACGCTAGAGAGAATGTCTTCTTCTCCTAGAAAATATACATTAGGACAGAAGGTTTGATCTAGAATAAATAAAGGAGCGATGGCTTTAGTGCCGCTTCTCGTAGTACGATCCAAGGCTAACGTATCTCGTAGTGCTTCAAGATTGGGCACCTCAACTCTAGGATTGGTTGGAATCTCTGCAATGATGTATGGAATAGCGTCTTCTTGTGCAATTTTAGATAAGACATCATGTAAACTTTGTACCATGTCATTATCACCATCTACAGGTAGGTCTACAACTTCCACATTTGTAGCTACGGAAGCCACGCGTCTGGCTTGATCATTCGTTCCTCCATAACAATTGGGTGGAACAACAAATTTAATCGCTTTTCCAGAGTGATGATGATGTGCGTGATCTACGAGACCCATCATAATCGCATACTGCATAGAAAGTCCGCTTGAGGCAACGAGTGGAGAGGTGGATGTGTTTGTTATATCCTTTAATAAAGACTTGACAAGTGATTTTTTTTTCGTTTTATCAGAGAGCTTATGATCGACAGGTTGATTTATAAAACTGTTCAACGCCTTGAGTGCATTGCTAGGAGTCATCGCAATGGTTTCCCTTCTTCTTACATGTTGTATATCCTTAATATATGCTTCGCTATCGTTAGTGTCTATTACAAGTATACTCCCCAATCCCTCGTGAAGTTGTAGGTGACAGTCCACCTTTTCGCTTAAAGCGAAATGAGAAAGTTCCTTGGTGTCTGAAATGAGAATAGTAGTACCATCAAATGCGGGAATATTAGTTGAATTTTCAATTTTCTTGACTTCAAAATGATAACCGTAAACGCTTTTAATCAACAGTTCATTAAAGCTCTTTGGTAAGCTATCTACGTATAGAAGCTGTGTATTTTTATGATCTAGTAAATTTTTACGAAGAACTGCTAATATGGGAACAGTTTCTGAAGAAAAACTAATGACTGCCTCTGGAGATATATTTAAAGATTTGGCAAAGGCCCATTCTAAAATAGTAGACAAAGGATGGCCTAAACGGATATAATCATAAGCCGTAGGTAAATCAATCAGAGCTGATGTAGCTGTGGTGTTCTTTTTGTAGAGATTCTCAAATTTTTCTAAAAATTCTGATTTGGCTTGAGATTCATCATAAATGTCTAAGCGATGGGTCGTCAGATGGAGCCAATCTGACGGAAAATTTTGAAGTATATTCTTTATATAATGAGCTACTTGAGGATTATGCATAAAATAATTTGATAGTTAAACTTATCTAGCTTTCGCGAAAGCGGAAATCTCTATACAAAATTATGGAAACGAATAGACAATAGTGAAAGAGAAGGCGATGACTTCTATGAAATGGGAGTTTAATAAATCACGCAAATTGTTTTTAAGAAGAATGGTGGTCAAAACCTTAGCTCTGACCACCATTTCAAAATTTAAGTAAATTGTAGTTTACGCAAGTACTTCTACTTCTTTTTTAGGAGTGTTTATGGTGACTTTTACCTCAAACTGATTGGACGTATTTTTAGTTCCACCAGCTTTAAGGGCTTTGTCACCAGCAAAAAAGCTCTTGTGATCATCTCCTAAGTCGGATCCTGCCATACGCTGGTGTTTCACACATGAGACCGATTTGCGTATTTCTTGTCGCTGTACATCTTGAACATAGGCTAACATTCCTTGATCTCCAAAATATCCCTCGGTGAGGTCATTCATGTGTAATGCTGTGGTGTGATAGGTAGGAAGGGTGATGAGGTGGTGGAAAATCCCTGCTTCTCTAGCACTGTCTTTTTGAAATGAACGGATGTTTCTATCTGCTCGGTATGACAACTCTGAAGTGTCATACTGTGCATCCATCAAGTTATTTCTATCATATCCCGTCATGTTTTCTCCTTCTGCACACATTTCTTCATAGGCTTGATTGCGGAAATTGAGTGTCCAGTTAAATGATGGGGAATTATTGTACACTAGTTTTGCATCTGGAACTACCTTTCTTACGCGATTTACCATATGTGCGATTTGCTTTACATTAGGTGTAGGCGTTTCAATCCACAGTAGATCTGCACCATTTTGAAGGCTGGTGATACAATCTAATACCACGCGGTCTATGTTTGAACCTTCTTTAAATTTGTACAATCCGTTTTCTAAACGAAGTGGGCGCACTAGTTTTCCATCACGTTTAATAAGGACATCATCCTCTTTCGCGTCAGCTATATTAATCTCCTCTGCATCTACAAAGGCAAGGTACTGTGAAGCTAGATCACCCGGTTCTTTGCTTACAGGTAGTTTTTGAGTAAGGCCAGCACCTTCAGAATCTGTGCGCGCTACAATGACTCCATCATCTATTCCTAGTTCTAAGAAAGCGTATCTAATAGCGTTTATTTTAGCAATAAAATCTTCGTGAGGAACGGTAACTTTTCCGTCTTGGTGACCACATTGTTTTGCATCTGAAACTTGGTTTTCAATCTGAATCGCACAGGCACCTGCCTCGATCATCTTTTTAGTCAATAAGTAAGTTGCTTCTTCGTTGCCGAATCCTGCATCAATATCGGCGATGATTGGAACAATATGGGTTTCATAATTGTCAATCTGATCTTGCACATCCTCTCCGTTGTCTAATCTTCTAAAGAGGTCATTTAATTCAATCGCATCTGCCTGGCGGAGGAAGTCATAAATCTCTTCTATTAATTTTGGCACCGATGTTTTCTCGTGCATCGATTGATCTGGAAGCGGTCCAAATTCAGAGCGAAGTGCCGCTACCATCCACCCAGATAGGTATAAGTATTTTTTTGAAGTTGTTTTATGATGTTTTTTTACCGCAATCATTTTTTGTTGCGCCACAAAGCCGTGCCAGCAGCCCAGAGACTGTGTGTACTGAGTATTATCTGCATCATAGGCAGCCATATCTTTTCTCATGATTCCCGCAGTATATGCGGCGATCTCTAAACCCGTCTTAAATCTATTTTGAAGCATCATGCGTGCAGCATTATTTGGGGTAATAGCATCCCAAGTTGCTCCATATTTCTGCTTCAAATTTTTTACGGTTTCTAGTGCAGAGTTGTACGTGGGTTGTTGTGGATTTTTCATAATTTTGTTATACGTTATTGAGATTTAATAATGAGATCCTGTAGATTGTTGCCGCAATCGCAGGATTGTTTTTTTTATAAGTATTGGTAGGCAGGAAGGGTCAAGAATTCAACAAACTCTTTAGAACGTATTGAATTGTTGAACAATTCGATAGCTAGTGGAAATTTGGAATTTTTCATCTTTTCCTCACCTAGCTCTTTAATAATTTTTTCAATCTCATCATCTAGTAGATCTTTATAATAATCGAGATTAAAAGTTTTTCCGTTGTCCAAGGTGACTTCATTTTTAAGCCATTGCCATACTTGCGTTCTTGAAATTTCTGCCGTTGCCGCATCTTCCATGAGGTTATACAGTGCCACTGCTCCATGACCTCTAAGCCAAGCTTCAGTGTATAAAATACCGACATTGATATTTTTTCTGACACCAGCCTCGGTAATTGTTCCTTGAGGAATGGCAACCAAATCCTGTTCACTTACAGTTACATCATCTCTCTTTACATGCAGCTGATTTGGGGTAGGCATATGCTCATTAAAAACATCCATCGCAATGGCTACTAATGCAGGATGTGCTACCCAAGTACCATCATGACCATTTTTAACTTCACGTTCTTTGTCTTTTTTGACTTTATCGAGGGCAGCTTGATTAGCCTCAGGATCATTTTTAATTGGAATTTGAGCTGCCATACCACCTATGGCGAGAATATTGCGTTTGTGACAGCGTTGTATCACGAGTTTTGAATAGGCATCCATAAATGGAGCATCCATACCTACCTGATCACGGTTAGGAACCACAAAGTTTTCATGATTTCTAAATTTCTTGATATAGGAAAAGATATAATCCCAACGCCCACAGTTTAAGCCTACGATATGATCTTTGAGCTCGTAGATAATCTCATCTAACTGGAAACTAGCGGTAATGGTTTCTACTAATACGGTTGCTTTAAAAGTTCCAACTGGAACCTCTAAGTAGTCTTCTGCAAATGTGAATACTTCATTCCACCAGCGAGCTTCAAGGTAGTGTTCTAGTTTAGGTAAATAGAAATAGGGAGCTGTATTGTTTTCAAGAAGCACTTTTGTATTGTGTATCACGTATAGACCAAAATCAACTAAGCTTCCTGAGGCCTCTTGATCATCAAATAATAGATGCCTTTCATTTAAGTGAAGTCCTCTAGGTCTCACCAGTAAAACCGCTGTCTTTTCGTTTAATTGATACGATTTTCCTCTAACTTCATCTTCGAGAGAGATGGTTTTCTCATTGGCATCTAGTAAGTTTTGTTGCCCTTGTAATCACGTTGTCCCATGAAGGAGCGGTGCTATCTTCAAGGTCTGCCATAAAAGTTTTGGCTCCAGAATTAAGCGCGTTGATAATCATTTTACGATCTACAGGACCCGTAATTTCAACCCTGCGATCTTGTAAATCTGAAGGAATATTTCCAGCCTTCCACTCAGCATTTCTAATCTCTGTAGTTTCTCTTGGAAACTCAGGAAATTTACCTTCATCAAAAACCCGCTGTTGTGCTTCACGCCTTTTTAGTAATTCTAACCTACGCGCATTAAATGTATCGTGTAAAGCACTTATGAAGTCTAAGGCTTCATCTGTCAGAATCTCAGGATAATAATTAGTGACCTTTTTAGAAAAGGATATTTGTGAAGGTGCTACCGTATTTTTCATTTGTGTTGCTATTTATACGACAATATTAAAACAAAGAATTCATAAAAACAAGCGAACGTTCGCTAAAAATATAAATTCGCTGAAAATTATGTTTTCGCAATTAAGAGTATCTTTGTTCTATGGAAGAGAATTACATCAAGCTTATTTTTGGCTTAAAGCTCAAGCAGATACGCAACGACAAGAACTTATCGCTCTTTGGATTATCCAAACTTACGGGCATGTCTAAGTCCTACCTTAATGAGATTGAGAACGGAAAAAAATACCCTAAGCCCGATAAAATTGCCATTCTCTCCGAAAAATTAGAGGTTCCGTACGATCAATTTGTTTCGCTTAAGCTAGATAAAAATTTGGCGCCTATTGGTGAATTACTACAATCCAATATTCTTAAAGAGATTCCGCTAGAATTATTTGGGATTAAGGAGAGTAATCTCATAGATATTGTGGCTAATGCCCCCGCAAAGGTGAATGCATTTATAAGTACCATTATTAAGATTTCACAGAACTATAATGTAAGTAGAGAAAGCTTCTTCCTAGCATCCGTACGATCGTATCAAGAGGCCAACCAAAATTACTTTGATGACTTAGAGAAAAAGGTCGCGCAGTTTGCAAAAGCCTATCACATTGATTTACTAAGGCCTATTACGTCTGCTATTTTAGAAGAAATACTGCAGGAAGAATTTGGGTACACCATTTTAAATGAAGAACTGTCAAAGTATGAAGACCTAGAAAACTTAAGGTCTGTATTTATCCCCAAAACTAAAACCTTGTTACTTACAGACGGTATAGATGAAGCACAACGCACCTTTATATATGCAAAAGAGTTGGCCTTTCATTTTTTAGAGATTAATGAGCGTTTATATACGTTCCCGTGGATTAAGTTTGACACCTTTGACCAAGTATTAAATAATTTTTACGCCTCCTATTTTGCCGGCGCGTTAATGATTCCAGCCACTTCGCTCAAGGAGCAATTAATTACAATTTTTGAAAAAGATTATTTTGACAAGGAAGCATTTTTAAACTCTATAGCCTCCTTTAACGCCTCACCAGAATCGTATTACCAGCGGCTTACGAATATACTACCCCAAGCATTTAATATTCAAAATCTTTTCTTTTTACGCTTTACACACAAAGCAGGCAGCGACCGCTTTTATCTTAAAAAAGAACTGCATTTATCCCACCAGCAATCGCCTCGGGCAAATGAAAGCAACGAGCATTATTGCAGGCGCTGGGTGTCTTTAAACATTTTAAAAGAGATAAGTCACAGTAAGAAAGATCATGCCTTTGATTTACAAATTTCTAATTACGACAGTGATGGAAACAGCTATCTGGTGCTCTCCTCTGCCACCAAAGATCCATTTAGAGAGCAATATTACAGAAGTATAAGTATTGGGTTGTTGATTAACAGACAACTCAAGCGAAAATTAAATTTTCTTTCAGACCCAAAACTGGAACGTCGTGAAGTAGGCGTTACCTGTGAACGTTGCGCCATTACAGATTGTGAACTTCGAGCAGTGCCCGCACGTTTTCTAGAGAAGAAAAATAAAAATAAGCAGATCGAAACCATTGTGGAAGAGCTGCAAACTCAATTTAGTAACTAAGAGAAGTCGCTATTTGAATACAAATGGTGGGTACGCTTTCGCGAAAATTTGAATTGCCTCAAAAAAGGGAGAGAAAATTACAGGGTGTAATTCTATATTATAGTGATATGCCTGTAAGTGGAAGAAATATTCTGAGATCTATGGTGTTCTAAAACTTGAGTTGGAGTAGAATATACGATGAAAATTATAGATCAAGATTAGCTTAAAAACATCTTCTGGCCTGTTGATGTAGATTTATTTTTCAACTAACGTCTTTATTGTAAATCGTTAGGAATATTTACTGTTCCTAGGTACTACATAAACTTGATATAGAAGTAGCATTCAACTACCTCAATAAAGAGAAGTGTCCTTCTTTGGATAATCCATCTTCAAAGTTTATTATAAACCAATAATCTGTAGAAGGCATTTTGTCTCCATTGTAATTTCCGTCCCAATAATTGTTATTATTATCAAGTGTTTTTAAGAGTTTTCCATAGCGATCAAAAATGTATAAATAATACTTATTATTTGAGATCCCTATAATTTGCCATACATCATTATATCCATCATTATTTGGCGTGAAAAACCTTGGATAATTTAAGATAAAAACTTCTTTTTCAAAATAACCACATCCTTCGATTTCTCTGCCAAAAACTGTATAAGTCCCACCGTTAAGATTGTTGAAAATATTACTAGTTTGATACAATAAACCATCCAATGAGTATTCGTATTGTAATCCGCTGTTTATATTTACGGTAATTGAATTAGAATTTGAAAAATCTTCAATGTCTATCGTATAATCAATTACATTGTTAGATCTCTCTACTATTGAAATGTCTAATTCTGAAACTGATTGGCATAAGCCATTATCAATCGTATATGTATATATTCCTTCAGCATCAATTGATGGATTAAAAATATTTGTTCCACTGGCTAATTGTGGACTCCATACTCCACCTAAATCTGGATCCCCATCTATAATTTCATATAGATTTATAGAAGCATCTTTTTTACAGAGTATTAAAATAGAATCAATTCCTGCATTAGGTACTTCCAATATGTTGATGCTTAATTCTGAAGCTGATTCACAAGAGCCATTACCTATCGTATATGTATATATTCCTTCAGCATCAATCGATGGATTAAAAATATTTGTTCCACTAGCAAGTTGTGGGCTCCATTCCCCACCCATATCTGGGTTTCCATCAATATTTTCAAATATATTTATTGAAATATTTTCTTCACATAAGGTTATATTAGAATCAACTCCTGGATTTGAAATATCAGTAAATTGTATATCTATTACTGAAGAGTCAGTCCCGCAATCTATGCTTGAAACAGTATAGGTATATCTCCCTTCAACATCAATTGATGGGTTGAAAATATTTGTTCCACTATCGAGTTGTGGGTTCCAAGTTCCATTTACATCTGGGTTTCCATCGATGTTTTCAAATAAATCTATTGAAATATTTTCTTCACAAAAAGTTAAGCTTGTGTCATAACCAGCGTTTGCCTCTCCATCCAAGCTCACCTCAATTTTGAGGTAGTTTTCACAACCGCAAATGTCGCTATAATATGTAAAAGTATATATACCCGAAGTATCTTCTAATGGATTAAATATGCCGTTCGGGTTTGTAAGATTAGGTGTCCAAACTCCATTAGTATTTAATGGAATTCCAATTTCAGTATATAAATTAACTGGACTGCTATTAGAACATAGGCTTAAATTATCAACCCCTATTGTCGAACTATTTTCTACTGGAGGTAAATCGCCATTTATTGTGTGTCGTTTCCATACACTCTTACCGAAAGTTCCAGCGAATATAGTGCTATCATTAATAAGTAACTTATTTGTATATTGCTTACCCATTCCTTCACAGAATTCATACCATATCTTTTCTTCTTTGGTAGCAATATACATACCTATGTCTGTAGCTATATAAATTTTCTCACCATCAAAAACAACATCTAGAATATTTTTTTGATTATTATTAAATGAGCTCCAACTTTGACCTAAGTCGGAACTAACCATTAAGCCTTTTGTAGTAGCGGCGTATAAATTATTATCTATAAATTCAAAATCATAAGTAAGATGAAAGCTAGATGTTATTGAAATATCATTCCACGTATTACCTAAATCTTTTGAAATATACATTTCACCGCTATTGTTGCTAACTACAATGTTACTGTCATAAATTTTAACACTATAATAACTTGTTTGTGTATTTAAGCCGCTTGTCGAGGTTAAACTCCAATTTTCACCATTATCAGTAGATGTGTAAATTCCTGTTTCACTAACCCCTGTAACAAGAACTCCATTGTGAAAATCAAGTCCTTGAGTCGATTTATTTAAACCAGGATTGAGTTTTCTTTCCCAAAAATCCCCATTATTAGATGATTTATAAATCCCATCTCCTGTGGCAATAAAAATCGTATTTCCAATTTCTAAAATTTCATCAATATGTAAGGTGTTTGTATTGTTTAACCCATTATTTATTAGAATCCAGTTTTCTCCACTATCTCCAGAGCGAAACATCCCTTGAGAATCAGTTCCTGCAAATATGTATAGATTGTTTTTTTCGAGAGAGTTAATTTGTAATGCCCTTAAACCATTGTTCCATCTTGACCAGGTTGCTCCCGTATCGATAGATGCATAAACCCCATCTGTAGTACTCATTAAAATAGAGGTATTTGTGAAAAACAAATGGTTTACAAAACTATCTGTGTTTGTATTTTGAATTGAGTTCCAATTAACTCCATTATCAGTTGTGTAAAAATACCGGCCCATAGAAGTTGTAAGATAAACAGTGTTATTAGAGTGACTCATGCTTACAATTGATGACCCATTATTATTTATTGGGTAAGTATTCCAAGAGTTGAGATTGCCAGTTGATGTAAATACAGTGCCGTCAGAACCTGCGTAAAAAATATTGTTTTCCGCTGTCATAGCAGTTATTCCATTTCCACTCAAGCCAGGAATAATTACTTCTATCCAAGTATCTCCATTATCTGATGTTTCAAATAAAGAGGTGCCTGCAGCATAAATTTTTGAATTAAAAAGAATAAAATCTTGGAATTGAATATCATCTATCCCACTACTTTTATCATTCCAAGTTATGCCATTGTCTGGAGAGTAATAAACGCCGCCGTTAGCATTTCCAGCATAGATGTTTGTATCATCAACAAATAAACTATAGAAAGTTAAATTTTCAATTCCACTGTTTAGTGCAACCCAGCTATTACCTGAGTCATTGGAGAAATAGATACCATTTCTAAAAATAGAAGCATAAATAAGGCCATTGTATTCAACAAGTGCCAAAACACTTTCATCACAAGGCAATCCTGTTACACTTAATTCCCAGTTCCTACCATCATTTACTGATTTATAAATCCCTCCATTCCCCGCTGACATAACTAACTCGGCACCTACTTGAACAATTTCGTTAGTATAACCACCATTAGGACCAGCTGTTTGTACCCATTGAGAAAAAACCGAAAGAGGTATAAGAAAAAATATAAATAGGCTTAAAATAATTTTCATTACTGTTTTGTTACTGTAGTTTGTTTAAAAATTTCATTCGTCAATTTTAGCTTGGAGATGTATTAAAATTTTATCCTTAATTCTTTAGTTTTTGAGAGCCCTTTTACTGACAATAAATATTAGGAAAATAGAAATATAATCTTTTCATATCATAATGTTTTACTACAAGCCACTGCGTAAAGAGTGTGCACAATTTTGTTGAATAGTCAGTATTCTGTTGTTAGTTAAATACTTGTACAAATATATACTTATTTGTGGATCTGTGAGCCGCACATAGCGTAACTGACTAGCTCACTATAACACTTTCAAACTTGCCACCCATATCATTGACGAAGGAGGTCGTCTGAGAGGATGATGCTAGGAGCTGTAAAATTTACTTTTGATGTATAACTCAAGTTTTAACAAAGCCAGAGACTTTACTATTTATGTATTACCTAAGATGATTATGAACTTTACGGCGGAACCATATGATAAAGCGTTATTGGGCTTATGTGCAATTACCTTTTGTGATTATAAACTTTTCAAGCAAGTAATTTATTTAGCTAATCAGACTGCCTAACTATTATAAAGAATATTACGTGATTAGAGTTCATTTTTCGGCGCAACGAATTTTTAATCAAACAAATATCTGTAAGTAGCTCTCTAAAAGCCATTCTGTTAAAAATTATTCATAAATGTATTTTTATTTCTATCTCTGAAAAATTGAAAGAATAGGAATAGAGTGGAAATTAAAATTAGGAGGTGCGGAATATAGGACGGATGAGAGCCGTTCAACATTTCTGCCAAAATGAATATACTTATCCCATTAAAAACACTAACTAATAAGCAGGTAGTAAACCCGAATCGGCTACGTTTTTTCAGAGTCAGATAAATTGACACGATTATTTCCACAATTCCAATTAAGATAGGAAGATAGCCCCACATAAAGGTTTCAAGATTCATTTTTACCTAGTTTTTTAAATTTTCACCAAAAGTCACTACATAATGCGAGTGCGACATACTTCAACAAGCTCAGTACAAGCTTTGCTGATTTGTTTTACTTGTGGGTCTGTATTTATTTTGTCTAAATATACAGGTATTTGTGGTTCTGTAAGCCGAACATAGCACACTTCGACAAGCTTTGTGTATCGATTTCAAATTTGTTTCCTATACAATAGATTAGGGAGGTAACAAGTAGAGTAATGCGTGGCGGTTGTTTCGGTATAATTTCCGCTAAGTACATTCCTAAGGAGAAACCCTTACGACCTCCCAGCATTTCATTGAATTTATATTTTCGCGAAAGCGTACCAGAAATAACTCTAAGCAGAGTGCTGCTCATTATTTACATAATCCATCAAATCTACATCATTCCCTAGCAATACTTGGGTGGGGTTAATACGTCCCTTTTCTGGGCCGTTTTCTAGTTTAAGCACACCGCGAGGACAGACGGCACTACAAATACCGCAACCTACACAGGAGGAGCGTACTATATTTTCACCCTTTTGTGCATAGGCGCGTACGTCGATACCTTGCTCACAATAGGTTGAGCAGTTACCACAAGAGATACACTGACCTCCATTAGTGGTGATTCTAAAACGAGATTTAAAGCGTTGCACAAAACCGAGATATGCAGCAAGCGGGCACCCAAAACGGCACCACACGCGATTGCCAAAAATAGGGTAGAAGCCTGTCCCTATCACGCCAGCAAACCACGCGCCTATGAGAAAGCTATAGGTGTCTTTTATCCAATTTGTGTTAATGCCTAAAAAAGCTTGAGCTCCAGTGAAGTAGCAATATAAGGTTACGAGTGTCATCACAAGGGAGAACACTAAAACACTGTGTATAAGCCAGCGCTCTAGTTTCCAAGCTTTCATGGTTTTGTTTGAATGCTGGCGGTAGGGATCACCTAGTGTTTCAGCAAGACCACCGCAACCACAGACCCAACTACAGTACCATCTCTTTCCAAAAAAATAGACCATAACGGGTACAATGACTAGCGTAAGCACGATTCCCCAAACGAGAATAAATATTCCAAGACCGCCGCTAGCGGTTAAGGTATTTAGATTCCATTCAAAAAAGAAGTCGTAATCAAGTGGGAAGGCATTTTTAAAATCATAGCCTGGTTTTCCCAGACTTGACATAATCTCTGGAATGAGAAAGGCAAAGACAATTTGGAAAAATAGCACGGAAGTGGTGCGTACAATCTGGTATTTGTTATGGCGGTATTTAATGTACATACGTAATGCCATAGTGATCATAATGACACAATACATAAATCCATACACAAACCACTGGCTCGCATCGCCACCATTGAGCGCTCTACTTATAGGGTCTAAAATAAAGGTCCAGTTTACAACATAATCTGAGTAAAAATAAAGCACGAGATAGAACGCTACTAAATAGATCAAAACCAACCACGCTATCCACCCGCGATTGGTAGCACTATTGTGATAGATATGGTCATTTTTAATGCCTGGTTGTCCTAAGAGCACTAGGTTAGGAAAAATGAACATAAGCGCGCCAAGTATTCCCAGTCCAAAGGTGAGAAACCACATGAGTCCAGGATTTTCTTTGACAAAGCCTGTTCCGGCTTTCTTTGCCAAATTAAAGGTGAATGCTTGAAAATCTCCATTATTAATTCTGTACTGATATTGTGCACCTTTTTTGTCCCATTCCTTGGCAGCATCATATTTTGCAATTTGTTCATCGTAATACACATTATTATCAGCAAGTGCACCACGAATGGCAGTTGAAAATCCAATGGTCTCAAAGGTTTCACCCACAACTTCTTCTTCAAGTGTTTTAGCTAAGAGTTCGCTCTTAATTCCTTTTTCTTCTATAAAGCTATCTAACTGTACTTGAGTAAGAGAAAATTCTCCCATAAAAAGTGCTCCGGTCCAGATAGCCATTCCTGTAAGGAAAATAATAAGGCCTATAATTTTAATCGTTTTCATAAGATATTTTATGGGAAGGTTTAAGCAAAAATTCGTTTCCAGCTCTTTTTCTTTGGCACGATTGAGGTACCATAAGCCTTATTATATGCTTCTAAAATTTCAGATTCGTAGTGCTTGTAAAATTCTGGATCAAAATTGGCATCTTTAAGATGCTCTAATACATAATCTGAACTTCTTCCTTCTGTGAGCCATTTGTCTAGAAGTTCGTGACGCAACCGTATGCCAAAATTATTAATACCTAAAAACGTGCGTGACGCTTCCTCCATTTCGATCGTAATACATTTATCATCGTTTTTATGAATCCAATGAAAATGAGTATTTCCTGTTTTGGGCTTAGCAAAAACCCAGCCGTATGTTTGGTACTCTATATCCATAAACTTGGCACTGTTAAACCAGTGACCGGGATTGTATGGGGTGGGATTGCCTGTGAGCGTTTGGGCAAGAGCTTCGCCCATCATTCTTCCCGTATACCATACCGCTTCTATGGGTCTCCTGCCATTAATACCTTCGTGTTGCTCTGCACAGTCTCCTATAGCATAGATATCTTTTATATTGGTTTCCAGCATCGGGTTTACTTTCACACCTCGACCTATTTCTATCCCGCTATTTTTTAAGAAATCAACATTAGGTGTAACGCCAGCTGTAAGTCCCACTACATCACAAGCAATTTCCTCACCTGTTTCTTTAATGATTATTGACGTAACCTTGCCCTGCGGATCACCTTGGATACTTTCTAAATTTACCCCTAGACGTAAATCTACATGATGACTTTTAATATGTCTATTAATCATCGCACTCTCACCTTCTGGCAATACGTTATTCCAGAAACTATGCTCCCGCACTAGGAATGTCACGGGTATATCTCGTGTGAGTAACATCTCAACCATTTCTATCCCAATAAGTCCACCGCCCACTACGACAGCGTGCTTGCAGGTTTCATTATTAGGAGCATTTTTTTCTAGTAAATCTAGATCCTGCTTAGAGTACAGACCTTGAACGCCATTGAGATTTTCGCCAGGCCAGCCAAATTTATTAGGCTTTGACCCCACAGCAAGAACCAGCTTGTCGTAACTCATTTGTTCACCTCCAGAGAGGTGTAATTGCTTATTTTGATGATCTACGTTTTCTACAAAAGCACGCTTTAAATCTATGCGGTTTTTTTTCCAGAAATAATCTTCATAGGGTTTGGTATGTTCATATTTCATGTGACCCATATACACATACATCAAGGCGGTACGTGAGAAGAAATAATCTGTCTCAGAAGAGATGATCGTAATTTTTTTGTCTGAGGCTTTTCTGATGTGCCGTGCGGTAGTCACACCAGAAATTCCGTTACCTATAATAACGATGTGTTCTTGCATACTAATGGGTGTTTGTACAATCGTAAATATATCTTTTTAAAATCACATTTTGGGTGTGTTACTATTCTAAATACGCTTTCGCGAAAGCGTATATATTTTTTAAGCTAGTTAAATTCTTGTTGGGAGTTTTAAATATAGGAAAATCAGAGCTCTCAGAAGTTATTTAAAAAAAATGTTTGGATCACTGGAATAGACCTTTAGACGCAAATTAAAAATTTTGAAAACAGAATAATGAGGGTCTTGTCAAATGGTGTATCTTTCAAAGAAAAAGTAAGTAAGGTGAATCTTATTATAAAAACATTTATTTTTATTCTTCTATGTTCCTGCAGTGCGCAACCTGTGCCAGAGATGAAAATTAAGGGAGTAAGCTTTGTCGCAAACCGAAGCCCTGTAGATAGTACCCATGTTAAACCAGTAAAAGATCTTCATGCAAATTATGCTGCGGTGATGCCTTTTGGATTTATACCAGAAAAGGATGCTCCGCAAATTGTTTATAACACAGACCGGCAATGGTATGGTGAGACTAAAGAAGGAGGGCGCAATTATATTACCCAGTTGCATAAGGGGAATATAAACGTTATGATGAAACCTCAATTATGGATTCGTCACGGAGAATTTACCGGCTATCTCAAAATGCGTACAGAAGAGGATTGGCTTGCCCTAGAAGAATCTTACAGGGTTTTTATCATGGAGTATGCAATGCTAGCTCAAGAAGAGAATACAGCTATCTTCTGTATAGGCACAGAGCTTGAAAATTTTGTAAGCAATAGACCAGAATTCTGGAAGCAACTTATTATTGATATCAGGAAAATCTATAATGGCAAACTTACATATGCGGCAAATTGGGATGAATATAAGCGAACTCCTTTTTGGAATCAGCTAGATTTTATTGGAGTAGATGCATATTTTCCTGTATGCGATGAAGAAACACCATCTGTAGCCTGTGCTAGGGAAGGGTGGAAAAAGTGGGGAGCAGAGCTAGCTGCTTTCGCGAAAGCAAAAGACCGTAAAATTATTTTCACAGAATTTGGGTACAGATCAGTCGATTATACGGGTAGAGAACCTTGGAAAGCAGACCGATCTATGACTGGGGTAAATCTCCAAGGACAAGTAAACGCAACTCAGGCATTGCTAGAAACAGTTTGGCAAGAAGAGTGGATGGCAGGTGGGTTTGTCTGGAAGTGGTTTATTCATCATGATGAGGTAGGTGGAGAACAGAATAATCAATACACACCCCAAAACAAACCAGCAGCCGAAATTTTGCGTACTTATTTTGAACGTGACTAGCTGAGATTTAAATACTACAAAGCACTTATCTTTAAAATTAAGACAAGCGACCTATTTTACCTATGAAATTTCTTTGGATTGCCCTTTTAGTAAGCGTTACTTCTGTTTGTAGTGCACAGCATTTTACCGTAAAAGAAATCTCGTTTGAGGGGTTGAAGCGCGTGGATGAATCGCTATTAAGGCGTTTGATAAAGGTACGTGTTGCTAGGCCTTATGACTCACTCCAAGTGGGCACAGATCTTGAGCGATTAAATCGCTTGCCCGCAATAGCAAAAGCTTCTGTTGTAAAAATTATAAACGAAGATTCTACTTATACCTTACGCTATAAAATTATTGAGAATTTTGCCATTATTCCAGGCTTGCGTATAGGGCAAGCAAATGATGATAGTTTTGCTTTTCGTGCAAGTGTATTTGATTTTAACTTCTTGGGTCAAAGTCAGATTATAGGAGGATTTTACCAAAAGGATGTTTTCAGTTCTTTTGGGGCGTATTGGGAGGCTCCATTTATGTTTAGTAATAAGTGGGGCCTTGGACTTAACTATATTGATAATATCACATTTGAACCTGTCTATTTTCAGGATGAGGTTTTTAATTATAAAAAAGAGGATCGCGGTCTTGAAATGTATATTTTGTATGAGATCGATTTTCACAACAAGGCAGAATTAGGTGTACGATTTTTTGACGAATCATATGTATATAATGAAACCCCAGCGGCTGAAAATCTCCCAAATGACCTCAATGCAAATAAAACATTCTATCGAGCTCAATATGAGACCAATTTTTTAGATATTGATTATCAATATGTGGTAGGTTTTAGAAATATTTTTGATGTAAGTTATCAGACTGGTGGTGATGGATTGTTAGGAGATACCTTCATAGCAACGAATTCGTTCGAATATTTTAAAAAACTAGGTGATAAAGGAAACTGGGCTAATAGGCTACAACTAGGCTATTCATCGTTTACAAAAACAGAATTTGCGCCTTTTACAATAGATAACCAGTTAAACTTGCGTGGTGCTGGGAATGATAGCAATCGGGGTACGTCTTATGCATTTCTTAATACAGAATATCGATATACACTTTTAGAAAAAGATTGGTTTGTGTTACAAGGAAATGCTTTTGTAGATGTAGGGTCTTTAAAAGAACCCAAAGGAAGTATAAGTGATAACTCACCAAAATCTCCCTTTGAACTCTATTCTGGTATAGGTATTAGAGGTTTGCATAAGCGGATATTTAATGCTGTCATACGCTTAGATTACGGCGTAGGCTTAAATGCTAGGAAATCTCATGGATTTGTTTTTGGAATAGGACAATATTTTTAACTACCTATTTTCTTTCATTGATTTGTTATAGTCAGTGGCAAGATTTTCTTTTTGGGCTTCAGAAAAGACTTTACCAGCTAGTTGGAAAAATGTATGTTCTTCATCCTCTAGGTGGTGCTCCACTTTTTCACATAGTTGTTTTGCATAGGTGAGCCAAGCAGGTGAGTCCATCTCTGTATCATCAATTTTAGCAATGAGTTCATCTATTTCGTGATGTTCTGCAATGCCGTGGCGTGCATGCTCTTGCATCATGTCATTACTTATGAGCGGTTTGTAAAAGTGACGCTCTTCTGCAATGGCATGTACTTCTAACTCTTCTTTTAGACTTTTCCACATTTCTTTGCGTCCTTTACTTTTCCCAGTAGTACTTGTTACTAGGCGGCACAGTTCGCGTTGCTTGTCATGATCTTTACGTATCGCTTCAAAAATATTCATAAGGTTGGATTTATTTGGTTTTAAAAATACTATAGATATAACCCTCTAACTCTTAGAATTTTCTTAAAATTACCTTGCGTTCTTGCTGTTTTGTTAGTTCAGAAATTGGGATTTTGAAAGTTCGCTTTCGCGAAAGCGATATTATTTAATTTAACTTATGAGCTTAAGTTTACCGAGATGGCTTAAGAAGATTTTGTGCTATGGTATGTCTAAACTTATGAATGTCGTAAGGTTTTACAATAATATCATTCATACCGGCCTGATAGATTTCATCTCTCATTTCCTTAATTTCAACAGCTGTGAGCGCAATGATAGGTATATCCTGATTAAATTCCCGGATTTGCTTTGTCGCTTCCATTCCATTCATAATGGGCATATTAACATCCATCAAGACTAAATCAAAGCTTGCTTGTTTTACCTTTTCGACGGCATCCTTACCATTCTCTGCAATGGTGCATATGACTTTGGATTTTTCAAGAATTTTTTGGGTAACTTTTTGGTTAATACGATTGTCATCAACAATAAGGATTGATTTGTTATCTAAACTTGTGGATGACCCAAGTGGAGCATTAGGTGCTGGTCTTTCATGTAATTGAGCAATAGGAAAGTCTATTTCAAAATAAAAGTTAGAACCCTTTCCATACTCACTATCTAATTGTATTTCACTCTTATGCAGTGCTAGTAATTTTTTAACAATGGGCAAGCCTAAACCTGTGCCTTGGTAAGAGTAATGTTTAGATCCTATTTGAGAAAATTCATCAAATATGCGTTCTTGTCGCTCTGGTGGAATACCAACTCCTGTGTCTTGTATTGAAAAATGGAGTGAACATTTTTTATGAGTCACAAGTACCTCTTTTATCATGACTGTGATGACTCCATCTTCTGTAAACTTGCAGGCATTTCCTATTAAATTCATTAAGATTTGAGATAATCTCACAGTATCTCCCTTTATATAGGGTGGTACCCCTTTTTCAATTACTGTTTCTATTACATTATTATTTTGCAGTCGCATATATTCAAAACTTGATATTATCGTTTGAATAAGTTCTCTCAAACTAAACACGACAAACTCTTCCTTTACAGACTTAGAATCTACTTTATTAATCTGCAACACATCATTAATGAGCGCTAGTAGATAATCTGCAGAAAATTTAAGGGATTTAATATCTTGTTCATGTGACTTTAGATCAGGGTCGTCTAAAAGAATAGTACTCAATCCAATAACACCATACAATGGGGTACGAAGCTCATGACTCACCGTTGAGAAAAACTCTGTTTTTGATTTGGATAACTCTTCAGATTTTTCTTTTGCTTTGAGATAGGCGATATTCTTGTTACGTAAATCTTTCACATATTTCTTTCTTGTAAAGAAAGCAAACAGTAGGATCGCGATTAATAAAAAGAAGAATATTACTACGATTGTAAGAATTTGGTTAAGTCTATCTTTATTTTTAACATTAGTAGCTTGTAGTTCATTCTGGAGCTTAGTACGCTCTATATCTTTTCTATACTGTGCAACTTCAAATTCTGCTGCTACTTGTTGAGATTTCTCGTCTTGTAATTGCTCAGTATTTTCTTCAAAAAGAATTTGATATTTTCTTGACGCCTCAAATGCCTCTTTGTACTTTTTTTGAGCATAAAGACTTTCTGAAGAAAGATAGTAAGAATCTGCTAGATCAAGCTTAGACCTCTGGAGTGTGGTGTCGATAAAAACTTCTGACAAATAATAATCTACTTTATCATATTCCTCTTTTTCAAGATAATATTCTGCCCAAGAGTTTTGTATTCCCGCTCTTAAATTTGAGTCTAGGTAGTATTTATAGGCATCTGCTTTTTGTAGATACGTAACGGCAATTTCTGGCTCATTATTTTCAAAACAAGTGTATGCTGTGTTGTAATATGCAGTACCTAAGTTGACAGAGTCATTCTCCTTTTTGAATAATTCTATTGATTTTTTATGATATAAGATGGCTTCCTCAAATTGACCATTAGATGATCCATAAAGATTTGCTAAATCCATATAACTCAATCCTAGCGATTGATTATCATTGATAAGGTTTGCTAGGGATTGTGCCTTTTCAAAACTTTCTCGCGCTTGTAGTGTGTCGTTCAATATGAGGTAGTCATACCCTAAATATCGATATCCACTGAGTAGGTTATAAGTATCTTTAATTTTTTTTGCAGCTGTAATAATTTGTACGGTTAGCTCTAAAGATTTACTATGATTACCCGTATTGTAATAAGTGGTTGCTGAATCTATAAGTTTGTTTATATACGCCTTATCTATAGGTGCACTGTTTTGAGAAAAAGTAGATAATGAAAAGCTTAAGAAAAAAAATAGCAGCGCGATATTTTTCAAAAATGCCGTACTTGTAAGCTGGAGTAATGTATGAAAACTAGATAATTCCATTATTTTAAATCAGCTGTTTTGAGCGTGCTATATTTTTGATAATTGTTCGTTTAAATTTAGAAATATCATATGGCTTAACGATAATATCAGTCATCCCAGAGTTATAAATTTCTGTGCGCATTTCTTTTACTTCAACTGCAGTCAACGCTAATATTGGTATTTGTTTGTCAAATTCTCTAATCTTTTCTGTTGCTTGCATTCCATTCATTACGGGCATGTTAATATCCATAAGAATTAAGTCAAATTTTTCTTCTGTTGCAGCAATTACAGCTTCCTCTCCATTATTTGCAACTTCACATAACACCTCAGATTTTTGTAAGATTTTTGTTGTTACGATTTGATTGATACGGTTATCATCTACAATGAGTATACGTTTATTTTTTAGTGCATTTTCGTCTATAGAAAGTGTAGGTTCTGCGCGGCTTTCGGCAACGGCATTGTCAAATTCTAAAGTGAAGAAAAATTCGGAACCAATTCCTATCTCACTTTCGACATTGATTTTTGAGTTAGACAATTCAAGCATTTTTTTGACAATGGGTAAACCTAGTCCTGTTCCTTGATAGGTATAATGTTTAGAACTTACTTGGGAGAATTCATCAAAGATACCTGATAGTTTTGATTCTGGAATACCAATGCCAGTGTCTGCGATACTGAATTTAAGTGATGTCGTTTTCTCACTAAGATTATCCACTTCAATAGTAATACTTATGGTACCATTATCTGTAAACTTGAGTGCATTACCAATAAGATTCATTAATATTTGAGACAATCGCGTTGCATCACCTCTTACAACCATTGGGACCCGTGAATGTATATTAATATTAATAGTGTTCTTATTCTGCAATCGCATATATTCAAAAGAAGAAACGATATTTTTTATAAAGTCTCTTATATGAAAATTTTCATCGTTTTCTTCTAGCACTTTAGAGTCTATCTTACTTATTTGAAGAACATCGTTGATGAGCGCCAATAAATAATCTGCAGAAAATTTGAGGGATTTAATATCTTGCTCGTGCGACTTAAGCTCAGGGCTGTCGAGAAGGAGAGTGCTTAAACCTATTACACCATACAATGGAGTACGAAGCTCATGACTCACCGTAGAAAAAAATGCCGACTTGGATTTTGAGAGTTCTTCACTTTTTTCCTTTGCTCTTAGATATTCACGATTTTTGAGTGTAAGTTTTCGTATAAATTCTTTTCTGTTTTTATAGGACGTGTAGAAAAGTATAAGTAATAACACGCAAGCGATAACAAGAGCTATTAAAAAATTATTTAGACGTTGTTTATTTGCCATTATTTCCCGCTGTAACTGGTTTTGTAACTCAGTGCGTTCAATATTTTTTTTGTATTCATCTATTTGAAAGCTAGCAGATGTTTTTTGAGATGAAGCATTTTGTATATCCCCTCGAGTTTTAGCTTCATAAGTTTCAAATATAGTTCGAGCTTCATAAGCCTCTTTATAAAGTTTTTGGTTATAAAGATTAAAGCTTAATTTTTCGTACGTATCAGCTAAGTCTGTACTCGTAAGACCTTTAAGTGTATCTTTTAAAACTTCCTTTAAGTAGAAATCAACTTTATTGTAATTTCTCTTTTGTATAAAATACTCCGCCCAGTGGTTATATAATTTATTTTTAAAATTTGCTATGTCAATACCTATGAGTTTAGTAGCTTCCTGGAGGTACGGCAATGCAGCACTATACTTTTCATTAGTATATAAGGTGATAATGGTATTATAGTAGGCTTTACCAAGATTTATAGAATCTTTGGTTTTCTTAAATAGTTCAATGGATTTATCATGGTAACGTATTGCTTTCTCATAATCACTGGGATTACTAGAAAATAGATTAGCCAGATCCATGAAAGTTTCAGCCACTAAAGTGTCATTTTTAATAAGCTGCGCATATTGTTGTGCTTTTTCGAAGTTTACACGCGCAAGATCTAGATCTTCTAGTACAAGGTAATCATACCCTAAGTATCGATACCCCTTTTGCAAATAGTTGAAATCATTAATCTTTTCAGCATTTTCAACAATGGCTATATTGTTAGATAACGATTTTACATAGTTTCCCATACTATAATTTATAGATGAAGAGTCTATAAGTTTTTCGATATGAGATTTAGTGGCTAAAGTATCTATCTGAGCGTTAGTACAATACGTCATTATAATACATGTGAAACACAAAAAAAGATTTCTCATTAGGAACGCTAAATTACTGCCTACAATGATAGTGATTTTTATATAAAAAATTGCCGTTCATCGTATATTATTTGCATTATATCGATTTTTTAATGACTAGAACCTAGTCTATTGTGCAGTGGTCATCCAAATAGATTAGTTTCAATACTGAGAATTACAAAAAGCATAAAGAGTTGCTAATTATTGTAGTGTTCTTGTTAAGGTCGTCTCAATTGAAAAATCTTTAACTGTTAGATCGCTAGTCTATTTTTACATTTGTTCAACAAATAAAAAAACGTTTATGTCATTACTCATTATTATATTAAGTATATTACTACCACCACTTGCTGTAGCTCTAACGAAAGGTGCAGGAAAAGATTTACTGATAAATATATTGCTAACATTACTAGGATGGCTTCCAGGGGTAATTCATGCATTTTATGTAAATAGTAAATAAAAATTAACGAAACAAAAATTTAAACATGATGAAAAAAATATTTTTTAAGCATAGCAATTGCTTCAGCAATTATAAGTTGCGATATAGATAAAAAAGGACAAGTAGAACTTCCAGAAGTCGATGTAGATGTAGATGCAGAAGCAGGTGAGCTTCCATCTTTTGATGTAGACTGGGCAGACGTAAATGTTGGGACAAAAACTAAAATGGTCGAAGTACCAAAAGTTGTTGTTGTGATGGAGGAAGAAGAAATTGAGGTTCCTTACCTTGATGTTGATATGCCAGATGATTATGAAGACAAAGTAAAGATGGAACGTACACTACGTGTGGAGGCGGAGGTTGATGATGTAGAGCATAGTTTAGATATCAAAGAGATAAGAGCTTATAATAATACATTATATGTTATTGCACAATTAGAGAAAATGACTCAAAGCATAGAAGGCAAGACAATCAGAGTGCAAGACCAAATCGAACTTAACGCACCAAATATGAATGTTGAATATGTTATAGTAGGTGAAAAACCAAATAGATTATTTAACAATCAATATAGATATTTAGCTAGTATGAATGATCTTAACGATAACATTGCAAGTGCAAAAGTTATTTACAAGAGATAGTACATTCAACAATTTGAAATTAAAGGGCAGTTTTTGAACTGCCCTTTTTTTATGCTTTCGCGAAAGCGTAAATATTCAACATAAATAGTATTTCTTGATAGGGTAATCTATAGTAAATTTTGTAAGTTCACGAGCTCACAACTAAAGCTAATTTTCCCAAGAATGTATCGTGTTGTCAAGATTTTATTATTACTTTTTAGCATTGCAGTAACAGCTCAAGAACAACATCTTAGGCCCTTTGACTTAGAAGCAGATCTTTTTTACGGTACTATATTAGAACACAATCCTGATATCTCTCATCTCATCACAGAACATCCTACTGGAGTTATGTTTGCTTATAACCGAAAAACGTATGGATTTGAAGAGTGGGAGAGAAGGTATAATTTCCCTGATGTAGGGTACACCTTTGCGTATCAGGATATGAAAAATTTCTATCTAGGAGAATTATACTCAGCTTACGCCCATTACAATTTCTATTATTGGAAACGCAGGTTACAATTTAGAATAGGTCAAGGGTTTGCCATTGCTACAAAACCTTACGACAGAAATAATAACTTCATAAATAATGCTTACGGCACACGACTGTTAAGCAGTACGATGCTCAAATTTGGGTATAAACAAAATACTATTTGGAAAGGCTTTGGAGCTCACGCGGGAATTTCTCTTATACATTATAGCAATGCCAATTTAAAAGCGCCAAATAACTCAACGAACACCTGGGCTTTTACCGCTGGCATCAATTATTTTCCCAACTATAAAAAAATGCCTGAATACGTCCCAATGGGTGAAAAAACAAAATTTTCTGAACCTTTACATTATAACTTGGTGGTGCGAAGTGGTGCAAATCAGAGTGACATAAACAATTCTCCACGATATGGTTTTGTAACTATAACAGGCTTTGTAGATAAGCGTATAAACCATAAATCAAGTATCACAGCTGGCGTAGATGCTTTTTTTGCAAACTTTTTAAAGGAACTCATACGTTATGAATCTATTGCATTTCCTGATGGAGAAGTGCGTGGTGATGAGGATTGGAAGCGCTTCGGGTTTTTTGCAGGACATGAGCTCCATTTTAATGAAATGTCTTTTGTCTCTCAACTAGGATATTATGTGTACTACCCATATGATTTTGAGGGGAGATTCTATAATAGATTAGGATTAAAAAGAACGTTTGGGGAGCACATAAGAGGAAGTATGGTGGTAAAAGCTCATGGTGCAAAGGCAGAGGCCGTAGAATTTGGAATCGGATATCGTTTTTAATATGAAAAGACTTTGGTTATATATAGTTGTTGCATCGTGCGTGCAGTTAATATCTTGTAATACAGAAGACACGCTAACGTGTCTTAAAACAACAGGTGATATAACGATTACAGAATATGAGTTAGCAACTTTTGACAGCATTATTGTTTTTGAACGTGTGCAACTCGTAGTGAAAGATGCACCAGAAGTATCTGTACGACTAGAAACAGGCGTAAATTTAGTAGAAGATTTGGAGGTTTTCGTTGAAAATAACACCCTTAATGTACGTAATAATGGGGCTTGTAATCTAATTAGAGATTATGACGTATCGATAGTATATGTAAGTCATCCAGATCTTAAACAAATTAGAAATAGTAGTGGTCAGACCGTTATGGGAGATGGTTTGATAAGCTGGAATACGATAAATTTAATTTCAGATGATGTAATTGAGGAAGATTTTTATCATAAAGATGGAGATTTTCGGCTTGAGCTAGAGGCTGAAAACGTTTCGCTGCAATGTAATGGATTATCAAACTTTTTTCTGTCTGGAGCAGTTACAAACCTCAATATTAATTTGCTAGAGGGGGACAGCAGGTTACCGTTAGAAAATCTATTGGTGCAAAATGTAACTCTTTTTCATCGAGGGACAAATGACATACGAGTCGCTCCACAACAGTCCATAACTGGAGAATTGCGTAGTACTGGGAACTTAATTTTATTAAATACTCCACCAGTTGTAGCTGTTGAAACCTACTTCACGGGCGAGGTTATCTATGATTAACTGCTGCTATGTTTGTTAAAAAGGTGGGTGCTACTTAAAATTAACATAGTTCTTAATCAAACATTTTCTACGATTTGACTCAGCGCTATTCTTGATTTAGGTTTAATGCTTGGCTGGTTTTGGTCATCTTCAGATCTATGCCCTATAGCTACAGCAACTAGAGTATGATACATATCTTGTGATAGAATGTTGTCATAACTATCTGGTTCAATACCTTCCATTGGGGTGGAATCTATTCCCATCGTTGCACATGCACTTAATAAAATTCCTAACGCAATATATACCTGCTTATCAAACCAAGCTTTTATTTCAGAATTAGTAAGTGGTTTAACTTTGTTATGGTAATAATCTACAGCCCCTTTTGGTAACTCTTCTTTAATTCGCTTTTCAAAAAATAATAAATCATTTACTCTACTTAGTACAATTAAGGTGTCACAATCCAACACCTTTTGAGTATTAATCCATGACACTTCAGAAAGTTTCTCTTTAGTTTTTTTGTCTGACACAAAAGTAAACTTCCATGGCTGACTATTTATGGAAGAGGGTGTAAGTCTAAGGATTTCTTTTAAGGCTTCAATTTTTTCAGGAGCTATCTCTTGGGTAGAATTATACTTCTTTGTAGTATATCGCTGTTGCATTGCATTTAGAAAGTCCATAAATTTTAATTTAAGAATTAGTAATGCTGGTAAAATTAAGAACCATAAGCTTACCTTTTTCTTAGTAGTTTCATAAAGTACGTCCTCAAAGTAATTTAGGCATATTCTAATTTTAAACTGTTATAGTTGTGCATAGATGATAGTTAGATTTCCAAGGGTAGTTAGTCAATGCTGAATTGAAGAGCTACTATACATTTATCAGAGCAGATAATAGAGATATGAGGAGTGTGGTTTTCACGCTTTCGCGAAAGCAAATTTCTTTTAAGAAACTTTTTTCAAATAAAACTTATGCAGTTCTTCGGCACTAGCGCCAAACCATTTACGAATGTAAATGGACCAAAAGTAATATTGTAATTTCCATATGCCATTTTCTTCGTATCTCCTTGCAGAGGTGACGAGCCACTCTTGTATCACTACAAATTCATTACACGCATACAATTTATTGATGAGGTCGTTATCTTCATAAATAATATAACGCTCATCAAATTGACCCAGCTTCTCAAAAAGGTTTTTGGTAATAAACTGGCTTTGATCTCCTCCACGGCAAACGCGCCAATCAAACTGTGTAAACCAGCCCGCCAAGCGTAACCACCAGTGGTTAGAGTCAAATTTCATTCTAAAACAACCTGCTTTATTCCCTTCAGATACCTGCGCTAGGATATGCCAGTCATAATCTTGAGGAGGGTAGGAGTCTGCGTGAAGAAAATAAAGAATTTCTCCCGTGCCGTTTCTTGCACCGGTATTCATCTGTACAGCACGCCCTTTTTGAGAGGAAATTATACGTAGGTGAGTTTGAGATCGCTTTCGCGAAAGCGTAACTACTTTTTCATACGTATCATCTTGGCTACCTCCATCAACCACGATAATTTCTGCAATATTGGAGATAGCAAAAACCTTCTGCTTCAAGTGTTCAAGTAACTTAACAATCGTCTCAGATTCATTAAGTACAGGAATAATTATTGAAATAGAAGGTTTCATTTTGTGTATGCGTTCATACAAACTTACGCAAAATCTATGGTCAAATTTTATTTTTGAGCAT
The DNA here is from genome assembly GCA_963716625.1 of uncultured Flavobacteriaceae bacterium. Lineage (GTDB taxonomy): Bacteria > Bacteroidota > Bacteroidia > Flavobacteriales > Flavobacteriaceae > Dokdonia. Next base: position 943,651 of record CAVQTP010000007.1, read on the forward strand.
TCAGATTCCAGTCATAAGGTAAGAATGATATAGCCGCATCTGCATTTACTTTTACTTTAGAATACTTATTTATATAGGGAATTAAACTTTCATTTCCTCCACGATAAAAATCCTTAGTGTAGAAGTCAAATATAGAAGATAACTCCGCTTTAGTTTTTGAAATATTGTTCTCTTTACTGTTTATAAATTCCCTAGTGGCTCTATCAAGTTGTTCATTAATTAAACCAGCTGTATAAGCTTCTCTTAAAAGAGGAGGACAAGAGATAGACGCACAGTTAACAGCAAAATGTATACGAGGTTCATTCATCTTGCGTAAAACTCCATTTTCAATTCCTGCTAGCGATAATTTTGTATTACCTACGCGAGCTATATTTTTCGTCCATGGGTTATCAACGTCCTTTATACTTTTTGCATTAGGATTATCTAGCATTAAGTTAACTGTGGCAGCATTGTATAGATTAATATAGTAAGCAAGTAACTCTTGTACACTCCAATCATCGTTTGGTTCTAAAGAAGCCAGCTGGTCTAAATAAGAATTTAATGCGGCTCTGTCATTTTGAAACCCCTCATAATCAACGAGACCTTCCTGATTGATATATTTTTTAAGAAGGGTATCCCATTTTGCGTGATCAACATTTACGCTAGAATTTGCTGTGGTAGAAGTCAGTGGGCCTTCAACTTCCTTAATAGGTTGTCCTTGACTAGTTATTCCTGCAGCAGTTAAAAGTGAGCATCCTTGAGTAATAGTAAGAATACTTATTAGAGTGAAAAAGCGTAGTAAATTGTTCATCATTTATAATTTTAATGCTAATGTAACTTGCATTTTACGGTATAGTACAAGTCTTAATAATACTTTAGGTCAATCTTAACAAGATTGTACAATAGGTACGTAAATAGTTCATCTAGGGATCTGATGGAATTATACAAAGCTCATTTTTTGAAAATTTAAGCAAGTGTAGAACAGCGCTTATAAAGGTTGCATATATCATCTGTAGCGAATTTTTTAATGCTCGACATGTTAAAATCCACCTATTTAGTTATTAAGCGCCCAATTGTAATCCATATAGCGAACTTTAGCGTCGTCAACTATTTTGGTCTTTGCATACCTATTCAAATAGTCAATAACGGAACCACTTTTTTTGAAGTCTTTAGCAAACCAGTCAAATATTTTTGAAATTTCAACACTACTTGGAGTAATCCTATTGCGTTTGGGGTCATTTATAAATTTGATGGTAAGTCTGTTTAATTGTCGATCCACATCTGCTTCGGTAAAAGCTTCATTAAGTAATGGTGGACAAGAAAAGGAAGCGCAATTAATCCCAAAATGAATACGAGGGTCTCCCATTTTTCGAAGAATTTGATGCTCGATTTCGTCAAGGTTATAGTATTTATCTCCTAGTTTCCAAAACCGCTGTTCCCAAGGATTTTTTATATCCTTAATACTCTCTAGCGGTTGATGACGCAATATCAAATCTACGGTCATCGCGTTATAGGCGTTCATCCAGTAGGCAAGCTTTTTATTTTTAGTCCACTCCTCCTTGGGAAGGTTTTCTCCTAAATTTGAAATATAAGCTGTTAATTGAGACCAATTCTTTTTAAACCCTTTGTAATTTACAGCACCATCAGCATTCACGTGGGCTTTCAACAAATTATCAAATAGTCCATGATTAAGAGTGCGTATAGTATCTTCTTTCTTACTAAGAATAGGTTGGACTTCTTGAGTGACAATTCTTATCTCCTCAGTTTTTTCCTCTATTATTTCTCCATCAGCAGCTTCGTCATTTGAAATATTGACAACCTCCTCTTCGACACTATAAATCTCTTTGGGTAGGTCTACACTCTCAATGGCTACGAAAATTTTTGAAGTGTCTACTGCAATTTTAGTCATACTTATTGGCGTAGCAATTTCTGTTGTTTTCACAACATTTTCTGGTGCACGGCAAGAAGCTATAAAAATGCAAATCAGTAATAAGCTTGTGTTTATTTTCATATGTTTATAAATTACTACGCTTTCGCGAAAGCGGTCTTCTTTACAGTTCTAAGTTACGCTAAAACAATGGTTTAATGTGGTAATAAATCCCAAAGATATTTGTGCTCTAAATACAATTTCATGTGCTTCTTTTCTCACGCATAGGATATGTCACTTGATCTATAAAATATTTAGGAAAACTTTCATCACCCTCAAAACCTAATTCGATATCGCGACCATCATGCGGCACGTGACTGGTACCAAAAAGATAGTCCCAGATACTTAAGGTAAGCCCAAAATTCATCCCGTATTTATGATTCTCTGGTAATTCTTTTGAATGGTGCCAGATGTGCATCTTGGGATTGTTTAAAATATATTTTAATGGTCCATAATCCCAACCAATATTGGCGTGATTAAGGTGTCCTACGGTCAAGGCCGTAAAGTGAATGATTGCGACATACGCGAGGTCAAAACCACCTATGATAGCAATGGGGATATAGAGTAAGGATTTATAGACGATAGGTTCTACCCAATGATAGCGCATCTGTGCGGCAAACGCCATTTCCTTTACAGAATGATGCACCTTATGAAAATTCCACAAAAATGGCACTCTGTGGAGCATTCTGTGGGTATTCCACTGTACAAAATCTGAAATTATAAAAAATATAATGAGCCCAACACCAAAGGGAAGCGCATCAACATCAAATAGCTGAAAGTTGTTGAGTTCAAGCCCAACTAATGCTAAAATATCATTAAATAGGAGTGCTGCGGTATCTGTAAGAGCAATAAAAACTAGTAGGTTTAAAAGAAAAAAATTAAAGAACATATAGAACGTATCCATCCAAAAATCCTTTCTGAAAATCTTCTGTTCCTTACGCCAAGGAAATAGTATCTCAAGTCCCCAAACTACCAGAGACACAATGATCAATCCCCAAAAATAATTATCCCAATTATTTTGAAAGAATATTTCCCGTTTAAAATAGCTCCAATAATTGGAGTAGGATTGAAGTATGTTTTCCCAGTATCTATTCATAGATTATTTTAGAAACTATAGAAGTAGTGCTTCTTGTAAATTTACAAAAAGCAAAAGGCACAACTTGAGTCGTGCCTTTAACGAATACCTTTCAAAAATTCTTAACAACATCCACCACCGTCATAGTGGAATGTGCTTTCACTTATAAAAATGTCATCACGACCTAAATCTGCAAGTGCTCCAGCAGTCTTATCACAAATAGCTAGCGGCTGATTCTTATCTAGTACGTGTCCTTTCTTGTCATCAAAATAAGATTCAGATCCATAATAAATAGCAGCTTTCCCTGTAAAGATGCAGGGGCCATCTGCTGGCATTGGATCCTTAATAGCAGCTACTTCTATAGATTCGATGTAAATCAATTCTTCCGTAGGGTAATCTGCGGGGCTTAGGATTCTATACGGCTTACGAGCACGTATCTCAATAGTTCCAAAGCCACAATCTGTAAGTGCTTTTACGTATTCATTAATTGGCAAACTTCCAGAAAGGCATAAGGCACGTAAGCGGTCATCATTTCTTAGCGTCTCATTCATTTCCTGTTCACAGGTAGGGTCACTCATGACGAGACGTCCACCCGGTTTAAGTACACGGTACATTTCTTCAATCGCTTTTTTAAGATCTTCTGCCTTAAAAATATTGAATAAGCAGTTTTGAGCTGCCACATCGATAGAATTATCTGCTACAGGAAGATTCAGTGCATCTCCTTTTTGAAGATCAACAAATTCACTTTTAAACCATGGGTTCAATTTTTCTGCTTCGATAAAGTTTTTACGAGAGGCTTCTATCATTTCATCTACCACATCAACACCTACAACACCTCCTTTTGAGCGGTTAAAGTAGGAGAACTGCAATAACTCCATACCTCCGCCTACGCCTACGTAGAGCATTTTAGGCTCGTTTGTTAAGTCTCTAGAATTTACAGTGCTTCCGCAGCCGTAATTCATCTCTTGCATGATTTGAGGTATTTTCAAACCTGGTAGTTCCCACACGGGATTTGTCGTACAACAAAGGCCCACATCTGGGGTAAGTGCGGCTTCTTTATATAAATCGTTTGTTGCTTCTAAGTAGCTCATAATTTTTGGTTTCATTTGCGCAAAGGGAAAAAACGACATAGCTTCATTCCTAATGCAGCGGGTGTTTTAGTATTTTTTTTGCTTTCGCGAAAGCGTATTTATAAACCTCTAATTAATTCTGTAAATAACGTAATCATTGCGGGTTCTGCCTTTCCAGCCATTTCAATGATTTCTGGGATATTTACTGGTTGTAGATTATCTGGATCACACTCATCAGTTAATACCGATATGGCGGCCACGGGTAATTTTAGATGATTTGCTACAATAACCTCTGGGACAGTGCTCATTCCTACAGCATCTGCTCCAATAATTTTTAAATAGCGATACTCAGCTCGCGTTTCTAGTTGAGGCCCTACGACAGAAGCATAAACGCCTTCGTGTAGCTGGATGTCATTTGACTTTGCAATTTTGCGTAGTTGAGCATTCATCGCTGCATCATAAGGTGCGCTCATATCTACGAAGCGCTCTCCCATCTGCTCAACACCTTTAAATGCAAGCGGAGAACCGCCTTGCAAATTGATATGATCTTCAATAAGCATCAATTCACCTTTTTTGAAGTTAAGATTAATGGCTCCAGAAGCATTTGAGACTAGAAGCTTTTTAATTCCTAGCGAATGCATTACACGCACGGGATAAGTGACATCCGTGAGCGAATAGCCTTCGTACACGTGAAAACGTCCTTGCATCACAATCACTTTCTTGCCCTCTAAGGTCCCGTAGATTAGTTTACCGGTGTGAAACTCTACGGTTGCTGTGGGGAAGTTAGGTATATGATTATAGCTTACTGTTTTTTCTATGTCGATTTTATCGAGTAGTTGACCAAGGCCAGTACCTAGAATGATCCCAATTTCTGGATTGTCAAAGCCTTTATCTTTTAAGTAGTCTGTAGTTTGATTTACAAATTTTTGCATAATAATTTCTTGTAGTGTAAAAATATAATTTTGCGATTAGCTAACATATTTTGCAAAAGCCTCATAAGGTTTTAAATCTTCTGCATAATCGATGTCATTTAGGGTTTCTAATTGATGCACGGTATGGTTAGTTAAGTCTGCAAGCGTGTCTTTAAACACAGTTTCTGTTCCCCAGTCCTTATTATAGAAGACTTCTTTAATGAGGCTACTCATTCCTAATAAATAGTACCCACCGTCTTGGGCGGGACCAATGACTACATCATTAGTTTTTAAAGCGGCAAATGCATTATCTATATGTTCTGGCCGCAAGTCAAATAAATCACTTCCTACGATAAGTATATTTTCAAATCCGTCTTGGTACGCTTTCGCGAAAGCGTGATACATACGATCCCCTAAGTCTTCACCGTGTTGTTCAAATTTTTCAAAGGTATCTCGGTCCCAAATATCATTCTCTCGCACCTGCACTGAATAGCCCACACGCTTTACGCAATCTACTTGCTTTACCATATCTTTAGTATGCTGTAAAAGAATTTTATAAATCTCCAGCGCATTTTCTTGTCCTACACCTTGTGCAAGACGGGTTTTTACTTTACCCAATTCTGGATTGCGCGTAAAAATTAAGAGAAGGTTATTATTTGACATTTCAATGTTTTCTATAACTAGAGATCACAAACAGTAGCATTAGTACATTTGTTACTAACTGTTGGTAAGTACTCTCATTTTCTATATACCCTAAATCATCAAAATTAAGCTAACTTATATTGATGATTATAAGTAAGTAAAATGCTACAATAAAGAGTAGGCTTAATTTTTTATTTGTCATTTTCATCCTCTTTTTTACCCCAAGAATCGCTTTTTTTGATTGCGAAGTACATTCCGATATTTGCTATGATGATAAGTAGGCTAGAGAGATAATCTTTCCAGTCTGATGTGGGATTTGTAAAGTGATATGCTAGCAATCCAAACCCACCAATAGTGAGGGCAAAGAATAGTAAGGGTATGTATTTATTCATATTGTTATAGTTCTTTTCGTGTCGGAGGTTTCGATACAATTTCACTTCTCGCCTTTAACGAAAAGTGAAATCACTAAACCACCTAAAATAGTTCTGTTTAATAAAGATAGCCATCTAAGGTGGTTGAGTGGTTTAATACTATCGCAGACAGTATTAAAATATAAATCGAAACCTCCGTATTACTGATACACCTTCACTCCAGTCTGTAAATACTTTCCCCACACCTTTGAAAAAACGTGCACACTATCGGTTATTTTCCCTTTTGCATTTACAACTTGATACCCCGCATCTTTCCAAGCAAAAACACTTCCGTAGAGGTTTTTAACATTAGTGTAGCCCTGCTTTTGAAGCTTTTCGCCAAAATCTTCAGAGCGTATCCCTACGGAGCAATAGACCACAATGGGTTGATCTTTATCTAGTGCCGAGAGAGCATCTACAGTATCTTTTACTTTCTCAGAAACCCAAATCGCGTTTGGGATATGACTCACATCATATTCTTCTTTTCTACGGGTATCTAAAATTAGATAAATACCTTTATTCATCTTAAGCTCTTGCACAGAAATATAAGGCACAGAGCCTGTGTTGTATTTTTTCAAAAGCAAATTCATATCACTTTGTCCAAATGCAAGACAAGTAACTAATAAGATACTATAGCAAATTATCTTTCTCATATTTTTCATACTCAAAGCTTAATCCCAAACCCCTGCATCCCACTTTCTACCGACGGAAGTATCTCTGTATTATCCCAAATCCCCGTAACGATGGTACGGGCATATTCTTCGGGAAGTAATCCATTTAGCATCAATTTGCTAGTGAGCTTATAGTTATAGGCAAAGGTATGATGTTTATACGAGAGTTTGCCATTGCTGTCATCAAGAATGGCGTACCAAACTTCAGTTGAGCCGTCATTTGCAGGCATCCCGATAACACCAGGATTGAGCCAAAGTTTCCCATCCTGTTCTGAATGGAAAGGCAACCCACAATGTCCCGCAATGATCACATCACTAGCTGTCGCAGTAAAACTAGATTCCTTTACGTCCCAAGGGGATGATTTATAAATGAACTCAGAAATGTTGCTGTAAGATCCGTGTAAAACCGTCATTTTTTTACCCGCATATTGAAAAGTAATGTAATCTGGTAGGGCCTCTAGAACCTCTAGCGAGTTTTTAGAAAGTTTACTTTGCGCATACGAATACCATAACTGGCTAAAGCCATCGCAACGGGATCCTTCCCTAAAGTCGCATCCACAATCTTCAGCACCTTCACTAAGCTGTTTTTCTACGTTGCCTGCTATACTATGAGTTCCCCAAATTTTAAAAAGCTGTACCGTTTCTTCTGGTTGGGCACAATAACCTACAATGTCTCCAGTACAAATGCAGTTTTCCGGAGGTATGCCTTGTTTTTCGGCGATAGCTTTAAGTTTTTCTAGCGCTTGTAGATTGCTGTATACGCCGCCATAAAGGAGAAGCTTTCGCGAGACTTGTCCAGATTTTGCATCAGGAAGTACACCTAAATCTTTTATCTTTTTATCCATCGGGGTATGAGGTATAAAAGTATGCAAACGAGAATCCCCCAGACGTTGGTCCAGAGTAAACTTGCATAACTTCCTGTTGTAAATTGTAATGATGAAGGTAATGTGTCAAATACAAGAATGAATCCGAAAAGAATACCTGTAAGTACGCTCAAGTAATAACTAATTTTTGGCGCTGGCTTTCGCCAAAATAAAAATACTGGAGTAAGCCCAATGACCATTGTACCAGAAATGGTAGTAGCACTTAGAATTTCGGCATTTAAGAATACGGGAATTGTTCCTAATACTGCGATAATTGCCATTGAAAGCCTGCCAAAACTTAAGTTCTTTCCAAGTTTAAGGTCAACAGCGAGTAATTTTGAAAAAGAGGAAAATGTGCTATCTAAGGTAGAAGCCGCAGAAGTAATCATTATAAAGTTGATAATGAGTAAAATCACAACCCCAAAAGCTTTGCCCACTTCTACTGCTGCCTGTCCTTGCATTCCTTGTGTCTGAGCATAAACGCCTATGATTGAAAATAATACAATACACAGCGCTCCGATAACGGTGGCAATCAGAAAACTGCGAAGTGTTACTTTTGGCGAGCTTAAAAAAGCTCTGTCAGTTAATACAGGATCGTGAAAAGGGTAGGAAAATGACTGTAGCAAAGCGGCAAATAAGAGATTGAGGCCTAAATCAAAACTCCACGTTCCAGAAGTAGCAACTTCCCTTATTGTAAAATCATCTACCGAAAAAACACTCCATAGGATGACACACAATAATATTGAGAATAATCCCATCTGTATTACATCTGTAAATATGGAACTGCTCAGACCTCCTTTAAGTGCATACGCAAGGGTCAACACCGTAAAAACCAGAATAGCCCAATAGTATGGAGCACTGCCCATCTCTCCAAAATAGGACCCAATTACCATTGTATTGCTCCATACTTCATTAAAAAGCCGGATGGCAATTAGCACTGAAAAAAGTCGCATCGCACCTTTGCCAAATCGAGAAGTGAGAAACTGATGGATACTTGTAATTCCACCCTCCTTGCGCATTTTATAGATAATAATTCCTGCTACAGCAAAAGATAGATAGTAACCAGCGTAGGCCACGCCACCCACGATGCCAAAACTCAATCCAAGATTTGCCGCATTTGTAATACTCTTAGCAAAAATCCAAGAGATAATGAGACTTCCCGTGAGCATCCATACATTAGGAGACTTTTTACGGTGTGTTGCCTTAAAAAATTCATCTGGCGTTTTTGCAAGCGGAGAAAGCACAAACATTATAATGCTTGATGCGATAATTAATCCCCATTGCCAGATTTCTACATTCATTTAATAGCTGCGAAGGTGGATAACTCATCCCGCATTCGACTTTTTTTAATTTTCTTATTTCATTTCGGTAGTTTCGATACAATCCCGATAATTGGGATCACTCAACCACCTTAGACCATCAGTTTAATTTATATCCCACCAAACTCGCACATTTAAGCTATTGCCATCTGTCGCATCAAATGCTTGTTGGTAATTATCTGCATTGAGCGCTTCTTCATCAGAAGGGTAGGGCATACGTACAGGGATAAGACCGTCGTTGAGACTTGCTTGTACAGCCATAAATTCAGGAAAACCAGTGCGACGATACTCCACCCAGCCTTCATAGCCGTTAATAATATTTGCTATCCACTTTTGAGTAATGATTTGCTCTAAAGGCGAGCTCTCAGGGTTATTAAATGCCGCATTTCCATTGAGATAATCACTCGGTAACTCTGTTTGCCAGTAGTCAAAGGCTTGTGTTACACCAAGTTCATAAAGCGTTTGTGCATCTGCCATTATCAGTCCGCGTTGTGCGGCTTCTGAAAGGGCAAAAGTTGTTTCCCAAGCAGTCATAAAATTTGCATCCAATACAGATGTATCTTCTCTAAAGGCAGTACTCGCAAGTGATAAATCGCCTAATACCGCCGCAGAGGAGGTAGCATCTATACCATTAATTAATCCTTCAAATTCACCAGTGTTAGAAGCTGTTCTAAAAAAAGTTTCAAGACGATTATCCTCTAGGCCCACCAAAATATTCTCCATTGTTTCAGACAACACAAAATTATTAAAGTCACCTACTCGCAATTGAGCTAATCTAAAACTATTGGGATCTGTATTAGTAAAATTGAAAATTGCATTTTGATCATTTGTCATAATGTAGTTTCCTTCATTAAAAATCGCTTGCATTCTCGCACCTACATCTTCACGATCTGAGATACGCAGTAAATGTTTGATCTTAAGGCTATTCGCAAATCGTACCCAATTCTCTAGATTACCGTCAAAGAGGATGTCTCCTTCTAAGGCAATTACGTCATCATAGGCTTCAATCGCTGCAATCCCTTTATTTAAATTGTCTAAAATGCCATTTTCGGCCAAGTAGATATTTTCTTGAGTGTCATAGGCTGGCGTTACAGTACCATTAATCCCATTAAACGCTTCAGAGTAGGGAACATCCCCAAAAAGGTCAGTGAGCCCAGCCGCCATATAAGCTTTGAGAATGAGCGCAGGACCTTCATAAACCGCAAATGTCTCACTCCCTTTAGATTGGGACAAAATAATTTCATTGTCTCGCAGATTAGTATAAAAAATAGGCCACGGATTTCCTCCTAGCTGCGGTGATTTTAGGGCGTGACGGTCAAAGAGGTTAAAATCCAGTGCCGTGCGGTGCTGTGAGAGAAGATCACCCGCTACAAAACCTTCATAACTCATTTTCTCGCCAAAATCATATATAACCTGGCGCAATAGCAAACTAGGCTGCACATTCACAGGATCATTTGGGTTCGTATTTATTTCTTCAAAATCTTCTGTGCAACTGCTCAAGCCAAATAGGAATAAGCAAGTTGCGATGTATACGTATTGTTTCATAGTATGTTTTTAGTTGCGCTTTCGCGAAAGCGTATTAAAAATTAAAACCTGCTTTAAGTCCAAAACTTCTTGTGGTCGCATAACTCAAATCTTCAACACCACTTATGAAGCCTTGTCCCTGCACAGCCAGCTGTTCTGGATCAAAATGTGGATTCTCAGTGATCGCAAAAAGATTTCTCCCTATCACAGATAGATCTACATCAATACCTTCTTTTAAGCCGATAAAGCCTTCTTTAAGTTTAAAGGAATACCCTATTGCGAACTGACGGAGTTTTAAAAAGGAGGCGTCGTAAATATTATTTTCCTCGTGGTTGCGATCGTAAAATTGACGGTAATAACTCTCTGCAGAAACCGCTGTAGTGTTAGGAACAAAATTTGGATTTTCAGCGGTACCTGTGTTTACGACGCCTTGCGCTACAATTCCTTCATCAGGGCGGAAAGAAGTTTCTGCCAGTTGCCCACCTACATTTCCTAGAGCGCGTGTTCTAGAGACTATGTCACCACCCTGGCGCCAGTCTAATAAGAATGAAGCATTCCATTTTTTGTAACGAAATTCATTGTTCCACCCCAGATTAAAATCTGCCGTATAGTTGCCTATTTTCTTGAGGTTATTATCTGCAATAAAGCGGCCATTTTCATCTATGATAAACTCACCATTATCAGTACGTAAATACCCAGTACCGTAAATATCCCCTATCTCACCACCTTCTTCTACTTGGAAGAAAACAGTCTGGTTTGCACTATCATAAATTCTTGAAAAAGCTAGTGTCAGACGCCCATCTGCTTGGGGTAAACTTTCTACGACAGATTTATTTGTACTAAAATTGAACGTTGTGTTCCAGCGGAAATTACTGTTTATCACTGGTGTGATACCTGCAATAATTTCAACCCCTGATGTGCGCACCTCGCCACCATTTACTACCTGTTGATTAAACCCTGAAGAGATCGCAATAGGTAAGGAGATTATTTGATCTTCTGTTAACGCATTGTAATAGGTAAAATCTATATGTAATCTATCCTTAAAGAAGCGTACATCTGTGCCCACTTCGTAAGAAGTCGTTTGCTCAGGTCTCAGGTTTGCATTCGGGATAAAGTTTTGCGCACTAAAGGTAGGCTGACTATCAAAGGGCGTTTGCGAGATAAAAGCACCAGACGTTTGATAAGGATTTGTGTCATTACCTACTTGTGCAACGCTTGCGCGAAATTGAAAATAACTCACCGTCTCAGGCAATTCAAATATACTAGATCCTATAAGACTCACACTTGCCGATGGATAAAAAAATGACACATTATCTGCTGAAAATGGAGTGGCTAGCGAACTACTCCAATCGTTACGACCTGTTATATCTAGGTATAGAAAATTTTTATAACCCAACTTCGCAATTCCGTAAAAGGAATTGATCCTCTTTTCTGACTCAAATTGAAAGGCTTCTATGGGAGATGCTGCATTGTTGAGGTTAAAAATACCCGGCTGGGCAAGATTTACGGTTTGTACTTGATTTGTTGAAGCTATTTGGGACAATCTGTTTCCACCAAAACTAGCATCTAGCGAAATGTCACCAAATTTGTTTTTATAATTCAGCAGGAAATCAGTATTTACTTCTCTATACAATACATCGTGTTCTGCATAGGCGCCATTCTGGAAGCGGTTTGAGCTGAAATTCCTCAAAAACTGTCGGCGCTCATTACTATAGTCCATTCCCGTTCTTACTGTGAGGCTTAGATTTTGCGCAAGCGTTTGTGTAAGAGCTATATTTCCAAAAACACGATCTCTATTAAAAGAGTTTCTATTTTCTTTTAAAATGAAAAAGGGGTTATCAAAAAAGGTATAGTTAAACGAGTACTGCTGCACACCTTCTAACCCTGGTTGCCAGTAATCGCGTAGGCTGTCTATATTAAGTGAGCGTGGTCCCCAAGCGACCAGTGAGTAATTTACATTCTCACTGCCGTAACCGTTAGACGGCCGGTTGTCACTGCCAGAATTTACGTAGCTTATGCTAGTATTTATTTTTGTTTTATCAGTAGGCTTAAAGTTCAATTTGGTGGCTATTGTCTGTCTATCCAGATTTACGCCTGGGATAATAGACTCACTGCGTAGGTCTGTAAAAGAAAGGCGAAAATTACCTCGGTCAAATCCATTAGACACTGATACATTATTGATCTTAGTAACTCCTGTCTCATAAAAGTTTTTGAGATTATCTGGATTTGAGCGAAATTCAGTCGGTGTAATCGGTAGTCCCGAATAAAGTGAGGTGTCACCACCACGCACAATACTACCGTCTGCTAGTGTCACCGGACTATCAAACTGGGGAATCAGAATTCCCGCATCTAATCTAGGTCCCCAAGAGTACGTAATATTATCTGAAATGCCACCGCCTAAGCCATCTACGTATTCAAAAACGCCACCTTGCCCTTGCCCATATTCATTCTGAAAATCTGGAAGTTGAAAAGCATTATCTATAAATATGGAAGTGTTGATACTTATCCCAAGACCCTTAGCTTTACTACCATTTTTAGTTTCGATCACCACCACACCGTTTGATGCCCGTGTACCGTAGAGTGCAGCCGCACTTGGACCTTTGAGTATAGAAACAGAGGCAATGTCGTCCGGGTTTACTTCCATCGCGCCGTTTCCAAAATCTACTTCTTGAAATCCAGCTGCGGCTTCGTTTGTAAAATTGAATACCGTATTATTATTTATAGGTACTCCATCTACCACAAAAAGCGGATTGTTATTGGAAAAGCTGGCCTCGCCGCGTATGCTTATACGCGAAGACGAGCCTACTCCTGTAGCTCCTTGAGTGATTGTTACTCCAGCTAATTTTCCAGCAAGGTTATCTAGAAAGTTGACTGACTTTACCTCGTCAATATCTTCAGACTTTATGGTTTGTACGGTGTATCCTAATTCCCGGGTATTGCGCTTTACACCTAGGGCGGTAACGACTACTTCATCTAAGCCTTCTTGGGTAGTTTTTAAGACGATATCTATTTGAGATAGACCTCCTACGGTGACCGTTTGTGAAGCAAACCCAAGTCCAGAAAATATGAGTTCACTGCTGGTATTTGGAACTTTAATGCTATACGAACCGTCGGTTGTGGTAATTGTTCCTTGATCAGTTCCTTTTAGGAGTACGTTTATAAAAGGAAGTGTCGTTGCATCATCGGCGCTCGTAACTGTGCCTCTAACCGTAATTTGTGCGTGAATACCTGCCGTAACTAGCAGGAACACGAATATGTATATGTTTTTCATTAAGAAAATTCATTCGTTTGTAAGGAATACTAAATGAGACCACCCCGAGATGGGTTACGTCTGCTTGCTTATATATGAATGAATTTTGGAGAGCCTTTATTAAAATGGCGCTTTGTGAGCGATGAAAAAAAATGAATTGCCGTTTCCCAAACTACAATTTTTGTTTGGGTGAAGAGATTATTTATAAGCTGAAGAATACGACGATTTAGTGGAGCCCGTTGCCCTACTACGTATTCTAAATCTGCAATGGTATCAAGATCGGAAAGTGTTTCTAAAGTGTTTATGCGCTTTCGCGAAAGCGAACTCAAAATAGCATCCGTAAGATTCTCCGATTGCCAAGGTAGTTTGACGAACTGCTCAGGGCGGAAATGACTCCTGCGCAGTCCCATTAAATAGAATCCACCGTCTGAGCTAGGCCCTAAAACCAGCGATGTACTTTGTAACCGATTATGAGCCGAAAGAATGTGAGAAGGTAGTAGTTGAGGCGTGTCGTTGCCTATAGCAATCACATTGTCAAAGCCCAATTCATAAACATCAGAAAGCGCATTTGTCAATCGCTCGCCAAAATCTGCACCTACTTGCTCTTTTTCTGAACATTGAAAATAGGGTAGTCCAGTAGCTTTAGCAGTGATGAGTGTCTGCCTATTTAGTTCCTTGAATAATGCCACAGACTTACCCAGCTTCTTTTGAGAAGCGTCTGCCTGCGCTGAGCGGGCAAAGATGAGTATGGCGGTTTTATTATTATTCATTCTCATTTCCGCGGAAGCAAAAATCTTGTTTTATTCTTTTCAAGTTAGAGGTTTTCGGTATCATTTAATTCCACTATCGCTTCATTAAAATTACTCAACCTTCTTTAATTTTACGCTTTATATTAAAATGATCGTCTTAGGTGTTGTGATATTGCTTTTTCGGCGTGATGGTATAAAAATATTTGGATGATTATGCCACTGTACCTTGACAACTACTTCCTGCTCCTGCAGTACAGCCATAGCAATGTTGTGAGATAACAATATTTCTACCTTCTAAGAGGTCTTCGTTGTATTCTGAAATATGTTGCTTCTTTCCGTTTACGGGTAGTTCTAGCATTTGATTAAAATCACAATCATACAGGAAACCGTCCCAACTGATGGAGAGGGTATTGGTACACATTACATTTTCAACTGCTGCTGGGTTATATGCCTCAACGAGCTGGTACATATAGTCTTCATAGTTTTCTGAAGCTACGAGGTAATCTAGAAATCGGGCTATAGGAAGATTTGTAATAGCAAACAAGTTGTGAAACTGAATGCCAAAATCTTCCATCAACGCTTTCTTAAAATCTTTTTCCATACTCGCTTGATCTCCAGGAAGAAAAGCGCCAGACGGATTGTATACTAAATCTAATTTAAGGTCGCTGCCTGGCATCCCATAACCGCGCTCATTGAGTTCTTGTAAGGCCTTAATAGATTTATCAAAAACCCCATCTCCACGTTGCTTATCTGTTTTGCCTCTCGTCCAGTGTGGCATTGAGGATATTACGTGTACATTGTGTTTTTTAAAGAAGTCTGGTAGATCGTAATATTTTTTGTTAGCCCTTATGATAGTGAGGTTAGAGCGGACGATAAAATCCTTAATTCCAGCTTTACTCGCCTCTTCCACAAAACGTCTAAATAACGGATTCATCTCTGGCGCGCCACCTGTAAGATCTAGCGTATGAGCCCCAGTATTACGTATCACCTCAAGACATTGCTCCATCGTTTCCCACGTCATAATCTCCTTACGATCCGGCCCCGCATCCACGTGACAGTGATCGCATACCTGATTGCACATATAGCCGACATTAATCTGAAGGATTTCAAGTTTTTTTGCCTTGAGCGGAAATTGGTTGGTCTCTTTTATTTTCTTTGCAAAAGTGGGAAGCTCGTCTTTAAAAATCCCGTTAGAGAGTATTTCAAGTTGTTTATTTGCTTGTGCAAGTTCGCTTCCTTCTTTTTTGAGTGATTTTGTTGCTGACATTAATTTTTTTTAGAATCATCCTCGAGTAGCGGGGATCATAAATTTTTTGAGATATTCAATGAAAATCTTTGGAAAGGGTTGTAATCCTCAATGCATTACTACGCTATTAAAGTATGGTGAATACGCTTTCGCGAAAGCGTAAACCTACCCGTCTAGTTTGTTAACTTTATTCATCATCATCACACCATGTACAAGTGTTGCGCCACTTTTGATTGCCGCTCCTGCATGTACAGCTTCCATCATTTCCTCCTTTGTAATACCTTTCTGGAGACCATCTTTAGTATATGCGTCAATACAATATGGACATTGCTCGGTATGAGCAACAGCTAGCGCAATCAAAGATTTTTCACGAGCCGTAAGTGCACCTTCTTCAAATACTTTACCGTAATAATCAAAAAACTTATTGCCTAATTCTTCACTCCACTCGGTTATTTTACCGAATTTCCTAAGATCTTTTGGGTCATAATATTGGTCTGCCATAGTTTATTATTTGTGAAAACACACGAATATAGCGTTAATCGAAATGATGTACAATTACTTACGAATTAATTGTAAATAGGGTTTGTTTTAATTTTCAAATAGAATAAATTTTTACTTTTTTATTGAAATAAGTTGGTAGATTATAGAAAGGTGTTATATTTGCATCCGCTTACGCAAGGTACCTTAGCTCAGTTGGTAGAGCAACGGACTGAAAATCCGTGTGTCCCTGGTTCGATTCCTGGAGGTACCACATTAAAACCCGATCTTTTGATCGGGTTTTTTGTTTATTATCACTTTCGGTTTTGACAAAATTAAGTTTCACTCGATTGTATAATGTTAAATATTTTGCATTCTCAACCTCAAGAATAACAATTCTTTACGATCCAAAATTTTTTAGTGACTATACTTATAAATAATTTTAGCATAGCTACTAATAAACATTATAAAGTTATGAGAAATCAAGATTTAATAAGCGCACTAGGTAATTGTATAAATCATTGTAATTATTGTGCCGATGCCTGCCTGGAAGAAGAAAATGTAAAGATGATGGTTAACTGTATTAGGACAGATAGGGTATGCGCTGAGGTGTGTAGTACACTAAGTCAAGTTTTAGCAACGGGTTACGGTAATATTGATGGCCTTTTAAAGTATTGTATAGAGATTTGCGAGACTTGCGCTACAGAATGTGAAGGTCACGACCATAAGCATTGTCAGGATTGTGCAGAAGCATGTAGAAAATGTGCTACGGAATGTAAAAAATATCTTGCTTAGTAAAATTTCATTCTAAATAATATAAGCTACTTACTGTTGAGATAAGTAGCTTTTATATTTTAATATTTTCAATTAATACTTCATTAACTCCCTTTAATGAGTATAACATCTAGTTTTGCAAAAAAAAGTGATGACCCAATTAGCTAAAATTATACTTTTTGTTTTGATGGTTTCTTTTGTAAGTTGTGCTAGTACAGCCTATAAAGATGTAAACTTTTTGCAGGAAAATAGTATTACTACAATTTTAAAGGAAACTATAGAGGTCCCTACATTAAACATTTATAAACCCAACAATCTAAAATCGAAAGTGCCCGTGTTGATTTACGTACACGGCGGAAACTGGAATAAGGGTAAGAAAGAAATGTACTGGTGGTTTGGACGTAATTTTGCCAGCAAAGATGTCTTGACAATTTTACCAGGCTACACTTTAAGCCCAAACGCTAGCTATGACGACCAATCTCTACAAATCGCGCAAGCCATTAAATGGACGCAAAAAAATGCAGAAACCTATGGAGGAGATCCCACTAAGATTTATGTAACAGGCCATTCTGCTGGCGGACACTTAGCCGCCCTCGCAGTAATGAACCCTAAGTACAAAATTAAACAGAGTAGCATTGCTGGAATTATATTAAACGATGCTGCTGGATTAGACATGGCGCATTACTTACGTAATAATCCGCCTTCTAAAAGCAATAATTACATTACGACATGGACAGAGGATCCAAAAAATTGGGAAGATGCTTCACCTATTAATTTTATAAATGAACAAACACCTCCTATTTTAAGTTATCTTGGTGCAAAAACATACCCATCCATTACAGAGGCAAATAATAGATTTAGAAAAGAGTTGTTAAAATTTCAACCAAATGCAAAGCGTATCACGCTAGATAAAAAACACATCCCAATGATTACGCAATACATTTTAGGAAGCAACAATAGATATGAGGAGATTATTCAATTTATGAATGCTCCTAAATAATAGGACTATATAATATTCCCTAATCTAATTGAAAATGGCATACCTTATTATTTTTGGATTATTAGTTTTGTTTGCTATAGTAGGATTTTCAAAACTTTATAAAAGACCTAAGGCTGCACGATTTCCTAAAAAATGGCGTAGTTTACTCAAAAAGGAGGTTAGTTTTTATAGAAATTTAAATCCCATAAAAAGGCATAATTTTAGAAAGCGCGTTATGCAGTTTCTTGCAGAAACAAATGTAGAGTCAGTTGGATTTACAATGGAAGATGTAGATATATTATTAGTAGCTTCAAGCGCTGTGATTCCTACGTTGAATTTTCCTTCGTGGCGCTATAGAAACTTAGACACTGTTTTAGTATATCCAGATGCTTTTGATAGTAAGTTAGAATTTTCTAAACATCAAGAGGGTCGCAATATTGGTGGTATGGTGGGAAATGGAAGACTAAAAAATCATATGATACTATCGAGAAAATCTTTAAGGTTAGGATTTTCTAATATTACAAGCAAAGGAAATACTGGAATACACGAATTTGTTCATCTCATTGATGGTGAGGATGGAAGTATCGATGGTACTCCTGACCTTCTGCTAGCAGAAAATTATTCAAAGCCTTGGATTTCCTTAATACATGTGGAAATGAAAAAAATTAAAGCGGGATCATCTGATATTAGAAATTATGCCGCAAAAAGTGAAGCAGAATTTTTTGCAGTAGCATCTGAGTATTTTTTTAAACGTCCTCGTCTCTTCCGGAAAAAGCATCCCGAATTATATAAAATTTTAAAATCCTGTTTCTCACCTGTCATTAAAGAAGTGGAAGGGAATGCAGCCGCTTAATATATAGATAAAGTTGGTCTAAAAGATATAAATCCTAACCATATGCAACTCATAATAGATGTAGGTAATACGCGTGTTAAGATCGCAATATTTGAACTTGACGAGCTCATTGAAAAACAAGATTTTCATTTAACTGATTTTACTAATAAAATCATACCTACAATAGAAAGATACCCTATTGCAAAAGCTATTGTCTCTTCGGTAGGTAAATTATCCCCAGAGCAGCTAAGAAGCGTGCAACTCCGTTTTCCTACCACTATTCTTTCTTATAAAACACCCCTTCCATTTACAAATGAGTATGCAACTCCAGAAACACTTGGCGTAGATAGAATTGCTTTGGTTTCCGCTTTCGCGAAAGCGTACCCTCATAAAAATGGATTGATAATTGACGTAGGAACTTGTATCACATTTGACTTTATTAACTCTGAAGGGTCTTATAAGGGCGGAGCAATATCTCCGGGCATAAAATTGCGATATCAATCAATACATGAACTCACTGCAAATTTACCTTTGCTTGAAAAGAAAATGCCAAAAAATTTGGTTGGAAATACAACAGAGGGTGCGATTCATTCTGGAATTGTTCAAGGAATACTATTTGAAATAGAGGGTGTAATTAATGAATATAAAGCGCAATTTAATGTCGATACTGTAATATTAACTGGAGGTGATGCGCAATTCTTGGCAAAACGATTAAAAAATAGCATCTTTGCGCACTCAAATTTTTTGCTTGAGGGCCTCAATTATATCTTAACATATTCTAATGATTAAAAAACTTTGTATTGTAGCAGTGCTTTTGATGGCAGTAAAAGGCCTAGCCCAAGAGGGAGCTACTACCTCTCCATATTCTTTTTATGGAGTAGGAATCCAACAATTTAGAGGAACTGTAGAAAGCAAGGCGATGGCAGGAATGCAAACCTTTAGCGATAGCTTGCACCTCAATCTATTAAATCCAGCATCTTTATCAAAAATTAAATTTACCACGTTCACTGCGGGTGGTAATCACCAGCAAGTAACTGCAAAAACTTCCAGTGCTAAAGAGAATGCTTCAAAATCTACGTTTGATTACTTGGCTCTAGCTTTTCCTGTTGCCGAAAATTTAGGAGTGAGCTTTGGTTTGTTGCCATACACAGCTGTGGGATATAGGCTTAATGATGATACGGAGACTACTTTAAATCGATTTAATGGTCGTGGAGGTATTAATCGTGTTTTTCTCTCAGCCGGTTATGAAATTGTAGAGGGGCTAAGCTTGGGTTTAAGTGCAAATTATAATTTTGGTAATATTCAAAATAGTTCATTGAGAACAGAAGACAATGTTGAACTGGGCGCTCAAGAAAGAAATAGAAGCGATCTGTCGGGCTTTGGTTTTGAGCTAGGAGCTCAATATGAGCGTATGATTACAGATAAATTGCAATTATCAACCTCAGTAAAATTTGTACCTTCTGCAAGTTATACTGCAGAGAATCAAAGACAAATATCTACTGTTCAGTTCTCTCCAACAGGGGCAACAAATCCTTTAGAGACCGAAGAAATAAATGTAGCAGATACAGATTTTGATTTCCCTGCTTCTTTTACGCTAGGTTTAGGTCTGGGCATGGAAAACAAGTGGTTTTTAGGTGTCGAATCTACATATCAACAATCAAGTAATTTTACAAACAGAACGTTTACTGTAGATAATGTATCGTTTAAAGATGTAGCTCAACTAAAATTTGGAGGATTTTATATTCCAAAATATAATTCTGTGTCAAGTTACTGGCAAAGAATTACTTATAGAGCTGGGCTTAGGTTTGAGGAGACCGGACTTGTAGTGTCTAATGAAGACATAAATGAGTTTGGCATATCTTTTGGAGTTGGACTACCAGCGGGACGTAAAATAAGTAATTTAAACCTTACGCTAGAATACGGACAGCGAGGAACAACAAATGCGAATCTCGTTCAAGAAAACTTTTTGAATGTAGGTGTGAGTCTATCACTCAACGACCTTTGGTTTGTGAAGAGTAAATTTAATTAACAGAAAAAACCATTACTATGAAAACTAAATTAACCACACTTTTTGTAGCACTCATAGTGGCAGTAGGATTTACTGCTGAGGCACAGATAAGTGAAGATTGTATAACCACCGGTTCTATTTTTACAGAGTCTGCAAAGGTTAAAAATTATAATGCGGCTAGAGCTTCATTTAATAAATTAAGAAAAGATTGTCCTAACTGGTCACTAGCGCTTTACCAATATGGAGAACGCTTACTTAAGGATGATTTAGATAAGGCTAAAGGAGATAATCAGCAAGTAGTTGCAAAAGATCTTATTGCATTCTTGCAACAGAGAGAGCAATATTTTCCAGCAAAAACTCCAAAAGGAGAGAATGCAGCAGATCAAGCTCAAATCATGTACGATTACAAGATTGGAACAGAAAAGCAACAATTTGATGCTTTTCAAAAAGCATTTGCTACTGATGCAGCCTCTATTAGCAGTGCAAAAGCAATTTATACACGTTTCAAACTAGCAGTAGATCTTTATCAAAACGGGGAGCAAGTAGCGCTACAAGAGGTATTTGACCTATATGATGATACGCAAGATAAATTAAGTAGAGAAGCTACAGAACTAGACGGTAAACTCCAATCACTTGTAGATAAAGATGAGGCGGGAACGTCACTTACAGCAAAGGACAAGAGAAGAATGAAAGGTTATGAAACTAACCTTAAAGCCTTTGGTATTTTTGCTAGCAGTACAGACGGAGCGATGGGAGCCTTGGGAAACTGTGAAAATCTAGTTCCTTTGTATCAAAAAGACTTTGATATGATGAAGAATGATAAGGAGTGGATTAAAAAAGCTGCAGGTCGTCTTGCTGGAAAGGACTGTACAGATACAGATCTATTTAAGCAATTAGTAGAGAATCTTCACAGACTAGATCCTTCTGCAAAATCAGCAAAATATCTAGGAATTCTTGCGGGTAAAAGAGGTGACTCTTCTGCAGAGGCAAGATACTATCAAGAAGCAATTGATCTTGAAACAGATCCAAAAGAAAGAGCAAATGCTTACTACAGACTGGCATTGCAAGCTAAGAAGTCAGGTAATTATGGTAAAGCGAGAGGTTTATTTAATAAAGCCTTATCTGAAGATGGATCTTTAGGGCAAGCCTATTTAAATATTGCAGCCATGTATGCAGCTAGTGCAAACAACTGTGGTAATACAACATTTGATAAAAGAGCAGTATATTGGTTAGCTGCTAGTACAGCAGAGAGAGCGGGTCGCGTTAGTCCATCTTTATCTGGAACAGCAAGTAAAACGGCGGCTAGTTATAGAGCATTGGCTCCTTCTACGGCAGATATATTTAGTTCGAACAAAAGCGGTCAAACAGTGAGTATAGGTTGCTGGATTGGATCAAGTGTAAGAGTACCTAAAGTATAGTGAGGTACTATAGCTTAAATAATATATTTTACTTAGTCACGGCAGTAGCCGTGACTTTGCTTTTGGGTTGTGATGGGAAAGCAGATGAAATACGAGCAATGAGTATGAAGTCTGATGCACCTGCAACAGAAGGTAGAGGTATTAATATGAAATATGTTGATTCTGGAAAGGTAACAGCTCACCTTAAGACTCCATATGTGAAAGATTATGCAAATGCATTAAACCCCTATCAAGAGTTTCCAGATGGTGTAGAAGTTATTTTCATAGATAATGAGGGAAAAGAAAGTGTAATCACTTCAGAGTATGCAATTAGATATCTAACTACAAATCTTATTGATTTGAGAACAAATGTAAAAGTTTTTACGAGCGACTCTGCAATTTTACGCGCGGAGCAGATGTATTGGGATCAAGCTAATAGTTGGATATTTACAGATCAACCTTATACTATATTATTAAAAGATGGGTCAACAAACAGAGGAGACCTCTTTGATTCTAATGAGAAGCTAACAAATTTTGTATCTTTAAATAACGTGAGTAAACAATACGTAAAAGAAAATTCTGAAGATTTATGATGCGATATGCAAAATACAGAGAGTGGTTGTATGCACTAACAGGTGTATTTTCACTCTACAAAGTGATTGCCTTGTGGGGAACCGAAGAGCAATCTAGAGCTTATCTTTTTTTATTTTTTCTAGGGTTGAGCATAGGAATGTTCTTCTTTAGTCGTCATTTTCGAAAAAAATTTGATAAACGCAATAATTCTTAATGGGGAGCCTTGAAACTCAAATCATAGTCGTCTGCTGTTCATTAATACTTTCAGCTTTCTTTTCTGGGATGGAGATTGCATATGTTTCGGCAAATAAAATACACATCGAGATAGAAAAAAAGCAAAACGACTTTCTTTCTGTTGTACTTAAGAAACTTACGGAGAAACCATCTAAGTTTATAGCTACCATGTTACTAGGCAATAATATTGCTCTTGTTGTATATGGCTATTTTATGGGAGCCATCTTACAAGGTTGGTTTGAAGGTATGCCTTTCGGCGAAAATGTGATTTGGATAAATAATCTTATAAAAGAATTTAGTTTAGTAAGTCAAACTATTATTTCAACTATCGTTATACTGATAACAGCAGAATTTTTACCAAAAGTTTTCTTTCAGATTTATGCTAATAAATTACTTAAGTTTTTAGCAATTCCTGCTTACTTTTTTTATATGTTGTTCAGTTTTTTGAGCATGTTTATAATTTGGATTTCTGATCTTGTTCTGAAATATATATTTAAAACCGATGGTGATGAGGTTCAATTGGCTTTCACAAAAGTAGAATTAGGAAATTACATTTCAGAGCAAATGGAATCTGTAAATGACCATGATGATGTTGATACAGAGATACAAATTTTTCAAAACGCTTTAGAATTTTCTGAAGTAAAGTCGCGAGATGTAATGATTCCTAGAACAGAAATAATTGCAGTAGATGAACGCACCACACCCGCAGCAATCAATAAATTGTTTATAGAGACTGGTCTTTCTAAAGTTCTCGTTTACAAAGATACTATTGATGACATAATAGGATATGTACATTCATTTGAGCTTTTCAAAAAACCAAAAACGATTAGCAGTGTATTAATGCCAGTTGTATATGTACCTGAGACGATGTTAGTGAAAGATGTGTTGAACACGTTGACAAAAAAACATAAGAGTATATGTGTCGTCATTGATGAGTATGGAGGAACTAGTGGAATGTTAACTGTTGAGGACATTGTGGAGGAACTTTTTGGAGAGATAGAAGACGAACATGACAGTGTAGAGCTCGTAGAAGAAGTACTAGGTGACGATCACTATAAGCTTTCTGCTCGCCACGAAGTTGATTATCTCAATGAAACTTATAAATTAGATTTACCAGAAAGTGAAAACTACGGTACTTTAGGAGGTCTAGTCGTGAGTCATGCAGAAGAAATCCCCCAACCAGGAGAAACCATACAAATAGAGGGTTTTGTCTTTAATATTCTCGAAACTTCAAATACAAAAATCGAGCTCTTAGAAGTACTACGTTCTAAAGACTGATATTGACTTATTTTTTGTTTTTTATTATGTGAGAAAATGGTATTTTCGCCCACTATTATAGCATAAACAACATACAATGGCAATTTTAAATAAAATACGTAGCAAGAGTATCTTCTTGATTATTATTATCGCACTTGCACTTTTTGCATTTATCTTTTCGTCTATCTTAGATAGTGGAGGTTTTAGTGCAGATAAACAAAATAGAGTAGCTTCCATTAACGGAGTTAATCTGGACCGCGAGGATTTTGCAGCAAAAGTTGAAGCTCAGACTCGTCGTTTTGGAGCAAATGCATCTACCACAAGAGCGGTAAATAGTGTTTGGGATCAAGAGGTAAACCGTGTTCTTTTAGAAGAGCAATATGAGGAGCTAGGCATACAAGTAGGTAAAGATCGTACGCAAGAGCTATTAAAGCAGGCCTTACAAAGTGATGCTCGTTTTCAAGATGCAGATGGTTTCTTTAGTGAGGCAAAAATGCAAGAGTTTATTGCTACTATGAAGGAAAGTCAAAATCCTAATGATTATAGATCATGGTTAACTTTTGAGGAATCCTTAAGAAATCAAGAAAAACAAACAATTTACTACAATCTTATAAAAGCAGGCGTAGGAGCTACTCTTAAAGATGGAGAAGTAGCTTATAGATTAGATGCAAACAATGTAGATATTCAATTTGTACAAGTGCCATATACAGCTATCCCTGATGAGGATGCACCTGTAAGCAAAGAAGAAATTCAAGATTATTTAAATGATCATAAGGATGAATACAAGACAGAAGCAACGCGTTCTATCCGTTTTGTAAAATTTGAGGAGGAAGCTTCTCTTGAGGATGAAAATGCACTAAAAGCAGAGCTTGAGAAAATACGTAAGCCCTACACGTCTCGTAATGGAGCGACAGGAGTGAATGAGACTGTCAAAGGCATGGAAGAAACAGATAATATTGAAGACTTTGTGGCAGAGAATTCTGATACTCCATATATCAATAGATGGTTCTATAAAAAGGATCTACCTAGAAGTATTGCAGATACATTGTTCTCTATGAATGAAGGGGATATCTATGGACCTTACAAAGACGGTAGATTTATGAATTTGAGTCGTGTGATAGCTGTACGTACAATGCCAGACTCTATTAAGTCAAGCCATATCCTTATCGATTATAAAGGTGCCATTACAAATACACCTAGAGGACCGATAGCTTCTACTTCTTCCAGAACTAAGGAAGAAGCAAAAAATCTAGCAGATAGTCTTCTTGCAGTTCTTAAAAGAAGTGCTTCTAAATTTGAGGAGCTGGCAAAGGAATTTTCTACAGACGTTACTAATGCTGATAAAGGTGGTGATTTAGATTATCAAAACCCAAATTTGTTTGCAGAAGAATTTAGAGACTTCTTAGTTGATAACAATACGGGTGATTTAGGCATTGCAGAAACAAATTTTGGTTACCATGTGATTAAAATTATAGACCAAAAGAACAGTCAAAAAGTGATGAAAATCGCTACGGTTGTAAAAGAAATTGCACCTTCAGATAAAACGATTTCTAATGTGTATAATACCACACAAAAATTTGAGATCGCTGTAAAAGATGGAGATTTTCAAGAAGTTGCAAAAGAAAATGGATATACAGTTCGTCCAGTACAACGAGTACTAGCGATGGATGAAAACCTTCCAGGAGAAGGAGCTCAGCGAGCAGTAGTGCAATGGGCTTTTGAAGAAGATGTGAATGTGGGGGATATCAAGCGTTTTGCAATTAATGACGGCTACATCGTAGCGCAGGTTACTCGCAAAACTCCTAAAGGAACTAAGCGTGTGGAAGATGTCTCAGCTAGCGTAACTCCTATCATACGTAATGAGAAGAAAGCAGCTATTATTAAGGATAAGTTCTCAGGCAGCACAATTGAAGAAATGGCTAAGTCTCAAAATCAAGTTGTAAAAACAGCAAATGGAGTCTCTATGAATGTGCCTACGATTGCTGGCGCAGGTAACGAGCCTAAAGTAGTGGGAGCTGCGTTTGGACTAAATGAAGGAGAACTCTCTAGCCCAATCGTGGGTGAGAGAGGTGTATATGTGCTTAAAGTGACAAAAATTACAGAAGCTGCACCCTTAGATAATTATACTAGTTATGCCAATCAACAAGCTCAAAATGCTAGAATTGCTGTAAATAGCAAAGTTCTCGCTGCTCTTAAAGAAGCTGCAGAAATTGAAGATAATAGATCTAAATTTTACTAATAAAATTACAAGTAAATTTACTACTTTATAAAAAATGCCTGAGAATTTCTCTCAGGCATTTTTTATAGGTTAAAATTTCGCTTTCGCGAAAGCGAACTAAGATAAAATCATATCTTCATAAGAAATCACAGTTTTAAATCCTTTTGTGTAAAAGTACTCTTTGTCATTACTAGTTCCTGTTGCAAGAATGAAATCGCCTCCCCAACCACCTAAACTTTTTATAGTTTTAGGGTAATCCATAAATAATTGTGTTTTGATAGTGGGCGTTTTTAGTAAGCCCGAAAGATGAGCTTCGTGTTCTTCTATTCCATCTTCAAATTCACTTAGTTTTTTTGATCCTAAAAGTTTTTGTGTAAGTAAGGAAAAATAGTGCACCTGTTTCTCTAGTTGCAAATCATTAAGGCTTCTGTACTGTTTGATGCTTTCTCTGCTATTTTGTTTCTTATTGAGATGGACAAAAAAAAGTTCATCTTTAAAAGAAGGTTCAAATATCACAGGTTTAACACTCGGAATAGGTGCGCGATTACTATAGATTATAGGCCCTTGAGCTGCGGCACAAGCAATATCATAACCACTACCACCAAATGTCCCTTCCAATAGATCATAGGGATTTACTTTTGCCCACTGAGCGATATTTGTGATTAAGGTAGAAGAAGATCCTAACCCCCAGTTTCGAGGAAATTCTAGTGTAGAAGTCACTAGAAAACCGCATCCTCCCTTTAAAAAATCAGGATTAAGCTCTGTCGCCTTTTTGAGTATAGAAAATAACTTTGTCTCTACTGCTCCCTGAAATTTTGATTCATTTTTTAGGGGTAATGAAAAATGAATATCAACCCATACGCTGCCATCTTCTAAAACGCTTTTCCAATGTAAACCACTGGTAACTGTTTCTATAACAGTGAGTGATTGCCCTTTTTTTGTGGGGAGCGCGAGCGCCTGTGCTCCATCAAGAACAATGTACTCAGAGGTCAGTAAAAGTTTTCCGTGGCTGTAGTATGTATGGTTCAATGTGATCTTAGTTTGCTGTTTTTGTGGAGAGTGCGCTGTTCATGTATTGTAGCTCTTTCTAGCTCTTCCTTAGAGATTTTACAAAATCTACCACACCGCTATGTGTAACCGTATTATTTTTAAAATACTGTATCGTTTGCTGTTTTTCTTCTGGTAATGCCTCTAGTTGGTTTAAAATATTCATAAGGTGCATTTTCATATGACCTTGTTGTATGCCAGTGGTTGTAAGAGATTTTACAGCAGCAAAATTCTGGGCAAGTCCCGCAACTGCAACAATCTCCATAAGTTCTTTTGAAGTAGGCTGTTGTAAAAGTTCCATAGACCATTTTACAAGAGGATGCAACTTCGTAAGTCCGCCCACAGTTCCCAGGGCGAGTGGTATTTCAATCCAAAAAGTGAAAACCCCATCTTCTATTTTTGCATGGGTAAGACTTGTGTATTTTCCGTTTCTAGAAGCATAGGCATGAGCTCCAGCTTCTACCGCTCTAAAATCATTGCCTGTGGCAAGTACTACAGCGTCTATACCATTCATAATTCCTTTATTATGGGTCACTGCTCGATAGGGTTCATGTTCTGCAATAGCTACTGCTTGTATAAATTTTTCTGCAAATGCTGCTCCTTCTATATTTTTTTCTGTGAGATCTTCTACAGGGCAACTTACTTCGGCGCGCACCATGCAATTTGGAACGTAATTAGACAATATGGACATAATTACTACTAGCGAATGTTCGCTTTCGCGAAAGCGGGTATCTTCTATAAGACCATTCTCAAATGTCGAAGCAAATTGCTCTAAACAGCTATTTATAAAATTAGCTCCCATTGCGTCTAGCGTTTCAAAAGTGCAGTGCAATTGATAATAGTTTGGGATTAAGGTTGTTTTATCAATTAGGGTAATGTCTTTGATGCCGCCTCCGCGTTTTTCCATATTCTGAGTCATAGAAGCTGTCTCAGAAAAAAGCCTAGGTTTTATATGTGCAAAATAAGAGCGAAGATTTTCAACACTTCCAGTATATGTAAAATGTACTTGGCCCACTTTGGTGGTTCCAAGAACTTTGGTTTTAAACCCACCACGCTTTGCCCAAAATTTTGCGGCCTTACTAGCAGCGGCCACCACAGAGCTTTCTTCTATCGCCATTGGAATGGCGAAACGCTTCTCATTAATTAAAAAGTTAGGAGCTATTCCTAGAGGCAAATAATAATTTGAGACCGTATTTTCTATAAACTCATCGTGTAATTGTTGTAGCTTTTTGTCGCTATTCCAGTAAGAAACAAGAGTTTGTGTTGCTTGATTTTTGTCTTGAAAGTAATGCTGTGCAAGCCAATCTATTTTTTGAGCTTTGGAGAGTTTCGAAAAACCAGATACTTCTTGAATCATTTAAACGTTTTTGTCAGAAAGACAAAGATACTTAGATTGGAGCGACCACTGCAGATCAACCTTCGTGGCCTGCAGTTATTTTTTAACATTGTGTTAGTATTTAACAGTAAAAGCAGGGATTTTTGCAGTTTTTTTAGTAAAATTGACAACTTTAGATTTATCAATTATTTATATGAAATTATACACTTGTCTACTTGCTTTTTTTCTAGCAATTCAATTTACTGCTGCACAAAATAAAAAAATTACAATAGAAGATATTTGGAAGGATGGTACTTTTAGAGCAGAACGCTTACAGTCCATTCATTCTATGAAAAATGGAAGTGAGTATGCAGTTCAAAATTTTGATAGAGAAACACGCGCTGGGAGTGTAGATATTTATAGCTACGCCACTGGAGAAAAAGTAAGAACAGCGGTTAATAGTAGCGAGATAGATAGTTTAAACTATTTTATTAGTTATCGTTTTAGCCCAGACGAAAAGCAAGTCTTATTATCTACAAAATTACAATCTGTTTTTAGAAGGTCTACATTAGGTGAATATTATGTTTGGAATACGCTTTCGCGAAAGCTCACGCAAGTCTCTAAAGACCTAATTCAAGAACCAACATTCTCCCCAGACGGTAAAAAAATTGCATATGGAAAAGATAATAATCTCTATCTCTTTGATATAGCTTCAGAAACGACCAAACAATTTACTTTTGACGGGAAGAAGAATAGTATTATCAATGGCATAACTGATTGGGTATATGAGGAGGAATTTAGCTTTGTGCGTGCTTTTGACTGGAGTGCAGACAGTAAAAAAATTGCCTACATACGCTTTGATGAGACTAATGTTCCAGAATTCTCTATGGATGTGTATGGATCTGATTTATACCAAACACAAAGTGTATTTAAATATCCAAAAGCTGGAGAAGCTAATGCAGAGGTAAGTGTACGTGTCTATACAGTAGACGATGCGGCAGAGGGTGCAAATGTTGTGAGATCACAAGTGCTTAATTTAAAAAATGCAGATGCTTATTATATCCCTAGAATTCAATGGACAAATGACCCCGAAGTTTTATCATTACAAGTATTAAATAGACATCAAAATCATTTGAAACTCCTTTTGTATAACACTGAGGCAAATACTGTGAGTCAGGCATTGCGAGAGCGAGATGATGCTTATGTTGACGTTACAGATAATCTTACATTTTTAGCAGATAACAGCTTTTTGTGGACGAGTGAAAAAGACGGTTGGAATCATATTTATCATCACAATCCAGATGGTTCTCTAAGGAGACAAGTAACCTCAGGAAATTGGGAAGTGACAGGTTTTTATGGATATGACTTAAAAACTAATCGTGTTTTCTATCAGAGTTCAGAGAATGGTTCTATCAATAGAGGTGTATACGCAATTGCTCTTAACGGTAAGGATAAGCAAGCGCTAGCAACTGCCAGTGGGACCAATGACGCAGACTTTAGTGCAGACTACAGTTATTTTATTCACACGTATTCAAACACGACTACCCCTTACCGCTTTACACTAAATAGTGCAAAAGATGGAAAACAAGTGCGTGTCATAAAAGATAATAAAGCTCTAAAAGATCTTTATGCAAGCTACGACATATCTCCAAAAGAGTTTTTCGAAATTGATGTCAATGGAGTGTCGCTCAATGCATATATCATTAAGCCTACAGATTTTGACGCTTCAAAAAAATATCCACTGTTTATGACACAATACTCTGGGCCAGGCTCACAAAGTGTGTCAAATACGTGGGATACCTCTAATGATTATTGGTACCAAATGCTCGCTCAAAACGGATACATCGTGATTTGTGTTGATCCAAGAGGTACTGGTTTGAAAGGACGTGACTTCAAGAAAATTACCCAAAAGGAATTGGGTAAATTTGAAGTGCAAGACCAAATTGCTGCTGCGAGAGAATTAAGTAAAAGGCCATATATAGATGCAGATCGCACAGGAATATGGGGCTGGAGCTATGGAGGATTTATGGCTGCAAATGCTTTGTTTCAAGGAGCAGATACATTTGAAATGGCTATTGCGGTTGCCCCGGTTACCTCATGGAGATTTTATGACACTATTTATACAGAGCGTTATATGCAAACACCACAAGAGAACCCTAGTGGTTATGATGTTAACTCACCTATGAGTCATGTAAATAATTTAAAGGGAGACTTCTTGTTAGTACACGGAGGGGCAGATGATAATGTGCATGTTCAAAATTCTACACGACTCGTAGAAGCACTTGTGCAAGCAAATAAGCAATTTGATTACTTCAATTACCCTGATAAAAATCACGGTATTTATGGAGGTAATACACGACTGCACCTTTATACTATGATGACTAACTTTATCAAAGAGAAATTATAATCTCAAACTAATCAAAAATCACTTATATGGAATTTAAATACGGAGGATCTCTAACTAATCAAAAAACAGTACTCGGTCACCCATCTGGGCTGTTTGTGCTATTCTTTACTGAAATGTGGGAACGTTTTTCCTACTATGGTATGCGTGCATTATTGGTTTTATTTTTAATCTCTGCGCTTATCGATGGTGGATGGGGCTGGGATCGTGCAGATGCTACTTTATTATATGGTTGGTATACAGGTCTTGTGTATATAACACCTATTATTGGTGGATTTATAGCTGATAAATTTACAGGTTATAGAAAAGCAGTTGTAATTGGTGCTTTGTTAATGACGTTAGGTCATGCATCGATGGCTTTTGAAGGGTTCACAAGTAATTTCTTTTATTTAGGACTCACATTATTAATCCTTGGCAACGGTTTATTTAAGCCGAATATTTCATCTATGGTGGGTCAATTGTATAAAAGCCAAGGAAAGGAAAAAGATGCTGGATATACCATTTTTTATATGGGTATTAATGCTGGTGCATTTTTAGGAATCTTATTATGTGGGTACATTGGAGAGTCAGCTGACTGGGGATGGCATTATGGTTTCGGCCTTGCAGGTATTTTTATGTTTTTTGGGATGTTACAGTTTTATTTTGCTCAAAATATTTTTGGACGTATTGGTTTATCTCCAAAACAAACCCAAGACTTCGATGATGCTATTGAGGATGCTGTTGAAGAGACTAAGGAGGTTATAGAAGAAACTATTGATAATGCAGAAAAGTCGAAAGTGACTAGAGACAGATTACTAGTAATAGGAGTCTTAGCATTCTTTACCATATTTTTTTGGTGGGCTTTTGAACAAGCAGGTAGTTCGATGACAATATTTGCAAGTGATTATACTGATCGCAATTTAGAAGGTACTGGAGCCGCAACATTCAAAATCATTAATGCGATTTTAACTATTGTACCTATGCTTATCATCACATACGTACTTAGTATGTTGTTTAGACAAACATTTGGAAAGTATAGTCTATCAAATATTTTATTAGCTACTAGTTTTGCAATAATATGGGTGATCGTTATTTATATGCTTTACTCACAATTTAATGATCCTGATACGGAAGTTCCAGCATCTTGGTTTGGAATACTAAACTCATTTTTTATTATCGCATTTGCACCACTATTCTCAAAATTGTGGGAGAGTAAATACAATCCTACTGGTCCAGTTAAATTTGCTATAGGATTAATTTTATTAGGACTTGGTTTTGCGATTCTAGCCTTTGGATCTATGGGAATACCTTTAGGTGCTAAATCTGCTTCGGTCAGTATGATTTTCCTCATATTGGCTTATCTGCTTCATACACTTGGGGAGTTATGTGTGTCTCCAGTAGGATTATCATATGTTAGTAAATTAGCTCCTCTGAAATTAGTAGGTATGATGTTCGGAATTTGGTTTGTTGCAAATTTTATCGCCAACTTAACAGCTGGTATTACAGCTAGTTATTTAGACCCTATTGTAGAAGAGTATGGAATGAGTACATTCTTTTTAATATTTACTTTAATTCCAATAGTAGCAGGAATAGTTATGTTAATTTTAAATAAAACACTTTTGAAAATGATGCACGGCATTAGATAATCAATGCTATATATTAAATTAAAAAACGTTCCAACATTTTGGAACGTTTTTTGTCTATATTATTTTGATTGTATATTATAGATTGTAAAAATTATTCAATGAAAAAGATATTCTTTATTTTAATATTCGTAATGACAGCCACGCTTAGTGCTCAACAAATCAATTGGATCACGATGGATGAGGCGCTTGCAGCACAAAAAGAAATTCCCAAAAAGATATTTATGGATGTTTATACCTCTTGGTGTGGACCTTGTAAAATGCTGGACAAGAATACTTTTGTAGACAAGGATGTTGTAGCATTTATTAATGAAGAATTATTATGCCGTAAAGTTTAATGCAGAAGGGACAGAAGAGATACATTATTTGGGAAATACGTACACTAATCCAAGATATGATCCTAAAAGGAAAGGACGTAACACGCAACACGAGTTTGCTCTAGGGTTAAAAGTAAGAGCTTATCCTAGTATGGTATTTTTTGATGAAAATGGGAAGTACATCCAGCCTATCACGGGTTATCATACACCACAGCGGCTTGAAATTTATCTAAAGATGGTTGCAAATGATGATTATAAAGCATTAACCACTCAAGGAGCTTGGGAGAAATATCAAAAAGATTTTAAATACACTTGGTCAAAATAAGTATGCTAATTTATTAGAAAAGCTCCTTTTTCGTAAGTACTATGGAAAGGGACTTTTTTATGTTTACATGTGGCCTTCCATCGTTCCACATAGCTCCTGTAATTAGACCCATCGGCTACAATAGTAGCATGGGGATGTAGTGCAATGAATCGGTCTAAATTTATTTTTGGGGAATTTGAAAGAACCACAATATCAGGACGTGCTTTACTCATTTTATAAATCCCTAAAGTATCAATTAGGAGAAGCTCTTTACCTCTAAATCTAAAATAATTAGGCATTTCTCTCATCATTACTTTATGAATACTCAGAGCATCTTTGTAGGAATTAATGATATAATTAGAGGTAGTATGGGTAGAACTATCGCTTTGATAAATAAAAAGTTTATTGTTGTTGAGCAATGCTAATTCCGAGATTTTGTTTTTGTGTAAAACGGCCAGATGTGATGGAGCGATCTTAGAGTTTTCGTATAAAAAAATACAAGTAAAACAAATGACGCTAAACGATGCTAGATAGCACCTTAGTACAGAATATTTTTTGAGAAAAGAAATTGTACAATAAATTGCACAATAGGAAACTAAAAGTAATGGCAGACTGATTGTGATATGTTTGATCACAAACTCGCTGTGACTTGCTACCCAATGAATGTAAGTATTCATTTGATCAATAATCCATCCGTAACTTTCAATAAATATTTCGGGAACTTTTCCAATTAAAGCACACACAATAATCAATAACCCATAAGCTAAAATGATTGCCAAAAATGGTAAAATCACAATATTAGATAGAAGGAACAAGCCAGGGAATTGATGAAAATAATATAAACTTAGCGGTAATACTCCTAACTGAGCCGCAATGGTAACTGTCGCCGTTCCCCAAAGCAAGTTGTCTACATAAAACTGGGGCTTGTAGAAAGAGAAAAGCCAGGGCTGAACCCAAAGAATCGCCATTACTGCCATATAGCTCAATTGGAACCCAACTTGATACAGTAGGAGCGGATCGTATACAAGTAGCAAGAGCGCAGATACCAAAACGGCATCTTTAGATTTTCGGTTCCCACCTAGAGAACTACCTATTTCTAAAAAGCTAAACATGGTTGCAGCACGCAGTACTGAAGGAGATAAGCCTGTGACAAAAGCAAAGCACCATATTAAGCTAATGATTAAGAACGACCGAACCCATCGTAAACGATACCAATGGATGAAACGAGTAAGGAAACGCAAGATCAAAAGAATTATCCCTACATGCAGCCCGGATACTGCAAGAATATGCATCATCCCGGCAGATGCATAGTCTTTAGCGAGATTTTTATCAATGTTTTCACGTTGTCCTAATAGAAGGGCGTCCATGATGGCAAGTTGTGATGTTGTAAAGTTGTAAGCATGAAGTTTTGTAAGTACGCTTTCGCGAAAGCGTGATGCACTCACCATAAAACTAGATGATGTTTTATTAGAAGAGATGAGCTCATTGGAAGAAAGTGACAATTGCCCAAAGATTTGTTTTTGTCGTAAATAATTCCCATAATCAAACTGATAAGGGTTTTTAGGAAATGGAAGAGGTTGTATGTCAGATTTTGCATAAAACCATGTTCCTGCATTTAGCTTTTTAACGAGACTGTCTTTTTGAATAGAGAGTAGTAGGTCTCCCGTAGTAGGTTGCTCATCTAGGGCATGTACACTTACTATATACTTGTCTTGAAATTGACTTGATTTAAGTCTGCTCTTTATTGAAAATAGCAGTTGCTGAGGTTTATCTTCCTTAGCGTTTAAGAAATGTCTATCATCTATACGAATATCTGCCGAATACGATTTGAGATACCCCAAACTCATAAATAGTAAAAGGACGACCAGTATAAAAGGTATTTCTGTAAAAGTTACTTTCAGAGCAGTTATATGTAGCAACCAAAGTACTATAATACACAATAAACCTATGAGTATAGCGATAGAGTGGTTGATAGCAACTGTTTCATAAAAAACAATGCCCGCTATAAATGCTAGGAGGATATTAAGTATAGGGAAATTAATATGCTTCAAAGTATATCTTGTAAGAAATAACTTCTTGAAGATACTCAATAATTTGGAAATGAGATTAGTCTGTTAGAGCAGTCTTTTTGCCTTTACAAACGCGCGGTCCCAGTACCGTTCGTTTAAGGTAGAAGTAAGTACGCCTTTTGAAGTAGTCGCATGAATAAAATAAACCTCGCCGTTTTTAATTTCCGTAACAAGACCTACATGATTGATACGATTTCTGCTTTTACTGGTTTTAAAAAATAACAAATCCCCTTTTTCAATATCCCTACCGTTTACGAGTTTTCCTTCCTTTGCCATTTCTCTAGAGACACGAGGTAGCTTAATACCCTCTTCTTGAAAAGCCACATAAACAAGACCTGAGCAATCCATACCTTTTTTTGTGGTACCTCCAAATTTATAGCGTGTACCATCATAAGACTGTGCTTGCTGTATGATTCGATCAGTTTTTGTAATGCGCGGGGGTTTTCTATACGAAGTTTTTGAGCTTCCGCAAGAAATTAAAACAATGATTAACAATAAAGTAGTGACTAGCTGTTTCATAAAAGAGTGTTGGGGTGTCCTATGTAAACTAAAGTAATTGCTTTTTAGTCTTTTGTACAATTAATTTAGCAGTTTTACTACTTGCTCCTGGACCGCCTAATTTTTTTTCTAGATCATAATAATCCCTAAATAGCTTTTTTCTTTCGGTGGTATTTGTAATAGTATCCAGTTCAGTTTTTAAATTTTCTGTAGTTAATTCTCCTTGAATCAATTCTTTTACAACTTCCCGATCCATAATAAGATTAACAAGCGAAATGTATGCCGTTTTTATAATTCTACGCGCAATCTGATAAGAAATGACATTACCCTTATAGCAAACCACCTGCGGAACTTTAAAAATAGCAGCTTCTAATGTGGCAGTTCCAGAAGTGATTAAGGCTGCATTTGCAAAGCTTAGAATATCATAGGTTTTATTCATGATGAGCTTAACAGGGTGATTTTCGAGAAAGGGTTGGTAAAAAGATGTCTCTTGGCTAGGCGCTCCAGCAATGACAAATTGATAGTCTGGATAAAACATTACAATACTCAACATGACATCAAGCATCGCTGTAATTTCCTGCTTTCGACTGCCGGGCAGTAACGCAATCATTGGCCTTTCATCCAAGTCATGTTGTTTTTTAAATATAACTGGATCTGCTTGTTTTCTTCCAGCAACAGCATCTAGTAAAGGATGGCCTACAAAATGTACGTCATAATCATAAGATTCATAAAAATCTTTTACAAAAGGAAGCACCACATACATATGATCTACATGCTCTTTTATTGTTTTAACTCTACTTGATCTCGATGCCCACACTTGCGGACTTATATAATAATGTGTGGGTACTCCAAGAGGTTTGGCCCATTGCGCTATACGTAGATTAAATCCAGAATTGTCAATCAGGATCAAAGCGTCTGGTTCAAAACCGGCAATATCTCTTTTACAATGTTTAATAAATTTTGTGATCTTCCTTAAATTCGTAATAACCTCTAGAAAGCCCATAAATGCACGTTCCTTATAGTGAGAAACAAGTGTACCACCTACTTCTTGCATTAAATCTCCACCCCAAAAGCGTATTTCGGCACTAGGATCTTCTTGGTACAGTGCTTTCATTAAGTTGGAACCGTGTAAGTCTCCACTAGCCTCGCCAGCAAGTATATAGTATTTCATTAATAAAACATTAAGATCATTGTAAGTATAGCAATCCCTATGGTCGCAAGCAGCACACCACGAGCTTTGTAAATTTCATTTTTCTTAAGAAAAATGAAAAAGGCAGCAAGATTGAGCGTAGCACCTAGTGTAATTATTTTACCCATATAGCCCTCTGCAAGAGCTTTGTTAATAGTTCCATCTATTCCCTTATCTGAGAAAAGTAGAATATAGAGTACAATGCCCAGTACGTTAGCAATACATCCAGTGAGTACACCAATAAGAATATTTTTTTTCATTGTTTTTTTTGCTTTCGCGAAAATGTGATAATCTCAAATAAATTTTCGCGAAAGCGAAAACTTATAACACATACTATTTTCAAGTTAGTAGTACTGATTTATTCATTACTCATCCCATTCATTCAGTTCTTGTATAAAATGATGGGCTGTAAGGTCAAATTGTACTGGCACCACAGATACATAACCTTGGGACAGTGCCCATTCATCTGTATCCTCACCCTTATCTTGATTTATAAATTCACCTGTAAGCCAGTAATAATCTCTTCCCATTGGATTTGTTCTTTTATCAAAGTCTTCAACCCATTGTGCTTTTGCTTGCCGACAAATCTTAATTCCTTTGATCTCAGTAGCTGGAAGTTTAGGAATGTTCACATTAAGAACAATTCCTTTAGGGAGACCATTTTTTAAAACCTGCCTAGTAATTTTTTCTACATATTTTTTTGAAGGCTCAAAATCGGCTTCATGGCTATAATCTAATAGTGAAAATCCTATGGCTGGAATACCTTCTACTCCAGCCTCTACAGCAGCACTCATCGTGCCGCTATAAATTACATTAATGCTAGAATTACTTCCGTGATTGATACCACTCACACAAATGTCTGGTCTGCGCGGTACAATTTGTTGGTTTGCAAGCTTAACACAGTCTGCTGGTGTGCCAGAGCAAGTATACTCTTTATGGCTAGCTTCTGGGTCAAGCGTTACGGGGTCACAATATAAAGTGTCGTTTATAGTAATGGCGTGGCCCATGCCACTTTGTGGACTGTCTGGAGCTACGACAATAACCTCGCCTATGGACGTCATAATATTAATCAATGTGCGTATACCAGGAGCTGTTATTCCATCATCATTCGTAACCAAAATGAGTGGTTTTTTAGTCATAAAGCTATATTAGAAATTCACTACGAAAATACGTAAATTGCATTTCATTTATAAAATTGACAAGGTTTAACAAAGATTACTCAGCTGTTATTTTTTGTGGCACAATTTTTAATGTACATTGTGAATAATATGCAAATAGAAGATTTTATGAAAAGGAACTTAAAACTTATTGCCCTCGCGTTACTCTTCTCAGTAGCTAGCTGCAGTTTTACAACAAAATCATTTGATGACCCAGATAAGGACAAAACACTACTTGACCTTATTTCGTATGTGCTAGCGCGTGGACATTACAACCCAAAAGAAATAAATGACGAATTTTCACAAGCCGTTTTTGAGGACTACATAGATGCTCTAGATCCGTATCGTCGTTTTTTTTATAAACGAGATATAGAAGAATTTCAGCAATATAAATATGAAATTGATGATGCGATTAGAGACAAAGACCTCAGTTTTTTTAACCTTACATATGAGAGGTTAAAGCAGCGTACCAAAGAGGCTCACGCTATACAGGAGAGTATACTTACCACTCCTTTTGATTTTGATATAGATGAATCGCTCAACACAGAATATGAAAAATCTCCTTTCGCAAAAAACAAAAAAGAACTTACAGAGCGATGGAGAAAGCAACTTAAATTAAATGCATTGAGCTCTTACTTCGAAAAAAAGGATGGACAAGAGAAAAGTCTATTAAACGAGGAAACTGAAGATGGTAAGCCTATAGAAATTTTATCAGATAAAGAATTAGAATTAAAGTCACGTAAGGAAGTTGTAGATAACACAAAGGAGTACTTTGAATTTACAAATGAATTAGAGCGCAAAGATTATTTTTCAATATTTTTAAATGCTATCGTAGAGGGATTTGATCCACATACGTATTATTTTGCTCCAGTTGAAAAGGATCGATTTGATACACAAATGAGTGGTCAGTTTCAAGGTATAGGTGCACGTCTTCAAAAGAAGAATGGAGAAATTAGAGTAACAGATATCATTTCTGGAGGGCCAGCCTGGAGAAATGATCAACTTAAAGCAGGAGATGTCATTCTTAAAGTAAAGCAAGAAGATGAAAAAGATGCTTTAAATGTAGTGGGAATGCGTCTAGAAGACGCTATAGAATTCATTAAAGGACCTAAAGGAACGAAAGTCACGCTTACGGTTAAAAGTAAACTTGATGGAAGTAATAAAAATATCGTTATAGAAAGAGATATTGTAGAGCTTGAGGAAGTCTATGCACGATCTGCAGAAGTTGTAAAAGATGGGCGCAAATACGGTCTCATTAATCTTCCAAAGTTTTATTTTGATATGCAAAACTATAAGGAGAAAAATGCTGCAACAGATGTAAAAAGAGAAATACTACGATTAAAGAAAGAAGGAGTTGAAGGGCTTGTAATTGATTTGCGTAACAATGGGGGAGGATCCCTGAAAACAGTAGTAGATATTGCCGGATTATTTATTCGTCAAGGCCCTGTCGTACAAGTTGCTGGTAATGGAGATGATCCAGAAGTATTAGAAGATTTAGATCCATCTATTGTTTGGGACGGACCGCTAGTGATTTTAGTAAATGAAATTTCTGCTTCTGCCAGTGAAATATTAGCTGCTGCCATGCAAGATTATGAGCGGGCTATAATCATTGGAGGGAAGCAAACCTACGGTAAGGGTACGGTACAAAATGTTGTAGACCTCAACAAATGGCATCGAAATAATCAATTAGATTTAGGAGCTCTAAAAGTAACTACTCAAAAATTTTATCGTGTAAATGGTGGTTCCACACAATTAGAAGGTGTAAAAAGTGATGTTGTTGTTGCAGATAGATTTAAGTATGTTGATATTGGAGAACGCGATCAAAAAAATCCGTTGCCTTGGGATAAAATTGCACCCGCAGATTATAATAAGTGGGATGGAAACATCGATTTAAAGGAAACTATCAAAAAGAGTAATGCGCGTATGGAAAAAAATATGCACTTAAAACTTATTGATGAATATGCAAGATGGATCAAAGAAAGGCGTGATGATAATCTATGGTCCTTACAGTTTGATAAATACAAGCAACGTATAGAAACAAGTGAAATATTTGCTAAAAGATTTGATGCGATAGATGAGTATGATACAAAACTTATCTACAATTCTTTACCCTATGAACAAAAGCTTTTTAAAACAGATACGGTTTTAAAAGAAAAGCGTAATCGCTGGCATAATATGTTGGCAAAAGATGTGTATGTTGAAGAAGCTTTAAATGTACTAAAGGATTTAAAATCTAATAATATTAGAAATAAGCTGGCGACGCTCAAAGATTAATCTATGTCCCAACCGGCACAATCACTATCAGCCTTAGCGCTCCAAAAGTTTAAAAAAAACTTTTGGGGCGTTTTGAGTTTAGTGTTTATTATTTTATGTGGTCTTGCTGCTTTGTTTGCATACGTCATAGCGCCAGATACTACTCAAAATGCAAACCAAATGCACTTATCCATTCACTCTCAGCCTCCAGGCTTTGAAATAGATATGTTAACTGTTCCAAGTGCATTAGATATGGAGCAATCGTGGTTTTCAAAAAAATTTTCGGGAAAGAAAACTTCAGATACAGAAATCCCAATTGCCTCATATGTGATCAATGAAAATAATATAGAGTATATTCCCTACGTAGGAGATGGTCTCACGGAAATGTCAAAACAACTAACTGTACAAGGTGTAGAAGATTATGACGCTTTCGCGAAAGCGAATATTACGTCCTCAAAATTCTTGTTAGGGACTGATAAATATGGAAGGGACCTCCTCAGTAGAATGCTTATAGGTGCTCGTATATCTTTTTCTATTGGATTTGTAGCAGTGTTTATTTCTCTTCTTATAGGTTTATTAATGGGATCCTTTGCGGGTTATTTTGGTGGTAGAATCGACACTGCTATTATGTGGATTATTAACGTGACTTGGTCTATACCTACCTTGCTACTAGTTATAGCAATTACACTAGCGCTAGGGAAAGGATACTGGCAAGTTTTTATTGCTGTAGGTCTTACTATGTGGGTTGAGGTAGCCAGAGTCGTGCGAGGACAAGTGATGGGGGTTAAACAAATGCAATATGTTACAGCCGCTAGAGCATTAGGATATGCAGATGCACGTATTATCAGTAGGCATATACTACCTAATGTCATCGCTCCACTTATTGTTATTTCTGCTGCAAATTTTGCAGGTGCTATTCTTATTGAAAGCGGACTGAGTTTTTTAGGAATAGGAGCACAGCCACCTACCCCTAGTTGGGGAGCAATGATAAAAGATCATTATAGTTATATCATCTTAGGGAAACCATACTTAGCAATCATTCCAGGGGTAGCCATTATGTTACTAGTGATGGCCTTTATGCTTGTGGGTAATGCATTGAGAGATGCGCTGGACGTAAAAAGTTAAATTTTTTCAAAAAGTCGGGTAAGATTTTGTTCTGTTAGTAACATACTTGTGTTACCTAATGGAAAAAGTATGACTAATCTTATTCTTAGACTTTTAAAAACAGCACGTGTAAATACTGTTGAACAACAAGATTTGTATTTACAAATACTCTCGCACGCAGATTATCCAAGTTTAAAATCTATAACCGATTCGTTAGATTATTTTGGAATAGAAAATATTGCAGCAAATGTTCCTAAGGATGCTCTTTCACAATTGCCTAGTTCATTTCTGGCATTGATAAATGGAGATAAACAAAGTGAACTTGTACTTATAAAGCATAATGCTACAAAAGTTGTGGTTACAAGGGATAATGGAAAAAAGCATAACTACACTGTAGCTAAGTTTAAAGAATTATGGACAGGAACAATCATAGCTGTTGAGGTTCCTAATACACCTACTTCAAAGCCTTCATTTAAGATTTCAAAAGAAAACATCTTTGTTGTTATTTTCTTACTCTTATTTTTTGGATTATTTATAATTCAGAGAACAGTTCTTTTTAGTGGAATTTATATAGTATTGAGTCTCTTAGGATTAGGAATAAGCTATCTCATTATAAAAGAAACCACCGGAAAAGGAACTAAAATTGCCGCAAAAGTATGTGGGGCATTAAGTAGTAACTTAAAAGGATGTAGTGCGGTTATAAGTAGCAAACAAGGAGTTGTTTTTAAAGGACTGAGTCTCGGTGATATATCATTAATGTACTTTTTAAGTACTACATTTTGTAGTGCGATATTAGGGGTGAATGTGAGTACACTTTTGATTATTGCCGCTTTGTCCTTGCCTGTAGTTTTATACACCATTTACACGCAGGCTTTTGTGCTCAAGAGTTGGTGTTTTTTATGTCTTGGTATAGCGTCAATTCTACTGTTACAATTTATAGTTCTAGCATCGTCTTTTGTTGAATGGGAATTTACATTACAATATATTGTAAGTGCATTATTCATTAGTGTAGTAGTTACAATGACTTGGTTGCTTATGAAGTCTTCACTTAAAAATAAAAAGCTACTCAATGATTTACAAAAGGATTACTTAATGCTCAAGCGTGATGCGTCAGTTCTTGAAGCTATTATTGAGAACAACAGAATTACTAAACCCGAAATCTTGAGTGTAGATACTCAAATCTTCTTCGGGAATAGAGAGGGAGTACTTCAATTAACTGCTTATACAAATCCTCTTTGTGGCTATTGCACAGAAGCCTTTGAGGCTTATGATAAAATGTTGTCAAAGTTTCCAGATGATATTGGGGTACAGTTTGTTTTTATTACACCTGAGGATAATGCTAATGCAAGTACCAAAATCGCAAAGCGGGTCGTAGATATTTATAATAAAAACTCAGGTAATGCATTCGTTGCGTTAAGAAGTTGGTTCTCTACTAAAGATATAGATTCTTGGGTAGCTACCTATGGACAAAGCACCTCTATGTTGCTTACATCTGAACATATACTAGATGCGCATCGTAGGGTAGCATCTATTAATAAAATTAACTACACGCCAGAGACTCTCATAGGTGTTTCAAAATTTTCTAGAAAGCACTATAACTATAGAGATATTCCATTATTTATAAATTATTTAAAAGAGCGAAAGAAAGAAAATTCTTTAACCTTATCTACAGCATAAAAAAGAGCCCAGCACTAACTGGACTCTCAGAAACATTCTTGCAAGAATAGACACAAACTGTGAGTGTCTCAAAATGTTCACAGTAAAATTAATTATTAAAATTTATACTATGTTAAAATCAATTTTAAATTTAGAAGGAGCTCAAGGGCTTTCAAAAAATGAACAGAAAGAAGTTAATGGGGGTATGAGTCCAATTCAATCGTGCGGTAACAGTAAATTTTGTCCCGATGGGTCTCAGCCTTTTTGGGCGGAAGTGGCAAATGGATGTCAAAATGGTTATTGTGATAGCGGTAATACTATTATCTCAAGAACCCCTAGATAATTTAATTAAGATTTCCAGGCTACCAATTAAGATAGTCTAGATTTTTAAGACTATGAAAAAAGCCCAGCACTAACTGGACTTTCAAAACATTCTTTCAAGAATAGACACACACTGTGAGTGTCTCAAAATGTTCACAGTAAAATTAATTATTAAATTTTATACTATGTTAAAATCAATTTTAAATTTAGAAGGAGCTCAAGGGCTTTCAA
This sequence comes from uncultured Flavobacteriaceae bacterium, assembly GCA_963716625.1. GTDB lineage: Bacteria > Bacteroidota > Bacteroidia > Flavobacteriales > Flavobacteriaceae > Dokdonia. The sequence goes on from CAVQTP010000007.1 coordinate 987,523, forward strand.
AGAATGAACAGAAAAAAATTAATGGAGGATCAACTTTCAATTCGAACTGTAGACCAATCAACCATCCTAACACGCACTGTGAAAATGATAACTGGCAGCAAATGTTTTATGGGAATGAAGGTTGTTATAAGTTCGTTTGTTTTGACGATGGAAGTAATGATCTATAGAATTTAACATTATTAAGTTAATTACTATAAGACATACAATTAATTTAATAAAATACTAGGGCGCTTAAATTTCAAGAGCTCTAGTATTTTTATAATTGTCTTGCTACTTATTTATTTCTAATATTTGTTTGAAAGTCTCTAACCTAAATCAGGAATTCTTTTTAGTGATTTTGAATTTTTAAATAATCTATTTTTTTATCTATCCGCCCCGTTAAACTTACTTCATTAAATTGATAAATTATATACAACCAGACACTAAAGATTGTGGCCCTACGTGCCTGCGTATTATTGCAAAGCATTATGGGTATAACTTTTCTATTGAAGAATTACGCGCACTTAGCGAGACTACCCGTGAGGGAAGTTCATTATTGAACATAAGTGATACTGCAGAGTATATAGGTTTTAGAACACTGGGGGTTAAACTCAATATAGAGGTTCTCAAAAAGGCAGACCTACCTTGTATTCTTCATTGGAGTGATGAGCATTATGTAGTCCTTTATAAAATTAAAAAAGATAAATTTTATATTTCGGATCCAGCATATGGTCTTATAACTTATAACAAAAAAGATTTTTTAGAAAGATGGATTGGTATAAATGCAAGTGATATTGATGTAGAAGGAATAGCGCTTCTAGTAGAACCCACCCCCAAAATAAAGGAGTACCAAAATGATGAAATAGATCAAGAGAAAAAGAAGTTTGGCTTCTCATTCTTGTTTCAATATCTATTCAGATATAAAAAATTTATTGTCCAACTTATTATAGGATTAGGAGCAGGGAGTTTATTGCAACTTGTGGTTCCATTTCTTACCCAAAGCATTGTAGATGTCGGGATACAGAATCAAGATATTAACTTTGTTTACCTCATCTTATTTGCCCAGGTCGCTCTTTTCATAGGGAGGAGTAGTATTGAGATCATACGCAGTTGGATTTTACTTCATCTAAGTACACGGATAAACATTTCCTTAATCTCAGACTTCTTTATTAAGTTAATGAACTTACCTATTGCGTTTTTTGATACTAAGATGACAGGAGATATTATGCAACGCATTAATGATCATCAACGTATTGAAAGTTTACTTACTACTTCATCTCTCAACGTATTATTTTCTGCAATAAACTTCATTGTCTTCAGCTTTGTACTGGCTTATTATAGTGGTCAAATCTTCGGTATATTTTTGATAGGTAGTGTTTTTTACTTTGGCTGGATACTTCTCTTTCTTAAGAAGAGAAAGGAACTTGATTACAAACGATTTTCGCACATAAGTGCAGAACAAAGTAAAGTCATTGAACTGATTAATGGGATGCAAGAGATTAAGCTACATAATGCAGAAAAGCAAAAGCGCTGGCAATGGGAACACGTACAGGTAAGATTGTTTAATGTTTCTATTAAGAATCTAGCTTTAGAACAGTATCAGAGTGTCGGTTCTGGACTTATTAATGAACTTAAAAACATACTCATAACGGTATTTTCTGCAACGCTGGTGATAAAGGGTGACATCACACTAGGTATGATGCTAGCCATTACTTACATAGTGGGTCAACTTAATAGCCCCATACAACAATTTATAAATTTTATAAGGCAAGTCCAGGATGCGAGAATCTCTATTGATAGACTGGCAGAAATTCACAATAAAGAGGAAGAGGATAAGATAACTATTAATCAAATTACGAACTTAAACGGGAGTTCTGGTTTTGATTTAAATAATGTTAATTTTAGATATGTTGGATCATCGGATCTTGTACTCAAAGGACTTACATTAACAATACCTGCAAATAAAACAACGGCAATTGTTGGCACAAGCGGTAGTGGTAAAACCACTTTAATGAAACTGTTGTTGAAATTTTATGACCCTATCGCTGGAACCATTCATTTAGGACCACATAACTTTCAAGATGTGGCAAATAGAACCTGGAGATCTCATTGTGGAGTGGTGATGCAAGAAGGATATATTTTTAATGACACTATTGCCCATAACATTGCAGTAGGAGAAGATCATATAGATGTGAAACGATTAGATAAAGCGATTCACTTAGCAAATATTCAAGAGTATATCAATGGACTTCCACTTGGGTTAAATACAAAAATAGGAATGGAAGGAGTAGGTTTAAGTACAGGGCAGAAACAGCGTCTACTTATTGCACGTGCCATTTATAAAGACCCTGAATATCTATTTTTTGATGAAGCGACGTCTGCATTAGATGCAAATAATGAAAAGGTAATTATGGAGAACCTTAATACTTTTTTAAAAGGGAAAACAGCCGTAGTTATTGCACACAGATTAAGTACTGTAAAAAATGCAGATCAAATATTAGTGTTAGATCAAGGTAGAATAGTGGAGCAAGGGACACATGAGGAATTGGTAAACCAGCGTGCAAACTATTTTCATCTAGTAAAAAATCAATTAGAATTGGGAAGTTAATATGCCAGTAACACAGACAAATTTACGAAGTGAAGCAGTACAAGATATTCTTACTGCAGTACCTAACTGGATGATTAGATGGGGAAATACGTTAATGATGGTACTCCTAGTTTTATTTCTTATCCTAAGTTGTGTAATTAAATATCCAGATAGTATAGAGGCTACAGCTTTAGTAACTACTGAGATCCCTCCTCAGCAAGAATATGCTAAAGTGAGTGGGAAACTTAAGCACATATTGGTATCTAATGCAGAGATGGTGAAAGAATCACAAGATCTTGCGGTTATTGAAAATACGGCAAACTATCAAGATATAGTACACCTCAAGAGTATAATCGACACACTTACATTTACAAAAGAATACTTTTATTTCCCTATTAATGAAATACCTCTCTTATTTTTGGGAGAGGTTGATGATAACTATGCAGCATTTGAAAATAATTATATTGCATATGATCTTAATAGAAGACTACAGCCATTTGACGGAAAAAAATTAAGCCAACAATTATCGCAAAAAGAAATTAGGTCTAGGTTATCAAATCTCATAGCACAGCGTTCTATAAAAGAAAAGGAGATAGGTTTTCAAGCCTCAAATTTTAAAAGACATAAAGAGTTATATGAAAAAGGAGTTATTTCTCTACAAGAATTTGAACAGAAAGAAATGGCATACCTACAAGCAGACCGTAATTTCAAAGCTTTAAGCATCAGTATTTCTCAGCTTAGGGAGAATTTATCTACTACAGCCAGTACTTTTGAGGTGGAAAAGACAAATCAATCTGGAGAAGATATGAGATTGTTGCGTGCGACAATTCAGTCTTTCAATCAGCTAAAGAAGGCAATCTATGACTGGGAGGCAACTTATGTCCTAAGATCAGAAATTAATGGTACAGTGTCATTTCTAGATTTCTGGAGTATTAATCAACAAGTGCGACCAGACGATTTAATTTTCACCATCATTCCTCAAAAGAACACAAGACATATTGCAAAGCTTAAAATCCCGACGTTTAATTCAGGAAAGCTGGCGATAGGTCAAAAAGTGTATTTGATGCTTGATAAGTATCCTGAGAAGGAGTATGGAAAACTTAAAAGCGAGATTAATAAAATCTCAGCAGTAGCAGATGAGGAAGGCAATTATCTCGTAGATGTTATACTTGATAGAGAACTCGTAAGCACCTATGATAAAAAAATCCCTTTTCAAAGTGAAATGAGTGGGAGGGCGACTGTAATTACTGAAGATTTAAGATTGTTAGAGCGTTTCTTTTATCAAATACGAGGGATATTTCAAAGCTAATTGTTGTTACGCTTTCGCGAAAGCGTAATTAAGACACCTATAATGATAATCCCGAGTAAGATGTAAAAAGAATAATACATCCAGCTATTGCTACTTAGCGGAATAGGGTCAATTGCTCCTGTTAATATGAAGGAAGACCAATAATAAGGGGAACGCTCTGAACCTGAATGTGTTGCTAAATAATCTAGTTTTGCTTCCCGCAATGCCGAAGATTTGGTCTGGCCCGCACTAAGATGTTTATAAAAAGAATCCATTAGTTGGTACGTAGATTTATCATCTACTTTCCACAAGGAAGATACAGTTGCTTGAGCTCCACCATAAAAGAATCCTCGAGCAAGACTTAAAACGCCTTCTCCGGCCGCCATCTCACCAGTAGTGGTCTCACATGCACTTAGTACCACTAAAGCTGCATTATTTTTTATAGTACTTAATTCATCAAGGTGTATTTTTTTATCATAAAATTGTATCCAAGGATCTTTATTATCTGAGTTTGCGTGTGTAGCAAGATGAAGTATGCTCGAACGATCAATACTATTTTTAAAGTTACTAGCTGTCGCCTCCTTTTCTAAAAATACGTTACTATGCCTATACTTATTAATCATCTTCATCTCTTCTCTAGAATTTTCAAGTGAAGACATTTCTGAAAAATGCACGGGAGCAAAGGCATTAAAATTCGTTTGTGATGATTGTTTGTCTACTGGTAAACTAATCGATTTATTAAATGCAATACTGAATAAATAATGAATCTCATTGTTCTCGATTAAATAGGATGTTGGCTCATTTATGGTGCTCGTAACTAATGTTTCAAAAGGGATGGTATTTAGATATCCATCAGGAATAATAGTTATGCGCTTATCGTGAAGATATTTTCTTATTCTCTTTGGCAAAAGCTGGTTATATAAAAATCTAGAAATCTCTTCAATCTCAGTAAATTCGCTTGTGGTACGTTGTTTATCTCTTAATTTATTTAAAAGATCACTTGAGTAAGTTTTTAAAGCACTAAGATTCTTGATTTCAAAAAGAATTTTTTCCTCTCTAGTAATTAAAATACCATACCCTGTTTCTGTATTTGGTGATAAACCAAAACCATTATCTGCAGAGATGTGATACGCTAGTATAACTTCGTTGTTAGCTAGCGTTTTTTGAACTTGTAATAACGTTGGGAAAGAAAGTTTATTTATTGATTTATAGTTAGGATACTCCCTAACGATCTCTTTCAAAAGATTGTCTAAACTGTCTTGAAGAGTGACTACTCTCTTTAAAGAATCTATATGTTTTGATTTTAATCGTTCTAAGCTGTTGAGTTGAGATTTTAATAGCCGTTCCTTACTTAAAATAGAATCTGGAACATTAAGACTGTATAGCTTTTTCCTATTGGACATCTCTTCATAGAGTACAAGCCCTTTGCTTTTCTCCATAAATAAAAATGCACTTTCTAAATCCTTAGCCTCAAAGCAAGATCTTATAGCTCTACTGTAAATCTCTGAAGCTTTCTTTCTCCATAAAAACTTTGAAGAAGCGCTTACATCACTTTCAAAATAGTTGTCAATTACAATATCTGCATATTTGAAGTATTGTATCGAATTTCTAAGGTCAGCTGGATTTTTATTTTTCTTATAATAGATATAATAGGTTTCAGCGAGGTTACCTAGTATTGTCCTAAGATTGTCATTCGAATTTTGGTCTGTGAGAAGCTGTTCCGTATACTCCTCACTTAAATCTTTTAAATTTTTTAAATTTTTTCCTAGTAAAATTTTTAATGCAGTCTGTTGGTCTTGAAGTGATTCTTTTAATAATCCTATTTTGGCTTTGTTTAACCCCAAATTGGCATATATAAAGCTTTTGCTTTTATTTTGTTTTTTAGGGTAATACTTCAAAGCTTGATTGAATATAGCAACACTGTTAAGTGGAGATTCAATATCATATAGTATTCCTTTTGTTAAAAGAGATTTAGTAATTAAGCTAGTGTCTTTATTATATTTTGCAAGTTTTAGAGCATGATTAACATATTTTAGACCTTGATTTAAATTCCTGTTTTCATAAGTACTATAAAAATTTGCGAAAGCTATTTTAAGGTTATATTCAGCTTTGAAATCTAGTACGACGTAACGAGAGAGGGAGTCTGCATAGAAGAGCTTACGCTCAATTTCACGTTTCGCCCCTATTTTGTTCAATTTATTATATGTGTTACTAGCGAGTGTGTTATTTTTTATAATCCCTATAAAATCTTTTCTAGCTAATAATTCTTTTTCTGACAAATCATAATACTTACGTGATAATTCGTAATCACCTATCTCGTAATAACTATCTGCGATGTTTTTCAAAGATCTTAAATAATAGCTATCTACACATTTAGATTTTATGATTTTTTCATAGATCTCAATACTTTTTGAGTAATTCCTATTCTTTCTGTAGAGAAAGGCTAATTTATACCATTTTCTTTCAAGAGATTTTAAGTCATCTTTTGGAGTTAATTTTATAGAATTTAACAGTGTAGATATACTTTTATCTAAACTATTATTCTTGTAAAGCCAATTTGTGAAATTGTCAGCTATAATAAAATACGCTGAGAGGTCTTGTTTTGATGATTCCTTTTTTAATAATGAGTCAATACTACGTGCCTTAGCAAGCTTAGGGCGATGGTTATTTACAATTTTATAATATGCATCATAGGTCTGTCCAAACATTTGAAAACAGATTAAAAAAATAAAAATTTTAAGAAATCTCAAAATTATTTAATTATTTGGTCTAGGAATTTCTTCTGCCTCTTCAATCTCTTCGTCATTTTCTATTTTTGTTAGAATCAAATCTGTACGACAACTTCTATTTGGAGGAATCAAAGCTGGATTCATATTGTCTAAGATAATTGTCCAATATTCAATATTATTATTTATAATTAAGTTTTCTGGTAATTTTCCATATTCAATATAACTGTCTCGTACTCGTTGTTTTTCATGTCTTGCTGTAAAAGGTGTCCATGTAATTTTTACCATGTAATATCCTGTATTACAATTGTTATGTGTTTGTACAACTAAAGATTCTCTTAGCGGAGTTGTTTTACGAATAGGAATTATAGAGAAAACACCTAATAAAAAGGTTAGTATAACTGTAGTAGTGATGATGAAAGTTTTCATATTCATAATTTATCTTTGTTTAATTATGTATTTTGCCCCCTAGTTCTAAATTCAACAAGATCTTACCCAAATCTTTTTACAAATTATGTCATCCCTCTCTAATGAAGAATACCTAAGCGGCCTTTTGACAGGAAATCAAGATGTCATTCTTGGGATCTATGAGAAAATTTTTCCGAAAGTAAGATATTTCATTTTAAAAAATAAAGGCTCGCAAAAAGAATCTGAAGAAATTTTTCAAGAGGCTTTGTATCAGCTCACTGTTCGTTTACAATCCACCACTATAGAAATTAATTCATCTTTTGAGGGATATTTTTTTACGATTTGCAAAAACCTGTGGCGCAAGGAATTACTTTCTGGAAAAAAATGGGTAAGAAATGAAGAGGTAATAGCACAATATAGTGAGGAAAGTTCATTATTTGAAGTCTATGAAAAAGAACAACGTTGGGAGTTATTTGAGCAAAAAATGAATGATCTATCAGAAAACTGTAGGCAATTATTAAATGAGTATTTTAAAAAAGTTTCCTATGATGAGATTGTAAGAAAGTTTAACTATTCTTCTGAAAATGTGGCTTTTCAAAGAATGTTCAAGTGTAAAAAGAAATTAAAAGACCTTATAAGAAAGGATTTACGTTTTAAAAATCTGAGTGAGTGATGAAAGAGAATCTAGAACTTAAAATAGAGCAGTATCTTGGAGGTGAAATGAGTCCAGAGGAATCTTTTGCGTTTGAAAATGAAATGAGCAACGATGGGGTGTTATATAATGAAGTACTATTAGCAGAAGATGTCAATCTGTTTCTTAAGAATCGATCGGTTAAAGATTCAAAATCAGTAAATGAAATTAAGGCACAGCCATCTCTATCACAAAAAGAAGAAATCAAAGCTCGTATCAGTAAAGCCCATACAATATACAAAGCCAAGAATGTAAGGGGTTCTGATACAAGTAATATAGTTTACTATATCACAGGCATAGCTGCTACGGTTCTAATACTAGTAAGTGTGTATTTTTTTACTCTCAATGATAGTAGTCTAGATATGTATAACGCATATTATGATATGGATGATCTTCCATCTTTTACGATGCGTTCGGAAGAAGCAAGTTTACTAGCTACAGCCACGATGGAGTTTAAAGACAAAGAATATGCTCAGGCACTTAAAAAATTTAAGGCTTATTTTAGCACAGCTGAAAATATTGACCCTTTAGTGCATATTTATACTGGGCTAATCTACGCTAATCAAAACCAATTAGACAAATCGATTGCAGAACTTGATTTTTTAGCCAATTCGACTTCTATTGATGCTGGCAAAGCTAAATGGTTTAAGGTAATGGTGTACTTAAGATTTGATGATAAAGCGAATGCTAAAATCACTTTAAAAGAGATTCTTGAAAAACCGAACAATTATAAATATGAAGAGGCAAAAGAACTTTTGAAAAATTTATAGTTTTTTACTAATTAAAACCATTTTTTAGTTACAGAAATTTCAGTTGGGCTTATTCTAATCTTATTTTTAGGTTTTTTAAGCGTGTAAAAATCATAGAATTACCTCCATAATATCACAGAGAGGTTTTAATTATCAAATATTTTTTTAATTTGATAAAAGAATCGTTCTATCAATCGTAAATCTTCGGTTATAATTTCTGCGTTTGCTTGCATTTCTTGTTTAAAAGGTATTTCCTTTTTATATGACGTAATAAGTTTTTGAGGGAGCTTAACATCTATAAGATAGAATCCTTCTTCATCAGTAACAGCAGAAATTCTAGAAATAGTACCTTCCAGAATTCCAAATTCATTATCGGGATAGTCCTGTAGCCTTAGTTGTACAACTTGTCCTGTACGTACTTTTCCGGAGTTTTGAGCTGGGGTTTTTAATTTTGCAACATAACTACTATTATTTATAGGGATAACCGTAAATATTCAGATCTCCTTGTTTTACAGTTTGATTTTGACTCCAGAAATTGAGAATTGTTACTCTCCCTTCGATATCAGATTTGAGCACATATTGTCTTTCCCAGTTTCTAATAGCACTTCTAAGTTGGTTAAAAGATTGAAAAACCTTTTTAAGTAATTCTATATCTTCTTTAGTGCTATTTATTTCAGTTCCTCTTGCTGTTTTATTCGCATTACTTATGGCTTCTAAGGTTTGTGATATAGAAGCATCACCACTAGCAAATAAGCTTTGAGCTCTTAAGAAAGTGGCTTCGGAGGTTTCATACGTTTTTTCAGCTATAACCCCTTTTTGAAAAAGCTTTTTATCACGTTCAAGTTCTTTTGCTTGTAGGTTAAGTTCCGCTTTGTTTAGCTGTTTTTGAGTTCGTAAGTTTTTAAGCCTAAAATGCAATTGAGATAGTGAGCTACTATTTGCAATAGCTTCATTATCGTATGGTTTTAATTTTTTATTGAGTAAATATCTTTGATAATCATTTTCAAAATTTGCGTAGTGAGTATCTATATCACCTAAAAATAAAATAGGTATATCTTCTATAGGAAATTTAAATCCCTGTTTACGCAATACGATGGTATCTACTATAGATTTTAAGTAGAGTACATCTTCAAAATTTGCTGTATTCTCAATAATTGCCATCGGACTTCCAGTTGCAATACGTTCATTATCTTTAATAAGGAGTGTATCTATTTTACCAGAAATATTTGCAAATATTTTTTGTGGTGGTTGTTGGGTTGTAATTATAGCTTGCGATAGAATTACATCTGGATAGGTTACAAACCACGATATAGCAAGGAGACCTATTATGAATAGGAATACAGCAGTGTTTCCCCACCGTATCATCCAGTTAGGAACTGCGGTTAGTATTTCTTGTACTTCTTCACTTCTTATTTCTATGTCTTGCGTAGTTTGTGGCATCCTTAACTTCCTAATTCTAATTGATTTTTCACAAGATTAAAGTAATTTCCTTTTTTTGAAATAAGCTCTTTATGATTACCTATCTCTACTATTTTACCTTGTTCAAGTACAATAATCTGATGTGCATTTTTTACTGTACTCAATCGATGGGCAATAACAACAGCTGTTTTATCTTTGAAAAACTGATTTAAGTTTTCCATAATTACTTTTTCATTATTTGCATCTAATGCAGAAGTTGCTTCATCAAAAAAGAGAAGTTTTGGATCTTTATATACTGCCCTAGCTATAAGTAGCCGTTGTTTTTGTCCTGTACTCAAACTAGAACCTTCGGCTCCTATTTTTGTATTTACTCCTAATGGTAGTCCGCTTATGTAATCTTGTATGTTTGCGACAGTTATGGCGTGATTAAGCTTTTCTTTATCAATAAAATCTTCTCCTACTGCAATATTACTAGCGATGGTATCATTAAATATGTAACCTTCTTGCATCACCACACCACAATGATCTCTCCAAGCTTTCTGAGAAATAGTATCTAGATTAAAATCACCAACTTTGATTTCTCCGCTATCAATGTTATAAAAGCTTAGTAAGAGCTTCATAAGTGTTGTTTTTCCACTCCCACTGGTTCCAACGATAGCAGTTATTTTATTAGGTGGAATTGTAACAGTAAGTTCTTTGATTACAGGTTCTAATCCTCCTACATATCTAAAGGATATGTTGTTGAGATGTATTGGTTTGTTTTGTGGAATATCTACTATTCTTTCTTCTCCTGGTTTTTCTTCCTCTTCTTTGTTGTGAATTTCACCTAAGCGATCTAGAGAAATTTTGGCATCTTGAAGGTCTCTCATAAAACTTATAAGTTGTGTTATAGGGCCATTGAGCTGTCCTACGATATAGGTGATGGCGAGCATCATACCCAATGTTATATCTCCATCTATCACTAACTTTGCAGAGAGTATTGTAATGAACATATTTTTAAGTTCATTAATGAGATTAGAACCAACACTTTGTGTTTGTTCAAGGGTTAGGCTCTTTGTGGCAATTTTAAAGAGCCTTGCTTGTAAGAATTCCCAGTTCCAGCGCATACGTCTTTCTGCATTGTGAAGTTTTATTTCCTGCATTCCGTTTATGAGCTCGATGACTTTGCTTTGTTCTTGACTCACTTGCGAGAATCGCTTATAGTCTAGTTCTTTTCGTTTTTTGAAGAAAAATAGAACCCACATAAAGTAAACTATACTTCCTATTACAAATATTCCAAAAATCTGTAAGCTATAATACGCTAGGACGAAACTAAAAATGATAAGATTAAAAAAGGAGAACAAAACATTGAGTGATGAAGTGGTAAGTATCTGTTCTATCCGTTTATGGTCATTAATACGTTGTAATAAATCTCCAGTCATTCGCACATCGAAGTAAGAGATAGGGAGCTTCATAAGCTTTATAAAAAAGTCAGAAACGAGTGATATATTTATGCGAGTACTTAGGTGGAGTAAGATCCAACTTCTTATAATATCTAGAGAGGCTTTTCCTATGTATAAGAAAAGTTGTGCAAAAAGAATGAGATAAATAAAGTTGAGATCTTTATTATTTATTCCTACATCTACGATGCTCTGGGTAAGGAACGGTAGAATAAGTTGAAGTAAGCTACCTGCGAGGAGTCCAATGATGAGCTGGACAATAAATCGCTTGTATTTCAATACATATTTTGCAATAAATTTAAAACCAAACTTTTCTTGATTCTCATCGTCATAAGTCTCTGAGTAAAAATTAGGGGTAGGTTCTATTAATAAAGCAATCCCTTCTTCTGTAGAGTCATTTGCATTGTTACCTATCCAACTTTTTATAAATTCTTGTTTTGTAAAGGTGAGTAAGCCGTGAGCAGGATCTGCTATATAAATCGTATCTTTTTTGATTTTATAAACAACTACGTAGTGGTCTTTATTCCAATGAACTATGCAAGGCAGTGGTGCTTCTGAGAGTTTTTCAAAAGCCATTTTAACCCCTAATGTACGGAAACCTATAGATTCTGCTGCTTCGCTTAATCCTAACAAGCTGCTTCCTTCACGTGTAGTTTCACTTAGATCACGTAGCTGTTGTGTGTTTATGAGTTTGCCATAATGTTTGGCAATCATTTTTAGACATGTTGGGCCGCAATCCTTAGCTTCTGTTTGTTTGTATGTTGGAAATTTTTTCATTGAAAAATATAAGAGGCAGTTTTTTCCTGCCTCTTAATAAGTGATTATGGTCGTGTGGAATTTGACCATTACAAGCGCCAGTTCCAATTTGTCTCGGACCACAAAATCCAGATGTTTGTAGTGGATCTGATTGACAACATTGATTTGGTGGACATTGTTGGTGATTCGTGCAAAAACGATCTTTTATTCCTCCATTAATAGCCTGTTGTTCTACCTTATTCAAGGTCTTCCCTAAGTTTGAAATGTTTTTTAACATAATTTTGTTTTTTAAAAAAAATTATCTTGAATATGAAGACATACTCAAAGGGATAATTTCTTTAGAATTTTAATTAAAAAAATAAGAAGAAGAGATTACTCTCTCCTTCTTAATGTTACTTTAAAATGGTAGAGCAACTAATTGACAGTAGAGCTCCGCACATTTAAATCCGGTTTGCTCACATACTCCATCTCTGTTTCTGTCACATTGAATTTTTCCACCATTAATAGTTTTTAACTCTGCCTTGTTTAAGGTCTTTCCTAAATTTGAAATGTTTTTTAACATAATTGATAATTTAAAATTTACATTTGCTGTGAACATTTAGAGACACTCACAGTATGTGTCTATTCTTCGCGAGAGAATATTGTTCAAACGGCAAAACCCTTTTTACAAGGGTTTTGCTATTTTAATACGTTTGTAAATTTGTTTCAAGGCATTGAGCCAAACAGTTTTCTGATAAATCTTCTATAAAAAAGGCGAGGTCTTTTCTATCGTACTCTTTTGGGAATGATCGTCCATTTATCAGAATTTCTGGTGTAAAGTTGATATTGTTAAATTGACACCAGTTGTTTTGAGCATTAAGTATATCATCGTATAACATAGAATCTTTACAAGTTCCCCAGTCTGTAAGCCATTTTTGGACAGCTAATCCGTCATAGATGTCGTGCATCGCTTTCATACACTCCTCAGGACCATCTAAAAGATATATTTCTGTAAGACGGCTAGTTACTTTATAAAGATCTGATTCTTTTTCCTTCGTGTTTACGTTAAAGCGGACGGTAATTGCAACTTGATTTTCTTTTGTTTTAAGTATCTCTTCAACCAGTGTGTGTACAGGTTTGCAATGACCACAAAAAGGACTTGTTACTATAACTATGGATAATGGTGCATTTTTATTCCCAAAAATAATCTCGGTAGTTAAAGGAATCGTTGTGTTGATAATGGGTGATTTGTCAAGTACTGTTTTAAAGAGATCAAAATTCCTCTTAAACTTAAAATAATCAATTTTGATTTGCTTTAATTTTTTTAAGCTTTCCATTTTTGGAGATAAAAAACTCCAAAAACCTATGATCATTGTAAATAGCCCAAGACTAGTAAGCAACGCTCTGATGTCAATACTACTAGTGATCATTTCTGAAATATATAATCCAGCAATAACCCCTTGAATTCCTAAGACGCCAGCAACTATAAGGCATAGGGGACACCACGCTTTCGCGAAAGCGTACTGATAATAGATAGAGTATATAATAACAGGAGTAGCAAGTAAACTCATAACTAATAAGTGAAAAAAATCATGACCTATTATTATAGAGGCCATTACAGAGAGTGTAAGTCCTGTAAAATAGACAATACTGATGTCTGATAATTTAAAAGTATTAAAGATTAATGCGCCTTTGGAAGAAAGCACCGCATTACAATCTTTTGTGGTGTCTGAGCTTGAGCAAAAGGTATTTCCTATATCTGTCTGTAAACCCAATTGTTGTTTTATAATAGCTATACTAACAAAGCTTCCAAGTATTGCCAGAATTAAGTAGACTACGATTGTTGTAGATGGATTTGAGAGAAAAATAAGACTAGCAACAGTAATCGTTAACAGAGCAAGAATTAATTTTCTAGATAAAGAAGATTTAGTCTTTATTTCTGTTACATTTTCAGTTCTTTCAACGGCTACAATGATACCTGTAAATTTTTCTAAAAACTGATTAGGGCTGAGTGTTTCGCTATTTTTCTTTTCCTTGATGACCTCTATTTTGTGCCCTTTATTTATAATTACAGCAAACTCTTTTCCACTTCCCGTTTCGACTTGTGCTAAAAATGTTTTAGGAAGTTGATTAAGTACCTCTTGGGTAGTTGGAATATCTAAAGCTAGATTATCTATAGCAAAGTGTTCTAAAACCCCAGTAATAGCGTGTAGGCTTGGATAAGAAGGATGGCTTTTTATTTGAAAAGCTAGTTCTTCCCTGTCAAAGGGTATTTTATTGTAGCTCAATAATGATTGAACTTGGTAAATAAGAGCGTTATCCAAGATGAGTACTATTTAAAGGTTACGCTATCTTGTTCTCATATGTTCTTTTTTGTTACCCTGTTTTGTTATTTTTTTTCACAAGAAAAAATAAAAATGCTATGAGGAGTATAATAACGCCTATGAAAATCTCTGAAAAGTAATTTTTAAAAAGAATGTTTTCTCTTTCTCCTATTAATATAAACGTAGCCCAATAATATGGAGATTGCTGTGATAAACTGTGAGAAGATATGTAATCCAACTTAGCTCGATGTAATGCTTCAGATTTTGAATTTCCTGCTTTTAAGTGCTTATAAAAAGAGGTCATTATCTCAGAAGTAGACTTATCATTGGTTTCCCATAAGCTAGAAACAACAGTGTTTGCTCCTGCATAAAAAAAACCTCTGGCAAGACTCATAACCCCTTCACCTGGAGCTATTTCTCCTATTGTGGTATTACAGGCGCTCAGCACGACAAGTTCTGCATTATTTTTGTATGAATAGAGTTCGTGAACCTGTAATGTATTATCATAAAAAGCAATCCAAGGATGAGAAGATGCATCTGCGTGAGTTGCTAGGTGTACAATTTTAGTATTGTGAGAGTTTTTTAAAAAATTATCTTTCGTTGCTGTGGATCCAATAAACGATACTCCATTTATCATTTCTTCAATACTTTGAATTTCTGAATCACTATTATGTAACTTTTTTAAACGATTTTTTAAGAAATTTACTGGTGCAAAACTCACCAATTCCTTAGAATGTACTCTTTTAATTTTTTTATTATTTTTTAGAAATGAGAGCGAATAACAATAATCTATTTTATTGGTCTTGATAAGATATTGTGAGGGTTTGTCTGAAGTTAGTAAGGCATCAAATGAGACGTATTGTAATTCTCCATCTGGAACAATGAGTAATTCTTTAGCTTTGATAGCATTTTTGATGCTTTGCGTTGGGAATAATAAATCAAATAATGCACGAGCAGAAGAGTTATAGATCTTCTGCTCAGCAGTTGTTTCTATGGGTTTAGAGGTAGACGCTCTATATTGAGATATAAATTTTCTCAATAATTGGGGGCTTTTAATTTCGAATATTTCTGAATGATTAGAATCAATATATACCCCAAATACAGCATCCATATTATCTTTATCTGTGCCCCATATATAAGAAATGATAGCTTGGGTTTTTTTTAATGACTGCTGTGCTTCTTTCAGAGTTATAAGATTTTCTTCGAGTGCTAATGAGTTTGCGTAGGACGGGAGTACGGTTAAAAGAGAATCCTCGAGGTTCTCATAATTGACTTTTAGATTGAAAAGTTCGTTTTGATTATCCTTGATGTTTAAGTGTTTTGCATCGATCTCATTTTCAAGATTTAAAATAGCTCTTTTAAGATTGTATTTTCTTTCTTTAAGGTGCTTTGGGAGTAATTCATTTTTGATTTTTGAGGTAATTCCCGCTGTTAGTAAAAGTGCTTTGTTCTTTTCAATAAAGTAAAATGCGATGCCAGCCTTGTTTAATGATTTACTAATGCGTACTCCTTGTGCATAAAATTGTGAAGCCTCCTTTCGCCAATGAAGTCGTGATTTTTCCTCTTGACTCTCCTCTTCAATAAGATCGATAAGCATATCTGCTATCAATATATTATCTAGTGCAGCAGATAGATCTTGCGGATCTTTACTAATTTCATATTGTGCTTCTAGAACCGTTGCCTTTTCTATAAAGGCTAAAAGCACGTCTATCTTTGACATTATTTCTCTAAGGTCATTAATTCGAAGATTCGTATTCCTCTTATTTACTTTTCCAGTGCTTATGGTTAAAGATTCTTGAATGTATATAAGAGCTCTGTCTAAATCACCAAGATGTTTGTAGTACTGGCTTAAATGATGCTTTGAGACAGCTTGGGATTTACTATCATTACATTCTTTGATTGTTTTTTGTATATAATAAAGTGCGCTGTCCTTTTTTGCTAGAAGGTAAAGATCTGATATGTTAGGGTATATGTCGCAAATGTAATCTGTGTTTCCTGTTTTATTTAGGTGTTTGAGATTTTCACTATGATACTTTCTTGCTTTCTCAAAGTCAAAGGTGTTTTTTCGAGTATAAAACGTTGCATATCCAGTATAAATATATGATTTGTCTCTTGTGGATATTGTTGTTTTTGTTTCGAGCGCAAGAGCACTATCTAGCATCTCTTTTTTTTTGAGAAAACTTGCGTCACTATTTTGGTTGTGATAAACTACTGAAAGGTTGATGTATTGTTTGACTATGTCATCATAATTATGTTGCTTCTCTAAAAGAAAAATAGCTTTTTTATAGTAGTCTACAGCTTTAAAATAATCACCCTGTATGCTATAATATAACCCCAGTTCAGAATAAGACTGTGCAATTCTCTGAGGATTTGTTCCTTCTTTTATGATGGAAAGATACTGTTCATTACTTTTTTGATAGTCTTGCACTTGACTGTAAAAAAAGCCTAAGCGAAACCTTAAAGTAGCAAATGTTGGGTCGTATATTTTTGAAGATGGATATTTATCTTTTGCTAGTAATGCGTAATATATGGCTTCTTCTATGTGTGTTTTGTAAATTTTTGTCGAAAAATCTGATGCAATACTACTCAGCCCTTCAAAATCTTTAGATCGCTCGCACAAAACTAATAGACTATCTACTGTAAGTTTACTGTCGTATGCTTTTGTGTCAATCTCTGTATTATATGTTTTAAAGTAGTTTTGACTATGTAGTTTTTTGATGATCAAAAAACTACATAGTAAGAAAAAAGCAAATTGCTTTATGTTCACATTAAAAACAATTTGTTGAGAAAGATGATTGTTTTAGGTTTGGGTCTGTGGGCTTAACGACATCAGGTTTACAGAAACGAGGATATCTACAATTGCCTCGCATTACCCAGATCTCTGCATTAGGGTTAGAAGTACATTGAGTTATAGTAATGATATTTGCACAATATTTTTGTTTTACGAGTTGTTTTTCTCTTATTGATGCATAATCAAAATATTCTATATAAATTGAATGCAAACTATAGCCTTCTTGATATTCAGGATTAAGACCACAATTAATTTTTTTCTGAGTAGACATTTGTAAGTTTAATTCTTGTTGGTCTAGCTGTTCATTACTTTCAACTGTATCAACGCTGCATCCTGTAAAAAATAGGAGAGCTAAAGAGAGTATAACTGATTGCAAAATAAATTTTTTCATAAGTCTGTATTGAGGTTTAAAAATAAACTATTACAATTAGTTTGTTACATAAACCCTCCTTTTGTTACCTATATACATAAAGTTTATTTTTGTTTACTTCTCGAATAACCCAATTAATGATTGATAACCTCAAATACCTTGATGCTTTAGTTACAAATGACGCTAAGCTCATACGTAAAATGTATACTGAAATCCTTCCTAAGGTTATCAAATTTGTCTTGCAAAATAGCGGGCAGCAAGTAGATGCAGAAGATATATTTCAGAAAGCGTTGATACAAATCTCTGTGCGCTATCGCAAAGAACCTTTTGAAATCAGAAGCAATTTTGAAGCTTATGTATTTACTGCTTGTAAGAATTTATGGCGCAGAGAATTAAATAAATCCAGAGCAAGGGTAACAGATGTTGGTGTTTTGGAACTTTATAATGAAGAACGGGAAATGGCTGTAGCCATTCTAGAACAAGAGCGTTGGGAGTTGTTTACAGAAAAGCTTTCAAATATCTCAGAAAATTGCAGGAAAGTACTAGAAATGTTCTTTGCAAAAATTTCGTATAAACGTATAGTTAGAGAGCTCAATTATAGCTCTGAGACTGTTGCCAGACAGCGTGTTTTTAAATGTAAGTCAAAATTAATGCAAGTCGTAAAGAACGATGCGCGATATAAGTCTTTGAGAGAACTATGATGACCGAAGAAGAAAATAAAATAATTGAAGCCTATCTTCTAGGAGCAATGACAGAAGAGAAAGTACATCTTATAGAAAGACGTATTTCAGAAGATGAACGCTTTCGCGAAAGCGTACTTCTCCAAAAACACTTGTTTGAGGCTTTGGATGAAAATAACGTGGCAGACTATAATGACTTCTCCCAAAAACAAATTGCCGAATATGAAGTGCTTTTAAGGGATGAAAAAACGCAGCAATTAAAAGATACGCTCAGCACTTTTGAATACAGCTACAAGAAAACAGAAAGACCTACAAAAAGCAAGATCATTATTTGTGTCGCTGCGGCTATAGCAATTCTGGTATTACTTAATACATTTTTTACTTCAGATATCAACGCACAAGAATTATATGCTTCTAATTTTAATCCTTCTGATATACCATCACTTATAGTAAGAAGCAATACTGAGAATACTGGAGAAAAGGCTCAATCTTTATTTGAAAATCGTGAGTACGCTAAGGCTCTTCCTTTGTTTACGGTTTTGTCAGATACTGCTACTTCTAATGTAGCAACTTTACTAATCTATAAAGGTGTTTCAGAAATGCAGTTAGATGATTATGAAAATGCCAGAGTTACTTTTAACAAACTCTCACAAGGAGATTATGTTGATGCTTCAAAGGGATTATGGTATAATGCAATGTTATCACTTAAAATGGGTGATAAGAGTATAGCAAAAGACTACCTGAAAAAAATTGTAAAATCTTCTTATAATTACAAGTATACTCAGGCGAAGGAGCTATTGGAGCAGCTTTGATTATTATATGTAGCAGAATAGTCAAATTTTAACGGAGTTTGATAAAAATTAACCTCATTTACATTCACATTAATTGGGTTTATGTGACTTCAATTTTTAGAAAGCGATGCCCTACTTTCGAATCCATAAGTGTTTGGATTGAAAACCTTGGCTGTAAGGCGGTAAATTAGTGAATGCAATGGATAAGAATTTATTTTCTGTGTTATATAGAAAATAAGCTAATTTCAAGCACTTCAATGTATAAAAGATCCGAAGCTAAAGATCTTCTAGAACAACTCTAATTTGTGTACTTTCGGCTGCCTCTAGTTGATTATACAAAATGAAAAGAAAATATATCTATCCATTATTAGTTGTGTTATTTACCTTAGGTTGGTACGTATTTGAGCAGTATGCAAATAAAGCTTTGGATGCGCCGCTTATAGAAGAAGGTAAGAAGCCTAAAGTAACCACAAATACTTATTTTTTGCCAAGTTCTACCACCGGTCAAGTAATACATCATCATTATTATTCATTAAGTTACAGTGAGCCAGACGAACAGGCAGAGTGGGTTGCCTATGAGCTTAAGAAAAGTCAAGTAGTAAATGCAGATTTTAAAAGACCATACTTTGAGGTAGACCCTTCGGTTTCTACAAAATCTGCGCATTGGCGTAATTATAAAAACTCAGGGTATGATCGCGGTCACCTATGTCCAGCAGCCGATCGGGAGTTTAGTAAAGAAGCCTTTGAAGAAACCTTCTTGACTAGTAATATCACTCCGCAAAGACATGAGTTTAATGCGGGTATTTGGAATAGGCTAGAGCAAAAGGTACGTTATTGGGCAAAGAAATATAACGGGGTATATGTTGTAACTGGAGGAGTTTTGAAAGATAAAATAGGTGCCATTGGAACTGAAAATGTAACTGTTCCAGAGTCTTTTTATAAGATAGTTTATAGTTCAGTCCAATGGTGAGGAAAAAATGGCGGCTTTTTTAATGAATCATAAAGAGAGTAATAAGTCATTAAAAACTTTTATCACAAGCGTAGATCAAATAGAAAAGCTTACAGGAATTGATTTTTTCCCAAACTTAGATGACATATAGAAAATAAGCTAGAGGCTAAGGTTAGTCCTAAAGAATGGGGAATGTGATGCAGTAAATGGGGAGTTCCTTTTTATTGAAATAATGACATAAAAAAAGCGAGTTAATCTTCAAGTTAACTCGCTTTTCAATGTTTTTTGATTCAAAGCTTACCCCTTAATCAAACTACGAGAGATTACAATCTTTTGTATTTCACTCGTTCCTTCATAAATCTGAGTAATTTTTGCATCACGCATTAAGCGCTCTACATGGTATTCTTTAACGAAACCATTACCGCCGTGTATTTGTACAGCTTCTACAGATTGTTCCATTGCGACTTTGGAGGCATACAGCTTAGCCATTGCACTAGACTGATCATAATTATTTCCTTGATCTTTATCCCAAGCAGATTTCATTACCAGATGGCGTGCAGCCTCAATCTCTACATACATATCTGCTAGCTTAAAAGCTATAGCCTGGTGGTTACAAATCTCTGTGCCAAAGGCTTTACGTTCTTTACTATATTTTAATGCAAGTTCATACGCACCAGAAGCGATACCTAAAGCTTGTGCTGCAATACCTATACGACCACCAGAAAGTGTCTTCATCGCAAATTTAAACCCAAACCCATCTTCACCTATGCGATTTTCCTTAGGTACTTTGACGTCATTAAATTGTAAGGTATGAGTATCACTACCGCGTATACCAAGCTTGTCTTCTTTAGGGCCTATTTCAAAACCTTCCATGCCTTTTTCAACAATAAAAGCATTGATCCCTCGGTGTCCTTTATCTCTGTCTGTTTGAGCAATCACTAAATATACATCAGAGCGACCTCCGTTAGTAATCCAGTTTTTTGTTCCATTTAAAACATAGTGATCTCCTTTGTCAATAGCAGTAGTCGCTTGCGAAGTGGCGTCAGATCCAGCTTCTGGTTCAGAAAGGCAGAATGCTCCCACCATCTCACCGGTAGCAAGCTTGGTTAGGTATTTTTGTTTTTGATCTTCTGTACCGTAAGACTCCAGTCCATAACACACTAAAGAGTTATTCACAGAAACAATAACAGAAGCAGAGGCATCTATTTTAGATAGCTCTTCCATAATGAGTACATATGAAATAGCATCCATACCGCTACCTCCATACTTTGGATCTACCATAATACCTAAAAATCCAAGATCTCCCATCTTTCTTACAAGTTCTGCAGGGAACTGTTGTTTTTCATCACGTTCAATAACGCCAGGTAATAATTCTGTTTGAGCAAAATCGCGAGCCGCGTCGCGTACCATTATATGTTCTTCTGTTAAGCTAAAATCCATTGTATATGAAGTATTAAGGATTGTGTAAAAAATCTGTGCAAAGATACTTGTTTCTTGCCTTTTTCTCAATAGATTTAGGGTAATGGAACAAAATAGCTATAACGTTATCGGTATCATGAGTGGTACAAGCCTAGATGGGGTAGACTGTGCCTACGTCCAACTAGGTACAAATCACCGCTACTCAGCAACAATTAAGCAGGCAAAAACCTACCCGTATTCTTCAGATTGGATCACAAAGCTAACGACCGCCCACAACTTGTCAGAAGAAAAATTAGCTCAGTTAAATGTGGAGTACACAATCTATTTAAGTGAAGTGATACATAAGTTTATCGATGATTTTCAACTCATTGTTGTAGACCTAATTTCTTCTCATGGTCACACCATATTACATCAGCCAGATAATGGATGTACGCTTCAAATAGGGAATCTTCCCCAGTTGGCAACGCTTACAAATTATAAAATTGTTTGTGATTTTCGAGTGCAAGATGTGAACCTTGGAGGGCAAGGAGCACCATTGGTTCCTATAGGTGATGAGTTATTATTTAATGAGTACGAATACTGTCTTAATTTAGGTGGATTTGCAAATGTTTCAACAAGACTTGAAGATCGCAGGATTGCATATGATATTTGCCCTGTAAACGTTGTCCTTAATAAATATGCGCAAGAACTAGGCGCAGCTTATGATGATAAGGGCGCTTTCGCGAAAGCGGGAGTAGTCCAAAAACAATTACTAAAACAATTAAATAATCTATCATTTTACAAAGCATCTGCTCCTAAATCCCTTGGGATCGAATGGGTATATAAACATATATTTCCAATTATAGAATCTCTGGATCTCACTCCAAAAGACGTGCTTGCAACAGTCACAGAGCACATCGCAATACAAATTGCGGCTCAATTTTCCAATAACGCAACGGTATTTGTTACTGGAGGTGGTGCTTATAATATGTTTTTGCTTGAGCGAATAAATTTTCATAAAAATGTAAAATGCATCGTTCCGGATACTAAGATGCTAGAGTTTAAAGAAGCACTCATCTTCGCTTTATTAGGAGTGTTAAAGATTGAAAATAAAATTAATGTCTTATCATCTGTAACGGGTGCATCACGAGATCATTGTTCTGGAGTAATTCATGATATTTCTTAAAGAATTGTTAAGGCATGAAGAAGGGGTAGAGGTTTCTTATATTTGTGCGATATACACTAAATACAGATATGAGAGCACTTTTACAACGCTACGAAGATAAATCACCAGAAATAGTTTTTCATTGGAATGACCCAGAAACCGAAGCTGAAGGTTGGGTAGTTATTAATTCACTCCGCGGTGGCGCTGCAGGTGGTGGAACGCGCATGCGTAAAGGGTTAGATATGAATGAAGTACTTTCACTCGCAAAGACGATGGAAGTAAAGTTTACCGTGTCTGGACCAGCAATAGGCGGGGCAAAATCTGGAATTAACTTTGATCCTAAAGACCCTCGTAAAAAGGGAGTTTTAGAGAGATGGTATAAAGCAGTATCACCTTTACTTAAAAATTATTATGGTACTGGTGGAGACCTCAATGTTGATGAAATACACGAAGTGATTCCAATTACGGAGGAGAGTGGAGTTTGGCATCCACAAGAGGGAGTTTTTACAGGGCATTTTCAACCTACGGAAGCAGATAAAATTAACCGCATAGGGCAATTACGTCAAGGGGTTATTAAGGTAATTGAAAATCCATCATTTTCACCAGATGTCACACGCAAGTATACGGTAGCAGATATGATAACAGGTTATGGTGTAGCCGAAGCTGTGCGACACTATTATAATATCTACGGAGGGGATGTAAAAGGTAAGCGAGCAGTCGTTCAAGGTTTTGGGAATGTAGGAGCTGCAGCAGCATTTTATCTAGCTCAGATGGGTGCTAAAATAGTAGGCATTATTGATATTGTAGGAGGTCTTATTAATGAAGATGGATTTACATTTGATGAAATTCGTGAGATGTATCTCTCTAAAACAGGGAACACCATGAACGAAAAGGATTTAATTCCTTTTGATGAAATGAATGAGCGCATCTGGAAACTTGAAACAGAAATTTTTGCACCCTGTGCTGCCTCACGTCTCGTAACAGAAGAACAAATTTCAAGTATGATTGATACGGGACTAGAAGTTATCTCTTGTGGAGCGAATGTGCCATTTGCAGATAAAGAAATTTTCTTTGGCCCTATTATGGAGCATACAGACGCAAAAGTGAGTCTTATTCCAGATTTTATATCAAACTGTGGTATGGCAAGAGTTTTTGCATATTTTATGGAACGTAAGGTGCAGATGACAGATGATGCTATCTTTAATGATACCTCTCAAACCATACGTAATGCTATTGAAAATACCTATAGCAATAATAGTAGTAAACAAAATATAAGTAAAACCGCTTTTGAGATTGCTCTAAAAGAATTACTTTAATCACAACTAACTAATAGACAATTATGACTTCTGTAATCATCCTGATTTTTATTATAGGATATCTTTCTATAACCCTTGAACATCCACTCAAATTAGATAAAACAGTTCCTGCGCTCATCATGGCCTCACTCATTTGGGCATTTTTAGCTGTAGGTTTTCACTATGGCTGGTACGATGTTATTGACACCCATGAGCATACTTGGAGCTTTCTAACCGGAGGAGAAGCAGCCGAAGAGGGTTTTGAAAATACCTTATTACATCATTTAGGCAAAACAGCAGAAATTCTAATCTTCTTAATTGGTGCGATGACCATCGTTGAAATCATTGATTTACATCGTGGTTTTGAAGTGCTTAAAGGCGCGGTGCGTACACGTAGCAAGAAAAAGTTATTGTGGATTATAGGGATTCTTGCTTTTATATTATCTGCTATTATTGATAACCTGACCGCCACTATCGTATTGATTACTTTACTTCGTAAATTAATTGTAAATCGGGATCAACGTCTATGGTTTGCGGCCATGGTAGTAATCGCTGCAAACGCAGGCGGTGCTTGGTCTCCTATAGGTGATGTAACAACGACAATGCTTTGGATTGCAGATAACGTAACGGCTATGAAGCTCGTGCAGTATGTAGTAATACCATCTGTGGTATGTTTTGTAATTCCTTATTTAATTGCAATGTATATGCCCGCCTTTAAAGGTGAAATTATTGTAGATACTACTGAAGATGAAGAAGCCGAAAGACTACTGAGTAGTAAGACGATGTTGTTTCTAGGTCTAGGAATGATCGTTTCAGTGCCAATTTTCAAAACACTTACACATCTACCTCCTTACATGGGTATGATGTTAGCACTTGGTGTAGTTTGGTTGGTTTCAGAGTATATCCATCCAGAAGAAGATTTTACTAAGGAACGAAAACACTTATATAGTGCTCATAAAGCATTGTCTCGAATAGAGATTTCAAGTATTCTTTTCTTTCTAGGTATTTTAATGGCTGTTGCGGGACTTGAGAGTTTAGTCTATGGAGTTTCAGAAGCAGGAGATCCTGTAGGAACACTAAGGTATGTAGCAGAAATTTTAAATGAAGCCGTCCCTAACCAAGATATTGTTGTTGTAATTCTTGGGGTACTCTCAGCTGTCATAGATAATGTGCCACTAGTAGCGGCCTCTATGGGTATGTATGAAGCTCCCACAGATAGTTTACTTTGGCATTTTATAGCCTATTCAGCAGGTACTGGGGGTAGTATGCTTATCATAGGATCTGCGGCGGGTGTTGCAGCTATGGGAATGGAGAAAATAGATTTTATCTGGTACCTTAAGAAAATCACATGGTTAGCCTTTATTGGCTTCGCAGCGGGTGCGTTGGCGTTTGTACTACTTACGGGAGGTACCATGTAAATTAGGTACTATACAATTTTGTGATTTAAACATCGTTTCATACTAAAGTCTTAATAAAAAATATATGGTTTACAACCTTATTCAAAATAGTTCACAAGAGGGGGCAGACCTTCTGGCAACCGAAGAGCCTGTAGAACAAACATTATCAATCATAGATTTACTCCTTACTGGAGGAACCGCGGGGATTATCATTATCGCGGTCCTCTTTGTGTTGCTTTTTGTTGCTATCTATATTTATTTTGAACGTCTATTTGCAATTAAAGCTGCCTCACAAATTGATGGCAACTTTATGAATCAAATACGAGACAATGTAGCAACCGGAAATATAGAAAGTGCAAAAATGTATTGCGCACAGACCAATTCTCCCGTAGCGAGGCTTACCGCAAAAGGAATTTCTCGTATTGGAAGTCCGCTAGAGGATATCAACACAGCAATAGAAAATCAAGGAAAGCTTGAGGTATATAAACTAGAACGTAACGTAAGTGTGCTGGCAACAATCGCTGGTGCGGCTCCTATGATTGGTTTTTTGGGGACGGTTATCGGGATGGTACTTGCTTTTCATACACTAGCCACAAGCTCTGGTCAAGCAGAAATGGGTACACTTGCAGAAGGTATATATACAGCGATGACAACTACAGTAGCAGGGCTTATTGTAGGTATTATTGCTTATATAGGATATAATCACCTAGTGGTGCGCACTGATAAGGTTGTGCACTCGATGGAAGCAAATGCTGTTGACTTTTTAGATTTATTAAACGAGCCAAGTTAATATGAACCTCCGCGGAAGAAATAAAGTAAGCCCTGAGTTCAGTATGAGTAGTATGACAGATATCGTATTTCTGTTATTAGTATTTTTCTTATTGACATCCCCTGCCATCACTCCAGATGCATTAGATCTCATATTGCCTAAGGCTAAAGGAAAAACCAGTAATAAGCAAAACCTATCTGTAAGTATAACAAAAGATCTAGATTACTACGTTAATAAAGAGCGAGTAAGTGAAAATAACATTGAAAACACCATTACAAGCGCTTTGTCTAGTGTGGAAGAGCCTACTATTATTCTGAGAGCAGAAGAAGGTGTTCCTATAGAGAATGCTGTAAAGATAATGGATATTGCAAATCGCAATAAATACAAAATTGTATTAGCAGTACGCCCTAACTAAAACTCGATGTAGTTTAGTTGCTTATATTTTCTAGATTGAAATTCCGCTTTCGCGAAAGCGTTATTAATTTTAGAATCCATCTTGATATTAAAATAATAGTGGCGTTTTGCCTTTAACTAACAATACCTAAATATCATTTTATATTGGCATATTTAGATACCATACACAAACGCAAATCATTTACGATAAGTACCATAATTATGGCACTTATACTTTTACTTATGTTTTTTGTAGGGATGAACTATATGGATCCACCAGAAGAAGGAGGTATTGCAGTTAATTTTGGAACTTCTAGTGTAGGTTCTGGAACCATACAGCCTACCAAGCCTGTAGCTTCTGCACCAAAAAATACTGCTCCGCAACCTAAACCCACGCCAGCGCAGCCAGAAATTAAAGATGAGGTAATCACTCAAGATACGGAAGATGCACCCGTTATTGAAAAGAAACCAAAGGTAACTCCAAAACCCAAGGTAGAAAGTCCAAAAACAAAACCTGTTGAAAAGCCTGTTGAGGCTACTAAACCAGATCCTAAGCCAGATCAATCAACCACCAGTGCGCTTGATGCTTTGATTAATGGTCCAAAAAAAGACGGTGCCGCTCAAGCAGGAGAGGGGAATGACAACCAAGCAGGTGACAAAGGAGATCCTAATGGTGACCCTAACGCTTCTAGCTATTACGGTACAGGAAGAGGTCTTGATGGAGATGGTAATTATCAATTAGGTGGGCGTAAAGCTCTAGGGAAACCAAAACGTCAACAAGAGTGTAATGAAGCCGGGATTGTTGTAGTAAGTATAGAGGTAGATCGATCTGGTAAAGTAATTAAAGCCACGCCAGGAGTGAGAGGTACTACAAATAATACGCGGTGTTTACTAGAACCTGCAAAAGCTGCGGCGTTAGCCACAAAATTCAATAGTGATAGTAACGCACCTTCTAAACAGATAGGGAAAATCGTTTACCGCTTTAGTCTATCAGATTGAAAGTATATACAACTGCTACTTGATTAAAAAAGTAGCGTATCTTTATCACAACTTCAAATTATACACACTATCACTTATCAAGAAACCTTAGATTGGCTTTTCTCACAGTTACCGATGTATCAACGAGAAGGAGCTGCAGCATATAAGAAAGATCTAAGTAATTCTATCTTACTGTCTGCCCATTTGGGTAATCCCCATACAAAATATAGTACTGTGCATGTCGCAGGAACAAATGGAAAGGGTTCTACAAGTCATATGCTCGCTTCTGTTTTACAAGAGGCAGGATACACCGTAGGCTTATACACATCACCACACCTTAAAGACTTTAGAGAGCGCATTAAAATAAATGGTGAGATGGTAGAGGAGCAGTTTGTTACAAACTTTGTATCTCAACACAAGGTATTTTTTGAGCAGCAACAACTATCTTTTTTTGAAATGACCGTCGGTTTAGCTTTCTCATATTTTGCGGCTAAGAAAGTTGATATTGCCATTATAGAAGTAGGATTAGGGGGAAGACTTGATGCTACAAATATCATCACTCCCATTTTATCTGTTATTACTAATATAGGTAAGGATCACACACAATTTCTAGGCGACACACATTCAGAAATAGCATTCGAAAAAGCAGGGATTATTAAAGAGGGGGTGCCTGTGGTCGTAGGGGAGTATCACAAGGAAACTGCAAGTGTTTTCAATTCGCTTTCGCGAAAGCGTAATGCTCCATTATATAAAGCTTACGATTTTGATCTCATGCCCATGCAGTCTGACCTTACAGGAAGTTACCAGCGTCACAATATTAGAACCGTGCAAACAGCTTTTTCTGTATTACAAGGGAAAGAATTTCATGTGGGGATACAACATATAGCAAAGGGGTTGCGGCATGTTATAAAAAATACAGGCTTATTAGGTAGGTGGCAAACACTTAAAGAAACTCCAAAAATCATCTGTGATACGGGGCATAACAGAGAAGGGTTAGAATATGTGATGGAACAACTCGCGCGTGAGAAGTTTCATAAATTACATATTGTTCTAGGAGTCGTTTCAGATAAAGATTTGAGTACAATATTACCTTTATTTCCAGCCTACGCAGCTTACTATTTTTGTAGGCCAGATGTTCCCAGAGGGATGGAAGTACAACAGCTTACAGCAATTGCTCAAGATTATAAATTACATGGAGATGCATTTCCTAGCGTGCAAGCTGCATTAGAGGCTGCAAAAAAAGCAGCTGGAGATCAAGATCTTATTTTTGTAGGGGGTAGCACGTTTGTCGTGGCTGAGGTACTGTGGCTAGTATTACATGTCATAAATGTAATCTCTTCTTTCAACCTCAATGGTATCTTTCTCTCTTTTAAATAAAAAATCCCAAAACCCGTTGTACCTCTTTTCTTCGGGAATAGAGGAGGGACAGTCTAATTTTGCAAATACACGATCATTCATTTTTGGAAACTTCGCTGTTGTAATGCTATTAAAAATGGTGTCCTTATTCATTTTTTTCAATAATAAGGCGGTTACGGGAAGTGCTGCGTTTGCACCTTGACCTATACGCGTGCTTCTAAATCCTATTCTATGATCATCATGTCCTACCCATGTAACGGTAACTAATTTTGGCATAACACCTACAAACCATGCGTCCTTATTGTCTTGTGTGGTACCAGTCTTGCCGCCTATGTCATTTCTGATTCCATACATATATCTCAATCTGCTTCCTGTACCATAATTTGCAACCTGTTGAAGCATATGCACCATGGCTTCTCTTGTATCTGCTCTTAGGGCAACGTCTTTAGTTTCTTTTGGTCCAAAACGTTGCATCATAAATCCATCAGCATTTTCAATCCGTTCTAAATAATACGGTTCTACAGGTCTGCCCATATTCACAAAAGCGGCATACGCTCCGGCCATTTCTGGAATAGACAGTTCGGCAGTTCCTAAGGCAATGGATGGAACTTTAGGTAAGTCATTTTTGATGTTGAGAGCACGAGCTAATTTTACTACTCTATCAATACCAGTGCGTTCTAAAATCTTAACACTTATAGCATTTAGGGAATTTGTAAGTGCCCCTGTCATGCTGTATTTTAAGCTGTCGTGCCTAGATTGATTGCCATTAGAAGGGCTCCAGTTATCTAAATTTTCATATATCACTTCTTTTCCAGAAATATATTCACACGGATCAACCCCTCTTTCTAATGCTGCAGAATACACAATAGGCTTAAAAGTAGAACCTACTTGACGAGTACCGTCCATATGATCATATTTAAACGAATCGTAATTTAAACCTCCTACCCAAACCTGTATAGCACCATTTCTGGGATCTATAGCAAGTGTGCCAAGATTAAGAAGCTTGAGTTGATGCCGCAAACTGTCAACAGTACTATAGTTGACTTCTTTTTCTTTATCATAGGTAGAAATGATCATTGTACGCTTTCGCGAAAGCGAATCAAGTATTTCCTTATGCTCAAGTCCTTTTTTACGTAAAGAAATATATTTAGGTAGTGCTGTGACATAGGATTTGAAAATAGGGTCTTGATCGCGCCATGGAGCTTTCCAAGAATATTCTCTTTCAAATTGCCCTTGTAGCACGGTCATATGTTCTTTTGCAGCTTCTTCTGCTAGTCGTTGCATTTTTAGGTCTATAGTAGTGTAAATCTTTAAACCACTCGCGTATAAGTCATAATCTCTACCGTTTACACTATTAGACCTGCACCAGTCTAACAATCTTCGTTCTAATTTGCTTAAAAAATGTGGAGCCACCCCAACATTATTATCTTTTAAACCAAACTGTAGATGAAAAGCTTCATCTCTAGTACATTCATATACCTCCTCATCTAGAAAACCATATTTTTTCATCTGGTAAAGAACCACATCTCTTCTTTTTTTACTTCGTTTAGGATGAACTTCTGGGTTATAAAAGCTAGTCGCTTTTAATGTGCCTATGAGTGTTGCCGCTTCTGCAATGGTTAATTCGTTTGTTTTCTTATTGAAAAATTTCTGAGAGGCGCTTTCTATCCCATAGGTATTACCTGCAAAAGGGACAATGTTGAGATATAGCTCTAATACCTCATCCTTTGTATAGAGATCTTCAATACGCCTAGCGGTAAACATCTCCTTTATTTTTGCAACGGGGATGCTAAAAAAACCGCGATCTTCTCTATTGAAAAGGTTTTTTGCAATTTGTTGAGATAGTGTACTTCCTCCTCCTGATCTATCGTTACTTAAGAGTATGGATTTTATAAAAACACGACCTAAACTTTTGTAGTCTACACCCCCATGCTTTCGGAATCTTATATCTTCTGTGGCTATTAAAGCATCTACCACATGCTGAGGTACATCTTTAAAGGCAACAGGTTTTCTATTGTACTGTGTAAAAGTAGTTATAAGCTCCCCATGACGATCATATACTTCAGACGGGGTAAATTTTGCAAGTCTTTTTATCGCTACGTCATTTGGGATCTTACCCCAAGCTCCTAAATATACTGAACTTGTAAATAGAATTAATAGAACTACTAATGCGCTAAAGGTGAGTAAAGTATATTTGAGAATTTTCTTTTTTCTATCTGTCAAGGTTCTTACATTTTAATAACTGGTAAAGATCGTTCAATGTGTAGTTATACAAGTGCTCTTTAACCTTAGTTTAAAACTATATGTTATATTGTCTTAATGGTAGGAATATCTATAGGTGGAATTTAGTCTCATAAAATATTTATTTTAATGAAAAAACATTTTATTCTATTAAACTTTAATTCTATATTTGCACCCGCAATGAGAGAAAGTTGTCTTGATCTTATTGTGACTTGACAAAATAAATGTCGAGGGCGCTTAGCTCAGTTGGTTCAGAGCACTTGGTTTACACCCAAGGGGTCAGGGGTTCGAATCCCTTAGCGCCCACAAACAAGAAGTGATCACTTGTAGAAAAAAGATCTCATCGGATGTTCGGATTTCGATTCACAAATTATTCGGGCGCTTAGCTCAGTTGGTTCAGAGCACTTGGTTTACACCCAAGGGGTCAGGGGTTCGAATCCCTTAGCGCCCACTTTGAAAACTCGTTAGATATTCTCTAACGAGTTTTTTTTTAATTTTTTTTTAAGTTTCTACTTTGTATCAAAAAGCAAATTTTAAAATCTGAGCGTTTACTCTTATAGATTTTTTATTTTCGAAAAGTAATAAAGAGTTATGGAAAATAAAGTAGGGATTGTATTGTCTGGAGGCGGTCACCGTGGAGCAGCACATGCTGGAATACTCAAAGCCTTAGAAGCCTTCAATTTAGAACCACAATTTATCTCAGGGTCAAGTGCAGGAGCGATAGTAGGAGCCTTATATGCTGCAGGTCACTCTCCTAAAGTCATTCTTGAAATTTTTAAAAATGTAAAATTATTTTCTTTCTCTTTTTATGCGCGACGGAAAGCAGGGTTTATAGACTCAGAACGTTTTGAAGATATTTTAAAGCCCTATTTCCCATCAAATAGTTTTAAGAGCCTTCAAAAGAAGTTGTTAATTACTGCAACGGATATTGTTGAAGGTAACGTACGTGTATTTGATAAAGGGCCACTTATACCAACAATTTTAGCAAGTGCCGCATTACCAGGAATTTTTACTCCTTTACAAATTGAAGATTCTCTATATGCTGACGGTGGAGTTTTAGATAATTTTCCGGTGGACCCATTGCTAGGTTATTCGCTAGATATTTATGGTAGTTATGTATGTCCACTCAAAAAATTAAATGTCACAGATTTTAAAAACTCATTTAACGTAGTTGACAGAGCAGTTAACTTAATGATGCACAATATTTCTGTTCAAAAATTTGATTTTTGTAAAATGGTTTTTTGTCCAGATGACTTAGAAGAATTTGGGCTTTTTAAAACAGGTCAAGCAGATCGGATTTTTCAAATAGGTTATGATCATGCTAGTAGAGAACTAGAAGCTCAAATGAGTAGGCTATAATCCTGCTGCATTGTAGAGCTTTGCCGCGGCATAGAGTGACTCTATCGTTAGGGAATTTCTCTTAAGTTGAGCGTCAATTAATTTTTGCTCTCGCGTATTAATTAAAAAAAGTGAGCTCTCACCCAGAAAAAACTTACGTTCTTCTGCAGCGACTAAGGTTTTATAATCTTCCACAATAGTTGCTATTAAATCGTTTTGAATTACAAGCGAACTAATCTCAATGGCTGTTGCTTCAATTTTATTTGTAATGGCTAAAGATGTTGCTGTCTGCTCATAAGAAGCGTCTTGAATTTTCAATTCGGCAAGTTGCAAATCACCGCGTTCTTTTCTTAAAAAAAGTGGAAAACTCACATCGACAAATGCCTTGTAATTTGATATGTTGAAGTCATTTGCGGCTTGAATTTCAGGTGATAGAAAATTGTATTGCAAGTTGACTTTAGGTAATAGTTTATTTTTTTTCAAAAATCGATCTACCTCTAAACCATCTATTTTTGCGCGTAAGCTGGCTATTTTTGGATGCTCTGTCACCAATAAATCTGTAGCGGTGATTCCAGTTAACAAAAGAGAACTGTTTAAAGCAGTCACATCAGGTCTCATCGGTAAAATGTCCTCATTTATTTCTAAAGGAATGCCTTCTAGCCAAAGATAGTTGCTTACTTCTAGCTTTGCTTTTATCGCTTTTAAAGTTGCCGCTTCAAGAGCTAATTTTCTATTCTGTTGAGTAATGCGCGCCTCTGTGATATCTATTCTTGCTTTATCACCCTCATCAACACTTCTTATAACAGCATTTAAACGTGTATCTGCATTAGACATAAAATCCAGATAAATTCGTTTTTCATTTTCTGCCTTGAGCCAATTAAAATAAGCCAAGCTTGCTTTATAAATCAGCTCATTTGTGAGAAGTTTACGATCTGCAATGGTTTGTTCTTTAAAAAATTTTGCTTTTTTAAGTGTAGCCATTCGCTCGTTTATGAGTAATCCTTGCGCAAGGGCAAAGGATACGCCAGCACTGTACAAGCCTTCTTCTGGTACTGTAAGGTCGGGGTTCAAGAATTGGCCCGTATTTTCTTCAAAAGTTCCTTTTAATTCAATACCGTACCACGTGGGGATTTTAAAAGCTGTATAAAGCTGATCATAATAGGTGGTGCCTTTAAATTTTTTTCGATCATAGTCTAGTTCTATTTTTGGGTCAAATCCACCTCTTGCTCTCAACAAGTTGGCTTCTCCAGTGCTCAGAACAAGATCTGCTTGTTTGATAAGAGGGTGGTGTTTCTTTACAAATCCTAGATATTCTTCAAAAGAAAGAATGTTTTCAAGTGCTGTAGAATTCTCTTGAGCTGTACCCGCTTTCGTGAAAGTAAAAAAAAGAATTACCCATAAAAACTTCAAAAATGATTTCATTTCTTAGTTGTTTTTGAAGTTGTAGTTTTTTCTGGGCTATAATAATCTGCTGGAAAACCATTAAGTCTTCTCCACAATTCATACCATATAGGAACATCATTAAGAAGCGCAATGGTGCGTGCACCAGAACCTACTCTCACATTTTGAGGCCACGCTTCTCCGTCCTTATCAGGGGCCACTAGAACTCGAAATTTCCCATTGGGACTTATAAAGGTTTCAACAGCTACGACCTTACCACCATAGGTTCCAAAGGAAGCATCTGGCCACCCAGAAAATACAATAGCTGGCCATCCGTCAAACTGTACTCTTATGTTCTCACCGGTATGGATAAGTGGTAAATCTATAGGTGAGACAAAGGTTTCAACCGCTAAATCATAATCTGATGGCATGATCCCTACCAATTGTTCTCCTTCCTTAAATGTCTCTCCTAGTCCTGCTTTAATAGCTTTATTAATATATCCATTTTGAGGGGCGGTCACATATAACAAAGCACTGCGCAATTCATAATTAGTGCTGGCATTTTCTAATTTACTTACTTGAGCTTCTGTATCATATTGTGCAGCAGTAGCCGTAGACCTATCACTTTGAGCTTTACTTATTTTTTCTGCATACGTTGCCGTAGTACGATTGATATCAAGCGAAGCGTTGAGCACATTGTTCTGGCTAGCGAGTAATTTATTTTCTTGAGATATTAGTTTTGCCTCTGTTTCTTGAAGTTTTAGTCGCTTATCTTCTACATCTGCGGTAGATTTTAGTCCCTCTTGCGCAAGCGTCACGGTACGTTCATACTGTTTCAACGCAATATCTCGATTCGTTTTTGCGGCTACAAGATCAATACTATCACTTTGGACTTTAAAACGAGCCTGTTTAAGCTTATTTTCGGCTTGTTGTAGTTTTAAATTTCGTTCTTGAACTAATGCAGCGAGCTGGTTTCCTAACGCTTGTACTTTAGATTTATAAGACCCTACTGCATTACTTTTTGCATCACGTTGTTGTCGTGTTCTCTCTGCAAGTAACGGATCTTGATATTCATTTTTAATTTCTGATATACGCAATATGGTATCTCCTTTTGCAACATAATCACCTTCTCGTACATACCATTGCTCTACACGACCAGGGATAGGAGATTGTATGGTTTGTGGTCGCTGGTCTGGTGTCAACGTGGTGACGAATCCTGATCCATTTACATTCTGAGTCCAAGGAAGGAATAAAACAACCACTCCTATAAAAGCAAACGCAAGTAAGAAGCGATTGAAATATTTAAAATGACTAGTTTTATGCGCTTTCGCGAAAGCTGAATAGCTCTGGACATCTACTTTTTTATTAAGCTGGTTGTGTGAGATATTGAGCATTGCTTACTTGGTTTTTGGGCTTATTTTTCCTGATTCTAATTGAATGTGGGTAGTACACATTTTTTTCCAATCTTCATTATTGCTAGCAACAACGAGCGCCCATTTACGGTCTGGATGAGCTAGATATTGCATAATAATACGAGCTTCGGCAGCCTCAAAATGCTCTAAGGCATCTTTGAGTAGTAATAATTTAGGAGCATGAACGATCGCTCTAGCAAGTAATATACGTTTTGAAATGGTATGTGGAATTTGTTGTCCCTCTGGAAATATAACAGTTTGAACGCCATTAACTTGACGTCTTACAAAAGATTGTAACCCTACTATTCTTATGACCTCGTTTATGCGTTCTTGAGTGATATCTTTATTTCCAAAACTTATATTTTCTAAAAGTGTTCCCTCAAAAGGAGTTTGTTCTGGAAGTACTTGTCCAATGTTAGATCTATATGCATTAGGTTTCATTCCTTTAAATGAATAATCGTTTATATAAATCACTCCGTTTGTAGGTTCTATAATTCCAGAGAGCAGTTTTAGAAGTGTAGTTTTTCCAGAGCCAGACAACCCGTTTATGAGTATACGATCGTTAGCGCGGATATGAAGATTAAAATTTTCTAGAATATTTCCAGTTTCTGGTCTCTGATAGGTTACATTCTCTATTTGAATGTGGATATCATCATGATTTTCAAATGGATTAGTACCTTCTTGAGCCTCTAGCTTTTTATCAACCACTTGGCCAATTTTTTCTAAAGATGTGAGTACATCATAAAAACTTTCTAATCCAGTAATGAGCTTCTCAACAGAACTAATAACAAGTAATATAATGATCTCAGCAGCGACAAATTGACCTATATTCATTTGTTGATTCAATACAAGTAAACCGCCAATTATTAATAATCCAGCAGTGACAAGTATTTTAAAACCAATCATTTGTATAAACTGAAGCACTAAAACTTTAAAGTGACTTTCACGAGCTTCTAGATACTTCTCTGTGAGTTTATTATTGCGCTCTAGAGCCAATGTAGTACGTCCTGACAGTTTAAAACTCACTAGGGATCGAGCAATTTCTTGTAGCCAGTGTGCTACTTTATATTTGCTCTTAGATTCTGCAAGACTGGTTTCAAGGCCTTTTTTTGCAGTGAATTTAAACACAAGATACACTAGCAACACCAGTAAAAAACCATAAATAATAAAGAATGGGTGGTAAAATGAAAGTAGTATAAGACCAAAGAAAATTTGTAAAATGGCCGCTGGAAAATCTAAAAGAATTTTAGAAAGTCCTTTTTGAACAGTCAAAGTGTCAAAAAATCTATTTGCCAGTTCAGGCGGATAATAGTTGTGTAATTCATTCATCTTGAGTTTAGGAAAACGATACGCAAACTCAAAAGAAGAACGTGTAAAGATTTTTTGCTGTATATTTTCCAGTATGCGTACCTGCATAAGTTGTAAAATACCTTGAAAAGCTACTCCTAATGTTACTAACACAACTAGCACAATCCATGAAGTACTAACCTGTGCACCTTGAATCAAATTTATGATAGCTTGTATACCTAGTGGAAGTGTAAGGGCTACAAGTCCAGCAAAAATAGCATACAGTAAAATTTGCTTGAGATCTCTTTTGTCAAGCTCGAGCATATTTACAAAACGTTGCCAAGGAGTCATTTCTTTCATAATTACAGTTTACTTATAAGTGCTTATGGTTTGATAGCTTTAAAGACTAAATCTTTATAAAAATTTTCTATAGTGCTCTGGCCTTTTTTTACATTCGTAAGTGAGGGGAGATGCTCTGCAAAATAGCGCTGGTGATGTGCTCCTTCTATCACCGTAGATATGAGCATGTGTGGAAATTCATAAGAACAGTTCACCTCTAATACCATATCACTAATACGTTGTACCACCCGTTTATACGTTTTATAATACCCTTTTTCATTTTCTTTATCAATATCTTTAGTGTGGTACGCTTTAGAAGATTCGGCGATGATAATACGGTGAAGCTTTACTTCATTCACAAAAGATACAGATCCATCTTGGGTGGTGTTTTGAGTAATAAGTTTTAAGGCGCTTTGTAATTTAGTTTCTGCATCAACAACATTCGTAGTGGAGAAGATAAGTCTATATTCTACCCAACTCCAGTACCAACTAATTAAATACACCAGAAGTGCATGCTTACTTTCAAAATAGCGGTAAATGGAGCTCTCATTAGACCCTATTCGTGCTCCTAACTTTTTAAATGTAAAAGACTCAAAACCTATTTCCTCAACAAGTTCTATACTCTCACTTACAATCTTTCTGCCTAAATCTGTGCTTTCAGGATTTTTGATGTAAAGAGATGCGTTTATTGTTATTTGAATTTGTAACTGATCCATAGCACAAAAATATAATAGTATTACTATTAAAATAATTTGTTTAACTTTTATTTATGAAATAAGTACTTTGGGTAGGGGTTTTGCTTTCGCGAAAACGTGAACAGTTCAAATAATGGCGATAATTATATAATTCTTAACTAATGTCAAGAAGGGTTTTGTATACCTTACTTTTAAAATTTAATACTATGAAAATCCATTTAAAAGTACGTCCAGATCACGTAAAAACGTTGCATACATTACCAGATTCTTGGAGTACGAAAGATTATAAACAGCTGCTTGACGCAATGGATTACGGAGAAACATCAGATCTTTCAGATACAGAACTTGAAGAAATGACCTTGCTATCCCTTTCAGACAATGAGCCGAATGAAGCTGCCGAAATTGTGTTAGGTTACATTTTTGATGATGTACTTTCTAAAGGACAAATAGAGAATCTATCACATGAGATTCAAGAAGAAAATACTTGGGAAACCTATGCAGATTTGTCAATGCATGAGCGTTTTTTTAACGTTGTACAATTACTTTACAAAGCTTATAATGGGAAATTTCCGCATCCAACAGCGATCCATTTTGAAGTAACATTTGATGTAAAAAGTAGTATGATGCTAGATATTTTTAAAGAAGATACCGAGAAGCAGGTGATACGAATACTTGCGCAAGGAATGCCGCCTAATACATTGCTTAAGCGATTATATAAAGAAGAATTAGTGGATGGTGATTTTGAAAATGCACCTCACATAATTTGGCAATTAAAAAAGGTGAAAGAAAGCGCAACTTCAATTACCTTTGACGTATTAAGTTCTAATCGCTGGTTTGAAGATTTCAAATATGTTGAAGACTATGAAGCAGTATTAGTGTATGATGAAGAGTAATATTATCAATTCCTTAAACAAGGGCCATTAACTCAGTTGGTTCAGAGTGTCACGTCGACAACGTGGAAGTCATTGGTTCGAATCCAATATGGCCCACTTTTAAAAAGTCTCCATAAATTTTTTTATGGAGACTTTTGAATTTAATGCGCTATGCATACAAATGCGGAGTTTTCTATACAAATACTAATCTTTCCTAATTTTCTGTTCCCATTTCCAAGCACTGTCCAAAGCATCTTCAAGAGTGCTCTCTGCATTCCATTTTAATATGTTAGTGGCTTTTTGAGTATCTGCATAGGCTGCAGTTATATCTCCTTCACGCCTAGGGACAATTTTGTAATTGAGCCTTGCGTTAGATACTTTTTCAAACGTATGAATAACCTCGAGTACAGAACTACCTTTTCCAGTCCCCACATTAAAAACTTCATAATTTGAAACACTCTCGTTGTTGAGAAGTCTCTCTAATGCAACAACATGTGCTTTTGCTAGATCAACTACGTGTATGTAATCTCGTATAGCGGTTCCATCTTCTGTGGGATAATCATCGCCAAAGACAGATAATCGCTCTCTTAGCCCAAAAGCGGTTTGAGTAATAAATGGGACTAAATTTGCCGGGACACCTAAGGGTAGTTCACCTATTTGAGCAGAAGGATGTGAACCTATAGGATTAAAATACCTTAAGGCGATTGCTTTTAATTGTGGTTTTACCTTACATACGTCTCTTATAATTTCTTCTCCTACTTGCTTTGTGTTTCCGTAAGGAGATTCTGCAGGTTTAATAGGAGCATTTTCTGTGATGGGAAGTTCATCTGCTTGCCCATACACTGTGCAAGAGGAGCTAAATATAAAGGAAGATTTATTCTTTTCTTCGAGCTCTTGAAGAATATATACTAAGGTGGTAATATTATTTTCGTAATACAGTAAAGGGTTTTCTACACTTTCTCCTACAGCTTTTGAGGCGGCAAAGTGAATGACTCCTTCAATCGACTTGTGTTTCGTAAAAAAATCTTTTACAGCAGCTTTTTCTCTTAGATCAAAATTTACAAAGGCAGGAGTTTTTCCAGTGATTGCGGTGATTCCAGCTAAAACATCTGTAGAGGAGTTGGAACAATTATCTACAATGATAACTTCGTAGCCTTTATTTTGAAGCTCTACTACAGTATGTGACCCTATAAAACCTAAACCTCCTGTTACTAAGATTTTCATAAATGACGATATTATTATATTTAAAAAACAACAGCGAAGTTACCTTCGCTGTTGTAAAAATACTAGTTGATATAAGAACGCTTTCGCGAAAGCGTAAATTAAAATATTAAATACGTACTTAAAACAAGTAGCACAATAAGTCCACCTACAATCCACGCATACTTCCAAGGAGTTGTATCTATGGCTTGAGTTTGTTGTGGTACGTAGATATCAGTTTTAGGCTTTATTGCGCCTACGATAAGCATTATAATGATATTCACCACAAATAGCGCTCCCATAACGTGTAAGAAATGGGGAAAAGCTTCTGCTTTGATTATGGCAAGTTGCCCTGCATCTGTTATGTTGTTCACAGCAGCTTCTGCTAATGCATTTTCTTGAAAAACAGGTCTCAAATAGATAGTAAATACATAAAGAATGACACTGCCTATCATAGCAATTTTTGCACCCAGAGCAGGCACTTTTTTAGTTACAATTCCCACTACTACTACGGCAAGTATAGGAACACTTAAACTACCTAGTGCCTGTTGTATAAAATCAAATAATCCAGCAGGGGCGTTGGCAATAAAAGGAGCTATAATCATGGCTATAAGAGCAACGATGAGTCCAAATATCTTACCAGCTTTTACCGCTCTATGCTCTGAAGCCTCACGGTTAAAAAATTTCTTATACAAGTCAAACCCAAAAAGGGTAGCGCTACTATTTAATAAACTATTAAAAGAACTCAAAACTGCACCAAAGAGTACAGCAGCAAAAAAGCCAACCAACGCAGGTGGTAAAACCTCTTTTACTAAAGTAGGATATGCCTTATCTGCAGCACTAAGGTTGTCTTGAAATAGATGCCAAGCGATAATTCCAGGTAATACAACAATAACTGGAATCAAAAATTTTACAAAAGCAGCTAACATCATACCTTTCTGCCCTTCTTTGAGACTTTTTGCCCCAAAAACTCTCTGTAATATGGCTTGATTTGTACCCCAATAATACATTTGGGCAATCATCATTCCAGTAAATATGGTTCCTACAGGTATAGAAGAAGTGATATCTCCAGTAATGTCAAATTTACTTTGATTTTCTGTCCATAGTTCAGTCAATCCATCACCTACACTTCCATCACCTATTAATTTAAGTCCAAAATAAGGAATGAGTAACCCACCTATAAGCAATCCAATCGCGTTTACAAGATCTGAAACTGCAACAGCCTTTAAACCACCAAAAATGGCATAAATAATCCCTATTATTCCTATGGACCAAACGCATAGTGTTATAGTAGCTCCCTCAGAAAAACCTAATAGCTCAGGTAGTTCAAACATCGTACTAAAAGCAAGCGATCCCGAGTATAGGATGGTCGGCAATAAAACAATCCCAAAGGCAATTAAAAATAATATCGATAGAATGGCTTTCGTGTTCTCGTCAAATCTTTCCTCAATAAATTCTGGTATAGTGGTGATTCCTTTATGCATATACTTTGGTAAAAAGTATACCGCTGTAATAACCATGGCGATAGCTGCAAGTGTTTCCCACGCCATAACTAATATACCTTCAGAAAATGCTTGACCGTTAAGACCCACAATCTGCTCTGCAGATAGGTTTGTTAATAATAGAGACCCCGCAATTGTTAATGCACCGAGACTACGTCCTCCTAGATAGTATCCATCTGCACTTTTCTCGTCGGTGCCTCGTGTTTTCCACCAAGCGTAACCGGCTACAAGCAATGTAAACCCAAGAAAAGAAATAAGTCCCATAAAGTATGTATTTTATATTTTATTGTCTAAAATATGACTTTTTCACATATAATTAAGAGTATTTTTAATAAGTATACAACTACAACGTTTTCGTAGGAATGCAGCTAACAGGAGACTTAAGTCTTTTACGCTTTCGCGAAAGCTGCGGTTTAATTGAATTCTACGTTATAGAAGGTAGTGGCGTCTTTTATCAATGAATCAAGATGGTTATTTTCTCTAACTACTCTAGCTTCATTCCAACCCAAATACTGTATCATATCTTCTTGAACGAGTTTTCTAAAAATATGTACAGAAGGAATGTTAAAATAAAGTCTGCCGGTGCGTCTCACAAAAAAGTCTGCAAGAGTATTACACATCTCGTGATGTACGCAATACCAAACTTCTGACCGAATAAGTCTTTCCAGGGGGTTTTTATTAAGAAAGAAGTTCATTTTATTGATAATCGTATCGCTTTGCTTCCCGTATGTTGTGACTAAATACCAGCTTTGATATGGATCTGAAATACCTACATCTTTAAGGTCTTTTAGAAGATGTTGTTTGTGATTTTCTACTTCTTTACTATTCTCTAGTGGCTCCGAGGTTAGAGGAATTTTCTCAGTATATGACCTTAGGAGATGTTCTTTTCTTTTTTGCGGTATTTCTTTAAGAACCCGATCTATAACGCGTTGCGCCATTTTACGATACCCAGTTAGTTTTCCTCCTGCAATGGAAATAAGTCCTGTTTTTGAGACAAAAATTTCATCCTTTCGGCTTAGCTCGGAGGGATCTTTACCTTCCTCGTGTATAAGAGGTCTAAGCCCTGCCCAATTAGACTCTATGTCATCCATCGATAATTTTACATCTGGGAACATATTGTTAGTGGCTTCTAGTAAGTATAGTGCATCCTCTTTTGTAGCAACTACACGGTTGAGATTATTATTGTAATTGGTATCTGTGGTTCCTACGTATGTAGCCCTTCCACGTGGTATGGCAAAAATCATTCTACCGTCTGGAACATCAAAATATATAGATTGGGTTAAAGGAAACCGTTGTCTAGAAATTACTATGTGTACACCTTTAGTCAAGTGTAAATGTTTGGCATCTTTAGAGTGATCTTTTTGTCTGAGTAAATCGACCCAAGGTCCTGCTGCAGATATGTAGTTTTTTGATTTTAATTTAAAGTTCTTGTTAGTATTGTAATCATAGCATAGCAAACTCTTAATCTTACCAGCGCTATCATATTTAAATGATTTCATCTCACAATAGTTGATAATAGTAGCGCCATAAGTTGCGGCTTTTTTTAGAAGTTCTATAGTCAGTCTAGCATCATCTGTTCTATACTCTGCATAATAACCTCCACCTAACAAATCTTCCTTATTAAGAAGGGGCTCTCTAGATGCCGTTTCTTCTGCTGTAAGCATTTTGCGCTTATCATCACCTTCTACATTTGCTAAAAAATCATATACTTTAAGACCTATGGCAGTCATCATTTTACCATAAGTTCCTCCTTCGATAAGGGGAAGTAGCATTTTTTCAGGAACGACAAGGTGTGGTGCCAAAGTATGAACAATTGCCCGTTCACTGCCAGACTCTTTTACAAGGCCTATTTCCATTTGCTTTAGATAGCGCAAACCACCGTGAATGAGTTTTGTAGACTTGTTACTTGTTCCTGAAGCAAAATCATTTTTCTCTATGAGACACACGTTCATACCCCGAGAAGATGCATCTAAAGCAATACCTGCCCCAGTGACTCCTCCTCCTATAATAATGAGGTCAAACTTTGTATGCTGCGCTCTTTTTAATTGAATTTCCCTATCAAGAATAGAAAAGCGCATCGGGGTGTTATCTTTAGAAGTCAGCATTAAATTATTACTACTCTTAGTGCGGGCTATGGCAGTTTTCCACCCATTGTATTTTTTGTTTCTTTCATATTCTGTGATGCTGGGTTTAAATAGAGTTTCTACCTTTCTTATTTTTTCTACATCCTTTTTGCGCCATATACCTGCCATAATCCCAGCAAGGAATGCCGCGCCTAGAGCAGTTACTTCAAACATTTTAGGTCTGTCTACAGTTATGTTAAGAATATCTGATTGAAACTGCATTAAATAATCGTTTGTAGTTGCTCCTCCATCTACTCTGAGAATGCGTATTTGTTTTCCTGAGTCTTTAATCATAGTGTCCAAGACATCACGAGTTTGATAGGCGAGTGCATCTACTGTCGCTTTAATAATATCATTCTTACCTGAGTCGAAGGTGAGGCCATAGATAGCGCCTTTTGCATCCATATCCCAATAGGGTGCTCCTAAACCGGCAAATGCAGGAACCACGTATAATTCATCAGTAGAGGAAGTGTTTTCGCAAATATTTTGGGTTTCTTTTGCGTGTGAGATGATTTGCAAGTTGTCCCGTAACCATTGAATAGATGCACCGCCAGCAAAAATAGATCCCTCCAAGGCATACTTTATCTTTCCATCAGGTAATGTAGCACACAGAGTAGTTACTAATCCATTTTTAGAGTGAAAAGGTTTTTTGCCCGTATTCATTAAGAGAAAACAACCTGTACCATACGTGTTTTTTGCGATTCCAGCTCTATTGCCTCCTTGTCCAAATAATGATGCTTGTTGATCTCCAGCTACTCCGTAGATAGGTATTTCATGTCCCAGTAATCTGATTTTTCCAAAATCTGACGCCGAGTTTTGAACTCGAGGCAGCATTGATTTTGGAATCTGCAGCGCATCTAATATTTTGTCGTCCCACTTGAGGTCGATAATATTATAGAGCATGGTTCGGCTAGCATTTGAGTGGTCTGTAGCATGTACTTTACCTTCTGTGAATTTCCAAACAAGCCAAGTGTCAATGGTTCCA
Organism: uncultured Flavobacteriaceae bacterium; assembly: GCA_963716625.1. GTDB lineage: Bacteria > Bacteroidota > Bacteroidia > Flavobacteriales > Flavobacteriaceae > Dokdonia. The sequence continues at coordinate 1,031,574 of CAVQTP010000007.1, forward strand.
AAAAGTAAGTCGCCTTGTTGCGCTTTCGCGAAAGCGTGATCCACATTATCAAGTATCCACTTAACCTTAGTGCCAGAAAAATAAGAATCAATAAAGAGTCCAGTATTTTGATGAACATAGTCTTCGAGATCTAAGGACTTAAGCTCTTCACAAATTTTCTTGGTACGTTTGTCTAGCCATACAATGGCATTATAAATAGGTTTGCCAGTATTTTTATCCCATACGACAGTAGTTTCTCGCTGGTTGGTAATGCCTATAGCAGCGATCTCTTCTATACCAATATCTGAAGTTTCTAACACTTCCTTAAAAGTGTCTTCTTGAGCTTTAAAAATTTCTATAGGATCATGTTCAACCCAACCTTGTTTTGGATAGAGTTGTGTAAGTTCCTTTTGCGCACTATTTCTAATGTTTCCCTTTTGGTCAAAAATGATTGCACGTGTACTCGTGGTGCCTTGATCAAAGGCAATGATATATTTCTTTTTCATAGAAGTACTCAGGTGAGTGATTTCTAAAATTAAGAAATATTAAATGCTTACGTCTTTTATTTAATAATTTCTATGGAAGAAGCTCCAATACACGTTCCATTTTCATGCCTCTAGATCCTTTGATTAGTATAGTAGTCCCTTGAGGAACATCATATTTAAATGACTGACTAAATGCTTCATAACTACAATGAACTTCTTGATTTTCATGTTTTTTTGAAACACCAAAATCGGGGCCTATTGCAATAAGTTTATCAATATTTAAAGTGGCGGCAATGTCTAATATATCTTGATGTTCTTTTTTTGAAGTTACACCTACCTCAAACATATCACCAATAAAAGCTATACGATTTTTTGATTCTTGAAGATTTAAGTTTTCAAGAGCAGCAACCATACTTGTAGGGTTAGCATTATACGCATCTAAAATGATATGATAACCATTTCTCGAAATAATTTGTGATCTATTGTTTTCTGGGATGTATTTCTCAATACCTTTTTTAATAGAATGAGCTTCTAGGTCAAAGTAGTGGCCTATTGCAACAGCTATTGCAATATTCGAAAAATTGTAACTTCCTATAAGTTGGCTTTTAATGATAGTATCACCTGTCTTTACTTCAATAGGTCCAGAAGAATTACCAAGCATTATAGAATAATGGCTATCCGTACTGCCAAAGGTGATTTTTTTTATTCCTATTGACTTTTCTTTCTGAATAGTATCATTATCGTTGATAAAGGCGATACCATCAGAATTTCTTAAAAAATCATATAATTCACTTTTACCTTTAATCACTCCCTCAAAACCACCAAATCCCTCTAAATGTGCTTTTCCAAAATTAGTAATACACCCAAAGTTGGGTTGGGCAATAGTGGAGAGCATCTTAATTTCACCTTGATGATTAGCACCCATTTCAACAATGCCTATTTCTGTGCTTTCATCCATTGAGAGTAGTGTAAGGGGTACACCAATGTGATTATTAAGATTCCCTTGAGTAGCTACAGTTTTATATTTTTCTGAAAGCACTGCATTGATTAGCTCCTTAGTAGTCGTTTTTCCATTACTGCCAGTAAGACCAATTATGGGTAAATTCAGATAATTGCGATGGTAGGTTGCGAGTTCTTGTAGAAGTGCAAGGGCATTATCTACAAGAACTGCTTTTTCAATAGCATATTCTTTTTCGTCAATAATAGCCAATACCGCTCCGCTTTCTATAGCGTTTGATGCAAACTTATTTCCATCAAAATTTTCACCATTAAGAGCAAAATAAATTTGACCTTTTTTGAGGGAGCGCGTGTCTGTACATACTCCATTACTATTTAAAAAGTGAAAGTGTAATTCTGCTACAGTCATAATGTTGAGTGTGTTATCATATAAAAAAAGCCCTCAATGAGGGCTTTTAAATATACTATAATAGTTTAATATTATCTCGGACTTTTTGCCATTTTAGATTTTGATCCTACGCGTGACATCGCATTACGGAAACCAATATCGTCTGTAGCCATACCTTGAGGTAAGAAACGTCTCTGAGCTGGATCTAACCAGTATGCTCTATCTCTCCAAGAACCGCCTTTGTAAACACGTACTTCGTCGTTTACTAAAGATGTTCTTTTATTAGAGCTATCATAAGTGCGATCTAATTCTCCATCGTCATTTCTATTAATTTTGTGAGTAGGAGCATTGTACATACGTCTTTCGTTATTATCTGCATCTTGGTTAAAAGACTCGAAGTATCTGGTAGATCGTCTGTCACCATCTCTATAATTACGGTTGTCACTTGTTGAGAATTGAGTTCTTAAATAAGTGTCTTCTTCATTTACAGGTACCTGAAGTATTTCGCCCGGTAAATCACGTGCTATCAAACTTCCATCTGCTAGGGTATCATATACTATAGAATCTATAGAGACAACTTTCACTTTACCGTCTGCATCAATAGCATTTTTAGTGTAAACATTACCACGGTAGTAGTTAAAATCGTTAAACTCATCATCTACAATAGGTCTGTAAACATCTGCAACCCATTCTGAAACATTTCCAGCCATATCGTATAATCCAAAATCATTAGGTTCGTACGTTTTCACCTCTGCTGTTATATCTGCATTATCGTCAGACCAACCGGCTATACCTCCATAATCACCATCTGCTTGTTTAAAATTTGCGAGATGATCACCACGTGTACGGCGGCTTGAAGAACGTGTGTAAGATCCATTCCATGGGTATTTTTTACGACCACGATATACGTTGTAACTTCTTAATTCTGTAAGTCCAAGTGCTGCATATTCCCACTCTGCTTCTGTTGGAAGTCTATATTTCGGTAAGAGAATACCGTCACTAAGTTGTACGAAAATGTCTGTACTGTCATTTGCTTTCATTCTGCGCTCACTCGATCTTCCTCCACGAGCAAGACTGTCGCTACCACCGTATGTAAGTGTAGGTGCATTCAAATAAGTATCGGTATCAAATGTAGAAGAAGCATCAACATCAAAACGGGCTCCACGAGCTGTATAGCCTTGCTCTTCTAAAATAAGTTCATTTACACGATTTGATCTCCAGTTTGAAAACTCAACTGCTTGTAACCAATTTACACCCACTACAGGGTAGTTTGCATAGGCAGGGTGGCGTAAGTAATTTTCAGTCATCGTTTCATTAAAACCTAAACGATTTCTCCACACCAAAGTATCAGGAAGTGCACCTCTGTAAATGTTTCTATAGTTTGGGTCAGATGGAGGGAAGACCTTTTTTAACCAATCTAGGTATTCTAGGTACATCCCATTAGTAACTTCTGTTTCATCTATGTAAAATGATTGAATGTGTTGCTGATTAGGAGCGTTATTCCAATCGTGCATTACATCATCTTGTACCTTACCCATGGTGAAAGTACCACCTTCTACAAAAACTAAACCTGGCCCAGTGGCTTGTTCTTGATAGTCTGTTTTAAGATTAAAACCGCCGTCTCTACCGTCGACATTCCAACCTGTCCCTCGCGAGCTATCCTTGTAGTTGTTTGATTTACTACAACTTGCTAGCATAAAAGATAACGCAGTTAGCGTCAGCATTTTTAATGCAAAGTGTGATTTCATAGGTTTTTGTTCATTAGATTTAAGAGCGCAATATAGGAAAAACTCGTTAAAGTGCAAGTATTTTACGATGATATGCTCAAATTTATTTTTTAGTACTAGTGATCTATTAGTAACGCTGTTATTAATTCTTTATTATTGCGTGGCAAAAATAGTTTAAATTATATAAGTTTCTAATTATCATACTAAGAATTATAGCCTTGCGTTAGCTACCTATGAAGTTACTTATTACCTTCTTTATATTTTGTGCGTCTCAAGTATATGCACAAAAGGACACTTTTACTATTGAATGGGTGTCTAGTCAAAATACAAGTGATAATAACCTAGGGCGTTTGTATTTGCATCTTGCAGAAGATGAAAATGGACAGTGGTCTTATCACCATCAGTGGCTTGTATCACAAGCTATTAGTATCTCTAGTGCTAAATTGACTAATATTAAATATGAGCCAGTGCCTTCTGAATGGCTCTCCAAAATCGATACCAAAAAATTAACTAAAGAACCAACACCAGTATTTGAAACTGCAATGTCTAGAAGTGATCAATATGCAGTTGTGAAGTTTTTTCCTTTTGTTAAGAGAAACGGTCAAGTGCTTAGAGTGGTGAGTGGGGAGGTTGATTATGCTTTCGCGAAAGCGCAATCCCAATTTTCAAAATCTTCAGCTGTGATTACCAATAGTGTGCTCGCAACAGGAAGCTTTTATAAATTTTACGTAGAGAATACCGGAGTTCACAGTATTACTAGGGAGTTTTTAAACAGTTTAGGAATTAACACAACTACAATAAATCCTGAAAGAATAAAAGTGTATGGAAATGGTGGATCCCCTTTGCCTTTGCTTAACAGTGATAATTCTTTTTATGATTTAAGAGAAATACCTATACAAGTGGTAGGGGGTGGAGATGGCTCTTTTGATGGGAATGATACTATTTTATTTTATGGGGAGAGCACTCTTAAATTTCATGAAGAATTAAACACACACGTAAATCCGTATTCTGATAAGTCCTATTATTATATTACTGTAGAGGGTGCAAATGGTCTTAGAGTGTTGCCATACACAGAGCCTCTGGGAGCACAATCTGTAACCTTTACAACATACGATCAATATAAATTTCATGAAGAAGATAATACAAGTCTTGTACGCATAGGACGTCGTTGGTTCGGGGAAAGATTTAGTTTTGAAACAGAGCAGGATTTTGAGTTTACATTACCAAATGCTATTGCTGGCCAGATGGCAAAACTCAAGGTAGTAGTAGCGGCTGTTTCAGAAAGCGCCACTTCTTTTGATGTTTCGGTTGATGGATCAGTTGTGGGAAGTATACCTGTCGCTGCGATTTCAAATATTACGCTTGCGCGCGGTAATCAGATAGAAATAGACGTTCCCATAAGTAGCGAGTCCAGCACCGTGACTCTTACGTATAATAATAATGGGAACCCATCAAGTACTGGGTACTTAGACTATATAAGTTTTGAGGTTCCCTCACAATTGGCTGGTACGAACAATCAATTTATTTTTAAGAACAACACAGCACAGACGCAATCTGGAATAGGTGCATATGTCCTAGGTGGTATGCAAGACTATACGCAAATTTGGGAAATTACAGATCAGACGGATATACGAGCGTTATCTTTAGAAGGATCCTCAGAAGTGAGTTTTAAAAGTACATTAGGGAGTGAACGTACGTTTGTTGCTCTTACTCCAAGAGATTATTTTGTACCCTTTCGCGAAAGCGGAAACACTCAAGTAAATCGGCAAAATTTAAAAGGAACCATATTTCAAAATGTTAATGGAGCGTTTGAAGATGTGGATTATTTGATGATTACCAGTAGTTTACTGCAATCCCAAGCAGAAAGACTTGCGCAGCACAATAGATCCTATCGTGAGTTGAATGTCAAAACAGTCACTCTGGAAGCTATTTATGAAGAGTTTGGTGGAGGCAGACAAGATATTGGAGCAATACGAAATTTTATTAAGTACGTATATGATAATGCTTCAAGTGATGCTGAAAGGGTGAAATATGTGTGTCTCTTTGGCGATACCTCTGTAGATTATAAGGATCGTATAGTGGCCAATAATAACGTAATGCCCACATTTCAAACTTTTGAGAGTTTTAATCTTGTAACGTCTTTTATGAGCGATGATTTTTATGGCTCAATGGATCCAGACGAGGGTACGATGCGTGCATCGGATAAACTTGATATAGCAGTGGGTAGGATTATAGCAGATACTCCTCAACTCGCAACTACGGTTGTAGATAAAATTATAAACTATAGCGACCGTACATCCTATGGTCGCTGGCGTAATAATTTTGTGCTCGTTTCTGATGATGTAGATGAGGTTTTTGAATTTACAGAACTTCAAGGGACCTTAGATGATCTTGGAGATCAAATAAGTGCGCAAAAACCTTTTGTAAATGTCATTAAGATACATAGTGATGCCTTCCGTCAACAATCTTCTGCGGGAGGTAATAGATATCCCCAAGTAAATGAAGCTATATCAAATGCCATTGAGGTAGGCTCATTGGTAGTAACCTATTTGGGTCATGGGGGTGAGGAGTTACTTGCATCCGAGGCAATAGTGACCCAAAATGATATAGATAAGCTTGACAATGGAAGTAAATTACCGCTCATTGTCACAGTTACTTGTGAGTTTGGAAAATTTGACAATCCTGAAAGGCCTACTGGAGGTGAGCGACTTTTATGGAACCCGAATGGTGGTGCCGTAGGAATGGTTACTACCACACGAGAAATAAGTGTAAGTTTAGGTGTGCAATTTAATAATGTCCTTGCGGGAGAATTATTTTCTTTTGGGAATAATGAAATAGAAAGTGTAGCCGAAAATTTAAGAGTTTCAAAAAATAATATTACACGTGGTCTACGACGGGTCATTTTTTTCTGTGGAGATCCTGCGATGAAGCTCGCATTTCCAAAACCAGACATACAACTTACAGCCATAAATGATGTGGCGGTGGGTGCTGCGTTACCAGAATTAAAAGCGCTCGACCTCGTAAAGATGAGTGGTAGGGTAGTAGGTGAATCCGGTCAAACGTTATCTGAATATAATGGAACCCTAGCAGTTACACTTTTTGATAAACGTATTGATAGACAAACTTTAGGAAATGATGGGACCACTAATGGGTCTGGAGAGCTCCTTATCATGGATTTTACTACATTAGGTACCGTTTTATATAGAGGGCAAGCCTCAATTACCAATGGCAATTTTGAATTCTCTTTCAGAATGCCTAGAGATACCTCTATTCCGTTAGGAAATGGGAGGCTTAATTTTTATGCAGAGCGCATAGGTATTCTAGAAGATCAAACAGGTGTCAATATGAATATTGTTGTAGGAGGGCTTAATGAAAATGCTCCAGAAGATAATGAGGGTCCAAAAATTAGCCTCTTTATGAATGATGAAAATTTTGTTGACGGAGGTATTACTAATGACTCACCTATTATACTAGCAAAATTAGAAGATGAGAATGGGATTAATACTGCAAGCGGGATAGGTCATGATATGATCGCTATAATTGATGGAGATGAGACAAATCCAATTGTAATGAATGATTTTTATGAAACAGAGGTTAATGATTTTATGAAAGGTACGGCCGCGAGAAAAATACGCGACTTAGAACCAGGAATACATACGCTTTCTTTTAAAGCTTGGGATGTGTATAATAACAGCTCAACTGCAGAGCTACAGTTTATAGTAGTGGGTGACGAAGATTTAGAATTAACAAATGTGCTCAATTACCCAAATCCTTTTGTTGATTATACAGAGTTTTGGTTTAATCATAATAGGCCCTTCGAGCCACTTGATGTACAAGTTCAAATATTTACAATATCAGGTAAAGTTATCAAAACAATTAATCAGTCCATACTTACAGATGGATTTTTATCGAGGACTATAACTTGGAATGGTCTTGATGATTTTGGTCAAGCCTTAGGAAAAGGGGTTTATGTGTATAAGATTACTGTAAATTCCACGTTAACTAACAAGCAAGTAGAGAAAATCGAGAAGCTCGTAATCCTCTAAACCTAAAAATATAAAAAGTCTATATTTGCCAAAATTTTATTTTTTATGAATAAGTTTTCTATACTGCTTATGGCAGGTGTACTACTGTCATCTACGTTAGTGAATGCACAACAAGATGAGCGTAATACCATTACAACGGCTGTTCCATTTATAATTATTGCTGGTGATGCAAAAGCTGCTGGAATGGGGGAGCAAGGAGTAGCAACAAGCCCAGACGCTTACTCAGGACAATGGAATCCAGCAAAAATGGCTTTTATAGAAAGTAAGTATAGTGTTGGTTTTAATTACACGCCATACCTAGGAAATCTTGTTAATGACATAGGTTTAATGCAATTATCCTATGTAAATCGATTAGATGAGCGTAGCGCTTTTGGAGCTAGTTTGCGTTACTTCAGTTTAGGTAATATTAATACAAGAACAGATGCGCAGGGACCCGGACTTGATGTTAAACCTAATGAATTTGCAATTGATGCGACATATGCTTTAAAGTTAGATGATCAATTTTCTATGGCAGTGTCAGGTCGCTTTTTGCAAAGTAATTTGAGGTTAAATGGACTTGATGATTTGCAAGATGCAAGTCCCGCTAGTTCATTTGGTGTTGACATAGGCGCATATTATCAATCTGAAGAAAAAACGTACACCAATTTTGATGGTCGCTGGAGGGGTGGTCTTAATATTTCTAATATTGGTCCTAAGGTAAAATATAGCGATGCAGGCGAAGAGAACTTTATTCCAACAAATTTAAAGCTTGGAGGCGGTTTTGATTTTATTCTCGATAGTTACAATAAAGTATTTGTCGGGTTAGAATTTAATAAATTACTCGTTCCTACCCCTCCTAGACTCGGCAGAGTAGATTCAAATGAAGATGGAGAAATTACAAATGAAGACGATGTAGTGATTGTTGCGGGAAAAGATGATGATGTTAATTTTTTTAGCGGAATTTTTCAATCTTTTGGTGATGCGCCAGATGGATTTAGTGAAGAACTTAGAGAAATAACTTGGTCTTTTGCTACAGAATATACCTATGATGATGTCTTTGCTTTAAGAGTAGGATATTTTAATGAAAGTGACACTAAAGGCGCTCGTAAATTTGCAACACTAGGAGCTGGTTTCGAATTCAATTCTATAGATTTAGATCTATCTTACTTATTCTCAACAGGTTCTGTGAGAAGTCCGCTAGAGAATACACTCCGTTTTGGACTGACATTCAGTTTTGGAGATACATATGAAGAGTATTAGGATACATGAAGAAAGTAAAAATAGAATCGTTTCTAGAAGTTTATGCATCGGTGGCAGAGCTTCCAGAAACGATTTCTGCACTAATGAAAAAAGCATTTGAAGCTAGAGATAAAGCCTACGCTCCCTACTCAAATTTTTATGTAGGAGCGGCTTTGTTACTTGATAATGGAGAGGTTATCTCTGGCAGTAATCAAGAAAATGCTGCTTATCCATCCGGCCTTTGCGCAGAGCGTACCGCTATTTATTATGCTTCAGCAACCTTTCCAAATGCTAAGATGATCGCCATGGCGATTACTGCCAAGGCAAAAGATAAACTCACCACCACACCCATTCCTCCTTGCGGTTCTTGTCGGCAAGCTATTGCAGAGTATGAGATAAAACAAAAATCACCCATCCCACTCTATTTTATGGGAGAAAGTGGTGAGGTGATGAAAAGTGACTCCTTAGAAAATTTGTTACCATTTTTATTCACTTCAGATTATTTGTGATAAGGGTTTACAGCTAGGATGCGCATTTTTCTAATAATTTGATATTTCCTAAATTTATTTAGACATCTTGTGGTTAAATTGAGGAGATTTTCGCGAAAGCGTTCTGTTTTTCCACATTGTAATTGTTCTACAATAAGAGGTTTTAAAAAAGGCATGGTTTTTCTATAAGTAGTTCGTTTGTTTGTCAATTTTCATAGCATACAGTTTCTCAAATCTTCTTAAAGTGTTATTTTTGATAGTGGCTCAAATTTGAGACGCTTTTATACGCATATAGATGAAAAAAATAACCAAAGAGACGTACCTTAATTGGTATGAAGAAATGCTTTTCTGGCGTAAGTTTGAAGACAAACTTGCTCAAGTTTATATCCAACAAAAAGTTCGTGGATTCTTGCACTTATATAACGGACAAGAGGCGATCTTAGCAGGATCACTCCACGCAATGGATTTATCTAAAGACAAGATGATTACTGCATATCGTAATCACGTGCAGCCTATAGGTATGGGAGTGGACCCTAAGCGAGTAATGGCAGAGCTTTTTGGTAAAGCGACTGGAACTTCTCAAGGCTTAGGTGGTTCTATGCATATTTTTTCTAAAGAAAAAGGATTTTACGGTGGTCACGGTATTGTAGGAGGACAAATTCCGTTAGGAGCGGGAATGGCTTTTGGAGATAAATACAATGATACTGGAGCTGTTACTTTATGTTTTTTTGGCGATGGAGCGGCACGTCAAGGGTCACTTCATGAGACCTTCAATATGGCGATGTTATGGAAACTACCTGTGGTTTTTTGCGTAGAAAACAATGGATATGCCATGGGAACCTCTGTCGCGCGCACAGCAAACCACGAAGATATATGGAAACTAGGTCTTGGTTATGAAATGCCTTGCGGCCCTGTAGATGCAATGAATCCTGTTGCAGTAGCAGAAGCGATGGACGAGGCGATAGAGCGCGCACGTCGAGGTGATGGTCCTACATTTTTAGAGCTTAAAACCTATCGTTATAGAGGGCACTCGATGTCTGATGCGCAACATTATAGAACTAAAGATGAGGTGGCAGAGTATCAAAAAATTGATCCTATTACACAAGTGAAAGATCTTTTGCTTGAAAAGAAATATGCTACTGAAGAAGAAATAAAAGTAATGGATAAAAATGTAAAAAAACGCGTAGCGGAATGCGAGAAATTTGCAGATGAAAGTCCGTTTCCAGACATCAATGTGATGTATGACGTGGTGTATGACCAAGAGGACTATCCATTTATTTCACATAAATTATAAGCTATGGCAGAAGTAATTAATATGCCGCGTTTGAGCGACACGATGGAAGAAGGAACTGTGGCAACCTGGCTCAAAAATGTTGGGGATGCAGTTTCGGAAGGTGATATTCTAGCAGAGATAGAGACAGATAAAGCCACTATGGAGTTCGAATCCTTTAATGAGGGCGTATTACTTCATATAGGAATTCAAGAAGGAGAAACAGCAAAAGTAGATACGCTGCTGGCTATTATTGGTGAAGAGGGAGAAGATATTTCTGATTTGCTTTCGGGTGATTCCGCTTCCGCGAAAGAGGAAAGCGAAGAAAGTTCTTCTGAGGCAGATAGTAATTCTGGAAAAGATGATAAAAAAGAGGAAGGTGAAGATGCTGAACATACTTCTAAAGATACCACCACAAACAATGCATCAAGTATACCTGAAGGGGTCATAGTCGTGACAATGCCTAGATTATCTGATACCATGGAGGAAGGAACCGTGGCAAGTTGGCTTAAAGATTTAGGGGATGAGGTAGCTGAGGGTGATATCTTAGCAGAAATTGAAACCGACAAGGCAACGATGGAGTTTGAGTCATTTCAGTCTGGAACTTTATTGCACATTGGTATTCAAGAAGGCGAGACCGCAAAGGTGGATGAATTATTGGCAATTATAGGTCCAGCAGGTACGGATGTTTCTGAGTTAGCGAAAGCAAAATCTGCTACTGATACAGCAACTACCCCTAAAAAAGAAACCAAAAAAGAAGAAACCAAACAAAACGCTACGAAGGAGGATGAAAATACAGGTTCTAAAGCTTTAAAAGAAGAAAAGTCCAATGCCACACCAAGCTCTGGTGCTTCATCATCTCCTTCTGTCACGGAAAAGACAACAAATACTAGTGGAAGAGTTTTTGTATCGCCATTAGCCAAGAAAATAGCAGAAGAAAATGGAATTAATTTAAGCCAAGTCAAAGGTTCAGGAGAAAATGGTCGCATAGTAAAGAGCGATGTCGAAAACTTTGTGCCTAGTCAAAATGCAACAGGGTCAGCCGTGCAGCAATTTGTAGCTACTGGGGAAGAAAGCTACGATGAGGTGGATAATTCCCAAATGCGTAAAGCTATTGCTAAGAGTCTTGGTAAGTCAAAATTTACCGCTCCTCATTACTACTTAAATGTAGAGATGAATATGGAAAACATGATGAACTTCCGAGGGCAGTTCAATCAGTTGCCAGATACAAAAGTCTCTTACAACGATATGATTATTAAGGCGACTGCTATGGCTCTCAAACAGCATCCCCAAGTCAACTCTCAGTGGTTTGATGACAAAATGCGTTTAAATCATCACGTGCATATTGGAGTTGCTGTAGCTGTTCCTGATGGACTGGTAGTTCCTGTGGTAAATTTTGCTAATGAAAAATCGTTACAGCAAATCAATGCAGAAGTAAAGGAGCTGGCTGGAAAAGCAAGAGATAAAAAATTAAAGCCGGATGAAATGTCTGGATCTACGTTTACTATCTCAAATTTAGGAATGTTTGGTATTACAGATTTTACATCTATTATTAACCAGCCTAACAGCGCGATTCTTTCTGTAGGAGCGATTGTCGAGAAGCCAGTAGTCAAAGATGGAAAAATAGTAGTAGGTCACACAATGAAACTAACCTTAGCGTGTGACCATAGAACTGTAGATGGAGCGACAGGCGCTCAATTTTTACAAACATTAAAAATGTATATTGAGAATCCAGTATTAATATTGGCATAAGAATTAACTAATTTAAAAATATTGGAACCCACGCAAACGCGTGGGTTTTTTTATCTTTACGATTATGAGAAATATCATCTTTTGCGCATTTGTAGTTATTTTAGCAGCTTGTAGCACAACATCACCTTTAGTTCCAGTTGCCACAACTATTCCTACTCCTAAAGAGGGCCAGGTCATTATGGTATTACCTGATATTGCACAAATGACTTCTGTCAAAAAAACGATAGAATTTCTCGCTGCCGATGAGTTACAGGGGAGAGATACAGGAAGTCCAGGAATTGAAATGGCAGCACAGTTTATTGAAGCACGCTTTAAAAATGCTAGTGTAGAGCCATATTATGCTAGCTATAGAGACATTTTTAGTGCAAATGGCAAAGAGGCATTTAATCTCGTAGGTGTACTTCCCGGGGTAGATCCAACTTTAAAGAATGAAATTGTATTGATTGGTGCTCATTATGATCATATAGGCACAGGCAAAGCCGTAGGAGATGACAGTATTGCAAATGGAGCAAATGATAATGCTGCTGGCACTACAGCTGTTCTCGCACTAGCTGACCATTTTGCAAAATCAAAATCTAACAAACGAACTCTTATTTTTGCTTTGTTCTCTGCCGAAGAAAATGGACTGTTAGGTTCTAAGCATCTCGCAAAGAAAATGAAAAAATCAAATATCGATTTATATTCAATGTATAATATAGAAATGATAGGTGTCCCTATGGTGGGAAAAGATCACCTCGTCTATGCGTCAGGATATGAGTTGTCTAATTTTCCAGAAAAATTCAATACGTATGCAGGAAGTAATCTTGTAGGTTTCTTGCCTAAGGCAAAAGAGTTTAACCTTTTTATGCGTAGTGATAATTATCCCTTTTATCAAGAGTTTGGAGTGCCTGCTCATACTGTATCCTCATTTGATTTTACAAATTTTGATCATTATCATGGAGTGAATGACGAAGCTGATCTTATGGATATCTCGTTCATGGAAAAAGTCATAAATGAGATGGCAAAAGGACTAGAGGGGATGGTGAATAGTCCAACTAAGGAAATACTTATGAATTAGTATTATGAAAACTATCATGAAAAGAATAATTATTACTGGAACCAGTAGAGGGATAGGTTTCGAGCTTGCTAAGCAGTTTGCTAGAGAGGGACATCAAGTTCTTGCGCTTTCGCGAAAGCATACCTCTTGTAGTGATCTGAATTTGCAGAATTTGACTGCATTCCCCTTTGATATTACAAACGAAACACATTTTCAAAAGGTCACAGACTTTATTGAAAGCGATTGGGAAGGGGTGGATATCTTGATTAATAATGCGGGTGCTCTACTTCATAAACCATTTGCAGAAACTTCATTAGCAGATTTTAAAGCGATATATGATGTTAATGTATTTGGAGTCGCAGAGCTTACAAGAGTGGTATTACCTTTTATGAACAAGAATGCGCACATTGTCACCATCTCGAGCATGGGTGGGATACAAGGAAGTATGAAATTTCCAGGGTTGTCAGCATATAGTTCAAGTAAAGGCGCAGTTATTACCTGGAGTGAGTTACTGGCTGAGGAATATAAAGAACAAGGAATATCCTTTAACGTATTAGCGCTAGGAGCTGTGCAAACCGAAATGCTAGAAGAGGCTTTTCCTGGTTATGAAGCGCCTCTCACCGCCGTACAGATGGCTGATTATATATATAATTTTGCACTTACAGGAAATCAATTTTACAACGGTAAAGTGTTACAAGTCTCTGCAACAACACCATAATTTATGGTAGAAACGCTCAAAAAATACATTCCTGAAAGAGCTGCTGCTCCAGTTTTTGAGCTCATTAAGATACACGCCGTTTATCTTAAAATAGTCAACGAGCGAGTGAGTAGGCATGGAGATTATCGGGTTTTGCAGGATGGACAGCATCAGATTACTGTAAATGTATCGCTTAATAAGTACCGTTTTTTAATAACGCTTGTGCATGAAATTGCACATTTGGTTGCTTTTAAAAAATACGGTAGAGCTATTAAACCTCATGGGCGAGAGTGGAAATACACTTTTCAAACCTTAATGATTCCTTTTATTCGCCCAGAAATTTTTCCTCAAGATGTGTTACCATTCTTGGCTAGACATTTTAAGAATCCAAAGGCTAGTAGTGATACAGATGCGCACCTATCTGTAGCCTTAAAAAAATACGACCCGCCCTCTGATAAAAATTATATATTTGAATTACCTCAAGGTGCCACATTTAAGATCTACAATGGCAAGGTTTTTAATAAAGGGAATAAGCGTGTTAAGCGCTATGAATGCACAGAAATAAGCACAGGTAAAGTTTATTTATTCCAGCCTAATGCAGAGGTAGATAGACTAGACTAATAAATAATTATGCAGAATAATAAAAATCTTTATGCCCTATTAATGGCTGGAGGAGTTGGTTCAAGATTTTGGCCAGTGAGTAAGCAATCATTTCCCAAGCAGTTTCACGATATGCTGGGTACGGGTGAAACCTTACTACAAAAAACATTTAATAGACTTGCAAAAGTTGTTCCGAGAGATCAAATTTTAGTACTCACAAATGTTGCTTACAATGACATTGTAAAAAAGCAACTACCAGAAATTGCTCAGAAAAATATTGTACTAGAAAGCGCTATGCGCAATACGGCACCCTGCATTTTACTTTCTGCGCTCAAAGTACAGAAAGAGAATCCTAATGCAGCTATGATTGTTGCTCCTAGTGATGCTTGGATAGAAGATGAAGATGCTTTTTCAAAAGATTTAGAACTAGCCTTTGCAGCTGCTCAAAAAGAAGCGACCATTGTTACACTAGGTATAAAACCTAGTTCTCCTAATACGGGATATGGGTACATTAAATACGATAAAAATGATTCCGCTTTCGCGAAAGCGGTAGATCGTTTTACTGAAAAACCAAATTACCATCAAGCAAAGGAATTTGTAGAAAGTGAAAATTACTTATGGAATGCAGGGATGTTCATATGGAATGTGAATACGGTAATTGCTAGTTTTAGATCGTTTTTACCACAGATGTATGATCTCCTCGCTGCTGGTAATAGCGTTTACAATCTCCCAACAGAACAAGAGTTTATAGATCGGGAATATCCAAAAGCTGAAAATATTTCCATTGACTTTGGCATCATGGAAAAGCATAATAACGTAAAAGTTATTCCAGCAACCTTTGATTGGAATGATTTAGGGACTTGGGGTTCTTTATACGATAAAAAAGAAGGGAACTCTGGTGAAAATGCGGTTATAAATGCTAGGGTTTTAGCTTCTAACACCTCTGGGAATATTATTCGTACAGAAGGTAGTAAAGTTGTAGTGATAGATGGTTTAAAAGACTACATTGTAGTGGATTCTGAAGACGTTTTAATGATTGTGCCCAAAACTAAGGAGCAGGATATTAAACAAATTCGAGAAGATGTGAAAAACAAATTTGGAAATAATTTAGGCTAGTGGAAAATAAGGACAACATTGGAGCAAATCCTGATTCAAGCAAGAAAGAATTAAATATTGGATTGTCATCTAAAAACGATACCCCAAAGGATGCTCAAGGGGTGTGGCAGGTGGCAAAAACCTTTATAAAAAACTTATTGGACATCCGGGAAGACACAGATCGTGACGCGACCATCGCAGCAGTACGTAAGGATATCCCTTTTAAAGGTCATAATGCTTGGATTCTTATTTTTTCCATTTTTGTTGCTAGTATTGGATTAAATGTAAGCAGTACAGCTGTGGTTATAGGAGCCATGCTTATTAGTCCGCTTATGGGACCTATTGTAGGCGCAGGACTCGCTGTCGCTATTAATGATGGAGGTATGATGAAGCGCTCATTACTCAATCTATTTGTAATGATGGTGCTAAGCGTGTTGACGGCCACAGTTTATTTTAGTTTATCTCCGATGAAAGAGGAAACGAGTGAACTACTAGCGCGTACCTATCCCACGATTCTTGATGTGTTAGTTGCTATTTTTGGCGGTCTTGCCTTAATCGTTGCAAAGACAAAGTCAGGTACAATTGCAAGCGTTATTTTTGGGGTAGCTATTGCTACCGCTCTTATGCCTCCATTATGCACGGTGGGTTATGGTATTGCTATATCTAACTGGAATTATGCGAGTGGTGCGTTATACTTATTTTTTATAAATGCAGTATTTATTGCATTATCTGCATTTACAGTAGCTAAACTACTTAGATTTCCATTGGTAAAATATGCAAACCAAAAGAAACGCAAACGTACCACCACCTATGCGACAATTATTGCTTTATTGGTGCTAGTACCCAGTATTTGGACATTTTATAAGCTTTTAAAAAAGCAAGTATATATCTCTAAGGCCGAAGCATACATAACGGATACTATTAGATATGATGGTGCAGAAATACTTAAGCGTGTTGAAGATCCAGAAACAGAAACTATAGATTTGTATTTTATTGGAGCTTTAATTCCGCAATACAAAATCTCTGAATGGAAGAGTGAGTTAAAAAAGGTGAGCGGATTAGAAGGATCAACACTAGTTATTCATCAAGGGGCTGACCAAAGTAATGAGCTTGCCGAGAGATTAAGTACAGAGTTGCGCTCTGGAATTTTGGAAGATTTGTATGTAAAAAATCAAGAGGCACTTACCTCAAAAGATGCGCAAATAGAGCTACTGGAATCAAAATTAACAGAATTGCAGGCTTCAAAAATTCCTTTTGAATCCGTACGTAATGAGGCTAAGATCAATTATGATGGTCTAGAACGTTTTGGTTACGCTACGCTCATAACGTCAGATTTTGATAAAGAGCCTGATACATTGACGGTTATAAAGGTTCAATGGTCTAGAAAAATAAGAAATAGAGATAGAATTAAACAGCAAGAAAAAATTGAACTATGGCTTAAGGAGCGTTTTAAATTAGATACGCTTGTGGTAGAAGGAAATATTAGATAATGAATGTTGTATTTATGCTTTCGCGAAAGCGTATTTCAATACGTTAAAAATTCAATTTTATGACTTTTTGCTAAGCGTTTTGAGCCTCTCTTACCATTTTAAATAAATTTGAAGAATATACAAAGTTGGTCACGTCTTTGTTATTTGTTTTAAATATCTCATCCTTTGTTCCTTCCCAAGCGAGATGTCCTTTTTGTAAATACACAATATGATCGCCTATTTCCATAACGGAATTCATATCATGTGTATTGATAATCGTAGTGATATTATACTCTATCGTAATCTCACGTATTAGATTGTCGATTACAGTCGCAGTATTAGGATCAAGACCAGAATTAGGTTCATCACAAAAAAGATATTTTGGATTGTTTACAATAGCTCTAGCAATCGCAACTCTTTTTTGCATACCTCCAGATATCTCAGATGGAAGTTTGTGATTTGCATTTTCAAGATTAACTCGGTCTATTACGATATTTGCACGTTCAATACGCTCACGCTTTTTCATCTTCGTAAACATCTTAAGGGGAAATGCAATATTTTCTTCTACGGTCATAGAGTCAAAAAGTGCACTGCCTTGAAAGACCATTCCTATTTGCTCACGCAGTACACGCTGCTGGTCATCGCTTATTTCTGAGTAGGGATTACCATCGTAGATAATTTGTCCGCTATCTGGCTTAAAAAGGCCAAGCATAGTTTTTAAAAATACAGTCTTTCCAGAACCTGACGTTCCTATAATAAGATTTGTTTGGCCAGGTAGAAAGGTTGTAGAAAATCCTTTGAGAACTTCTATATCACCAAAACCTTTACGTATTTCTTTAACTTCTATCATCTAGCTGAGTAATAATTGAGTGACTACAAAGTTTACGAGTATTATAGAAACACTGGTCCATACAAATGACGTAGTGCTCGCTTTTCCTACTTCAAGTGCTCCTCCTTTCATAAAATATCCGTGATATGCGGGAACCGTAGCTAATAAGAAAGCAAAAAGAAACGTTTTAAAGAAAGCATAAAATATTTGAAACGGGATAAAGTCTTCTTGTAATCCTGATAAAAAGTCATTACTAGGCGCAAAACCACCATACACTGCAGCAAAGTAGGCTCCAATAATTCCTAGAAACATACCGATCGCAATAAGAAAGGGATACACCATCATGGCAACTATCTTCGGGAAAACAAGATAATTAAGAGAGTTAATACCCATAACTTCTAGTGCATCTATTTGCTCTGTTACCCGCATCGTGCCAATACTGGAAGTAATAAATGAACCTACTTTTCCAGCCATAATTATGGAGACAAATGTGGGTGCAAATTCTAAAATAATAGATTGTCTAGCAGCAAAGCCTATTAGTGATTTAGGTAATAACGGATTATTTAAATTTAAAGCAGTTTGTATGGCCACAACTGCTCCCACAAAAAAAGCAATGAAGGCAACAATACCTAACGAGCCTATAATGAGATCATCAATTTCTTTAAAAATGAGATCTCTCAATACTTTACCTTTAGTTGGTTTTACAAAAGTATTTTTAATCATTAAAAAGTATTCACCTATGGAGTGTAGGTAGGACATCGGCGTTGTTTAGTTGGCTAAAATAGCAATTTTGATAATTGTTAAAATGGTATTTAAGATAGGTTTATGATGCTATTGTTTTAATAATTTGTTCAATTTCGTATGAATGTGAATATTTTCAAATATTCCTGTAAATTCAGAAGAGCCAGGTCCATAGGCAAAGACTGGGACCATGGTCGCACTATGTCCTTCTGTAGAAAAAGAAGGTTTAAGTTTGCTGTAGTCACCTTTGTCGGCTGCAAGAGTAAATCCTCCTGTTTCATGATCTGCTGTGACGATAACCAGTGTATTTCCATCTTTTTCTGCATAATTAAGCACTAATCCAATTACAGTATCAAAGTCTATAAGTTCGCTAATTAAATATTCGGCATCATTGTTATGCCCCCCCCAATCTACTTGCGAACCTTCTACCATCAAGAAAAAACCTTTTTTGTTTTGAGATAGCTTTTCAAGTCCGAGCTTTGTAGCATCATACAAAAATGAACCACGTCCTTCTAACATTTTAGGCATACCACCATCCGCTAGTAAATATCCATATCTTTTATTTTTCTTCATTTTTCTTGAAGGATCGAGTCTATCGAGTTGCATTTCATAACCTAATTCCTCAAAGGCAGCTACAAGATTATTTTTATCTTTTCTATTCTCAAAAAATTGACGGCCGCCTCCTGCAAAAAATTCTACACCAGAAGTAAGAAGATCTTGAGCAATATCAAGTTCCATTTTTCTAAATTTTCTATGCGCATAAAAACTGGCAGGTGTAGCATGTGTGATCGTCGAAGTAGCAATAATACCAGTGGAGAATTCTCTTTTTTCCAGATCTTCTAATAGTGTTGACACTGCAATAGTATCATTATCAACTCCGATGGCTCCATTATACGTTTTAATACCCGCAGAAAATGCTGTAGCTCCAGCTGCAGAATCGGTAATTAAATCACTCGAAGAACTGGTTTTTATAAGTCCAATGTTTTTAAAACGCTCATAATTAGACGGCTGACTATTATAATATTGACTGGCAGAAATTTGACTCAATCCCGTACCGTCTGCAATCATAAGGATTACATTTTTTGGTTTCTTATTCTGTGCGGTGGTACTCGTAGAAACACAAGAGACTGTCAGAATCGCAAGACATATATATAAGTATCTAGAAAATCTTCTAAAAGACATAGTAATAATTTTTTTTCAAAAGTAACTATTGTCCTGATAGGTCTTTAAAAGAATACGTTAAGAATTACAGAGAAAGTTTCGATTTTATGCCATGCCATCTTGTTTGTCTTATATATTTTCCTTCATCTTCAGAAACAATAAAGTCCATTTTTGAATTTTTGGCAATAAAATACCCCTGCAAATAATCTTTAAATAAATTCAAACTGCCTTTTCGCTTTGCCAGCTTAGCAGCGGCTAGAGTAGTTAGTATGATTCCATAGCGCATTCTATAAAAAGCCTCCCCTTGTTTAAATTGCGCGGCTTTATTATATGTATTTCCTGTAGGTTTAAGATGCTTGACATGAAGAGAAGCATCTGTCTCAATTTCCCAGCCGTGATATTTTGCTAGAAATTCATCAATAGTGTCCCAGCCCATAGCTTGTTTGAGTCCACCTATTTGCTCAAAGCATTCTTTCCGGTACGCCTTCAAAGCTCCACGAATGTGATCTTTATTTGTTAAGTTTTCTAAGATCCAACTATCTCCTTTTTGAATATAGCAAAAACCCCCTGCCATTCCAGTTTCAGAATTTTTGTAAAATATGTTTGCTATTTTTTCTAAGTAATTATGTGGAAAAATGAGGTCTGCATCAAACTTACAGATAACATCAAAGTTAGCATCTAGTGTATCGTACCCTTTTTGAAATGCTTGTATCACCTTGCTTCCAGGAAGATGAGCTTCGCTACTTTTTATATCGAGCCGTTGTATGAATGGATACGCTTTCGCGAAAGCAGAAATAATTTCACCACTATCATCTGTACTTTGATCATTAACAACAATAATTTTTTTTGCAGGGAGTGTTTGTGAGACTAAGGAGTCGAGCGTTTTCTTTATAAAACGGGCTTCATTATGACAGGGTATAACAATGTAAAATTCCATTACGACTTTCGTTCTGCATAAATCAAATAATATCTAGGGGTAATTTTTCTAAGCAAAGGTCTGATGCCTATTTTATGTACAGGGTTTGTAAATTTCTCTCTTTTCTTGATCTCCCAGCCAGCCTTCTCAAAAAGCCAGTCAAATTGCCAATCCTCAAACTCATGATAGTGTCTGTCCCACATATCTGTTTTAGAACGATATGCTGGGGAAAACCAAAGCTTGAGTGGGACACTTGCCACTATCTTTGAGGCCTTAGTATCTCTAAGAATATTAAAAGGAGCAACTAAATGTTCAAAAATTTCGAAAGCGGTAATTACATCTGCATCCGTTTGTATTACTGCAGAGGTATTTATATCTAAATCTTCACCAGAAGTGTTTTGAACAACATAACCCTCACGTTCCATATAGTCTACAAAAGGATTTCGTACTCCAAGATCAAGAATTTTGTGACCTGTGGGAACTACATCCTTTAAGAAATTAAGGGTGTGTTTGTAACGTTTATTAGGAAATGTGTTTTCGTACAACTTACTATTTTTAAAATGAGAGTTCTTAATAACGATAAATAATCGCATTAATATTCATCCCAGCACCTACACTTGCAAAAATAACCACATCTCCTTTATGAAGACTATGCTTTTCTAAAGCTCCAGAGCGTACAAGGTCAAAAACAGTAGGAACAGTAGCTACAGAGCTATTGCCTAATTTTGCGATACTCATAGGCATGATGTACTCCGGCATGTCAAGATTATGTAATTTATAAAAACGCTGTACAATGGCCTCATCCATTTTTTCATTAGCCTGATGGATAAATATTTTTTTAACTTCATCAATAGAACATCCAGAATTTTCAAGACAGGTTTTCATGGCTTGAGGGACTTGTGTTAAGGCAAAATTGTAAATCTTGCGCCCATACATTTTAATGTATTTGGTGTTTTGCTCGGCATCAGCATTGTACGTGGGACCATTAAATAAGAAATATGCCTCATCGTAGGTGAACGTAGCGGTCTCAAAAGACAAAATTCCAGTCTCACTATCATCTGATTCTATGACAGATGCGCCTGCACCATCGCTGTAAATCATGCTATCTCTATCGTGGTCGTCTACAACTCTGGAAAGCATTTCTGTACCTATTACCAAACATTTTTTTGCCATTCCAGCTTTGATATAAGCTTGTGCTTGTATGACACCTTCAATCCATCCCGGGCAACCAAATAAAATATCGTAAGCTACACACTTAGGATTTTTTATACGTAAGTTGTATTTAATTCGAGAGGCAAGACTAGGTACAATATCAGAAAAGTTTGATCCTTTTTCTACATCACCATAGTTATGCGCACAAATAATATAATCTAAAGTTTCTGGGTCAACACCAGCATCTTCAATCGCTTTTTGAGCAGCACGAGTACCTAAATCTGATGATGTCAAATCAGAAGGAGCGTAACGACGTTCTTCAATACCTGTAATAGCTTTAAATTTTTCAATAATTATCTCGTTTTCAGAATTGATGGTAGAACCATCCATATTCAAAAATTGATGTTTATCAAAAGAGTCATTTGTCGTTACCACATCTGGTATGTAACTGCCTAAGCCTGTAATTTTAATTGCCATAAAGGGGTATTTCTAAGCGGGTAAAGTTAAGGAATCATTACGGGAAAACTACTGTTAAGTTGCAATCCCGTTTCTATTGCGTAAATGACAATTAATAGCCCAGATTAAAACGATTTTATGATAAAGACCTTAATTGTTAATGTTTTTTTAATGAATTGATAATGAGAGGTAATACGCTTTCGCGAAAGCGTATTCATAAAACGCTAAATAAATACGGTCAAAAGTACAATTGCACTTCTGACCGTATCTGTAATAAAGCTTACCATTTTTAACTATGAATAATGATTTCTAAGCTTCCATATATTCTTCTATGGGAGCACAGGTGCATATTAAATTACGATCACCATATGCATCATCGACACGGCGTACGGTTGGCCAAAATTTATTTTCGGCAACATAGCTTAATGGGTATGCTGCTTTTTCTCTAGAGTAAGGAAATTTCCAAGTATCTGACGTCACCATTGCTAGGGTGTGTGGGGCATTTTTCATAATATGATTATTGTCTTCTCTTGTAGCTTCTGCAATTTCCTTACGTATCGAGAGCATCGCATCACAAAAACGATCTAGTTCTTCTTTACTTTCACTTTCAGTAGGTTCTATCATAATCGTACCAGCAACTGGAAAAGAAACTGTAGGAGCATGGAAACCATAATCCATTAATCTTTTTGCGATATCTGTAACTTCTATACCATTTTCTTTGAAAGGGCGACAATCAATAATCATCTCGTGTGCTGCACGACCGCGTTCACCCGTATATAAACATTGATACTGCCCATTAAGACGTTCTTTGATGTAGTTAGCATTTAATATCGCATACTCTGTCGAGTGGCGTAAGCCAGGCTCTCCTAGCATTGTAATATATGCATAAGAAATCAAACAAGCTAAAGCAGATCCCCACGGTGCTGCACTTATGGCCGTAATGGCTTGTTCCCCACCAGTAGTAATTACTGGATTAGTAGGTAAAAATGGAACTAGTTGTTTTGCTACACAAATAGGTCCCACTCCTGGGCCACCTCCTCCGTGAGGAATGGCAAACGTTTTATGTAGATTTAAGTGACATACATCTGCGCCTATCGCTCCCGGATTTGTAAGTGCTACTTGTGCATTCATATTAGCACCATCCATATATACTTGACCACCATTGTCGTGAATAAGCTGGGTTATTTCTTTAACAGCACTTTCATACACTCCATGGGTAGATGGATACGTAATCATTAAAGCAGCCAGATTGTCTTTGTGTTTTTCAGCTTTTTCACGAAGATCATCTACATCAATGTTTCCGTTTTCTAGGGCTTTAGTCACGACGACTTTCATTCCAGCCATTACGGCACTGGCAGGATTTGTACCATGTGCAGATGAAGGAATTAGACAGATATTTCTGTGGCTATCTCCACGAGATTCATGGTATGCGCGTATCACCATGAGTCCCGCATATTCTCCTTGTGCGCCTGAATTAGGTTGTAGAGAGGTTCCAGCAAAACCTGTGATTTCTGTAAGTTGGTTTTCTAATTTTTTAAGCATGGTTTGATAACCTTCTGCTTGATCTAATGGTGCAAATGGGTGCATGTTTCCCCATTGTGGATCAGACAAAGGAAGCATTTCAGATGCGGCATTCAATTTCATGGTACAAGAACCTAGTGAAATCATTGAATGATTTAGTGACAGATCTTTGCGTTCTAATTTTTTTATGTAACGCATCAATTCTGTTTCAGAATGATAGGTGTTAAATACAGGAAGCGTTAAGAATGTTGTCTCACGGGCCACATTTGCAGGAATTGCTTTTCCTTCTATTATTTCTTTGACTTTGATCGTTTCTTTTGAGAGCGCTTTCGCGAAAGCGGTAACAATATCATTTACATCTTTTAGTGTAGTTGCTTCATGAATAGCGATACAGACTGTCTCTGCATCTGGATAATAAAAGTTAAGTTCTAGGGCCTCTGCTTCTTTAGCAACTTTACTAGCATCTGCTTTTATCTGAATCGTGTCAAAATAATTATCATTAATTTGATACAATCCTAGTTTTTCAAGCGCATCGGCAACTGTAGCGGCTGTGTTGTGTACTTTATTTGCGATATTCTTTAATCCTTCTGGACCGTGATACACACCGTACATACCTGCCATAACAGCTAGTAGTACTTGAGCGGTACAGATATTTGAAGTTGCTTTATCTCTTTTTATGTGTTGCTCACGTGTTTGCAGTGCCATGCGTAAGGCGCGCTTTCCATCTGTATCTTTTGTGACGCCAATAATCCGTCCTGGGATGCTTCTTTTATATTCTTCTTTAGTTGCAAAATAGGCAGCATGGGGACCTCCATACCCTAATGGAATTCCAAAACGTTGAGTGGTACCTACTACAACATCTACCCCAAATTCTCCTGGCGCGCGAAGCTTTACCAGACTTAAAATATCTGCTGCCACAGCAACCTTAATACCTACCGCATTTGCATTTTCTACAAATTGAGCATAATCAAATACTTTTCCAGATACTCCCGGGTATTGTAATATAGCTCCAAAATAGTCTGATGAAAAGTCAAACTCTTCATGACTACCCACCACAAGTTCAATCCCTATAGGTGTAGATCTTGTTTGTAATAAAGAAAGTGTTTGTGGGAGAATTTCTTCAGACACAAAAAACTTATTTACTTCAGCTTTCTTTTGATCACGACTTCTTACAGAAAATAAGAGTGCCATTGCCTCTGCCGCAGCCGTAGATTCATCGAGTAGGGATGCATTTGCAAGTTCCATACCCGTAAGATCTGTGATTATGGTCTGGTAATTAAGTAATGCTTCTAGACGACCTTGAGCAATCTCTGCTTGATAAGGTGTGTAAGCAGTATACCATCCTGGGTTTTCAAGGATGTTGCGCTGGATTACAGCTGGAGTAATCGCTTGGTGATACCCTAAACCGATGAATGATCTAAATACTTTATTTTTATTAGACAACGCTGTTATATGGGCAGCAAATTCGTGCTCACTCATAGCCGGGTCAAGATCTAAAGGTTTTTCTAAACGTATATTGTCTGGAATGGTCTCAAAAATGAGTTGTTCCATAGTCTCTACGCCCACAGTTTTAAGCATCTCTGGGAGATCTCTTCTACGGGGTCCAATGTGGCGTAATGCAAATGAATCTGTATTCATCATTATTGTGTTTTTAAGATGCACAAAAATACAGCAAATCAAAGAGTTATTTTATCAATTTAGCACTCCGTCTATCGAATGTTTTCCACTAAAATTGAACTTATCAACACATATAGTATTTTTGTCTAATGCATAGATTTAGACGTCTATTTAATTTTTATGTAAATAGCAGTATTCATGTGGGTTTTGCCGTGCTTGCGTTGACTTGTATCACTCTATTAAAGTTAGACATTTTGATACATACACCGCTCTTAGTCTTTATTTTTTTTGGAACCATAACTGCCTACAACTTTGTAAAATACGCAGAGGTGGCGGGATTGCACCATAGAAGCCTCGCCCGCTCGCTCAAAGAAATACAGTTGTTTTCGGTTTTATGCGGTGTAGGAATGGCTATTTCCATATACTGGCTAAAGTTAGAGGTGATAGGGGTATGTGTACTGTTAGGTATACTTACATTATTTTATGCAGTGCCTTTGTTTAATCTTAAGCTTAATTTGAGATCCGTTAGTGGACTAAAAATTTTTGTTATTGCTATTGTTTGGTCAGGTGTAACCGTCATTTTGCCTGTGATGCAGAACAGTGGGGAATTTGCGGAAGAGATCTGGTTGCTATCTATACAATGTATTTTTTATGTGCTAGCGGTTATGATTCCTTTTGAGATAAGAGACCTTAAGTATGATGCAACCTATTTGAAAACAATACCGCAAGTGGTTGGAAAAAGTAATGCCAAATTATTAGGTATTTGCTTTACACTTATTTTCTTAGGAATATCTTATTTATTGAATGTCCGTCAAATAAACTTGTTTATAATTGACTTTTTTATAGCCCTACTAGTAATGGTGGGAATAGCTAAGTCAAGTATAAATAATGACCGTTATTTTGCCGCTTTTTGGGTAGAGGCTATACCTATACTTTGGCTATTTTGTGAAGTGCTTTCTAGAGTGATGGGGAATTGATGTGCTTCTCAACACGTTGTCTCAATATCGCTTTTTCAGGAGGAGTAATATGCTGAATACTTTGATGCTTTACGATACGCGTCAATTTATTATTTTTTTTAGAGTATGTGCGACAAGCACGGCAATAAATTAAGTGAATGTTGAGCTTTACCTTTTCTAAAAATCCAGCTTCTTTATACTGATTTTTATCGCAGAAATGATTTGCTTCTTCACAAGGTACATGTAACTTCATAGTATAGTGTTTTGTGCTTATTATTAGTTAGCTAAAACCAATTTTTCTCCATGCAACCTGCCATTGCAGTACGTGCACGATGAATTATTACCCAAAAATTAGACGGTGTGATATTAAATTCATTACAGATAGCCTCTGTATCAAAATTTTCAATGGTTTTCATTTTAAAAATTTCAGCTTGCTTTTCGGGAAGCTTGCTTAAGCAATCGAAAATGGCCTCTCCAAGTTCTTCATTTTCTAAAAAATCTTCGGCCGTTTTATCAGAAGAGTCTGCAACTCGCTCTTCTAACCAGTCCCCCTCACTTTGTTCGTCTTTATAATTTATGCGAACCTCTGCTTTACCTTTTATAGAATTCTTCTTACGGTATTGATCAATGATCTTTCTCTTTAAAATTGAAGTCAGCCAAGTGCGCTCTGTCGCCTCTCCTTTAAAGTTCTTCATTGATTTTAACGCTGCAAGAAAAGTTTCAGAAATCAGATCTTGAGCCATTTCACGGTCATTAACACGGGCGATGGTGTAATTAAATAGATAGTCCGAGTACAGATCTACCCATTTTGTAGGGTCAATGCGGTTAGTAGTCATAGGTGTAATGGTCGCTAGTTTTTATCAAAAATAATACTTATATGATAATGATTTTTATGCTCAACATTTTAAATAGAAGGTGCGTAGTGGATTTTGTAAAAGAGTGAATAGGCTCAACCAAAACATTTTATCTTAGACTTTAGAAGATTCTAACGGCATTTTTCAATGTACATTGCGGGTTCAAGAAATCTTGGTGAGGTAGTCTTTTAAGAATTAGTTTGTTAAATAAGTTTCCCATGACTCTATATAGGTCCGTCGTATGTAGACTGTCAGTCATGGTGTATTCCATCCTTTTGGTTGAAATGGTGTTCGTGCACAAACGAATTAAATTTGCCTTCAATCATTTTATCCACAAAAAAATATGGAGGATTAAAAGCGATATCTCACTTGTGTGGGTGAGCCAAACACCAAAGTGTTTTCCTTTCCATTTTACAATTTCTCCAGAGTCAATTAACCCAGACGTTACTCCTGCGATCCCTATTTCTCAAGTTTGAGACGCCGACTTCATGTGAAAATCGATATCTCGAGATAAGTCAAAAACGTGTTGGACAGGTGCTAGAATTTTTGTGGTTAGTGTTATGGTCGTCATGGAGAAGATTATTAAATGTTAGTTTATAAAACCAATGAGATTCTGAATAAATAAAAGCGTAAAGACAACTGCAAATAATACAAATAGAATGTTCATAAAGTAACCGCCAATTTTGAAATGTATTTTTTTTGGGAGTTCATACATTGGGTAATAAGCAATTTGTGTGGCAATTTTACCCACCCAGTAGGCAGCTATCAATCCGGTAATAGCTATTGCTAGTTTACTGTGGTTTTGCAAGTGATCAGTAATTAAAATTGCTATCAAGCCGATGACCAATTTAGCCCTTGTATATAACGGCCATACGTATTTTATTTAATTGCAGAGCACAAGATGTCCTTGATGGCATAAGTTGATTCATAAATACTATACCGTTGCGATAACAACTCAATCCTACATGTATAATAATGAGACTCATGAATACGATATAGATGAAATAGGCTAGGAGGTTATGATTGAGGTCTATTAACATTGGATTTTGAATTTAGATCAGACAATTTTTTAGAGATATACAAGAAATAAAGCGCTAATAAACCAGAAATTATCAATAGCATAGATGGTATTAGGTCATTGTAATATTCTGATGCAGAACTATAGTAAATGCTTATAAAAATTATTGAACAAATTGCAATGTACCAGATTAGCTGTTTTTTATTATTTTTCGGGATTTGTTTCCATCTGAACATGTAAATTAAAAATAGAGTTAACTGTACAACCCCAGTTATTATCATAAAGAGTAATCCGAAATATGGAATTATAAATAGTGCGATGTTTACAATGATTAGAATTTTATTTATAGTATAGATCTTTCTCATAATATTTTATTTTCAGAAATAAATGAAATTTATTTTGATTTAAAAAGCACATATTTCAGTGCTTTTTTTCCTTCGACTAAATCTAGTTATTTCATCAGTTTCATAATTGTTTTTGTGATCCAATTTTCTTTATAATCTGTAATTTTTTCTAGCATGGTGTCGGCACGCGAGACAAACTCATAGAGCTCTGCTGTTTTTGTTTTAAAATGTTGCGCCTCTGTGGTCGTGATATTTTTTAGAGAACTTACCTCCTGTAAAACTCTAAGCGTAGGTTTGATCTCACGTTTACTTCTTTCCTTTGCAATTTTACGAGCTAGTTCATCAATATTGTTTTCGGCAATAAAGTACTCCCTACGCTCCCCAGGCTTGTATTCTTTAAAAACAATACCCCAATCAATTAAATTACGCAGGTTCATACTTGCATTACCTCTAGAAATGTGCAATTCTGCCATCACATCTTCCATAGAAAGCGCCTCGGGAGATACCATTAATAAGGCATGGATTTGAGCCATGGTTTTATTAATCCCCCACTGTGAACCTAAAGATCCCCACGTTTGTATGAATTTATTTTTTGCTACGCTAAATTCCATACTACAAATATAAGAATGTTATTGTAATTTCAAAAATATATGAAACATATTTTTCAAGGGAGGTTTTAATTTGATAGTATCTTTACGTCATGAAACTTTTAGTAGTCAGTACAGTTTGGGTAGAACCTCGATCCTCGGCAGCTGGTAGTCGTATGCTACAGTTGTTAGATCTTTTTCAAGAAATGTCGTTTGCTATTACCTATGCCAGTACTTCTGGACCTTCTGATCATAGCGAAGACCTTCGTACTTTGGGTTTTCAAACTGCCACGATAACTTTGAACGATGCCTCTTTTGATACATTTTTAAATGAATTAAAACCTGATGTAGTCCTGTTTGATCGCTTTATGGCTGAAGAGCAATTTGGCTGGAGAGTAGCAGATCAGCTCCCCAATGCATTACGAGTATTAGATACAGAAGATTTACATTGTTTACGAAAAGCCAGAGAGATGGCAGTCGTTCAGAATAGAGAAGTTACAGATCTGGATTTGCATTCTGATGTAGCTATGCGTGAGATCGCGGCTATATACCGTAGTGATTTTTCCTTAATGATTTCTTCCTATGAAATAGAATTGCTGCAAAACTTCTTTAAAGTGCCAGCTCATCTTTTACATTATATTCCGTTCTTACTTCCAACCCTCAAAGGCGATTTTGTATCCTATGAAGATCGTGAGCACTTTGTCACCATAGGCAATTTTTTACATAAGCCTAACTGGGATGCCACTTTGCAGTTAAAAAATGAAATATGGCCTCTTATAAAAAAAGAGTTGCCAAAGGCAGAGCTACATATATACGGTGCCTACGCATCAGAAAAGGTAAATCAACTACATAGCAAAAAACAGGGATTTTTGATTGAGGGTAGGGCAGAAAGTGCTGCTAAGGTTATTTCTCAAGCACGAGTTTTGCTGGCACCTCTACGTTTTGGTGCAGGTCTTAAGGGGAAATTCATAGACGCTATGCAAACGGGAACACCTTCAGTGACTACCACAGTAGGAGCAGAAGCAATGTCTGACGGTTTGGAGTGGGGCGGAGCCATTGAGGATGACACTTCCGCTTTCGCGAAAGCGGCCATCTCACTCTATACTGATGAGACACGTTGGAAACGGGCACAGGATATTGGAAGGGATATCATTAACAAAAACTTCCAAAAGCAATTCTTTGCAGAAGATTTTAAATCAAAAATATCCTATCTACTCAAAAACCTAAATTCACATCGCCTATCCAATTTTACAGGAAAAATGATCCAACATCAAATTATGCGGAGTACAAAGTTTATGTCTTTATGGATTGAGGCTAAGAATAGTTCTTAATAAAAAAGCCAGCCTCAACATTTACTTTAAGGCTGACTTCATATAAAGGTTTATACCATTTTTTTGACTTCTAATAAACCAGCCCTTCTTAAGAGTGCTTCGGGTTTAGGCTCATGACCACGAAAGCGTTTATAGAGTACCATTGGGTTTTCTGTCCCCCCCTTAGATAGAACATGTTCTTGGAATTTTTTACCAATCTCCGCATTAAAAATACCTTCTTTTTTAAAATACTCAAAAGCATCTGCATCCAACACTTCTGCCCACTTATAACTGTAATATCCAGCAGAATATCCTCCTTGAAAGATATGTGCAAAAGAGGTGCTCATACAGGTTTCTGGAGTATCTGGATACAGGCTAGTCTCAGCAAAGGCTTTCACTTCAAATTCTTTTACATTCGTAATATCAGCTGGATTATCACCATGCCATGCCATATCTAATAATCCAAAACTTAACTGTCGCAAGGTTTGCAATCCTTCTTGAAAGGTAGCGGCATCTTTTATTTTTTGAACCAGCTCCATAGGGATCACCTCTCCAGTTTCGTAATGCATAGCAAAGAGTTCCAGTGCTTCTTTTTCATAACACCAGTTTTCTAAAACTTGGCTAGGCAACTCCACAAAATCCCAATATACAGAAGTTCCTGATAAGCTAGGGTAGGTGGTATTGGCTAGCATCCCGTGTAAGCCGTGGCCAAATTCATGAAATAAAGTTGTTACTTCATTAAAAGTAAGCAACGAAGGTTTTGTTGGAGTAGAAGGTGTGAAATTACATACATTAGAAATATGGGGGCGGTCATTAATGCCGTTTTCAATTTTTTGACCTTTAAAAGAAGTCATCCATGCGCCACCACGCTTACCTTTTCTAGGATGAAAATCTGCATAAAACAATGCTATGTATTTGCCATTTGTATCTGTTACACGATATGTTTTTACTTCTTTATGGTAAACATCTACGTCGTTTACTTGCTCAAAACGCAATCCGAACAATTTTTCGGCTACCTTAAAAACTCCAGCAATCACATTTTCTAGCTTAAAATAAGGTTTGAGTTGCTCATCGTCTAAGTTGAATAATTGTTGTTTCAATTTTTCAGAGTAATAAGAACCATCCCATTTTTGAAGCATTTCAATATCATCTTGTGCCTTAGCAAAAACCTCAAGCTCTGCAAACTCTCTTTCAGCGGCAGGTTTTGCTTTTTCAAGTAATTCATTGAGAAAGCTTTTAACTTTCTCTGGATTTTCTGCCATGCGTTCTTCAAGCACATAATGGGCGTGTGTTTTATAGCCCAATAATTTTGCGCGTTCATTGCGGAGAGTTACAAGCTCAAGAATAATAGATTGGTTGTCAAACTCATTTCCTTTAAATGCTCTACTGCCAAAGGCCAACGCTAGCTCTTTTCTAAGTTCACGATTATCTGCATATTTCATAAAGGGAATGTAGCTTGGGTAATCCAGTGTGATTACCCATCCTTTTTTACCTCTTGATGTAGCTTCGCCAGCGGCGGCTTCTTTTGCGCTCTCGGGTAGTCCGCTCAAGTCCTCTTCATGGGTTAGGTGAAGTTCGTAACTGTTTGTTTCGGCAAGGATATTTTCGCCAAAGGTGAGCTTTAATTTTGCCAGTGCTGAGTCAATTTCGCGTAAGCGGGATTTTTTTTCATCACTAAGATTGGAACCATTACGTGTAAAGCCTTTAAATTTTTTTTCGAGCAGGGTTTGTTCTTCAGCGGAAAGATCTAAATCTTCTTTCTGATCGTATATACTTTTAATGCGTGAGAATAGTTGTTGATTGAGCGTGATGTCATTACTAAACTCAGATAACAATGGAGAAACTTCTTGAGCGATTTTTTGAATCTCATCATTAGTTTCTGCACTGTTGAGATTAAAAAAAATGCTAGAAATGCGGTCCAACTGCTGTCCAGAATAATCCAGTGCTGCAATGGTGTTCTGAAAAGTTGCAGTAGTTTCATTTTGTGTGATTGCATCTATCTCCTTTCGACTAAATGCTATTGCTTCTATAAATGCAGGTTTAAAATGGCTATTCTCAATTTTAGAAAATGGTGCCTCAGAAAAAGAATTGAGTAGTGGATTTTTTTGTTGTGACATGAGATGAAGGTAATACGATTAAATTGTGCATTATATC
The DNA here is from genome assembly GCA_963716625.1 of uncultured Flavobacteriaceae bacterium. Taxonomy (GTDB): domain Bacteria; phylum Bacteroidota; class Bacteroidia; order Flavobacteriales; family Flavobacteriaceae; genus Dokdonia. Next base: position 1,064,397 of record CAVQTP010000007.1, read on the forward strand.
GAAAATATTGGTATATCATCGACTAATGACAGATTTTACTTATATTTGATTTTGTCGAAAAGATAACAGACCCCCAATCAATGTAGCTATATAAAGGTTTGATTACTATTTAGAATGGTTAATAAATAAAACATCATTTTCTTAAAACTACATTGACTTGAGACCGCCTTTTAAAGGCGGTCTTTGTTATTTAAGGCTTTCTGCCCCTTCGATAACTTTTTGCTTGAGGTTCTCTTTATAGCTTATTATTTTTTCTTGTAAAAGAGCATTGGTAGCGCCTAATATTTGTGCAGCAAGAATCCCTGCATTTTTAGCACCATCAAGTGCTACGGTTGCTACTGGTACCCCACCAGGCATCTGTAATATAGAAAGTATAGAATCCCATCCATCAATAGAGTTACGAGATTTAACGGGTACTCCTATTACTGGGAGTGGTGAGAGCGATGCTACCATTCCTGGTAGGTGTGCGGCACCTCCGGCACCAGCAATTATGACATTAATTCCTCTCGTGTGGGCTTTTTTGCTAAAATCAAACAACTTATCAGGGGTGCGATGTGCACTCACAATATCGACTTCTGTCTCAATATCAAGATCCTTTAAAAAATCAATGGCTTCTTGCATGACGGGTAAGTCACTTGTACTCCCCATGATGATGGCTACTTTCATACGTATTTTTTTTTGACGCTTTCGCGAAAATATAATGCTATTTATAAAATTAAATCTATGCGGTGATGACTTCAATACTGCTTTTTACCTGCGACGCAGTTGCTCTAGCCTTAGACAGATCGTGATCAATAATGGTGACGTGTCCCATTTTTCTAAATGGTCTTGTTTCTTTTTTTCCGTAAATATGTGGTGTCACGCCTTGCATTCCCATTATAGTTTCAATATTTTTATAGACTACCTTTCCTGTATGACCTTCGGCACCTACAAGGTTAACCATGACAGAGGCTACCTTATTTTCGGTACTTCCCAAAGGTAAATCTAAGATGGCTCTTAGGTGCTGTTCAAATTGGCTTGTGAAGCTAGCCTCTATGGTTTGGTGACCACTATTATGTGGTCTAGGCGCTACTTCATTTACTAAAATCTCATCATCTACTGTTTGAAACATTTCAACAGCAAGAAGACCTACGTGCCTAAATGCGTTTGAAACTTGACTCGCAACGGCTCTCGCTTTTTGAGCCATTTCCTCACTTATTCTCGCTGGGCAAATCACATACTCTACCTGATTTGCTTCTGGATGGAATTCCATTTCGACTACAGGATATGTCTTTACCTCTCCAGAAGGGTTACGAGCAACAATAACAGAAAGTTCGTTCTTAAATGGAATCATTTGCTCTGCAATACAAGGAACCTGTGGTAGTTCTTCGAGGTCTTCTATATTTCTAATTACAGAAACCCCCTTTCCGTCATAACCTCCTGTACATGATTTCCAGATAAACGGAAGGTTCATAGTACTTTCATTAGAAGAGATGGCTTTCTTTAAAATTTTCGTGGATGCATACTGCTCATAAGCAGCAGTAGGGATTTGATGTTTACTGTAAAAATCTTTTTGAATCCCTTTGTCTTGAATATTGCGTAATACTGCAGGTTGTGGAAAAACTTTGACGCCTTCTTTCTCTAGAGTTTCAAGTGCATCTATATTAACACTTTCAATCTCGAAAGTGAGTACATCTACCTTACGGCCAAAGGCTACTACGGTTTCATAATCCATCAAGCTACCCTTTTCAAAATGATTGCAGGCAATTTTACATGGCGCTTCCTCACTAGGATCTAGCACAGAGGTCTGTATATCATACTTGCGAGTATCATACAGCATCATTTTGCCTAGTTGACCACCACCTAAAATACCTAATTTAAAAGAGGAAGAGAAGTAATTTGTCATTGTCCTTGTTGCTTTTGTGCTGAAAAATAAATCTCTTCAAAAATACAAAATAGAGCGGGAGTTTTTCACTATTATACATTCATATCCTTATCCCTATAGGGACTTAATTTCAAGTAGTATCTTTGCCCTTTATTAGTTATGAAAAATACAATTACTCTACACGATCTTACCTTTGAAAAATGTATTTCACAAACAGAGGTACAGCATGCGGTAAATGGTGTTGCTGTGAGATTAAATGACGATTACGCTGGCAAAAGACCAGTATTTCTTACGGTGCTTAACGGTGCCTTCTTGTTTAGCGCAGAGCTTATTAAAAAGTTTGATCACGAGTGTGAGATGAGTTTTATCAAAGTGGCCAGCTATGATGGACTTAACCAAAGTGATGAAATCACTACAGTGATGGGAGCGGAGCCCTCTCTTAAAGGTAGAGAAGTTATTGTGGTAGAGGACATTGTAGATTCTGGAAATACGATAGAGACGATTATTCGTATTTTAGAACAAGAAGAGGTAGCCTCTTATCGTATAGCCTCACTGTTTTACAAGCCAGCTGCTTACCATAAACCATATGTAATTGATTACATTGGGCTGGAGATTCCCAATGAATTTGTGGTAGGGTTTGGTTTAGACTACGATGGTCTAGGCCGTAATTTTACATCTATATATAAACTTAAAGAAACTCAAATGACTAATCTTGTTTTATTTGGCCCTCCAGGTGCTGGTAAAGGAACTCAGGCAGAAGTATTAAAAGAAAAATATAATTTAGTACATATTTCTACAGGAGATGTTTTTAGATATAATATTAAAAACCAAACTGAGCTAGGGACTCTTGCTAAATCATTTATTGATAAGGGGCAACTAGTACCAGATACTGTGACTATTGAAATGCTAGCGGCTGAGGTTGAAAAAAATAAAGAGGCGCAGGGGTTTATATTTGATGGTTTCCCACGTACGGAAGCTCAAGCAATTGCTCTTGACGATCTTTTGTCAAAGAAAGGAACAAATGTAGCTGCCATGGTGGCTCTTGAGGTTGACGATGAGGTGCTGGTAAAACGTCTGTTAGCTCGTGGAAAAACCAGTGGGCGTCCAGATGATGCAGATGAGACAGTGATACGTAATCGTATTAAAGTGTATTATTCAGAAACAGCTATTCTAAAAGAATTTTACGAAAAGCAAAATAAATACTTCGGTGTGGACGGTGAAGGTTCGGTAGAAGAAATTACTGAACGTCTTAGTAATGCCATTGATAGAATTAAAGTTTAAAACAAAGAATGCACTAACTAATCAAACATTAAGAGATGAAAAAGGATACGCTATTTGTAGTTATATTATTATGTGCTATCGGTCTGCAGGCTCAGTCTTATATAGGGTTTCTTTCCGATAACTATAGCGGTGTAAACAGTGTTATAGCCAACCCTGCTAACATTGTTGATTCACGTTTTAAAACCGATATTAATCTAGTAGGTTTTAGTACTGTTTTAGGAAATGACTATTATGGTGTCAATTTTTCAGATGCATTGAAAGATGATTATGATTTTGATTTAGATGCCAATAAATCCCCATCTAATAGCAATAATTTTGGATCTTATACTGATATGCTAGGTCCATCATTTATGTTTAATCTAAACGAAAAAAGCTCTATAGCTGTATTTACTAGAGCTAGATCTATAGCAAACATTAACGAAATTAATGGAAATACCATTGATGAAATTGATAATGACGAAACAGGTGATTTTATAATTAATGAAGGTGATTTTAGTGCTTTTGCTCAGGCTTGGGCAGAGGTAGGTTTAACCTACGCTAGAGTTTTTAAAAATGATGAACAACATTTTCTTAAAGGAGGACTTTCTCTAAAATATTTACAAGGTTTTGGAAGTGGATATGTTTATGGAAATAATGTAACTGTAGATTATGATGCTGATGGAACAGATCTAGGTGGTGGAGAGACTACAGGTAGTTTTGATTCTACAGGGGAGATAATATATGGGCGTTTTGCTGAATTTGATAATGATAATTACGACTACGAATTACCTCAGGCTAGTGGTCTTGGAGTAGATGTAGGGGTTGTTTACGAGTGGCGACCTAATTATGCAGATTATGTAGAAAAAAATGCAAAGGGAGAAACGTATACTTTAAAAGATAAAAACAAGTATATATTAAAATTAGGATTATCGCTTTCAGATATAGGCTCTATTAATTATAAAGAAGCTAAGGAGGATATTTACGATGTAAACGTTACTAATGTTTCTGAAGATGATTTTGATAATGCAGAAGATTTTGAAGCTTTTTTAGACGATATTTCATCTGCAGCCATTGAAAGTACTGGCTATAAAGCAAACCTTCCAACAGCACTACACATTAACGCAGATTGGAATTTCAACGGAAAATTATATTTAAATCTAACCACTGATTTGTCTCTAACCAAAAAAGGGAAAAGAAATACGAGTAGCATCCTAAATATAGCTTCACTAACCCCTCGTTTTGAAAGTAAATGGTTTAGTTTTTACTTGCCATTAAGTGTAATTCAATATAACGGATTTCAAGCAGGGGCTGGCTTAAGAGTTGGGCCTCTTTATGTAGGTTCCGGTTCAATATTATCTGTACTCACAAGTGATAATAGTAAAGGTGCAGATGTATATGCTGGTCTAAAAATACCTGTTTACCAAGGCAGAGTAAAAGATAAAGATAACGATGGTGTTATTGATAAATTAGATAGATGTCCAGATGTATCTGGACCAGTAGAAAACGATGGTTGCCCATGGGAGGATACTGATAATGACGGAGTGCTAGATAAAGATGATGAATGCCCAAATGAAAATGGAGCGTCCGAAAATAGAGGTTGCCCTTGGGATGATGCAGATGGAGACTCTGTTTTAGATAATGTTGATGACTGCCAAGATGTAGCCGGGCCAGTTGAAAACAAAGGGTGTCCGTGGCCAGATACAGATGGTGATGGTGTCTTAGATAAAGATGATGAATGTATTTCTTTAATTGGTACTGTTACCAATAATGGGTGTCCAGAACCAGAACCCGAACCAGAAGTAACCGAAGCTGTTCAGGATACATTGAATGAATATGCAAAAACTATCCTATTTAATTCTGGAAAATCGACAATTAAAGATGAGTCAATTACCGTATTAAATGATATTGTATCTATTTTGCAAGAATACCCTAAAGCTAAGTTTGCCATTGAGGGCCATACAGATAGCGTAGGTAGTGATGTACTCAATCAAAAGTTATCTCAAGAACGAGCTAGTTCAGTAATGCGTTTCTTGATTGAAAACGGAGTCGCATCTACTAGATTAACGTCACAAGGATATGGCGAGAGTCAACCTCTTGGAAATAATGCCACAAAAGCAGGTCGTGCTATAAACAGACGTGTTGAAATTAACTTGATAAAGTAGGAATACTTCTTTGTCTATTGATAGTAAATAAGAGCTCGCTTTCGCGAAAAAATAACAGACTAATAAACCCCTTTTTAAATGACTGAAGGAAATTTTGTAGACTATGTAAAGATTCATACCACCTCAGGAAACGGAGGTAGTGGCTCTGCGCATTTACACAGAGAAAAGTTTATAGAAAAAGGAGGCCCAGATGGAGGGGATGGTGGTAGAGGAGGCCACGTCATTGTGAGAGCTAATCCTAATTTATGGACACTCTTACATCTTAAATTTAAGCGTCATATACGTGCGGGTCACGGAGGAAATGGAGCAAAATCGAGGTCTACGGGATTTGATGGGGAAGATATGTATATTGACGTTCCATTAGGTACCACCATTAAGGATACAGAGACAGATCAAGTACTTTTTGAGATCACAGAAGAAGGTCAAGAATATATAGCTACGGAGGGTGGTATGGGTGGTCGTGGTAACTGGCATTTCAAAAGTAGCACAAACCAAACACCTAGATATTCTCAACCAGGTATTGACGGCAAGGAAGTGCAGCTCACACTAGAGCTTAAGGTGCTAGCAGATGTTGGGTTAGTTGGATTTCCAAACGTAGGCAAATCAACCCTTCTTGCGGCCATTACTGCGGCAAAACCAAAAATTGCCAACTATGAATTTACAACGCTAAAACCTAACTTGGGAATCGTACAGTATCGTGATCATAGATCTTTTGTGATGGCAGACATTCCTGGGATTATAGAAGGCGCAGCAGAGGGTAAAGGTATCGGGCATCGTTTTTTACGTCACATCGAGCGTAACTCCACCTTACTTTTTATGATTCCAGCAGATGCTGATAGTATTTCAGAGCAATATCGCATTCTATTACACGAGCTACAGAAATACAATCCAGAATTATTAGATAAAAGCAAGTTTGTTGCGATTACAAAAAGTGATATGTTGGATGATGAACTAAGAGCAGAGCTCGCCGAAGAATTAGATAACGAGCTTCCTACACCATACGTATTCATTTCATCAGTAGCACAGCAAGGGCTTGTAGAGCTTAAGGATGAGCTTTGGAAAATGATGAATAGTTAATAAAGAATTAAACATAATTATTCGCACCATTCAGTGTTTACCTTTATGGAAAACTAAAATGATGCGGATTTTTTTATGCCTTCTTGCGAGTGCTTTATTCTATAGTTGTGGTAGCACATTTGTAGAGTATGATTATGATAAAAATGTAGATTTCTCTATCTATCAAACCTATGCTTATGATTTTGAAAATATCAATGGTTTTTCAGAATTCGATGAAAAAAGGCTTACTAATGCTATTGACTCCATACTAGCTGCTCGCGGCTGGATTTTTTCTGAGACTCCGGATATACTTGTAGGTGCACAATCTAGAGAATATGAAACTTCCTCTCGTAACACAATTGGTGTAGGAGTAGGAGGTGGTGGAGGAGCAATGGGTGTAGGCGTAAGTGGAGGAATTCCCATAGGAGGTCGGGAAATGCATCGTGAATTGACTTTAACACTCTATGATGAAAGTAGTAAAGCAGCGATATGGGAAGCGGTCACAGAGAGTGCCTTAAAAGTGAATGCAACACCAGCACAACGCGAGAAATATTTTCATAATCTGATGTCTAAAATCTTCAAAAAATTTCCACCTAAGAGAAATTAATTCTTTGGCATCATATTAGTATATATTTGTTCAAAACATAACTATGATTAGATGGCTTTTTCTTTTTTTTATTCCGTTCTTGACTTTTGGTCAAGATGATACCGCTTTCGCGAAAGCGGAATCCCTATTTAAAAATGGGTACTATCAGAAAGCCAAACCCATATTCTTATCTTTTTTAAAATCCCACCCAAACAATCTCCAGACTATTGAATATTTAGGTGATATTGAGGGGTATGCCAAGCAGTGGGATGCAGCAATTCCATACTATGAAAAACTAGTCGCAAAAGATCCAAAAAACGCAAACTATCACTACAAGTATGGAGGCGTACTTGGAATGAAAGCACTTGAGGTAAATAAATTTACAGCGCTCACTATGATAGGGGATATCAAGGAATCTTTTGAGATGGCTGCTCAGCTTGATCCAAAACATATAGATGCGAGATGGGCACTCGTTGAGTTTTACATTCAATTACCCTCAATGATAGGCGGTAGTGAAAGTAAAGCACAGGGCTATGCAAATGAATTACTAAAGATCTCACCAGTAGATGGGTATTTAGCACACGGCTATATCGCCGAATATAATGACAAGGCTAAGGATGCCGAAGCATACTTTAAAAAAGCAGTAGCTGTAGGTGGTTCTGTTACGTGTTATGAGAAATTGTCTGATCATTATGAAAAAAATGGTGCACCACAAAAGGCTCTAAGTATCATTAGCAAAGGACAAGAGGTTCATGAGACGTCTAATAGATTGCATTATCAATTTGGTAAAATTGCGGGTCAATATGGCATCGGATTGGACGAGGGAATAGCCTGCTTAGGTCACTACATAGAAAATTATACCTCAAAAGATGGGGTGCCTAAGGATTGGGCTTATTTTAGATTAGCTCAAATTTACAGACATAAAGAGAACAAAGAAGAGGCGCTGTCGTGGATTAATAAAGCGCTCAAAGACCGCAAGGATTTTAAAGAAGCGCTGGCAGAAAAGAAAAAAATACTCGCTATTTAACGCAATAGTGCTGGATTAATATCTAGCACATTTTCTTTTATGTACTTATCTACAAAGTCTGTGGTAAAATTGTCACTGCCCATAAGCTTATTAGATTGTAATACATCAAGTATGTCCAACTTTTTATATTCGTTAATGTAGTCTAATGATAACTGCTTATAGCTATAATGCCATGGTTCGTACTTAAAACCTTTACGATGGTAGCTATCTGTGTATACTAGGTAAAATCCATACGTATGGGCATTTTTATCCATCCATTCTTTAAACTCACAAAAAGGACCATCTCCATGAAATTTTGAAGGAACAAGTAAGTCGCCATTTGCATTCTTACTTCCATCTACAATATCTAAATCTGTACCCCAGTGATGCCTTGAGGTGCCTGGAATGGTGGAATATTCTATTATTTTTTCAATCGCTTTGATTGGTGTAAGTCCACTTTTTATAAATTTTCTGTACTTACGTTCCCATATTCTATTTTGATGATCGTAGTCTCTGTAACTAGAAACGACCTTGAAGACAATACCATCTCTTGCCGCAGCGGCACGCATTTTTTCATAGGCTTGTGCAGCTTCGGGCCGCAGTCTGTAAGAGGAAGTTTGAGTTAAATTCGGAGATCCTTTTCCTAATAATTCATTTTTAGGTAAAGTGTTATATAAAAGATTTGCCGCCTTCAGTGGAGTTGAGGCTGCAATAATTCCTAATACAGTAAGTTTTGAAAATGCACGTCTATTCATAATTCTTTTTTCATTCTATAATGAGGGCCTACTTGTGGTATCTCAAATTCGTCACTGGCAACTTCGTAACCTAAATTTTTGTAAAAGTTTAAGGCTATTATTCTTGCATTAAACCATAGTAAGGTTCTGCCTCTTTCTTTGAGTATCTGTTCTCCTTTATTTAATAATAAGCGAGCGATTCCTTTGTTTCTATATTCTGGTAATACTGCCATGCCTCTTAACCTAGACTGTACTCCACTAAATTCTGAGTGATCATCTTCCATAAAACTAGCAACTCCTACAATATCGCCATTATAGAATACTCCTAGATGAAAAGTACTTTCTTTTTCATCTGCTTCCATGTACACATCTTCTAAAGGTCTACCTCTTCTAAGCACGGGATGTCTAACTGGCCAAGTTTCTTTTGCAGGTATTTCTCTTAATTGAAAAGCAGTATTCTTGAGATAATACAACAGGGTGGGTTGGCTATCATATGAGATTTCTTTGTCTACGATAAAACCACATTTAGCTAAGACTTCTTGTGATGCTTTGTTCTCAATGTGTGCTTGAGCAATAATTTTTGGAAGTCTAAGGGTATTGAAAGCGTAATGTATGACTGCTTGTGCACTTTCTGTGGCAAAACCTTGATTCCAAAAATATTCATGAAATCGAAAGCCAAGATCTACTTCATTGCTGTCAGAATTAAATCTTAGACCGCACCAGCCTAAAAAGACGTGATCCTTCTTTCTCATAACAGCTAGGCGTCCTAAGTTTGTAGGGCTCCCATCAATTGGATTGTGATAGGTGTTTTTAAAGTAGTTGTCTATAAAATCTTGCGTTTCTTGAGAGGATTCAAATGGCACATCTCCCGTGAATTTTAGGACTTTAGGCGTGTTGTTAAGCTGAAATAAATCTGGAGTATCCCCTTTTACAAACTGTCTAAGATAGAGGCGGTCGGTCTCTAGTATTTTTTTCATGTAGCAAGCACTTCCTTATAGGCTGGATTCCGATCAAACTGTACCTCTGCAAAAGGGCAAAGAGGATTTATCTTTAAGTTGTGTTCTCTTGCGTATTTTACAGAGTGTGCAACCAGTTTTGAAGCTAGTCCTTTACCTTCTTGTGCAACTTTAGTTTCTGTGTGATCAATGACCATGACATCCGTATTGTTACGAGAATACGTGAGTTCTGACAAGACCCCATTTTCGCCTTTTATGTAGAAGATGCCTCTGTCTTCTCTTTCTTTGTGATGAATAGTCATTTTTTTTTCTTGTAAAATACGTATTAAACTAATGCGCTGCAATCAAACCTAACTCCTATAAAACTAAGCATATTTTAGAAAATGGTACCATGATTATTTGTAAATAATTTTTCAAATAGTTTATGCAACAAATATTTATGACTAATGAAATTTTGAATGTCGAATTAAAAATTAAAATTCTCGTTTTTTTATTTTGTAAAACTAGCAGAATTCAAAAATTATATTATTTTTGCTTCGCTTTTGAAATAAGGGAATACCAATAGTCCTTTTTAAAAATTCAACAAGTAATGCGGGAGTAGCTCAGTTGGTAGAGCGTCAGCCTTCCAAGCTGAATGTCGCCAGTTCGAACCTGGTCTCCCGCTCAATGAGCCTTACAGAAATGTGAGGCTTTTTTTATGCTTTCGCGAAAGCGTATTTATAACAATTCAATCCTAGTATCACTTTCAATTTCATAAGGTTTCTTGCCTTGTTCAAAAACTCGAGCGGTATGAGATCCTTCTAAAGTTATAGCATTATCTATAACCTTTAAATAACTTCCTTCTCTCAAACCTACCACAGGGACTGTATTATAACAATGATATTCTTTAATACGGGTCTCTCGAGTTTCTCCCATATGTGTTGAATTTTTGATGGGGTCAAAGTAATGTGCGTTTATATTAAAGGGGATCACTCCAGTGGTTTTAAAACTAGGTGGATAGACAATAGGCATATCATTTGTATTTTGCATCGTCAATCCACAAATGTTACTACCCGCGCTTGTCCCTAAATAAGGTGTTCCATCCAGTAATTTTGAACGAAGCAACTGCATAAGATCTTCGTTGTATAAGGTATTTACTAATACAAATGTATTTCCACCTCCCGTAAAAATTCCTTTTGCCTCAGTTAGCGCTTCCTTAGCATTAGTATAAGTATGTATGCCTCGTACAGTTTTATTTATTTTTTGAAAAGCTTTGTTTGCAAGCGCTGTATATGCATCATAAGAAATGCCAGAGGGACGTGCATAAGGGATAAATAAAATTTCTTTTACGTCCTTAAATAGAATCTCTAGCTCAGGTACTAGATATGCTAGATAATCACTCCCGAAGATGGTAGAAGTACTAGCGGCAATAATATTTTTTGACATTTTTCTTCCAAAAATAGTAAAAGAATCACCGATACAAAGGACTAAAATATAAGGCCGTTAAACTATCGAATAAATAATGAATCTATTTATATGTGAAAACATTTGTATTAATTCTGTTTTTTAGTACTTTCTGTGCTAACGCCCAAGCGGTGAAACTTATTCAAGGAGAGATCTTGAATGATAGAGTGGATATCGTAGGGATAACTATTGTAAATACATCTCTCAAAGCAGGAACAGTCACAAATGCTGAGGGTATTTTTTATATAAAAGCCCAAAAAGGGGACACTCTACATATAAGTGCCGTATCTTATGAGAGCAGAGAATTAGTTATCAATGAGCCTAGTTGGAAAAAGGGTATGTTATCTTTTTACCTACATCCTAAAGTGAATGAACTCGACGAAGTTTTCCTGAGCAATAGCGAGCTATCAGGTAATTTGCAAAAGGACATGGCAAGCGTAGTTTTAAAGAAGACCACTATAGATCCTCGAGAGCTGGGCTTACCTGCAAATGCTAGACCTATAATGAACTTAGAGGAACGACGTTATTATGGCGCCACTAGTGGTGCGGGGCCAGTAGGTATGTTAATTAATGCTATATCTGGTAGAACAAAAATGTTAAAAAAGCACTTAGAAACATCAAGATTAGAAGCCATAGTTCAGAAAAACAAATCAAAATTTTCTACTTCTTTTTATGTGGATAACCTGCAGATACCTAAAGAATTAATCGAAGATTTTGTGTTTTATATATTTGAAGACCCAAAGGTAAACCGCTACCTACGCAAGGAAGCTATACTTGAATTACTAGAGTTTATGCAAGAAAAAGCAACGTTATACTTAGAACTGAAGAAGACAGAGACCGCACAGAAACCTAATTAATTATGAAGCAAACGTATTTTATTATCATGCTGTTATGTCTAAGTAGCCTACTTATCCAAGCGCAAGAGACTGTTATCTTAAAAGGGCAAGTTTTAAACGACACGGTAGATAGATCTAATCTTACCATCGTTAACCGCACCTTAAAACGAGGCACAACTACAACAAATAATGGCACATTTCAGATCGAGGTGCGCCTTAACGACACTATAATCATAAGCGCAGTACAATACGAAACTCGGCAATTTGTAGTTAATCAGACGATGTTTGATAGGCGTCGTATTACACTATATCTTATTCCAAAGACGACGGAACTTGACCAAGTGAATCTGAGTACGATTAACCTCACTGGCGATATAGGGAAAGACGTCCAGAATACAGCATATAAACCTACTATTACTGCCAAAGAACTGGGCATTCCAGAAAATACGGCTCCAGAACGTACAGTGGAGGAAAGACGCTATTATACTGCCATAAGTAGTGGCGGAGGTATTCCTCTTGATGGTCTTATAAATTCGATCACAGGTCGGTTAAAGATGCTTAAAAAACACATCGAAGTATCCCGATTTGAAAAATTAGTAACGGAAAGTCGCTACACATTTTCAGATAGTTTGTACATGAAAGAGCTTGCGATACCACAGGAGTATATTTCAGACTTTGTCTATTATGTGTTTGAAGACCCAAAGACCAAAGTACTTGTTGATGTAGATGACGTATTAGGTCTCTTAGAGTTTATGAAAGAAAAGGCAATCACCTACAAAGCAATTAAGGAGCGAGAATAGTGGTATGTTTTTTGAACTGCGAGGAAGTAGTACTTTTACGCTTTCGCGAAAGCGTAAACACATTAATAACTATCACTAATTAAGTTTGTTTCATGAAAAAGTTTTTTATTCTATTGTTCGTGACGCCACTTTTATTAGGCGCCTCTCTGCATAAATATTATCTAAGTGTAACTGATCTCACATATGATGAAGAGTCGCAATCTGTACAGATAATTACGAGACTATTTTATGATGATTTAGAAGATGTGCTTCAAGAGCGGTACGATAGGTCATTGATAGTAGACGCTACGTATGACCAGAATAAACTAGATCGTTATTTGAAAAAATATCTTTCTCAAAAGATGCTAATTACGATTAACGATGAAAAGCCAGATGCCATATTTTTAGGTAAAGAGTATGAGGATGACTATGTAGTTTGTTACTTAGAGATACCCAATGTCACGCTCATTAAGAATATTCAAGTAAATAACACACTCCTTACAGATGTATTTCCCGAACAAAAAAATATGGTTCACACAAAAATATATGGTAAGAAAAAGAGTTTTCTTTTTACGCGCGAAAATCCTAAAGGCTTGTTAAAATTTTAATAATTAGGGCTTAAGGGGAAAGCCTTTTGGCTATTTTTAGAAGCTAAAATAAACTCAACATATACTTATGATTCGTTACAGTTATACGCTTCTTGCGGCTTTCTTACTTACAGGGGCATCTACATTTGCTCAAGAAGAACAGCAAGCAGATGAAAAACGTCCTATGGGACACGAGAATACAAATAGGTTTAGACAACTTTATAATGAAATGTCAACACCTAATGAATACCGCACTGCTTCTGGTGCTCCAGGTCATGCCTACTATCAGAATCACGCAGATTACAAAATGAGTGTCCAGCTTAATGACGATTTACAAGTTCTTGAAGGGTACGAAACTATTACGTATAAGAACAATTCGCCAGATGATTTAGAATATCTGTGGGTGCAACTAGACCAAAATGTTCGTGAAAAAAATTCTCCCGCTGCAGAAAAGAATGGAGAAGGAGTAGGAGCTGTTTCTCAACCTGGTTCCTTTGTAGGAAGTTATATGAAAGGGGAGCCTTTTGACGGAGGTTTTAAAATCCAAGCAGTTACGGCAAATGGGAAGCCACTTAAACACACCATCAACTGGACGATGATGCGTATAGACATGCCAGCGCCACTTAAGGCTGGGGCATCTTACACATTCTCCATAAAATGGAATTACAATATTCCAGAGCATACCGTAGATCGTGCTCGTTCGGGTTTTGAAACATATAAAGATGGAAATAAAGGATATATTATTGCACAGTTTTTTCCAAGAATGGCTGTATATAATGATGTAGAGGGATGGCAAAATTATCAATTTTGGGGTAATGGAGAGTTTGCGCTTCCTTTTGGGAATTATGAGGTAGATATCACCGTACCAGCAGATCACCTTCTTGATGGAACGGGTGAGATTACAAACCTAAAAGAGGTCTACAGTAAAGAAGAAATGAAACGCTGGGAAAAGGCAAAAAATTCTTACGATAAGCCTGTAATCATTCGTACTCAAGCGGAAGCTGAAAAAATCGCTTTAGGTCGTGTAAAATCTACTAAAACTTGGAAGCTTAAAGCAGAAAATGTACGTGACTTTGCTTGGACAAGTTCAAGAAGATATATCATGGATGCACAAGCAGTAAAATTTCCAGAACGTGATGTAATGGCAATTTCTATCTATCCTCCAGAAGGAAATCCACTTTGGGAAGAATATTCTACAAAAGCGATTGTACAAACGTTAGACACCTATTCAAAATACACCTTTAATTACCCATATCCAAAAGCAATCTCTGTACATGCAAAAGGACAGGGAATGGAATATCCAATGATATGTTGGAATTATGGTCGCCCTAACGAGGATGGCACATACAGTGATCGCACAAAATATGGTATGATTTCCGTTATTATTCATGAAGTAGGTCACAATTATTTCCCTATGATTGTTAATAGTGATGAGCGTCAATGGGGATGGATGGATGAAGGTTTAGATACGTTTATGCAATATATTACTGAGCAAGAATTTGGTCAAAATTTTCCAGAAGCTATAGGAGGCAATGATGCATATCCTTCTAGAAGAGGGGCGCCATCTAAAATTGTAGACTATATGAAAGGAGATCAGAGTTTTATAGCTCCTATTATGTCTAATCCAGAAAATGCATACCAACTTGGAAATAATGCTTACGGAAAGCCAGCTACTGCTCTCAATATATTAAGAGAGACTGTGATGGGGCACGAATTATTCGATCATGCATTTAAGACATATGCGCAAAGATGGATGTTTAAACACCCTACGCCAGAGGATTTTTTCCGCACTATGGAGGATGCATCTGCAGTAGATTTAGATTGGTACTGGAGAGGTTGGTTTTACAGTACAGACTATGTAGATATAGGAGTAAAAGAAGTAAAGTCATATTATGTGACAGATTCTGCAACAGAAGCGGGTAAAGAAATGTTATTGCGTTACGGAGTTACAGACCCCAGTACTATTGATGTAGTGTATGTTGTAGATGAAGATAGTCCTGAATTTAAAGAAGAGATGAAAAGTCAAGATATGCTAGCTTCTTCAAAAACTCTTCAAGAATACCTAATGGATAATTTTACACCAGAAGAGCGCGCAAAAATTAAGGCTCCTAAGCATCTATATAAAATTGTATTTGAAAAACCAGGCGGAATCCCAATGCCTATTATAGTAGAATATGAATATGCAGATGGAACTAAAGAGAAAATCACCTATCCAGCTCAAGTATGGAGAAAAAATGATGCTGAGGTGAGTAAAGCTATTGCTACAGATAAAGAAATTGTAAAAGTAACAGTAGATCCAGATCTAGAAACAGCAGATATCGATACAGATAATAACAGCTGGCCAAAAGCCAAGAAGCTTGGAGCGTTCAATAAATTTAAGAATGAAAATAAAGGATAATTTGTTATCCAAAAATATCTAATCAAAAGCCGTTTAATCTTTTTAAACGGCTTTTTTAATGTTGTAAAATGATTGCAACTGTCATTTCTAGATAAAATAAAGTAGTGATAAAAATAGTAATGAAGACACTCTCTTTACATCCTCTTTAATTCTATAAGGAGAATATTTACATCTAGCAGTGTTTTTACATACACTTTTTTAAATTGCTCGTAGTGTTTTTTTCCAACATCTAAGTTGTGTATAGAAGTAACATTTCTTTCAATTTGTTGCAATAAATGTCCTTGTTGAATCATGCCTAAGTTCATAAAACTAGATTTCATCTTATGAGCCAGAAGACTTGCTCTAGGATAAAACTCTCTATCCATACAGGTGCATAAGCTTTTATAGTCCTCTGGGGTATCTTCAATAAACACTTCCAAAAGAGATTGGATAAAGGCGTCGTCATTATCAAATGTTTGCCTTAGCTTATCTATGTTAATATAGTTAGTAGCTGTTTGATCTTTTGTTGTGGACACTATTTCAAGGTCTACTTCTTCATCAGATACTAACCAAAACAACACCTCTTTTATCGCCTCTTCATCTACAGGTTTAGTTAAGTAGAAATCAATGCCAGCTTTAATAGCTTCTTTTCTGGATTCAGGAAAAACATCTGCAGAGCATATAACAATTGGAACCTTCTTTGTTGAGTATTTTCTAGATTCTCTTATTTGTTTTATGGCAGCTACACCATCCATAAAAGGCATATGCATGTCCATTAAAATAAGATGATAGTAATCACTTGCGTGTGAAGAATAAATATCAACAGCTTCTTTACCATCTTGAGCAATTTCAACTTCTACCCCTAAGTTAGTAAGTAGTTGTTTAATGTAGAACTGATTCATTGTATTGTCCTCAGCTACAAGTACTCTTAGACCCTTGAGTTGTTCTTTATTTCGTTTACTGTCATTAGTTGGGGATTGTAATGTGTCTAATTTGCTTGTTTTTAGTGGAAGCGTAAAGGAAAAACAAGATCCTTCACCCACCACACTAGTTGCCAGAAGTTCTCCTTCTTGAAGGTTTATTAGTTCTTTAGTAATCGCTAAGCCTAGACCAGTACCTTTAATTTTTGAGGTGTTTTCCTCTTGTACTTGGTAAAAGCTTTCAAAGATGTTTTGAAGTTGATCTGGAGGTATACCTATTCCTGAGTCCTTAATTTTAAAATGGATGTGTAACTTATCTCCAGCAGCTTCTTTTTGAGTTACAATGATCTCTACTTTTCCTGTGTTAGTAAATTTTATAGCATTACCTACGAGGTTCGTAAGGATTTGATGAAGTCTATACTGATCTCCCACAACAATATTTGGAATGTTGTCTGCTATAGTTGTATGCAATTCAATTCCCTTTTCAATGGCTTTCGATGAAAACCCATCTGCGAGTGAACTAATGACTTTTCTAAAATTGTAATCGTAGGATAGTATCGAAAGTTTCCCTGCTTCTATTTTAGAGAAGTCTAAGATATCATTAACGATGGAGAGTAAATTTTTAGCAGAAAAGTCAATACCGTCAATATTTTTTTGAAGCACATTAGGATCATGATTCTCGCCCTTTTTTATAATCTCAGATAATCCTAATATAACATTGAGCGGGGTTCTTATCTCATGGCTCATATTTGATAAAAAGGTGGACTTTGCTTTTGCTGCCCTTTGAGCATTCTCCATTTCTCTATGGATATTGTCAAGGGCATCCTTCTTTTGAGAAACATTTTTTAATAACATACAATACGAGTCGTCTTCTGTATAGTTATTTGATGTAGTTATTTCAAAATAGGAGGTAGAACCATCTGGTAATTCTACGGTAGCTTCTACACGTTTTCCAAGAACTGATTTTTGTAACGTATACGTGTTAGGTTGTATGTCTTGTTTAAAA
The DNA here is from genome assembly GCA_963716625.1 of uncultured Flavobacteriaceae bacterium. Classification (GTDB taxonomy): domain Bacteria; phylum Bacteroidota; class Bacteroidia; order Flavobacteriales; family Flavobacteriaceae; genus Dokdonia. Next base: position 1,081,969 of record CAVQTP010000007.1, read on the forward strand.
TTTTGCACAAGATCTTCTGGAAGTATTTCAAAAATTTTTGATGAAGTGTTTTGTAAGTTATCAAGTTTAAAAACAGATCGAGCACTTTCATTGCAGAATAAAATTGTTCCAGATCTATCAAAGACAATCACCTTGTCTAGTAAGTTCTCAAGAATGGCATAATGTAAATGTTGGTGGTTATCATGGTTTTTCCTACTGGAAAGATTTGTTAGAGGAGCCCTCTTCGTATTCAAGTCTGATTTGTTTAAAGAGAATTTCAATACCTAAAAAAGTTTGTGTTGATTATTTTGTAATAATACAATATTTTGGAAAAGACTACTCCCTTTTCCTTGATTTTTAACTCTTTAAAGGTTGTGGATATAATTTAGGGAAATTTGGTATAAAAAGTCAGGAAATAAATTTATGATAATAAGTTACCATTAAAAGTGATAGATTATCATAAAAATGATACATTAGCCGAAAATATAATAATTAATATACTAAAATTTTAAACACTCGTATGAAAAGAACAATTACTTTAACTCTATGGTGTTTTTTTATGGCAACTAGTATTTTCGCTCAAAGCGAAAGAGACTGTGGTACCATGGAAAACTTATCATTACGACAGCAGCTTGATCCATCTTTAAAAAGTAGAATGGCTGAAATTGAGTCTTTTACTGAAAAGAAAATTTTAGAGATGAAATCATCTACAAATAGGAATGCAGCCGCAATTATTAGTATTCCTATAGTGGTGCATGTACTCTATAGCAATGCTAATGAAAACATTAGTAACGCTCAAATTTTGTCTCAAATTCAGGTGTTAAATGATGACTTTAGAAGGCAAAATTCTGATGCAGACAATGCGTGGTCTCAAGCGGCAGATACGGAAATTGAATTTTGTTTAGCCACAGTTGATCCCAATGGTAACGCAACAAATGGTATTACCAGAAAATCTACCACTAGAACCACGTGGGGAACTAATGACGATATGAAAAAAGCCTCTTTAGGGGGTGTTAATCCATGGGATACCTCTCAATACCTGAATATGTGGATATGTAATATTGGAGGAGGGATTTTAGGATATGCACAATTTCCAGGTGGAAGCGCTGCAACTGACGGAGTTGTAATGGGACCTCAATATTTTGGTTCTTCAGACGGAGGTTCAGGGTTCTACTTGTCAGCTCCATTTGATAAAGGTAGAACAACTACTCATGAAGTTGGACACTTTTTCAACCTACGCCATATATGGGGAGATAGTAATTGTGGGAATGATTTTGTAAGTGACACACCTACACATCAAACATCTAATGGTGGTTGTCCAATAGGGAAGACCTCATGTAGCTCTACAGATATGGTTCAAAATTACATGGATTATACAAATGACACATGTATGAACTTATTTACTGTGGGTCAAAAAAATAGAATGAGAGCTGTTTTAGTTTCAGGTGGGGCTAGAAACTCTTTAGCAAATTCTTCTAAGTGTGGTGCAGTAGCACAGCCTACCTGTACTGATGGTATACAAAATGGAGATGAGACTGGAGTAGATTGTGGAGGTTCATCTTGTACACCTTGTCAGACTGGAAACCAATACTGTGCATCTCAAGGAAACAGCGTAAGCGATGAGTATATCTCAAAAGTTCAAGTTGGAAGTATCAATAAATCTTCTGGAGCGCAATCGTATTCAAACTTTACTAGCACTTCGACAGATTTAAGTAAAGAGTCTAGCTATACAATAACTGTGACGCCTACGTGGACGGGAACAGCTTATAGTGAAGGATATGCAGCATGGATTGATTATAATGATGATGGAGATTTTACAGACTCTGGCGAATTAGTATTTTCTAAAGCAGCATCTACAGCATCACCAGCTAGCGGCACATTTACAGTTCCTTCTGGTGTGACAAATGGAGATAAGAGACTGCGTGTTTCTATGAAATATAATGGAATCCCTACATCTTGTGAAACATTTGACTATGGAGAAGTAGAAGATTACACGGTTACCATAAAATCTGCAACAACAAACCCTCCTTCAACTTGTGCTAGCGCAATTTCATCTTTCCCTTATAGTGAAAGTTTTGAAGCGAGCTTTGGAGCTTGGACTCAAGGAACTGGTGATGATTTCAATTGGACTAGAAAATCTGGAACTACTCCTTCTGGAAGTACAGGGCCAGCAAGCGCTAGTGACGGATCTCAATATGTATATATGGAGTCATCTGCTCCTAATTATTCTACCAAGCGTGCGGTATTGGTTTCTCCATGTTTTGACTTAACAAACCAAAATCAAGCGGTTTTTAGCTTTAAATATCATATGTATGGTGCTGCTTCAATGGGTAACTTAAAACTAGGATTGAGTACAGACAATGGAGCGACTTGGACTACTGTTTGGTCAAAATCAGGAAATCAAGGAAATGCATGGTTAGCTGCAACTGTTGATCTCTCATCATATGGTGGCGCTTCAGTAAAACTTAGATTTGATGGGACTACTGGTACAACTTGGCAAGGAGATATGGCCGTAGATGGTATACAACTGCTTAATAGTACAACACCAGCAGATAAATGTGCAGGTGTAGCACCTTATAATAGTACGCAATCATATAATGTTGGAGATAAAGTTACCTACCAAGGTAGTTTATATGAAAGAACTTCAACAGGGTGGACGAACCTTGGTGCTTGTGGAACCGCAAGACTAGAAAATGCAGGTACAGTTCAATATTTAGATGTTCAAGTTTCGGTATATCCTAATCCAGTGAGCGGTAATACAGTATTTGTAAAATCTAATGTGGAGAATCTCCGTTTTGAAATTTTAAATATGCTTGGACAAAGAGTATCAATGGGTACATCTGAAGCAGGCATTGATGTTGGAAATCTAAAATCGGGATTATACCTTATTCAGTTTAATGTAAATGGTACAATGCAAACTAGGAAGTTCATTAAACAATAATCCTAATAAGTAATTAACCAAATTTATATGTAGTAAAAGCCTCGGTATATGCCGAGGCTTTTTTATACGAAAATTACAGTGAATTTTATCAATCTAACTCAAGAAAACAACAATGCTTTATAATGCGTGCGCTTTCGCGAAAGCGTCTTAAAAGTAGTCATCGAAAGATTGTAGGTCGTAAATGGATATACTAAAAAAGAAGCCCGTAGTAATAATTTCCAGTTTGATCTGACATCGATCGTTTTTATTGGGACTATTAAATACCCTTTACTGGGTATTTTATGTAGGTAGGCAGATACCTTATCTTTACTAACTAAACTTTAAATTATGAGGATTATATACGCCTTATTTATAATGGGATTAAGCGCAATCTTATTATGTTCTTGTGAAAAAGAAGAGATAGGAGATTTTTATATTGCAATTACAAACACCTATGACTTTGCAATAGCTGTAGAGATGGATGGAGTTGATCTTAGCAGAAGAGAGCTTACACCAGGGCAGTCTAGCTATGGTAATGCGGCTCCTGGGCGATATACGGTTTCGGCAACTGTTACAGGTGATGATTACAATAATGAGTTTTCATCAAACTCTTCAGTTACTGAAAATTTTATCGAGAATGGAAATTATGGTTGGATTGCAGGTGAACCTCAAATAAATTATTATGGAGATGTTACAGAACCTGCAGATCCTATTGATCCTGATACTGGAGGAGGCGGTAGTGGAAATTGTGCCGATCTAACTTACAATGGACCGACAGAAGGACAAATTATGCAATTCTGTAAAGCAGCGCAATTATATGATTGTGAGGGTGCTACTACAGAGAAGGCTTACGTTTGTGAAATCTTAGCAAGTTACGGAGCGAGTTGTCAGTATTGTAATTAAGTTTAGTGTTTTCCCAGCAATAGATGTCTATCTTGAAAATAATTTTTTTCGGTTGAGTGTATTGAGTTTGATTATTCTAAAGATAGATTACTTTTTTTAGTAAGGTGCTTTTATTCAAATCAATCGTATTTAAAATAAAGCGCTTAAAAGAATTTCCTCATTTTTTTAAATTATATAAAACCAAAAATTTAATTTGATAAATGTATTTTGATAGAAGTTAAATTACTTAATCGCTATAGACTTTATCAAAATTTTAAACTTCTCTTCCTTTTTGTTACCAATTAACAGTTGCATCTCAACCACATTTTCTCCGGCGTAATTTGGCACTTCTACAGGTTCTCCGTGAAATTTTGCTTCCATCTTAGTAAAAGGTATTTCTATAGTTTCCCAATCTCCATCGTTTTGAGTAGAGAAAGTGTATCCATAAGAGTGACGTCCATTAGGGGTGCGTACTCTAAAGTTATACTTCTTACCATCTCCTTTTACCATTAGTACAAAATGTTTTGAATTTTCAGGTAGCGTATAAGGGTCATTATCCAGCGATTGATGGATAGAGCAAAATCCGCCATTATTTTCTAGAGAAACTTTACCAGAGAAATGTGCATTTTTCTTCTCTGTTAATTTAAGATGGCTATCTGATCGCCCGCCCATCACAACATCATCTTGCACTCTCCATTTGCCTATTCCTTGAGAGGGGAAGTCATAGAGAGTGGTTTGATTTTTATGTGTTGTTGGGTTATTGTTATGAATATTGTGTTCTGTGGTGGTCATTATAAAAGTGTTTATGGTTACAATTAATAGGGTAAAAAATAGTTTCATGAGTTTGGATGTTATTAGCTATCTCAAAGAATTAGAAATAGTAGGTCTAAAATATTATTTCTCTAAATTATTCAATACACTTTATGGCTAATTGCACTTTAACGCTGATTTATAAATAATTAACTCGGAGTTGGCTATGTGTAGGTTCTCAATAGCTCTTAGGTAATTCACTCTTCATTAATCTTTCAACCTCTCAAAAGTTAATGAACTTCCTTTAGTATTTTTGAGAGTCAAAAATCGATTGTCAATCTCATAACTTTGATTATCCTTTAAGACTGCGATTATTTTTTGTAGCCAGTCGCCATCACATCCCCGAGCGTCAGACATATAGGAGTTACTTATATAGTGAGTTCCTTTAAAGTTAATCTCTATTCCAAAACTATTACAGCCATTCCATCCGCCAAGTGTTTGTTTTTCAAAATTGAATTCAATCACGGGTTGTTGATTATTTTTGCTTCTCGTTACTTTATGAATATCGAATAGGCTATCATTAATTTTGATTAATTGCCAACTATTCAATTCCAATGGATGTAAATGTCGTCTTAAGAACGTCAAGGAATTCGTATTAGGATTTTGTAAGGTAAGCGTGTCTTTATTTAGATAATAGGATTGAATTGCAGCCAACCTTGAAAAAAAGTCATTTTCCCAAATATTACCACCGCAGCCCATTTCAGTCGCTAGAATCCCATCAGCTATAATTATTTTGGTGGAATCAATTTTTGCGCTTGCGCGAAAACCATTACACCCAGAATATCCAGACACCACATTGTTGGAAACTTGAATTTTAAGTGTAGGTTGATCAGTCTTAAAGCCATACATTTCTGTAATGTCGAAAAGGGTGTCGTTAACCTTGTACAAGTTCCATATGCCTCCTAAAGTGTCTGCTTGGATAATTTGATTTTCTAGGGACGGTTTTGATACTTCTTTTTTTGATTCTTGACAAGAGACTAAAAAGAAGAGAACAAATAAGTATATTATAGGTTTAATCATTTCGACATATTAGTATTCATTGAGATTTACAACTTTTACAAGTTACCCTGCATGATCATAAGCCTCTCTAAGCCATGCGATCAATTCACTATCGATATCGGACATTTTAGATAATCTGACTCTATGTGTACACATCGTGCCAAACGGACCAGAACTCTCTAAGCGCTCAGTTTTAGGCATATCCTTTAACTTAATTCCTAAATCTATTCTAGTTTTAGTGGCTGGTTTTATTAAACAAAATTGCTTTTTTCTGATGATGCTTACACTCGTCTTCTTTGGTGTGATAGTTACATCCTTTCCAAAATCTTTTACCACAGCTATGAGCTTTTCATAGACAGGGAGCAAACCTTCTTTGCCTTCGTATTGACTTTTAACAAGGTCTTTAGCGGAATGATTTTCTTCTTTGGATAAAGCAACAATCGTGTTAGCAAAACCGTGGGTAACTTGGTACTCTTTTTTCAAAAAACTGACCGCTTCTGAGTGTTTTGAAAATGCCATTGATGTTAGTACTTTTTTCCATTCGCTTAGGGACTTGCCTGTTTTTTCAGGCATGTTTTCAATCATAGTTTGAAGTGCTTTGTCCATAGAATTTTGTATAAAGTGTAATTTTAAATTTATGTATACTTAAAAAACAGTCTTTGTTTATTCGACTTAAGAAACGTCACATAAGTTCTTTGGTAGCCTTCTGTTTTTCGTATACTAAAAGACTACTTGGTTCTCGATACTAATTTTGTGGTCCATTCTCTTGCCCGCACCACCAATCATACATCCAGTGATAATTTCACTCTTTTCTTGGTAGTCTTTTTTATAACTCAAATTAATGAAACAATCACCTGTAATTCCAACCCAAACTGTTTGACTTTCATTAGGTTCAAGTTTGGTAATAAATTCACTTTCGCAGCCAAAAATGTTTAATTCAGTAAGATTATTCTCCGTCATATTTGTAAATGCAATTCGCATATTTCCAAACAACAACATTACCAGCAAAAATACGCAAGTAGCGCCAGATTATTCAAAAGCATTAATCCGAACGCTTGTAGCAATTTTTCCGATTTATGGAATCGCTACTTGCTTTAGCTAATATTAAAATAAATAGTACGCTGTTTAAAAACGCCCACAATAACAAATCCGTAAGCGACAGAAAGTAGTTGACAATTTGAGTTTAAAAAATATAGTCCAAAAATTGCAGTTCCAAAAATGAAAGAAATCAGAGCTGTCTTTTTTCCAATGATAAAATATTTTTTGTGAATATTATATTTTGTAATAAGCTCATAATTATACAATATATAGCACTTATAGGTAGAGCAATTGATGAAAAATAGGAAATATTTGCCAACAATAAACAGAATATCATTATTAGGAAATAATCAAAATTTCACTTTAAAGATCTATATGAGGTCTATTCTTAGGAAATGTTTTTTTCCTTATTTCTAATTCTTGAACTATAATAATAATTCATTTTCATATTCAATAGCAAAGTTTCTCATTTCAGCAATAAGAGGCATTATTTTATGACCTATAGATGTTAATTCATACTCCACTCTAGGGGGTATTTCTCCAAAGTTTTTTCTAGATATTAATTTTGTGTCAGTAAGATTTTTAAGTTCTTGTATCAACATCTTCTCACTAATATCTGGTATTAGTCTTTTTAATTCTGATGGTCTTAATGCTTCTAGTGAGAGTTGGAATAAAATAAGAAGTTTCCATTTTCCACCAAGTAAATCCGTAGTAGTTCTAATTGGGCATCTAGCTGTTACTCTTAACTCCTCTCTGTTCATACTTACTTAAAGGTTAGTACTATTTAAAATTGATGCACATCAAATCTAGATATATTTGTATTCTTAAATAGCGAAAGAGTGAATTTTTTTAACGATATCCATTCTTCTATGGAACTTAACAAGATGTAAGGCTTAAGTAAAATGAAAATAATATATGTGTACGACGCACTATGTGGGTGGTGTTATGGATTTTCACCTGTAATAACTGATTTTGAATCAAAATATAGTAAAACCTTGAAGTTTGAGGTAATATCAGGCGGAATGATAACTGGTTCAAAAATAGGCCCTATAGGTGATGTTGCGCCTTACATAAGTTGGGCATATAAGGAAGTTGAAAATACTACTGGTGTTAAATTCGGTAAAGATTTCTTAGATAAGACTTTAAAAGATGGAGAGGTTATTTTTACTTCCATTCCAACCGCAATTGCTCTATCCGTTTTTAAAGAATTGAATCAAAGTAATAGTCTGCAGTTTGCCACAAAATTGCAAAGTGCCATATATTACAACGGCATAGAACCAGAAAATTTTGAAGAGTATGGAAATATTGCCTCAAAGTATGGTATTGATTCTGCGTCATTCGTTAGAAAGATGCGAGAACCTAGGTACAGTCGATTAGCAGAGGATGATTTTAAAAAAACTTCAGCATTGGGTGTCACAGGATTTCCTACTATACTTTTAGAAATAGATGGAGTACATCATAAAATTGGCAATGGTTATATGCCATTTAGCAAGCTAGAAAATCATTATTTAACAATTATAAATAATTAAAATGAAAATAGCATTATTTGGTGCATCAGGTCGAACAGGACAGCAGTTTTTGCAGATAGCACTTAAAAAGGATATGAATTAAAAGTGTTAGTGAGAAGACCTGAGAAGATTACTCAAAATAATTTAAGATTGAAAATTTATAAAGGTGATGTTCTCAATATTGATGATGTAAAACAAGTCGTAGAAGGTACTGATATTGTAGTAAGTTTATTTGGGCATGTAAAGGGTTCGCCTGAATGGTTACAAACCAATGGTACTAAAAATATTGTTGACGCAATGAAAGTGAATAATGTTGAGCGCATAATTTCTCTTTCTGGTGGTGGTTTGCCTTTTCCTGAGAAGGATAAACCAAAATTTGTAGATAAATTGATAAGGGGTGCAATGAAGATTGTAGTTCCAAAAATTTTAAATGACGCAATTGAGCATCACGAAGTTTTAAAAAATAATGGTTTAAACTGGACTGTTGTTAGAGGCCCGAGGTTAACAAATGATAAGGGAATAGGTGCTTACCGTGTAGGATGGGTTGGTGTTAATGCAAGTACAAAAATTAGTCGCTCCGATTTGGCTCATTTTATGCTATGCCAAGTCGAGGATAATACATTTAATTTTCAGATGCCTTTTGTAAGTAATTAGAAGAGTATAGTACTTTGTATTGACTATAACAGGCTGATCATCTCCCCTCAAAGAATACCAAAAGGCTTGTTATATAGATACGGCAGTTATTTAGAGAAAGAAGATGTTCTTACATGGGGAGGTCTCTATAACCACGAGTTGGTCTAGTAGAGAAGTCAGCAGAAGGCAAGTTACTCGCGAAAAACAAGTTGTAGTATATCTACATAGGTCTCACAAGTGGAGACAGACTAAAAGTAATCATTTCTGAAATGCCAGATGGAGCATTAATTTTCGTTATTGGGTGACCGTTTCCCTAGAAGATTTGTAGCCATTTGATAAAGTAAGAAATAGTTTTAATTGGTGTAAAGAGCAATCGAAAAGATGGGTTACTAACCGCCGTATACGAGACCCATATAGCTTGTCTTGAGCGCACCGATGGATACGGCTGGCACTACAACAGGCTCAGCTTGCCGAATGGATACGGTGGCACTAGAGAGTCCAGCATATCGCTTTCAAACCTGTCTCCGACGAGTTAGCTTTCGCGAAAGCGTAACGAGAGGAAAGTAACTTTAAAGGAAAGACACAATTCGCCTTATGCTTGAGTTCTTGCATACGACACAGAAGCATAGCGACTAAGAGGAATGTAAAGGTGGCAAATAAGTTTCGATTAGTCATATAATTAGGTTGAATACTTAAAGGCATTTTTAGCCATGCCTCCGACGAATGAGCAGAAAGAGTATGATGTGCAAGTCTGGTAGGGCGGGAGCTGTAAAATTTACCTTTTATGTATTCCTAATTTAAACAAAGCCAGAAACCTTACCGTTTATGTATTGTTTAAGATGGTTACTAATTTTACAGCGGAGCCATACGATAAAGCGGTAACTCGCTGATGTGCAAACACCTTCGACAGCTAAATACATTTAGAAATATATGAGCCATTTATCCATTCAGAATTTCACGGTCTGGTATAGGCGTCATTTACGGATTTATATGCATTAATTTTCGGTTTGACACTTACTTTAGCAATTCTGAGTAGATTCGGAAGTAGCCTAAACCGCCATAATTGCGGTTATGAATGGTAAGCCTTTCTTAATTATCAGTTTAACTACTTTTTCGTTCAAATCTTTCGTCGTTTTAATCTAATATAAATGAAAATTCATTGACTATAAGTACTCCTGATTCTGCGAAAATAATCAAGGTCAAACGGTATTGTACAAATACCATTAAAACCCATAGCTATGTTGTGAAAATTTTAGAGGTGTATTTCGACAAATCTTTAGTTCGTGTCCGCAAAGATCTGGTAAAAAAACAGCTACAAAGATCTACTCGGATGGCTCGGCTAGGTAGCGGTCGAAGTATTCGATTATTTTACCAAAGAGGTAGCGATCGTAATTGCGCTCACGACTCCATCCATGCGTCGCACCTGGTGCAAAAACAAAGTCGAAGTTCTTGCCTTGTTTAATCAGTTCTTCAGCTAACAGGGCAGTAGTTTTAAATGGGACCACATGATCCTGCATACCGTGGACGAACAGGAGTTTATCTTGCAGATTCGCTGCGTACTTGAGCGCTTTTCTTTCGAAAACCTCAGGGTGTGTCTGTGGGGTACGAACAATGGCAACATCGTCTGTGCCAAAGAACACTGGATCTACAGCCGCAGCTGCAGCAACGCCTACCTGAAATAAGCCGGGCTTCTTCAACAGCGAATACACGGAGAGAGTGCCACCGTAACTGCTGCCCCAGATGCCGATGCGATCGGGGTCAACATAATCCAATGATTCCATGTAGGCAACCGCACTTGCATAGTCCTCTATGTCCTGGTCGGCAAAGCCTAGCAGGAACTCTTCACGGAATGCTCGACCATAACCGTTGCTGCCTCGTGAATCGACCTGCAAAACAATATACTCTTTCTTGACCAATAGTTGCTGTATGAGGCTGTAGTTACCGGCCCAGCGGTTCCTCGCTGTATTCGAATACACGGGCCCAAACAGCACTGGATATTTTTTACCCGGCTGCATGTTGGTAGGTTTTAGAATCCGGGCATGCAGCGTGTAGTCATCTACAAGACTGGGGAAGCTGACATATTTGGCACTCACCCAGTTTCTCTCAGTGAAGGCTGGTAATGGCGAATGGGTTACTCGCTTGGCATCACTACCCTTGTTGCTTAGTACATAAAGCTCTGGCGGTGATGTGTCGTTACTGTGCATGAACACCAATTTCTGGCCATCTGGTGAAGGATAGCCATCGTTTCGACCAGCCAAACGCGTTAGCTGCTCAGCTTCACCTCCGGACATATTCAAGCGATACACATGTTGTTCGTATGGATTAACACCATTGCCTTCATAAAATAGTGTTTCACCGGTTATCTTTGGGGCAGACAGCACATCGTATGAAGGATCTGTCAGAAGCTGTGGACTACGTTTAGACTTAGACTTTGAGGTGTCGATTGTATAAAGCCCGTAGCGATCACCCATATCGCTTAAGAAAACGATATTTTTTCCATCCGGATGCCAGTTAGATCCAAAGGATGTGTATATACGGCTCTCACGGACACCTGTCCAAATCTCGCGTGCTTCACTTTCTCCTGGTGCAATAACGAACAATTTACGTGCAACCGCATTATCGGATGCGACATCAACCAGCAGAGCACCCTTTGGTGACCAGTTAAAGTCGATGATCTGGTTGGCGCTCGGGTCAGGTAAATCAAGGTACACAATGTTACTGTTTTCTAGATCGAGCAGGCCAACCTTTCGAATCTCGTTAGGATCGCCTGGATAACTTCTGCGTACTTCGTTGGGATTCGTTTCGGGCGCGAGGTAATTCGGGAAGGGCACCTTTCGCATCTCACGTCTGTCAACGGAGTGAAATGCAATGATCTTACCATCTGGTGACCACTTATATGTTGGACCACTCCAGATGCCTGGACCAATTTCACGTTCCGGTCTGCTGTAACGCCCTTTCTCTAGATTGGAAAGACTTCCAATTCCAATCTTGGTGAGCTGGCGATTTTGTTTGGTAGTGAGGTCAGCAAGCCATAGATCACCTTTGCTTATATATGCCAAATGGTTGCCACTTGGAGATATCGACAGCTTATGTGCACCTGTCTCTGCAGTCATCAATTCTAGGTCTTCTCCTTGACTCAGCGTTGTCTGCCAAATGTTGTTACCTCTAAGGCTGATGATCGTATTCAAATCTGCCCAGACAATATCGCGCACTGATGGGGAAGAAATACTGGAAATGAGATGGACTTCCTTCCCATCGCTTGTGGACAACCAAAGGCCACGCCCAGGATTTTCTGGTTCATTCCAAGAAAAGGCGAAGTGCTCGCTGTTCGGTGCCCATGCAGGCTGGGAAGGTGTTGTTCCTGTTAGTTTTGGCGTTGCGAACAGATCATCAAGGGTAAGGTCACCTTCCTGTGCTGTAGCTGTTGCGTTCATCGCCATCAGTAGGCCTGTTATTAACCATGTTTGCCAAAAAGCGATATTGTTCATGTGTTTGTATTAAATAATTGCTTAAAATCTTCTTACTTCATCATGATCATATGATCTGACTTACCAGTCATTTCCCATTGGGTCAATGCTACAGGGATATTGCCAATGCGATTGATGCTATCAAAGAAATCATGGAGTTCAAATGCTTCTCCATTTAGCTCTTTGCTACGAGCATATTCTGCCATAGCCGCTTCCAGCAAGTACTTACCCGTGATATAGCTTGTGCCATACCCTGGCTGTCTCAAATACAAGTGTTGCTCAAATATCAACAGCTCTTTTTCAGTTTTCATCCAACCACGAGGAGTATATTCAGAGTGTATGCCACCAGCCTCTTTCATGGTCATTTTATTGGCGTGCGCATAGAGAGCGCCCAATCCTCTAGCAGCCCTTTGTGCAATCATGATGTAAACGATCTCACGGACTCTAGGGTCATCATCGTATAAGCCGGCATCCATAAACATTTCTTCTACTGCAGTGGCAGTACCCTCATTTCGAGAATCGAAGATGTTGTACAACAGTGGCCCTTTTCTAATCTCACTTGGGTTAGGCTCATTTTCCATTCTGGCTAGTTCGAACCAATGATAAAAGTGAGAAAAGAGTGGGCGAGGGTCATAATGGGAAGTGATATAGAAAAAGTTTCTCTTTTCTTCCGGAATAAAAGAGCCCAAGTGCTCTCTTAAAGCAGGATCGAAATAATCTTTCACCGTTAGTATATCCTCATTTTCTAAGAAGCTGATTAAACTTTTGGCCGCACGATCGGCAAGGGCATCATAACTTTCTGGTGAATCTGCAGCTATCAGTTTGGGGAGATTGCGATTGCGATGTTCTTCCAATTTCAAAGCAGACCATGCACGGGCAAGTTCTCTTTTTAGGATCATCACTTCATCTTCCCAAGTAAGCGGCACCAAATGCACATTTTGCATATACCAAGTATAATTTTCCTTGCCTATACCTGAGGGACCAGTTTTCATATCTGATGCTGCCACCAGCCATTCTACCAATTGATTTGTAGAGGCTTGAGCTTTTTCAATAGCAGACATAATTTCTTTATCAGCACTCACACCAGCCGCGCTTTTCATGCCCTCGAGTACTTCAGATTGCTCCTTAATATCTCTGATACCCGTGATCCAGAGGTCTCGAGCATTGCCTGTAAGATTGGTTATGGCTTGTGAGTTTAATGATGGGATTACCGCTAGCTCATTTAGCATATTTTCACGTGCTGTATCGCTTAGTGGAAATTCATAGGTCCATAATTCCAAGGTGTTATGATGAGTGGGGCCTTCATGCGCTGGTACATCACTCTTGTAGGTCCATATGGTCTTGTAGAAAGCAGGGTCACGTTCCCATGGTTTTAGTACGCGATAGTTAAAATCAAAACCGTTCATCTCTGCCCAGACGACCATCCAATCCGCTTTATTGGGAATAGGCCAGTTAGTAGTGTCAATTGCGCCATGGCGTGCTTTTAATTGATCAAAAGCTGACATTCGCTGAGTGAAAGTAGCTGTCCGATAGTCGGGTGCGCCTTTAAGTTTCGGAGGTATTTCGAAGGTTCTCCATTCTTTAAATAAAGCAACTAAATCCTGATAATCAGTGGAAGTAATGTTTTGCGTTTTGGTTTCCCTAGCTCTTTCTCTCTTATCCGTTTTACAGCTAAAAAGAAGGATTAATAAAAGTGGAAGAATGGCAGTAGTTATTCTCATATTTTGATGACGGTTTTTCTTATTTTGTTCAAAATGAAGCATAACAGACCACTACATAAAGCGAGTGCTACATTTGCTGGCTTGCTTTAGTTGTGGGTTTTGTTTGTTTAGTCTAAATATACACTTATTTGTGAAACTGTGAGCCGCACATAGAGCACTCCGACAAGCTCAGCATACCACTTTCAAACTTGTCTCCTATGAATTAGCTTTCGCGAAAGCGTAATGAGAGGAAGATAAATATTCGCTTTATGCTTGAGTTCTTCTATCTGATGCAGGAG
>CAVQTP010000008.1:0-279567 GCA_963716625.1 uncultured Flavobacteriaceae bacterium
TTCTCAATGCTGTGCGATTACAGAAAATGAAGTGGGAGTAAACATTACAATTTAATAGTGTTTTCAATAAGCATTGATTTTGAGAGTATTAAAGAAATATCACTCTTCAAAAAGTTCGAACTCTGTCCCGTTGAGTTCACTTTAATTAAATATAAGCCTCTGTTTTTCAGAGGGTTATTTGTTTTTAAAAACTCTTTGTACCGCCCATTGTACCGCCCTTATTAGATTTTATATGCTGTCTAATCTGTTCCTGAGTTCTTGTCTAATTCTAGATAAACAACTTTTGCAATAGCTTCCTTACCAATAATAAGCATAGGAGGGAAGGTAAAACCATTGATATGATAGTTTGTAAGAATCATGATCATCTATGTCAAGATTCGGGTTACGTGCAACATGATATCGAGCTTCCATTTCATTTACAGTAAACTTATTTGAAGTTTTATAGCACATAGGATATTTTCTATTACTTGACAGTTTTTACTCAAAAGCTTTTCTAAATATAGCGAACTATACTCTGAAAGGATTGAAACTATGAAAAATCCATTCCTAAATCAAGGTCAATTTCATTTTCCTTTACGGCATCTTGTACAGCCGAAAAATTCCCCTTTGGGAACGTTTGGTCAACTAGATGCTCTGGAATTGCTTCTAAGAAATAGGCACTTTCATTTAATGCCTCATCATTCCCTGAATTTACAGGCTGATGAAATGCATTTATAGATTCTGTAGATCTTGTGATGTAAAGGGTGTTTTTTGCCCTTGTTAATGCAACATACAAAACGCGTCTGTCTTCTTCTGTTTCTTCTATATTTCCTAAACTATAGGCAGATGGATAGATTTTTGGGGAAACATTAAGCACAAAGCAAATATCAGCTTCTAGCCCTTTTGCCGGAGTGTACCGTTGATATCGTGACATGATCTTTTCGCTCGGCGGTAGTAACTTAGAACTCTCTAGCGTATGACTTCCGCCTACATTTGTAGCATTATCTAATATTCCTTCAGAAATAAATTCTCCGAGGGTCTATAATTTTCAGCAAGCATTTCTAGAACCGGAAAATTACCTTTACGCTTCTCAATCCAGTCTTTGCTGTATTTCATAGCAAGTTCAAACTCCATTAATTTGTACAGCTCTTTCACAGCTTGTTTTACTTTTCCTTTATTAGATGCTATAGCATCGTAATAAGCTGCTGCTTGTTCTCCTTCCTTACCGGGTATTATTGTAGTCAATCCACCAGCTTCAATATCTTCTGGATCAAGTCGCATGACCTCTGTCATATAACTTGTGGCTTTTACCGCTCCTATACCATGTATGATGTAAAGAAACGCATCCAAGCAATTTCATCTAAAGGATTATTTATAACCCGCATCACCGAACAACATCTTTAATATGCGCTGCTTCTAAAAATTTTCTACCGCCAAAAGTTTGATAGGGAATCTTTTTCTGTAAAAATACAGCCTGCAATGGTCTTGTATAATACTGTGATCTGCTAAGAATTAAAAAATCTGAAAATCGAGTTTCCACCCTCTGTAAATGCTTCAAGAATTTTTGTCAATATAATTTGCTTCTTGAAATTGGTTATCCACATTGACTATAATGGGTTTGTTACCGACACCACGACTCGCGATTAGCTTTTTATTATAGTTGATAGGTGACGTCTCAAGGAGCCAATTAGAAACATCTAGAATCTCTTGAGTAGATCTATAATTTTTATCTAACACCTTTACTTCTGCATCTGCTACCCGCTCTTTAAAAAGATGCACGTTCTTAAAATCTGCGCCTCTAAAGCTATAAATAGACTGCGCATCATCACCTACACAGAACAAACTACATATATGCTCAAAAGGTTTAAGGAGATACCATTGTAATGGGTTCGTATCCTGCATCTCATCTATAAGAATGTGCTGGTACACCGAGAGCAGCTTTCTTGCAGCTTCATCTTTGTTAAGCCTATTGGCTACAACTAAGAGTAAGATCATCATAATCTAAGTACTGCTGTCTTTTTTTCTGTGTTTGGTATTCTTTAATTAAGTGTTCTAGCTGTGTGTCGCAATGTGGCAATTTCCTCTGTGGTTTGAGGATCATCTTTGCCTTTAAAAAGAATTTTACGTATGGTATCCGTTAGGTTTGATCGCGTATTTCTTGCAAATGAAAATACATCTAAAATCTGCTGTGGCTTTATCCGTACCTTACCATATTCCTCATTTGCTGTTCCGCAGGCCATTTTCATCAAACTCAGTTGATCATCAGGATCAATAACCGTATAATTTGCAGCACCAAAGAGATTTGGGAATTTGGTTATTAATTGATTACACCAACTGTGAAAGGTGCTTCCGTTAAGCGCACGGGTATCATAATCTGACAAGCCCGCTTTTACACGCTCTACAATCTCATTTGCAGCTCTCTTGGTGAAGGTTAAAATTTGGATTTGATCTGCGGGAACTCCAGAGTTAATTAAAAATTCTGCTCTGCCTACAATAGTTTTTGTTTTCCCAGTACCTGCTCCAGCAAGAAGTAATAGGTGTTTTCCAGAAAACTCAATCGCCTCCCGTTGTTTTGTGTTGTAATTCTCCAAAATTATAGCGGTAATTTTTACTTCAAATATAGGAATTAATTCCATAATTTTCGGATTTTATCCCAAATCTCAATGCACACTAAAGTCTATATAGATCTTCTAGGCAGCTCAAATAATTTGAAGATATCCAGTATTGTGGCACTATCCTTAACTATTGTTGATAGCTCAGAACGTGTAACGACCCACAACTATATTTTTAAACCGCTCCACGTACTCACAACAGCCCAAGAACTCAAAACTGGCTTTTCAAATGGAGCCTTAAGAAAGCACCCTCCATTTATTGAGAAAGCAGAAGAAATATTAGGGCATAGTACTTCTAGTGAGCTACACTTTTATGATGTGCAAGCAGAAGGACTGTGGCGAAAAGTACTTCGGGAGATTGGCTATCCTATGTATAAAAGCGATACAGTTTGGAGAAGCAATTAAAGGTCTTGAAGTCTGATTTATACGGCCTTACACTACCCGAGATGGCTTTGGCATTTAACTTTGAAGGAACTATCAATTCCAAGGGTCATAATTCATTACCGCTTTATCATTGCTATGAGAATATTAGGTATTCCGCTTTCGCGAAAGCAAAAAAAGAAAAATTACCTAGTAACGACCAACAGCTACCCTCATCTCCCGGAGTGTACTATTTCACTAACGCTGACGGAGAAATCATTTATGTGGGAAAAGCCATCAATATTAAAAAACGTGTAAAGTCTCATTTCTCAAGCAAGCTATCTTTTGAGAAAGAGTTATGTAATGCTACCGATAAAGTGACCTACGAAGAGACCGGAAACGAATTAATCGCGCTACTAAAAGAGTCTCAAGAGATCTATGCCTTGCAGCCTAAGTATAATACCCAGCAGACGGAGGTCATCAATCCTTGGGTGATTGTAAAGAAGGTAGATGCAAAAGGAGTTGTGCGATTAAAGCCAGAAGAAAAATCTTATGATGATTTTGAACACCGCATTACGTTTAACCGAGCTTCTGTATTGCAAAAATTAAAACTTTTGCAGGTGCTGTATAGGTTATGCCCACGATTTATAGGGTTAGAACGTACGGCAGGGAGTTGCTCCAATCCTAAATGTTTAGGGATTTGTCGGGGTGAAGAAAAGACTAGCCAATTACAACGCCAGAGTTGAAAAAGCTTTTCAAGAATTGAATGAAAAGGTAGCATCGTATTACCTAAGACTTAAAGGGCGACATACAGGTGAAAGCGCATTTATTCTTGTAAAAGATAATTTGTATTGTGGTTATGGCTTTATAGAAAACCACGAGGTTATTAGTTCTATTGAGGATTTAGAAGCTTTTCTAATTAAACAACCACATACCTATTATAGTAGTAGAAGTATTTTGAATTACTTAGGTAAACGTGGTGTGGAGAGGGTTAATTTTTAATTTTGGCTTGTGTATTTGTGAGCTGTTTTATTATAGCTTCCATAATTACCAAGTAGTGGTTTTAGTGCATTTTTAATTTCTATATTTAGAATTCTCTAGTATGGGGGAGCAAAGATTTTATATTATATTCTCAGCGACTACGTATATAAACAAGTTAGCCACAATACAAAACAAACATTGTTAATAAAAAAGAGAATAACTTTGGAATAAAAAAATATTAGGATTGGAATAATTTATATATGTTTGTTGCGTTATTAATTTAATACGTATAAGAATGAACATTGAACAACTTCAATTTTTTCCAACTAAAAAAAGTTTCAACTCTGCTGATTTTGAAACACCAAAAAATCCCCAATTTTTCCAACAAATAACTGCAAGTGTTTTTGAGGGTTTTGAATTGTTCTTAAAAGACAATCATCATTTTTATGATAAAACAAGCAAATCGAATATGCTCAATAATGCAATTGTATTTGCAATTGACAAAAATTGTTCGAGTTCAATTTTTAACTTCATTCCTTCATTATCCAATACAAGACGAGCAATTGGAATTTTAGATAGCAAGTACGTTTTGATGTTTAAAAAATCGCCTGTTCTCTCCAAAATGTCGAGAACGAATCAAGACGATTTAATTAAATATCAAGAATTAGACAAACACGTGTTATTCTTAACTTACGAAGTTGATGATTTTTGGAGCACAATTACAAAAGTAGAATTTAGATATTACGCCACACCAAAAGATGTAATTTATACATACGATGTTACACACATAAGTGATGCTAAAGTAAAAGAGATGGTTGCACCGACAACCGAACAACCATTAGTAAAAATCAAAAAGACAGCAATTACAAGAAAAAAAGCACAATAATATATGTTAAATGATATGAACCCAAGAATGCTAATTTTGGCAAGAGAATCTCGTGGGATTTCTCAACGGAGCTTCAAAAAGATTAAACATATCTCAAGGCAAATTATCCAAAGCAGAAAAAGGCGAGCAAACAATTAATGACCAAACTTTGACAGATTTGGCAAACGAGTTGGACTACCCAAACCAATTCTTTTTTCAAGAAACACCAAGTTCACCAGTAAGCCATTATTATTATAGGAAGAAAATTACAATTCCAAAAAAGGTATTGGCAAGAATGGAATCAAATATTAAGATTTTCAGAAATAACATTGATGTTTTAATGGATTCTGTTGAACTTCCAGATTATAGAATTCCAACTTACGACCCATCAGAAGAATCGCCAGAAGAAATTGCACGCAAAGCAAGATATATTTTACGAATACCAAACGGACCAATAGAAAATCTGACAAACATTCTTGAAAAAAATGGAATTGTAATTGTAAAAACTGACCTTTTTAATGAGAAAACAGATGGATTATCGACTATTAGCGACAAAGGAACTCACATAATTTATCTTAACGAAAGAATGCCCAACGACAGACAACGTTTTTCCTTGGCGCACGAATTAGGTCATATGATAATGCACTTTGATATACCAATCGATTCTCAAAAAGTCGAGGAACAAGCTGACCGTTTTGCATCTGAATTCCTGATGCCCGAAAAAGAAATTAAAACATCTTTAAGAAATTTATCGTTTAATAAACTTGGAGACTTAAAAAGGTATTGGAAAGTTTCAATGCGAGCAATTGTTAGACGAGCGAAAGACCTTAAAGTTTTAAATGATTATGAATACAGAAATTTTCAAATTAATTTTTCTCGAAGAGGAATTAACAAAAGCGAACCAATACAATTACCGATTGAAAAACCATTTATTCTAAACCATATCGTTAATCTTCATTTGACCGAATTAGATTATTCTATGGAAGAAATTGGCAAGGATTATCAGCTTAAATATGATTGAATTTCGTGAGAGGTTTATTCAAAATGAATCGCCAAAATTGAAGATTTCAAGAAACTTTTGAAAAAGCTACTGTGGCTAACAAAGAACTGAGTTAAAAAACAAGTCTTTTTAAGCTAATTTTGATCTATAGTTTTCATCGTGTGGTCTTCCTGATTCTGCACTAGCAAATCCCTGTTTTAAAAGCTTATTAGCCACTGCTATTATTAGCTAATTCTTTAATCGTGATTTTCTTCATTTGTTGTACAACCTTCTGCGATTATATTGGAGACAAGATTGAAAGTGTTATACTGAGCTTATAGAAGTACTCTATGTGCGGCTCACAGATTTACAAATACCTGTATATTTATACAAAACAAACAAAGACCCACAAGCAAAGCAAATCAGCAAAATGCCGCACTCGCTTTATGCAGTGGCCTCTAGGTTTCATAAACAAATGAATAAAGTTTTTGACATAGCAGTAATTGGAGGTGGAATATCAGGCTTTTCTTCAGCTATGAGGCTTCAGGATAAAGGATATAGCACCCTTTTGTTGGAAGCTCATGGACAAGTAGGAGGATGCGCAGGGTTTTACTCTAAAAAGGGATTTACTTTCGATGTTGGTGCCACAACTCTAGTTGATTTTGGAACAAATGGTGTTGGAGGTAATTTTTTAAAAGATTTAAATATAAATACACCGAAAAACAAAATACTGGATTACAATTTTGGCTCCCAGATAGAGTTGTAACGTTGTATAATGACAGAGCTAAATGGAATGAAGAACGGCTTTTAAAATTTGGAAATTCTGATAATCACAAAAACTTCTGGAAGCTAATTGATAAAATCACTGATGTGTTTTGGAATGCTACTCGGAAAGGAATAAAATTACCAATCCAGTCTTTAAAGGATATTACACAAAATATAAACTCGTTAGGATTATCAAATATCTATTTACTTAGATATCTAAAAACTTCAACTTTAGATGTATTAAAAAAGTTTAAGTTAGATGAAGATAAGCCCTTGTTTATTTTTTATCTGCATTGATTGAGGATACAATTCACAGTAATATCAAAGATGCTCCATTTATAAATGCCGCACTTGGTACATCTATTCGGGGTGCAGGAGTTATGAGACTTGAGGGAGGTATGAAGTCCTTATGGTTAACCCTTGAGAACAAATACTTTTCAATTGGCGGAATTCTAAAAAAAGGAAACAAAGTTTCTGAAATAGTTTATAATGAAAATTTATGGTCAATTAAAACAAATAAGGCCGAGCTATAAAGCCAAAAAATGATCACTCATTACCTATTAATAATACACTTGAATTGACCCCCGAATTTGTTAATAACCAAATTATAAAGTATCATACGCCAAATAATTTTGAACAAGGAGGTGCAGTGGTATTATTTCTAGGCATACCTGAATTTGAAGTAGATAATGAGAAAATTACTCATCACCAAATAATAGAAAGCTATAATAAACCGTTGGGTATGGGAAACAATATGTTTATATCCATATCTGATAAAGACGACCTATGTATCCGCACCAAAGGGTTATCGATTCGTAATGATTTCAACCCATTGTGACCTTCAATCTTGGGCCAATTTATCTAGTGATAATTATCAAAAGAAAAAAGAATACATAGCTAAAACTTTGATAACTAATGCTAGAAGAGTTTATCCACTATTAGCTGAAAAACCATTGATTCTTGAAATTGGCACTCCAAAAAGTTACGAAAAGTACACGCATAGAAAAAACGGAGTGTTGGAGGATTAAAACAGACTATAAAAAATGCCAATTTAAATAGCATACCGCAAAATATTGGGCTGAAAAACTTTTATCTTGTTGGCGATAATACTTGGCCAGGACTAGGCACTGTAGCCGGTATAGTGTCAAGTAAAATACTATTAAATGAAATAACGAAAACCTAACAAAGAACTGAGTTAAAAAACAAGGCTTTGTTAGGCTAATTTTGATCTATAGTTTTCATCGTAGGGTCTTCCTGATTTCATTAAGGCAAAGGCTTTTTTTTAAGAGCTTGTTTGCCACTGCGGGAAAGATTAGTTTTTTTACTCGAGTGTTTCTGTCAATTGTACCTCCTGTATAAAAGGGTTGCAATTTTGAATGCTCTATGTGCGGCTCACAGATTCACGAATACGTGTATATTTGAAAAACAAATAAAGACCCACAATTAAAGCAAATCAGCAAAGTGCCGCACTCGCTTTATGTAGTGGCTTGTTAGCAGTAATTTGTGACAAATGGCCCGAATAAAATTAAATTATAAATTTGCTGTATTAATTTACTCGATTATATTGGTCGGCTTTCTGTTATGGCTTTTGATGATGAGCCTAGGAACTTCAGAAAATGCTGAATTTAGTGTTTTATTGATAATAATTATCCTAATAATACTTCTTACGATTGCATCTATTTCTGTTTTCCCTATTTTGATTGTAAAATTCCCTTCACAAAAATTTATTCTCGTTCTGATTAATATAATAATGATAATAACTACGCTCGCAATTTTTCTTTTTTTTATCATCCCACTTGATTTTAGTGTGTTCTTAATAATTACATCAATATCATACGTTATTTCAGGAATTGCGATACTTATAAAAACTAAAGAAAAAGTAAAAACTACTGCTAACAACGTATCCTATGAAAAGCAATAATCCACTTCTCCAAAGTGAATATTTATTTTTAATTTATCTCATAATGATGATGTTGGGATGTTTGAATGTTGGCAAACTTTTTCACATTAAGCGTTGGTTTGTAAATAATCAGGTTTAATAAAAACTGTTATTATAAATTTTTATTGAGCAACAGTTATTATTACTTTATAACATAAAAACACAATAACAACAACTTCACTTAAACTAAAAACAAGTATTTTAGTAGAAATTAAAGGTGATCATTAGACAGATTGCCGTTGTGTGTACTACATAAAAATCTTACAAATTTTTCAAGATAGTACTTAAAATTGTGAACATACAAAGCCAAGGCAAATAAAAGAGCTGCTTCTTGCCAAATATTTTAATCAAACTAAAGTATTTAATGAAAAAGAAAAAATTACAATTAAGAGATATCAATCCTAAAGAACATCAAGGCGAGCATTCCCACGATGATGGTCACGACCACGAACACGGAGATGGAAGTGCCTTTAAAACATACATTCCCGCCTTAATAAGCTTTGTGATGCTAATTGTAGGTATTGCAGTAGATTATTTTGATGCAATTCCGCAATTTAAAGGTTGGGTTAGAGTGGTTTGGTACACGATTGCATACATTCCTGTAGGATTTCCAGTAATCAAAGAAGGCTGGAAAAATTTGGTTCGTGGAGACGTTTTTACAGAGTTCTTCCTTATGTCGATAGCTACAATTGGTGCATTTATTATTGGCGAATATCCCGAAGGCGTTGCAGTAATGTTGTTTTATGCAGTGGGCGAATTATTTCAGAATGCAGCTGTAAACAGAGCGAAGTCAAATATTAAAGCCTTACTCGATGTAAGACCAAATGAAGCTTTGGTCTATCGCAATAATGATTACGTTTCGGTTAATCCTGAAACAGTAGAAATCGGCGAAAAAGTACAAGTTCGTGTTGGCGAAAAAGTACCGTTGGATGGAACTTTACTTTCGGAAAAAGGCTCATTCAACACGGCAGCTTTAACAGGCGAAAGCAAACCTGATACGATTGCCAAAAGTGAAAAAGTTTTTGCTGGAAGTATCAATCTTGATGGTGTGATTGAAATTGAAACCACCAAAGAATTTAAGGATAGTTCTATTGCTCGAATTCTCGATATGGTTCAAAATGCGACGGCTCGTAAATCAAAAACCGAATTGTTCATCAGACAATTTGCAAGAATTTACACGCCGATCGTTGTGTTTTTAGCAATTGGAGTTACATTTTTACCGTACTTTTTTGTAGATGATTATGTATTTAGAGATTGGTT
Organism: uncultured Flavobacteriaceae bacterium; assembly: GCA_963716625.1. Lineage (GTDB taxonomy): Bacteria > Bacteroidota > Bacteroidia > Flavobacteriales > Flavobacteriaceae > Dokdonia. The sequence goes on from CAVQTP010000008.1 coordinate 9,741, forward strand.
GTATCGTGCTTTAATTTTTCTCGTGATTTCGTGTCCTTGTGCGCTGGTAATTTCCATTCCGTTAGGCTACTTTGGTGGATTGGGAGCAGCTTCAAAGAATGGTATTTTATTCAAGGGTGCGTCCTTTCTCGATGCAATGACCAAAATAAATACGTTAGTTATGGACAAAACAGGAACTGTTACTAAAGGTGTTTTTAAGATTAAAGAAGTTGTGAATGATTCTGCTTTCGCGAAAGCGGAATTTATGAAATACTTGATGGCGATAGAAGAACAATCTACACATCCAATCGCTAAAGCTATTTTGGAATACAAAGCAGATGGAGCAGAATTTGATGCTACAGAAGTTTCAGAAATCGCTGGAAAAGGTTTAAAGGGAAAAGTAAATGGAAAAACCGTATTAGTTGGCAACAAGGCCTTAATGACTGCCAATAATATTGAAGTTGCAAATGAAACCAACTCTATTGTAGAATCTATTGTTTTAGTTGCTATTGATGAAAAATTCGCTGGGTATGTAGTTATTGCAGATGAATTAAAGGAAGATGCCAAAGAAACAATTACTGCATTGCATAAAATAGGAATTAAAAATATAATGATGCTTTCTGGCGATAAAGATTCCATTACCCAAAAAGTAGCGTCAGAATTGAATATCGAAAAGGCTAAAGGCGGATTGTTGCCCGAAGACAAATTAAATGAAGTTGAACTATTAAAACAGAATCCAGAAAATAAAATCGCTTTCATTGGCGATGGAATTAATGACGCACCAGTATTAGCCGCAAGTGATGTAGGAATTGCAATGGGTGGTTTAGGTAGTGACGTAGCGATTGAAACCGCAGATGTGATTATCCAGACCGACCAACCATCAAAAGTGGTCAGAGCGATACAAATAGGTCGTTCCACACGAAAAATAGTTTGGCAAAATATAGGTTTGGCATTTGGAGTTAAAGTGATTGTTTTGATTTTAGGAGCAGGTGGTCTGGCAACAATGTGGGAAGCCGTTTTCGCTGATGTTGGAGTGGCGTTATTGGCGATATTAAACGCTGTAAGATTACAGAAAATGAAATGGGATTAATTGATTTTGGGAGTAGAAAAGTCTTGATATTAACTTAATCATATGAGAACCGAAATGCTAAAACTCAATTCAAAACTACTCCCATTCGCAATTCGCAACAGTAAACTTTACGCCAAAAATTGATAAAGAGTTTGTTTTTCAAACGCTAGCACTAGCTATTGAACAATATAACAGCGATAAATCAAGCTTAACGTGGAAAGAACTAGGCACAATAAAGATCTGAGTTAAAAAACAAGCCTTCTTCGACAGGCTCAGTACAAGCTTTTAAGCTGGTTTTGATCTATATTTTTATAATATGGTCCTTCCTGATTTTGCAATAGCGAATGCCTGTTTAAAATGCTTGTTTGCAACTGCGATCAACCTACTTCTTTAATCCTGCATTTCTTTCATTTGTTGTACAACCTTCTGCGATAATATCGGTTACATTTTTGAAAGTAGTATGTTGAACTTATCGAAGTGTTCCATAAGCGGCTCATACATTCACAAATAACTGTATATTTAGATAAAACAAATACAGACCCGCAAGTAAAGCAAATCAGCAAAATTCCGCACTCGCTTTATGCAGTGGCCTGTTGTGGGTAATTAAAAAGAGACGAATATGCTAGAATTAGCAGAAGTAATAGATGATGTGTAAGCTTCCCTTAAAACCGAACTGTTTAAAAGTAGAATATTAATCTTAATTTTAAACAGTATGAGAAAGAGTAAATTTTCACCCACACAGATTGCAAAGATTTTAAAAGAGTTTGACAATGGCAAAAGTGTTGATCAGATCAGCCGTGAGCACGGTGTTAGTGCTGCTGCTTTTTATAAGTGGCGTTCCAAGTATGCAGGAATGAACTCTAAAGAGCTAAAGAGGCTCAAGGAGCTAGAGGAAGAGAACCGTAAGCTCAAGCAGATGTATGCCACTCTAGCCCTTGACCATCAAATGGCAAAGGAGATTATTGAAAAAAAGCTTTAAAGCCCTGCCGTAAAAGGAGTATTACTAAAGAACTTATTCATTACGGTATTAGCAGGGCGTGCCGTGTTCTCAATATGAGTAAGAGTGTTTATTACTATAGGCCATTACCCAAAGACGATAGAGCTATAGAAGAGGCGCTCCAACAAAAAGCAAAGGATCATTCAGAAGAAGGGTTTTGGAAGGCCTATGACCGTTTACGCGAAGAAGGGCAACCTTGGAATCATAAACGTGTACATCAAGTTTATGTAGCACTAGGACTTCCACTGAGAAGGAAGGTTAAGAAACGTTTACCTACCAGAATAAAAGAGCCTCTAGAAGTTCCAAACGAGTTGAACCATACTTGGAGTATGGATTTTGTGACCGACGTCTTAGAAAACAAGAGACGCTTTAGAGCGTTTAATATCATTGATGATTTTAATAGAGAAGCACTGCATATTGAGGTTGATTATTCGTTGACAAGCAACCGCATTGTTTGGGTACTCAATCATTTAATCAACAAAAAAGGGAAGCCTCGAAGAATACGAATGGACAATGGTCCGGAGTTTATAGCCCATATCACAAATGACTGGAGTCAAATGCACGAGATTGACTTTAAATATATCCAGCCAGGTAGGCCAACCCAAAACGCTTTTATAGAGCGATTCAATGGATCATACAGGCGTGGAGTCCTCAATAAATATATTTTTGAAGACCTACATCAAGTGCGGGAACAAACTCAAATTTGGATGGATGATTATAACCATAAGAGACCACACGATAGTTTAGGGAAAATCCCACCAGTAAAATACGCAAAGCTTAAATCCTCTGGGGCTAGCCCCAGAGGATTTAAAAACAAAAAAATTAATGTAGTTTTGGAAAACTAAACAGTTCTAATTAAGGGAAGCTTACAATAAGATATTGATATTCACTAATTAGCTCAAAATATTCGTCAAATAATCTTTCATTAAAAATTACAACATCAATATCGGAATCTAATGAAAATTCAGTGAATTTATAAGGACTAAATCCAAACTTGGATGAACCTACAATTAGAACTTCATAAAATTCAATATCAAAGTTATCAGCTATTCTTTTTCTGAAATAATAGTATTCATTTTTCTCTTGCGTCAAAGACAGTCGGAATACCGTGAAAGTAATTCTTTTGAGTGAAGATTTTTTTGTCATCTTCGCTCTTCAAATCTATTATTTCTGCTTGGTACTCTTCTTTAGTCACAATGTTTGTTTTTGCTTGTTGCTAACACATATATATGTGGAAGTTTTAAAATTACCCTTTTATATTGAATAAATCAGTAAAACCATATACATAAAGGCATTGTAAGACAATAGTGGCTTTATGTTCGGTGTACCAGAGTTCCGTATTTTGTATACATTTATACAAAATACGGAACTCGATATAAGTAAGTAATTCAAGAGATATCTAAAATAAGTACTCACTAGGAGAACATCTAAGTTTATACTTAACCTAAATCAATTAAAAATCTTTTTTAAGCATAACCCTTGTTTATAAGAAAATCACTTCTTAGCTTTGTACCACAATGAAGACAAACGTTACACATCATCATCATACTACACCGGTCGCTCAAGCGAGGTAGTTTGGTATGTGTATACATCATATTTCTAAACCCGTTTGAGAAACTCAAACGGGTTTTTCTTTTTGGGTATCTCAAGTAAACTAAAATTAATAATGAGTCAAAAAATTAGAATTGCTATTCAAAAGTCTGGACGTCTCAATGAAGAATCCTTACAACTGCTTAAAGATTGTGGAGTTTCTATAGATAATGGGAAGGATCAATTAAAAGCCACCGCTCGCAATTTTCCCCTAGAAGTCCTCTACCTCCGTAATGGAGACATCCCTCAGTATTTAAGAGACGGGGTGGTAGATATCGCCATTTTAGGAGAAAATACCTTACTAGAAAAAGGAAAAGATCTTCCCATCATAGAGCGTTTAGGTTTTTCAAAATGCAAAGTTTCTTTGGCCATTCCTAAAGGACAAAAATATAATTCTGTAAAAGAACTAGAAGGAAAACGTATTGCGACCTCATACCCAAATACAGTGAGAGAATACCTTGCGTCAAAAGGAGTAACGGCAGATCTGCACATCATTAATGGCTCCGTAGAGATTGCGCCAAGTATTGGGCTGGCAGATGCCATTTGCGATATAGTGTCTAGTGGTAGCACCTTATTTAAAAATAACCTAAAAGAGGTAGAAGTAATGCTTACCTCTGAGGCGGTACTCACCGCATCACCTTCTATCACCGTAGAGCGCCAAAAATTATTGGACACCTTAAAATTCCGTATGGAGTCTGTATTAAAAGGAAGAAATTATAAATACGTATTGCTCAACATCCGTAATGAGAAGTTAGACCGTATTATAGATATTTTACCAGGGATGAAAAGCCCTACAGTATTGCCGCTGGCAGAGTCGGGCTGGAGTAGTGTACACTCCGTAGTAGATAAAAACAAATTTTGGGATATAATAGAAGCGCTTAAAAGTGAAGGAGCAGAGGGAATATTAGTGTGTCCTATAGAAAAAATGGTTTCCTAAAGTATCTAGTAGTATTTACCCACTAACATCTAATTGCTATGAAAAAGATAGAAAATCCGTCACCAGATACTTGGACATCCATCCTTCAGAGACCCACACAAACGGTGGAGGATATAGAGGCTACGGTCAATGATATTTTTAAGGAAGTTCAAACCAAAGGGGACGAAGCGGTAAAAAAATACACGTCGATTTTTGACAATATACTACTGGATGATATCGCAGTAACAACAGACGAGATCACTGCGGCACATGATGAAATCAGCCCTGAGCTCAAAGAGGCTATCCAGCTTGCCCAGGGCAATATAGAACGTTTTCACAAGGCGCAGCAAGCACCGCGTGTTTCTGTGACCACGACGACTGGCGTAGATTGCTGGCAAGAAAAGCGGCCTATTCAAAAAGTAGGCTTATACATCCCTGGAGGTACTGCACCGCTTTTTTCTACCATTTTAATGCTAGCCATACCAGCAAAAATCGCAGGTTGTAGAGAGATAGTCTTGTGCACGCCACCAGATAAAGAAGGGCGCATCAATCCAGCCATTTTATATACAGCAGCCTTGTGCGGGGTCACTCAGATCTTTAAAGTGGGAGGCATTCAGGCCATCGCAGCGATGACATTTGGGACGACCACCATCCCGCAAGTGTATAAAATTTTCGGCCCAGGAAATCAGTTTGTGACCGTGGCAAAGCAGTTGGCCACAAAGCATAATGTGGCAATAGATATGCCTGCGGGGCCCTCAGAGTTGCTGGTTGTAGCAGATGACACGGCAAATGCAGCTTTTGTCGCCTCAGATCTCTTAAGCCAGGCAGAACATGGGGTGGATAGCCAGGTAATACTGGTCTCTACCTCACGCAAATTAATTGACACCGTAGAAAAGGAAATTGAAATGCAATTACGTACGCTTTCGCGAAAGCGTATCGCCTCCAAAGCCATAGAAAATAGCAAGTTGATATATGTAGCAGATGATGCGACAGCGCTTGCCATGATTAATGAGTACGGCCCTGAGCATTTCATCGTTTGCGTACAAAATGAAGATTTTTATGTAGACCACATTGAAAATGCAGGCTCCGTGTTTATAGGAAATTATACACCAGAAAGCGCAGGAGATTACGCCTCTGGGACTAACCATACCCTGCCAACCAATGGGTACGCAAAGCAGTACAGTGGGGTCAACTTAGATAGTTTTATGAAAAGCATGACCTTTCAAAAAATTTCTGAGCAAGGCATCCAAAATATAGGCCCAGCGATAGAACGTATGGCAGCAGCAGAGGGGCTAGATGCACATAAAAATGCCGTCACCCTGCGTCTAAAGGAATTGGACACTACAATATAACTAACGCAGCCACCTAATGATGTTAGAATTGTTTAAACAATTCTCTATACCCAAAGCAAATGAATACAAAATTTGACATACAAACCTTAGTTCGGCCCAATGTGGCTGCCATGCAACCCTATAGTTCGGCGCGTGATGAGTTTAAAGATTTTGATCAAGAAATGATCTTTCTAGATGCTAATGAAAATCCGTTTGATACCTCATTTAATAGATATCCAGATCCAAAGCAGCGCGATCTTAAGACGCTCATTGCAACGACAGAACAACTAGAGACCGCGCAATTATTCTTAGGTAACGGGAGTGATGAAGTGTTAGACCTACTCTTTAGAGCCTTTTGTACACCTGCTGTAGATAATGTACTCATTGTACCGCCTACCTACGGGATGTACAAAGTACTGGCGCAAACCAATGATATTGGGATCAAAGAAATTCCACTAGATCGCAATTTTGAAATTCAGCCAACAAAAATGCTGGAGGCTGTAAACGCACAGACAAAGATGCTCTTTATCTGCTCGCCAAACAATCCCACAGGAAACGTTATCGCTGCCTCACATATTGAAAAAATTCTTAACCACTTTAACGGCTTAGTGATTGTTGATGAAGCCTATATCGATTTTACAGATACCCAAAGTTGGTCTCAACGGCTCGAGGAATTTCCTAATCTGGTAGTGGTAAAAACCATGTCTAAGGCCTACGGTTTGGCAGGATTGCGATTGGGTATGTGCTGGGCATCAGCGGCCATTGTTTCTATACTCAATAAAATCAAACCTCCCTACAATGTGAATGTGCTCACACAGCAAAAAACGGTGGAGCGCTACGCCAGACAAGAAGAGGTCGCCGCTGAAATTGACAACATCAAAAAAGCACGTACAGCACTCGAAGCCTCACTGCAAAAGTGTGCTTTTGTGAAAGAAGTATTTCCCTCACAAGCTAATTTTATTCTAGCTAGAGTAGACGATGCAAATGCCCGTTACCAGCAGTTAATTGAGAAAGGAATCGTGATCCGTAACGAAGTACACAACCCTTATGTGAGAATACCCTGCGCTTTACGGTAGGGACTCCAGAAGAAAACAAAACAGTAATCACCGCATTAGATAGCTTAACATAATGGCAAAGAAAGTATTATTTATAGACAGAGACGGTACCATGATTAAGGAAACCGTAGATGAGCAAATAGACGCATTTGAAAAAATGATCTTTTACCCCAAAGCATTCACCTATTTAGGTAAAATTGCTCAAGAGCTAGACTATGAGCTTGTGATGATCACCAATCAAGATGGATTGGGTACTGATAGTTTTCCAGAAGATACCTTCTGGCCAGTGCACAATTTTATCATGACTTCTTTTGAAAATGAAGGTGTTGTTTTTGATCAGGTGTTTCTAGACAGAACCTTCCCGCACGAGAATAAAGATACCCGCAAACCAGGCACAGGATTGTTGACAGCCTATTTCTCGGAAGAGTACGATCTAGCAAAGTCCTTTGTGATAGGCGATCGTCTTACGGATATGCAACTAGCAACTAACCTGGGTGCCAAAGGGATTTACATTAACGATGAGACTAACCTAGGTACTGGAGAAATCACCATCACTCAAGAAGAACTCATTAAAGACATCGCCTTAGAAACGAATGACTGGCAGAAGATTTACGAGTTTCTTAAGATGGAAAGAAGAAGAGCTTCGCTTGCGCGAAAAACAAATGAGACCGATATCAAAATCGAGCTCAACCTAGACGGCACGGGCAAGTCAAACATTGATACGGGAATTGCTTTCTTTGACCACATGCTGGATCAAATAGCGCGTCACGGTCAGATGGATTTAGACATTCAGGTGAAAGGTGATCTAGAGGTAGATGAGCACCATACCATTGAGGATACGGCGATTGCCTTGGGCGAGGTTTTTGCAAAAGCGTTAGGAAACAAGCTCGGCATTGAACGCTACGGCTTTTGTTTACCCATGGATGACTGTCTAGCACAAGCGGCGATCGATTTTGGAGGTAGAAATTGGCTCGTGTGGGATGCAGCATTTAAAAGAGAAATGATAGGGAAGATGCCTACTGAGATGTTTTACCACTTTTTCAAATCCTTTACAGATGGTGCCAAAGCAAACCTAAATATCAAAGCCGAAGGGGAAAATGAGCACCATAAGATTGAAGCTATTTTTAAAGCTTTTGCTAAAGCAATAAAAGTCGCTGTAAAAAGAGATCCAGACAAAATGATTTTACCCTCTACAAAAGGAATGCTTTAATGAAAATAGTGATAATTAATTACGGAGCTGGTAATATCCAGAGCATCAAATTTGCGATAGAAAGGTTAGGATATACTGCTACTTTGAGTGACCAAGAGTCTGAAATAAGAGCGGCAGATAAGGTGATATTCCCTGGGGTAGGCGAGGCGAGTAGTGCCATGCAAAAGCTGAGGGATACCGGTCTGGATACAGTGATCCCTACACTTTCACAACCTGTTTTAGGAATCTGTTTAGGAATGCAATTGATGTGTGCACGTTCAGAAGAGGGAGATACCACCGGGCTTGGTATTTTTGAGGTAGACGTGTTACGCTTTCGCGAAAGCGTAAAAGTGCCACAAATTCAGTGGAACACCATTGAGAATCTACAATCATCACTTTTCAAAAACACTCCTGAAAAATCTTTTATATACATGGTGCATAGTTATTATGTTCCTATCACAGAGGAAACGATTGCAATGACCACCTACGGAGTGGAATATAGTAGTGCCTTAGCAAAAAATAACTTTTACGGCACCCAATTCCACCCAGAGAAAAGTAGCAACGTGGGCGAACAAATACTTAGAAATTTTTTAGAGATATGAGAATTATTCCTGCCATAGATATCATAGAAGGCGCTTGTGTGCGCCTTTCTAAAGGCGATTACAGTACAAAAAAAGTATACAACGAGAATCCGCTGGAGGTTGCCAAGCAGTTTGAGGCGCACGGGATTGAGTATCTCCACCTAGTTGATCTCGATGGGGCTAAAAGTAAGCACATTGTAAACCACAAAATTCTTGAAGAAATTGCTTCAAAAACGAGTTTGAAAGTAGATTTTGGTGGAGGTCTTAAAACAGACGACGACTTAAGGATCGCTTTTGATAGTGGCGCAGCTCAAATCACGGGTGGAAGCATTGCTGTAAAGGAACCTGACACTTTTATAAATTGGTTAAACACCTATGGGAGTGATAACATTATATTAGGGGCAGACGCACACCATCGTAAAATCGCGGTGTCTGGTTGGCTAGAAGAGTCTGATGATGATGTGGTAGAGTTTATCACGAGGTACCAAGAAAAAGGAGCGCGCTATGTGATTTGTACAGACATTAGCAAGGATGGCATGTTGGAGGGTCCTAGTTTTGATTTGTACGAGGAAATTCTTGAAGCTTCCTTAAATTTTTCTAAAGATTCTCCCATAAAATTAATTGCCTCTGGGGGAATTTCTACCTTTGCCGAATTACCTAAACTAGCCGCTTTAGGTTGTGAGGGAACGATTATAGGAAAAGCGATTTATGAAAATAGAATTTCGCTCAAAGAGCTAGAAAATTTTATTGTATCTAAGAACTAAAGGCACATGACGACAGCAGGGAATAAAGAATTTAAGAGCAATGCCATTTACCGTATAGACGAAAGTGTGCGTATGGTGAGTATTGCACTTTCAAAAATTCAGGAGGAAGAAATCTGGACCAAACAGAATAGATCTTTGCCTACACTAGGTAACATTTTATTGCACATTTGTGGCAACCTCAAACAGTATGTTATTTCTGGAGTAGGAGGTGAAGAAGATAATCGCGATCGCGAGCTAGAATTCTCCACTGAAGACGGATTTACCCGTGATGAATTACTTCAAAAATTATTATTTATCACCTCTAAAGTAAATAGCATCATAGACGAAGCTACAGAGGAAAAGCTTTTGGAAAAAAAGAAAGTTCAAGGGTTTGAATTTTCTGGAATAGGATTGATCCTTCACGCTGTAGAACATTTTTCCTATCACACAGGGCAAATTGCCTTTCAAGTTAAGCTCATCATTGATGAACCTTTAGGGTTTTATGCAGGTATGGACCTGAATAATCTTAATGATAACACCGTTGAAGATTTAAACGAGGAGTTGTAGTCTTTTGGTCTGACTTGCACTAGTTTTCGATAAAGCGTAACACTTCTTCTCTCACTTCCTTTTGATGCAAGGAATGTCCAAATCCTTCTGTTTCTATAAGCGTACTACCTTCTATGCTTTTATGTATAGCTCGTGAAGCCTCTACAGGCGTGATGCGGTCATATTTATCATGCACCAGCAGGGTGGGTATTTGTATCGCTTTCGCGAAAGCGGCTCCAGAAAAATCTTTAAAATTAAAACCAAACCTTTTGATGACCAGTTGCTCTAAAGCGTTCATCGTGCGGTTGTTGAGCCTTAAAATCTTTTTATAATCTCTCATTATTTCTGACAACTCAGATGCAGAGCCTAAAAGTGCTAACTTCTTGAGGATTTTTGGACAATAATGATACGTATGAAATATGGTAGCCAGTCCTCCGATGGAATGTGCGATGATCACCTCTGGCTGAAACTTCTTTACCGCACTTTCTATAGCTGCTGCATATAGTGGAACATATAATATACGTCCAGAAGTATGACCATGAGCAGGTGCATCTATAGCATAAATATCATATTGCTTTGCTTGTAGTTCTTCAATTAAAAGATGCCATCTGTACGTATTACTTTCCCACCCATGTATGAGAAGCAGTTTTTTCCCTGTACCAGGCCAGTGATAGCATTGAATTTTATTCTTATCATTCTCTAAAATCAAAGATTTTGCAGGATGTAAATATGAATCTTGCTCTTCTGATACACGCCCAGCTCTTGGAGTACAAAATATATAAAATGCCTGCTTAGCAGCTTTTTTCCTATCATAAAGGCTTACTGCATTAATTTTTGCTCCAATCGCTCTGGGAAGGAATTTTTGAAAGGTCTTTTTCAATGTAAAGATGCTGTTTAGTTTAGGGTAGCTATGCTTGTTAGTTGTCGAGTGAGTCAAATAAATCTCATTCTCTGTGTACGGACTCTGGTGAAAAAGCTGGAGTGCAAATTGCTACGTATTCACAAGGCTCTTCGAAAGGATTGCTGTATTGTATTCTCGTGTTTCTAGCTATTTTGATGCTTTGGCCGGCTTGCAGCACTATAGTTTCTCCTTCAATAATAAATTGCTTTTTTCCTTTAATGATATACGTGTATTCATCAAACTCAGGAGTTTGGAAAGGTTCGCTCCATCCCGGAGGTGCTATCATATGTGCAATACTGATCTCAGAATTTCCATCTGTTGCCTTTCCCCAATGCTCTTCTATGAGTTTGCCATCATCTGTAGGTACTACAAAGGGTTGTTTTTGTAGTTTATATTTCTTTTCTATTCCCATCCTATTTGTAAGTATTTGATAGGTGCCTCATCTGGAATTTGTGATAGTTCAATTTTTGATTCTGTGTTAAACATTAAATCTCCAGGAAGATGTTTTTTGTCAATCGTAAAATAAACGTCACTCTGTTCTACAAATATCACAATGGCACCTATTAGGTTTTCTATAGATCGTATCTTATAGTTGTCTTGAATATCCTTAAAGGTGCTTTTTACTGTAATTCCCTCACTGGTTTTAAATCTATTGTCAAATACCTGGATGTACTTAATTTTTGAATCTGTAGTGTTTTTCTCTGGTGTGAGTTTTAATAATTTTTTACCACCTTTCTCATAGATAGTCACTTCTCCCTGCGGAATCCTAAAATCTGTACTACCGCTGTCGTCTACAAGGCTATCCTTTTCAAAGACGGAGTAAAGCTCATTTATTGTCGTATTCTTAGACAACGGTCCAACGCTATCTGCTGTAATTTCGTACTTGTTTGAATCGCTACAAGATATGAGCGTAATAGAAATTGCGGCAAGGGTGAGGTAAGTTTTCATTGAGATAATAATAAATTTATTTTAACATTTTTCCGAGAATTCCAAAGACACCACGAATTACCGTGGCACTAGTGAGTACTTTAACTAAGGCCTTAGAGGTAGCGCTTTGTGTATTTCTTGATCTGCTGGTCGTTTTGGAAGCTTTTGCACGTTCTGCTTTTGCCTTTTCTTTTGCCTCAGCTTCATTGGCTTTTTCTATTTTTTTCTGTAATAGTTCATAGGCACTCTCTCTGTCTATTTCTTCGTTATATTTTTCAACTAACTCAGAGCGGTCATTTATTCCTTGAATTTCTTTTTCTGTTAGAATATCCATGCGCGACATAGGAGCTCTCAATAGGGTAGCAGCAAGTGGAGTTGGTCGTCCTTTTTCATCAAGGGCAGAAATTAACGCCTCTCCTATACCCAGCGAAGTTAAGACACTTTTAGTATCGTAGTAGGGAGAATCTGGATAATTTTCGGCAGTGAGTTTGATAGCCTTTCGATCCTTGGCTGTAAATGCTCGAAGAGCGTGTTGCACTTTTAACCCGAGCTGACTTAATACCCCTTCTGGAATATCTGTGGGGTTTTGTGTTACAAAATAAATTCCAACTCCTTTTGAACGTATTAATTTTACAATACTTTCTATCTGACTGTGTAATGCCTTAGAAGCTTCGTTAAAAATAAGGTGCGCTTCATCTATAAAGATCACTAATTCTGGTTGATCACTATCGCCTTGCTCTGGGAAAGTGGCATAGATTTCTGCTAGTAAGCTCAACATAAAGGTAGAAAATAACTTAGGCCTGTCTTGAATATCTGTGAGTCTAATCACATTGATAAAGCCTTTACCATCCTTTGTTCTACGAGTAAGGTCATCTGTGTCAAAAGATTTTTCACCAAAGAAAATATCTGCTCCTTGCTGTTCTAATTCTACAATTTTACGTAAAATAGAACCAGAAGAGGCTGCAGAAATTCGTCCATATTCTTGAGTTATTTCTTCTTTACCTTCATTAGTTGCATATTGCAATATCTTTTTGAAATCTTTAAGATCTAAGAGTGGTAATTTATGATCGTCACTGTATTTAAACAATATGGAGATTATTCCGGACTGTGCTGCTGTAGCATCAAGAATTCTAGAGAAAAGTACAGGGCCAAATTCGCTAACCGTAGCTCTAAGTCTCACCCCATTTTGTTCTGATAGTGTCAGTAGCTCTACAGGAAAATCTTTGGGTTCAAAAGGGATGCCTATTTTCTCGTGACGTTCATTAATTTTTGGATGTCCGTCACTCGCTTTGGCAATACCAGAGAGGTCTCCTTTCATATCCATTAACAACACTGGAATCCCTTTATCAGATAAATTTTCGGAGATAACTTGGAGTGTTTTCGTTTTACCCGTACCAGTAGCACCCGCAATGAGTCCGTGGCGGTTTAGGGTTTTAAGAGGAATCTTAACGTGCGCATTTGTAATTGTCTCCCCATCCAACATCGCTGCACCCATGGTAATATAGTCCCCTTTAAAGGTGTTACCTGTATTTATAAAATTTAGAAATTCTTGTTTTTTTTCCATGAGTCCAATTTAGGTGGGGCGTGTATTTGCTTTCGCGAAAGCGTACCTCTCACAACCAATTTTAGAAATTAAAAATACATAATCTATAAAAGAGTGTTACGATTTTACCCGTACATTTATTATCAAATTATCACTATGAAAAAAATGATCTCTCATTTAATAGTCGTATTACTTTGTAGTTTTTGTATTCAATCTTGTGACCAAAATCGAATACAAAAAACAGCTATAAAAGAAGCAACAAAGGCAGCTCCCGTTTATCATAAATCACACGAGCCTCAAAAACAAAATCTTCCTTTTTCTGATGTTGTCCAAGTAGGTACTATGTATTTTCTATCAGGACAGATAGGAATGAATCATAAGACACGTCAATTAATAGATGGGGGTATAGCTGCAGAAACGAACCAAACGTTAGAAAATATTAATGCGGTATTAGTTTATCACAATTTAACTATGAAAGATGTGGTTAAAACTACTGTGATACTTGATTCTATGGAGGATTTTCAAGTGTTCAATGCTATATATGAATCCTATTTTCCTCAAAAACCCGCACGGACAACCTTTGCTGCCAAAGCGCTCGCAAGAGGGGCAAAAATTGAAATAGAAGTAGTAGCTGTAAAAAAATCATAGAACTTCAAAACGAAAAGGAAAAATATTTTAGGTTATAGTTAATAAGGAGCATAAGGCGATAATATAATGGACAAGTTTTTTTTAAATACAGCTTATATTTTTAATTATAAGTACTAATCAAATTGATATTTTAGATAAAATAGAAAAGCCGCTTTCTAGAAGCGGCTTTGAATAATTTTTCTAATATCACGCGGATACTATGATTGCAGTTTGTAAATATAAATTTAATCTACTGCATCCTCAACGTCATCTGCTACATCTTCCATAGCATCTTCCATTTTCTCTGCTTTGGTTTCTTCTCTACAGCTTGTCAATGAAAGTGTAAATAAAGTAATAGCAGCAACTGTTAAAAAACGTTTAGTCATGATTTAATTTTAGGTTGTTTTAAAGTCGAATTATAATTTTCTCCCAGAAATAAGTCTGAAAATAATTACAATAACTGCAATTACTAATAAGATGTGGATAAGGCTTCCTACAGCATCTCCGAAACCAAAATAGCCTACAAGCCATCCGATTATTAACAGTACGATGATAAGTGATAAAATGTCTCTCATTATTTTATAGATATTGATTAGTAGAATAAATTTAATCTGATAATCAATTTGTGCTTATCTACTTAACAATTTTTAACATAGGATTCTTAAAGTTTATAAAAGATCGTATTAATTCTGTTGTGTCAGTTGGACAGACCAAATTTGAAATCTTCCTTTGAGTTTTTTTAGTGCATTGTTGAGTTGATGCATCTCTTTTTTATGAGATTGATATATTGAAGACATTTCATGACATGTATGGTCAAGAGTATGAAGGCTATTAGCAATGCTTTTTTGAAAGTAGATTTTTTTGGAATACTCCTTTGTCACAGAAGCTTGTGCTATGGTAAAAGGCAACGATATAGTGGCTGTAAGTAATTGTTCGTAAAGAGTTTTAAAAAGGTGCACATCTACATTTTGAGATAAAGCATGCTGATTTAATCTTAGCTTTCGCGAAAGTGTAAATAGTTCCAAAGCATTCCTATAAATAGATAGCTTTTGTACAGTTGGTACTTGGTTAGAAGCAGTAAATGATTCATATCTCATAATGAGCTAAAAATACACCCACTCTTGAAAATAGTTGTTTAAATAGTATCGTGAATTAATTAATTACTTTAAAAATTAGCTATTTTTGAATAAATACTTTAAATATGGTGGTAGATAGCATTAATAATGGAATTTTGAAGTGCTTACAAGTAAATGCAAGACAATCAAATACAGCTATAGGGAAAACTGTAGGTATAAGTTCACCAGCTGTTGCAGAACGTATACGAAAGATGGAAGATGCAGGTATTATTAAAAGTTATAGGGCTGTAATTGCTTCAGAAATGATTGGGTATCAACTCAAAGCTATTATTACGATAAGAGCATTTATGGGAAAACTAAAACCCTTTTTAGAAAACGTTAAAAAATGGGAAGAAGTCATCAACTGTTATCGAATAACGGGGAATGAAAATATTGTTATGGAAGTGGTTTTGAGAGATCAAAAACATTTAGAGAAATTTATTGATGTAGTGATTACTTACGGAGAGTCAAAAACCCAAATTGTATTATCACATGTAGTAGCACATCAACCTGTTCTCAAATCTTCCGAAAAGACTTAATAAGATATCTTAATCACATCACACGTAATTGACTTTAAAATACTATTGGTTCCAGTAGCACTGGATTCATTTACAGCTTGGGAATTAAACTAACATACTAGTCTAAAATAGTGTGTTTACTATTAAGTCCAAAAATTCACATATTTTCTATTCTCTAAAGAGGAAAACTGCTGTAAACTTTGTTATTTTTGTTTATGCAAAATAACGTCCTTATTCTAGATTTTGGGTCTCAGTATACACAACTTATTGCTCGCAGAGTACGTGAATTAAATATTTACTGTGAGATCAAACCTTATAACAAACCTCCAGAAGATTTATCAAATTATAAAGCTGTAATTCTATCAGGCTCGCCACATTCTGTGCGAGGGGAAGATGCGCCACATCCAGACTTATCACAAATAAAAGGTAAGAAACCATTATTAGGTGTTTGTTATGGAGCACAATATCTCGCACATTTTTATGACGGAGAAGTGGGTCAAAGTAGTACGCGAGAATATGGTAGAGCAAATTTGTCTTTTGTGGCAGAAGAAGAACCTTTTCTTAAAGATGTGAGTGTGAGTAGTCAGGTATGGATGAGTCACAGTGATACAATTAAACAATTACCTGCAGGGGCTATAAAAATAGCTTCCACACATGATGTAGAAAATGCAGGATATAAGATAGATGGAGAGCAAACCTATGGTATACAATTTCACCCAGAAGTCTATCACTCTACCGATGGTAAAAAAATATTGGAAAATTTTTTAGTAACTATTGCGGGAGTAGCACAAACTTGGACACCAGATGCTTTTGTTGAGACTACAGTTGCAAATTTAAAAAGCCAACTAGGTGATGACAGAGTTATTTTAGGTCTTTCGGGAGGTGTAGATAGTACGGTAGCTGCGACGTTGTTACACAAGGCAATAGGAAAAAACTTGTATTGCATTTTTGTTAATAATGGATTGTTGAGAAAAAACGAATACTCAGAAGTATTGCTTCAATACGAAGGGATGGGGCTTAATGTAAAAGGAGTAGATGCTTCGGCACGTTTCTTGGAAGCCTTAGAAGGAGAAAGCGATCCTGAAACAAAGCGAAAAGCTATTGGTCGCGTATTTGTCGAGGTTTTTGATGATGAAAGTAAGTTAGTGGAGAACGCAAAGTGGTTAGGTCAGGGTACTATTTATCCTGATGTTATAGAATCTGTAAGCGCAACGGGAGGACCTAGTGCAACTATAAAATCCCACCATAACGTAGGTGGTTTGCCAGATTATATGAAATTGAAAGTGGTAGAGCCTCTCAAAATGCTTTTCAAAGATGAAGTTCGCAGAGTAGGAGCTAGTATGGGTCTGCCTGCAGCGTTATTAGGAAGACATCCCTTTCCGGGACCTGGATTAGCCATTAGAATTTTAGGAGATATCACACTAGAAAAAGTACGTATCTTACAAGAGGTGGATGCTATTTTTATAAATGGTCTCAGAGAATGGGGGTTATATGATAAGGTATGGCAAGCTGGAGCAATGTTGCTTCCAGTAAATTCAGTGGGAGTAATGGGTGACGAGCGCACCTACGAAAAGTGTGTTGCTTTGAGAGCAGTAGAAAGTACGGACGGTATGACGGCAGATTGGGTTAATTTACCCTATGAATTTTTGCAAAAAGTATCTAATGATATAATTAATAAAGTAAAAGGCGTTAATAGAGTGGTATATGATATCAGTTCTAAGCCTCCTGCGACAATAGAGTGGGAATAAAATAAGCATATGAAGAAGTATTTAATAGTAGGAATTTTAGTTTTTTGTTGCGCTTTCGCGAAAGCGTGTACAAGTGCAGCACCTGTAACAATTGAAACACCATCGTATCAAAAGTTTGTGTCTCATCAAGTTGTAAAAGGAGAAACTGTATACAGTATCTCAAAAAAATATAATATTGATCAAGCCGAAATTACTAAACTGAATCCTGATGCTAAGGAGGGAATTTATGAAGGTCTTGTATTAATACTCCCTGCAACAGCTTCTAAAGTATCGCAGCAAGTCCCTGTTATAGAGAAAGATCTCAAGTTTAAGGTTCACAAAGTGAAACGTAGGGAGGGATTATATGGTATCTCTAAAGAATATGGCGTTCCACAAGATGTCATAAAAAAATATAACACACAGCTCTATAGTCAAGGATTACAGAAAGGGGATAAAATTAGAATTCCTATTAATTATACATCTACTGCTACTACTTTAAATCCTGTCGCTGGAAAAACGGATTCTCTAAAATTAAAAAGAGAGTATGTCGTCCACAATGTCGTTGCAAAGGAAACCAAATATGGTATCGCTCGTAAATATGGAATTCCTATTTCGGAACTTGAACTACTGAATCCGCAAATTAAACTTGGTCTTGTAGAAGGAGCAATTCTAAAAGTACCAAAGGATAATTTTGCAAAAAGTTCCATTATTGACTCTGAAAAATATGCCATTTATGAAGTTGTAAAAGGCAATACGATGTACAGTTTATTGAGACTCTTTGAGATGGAGCAAGATGAACTTGAAGCTCTTAACCCATCACTTGTAGATGGATTGAAAGAAGGAATGGTTCTGGTTGTACCTAAAGGAACAACAGGTTCTATAAATCCTCAGTCTGAGGGATTAGTGAATGTAAATGTAGATATCTCTAACAGTCGTAAAGTAAGACTTATCGATAGTTTAAATGATTTTACTACAAAGCGTATTGCGATTATGCTCCCTTTTGGGGTAGATCGTGTAAGACAGGACAGCTCAAACGTAAATGAGCAATTACTCAAAGATGATCGTATTCTAAGATTATCTTTAGACCTGTATTCAGGGATGCTTATGGCAATAAATGATGCAAAGAAAGCGGGAATTTCTACTATAATTGACACCTATGATACAGCATACAGTTTGAAAGAAGGCGCTGCAACTAATGCACGCAAAGTTGAGGAAATCGTGCTTTCTAATAATTTTCAAAATACGCAAGCCATAATAGGACCATTGTTAGGAAGTAATATTAATCGTGTGTCTAATCTTTTAAAAGGTCGTAATATCCCTATCATATCCCCTATGTCAAGTGTTGTTGATGGTAAAAATAATGTATTTATATCGAGACCAAGTGAGGAGTTACAAAGGGATAAAATGTTGTCTTATCTAAAAACGTACGGCGTAGATAAAAACATAGTTATTATCGCTGATTCAAAAAACACTAAAGCTAGACAACAAATTGTATCACTTTTTCCAGAAGCCAAATCTGTGGAACCACGCAGTGGAGACAAAGGCCTGTACCTTTATACGGGTGACATAGCAACGCAGCTATCTGAGGAATTAGAAAACTGGGTAATTTTAGAGAGTAATGACATCCCACTCATCAGCAATGTAACCACGAGTCTTAATGCACAAGTAGGCACAAAAAAGGTGGTTTTATTTACCACTAATAAAGGGAATGCGTATGATAGTGATGAGATACAACATACTCATTTACGCAATCTACAATTTCACTTTCCATCTGTAAATAAAGAATATAAATATTCAACGGTTAAGGGTTTTGTTAATTCTTATGAAGACATGTACGGCATAAGCCCTAGTGATTACGCTATTACAGGGTATGATCTAATGTTTGATACATTATTAAGAGTAACGTACGCAAATGACTTATACTCTGCGGCCATGACTGGTATAGAGACAGATTATATAGAGAATAAATTTAGATATCGTAAAAACGTAAAGGGAGGTTTTTTAAATGATGCAGTATATTTATTAAAATATAATGAGGATCTAGAATTAGAAGAAGTCCCTTTCGCCATAGATGTTATGTTAGAAGACTAATAGTACTTTTTCAAGAAATATTACAATAAAGAGGGGTTTGACATTTGTCAAACCCCTCTTTAAATTACATTTCAATTATAAAATTTTATTTACCGCCATTTGCTTGCAGATCTGCAATGCAAAGTGAATCAAAATCTGGTATACTATTTATTCCAGCCATATCGAAAACATTAGTGACTGTTTGAAAATACATTAAACAATCCGTTACCTCACAATGTCTTTTATTGTCTACATCCTCATGATTAGATGTTAGAGGTGTTCCACTATTCACTAGACCGAACAAATGACCAAACTCATGTCTCAATGTAGCTGTTTCAATAATGGTACGATCTCCGTCTAAATTATTAGAGCTTTCTAGATCTCTAAATGTTTTTTCAAACAATACCATGGACGTATTTCTATAGGCAGTACCTAATACCACAGAATTTCCACTATCAGTTTGGCTATTTCCATCTGCAAAAAAGACCCAAATACCAATTTCGTCACCACTATTGAAGACAGTTCTTTGAGCTTCTTCTATAGCAACAATCTCATTTATATCATAAGGGGCTTCTTGATCTGAGGTGATTACAGATTGTACTATGGTGATACCATCTGGCTTGTTAAGTCGTTGTTCTAGATATGGAATCAATAAATCAATGGTCTCTTGAGTAGGTCTAGAACCTTCCACATAGGCAACCTCCACTCTGGCACTTGTAAAGATATCTGCGCTCAGTAATTCATTAGCTGATGTTCCTAGTGGTTGTTTGTTTCCAGTAGTATTTACTATTGGGTTGGGGTCGTCGTCAGTACAGCTTATAACTAATAGAGAAATAATACTACAACATAGTAACCACTTGTTTAATTTCATAAAATATTAATATCTAATTACTTTTCTATATCGCAAAAATCAACAAAATATTTTCTATACTCATCATTTAGTTAGGAAAATGAGTTAATCGCGCTAGATAGTCATAGTGGTCACCTTCTACTATCTTTTCGCAGCGCAATCCATTTTTCTCAGCATACCACAATAATTTATTGTAATCTAGGTAAAGCCAGTCAAAAGAGGGGCTACGCGATCCTTTGTAACTCAATTCATAAGTCACCTCACCATAATAATCTCGATGTGTATCTAACCAAAAACCACCATCTTCGTCTTCAAACATATAAGCAATATCAGAGCCATCTATAAGGATTTGTCCTTCTGGGTAAAGTAAAGATTTTAAATGCTTTAAATACGTATCCACTTTATTTACACGCTCAAAAATCCCCGTTCCGTTCATCAGTAAAAGTAAAGTGTCGTAGGTTTGAAAATGCTCTAAAATTGAGCCGTGAATTGAATTAATAACACCTCGCTTTCGCGAAAGCGTAACAGCACCTTCAGAAATATCTATACCTGTCACATCTAGGTTATTTTCTTGTAACCACAAACTATGGCTGCCTGCGCCTGAACCTATATCCAATACTTTTCCTTTGCATAACTGTAGCGCTTTTTGTTCAATGACTGGCATCTCCTGAAATTCTCTAAACAAATAAGGGACGGGAATTTCATCATCTTCGGCGATAGAGGAGTGTACCATAATACCTTCAGAATGGATGCCATTCCAATAATCTGTAAGTGCACTCCCAAAAATATCTGTCTTTTTTCCCATAGCATTATGATTACCTTTGTGTGATGGATGATATTTTAAAGGCCCTCCCACAGCTTGCCAAAGATAAGCAGAATGAGAACAAAAAGTTTTTTGCAAAACTGCGTGCAAAGCCCCCAAAAAACTTAGACTATATCATGAAAGAACTCCATGAGGAGGAGTTTGAGTGCACAGATTGCTTGACGTGTGCAAATTGTTGTAAAACAACGGGTCCTTTATTTACAGATAAAGATATAGACCGTATTGCAAAACATTTTAAAATGAAATCCTTTGATTTTATCAACATGTATTTGCGTGTAGATGAAGATAGCGATTATGTACTTCAAGAGACACCTTGCTCTTTTCTAGGAGCCGATAATTACTGTTCAATTTATGAGGTGAGACCTAAGGCATGTCGAGAGTTCCCTCATACTGATAGAAAAAAATTTCAACAGATATCAAAACTCACTTTGGAGAATATGAAGATGTGTCCAGCTGCATTTAACATTGTGGAGAATATGAAAAAGCGAATTAAACTCTAATTTAATCCATTAGCTACTATGAAAACTTTCTTATATGTCCTGTCACTATTAGTTGCAAACGCTCTTTCTGCGCAATCAGATTACGAAAATATTATTACTAAATACCATGACTCCCTTTCAGAAACCTATCAAAACGCAAATACCTCAATCTTATCAAAAGAGCAATTAATATCTTTTGAAGGATTGAAATTTTATGAAATAGACAGTAGCTTTCGCGTAAGTGCTACCTTGAAAAAAACTCCTACTGCGATCCCGTTCAACATGCAATTATCTTCTGGTCTTACACGAGAATATGTAATGTATGGAATGGCTAATTTTAATTTGAAGGGCAGTATGCATACCCTACCTATTTATCAAAATACCTATTACAAAGCTCATCCAGATGAAAAGTATGGCAACAGTTTGTTTTTGCCGTTTACAGACTTAACCAGCGGCAATGGCTCGTATGGTGGTGGCCGCTATATAGATCTTGTTTTAGAAGATATTGTTCACGATTTACTCATCATAGACTTTAATAAGGCCTATAATCCATATTGTGCATATATCACAGGTTATAATTGCCCTATTCCTCCCGAGGAAAATGATCTCCATATATTTATAAGAGCTGGAGTAAAAGATTTTGAGGGTTCATATTAAATTGCTTTGGATATGGCTATGCCTCCAAAAACCGCTAAGATTGCGATCACAAAAGTAGCGATGGCATAGATGGCAAATGTTAACAAATCACCAGATTTTAGCAGTAAATGATTCTCATAAGCAAAGCTTGAAAAGGTGGTAAAACCTCCACAAAAACCTGTAGCAAGTAAAAGTGTGAACTGACTATTGATCGTATTGTTTTTAAGAGCCCAACCAAGAATCACACCGATAATTAAACTCCCTAATACATTAGCAGCAAATGTTCCGTAAGGAAAACCTGTGGGGCTACTGTTGAGAAGTTTGCCTAGTAAATATCTGGCGATACTGCCAGTTCCGCCACCTATAAAAACTGCTAGTAATGCTTTCAAATCTATTTATTCTAGATTTTTAATAGGTACGTAAATTTCAGTAATCCAATCTGCTGGATTAGGGTAATTTTGAGGATCTGTTACGTAAACTTCAAAAGGATTCTCTTCCCCAAGAGCATATTTTTTATTAGCTACTTCCTGCATGACGATTCCCCTAGCTTCTCTTAAGTTTACATGATTTCCTTTTAGGGTAGCTTTTATTGCCGTTACGGTTGGCATGTATCCACTCAACACGTTTGCGGCACCGGCTACTACAATTTTTTCACGCACAGGTACAGCATTTGTCATGATCACATCTCCATTTTCAAAAGTCTCGTTGTAGATAGTAAAAGGCATTCCGGACGCTGTAATGTTGTTAACCTTCATAAATTCTTGAATACCGCGATAATTTTGAGACATGATTTGTGCAACTGCCTGCGCTTTTGCAGAGGTTGTTCTAGAAATGTAAAAACCACCGCTAAATTGGGTTATACCATCCATATTAATAGTATATTTTTTTATTTCTTCATTTGCCGCTTTTTCTAGACCATTTAATCCTATTTCAAACATCTTCTTCATAGCTCCATTAAAGTCCATACCAGAAAAGGCATAATAAATTTTATCCATGAGTGTATGATCTCCAGTAATTCCCCATTTTACTTTGGTAGCCATATTGTCTGTACTTTCAAAATCCCAGTATACCTGAGAAGTGCGCGCTCCACCAGGAGTATCTAAGGTCATAATTTGCTCAATCCTTGTATGAGGGATGGTTTTAGTCGTGGTCATCCCGCCATCCATTTCTCCTTGCCATGTGTAAGAGGAGCCTTCACCAGCTGTTTTTTCTGCATAGTTGAAAACCATTGTAGGCTCTTGTTTTTTCCAAGGACCCCATTCTTCCCATGTTTTATATTCGTTCACAATATCATAAACCACTTCTTGTGGAACATTCATCTCACGAGTGGCTTCAATTTGATAAGATCCGTCTTGGGTAGCAAAGTAAAGTGCACCAGCAATTACTACAATGAGTATAAGAAAGAGGAGGAGTTTTAGAAATTTCATTGGTTTGGGGATTGGTTAGGTGTTAAAGATAATCAAATTTATGGATGTTGCATTTTGTATATTTACGGGAAATTCTAACAAATTTAAAATGAAATATAATGGAATGTACGCCCTTGCGATAGCTTCAATGCTTGCAGTGGGTTGTGTAGAAGAAAAAAAAGAAGAGAATGCTTTCGCGAAAGCGGAAACAGAAAACTCTTTTGACTACAACGTAGATCAATTTGCAGACGTCAAGATCTTACGTTATCAAATACCAGGTTTTGAGGAGCTTACTTTAAAAGAGCAAAAATTAGTATACTATATGACACAAGCTGGTCTAGCTGGTCGTGATATTATGTGGGCACAAAACTATCGTCATAATTTAGCAATTCGTACTGCTTTAGAGACAATCTATACATCTGAAGCAGTTGAAAAAAATGGAGAAGATTGGGATGCTTTTGTAACCTATTTGAAACGTGTTTGGTTCTCAAACGGAATACATCATCATTACAGTAATGCGAAGTTAAAGCCAGGATTTTCTGCAGACTACCTTCAGAAGCTTGTTACAGACAGTGGAGCAATGCTAGAGGGAGAGGCTTTTGATGTCATTTTTAACGATGAAGACAATAAAAAAGTAAATCTTTCCAAAGATGCAGATATCGTTTTAGAAAGCGCTATTAATTTTTATGGACCAGACGTAACTACTGCCGAGGTTGAAAAATATTATGAGGCTATAAAAGTAGATGCAGATACTCCTATTGAAAAAGGACTTAATACTCGCTTAGTTAAAGAGAATGGAAAACTAGTAGAGCAAGTCTATAAAAGTGGAGGTTTATATGGAGCAGCTATCGATAATATTATTGGATGGCTAGAAAAAGCAAAAGGCGTTGCAGAAAACGCTAAACAAGAAGAAGCTTTAGGATTGCTTATTGAGTATTACAAAACTGGTAGTTTACAAACTTGGGATGAGTATTGTATCGCATGGGCGACATCTACAGAAGGAAATATTGACTGGATAAATGGTTTCATAGAAGTTTACAACGACCCAAAGGGGTACAAAGGTTCTTACGAAACAATTGTGCAGATTAAAGATTTTGATATGTCCAAAAAGATGGCAGCACTTTCTACAGATGCACAATGGTTTGAAGACAATTCACCATTAATGGAGGAGCATAAAAAAGATAGTGTAAAAGGAGTATCTTATAAAACGGTAATCGTAGCTGGAGAGGCTGGTGATGCATCACCGTCTACACCTATAGGAGTGAACTTACCTAACAATAACTGGATACGCCAGACACACGGAAGTAAATCTGTATCCTTGGGTAATATCATAAATGCTTACAACAACGCTGGAGGTTCTGGACGTCTAAAAGAATTTGCTCATGATGAGGAAGAAATTGAATTAGAAGAAAAATATGGACAGCTAGGTGACAAATTACATACTGCTTTACATGAGGTAGTAGGACACGCTTCTGGACAGATTAATAAAGGAGTAGGTACACCTAAAGAAACACTGAAGCGCTACAAGTCTACCATAGAAGAAGGTCGTGCAGATTTATTTGGCCTTTATTATTTAATGGATCCTAAATTACAAGAGATAGGTCTAGTTGAGGATTGGGAGAAAACTGGTAAAGCAGCCTATGATGGATATATCCGTAATGGATTGGTGACTCAACTTATTCGCTTAGAATTAGGTGATGATGTAGAGGAGGCACACATGGTAAATCGCCAGTGGGTAAGTGCTTGGGCTTTTGAAAGAGGTCAAGAAGAAAATGTAATAGAGAAAGTTACCCGTGATGGTAAGACGTATTACAACATTACAGATTATAAGAAGTTACGTGGGATTTTTGGCGAATTGCTAAGAGAGACGCAGCGCATCACATCAGAAGGTGATTATGAAGCGGCAAAAGCCCTAGTAGAAGACTACGGAGTAAAAGTAGATCAAATGATGCATGCAGAAGTATTAGACCGTAACAAGCAGTTTAAGAGCGCAGCTTATAGCGGTTTTGTAAACCCTATGATTGTACCTACCATGGAAGGTGAGGAGATCACTGGATTTATAGTAGAGCAGCCACAGTCTTTTGAAGAGCAAATGTTATCGTATGCAAAAACATATGGTACTTTGAAATAAGTAAAATTTCGCTTTCGCGAAAGCAAAAAAACCCCTCTACTAGCGAAATGCTTTTAGAGGGGTTTTCGTTTTTATGAATGATGAAATATATTTTATTTCGCTGTAATCACTTTATTCGTGATGTCATCTAGCGCTTTGCTTATTTTTTTAAATACATCATCATTACCCGATATATGGTGTCTTTTCTTAAGGTGCATTGGGTCATTATAAGAAATCTTCGTTCCTGAAGACGGAGACGCATAGATGAGAATCTTTTGCGGTAAATCAATACCAATACTTTGATTAGATTTCATAAGTGGAGTGCCTAGCTTTGGATTTCCAAACATAAGTACTCTCGTAGGCTCAAGATTTAAATCTACAGAAGCAGCATTTTTGCTGTGATCTAAATCTAATAAGAGGGTTAGGTTGGGGTTATTAGTAATTATATCCTTCAGTTTACTGTACGTTGTTTCGACATCATAAGGACTAGTCTTAACGATTAATCCAGAATCTAACATAGAAGATTTACAAGAGATAAGTAAGAAGCTTACAATAAGGGTTTTAACAATGTTATTCATAATTAGTTGTTTTATAACTAAAAATACCATTTATTTTTTTGTGTGATAATGAATACTAGCATATTAATTCCCTTCTTAATAACCTAACTAACAGTTATAGAGATTCAATACTAATAATTTGCACACCTATAAAACAATCGTCTATGCAGTTATTTTCAACAAAGCCACAGAGTGATATCATTCCATCATTATCAGTTTCAAAATAAATGGTTGTTTTATTTCTTTCAACTAGCCAATTATTTTCTGCTTTCGTGTAGATTTCATCTAAGGTAATAGCTTCGGCTCCGTTAGGGTGAGAACCTATTTCAGATAATGTTTCAGACCATTGTTGGTCTTCCTCTAAAATGTCTATGGTCGTGTTATCTGTAAGAATTAATTCGAAATCTCTTTGAGTTACAATTCCATTTTCTACAAAAATTGAGGTTTCCGAACTGAATCCTGCCCATGAACTGTTACGTACAGTATATGTATATGAGTTTTTTGATTCTGATTTGAAATCTAACCATCTATTTTGACTAATATCAAATTCTTCCTGTCTTTCAATACTGTCAGAATCACATGCATTTATGAGTGTGCCAAATACTATCAGTCCTAAAAAGTAAACGTTATTTCTCATGCTTCTTAATTTATAGATTCATCCTAATCATATTCAAATTTATTAATAACTGTAGAATTAATTGAGCCATCTGAATCAAAATTCTTGATAATTAACTTAGTTAAATCGTCTGAACTTGATTCAATTTCAATCGAATAGTTTCCAGAATTATTTGAAGTACTTAAAGAATTAAGAATATTTGGAGATAAATTACGCCAAAACAAAGTGCTGTTAGGTAAGTAGGCTAGGTGAAACCCTTTCTTTCCAAAAGTATTAATGTAGATTGACGCTATAGGATTTTCAATGCTTGAATAGGTGAAGTTCAATTGAGTGTTCGGATATTTTGAAACAGTCATTAAATTTAAATTTTCGTATTCGTACTCTATAGCGTGTATATAATTCACGTCGCTTCCTATCTCCCCTGGAGGTTTTGATAAAATTAAATTATCATTATCATCAAATGTAAATTCTATTATAGGTCCAAATGGATATAATGTAAATGTCAACCCGTTATCTTGACTTCGATATCTTGTATAAAGAGTAGAATTTCCAGTATGTTCGTAAGTAATTTTTTGATCAAATTCATTATTTACATTCTGAATATTTAATTGTTGTAAATCGCCAATACTATCATAAATTAAATCATACTGAATTTGATGTGTTTCAGTTCCGTAATAGAATTCCATCATACTTATTAGCCTATTATTTTCATAAGAAAAAAAAGTTTCTCCCGACTTTGATTGAAAATTATCTTGCCTTCTATAAGACGAGTGAGTAGATATTCTATTATTTTCAATTAGATAGTCTTGATAAGAGGTCAACTCATTACTTGAATTATATTCTTTGGTAGACCATAATGTTATATTACCTGATGATATAGGTGTATCAGATTCTTCATCATCGGGTGTGCCGGAGTTTCCACCACTAGATGTATCAGACTCATTATCCTCATTCGAAACCGATAAATCATCGTTGTTCCTAGAACAAGAAATTATGATTAGCATGCATAGTAGAATACGTGTGATATATAATTTACTCATTCAAGAAAAGATTAGTTATTTTCAATTAATTTATTTTTTATGTTCTTACAAATCAACATTGATTTATTTTTCTAAATAAAACAAAAAGTAAAAAACTGAGTCAGATTTTTGACTCAGTTTTTTAATCTTTCTTTAAAAAGAATTTAGCTTTTGGTATAAACATATACGTAAGGATCATCATAATATACAGAAAAAGAATTTCCATTTACGATGACATCTTCTGTATAGGTGTCTCCATCTGCATCTGCATCATAATTTAATCTATAGTATTATTTCCTAAGTTCTCCCAAGTACCTGGATCTGTATAATCTAGTTCACAAAATTTGCATCACTAGTTGAGTAACTCTGTTTCAATAAAAGTTCCGTCTGCATTGATTGTAAAATTACTACGGCTATTACAGTCGTTTATGATATCTCTATCTTCACCATTTAGAAGTCCCATAGATAAGTTCCAAGTTCCAACAAACATATCTTGCTCATTGGTAGCGTCATCATCAGTACTACAAGAGGTAAAACTAAAAATAGTTAGCGATAGAATTAGTGTTAGTTTTTTCATTTAATTTTAATTTAGATATTAATTAATGTTGATTATTATAATTTTAGGTGTGTAATGTAATTTAATTTGGAAAATTCTATAGATAAAGTATCACATTAGTTAGACATACGAGATCAAAGATATTTAATAACTTATCGTAACTACCTCTTCATAAACTTAACAGCGCGACTCCCTTCAATTTCTAGAAAATACAGACCAGTTTTAAGCTTTTCAATTGCGATTCTAGAGTTAGTGAAATGTCCAGACAGCACTTTTTTGCCTAAAATAGAATAGATAGCAAACTTTTTGTTCCTAAATAAATCTGGTACGTTGAGATAGTCATCAGCAGGGTTGGGATAAATTTTAAGTGGGTTAGCTGTAATCTCTCCAATACTTAAGATAGAAGTTACAACATAGGTAGGAGAAGATACAGTAACGCTATTGTTTGTTGTAGTAGTAAAGTTGTCATTATTCAAAGTCATTTCAACCCTAAAGGCTCCTAACTCATTAGATTTGAAGTCTCTAGACGTTTCTCCATCAATAGCCTCTTGAGTGTCTACATTGTACCATTGGTAAGAGTCTGCTTCAATATTGGTGGTAAAACGATCTCCATCTTGGGTAAGGGTGTTATCAATATCTAACATATCTATGGCTATAAACTCCATTATAATACAACCATTGCTATCAATTACAAAAACTTCGTAGTTAGCTGCTGGTAAATTAAGAAAAATATTAGTAGAGACATAACTTACACCATCAATAGAATACATATAGGGCGGAGTTCCTCCGAATCCTTCGATATTAATAATTCCACTAGCTTCAGTTCCAGAAGGAATAGAGGTTATAGTAACATCAAGAGGATCCAAGGAATCTATAGTTATCGACCCGGTAACTTCATTGTTTTCCGAGTCTCTTACATATACATCATAATAACCAGAGCAGAGATTATCGAACTGGCCAGAGGCTTGATAGCTCGCACCATCTATAGAAAAACTATAAGGTGAAACACCTCCAGACGCTTGTATGTGAATGCTTCCATTACAGTCGAATGCACAGTACGGAGAGTTCACTGTAGTGGTAAAGCTTAATTCTTGTCCAAGAACAATAGTCTGTAGTAGAAATGCTATTACTATCAATAAAGTTTTTTTCATTGTAAAAGAATTGTATTGTTTGAGAAAGTTTAATCTGCTGTATTCAAAGAAATAATTTGCACTTCCTCTAGGCAGTTTTCCAACTCCATTTTAAGAGCCTTACCTTCTGGGGAGTTTCCATAAATCACATAATGACCACAAGGCTCACGGCGGGTCTCACTCTCACCAAAGTCTACATCACCCACCTTCAACATGCGATTAATGGTCACGGTATCTAGTTGTAGAGTAGCTAGTGAAGATGTGACATCTGGTGTAACGGTATAGGGTTTTGCTCGCAATTGCTTGAGTACACGAGCCTCTGGAAAATAAGCACAACTGGTTTTTTTACCGCTAAAAAAGAAGGCTAATAGGATTAAGCCTATAGAAAAACCGCCTAAGTAAAAGGCGATACGTTTAAGGAGATGCATGGGTTTCTAGAAAATCAAAAGGTTGATGTCACGATACGAAAGGTCAAACCAATCTGCTACCGATTTCTTGGTTAAAATTCCGTGGTAAAAGTACAATCCATTTTTTAATCCTCGGTCAAAGCGTAGCTTATTTTCAATGCCGCCTTCTTCTGCAATATCTAGTAAGTAAGGGGTAAAAATATTACTGAGTGATATGGATGCCGTTCTAGCAAATCTCGCAGGTATATTTGGGACACAATAGTGCGTGACACCATGTTTTTTAAACGTTGGATTATCGTGAGATGTTATATCTGAAGTTTCAAAACATCCACCCATATCAATACTCACATCTATAATAACTGCCCCATTTTTCATTCCCTGCACCATTTGGTCTGTTACGATAACTGGAGCCCTATTTGCACCGCGTACGGCACCTATCACAACATCACAGCGTTTTAATGCTTTTACTAAGTTCTTAGGTTGTAACGTAGAGGTGTACAAAGGTCTGCCTACATTAGTTTGTATACAGCGGAGCTTGGTAATAGAATTATCAAAAACCTTCACATTGGCGCCCAGACCAATAGCAGATCTAGCGGCAAATTCACCTACCGTTCCTGCACCTATAATCACTACTTCTACAGGTGGCACGCCGCTTATGTTTCCAAAGAGCATTCCTGTGCCAGCCTCTTTACTGGACATTAACTCTGAAGCTATCTGTACAGCTGCTGTACCCGCAATTTCAGAAAGGGTGCGTACTGCTGGATAGGTTCCGTCCTCATCGCGTATAAATTCAAAAGCGAGCGCTGTAATACGCTTGCTTGCTAGTTTTTCAAAATAGGATTTGTGTTGTGTTTTGATTTGAAGCGCAGAGATCAGCACCGTTTGAGGATTAATCATCTCTATCTCTTCAAGAGAAGGTGGCTCCACCTTTAAAATCATAGGGCAGGAGAATACCTTTTCAGTATCACTCGTAATTTCTGCACCTGCCTCAGAGTAATCTTTATCTGTATAGCGCGCTCCTTTACCTGCTTTTGACTCCATAATCACCCGATGTCCGTTTGCGGTAAGCGCTCCAACTGCATCTGGAGTCAAGCAAATACGACGCTCTTGAAAGTGTGTCTCTCTTGGGATTCCTATAAATAACTCGCCTCGTTTCTTTTCGACTTCCAGCATTTCTTCCTGAGGAAGCAGCATTTCTTTTGTAAAAGGTGATTGGGTATCCATAGTGATAGTTGTTCCTCAAAAATAAGGAATTATATCCATGCCTAAATGTAGGACTCCTACATATCTACAAGTAGTTATTTGAGAAGACTCAATCGATACGTAAAAAATACCTAAGCATTAGGTTTCCGCTTTCGCGAAAGCGTAGGCACATCTATCCCAATAAATTGGACTTTCCAGCTCGGGTTTTATCTTGTAAAAAGTATCTTTGCACCCTAAAATAAAGATTATGCAATACGCCGAAAATATATTAGGAACGATAGGCAATACGCCCATGGTAAAGATGAATGCCCTTGTGGAGGACGTACCTTGTTTAGTACTGGCAAAGTATGAAACCTTTAACCCTGGGAATTCTGTAAAAGATCGTATGGCCTTACAAATGATAGAAGATGCAGAGGCAGATGGACGCTTACAACCCGGTGGGACGATTATAGAAGGCACCTCTGGTAATACAGGGATGGGACTTGCGTTGGCGGCTATTATCAAAGGCTATAAAATGGTGTGTGTGATCTCAGACAAACAGTCTAAAGAAAAAATGGACATCTTACGTGCGGTAGGGAGTGAAGTGATTGTATGCCCTACAGATGTAGAGCCAGACGATCCAAGATCGTATTATTCTACCTCTGCAAGACTAGCTAAAGAAACACCTAATAGTTGGTATGTTAATCAATACGACAATCCTAGCAATGCTAAAGCGCATTACCAAAGTACAGGTCCAGAAATCTGGGAACAGACAGATGGGAAAGTTACACACTTTGTTGTAGGTGTAGGTACTGGGGGTACCATAAGTGGTGTGGGAAAATATTTAAAAGAGCAAAACCCAAATGTGAAAATCTGGGGCGTAGATACCTATGGTTCTGTATTTAAGAAATATCACGAAACAGGTATTTTTGATGAGAATGAAATCTACTCTTACATTACAGAAGGAATAGGAGAGGACATCCTCCCAAAAAATGTAGATTTCTCTATCATCGATGGATTTACAAAAGTAACAGATAAAGATGCTGCGGTTTATACTAGGCGCCTCGCAAAGGAAGAAGGTATGTTTTTAGGAAACTCTGCTGGATCTGCCATCAAGGGAGTGCTACAATTAAATGAAGAAGGCAAATTTGGACCAGATGATGTTGTGGTAGTGTTATTTCACGATCATGGGAGTCGCTATGTAGGTAAGATGTTTAATGATGACTGGATGAAGGAACAAGGTTTCTTATCTAAAAAGGTGGAAACCGCAATAGATCTTGTTCAAGGTCATATTGACAAACCACTCGTTACGGTAAAGACGGAAGAATTGGTTTCTCATGCAATTAGACGTATGCGTAAGTTTAAAATCTCACAGATTCCAGTAAAAGATGCTAAAGGTTTTGTAGGTTCTGTAAATGAAGATGATTTGCTAAAAGCATTTACCGAAAGTAATCATGTTGAAACTTTACCGATAAAAGAGGTTATGGGCAAACCTTATCCAGTAGTACAAAAAAACGCTAGTATAGCGGAAGTTACTAACCTTATAGCCAAAGAAAACGATGCTGTATTGGTACATTTAGGAGACGGACATCATATTATTACTAAATATGATATTATTGGAGCTATTTAATCTTATGTATTGAAACTCTCGAAAAGCGCAGTCATTCTGCGTTTTTTTTTTGGTACTATTTAAAATGGATCTCCTCAAAATGAGTATCTTGAGAATTGAGCAACCATTAGTAGCCTTATGAAAGAAGATTTTTTACACTATTTGTGGAATTATAAAAAGTTTGCTTTCGCGAAAGCGGAAACCACCTCAAAAGAATCTATTCAATTATTATCCGTTGGACAGCATAATGAGCTCGCAGGACCAGACTTTTTTAACGCAAGTATTAGGATAGGTGATCAAAAATGGGCGGGAAATGTAGAGATACATCTCAAATCGTCAGATTGGTATGTGCACGGTCATGAAAATGACCCGGCCTATGAAAATGTGATCTTGCATGTGGTTTGGGAACATGATATTGATATTTATAGAAAAGATAAAACCTCCATTCCTACACTTCAACTAGCCGATTATGTATCAAAAGAAGCGTTGAATAACTATCAAACACTATTTGCAAATCAATCACAAAAGTGGATTAATTGCGAGAAAGATTTTGATGCTGTCCCAGTAACAATTGTTGATAATTGGTTAGAACGTTTATTCTTTGAAAGACTAGAGAGCAGGACCTTGCGTATTCAAACCTTACTAGAAATTACAAATGGAGACTGGGAAGCAGTACTTTTTATTTTATTAATGAGGAGTTTTGGGACTAAAATCAATGGAGATGCTTTTGAGTCAGTTGCAAATTCGATTGATTTTAGTGTGATACGTAAAAATGCCCAAGAACCGTTTCGTTTAGAAGCACTTTTACTAGGGATGGGGGGATTACTTCCTCCAGAGACCATTGACTCATACCCACTCCAGTTACAATCTGAATTCAACTATCTCAAGCAAAAATTTAACCTCAGTACTTTAGGAGTACTGCCTTTACAATTTTATAAACTCCGTCCAGCAAATTTCCCTACGATACGGTTATCACAAATCGCGCAATTATATTATCAAAATACACGGCTCTTTCAATTGCTTATGACGGTAAATTCGATCGAAGAAATTTACAAACTACTAGAGGTTCAAGCATCTCCTTATTGGGACACGCACTTTAATTTTGGAAAAACTCAAAAAAAGCGAGTGAAAAAAATTACCAAAACTTTTATTGATTTATTGATTGTTAATTCTATCGTTCCTTTGCGATTTCACTATTCTAAGAATCAGGGAAGAGATGACAATGAACGCATTATTGAGTTTGTACAATCCATTAAATCAGAAGAAAATAGCATTCTTAAAAAATTTAAGACTATAGGTAAAACTGCAAAAAACGCTCAGGAAAGTCAGTCGCTTTTAGAATTAAAAAAGGCCTATTGTGACACTAACCGTTGTCTATCTTGTGGGATAGGTAATTATCTTATTAGTAAATGAAGGTGTAAATCACCGTATGATATTACATTCTCTTAGTGAGATTACCCCACCAATTGAGCACAATTTATTTTCTAATGAATTAATAATCAGCTAGTAAAAACTAATAGACGGAATACTTTTTGTATTTAACTCTCCGTGTAATCTAAAATAGGGAGAGGTTGTGTATGATATAAACAAAGGTACAGACTGGGCGTAGGGACCAGAAAAATTCGATTGTTTCACAAATAATTGAATTAGCCAAATAAGAAAGCGCCATCGCGGCGCTTTTTTTATGAACTCTTATGAGAGACCTTTAGTCTTTGAATTCGCTCACAAAGTGCATTTTAATAGATGGATATTTTTGCTGCGTCATCTGTAAGGTAAATGGTGAATCTGCTAAGAAAACAAGTTGACCACGTTTATCTTTTGCCATAAAGCGTTGTTTTACACGTAAAAACTCTTTAAACTCTTCACTCTTTGGATCTTCTGGTTCTACCCAGCAAGCTTTTGTTACAGATAATGGCTCGTAAGTACATTTAGCGCCGTACTCATGTTCTAGTCTATATTGTATGACTTCATATTGCAATGCACCTACGGTACCTATTACCTTTCGTCCATTAAGCTCTAGTGTAAATAATTGAGCTACCCCTTCATCCATAAGTTGGTCAATCCCCTTTGCAAGTTGTTTAGACTTCATAGGGTCTGCGTTATTAATATATCTAAAGTGCTCAGGTGAAAAAGCTGGTATTCCTTTGTAGTGTAATTCCTCACCAGAAGTTAGTGTATCACCTATTTTAAAATTACCCGTATCGTGTAAACCAACTATGTCTCCAGGGTATGATATATCCACAATCTCCTTACGCTCTGCAAAGAAGGCATTAGGGCTAGAAAATTTTAAGTTTTTCTTATTACGAACGTGTAGATACGGTTTGTTGCGTTCAAAAACACCTGAGACAATTTTAATAAACGCGAGCCTGTCTCTATGCTTAGGATCCATATTTGCATGTATTTTAAAGACAAAACCAGAAAAGTCTTTTTCATGTGGATGGACAAGACGTTCTTCACTCTTTTTCGGTCTGGGAGTCGGAGCTATTTTTACAAAACAATCTAACAGTTCGCGTACCCCAAAATTATTCAACGCAGATCCAAAAAATACGGGCTGTTGTTTTCCATCAAGATAAGCCTGATTGTCAAACGCGGGATAAACACCTTGTACGAGTTCTACTTCTTCTCTGAGAGTATTTGCTGCCGTTTCTCCTACTAATTTATCTAAAATAGTGTCCGATAAATCGGATATTTCTACAGTCTCTTCAATATTTTTGCGACTATCTCCGCTAAAAATGTTTACATTTTTCTCCCAAATATTATAGATGCCTTTAAAGTCATAACCCATACCAATAGGAAAACTGAGCGGAGTTACTTTCAAGTGAAGCTTTTCTTCTATCTCATCAAGTAACTCAAAAGCATCTTTACCTTCACGATCCAGTTTATTCACAAAAACGATCATAGGTATGTTACGCATACGACAAACTTCAACTAGCTTTTCCGTCTGTTCCTCAACTCCTTTTGCCACATCCACCACCACAATCACACTGTCCACCGCAGTAAGTGTTCTAAACGTATCTTCTGCAAAATCTTTGTGACCTGGCGTGTCTAAAATATTGATTTTAATACCATTATATTCAAACGCTAAGACAGAAGTTGCTACGGAGATTCCCCTTTGTCGCTCTATTTCCATAAAGTCACTCGTCGCTCCTTTCTTAATCTTATTTGATTTTACGGCACCAGCTTCTTGAATAGCGCCACCAAAAAGGAGTAACTTTTCTGTAAGTGTCGTCTTACCAGCATCTGGGTGAGAAACAATTCCAAAAGTTCGACGACGTGCGATTTCCTTTTTTACGTTCATTTTTTGTGGTTTGGGCTGCAAAGATACTAGAAAGAAGTAAGCAATTCTAGTACCCGATCTAGGTTTGCTAGCCACATTATGAATACAGATTAGAAATAGGAATTGAGGTTTTTGTATGCTTTCGCGAAAGCAGTATCTCTTTTAAGATAGAATTTGAACAGAATTCAAGCTATTGATTATGAATTAATAAGCAAAAATATTCCTTAATTGTGTAGTTTATCGATGTTCTAATACAAGAGATCTAAAATTTAAATTATATAACAATGTAATATTCATGTAAAGCTATATTTGTGGATCCCCCAATCATTAAATAGAGTTAAACAACAACGACCTTAAGAATTTCTTTTAACAATTTTAGACGTGTATATTATGGGGGTAATTACTCAACTACAAGATTTAGTACTGAAACGACAACCGCTTCGCATCATCAGTATTTCGTAAAATTTCCAGAAAAAGAATAATCACTTATTCCGTTATTCCGTGCAGCTTAGGTATTCTATACTTTAAAATCTTGCATTGCTAATACTAACCTCGGTTACAACCATATATGATACTATTTTTACCCTTGACTTCTTGCTTAAATTTTAATAAAAGAATTTTAGCGATTCTATTGTTGTTTTTTGCGACCTACATGAATGGTCATTCACAAACTCAATCTCCCTCTATTCGTACTGGAGTGACATTTCAATGGTCAGATGTACAAGATACCAATGGTAATGGAGATGTAGACAATAGTGAGAATAATAGACCAGCTACCATTGAGTCTATAACCGTAAGCGGGGAACAATACAATACTTTTGTAGTTCCTTCGAGTTACGAACTAACAAGATTAGGCCCTGACGGTCACACTCGCAATGGAATTTATGAAAATGGTAATTTATTAATAAATAGTAGCGGTAATAACCCTGACCCAAATGCATCTGTACTATGGAATGATCTCGCAATAAGTGCTTTTCAAGATAAGAACCTTAATCACTACTTTACGGCCAACCCTAATGGACAGAATTTTTGCAACAGTTTTAGTAATGCAGCCAGCACTAATGCCCAGAAGCAAACCATTTTTTATAGTCCATCTATACCTTCAAATGAAGGCGCTATACTTGCTGTAACCGAACGTGGAGGCAACAACTGCTTCTATGTAGAAATGTATGGAACTCCAGCCGGAGGTGGAGCAGTCCAAAAACTTGGGGAAACATTTGTAAGGAGTAGTGGGAATTACGTGGGTAGTAGTTTTGGTCCACCTCAAAATAATAATACTGATTATTGGCGTTCGGGAAGGGAACAGGATAATGGTCAAAATATTGCCATTGCCTTATTTAATTTAAACAGTATCGCACCAACGGGTTCTAAAATTACTAGGATAGAATTTGTTGCCGCAACTCGAGATCACGGTGATGGTAAATTCTTCATCTTACAACAATATGCTGTTGACGGAACTGAAACAGGTTGTTTGAACACACCTTACAATGGGAATATAGATTTATCTAACACCGCCCCTGATAATTCTACATACAGTCTTGTTGCTAATTCTCTTTCACTAAATCCGCCAAGTGGCAATGGAAATGGAAGTTTAATTTTCAATAGTAATGGCACCTATACCTATACACCTCCAAATGAGTACGTTGGGGAAGTAACATTTAATTATAGAGTTACCCTTCCTGCACCCAATCAGAATATTTCTGATACAGCTACCATAACCTTAAGCTTTGTGGACCCACCCACTGCCCCAATTGTGGATATTGTTTGTCAGGTGGGAAATTCATCGTCTTTAGAAGTAACAGCTCCTTTAGGAAGTGAATTTGTTTATTCGATAAATGGTGATCAACCAGTTGCAGATAGAATTTATCAGTCTAATCCATTATTTTCTAACGTTTCATCTGGATCCTACGTTGTTTCGGTGAAGAATAGATATACTAATTGCTTTAGTATTAATAGTTCCACGATTATTGTCGAAAATTTAAATGTTTCGGGAGTTATTACAGATGTAAAATGTAAAAGCGGTAGTACTGGAAGTATTGATGTGACTACTAGTGGTGGTACAGAGCCTTATACATTTTCTTGGAGCACTGGACAAGTTACAGAAGACTTAACAAATGTTTTAGCAGGTGAGTATACGCTCACAGTTACTGGAGCAGGAGGTTGTGTAGATAAAAAAGTTTTTAATATTTCAGAGCCTATTGACCCACTGTCAATAACAGTGATCCCATTTCATGTAAAATGCCAAAGAAATAATACAGGAGCCATTAATTTAACAGTAAGCGGAGGAACTCCATCATATTCATATGATTGGAGCGGTCCTTCAGGATTTACAAGTTCTAGCGAAGATATTACGGGTATTGCAGCAGGAACTTACACTGTGATTGTCACAGACGCCAACGGATGTAAGTTATCTAGAGCTATTGAAATTACAGAGCCTACAAATGCTTTATCAGCAACCGCTACACCTACCGCTGTAGCGTGTAATGGGGATAGCACAGGATCGATTAATTTAACTGTGAACGGAGGAACTCCATCGTATACATATGATTGGAGTGGTCCCTCAAGCTTTACAAGTACCGATGAGGACTTGAGCAACCTAGCAGCAGGGACATATACGGTGATTGTCACAGATGCAAACGGATGTAAGTTATCTAGAGCTATTGAAATTACAGAGCCATCAACTGCAGTAACAGGAACTATAATCTCAACTAACGAAAATGGAATTACTGCAAATGATGGCACCGCCACTATTACTGGATATGGAGGAGTTCCAGAATATACATACTTATGGAGTCCTAATGGAGAAACTACAGCCACGATCACAGGGCTTGATTCCGGAACTTATTCTGTTGTTATTAGAGATCAAAACAACTGTTCTCATACAGAGTCTGTTACCATTACTTCGATAAATCAAATCCCGATTCCTCAAGATGACAACGCTACAACTCCTGAAGATACAAGACTAATTATAGATGTTTTATTAAACGATTCTTTCGGGAGAGATGGACCTTCTCCATCAAACATTCAGATAACTACGCTTCCGGTAAATGGAACGACAATAATTAATTTAGACAGTACGGTAGAATACGTACCTGATCCTAATTTTGTAGGTATCGACGAATTTATTTACCAAATTCAGGATAACAACGGGGATACCGCTTTCTCGAAAGTGCTTGTTACTGTAACTCCTGTAGTAGATGTGGTAGATGATTACGAGACAACGACCGAAGACACAGCAGTAACCTTAAATGTATTAGCCAATGATCTTTTTGTTGGAAGTAATTATGAAGTAACCAGTGTAGCCACACCAAGTAATGGAACGGTAACATTTACTGCTGATGGTACGATGGAGTATACCCCTGGCCCCAATTTTAATGGAAGTGATCAGTTTGAGTATACAGTGAGATTAAATATGTGATGGGACTACTCAAGAAGAAACTGCTACGGTATTTATAATTGTAACTGGTGAGGATGATACAAATCCAAGTGGTACACCAGACACGGCCACAACACCAGAGGATACTTCTGTTAATATAACTGTCTTAGCTGATGATACTTTTACAGGGACATACGGTACCAATTATATAATTAGTTCAGTAACACAACCTGCTAACGGAACAGTAACTATTGAAGCTGATGGTACACTTACGTATACACCAGATGCTAACTTTAATGGAGTGGAGGATTTCACTTACACAGTGACGACCACCAATACTGATGGAAGTACAGACACAGATACGGCAGATGTACAAGTTACTGTAACTCCTGTGGTAGATGTGGTAGATGATTACGAGACAACGACCGAAGACACAGCAGTAACCTTAAATGTATTAGCTAATGATCTTTTTGTTGGAAGTAATTATGAAGTAACCAGTGTAGCCACACCAAGTAATGGAACGGTAACATTTACTGCTGATGGTACGATGGAGTATACCCCTGGCCCCAATTTTAATGGAAGTGATCAATTTGAGTATACAGTTAGAGTAAATCATAGTGATGGTATTACTTCAAATTTAGAAACTGCTACGGTATTTATAATTGTAACTGGTGAGGATGATACAAATCCAAGTGGTACACCAGACACGGCCACAACACCAGAGGATACTTCTGTTAATATAAGTGTCTTAGCTGATGATACTTTTACAGGGACATACGGTACCAATTATATAATTAGTTCAGTAACACAACCTGCTAACGGAACAGTAAGTATTGAAGCTGATGGTACACTTACGTATACACCAGATGCTAACTTTAATGGAGAGGAGGATTTCACTTACACAGTGACGACCACCAATACTGATGGAAGTACAGACACAGATACGGCAGATGTACAAGTTACTGTAACTCCTGTAGTAGATGTAGTGGACAACTACGAGACAACGACCGAAGACACAGCAGTAACCTTAAATGTATTAGCTAATGATCTTTTTGTTGGAAGTAATTATGAAGTAAACAGTGTAGCCACACCAAGTAACGGGACGGTAACATTTACTGCTGATGGTACGATGGAGTATACCCCTGGCCCCAATTTTAATGGAAGTGATCAGTTTGAGTATACAGTGACGATTACCTATGCAGATGGGACTACAGAAGAGGAATCTGCTACGGTATTTATAATCGTGACTGGCGATAATCCATCTATACAATTATTGAAAGAAGGTATTTATTCGGATGCTAATACTGATGGTGTGGTAAACATAGGAGATGTGATTAACTATACATTTACAGTCATTAACGCAGGAGATGTACTCCTATCTGATATAAGTATTTCAGATCCACTTCCAGGTGTTACTATTATTGGGGGTCCTATTTCTTTAAATATTGGCGAATCTGATAGCACAACATTTACAGGTATATATGATATCACGCAAGAGGATATTAATGCGGGTACAGTGATCAATTTAGCCACAGTAAGTGCTGAGGAGCCAGGTAATGATCCAACCGATACCTCAGACGATATTACTGATGTGTCTGAGGATCCAACACCAGTTAATACACCTACTGACCCAAGCTGTCCCTCTTGTACCGAGACGCCGTTAGAGCAGTCCCCATCATTAGCTCTAATAAAAAATGGAATTTTTATGGATGAAAGTGCAGACGGTTTCGCTCAAGTAGGAGAAACGATTGAATATAGGTTTACAGTCACAAATATGGGGAATGTAACTATCACAGGTATAATAGTTACTGATCCTTTAGTTACAGTAACTGGAGGTCCTATAGATCTTGCCCCAGGAGAAAGCGACAGCACGACTTTTACTGCTGTGTACATACTTACTCAAGAGGATATAAATAATGGTCATGTAGAGAATCAAGCATTTGCTACAGGTCAAGGCCCTGATGATATAGAGATATCAGATACGTCTGATGATGATTCAGAGGATGAAGATGATATCACTGTAACTGAGTTGCCGGTAGGAGCAAGTATCAGTTTAGTTAAAAATGGAATTTTGAATGACGAAAATAATGACGGGCTTGCGCAAGAAGGAGAAACAATCACCTATATATTTATGGTGACTAATACAGGGAATGTTACGGTAACAAATATCACTATTGAAGATCCATTGGTAGCTGTATCTGGAGGTCCTATCTCTCTAGAACCTCAGGAGAGTGACAGCACTTCTTTCACAGCGATGTATACGATTACTGCTCAAGATATTTTAAATGGCTTCGTAGTGAATCAAGCTATCGCGACTGGTCAAGATCCTAATGGAGATGATGTGTTTGATATATCTGATGATGACAGTGCGTTAGAAGATGATGAAACCATCACAATACTTACGCGTTTTGCTTCAATTTCGCTTTTAAAAACAGGCTTGGCTTTAGATGTTAATGGAGATGGTTTTATTAATGAAGGAGAGCTTATTAGATATTCTTTCACGGTTACAAATACAGGTACTTTTACAATTTCTAATATCACGATCTCAGATCCACTAGTTCGGGTAGAAGGTGGTCCTATTGCCTTAGACCCAGGGGAAACAGACAGTACAACTTTCCATGCAAATTTTGTGGTCACTGAAGAAGACATAGCAGAAGGATTGGTTATTAATCAGGCTATAGTTATTGGAATTGACGAAAATGAACAAGAAGTTTCAGACCTTTCTGATGACCCTACAGACCTAACAGATAATGATCTAGATGGTGACGGAGATCCAGATGACCCAACAATAATCAGATTTTCCGGAGTACTCAACATAGCAGATATAGAGATATTTAATGGAATATCTCCAGATGGCGATGGTCGTAATGATTACTTTCTAATTCAAGGTATTGAAAATTTTCCTAATAACAATGTTCAGATTTTCAATAGGTGGGGTCTTCAAATTTTTAATGTCAACGGTTACAATAATAACGACAGTACAAAAAGATGGGAAGGGACTTCAAGCGCGAGAGCTACGGTAAACTCCAATAATTCATTACCAACAGGGACCTACTACTATATCGTCAAATATGAAACTCCAGATGGAACTCGCAATAAAGCAGGTTATCTATATATGAATAGATAATAAGTACGCTTTCGCGAAAGCGTACGCTCAATTCAAAACCTTATAAATTTTAAAAACTCACACCAATTGAAACAAAAAGTTAGGATGTTTTTAGCTAATCTACATTTTAATTGAGCTAGACAATATCCTATTTAATTTGAAAGAATTTCTGGTCAACCGTATTAAAATGAGAAGCATATAATGAAACGACTACAACTATATTTAGCAATTTTCTTAACCACTATAGTGGCTGTAGATGCTAGTGCTCAGCAGGACCCTCAGTATACTCAGTATATGTATAATACGGTGGCGATTAATCCAGCATATGCAGGTAACCGTGGTGTGACCAGCATTGTAGGGTTGCATAGAAGCCAGTGGGTAGGGTTAGATGGTGCTCCACGCACACAGAGTTTGAGCATTCATTCGCCCGTAGGTGAAGGGAATGTGGGACTAGGGCTGTCTATCGTTAACGATGCATTAGGGCCTGGACAAGAGACCTATTTTGGAGCAGATTTTAGTTATACGATTAATACCTCAGATAGGGGTAGACTTAGTTTTGGATTAAAGGGCGGTGGTCACGTGCTAGATGTAGATCTTACTAAATTGAATATTGCAGACCAGTCTGACCCTCGTTTTTCTCAAAATATAGATAATAAGTTCTCACCAGTAATAGGTACGGGGGTCTACTATCATGGAGATAAATTTTATGCAGGGATAAGTGTTCCTAACTTAGTAGAGACAGAACATTTTGATAGAAGTAATAATAGTAACAGTTCTAGTTTTATAGAAAGAGAGCGCATCCATTATTATGGAATTATTGGCTATGCATTTGATCTGACAAGTGAGGTTAAGTTTAAGCCTAGTGCCATGGTCAAGGCTGTATCTGGTGCTCCGCTTCAAGTGGATGCTACGGCAAATTTTTTACTGATGCAAAAATTACACATGGGAATTGCCTACCGCTGGGATGCAGCATGGAGTGGTTTAGTAGGGTTTCAAGTGTCAGACAGTATGCTTATAGGTCTTACCTATGACCGTGAGAGCACAGACCTTGGGAACACGGTGTATAATGATGGGAGTTTTGAAGTGTTCTTACGATTTGAATTGTTTAATGAATACGATAGAATGCTCACACCTAGATTCTTTTAACGTCTCGAGAATATGAAAAATATAACTACTATACTTATTCTTTTTATTTCATTTTTTAATTACGGGCAAGAATCCCAAATAGAAAAAGGAGATAAACAATTTCATAAGTATGATTTTGTTGATGCTCAAAAAATTTATCAAAAAGTAGCAGATAAAGGCTATGAGTCTCCAGACTTATTTAGGAAGTTGGCAGATGTTTATTACCTCAATGCCAAATATGAGCAAGCCCAAACATACTATGAAAAATTGATACATCAGTTTCCAAAAGCAGCAGATGCACAGGTGTATTTTAGATATGCCCTTTCACTTAGATCAATTAAAGAGTATGAGAAATCAGACGCTATGATGGCTCAGTTTTATGAGCTCAACAACAACTTTAAGGATGCTCAAGAATATCAAAAAGATGCAGACTATCTTGAACGTATAGGTTATCAAAAAGATACCTATGAAGTAAAACCTCTTACTATAAATTCTGGATATTCAGACTTTGGATCTGTGCTATATAATGGCAAACTAATTTTTGCATCTAACAGAGACACCGGTAATTTTACAAAGCGCATACATAAATGGAATGGTCAACCTTTTTTAGATATCTATCAGATAGATCTCAGTAAAATAGACGTAGATGAGGGTTTTAAATATGTACAAAAGTTTAGTCCATTTATTAACACACAATATCATGAAAGTTCTCCTGCTTTTACAAATGATGGTCAAACTGTGTACTTTACAAGAAGTAATTACAATAATGGAACCTATAAGAAAGATCGTAAAGGAACCAATAAATTAAAAATTTATAAAGCAAATTTTGATGGAAATAAATGGTCTACTTCTATAG
Source organism: uncultured Flavobacteriaceae bacterium (assembly GCA_963716625.1). Lineage (GTDB taxonomy): Bacteria > Bacteroidota > Bacteroidia > Flavobacteriales > Flavobacteriaceae > Dokdonia. Next base: position 54,285 of record CAVQTP010000008.1, read on the forward strand.
AGTTGCCTTTTAATAGCGATGATTATACGGTTGCACACCCTGCATTGAGCCCTGATAATAAGAGATTATATTTTTCATCAGACATGCCAGGGAGTATTGGGATGTCAGATATTTGGTACGTTACTATTAATGATGATGATACGTATGGAACACCCGTCAACTTAGGAAGTAAAATCAATACTCAAGCGCGTGAGACCTTCCCTTTTATAAGCGCAGATAATGATTTGTACTTCGCTTCAAATGGTCATCCAGGCCTCGGTGGGTTAGACCTCTACACCATTTCACTTGTTAATATTAAAAATCAGGATGAAAACATTATTAACTTAGGCGAACCTGCAAATACATCAAAAGATGATTTTGCTTTTATGATAAATACAGAAACAAATGTAGGTTTCTTATCCTCTAATAGAGGAAATAGTGGTGTAGATGATGATATTTATTTTTTAAAACAAAATAGAAAGCTTGTTCCGCCATGTGCTGTTTCTTTGTCAGGGACAGTGAAGGATAAAGTAACAGGGGAATATCTAGAAGGTGTAAAAGTAGGATTATATGATGCAGAAAATAATCTCCTTGAGTCTGTAGTCACAGTAAGTACTGCTTCTTTTACTTTTGAGCCTCAGTGCGATGTAATTGTGTTGCTTAGAGTAGAAAAAGAAGGCTATAATTCTCAAGAATTGATCATAACTACACCTTTGCAGTCCACGACTATTGCAAAAAACATCATCATGGAAAAAACATTAAAGGAGGTAAAACAGGGAGATGATATAGGAATTGTTTTAGATCTTGACCCTATTTATTTTGATTTCAATCAGTCAAAAATACGTCCTGACGCAGCTTTAGAACTCGCAAAAATACAGACGTATATGGAAACCTATCCCAATGTTCGCATTGATATTAGATCGCATACAGATAGTAGAGGAGATAATGCATATAATATGCTGTTATCAAAGCGACGTAACGACTCCACAAAAGAATGGTTAATAATGCAAGGAGTTGATCCAGATAGACTATCAGGAAATGGCTATGGTGAGTCTCAGCTCGTAAATAATTGTACAGACAGTAATTCAACCTGTAGTGAGAAACAACATCAATTAAATAGACGAAGTGAATTCATACTAGTTGTAGATAATCGCTAGCGGCTAAATAATGTTTTATATAAAGAGCACCTTTTTTAAGAGGTGCTTTTTTGTATTTTTACAAGGCTTATGAAAGAAGAATTAGTCATCTTAGTTGATGAAAACGATACCCAAATAGGGTTGATGCCAAAAATGGAGGCTCATGAAAAGGCCTTGCTACATAGAGCCTTCTCTGTATTTATTTTTAATGATAAACAAGAGCTGATGCTCCAACAAAGAGCAGCTCACAAATACCACAGCCCAAAACTTTGGACAAATACGTGCTGTAGTCATCAGAGAGAAGGCGAATCAAATATTGAAGCAGGAATGCGCAGATTGAAAGAGGAGATGGGATTTACGGTTACATTAGAGGAGAAAACCTCTTTTATATACAAAGCGCCCTTCGATAATGGTCTTACAGAGCACGAGCTAGACCACATTCTTGTAGGCACGTTTAATAAAGCCCCGAAAATCAATCCAGCAGAAGTAGCTTCTTGGAAATGGATGACTCTTGATGATGTAAAAAGAGATATAAAAGAGAATCCAGCACTTTACACCGCTTGGTTTAAAATAATATTTGACAAATTTTACACCTACATTCAACAATGAGAATCACTGCAAATCGTAAAGCTCATTTCAATGCAGCCCACAGGTTGTATAGGAAAGACTGGTCAGATCAAAAAAATTCAGAAATTTTTGGTAAGTGTAGCAATCCACATTTTCACGGCCATAATTATGACCTTATAGTGGGAGTCACGGGGGAGATAGATCCAGAAACGGGGTATCTTATCGATTTAAAAATCTTAAAAGAGATTATTAAAGAGGAAGTAGAAGATTATTTGGACCACAAAAATTTAAACCTTGAAATTGAGGAGTTTAAAACAGTTAACCCCACGGTAGAAAATATAGCGGTGGTTATTTACAACAGGATTAGAAAAGTACTTGATACGCGATTTGATCTCACCATCACCCTATATGAGACGCCTCGTAATTATGTAACATATAAGGGGGAGTAGTTATGAGTTTACAAATAGGAGATAAAGCACCAGCATTCAAATTAAAAAACCAAAACGGAGTGCTTATCCACGTAGGTGAGTATTTAGGGAATACACCGCTTGTGATTTATTTCTACCCTAAAAATTTTACTCCAGGGTGTACAGCACAAGCATGCAGCTTTAGAGATCAGTATCAAGACTTTGTAGACGCAGGAGCAAAAGTATTTGGCATAAGCTCTGATAGTGTAGAAAGTCATAAACGCTTTCGCGAAAAGCATAACTTACCCTTCGATACCCTTGCAGATAAAAATAATTCTGTAAGGCGTACATATGGTGTTAAAGGAAATTTGCTAGGTATCATCCCCGGAAGAGAAACCTTTGTGGTTGATAGACAGGGTGTTTTACAAATGAAATTCAATAGCATGGCAGCAAATAAACACATTCCCAAAGCACTCGAAGTCTTACGAGCATTGTAGAAAGTAATTTTGTGAAAGTTTATTCTTAGCTATTTTTATACAAAGGTGAAAATTTTTGTTGTATACATCGTAGTAGAGTAAGGATATTAAAGCCTTTTCAAAATCGCCTACAACAATGAAATAAAGAAAAAGCTATGAATTAAAACTAGCTTTATTTACAATCTGTGATATGCTTCTCCAGCAAGAATTTACTATCGAAAATTAGAAAGGCCTTACATGAAAAACTATAGATCAAAATTAGCTTGAAAACTAGTATTGAACCTACCGTTGTAGACTTGTTTTTTTAACTCAGTTCTTTGTTACCACACGTTTTTTTTACATATTTCCAAAGTAACTACTAATTCCACTTAAAATGCTTTGCACAGCATACGAAGCTAAAATCAGTCCCATAATTTTACTTATGACAGTAATTCCATAATTTCCAATTCGCTTTTGGAAATGATTTGCCCCTAAAAGGATAAGGCAAGTAATTCCAATAACTAGTAAAACTATTCCAGTTGCGATTGATTGTTGTTGTATTGTGTAAATGTGATTATCAGTCATTAAAACAACTGCCATAATTGCTCCTGGCGATGCTATGGAAGGAATAGCAATCGGAAATATTGTAACGTGTTTGTAGTCCGTAATTCGATTTTTTTCCAGTTCAGGTTTTCCATCTCCAAATATCATTGTTAATGCAAACAGAGAATAGAATTACTCCACCTGAAATTTGGAAAGCGTCAAGTGATACAGACATTCCTTCTAAAATCAGTTGTCCAATTACGATGAAAAATAAAAGTATCAGAAAAGCTATTACTGATGCTGGATTGCAATTTTCTTCTTATGGCGTAAATCAAATTCTTTAGTCGCCTCAAGATATACAGGAATTGTTCCAATTGGGTCAATTACAGCAAAAACGAAAAATATTGTCGTTAAAATCTCAACCATTTACATAATTCGTTTAGCTTGGGTTGTGAAAGATAAACCTTGTTGTCCCATAGTCGAAGTCATTATTCCCTCAAATAAAGGTTCTGGACAGTTTTTAGGAATTTTCCATTCCAGAATAAAGTTTGAACCTGTTCCTCCAGAAACGTCAAGTTCGTCAATTATAATCTCTGTAGTTTCCATAGGTGCCAAAAAAAATTGGATAATCAAAATATTTTCTAACCGATTTTCCGTGAGTATCATAATATTCAGCTCTCAATAAATAAATGGTGTCTAATTCACTTATATTTCTCATACTTATCATTGAAGTTAAGTTATGAGTTCTATGCTCTGTATTACTATAAATTTGAGAATAAACTGATAGATAAGATTTTCCAAATTCAAGAGAATCTTTTGATGTCAAATTAATAGCTCGTTTAGACCAATTTTCAGGATTTATAGAACTGATTTCTTTTTTTTCGTTGCAACTAAAAAGTAGGACAACTATTATTATGTTTAAATACTTTATTTTCATTTCAGTACGATGTTTTTTCAAATATGTGGTAACAGGCCACTGCATAAAGCGAGTGCGGCATTTTGCTGGCTTGCTTTAATTGTGGGTCTGTATTTATTTTGTCTAAATATACAGGTATTTATGGATTTGTGAGCCGCACATAGAGCTTTCAAAAATGCCTCATTCGCTTTATGCTTGAGTTCTTGCATCCGACGCAGGAGCGCAGCGACTAAGAGGAATGCACAAGTTGCAACTACGTTTCGATTTTTCTATAATTAAGCTGTACACTTAAAGGCATTTTTGAGCAGTGGCCTCTAGCCTCCGACGAGTGAAGTATGAACGAGAGGAAGGCTTACTGATTAAGTAGGGCGGGAGCTGTAAAATTTACTTTGATGTATACCTAGTTTTAACAAAGCCAGAAACTTTAGCGTTTGTGCATTGATTAAGATGGTTATGAATTTTACAGCGGAGCCATACGACTAGGCGGTTATAACCTGATGTGCAAATGCCTTCGGTATCTATATACTTTTACAAGTATGCGAGCCCTCTAGCCAATCAGACTGCCACGGTCTCGGCTATGAGTAGTTGCGTGGTTTAGCACTTAACTTTGCAAGTACACACCAAACTGAAAATCCGCGAGAATTTTCAGAAGTAGGCGAGAACAAGCAATTACTTATAGCCATTGTTAGCCCTAGTTATTTATTGTTTTCAATATAGGTTTTCAATTGTTCAATCCAATTAGTTTCCACATCAAGTTCAATATTTGGTTTAATTCCTTTTGATTCAAATTCCAGGTACTTTGAATGTTTTTTTGATGTCAGTACAGCTATAAAATTTTTACAGGGTAAGGTATAATTACTATCTTTTATTTCATAAGCCAGTGTTCCATTAGTTCTTTTACCAAATAGTTGACAGTTTTCTAGCATACTTAGTTTACGGGCAAATTGTTCTGCATTACTTACAGTTCTATGATTGATTAGTACATAAACCTTGTTTTTTTTAGCATAGTCTTTTACTAACTTATATAAAATGTTCGAATTTCGGTCTCCGCCACCTCCATTGTTTCTTAAGTCAATAATTAAGTTCCTTTTGTTTAAACTTCCTTCCAAAGATTTGTAAAATTTTTCTGCATTAGTTAGTGTTGGATTCCAAGAATTAAAACTCCCTATTTTAAGATATGTGATCCCATTAGATAGCTCTTCACGTTTGTATATGTCTTCTGATGGTGTTTTTGTGGCATAATTTTTTTGAGCTATATCTTTTTGAAACCCCATAAAGTAAAAGAATCCATTTTCTATTCTTTCTGTGTATGCAATTAATCGTTTAGAGGTAATACCTCCACCAATGTTCCAGAGGTAATCATCTCCAAAGGGTATTAGTGTATACATTATTTCTCCAATTTGCCAAATATCAGATTCGGAATCGAGAATAATGGCTTTGTAATTATCCTTATTTTTATATATACCAATAGTCATATATTTTTCTCTAGTATATATACCTTCTATATCCTTTTTTGTTTTAGTATTCAATACTGATTGTAAGCTGTCTAGGTCTATATTTGGTTTCGGGTAGGCGTTATAGAGTTCGGATTTTTTAAATTCCGAGAGCTTTTCTGAATTTGAATTGACTTCATCTGTGACTCCTGGGTCAATACTATAGACTCTACTGTGATTATCGTTTAAAGAAATCAATAATTCATTGAGCAACGAATGGCAATCGAAAATTGAATTTATGGAAGTTACTTCTTTTACAATATTTGAATATGAAGTTTCATAAGTCTTTTTGTTAGTTTTGTAAGCAGGCGTTTTCCTTATTTTGCTATCCAAGAATGTTAAATCAGTCTTACAGCTACAATCTTCGTCTTGAGAATATAAATTAGTAATTAGACTACTAACAAATACAAGTAATAATATTGTTCTTTTCATTCAGTTTTTTTAATTAGGGCTAACAGGCCACTGCATAAAGCGAGTGCGGCATTTTGCTGGTTTGCTTTAGGTGTGGGTCTGTATTTATTTTGTCTAAATATACAGGTATTTATGGATTTTGTAGCCGCACATAGAGCTTTCAAAAATGCCTCATTCGCTTTATGCTTGAGTTCTTGCATCCGACGCAGGAGCGCAGCGACTAAGAGGAATGCACAAGTTGCAACTACGTTTCGATTTTTCTATAATTAAGCTGTACGCTTTTAGGCATTTTTGAGCAGTGGCCTCTAGCCTCCGACGAGTGAAGTATGAACGAGAGGAAGGCACGAGTAAAAAGCTAGCATTGATAGCAGTTGCAAATAAGCTTTTGAAACAGGCATTTGCTATCGCAAAATCAGGAAGACCATACGATGAAAATTATAGATCAAAATTAGCTTAAAAAGACTTGTTTTTTAACTCAGTTCTTTGTTGTGGGCAGTTATTTTTTACATACTATCATCCAATGTTTTTCACTTGGGTTTTCTTCAGGTTCATTAATTTCTTTTAAATCTATTATGTTATAATTTTCAAATTCTTCTTTTACAGACTTTTCGTCATAGAAATAGAGGTTTAAGCCTTGGGGGGAATGGAAAGTGTTTTGACCAACTTTTTCTCCAATGCCAAATCGCTTATCGCTTGCTGACAATGCAACAAAAATCATAATTCCACTAAGAGATAATTGGGAATAACAATCCTTAATTAGTTTATTCCTTTCTGCTTTTTCTAAAAGGTGGATTAGTGAATAACAATAAATTGCCTCAAATTTATCCTTATTAAATGGCATATCAGCAACAGAACCATGGTGTATTGTAACATCACTCTTAAAATATTTTCTGGCTCTTTTAATTGCGGTTTTAGAAATTTCAATTCCTGAAACATTAATCCCGTTCTCATAAAATACTTTTGCATTTCTACCATAGCCGAAGCCTGGGATTAAAACACTTTTAATTTTCTTTCTCTGTAGCAAGTCAAGAACATTGATTGCATTATCAGTAGAGCTTTCTCCCCACATTTTATCATTGTTGCTGAATGTTAATTCCCAAAATTCACCCATCCTTACACTATTATAAATGCTAATAATTCCATTACTGTCATTTGGTTTTAATTTTAGCATAAATGTCCAAACTAATAAATTTTCCATTTTTAATTTCGCAGTCTTTCATCGTTCCTTCGTGTTGAAAATCAAGTTTCACCATTGCTTTTTTACAATTTGTGTTGTTCGATTCGACAAATCCTTCAATCCTATGAAGTCCAAATTCATCAAATCCGTAGCTACATATTAAAGGCATAGCTTCGGTCATAATTCCTTTTCCCCAAAAGTCGGTTAGTAACCAAAAGCCGATTTCTGCTTTTTTATGTTCTTTGCTCAAATCATTAAGTCCACCTGCGCCGTAAAAAGTTTTATTATCTAATGAACAGATTGCAAACCAAATACCTGTGCCGTTTTGTTCTAGGTCAGCATAAAAACTCATTTGTTCTTCTGTTTTTTTCAAGGATTTAAAATTCACTCCGTAATATTTTATTATCTCAGGGTTAGAAAGTCCTTTGTAAAAATTATTAATGTCGCTATCAACAATTTTCCTCATCAAAAATCTGTCAGTTTCTATTTTTGGAGTTCTAATCGTTTTCATATGTAATTTTTATTGCTTTCAAGCTCGTTTTTAATTGCCCACAACAGGCCACTGCATAAAGCGAGTGCGGCATTTTGCTGGTTTGCTTTAATTGTGGGTCTTTGTTTGTTTTTTTCTAAATATACACTTATTTGTGAAGTTTGTGGCCGCACATAGAGCTTTCAAAAATGTCTCATTCGCTTTATGCTTGAGTTCTTGCATCCGACGCAGGAGCGCAGCGACTAAGAGGAATGCACAAGTTGCAACTACGTTTCGATTTGTCTATAATTATGCTGTATACCTAAAGGCATTTTTGAGCAGTGGCCTCTAGCCTCCGACGAGTGAAGTATGAACGAGAGGAAGGCTTACTGATTAAGTAGGGCGGGAGCTGTAAAATTTACTTTTGATGTATACCTTAAATTTTAATAAAGCCAGAAACTATACCGTTTATGTATTCCTTAAGATGGTTATGAATTTTACAGCGGAGCCATACGACTAGGCGGTTATAACCTGATGTGCAAATGCCTTCGGTATCTATATACTTTTACAAGTATGCGAGCCCTCTAGCCAATCAGACTGCCACGTTTATGTATATGAAAAGTAGCGCTGAAAAAGTGCGCAAACCATTCGGTTAAACTCAAGCCGAATTTTTAAATTTTTCTATTCATCTTTCTTTTCTCAAATAGCCAAATTTAAAAATTTGGCGACCTCGAAAAAGTGCCCGAACCTTTGTGTTAGCAAATGCTCACGCTATTTTTTATATACATCTTAAGTTTGATTTCTATTAAATAAACAAGAAACAATTAAGGTTATTTTATACGGTGAAGCATAGACTTCGACAACATTGAAAACCCTGTTTCCTTTTTAAAATTCTTATTAACTTTCTAGTATAAATCAGAAAGAACAAAAGAGAGAATTAAGGTTAGTATATACGGTGAAGCATTAGACTTCGACAACATTGATAATCCTCTCTCTTTTACTACCTAGATTACGTTCAGTTCTATGAGACCTAGATCTCGTTTTCAAGTTGTTGTATCACGTGGTAGCCTCGTTCTTTCCTAAATCAGTTCTTATGACTAAATATAAAGAAATTTATGGAGTAGACATTAGCAAAGATGTCTTTGATGTTTTTGGTAGTTTGAGTGGTCATGCTCAATTCAAGAATACAGAAAATGGTTTTAAAGCTTTGGCAAAAGCATTACCTAAAAACGTTCTCGTGGTGATGGAAGCTACGGGTTATTATCACTATCGTCTTGCTCAATTTTTAGACAAAAATGGGATTGCTGTCTCAGTAGTAAATCCTCTTTCTGTAAAGCGCTTTATTCAAATGAAATTGGCCAAAGTAAAGACCGATAAAAGCGACTCAAAAGCTATTTGTGAATATGCTACTATTACCGAAGTCCCTTTGTACAGTGCAATTACCAATGTTCACGCTGAGTGTTTACAGCTTTTTAGGTTACTGGATAGTTACCTAAAAAAGAGCACTGCGACTAAGAATAAAATGCACGGAGAAGAGACTCTAGGTATTCCTTCACCGTTTGTATACAGGTCTTTAAAAAGAGACTTAAAACATCTTAAAAGAGAAATAATAGCGATTGAAGGTCGTTTACTCAAACTGGTAAAAGAAGATCAACAGGAACAACTTACGTTACTTAAAAGTATACCTGGTATGGGCGAGAAGACCGCTTTGTTTTTAATCGTTTCCACCGATGGATTTGCAAAGTTTGAACGAGCGGGCCAGCTGTGTAGCTACGTTGGGATAACACCTACCATTCGAGAATCTGGGAGCAGCGTCCGAGGTAGAAGCAGGATCAGCAAAGTGGGCAATAAAAAGCTTAGGAATTTACTATTCTTATGTGCGTTTTCAGCCTGTAAATACAACAAGGCGTGTAGGGAAATTTACGAGCGAATTATAGCTAAGGGGAAGAGTAAAAAACTAGCATTGATAGCAGTTGCAAATAAGCTTTTGAAACAGGCATTTGCTATCGCAAAATCAGGAAGACCATACGATGAAAATTATAGATCAAAATTAGCTTAAAAAGACTTGTTTTTTAACTCAGTTCTTTGTTATCTCTCGTTTTTATCCGCCCAGTTTATCTTATTTGTTTGGTCAATATAAATAATTCCGTCAAATGCTTTACCACTTAATTCCGTTTCTGTTTCACTATTCCGAACCTGTGCACCAGCTCCTGCCATTGAGGTTAAGGGTAAAATTAAATAATCTTTTAAAGATTGTACTTTCTTTGCTTGTCGAAGATTTAAAAATGTGTTTGGGCTACCATAAGACTTTAAACATTCCGTAAATGTATTTTCATTTACTTTATCTCTTTTTTGAACTCCTAAATTCCAATCACGAGAAAATGCAACATACTCGCCAAAACCAAAATCGGTCGCAATATTGAAATAAGATTGTCCGTAAATTTTTCTTAATTGATGTCCAGTCACATCAACAATTCCGTTATGCACCCAATCGCCAACGTGAGAGTTGTGCGCCCAATAAAGGGATTTTGAACTATTACCGTGAAAATCCATTATCCATTTTATATTCTCGCCCATATAAATATCTCGAAAGTCGTGTTTTCTTTGTTCTGCGTTTTGGTTGATTGCAGTAGCAAATTGTCCCAATACAACAACATTGTGATAAGCTAAATCGAATTCGCTTTGAGATGAATTTTTAATGAAAACTTCATTATTGTCAATAAATAGCTGTTTGAGATTAATGTAAGATGTAAAATATTCTAATTTTTCTTCATTAGAAATCTCTTGCCATAAATGTTTTTCAAATCCAGCAACTTGGTAATCATAACTTACGCTTTTCAAATACTCCTTAATTTTATTTACGTCCGAAATAACATACTGCATTTCGCAACCATAAATTGAGATTTTTTCTGCGTTATTTTCATTGTATTCTCGAAGCCAATTCATCAATTCATAAAATTCAGTCGTTTTGTACCTCCAAGTAGAATTATGTTCTTTTAAAATCAATTTCAAATTATCGGATTTTCCTTGAATGTAATCGTTTAGATACAATCCTTCTCCAAAACCCGTTTCGATAATTAGTATTTTGAAACCGTGATTTTTAGAAACATAATCCATTAATTCTTTTGCGAGCATAGTAAATTCGGCAGTTCCGTGCGTGTCTTCGCCATAACCCAAAATCTGAACATCTTTTAACTCGCTGTCCAAAAATGAAAATGATTCAGAGGTCAAACTGTCAAATCCAGTACTGAATTTCTTCAGTTCCTCGTTGCATTGTGAAGAACAAGAAATGGAAAAAAATAATAGTAGAAGAATGGTTAATTTATGTTCCATAGTTTTTTTCTAAAATGAGAGATAACAGGCCACTGCATAAAGCGAGTGCGGCATTTTGCTGGTTTGCTTTACTTGTGGGTCTTTGTTTGTTTTTTCTAAATATACACTTATTTGTGAAGTTTGTGGCCGCACATAGAGCTTTCAAAAATGCCTCATTCGCTTTATGCTTGAGTTCTTGCATCCGACGCAGGAGCGCAGCGACTAAGAGGAATGCACAAGTTGCAACTACGTTTCGATTTTTGTATAATTAAGCTGTACGCTTTTAGGCATTTTTGAACAGTGGCCTCTAGCCTCCGACGAGTGAAGCATGAACGAGAGGAAGGCTTACTGATTAAGTAGGGCGGGAGCTGTAAAATTTACTTTTGATGTATACCTTAAATTTTAATAAAGCCAGAAACTTTAGCGTTTGTGCATTGATCAAGATGGTTATGAATTTTACAGCGGAGCCATACGACTACGCGGTTATAACCTGATGTGCAAATGCCTTCGGTATCTATATACTTTTATAAGTATGCGAGCCCTCTAGCCAATCAGACTGCCACGTTTTTGTATAAGATTAGTTGCGTGTTTAAGCACCTAATTTAGCAAATAAACACCAGATAGAAAATCCGCTAGGATTTTCGTAAGTAGGCTAGAACTAGCAATTAATTTTATACTGCTTAAGTTTGATTTCTATTAAATAAACAAGAAACAATTAAGGTTATTTTATACGGTGAAGCATAGACTTCGACAACATTGAAAACCCTGTTTCCTTTTTAAAATTCTTATTAACTTTCTAGTATAAATCAGAAAGAACAAAAGAGAGAATTAAGGTTAGTATATACGGTGAAGCATTAGACTTCGACAACATTGATAATCCTCTCTCTTTTACTACCTAGATTACGTTCAGTTCTATGAGACCTAGATCTCGTTTTCAAGTTGTTGTATCACGTGGTAGCCTCGTTCTTTCCTAAATCAGTTCTTATGACTAAATATAAAGAAATTTATGGAGTAGACATTAGCAAAGATGTCTTTGATGTTTTTGGTAGTTTGAGTGGTCATGCTCAATTCAAGAATACAGAAAATGGTTTTAAAGCTTTGGCAAAAGCATTACCTAAAAACGTTCTCGTGGTGATGGAAGCTACGGGTTATTATCACTATCGTCTTGCTCAATTTTTAGACAAAAATGGGATTGCTGTCTCAGTAGTAAATCCTCTTTCTGTAAAGCGCTTTATTCAAATGAAATTGGCCAAAGTAAAGACCGATAAAAGCGACTCAAAAGCTATTTGTGAATATGCTACTATTACCGAAGTCCCTTTGTACAGTGCAATTACCAATGTTCACGCTGAGTGTTTACAGCTTTTTAGGTTACTGGATAGTTACCTAAAAAAGAGCACTGCGACTAAGAATAAAATGCACGGAGAAGAGACTCTAGGTATTCCTTCACCGTTTGTATACAGGTCTTTAAAAAGAGACTTAAAACATCTTAAAAGAGAAATAATAGCGATTGAAGGTCGTTTACTCAAACTGGTAAAAGAAGATCAACAGGAACAACTTACGTTACTTAAAAGTATACCTGGTATGGGCGAGAAGACCGCTTTGTTTTTAATCGTTTCCACCGATGGATTTGCAAAGTTTGAACGAGCGGGCCAGCTGTGTAGCTACGTTGGGATAACACCTACCATTCGAGAATCTGGGAGCAGCGTCCGAGGTAGAAGCAGGATCAGCAAAGTGGGCAATAAAAAGCTTAGGAATTTACTATTCTTATGTGCGTTTTCAGCCTGTAAATACAACAAGGCGTGTAGGGAAATTTACGAGCGAATTATAGCTAAGGGGAAGAGTAAAAAACTAGCATTGATAGCAGTTGCAAATAAGCTTTTGAAACAGGCATTTGCTATCGCAAAATCAGGAAGACCATACGATGAAAATTATAGATCAAAATTAGCTTAAAAAGACTTGTTTTTTAACTCAGTTCTTTGTTAGCCATAGTTATTTCCTCAGTTGTTTACCAAAGATAATGTTATATCGGTTTAAGTTTTCTTGTAACGATTGTGCAATTTCATTTAAATTAAATTCCGTTTGATGACTTTCCTTCATCATTAAACAAATCAAACCGTATGTCGAAATCAAACAAAAATATGAGTGAGCGTATGTTTTTAACTTTGTTAAACTACTTTTAAAGGGTGAATGAGAATCTCCGTGAAATCTTTCATTTCTATATGTATATAGTAATCCCGATATTAAAAATTTCAATCTCTGTAAATCAGTAATAGAATATTTTTTATTCTCAAGTATTATCTCTTTTTCCTTTAAAAGAATTTGGCACATAGTTCCTACTCTTCTTTGTTTTGAAGAGTCAAAAGGTGTGTATTTTTTGACAATAGCTTGAACTAAGTCGATTCCGATGGAATTTTCAACACGTTCTTTGATTTGTTTATGTTGAGATTTAATTGCCCCTTTAGGATGCTCAATAGTCCTTTTCATTATAAATTCGGTTGCTTGTAGAGGAATCGAACTAAATAAATCATTGAAGTAATCAGTCAATAATTGATTGGATGAAATTTTGTTATTTAAGACATCTTCATTGATTTTGTCAAATACAATGTGTGACTTTCTTGCCGTCCAATTGTTTGATTTTCCGTGATGAGCTGTGTGAGCCTCAAATGTCCTCCAAGCTAAATCAAATGCAATATCAGGTCTGTTTGGAAGGTTTTCATAAATATCTATTTTAAACGATAATAATCTTTGAAACTGAATTTCCTCTATTAGAGGCAACCTTATTGGAATTAATATTTGCTCAATATTATTATCAGAGAATAATTGCAACATTTGACTTTCTGCATCACATTCATATTTCTCTCTGGGCCAATTATTGTTATAATCAATTCTCTTTTTTTTGAAATTCATTCAGGTTTGAGTGTTTTTTCTAATTATACCTAACGTTAGCCATAGTTATTTTTGAATATCTGGAAGCTTAGTCGACCATCTAATTATTCTGGCAGTAATTTCTTTTAAAAATATATTTAGTTGCTCAATATCTTTATCATTACATTCATCCCCAGTTGGTTCAAAATTCGATTTTGCGTGAACTACTTTGTTTCGAGTACTGTAAAGAGTGTTTGAAATTATATTAGATGCTTGAGATAGTTTTTCTTTCTTTGTATTATAATTAATATCTTTTTCTTTAATTATTCCTAACACTTTTTTTTGCATACTTTTTGGCAAGAAGTCAAAAGTGTCGACTAAATCAAAACAAGTATTAAAAACGGATTTAATAAGTTCACTATCTTTCAATCTTTGATTAGTAGAGTTTACTAAATCAAAAATTGATTTAAGAAAAACTCTATTAGGTTTCAATACTCTTGGGGAGTCAAGTTTTTTTGCGAGTAATTGATAAGAATCTATGTTGATTACTATTGGGGCGTAATATTCTAAAATTTTATAAAAATTTAAAAGTCTTAATTCTTTGTCATTTGTTTGGAGTGCTGAAACATAGAGTTTCATACTTTCACTGTATGTTAATAGAGGTTTTAAAACAAAATCATCTTCACTAACATCTTCTAGAGGCTCTTCTTTTTTCTCTCCCTCTAATATTCCGTATTCTAATTCGAATAAAGCTTCTATTTTTTGATCTAATTCAGGATCACGGACAATAATTTTTGATAGATAAAAAATAAGACCAGTGGAATCTGCAATTTCAAATAAATAAGAATAAATTAATTCAGTTTCTTCTGTTAAATTTAGTTTATTTCTTTTATCAGGATATGTTATTTCGATTGCAAGTAAATGTTGATAATTTGAGCCAAAATCATCGTGATAAGCACCTAATTCAACACAAGCGATTCCAACATATATAGGAGCCTCTAGTATGCGTAGTTCGATTCCGTCTATTTCTTGGTGAAAATCAGAAGTGTTTTTTAGATAATACTCTAGGTCTTCATTTTCTGCTTTAATTATTTGATAACTTAAGGTCGTCGTTTGTATTCTTCCGTGATTTTCAATTTTAAAATCAGATATCTCAAAGCCAAAATTAATAAAGTCATCTGTTTCTAAAGTCTCTCCTTGGTCATCTCCAGGTAACGAAACGTATACTGATTCTTCACCAATTTCAATGTCAAAATCATCATCTGAATAGTAATCAATTTTTTTAGAAATTATAGATGCCCAATTTTTAACTTCATCTATATTATCTTTATCTATCATATTTTTTAATTATGGCTAACAGGCCACTGCATAAAGCGAGTGCGGCATTTTGCTGGTTTGCTTTAGGTGTGGGTCTGTATTTATTTTGTCTAAATATACAGGTATTTATGGATTTTGTAGCCGCACATAGAGCTTTCAAAAATGCCTCATTCGCTTTATGCTTGAGTTCTTGCATCCGACGCAGGAGCATAGCGACTAAGAGGAATGCACAAGTTGCAACTATGTTTCGATACATATATAGGTCTATTGCGTGCCTTTGACCTGTATATAGGTGATGCGATAGAAGTGCATAGAATGGATTCTAAATTTTTATTGCAATCCATACGCGAGATTGTTATTGATAAAAACTACGCATATACAATCCAGAAGTAATTATTATCTACACTAAAATTATATTTAAAAGAAGTTCATAACAATCTTGTTGATTTTGATACCATTCAACCCAGAAAACCGGCCAGAGTGCTTCCAGAAATTTTATCTGCCCAGGAAGTGAAAAAGGTTATTGACTTGACAAAAAATAGTAAACACAAAGCAATGCTGGTCACAATTTATGCCTTAGGTTTGAGAAGTGGAGAACTCATAAACCTTAAAATAAAACATCTGGATGGTAATCGCAACACAGTGATGATACAAAAAGCAAAAGGCAAGAAAGATCGTATACTACCATTTCCAGAAAGTCTTAAACCTTATTTGAGAACGTATTACAAGGAGAACCGCCCTAAAAATTATTTGTTTGAAGGGCAAAAAGGAGGAAAGTATACGCCCGCAAGTCTTAGGTCTGTTTTTAAGCAAGCGGTAAAGCGAGCACATATTGATAAAAATGTCACCTTACACAGCTTGCGCCACGCCTATGCGACCCATTTATTAGAATCTGGGACAGATCTACGTCGTATTCAAGTACTACTTGGACATAATGATATTAAAACCACCATGATATATACGCATGTCTCTAGCCGCAATATCTTAGACACAAAAAGTCCGCTAGATTTTCTCTAAACTTGCCGCCTATGGTTGTAGGAGACTTCCGCTTTCGCGAAAGCGGAAACCCCACCATTGTTAAAAAATCTATCAAAAAAAATAGCAGCCACCCTCCTCAATTTTCGGCTAAGTCCGTACTTTAGATCCCTGGTATGGATTCAAAATTAGAAGTATATATTGAGGGCTTAAATGAGGCCCAGCGCGCACCCACTTTACATAAAGATGGTGCCTTAATTGTCATCGCGGGAGCCGGTTCTGGAAAGACCCGAGTACTCACCATGCGTATTGCATACCTTATGTCACAGGGGGTAGATGCCTTTAATATATTATCACTCACCTTTACCAATAAAGCGGCACGGGAGATGAAAAAACGTATTGCAGGTATAGTAGGTAATAGCGAGGCAAAGAATTTGTGGATGGGTACCTTTCACTCGATCTTTGCAAAGATTTTGCGCTTTGAAGCAGATAAGCTAGGCTATCCGTCTAATTTTACCATCTACGATACCCAAGATTCACAGCGACTTATAAGTGCTATCATCAAAGAGATGCAACTGGATAAAGATGTGTATAAATACAAACAGATCCAGAGCAGGATATCTTCCTTTAAAAATAGCTTGATTACAGTACGAGCATATATGAACAATCCAGAGCTTGTCGAAGCAGATGCTATGGCAAAACGTCCTAGAGTAGGAGAGATCTATGCAGAGTATGTAGATCGCTGCTTTAAAGCAGGCGCCATGGATTTTGATGACTTACTGTTACGTACTAACGAGTTACTTAATCGTTTTCCTGAGGTGCTTAATAAATATCAGAATAGATTTAAATACATTCTGGTAGATGAGTACCAAGATACGAACCATAGCCAGTACCTAATCGTCAAAGCGCTCTCAGATAAATTTCAGAATATCTGTGTGGTAGGTGATGACTCCCAGAGTATTTATGCCTTTAGAGGGGCAAACATTAACAACATTCTTAACTTTCAAAAAGATTATGAGAATGTGGCGATGTACCGCCTAGAGCAAAATTACCGCTCTTCAAAAAATATTGTAGAAGCGGCAAATAGCGTTATTGAAAAAAATAAAACTCGCCTTGATAAAACGGTGTGGACAGAGAATGAAGACGGCGGCCAGATTATCGTTCACCGTTCACCTACAGATGGTGAAGAAGGTAGGTATGTAGCGAGTTCTATTTTTGAAAATAGAATGAACCATCAGGCAAAAAATGGAGACTTTGCCATACTATATCGTACCAATGCACAGTCACGTGCCATGGAAGATGCCCTGCGTAAGCGGGACATTCCTTACCGTATTTATGGGGGACTTTCCTTTTACCAGCGCAAGGAAATCAAAGACGTATTAGGCTATTTACGAGTGCTGGTAAATCCTAAGGATGAAGAAGCTCTCAAGAGAGTAATTAATTATCCTGCTCGTGGGATAGGCGGTACTACCATAGATAAACTTACCGTAGCGGCAAAGCATTACAATCGCTCCATGTTTGAGGTCATGGAAAAAATTGAGCAACTGGGTAGCTCGATGAACATTAATCGTGGCACTCAAACAAAGCTGAAGAATTTTGTTACTATGATTCAAAGCTTTCAGATTCTCAATGAAGAGAGTGATGCTTTTACGGTCGCAGAGACGGTGGCAAAAAAAACAGGGCTACTTCAAGAGCTTAAAAAAGATGGTACTCCAGAAGGGGTAGCACGTATTGAGAATATTGAAGAACTACTCAATGGTATGCGTGACTTTGTGGAGGAGCAAAAGGAACTAGCAGACACCACCGGCTCGCTAGCAGAGTTTCTTGAGGATGTAGCACTCGCCACCTCTATGGATAATGACACCGGAGATGATGATCGCGTGGCGTTAATGACCATTCACCTCGCAAAAGGATTAGAGTTTCCTTTTGTATACATCGTTGGGATGGAAGAAGACCTGTTTCCATCGGGTATGAGTATGGGTACCCGTAGTGAGCTAGAGGAGGAGCGTAGGTTATTTTACGTGGCACTCACCAGAGCAGAAAAACAGGCATACCTAACCTACACAGAGTCTCGCTACCGCTGGGGGAAACTGGTAGATGCAGAGCCTAGCCGTTTTATAGAAGAGATAGATGATCAGTACCTCGACTATGAGACTCCTATGGATAGTTATCGCTACAAACCATTGATCGATGCAGATATTTTTGGGGATGTAGATAAGAGCAAGTTGAGACTCAAAAAACCTATTAGTGGCACACCGCCCAGAGTGGGTAACCCTACTTCAGATCAGCTTAAGAAGCTTCGTAAAATTAGACCTTCCAGTAGTGATGCTCCTATGCCTTCCCTCGCGGGTGAGTTGGCTACGGGTACCGTCGTGGCGCACATACGTTTTGGCCAAGGGGTGGTGGTAGGACTCGAAGGCAAAGGTCAAGATCAAAAAGCCGAAATCAATTTTGAAAACGGCGGACTCAAAAAGTTGCTGCTTCGATTTGCTAAGCTTAAGGTGGTAGAATCATAGTGGTATTCCGCTTTCGCGAAAATGGGCTGATCTTAAAAAGGGTATACACTATTAAAAGATACGTGCAAAAATCCAGAAAATGAGGACCGCAAACAAAGGCAAGTACAATTAAAATGGTTACATCAAAAAGACAAACCATTACAAATATAGTGGTAGTACTAACCTTCGGACTACTTCGCTAGTCAACCGAAAGATAGGTATCAATGTAGTTGCTTAATTTTGTTTGTACATCCAGATAGCTGGCAGCACTCCAGTTACCGTGACCACCGTCATATACTGTAAAAATACGGTCAACCCCTGCATTGCCTAACGCTACATCTAGCCGTTGTCCATTCGTAAGCGGCACCAGTGGATCTTGATTTCCATAAAATAAGAGCGTAGGACTACTTGAAGCGGTAGCTACCACAGCAGGACTTAGTATTGCGGCCAGGTCTGCATCTGCAGGATACGCATCTTCATCTGCATACACCGCGGCCAGCTGCGAAAAGTTAGGATCATCGGCAAAAAAGGGATCCGTAAAGTCTGAGGGACCCACGATATTAGCAACAAATTTTACTTGATCAGTAGTATCATAGGTATAATCGTACATCATTGCAAGGTGTGCACCAGCACTTACACCTAAAAGTGCAAACTCATCCGTTATCAATAGTGTGTCACGATCATTAGTGAGTTGATTTAATACCGCTTCTACATCCAGAAATTGATTTGGAAATGCTGGAATCGCTGGGGGTTGTGCTAGCACATAATTCATATTAACAATAGCATGGTCTGGATGTTGAGTTTGTAAAATAGATATAAATCCGCTCATATCAGTTTTATCACCTTCAATCCATCCTCCGCCATGTATGAGTACAATAGTTTTAGTGGTTGTATTGCTTCGGCCGGACGGTAGGTAAAGATCATATATTTGGTTAGCATCAGGCCCATATGAAACATTTAAAGTAGTAAGCGCATCAACAATTTCTGTGGGTGTTTCTTCAACTTCTTCAGAAGTAATATCATCAGAGGAGTCTTGACAAGAAATAATACTTAATATTAAAATGAGTATTAGAAAAGGATGTGTGGCAAATCTCATAGTTGTATTTTATAGTGTAACGCAACTTATTGGTATTTATGTTAAGGTTCCGTTATTCTATTTCATTTTTTAAGAGAACCTCCTATCTTTAAAAGAAAAAGCGATGATTAAAGAAGGAACAAAGGTAAAGTGGAGCTGGGGAAATGGCTCAGCTACAGGAAAAGTAAAGTCAACATTTACAAAAAGTGTGACCCGTACCATAAAAGGTAACGAAGTAACACGCAATGGAGAAGAGGGAAATAAAGCACTTTATATTGAGCAAGAAGATGGAGACAATGTCCTCAAATTAGAGAGTGAAGTAGAGCGTGTAGATTAAATACATAGAAATTAGTAGTCCTTTCACGCTTTCGCGAAAGCGTAAAAACTCTTGCTAACATATTTCAAATAACAGGATCATGGCAGAATTCATTAAGCTTTACGAAGAAAATCCAAACCCAAAAGAACTTAAAAGAATTGTAAAAATTCTTAAAGATGGAGGACTTATTATTTATCCCAGTGATACGGTGTATGCGCTAGGGTGTGATATCACAAATACGAAAGCGCTTGAGCGTGTGGCTCAAATTAAAGGGGTCAAATTAGAAAAAGCCAATTTTTCTTTTGTCTGCGAGGATTTGAGCAATTTGTCAGATTATGTAAGACAAATAGACTCTAAAACTTTTAAAATTTTAAAGCGAGCACTTCCAGGCCCCTACACATTTATATTACCTAGTAATAGTAATTTGCCACCTGTTTTTAAGAAGAAAAAAGAAGTAGGCATACGCGTTCCAGATAATGCCATCACCAAGGCCATTGTTCACGCATTAGGAAATCCCATTGTATCGACATCTATCTATGATGAAGATGAAGTCATTGAGTACACTACTGATCCAGAGCTTATTTTTGAAAAATGGCAATCTCGTGTAGATGTGGTGGTAGATGGTGGTTACGGGGATAATATTCCGTCTACTGTAATAGATCTTACGGGAGATGAACCTATTTTGGTACGGGAAGGTAAAGGAAGTCCTGAAATATAAAGCACTCAATAGTTTTCTTACTATCAAATCTCGAGGTTTACTTCGAGATTTTTTATAGGTATTAGTTCAAAAATATATAAAAGTTGTTGTAACTAAATAACCTCTCCGGGTAGGAGAGGCTCTTAACTAAATCTAATAAAGATTTGGGGATTTACTATGCAATTGCTTAGTAACTTATGAACCGACTAAGGCTGTATTTAATGGAGTTTCAATAAAGTTATTACGATGGTATGCTAGTTCATCAAGATTTAAGTCGTTAATTTCCTTAGGAAAGATTCCTTCAAAATTGTTGTCAAACAAGCTTAAACTTTTTAAATTAGGTAGTGATACTATACATCTTGGTATTTCTCCTGTAAAAGAATTACTACTTAATTGTAATTCTTTTAAATTTTTTAAACTTGAGATGGAATCTGGTATCTCACCTTCTAAAAAATTACCATAAACACTTAATCTCTTAAGGTTTGTGAGACTACTAAGATCGTTAGGTAGCTCACCACTTAATTCATTAAAAAATACATCAAAATATTCCAAATTTGTCATTTGAGATATCTCGTTAGGTATAGATCCTTTTATTTTGTTTATAGACAGATTTAAAATTTTAAGAGCTTTAAGTTCAGCAACGCTAGATGGAATTTCACCCACTAGATTATTGTTATGAAGATTTAAAACTCTTAAGAATTTTAAATCCTTTAAACTGGTAGGTAATGTACCATTCAGATTATTATTTTTTAAAGTAATAGACATTACATGATTACTTATGATAGTTACACCTTTCCATGCTGTAGGTTCTGCAGTTAGATCCCAGGTTTGGGTCCAAGCATCACCGTTAGTATAAGCATATAAGTCTAGAAGCGCTTGCTTTTCACTTTCTGGTATAGAAGCAAATGACAGTGAAGTGAGAAGAGATAATATCAAAGTAAATGTAATTGTTTTCATATTCTTTGGTTGTTTTGATTTGCTTAGTACTAATTTAAATTCTTTTTCCAACCTAGCAATAATTTTAGCATTATTTTCGATAAAATACACGCAAATTTAACATTTAAACGTCAAATAAGTGTATTTCATCGATGTTTTAGATAGTTTTAGATTATATGTTAATTTATTTAACATATTCTTAGATATAGAAAAACCGTCTAAATTCATTTAGACGGTTTTCCTTAGGATGATGGATTACACCATCAAGATTTATAAAGATTTACTCTCCAGTTTCTAGATTTTTCATCTCTTCTTCAATCATAGTATAAAACTGATCGATTTTAGGGAGTACATAAATTTTAGTTCTTCTATTAATAGATCTGTTTTCAGCAGTACTATTATCTACAAGGGGCACAAACTCACTACGGCCTGCCGCTATAAGTTGTGAAGGATTTGCTCCTAATTTTACAAGCTCTCTTACGATAGCTGTACTTCTTTTTGCACTAAGATCCCAGTTATCTAATAAAATACCTCCACTGTTGTAAGGCACATTATCAGTATGGCCTTCTACTAGCGCTTCAAAATTAGGTTTACTATTGATTACTTTGGAAACTTTCCCTAAAATCTCCGTCGCTCTTGGTGTTATGTTATAACTACCACTCTTAAACAACATTTTATCTGAAAGTGATATAAAAACCACGCCTTTCTCCACATTAATCTCAATATCTTCATCATTAAGCCCTACTTCTTTCTTTAAACTTGTCACTAAGGCTAATGTTACACTATCTTTCTTAGTAAGGGCATCCTGAAGTCTATTTATTTTCAAATCTTTTTCTTTTAAGCTTTCAAGAGATTTTTCAAGATTTGTAGCTCCTTGTTGTGTTAGTACAGTAAGGTCTTTAGAACTTTCAATTAAACTATTTTTATCATTTCTGAGCTCAGCCAGTCTTTCTTCTAAAGACATAACTCTTGTGGTAGCACTTGCTTTTTCTTCTAAACAGGTATTCAACTTTACTGTAGCAGAGTTCAACAAGTCTTGTGTTTCCTGTTGTCTCGCCTCAAGTGCAGCATATTCTTTTTTAGAAACGCAAGAGGTTAAGAGTAGGGTGCTGGCAATTCCTGCCATTAATAATCGTTTCATAAGTTTTGTAATATTTTGAATTAAAAGGTAAATGTATAAAAAAGCAAGACTGCCATTTTGAAGTTAACACATATTTAAGTTTTAGAGAAGCTCCTTGTACGTGCGCTTTCGCGAAATAAAATACCGCCATACTACAGAAAAAATGCGTGCATATCTTGAGCTATCTTTTAAGGATTTTCTATCTCCTATAAAACTAGGTATGTGTGTGTAAAAACTAAAGTGCGCTCTCAGAATAGCTAGAAAGTGTTTCGGCTTACCTGCTGCCAAAAATTTTACACCTGCCAAGCCATCTAAGACAAGTCTAGCCAATATTATAAAAAATGCATGTGTCCCTTTTACGTTTTTCATAATATTGAAAAGAGAATTTCTGAAGTTGTAAAACGTTTTTTGCGCATTGGCAGAGGCGAGGGTAGCGCCACCTAGGTGTAGAACTTCACTAGCTCCGCATGCTATAATTTTTTTCCCGCGGTTTTTGATACGCCAGCATAGATCGATTTCCTCTTGATGGGCAAAATACCGTTCATCCAGTCCGCCCACTTGCCAAAAATCTATAGATCTTACAAATAAACAAGCACCACTTGCCCATTGTACCTCGAGGGTGTCATTATATTGTCCTAGATCTTCCTCACAGGTCTCAAAAACCCTACCTCTACAAAAAGGATAGCCAAAACGGTCTAAAAATCCCCCAGCCGCTCCCGCATATTCAAAGTGTGTAGGTCGTTTGTAATCTTTAATTTTGGGTTGCGCCGCGCCTACAAATGAGTTCTCAAAAAGTGCTACCATAGGTGATAACCAGCCTTCCGTAACTTGGACATCACTATTAAGTAGAACGTAAATGTCACTTTCTATGGCTGTAAGTCCATCATTGTACCCCTTAGCGTAGCCGCCATTCTCTGTATTCTCTATAATAGTGACGGAAGGAAAGTTAGTACGTATATAGCTTACCGAGTCATCAGTACTTGCATTATCTATTACAAATACATCTGCCAGGGGTGCGCTATACCTCATGACCGTACTCAAAAACTGTTCGAGCAGGTTTTTTCCATTCCAATTTAGTATGACGATCGCAATTTTCACAATAGAGTTATAAGGGTTATGGTTCAGGTTGTTTTTAACTATTTAACTGATATTACTTTACGTAGGTAAACTCAGGAAGGCTTTTCAAAAAACAATACATTTCATTTTTATAATCTAGTTCACAATAATAATGCAAGAGTCCATTAGTTACCATCAGATAATCTGCATTAAGTGTAAGATTATAGCGTGCTATTTGATCAAAGCTCTTTTGATCAATTCGAATACTTGGCGCTTTGCATTCTACGATAAGAAATAAACTACCGTCGGGTTTATACAATACGATGTCATACCGTTTGCGGGTGGTCCCTACTTTTATTTCTTTCTCGACATTAAGCAAACTTAATGGATATTTTTTTTCTTGTTTTAGATATTGTATGACGTGCTGTCGTACCCACTCCTCTGGTGTGAGAACTAAGAATTTTTTGCGTATGACACAAAAAATAAACGTTTTGTTTTCGCTATTTTTGAGCCTAAAGGAATATGCTGGAAATGCAAGTTGTTGCATACTACAATAGTACTATTTCTTATCTCAAAAGCCAAAGGTGGAGCACGCAAAAAACATCGTCGCAGATATAAAAAACGGGATCATTAAACCTATTTATTTTTTAAGTGGGGAGGAACCTTATTTTATAGACCAGATCTCAAACTATATTGAACAAAATGTACTAGATGAATCTGAGAAAGGGTTTAATCAGATGGTTCTTTACGGTAGGGATGTGACGGTAGATGATATTGTAAGTAATGCTAAGCGCTACCCTATGATGGCAGAGCGACAAGTTATTATAGTCAAAGAAGCCCAAGATCTCTCTCGTACTATTGAAAAACTAGCCGCCTATGTTGAGAACCCACAGCCTTCCACGGTTCTTGTTGTTGCTTATAAATACAAAAAGTTAGATAAACGTAAAGGACTTGCTAAGGCGCTCAAAAAACACGGAATTCTGTATGAAAATAAAAAGCTTTATGAGAATAAGGTTGGAGATTGGATACGTAATGTATTAATCGATCATGGATACCACATCCAGCCTAAAGCAGCACAAATGCTAGTAGATTATTTAGGGAATGATTTAAGTAAAGTTAATAATGAGCTCAACAAACTGATGCTCATATTGCCTAAGGGTAGCGATATCACACCACAGGCTATAGAAGAAAATATTGGGATTAGTAAAGACTACAATATTTTTGAACTTCGTAAGGCCATTGTTGAGAAGGATGTTTTTAAGGCACAGCGTATTGCGCACTATTTTACACAAAACCCAAAGGACAATCCTTTAGTACTCACTGTGGGACAATTATTTAGTCTTTTTTCTAATATTATGAAATATCACGGCTTACCTCAAAAGGATAAAGCCACAGTGGCAAAGACCTTAGGGGTGTCACCATTTTTTGTGGGAGAATATATCATAGCAGCTCGCAATTATCCCATGAAAAAGGTAAGTTCATGTATAACCATGATACGAGAAGTAGATGTAAAAAGTAAAGGAGTAGGGGCTAGTGCTTTTGCTAGCAATGATCTTTTAAAAGAACTGCTGGTAAAAATTATGAATTAATTGGAAGCTTCTGTTGTAAGTATCAGCTTCAAACTTATAATATTGCAATGGCAGAAATCTCTACATTTACATATTTTGGTAAATTAGCCACTTCTACCGTTTCGCGAGCAGGAGCAGTTTCTTCATTAAAATATTTACCATATACTTCATTGATTTTGCCAAAATTCTCCATATCACTTATGAAAATGGTCGTTTTAACTACATTTTCAAAAGTCATATCTGCTGCGCTAAGTATTGCCTGTAAGTTTTGCATGACAAGCGCTGTTTCTTCAGCGATGCTCCCTTTTAGAAGTTCTCCAGTAGCAGGAATAATCGCAATCTGACCACTGGTATATAACGTGCCATTTATAAGTGTTGCTTGATTGTATGGGCCTATAGGTGCAGGGGCATCTTGTGTGGTGATAATTTTTTTCATAACATGAATTTAGGAAGTTACGCTTTCGCGAAAGCGTATACATATATCTAATCTATAATCGTTGATCTGGTGTTCTACGTTTGTCATATTTAATATCACTTAACAGATTTCCAGAAATTCCTATAAAAAAGTTCCATGAGGTACGACTGTTGTTAGTGTTTACAGGAGGAATCCAGCTGAAACGCATATTCCAACTTTGAAGATCACGTGAAAAATTTAAGGAGGTATAAGTGATTCCAGGATTTGCAAAATCGTACCCAGTTGAGCCGCCTACCGTCCATCTATTCCCAAGTTTTACATCACCACTCACGACGAGAGAATGGCTAGTGACTTCATCTTGTCTAGCGCTGTTCGTATAACCTACTTGATAACCAAATCTTAAATTCCAAGGAATTTTAAATCTATAAAACTGCACCTCCTTTTCTTCTTCTTGCTCTGGATTTCTCGTGCCTATATTGTTATCTCCAGTGATATCTACACCCTTTCCAAATAAATCATCTGGGCGACCACCTGCGGCAAAGGTTTCATTTTCTGTACGATCTGTATTTTCTCCAGGTTCGTCTCCATCTTTGTCAAAGTCTCTACTAGAAAAACTATAGCCAAAACTTGCTTGACCAGCGGTCCATCTAAAGAGACTACCACCATTTTGAATATTTAGTTTGTTTATACGCTGGTTTGCGCTGTTAAGAGCATAAATGTCTAGTGCTGCACTAAAATTTACATCTAATTTTTCTTGTATAATTGGAACTGATCCACTTATGGAGATAGGAGATAATTTTAAATCTTCTGCGGCAAAATTGTATGCCGTGCGGATGTTTAAGTTATTTATAAGTTTTATCTTCTTAGGTTCTGTGGCGGTACTATCTCTATCCTTTACCTTAGCTTCAAGAGTATTTGCGAGGGATAGTGAGACTGAATTAGAAATACGGTTCCCAGGAGCGCCAAAAAATCCATTATCAAAACGAGAATACGCAACATCAATAATTTCTGGCGTATTGGTATCTATTTGTGTTGGATCTTCTCGTTCATACGTAGTATAAAATTGATCGAAAGCCGGGGTATAAGACCAGCTTACTGACGGACGTATTACATGACGTATGGTTTGGACCTTGCTTCCTTCCTTAAAGTTAAAGGTTCCATAGACGGTAGTTCCCAAGCTTAAACCACCACGATAGGTTCTAAAAGCATCAAAACCGCTTATAGTATCAATAACTTCAGTTTGATTGATTTCATCATAGCTTTTGTTTATAGTTTTAAAAACCCAACTTTCTTCATAACTAGCGTTGGCAGAAGCGCTAATGTAATTAAAAAGTTTAAAGTTAGTAGAAAGGGGTATGTTATGACGTATCCCACTTTGGCCTTCTGCAAACATGGCAGCTGTAAAAAATTCGCTATCTGTAGTTACATATCTATTATCTGCATTAACAGCATAACTCAAATTGACATTATCAATGAGTCCTTTTTTTGACCCAGACTTTCCTGCAAAAGGATAAATACGATCGACACTAAGCTGGGCACTAGGAAGTGACATGTTGATAGTTTCTGTTTGTGAGTTTTGACTATGCGTTGCAGCCACGGTAAAGTTTACAGGAGTAACTCCAGGAAAGGTACGGGAGTAGGATACAGAAGAACTAAAGTTATTGTTTAAAAAGTTACCTGTATTTGCTTGACTTAATGACTGCCTATAATAGTTACTACTTCCTAAGTTTACAGAAGCAGCAAACCGACTGTTAGGGCTTGATTTTGTGTCTTGGCTGTGATTCCACCGTATATTATAGGTATTGGTTTCACTAAAGTCTGGCAAACCACGCTCACTAAATAAAATACGCTCCGAATTAAAGCTAAACCGACCGCTAAATTTATAGCGGATCTTATATTCTGTATCTGCTCTAAAGGCGTAGCTACCATTAGTATAATAATCTCCCGTAAGTGCCAGATCAAAATAATCACTTAATGCAAAATAATAACCGCCATTTTGTAGTGAATAGCCCCGCTCATTAGATTCATTAAAGCTAGGGATTAAAAATCCAGAAACACTTCTTTCTTTTTCCATAGGGAAAAAAGCAAATGGAATTCCTATAGGCGTGGGTACATCTGCGATATACATATTTGTAAGTCCTGCAACTAGCTTTTTACCAGGGACAAATTTTACGCGACGTGCATAGAAATAATACTCTGGATTATCAAGATCTTCTGCCGTGGTAATTTTTACATTACTCATAAATACAACAGAATCATTTACACGCTTACTGCGCTCTGCTTTTAGATTAATTTGCTGTCCACCAGCGCCCTCTACTCTTGATCCATATATAAGTGCTCGCTGTGTGTCGAAATTAAATTTAATAGAGTCAGGCTGGACTTCATTAGCCCCTTGAATGAATACAGGTATTTGGGAATAATTACCAGCAGAGTCTTTGATTCCTTTTGCAAGCACTGTATTGGTTTGATAGTCTAATATGATCTCACCAGCATTTATTTTCATATCCTCATATACAACTTCTGCTTCATTGTACAGAAATATTTTTTTAAGGCGTTGTGATATGCGTTCGTAGTCTTTTGCTTTATACGTTATTTTGTCAGTAAGCCGTTCTTTCTTTTTAATTGTAGAATCCTGATTTATAGTGGTTTCTGTGACCTTTAGTGAATCAGAAGTTGGGTTAGAAAAACCGCGTGTGGCAATAAGTGACCCTTGTGGAGACGCTGTTGGTTTCAAATCTGGATTCTGCTTTTTTTGTTGGACTTTAATAGTCTTAGGTAATATTCCTGTAGTTATAGTGTCTTTTCTGGCATTGTTATTGGATTCCTTCTCTTGACCTAGAGCAGTTGCTTGGGTGAAAAGGCATAAGCCCAGGAGGATAAGAAAAAATGCAGTTTTTGTTTGCAATACGATTAGCCTATTTTTGAACGGTGTGCCTCAATTAAAGTGCCAAAATTACGTTATTTTTTTTCAGATAGAAATGAATACACGTATTTTTAAAATTATGGAGCTATCAATTAAACTTCATAAAATGAAAACGAATTTAAGAACCCAACGATCGTAAGACTCATATTTGATATAAAGGATGCGTAAAAGAATTGATTTTAATAGTTATTTAACCGTTTTGCTTCTCGTAGGGAGTTTGTTTTGTAACGCTTTCGCGAAAGCGCAGAGCACCCCCTCAAAAAAATTTAAAATCGTACTCGATGCGGGTCATGGAGGTAAAGACAGTGGGAATCGAGGTAATGGCTACTATGAGAAAAATATTGCACTTAATGTTGTTTTAGCCATAGGAGAAGAGCTAGCAAAACTCCCCGATGTAGAGGTTATCTACACTCGTAAAAAAGATGTTTTCTTAGAATTATGGGAGCGAGCTGATATAGCAAATAATTCAAATGCAGACCTTTTTATAAGTGTACATTGCAATTCACATTCATCTCAAGCGAAGGGAACAGAGACTTTTGTATTGGGAATAGGTGGCAATGCAAAAAATATGGCCATTGCAAAAAAAGAGAACTCCGTTATATTACTAGAGGAAAATTATGAAAAACGTTATGCTGGCTTTGACCCAAATATGCCAGAGACAACCATAGGTTTAGAACTTATGCAAGAAGAATATCTGGATCAAAGTATCAATCTTGCAAGTTTTATTGAGAACGAATTTACAAGTACCGTTAAAAGGTCAAGTAGAGGTGTAAAACAGGCGATTTTCTGGGTGTTACACAGATCTGTCATGCCTAGTGTGCTCATTGAAACGGGCTTTTTGACTAATGATGAAGAGGGTAAATTTCTTAATTCAAAAAATGGACAAGAGAAGATGGCACAGGCTATTTCTAAGGCAGTTGTTAACTACAAGGAAAGTATACAAGCAATCGAAAGTGTAGCAATTATTGATAAACCTGAAATGACTTCTAATGAACCTGTCATTGTGGAAACTCCTATGATAATGTCTGGGATAGAGTTTAAGGTGCAAGTTGCAGCTAGTAAATTGAAGCTAGAAACACAACCTTATAATTTTAAACAACTCAATAATGTTACGCGTATGCTGGATAATGGGTTCTATAAATATTATTATGAGTCAACACATGATTATAATCTAGCTCGAAAATTTCTTGAAGAAGCAAAAAGTGCTGGGTTTGAACAGGCATTTATAGTTTCATTTAATGAGCAAAATATAAAGGTACCTCTTAGTCAAGTGTTAAATTAGTCTTATTCCTAAGGGTGACTTTTATCAGAAAGTCTACATTTGTTTCTATAACCAGAACACTATTTGATGTCAAAAGAAATCAAAACTGCCATACTCGTAATTGCAGCACTATTATTGCTAATATTTGGATATAATTTTTTAAAGGGGAATAATCTTCTCGATAAAAGTAAAATACTTTATGCAAAATATGACAACGTAGAAGGTCTTGCACCATCTTCTAAGGTTACAATTAATGGATTGCCTGTGGGAAGAGTGCTTGCAATAGATTTTGCAGATAGGCAAGGAAAGCTTGTGGTAAAATTTGTAGTTGAAAAAGATTTTGAATTTTCAAGAAATAGTCTTGCTAGAGTGTACGGAGGAGGTTTAATAGGTGGAAAAACACTCGCTATTGTTCCTTCTTATGAAAAAGGAATGAACGTAAAGTCTGGCGATACCTTACCTGGAGAAACAGGAACTGGTATTATGGAACTTGTTAATGAACGCCTTACACCTTTGCAAAATCAAGTAGAAAACGTGATCGTAAGTACAGATTCTGTATTAACAAATGTGAGTGCAGTACTAGATAGAGATACGAGAGCAAATCTTAGAGATGCGATTGCAAACTTTACCTCTGCGTCTAGAGAACTTAAGGGAATAACCACATCAGTAAATAGTTTAATGGCTTCAAACCAAGAAAAACTGGATCGCACTATTACCAACATTGATAAAATGAGTGGAAATTTTGCTAAACTTTCAGATTCATTATCTCAAATCCAGCTGGGTAAAATGGTTGCAGATTTGGAAACAACTATTGCAGATTTTAAAGAAATCTCTAATAAATTGAATTCTCCAGAAGGAACCGTAGGTAAACTTTTGAATGATGAACAACTTTACTTAAATTTGGACCGTACAGCTAATCAAATGGGAGACCTACTTCAAGATATGAAGCTCAATCCTAAGCGTTACGTACATTTTTCATTATTTGGGAAAAAACCTGGAGAATACTCTGCGCCTAGCGATTCGTTACAATAGGCGCGAGCTTAATTAACGAATTTATGCAATACATACCTAACATTTTATTCCTCATTGCGTTAGCAGTGGGAGGTGGTTTTTTTATAAAAAACATTAAGAAATTATCTCGTAATATCAATCTCGGAAAAGATGTTGACCGCTCAGATAATAAACCACAACGCTGGCGCAATATGGCAAAAATTGCCTTAGGTCAATACAAAATGGTAAAACGTCCAGTATCTGGAATTTTACATGTTGTTGTTTACATAGGTTTTATCATTATCAATATAGAAGTCCTTGAAATAATTATTGATGGCCTTTTTGGTACGCACAGAATTTTTAGCTTTCTCGGCGGCACTTACGATTTCCTAATCGCAAGTTTTGAAATATTAGCCTTTTTAGTATTTGTAGCTGTTGTTATTTTTTGGCTTCGACGTAATGCTATACGAATCCAGCGTTTTTTAAATCCAGAGATGAAAGGATGGCCAAAGATGGATGCCAACCTCATTCTTTATTTCGAAATGGTGCTGATGGGACTATTTTTAGTAATGAACGCTGCAGATTTACAACTTCAATTACTAGGCGCAGATCATTATGCTTCTGGAGATGGAACCATCACAGGTTCATTCCCTATTAGTGGATATATCACACCTCTTTTTGATGGGATGTCAACTTCCGCTCTTATTATTTTAGAGAGAGTTGCTTGGTGGTTACACATTCTTGGAATTCTAGTGTTCTTAAATTACTTATACTATTCTAAGCATCTACATATATTACTTGCTTTTCCTAATACATGGTATGCAAAACTTAAACCTCAAGGAGAATTTAATAATCTCGAAGCGGTGACAGATGAGGTAATGCTTATGATGGACCCAAACGCAGATCCATTTGCAGCACCTACTGAAAATGTAGAGGGTGCAGGGGAGCCAGATAAATTTGGAGCCAGCGACGTGATGGATCTTAATTGGGTACAACTAATGAACTCATACAGTTGTACAGAATGTGGACGTTGTACTAGTGAATGTCCTGCAAATCAAACTGGAAAAAAGTTGAGTCCTCGTAAGATTATGATGGACACTAGAGATCGACTAGAGGAAGTAGGAAAAAATTTAGATGCTAATAATGGGAATTTTAAACCAGATGGCAAGCAATTGCTTGATGATTATATTACAAAAGAGGAGCTTTGGGCATGTACTACATGTAACGCTTGTGTAGAAGCCTGTCCTATTGGAATTGATCCCCTTAGTATTATTATGGATATGCGCCGCTATATGGTGATGGAGGAGAGTAGTGCTCCTACAGATTTGAATAACGCCATGACGAATATAGAGAATAATGGTGCTCCATGGCCGTTCAATCAACTAGATAGAGGAAATTGGATACATGAAGGGTAACATTGTTTTTATAGTTGCGTTTTTATGTTTTTTCGCTTTCGCGAAAGCGCAAGTATCCACACAAGATTACCGTATAGATAGTATACAATTTAAAATGTATACGCGTATATATGTAGGTTCACAACTTCAACTAGATAGTGTCATAGTTAAAAAGATTTTTTGCGATTGGTGTTCTGAGTCACAATTAGATATTTTACGCGAGGAGGCCATGCGACAATCCATGATGGAGAGGTATAATCCAAAGTATAAAAAACCTGGACAACATAGATTAGCACTATATGTACGTTTTAGTAAAGAAGATTTTAAAAAATTAAATAGCACAGATGAATACTGAAGACTTAAATAAATTATTGAGATCTAAATTAGAGGATGGTGGAACCGTGAGTCCAGTGCTTCAAGAAGGTGTAAAGAATTATTTAATAGATATAGATGGTACAATTACCGAAGATGTACCTAATGAAGAGCCAGAGCGTATGGAAACGTGTGAGCCTTTTCCAGATGCATTAAAAACTCTAAACAAATGGTATGATGAAGGTCATATCATCTGTTTTTTTACCTCGCGTACAGAAGATCACAGAGAAGTGACTACAAAATGGCTAATTAAGCATGGGTTTAAGTTTCACAGTTTATTAATGGGTAAACCACGTGGAGGTAATTACCATTGGATTGATAATCACCTTGTAAAAGCAACTAGGTATAAAGGTAAATTTACAGACCTTGTTGAAAAAGAGGTTACTATAGAAGTATTTAAGGAGTAATAGTAATACTATTAAATAGAAAATAAGAGTAATTATTACGCATTTAATTAAGAATACACGTACGTATATCAAAAAGAATATGAGCGAAGCATTAAAAGTACCAACAATGGCAGAGTATCTAGCCCAAGGAAAACAACCAGAAGTATTATTTTGGGTAGGTTGTGCTGGAAGTTTTGACGATCGAGCAAAAAAAATCACAAAGGCTTTTGCCAGAATTTTGAACAAAGCAAATGTGGATTTTGCAGTGTTAGGTGCAGAAGAGAGTTGCACTGGAGATCCTGCAAAAAGAGCTGGAAATGAGTTTTTATTTCAAATGCAAGCAGTAACAAATATTGAAGTGCTCAATGGGTACGAAGTAAAAAAAATCGTAACAGCCTGTCCACACTGTTTTAATACAATTAAAAACGAGTATCCTTCTCTGGGGGGTAATTATGAGGTTGTGCATCATACACAGTTTCTCAAGTCTCTTTTAGAAGATGGAAGACTCACGGTAGAAGGAGGCAAATTTAAAGGAAAACGCATCACTTTTCACGATCCATGTTATTTAGGTCGTGCAAATGGCGTTTATGAAGCACCTCGAGACTTATTACGTAAACTAGATGTGGAGCTTGTAGAAATGCGTAAATGCAAATCTAATGGCCTGTGTTGTGGAGCCGGTGGAGCTCAAATGTTTAAAGAGCCAGAGCCAGGTACTAAAGATGTAAATATCAAGCGTACGGAACAAGCTCTTGAAGTAAAGCCAGATATCATTGCAGCAGGTTGTCCTTTTTGTAACACAATGATGACAGATGGTGTAAAGAATAAAGAAAAAGAAGATAGTATTGAGGTGATGGACATAGCAGAGATGATTGCTAGTGCAGAGGAGCTTTAAAAGGAATACACTTTTTTAAAAAATATAATTACGACGGTTTAGTTTTTTAAATTCTACCGTTGTTTTCTTTTAGTGAAGTCCATTATGCTTCACTGTAATTCACTAAAGAAATAAACACAATGTTAGTAGATATAGATAAACTTCCTGATCATTCCCGTATTTGGTTATATCAATCTGACACTAAATTTACAGAAGCGCAAGTTGATAAACTTCAAAAAGACCTAAGTACTTTCCTTACAGGTTGGACAGCGCACGGATCTAGCCTTCACGCTGGCTTTGAAGTAAAGTACGATCGTTTTATAGTGATTGCTTTAGATCAATCAGAAGCAAGCGCAAGTGGTTGCTCCATTGATAGTCAGGTGCGTTTTATTCAATCTTTACAAGAAGAATTCGGGGTAGATCTATTAGATAAAATGAACGTAACATATTACCAGAATGATCGCGTTCATTACAAACCCTTACTAGAATTTAAGAAGATGGCAAAAGACGGTGCCGTGGGAAAAAATACTGTTGTCTTCAATAATCTGGTAACAACTCTAGGTGAGTACAAAACAGATTGGGAAATACCTGCAATAGATAGTTGGCATTCCCGTTTTCTTTCCAGCAAGAAATAGCATTTCAAACTTTTACTAATTTTAGACAGTATTATGGTATTGATCCTAAAATGAATTAGGAGATTTTATGATTAGTTAGGTGTGGGTCATAAGATGTTGTTAAGATTAGTCCGCTTTCGCGAAAGCGTAAAAGAAACCCATTATTTTTATAGTCGAAAATCAAATAAGACACTTACTGGCGTTGTTTTTGATTTATAAATTACAACTTAAAATTTACCATTTTTATGCCGTTTAGACGCATTCTTTATATATTTCTTTTATACTTATTTACAGTCACCCTTTCTGCGCAAGAGAGTTATCCCTTATATACTAATGATATTTTGGCACAACGCACTTGGGTAGACTCTGTGTATAACTCAATGACGCCAAAAGAACGGGTGGGACAATTGTTCATGATAGATGTTTTTTCTAGCGATCCCAAAGGAAAAATTGATCAAATCAAAAAACTTATTAGGGATCATCACGTTGGAGGTGTCATTTTTTCAAAAGGTGGTCCGCTTCGTCAAGCAAAACTCAATAATGAGCTCCAAGCAATGTCAGAAACCAAGTTGCTTGTGGGAATGGATGCAGAGTGGGGACTTGCCATGCGTTTAGACAGTACCTATGCTTTTCCTTGGAACATGACATTAGGAGCGATACAAGATAATAATATTGTAAAAAAAGTGGGGCGTCGTATTGGAGAACACTCGAAAAGATTAGGAGTTCATATAAATTTTGCGCCTGTAGTTGATATCAATATAAATCCAGCAAATCCGATAATAGGAAATAGATCTTTTGGAGAAGATAAAGTTAATGTCACTCAAAAAGCGATAGCGCTTATGGAGGGTATGCAAGAGGCTGGGGTTTTAGGTAGTGCAAAACATTTTCCAGGTCATGGTGATACGGACAAGGACAGCCATAAGACATTACCTACGCTTACATTTTCTAAAGAACGTTTAGAGCGTATCGAACTTTACCCTTACAAACCTATTATTGAAAAAGGAATATCGAGCATTATGGTGGCGCATCTTAATGTTCCTGCTTTAGTACCAGAGGAAGGAGTTCCTACAAGTATTTCACCTACGATAGTTACAAAAATGCTTAAAGAAGATTATAAATACCACGGTCTCATTTTTACAGATGCGCTAAATATGAAAGGCGCCGCAAATTTTAAAGAACCTGGTGATATTGATCTGGCAGCATTCAAAGCAGGAAATGATATCCTCCTAATTAGTGAAAATGTACCTTCTGCTGCAACTAAAATTTTAGAAGCTTTAAAAACTGGCGATATTACAGCGCAACGATTAGAACATTCTGTAAAAAAAATATTGTATGCAAAATATAAAGTAGGTTTACATCAGTGGAAACCTGTACGTACAGAGAATCTAGTGCGCGACCTTAATGGAACTATAGATGATATGGTTTATAGCGAGGCTATGGAAAACGCAATTACTGTTACTCAGAATAAAAATTCTGTATTACCTATTACTAAGTTAGAAGAAAAAAAGATTGCTTATTTAGGATTAGGCGATGATAGTGGAAGTGCTTTCAAACTACAATTGCGTAAATATGCTCAAGTAGAAAGTATTAAAGCGACAAATTTAAAAGAAGTACAAAAAGAAGTAGAGCCCTATAATTATGTAATTATCGGTTTTCATAGATCTGACGAGAACCCATGGAAATCCTATAAGTTTACAACAGAGGAAATCAACTTGATTACCGAAATCGCAAAAAATAAGACGGTAGTACTAGACTTATTTGTGCGTCCTTATGCTATGCTGGATATACCAAATATTGAAAATATAGACGGTATCGTTCATAGCTATCAAAATAGTAAAATTGCACAAGAAAAAAGTGCACAATTGCTTTTTGGAGCCATCGCTAGTAAAGGAAAATTACCAGTATCTCTAGGCCAGACTCCATTAGGAACGGGATTACAATCTGGAACACTTAGAAGATTACAATATGGTCTACCTGAAGAGGTAGGTGTTGATTCTGAACTTCTTAACTCAAAAGTAGATTCTCTTGTAAATGTAGGTATCAAAAAAGCAATGATGCCAGGAGCACAAGTGCTTGTATCAAGACGCGGTAAAGTGATCTATGATAAGAGTTTTGGATATCACACCTACAATAAAAAGAGAGCCGTTTTACCAGAAGACATTTATGATATCGCTTCGATGACAAAAATCCTTGCCACGTTACCCTTAGTAATGGAATTGGAAAGTAAGGGTGTGATAAATCTCGACACTAGATTTGGAGAATTACTTCCTGAATTAGAGAACTCTAACAAGGCAGACATAACAATCAGAAATGCTATGTCTCACTATGCTCGTTTTAAAGCATGGATCCCCTTTTACCAATACACTCTGGATGAAAAAACAAAAAAACCATCTAATGACTTTTATAGTAAGACTTTTTCTGAGGACTTTAATATAAAAATTACAGATAAGTTATTTCTCCGTAGTGATTATAAGGACAGTATTATTGACAGAATTACAGAAACAGATTTACGAAGTAGGCTGTCTTACAAATACAGCGACTTGCCCTACTATTTGTTAAAAGAGTATCTAGAAAATTATTACAACCAGGGTTTAGACAATCTAACCAAAACCCATTATTATAATTCTCTTGGCGCAAATTATACAGGATATAATCCGTTAGAGCGATTTAATAGGGATATCATTACACCATCAGAAAACGATACTTACTGGCGTAAACAAAAAGTACAAGGAACGGTACACGATATGGGAGCTGCCATGCAGGGTAATGTAGGTGGACATGCAGGACTTTTTTCCAACTCAAATGATGTAGCTAAGATGATGCAAATGTATTTGCAAAATGGGTATTACGGAGGGAAAAGATATTTCTCAAAAGAAACAATGTCTAAATTTAATACCTGCTATTATTGTAAAAATAATGTGAGGAGAGGTGTAGGATTTGATAAGCCAGAAAAGAACGGTGGTGGCCCTACTTGCGGTTGTGTTCCTATGTCAAGTTTTGGACATAGTGGCTTTACTGGAACATATACTTGGGCAGATCCAGAAAATGAACTAGTGTATGTGTTTTTGTCCAATCGTACTTTCCCTACCATGAATAATAGAAAACTCATAAAGTCTGAATTGAGAACACAAATTCAAGAGGCCATCTACGATGCTATAATTCAGTAAATTTGTCTCGCTTTCGCGAAAGCTTAGTATCACCAAAAAATCTACTATGAAAATTGCAATTGTATGTTATCCAACTTTTGGAGGAAGTGGAGTAGTAGCTACAGAACTAGGAATAGCGCTTTCTAAGCGTGGTCACGAAGTACATTTTATAACCTACAAGCAGCCAGTGAGACTCGCATTACTAAATGATAATATTTATTATCATGAGGTTAATGTTCCAGATTATGCACTTTTTCATTATCAACCTTACGAATTAGCACTGTCAAGTAAGTTGGTTAAAATAATTAAGCAAGAACAAATAGACATTCTCCACGTACATTATGCAATTCCACATGCTTATGCAGGATACATGGCGAAGGAGATGTTAAAGCAAGAGAATATATATATACCCATGGTGACCACATTACATGGTACAGATATCACCTTAGTAGGAAGTCATCCATTTTATCGTCCTGCAGTAAGTTTTAGTATAAATAATAGTGACATAGTGACTTCCGTTTCAGAAAGTTTAAAACAAGATACTTTGCGACTCTTTGAAATTACAAAAGAAATTGATGTGGTCCCTAACTTTATAGACTTCTCAGCGGTAGACAACTCTTTTACAGACTGTCAAAGGGATTTAATGGCTAATGAAGATGAGCGCATCGTCACTCATATTAGTAATTTCAGAAAGGTAAAGCGCATCTCAGATGTAATAGATGTTTTTTACAGATTACAACTTGAAGTGCCATCAAAGTTATTAATGGTGGGCGAGGGTCCTGAAAGAGAACGAGCAGAGGAGCACGTATTAGAACTAGGTATTGAAGATAAGGTGAAGTTTCTAGGGAATAGTAATGAGATAGACAAAATTCTTTGTTTCTCAGATTTATTTTTACTCCCTTCTGAGGCCGAAAGTTTTGGCCTTGCTGCTCTTGAGGCTATGGTGAATCGAGTTCCTGTAATTTCCAGTAATGCAGGAGGAATTCCAGAAGTAAATATAGATGGAGTGACAGGATATCTTTCTAATGTAGGCAATATTGCAGATATGGCTCAAAATGCGATACGCATTTTACAAGATGATATAATACTTGAAACATTTAAAAATAACGCAAAAAAAGAAGCGGCCAAGTTTGATATACAAAACATTGTGCCGCTTTATGAACAGCTCTATGAAAGAGCATTGACTAAGTTGGTTTAGAACGTATATCTAATACCTAAAGCAATGTCAAATTCTAAATCATCATCATAGTCATTGAGTAAACCTATTTCTGGTCTAAAGTCTAATGATAATTGAAGTGGTATATCAAATACATACTCAATACCTATATCTCCCGCAGCATTGATAAATAGATCACTATTGTCGTCATCAAATCTTTCAAAATCATTGTCTACATCAAATGCGCCTACTGCAGCACCTACACCAGCATACCAATTGAAACCACCGTCAATGTTCCAGATCCATTGATACAAACCTACCGCTTTAACAGCGTCAAAATTGTTTCCACTTCTCCAACTAAGACCTAATTCAAGTCTGTTATTATCTCCTAGACCTCTTTGGTAGTTAACTTCTGTGCTAAAACCATCATTATCACCTAGACGTAAACCTATTGCATTAGAAGGTATTGTTTGTGCTGATGCCGCTAATCCAAACATGAGTGCAACTGCTGCTGTAAAAAAAAATTGTTTCATTTTTTGAGTTTTAATTTATTTGCTAAAATTATCCCGATATAGCATAACAAAGCGTTAATAAACGCCTAATGTTTTCTTATTTTTAAATGATGAAAAAAAAGCTGCTTGCCTTAGATAATGAACTAGAAGGTACTCTACACTTTGATGATTTACATAAAACAATATATGCTACAGATGCATCTGTATATCGTAAAATTCCATTGGCAGTAGCATTTCCAAGTTCTGTAGACGATATTAAGAAATTGGTCATCTTTGCTAGTTCGCATAAAACTTCTCTCATACCACGTACAGCAGGAACTTCCTTAGCGGGACAGTGTGTAGGTGATGGTATTGTAGTAGATGTATCAAAGCATTTTACTAAGATTCTTAAATTTGACAAGCATAAAGCACAAGTTACAGTGCAGCCAGGAGTGATAAGAGATGAGTTAAATGCTTATCTTAAACCTCATGGGCTATTCTTTGGACCCAATACCTCTACGGCAAATCGCTGTATGATTGGCGGTATGGTAGGTAATAATTCTTCTGGAACTACTAGCATTCAGTATGGAGTAACGAGAGATAAAGTGATTCGTTTAAAAACAATTTTGTCTGACGGTAGTGAAGCAATCTTTGAGCCTCAAGAAGATAACCGCTTTCGCGAAAAATTAAAACTCACAAACCTAGAGGGACATATTTATAACGTAATCAATGATGTTTTAGAGAATGAGACCTCTCGAGATACTATTCTTAGTAAATTTCCGAAACCAGAAATTCATAGACGAAACACAGGCTATGCTTTAGATGCATTAGTATCAACAACTCCTTTCCAAAAAAACGGTCCATCTTTTAATATGTGTAAGTTGCTATCTGGAAGTGAAGGTACACTAGCATTTACAACAGAAATCACTTTACAGCTAGATCCGCTCCCACCTAAATATAGTGTGATGGTCGCAGCACATTTTCACACGCTCAATAAATGTTTAAAAGCTGTAGTCCCTGCCATGAAACATAAATTGTACACCTGTGAAATGATGGATAAAGTAATTCTTGATTGTACAAAAAATAATAGGGAGCAGCTCAAGAATCGTTTTTTTATTGAAGGAGATCCAGCCGCTGTGTTGATGTTAGAATTATGTGATGCATCCATAGAAGGAGCTCGAGAACAAGCACAAGAACTTATTGTAACTTTACTAAGTGAGGATGTAGGTTATGCATATCCTATTCTAGAAGGATTAGAAATCGATCAGGCAATGGAACTTCGTAAAGCTGGGCTTGGTCTTTTAGGTAATCTAGTTGGTGATCCAAAAGCGGTTGCTTGTATTGAAGATACAGCAGTAGCTATAGAAGATCTTGCTGGGTATATAGAAGAATTTACAGCAATCATGGATCGTTATGGTCAAAAAGCAGTGTATTATGCGCACGCAGGAGCTGGAGAAATACATTTAAGACCTATTCTTAATTTAAAAAAAGAAGAGGATGTAGTGCTTTTTAGAAAAATTACCACAGAAGTAGCTTCATTGGTCAAGAAGTACAGAGGTTCTATGAGTGGGGAACATGGCGATGGTATTGTACGAGCAGAGTTTATTGAGAGGATGGTGGGAAAAGAGAATTATGATATCATGCAGCAGATTAAAACTGCTTTTGATCCACAAAATATTTTTAATCCAGGTAAGATTATCAATCCACTGCCAATGGATACGAATTTACGCTATGAGGTAAATCGTAAAGAACCCATGGTTGATACATTACTTAATTTTGACGACAATAAAGGGATACTGCGCTTAGCAGAAAAGTGTAATGGGAGCGGAGATTGTCGTAAACTGCCTAGTGCGGGAGGTGTGATGTGCCCTAAGTTATCGAGCCACTCTTGATGAAAAAGATACCACAAGAGCAAGAGCAAATTCTCTACGTGAATTTTTAACCAACTCTCAAAAGGAAAACAAATACAATCATAAAGAACTTAAAGAAGTTTTTGACTTATGCTTGAGTTGTAAAGCCTGTGCTAGTGAGTGTCCAAGTAATGTAGATGTCGCTACGCTTAAAGCAGAGTTTGAATACCAATACCAAAAATCGAATGGGGCCAGTATTAGAACAAAACTATTTGCTCATACCACAAGAGTCAATAAAATAGGAGCCAAAGCGCCAAGTCTCTATAATTATTTGCTCAGACATTCAGGAACTATCACAAAAAGGATTTTGAATATTGCCCCAAATCGGAGCTTACCGCCACTTGATGTTTTCAAAAGTTTGGTAACAGAAAATAATTGTAACCCAACTATTAAACCCGTAATCCTCTATATAGATGAGTTCTCAGAATATCTGGATGGGTCTATTGCAAATGATGCATTGGCTTTGTTAGAACAGCTTCATTATAAAGTCACTATTTTAAAAAGTTTAGAAAGCGGTCGCTCTTATATTTCAAAAGGTTTTCTTAAAGAAGCAAAACAATTAGCAAATAAAAATATTGGTATTATTAACTCCTTATCAGATAGTAGTGCTGCAATTGTTGGTATTGAGCCTTCAGCAATATTAACCTTTAGAGATGAGTATCTGCGTTTAGCAGATGATTTGGAAGGAGCAAAGGCTATTTCTAAAAGATCCTTCCTCATTGAAGAATTTTTAAATAATGAAATAGCGTTAGGAAATATCAAGTCAGAGCAATTTTCCGCGCAAGCAAAAAAAATAAAAATTCACGCACATTGTCATCAAAAGGCGTTATCGTCTGTCTCTCCAACTTTTAAAATTCTCAATTTACCAGTCAATTTCACACCGACCATTATTCCATCGGGTTGTTGCGGTATGGCTGGAAGTTTTGGCTATGAAAAAGAACATTATGAAATCAGTATGAAGGTAGGGGAGCAAACACTCTTTCCAGCAATTCGTAAGGCAGATCCTAACACGATAATTGTTGCAAATGGCACCAGTTGTCGTCATCAAATTAAAGATGGTACCCATATAACAGCATTACATCCCGTTACTGTGCTTAAAGAAGC
The DNA here is from genome assembly GCA_963716625.1 of uncultured Flavobacteriaceae bacterium. Taxonomy (GTDB): domain Bacteria; phylum Bacteroidota; class Bacteroidia; order Flavobacteriales; family Flavobacteriaceae; genus Dokdonia. The sequence goes on from CAVQTP010000008.1 coordinate 96,603, forward strand.
ACTTTTGTAAGTTAAATTAGCGTATGGTAGAATTAGTAATTTAGGAACCATCATGTTTGATACTATGACCTTTTCCATATACATTTGTTTGAAAATCTAACTATGGCTGGAAATACCTACGGAACAGTATTCAAACTTACCACTTACGGAGAATCTCATGGGAAAGCCATCGGCGGTATTATAGATGGTTGCCCTTCTGGACTAGAAATTGATTTTGAAGCAATACAGCGTGATTTAGACCGCCGTAAGCCCGGACAGTCTAAGATTGTTACCCAACGCAAAGAACCCGATACGGTAGATTTTTATTCTGGTATTTTTGAAGGAAAAACTACGGGAACACCTATAGGATTTCAGATCGTAAATACGAATCAGAAATCTAAGGATTATAGCCACATTAAAGATACGTATAGACCTAGTCACGCAGATTATACCTACGATAAGAAGTATGGTAATCGCGATTACCGTGGTGGTGGACGCTCTTCTGCGAGAGAAACCGCAAGCAGGGTAGTAGCTGGCGCTATCGCAAAGCAATTTTTAAAAGATATTAAATTTTATGCTTATACGAGTGCCGTGGGAGATCTAGTGATGGAAAAGTCATACCAAGAGGTAGACTTTTCTGAGATAGAAAAGAACGATGTGAGGTGTGCAGATCCCGCTTTCGCGAAAGCGTGTGAACAAAAAATAAAACAGATAAAGAAAGAAGGTGATACCATAGGTGGAGTTATTACGTGTGTAATTCAAAATGTACCCGTAGGTCTTGGAGAACCTGTTTTCGATAAATTGCATGCAGAACTAGGCAAAGCGATGCTGTCTATTAATGCCGTGAAAGGTTTTGAATATGGAAGTGGGTTTGCTGGAGCACAAATGAGAGGGAGTCATCACAATGATCATTTTAATACAGATGGTACCACCAAAACAAATTTGAGTGGTGGTGTACAAGGTGGTATATCCAACGGAATGGATATTTACTTTAAGGTTGCATTTAAACCTGTGGCTACAGTGATGCAAAAGCAACAAACTATAAACGCTGCAGGTGAAGCTGTAGAGATGCAAGGAAAAGGACGTCACGACCCTTGTGTAGTGCCTCGAGCGGTTCCAATTGTAGAAGCTATGGCAGCACTCGTCATAGCAGATTTTGTACTTCGAGACAAAACAGCTAGATTGTAGACTTTAAATAATAACAGTATATCCTAAGTTTTAATGAGGCGCTAAGAGCTATTAAATACTCTTGCTTACACAATTATAAAATTTATTATGAAGATAGCATTACACTGGAAGATTATCATTGGTTTAGTTTTAGGAGTTATTTGGGCTTTAGTTTCGTCATCCCTAGGGTGGAGCCAGTTTACAATTAATTGGATAGCTCCATTCGGGACTATTTTCATTAATCTTCTTAAACTGATTGCAGTGCCTTTGGTTTTATTCTCCATTATAGCAGGTGTGGCTGGTATAGGAGATCCCTCAAGTCTCGGAAGAATGGGAGGGAAGACCCTTCTTGCCTATTTACTTACAACACTACTTGCTGTGGGGTTAGGGCTTACATTGGTAAACATCATTAAACCAGGAGCTCTTGTAGATCAAGAAAGTCGCATAGACAATCGTATTAGTTATGAATTATGGGCCCAAGAGCAAGGCGTAGAGATTAAGGACGGTGTAAATTATTTACAAGATCCTGCCTTTATGGAACGTGCGGGTCGTGTAAACGAACTTGTACAAGCCAAAGGTGAAGATGCGACCGTTGCAGAGAAAATGAAAACAGCAAACGAAACAACGAGTGCTGGACCTTTACAACCACTTATTGATCTCGTACCACAAAACTTTTTTAAAGCGTTAACAGATAATGGATTAATGCTTCAAATCATATTCTTTGCCATTTTCTTTGGAGTGAGTTTATTGTTTATTCCTACCGAGAAATCTGCCCCTGTGATTAAGATTGTAGACAGTATCATGGAGGTTTTCTTAAAAATGGTAGACTTCGTGATGCAAGCCTCACCATTTTTTGTATTTGCGCTACTAGCCGGAGTCATTAGTAAAATGGCAGGCGATGATATAGGAAAAGTGGTAGAGATTTTTAAAGGACTTTCTTGGTACTCGCTAACCGTATTTTTAGGACTAGTGCTAATGATATTTGCAGTGTATCCTCTCATAATCAAATTATTGGTTCGTACAATACCATATACAGGATTCTTTAAAGCGATGGGTCTGGCACAAACAACGGCTTTTTCAACTTCTAGTAGTGCTGCCACCTTACCAGTAACAATGGAGTGTGTAGAAGATAATTTAGGGGTGGACAAAAAAATTACAAGCTTTGTATTACCTATAGGAGCTACAGTAAACATGGATGGCACTGTATTATATCAAGCGGTTGCAGTTGTTTTTCTAGCACAATTGCACATGATAGATCTTACGATAGCACAACAACTTACCATTGTACTTACAGCAACATTAGCGTCCATAGGGTCTGCTGCGGTTCCAAGTGCTGGTTTAGTAATGCTTATTATCGTTCTAGGATCTGTAGATTTAAATCCTGCATGGATTGCAATTATCTTCCCTGTAGACAGAATACTTGATATGTGTCGTACGGTAGTAAATGTAACAGGTGATGCCACAGTTTCTTCTGTTATTGCAAAAACAGAAGGGATGATTCACTATGATAGAACTAAAAATCCGGACGATGCTTTTGATCCAGATTACAACGGTTAATAAACACAAAAAAAGAGGTTTTTTAAAGACCTCTTTTTTTCTCTCTTTCTAACGTCTTCTATTTGATGGATTTTATAAATGTTTTAAGAGGATGTTAAACGGTTTTCAGTAATTTACTCAGACTAAAAACCAACTAATGAATATTTGCTTTATCATGTATCCTTGGGAAGAAATGGATCCCGAAAATGATACTACATTATCTCTTATACATGAGTGCGTAAAACGCAATCATGGAGTTGCAATAACCACTCCAGCAAACTTAACCATACGTGATAGTGAGACTTTTGCTTTTTGTCGAGCCCTGAACCGTATGGAAAAGATGCCCAGTAACCTTAAGTCTTTTCATAAAAAGGTAACATTTCGTGAAGAAATGCTACCGCTAGCAGGATTTGATGTAATCATTTTGCGGAGCAATCCACCGCTGGATATGATTATGCTTAACTTCTTAGATTCTGTGAAGGATGATGTCTTTATCATGAATGATATTGACGGAATACGTAGGGCAAATAATAAATTATACACTGCCGCTTTTGAAGATAATACACGGGATTTTATCCCACGTACCCATGTGACAAAAAACAAGGAGTACTTAATTAAAATGATCAAGGAATCTGAAGAGGATAAGATGATCTTAAAACCGCTTAACGGTTTTGGTGGATCTGGGGTCATTTTGATTGAAAAAAGAGCCATGTCTAGTATTCGCTCGCTACTTGACTTTTATATTGACAATAAAGACGGAACTACTAATTATGTGATTCTTCAAGATTACATCCCAGGAGCAGACCAGGGAGACGTTCGAATACTTATCCTTAATGGAAAACCTATTGGAGCGATGAAGCGTGTACCAGGAGATGATGATCATCGATCAAATGTTTCAGCGGGTGGTTCTGTTCAAAAGCATACCCTATCAAAACAAGAAAAAGAACTTTGTAGACGTATAGGTCCAAAACTTGTTAAGGATGGATTGTACTTTGTAGGTATCGATGTGATTAATGGAATGCTGGTTGAGGTGAACGTGATGAGTCCTGGTGGAATTACGTACATCAACAAGGTTTATAAAACGAGATTGCAAGAAAAAGTCATTAATTTCATTGAAGATAAAGTACTGGAACGTGTAGCCAGAATAGAACGCCGAGCAAAACTTAGAAAAACAGTAGAAGATGCTTAGACTTACAATTGCAGAGATGATTGCCAAAATAGGCAGCGAAGAACCTTTTGAGGCAGTCGCTCACGATTACTCATTCACCTTGAAAATTGAAGAATACACACATTTTTTGTGTGCTGCCGTACATGACGGTCATCAATTTAGAAAAGAATTATGGGATAAGTGTCTTCGTACAGCTTATGAGCGTTGGTATGAAGAAGATCCATGTACAGGTCAAATGGTACAATCTATGCCTATGGTTCTTATAGGTCGTGATAGTCGCTTTGAATATGATCTTAATCGAGCGCCAGATGATGCTATATATGAGGATGCCTGGGGAAAGAAATTATGGAAAAGTTCTCTTTCTTTAGATGAGAAAGAACGAAGCTTAACTAAGCACAGGGAGTTTTACTATGTGGTAGAAGCACTCGTTGCAAAAATGGAAGAAAAATTTGGTGCAGCCATTGTATTTGATATGCACTCCTATAATTGGAAACGGTGGGATAGGCCAGTACCAGTAGTAAATTTAGGAACTGTAAACATTGATGGAGAACGATTTTCTGCTTTCGCGAAAGCGTGGAGAGACTCCTTATCAAGTATCGAATTACCTAATGATATTGCAGCTACAGCTGCTATTAATGATACTTTTCAAGGGAATGGATATTTCTTGAAATTTATCACAGCGCATTTCGATCACACACTGGTACTAGCTACAGAGTTTTCAAAAATCTATTGTGATGAGTTAGAAAATGTCATTTATCCTGAAGTTGTACATGCAATTGAAGAACAATTAAAGGTAAAATTACGTAATCAAGCAACCCTATTTTACAATGATTACATCGTCAAGAATAAGCGATTACCAAAGTGATTTCCTGAGTAATCGCTATTTTTGTGTCTTAAATTTTTATAATGCCCTTGCAAACCTTAGAAACGAATACAGCTCTTTTTGAAATAGATCAAAACATTGATAAACTGGTGCGCGATATAGAATTGCTCACTTATCTCAATCCTATAAATATTGAGAATGAAAAGAAGCGTTTTTTCGCCTCTAAATATTCTGAAGATCCATTATTTAAATATCGTAAACTCAAATTCAGTCCTTATAAATTACAGCGTAAATTTTTTAATCAACGTTTAGAAAATATTGAAGATGAGGAGATACGTTTACTATATCGAGATATCATCTATGAATATTCTGGTTTAATTCAATGTATAGAATCCATAGGAAAAGGAAAACAGTTTTATTATAATTCTTTGCGAGTTTTTGGAACTCCTAAAGAGAAGGATGTGGAGAACGCACAATTTATTTTACACTTTGCAGATGACGATGGTGATGCAGATTTTGTAGCACAATACAGTGCAGATGATGCGCAAGCTTATTTTGAAGATTTTGGGAAGCGCTATGACTTTAATTTTAATATTAAACAAAGTACCAACATCGCAGCGGCAGCTATGGTTCTTAATGCTTCAGATACCTTAGTACTCAAAAAGTTTCATAAATACTCAGATAACCAAATCAAAGTATTAGCAAACCATGAGATAGGTGTGCATGTTGTTACCACAAAAAATGGTAAAAATCAGCCGCTTAAAATTTTTTCAAACGGTTTTGTAAATAATACGGAAACTCAAGAAGGACTTGCGGTACTCAGTGAGTATAAGAGCAATAATCTCACAATGCGTCGCATGAAAGAACTGGCACATAGAGTAATTGCTGCAGATAGTTTAATAAAGGGATACAGCTTTGCAGATACCTTTGATTTACTCTTCAATCAATACAAAGTTGATCGGGACACTGCCTGGCAAATTACATTGAGGGTGCATCGAGGTGGTGGTTTTACAAAAGATTTTTTATATCTCACGGGATTAAAAAAAGTGTATGACTATTACCAAGAAGGTCAGGATTTATCTCTCCTACTTACAGGTAAGGTGACCCTAGAAAATGCTGAGGTTATAAACAAGATGACAAAAATGGGTCTAGCTAAACCCAGTAAGTTTATTACAGATTCTTTTAGCCAGAATCTAAACACAAATAAGAAACTTGATTTTATACTTCGTAATCTAAAATAAGTAAATTTATAAATAGCTCTATGATCAAAACCATAGCCTTTGATGCAGACGACACGCTCTGGATAAATGAAACTTATTTTCGGGATGCAGAAGATCATTTCTGTAATTTACTCGCAGAGCATATCGCTTTTGAAGACTGTCAAAAACGTCTTTTTGAGATGGAAATACGCAACTTACCATTGTATGGCTACGGTATTAAGCCATTTATACTCTCGCTCATAGAGTGTGCTATAGCAATCACAGATGGCGATGTAACTACAGAAACCATTACTGCGATTATGGATATGGGCAAAGCCATGCTTAATGCTCCAGTAGATACACTTGAAGGAATTGAAGATGTCTTAAAAAAACTCTCAAAGAATTATAGACTTGTTGTTGCCACCAAAGGTGATTTGTTAGATCAAGAGCGCAAACTAAGAAAATCAGGTCTTTCAGAGTATTTTCATCACATAGAAGTCATGTCAGATAAGCAACCAGCAAACTATTTGAAATTAGTGAATCATCTAGATATAGCTCCCTCTTCTTTTCTTATGATAGGAAATTCTCTTAAATCAGACGTACTGCCCGTTCTTGAAATAGGTGCTCACGCATATCATATACCTTTTCATACCACATGGGCACATGAGGTGATTGATTTTGAGGTGAGCCACGAGCGGTTCAAATCATTTGAAAAGGCCAAGGATATTTTAAAAGAATTGACGTAGGGTAGAAGTACGCTTTCGCGAAAGCGTATACACATTTAAAAAAATAGTTATGAATTTTCACACGAGAAAATGGATTAAACCAGAAGATTTAAACCCCAACGGAACTTTATTTGGTGGTCGATTACTACAATGGATTGATGAAGAAGCGGCACTATATGCTATTATCCAATTGGAAAATCCACGTACGGTAACTAAATATATGAGTGAGATAGATTTTCGATCTAGTGCAAAAAAAGGGGATATTATCGAAATAGGAATTGAGGTTACAAAGTGGGGCACAGCTTCACTAACGTTAAAATGTGAGGTGCGTAATAAGATGACGCGAGAAATTATTATAACGGTAGATCGTATTGTAATGGTTGGACTTGATGAAGATGGTAATTCAAAACCCCATGGGAAAACACAAGTAGAATATGTCAGGGATCGTTTAGGTAATTCTTAAACTTCAGATCCCGTAAGCATACCTCTCAGCTTCAAAAGTTTGTATAGTGATATAAGTAATTAATTTTAAATACATGCCTAGTCTTTCGTAATGGCTTTTAGTACGTACTAAAGAATAGATACCTTTATATATGAAACAGTTTATAACCCTTAGCTTACTTTTTTTATTTCTAACACCTCATGATGCGTTAGCACAGCGTAAAAGAAAAAAGGATAAAAAACAGACCGAAACTTCTACTATAGAAAAAAAGTCAGAAAAGGATGCTATACAGCCTTTCGCTAAGGTCATCACAAAAGAGGCAGTATCTGATACTGGTGTATTTATAGTTCATAAACTAAAAAACGACTTTTTTTATGAAATCCCATTTGCTAATCTTCAAAAGGATATGTTGTGGGTTACTCGCATTGCCCAAATTCCCAACGGTCTAGGTGGAGGCTATTTAAATGCGGGCTCTAAAACAAATGAGCAAGTTGTTCACTGGGAACGATTTCAAGATAAAATTTTACTTAAGATTAAATCTTATGAAAGTATTGCCGACAGCACGAAGGCCATAAGCAACTCAGTCAGAGTGAATAACTACGAGCCCACGCTTTATGCTTTTGACATCAAGGCTTTTAATACAGATTCTACAGCAGTGGTTATTGATGTAACGAAGTTGTTCTCCACAGATGTAAAAGCGATAAGTGGATTAACAGCTCGAGTACGAAAGGAATATAAGGTTAAAAAACTTGATGCATCACGAAGCTTTATCCATTCGGTGAAATCTTTTCCTGAGAATATAGAGGTTAAACAAGATTTTACATTTGAAGCTTCAGAGCCACCCACAGAGCGTAATGCAGAGAGTATTAGTTTGCAAGTAAATCAATCTATGATTTTATTGCCAGAAAATCCTATGCAACCAAGACTGTATGACCCACGTGTAGGTTTTTTTACAGTAAGTCAATACGACTATGGCAGTGATGCTTTAAAAGCAGATAAGAATACCTATATACGTCGCTGGCGGTTAGAACCTAAAGATAAAGAAGCTTACGAAAGAGGAGAATTGGTAGAACCTATAAAGCCTATAGTCTATTATTTAGACCCAGGCACTCCAGAAAATTTAAAAGAATACATCAAGCAGGGAATCGAGGATTGGCAAAAACCGTTTGAAACCGCAGGATTTAAAAATGCCATTATTGCAAAAGATGCTCCCACTGCTGAAGAGGATCCAGAGTTTAGTCCAGAGGACATAAGATACTCCGTGGTACGTTATGTAGCGAGTACGACTCGCAACGCAGTAGGGCCTAGCGTGTCAGACCCACGAAGTGGCGAGATAATCGAAAGCGATATTATCTGGTATCATAACCACTTACGTAGTTATAGAAATAGATATCTTCTCGAAACTGGAGCAGCAAATCCTAGCGCTCGTACCTTAGAAACGCCTGCCGAAGAAATAGGAGAGATGATGCGTATGGTCATTGCACACGAGGTAGGACACGCCCTAGGATTTCCTCACAATATGGCCGCAAGTTATGCTTATGACGTAGAATCTTATAGAGACGGAGCATTTACCCAAGAAAATGGCATTGCTGCCAGTATTATGGACTATGCACGCTATAATTATATTGCACAGCCAGGAGACACTAATATAAGATTTATTAGACAAATGGGTCCCTACGATCACTATGCTACTAACTGGGGCTACCGTTGGATACCAGGAGCAAAGACTGGGATGGCAGAAAAGAAAACTTTAAATCAATGGATACTTAATAAAGCAGGAGATCCAAGGTATACCTTTGGACGACAGTCAAGTCGTTTTGATCCGCAATCACAGACAGAAGCTATCGGTGATGACCCTATAAAAGCGAGTACGTATGGTATTAAGAATTTACGATACGTTGCTGAAAATTTACCGAGTTGGACTTCTGATCAAACAAACGACTATCAAGATCTTGAGGAGTTGTATGGAGAGTTACTTAGTGTGTATAGTAGATATGTAGGGCACGTGGTGACAAATATAGGTGGCGTGTATGAAAATATAAAAATGCCATCGCAAGCTGGTGTCGTATATACGCACCTAGATGAAGATACACAAAAAGAATCCATGCAATGGCTACAAAATAATCTATTTGAAACCCCAGCGTGGCTCATCGATCCTGCGATCCTACAAAACATCGATCACGCAGGCTATTTTGAAGATGTCCGTCGCGTACAAGCTAGATATTTAGATAGGCTTCTCGCATTTGATAGAATAGGGAGATTGATTGATGCAGAAACCACGCAATCCAATTATTACAGTGCTTTAGAAATGCTTTCTGATACGCGTAAAGGTATTTGGTCTGAAACCAGTAGAGGTACTTCAGTAGATGTATATCGTCGAAATTTACAGCGATCTTATCTGAAACGTATGGAATACTTAATGACAGATGAAGGCCCTGAAAGACGCTCCGGAAGAGCTGGTTTTGAAGGCGGTTTGTATTATGATGTAGCCGTTTCTGATGTAAGACCATTGGTTCGCGGCGAACTAACGGCACTAAGAAGAACGTTAAGAGCAGCACGTAATGCGGGTATAAATACAATTACAAAATACCATTATGAAGATGCGATTGCTAGAATTGATGAACTACTAGACCCTAAATAAATCTCAAATTAGACTGATTAACCTTGCGTGAGCGATAGCAGTGATTACCCTGCAGGGATGAGCAGCGATAGCTTAACAGACCGAAGCGTAGTAATGGATAGCGCGACCCTATGGGTCACGTCCAAAACAAAAAAATGCCGATTCATAAATTGAATCGGCATTTTATATTTCTATTGATGTAATCTACTCCTTAGAATCTAAAAACTCTTCTTTAGTTATAAATTCAATGGTCGCAGCTTCACTTTTTTCTAAGTATTTCTCAAACTTAGAAAGGCGCTTAGATTTGATGTTTCCGAAATCACTCTTGGCCGTGTCAAAACGATCAGATAATAATTTAATGTTATCTAGCTGAGCTGCACTAGGGGCTTCAAAATTACTAGCAACATCGCTGTAAATTGTACTTAGTTTTTCTCTTAATTGCGGAGGAGCGGTGCCTACATAATTATCACCCGTGGTTACCACTAACGTATTTTTAAGTGCGGTAAGTTCATCAATAAGAGGTTGAGCCGTTTTTGAGGCCTTGACATCTTTCTCTATAGCATCATTTGCTTTGTTAACCATAAGGTCAATTTGGTATACCATATAGGCTAGGTCTTCTTGAATAGTAAAAAGCTGCTTACTTATCGTATATTGAGCCAGTCTCTCTGCCTCCGTAACAAACGATTTTGGGTCATTCTTAATTTCAAAGATGGTTTCATAGGTATCTTTACCTTTTTTGAGCACTGCTTTATACTTGCCCGCAGGTGCTCTTACAGCCGTAAATCCACCAAAAGCAAATGTTTTTGCAGCAGCGAGCTTTGGAGTTTTTGTAGTATAGTTCCATGATACGATATTGATCCCTTTTGATTTTCCAGGAGCTAAGCTAGCTACCTCATTACCTTCCATATCTTGAATTTCTAACGTCATCTTTCCAAAGGTGTGACGCTTTTTGAGAAAATACTTAATCTTAGCAGCGGTTCCAGGGTTAGGGCCCACAAACTCTAATTCTGTCGCATTGCCACCAAAACCTCCTTCTTCTACCATCACACCTGTTTTTGTGTCAAAGAAATGCACGTCCTTATCGAGTATTTCTGGTTTGATAGCTCTTAAAATACTGATGTCATCTATAATGATAACGCCTCGTCCGTGTGTGCCAGCCACAAGATCATTTGTTTTCTTTTGTAAATCTAAAAAGTGAACTGCTGTAGGAGGGAAGTTATTAGTAAACTGTGACCAGTTTGCACCTCCATCTACGGTGATATACAATCCTTTCTCTGTACCTAGAAACAATAAATTTTCGTTTTCGTAATCTTCTTGAAGGTTACGAGCAAAAATTGGAATATCCTCTGTAACAATACTTTTCCAAGTAGTGCCATAGTCTGTTGTTTTGTAGACATATGGCTTCATATCACCACGAGCATGTCCTTCAAACACAGCATAAGCTGTTCCAGCACCGTGCACAGAAGCTTCTATATGGTATACCCAAGTATTTGCAGGAAGCCCAGGTACGTTGGCTACTACGTTGCTCCAGGAGGCACCACCATCTTTTGTTACTTGAACATTACCATCGTCTGTTCCTACCCAAATAACCTTTTCATTAATTGGAGATTCTGCAATCGTAAAGATAGTTGTATGTGTTTCTGCTCCAGAATTATCTGCACTTAAACCTCCAGAATCTTTGGCTTGTTTAAGTGGATCATTGGTTGTTAAATCTGGCGAGATTACCTTCCATGTATCTCCCATGTCTTCACTTACATGTAAAAACTGACTTCCCATATAAAAGCGATCTGGCTGGTGTTCACTCGTAGCCATAGGAGGGTTCCAGTTAAAACGTAGATCTGCACTTCCTTTTGCTGGGAGGGGTTTAACGTTCTTTGTATAATTACGCTCCATGTCGTAGCGCCATACATTATCTGCTCCTTGCATCTCAGAATATAAAATCTCTTTTGTAGGATGAGGAAGCACTCTAAAGCCATCACCTACACCCACACGTACCCAGTCGCGAGACTCAATACCCCCTGGTGATGAAGAAGGCCCGTACCAAGATCCGTTGTCTTGCAAACCGCCATAAATTCTATACGGTTCTGCAGTATCAACACTAATTTGATAAAACTGGGACAGTGGTAAGTTAGATACAATTTCCATAGTGGTGCCGCCATTCCAAGAGCGGTATACACCACCGTCTGTACCTACATGCATTACATCAGAGTTATTGATATCAAATACAATATCGTGTATATCTGAGTGCATATTTCCTAACGGTTTGAAAGTGTTTCCTCCATCTCTTGAGATAGAGCCACTAAGACCTCCTTTAACAACCACATCTGCATTGCGAGGATCCACTACAATTCTTGAAAAATAAAAGGGACGTACAGTTAATGAGAAATCTCCATTTGTTTTTTTCCAACTAGCTCCTCCATCTTCAGAACGATAAAGACCTTTATCCTTGTCTTGCTCTGATTCTATCACCGCATATACAATATTTGGACTTGATGGAGCAACTGCCACACCAATTCTTCCTAATTTACCAGAAGGAAATCCGTTGTGTATTTTATTCCAAGTGGCTCCGGCATCTGTCGATTTGTAGAGTCCTGAGTTAAGTCCACCGGAGTTAAAGTCCCATGCTGTGCGTCTATGTTCCCACATTGAAGCATACAATACATTTGGATTAGTAGGATCCATCATAAGATCTGCTACACCCGTTTTCTCATTAACATATAAGATTTTATCCCAACTCTTACCGCCATCTGTTGTTTTATAGACTCCGCGATCTTCGCTATCGCTCCATAGGCCACCTAATACACCTACGTAAACGGTATTGCCGTCCTTTGGATGAATTTCTATACTCGCAATACGCTCACTATTTTCAAAAGCTTGAATTTTTTCCCAGTTGGAACCTCCATCTTTAGTGCGATATAAACCATCGCCTACAGATACCGAGTTACGAGTCCAGATTTCACCGGTACCCACCCAGATAGTTTGATCTGGATCATTAGGATCTACCGCAACTTGTCCGATTGATTGTATATAATCATCAAAAATAGGAGAGTAACTAGCCCCACCGTCTTGTGATTTCCATACTCCACCTCCAGCAGTACCTGTATAAATGACTTGTGCGTTTGTAGGGTGTGTTTCCATGTCAATAATACGTCCAGACATTAAAGCAGGACCAATCTGACGAGCGGTAATATCACCAAAAAGTTCTTTTCCTTTTAAGGCAATTTCTTGAGCTTGTAACGGGATCCACAGTGATGCCGCAAAAAAGCCGAGTATTAGATTTTTTGTTTTCATTGGTTGGTTAATTTTTGCAGAGCAGAAACTAATTCTGGTGCGCGAGTTAGTATTATTTAGTTCGCTTTCGCGAAAAATGTTTAAACCTATTTACTTTGAATAATATTTTGCGAAAGCGAACTTTGATTTTAAAATTAGAGCTAAAAAAATCCCCAAGATGTTTTGGGGATTTTTTGCTATTCATTTTATTGCTTCTCAGGATAAGCAAACATATCATCTGTGATCTCTGGATTAATTACAACAGATTTAATCATTATTTCTTGTCCACCCGGCTGCCCTTTTGCACCTGCCATAATAGACATTGGGAAATAAATGCCATCTACTTCTTGATAATCACTTAGTTTAGTTTGAGATACTTTTCCTTTCATTGGTCCAGAAGCAACTTCTTGCTCTACAACGATTGGCACAAAATTTTCTGTGTCAAAATAGTAAGTACCTATAGAAGGAGTTTCTATACCATCAACCATTATTGGTTCTTTAGTTAATTTTATTTTAAACGTTTCAGTTCCTTCAATGGTTTCTTTTCCTAATAATTCAACGGTGTATCCTTTATCTGCATAGTTTAAAAAAGGATCTGCAAAGTCATTCATATCCAATTTGGCGTTTGCTGTTGTTTCGGCATCGCTTTTCTCGGCAGCCATGGTCATTTGATTCGTATTCCACATGGTCTCTCCGTCAAAAACACCTTGATAAAATTTCATTCCTTGAAATTCTGCCATGGTCATTTGACGTCCTTCTTTCGTTTGGATCATTGTCATAGGTAGTTCCATACCTTGTACTTTTACCGCACCTTCAAATTTTAAAGCTTTGAGTGAGTTCCAAGTATCTATTCCACCTGTATTTTCAAAATAATTTGCGATAATTTCTTCCGCAGTTTGGGCTTGTGTTGTTGCTACAAATGAAAAAAGCATTGCAACAATCAATAATTTAATAGTTTTCATAATGGTATATCTGTTAATGTATTGTTTATATGGTTTCTTGTAAGACGTTTTGGAAGCTCATTTGTTACAGCTTTATATAAAAGTTTACATTTTTTTAAATGGTGAGACCTTATATATGTTTTATTTTTATGAGACCTCATAAAAATACTACCTATGAAATTTGGCGTTGTTGAGCATCCAGAGCAAATTGATTTTACTTTACCTCCAGATCATCCTGAAACGGAGCGTGTTATTAAGGACGCTTTCGCGAAAGCGAAAAACAAAGATCTCGAAGTATTTGTAGGTTGTGCAAAATGGAATAAAGCAGAGCTTAAAGGATTTTACCCAAGAGGAACTAAAGATGAACTTACCTATTATACGAGTCAGTTTAATAGCATAGAGCTCAACGCCACGTTTTATCGATTATTTCCAAAAGAACAATTTCAAAAATGGTACGATAAAGCGCCAGAGGGTTTTAAATTTTTCCCCAAAATAACAAATATGATCAGCCACCGAAAGCGGTTGATTGATTCTCAAGATTTTATTCCAGAGTATGTTGATCACGTTTCTGTACTTCAAGAAAAGTTGGGAACCATATTCTTACAGATGCACAATAATTTCCAACCCAAGGATTTTGATCGTGTAGATAATTTTGTCAACCACTGGCCAGATGATTTACCTATTGCTTTAGAATTTAGACACACAGATTGGTTTAATATTCCAGAAGTTGCAGAGCGATTGTACTTGCTGCTAGAAGAGAATACCATGGCAAACGTATTAGTAGACACTGCTGGCCGAAGAGATATAATGCACATGAGATTAACTAATGGGGAAGCATTTATAAGGTATGTAGGAGCAAACCATCCCAGTGATTATGCTAGACTTGATGCATGGGTAGCACGTCTTAAACATTGGGTTGATTTAGGACTACGCAAAATCCATTTCTTTGTGCATCAAAATGTAGAGCAAGAAAGTACTTTATTATCGGCCTACTTTATTGAGCGGTTGAATAAAGAACTAGGGATACAACTGCACATTCCATATGCTGCCAATAAGGCTGAACAAACATTATTTTAGTAGCGGTTTTAGGAAAATTTCATTCAGTTCCATAGGCTTTTATCTGTTATTATTTATGATATTATTATTGGAATCTCCTTTAAATGTTTAAAGTGTTCTTAAATAGGTTTAGAGAGAAAATTAGATCTAGTAAATTTATCTCATGCACGATATATAATAGATAAAGTGAACAGATTAGTTAAATTTAGAGTATCAGGTTTGTTTAACGCGTCATTTATTTCACCATGATTTAAATAAGTATACAAATCTTACTTGAATCAATGAGGTATTGCAAATAGTCCATAAATGGTTTTAGGTACGATGTAAAGAATAAATTTTTTGTTCTTTAAGAAAATACCTCAAAATCTATCACTTAATATGAATACTATATCACCTCTACTCAAACGACAAATGGATTAGAACCTAATAAATGACTCGTTTAAAAATGATTATTGAATATGATGGTTTTATTGTTTACAAAGCGAGATAGAAAAATGGGTAGTGCTTATTCCTTAAATTTTTTCTACAACTCATTTGAAAAAAATATAAATATTGATCATCTCTTTATGCTTTATTAGTGTAAATATATCGTGATCAAAAAATTTGAAAATAATTTAAAAATAACAACTATGAACGTATTATTTGTATTGACATCACACGATAAATTAGGAGATACCGGAAAAAAAACTGGTTTTTGGGTAGAAGAATTTGCGGGTCCCTATTACACGCTAAGAGATAAAGGGGTGAACATCACACTAGCAACACCTAAAGGTGGAAAAGCCCCAATTGATCCTAGCAGTGATACCGAAGACGCGGCGACTGAGTTTACGAAGCGATTTGATAAAGATCCAGATGCACAAGAACGTATTAATACTACGGCTAAGCTATCCACTATCAATGCAGAGGATTTTGATGCCGTTTTTTACCCAGGTGGTCACGGACCGTTGTGGGACTTAGCTAACGATAAAATCTCTATCGAATTAATAGAAACATTTAATAAACAAGAAAAGCCAGTAGCATTTGTATGCCATGCACCAGCTGCTCTAAAAAGTGTTTCTGGGACTAATGGAGAGCCTTTAGTGAAAGGAAAAAAGGTTACAGGATTTACAAATTCTGAAGAAGAGGCAGTAGAACTTAAGGAGGTTGTTCCATTTTTAGTTGAGAGTATGCTCAAAGAAAATGGAGGGATCTATTCCAAAGCCGATGACTGGGCTGAGTATGCTCTGCAAGATGGTAATCTAATCACTGGTCAAAATCCTGCATCGTCCGTTTTGGTGGCAGAAAAACTCTATGAAAGTTTACGTAAATAAGAATTAAAAAAACAGCGCCTATTTCTTAAAAGAAATAGGCGCTGTTTTTTTAATGTAACTATTGAAAAATTATATTCCAGTATAATTTTCTGGTGTAATTGCCTTTAGTTCTGATTTTACATGTTCACTAACGTCCAGTGTGTCGATGAACTCGGCAATTGAGATTCTAGTGATTTTACTATTCACACGTGTAAGTTCTTTAAGTGCTTCATAAGGATTTGGGTAGGCTTCACGGCGTAAAATAGTTTGAATTGCTTCTGCCACCACTGCCCAATTATCTTCTAGATCTGCTGCTATTTTTTCTTCGTTAATGAGTAATTTATTTAAACCCTTTGAAGTAGACTGTAATCCTATCAGCGTATGACCAATGGGTACTCCTATATTCCTTAAAACAGTGCTATCTGTAAGATCACGTTGTAGTCTAGAAATTGGTAGTTTTGCAGAGAGATGCTCAAAAATGGCATTTGCGATTCCTAAATTTCCTTCGCTATTTTCAAAATCGATAGGGTTTACTTTGTGTGGCATTGCACTAGATCCCACTTCTCCTTTTTTGATTTTTTGCTTGAAGTAATCCATAGATACATACGTCCAGAAATCACGATCTAAATCAATCAGAATCGTATTGATTCGTTTCATTCCATCAAATAAAGCCGCCATGTGATCGTAATGCTCAATTTGTGTGGTAGGAAATGAGTGTTGCATCTTTAGGGTGCCGTGTACAAACGACTTTCCAAAAGCGCGCCAATCTATTTGAGGGTAAGCTACATGGTGTGCATTAAAGTTTCCAGTTGCCCCACCAAATTTTGCTGCACTTGGGATATCATTGAGTAAGTTAAGCTGCTCTTCTAGACGTACAACAAAAACCTCAATTTCTTTTCCTAACCGTGTAGGAGAAGCTGGCTGTCCGTGTGTACGTGCTAGAAGCGGAATGCTTCCCCACTCATCTACTAGCTGTTTTAAATGATCAACAACCTCCAAAAGTTGCGGCACATACACTTGATTCATCGCATCCTTAAGGGATAATGGTATAGCCGTATTATTAATATCTTGTGAGGTAAGTCCAAAATGGATAAATTCTTTATAATCTGCTAAATCGAGCGCATCAAATTTTTCTTTGATGAAATATTCAACTGCTTTTACATCGTGGTTAGTAACTTTTTCAATTTCTTTAATGGCTTGCGCATCCGCTGTAGTAAAGTCTGTATAAATCTCGCGCAAAGCGATAAAAGATCGACTATCCACATCTTTAAGCTGGGGTAGTGGTAGCTCGCAAAGTGCAATAAAGTATTCAATCTCTACTTTAACTCTGTATTTGATAAGTGCTTCTTCAGAAAAGAACGATACAAGACTATTCGTTTTTGAAGCATAACGGCCATCAATAGGGGAGATGGCTCTAAGTGGTGACAACGACATATGACGTGATTTGTTTAAAGAAGCAAATATATATAGAAGAGATGGCTTGACCGAATTTAAACCAATTATAAAAGCCCCCTAGCCTTAACTTCTAGATATTTATTGATGGTATTTATCGTAAGATCTTCTGGTTTTGTAAGTATGGTTTGTATGCCATTTTTTTCTAGTGTTGCTACCATTACTTTTTTATCATAATTAGATTTTTGTGCAATAGTTTTATGATATACTTCAGGAAGTGTACTTGCCTTTTTATCTATGAGGCTTTCAAGTTCTGTATTTTGAAAAAAGATTACCACGAGTACATGCTTTCGCGAAAGCGCTTTTAAATAAGGAAGTTGCCTTTCTAGCGCAGATATATGTTCAAAATTAGTGTATAAAAGCAATAGACTACGCTGGGTAATTTTTCGTTTTACTTGGTTATACAATAGACCAAAATCACTATCTAAAAACTGTGTATTAATGTTATATAAAACCTCAAGAATGGTTTGTAAATGTGTTTTTTTACTACTCGCCGGTAGATGATTGAGTATGGTATTTGCAAAGGTGAGCATCCCAACCTTATCCTTTTTTTTGAGGGCAATATTGGAAAAAGCCAGCGTGCTATTTATGGCATAATCTAGCAGTGATAGCCCTTTAAACGGCATTTTCATCACTCGACTAGCATCTATTAGTGCATACACAGGTTGGGACTTTTCATCTTGGAATTGATTTACCATCAAGCTAGCCCGCTTTGCAGTTGCTTTCCAGTTTATAGTACGAGCATCATCTCCTATCACATAATCTTTGATCTGCTCAAACTCCATCGTATGACCAATACGCCGTATTTTTTTCATGCCCTGTAAGGTGAGTCTATTATCAAGCGCTAGAAAAGCATACCTTTTCATCTGTATGAATGATGGATACACTTTTACCATTTGATCTTTTTCAAAACGATAGCGTCTTTTTACCAGTGCAATCTTGGTATTGACATACAGATTGAGATGCCCAAAGGTATATTCACCACGCTCCCTAGGTCTCAAGTAATAAGAAAAATTTTTAGAATCTTTTGCCTCAATATGTAGCACTTTTGAGAAATCTCGCTTTTGAAATTGTACGGGAATTTCATCAATAATAGCTACTTTAATTTTAAACGGATATTTATTTTCAATCTGAATAATTAATTCATTTGCATCACTATTAGAAAACTTCTCTGGCAATGTACGTACTGCTTTAATTTTTCCGCTTGCGCGAAAAAGTACTAAGGCATCAACGAAAATGAGCACTACAAAAGCAAGGAGTATTACATTGGTGATGGCGAATAAACTATTAAAGAAATAAGAAAGTATATAGCATACGCCAATGATACCCAAGCAATAAAATAATCGCTCATGCACAAAAAAGCCCTTAATGAATCTAATTATAGCCAATGTTTATCTTGGAATTTCAACAGATTGTACGATCATATCTATTACCTGCTCTGTAGTCATTCCCTCCATCTCGCGCTCCGGAGAAAGTATAAGACGATGACACAATACAGGTGTGACGGCTCTTTTGACATCTTCTGGAATAACAAAATCTCTACCCGCTATCGCAGCAAATGCTTTTGAAGCATTCATAATTGCTAAGGAAGCACGAGGAGAACCTCCTAGATACAAATGAGGATGCGTTCGAGTTCTTACTACAATCTCTGCTACATAATTTAACACTTTCTCTTCAATAAGCACTTCTTGTGTTTGCTGTCTAAAGTTTGCTAATTTTTTTGGATCGAGTACTGCTGTAACTATATCTTGAGCGGTGTTTCCTTTACGATCGTGATGCGTCTGGAGTATAGAAATTTCTTCTTCTAAGGACGGATAATCAACTTTAATTTTAAATAAAAATCGATCTAGTTGGGCTTCTGGTAAAGAATACGTGCCTTCTTGTTCAACAGGGTTTTGAGTTGCCAGCACCATAAATGGTGGCTCCATTTTATATTTTGTACCATCTATGGTAATTTGTCTTTCTTCCATCACCTCAAAAAGAGCCGCTTGTGTTTTTGCAGGGGCGCGATTTATTTCATCTATAAGTACGATATTTGAAAAAATAGGTCCTTTTTTAAACTCAAACTCACTAGTTTTCATATTTAGTATAGATGTACCCAATACATCACTAGGCATTAGGTCTGGCGTAAATTGTAATCTCCCAAATCCGGTAGCCAGGGTTTTTGCAAATAATTTTGCGGTTACTGTTTTTGCAATACCAGGAACTCCTTCAATGAGTACATGACCGTCAGATAATAATGCCACAATCAATAACTCTATAAACTCTTTCTGGCCTATAATAAACTTACCTAGCTCTTCTCTTATCGCATTTGCAGTTATACGCAATTCCTCAAGGGGGATTCTATTTTGAAAAGAAAGATTTTTATCATCTTTATCCACATCTTTCATAGGGGGAGGGACATTTGTCATTCCACCTAATTTTGAGTTCTGATCTGGGTTCTGAGGTATATTTTCGTCCATTAGTTCAAATTTTTAAAATCTTCAATTCGTGTATTAAGTTGTAGTAGTTCCTCTTGACTTACTGTTTTTTTGTCACGCAAAGCAACAATAGAATTAATAAGCAATCTAGTATCCTCCATAGTATTCTCACTTTTTGCAGCTAAGTTTAAAATAAATTCCTCATTTATTTTTGCAGTATGAAGCGCATACGTACTTCGTATGTATTCTAGAAAATGATTTATTTGATGGGACACAACGCTTCTATGATCTTGTCTGTCAAGATACATTCCCGCAATGGTTTTTGTAAATGCTAAGGTTTGATTAGGCAGAGGATCAATAACGGGTATGGCTCGTTGTTTCCTACGGCCTTCAAAAATGACCCAAATCAATGTTCCAATGAGAAGCATATAATAGGCCCAGCGCAAGTAGCGATTATTTAAAAATACGTAAAGCGGACTTATGTATTGTGTTTTTCCATTTTTATAATGATTATCCCAAAAGATGGTTTGATTTTTAGGTAAATAAGATAAGGCGTCTTGTGTGTAGGTGTAATTATTCTCGCGTAGCATAAAATAGTTTGTGAAGGTGCTAGGCATTAGGTGAATGAAAATCGCTCCCTTACCAAAAGATTGTTTTATAAAATTTACTTCTGGGTAGTGTACAGCAACCGTATCATTATCTTTAGAAAAACTAAACTCCCCTAGTACCTTAGTCTCTAAGGTGTCAACCTCAGTAAAATAGCCAGAGAGTGTTTCTATATCTAAGTAGTACGGAGGAGAACGCTCGAGCTGGGGATTCACAAGATTTACTAAAGGTTTTCGCTCAAAGTTATTGTAGTCATAAAATACTTCTGTTTCTAAGTGTAAAGTATCAAGAATTGTGCTCCCTATTCCTCTAGCTGCAATAAAGAGGTTATTACCCTCTGACACCCAGCTGAGCAACTTTTTAGCTTCGGCTTCATCAAAATTGATATACTCATTTACAAAAAAATATGTTCCCCGTTGATCACTGCTATCTGATAGAAACTCATAAGGGGGGAGACGCACTTCTTTCATATGAGAAACACCACGACTTTCTTTCAAGGTTTCATACAATACAAATGTGCCAAATGGTATTTTATCTGATTTAGAATAGCTTGAATACCAGTTTATGGGTTCTTTTTTACCAGACTCCATATATATGATGAGCGCAATGGATAATAACAAGAACCCAGCAATTACCTTAAATTTAGAACTCATATTGAATTGTTTAAGGTTTTAAATGCCAATTCCGCTTTCGCGAAAGCGGTCACATCTACTTCAAAATTTCCGTACCAAATGTAGTCGTATAGAGCGGTTACTTTACTAAATTGTGTTTGTGTCGTAAGATTCTTGATCTCATTGATGTAGTCATGGTTTGTCTTTTGCACTTCCCAGTGAATAAGATCTTTACTACTCATTTTTTGAAGCACTAAAAGATAGTAGTAACGTACGGCAATACGATAGTTTTCATTACTTATAGCAGTATCTAGAAGTTGCTGTAAGTCTGGTCTCTGAATTAATGCTTCGTCATCAGAAAGAAATGTTTCTGGAGCCTTAATTTTTTCCATGAGTAGATTACCGCTGTCCATTTTAAAAAACAGCCAAACAATGAGTGCCACGACTCCCGCTACTAGGAGATATGGCAACAACTTTACTAGAATTGCCCAGATGCCCACAGCCTCATCTCCGTCTAGTAGCCAGTGGATAAAGCTGTGGTAAAGATCTGTTAATTTCTGCTTGAGACGTGTCCACCAATTATCATCAGGTAAAGCTTCTTTGTAATTAAAATCTTCGGCAGCTTGATAGGCTTCAATACTATTTTGGTCAAGAGGCACCTTAGTAATTTCACTGTCGTCGTACTTCAAAAATTGGCGTGGATTTTTATACGCTTTACTTAAAGTGTCCTTCTCAGAAATAACTCGCGCTATACTATCTGTATTTTGAGGCGCCGTGCTTCCTTTCGCGTAAAGCGTATTAATAAAGAGGAGTACGACGAAAAGGATTTTACACATTTTCGTTTCCGATCTGGTCTATTTGATCAAGACTACCTGACTGATTTTTACGCTCATTCAGATTGAAATAAATAAAATTGATACAAATAGCTAGAATGACATATAAAATATAGTTTACGGATGACGATATGATTTGCAAGACAAGATATACACCATCAAAAAGCTCTTTTGGGTTGCTCATACTTCCAGATTGTACGGATGTAAATGTTTTAATAAATGTGTAGATAGCCACTGGTATCTGAAATACAAACCCTATTATCCCTATTAAAATAGCTATAATAAAGATTGTAAAGAAAGTCATCCACCACTCTCCTTTAACAAGTTCACCACTTTGAGCAAACGTTTCTGTCACAGAGGTTTTTTGATTAGTGAAAGTTGGATATATCACACTAAATTTCACATATAAATAAAGCACTGGGAAAAAAGAAATAATGACGAGAACAATTCCCAAGAATTTAGTTCCAGAAGCAAATAAATAACTCCCTAGCGCAGCCGGGATAATAAATGCAGCAATAAAAATAAGTAGGTTTAAGAATCCGAGCCCTATGAATGAACCTGTCTTTTTCTTCACTTCATTGACCACTGTAACTCTTTCTGGTTTTTCTCCAGTAGTAATATATTCCTTTATATACTCTGACACGCTTCCATAGAGCATTGCGTTATACACAATTCCCGTAATACCAAGGGCAATAATTGCTATCATTAAACTCCCAATGTCTAAACTATCATTTCCAGAAGAAAAGAAATCTACCCCAGTAGAGGTCTTAGTATAAAATCCTACGGCAATTAGTAGAAGTATGAATGGTATGCTGCAGGTTCTTACAAGAACTTTCAATAAAGGTTTAAGATTGCGTCTCAAAAAAACAAAAGTGTCACTAACAATTTGTCCTAATTCACGCTGTTTTTGGAAAATGATATAATTTGTGTTCTTCATTAGTATAATTCTTCTATAGTTGGAATAAGTGCAAGTCTATCTAATTGTTCTTTATTTTTCTTAATGGGATAGTATACATAATAAAATAAAATGAGTGTGAGTGAGCTACCTATAATTAGTAATGCGAGCCAGTCTGGCATTTCTGTATGTCTAGTCACAAAGCCTTCTAAGAACCCCGCAATAATAAATAAAGGAACAGTGCTTACAACAATTTTAAGTCCGTTTTTCATACCTCTTTTGAAGGATTCTAATCGAGTGAAAGTACCAGGTAAAAGAATAGAGTTGCCGAGAACCATTCCCGCACATCCAGCAATAATTATAACTGAAATTTCAATAGTACCGTGTATCCATATGGTACGTACTGACTCCCATCCTACACCTTGATCGAAGAAAAAGTACTGAAAACTACCTAACATGACCGCGTTTGTCATGATAATGTAAAGGGAACCAATGGTAAGTAGCATCCCATATACAAAAGCAAAAAAAGCAACTTTAATATTATTAATGGTGATGCCTAAAAACATATTGAGTTCACCTTGCTTTTTATATACTCCCATGGGGTCTCCTTTTTCAATATTATCAAGTGTCATATTTACATAACCATCGCCCATAATAGCTCTTACAAATGTACCATCGTTTGCAGCGCTATAAGCACCTATAAGACTAAATAGCAAAAACGTCAAAAAAGCTATCAAGAGTTGTTTTTGATAACGATACATAATAAGCGGAAATTCCTCCGTAAAAAACGTTATAAATCTTTTACTTGACTCTCTCTTGGTTTTGTAAATTATTAAGTGTGATTGAGATGCAAGATAGTTTAGATATTCTAATGTTTTAGATTCAGGAAAAAATGTCTGTGCGTAGCTTAGGTGATCTGTCACCTCCATGTATAAATTAGATAACTCATCTGGGCGCATTTGATCTTTGTTGATCAAAACACTTTCAAAAGTTAACCATTTATCCTTATTTTGCTTCACAAAAGCCGCTTCGCGCATTCTTCTAAATTCTAGAGGTAAAGAAAAAGAATATATGGATAACTTTCAAATAGAAACCGCTCAAAATGTTAGTATTTATCAGAATGTCTCTGGTATAGGTGAACGTATCGTCGCATTCATCATAGACGGTATTATTTTAATTGCTTACTGGATTTTGTCTTTAATTTTATTAACTCAGTTTGGCTTAGAAAGTCAAGATTTTAGAGATATTTGGGTATTTTATTTAATTATAGGTCTGCCGATATTCTTGTATTATTTGCTTTTTGAAACTTTCTGGGACGGAAAAACGCCTGGAAAGGCTGCGATGAAACTAAAGGTTGTAAAATTAGATGGTTCAAAGCCAGGTTTCGGGAGTTTTTTTGTGCGATGGATTATGCGCATTATTGATATATCAATTACCTCTGGAGGAATAGCTGTTGTAAGCATACTTATGACGGAAAAAGGACAACGTTTAGGAGATATGGCGGCTGGTACAACAGTTATTACAGAGCGAAAGCGTGTAAAACTATCAGATAATTTAATGGTAGAGATTCCTGATAACTACCAGCCATCTTACCCACAAGTGACTGTTTTTAATGATAAGGATGTTCAATTAATTAAGATGCTCTTTGTTGATGCGAGAAGAAATGGAAATCACAATGTAATTGTAAAACTATCAGATAGACTTAAATCAAAAATGAAAGTGATTCCAGAAGAAAATAATATCGCTTTTGTAGAACGTGTATTGTCAGATTATAATTATTATACACAGAAGTAATGGATATTAGTTCAATAATAGACATTCTTGGAACGGTTTCATTTGCAATTTCTGGTGCCCTTACCGCTATGCGAAAAAAACTGGATGTTTTTGGAATTTTAATAATAGCTTTAGTTACCTCTGTAGGAGGGGGCACGCTGCGAGACATACTGATAGGTAAAACACCCGTGAGCTGGATGCTTAATATGACTTTTGTTTATGTAATATTTGCAGCTACGGTCATTGCGATCATATTTAGAAGGTATCTAAAATATGTACGTAGATCTTTATTCTTATTTGATACTATAGGTATTGCATTATATACTATGGCAGGAGTTCAGATTGCAACTGCTGCTGGGTTATCCCCTGTGATTTGTGTCATTATTGGTACAATATCAGCATGTTTCGGAGGGGTTATACGCGATATATTATGTAATGAAATCCCAATAATTTTCCATAAAGAGATTTATGCAACAACCTGTATTTTAGGGGCAAGTATATACTTAATGCTTATCAATTATGGTTTACACACTACATGGTCAATGGTCATTGCAGGTAGTATTATCATCACATTAAGAACTTTAGCAGTAGTGAAGGAGTGGAGTCTTCCTTCGGTGTATAAAAAGGCTTAAAAAATAAAAAGGTTTTCATTTAAATGAAAACCTTTTTAGATATAATAGTTTCTAAGTATAAATTTTTAAAATTTTAAAGGCTAATTCAAATTATTAATGATAGTCTACTAGAAACAAAGATATATTACAATATAGTAACTTTTTGTCTTAAAATATTACATATTTATATAAAGATTAACTATTTTATAATAAATTACATATATATAAATTATTAAATCCCGAGACTCGAGTTCTCGGGATTTTTATTGCTAGTCATAGTTTATAACACTAACCATCAAAGTGTCCCGTTTTAATAGGACTAAAACTCTGACTAACAAATAAGTTAACTTACAGTATAGACTACTATTTTTACTAATAGTTACATAACAATTAAATCTTTAACTTTATCTTATGTTAAGAGCAACTTTAGTTATTGGAGCGTCGCTAAAACCTAATCGCTATTCTCATAGAGCGATTATCCGGTTAAATGCACAAAATCATCCTGTTACAGCCATTGGGCTGAGGAGAGGTTTTGTTGGTGATGTAGAGATTATTGATTTTGAGACTGCCATCAATTCACATCTTTTCATGGATCATCAAATTAATACAATCACATTATACCTCAATGCAATGCGTCAAGAAGCCTACTACGACTATATCGTAAAGCTTCATCCAAAGAGAGTGATATTTAATCCAGGTACAGAAAATCCTATATTTTATGAAATTTTAAAAAATAAAGGAATAGAAGTAGAAGTTGCGTGTACTTTAGTTTTGCTAGCCACTAATAATTATTGATTCGGATTATATTAAAATTTGATTTCGTTAGGAATAGTTATTGAGATAGTAGCTGCTATATGCGAGGATAGTAATTTGATTATAAAGCATAGTCTAGACAATTGTATTATTTAATGATTGTCCCAATTAAGAAACCTATGAGTTTTTTTAAATCATTAATATGCTTTCGCGAAAGCATATACTTTCTCTTAAAAGATGCGTATTTTATAATGGTTATATGCAGAAGATCCCCAAAAGAAAAAACTGGAAGAATATATTATTTATAATCTTAATTGTGGTAGTGCTTTTACCACAAACCCGTACCCCTATTCAGGTTGGATTAAACCGAATAAAAGCTGTAATTTTTTCTCCATCCAAAATTGATAAAGCAAATCAGCAAAAAATTGATCCATTTACGTATAAATTAAAATCAATAAAAGGCGATTCCTAAGGAGGTGTTAGTAGGAGAGGGGGAAGTTGTTTTTTTAAGCTATTGGGCAACGTGGTGTCCTCCATGTATTGCAGAGCTACCCTCAATCGAGAAGTTGTATGCTGATTATCGATATAAAATTAAATTTATTTTGATTACAAACGAAGATCCTAAGGTTGTGCAAAAATTCTTAGCTAAAAAGAAATTTAATTTACCCGTATTTTTACCTCAAATGGAAACCCCTTCTGAATTATTTGAGCCAAGTATACCTACTAATTATATTATTGATCAGAATGGAACTATTATACTAAAAGAAAAAGGCGCATCAAACTGGAATAGTATACAAGTGAGAGAAGCTATTGACAATTTGCTTATTACTATTTAAATTAATCTTCTACTCGCCAAAATATAAAGGAAATGTTTGATGAGTCTGAAGATATTCTTGCCGTAAGCACTTCATCAAAATAGGAATACTTAATTTTTTTTGGAAATTCATTTGTAGGATTTTCAGCAATAAATGAGTTAGTATGATGCTCTGTGACTTCAAAGATTGTAGGGGTTTCATGAGGTCCACTAATTTTCAATAACCAATTTTCACCTTCTTTTTTTAATATCATCTGCTCGCTAAAAGCAGTGTCATTGCCTACAAGTGTATACCCATGCCCTCTTAATTCTAACGTATTAATTGTTCTCCAGTGTTCCTTTGTGACTCTACCATCAGGTTGATTAGTTAGCTCCCAGTCACCTATAAGAAAATTGAAAGGAGTGATTGTTTTGGGTAGTTCTCTTTTACAGCTTAAAAAACTTAAGGTAAGAAGTAATAAAAACAGTGTAATTCTCATGATAGAATTTCGTTTAAGTAGAGTTGCTGGAAGTTCATAGACTAATTTGAAAATGAAGTACTGCTATAAAGAATCAAATTATCCGTGCATGGTTTCTTTTACACTAAGTTCTTTCATTACTTGTTTCTCAAAATCTAATAATTCTTGCCATTTTTTATCCACTTTTTTTCGATCTCCATATTGTCTAGCAAAGTTTAAGAACATGGTGTAATGGCCAGCCTCACTTATCATTAGTTTTCTATAAAATTTAGCTAATTTCTTATCTTCAAGTTCTTCAGACAATAAGCGGAAACGCTCACAACTTCTACCTTCAATCAATGCCGCTACGAGCAGTCTATTTATAAGGCTTTCTACACGTGAACCTCCTTTTGGAAAATAAAATCTGAGTTTGTGTACATATTCATCTTTGCGCTCACGACCTAAATGTAAACCACGCTCTACCATAAGATCATGTACCATTTTGAAATGGCTCATTTCTTCTACAGCAAGGTCACTCATAGCACTTACCAGTTCAGAATATTCTGGAAACCCTATGATAAATGAGATGGCACTAGAAGCGGCTTTTTGCTCGCAGTAGGCGTGATCTGTGAGAATTTCCTCTATATTTTTTTCTACGATATTAACCCACCTTGGATCTGTAGGTAATTTGAGATGTAGCATTTGTATGGCTTCTTTATTCTCCATAGATTTTTATATTATAAGTCAAGATCAAAAGTTCTTCTAAGGGTAGCGAGCGCAGGATTTTGCTCGAGTAGTTTGTCATATTTTTCTTGAGCAGTATATGCGTATTTGCGTTGTACTTCTTCATTAACGGTGATATGCAGGGTAATATCGTAATTTTGTAATTTACGTTTAAGGAATTCTAGAAGAGGTCCTTGAGCACGTTCGACTTCCACTTTCATTGTTTCATTTGGAAATTCTAGTTGTATACTAGTTCCATTTAGAGTTGGCTGGTCTGCTTCTAAATTTGAAGCAATGATTTTTTCACCTTTTAGTATCAACTTTGAAACATATTCACTCCATGCTGCCTGCATTGCAATTTCAGTAAATGGTTCCGAAGGAAGATTTTCTACATCTACTTTTTTATTTGCTTTTTTTTCTTGTAGTTCTTTTTTCTTTTGTAATCCTTTAAGGGAGAGACCAGAAACTCTGTCTTTTCTTACAGTAAGTGTAGGAACAGCGGGTGTAATAGGAGAAGGTTGGGGACTAACTGGATTATTTTTAATAGCTTCTTGACTTATATTAACAAAGTGATCTTCATTACTTGAAGCGTTATCTTGAGTACCATTTATAACGGAATCTTTTTCAGATGTAGAGTATTCTTTTGCTAATGAAAGATCTACAGCATGAGAAGATGCAATTTTAGAATCTTCAATCTTATAATAAGAGGGTGGAATTAAGAAAGGTTTATTGTTTTTTTTTTCTCCATCAAAAGTGATAGAGGCCAGCTGCATTAATGATAGTTCTACTAATAATCGTTGATTTCTACTTGCTCTATATTTTAGATCACAAGAGTTTGCAATTTCAATAGCCTCCATAAGAAATGCCATATCTGTTTGCTTTGATTGCTCGTAATATTTCTTTTTTGTGGTATCTCCCACTTCTAAAAGATGTATGGTGGGTGGATTTTTACACACCATTAAATCTCTGAAGTGTGAAGCGAGGCCTGCTATAAAATGATGACCATCAAAACCACGAGAAAGGACTTCATTAAATTTCACTAACAGCTGAGGAATATCATTTGCTAGAATTAAATCTACACATTGAAAATAGGTATCGTAATCTAATACATTTAAATTTTCTGTTACCGCTTTTCGCGAAAGCGTTTTTCCACTAAAACTTACCACTCTATCAAAAATTGATAATGCATCACGCATCGCACCATCTGCTTTTTGAGCGATAATGTGTAGTGCTTCCTCATCTGCATCAATTCCTTCTTCGGCAGCAATTTGAACAAGATGCTTACGGGCGTCTGTTACCGTGATTCTTTTAAAATCAAAGATCTGACACCGCGATAATATTGTAGGTATAATTTTATGCTTCTCTGTGGTGGCAAGTATAAAAATTGCGTGCTTAGGAGGCTCTTCTAACGTTTTAAGAAAAGCATTAAAAGCTGAAGATGACAGCATATGAACTTCATCTATTATATAAACCTTATATTTTCCTACTTGTGGAGGTATGCGTACTTGATCAATCAAGCTACGTATATCATCGACAGAATTATTTGAGGCTGCGTCTAACTCGAATACATTAAAAGCAAAATCCTCATCTGGACTGGTATGTTCATCTGTATTAATTTGCTTTGCTAATATACGGGCGCAACTTGTTTTTCCTACTCCTCTAGGACCGCAAAAGAGCAACGCTTGTGCCAGGTGATTATGGGCAATTGCATTTTCAAGTGTATTTGTAATAGCCTGCTGCCCTACAACATCTTTAAATGTAGTAGGTCGGTATTTACGTGCAGATACTATAAATGGTTCCATAATTACAAATATAAAAGTAGCGTTGCGATTATGGTGTGCGGTAGCTTGATATTCTTGTCTTATTTATTAACAGCAAGTGTAGCCATTTTTTTATCAATAACATCAATCATAATTCTATAGCTATGAGTGACCATGGGGTCTTGATTGTCTATTTTTTTTAAATTTTGGAGCGTCTTTTTACGCATACCTTTGAGGCGTGCCAATTTATGGCAAGAATAAAAAAGGGGGATAATCATTCTTGGTATATTTAGTATTAGCTACCTAAAATAGGCAAAAAATATCTTTTAAGAAATATTTAAGATAAAGAGCTCATCTTTTTTTCAATATCTGCAGCTTTGACATAGAGTGCATCACTGGCTGCTCTATCAGTTTTTGATAGCTTATAAGCATTCTCTAATGTTTTTTTGTGCTGAAATTGTAATTTTTCTAAGGCAGTTTTCTTTTTAAATATTCCAAACATGGTTTTCTTTTAAAGATAAAACTCAAATTGATATATTCAGTTCTTTTAAGATTAATTTACAATTCAGCATTGTTATTCAACAGCTCAGTTATGAAAGCTTTTCTAGTAGCGCTTTGGGATAGATATTTACCTAAATTTAAAACAAGATATCATGGAAAATACAACAGCAAAATACGAAAGAGCTCTAAAAAGAGTCAATGAGATTAAGGAGTTTTATAATCACTTGGGAATCTATATTATTTTCGTCTGTATATTTATAGGACTCAACAGCTATACCAGTAATTTCTTTTGGGCTATTTTCCCTATTTTAGGGTGGGGAATAGGTATTTTGAGCCACGCATCAAAAGTATACCAATGGAATCCACTGTTCTCTAAAGATTGGGAAAGACGCAAAATTGATCAATTTATGAAAAATGAAGATTTATAATAGACCAACTATGGAAACAAATCAAGAAAAATATCTGAGAGCAGTAGATCGTATGAAGCAGATTAAGAAATTATATAGCAAAATAATTAATTCGATCATTTTAGTAGCTCTCATTGCTGGGATTAATTACTATGTAAATGAATTTAGAAATCCGTGGTTTCTATGGGTTGCTGGTTTTTCCCTTTTAGGAATAATCATAGAAACTTTTAAAGTGTATGGTACATCGTTGTTCTTAGGGAAAGGATGGGAACAGCGTAAGATTAAGGAACAAATGGAAAAAGAAGATGATACAAATAATACACTTATAAGAAAATAATGAATGATCAAAATCAAAAATATCAAAAAGCAAAAAAGCGTATTGCGGATGAAAAAGGCTTTTACTCTCATCTTTTTGTTTATTTGACTATTAATACACTTCTCCAATTGTTTTATGCCGGAGTTTTTGTAGATGTTAGATTTTTCGGGAATATGCCTTGGTGGGTACGTTTTACCACACCTATTTTTTGGGGACTCTCTCTCTTTTTACATTGGCTTTGGGTATTTAAAGGTTTTAAAGTTTTTGCATTTATAAAAGCATGGGAAGAACGTAAAATTAAAAAGTTTATGGAGGAGGAAGAAGAAACATATACCGCTCGTTTTCCAAATGATCATTAGATTTACACTATTATACTCTAAACTCTAAGAAATAATTACCATTTAATCTAAGCTATGAATGTACTTATTATTGAGGATGAAAAACCCTCTGCAAGGCGTTTAAACAGAATGCTTGCAGAGATTGATATCGCAGTAAATGAGATGCTACACTCTGTTGAGGAGGCCGTCGCATGGTTTCAGAAGAATGAACATCCAGATCTTATTTTTCTAGACATACAACTTTCGGATGGATTGTCTTTTGAAATATTTGATCAAGTAGAGGTTAAAAGTGCCATTATATTTACCACCGCTTTTGATGAATATGCACTACAAGCTTTTAAACTCAATAGCGTAGATTATTTACTAAAACCCATTGATGATGAAGACTTAGAGAAGGCAGTTATAAAATTTAAAGAACGTAATCCTTCCTCTCAAAATGTAGCACTTAATTTTGATGATATTAAAAAATTACTAGGAGCTACGGTGGTAGAACGTGAGTATAAAAAACGATTTACCACAAAGATTGGTTCTCATATAAAAATGATTCCCATAGATGAGATTGAGTGTTTTTATAGTGAGAATAAAGGTACATATGCCGCTACGATAGAGGGGCGCAATTATTTACTAGATACTACGCTTGAGTTATTAGAAAATGACCTAGAACCAGATACCTTTTTCAGAGTGAGTAGAAAATTTTATGTAAACATCAATGCTATTGCAGATATTATCGCCTACACTAATTCTCGTCTTAGAATCAAATTGAATCACTGGAATGAGCAAGAGATTATAGTGAGCCGTGAACGCGTAAAAGATTTTAAAACGTGGATTGCGTAAATGGGAAGCACTCTATTTTTTAAATAAGCAAAGAACAGTTCCGCTTTCGCGAAAGCGTAATTACATCCTAAGAATTTTTAATTTAGAAGGAGATTAGTCTTCTAAATTTTCATTAAATGCACTCGGCAACATCCTAGGGATAAACTTTATTAATAGCGGGAGTAAAATCCCACCGCCTGGCAAAAGAAAGATTGCAAGAGAGGGAATACTCTTACATATATCTAATAATTGGTTTTTGACAATTTTGCGCTCTTCTTTAGATAGTTCACGCACTGTAGATTTAGTAAGCAATTTTACAAGTGTACCACTTTCACTAATTTCTTGTGCTAACCGTTTGCTATTTCTACTAATCAAGTTTTTTACAGTGGCAGTAGTTTGATTGTAAAAATGCTTTACTGGATTACTGTAATTAAGGTAAGATATATCTTCACTATGCTTACTTAAAAATTCTTTAACTGCAAGTATTGAGGACTCGTAACTATTTTCTTTGATTTCTAAAGATGTACATAAATCAATCAAAAATTTTCGTTCGTGTTGATCTACTTTTTGATCATCCCATAATGATAAACAGCATAAGTCTAGAAGATATTTTTTTTCTAATGGTTCTCTGATAGATGATAAATCTATTTGTTGGATGGAAGTATGTGATTCTTTCACAAGAGAGTTGTAACGTACTGAGCTCTCAAACAATTTGATAAGTAATTTATTGTATAAATCCTTCTCTTCCTTTTGTCGTAATGCTACCCAAATAGATTGAGTAAGAATAGATTCTAAATTTTTTGCGTACGGATAAGGATCGCTCTGAGTGATTAGATAATGTTCAAAACTGAGGATATCAATATACACTAGCGCGTTTGTTATAAGATGGCTAAAGTTTTTTTGCAGCGTAGATTCATTAGTTTGTACGCGTTGATGAATAATCTTCTCTAATCTTGATTGAGGGGAATCTGCACCTATTTTTATATTAATAAAGTAATTTTCTCTTTTGTCTAATTTTAAATAAAAATTTACAATAGATTGAATACAATCTGTTTGTGTTGCACTTTCTATAGTATCATAGTACGTAAAAGCTAAGGCATCAAAGAGATTAATTTTAGTTTTCTCTTGAATCGTCCATTTGAGCTGTTTAGAGGTGCTTATAATAAGTGTATCTGTAGAATGCCCATAAATAAAACCAATATCTCTTAGAGATTTGTAAAACTCCTCATCATCCAAGGGATGCTGTTCTAAATAGTTTAGAAAAACAGGAAAATGCTTATGTATCCAGCCAGGAGCAGAGGGGTTCACGATAATATCAATTAAAAATTAGTGGTAACGCTGGGCGGTAATTTCTGTTATTTTGACAATAACTTCTACAGCACGTATCATACTTTCTACCGGAACATACTCATAGCGTCCGTGGAAGTTGTGCCCGCCGGCAAAAATATTAGGACAAGGCAATCCCATAAATGATAATTGTGATCCATCTGTACCACCGCGTATAGGTTTTATAAGAGGTTCTATACCTAGTGCCTTCATTGCTTGCTCTGCGATATCTACAATATGCATGACAGGTTCTACTTTCTCACGCATATTGAAGTATTGATCTTTAATTTCTACCGTGACAAGCTCTTTACCAAGTTGGCTATTAAGTTCATCAGCCAGTTTATTCATCATGCCTTTTCGTGCCTCAAAATGCCCTTTATCGTGATCTCTAATAATATATTCTAATTGCGTAGTATCTACACCTCCCTTGATGTCATATAAATGAAAAAAACCTTCACGGCCAGAGGTATGCTCTGGTGTTTCTAATCTAGGCAGGCTGTTTATATAATCTGTCGCGATATACATACTGTTAACCATCTTACCTTTAGCATAGCCGGGATGTACAATTTTTCCTTCTATAGTTACTACAGCTCCTGCAGCATTAAAATTTTCGTATTCTAGCTCACCTATTTGGCTACCATCCATGGTATAAGCCCATTGTGCACCAAATTTTTTTACATCAAACTTATGTGCACCACGACCTATTTCCTCATCCGGAGTGAAGCCCACACGTATGGTACCATGTTTTATTTCTGGGTGTGCAATAAGGTATTGCATAGCCTCCATTATTTCAGTAATCCCTGCTTTATCATCTGCACCAAGCAAAGTTGTGCCATCTGTGGTAACGATGGTCTGTCCTTTGTACTGCTTAAGATCTTCAAAATAATCTGGGGAGAGAACGATGTTTTGCTCTTTATTTAACACTAAGTCACCACCATCATAATTTTTCCAAATTTTTGGTTGTACATTTTTTCCTGTAAAATCTGGAGTAGTGTCAAAATGAGCTACAAAACCTATAACGGGGACTTCATGAGCTACGTTGCTAGGTAAAGTCGCCATTACATACGCATGCTCATCAATGGTTACCTCTTCCATCCCCATAAGCTCAAGTTCTTGTTTCAATTTATTTGCAAGATCCCATTGCTTCTCTGTACTCGGAGTGGTGTCGCTGGCAGGATCACTTTCCGTATCAATCGTTACGTAACTTATAAATCTGTTGAGTAATGCTTCTTTATTAATCATAATGGGTTGGTGTAGGGTACGCTTTCGCGAAAGCGTGAAAATCATCCTTCGTTAAGTACTTCAAAAATACCGCTTTTTGGACTATTTTTGTACAACCGAAAACTGCAATATGTACAAAAAAGTCATTCGCCCGCTATTATTCACTTTTGACCCAGAAAAGGTGCATTATTTTACGTTTAGATGGATTAAACGATTGCATAGACTGGGAATGGCAGGTATTTTAAATAAACTTGGTAGCGTAGAGGATCGCAAATTAGAACGTACAGTTTTTGGTATAACCTTTAGAAATCCAGTGGGGCTCGCAGCAGGATTTGATAAAGATGCAAAGCTTTATGAGGAACTAGGTGATCTAGGTTTTGGTTTTGTAGAGATAGGAACGCTTACCCCAAAAGCACAAGAAGGAAATCCTAAAAAACGTCTATTTAGACTTAAAGAAGATCAAGGGTTAATTAATAGAATGGGTTTTAATAATGAGGGTGTATATAATGCGACGCACAGACTCACTAAGGTCTCTCAACGTGCTTCAAAAAAAAATAGACTAATCATAGGTGGAAACATAGGTAAAAATACGGCGACGTTACCAGAAGATTACACCGCAGATTATCTAGAATGCTTTACGGCATTGCATCCTTATGTAGACTATTTTGTCTTGAATGTGAGCTGTCCTAATGTTTCTAGTCACGCAAAATTAAACGATAAAGAATACCTTCTTGAACTTATTGAAGCTGTCCAAGAAGAAAACAAAGGATTTGAAGAGCAACGACCTATTTTATTAAAGATAGCGCCAGACTTAAACGATGTACAACTAGATGAGATTGTAGATCTCGTAAAACACACAGCTCTTGATGGT
This sequence comes from uncultured Flavobacteriaceae bacterium, assembly GCA_963716625.1. Taxonomy (GTDB): domain Bacteria; phylum Bacteroidota; class Bacteroidia; order Flavobacteriales; family Flavobacteriaceae; genus Dokdonia. The sequence continues at coordinate 132,299 of CAVQTP010000008.1, forward strand.
GTCATAGCCAGCAACACCTCTATGAATAGAGAAGCACTTAACGTTTCTAAAAAAAGACTTGAAGAGATAGGGAATGGAGGTCTGAGTGGTAAACCTGTATCAGATCGTTCTACCCGAGTTATAAAATATCTAGCAGATAAAAGTGATCGATCTTTCCCAATCATTGGCGTAGGTGGAATACACTCAGCAAAAGATGCTCTTGAAAAATTAAATGCTGGAGCCTCATTAGTGCAGTTATATACAGGTTTTGTGTATGAAGGACCGGGGTTAATAAAAGATATTAACAAGGCCATACTAGCTAATAATTAGACACATTCTAATTTGTTGTAATTTCAGACTAAACTTATAACTATGCGCAATTCTCATAAAATAATTTTTGCTTCAATATTAGTTATGTTATTTTCTTTAAAACCTGAGGTTGCAAGCTTTATACCGCAATGGCTAAAGTTAGCCGTAGCTGGAATTCTTTTAATTTTAGGCTTGTTTTTAATGTGGAAGGAAAGGCAGTGGTAGCAATAGTGTATTTTAAAACTTATATCAAAGATGTATTGTTTTGAATTTTATTTAATATTTATAAAATCTGAACAATTAATACTGATTAACTAAAATTTTGACAGAATCCATTTTAGCCTTTTTAGCGGCGACTGCCCTTTTAGCCCTTTCTCCAGGACCAGATAACATTTATGTGTTGACGCAAAGTATCGTAAATGGAAGTAAATCTGGGCTTGCCACCACTGCAGGATTAATATCTGGATGTATTGTACATACCACCTTGGTTGCTTTTGGGATTTCTGCGATAATCGCAGCATCACCAAAGTTATTTTTGGCAATCAAAATTGCAGGAGCTGCCTATCTTTTATACATAGCCTATAAAGTATATCGTGCAGATGCGCAGATTAATTTAACAGAAGGTGCTCCAAAAAAAACATACTTAGCTCTTTTTAAGCAAGGAGTCCTAATGAATATTTTAAACCCTAAGGTAACCATTTTTTTTCTAGCATTTTTTCCAGGTTTCTTGTGGGATCCAGAGGGTAATACAGTATATCAATTTTATATTTTGGGACTAGTATTTATGTTAGAGTCCTTCTTAATATTTGGCGGAATAGCCTTGGTAGCAGGTAAAATAGCTCCTGTATTAAAAAAAAGTGATACTGCAGGAATTATTTTAAAATGGTTGCAGTTTTTTGTTTTCATAGGGATCGCTATTTTTATATTGATTTAGATCTCAAGTTTGTAAACAATTGCTTGCCAAGGCCTCAGTGCAAATTCTTTAAATGTCTTGTCATCAAGAATTTTGTCATTAGAAATCAGCTTTATTTTTCTATTATACGAGATATCTAATGGTAATGAAAACCGTACCGTATCGTCAGAAAAGTTCAACAAAATCAAAAATCGTTGATCTTCTTGTTGGCGTGTATAGGCATATACTTGTTCATGTTCTGGCTTTATAATCGTATATGTCCCATAAACAAGTGCTTTATGTAATTTGCGTAAAGCAACCATGTTTTTAAAGTATGAAAGTACGGAGTCCTTAGATTTTAATTGTTGAGAGACAGTAATCCCCTTACGATAATCTGAATTAACTTCAATCCACGGATCTGCAACTGAAAAACCTGCATTATTAGAAGAGTCCCATTGCATAGGAGTACGTGCATTTTCTCTAGCAGTGTGTTGCTCATTTTTCATAAAAGCGTTGAGATCACCGCCACGGTTTTTTTCTAATTCATATCTATTAATGGTATTAATATCTCTATAATCTTCAATACCTGAAAACTTGACATTTGTCATTCCAATCTCATCGCCTTGGTAAAAGTAGGGGGTGCCTCTCATGGTTAGTAAAAAAGTGTGCAAAAGTGTAGCGCTGTTTTTCCAGTGTTCTTGAGAATCATTGCCCCACCTACTTACTGCTCTAGGAAAGTCATGATTTGCCAGAAATAACGATCCCCATCCATGGTTTGCAAATGCATGGTCCCATTTTGTAAAAATCTCTTTAAATTCAGACAACTTCCATCTCTCTTCTTTTAGAGTAAAAACCTCTCCAGGAGCACGGTCCAGACTCATTAGGTCAAAATGAAAAAACATATCCATTTCTTTTCGGTCTTCATGCACAAAATCTAATGCTTGGTCTAGGGCTATGCCTGGTCCTTCCCCCACAGTAAAAGCGTCATATTTAGATATTACCTCCTTGTTGAGCTCATTGAGATATTCATGTACTTTAGGGCCATTTGCATAGTATGCTATAAACTCGTGCGGTTCTTGCGCAAGTATTTCTGGATAGCTAGTATCTTTGCTTATAAACGGAATCACATCCATACGGAAACCGTCTACGCCCTTTTGAAACCAGAAATGCATCATATGATAGATTTCTTGTCTAACTTTTCGGTTTTCCCATTTGAGATCTGGTTGTTTTACTGAAAAATAATGGAGGTAGTAAGCATTGGTCTGCTCATCATACTGCCAGGCATCCTCATTTACATCAAAATAGCTCCAACGCCTTGGAGGATTGCCATGCTCTGCGGGCCACCAGTGAAAGTAGTCTCGATACGGATTTTCTCTAGATTTCCTACTCTCTTGAAACCATCGGTGTTCATCACTACAATGATTTACAACTAGATCCATCACAAGCTTTAGTCCACGGGCTTTCATACCAGCGAGTAGTTGTTCAAAGTCGGCCATTGTGCCGAATTCTGTCATTATTTTTTGATAATCGCGTATATCATAACCGTTGTCGTCATTAGGAGAATCGTAAATAGGGTTGAGCCATATAATATCAACTCCTAAGCTTTGTATATAGTCTAGCTTATCAATAATACCCTGTAAATCACCTATACCATTTCCAGTTGTATCGTTAAAAGATCTTGGGTAAATTTGATATACCACTCCTTCTTTCCACCAAGTTTCTTTGAGACTCATTGTAATGTATTTAATGAAAAACGAATTTAGGGATAGATATGCTTTCGCGAAAGCGTAATTCTACTCAAAAAAATTATCTAATTTATGTACATTTGTATCCCGAACCGACCTCGGAAATTTTATGAGCCAAAAAGTACTTCTTAATGCCACAGAGATTAAAATAATTCTCCATCGGCTGGCTTGTCAATTAATAGAAAATCATACGGATTTTAAAGAAACAGTACTCATAGGTATTCAACCTCGTGGTGTGTATCTCGCAGAGCGTATGAAACAATTATTAATGTCAGATTATGCTATCAATGAAGTCAAGCTGGGCTATCTTGATATTACGTTTTACCGTGATGATTTTAGGCGTAATGAAAAAACGCTAGAGGCAAACAAGACAAAGATCGATTTTATTATAGAAAATAAAAAAGTCGTCTTTATAGATGATGTTTTATATACTGGAAGAAGTATTAATGCTGCACTTACGGCTGTACAAAGTTTTGGAAGGCCTGAAGAGGTAGAATTATTATGCCTTATAGACAGGCGTTTTTCCAGACACTTACCTATCCAACCTGATTATAAGGGAAGACAGGTAGATGCTATAAATGAGGAGAAGGTAAAGGTTTGCTGGAAAGAAAACGAAGGAGAAGATGTAGTATATCTTGTTAAAAGTTAAATTATATGAGCGAGTTAAGTGTCAATCATTTACTAGGTATAAAATACATTAACGAGGCAGATATTAATCTTATTTTTAAAACTGCAGATCACTTTAAAGAAGTGATTAATCGACCTATTAAAAAAGTTCCTTCATTACGGGATATAACCATCGCTAATCTTTTTTTTGAAAATAGTACACGTACTAAACTTTCTTTTGAGCTTGCGGAGAAAAGACTTAGCGCAGATGTGATTAATTTTAGCGCAGCAGCATCTTCTGTTAAAAAAGGTGAGACTCTTATTGATACGGTTAATAATATTCTATCTATGAAAGTAGATATGGTTGTCATGAGACATCCTAACCCAGGAGCGGGTGTATTTTTATCTAAACATATAAAAGCTAGTATTGTAAATGCCGGAGACGGGGCACATGAGCATCCTACGCAGGCCTTACTAGATAGTTACTCCATACGAGAAAAATTAGGAGATGTAGCTGGTAAGAATGTTGTTATTGTAGGTGATATTTTGCATAGTCGAGTTGCATTATCTAACATTTATGCTTTAAAACTTCAAGGTGCAAATGTAAAAGTATGTGGTCCAAAGACCTTACTTCCTAAATATATTGAGACCTTAGGAGTGGAGGTGGAACTTGACTTGCGTAAAGCATTGCAATGGTGTGATGTGGCAAATATGCTACGTGTTCAAAATGAGCGTATGGACATAAGCTATTTCCCAACAACACGCGAGTACACACAACAATACGGAGTCACAAAGGAAATATTAGATTCTCTAGATAAGGAGATCGTAATTATGCACCCAGGACCAATCAATCGAGGGGTAGAAATTACGAGTGATGTTGCAGATTCTGAACACTCAATTATTCTCGATCAAGTTCAAAATGGTGTAGCGGTTCGTATGGCAGTTATCTATTTATTAGCTTCAAAAATTAAACAATAACCATGAAGATTACCACTAAAGATAAGTATACAGTACTCGCAGATGATCGAGAGGATGTTGTAGATTTTGCTAAACATTTAGAATTTATCGTGCCGAAACATTACGATCAGAAAAATTTAATCATTGATTTATTAAAATACGATACCTTACAATTAGAAGAGTTAGTGAATTTTATAAAGTTGTCTAACTATCAGCGTGCAGACAAGAAGTCTTTTGTTTTTGTAAATAAAGGGATCAACTATGATTTTATACCAGATGAGATGGTGGTTGTCCCTAGTATTCAAGAAGCCATAGATGTAGTTGAAATGGAAGAGATAGAACGAGATCTTGGTTTATAAAAAAAAATGTAATGGCGAGCAATCTACATCTTACTATTTTAGGTTGTTATGCGGCAGCACCAGGCAGTTTCAAAAATCCTACATCTCAAGTATTAGAAATTCGCAATCATCTTTTCCTCATTGATTGTGGAGAGGGTACGCAAGTGGCCTTACGAAGGAATAAAATAAAGTTTTCTCGCATAAAGCACATATTTATTTCTCACTTACACGGAGATCATTTTTTTGGATTAATGGGTGTAATTACCACCTTTAGTCTTCTAAAGCGCACAGCACCCCTTACAGTATACGGCCCTAAAGGAATTAAAGAAATAGTTTTATTACAGCTCAAACTTTCTCAAGGTTTTACAAGTTATCCGCTGTTATTCATAGAATTAGAAAGTAAAGAGCCCCAACTCTTGTATGAAGATGGTAAAGTAATTGTAACCACGATACCTCTCAAGCATCGAGTTTATACCAATGGTTTTTTATTTAATGAAAAATTAGGAGAACGTAAATTAAATATAAATGCATGCCTTAACTTAGAAATTAACCAGGCGTATTATTCAAAAATAAAGCAAGGAGGAGATGTTACGCTGGATGATGGGAAGGTCGTAAAAAACCAAGAGGTCACTTTCGATCCACCACAACCTAAAAGCTATGCCTATTGTAGTGATACATCATACAAAGAAGGTATCGTTTCACAAATAAAAGGTGTAACTGCTTTATATCACGAAAGCACCTTTTTAGATAGTCATATAAAACTGTGTAAACCTACAGGTCACAGTACAGCTGCTCAAGCGGCACAAATTGCAGCAAAGGCAAATGTTGATCACTTACTGTTAGGGCATTATTCTACCCGGTATGGAGATTTAAATTTATTCTTAGAAGAAGCAACTCCACATTTTGAAAACGTACATTTGACAGATGATGGTAAGACCTTTACCTTTTAGAAAAGAGCATAGATGGAAGAAGAAGTAAAAAAAATAGCAAAGCCTATATTAGCACGATTACAAGAACATTTTGATAGGCTAATACCTCGCAATTTATTTTTAGTAAGCCCAGATGTAAGGCTTAAGAAAGTCCATAAAACATATGGTTCTACATCAGTAAAGGATTCTATAAGTATTGCATATAAAATTTATCATTTTGAGGAGCAATACATTTGCGAGTATTTTCTCGACGCAGATGGATATACGGAGCATAGACGATATAATATTACTACGGACCAAACAGAAATGTTAGAGAATTTTGAGGGACAATTTGGCACAGAAACCATTGATGGTGATAATATCCCTTATGAAGAATTTACTCGGATAAGGAAGCATAATGATCACGTAAGAAAACTTTTAATTAAGAAAGGTTTTATGAAAAAGTAGCGCATGTACGCTTTCGCGAAAGCGTAGCAGAATTTTTATCTTTTGTAAGATTCTTTACAGATGATGGTGCTCTCTCTAGAGTTATTCTAACAAGATAATTTGCGGTATCTAATTTTGCAAATATTTAAGATTCACGCTAAGGCAGTTTCTTTCATCTTCATATTGGTCTTCGTACATTAGCTCTAATGAACAATGACCTACACAATTACCGAAAATCTTACGAAAAAGGAGCGTTGTTGCTAGAAAATACGACAACTCACCCTATGGATCAGTTTACCATATGGTTTAATGAAGTGGAGGATGAAGGAGGTATTACAGAGCCTAATGCTATGACACTAGCAACATTAGGACGTGATGGGTATGTAAAATCAAGAATTGTTTTACTAAAAGAATATGATCACCATGGCTTTGTTTTTTACACAAATTACAATAGTGAAAAAGGAGACAGTATAGCACATCATAATCAAATAGGCCTTTCTTTTTTCTGGCCAAATTTAGAACGGCAAGTCATTGTTAAAGGAACAATAGCCAAAGTTGAGTCCTCAAAATCTGATGCTTATTTTAGATCACGACCTGATCAGAGTAAATTAGGCGCGCTGGTTTCAGATCAAAGTAGCGTCATAAAAAACAGAAAAGTTTTAGAGGATAAGATGGAAAAGCTCCAAAAAAACTATATAAATAAAGACATACCTCGTCCCGATCATTGGGGTGGTTATTTGGTAGAACCTGTCTCTATGGAATTTTGGCAAGGGAGGCCTAATAGATTACATGATAGAATTAGATACCATAAGGAGAATGACTTATGGATTAAAGAACGCCTAGCACCTTAATATGAAAACGCTCTATTTAGTAAGACATGCAAAATCTAGCTGGGAATTTGACGTAATAGATCACGAAAGACCCCTAAATGAGCGAGGACTTTCTGATGCACCATTGGTGGCGTCGCATATTGCAGAAAAAATGCCAAAGCCTGATCTTCTAATGAGTAGTGATGCTTTGAGAGCAAGAACAACCGCTGTTTTTTTTGCGCAAGCCTATCAAATACCTGATACGGAAATTGTACTTAATCATAAAATGTATGATTTTGCTGGTCTGGATTTAATTGAAGTGGTAAAAGAATGTGATAATACATATAATTGTGTGATGATGTTTGGTCATAATAACGCTATAACAAACTTTGTAAATATTTATGGAGATCAAAATACGGATAACGTATCCACTGCAGAGTTTACCGCAATTACATTTGATATACATTCTTGGCATGAACTTACATCAGGAAAAACAATTTACTCAAAAGCTCCGAAAGAATTAAAATAAATGACATTAACAGACGAAAACAGATACATCAACCGAGAGCTAAGTTGGTTACAATTTAATGCTCGCGTTCTTCAAGAAGCAGCAGATGAAACTGTACCTCTTATTGAGAGGTTTCGATTTTTAGGTATTTTTTCTAATAATCTTGACGAATTTTTTAGAGTGCGCTATGCGACGGTAAGAAGAATTGTAGATGCAGGAAAAAGAGGGAGAAAGGCGCTTGGCGTATATTCCGCAGAAGAGCTTTTGGAAAGGATCACAGAAATTGTAATCAATCAGCAAACAGAAAGCCTCAAAATACTAGATGACATTTATCTCAAGCTCGAGAAGGAACATATTTACATGATTGATGAAAATAATGTAGCGCTCGAAGAACATAAAGAGTTCATAAAAACATTTTTTGCAGATCAAGTTGCCCTCGCCGTAGAGACCATTATATTAAGGGAAGATGTATCCTTACCACGTATTCAAGATCTGGATGCTTATTTAATGGTAAAAATGGTTTTAAAAGATGCTGAGAAGCCATTGTATGCATTGCTAGGAATACCAAGTAGTATAGACCGTTTTATCGTATTACCTCAAGTAGATGGTAAGAACTACATTATGATTCTAGACGATTTAATACGTTATAATCTCGATACCATATTCAATATTTTTGATTATTCTAGTATTACGGCTCACATGATTAAAATAACCCGTGATGCAGAGTTAGATATAGAGTCAGATTTAGGAAAAAGTTTTTTAGAAAAACTTACAAGAAGCGTAAAGGGTAGGGAAGATGGAGAACCTGTTCGATTTGTCTATGACAAAACAATTGAAAAGAAAACACTTCAATTTTTACTTAAAAAGCTAGGTATAGAACGTATAGATAGTATTATACCTGGAGGAAAATATCATAATCGTAAAGATTACATGAACTTTCCTACACTAGGTCGTAAAGAGTTGTATTATGAAAATGTCAAGCCATTACCTATACCAGGTATACTATTAGAAGACAGCCTTTTTTCTAAAGTAGCAAAAAAGGATTTTCTACAATACACTCCCTATCAAAGTTTCTCCTATACTATTAAATTTTTAAGAGAAGCAGCCTTAGATCCTAAAGTAAGATCCATAAAAATTACCATTTATCGCTTAGCAAAAATCTCTAGTATTGCGAGTGCGTTAATAAATGCGGCTCAAAACGGTAAAGAGGTTACAGTACAAATAGAATTGCGGGCTCGATTTGATGAAGCTTCAAATATGCGCTATGCAAAGAAAATGCAAAATGAGGGCGTGCGTCTCATCTTTGGAGTGCCAGGATTAAAAGTGCATAGTAAGGTATGTGTAATAGAAAGAGAAGAAGATTATAAAATCAAAAGGTACGGCTTTATTAGTACGGGTAATTTTAACCATTCTACAGCAAGAATATACACAGACTACACTCTATTTACAGCAGATAAAGAAATATTGAAAGACTTAAGTAAGCTGTTTAATTTCTTTGATGCAAACTATGTTGTAAATAAATACAAGCATCTTGTAGTATCACCACACTATTCTAGAGATAAGATGTACAAGCTTATCACCGAGCAAATGAATATTTCAAGCAATGGAGGCAATGGACTTATACGTCTCAAGCTTAATAGTATTTCAAATTATGAAATAATAGATAAGTTATATGAAGCAAGTGCTGCTGGGGTTAAAATAGAAATGATAGTTAGAGGTGTCTGTTGCTTGATACCTGGCATCGAGGGTCTTAGTGAAAATATTGAGGTTATCAGTATCATTGATAAATTTTTAGAACACCCGCGGGTATATATTTTTGGAGAACCAAGTACAGAAAAAGTATTTATTTCCTCTTCAGACTGGATGAGTCGTAACCTCGATAGCCGTGTTGAGGTTTCAGTTCCTATATACGATGAAGATATTAAAAAAGAAATCATAGATACACATACCATCTCTTGGAATGACAATGTGAAAGCTCGTATTCTTAATAAAGAGATGGATAATCGCTATAAAAGAAATGATAAACCCAAGGTTAGATCTCAATTTGCAGCCTATGACTATTATGTTGAAAAACTTAAGAGTTCCTAGTATATGCTATCAATTACAAAATATGCTGCCATTGATATAGGTTCTAATGCTATTCGATTACTCATCGCAAATGTGATAGAACAACCAGAAAGCGAAACTCTCTTCCGAAAAAATGCACTCGTCCGCGTACCCATTCGTTTGGGAGAAGATGTGTTTACTAACGGTAAAATATCTGAAGTTAATCAAAGCAGGTTGATAGATGCAATGAAAGCCTTTAAATTATTGATGAAAGCGCATCAAGTAGTTAAATACCGTGCCTGTGCTACTAGTGCCATGAGAGATGCCAGTAATGGTTCCGCTTTCGCGAAAGCAATAAAAAAGCAAACTACGATTAATATCGATATCATTGATGGGGTAGAAGAGGCAGCCATTATAGCAGCTACAGATCTGAAAACTTTCATAAAAGAAGATCGTACTTATTTATATGTAGATGTGGGAGGAGGTAGTACCGAGCTTACTATATATCATATGGGCAAAATGGTTACTTCCAAATCTTTTAAATTAGGTACGGTTAGACTATTAAATGATTTAGTTACTTCTCAAGACTGGGATCATTTTAAAACGTGGATTGTAGAACATACGAAGTCTTATTCGCAGATGGATCTAATAGGATCTGGAGGAAATATTAACAAAGTCTTTAAGCTCAGTTCTAAAAAACCTGGAAAAACACTTTCATTTTTATACCTCACTCAACTCTTTAAGGAGCTCAATGAAATGAGTTATGAAGAACGAATTATTAAATTGTCTCTAAACCCAGACCGCGCAGATGTCATAATTCCAGCTGTTCGTATATACTTACAAGCCATGAAGTCTTCAAAGGGGAAACAAATAATAGTTCCTAAAATAGGACTAGCAGATGGGGTGATTAGACGTTTATATCAAGCAGATCATTAAATAATTTAAACACATATATCTTACGGATTGTTACAGTCTTGTAAGGTTTTACACTTTAAATATTGTAAGAATTAATTACCACAAATTTTTTAGTGTGTTAGTAATCTTGTGAAGTGAGGTTGTCTTTCTCAATGGATTTTGTGCCAATAACGGGTAAAAAGCTGCATCTCGAAGTAAAAGCATGATATTGTATTAAGAAATTGATTTTCTTTGCCTTAGAAATTTTATATTTAACTTTTAAATGAATTTAATAGGGCATTTGCTCACTATTACCATTAACAACATTAATTATGAAAAAGATTTTCTTCTTTTTATTTTTAGTTGCCTTCATTAGTGCCACAAAAGTTTATGCTCAAGGAGCTAGATATGGTTTTAAAATAGGAACAAGTTATAGTTCAATATCTGGCTATGAATATGATGTTATTAATTCTACCGGAGAAGCGCCTATAGAAGCTTTTGAATCAGTAGAGGAGGGCCGTTTTGGCGTAGCCGTAGCATTTTTTGCAGAGGTACCCATATCTTATGATTTAAGTTTTCAACCAGAATTTGCATTCTCTTCTCAAGGAAATAAATTTGAAGGTGTACGTTATGATTATTTACAAGTACCATTAGGTTTTAAAATTAATTTCAATAAACTTTTTTTAATGGCTGGACCACAAGCGGGTCTAAAAATCTCTTTTTCGGAGCAGTCAGAAAACTTTACATCTTTTGACTTTTCTGCCTTTGGAAGTTTAGGGTATTTCTTTAATGAAAGTGTCTTTGTAGAGGCCAGATTTACACAAGGATTCTTAGAAATTTTTGAAGAAGATTCCAGAGTAGCACTACCATATATCGAAGAAGGTTTAGGTAATGGAAACCAGACAAATAGTGATAATTCATTAATAAACAATAGCGGTAAGAATCAATATTTTACCCTGAGTGTAGGCTATAGATTATAATAAATCATTTTAATCACTTGTAAGAGATTGAAGTACGCTTTCGCGAAAGCATACCTACATTATTCCAAAATTGGATTAAATATACCCTCAAATTTTTTCATTTTAGTAATTTATGAAGGCGACACTCTGACAAGCAACAATTGCAGCAGTTTCCGTACGCAGGCGTGTATTTCCTAAAGTTATTGGTTGAATACCTGAGCTGAGTGCAAAAGAAATTTCATCTAATGAAAAATCACCCTCAGGTCCAATGAGAATCGTATAGGAGGTATTTGGCTTAAGGACCGTCTTGATTGACTTCTTATCGCTTTCTTCACAATGAGCAATGAAAGAATTTTGAGCATCAAGTCCCGTTATAAAATCTTTAAATGATGTAATAGCATTAAGTGTAGGAAGGTGATAGTGAAGCGATTGCTTCATCGCGCTTTGCATAATTTTAAGGTACCTATCCTCTTTGATGACTTTACGTTCACTATGGTCACAAACTAATGGGGTGATTTCTGTAATGCCAATTTCTGTGGCTTTTTCTAGAAACCATTCGTAACGATCATTGAGCTTTGTGGGTGCTACAGCGAGATGCAAAGAATATTCACGTGGATCTTGATAAGAGTGTGAAATAATGCTAAGTCTACATTTGTTTGGATTTACATCCTCAATTATGGCATTAAAAAGAAATCCTTGACCATTAGTAAGGCGTATTGAATCTCCTAAAGATTTGCGCAAGACTCGTATAACGTGTTTACTTTCATCTTTAGGTAGCGTGTAGTTTGTACTGTCAGCCGTAAGAGACTCACTGTAAAATAATTGCATGATTAGATTTTTAAACGTGATTGTGCACCCTGACCAGATTCCTTGTAACCTATCTTATTACTGAGTGTCTGGTATTTCAAATATCCTACAATCCCAATCATTGCTGCATTGTCTGTAGTATATTCAAATTTTGGAAGGTAAGTTGTCCAACCATTAGAAATTTCGCTGTTTTTCAATGCGGTGCGTATTCCACTGTTAGCTGAAACTCCGCCACCTATTGCAATTTGTGAAATACCAGTTTTTTGAACCGCTTTTTTAATCTTCTTCATTAAGATAGAAACAATGGTATATTGTATGGAAGCACAAATGTCTTCAAGGTTTTTTTCCACAAAATTTGAATTTTTCTGTACTTCCTTTTGTATAAAGTACATTATTTGTGTTTTCAGTCCGCTAAAACTAAAATTGAGCTCAGGCACATTAGGGATGGTAAATCTGAAAGCCTTAGGATCGCCTTTTTTTGCATAGGTATCTATTAATGGTCCTCCTGGATAGGGCAAACCTAATAATTTTGCACTTTTGTCAAAAGCCTCACCTACGGCATCATCTATTGTCTCTCCAATGACTTTCATTTTAAAATAATCATCTACTCTCACTATTTGTGTATGTCCACCAGAGATAGTAATTCCTAGAAATGGGAAAGAGGGTTTTGGATATCTTTCTTCTTCTATAAAATGAGCTAGAATGTGCGCCTGCATATGGTTTACATCGATAAGTGGAATGTTTAAGCCCATGGCAAAAGATTTTGCAAAAGAGGTTCCTACAAGTAGTGACCCTAGTAGTCCAGGTCCACTTGTATATGCTACTGCACTTAGTTGATTTTTATCGATATTTGCCTTGCGTAATGCTGCGGTTACAACGGGTACAATATTTTGTTGATGGGCACGAGATGCAAGTTCTGGAACAACGCCTCCATATTCTTGATGAATCTCTTGGTTTGCAACAACATTAGAGAGTACCTTGTCGTTGAGTAACACTGCTGCAGCAGTATCATCACAAGATGACTCTATTGCGAGAATATAACATGTATTTAAATCAGTATCCATCAGGCACAACTATTGCAATAAGCCTACAAAGTTAAAACATTAAGCGCTATCAAGAAATTTAAAAAAATAGCATTGCGTACACTGTTAGTGTTGGTATTGCTTTTTGGGCTACTGCTTATTCTTTTCTCCATACCAACTGTTCAAACGAGCATTGCAAAAAATGCGACTAAACGTATCAACGCAAAGTACGGAACAGATATACAATTAGATAAGGTGGGTTTAAAATGGAATGGCGATGTTCTAGTGAAAGGTACCCTTATTAAAGATCATAAAAAGGATACGATGATTTATGCCCGTGAGCTAGCTACGAGTATCTTTAGTGTTCAAAATATCTTAGATGGAACCTTAGAGCTAGGAGATGTTTCCCTAGACGGAGTACTATTTTATCTTGTAAAATACAAAGGAGACACAGCAGATAATCTGTCTATCTTTTCACGAAAATTCTCTACCGGAAAAGAACGTACCAAAGATTTCATTATTTCTTCTGATGAAATTGCAATCACAGATGGTCACTTTACCTACACTAGTGAAATGCTAGAGAATCCACTAATTTTAGATTACAGAAACGTAGAAACCGTTTGGCAAGATTTTTATTTAAAAAATGAAGCCTTAGATGCACATATTAGAGCATTAACTTTTGACGCGGTGCGTGGATATCAAGTACGATCTGTTGATGGTTTTTTTCATTATGATCCAGATTTGATTTCCTTAAAAGATTTTACACTCACCACAGATCATTCTGAAATAGAGGGGACCATTACGATGAATACTTCAGATGGTGCTTTAGATGATTTTAATACAAGGGTTGAGGTAAATGCCACTTTCGCGAAAGCTACTATTTCTTCAAATGATATTAGACCTTTTTATGATAAAATTGGACCAGATCTAAATTTCAATGTTACAGGAAATGCAAGAGGGTATTTAAACAATTTTAGAGTGCCCAATCTATCTATAACAGGATTAGGAAATTCTAGGGTAAGAGGTGATGTACGCTTCCAAGGACTGGTAAAAGGTGGAGATATAGAAATAGAAGGTAATTATAACCGATTACAAACAAATTATTTTGATCTCAAAAAACTCCTACCTGAGTTATTAAATTCCTTACCAGCAGAAATGGCTAAAATGGGGACAATCACATTTCGTGGTGAAAATTACATTACACAAAACGAGATCGACATTACGGGGAATTTTAAAACGGATATAGGAAATTTAAAAGCAGACCTTTTTCTGTCAAGTTTACAAAATGTCACAGAAGCAGGATATAGGGGTAACATTCAGCTTGTGGATTTTAATGTGGGGAAACTACTTAATAATAAAAAGCTAGGAAAAACATCTATAGATTTAGATATAGAAGGGAGTGGATTTATACAGGATAACCTTAATACAAATCTCTCTGGAACGATATCAAAGCTTACGTATAACAATTATAATTATAAGGATATTACCGTTTTTGGGAATCTGAAAGCGCCAGTATTTGATGGAGAAATTATTTTAGAAGACCCCAATGCGCTAGGAAAAATTAATGGTATAATTGACATTTCTGATGCTACAAATACCTTTGATCTAGAAGCTCAAATAGATTATATAAATCTTAGTGCACTTGGGTTTGTTAAGGATAGTATTGCTATTCTTAAAGGTAATGTAGTGATAAATCTACAAGGGACAACTATTGATAATGTATTTGGAAGAATTTCTTTTGAAGATGGTAGTTACCAGAATGCAAATAGAAACTATATTTTTAAAGACTTTGCCATTACCTCTAGTTTTGATTCTCAAAATATTAGAACAATTGCCATTAACTCTACAGATATTATTAATGGGGAAGTTCGTGGAGTTTTTAAGTTTAAAGAGATAGTCCCACTTTTTAGAAATGCGATAGGAAGTTTGTATACAAACTATCAACCAGAGGTGTTAACCGAGGATCAATTTATGGAGTTTGATTTTACCATCAACAATAAAATTGTCGAAGTTTTTTTACCAGAAATACAGTTTGAACCAGAGACTATTATTAGAGGGAGTGTGGTTTCAAATGATTCAGAGTTTAAATTGACTTTTAAATCACCACAGATAGATGCTTTTGGATATATGGCTCAGGCTATAGAAGTGAGAGTAGATAATAAAAACCCGCTTTTTAATACGTATATAGCGGCAGATAGTTTGAACGCTGGATTTTATGCAGTATCTGATTTTAACCTCATAAACGTAACGCTCAAGGATACCCTGTTTATGAGGTCAGAATTTACAGGTGGAAAACGCAATGATGATACGTACGATCTTTCACTCTATCATACGATCAATAAAGATGGAAATTCTGTATTAGGATTTAAAAAATCACAAGTCGTTTTTAAAAATAGTACTTGGTTTATTAATGAGAACAATGACACAAAAAACAATGTCGTTTTTGACAATAACTTTAAAGATATTGATATACAGACGTTAGTATTGAGTCACAAAGACGAGCGTATTGATCTTAGAGGAACCTTAAGGGATAGTACCTATAAAGATATTAAGGCTTCTTTTAAAAATGTAGATTTAAGTAAAGTCACCCCAGAAATAGATAGTATTAATTTAGGAGGACGCATAAACGGAGAATTAGATATCCTTCAAAAGAAGGGTGCCTATTTCCCTGAATCATCCTTAACCATTAACGATTTTTCTGTAAATGAAACGGTTTTAGGAAAGCTTGATTTTAATGTGAGAGGAAATGCAACGCTTTCACAATACGAGATTGAGTCTAAGCTTGTCCGCAAAGGAATAGAATCACTTACAGCAGAGGGTACGATAGATGCATCAGGTAACTATCCAACAATTAATATGGAAGTAGATCTAAGAGAGATTGATTTAAGCCCATTTAATCCTTTGGGGAAGGGTGTGATAGATAATATAAGGGGATTTGCAAGTGGTGAAGCATTAGTTACTGGTGATTATAGAAATCCAGATATTAATGGTAGACTAGCCCTTAAAAATGCTGGTTTAAGTATTCCTTATCTAAATGTTAATTATGATTTTAAAGGAAACTCTACTGTTCTCTTGAATAAGCAGGAATTTGTTTTTGAAAGAATTCAACTAGAAGACATTAAATATAAAACACAAGGAATTTTAAATGGCGCTATCACACATAAGTTTTTTAAAGATTGGAAACTTGATCTTGATGTCAATACACCTAGATTACTTGTTCTTGATACAGAGGAGGAGTTAGAATCTTTATACTATGGTACCGCTTATCTCGAAGGAGAAGCATTTATAAAAGGACCTACAGATAACTTAGTTATTGATGTATTTGGAGAAACAGCAAGGGGTACTGTATTTAAAATTCCATTAAATGATACCGAATCACTCGGTGACAGCTCATACATTAAGTTTCTAAGTCCAGAAGAGAAGGAAGCAAAATTTAAAGGGGAGTCTGTTATTACAGAATCTATAAAAGGTCTTTCTGTAAACTTTGATCTCGATATTGATCCAGATGCAGAGGTGGAGGTGGTAGTTGATAAAGTAAATGGGAGCACTCTAAGGGGAAGAGGTGTGGGTACTTTGCTTATACAACTAGATACTAACGGTAAGTTTGTTATGAATGGGGATTTTATTGCTACACAGGGTGTTTTCAATTTTAGATATGGTGGTTTTGTAACCAAAGATTTTATTCTCCAGCAAGATGGTAATATCCGTTGGGATGGAGACCCAGCAAAAGCATTGTTAGATGTAAGTGCTATTTATCGTACCCAAGCAAATCCGTCAACCCTGTTAGAAACATCTACCGTAAATCGTAAAATACCTGTAAATGTTATTATTAATGTCACCGGCCAACTTTTAAAACCTGATATTCAATTTGATATTGAATTTCCTGGAGCAGGAAGTACCGTCACTTCAGAATTGGAATTTCTATTACAGGATCGTAATGCAAAAGAACTCAATGCAATCTCATTAGTATCTCAAGGAGCGTTTTTGAGCACTGCAAGGGTTAATACTGCTACGGCAGCTGTAAATAACCTATTAGAAACCACCTCTAGTATATTATCAGGCATTTTATTTAATGACGATGATAGTATTTTTGATGTAGGCGTAGACCTCGTTCAAGCAGAGAGGGACCCTACTGCAAATATTCAATCGGCAGGTAGAGTTGGTTTTACACTATCAACCCAAATTACGAATAGGGTTTTAATTAATGGAAAGGTGGGGGTTCCAACGGGTGGTATAAGCGAAAGTGTCATTGTAGGAGATGTAGAAATAGATTTTCTACTTAATGAAGATGGTACGCTAAGAGCAAAAGTTTTCAATCGCCAGACGGACATACAATTTATCGGTGAAACCGAAGGATATACCCAAGGAGTTGGAATTTCCTATGCGGTAGACTTCAATACATTCCAAGAATTACTTCGCAAAATATTTAAGGGTAAAACTAAGGAAGCTATAGAGCAGGCAAAAGGAGAAAAAGACGTTCCTAAAGTATCCCCAGAAGGGGTACAGTTTAATCGGTAATTATTTAAACTGCATTTTTTCATCATCAATATAAAATAGAAATTTTTTTAAAGTAGTTACGCTTTCGCGAAAGCATAATTCTTCTCATTCCTCATATTAATTACAATAAATAGAGCATCGTTTAAAAAACTTTTCAAACGAAAACGTTTGAAATTCACATTCTCTCAAAAAACACCCTAATTCCTTGATATATCTAGCTTAAGTTTGGTAAATTTAATTTCGTTTACTAATATATGGCCAGTAATATTAAGAAAATAGCAGTAATGACTTCAGGTGGAGATGCACCAGGTATGAATGCTGCAGTAAGATCAGTTGTACGTACTTGTGCCTATCATAAAATCAAATGTCTTGGTATATATCGAGGCTATGAGGGAATGATGGAGGGTGACTTTGTAGAGCTTGATGCACGTAGTGTACGGGGTATCATAAATAAAGGTGGCACCTTCCTGAAATCAGCACGAAGCAACCGTTTTAGAACGGAGGAGGGGCGCAAGCTTGCTCACACAAAACTAATTGAATCAGGAGTTGATGCACTCGTTGTAATAGGTGGAGATGGTACCTTCACTGGAGCACTTCATTTCAATGCAGAATTTGATTTTCCTGTCATAGGTATTCCCGGTACTATAGACAATGACATAAGTGGCACAGATCGCACATTAGGGTATGATACTGCCCTTAATACCGCTGTCGAGGCTATTGATAAAATAAGGGATACAGCCCACTCTCACGACCGTCTTTTTTTTGTAGAAGTAATGGGTAGAGATGTAGGGCATATTGCCTTAAATGCTGGAGTAGGCGCTGGAGCTGAGGAAATTTTAATACCAGAGGAAGATATGGGTATAGAACGTCTCGTTGAGTCTTTAGAACGTTCTAAAAAGAGTGGCAAAACATCAAGTATTGTTGTGGTTGCAGAAGGAGATAAAATTGGAAAATCAGTTTTCGAATTAAAGGATTATGTCGATCAAAATTTAGAAGAATATGATGTACGTGTTTCAGTACTGGGACACATGCAACGTGGGGGCTCTCCTAGTTGTTACGACAGAGTGCTAGCAAGCCGTATGGGGGTAAAAGCTGTTGAATCTTTGTTAGCTGGTGAAAGTAATTTTATGGTAGGAACCATACACGATAGAATGTCACTCACACCACTCGAGGATGCTATAAAAGGAAAAAGTAAAATAAATAAGGAATTAATCCGTGTGTCAGAAATCATGACCACATAATTAACATAAAGGGAAGATGGGAAATTTAAAATTAGGAATAAACGGTTTTGGACGTATAGGACGTATTGTTTTTAGAGCAACTGTAAAGCGTGATAATGTTGACGTTGTGGCTATTAATGATCTACTAGACGTAGAGCACCTTGCCTATTTATTAAAATATGATTCTGTGCACGGTCGCTTTGATGGAACTATCGAAGTAAAAGATGGCAATCTTGTAGTTAACGGAAAAACTATTCGCATTACTGCAGAGCGAGATCCAAAAAGATTAAAATGGGATGAGGTAGGAGCAGATGTGGTGGCAGAATGTACTGGAATTTTCACCACACTTGA
The DNA here is from genome assembly GCA_963716625.1 of uncultured Flavobacteriaceae bacterium. Taxonomy (GTDB): domain Bacteria; phylum Bacteroidota; class Bacteroidia; order Flavobacteriales; family Flavobacteriaceae; genus Dokdonia. The sequence goes on from CAVQTP010000008.1 coordinate 151,593, forward strand.
CACTGCAGATTATCACCTACAAGCAGGTGCAAAGAAAGTCGTTATTTCTGCACCTTCAAAAGATGCACCTATGTTTGTAATGGGCGTAAATGATGATACACTCACAGGGGATCATAAAATTGTTTCTAATGCATCTTGTACAACAAACTGTCTAGCACCGCTTGCAAAGGTGGTAGAAGATAACTGGGGTCTTGAGGAAGGACTCATGACAACCATTCACGCTACAACAGCTAGTCAATTAACGGTTGACGGGCCATCTGCAAAAGATTATAGAGGTGGGCGAAGTGCGCTTGTAAATATAATTCCTGCATCTACGGGAGCGGCAAAAGCTGTAGGTAAAGTTTTGCCAGCGGTAGATGGAAAATTAACCGGTATGGCTTTTAGAGTTCCTACGGTAGATGTATCTGTGGTTGACCTTACAGTACGCACTCAAAAAGAAACAAGTTTAGAAGAAATCAAAGCTGCATTTAAGAAAGCCTCAGAAACTTCTATGAAAGGTATCTTGGGATATACTGAAGAAGGAGTTGTTTCTCAAGATTTTGTAAGCGATGATCGTACCAGTATTTTTGATGCAGATGCTTCCATTGAGCTTAACTCAAAATTTTTCAAGCTCGTTTCATGGTATGACAATGAATTCGGCTACTCGAATAAGCTGGTAGACTTAGCAGAAAAAGTAAACTCATTATAATTAAGAAAGCGCTTTCGCGAAAATTTAAGTTGTTGGAATTATTAGAATCCTCAGCAATTTTCCTAAAAGCATAATCTTCACTACAACTTGAACCTATGATCTTAGTAGTAGACAGTGGCTCTACCAAAACAGACTGGATTGCGCTTTCTGAAGATGGAAAACATCTTTTTCAAACCCAGACTTTGGGACTTAATCCACAAGTTTTGTCACAAGAAATCATACGCGAACGTATCGTAAATAATTTTGATTTATCAAAGCATAGTGCGGCGGTGAGTAGACTTTATTTTTATGGTGCAGGATGTGGTGTAGAAAAACCTCGTGCTCTTATAAAAGAGGTTTTTAATGAGGTTTTTTCCAATGCAAAGGAAATACTTATTAAGGAAGATACCTACGCTGCGCTGTACGCCACAGCAATAGAAGGAGAGAAGAGTGTTGTCTGTATTTTAGGAACGGGCTCTAACTGTAGCTACTATAATGGAGAAACTTTGGAGCAGAAGGTGATTTCTCTAGGGTATATACTTATGGATGATGCTAGCGGAAATTATTTTGGACGCCAACTTATAAGAGATTACAAATTTGGAAAAATACCGCCATCGCTTTCTCAGAAGTTTGATAAAGAATATGATTTGTCATCTGAGGCTATTAAAAATCAATTATATAAACACCCTAATCCTAATACATATTTAGCAACATTTGCTCGGTTCGTTATTGAAAACAGAAAGGAACCGTATATGCAAGATTTGATAAAAAATGGTCTAGCACTTTTTATAGAGCATCAAATCGTAATGCAATTTCCAGATGCCACTAAGATTCCCATTCATTTTGTGGGTTCTATAGGATTTTATTTACAAAAAGAACTGAAAGAAGTGCTAACTGCATTTGGACTCAAATCTGGAACTATTTTGAAAAGACCCATAGAGGGCTTAGTCAAACATCACAGGTCATTCATAGTTACAAATCAGAAACTATAACAATATTGACTTTAAAAATGAGGGTTAGGACTTGTACATTACCAAAAGGTTTTAATGCGAGCGTTTTACGAAAGTGTAGAAAAAATTAACAGAGGGTTTTGCAATGTATATTTAAATTTTAATAGTATAATATTCAACCATTTATAGTGTGTTCTTCTTAAATAATGATTTTATCCTAAGCTATCTAACAAAAAAGCCCCACTAATGAAGTGGGGCACTTTTCAATAATTAGTGACTTTTTCTATTCTATAATTCCACCACAAGCGATTCGTGCACCAGCTGCACCACTAGGTTGTGAGGTAAAGTCATCAACACCTTGATGTATAATAATTGCTTTTCCTAAAATATTCTTATTCGCATCAGCACATCCTATACACCATTCATCTGTGGACATTGTTATAGTACCATTTCCATTTTCATCTGCTTCAAAATTCCCTATATCACCTTTATGAAAACCAGCGGCATCATCCCACTTACCGTGGGGTTGAGCAGTTGGATTCCAGTGACCCCCTGCAGATGTCCCATCTGTACTAGAGCAATCTGCATTTTCATGGATATGTATCGCATGTGTACCTTCTGCAAGTCCTCCAACAACGGCAGTCATCTTTACAATACCGTCCTCTTCTTTAAAGACAACACTTCCAGATGCATTACTATTACTTTTAGATGATAATTTGAGTGTTGCTTTCCGTTCCATTGTAGATGTTTCAACTTCTTCTATCTCCTCAACTTCTACAGTTTCTACTTCTTTTTTATCATTTTTGCAACTTCCTAAACTTATTGTTGCAATCATCGCTAGGGCGAGATACTTCATTTTCATAATATGTAATTTTGGTTAGTATTTTATCTATTGTCTAATATAAAAACCTTCTCATAAAATGTAAGCCTCTTTATGAAAGCTTTATATATTAATAGTACTTAAGCTTGTTGTGTTTGTAATGTCCGTTGCATCGAGTTCATATTGATACAAGCCATTTTCTCCTATAGCAATTAAAAGATTGCCTTGTATAATAACATCAAATGCCAGTTTATCTATGGAATACACAAGAGTAGAATTTATTGGGTCTGAAACATCAAAAATCTTTATCTCGTCATCACAAACGATAAGGTAATTTTCATATAGTCCCAAACCTTTTGGAAAAGTAAGCTCTCTTACATTGATTAAAATAGGGTTTAAGACATCACGTACGTCATACACTTCTAATTGATTTACGGTTCCACCACAACCTAAATCACTCCAAAGTGTCACAAAAGCAAAGTTTTCATTTGCTACAACAGGGTCACAGGCTGTCATATGCTGAACCGAAGATAAAATCTGAGGAAATTCTGGGTTTTCAATAGTATAGATAAACATACCACTTCGGGAGCCTATGTAGAGGTAATCTTTAAAACAATAAATAGTCTCAATTCCAAAGCCAATCGACACCGTATTCACAAGTACCGGATTGTCCGTTTGTGCAATGTTAAAAACATTCAAGTCTTCATTATCTACTGTATAAAGGTAATCTCCTTTTATTGTAAAGATAGCGAGAGAACCTCCTTGGCCTACACTATCACCACTATCAAAGGAGATACTATCATTATCATTGCTACACGCCAAAATGAAGATTGTGATAAGTAGAAATATAAAATATCTTTTCATAAGTAATTAATTTCGAAGAGTATAATTAATGATAATACTATCCTCTGTCACATTAGGAGTATAGCCATCTGGAGAGATCATTACTGGAAACACATTGCGAATACGCTTTGATACGATAAGAGTATTACTTTCTCTAGTATAGCTTACCGCGATCAAATCTACTGCTTGATTTATAAAAAAAATGTTATTTTTAATTGCAAGATCAGTTGCGCCAGGTGCATTTATAAATGCTATAGGTAGTGGATTTTCTGGATCTGTATTATCTATAATATGAAAACCTTCATTTTTTTCATTTACAAAAAGTAAATCTTCAACCACGTATATTTTACCAGAATTAATTATGGGTTTTGTTTCATTTAATGTAACACTAGCTTCAAAAGCTGCCCTTTCTAGAAATACGGGCTCATAATCAGTAATTATTGAGAGTGTATCGACATCATCATTACAACTTCCATCAACACAACAACTTTGCACTAAGATCGTGACAAAGCACAATAAGAATATGTTTTTCATTTAATTATTTTTATAACTAGATGTAAAAAACATCATATCGTTGCGTGCGATTGTAATAAAGTTTAAAGAGAAAACGGATTTTTATTAGAAATAGATATTTAATAGAAAAATTGCAAAGTATAGAGGTAGTATGCTATACGAGATCAATGAATTTACTTAAAGTTTACATTTATACTATATTTTACTAACTACTATTCTTATATAAGTATTTGAATAATAAGCGACTAGGTAATAAGTGTGGTAAATATTTGTGTTTCACTTTCTAAGGTTTTGTGTACTGGACATTTATCTGCGATTCGAAGTATCCGCTGTAACTGTTTTTCGTCTAGAGTTGATGAGATTTTTATCTCTCTAGTAAAAGTGTCAATTTTTGAAGTACTGTCTGTTTCACAAACTTCACAGTCGCGAGCATGGCTTTTACTATAGCTGGTGTGTACTTCTACAGTGTCAATTTCCCAGCCCTTTCTTTTGGCATACATTTGTATAGTCATCGCTGTACAAGAAGCTAAACTTCCTGCGAGTAATTCGTAAGGTGTAGGTCCATAATCGTTTCCTCCTACGCGCAGTGGCTCATCTGCTTTGAGATAGTGATTACCTAGTTTAAGTTGTGTAGAAAATCCATCTTCATGATCTAAGCTAGCGACTACTTGATGCGTAGATTTTATCTGTTGCTGTTCTGGAGCATTAATATATCTCGCAGCCCAACCTGCAATGACTTTACCCACGTATGCAGCACTTTTTTTATCTATTAACAGGTGTTCTGATCCATCTAAAGTTACAAAACTTTTAGGGTGATGCGCAGCATGATAAATTTCTTCTGCATTTTTAATGGAAACCGTAGCGTCTTGAGGGGAGTGAAAAATAAGCAATGCTTTATGTAAATGTGAAACAGCTTCTACACAAGAGTTTTCACTAAGATCGTCAATAAATTGTTTTTTAAATGTAAAGTCTCTACCAGCAAGCGTGACCTTTGCTTTACCATCTTGCTTAATAGTAGCTATACTTTCTCCAAGCTGCTTTTGTACATGTTGTGGATTACTAGGTGCTCCTATAGTTGCGATTGCTTTTACAGTTTTGATCTCACTTCCAGCAAATATAACTGCAGCTCCTCCTAAAGAATGACCTACCAGTAGGGAAGGGGCTTTATATTCTTCAGCTAGAAAATATGCTGCTGCCATTAGATCATTTATATTACTAGAAAAATTTGTATCCGAAAATTCTCCATCACTATCACCTAATCCTGTAAAGTCAAATCTCAACACCCCAAAACCTTCAGATGCTAAGGCTCTACTTACGTTACGTACAGCACTAAAATCTTTAGTACAGGTAAAGCAATGCGCGAAAATGGCAAAATTATGAGGATCTTGATCTGCTGGTAAATCTAATCTACCAGAAAGAAGAACTCCTTCTGAATTTTTAAAATTTATTTTGCTAGATCTCATAAAAGTGTTATTACGATTTGTATTTATGCTATTTCAATATTTTAGGTAGATCCTGTAAAAGTGTAATTTTTTATGATAGGTACGCTTTCGCGAAAGCGTAAAACAACATATTACGCTACTTTTTAGTAGACAATTATCATTTAATTAGCCATTATTATCTTTTCTCAAATCCGTATTAAAAAATAGCCCTATTTGAAAGCGATCATAAGTATCTACCGAAAAATCATTTTTTAAATAGCCCACTTGCATGCTTACAGTAGGGTTAAAATTGTATCCCAATGCTCCATACAACCTATTTTGCCCGAAAAATTCATTTTGTAAATTAATAAAAACTTCATCATAAGCAGTTAAAAACCAACTTGTATTAAATGGATAGGTTACTCTTAGAAAATACCTAGCTCTATGTAAGGTTACATCTCCAGTTGATTGGCTATTCACAAAGCGTTGTTCCAGTCTATATCTATGGCTAAATGTAAAATTACCTAAGCTATTTTTTAGCACAAACTGCTCATAGAGTCTATTTTCTGTAGTGTTCTCTTCTCCCATAAGTTCTTCAAACGTGCTATCTGTAGTGATATACCCATACCCAAAAGAAGCCATTGCTTTCTCTGATATATGGTAATTAAGTGCGGTTCGTAGTAACAACTGATTGAAATTGTTACTAAACTCGTAAGTTCTATATTGCGCCTCTGCGTGTATGCTCAATTTTTCAGATACTTGATTTTGAGTAAAAATCATTGCCCATGAACCTGTCTTATCTTCTCCACGGTTTTGTGCACTCATGTAGAAAGTGCACAATAAGAGAGTAATGGTTACGAAATATTTAAAATTCATGAACGCTTAGTTTAATTGAAAAGTTTTAATTTCTTTAAACAGACTTAATTTTAATGCCTTTAATTGGTCTTCAAAAGGTGTCCATTTTTCTGCGAAAAATGTATTTGTTTTTTCTAGAGCCATTTTGAGATCATTTCTTGCATGTGAGATCAACATTGTTTCTGTGGTAGTAAGCCCATTGGGTCTAGTTTGAGCATACCCGCTGGCAGCGCGTATACGATTCATTACCGTAATTTCTGGATTACGGGTGATACCTTGACGTTTATCTTCCTTGCCTAGATAGAGTGCAACGACTTCATCTATTTCTTTATCAATATCCTTTATGGCTTTGAGCTCGGCTTTGTAACGCTCATCATTATTTAATTTTTTGATCATTTTTCTATAGTCTGATGCTAGTGTTTTACTCTGTACAAGTTGTTCTACGGCATCGGCAGCTGTTTGTGTAAATGCTTCTAAAGTCTTCCCTGCATTATAAGCATCGTTTATTGCTTTTTGTGGGGTTTCAAATCGAGGGTCGCTTTTTACATTAATCATAGACTCGCTTTGCTGGTCTCCATACTCCATGACTAATTTATAAGTTCCAGGTTTAACAGCGACGCCACTAGGTTCACTTTTACGTTTCCGAATGGATCGCGAAGGTCTATCTCCTCCAGCTTCTCTTAGATACCAGGTAGTTTTATAAATTCCAGTGCTATCAGGTGTTTTCCATTTGAGATGGCGTATCTGGCGCGCTCCATCATAAATTTTTAGATGGATAGAATCCCATTTTGGATTGTTTTCATTTTTAGAGGTGACTTCTAGAGTATCAGTATCATCCTCTTTAGAATCTTCTTCTTTAACCTGCTCTTTTTTCTCTTCTAAGCGTTTGGTGAAGAAGTATGAAATTTGTGCCCCACTTTTTCTATTTTCTCCGCTGTAAATTGCATCCCCGGGGAAACGACTTCCAGTAGGTTGTTGGTATGCGGCGTCATAAGCTGTAGGTGGATTAAAAAGTTTAAGCTTTCGCGAAAGCGTACTTTGATCTCGAGCAATCTCACGAAGAGGTCTTATATCGTCAAGTATCCAAGCTGCTCTTCCAAAGGTTCCTATCACAAGATCGTGTTCTCTAGGATGAATAATAAGATCTTTTACAGATGTTGTGGGAAAATCTTTTGTCCACTTTTGCCAATTCACACCAGCATCAATGGAGACATACAGTCCGTCGTCAGTACCTAAGAAAAGCAAATTTGACTCTTTAGGATCCTCTATAATGGATAGTGCAAAACTTTGTACATCTGTTTTATCCACTATGCGAGACCATGTTTTTCCATAATCTTTGGTTCGATAAGCATACGGAGTGTAATTAAACCTTCTGTAATCATTTGCTACAAGGAGCGCTTCCCCCTTATTATTTACACTTGCTTTAATTTGAACGATCCAGCTTCCAGCTGGTAAGTCCTTTAGATTTGAGGAAACTTCTGTATAGGTGTTGCCACCATTTTGGGTATAATGTACACGGCCATCATCTGTTCCTACCCAAAACATATCCTTTTCCACAGGAGAAGGCTCTATGACGAGAATGGTTGTATGATTTTCGGCTCCTGTAGCATCCATGGTCAAACCACCAGATTCAGATTGTTTTTGTTTTTCTGGGTCGTTAGTAGTAAGGTCTGGAGAAATCACTTTCCACGTTAGCCCCTTATCAGTTGATTTGTGTACAAACTGACTCCCGAAATAAATGGTATTTGAGTCGAAAGGGTCAATGTTAATGGCAGAATTCCAGTTAAATCTCAAAAATACATCAGGATCTGGGTGAGTGGGTTTTACCCCATAATTATTTCCTGTTTTCCAATCATAACGACTTACAAACCCCTGCTGGCTCATACTCCATCCATACTGGCTATCATCTGGATCTGGGATTACGTCAAAACCATCCCCAAAAGAAATCTCCTGCCAGTAATCATTACGTATGCCTTGAGCTTTCCATACATATGCGGGTCCTCTCCAAGAGCCATTATCTTGCATGCCTCCATAGACATTATATGGATACTCATTATCTACATTGATATGATAAAACTGAGCTACTGGTAGGTTGCCTATAAATCTCCAAGTTTTACCACCATCTTTTGTAATATTTAATCCCCCATCGTTACCGTCCATCATAAACTTGCCGTTACTAGGATGAATCCACCAAGCGTGATGATCTGGGTGTACTCCGTTATCTACACCATATGCCCCCATTAATTGCTCAAAATTCTTTCCTCCATCTTCGGAGACGTTTACGTAGGTAAACACTGAAAAGACCCTATTTTCATTTTGAGGGTCTACATGTATATCACTGTAATAGAAAGGCCTATTTCCTATATCACTTTTATCATTAATTTTTTCCCAGTTAAAACCGCCGTCTTCAGATTTGTACAAAGCATTCTTTTTTGCTTCTACAAGTGCATAGATAATGTCTGGAGCACCAGGAGCAATTGCAATACCTATACGACCTAATTCTCCTTTAGGTAGACCATTTTTATCATCCAATTTTTTCCAGGTTTTACCACCATCATGAGTCATCTGTAAGCTTGATCCCTCGCCACCAGAGGTGAAAAACCAAGGGTCACGTTTATGCTCCCACATGGCAACTAAAAGTTTATTAGGATTTGTAGGATCCATCACCATATCTGCAACCCCCGTTTTAGTATTGGTATACAGAATTTTATTCCATGTTTTTCCTCCATCTATTGTTTTGAAAACGCCTCGTTCTGGATGTTCACCCCAAGGAGATCCAATAGCTCCTACATACACAATCTCTGGATTTGTAGGGTCAATTAGTACACGGTGGATGTGCCTAGTCTTTTCTAACCCCATGGATTTCCATGATTTACCGCCGTCTAATGACTTATAAATACCATAACCACCATTAAGCGAATTTCGAGGATTTCCTTCTCCAGTACCTACCCAAATTACTGACGGGTTGGACTGCTGTATTGCAACCGCTCCTATAGATGCAGTTACTTCTTTATCAAAAATAGGATCCCATTTGATACCTCCAGAAGTAGATTTCCAAAGTCCTCCAGAAGCAGTTCCAACATACATAATGTCAGAATTATCTGTAACTACATCGATAGCTGTTACCCTTCCAGACATACCTCCCGGTCCAATATTGCGGGGGGTGATATCTTTGAGCAAAGGAATATCGAGCTTTTGAGAAAATACGGTGGTACTTAGGCAGATACAAAGAATTAATAATAGCCGTTTCATAGCAGGTTTTTGAAAATTTATTAAAAGATTAAAGTTATATAAAAGCACACTCCTAATTCTTAAAGAGATGTTAAGGAAATTCACCCGAAATTATTACTAATTTCCAAAAAAAAATCCCATTCGCTTAGAATGGGATTTTTAATATAATGTATAACTTAATTTATAAGCTACTCTGTTTATTCTGAAATTGCATTTCATGCATCTCAAAAATTTTCATAATACGCTCACGTATTTTGTCTCTATCTTCAAGGTTATCAACCTCCTCAAGAGCATCTTTAAAATTCTCGATAGCATCTGCCATGTCATCAACGGCGTCGTCTATCTCTTCAGAGGCATCCTCTAGATCATCAGATCTTTCCTCCATAAGTTCCGACTTGTTTTCTAATTGCTCTTCAAGCTTTTCACCTGCAGTCTTTTCGTCACAAGACGAAATTGTTATACTCATTGCAGCAAAAAATGCAAGGGATGTCATTGTTTTTCTCATAATAAAATAGGTTTTGATAATTATTTAGATTGGATTGATAAACTATATATAGAAACAACAGATTTTATCAATTAACGTAATTGTAATGAAATTTACTACTACCTATCTAAAATCTAAATTAGTACTATAATATTAACTAAGGTTTATGATACTCATTCAGAATTGTTTAATCTTTTGTTTGTAATTTTGAACAAATTAAAAACTAAATAGTATGAAAAAGATTTTTTTAGTAATGACAGGAGCGGCTTTGATGCTTGCATCTTGTAATGAGAATGTTAAAGAACAAGAAGTAGAGGTAGAAACTGAAACAATTGCGCAAGCAGATATCGTTGAAGAGGTACCACAACAGTCAAATACGATTGTAGATGTTGCCGTAGGAAATGAAAATTTTTCTACGCTAGTTACCGCTGTTAAAGCAGCTGGACTCGCACAAACTTTGAGCGGTACTGGACCATTTACTGTATTTGCTCCCACAAATGATGCTTTTAATAAATTACCAGAAGGGACGGTAGGAACATTAGTCGCTCCAGAAAATAAGGCAATGCTTACAGATATTTTAACGTATCATGTAGTATCAGGAAAATATATGGCATCTGATGTAGTTGCGGCTATAAAACAAAATAAAGGGAAGTTTGTCACCAATACAGTAATGGGAGAGCCTATTACTTTAATGATGGATGGTGCAAATGTGGTTATAAAAGATGCAAAAGGTGGTAAGTCAGTTATTATTATGAAGGATGTACCAGCAAGTAACGGTGTGATACACGCAATTGATACAGTGATTATGCCTAAGGGATAATTATCTTAATCACATTCAAATAAAAATAGCTTCCTCAAGGAAGCTATTTTTATTTAAAATTATGTGAAGCTTTCTTAAAAATAGCTAATTAACAAAAGCTTACCTCCGTATTATCATTGGATTAACACATCTCAGAATATCTTTACTATTATGAAAAAGATACTATTTACCGCCGCAATACTAAGTACACTATTTGGTTGTACTAAAAATGAAACTAGAAACGATTCAGAATTACTTGCCATGGCAGAGTACCGTATGGAAGTTCCTATGGCGCTATCACAAGTTGGTTTTGAAAATATCTTGAAAAGCAATGTAAATTTTCGATATGTTTCAGAAAATACCAATGCTTTAACAATATTAGAAAATCTTCCAAGAGATAGAGCATATACAATGATGGCACCTATGGATTACGCTTTCGCGAAAGCAGAAAATCCATTAGATTTTGAATTAGAAGATTATATTATAGAAGGTAAGTGGTCATTGAGAGATTTAAACAAGGTTTTAGAAACAGAAAAATCTTTAATGGTTCAAACTTTAAGCGGTGTACAGTTAGAGATTACGAGTTTAGAAAGTAAATTGTATATTTCAAATGGAATTAAGAATATTGAGATTACATTTACGGATCTTGAAACAGAATCAAATACTTTACATGTCTTGTCAGAATTGTGGTAATCATAAAATATATATAAAAAAAAGCACCTACTTCATAGGTGCTTTTTTTTTGAGTTACTAGTCCGTATTTTTATGTAGCTATGAGAAAACAACAAGAAAGGAGTGGATTTGTCTTTAAAACCTACGATGCTCCACAAGAATCCCATTTGATAAGTTGTTTGATATTTTTCAAGAACTAATTACTCATACATCTGGAGATTTTGACGAGGCATTGATTGGCTTAGGGAATTAGATAAGGAGTACAACTTAACCACTCCAGAATATACGGTAGACGACTTTATTGTAGAAGAACGCGTTAAAGAGAAGATGACCCTATTCTACGTGAAGAGGTAGAGCCAGACGGTAAAAATGGTCCTGCTATGATTACCGCAAAGACAGAGCCGCTTTTACGAAACAGCGCTTTAGACCAAATATTTGGAAACATGAGAAAAGGGCTCAGGGTAATCAAAGCAAAACAAAGTGGAAGTGGTGATGAACATACTGGTGACTTTAGGGAATACCGTTTTGGTGATGGACTTAGACCATATTTCTATGACAGAAAGTTTGCGCAATGCGCAAATTAATCATGGGATGGATGACTTTTACTTATCAGAAAGTGACCTGGTAGTAGAAGACACGCAGTTCAAGGCTCAAATGAGTACGGTATTGATGATCGATATATCGCATTCCATGATATTGTATGGTGAGGATCGAATAACGCCAGCCAAAAAAGTAGCAATGGCACTGGCCGAGTTGATTACATCGCGCTATCCTAAAGATACGCTAGACATAATTGTATTTGGTAATGATGCCTGGCCTATCAAAATTGCAGACCTTCCTTACCTCAAGGTAGGGCCTTATCATACTAATACAGTGGCTGGTTTACAATCTAGCTATGGACATTTTAAGGCGTAAACGGAATACCAACAAACAAATATTTATGATTACAGATGGCAAGCCCAGTTGTTTGAGATTGAAAGATGGTAGGTATTACAAGAATTCAAATGGGCTCGATGAATATATTGTAGATAAATGTTACACCATGGCAGCCCAGGCAAGGCGATTGCATATTCCTATTACTACGTTTATGATTGCCAATGACCCTTATTTACAGCGATTTATCGATGAATTTACAGAAGCAAATCAAGGTAAAGCATTTTTTACTGGGTTGCAGGGATTAGGCGAGATGATCTTTCATGATTATGAGGCTAACCGAAGAAAGAGAATGAGATAATGAACCAGAGGTTATGATCTAAGAATAATAATTAGAAGTTTCAAAGGAAAGCAATTGACATGAACATAGAAGACAATAAATACTTTAGGAGAACTTAAAACATCAGGACTGGAAATCAAAATCCATAAAAGATGAGTTACGGGATACATCTTATTGCAAATTAAAATCAGGAACTGAATCTACATTTACTGGTATTCACGGATACGAAAATAGCTGTTATTCCAGAGCTTGAAAGAGCCATTTTATCAAAGCATAACATCAATCTATTAGGATTACGAGGACAAGCAAAAACTAGACTCGCTCGTCTTATGATTACCGTTGCTGGATGAATATATTCCCTATGTAGCAGATAGTGAAATACACGACGATCCCATACCACCCATTGTCTAGAACTGCCGCGAGCTCATTTAGAAGAGCATGGTGACGCCACACCCATTGCGTGGTTGCATAGAATCGATAGGTTTTATGAAAAGCTAGCTACACCAGATGTGACTGTTGCAGATTTAATTGGAGATATAGATCCCATTAAAGCGGCAAACTTAAAGTTAAGTTATGCTGATGATCGCGTGATTCATTATGGAATGATCCCTCGAGCAAATCGATGCATATTTGTGATTAATGAACTTCCAGATTTGCAAGCTAGAATTCAAGTTGCCTTATTTAACATCTTCAAGAAGGAGATATTCAAATAAGGGGATTTCAAGTTGAGGTTAGCACTTGATATGCAATTCTTATTTACAGCAAATCCAGAGGATTATACGAATCGAGGTAGTATCGTGACACCATTAAAGGACCGTATAGGCTCGCAAATCTTAACGCATTACCCAGAGTCTATTGATATTGCAAAAACGATTACACAACAAGAAGCTCGCAATGATGATCGCATAAAAGAAACCGTTTATGTTCCAGAACTAGCCAAAGATCTTCTTGAACAAATAAGCTTTTCTGCAAGAGAGTCAGAATACGTGGATGAGAAGAGTGGTGTTAGTGCACGTATGAGTATCACCGCTTATGAAAACTTGTTGAGTACTGCAGAGCGTAGAATGTTACTTTCTGGAGATACAAAAACTACTATTCGGTATGGAGACCTTTTAGGAATTATACCTGCTATTACCGGTAAAGTAGAATTGGTATATGAGGGAGAACAAGAGGGAGCAGACGAGGTCGCAAAAATTCTAATAGGTGATGCAACAAAATCTCTTTTTGACGATTATTTTCCTAAAATTGAAAAGTTAACAAAGGAGGATCAAGAAGATCCTTATGAAGCTATTCTTGCTTGGTTCTTTGAACAAAGTGGATTTGAATTGGAAGATAATCTAACAGATAAAGAATATAAAATGATTATAGATAGTGTGACACCTCTTGATGATTTGCTAGAAAAATATCAACCAGAAACTCCGAAAGAAGATCGTTATTTTCTCAAAGAATTTATTCTATTTGGATTAGTAGAATATAAAAAATTGAGTAAATATAAATTAACGACAGGCATGCGATTTAATGATTTATACGGAAATTATATATCGGGTCTCAGTTAATTTGATATAAACTATTACTTCTATATGTCTATGTAAAAATCAGAATTACAGTTACTTGTGTAAAATATTTAGTTTAGACTAAAAAAAATATAGCTCCTATGTTTAGGAGCTATATTTTTTGAGAAAACTGAAAAATTCTTAAATTTTAGATATTAGGAATTATAATATGTTGTCCTGGATGTATCAAATCTACACTTTCAAGAGTGTCTTTATTAGCCTCGTAAATGGCATTGTATTTCATGGGGTCACCATAATACTTTTTAGCGATTTTACTTAAACTTTCGCCGCTACTTACAGTATGCTTTGCAAAATAGGAGGAATTCTCCACCTTTATATCAGCCATTATATCATTTGGATTTTCTCCACCAGAGGCTTTGATTTCATCCCATAATAGATTTTTTTCATATGGATTTGCCGCTGTGCCGTATATGTGCAATTTTCCATTTTCTACTTTTACATCACCATTTTTGATGTTTAATTGCTCTCCTAAATCGAGAACATTTTGATATTTTGACTTTACCATAATATTAGTTTTATATTAGTTACTCCACTAAGATACAATTGTTTTTGACGGCTTTGAAATAATAAAAGTGAAAGAAGTCAAAAAATTGTAGTGTTTTCTGGTGTCTATTATTTAATATTATTCTTCAAATATTAATTTACCTGTAAAGAATTCTTCCACCTCTATAATGGTTGGTCTATTTACAGAAATTACATCTCCAGTGGCTCTTATTTGACCACGTAAACTTTCTATGGGGTGTATCACCATTTGTGCAGCGCTCACATGGCTTATTGTAATATCGTTTACAATAAGGTCAGGAGCAAAAATTTGTGGGTACTCATCTGAAAGAACAAAGGATGCTTTATCGGCATTTCCTGATAGTACAAAATTACTAGATCCATTTGCTAGTATAGAGATATTTTCGACATTTAAATTCAAAAATACATCCCCACTTTTATTAGCATTGGTTAACAATGGTGTTGGGTTTGTGTTACTCCATATAAGCAGACTCGGAAAGCTTAGAATACCTTCACTTCTAATGGGGAAGCTAGAGGCTTGTTTTATAAATGTAATGTTAGGAGATGTTACTGTAATAACTGTTTTTCCATAATCTCTAAAAATATTACAGCTATTGTCATTTCGCATAATTAATGTCTCTTCTAAAACGTCTACATAAATTTCTGGAGCTATATTTTTACCTGTTTGAACGAATACACTTGGTACATTCCCTTGTTTTAAAATAACTTGAATATCATCTTCTGGCTGTATTTTATCAAAAAAAGGAATGTCGACTTCATAACGAATAACATCTCCGTCTGTTTGCAAGCAGTCCGTACTGTTTTCAGAATTGCAGGAAGCTAGCAATAAGGCGAGTAGGACAATAGAAGATGTACGCTTTCGCGAAAGCGTAATGGTATGCATTCTTAAAATAAATCTTGTAATCATAATCTAATACCTAAACCAAATTCTAAGGCCTCTGCTTTTGCTCCATGAGTTTTTACAGCAACGGACCCGAAATATTGTTTTCCAAAGTAACGTTTTAACCCCACGCGTTGATATAATCTACCTTGATAATTATAAGGATAATACAAGTAATACCCTGCATGTGCTAGTAGGGCAGTTTTATTAAATTGTAATTCATGCCCAATAAATATTCCCACTCTTTTCCAGTCTTGATCCTCTGTGACTCCGAATTGAGGAAAAGCTGCAGCTAAAAACTCAATTTCGTTTTTTAGAAATTTTGAAAAAAAGGCTTCTGTACCTAAAATAATTTTGCTTTTTTTACTTAGTGTTTTGTCAAAGGATGTGCTCACCACTAAAAAGGATTCTCTACCCAATCCTAAGTAATCACTCTCGTTAATCCCGCTTTGTAAGGAAATATTAAAATGTATGGGCTCTCTATATTTTATTCTAGAGCCTCTAGCTATGTAGTCTTGAACAGTTCCATTTTTATAGACAAGTCCTACATTAATAGTTACTGAATTAGAACCCGTATTGGGTGCTTTAGAGTTGCCATTAGAACCGTGTAAAAATGTGAGCCCCCCTTGTAAGTCAATGGAAGGCGATAGTGATTCTTTGTAGTTAATCATAAAAACGGTTGAGCTAAACAAGCTACTACCGTATGAATTATTAGAAATATTTGTATCTATATCAAAGGGATTTGAATTATAACCTACACCTTGCGCAACTCTAAGCATTAATTTTCTATTTAAAAAATAGAAATTGTAATGTCCCATTAAATTATAGGTATTTCCTAATTTGCTGTTTTTTAAGTTTTGATAAGCAAAGCTAAAACCCCAATCTGGATAGTTGTAACGACGCTCCCATTCATTTAGACCGTATGTTTTTTTATTATATCCTACTATAAATCCTTCTGGGTGACCTTTAATTAGAGAGGCAATATCTTTATTATGTCTTAGTATATTCCCATAAAAATAATTCACCTCTAATTCAAAAGGTTGTTCTCTTTCCTGACAAAACATGCTTGACGAAGCCAAACATAACAAAACAAATAAAAGGTACTTGTGCATCGCGCAAAAATAGGTAATCTAAAGGATGATTGGATACTTGATTGTAATTCAAAATATGGAATTATGGTGGCTAATTTTTATCAATTTATTTGCTAGAAGTTATTGGAAATAAGATGCAACTTAACTTTAACCGAATCACAAATTATTTATGACAACTTTAAAAGGAATTTTTCGATCATCTATCGAGATCATCGTATTTTTAATAACTTAATATAAAAACTAAATTATGAAATCATTATATAAAGCAAAAACAACTGCAATTGGAGGAAGAACAGGTAGGGTAACCACTAAAAATGGTCCTATTGATTTAAATTTATCGGTTCCAGAATCTATGGGTGGAGAAGGAGGAGATGGAACAAATCCTGAACAACTATTTGGAGCAGCCTACGCAGCATGTTTTGGTAGCGCTATTCAATCTGTTGCAAAGTCTGAAAAGATTGAATTTGACGAAGAAGCGCTAAGTGTAACGGCAATTATAGAATTTTGTAAAGAGGAAGATGGGTATTTTCTTAAAGCAACACTAGATTGTTATATACCTGGGGTGGATATCAAAACTGGCGAAGATTTGGTGGAGAAGGCACACGAGGTATGTCCTTTTAGTAAGGCGACTAGGGATAATATTACCGTTACTTTAAACCTTATGATAGAGGAATAGATAATATTTTAATATCAATAAAAAATCCGCAATAACTATAAAAGTTATATGCGGATTTTTTTGTGACCTCAACGGGACAGAGTTCGAACTTTTTAAATGAAGATATAATGGTAATACTTTGTAAATAAAACCAATTAAATAATGGAGAAGATTTCTATGAATAATTCTAGCTGCGTGGTAAATATTACAAAAGTTATAGATTCTTGAAATTGACAATGCCACAACTGGATAAATAGATGATGGTTTTTTACGAGTTTAGCACGCGTATACATATTGTATAATTATAAAGTCTCCTTCAAAACTACAAAGGTTGAATCATCACTATTTTCAAGATTTAACAAAATTCATCTGTCTTCCCCTACACGCACTTAAATTTCCATTTTGTAGTAATTTAACTAACTTGCCAAAAACCCTCATTATGAAAAAAATTGCTCTTGTGTTTTTTGTTGCGGTTATAGCTTTAAGTTGTTCAACTTCAAAAATAACATCCTCTCAATGGGTGTCAGATGAATTTAATAATCAAAATTTAAATCGCTTATTAATTATTGCTAATACCGAAGATGATGAACTTAAGAAAGAGTTCGAAAATAGTACTACTGCAATGCTATCAAAAAAAAGGGATTTCTCCTATAAAAATACACGAAATATTTCCTCTTGTGAAATATAAAAAAGAGCTTACGAATAAAGAGATTGATAAATTCGTTTTAGAATGTAAAGAGAAAAATATTGACAGAATCCTTTTTGCTTCACAAAAATTTACTTCGGCAGATACTGTACGTGCAAAATCTCTTCACAACTATATGAACTCTTTAGAATCCCTAAAATTAGACAGCAATCGTGATGATAATCTTGAATATGACACTAAAGAAATAATGACTTAAGTTGTTGAAGCGGCTGTTTATGATATTGGCACCACAACACAGGACGAGCCTATTGCTATAACTACATTAACGGCGAATAACTCAAAATCTGTAGATGCTATAAAAAAACATTTTCTTAAAGCTGTAGCGAAACTTTTTGATACTAATTAAGGGTTATATAAAAGCATCCTTATATAAAGATGAAAATTAAATAAGCCCTCCAAAAAGAGCGTGACAGGCAATAAAAGCAATTACAGAAAGAATGATTCCTATCAAAAAGACATTGAAGGATATACGTAATAATTTAAATTTTCTATCCATAGTCCTACCAAGGTGGTAGGTGTCTTTTGCAATAGTTCTATATAATTCATCACCTTCATTCATTAATGTGGTGATGTTTTCAACATATTCATTTTCTTCCATATCCTGAAAATTACCATAGAACATTAAATTACGTGATTCCTTATTTCCGTGAATCAGTTCTGGACGCGTGGCAAATATTGCATAAGTTATAGAAGCTAAGTTCGTCATTAACATCATCACTACAGGATAAATAAGATGAGGGTCTGTATTGAGCTGACTCATTACTGTTCCTAATATTAATGATAAGATTAGAGCATTGATAGAGATTAAAATATTTGATTTTGTGTCTATCATCGTATTTAAGGTGTACTGATTTTTAGATAATAACCTAAATAATGTTTCAACACCTCTTTCAGACCTTGGTGAAATCTTCGCCAGTTTCTTTTTTAATTGTCTTAGAGCGTCTTTATCAATATTTAACTCTTCCATTAAATACTTGTCTTCTACTTTTTCTTTGGATTTACCACTCATAATAATGCTTTATATATTAAACCTCTTTTACGAATATAATTTTTTTACAACTTTACCAATACTCAAACCTTGAACTATAATTGAAAATAACACGATTACATACGTTATATGAAGTATTAGTCCTCCAGAAAGTTCTTCGCTTAGGCTTAAAGCTAACGCTATAGAAATGCCACCACGTAATCCTCCCCAAGTTAGAATGGCAATTGTTTTAATTGGTTTTTTTTCTTCGTGTTTCAATAATGAATAGGGTAGAAACACAGAGATAAATCTTGCTAGAAGTACGATCAAAATAGCGAGAACACCTAATAGTATATAACCTGTATTAAAATCTAATAAATGTATAGCAAGCCCTATAAGTACAAACAAAATACCATTAAAGACATCATCTAAAATCTCCCAAAAGGAACTGATTGCTTTTTGTATTGGATTTTTTTCTTCATCGATGTGAATTTTGTTTCCAATTAACAAGCCTGCAACAACCATCGCTAATGGTGCTGATATGTGCAATATTAAAGCACCTGCCGTTCCGCCCATAACTACAGCCAGTGTAATCATTACTGCTAATTGAGGGTTTTCTTTTAATGATTGAATACATTTTAAACCAAGAAAACCAATAAGTAATCCGTAAAGCAAACCGCCTACCGCTTCTTCTAAAAATAACGTTCCAATTTCTGTTCCAATTTCTGCTGAACTGTGTTCTCCTGTCGCAGTAGCAATTAATAAAATTCCAGAAAAAACAACAACACCAATACCATCGTTGAACAAGGATTCTCCTTCTATTTTTATACCTAAAATTTCAGAAATTTTTGCCTCTTTTAAAATTGCCATAACAGCTATTGGGTCTGTAGGCGAAATTAATGCGCCAAATAATAGTGCGTGTAGAAAAGGCAATTCTAAACCAAATAATTGTGCACCAAAAAAGACTAATCCACCAACTAAAAATGTAGAAATAAGCACACCTAATGTCGCAAACAAAAAGATTGATTTTTTTTGTTTTGCAAGTGCTCCCAGATTAACGTGAAGTGCGCCTGCAAATAGCAAAAAACTCAAAATACCGTCGAGTAACAATGTTTTAAAATCTGCATTAATAATGATGTCACAAAAGAACCTGTAAAATTCTGGGAAAACAGTTTTACTTAGCGTGATTGGAATGATTAAGATTAAACTTAAAATCATTAATCCAATGGTCGTTGGTAATTTTAACCACTTATAATTGATGTAACTAAAAAGTGCTGAAATTGTGAATATAATACTGAAAGACTCGAACATTTTATTTTGATTTTGTATTAATATATTTACCCACAAAGACACCCATAACGATAACTAAATAGAATTGTCCTATGATATTCATAACGAGGGTTAGAGATTGTGCAGGTGCTGTAAGCGGTGTAATATCTCCATAACCCACAGTAGTAATGCTGATAAAGCTGAAATAGTAAAAGCTAAAGCCAGAAAATCCTTTGACAAGTTCAAATGAACTAGCATCAAAAAAATGAATTAATTCGAACAGCGTTCCTCCAATAATTCCTAAATAAAGAAACCCTAAAATTGGACCTAAGATAAACTGAAGATTTATTGCTTTAATTTTTAAAAGTTGCCTAACAAGAATGACGCAAAAACAAGCGAACAATAAAAGAGAAAATACCAACCTGCATATTAAGATTGATTTAGAATTCGGATTCGTAAATTCTAACCAAATTGTCAAAAGCGTTAAAAAGCCCAAAATATAAGTGACAATTTTTGCCGTTTTCATCGTAGCAATTAATGAGCTACTTAAAATAACGAGCGTATAATTTACAACTACTACGTAAGCAGGGTTAAAGCCACTTATCATAATATGAATAGGCGTTAAAAGAAAATTAAACACACTTAACAGAGCGATTAAGTACTTATAATTTTCTAGTAACGTTTTAACCTTATTCATCCTTTATAATAATTGTTTTTTATGCATTCATCTTATCGATACTCAGGATTTTCAAATTTCCAGTGAGTTCCATCGTCCCAATCTTCCCTAGAGTTTCCATAATTTGAATAACCTCCAATGTCTTTTAATGCTTTTGCAAGATGCAAAAGATTATACGTCATAAACGTAGTATTTCGGTTTGTAAAATCTGAATCAAAGCCTTTCGGTGTGTCAAATTTTTCTCCTTTAAATTCAGTATCTCCATAGCTTGGACCTGGACCTACTTTGCCTATCCACCCACAATCTGCTTGCGGTGGGATGGAATAGCCCACGTGCTGCAAGGCATATAAAATTCCCATTGCACAATGCTTAATACCATCTTCATTCCCTGTAATGAGACAACCACCCACTTTTCCGTAGAAAATATACTGCCCCTTATCATTGGTCTTGCTACTCATTGCATACAGACGTTCAATCAGCTTTTGAGCTTCAGAAGATTTTTCGCCCAGCCAGATAGGCGTACCCACGATTAGAATATCGGCATCCATTACTTTTTTAAATATGGCAGGCCATTCGTCTTTTTCAGCACCGTGATCGGTCATATCAGGATAGATCCCTGTGGCTACGTCGTGGTCCATTAAACGAATTTCCTCAAATGCCACACCTTCTTTATCGAGAATATCTTGGGATACTTTCATTAAAGTGCCTGTATGGCTTGTTTCGGGTGATTTCTTAAGTGTACAGTTGATGTACAATACTTTAAGTTTACTAAAATCTATTTTTTTCATAATTTATTATTATTTTTAATTTGTTATTTACTTGGTCAAGAGTGTATCTGTAAAATAATTTTTGCTGTCTAAAAAGTGTTTTTCAACCTCAAAACCGCTTGTAGCAGCGAGTCTCCCAATATCCTCAAGGGTATACTTTTTAGATAGTTCTGTCCATATAAGTTCATCATACTTAAAGTTAAGTTCTACGTCTATTTTTTTAAGCACTACTGTTTGGTTTCTCAAACTTATGATGTAACTATTTACTTCTCCATTCTTTGGATCATAATGGCAATAAAAATCAAAATCATCTAACTTAAAATCACCATCAAATTCTTTATTTATGCGCGATAAAAGGTTAAGGTTGAATCTTTTTGTAATACCGTGTTTGTCAAAATAGACATTATGAATTGTTTTAGGATTCTTCTTGATGTCAAGCCCTATTAATAATGCATCGCCTTTTTTCATACTCTTATTAAATAATTGTAACAATTTAATGGCTTATTGCTCACTGTAGTTACCAATGTTACCGCCTAAAAACAATAATAAACTAGGTATAGTAGTCTGTACATTCTCTTTAGATAAAATTTCAAAATAATCTCCAACGCGAGGATGAATAGATAGTTTTGGTAACTTATCAGCCAAGCTTTGGGTCAGTATATCCATAGCGCCTTGCGATATGTCGATGGGTACATAATAAAAGTCTACGTTATTTTTCACCAAATACTCTAGAAGCTTAAAAGTTTTAAAACCATCGCCTGCGCCTAATTCTACAATATTAAAAGGTTGATTAAAATTAACAGCCTCTATAATTTGTTTGGCTTGTAATGATAATATTTCGAATTCACTATCTGTTAAATAGTATTCGGGCATATTCATTATTTCCTGAAAGATGCGGCTTCCTATATCATCGTAAAAATATTTTGATGATAGATGCTTCTCTTTAGAGGTTAGACCTTTGATGATGTCATTTGCAAATTCTTTATTCATTCTACTTCTTTAAGCTTTTCTAACGTTGTTGGTATTAATTCTGAAATGGTAGGATGCAGTACCACAGAGTCTGTTATTAATTTGTAGGATTGTTTTGCATACATCACATTTAAAATACTAGTAACAATCTCATCTCCTCCAGAACCGAGTACACACGCTCCAATTATTTGGTCAGTATCTGCATCTACAAGAATGCTCATAAAGCCATAAGTTTCTGCCTTTTCCTTGGCTCTTGCTATACGCGACATTTCTCTTTTGCCTTCTAAAACTCTAATCCCTTTGTTCAATGCTTGTGACTTTGTCATCCCACAGCGACCTAATGGCGGGTCAACAAATAAACCATAGGTTTGAATTCGGTCTGAAATGGTTCTGCTTTTATCTCCAAACAGATAATTTTCAACTATTTGGTAATCGTTATAGGCTGTATGCGTAAATGCACCTTTTCCATTACAATCGCCCATTGCAAAAATTCCTTTTACATTGGTTTCGCAATACTCATTAACATTTATAAAACCCCTTTCATTCACAGCTATGGAAGTATTTTCAATTTTTACAATATCCGTATTTGGTTTTCTGCCAATTGCCAATAACAAATGAGAACCCGAAACTTCGGTAGTATCATTTATTTTTAAGGTTACTTCTGTTCCATCATAAGAAGGCTCTATTTTTTTTGCATTAAAAATAAATTCTATGTCTTCTACTTTTAAAAACTTAAGGATTTCGTCGCTTATGGCTGCATCTTCTCTTCCAATAATACGCTCACCACGTTCTATAACCGTTACTTTACTTCCGAAACGTTTAAAAATTTGAGCAAATTCTAATCCTATATAACTACCACCAATGATAACTAGGTGCTTTGGCAACTCTTCTAGATTTAAAATGGATACATTGGTAAGATGCGGAATGTCTTTATATTCATTTGGCACAAAGGCTCTTCCTCCTACATTAATAAAAATTTGTTCGGCGGTTAAGGTTTCATCATTTACTTGAACCACTTTATCCGAAACGAAATGCGCTTCTCCTTTAAAAAAATGGATGTTTTTATTGCTTTCAATACCACCATTAATGCCTTGATGCGACTTGCCAATCAAAGTATCTTTGCGCGTTTTTATGGCAAGCATATTGGCTTTAAAGTCGCCTTCAAAATCAACACCTACATCGTTGCTATGCGCTATATCCCACATTCTTCTGGCACTAGCGACATAGGTTTTGGTAGGCGTGCAACCTACATTTAAGCAGGTGCCACCTACTTGTGTCTTTTCTATAAAGGCTACCTTTTTTCCTTTGGAAGCCATAGCAAACACTAATGGTGTTCCTGCTTGTCCAGAGCCTATTATTATTGCATCGTATGTATTCATATGTTTGATTTATTTCTCAAATAATATTTTCAGTTTATATATAGAAAGAACAGATAGGATTATTGCAATAACAACAAGCATCATATCTGGTTCTGGTCTTGCAAAGAACTCCATTGTTAAACCGCCAATCATTGTTGCTAATAATAAAAAATAGGCCAACTTCCCTAAGCTATTTGAGTTCTTTATAGTATAAATGATGAGAAGTATTGCAATAATAATTTCCACACTACCCGTAAATACTCTGAAAATATCTGGGTCTATGGGCACCAAAGATTTGAACTGTTCAAATCCTTTTACACTTTTTTCAATTCCTATTATTTTTGGGATTGCAAAGAATAGCATAAGCCCAGCGGCTATTAAATTACTTGCTTTATTAAATATGTTCATTTTTTAGTTTTTGAGATGGTTATATATATTTTACTCTTAGATTAAGTTTACATCGGTAATGACCTCCAAAAGTGCAGGGCCATTATGGTCATTCAATTTTTTCATTGCTGGAATTAAATCTTCCAGTTTATCAACACGAATTCCTAAAGCACCACAGTTTTCTGCATATTTTGCGAAGCTTGGATTTGTTAGTGATGTTTGCCACACATCAACTTCTGCAGCACGTTGTTCTTTTGAAATTTTTCCTAGTTCAGAATTATTTAGCACGATGTGTTTAATATTCATATTGTACTTTACTAGTGTGTTTATTTCGGCTAAATACTGACCCAAACCTGCATCTCCAGAAACTGACCATATTGGTCTTTTATCGCCTTCGGCTGCCCAAGCACCCATTGCTGCTGGTAAAGCAAAACCTATAGAGCCTAAATAGCCAGACATCAAGACAGACTGATTT
This sequence comes from uncultured Flavobacteriaceae bacterium, assembly GCA_963716625.1. Taxonomy (GTDB): domain Bacteria; phylum Bacteroidota; class Bacteroidia; order Flavobacteriales; family Flavobacteriaceae; genus Dokdonia. Next base: position 176,357 of record CAVQTP010000008.1, read on the forward strand.
GTTGGCTCAAAATACCTCCCGAAGGAATAGGTGTTGTTACCTACATCTACTGCAATCACAGCATTTTCTGGCGTAACTTTATTCATTGCATCAAATACTGAGATTGAGCTAAGTCCATCGCCACAGTCCTTTAATCTGCTTTCTTTTTCTTCTTGCCATAACTTCCATCGTTCTTTAATTTCCGAACGCTGGTTATCATTATTGTTCTCGTCCTTTGTTTGAGATGTAATTATTTTAAGTGTTTCAAGAAATTTCGCCCCAAAGCGCCACATCAACTTTATGATGTTTGCTTAATGCCATTGGGTCAAAATCAACTTGAATTATTGGTTTTTTTGGTGTTATACCTGTATGGTTCGAGAATGATGCTCCAAAAACTATTAGCAAATCACTTTCATTCATAAACCAAGAGGCTATTGGTGTACCGCTTCTTCCTAATACACCACAACCTAATGGGTGATTATCTGGTATTAACCCTTTTCCTTTGAAGGTGGTAATTACTGGGCAGTTTAAAATTTCCGCGTAAGCGATAATAGCATCCATTTGAAAACGTGCGCCGTGACCAACTATAATCACTGGTCTTTTTGCTTTATTCAATAAGTCCACTGCCTCATCAACCATCTCTTTAGGTGGTGAAATATTGAAAGGCGTTATTCTATTTTCTGGTGTTTGCGCTTTAGCTTTCTCCGGCTTTTTTGTAAAGGCCACTTCATCTGGAAATGTTAAATGAACCACATCTCTTTTTATTAGAGCGGTCTTTATGGCAAGAGACATCAATTCGCTATGGTCAGAATTTAGATGCACTGCGTGATTAAACTGAGTGACACTTTCAAAAGCCTTCACGAGGTCTACTTCTTGAAAAGCGCCTGTTCCTACTACTTGCGTATTAATTTGTCCTGAAAGTGCTAACAATGGCGCTCTGTCAACCTTTGCGTCCCACATTCCTGTGTACATATTAGTTGCACCAGGACCAGCGATGCCAAAGCAGGCTGCGGGTTTACCAGTTAATTTTGCATAGCCAGATGCTGCAAATGCAGCAGCTCCTTCGTGTCTAATTCCGAAGTATTGTAACTTTCCTTTTTTCTCTTGTCGTCGCATTGCATCTGCAACGCCTAGATTACTGTGACCTACCATCCCAAAAACGGTATCAACTCCCCAATTAACCATCGTTTCTATCATCACATCAGAAACCGTGTCTTCGTGAGGTGCTTCTTCTGGAATTGCAACGTAAATGGCGTCGCCTTCTTCTTTAACTTCAAAGTTTTTAATTCCGTCATCAAAGCCTCCAGGCGACTGTCCGTTGCAAGGGTCAAAATCCCAACCGTGCCAAGGACAACGCAACATTCCGTTTTCAATAGAACCTTCTCCAAGTGGACCACCTTGATGTGGACATTTATTATCTAATGCCGAAAATTTCCCTTTGAAATGTGTTAAACAAATACCTTGATGACCAGCAGTAACTGTTTGTACACGTCCTTCTGGCAATGTTTTTCTATTGTCTAAAACTTTATACCATTTTTTATTTTCCATAATTAATTTATTTAATTAGACCTGTTTTTAAATTGATTTTGATGAATATTCACAGACCTAATAGAATATATAATCAATGAAATGAGACCAAACGTAGATACAACTATCGCTAGAATCCCTAAATATGTTGAAACATTATAAGTATCATTAATACCTGCTATTATACCTGAAATGAGTAATAAAGCTATCGCCACATAAAAGCACACCATAGATTTATTCAATAATTTTAATTGCGTCAGTTTTCGCTTTATAATTGTATCGTCTTTGCACGTACTAATTAATTTATCAAGCTCATTACTTAACGCCACCATTAAATTAGATGTCGATAAGATGATGAGTCCAATTCCCTGGGACAATTGTTAAAGGCAGATACCAATGCTCCATATTATGTAAAGTGTTTTAAATTATAATTATAAAATTCACTAAATTTTAAACTAAGCGTTGATGGCCCTGAACGCACATAGAAGAATTCATTATTCTGAAATGTTACAAACACAGGAACATTAGACTTAGAAACATCAACTCGTAAGACTTTTTCATTTTGAATGGTAACTATTTCAAAATGAACAAAACCTAATGTTCTTTCGCCTATTTTGTCTCTCAATAAATTAGTAAAATGAAGCAACAGCTTGTCATCATTGTCAAATTCATCTAAAGAGAGACCATTAATATTACCATCATCTGTAACGCCAATAAGTAAAGTGCCTCCAGAAGTATTGAGAAATGCAGCAACTGTTTTTAATGCGCTCAACTCTATATTATTATCCTTCTTTTTACTAAAAATATTATAGCGAAGGGTAGATTTAAATTCCACAAAATCCGACTCGCCTTGTTGGATGATTTCTAATGTGCTAAAGTCTGAACGCCTAAGTTTTAGTGTGCTATGTTTTTTGGCAATTACCCTTGTAATTTTGAGTGCTATTTTACTTGGTATAATGGCGTCATCATAAAGTGCTTCTGTGTTTAATTCTAAAACAGAACATTTTGTTTTAGCCACTGCTGTTCCTAATCTTACGGTATCATTAATTACCGCAATCTCTCCAAAAACATCACCACGTCGCACAAATATGGTATAACTACCCGGTATCGTTAACGTTACACTTCCTTGCTCTAAAACATATACCGAAGCAGCACATTGAGATTCTGAAAACACCACCTCTCCTTTTTTATATTCCTTTCTTTTTAGAATAGTAAGAAGCAAACGCTTTTCAGATTCTTCTAAAACATTGAAAAATGAGCTAAAATGTAATGTTGTATGTGGTGTTTCTGAATTCATTTTCTATTTAAAATATTGTCTCACTCCATAACTAGCCAAAACGCCTTCTCCAGTAGCTGCAGCTACTTGAGCAATAGCACCTTCGCGACAATCTCCTGCTGCAAAAATGCCTTCAATACTAGTTTCACCTAAACCCGTTGTTGTAATAAACCCTCGTTCGTTTAAGTCTATTAAGCCTTTAATACTATCCGTATTAGGAATTAATCCTATAAAAATGAAACTTCCATCTGCATACAATTCTTCTACATCATTAGTTGTTCTATCTTTTACTTTTAGTCCTTTAAAGTTGCCATTTTCGTCTTTAAGAAATGCCATAGATTCTTTGTTCATATGTGTTTCAATATTCTTTATGGATGGCAATTTTTCGATATAGGTTTCAGATGCGGAAAACGTTTTATCTCTGGCGACGATAGTCACTTTTTTACAGAACGATGCCAGAAAAATCCCTTCTTCTAAAGCGCTATTTCCACCACCGATTACGATAATCTCCTTGTCTCTGTAAAAAGCACCATCACAAGTAGCACAAAAGTGAATACCAGCTCCTATTAAGTCTTCTTCATTAGGAATGCCTAATTTTCTATAGGTAGAACCCAAAGCCAACACTACGGTCTTACTTTGATACTCGCCCATATTTGTATCTACAAAAAAAAGATTCCCTTCTTTTTTAGCGATTTTACATGAACTCCAGTTTCAATTGTTGCTCCATAAACTTTGGCTTGTTCTGCCATTCGCTGCATCAATTTAGGACCAGAAATTTCTGTAAAACCAGGATAGTTTTCGATTTTTTGCGTTAAAAAGGCATTACCACCAATATTCTTTTTTTCGAGAATTATAGAATTGAATCTATCGCGTTGAATATAAATTGAAGCGGTTAATCCTGCTGCTCCTGCACCAACAATGATACTATCATAAATGTGTTTTTCAGCTTCATGACCAATGTTTAGCACCTCTTTTAAAATTGAATTATCAGGATTAGTATATGATTTTTCATCGATGAAAATGGTGGGAATAATCCGTTTTCCGTTATTGGTTTTTTCGACCAGTTCTGCTGCCCATTCGTGCTTGTCAATTTCAATGTATTGAAAATTGACGCTGTTATCCTGAAGATATGATTTAGCACGCTGGCAATCTGGACACCAGTCAGCTCCATATAATTTTATAGTTCCTTGTGGGTTGATGCCCAATACATTGGCGAGAACAGCATTATCTGGATTTGTGTACGTTTTCTCATTTATGAGAATAGTTGGGATAATGCGTTTTCCATTATTAATAGCTTCAACCTTTGCTGTGGCTTCTTTGTCTAAATCAACATCTATAAAATTAAAATCGATGTTGTTTTCTTTTAAATAGGCTTTTGCCCTTTGGCAGTCTGGACACCAATCTGCTCCATATAAATCTATTGTATTCATAGTTAGTTGGTTTTTAGCTGGTTAAGTTACCTCTTTGAAAAATTCAACACCATCAGATTCTACTACATTTTCTGCATTAAGAATCGCACCAGTAAAAACTTCGGACTTCCATTCGCCTATGGATAATTTATCTAAGGCAGAAGTATCCATTACATCTCCGTTTTTATATCCTGTGATAAATAATGCGTATCGCATACGCGGTTTGGTATTGCCAAGTTGAAGTTCGACTGTAATATCGAGAGTCTGTAATTGCACTATATATACCTGTGTCAAAATGGTGTGGCCAGACTCGTATTGATGTGTTTAGATTGTAATCTTCATTTATTTGTTCAAGGATAAATTGAGCCAGAATACGTAAATGCATCAGCTCATTTAATCTCCCTACATCTAATAATTTAAAGCAGAAGCGTCATCAATGTCGTAGGTAATGTAATGGAATATATATGTATACTCTTTTTTTAGAAATTTACGTGACATTTCAGAAATCCAATCAACAGCTTCTTTATGTGTTGCTCCATCCAGTCTAAAGGACTTCGACTCGGTGTCTGATTTCCATTCCAAACTAAAATTTTTATAATTAAAAATCAGCTTATCATTATTATCTGATAAAGTGTGTGTTTCTAAATAACCGCCATCCGTATTAAACCCAATATTTGTGTGACTATCATCGTCTGATTTAGGCAAGAAGCTTATTCCGGCAGCTGCTAAATATTGAGAAGCCAGATGTATTTGTTTTTCTATAGAATTCATAATGTGTGCGTTTTATATTCCGGCATACTCTGATACCTGTTAAAAAATGTATATCTCTGTCGTATGTTGAGAGGTCGTCGTGATTAAATTTTTTCACATCATCATACCCACAAGAGCGAGCAACAACTCTAATTAAATTATTTGTAGCATCAAAAAAGTTATGCAACTGCTTTGCAGACTCATTAATGATGATTCTACTGCGTAATGATTCTTTTTGTGTTGCGATACCTACTGGACAATTATTACTTCCACAAGCTCTCATTCCTAAACATCCAATAGCTTGTAATGCTGAGTTGGATACTGCAATTGCATCTGCTCCCAACATTAACGCTTTCGCGAAATCTTCTGCAACTCGCAAACCACCTGTAATCACTAAAGTAACATCTGTTGCGCCCACTTTATCCATATATTTTCTAGCTCGTGCTAAAGCAGGAATAGTAGGAACATTGATATGGTCTCTTAAAATGGTTGGTGCAGAACCTGTTCCGCCTCCACGACCATCGAGAATGATATAATCGACACCAACATCGAGAGCAAATTGAATGTCTTTTTCAATATGACTGGCCGCAATTTTGAAACCTATTGGAATTCCGCCAGTACGTTCTCTTACTTTTTCAGCAAAATCTTTAAAATCTTGAACTGAATGAAAGTTTGGATTTGCTGCTGGCGAAATTGCTGTTTCACCTTCTTTTAATCCTCTCACTTCGGCAATTTCTTTACTTACCTTATTGCCTGGTAAATGTCCACCTGTTCCTGTTTTTGCACCTTGACCACCTTTAAAATGAAAGGCTTGCACATTATCTAATTTATCCCAAGAGAAACCGAATTGAGCGGAAGCCAACTCATAAAAATATCGTGAATTACTTGCTTGTTCTTCTGGAAGCATTCCGCCTTCTCCCGAACAAATTCCTGTTCCTGCTAATTCAGCTCCTTTTGATAATGCAATTTTAGCTTCCTTTGATAAGGCACCAAAACTCATATCACTCACGAACAAAGGCATATCCAATTCTAATGGTTTTTTGGCGTTTGGCCCAATGACAACTTTAGTTGCTACTTCTTCGTGGTCTAGCAAAGGCCTCGTTGCCAGTTGTGCAGGCAAAAACTGAACATCATTCCATTTAGGAAGTGTGTTTCTATCAACACCCATAGATGCAGAAAAACCGTGATGCCCTATGTTTTTTAGACCATTTTTGGCTAATTCTTTTATATAACCTGTATAAGGTTCTGTGTCTTCAGGATGTGTGTCTGCATAGGCTCCTAAATACTCATCGCGATTGAATGGTTGAGGACTATTGACTAAATAGGCGTCGATTTCAAATTCATCTACAAACAAATCATCTCCTTCAATTTTAGTTGAAAACTTATGAAGCACCTCTTTATTGTTGTATTCAGAAACACCAGAATCTACGCGATAATCCCAACCGTGCACTCCACAAATAAGATTGTGACCATCTACGTGACCGTCTGACATTAATGCGCCTCTGTGTAAACATCTTCCGTAGAGTACCGAAATATCTTCATCAAATTTTACGATGACTAGGTCTAATCCGTTTACGAGCGCGTGTTCTGGTTCTTTATTTTTTAATTTACTTACTTCGAATATTTTGGTTGGTTGTTTCATATTGTATTGTTTTTTCTAAAATTATTAAAAGGCGAAACCTAATGAGAAAACGATTCTGCCTCCTTCTGTGCTTGAATAGTACCCAATATTTGTAGTAAACGTGTCTAAACCACTTACCCAAAAAGAACCTCCAACACTATTATGCCATTTATCTGAATTGTCATCTTCTACCCATACTCTTCCGTAGTCAAAACCTCCAGTTAAACCATATTTGAGAGGAATAAAACTGGTCTTAAATTTGCCCAGTAGTAATCTCAAATCTGTATTTTGATATACTGAGTATTTACCAATAAAACGTTCTTTCCTAAATCCTCGTAGACTGTGATTACCGCCTAAGGAAGCACCGTGATAAAATTCAAAATTATCGCCAAGAATAGCTTCTCCACCTATTTTGGTTGCTAGTACAAGGCTTGCACTTTTATTTAATCTATGGTCTATTGCTATATGAGGACGTACATACCCAAATTTATTGTCGATGTCTTCTCCATCAATATTTGCTTTATAACCTGCCGTGATACTGGCATCTAACCCTAATGTAGGGTACGCAATATCATCCTTGTTTTTAAAACTATAATTAACCTCTGCACCTGCATAGGTTTGTTTTTCAAAAACTGAAGCGGTTGCAGGTAGAAAGTTTATAAATCTGTCGGCTACATTTTCAACTTCAAAAGATTCTATTAATGGTTTAAAATAGAACGAGCCACCATCCCGACCATTCCATATTAAGGAAATAGCTGCATTCCATTCTTGTATGCTTACGCGATTAAAGTCTATTTCAACTTCATCATTATCATAGGTTGTCTCATTTCCGAAGCCAAAAAAGTTTTGCGCAAAATTTGGACTTGTATATTTACCTTCTATTCCAAAATTCCAGTTGTGGAAAATATTTGAAAATTCTCCTTTATAAGACAAATCATAACCTGAATTTCCGGTGTAATACGAAGCACTTATAGTGTGCCTTGTTGTAAATGGATTTCGCTGTATGCCATAAGTTGTAAAATTATTAACGAAGCCTATTTGTAATCCATCATCTGGATTGGCCCCTATAACCGGTAAGAATTGGTTAAGGCTATATTTCCGTTTTTTGTAATCGTAATCATTAATTTGATAATCATCTACCAGCCATTTTTTTGAACTTTTATTGATAATGGTGTTGTCCTTACCTTTATAATCATAGAGTTTTACTTTTTTGGTGTTCTCAAAATTATAAGTGTCATTTTTCTTTCCTCCTATAACCTTTATAGTGATTAGATTGTTTCCATTTCCTGTTACATTAAAAGTGTCGTTACCGTCTAAACCATAAATCCAAATTTCTTTAGTTTCATCTTTGTTAAAAGTTCTTTCAAAAATTTCCAGGTCTTTTCTTTGCGCTTCAATCTTAGTATCTCCATTTGGAAGTCTTGTAACATTAAAAATGTCATCTTTCTGCGTTCCCGTAATAACTTCGTGTTTGTTTGCAAATTCATAATATCTACGAGCGATATCTACAATATTTCCGCGTCTTCCTTTTAAATTTTTCTTGATATCCTCAATGGTCTGACCTTTCATTTCATCTGGAATATTTTCAAAAGCTATCTCTATAACTTCATCTGTAATACCAGTTTGTAATGCCATTGCTTCTTTCTCCCAGTCACTCCAATCAGATTTATTTATAAAGGTCATATCCAACGGATAAGGCTCAAAACTAAACCACTTTGGACTTCGTAATTCGTCATCAAAAGACTGCATCATACGTAAGCTTGGTACAGCACAGCTTAAAAAACCCACTATAGTCCCATCAAAAGTTGAGAACGCTTGGTCTCTATCTCTTGGAATAGGTTTACATATCTCTGTGCCATCTTCGTTTTTAAAAAGTGCCCAGCGCCATTGGTCTTCGTGCCTGTCCCAGTCCCCAATAAGCATATCAAAAAGCCTTGCTCTAATGTATGATGGCTCATCTACGATAGATTTTCCTGTTTTATTTATCTCTTGAAGCACATCACTTGTACTTAAAATATCGTTAGGTTTACCAAAGCTTTCTAAATCTTTATGCCCTGATTCTACGCGCTCTTCAATGAGGTATAATTCGTCTCCATATTCGTCATTAAATTCACCCAAGGCTTCTTGTTTAGGGATGTAGTACAGCTCTGGATTTGTATGAAAAATATCAGCCGCATCTGCCAGCGTTCCTATTGTAGTAGGTGTGTAGGGATGCGCAGTTGTATAGAAATCCAACAAAAATTTATCTGCAAAACTTCCTTCTAGCTCTTCTTCTACATATTTATCTTGAAATGCGGTAGATTGCAAAAATTTAATAGCACTTTTTCTCAATGCCCTCATTACATATTCTCTACCGTCCTTAGTTTCTAATCGTAAAGATTTTGATTGATGGCCTCCACCGCGTCTGGTAGGTGTAAGTCCTCCTTTTAAGGTGTCTATAAAAGCTACTTTAGCATTTACTGTTTTACTATAATATTCTCTATAATGGTCTCCCCAAAGTCCTTTATATACTTTGCTTTTCTCCGTCTCATCTGAGGAATATACCGAAGAATTAAATGTTGAACCAAAACTACTTTTGTCTTTAAAATTATTAGGTATTCCTTTTTGAACTGGCACAATAACTTCGGCTGTATAAGGTGTTGCTATGCCTTGAAACGTAACGCTAATTCTACCTCCTTTAAAAATATCTATTCGTGCATAGCCATTTTCGCTTGAAGCGAAATCATTATCATTTTTTAAAGATGCTTTTTGTGTATTACCAACAGCCCCACTTATAATTTGAGGCACTCCATATTTATTGATGTATTGTAAATTTTTATCGTGTCCTGAAACAAAGAATATATTTTCAGTCTGTTGCGCCAAAGTGATGAGTCGTTTTCTAAACTTTCTATTTTGTTTGTTCTGAAAATCTTGCAATGATGTTCCACCTATTCTTGCTATAAATCCTTCATTTGTATTAGAAAAAATAGGATGGTGCATTGCCACCATTATCATTTTATCTTGAGATTTTTTAAGCATACTCTCAAACTCTAAGAAAAAATCTGTCCTGTTTTTGATATCGCAATCTTCGTTGAGATAAATATGTTCATTCCAATCTTCAAGATACCATTGAGAATCAATCGTAATTAAAACGACATCATCTGTTAAGTCTTTTTTCTTAATTGGACAGCCTTCATCTGGATAAAAACTGGCTTCACTATTTTTTTGAATATAACCCTCTAAACTTCTCACGTCTCGATGGCCATTAATAACCCATTCGTGATGTCCTGGCGTAAAAATTACCTTACCATCAAAAGATTTCAAGATTTCTAATTGAGATGATATTTGAGCTTTTCCCTCTTTAGAATAACCTTCTTTGGATACAGCATTACCCAATATGAGTAATTTTGAATCGTTTAAGGTTTTAGCTTCATTATTAATTTGAGATAGAACCGAATTGTTATCTGTAGCCCCTGTGTTTGCAGTGACAAAAACAGAAGTCTCTAGCTCTTGCGCTGTCACGAAAAAACTAACTAATAGTAACGTGCATAAAAGACGTGTTTTGGTTGGATTAAGAGTTTTCATATTATTGGTGGTTGTTGGATTTTAGATGATAAATTTTTAAAATAATCAAGCTAGTAAATAGAAATAGGGAATAGTAGCACATTGGTGTGCCTGATGCTGTTTTTGGGCATTCGGCATTTCCAGTAAATTGCATAATAGAAGCTACTAAAGCGATATTACCTGCTAATCCTGTGAATAGAAAATACAAGACATTCCATTTTTTTAACAGATGGGCTATAAGCGGAACAATAAAACAAATGAGTACAACAAGGCACATTGGTATGTGCATTATTTTAGCGCAACAATCGCCAGTTTTAAATTCTTCGAGTACGAGACTTCCAGCTCCAATAATTCCTACTATTAGAATTACCAAAATGAGATAATATGTGAGCTTTTTGTTCATTTTATTGACATCAAATAGTACCTTCTCTAAATATATCTTTTGAGTATACGCTTTCGCGAAAGCGTAAATACCCTTGTTTATATTTCTTTAAGCGTAGCGATACTGACTTAGGCAATTTTACAAGTAGGACACTCAGTTCCTTTCACGGTATTCTTAAGTTTTATCCCATCCATATGCGTCACGATAAAATCTTGCACAAATGCATAATTCGCACTGTGATTATTAACACTTATTTGGGCGTCTTTATATTTTTCTCTAATGAGGTTATCATACTCTTGGTCTCCCCAGCAGTTAGGACAATAGCCCTTTGATAATTCAGAAATATTTTCTTGATTTTTATTTCCGAAAAGTTCTTTTAAAAATTTCATTATTGAGCTATTTTATTGTTCCGTTTCGATGTTTTCTTCTTCTTCAATTTGCTCCGAAACTTTCGATTTCAAATCAACAACACTATTAATCTTTGGGTTATCAATACTAATCTCTTTGTCGTTTGATAGACGAACCTTTAGATTCTTGATAGTAGATTCTTTTCCCAATCCAAAGTGAATTAAAGCCGTCTGGTCACTTGCCAAACCTTCTCCTGTAACTAACCATTCTGTCAATGTTTTTGTAGGTGTGGTAATCGTAATCTTTGCCCCTTGAGCGCTCACAGATTCTCCTAAATCGACCTGCAGATAATTATTATTTCCGCCCTTGTTTATATAGGCCAAAGAAGGCGAATCAATATTGGTCCAGATCATATCTAAATAGCCGTCCTTATTAAAATCGCTTACCAATGAAGTAATAGCGTAATGAGGATTTACAAGGCCACTTTCCTCCTCGGTAGGTGCAAATGTGCCATCATCTTTTTGAATAAGAACGCGACTAGGTAATTTGAATAATTTATTTGGAGGAAAATCTACATAATTCTCAGCTACCATCAGGTCTTGCAACCCATCATTGTTAAGGTCTGCAAAGGTGCAGCCCCAAGCAAACTCATAATCTGCAATTTTTGATTCTTTAGCAACATCTGTAAATCTAAAATCACCTTCGTTTTTAAAAAGCATCCATTTATCAGTAAATAAAGACGTGTCTTTTATATCCCCCTCAGCAATCATGTTAGGTAACGTACTACCTGTATTTGAGAACATGAAATCAACCCATCCATCATTGTTATAATCGCCAACAGCTAGACCCATAGGGTATGCAAATCTTCCAGTCAATGGGTTTGCTTTCATAGTAAAAGTTAGGTCACCATTATTTTTATAAGTGCGTACTTCTCCGGTATCATGCACTACGATTAAATCTAACCAACTATCATTATCTATGTCCACAAAAACACCTTGAAATGTGTTATGTACATACTCTAAACCAGCAGATTTTGTAATACTTTTAAAATTGTTGTCGCCGTTATTAAGTAATAATTCGCTTGTAGACAACCATAATCATATCGTTCAAATATATTTTGACCTTCCATAAGTTCTTTCTTGAGGTAGGTAGCTAGAAAAATATCTAAATCTCCATCCTTATCTATATCTCCCACAGTTATGCCTGCAGGATTAGATTTCTCATTTAGAGGAGTATCAATAATCACTTCTGTAAACTTTCCGTTAGTATTATAATAAATACGAAGTCCGTCTTCTCTACCTAAAATAATATCTGTAAAACCATTGTTATCCATATCTGCAGAGACAACACCAACTGTGGTGGTTGTATTCCCTTTTTTAGGCAGATTAATTTCTTCGGAAATGTTAACAAATTGATTATTTCTGTAGGCAAAAATGGCATCTTCCTGATTCATCCCACCTCCAAAAAATACTTCATCTACATTGTCATTATCAATATCTATTAATGCTGAAGGTGCAATAGGTAGAGACTTGTCCCCATTATACTGATGTACAAAGTCTAAAGGAATTGATGTGAATGTTGGAATTTTTTCTTCGGAAATAGTAATATCATATTTATCTGAAACCGAATCTCTCCAGAAAAAACCTAACACTAATATAATTAGTAAAAGAATGAGTACTCCAACGATTTTTAAAATTGTTTTAAGCATTTTGATGATTTTTAGAATATTGGTTTAGTTGATATAATGATAATGCAAATAGAATAAAGTGAGTAACATTCATAGCTATAGGCGCTAGATGTTTTGCTAAGTCTTTTTCCCAAAACATAGTTGAAAAGACTAACAGTAAAATCACAATTGGATTAAAAACAGCCATCCATTTTTTGTAATACGTGCCTCCTTTTAAAATGGCAATTACAAAAACAACTGATAATGATGCAATAATAATACGAAGTGCTTTTACCAGTATTTCCATATGGTCTGTATAATGTGCTAATAGGTTTTGGTACGTTGACGCACCCATTGCATCTTTTAAATGAACGATGTTACCTATTGAAGCCCGAGAGCCAATCCAAATACCACCAACAGCAAAGGCTATAAAACCAATTGCTAAAACTAATCTGGCCAAAGTTTCATTGCCAGATTTGAGCATTCAATAAATATGTATATAACCGGCAAAATAGAAGGGCAAACCGATAACTGCCAGAAAGTGACCGATAGTGAGATTTTCTAACGGTACGTATTTAAAAAATTCGTAGTCCTTTGAGTGTTCTAATATTTCAGTAGAATAATGCAAAAAATACTCTCCTAATGCTACGAGAATAGATGCAAGAAGGCCAAGGTAGCCCAGTGTTTTGGTTAGTTTCATTTTGTTGTTAGTTGGTTGGTTCTGAGTTTGTCGAAATATGTTAAAATTACTTTCAATATTAAATACAATACGACTCCCAAAGGAATTGCGGTTAATGCCCAGCCCATAGCACCACAAATCAATTCTAATGACAATGCTTTAATTGTATGCCAAAAATTTGCATCAAAGCTAGCTTTTATAGCTTCAAATGTTAAAAGTGTATGTTCTATACCAAAAACACTTTCTCCAAGATTGATAAATGGAATCAAGACCAAAAATTGGACTGGACTAAAAACATAACTAAAGGCAATCATAATTGGTAAATTGAGCCTAAATGGTAGTGCTATGGCAGTCAACACAATGGTGCTTATTCCAAAAACTGGAAAAACAGTAACTAACGCAGAGACAACAATACTTATCGCCAATTGTTTAGGCGTTAAGCCTTGCTTAAGTAATGCCTTAAATTTCTCCCATGTCTTAACGAGTTTAGATTTCATTTGTTATTAATAATTTTAATCTATACTATTATTTAACACTGATAATCAGGTTAATAATTCTAACTTTGCGTTTAGTTTCATGTTCAAAAAAATTAAAGTCTATTGAATGTGTTCTCTATATAGTTTTCTAATTGTGCACCAATGCAAATTCTAGAAGCCGATGATAGACCAATCATAGAAATTAATAAATAATCTGCCTGTTCTTCTATAACCTTTATGTTTTTAGTACTTGCACTTCTTAGTTTATTAAAAAAAATATTCTTTAAATCATCACGAAAACCTTCTACTTGATTTACTATTTTTTTATCCGTCTCTTTATCTATTTCATTCAATGTATTGGTCATTAGGCAACCTTTACCAAAACCTTTTCCAGCTGAAAGTTTTAAAAATTTATAGAAGTACTCCTTTATAGCTAAAACACCATCTGTTGAAGTTTCGAGCTCTTTAGTTATTTTATCAACTTTTTGTCTATAGAGTTTCAAGCTTTCAATAAAAAGACCTTTCTTACTTCCAAAACTTGAATAAATAGAAAATTTATTAATTCCCATCGCTTTCTCAAGCATTTGCAAAGACGTGTTTTCATAGCCTTTTAACCAAAACAAATACATGGCTTTTTCAATCACCTCTTCTTCTATATAATTTTTTGTTCTTGACATGAATTTAAATAATGAATCTAAATTTGCGGTTAGTTATAAAACATCGAATTTAACAAAAATATCAATACTCATCTATTTAGTATTTGAAATAAATTGAGCATTATAGTCTATTATTCCTTCTTTTCTCATTGTACTTAACACATTACTAACTGTTTGCCTTGATTTATAAGAAATCTTCTTTACTTAATTTGTTATCAAATTTAATATCAGTCCAATTAACTAAAATCCAAGGTGCATCAGAAACTTCCGCTTCCCAAGTAGATTTTTTATACTTACGTTTACTGGGTATTAAAAAACCATCTACTTCTTCATAATCCATTTGCATGAGTAGCGGTTCTTCAATCACACCAAAATCGGCTACCGTAAATAAAAATTGATCTACTAATCCAGTTTCTTTATTGATGTATAATTGATAAATATCAGTTGGTTTATCATTTTCTGATTTAAAAGACACTTTTACAATATCAAAGTTCTTATTATCCAATTCCTTTTCTCCTAAATAGTCATACTTTAAATTTGGGTCTAACAGTTTTTGAAACATGGCAAACCAATAAAAGTTGGTAGGCCTGCTAAACATCACTCTTTTTAGTGCTGTACTGTCGTTAACTAGATTTCCATCTGCCTTTAACCAGTAGTCTTTACCATCATAACCTTGTTCCATTGTACCTTCTAGTTGCGGTAAAGTACGTTGATGTTGTTTGTATTCGCCATAAGATAATTCTCCATCGAAAATGTACTTTTCTGTTGAAATATCTGCCTTTCCATCTGGTGTTGTGTAGGTGTATGTGTAAACCACATCTTTTTTAGAACGTAGTTTTTGATAATTACCGACTTTCTCAACAAAATTGTATACTAATTCGTGCCCTTTATTCTGAAAATCGATTGTGGCTTCATCTTGAACAACTTCTTCATTTACATCTTTTTTTGAAGCATTTTTACAGCTTACAATAGTTAAAAGGAAACTTAATGCTATTGTGATTGTTTTTAAATTCATCTTATGTTAATATTTTAGATTACTTTATTTATACTGTTTTTGGTTCCCAAGCAAATTTCTGGAATGGTGCATCAACAGGTGTGTTGGCAATATGGTTAGTGTAGTTACTAATCACTTTCTGTGACAGTCCTAAAATAACTTCCAAGACTTGCTGCTCGCCATAACCTGCCTCATAGAATGTGTTTAAATCTTCTTGTGTGACATGCCCACGATTACGCACTACTTTTAGTGTAAAATCATGCAAGACTTGTAATTTATCGTTTGTCATAGAAGTTCTGTTTCTTAAAGCTTCGGTAATTTCAGGGTTCACTTTCATCATATGTGCAATACCAGTATGTGCAGGCACACAATAATGGCATTCGTGCTCAACATTAATGGTTTGCCAAACTACAGTAAGTTCGTCAGCATTAAAAGAGGTGTTTGAAAACAAATTGTGCAATGTTTTATAAGCTTCTAAAGTTTCAGGCGATGAAGCTAAAACGCCATGCAAACCTGGTAGCATTCCAAATGCTTTTACCGATTGATTCTAATGATGTTTTACTTTCTTCTGGTGCTGATTCGATGGTGTTTACTTTTAACGTTGTCATAATTTTGAATTTTATTGTTTTAATTATATTATTTTATTACTAAACTATCGTTTAGTTATGGATTAAAAAAAATGTTATAAATTTTTAAATGTCATTTCAATATAGTCTTCTATTTCTTTTTTAGTATTTACTTTAGACGCTGCCGCTAAACCGTGTTTTGCTAGAAGTAAAAAGTTAGCTTGTTTTAATATAGTAGCGTCATCTTTACTGGAATCCATTTTTAATTTATCAATGAATAATTCTTTTAGATGATTCATAAAAGAATTCATTTCTCCATTAATTAATTCATCTTCTTTATCTGAAAACTCATTATAGGTATTTGTTACCAAACACCCTTTTTCATTTCCGTTTTCATGACAGATTCTAACTGAATTATAGAAAAAGGTTTTTATATCTTCTAAACCATTATTTGAATCTTTAAATTCTTCGAAAATAGAATTTACTTTTCTTTTATAGCTTTTCAGACTTTCTAGAAATAGTCCATGTTTGTTTCCAAAACTAGAATATATAGAGAACTTATTAATACCCATTTCTTTTTCTAGCATTTTCATTGATGTAGCTTCATAACCATTGCGCCAGAATAAATTCATTGCTTTTTCAAGTACCACTTGCTCATCATACTGCTTCCTTCTCGCCATTTTTATTTAATTTTTTAGAAAAACCTAACCAATCGGTTAGTAATATAATTAAAATTTTAGACTTTACTTTATACTTAATACATACAGCAACTTATATCGTCAAGATAGTTTTCAAAAATTCTTTTCCGGTATGAGTGTTTTACACTGTGCGTTTTACCCTTATATAGTTGATTAATTACTGCCTTGTTTTATTTAATACAATGATTTTTAATAAGAGTAATTTCAAACTAACTAATCGTTTAGTCATTAGTGAACAATAAAACTTACAAGGCTCTAAAGATTTTTTTGAAAAATCAATAAGCATACACATCCTTAAGAATTTGACGAGCAGACGAGTCGCGATAATTCTCATTACTAAGCATATCATCGAAGGTGTCCATCGCTTTCTCTAAAACAAAGCTTGTTTTATCATATTCTCTAATAGAATTGTATGAATTAATTATTACTCTCAATGGTTCATTACGCAATCCTCTTTGTGTTATATCTGGCCCATAAGGGTTTTTATAAGTACTGGCCAATAGTATACAATCATTAAAATACTCATTTGAGCATTTTAATAAATAATCATAAAACGGATGTTCTCTCCATTTACCTACTGGTGCTTTTACATATTCAAATAGAAAATCCCTTAATCGTATAAACTGTGTCGATTTTAGGTGGAAAAACGACCTGTTATATATTTCTCCTATCTCTTTGGTATTGAAATCAAGAAAGCGCATCACGAGGTTAAGAGCTTGGTCAATTTTATGTTCATTCTGGATAAACTCAAAAGCAGTTTTAATAATGCTATTTGGTTCATTACTCTTTAAGAATAATTCCAAAAGATTACCTGCGCCATTATAATTGTTGCAATAACCTACTGTGATAAGTTTTCCTATTTCTTTATTTGCATCTTTTACTGTTAGAGCTTTTTCAAAAAATGGGATGAGACGTTCAAACTTATAATGTACTAAGTACTGTAATGGATTTATAGATGTTTTAAGAAGACTAGAATCATAGTCGTCAGAAAGCCTTAAGAATAAGTTTAAAATACGCTCTTTACCGTGTTGTAAAAGATATTGCATTTTATAAATAGCAGCTGTTCTGGTTATCAGATGCATAGTACATAGAACCTCTTAAAGAGATTATTGAGAAGACTTTCATCGATTTAAACAAAGAGCAGATAGATGAAGCAAAGGTATTGAATACTAAAGCTGCGGAGCTGGATGTTAAACTTGATAGGTTGGAAGAACGTTTTGTATTTGAAGAAATATCGAAGGTTCAATACGACAAATTCAAATCAAAACTTGAGTCCGAAAAGAACAAAATAACGGAGCTAGTTTCAAACTCAGGATTTAATAGTTCGAACCTCAAAAATTCGATTGACAAAGCTTTGAATTTCGCTTTGAATCTACCGTCATTGTGGCAATCTGGTAATATTGAAGTGAAGCGCTCACTTCAATTTATGCTCTTTCCAGAAGGAATAGGGTATGACTTCAAAAACGACCGACTTCGAACTTTTAGAGTGAACTCAATTTTTAGCGCAATCGCCTCTATTTCAGATAAGTTAGGAGCAAATAAAAACGGGATTTTTCAAAATAATTTTGAAAAATCCCGTTTAGTGACCTCGACAGGATTCAAACCTGTAACCTCTTGAGCCGTAATCAAGTGCGCTATTCAGTTGCGCCACGAGGCCTATTAAAACAAATAATACTTATTATTTGTTTCGGGGTGCAAATATAGGATTAAATAGTAATTGTAAACAAATAATTTAAAGGATATTTTAATGGATTTTATATAAATTTTTTATCAATTATGCAATCAATTTAATATGAACTCATTAGAAGTAAAAGTGTTCTTATTATTTTCTAAATTAATAGGTAGCTTTACAAAATGCAATTAACAGACTACATTAGGGATATACATGATTATCCCAAAGAAGGTATTATTTTTAAAGATATTACACCTTTAATGGGTAATAAATACGCTTTCGCGAAAGCGGTTGAAACCCTATCAAAATTAGCTCCAAGTGATATCATAATAGACAAGGTAGTGGGGATTGAGGCAAGAGGATTTTTCTTTGCACCCATTCTCGCATCTAAGTTAGGTGCAGGTTTTATACCCGTTCGCAAACCCAAAAAATTACCGTACGACCGCATTTCTGAAGAATATATACTTGAATATGGAACAGATACTCTCGAGATTCATAAAGACGCTATACAACCAGGTGATCGTGTTCTTCTTCACGACGATGTGCTAGCCACTGGAGGAACTGCAGAGGCCGTAATACGACTTATTGAAAGATTAGGTGGTGAAGTAGTCCAGTGTAATTTTTTAATAGAGTTACGCTTTTTAAAGGGTAAAGAGCGCATTTCGAGCATACCCATAGCCTCAGCCATTGTTTACTAAAGTAAATGTACTCATGACTTGTATTAAATTTGCAAATCATGAGTGCATACATGCAACTATCTTGCGTGGTGATACTTATAATTTTAAATACCCAAAAAGAACTGGCTTATTTCGTTTTTGGTTCAAATACAGGGAGTAATTTTGTAGAAACCTCTCCAAAACCTATTCTTGGGTACTCTTTAGATTTAGAATACCCTCTTATAATTACAGTATCATTATCTTCTATAAACTTACGGTCTCCACCTTCTTTTAGTTTCACTGGTTTTTCACCTCTCCAAGAAAGCTCAAGCATAGAACCATAAGAATCTTCTGTTTTGCCAGATAATGTACCGCTTCCCATCATATCTCCAGCATTCACTGGACACCCATTTACGGTATGATGCGCAAGCTGCTGACTCATATTCCAATACATGTATTTGAAATTAGACTTGCACACTACTGTTTCTACTTTGTTCTCTGGTTGGATGGCTACTTCTAGGTTAATATCAAAACTCTTTTGACCAGAATATTGTAAGTAGGGAAGGAGTTTCTTTTTTGGTTTAGGACTTTCTGTTCTAAAAGGCTCTAGTGCATCTAGAGTCACAATCCACGGAGAAATTGAGGAAGCAAAGTTTTTTGCAAGAAACGGACCTAAAGGAACATATTCCCATTTTTGAATATCTCGTGCGCTCCAGTCATTAAAAAGTACAAGACCAAATATATTTTCTTCTGCATCTTCCGTAGAGATAGACTCCCCAAGATTATTTGCATCTGTAGTAATAAACGCCATCTCTAGCTCAAAATCAACTAATCGTGAAGGACCAAAAATAGGTTCAGTTGCTCCGTTAGGAAGTTTCTGACCATTAGGCCTGTGTACGGGAATTCCAGAAGGAATAACTGAAGAACTTCTACCATGATAAGCCACAGGTAGGTGTAACCAGTTTGGCATTAATGCATTTTCTTCTCCTCTAAACATTGTTCCTACATTTGTAGCATGCTCAATACTTGAATAGAAATCTGTATAATCACCTATTTGAACAGGTAATTGCATTTCTACCTCCTCTATTTTAAAAATAACGGTTTCTCTGTCCTTGCTATTTTCGCGTAAAGCGTCATTATCCACTTCAAAAATCTCTGAGATCCTATTACGCACTAATCGCCACGTCTTGCGACCATCTGCTATAAAGTCATTAAGTGTATCTTGTAAAAAGATATCGTCCGTAAGTGGAATATCCTTAAAATATCCCAACTGATGCAAAGCGCCTAGATCAATAGCATAATCTCCTATGCGCGTACCAATGGTAATCACATCATCCTTAGTGAGAAACACTCCAAATGGAATGTTCTGAATCGGGAAATCAGTATTTTTCGAGGTGTCGAGCCACGTTTTAAGTGATGGATTATTTGCAGATAACGGCATTATATATGTTTTTGATAAATTGTTTGTAAAACTCTCATTCAAATATATGATTTATAGCAACGCTACAAGATGATTGTTTTATTTTTACACATCTTTAACAAACATATTATCTATGCAACGCGATACAGCAATTTTTGACCTTATACAAGAAGAAAAAGATAGACAGATTAATGGGCTAGAGCTTATAGCTTCAGAAAACTTTGTGAGCACGCAGGTAATGGAGGCTGCTGGATCTGTACTTACAAATAAATATGCTGAGGGATACCCTGGAAAGAGATATTATGGTGGATGTGAAGTAGTAGACGAGGTAGAACAACTCGCTATAGATCGTGCAAAAGAACTCTTTGGAGCAGAATATGCAAACGTGCAGCCTCACTCAGGCTCTCAAGCAAATACGGCGGTTTTCCATGCGTGTTTACAACCAGGTGATAAATTTTTAGGTTTTGACCTCGCACATGGAGGACATCTTACACATGGTTCTCCAGTAAATTTTTCTGGGAAGTTGTACAATCCTGTATTTTATGGAGTAGAACAGGAAACAGGACTTCTTAATTATGACAAAATTCAAGAAATTGCCTCAGCAGAGCAACCTAAGATGATTATTGCCGGAGCATCTGCATATTCAAGAGAAATTGATTATGCACGCTTTCGCGAAATTGCTGACTCAGTAGGAGCCATACTACTTGCAGATATTGCACATCCAGCTGGACTTATTGCAAAAGGTATCATCGCAGATCCCTTACCTCATTGTCATGTTGTGACTACAACCACGCATAAAACACTTAGAGGCCCCCGAGGAGGAATGATTTTAATGGGGAAAGATTTTGAGAATCCATTTGGAATTAAATTAAAAAATGGAAGCTTGCGCATGATGTCTTCGCTACTTGATAGTGGAATTTTTCCAGGAAATCAAGGAGGACCATTAATGCACATTATCGGTGCAAAAGCAATAGCCTTTGGGGAAGCACTTACAGATGAGTTTTTACATTATATGATTCAAACCAAGAAAAATGCAGCTGCACTTGCGTCAGCTTTAATGCTCAAAGGGTATGATATTATTTCAGGAGGTACAGATAATCACATGATGCTTATAGATCTACGTAATAAAAATGTAACAGGAAAAGCTGTCGAAGAAGCATTAGGAAAGGCAGACATAACAGTGAATAAAAATATGGTTCCTTTTGATGATAAGTCACCCTTTGTAACTTCAGGTATAAGAATAGGTACAGCGGCTGTGACTACAAGAGGTCTTATAGAAGAAGATATGCATACAATCGCAAATTACATAGATAAAGCTATAGAACATCATGATAATGAAGAAGTATTATCTAATGTTGCTCAAAATGTGAATGAAATGATGAAAGGGAAACCTCTTTTTCAAGCTTAGTTCGCTCAGAAAAATATTGTTTAGCAGGAAACATCTAGTTAATTGTGATGTAATCCATTAATTATTAGAGGTAACGTAATTATATGCGAAATTTTGCAATTGACCGGCTCCCGATAGTTCTAATTTTTTAATAATATTTTTACGATGGGTACTTATGGTATCTTTACTTAAGTTAAAAAGAATGGCTATATCTTGAGTGGTAAATCCAAGACCAATACACGTAAGTATTTGATATTGTCTTTTTGAAAGATTGTTTATGGACTTCTTTTGAGTTGTAAATATATCTAATAAGTAAATTAGCCTATCTACTAATGCTTTTTCTTCTGTCATTGTTGAAATAGCAAGAAGTATTTGCTTTATTTCAAGGATGTTTAGTAATGAGTTTTTAGAATTATCTTCTTTTAAGGTCTTTAATATCCGTGCAGTAATTGTCATAGGGGATAAACATACTGCGATAATTTTAGTAAAAACATACCCTTTGAGGGGTAATTTTAACTTATTAGAATAAGACTAAAACTCATATTTTGTTTCTAAAGCATATCGTAATAGTTCTCCTTTACCCGTTAGATTTAGTTTGCGCATCATATTTTTACGATGTTTCTCAACAGTAGAAACTGCAGTGAATCTTACAGAAGCAATTTCTGAGCTAGTCATATTTTGTGCAATAAGTTTTAATATCTCCCTCTCACTTTTTGAGAGTACAGTAACATTTTTAGTATTTGTCATTTTTGAAGTGTGATCACTTAAGAGTGTGGCATCGTAAAATTCATCACCTCTTAACACAGCATAAATTGCTGTTTCTAGAGTGTCAAGTGGACTCGTTTTTAAAACATAACCAGACGCACCAGCATTCTTCATTTGTTCTATAGCTGCATCTTGATCAAACATGGAAAATGCAATAATTTTTATATGTGGAAAGTCTCGTGAAATATTCTTGGTAGCCACAATGCCATCCATCTTTGGCATTCTAATATCTGTGATGATAACTTTAGGCTGTTTTCTTTTAACAATTTTCAAAAGTTCTTCTCCATCATTTGCCATTCCTACAATAGCAATGTCTTCATTGTATCTAAAAAGGAGTTGTATGCCATCCATTAGTGCTTGATGGTCTTCTGCTATAGCTACTGTGATCATAATGGTATATCGATTATAATATGAGTTCCTCTTCCTATTGTACTATCTACTTCCATGGTTCCTTCAAGAAATTCTACCCGACGCTCTATACTTCCTAGTCCCATACCATCTTTTTCTACAAGCTTTCCAACTTTGAAACCGCGACCATTGTCTTCAACTATGATATTTAATTCTTTGTCATGTTGTGTCATGGATATAGTTGCTTCTGTGGCATATGCATGTTTGATAATATTCGTAATGAGTTCTTGTACGAATCTAAAAATGGTAATTTCTAAATTGTTAGAAATACGGTTGGTCAAGCCATATGTTTCAAAACTAATTTCTAAATTTCGCGCGGAGGAAATTTTCTCAGTTAGACTTTTAATCGCAGGAACAAGACCTTTATCTGCCATAACCCCAACATTACGTTCATGTGCGATACTACGAACTCTATTGTAGGCAATAGAAGTTAAGTCATTAAGCTTTTCTAACAATTGCTCAGGATTTTCCTTTCTATCAATATGAGTTTGAAGATTTCCAATATGCATTTTCACAGCGGCAAGTGTTCCTCCTAGATCATCATGTAAATCTCTAGCTATGCGTAATCGTTCTTTTTCTTGACCCTGTACCATGGCATTTATGGTATTTATTTCTTGTTCCTTTAACAAGGTCGATGTTTTTTGAACCTCAAGTTCTTTTTCTTGCTCTGCAATCCGTTGTTTTCTTTTTATGTTTAAGTAGGATAGAATTCCAATGGTTGATAGAAGCAGCAAAGAAACCCCTAGGGCTATTGCGATTGTTTTATTTCTGTTACGCTGTGCATTGAGAATGAGATTTTCTTTTTCTTTTTCTGCTGTATCTAAGGCTACTTTTATTTTTGAAACTTCTGTGTTATGCTTTTGGAAATTGAATTCATACCCTAAATATCTGGCTTCTCTCATATAGAAAAGAGCAGAATCATACCTTTTGAGTGATAAGTGGTAATCGCCCGCATAGGAGGCAGTTATAAGTTTACGAATATTAGTATCTATAGCTGTTTTTTGATTTTTTGAGCGGTAGATGTCCTCTAACCCTTTTTCATTTTGGTTAAGTACAGCATAAGCTCTAGATCTATTAAGCAGGAAGTCATAAGTATTAATGAATAGATTATCAAGACGATTTGTATCATTCAATGATCTATTGTAAAGATCTAATGCTCTTGTAGGATCTCTTTTGACTAAAAAATTCCCCTTCTCATAATTATAGATAGATTTTAAAAAAGAATTTTTTTTGATTTTTGGATAAAGAACGTCTTGTTTATTCTGTAGTTGATCAAATAACGATGCTCTCTTAGAGGTATCATTATATAATTCTTGTTGCGATTGCAGATTTGACAAGTATGAATTATATAGAAAGCTATGTGTTGGTTTGTCAATTAACTCCTTATATGCTTTTAGATATTGCACATAGGTAGCATCGTTTTGAAGGGATCCTTTTTTATAATATTCTAAAAGGCTTAGAAGTGCAAAGCGAAGAACTTTTATATTTTTAATTTCTTTAGATTGTTCATACGCTTTTCTGAGAAATCTATAAGCGTCTGTCCTACGATCTGTAAAGCTTATTAGTGAATAGCCATTTATTAAATTAATTATGCACTTATTAACCTTTTGATCTTCACTATAACTGGACTCATCAAGAAGAGTTGGATTGTAGACATCGTCTAGCAAAATAACTTTTATCAGCTTTTCTCGAATATTATTTATCTCCGTATTTTCTATAGTAACAGCGCTAGCTTCTTTGAATTTCCCCTCGTTCAAATAAGTAAAAAGTGAATCTATAGCTGCTGAATCTTGGGCGCCAACGTTTAATCCAAGTAGTAAAATGAATCCTATTACAAAATTCTTCAAAAATTAAATGGCTTTTATAATAGATTGATGGCAGTTACGGCTGAATGCGATAATTCCTTCATCATCGTAATTTGCCTTTTCACCTTCATAATCAAAATAACCAGGTCTTGATTTTGATTTAGGTAATGGAGAATCTTCAGTTCCATTTCTGAAGTAAAACTCTGTATCAAATACATGTTGATTCCAAGCTTTATTAAGACCAAATAATGGGTGTAACAGTCTTTCAAAGACTATAGTATCTATATTATTACTATCTATTGGGTTGCTAAAATTGAGATAAGATTCACTTAAATTACTTAATCCTATTATTCCAAATTCTACTATCAAAACCTTGTCAAGGTTGAGAGCATCGTCAGTAGCTATGGTGGTTGACGCATCATTAAAACCGATATCAATAATACCCTTATAATTTACGATATATAAGTGCATGCCCTTAGCCATATTATTTTCAAGATCTAGCTTTGCGTAAACAGTATAGAAAGTTCCATAATTTTGACTGGCATATATACCTTGCCATCTACCTGTATCTTTTTTAATAAAAGTTCCCTCTAATAATGTATGATTCATAAGTAGTTTGATTTAGTACTCAAATAAAGTGATTAAATCTCATAAGTAACATACCCAATAATGGGTATATTTCACTCCTAAGAAGTAATTGAGATTTAAATATAAAGTAAACTTAGTTAACTTATGGTTTGAGAATCAATTTAATAAGAAATAGTAAGCCTATAAAACCGATAAAGCCTAAAAGAATCCATTTGCTACCTTTATATTGTTTTTTGTGTAGTCCAAGATCTTTTCTATAGCTCCAGACCATTGCTATGATGAAGATGATGATAAAAAAAATAACAAAAGCAATCTTTCCAGGTGTGAACATTCAAGTACATTTAGAGATTGTAAAAATACGTACGACTACGCTTTCGCGAAAGCGTGCACTTAATTATAAATTATGAAAAATAAATTAGCAGCCGTCACTTTGTTTCATGATACCTATGGTCTTGATAAGCAACTCGCGCCCACAGCGCAATTACCTCAATCAAAAATTCTACTTCGCTATAAATTAATGAAGGAAGAAAACGAAGAATATCTAGAAGCTGCAAAAGCTGGAGATTTAGTAGAATTGGCAGACGCGCTAGGGGATATGCTTTATATTTTGTGCGGAACAATTTTAGAACACGGTATGCAGGATAAGATAGAAGATATTTTTAACGAGATACAACGCAGTAATATGAGCAAGCTAGGCATGGATGGAAAGCCTATTTATCGCGATGATGGAAAAGTACTTAAAGGGCCTAATTATTTTAAACCAGATTTGCATACTATTTTAAATAAATAGCATTAAAAAAACCGCCTGTGGCGGTTTTTATATAAAGCTTTACAACAAGTTAATCTTGTTTAACCGTGATTCCCATTTGTGTCAAAACCACAAGAGTAATATCATAAGCAGGGTCAAGATAAGCCAGTGTATTATTAGATCCAGTCGTGTTAATTATTTGAGTATATCCGTTTGCTTTTGCATAAGTATTAACTTGATCGCCTATTTTTTTGTAAAGAGGTCTAAGCAAGTCATTTTGCTTCATTTGAACTAGTTGTGATCCATTTGTTCTGAATTTATTAATATCATCTTCAAGCCCCACTACTTCCTCTTGTTTTGCAATCTTTTCAGCATCTGTCATCGTTTTGAAGTTAGCTTCTGCAGCTTTAACGACAGTTTCATAGTTTGTCATTTTTGTTTTTAATTGCGCTTCAAGATCTAGGTTATATGTTTTTAAAGCTTCTTGCGCTTGTGCAAGCTCTGGCATTTGGGATAAAATGTAATCTGCATCCACAGTACCTACTTTGGTCTGTGCAAAGCTTACTGCTGTAAAAAGTACCACGAACGTGCTAAGGACTAATTTTTTCATTATTTGGATTTATTTTTAAGAATTATGGTTTGCGCGTGCAAATATATGAGATAGAAGACAATATCTATGCCATAGGATTATTTTTCAATAAAAAGCTGTCCGCGATGGGGTTTAAGGGCATCTCTAACGAGTTTCATAGCCTCTTTGTCTACGACCAGATAGGCAATAGAGTGGTTGCTATGTATATCCTCAACAGCTGTATGTGGATGAGATAACGCTTTCGCGAAAGCATACTCCTTTAAATGAATCACATGATGTGCTGCGATTTTATGGGCATCTGGCCCTCTAAAGTCCCAAATTAATTTTAAACGATCCAAAATATTTTAAATAATATAAAGTTACAATCACAAAGGTAGCAATAGCCATTGTTTTTATGGAGTTTGAGTTGTTATTTGTACTCCAGTTGATTATTCTTATTTTTGCACAATTTTTATGTTTACTTATGAGTAAAGTGTTACTATTATTTTTTTTAATTTCTGGAATGTGTTTTGGTCAAGACCAAACAATTTTACTCACAATTAATGATGAGCAAATAACAACGGAAGAATTTTTAAATAGTTACAAAAGAAACAGAGAGATTATTGCTACTTCTCAAAAAACTTCTCTCGTAGAGTATCTTCAACTTTTTATTGACTACAAATTAAAAGTACAAGAGGCAATCACCCAAGGATATGCTACTAATGGTGACTATAAAAAAGAGCTTAAAACGTATCGTGACCAGTTGGCTCAAAAATTTATTAAAAATACGAAGGTTACAGACACCTTGGTAAATGAGGCATATTATAGAATTATAAATGAGGTGAATGCTAGGCACATTCTTGTAAAAATCAAAGATTTAACAGATACACTTTCTTCTTATAATCGCATCTTAAAGGCTAGGCAACGTATCATAAATGGAGAAGATTTTGGCCAAGTGGCTAGAGAGATAAGTGATGATCCTTCTGTAAAAAATAATGCAGGAGATTTAGGCTGGTTTGGAGCTTTTAAAATGGTATATCCTTTTGAAAATAATGCGTATCACACTAAGATTGCTGATGTTTCCATGCCTTTTAGAACAGAATTTGGATATCACATCGTACAACCCACGGCCACCAGAAAATCTTTAGGTTTGATAGAAGTTGCGCATATTATGATTGCTCATAAGCAACCAGACTCGTCAATAGCAGCTGAGCAAAAAATTAAACAAGTACAACAGATGCTAGAAAATGGTGAGGATTTTACTTTGCTAGCACGAACGTATAGTGACGATAAAAGTTCTTCTTTAAAAGGGGGTAAACTTCAAAAATTTAGTCAAGGTCAATTACGAAGTAAAGTATTTGAAAAGCAAGCATTCTTGCTTAAAACTAAAAATGAGTATAGCAAACCTTTTGAAACCGATTATGGATGGCATATTGTAATGCTTTTAAATAGAGAGCCTATCAAACCTCTAGTAGAATTAAGAGAAGCGCTTACCCAAAAGGTAACTCGCGACACAAGATCTAAGGTAATCGATCAAACCTTATACGATAAACTACGTCAAAAGTATGGCGTTCATGAAAACGAGGAATTAATATCATTTTTTGATGAATTTTTTAATAGTGAAACGCAATATCTGAGTGAAGATCAATCTAATAAAATTGCATTGACAGTTAGAGAAACGACATACAATTACAAAGAACTTTTTGATTATTTAAGTATTAAAGTAAGAAGAATTAAAAACCCAAATAATATTCAGCAATCCTTCATTAGGTCGGAAATTAATCGTTGGATAGATACAACACTTAAGAGTTATTATTTACAAAACTTAGAAAAGGAAAACGTAGCGTTTTTCATGCTGTTAAAAGAATACAAGGAGGGCTTGTTAGTATTTGATTTCCTACAAGATAATGTTTGGGAGGCAGCGATAAATGACGCAACGGGATTAGAATCTTATTTTCAAAAAAATTTAGCTCAGTATGACTCAAATAATATAGATGACGTTAAAGGGAAGGTAATGAATGACTACCAAAAAGAACTTGAGGCAATTATGGTTAAGAAATTACGGAAAAATGCAACTATTACTGTAGAGAATAAAATTTTATTACAAATTTCAAGTTCATATGATAATAAATAAACATACTATTATTTTCATATTGACCGTGTCTTTACTATTGACTAGTTGTAAATTTTTTAAAACGGATGAGTCAGGTGACTATGTCGCAAGGGTAAATGACCATTACCTTACACAAGATGATATTAATGAGGTTATGAAGACGGCTGTCATAGCTGATACTTCAAGCTTTATTCAAAATTATATCAATACTTGGGCAACGAGCCAATTATTACTCGATGGCGCTATGCGTAATGTAGGAAAACCAGTTCAAGAGAATTTTGAGAAGTTGGTTGCCAACTATAGAAGCGATTTGTATACTAGGTATTATTCCGATGTTTTAATCAATTCTAATTTAGATAGTTTAGTAAGTGATAATGAAGCCTTACAGTTTTACGAGCAAAATAAAACTAATTTTAAACTCAATGAACCATTGGTTCAGTTTAGGTTTGTTTTAGTAGCTGATGATTATGAAGTGAAAGAGATTGAAAACTATTTAAAAGGATCTAAAAAAGAGGATATTGCTGCGCTGGACTCATTGAGATTTCAATTTAAGAACTTTTTTCTGAATGATTCTATTTGGGTAAAAAGTAGTGCAGTGATTCAACAGGTTAATGCAATCACTTCAGACAATGCAGGTAGTGTATTAAAAAAATCGAACTTTATACAATTACGCGATTCATTAGGATTATATTTGATCGCCGTTAAAAAGACATTAGACCGCAACGAAATGGCACCTTTACAGTACGTTCGGCCTACTATCAATCAAATTATTATAAATAAAAGGAAACTAGCACTTATCAGAAAGCTAGAAAAGGAGATTAAGGATGATGCAATTAAAAACAAAGAATTTGAAATATACGATTAAGATTATTGTAGTGCTGTTTGCTCTTCAAATTGCAACTGCACAAGAAGACACGATTACCACAACAGAAGTTGTTGTTAAAAATACAATGATAGCTCCACAAGTTATTGTAAAAGATTCTGTAAAACCCTTTACAAAATTTAAGGTTGATGGTGTAGCTGGGGTAGTAGGAGACTACATCATACTAGAAAGTGATATTGATCAATTTTTATTTGAAATTAAAAGTCAAGGGAGGTCTGCCGCAGATGTTACCCCATGTCAGGTATTTGGTAATCTATTAGAAAGCAAATTACTATCGCATCAAGCGGTTCAAGATAGCTTAGTAGTCTCCGATAGCAGAATAAATTCTGAGGTAGATCAATTAATCGCTCGATTTTCCGCCCAACTGGGTTCTGAGCAAAAAGTATTAGAATTTTATAAAAAGGATAATATAGCCGATTTGCGAGCAGAGTTATATACCATCAGAAAGGATAATATTTTATCTGAGAAAATGAATGCTAAAATTATCGAGTCTGTAGAAGTTACTCCAGATGAAATTAAAACATTCTTCAACCAAATTCCAAAAGAAGAAATTCCAACTATAGGCGTAGAATTGGAGTTGTCTAGAATCGTTATAGAGCCAAAAGCTACAGAACAAGCACGCCAAAAAGTAATTGACCGATTAAATAGTTTTAGAGCAGATGTCCTAGAAAATGGAAGTAGCTTTGCTACAAAAGCTGTTTTATACTCTGATGATGGAGGAACACGCGGTGATGGTGGATACATGAGTGTCAATCGTGGTACGGGACTCGTAAAAGAATTTAGAGACGTTGCATTTTCTTTACAAGAAGGAGAAGTAAGCGAACCCTTTGAAACAGAATTTGGGTTTCATATCGTAACTTTAGATAAAGTAAAGGGAGATAATTTAGATATACGTCACATACTTCTAGTTCCAGAGATAGGCAAACAACAAGAGGAAGAGGCAAAAGATCGTATAGAAACCATTCGTAAAAGAATTCTTGCAAAAGAATTGACTTTTGAACAAGCAGCAAGAGAATTTTCTGATGAAAAAGAAACTAAGTTCGAAGGTGGAGCACTAGTAAATCCTCAAACGCTTATAAAACGTTTTGAATTAACAAAACTCGATCCAGATATTTATCCTAAGGTAAGTAACCTTAAAGAAAACGAAGTTTCACTTATCTTTAATGACCCAGGAAGAACAGGAAACACGCGTTATATGATTTACACTGTAAAAAATCTTAGTAAGGAGCATAAAGCTGACTATGTGCTGGATTACGTAAAGATTAAAGATTTAGCACTTAAAGAAAAACAAATCAATGCGATCGCAAAATGGCAGAAAGAAAAAATTGAGGAAACGTATATCAAAATAAATGGAGATAATCGTGACTGTGTATTTGTAAGTAATTGGTTAAAAAAATAATGTATGTCTGATGTTGCAGCTATTAAAAACCTTGTAGAAAAGCACAAGGCGCTTAAAGCAGAAATTTCAAAAATTATTGTAGGGCAAGAAAAGGTTATTGATGAGATTCTTTTGTCAGTATTTTCAGGAGGGCATGCCTTGTTAGTGGGGGTTCCAGGGCTTGCAAAAACATTAATGGTTAATACGATTGCGACAGCATTAGGGTTAGATTTTAAACGAATACAATTTACACCAGATCTAATGCCTAGCGATATATTAGGTTCCGAAATATTAGATGAGTCTCGAAATTTTAAATTTATCAAAGGCCCTATTTTTTCGAATATCATTCTAGCAGATGAGATTAATAGAACACCGCCTAAGACACAAGCTGCTTTACTAGAAGCAATGCAAGAACGGGTGGTTACTGTGGCTGGTCAACGATATAATTTAACTTTACCCTACTTTGTCCTAGCTACTCAAAACCCTATAGAGCAGGAGGGAACCTACCCGTTGCCCGAAGCTCAGTTGGATCGATTTATGTTTTCCATACATTTGGATTATCCTTCTTTTGAGGAGGAAGTAGATGTTGTAAAAGCTACTACTACAGATGCAAAGCCCTCTATAAATCCATTATTTTCGGCTCAAGAAATAATCGATTTTCAACAGCTCATACGTCGTATTCCCGTTGCAGATAATGTCATAGAGTATGCAGTAACGCTAGTAAGTAAAACGAGACCTAATACGCCAAAAGCAACACAAATGATTGCAGATTATGTAGATTGGGGAGCCGGTCCTAGAGCTTCGCAAAATTTAATTCTAGCGGCAAAAAGTAATGCGGCTATTACTGGAAAATTTTCACCAGATATCGAAGATGTACAGGCAGTGGCTTCTGGAATACTGCGTCACAGAATGATAAAAAATTACAAAGCAGAGGCAGAAGGTATTAGTATTGAAGCTATCATTAAGAGCTTGTTTTAGTACGCTTTCGCGAAAGCGGATTGCTCATAGAAATTAGTTATCCCTCAAATTACAGATAATGTAATTTGAGGCTTTTTTTATTTAGAAAATGGCAAAAAATAGCGAAAATTTCACAGCAGTTCATAATATTGACCACTAGGCCGAGCTAAACCTCCTTACTATTGTTATTGTAGGGTGTATTTCGTATTTTCGTGACCCGCAATTGTTGAGCGGTTATTTTAACAAACTAATACCTATTATATGGCATTTGATATTGATATGATCAAGAAGGTTTATGCTACGATGGCTGAGCGTGTGGATACTGCTCGTGATCTTGTAGGAAAGCCTTTAACACTTTCTGAGAAAATTTTATATTCCCACTTATGGGAAGGAACGCCTTCTAAAGCTTTTACACGTGGAAAAGACTATGTTGACTTTGCTCCAGATCGTATTGCTTGTCAAGATGCAACCGCTCAAATGGCGTTGTTACAATTTATGCAAGCTGGAAAGCCTCAAGTTGCTGTACCTACAACGGTACATTGTGATCACTTAATACAGGCAAAAGAAGGGGCTGTAAAAGATCTTAAAAATGCCAATAACGTTTCTAGTGAGGTATTTAATTTCTTAGAGTCTGTATCTAATAAATACGGAATAGGTTTTTGGAAACCAGGTGCTGGAATTATTCA
The DNA here is from genome assembly GCA_963716625.1 of uncultured Flavobacteriaceae bacterium. GTDB lineage: Bacteria > Bacteroidota > Bacteroidia > Flavobacteriales > Flavobacteriaceae > Dokdonia. The sequence continues at coordinate 208,961 of CAVQTP010000008.1, forward strand.
CCAAGTTGTCCTTGAAAATTATGCCTTTCCTGGTGGAATGATGATTGGAACAGATTCTCACACCGTAAATGCAGGAGGTCTTGGAATGGTCGCCATTGGTGTAGGAGGAGCAGATGCGGTTGATGTTATGGCAGGTATGGCATGGGAGCTTAAATTTCCAAAATTAATAGGTGTTAAACTTACGGGAACACTTTCAGGATGGACAGCACCAAAAGATGTAATACTTAAGGTTGCTGAGATTCTTACCGCGAAGGGTGGGACAGGAGCGATTGTAGAATATTTTGGACCTGGAGCAACATCTATGTCTTGTACAGGTAAAGGAACTATCTGTAATATGGGAGCAGAGATAGGAGCAACAACTTCTACTTTTGGTTATGACGAGTCGATGGAGCGCTATTTACGTGCGACAGATCGTTCTGATGTGGCAGATGCTGCAAATAATATAAAAGAATACCTTACAGCAGATGCTGAAGTGTATGCAAATCCTGAACAGTATTTTGATCAGGTTATAGAAATAAACCTTTCTGAGTTAGGTCCCTTACTTAATGGACCTTTTACACCAGATCTTTCTACCTCTGTAGGAAGTGATATGACAGAAAAAGCGACTAAAAATGAGTGGCCACTCACAGTAGAGTGGGGACTTATAGGATCTTGTACAAATTCTTCATACGAAGATTTGTCAAGAGCTTCATCTATTGCACAACAAGCGTTAGATAAAGGTATCAAAATGAAATCAGAGCTGGGTATCAACCCTGGATCTGAGCAAGTACGATACACAGCAGATCGTGATGGGATTTTAGGTATTTTTGAAAAACTAGATGCCAAAATTTTTACCAATGCGTGTGGACCTTGTATCGGTCAATGGGCACGTTACAGTGATCCTAAAAATGCACCTAAGAATAGTATTGTACACTCGTTCAATAGAAACTTTGCAAAGCGTGCAGATGGAAACCCTAATACACACGCCTTTGTAGCGTCTCCAGAGATTACTGCTGCAATCGCCATTTCTGGACGTTTAGATTTTAATCCGCTTAAAGACACGCTTTTAACGGAAGATGGTCAAGAAGTAATGTTTGATGAGCCTACAGGATGGGAACTTCCCCCTAAAGGTTTCGAGGTTGAGGAAAATGGATACCTAGCTCCAGAAGAAGATGGTAGTCATGTAGAAGTAATTGTTGCAGAAGATTCTGAGCGTTTAGAGTTATTGACTCCTTTTGAGCCTATCCAAGATAGTGAGATGCAAGGGATGAAATTACTTATCAAAGCTTTTGGAAAATGTACAACAGACCATATTTCGATGGCAGGGCCTTGGTTACGATACCGTGGGCATCTAGATAACATTTCTAATAACTGTTTGATAGGAGCAGTAAATGCTTTTGGTAAAAAAACAAACTTTGTCAAGAATCAATTAACTGGTGAATTTGGTGGTGTACCAGATACACAACGTGAGTATAAAAAAGCAGGAATCAAAACTGTAGTAGTGGGAGATCACAACTACGGAGAAGGCTCTTCACGTGAGCACGCAGCCATGGAGCCACGTCACTTAGGTGTTGCTGCGGTGATTGTAAAATCATTTGCGCGTATACACGAGACAAACCTTAAGAAACAAGGGATGCTTGGTCTTACGTTTGCAAACGAAGCAGATTATGACCTTATACAAGAGGATGACACTTTTAACTTCTTGGATATTGCACAGTTTGCACCAGACAAACCTCTTACTGTTGAGATTGTTCATGCAGATGGGAGCAAGGATACTATTAAAGTAAACCACACTTATAACGATGCACAAATTGCTTGGTATCGTGAAGGAAGTGCTTTAAATTTAATTAAAAAGCAAAACGCAGCTTAATTTGCTTCACGTTTTAATTAAAAAACTCCGCTATAATAGCGGAGTTTTTTTTGGCTATGATTCTGAATTATAAATATCCAGTACTTGAAGTTATTTTTTAATTTTTAAGCTTCAGAATTTCCAATACTAAAATTATTACCCAAACTAAAACTCGCCACCAATTGCGGCTTACTAACTTTTGTAAGTCGGCTTCTGTATACGTATTATAACTAATTCTATTATGGACGGGAACAAAAAGTACCATAGTGAGTAACCAAGTAAGAAGTACTAAAGCAAAATACGCTATGTTGTAAGCGTCCATAAGAACCCAAAAAACAGCATAAGATGCTAGCAATAATTGTACACACATTAAGGGAGCGACGATGTAGGTAATCGCTCTCGTATATTTTTCATGCCATTCCAAAAGAAGCTGTCTTTCTAAATAAAGAAATCCAGGATAAATAATTAATTGCACCATCCAGATTAACACTACTAACCCAAAATCAACAAGCAGTTTGATAAGTATGAAACTACTATCAATGTTCATCTTCTTAAATCGTTAGTTTAATTATATGATATCGCTCTTACAATTCTTTTCTATAGGTGCGTCTTCTTTTGTGTAATACGTGCTCATAGTTTTTCCATAATTGTTGTATGGCTTTGTTTTCTTCCAGCTCAGGATTCGTCTCTACCTGAGTGATACCTCGTGAATTAAAAAGCTCTTGCATTTTCTGAAATATAACAGCAGTAACCCCCTTATTTTGATATTCTGGATCTATACCTATCAAATAAAAAGCGGCAGTGTCATTTTTCTTTTTAGCCTTCAATAAGTGATAAAATCCAAAGGGAAATAAACTACCGTTTGCTTTTTTAAGGGCGTTATTAAAGGAAGGCATAGTAATCGCAAACGCTACTAATTTTCCATTTTCATCTTGTATACACTTGATAAAATCTGGGTGAATATATTTGATGTATTTTTCTTTATAATGATCTATTTGATACTGTTGAATAGGCACAAACGTGCTTAGGGTGTTATAAGTTTTATTGAGCAAATCAAACATATCATCTACATAAGGGCGTACCTCTGCCGTAGACTTAAATTCAAGTGGTCTTAATTTATATCTTTCGGTAATGATATTTGCAAACTTAGCCACTTTTGGATTTTGCTTTTCTGGTGGGTCTATTTGAATTTTAAATTCTACCCATTCTGAAGCTTTTTCAAATCCTAGTTGTTCAAAATGATCTTTGTAATAGGGGAAATTGTACCACGTAATCATCGTATTACGATGTTCGAACCCCTTTATTAAAATACCTGCTTTCTCCATATTTGAAAAACCTACCGGTCCTTCCATATAGTCAAGAGAGTTCTCTTTTCCTATTTCAGATATTTTTGCAAGAAGCGCTTTAGTAACGTCGATATCGTCAATTACATCAAACCAGCCAAACCTCATTTTTGGCTTTCCTTGCTCTTTAACTTCAATATGATTTATGATAGCACATATTCTTCCTACAGCTATTTCTTTTCCGTTTTCCGCTTTCGCGAAAGCGATAAAATATCGTGCCTCAGCATTCTTAAATACAGGGTTTTTTTTAGGATCCATACTTTCCAACTCATCGTTAATAAGTGGTGGCACCCAATTTTTTTCGTCCTTATATAGTGCAAATGGGAACTTAACAAATTGCTTAAGCTCTGCAGATGTCTTCATTTCTTTGAGGGTAATCATCTAGATATCGATCTATTTTATTAAGTTATTTATAATCCGTCTGGATTTACTGCATCTTTACGTTTTCTTTGATTCTTCCCTTTTCGGGATGTTTTAGTAGAGGTATCTATTTTTTCATCACCTTTAGAGGTGTCTTTCAAAATATCATCTTTTTTATGTAAATCTAAACGATATGAAAGACCTGCTGAAATATTCCAACGTGAGGGTGTATTTTTTAAATTTACTAAGCCACTAACATCTATTTGAAAATCGTCAGTAAAGAGATAGGCAGCACCAGCTCTAAATAAATAGTCGGCATACAAATCTCCACTTATTATTTGATATTCACCAAACCCTGCTAACTTTGAACTTATGGAGTGTGTCATCGTAGTAATCCAAGTAGTAGAGGGATATGCTGATCCTATTCTTCCTAAAATTATATTATTCACCCACACCCAACGTCCCCAATTGTTTTGAGTAATTATCGCTGCCGTAGGACTTACACCAGCTTCTCTTAATGGATAAATTTGATTATTCTCAAAATCAAAAGTTGCCCCACCATATACACTCACTGCTGGGATAAGTGTTTTCCATTTAAACCTTCTGTTTGCGTGATAGCTATAAAGATTTACTTCATCTTTTGCATATTTATAAGGATCATACAGAAGATACTTTGCACCTGCTTGTAAGGTTTCGATGCCTGTTTTTACTTCGGGATTAGCACTCCCAGAAGTAAAATTTATTTCATTGCGTTGGTATCTAAAATTGGCATTAAGCTCTAGCTGCTCAAAAAAAAGCCCATACCTCAATGCTGTATCAAAACCAGTGATGTCCGTATCTGTTCTTAACAACGCATGATTGTCGTTCCCTATGTCAAAGCCTGTCTCTAATTGAATTACAGATCTACCCACGCTAAAAGCACCTTGCGATTGGCCAGGTCTATTTGAATTTATAGTTTCTGTATATTGAGCATTTATGGAAAAACTCACAGAGAGGACAACAAAAAATAGTATCGGATCTAAATACGTCTTCATAGGAACAGGGTTAGTATTCAAATATATGAGAATTTATCTTTTTTTTAGGGTTCTGTTCGGTATTGTTGCTTGTATAAATTATTAATTTTGGTCAAAATTTTCAAATATGCTATTAGTAGCAGAAATACCAAGTTTCCTAAAGACTCTATCCATTATACTGCTTGTATACTTTGGAATACGTTTTTTAGCTAAACTTCTCTGGCCGTACATCGTAAAATATCTCACAAAAAAAGCAGGTGAAAAAATGCAAAGCGCCTTTAAGGGGTTTCAGCAACAGACAAGCGCTAGCCAAGCTCCTCAAAAAGACGTCCCTAAGAAATCTAGTGAAGTGGTAGGAGAGTATATTGACTACGAAGAAATAGATTAGAACACTTTCTAGTATCATTTTAAGTCGCGCGTATAGGACGTGGTAGCAGCCCAATCCATTTTATTTCCAATCCTCAAGTTGATTTATAATGGATTTAAAATAATGAACAACGTATCTTCGCGTTATGTCAACACTTGTACAAATAAACGTATTACCACACCAAGCAGAAGATGATGATTACATTGCAGAAGTTGCTTTTAAAAAGGCCAGATTAAGAGCTGATGATGTCCGGGAATGGGATATACGCAAGCGTAGTATTGATGCTCGCAAATCTCCAGTAAAAATTTCACTTCAAATTGAATTCTGGAAGAAAGATGAAGAACGTGCTAAAATACCACCATTTGTTCCTCAAGATGTTTCAAACGCCCCAGTAATCGCAATTATAGGAGCTGGTCCTGCTGGACTATATGCAGCATTGCGAGCTGTGGAAGGTGGCTTAAAACCTATCATCTATGAGCGAGGTAAGGATGTAAGGGCTAGGCGTCGTGATCTTGCAGCCATAAACAAAGATCACATTGTTAATTCTGATTCCAATTACTGTTTTGGAGAAGGGGGAGCAGGTACCTACTCCGATGGTAAATTGTACACCAGATCAAAAAAAAGAGGGAATGTACTTAAAGCTTTAGAATGGTTTGTTCATTTTGGGGCTGTAGAAGATATACTTGTAGATGCGCATCCACATATTGGGACCAATAAGTTACCTAAAATAATTACTTCTATGCGGGAGGCGATTATTCAATATGGCGGAGAAGTTCATTTTAATAGTAAGCTCACAGACATAAAAGTTGAAGAAAACACGATAAGCGGTATTCAAATAAATGATGGGGAATGGCTTTCCTACTCCAATGTTATTCTTGCCACAGGACATAGTGCTCGTGATATCTTTTACTTGCTGCATAAACGTAACATTAAGATCGAAGCAAAACCCTTTGCAATAGGTGTGCGGATTGAGCATCAGCAAGAATTAATAGATGCTATTCAATACCACTCAGATGGTGATAATCCATATTTACCTCCTGCTTCCTATAGTCTGGTGCAACAAGTTGATGGATTAGGCGTGTATTCTTTCTGTATGTGTCCGGGGGGAATTATTGCTCCTTGTGCAACAAATCAAGAAGAAATAGTGACTAATGGATGGAGTCCTAGTAAAAGAGACAATCCGTATGCAAATTCTGGGATTGTGGTAAGTGTCAATCCAGAGGACTTACCTAATTTTAAGGAAGGTGATCCTTTCGTGTGTTTAGATTTTCAAAAGTCAGTTGAAAGAGCTTGCTGGGAGGCAGCTGGTAAAACACAGGCAGCTCCAGCACAACGCATGCGTGATTTTATTGACGGGAGAGTCTCCAAGAATTTTCCAAAAACATCGTATCAACCAGGGATCGTATCTGTAGACCTTAATAAGGTGCTTCCAGACATCCTATCTAAGCGATTAAAAAAAGCCTTTGTGTCGTTTGGAAAAAAGATGAAAGGATATCTTACTAATGATGCTGTGATTCACGCACCAGAAAGTCGCACATCGTCTCCTGTTTCTATTCCGCGAGAGTGGGAAACGCTAGAACATGTGGATGTAAAAGGGTTATATCCTTGTGGGGAAGGAGCTGGGTATGCGGGTGGAATTATTTCTGCGGCGATTGACGGTATTAATTGTGTAGATAAGATTATAGAGAAGCACGCTTTCGCGAAAGCGGAATAAAGAATACTCACATTTGATAACATTTTTCAATGATGTATCCAATCCTCATTTTAGCTTAAAACTTTCTATGGTGTCAGTTTCTAAACTGTTATTTTTACATAGTGAGTAATCGTATAAAAATAATAGAGTGTCCTCGGGATGCAATGCAAGGGATTAAAGAATGGATCCCTACCGAAGCTAAGGTGCAATATATTCAATCGTTACTACGCTGTGGTTTTGACACCATTGATGTAGGGAGCTTTGTCTCTCCAAAAGCGATCCCACAAATGAAGGATAGTGCAGAAGTATTGCACAGTCTAGACCTTTCAAAAACCGACAGCAAATTACTTACGATCGTGGCAAACTTGCGTGGGGCTCAAGATGCTGTACAACATGAGATGGTAGACTATTTGGGCTATCCATTTTCCATATCTGAAAATTTCCAAATGCGTAATACGCATAAAACAATCGATCAATCTGTAGCGCTACTACGAGATGTAATTGAGCTTGCTCATACACATTCAAAAGAATTAGTTGTGTATATATCTATGGGATTTGGTAATCCATACGGAGACCCTTGGAATGTAGATATAGTGGGAGAGTGGGCTGATAAATTGTACCAGATGGGGGTAACGATTTTATCACTTTCTGATACTATAGGAAGTTCAGAACCCGAAACAATAGATTATTTATTTTCGAACTTAATTCCACGGTATAAAGACGTGGAGTTTGGGGCACATTTACACACCACCCCAACCAAATGGCATGAGAAGGTAGATGCCGCCTATCAAGCTGGTTGTAGAAGATTTGATGGTGCAATACAAGGTTTTGGAGGTTGCCCTATGGCAAAAGATGAGTTAACAGGTAATATGCCTACAGAGAAGCTGGTTTCTTATTTTTCTTCTGTAAAAGCTACTGACAACATCAATACCATGAGTTTTGAAAGCAGTTACAATGAGGCTTTAAAAATTATTTCAAAGATATCATTAATGTTCAAGTGAACACCATTTTCTGATGAACTACCTTACCTATTAAAGTAAGTATAAATCTGTCCTAAGAAGTGGTTAAAAACGTGTGAACTATTTTAAAACATAGCATTTGCGACGTATCTTGAAGCTATGGAAAAAATTGTCGTAGCAGGTGCAACAGGCACCACAGGAAATAAAATTATAAATCTTTTAAACGAATCTCAATATTTTGAGCCTATCGCCATGGTGCGTAAGGAATCTCAAAAAGAACACTTTGAGTCTCGTGGTATTAAAACAGTAATGGGTGATCTTGAAGGAGATGTTTCTCAAACTGTTAACGGTGCTGATAAAGTAATTTTTGCAGCCGGTTCTGGAGGAAAAAAGGTAAAAGAAGTAGATGAGCAGGGAGCAATAAAATTAGTGGATGCTGCTCAAAATTCTAATATTCATAAATTCGTCATGTTAAGCTCTTTGGGAGCCGATGAACCAGGAAAGGCAGATGATTTACATGAGTATCTCTGGGCAAAGCATAATGCTGATGAGCACCTTAAAAATAGTAAGTTAAATTACACAATTGTTCGCCCGGGTTCATTGACCAATGATAAGGCTACTGAAAAGATAAAACTATCAAACTCACTTAACGAAAGTGGAGAGATTTCTAGAGATGATGTAGCACAAATATTAGTCCGTGTCTTAAATGACGATGTAGCTAATAAGTGCACCTTCGAAATTATTAAAGGCGATACGTTAATAGGCGATGCACTAGGTAAAGTTCAAGTGGAGAATACGACTATTTAATAAGTCATATCTTCATTTAAATGCGGTAAATCGAACATTTGATTTATCGCATTTTTAATGCCCAAATTTTTTTTGTTATAATGTGTAAGTATTTCTCGTCAAAAAACTATAAGACTAGCAAATTTGAATCCCGAAGCTGATGTATAGGCTTTGAAAACCAAAAAAGTTCAAAATCATCAATTTCTGTCTCAAAATCCTTTTTGAGTTGGCCAAAAGTGAGACTTTTCTCAGATTCAAGTGAAAGTAAGGGTAAGGTTTTAAGTAACCATTCCGCTTGGTTTTTCTCTAGAATAATAGAGAACTCATCTGTATTATCCATAAATACTAGAGAAACTAAACAGCGCTTTTTCTTTTTAAATTCGGTGACAATGGGTGTACTTCCTAACCATACTATTTTTGAAGTAGATTTTTCAGAGAGCGTCACCTCCGTTTGTAAACAATTCTCAATATACTCTGGTTGAATAGTTGTACGAGGTACTTCAAAATCAAACCACTCCTGTAGGTCCATATCAAAGCCAATTCCGTGCATATAATTATAAAGAGATTTTTTTAACCCATAACTAAAAGCAGAGTGATCTATACCTGTGCGATCTGTAAAGTCTACATCATTGTTTGCAAACGAGATTGGATTATAGTGAGGTATCACGCCATAGGCGTCAGGATCCATTCCTACAGGACTATGTGCTGTAAGCGCAAATTGATGCCAGAACCCAGACTGTATGATGCCTAACTCAAATAACTGGCGTACCATCTCTAGGCTGTCCACTGTTTCTTGCACCGTTTGCGTTGGGTAGCCATACATTAAGTACGAATGCACCATAATATTTGCTTCCGTAAAGTTGCGCGTCACTTGTGCCACTTGCGTTACGGTCACACCTTTATCAATCAAGCTCAAAAGTCGATCTGAGGCAACTTCCAAACCTCCTGACACTGCAATGCATCCAGAAGCTTTCAACAGTTTACACAAATCTGCCGTAAAATTCTTTTCAAAACGAATATTTGTCCACCAAGTAATGACCAAATTTCGACGTAGTATCTCTAGAGCAACAGCTTTCATAAGTGCCGGGGGAGCGGCCTCATCTACAAAATGGAATCCTGTTTCTCCTGTTTGTGCAACCAGGGTTTCTATACGATCTACTAAGACACGTGCTGCTATAGGTTCATAGATTTTTATATAATCTAGCGAGATATCACAAAAGGTACACTTACCCCAGTAGCAACCATGTGCCATAGTGAGTTTATTCCATCGTCCATCACTCCACAAGCTGTGCATAGGGTTTGCAATCTCAATCACAGAAATATAGTCAGAAAGTAATAAATCACTATAATCTGGTGTACCCACATCCATCTGCTTATAATCAGATTTTAGGCTATTGTTTTTATAAACGACTTTTTCATTTTCGATTAAGAACGTTCGCTTATAGGTGGAGGGTTCTATACCATTAATGACAGTATCAATTAACAATTCTACTGGAAGTTCGCCATCATCTAGGGTGATAAAGTCTATAAATTCAAAGACTCGTCTATCTGTAATACTGCGCAGTTCTGTGTTAGGAAAACCACCTCCTATTGCCACGTGGGTCGTTGGAAAATGTTTTTTGATGTATTGCCCGCATCGAAAGGCGCTGTATAAATTTCCTGGAAAAGGGACTGATATGAGAATGAGCTTTGGTACGCTTTCGCGAAAGCGTGATGATAAAACCTCAATCGTGAGCTCGTCAATATAGCTTGGTTTCTCTTGTAGTCTATGGTAGAGCGCATCAAAAGAATTAGCGCTTTGTCCCAATTTTTCTGCATACCTACTAAATCCAAAATAAGGATCTATACACTCCACAATAAAGTCTGACAGATCCTCCAAAAATAATGTAGCAAGGTGTTTGGCTTTGTCCTGTAACCCCATCTCGCCAAAAGCATAGTCTATGTCATCTAGCTGTTCAAAACGAGAAGCTCTAGGTAAAAATGTGTCTGTACAAATTTGTCTCGCAAGCGTTTGATTTTTTACTTGTAAGAATGCGATGATGTCGTCCAGTTTGTTAAGATATTCCTTGCGTAATGTGAGTATACGCTGTGCATTGTCTGAAAGATCTAAATCTTGTGATAGCACTTTTTCAAAGAGTTGGGCAAAAGATTCCTTTGTAAATAATTTTAGCAGTACTTCAATCCCAAGATCCATTTGGAAACTTAATATCCCCTTTGTATTCAGAAATCCCTTAATATACGCAGTAGCAGGGTAAGGAGTGTTAAGCTGCGTAAACGGGGGCGTAATAAGTAAAATATCTTGCAAAATGGAAATGCTTTAAATCTTTGCAAAGATACTTTAATTGCAAATCAATGTTGCATCTTGATAATATCATCCACCGCCATTTGGTATTTCACAGGATTACCTGCTTTTTTGATGGCTTTATACACTTTTTGCGGATTGTGTGTAGCCTGTGAAAAGAATTCCCAAAAGCCAAGCATTTTCATTTTGATGGGCGTGGGACCAGAAAGGGCTGCATCGTATTGCTCATAAATCGTATCATGAAACGCTTTAAAACGCTGCCATCTATCTGTAGGATAAACTAGGGTGTCTTCTTTTATCATACTAGGTAAAAAAGGATCTGCGATGAGTCCTCTTCCCATCATAAAGTGCTGGATGGAAGGAAAACGTTCTTGCATTTTTCTAAATTGAGTTACGCTAGTAATATCGCCATTATAATAGAGCGTATGTTTGGCTTGATCAATACACTTTTGAAACCCATCTAAATCAACTCCGCCTTTGTACAGTTGCTTTCCTAATCGTGCGTGAATGGCAACATTTTTAAGGGGATATTTGTCTAATATTTTAAAGGACTCCAAAATCTCATTACTATTTTCGTATCCTAATCTCATTTTCATAGATATGGTTACGTCCGTTTCACTATGTGCACGATCGAGAATGTGATCGATTTTTTCCGTATTGCAAATGAGACCAGAACCCATACCGCTTTTTGTTACCATAGGGTAGGGGCAGCCTAAATTCCAGTTGAGTTCTTTGTACCCTAAGGATTGTATATAGTTAATAACAAATAGGAACTCATCTGCATCTGCCGTCATCACTTGGGGGATCACATCAATAGTGGCATTTACCTCAGGGTTGAGATCCCTTTGATAACTTCCCTTTATGACTTGCTTTCCATTAAGACGTATATAGGGAGCATAATAGGTGTCTACACCTCCAAAGAATTTTTCCTGCGCATTCCGAAAACGAAAGTCTGTAAAGCCCTGTAGCGGGGAAGATATAAGTTGGTAAGACATTAAGTAAGCTCTTCTTAAGAAGTTGTAATTGTATACGCTAAATTAGCTAAATTCACCTCTAGTTTTGCATAGGCGTCGGGATGTTTCCAGCACATAGCAAATTGAGAAGTACTGCTCTGTTCTATACTCAAGCTGCCGTTAAAGGCCTCTGAGGTATTCCGCAACTTGATCATTTCTAATTGAATTTGTACCACAGCAGTTTCCAGTTTTTGTTTTACAGTTTCAAGCGATAATGTGGTTCTATTAATTTCTTTGTGTCCTCCTTGTCCTGCAGCATCTGCGGCGGCATTATCATTTTTTCCAGCAAACAAATCGAGATACCAAATTTGTGGTATTCCTGGCATAAAGAGCTGTATTGCTCTGGCCAGTAATAGTTTTTGATCACTCTCTCCTAAAGCGCTGTAAAACGTGGCATTCACTTGGTAGTAGGAGATTTTATTTCCTTCTGGATCGAAAATATTTTTTACACGCCCCCCTCTTTTTAATAGTACATCTATGCAATGTTCTATTTCCTTATCCGTAAGCAGGCCGTGGTGGTAGGTACCGTTTTTATCTGCTCCTTTGAGATCTAATACGGGTATACCATCATGGCAACCAAGCATATTTATGGTCAAATAGCCCTCTCGTAGAATCTCATAAGCCCACTTTAGTAATGCATCTGCAGAGGTGGTCTCGAGGGTGTGAATGAGCAATCCAGGTAAGAAAAAATCATAGATATGATACCCTTCTTTTGCCACTTCATCATGAAGTCCTGCACCGTACTCTGCATGGATTTCGGGCAGTAGGGTAAGGTCATATTTTTGAGCAATTTGTTGTATGCGGTGAAGATACGTCCAAGTGCCGGGTGTGTTAAAAAAATTACGTTCACCTACAGCTTTATGTAAGTAAGCAAATGCGTCTAGACGTAATATTTTGCAACCATACGTACTCACTTTTTTAAGAGTTTCTTCATAAAAATCCCAAACAGCTTCGGACTTAGCATTGACATCCATCTGTCCCAAATACCTTCGATTTTGTTCGACGATCGCTATAATTTGATCCTTAAAGGGTTCGCTTTCGCGAAAGCGTATACCAGCAAGGGGCCTCTCATTTTCTAGTGCTTCGTTCACTAGTTGTATGGCCTCCTGAGCAGCTACTACAGAGAGATCTTTGATAGATTGTAAGGATTCTGAGGTAAGTGGTTGATAGATGACTTTCTGGTAGAATGTATTCCAATACGGTTGCTCACTTCCGTCTGGGAATGTCACTTTTAGGACTGGAAGTCCTGGTTTACGCATAAATAATTTATCTAAAAATTTTTTAGGTGGTAATACCACACCATTTTCTGTTTTTTCGGTACACTCTTGCCAAAAGTTATTCCAATTAATAAAGAAATCTGCATATTTTGATTCTTTCCCGTTGCTTAGTAAATCTTCAAACTGGGGAGAAGCAACCGATAGATGATTGAGAACAATATCAAATTTGAGCTGTATATCTAATCCCTTAAGATACTCTAGATCTTGTGTGGACACAAGGTCCTTATTAAGATTGTAATCTATGATGGAAAACCCTCTATCTAAGTCACTATTAAAGAAGGTGGGAAGTATATAGAAAAGAGAAAATGCCTGTTGCAATTGCGGCATTTCTAACAGCTTGACCATATCATTTAGGTCTTTACCAATGCTGTCTGGATATGCGTTGAGCATGACTCCATTGGGAATATTTTTCACTGTTTTTGGCATAAATGGTGGTTATAATACAATAATACAACCTTTGGTGATAAGTTAGATTTTATTAGGATAAGAAGAGTTGTTCACAGATAGACCACTTATCATTTCACGATGGAGGCAATGAAAAATGTGTGGCAAGCGTATGTATGCATATAAATTTTTAGAAAGAACTCAGACCCTCAAGAAATTCTCACAAAAATAGGCATCATCTTATTTGTCCACCATACTCCATTAGGCTTTAATCGAGTACCTGTTATACTATATCCCTCGTAATGTAGTGCCCACAACAAGTAAAATAAAGCCAATTAGTAAAAATTCATAGCTGTATTGTGAAAGTATATCTATTGAGGTATAATGTCCTAAAATACCTAAAAAGCCAATTATTAAGGCTCCTGCCCACAGTAGTTGATTAGGTGCACTAGGCATAAATTTTTTCCTTGCCATAAGTATCTGATTTATTTTGGATTAAAAATATAGTTATTACAAATTGTTTAGTGTGTCTATAGTGACGTATTGTAAATATAGGTGAATTTGTATTCTAATTAGATAGATTTTTTTCTACCTTAATGTTGACCTCCTTCATCAAATAGAACTACTCAAACTTAGAGAATCTGGCAGCAGTGTGATAGGTAGGATTAGAATCAGTCTTGGATCCGACGAGGGAAGTATGACTGTGAGGGGCACAGGATGAAAGAGCTTAGAAATTTGCTATTCTTATGTGCGTTCTCAGCCTGTAAATACAACAAGGCTTGCAGAAAAATTTACGAACGGATAGTAGCCACTTGCATCCGACGAGTGAGGTACGAACGAGAGGAATTCACGAGTAAAAAACTAGCATTGATAGCAGTTGCAAATAAGCTTTTGAAACAGGCATTTGCTATCGCAAAATCAGGAAGACCATACGATGAAAATTATAGATCAAAATTAGCTTAAAAAGACTTGTTTTTTAACTCAGTTCTTTGTTATCACACGTTTTTTATTATAATTCTATATCAAAAATAACTTTAATTAAATACAAAATCAAAGTAAGAATGACACCTCTAATAATAAGCCACATTTCCTTTGATATAGTTGATTTAGTAATTCTTTCAAGTATCATTTTCAACCTAGGAAGATTATACCAACTATCAAAAAAACCTAAACAATTATAGACAAATTCACGTTTATTTATGTCAGTCAGAGATTTAGCCCATTTTTCAAGTCCGATAACACTCGCTTTACGTCCTTCAGGCGTTAATGAGTATTTATTTTGTCCGATTTTTTCAGCTAGACCACACGCAATTAGTTTATCCATAGATTCCTTCTGGTTTTCGTGCCAAGGTCTTTCTTCTGGAAAACTAGCTTTAGTAAAAGAAAAGTCAGTTTTTTTTAATTGGTCAAATAATTCTATTACTGTCATTCGTCAAATGTTTGGTAACACATATATATATGTTGAAGTTTTAAAAATACCATTTTATTTAAAACAATATAGGAAAACTAGTACATATAACACTTGACGCGGTTATTGCATTCAAACAGATGTTTGAAAAAGTTAGGCATTTTGTATAAATATTATAGAAAATGCCCAACTTTTGATCACTTATAAAAGGGGTTTATTTAATTGACTAAAGCAATTTACTGGATCCATAATTTTTTAATAAAGAAACCCCACCAGGGTAGTGGTGGGGTTTGCAAGTAAGTATAGTATAAGAAATTAGTCCATGGTCACAATAAGATCATCTTGTTGTACCATATTACCCTCGGCAATTGAAATTTCTTTTACTTTTCCATCTTTAAACGCAGTTACATTGGTCTCCATTTTCATGGCTTCAATAATAAACAATGGATCATTTTCTTTAACTTCTTGTCCTTTTTTGACTAAGACTTTATATAACAATCCTTGTAGTGGGGCACCTATTTGATTTTCCTCCTCGGGATCAATTTTTTGATTGACTTCTTTTTTGATATCCAGAGACTTGTCTAAGATTTCAACAAATCGATTTTCACCGTTTACTTGGAAGAATACAGTGCGCTTACCATCATCGTTAGGGATACTTATCGAAAGTAATTTGATAATAACCGTCTTCCCTGGTTCTAGCTCAATAAGAATTTCTTCCCTAAGCTTCATACCGTAGAAGAAATGCTCTGTAGGCACCAATGATAGGTTACCGTATTTTTTATAATTTTCGTGAGCTTGCTCAAAAACTTTAGGGTACAGCATATACGACAAGAAGTCTTCCATTTCTAATGGCCGGGTAAAGCCTAGTTGGAATTTCTTAGTAAATGCTAGGTACTCTTCATCAAAGTCTACCGGTGCAAGATGTGCGTTAGGCCGTTCTGTATACGCTTCTCTATTTTTAAGGATAATAGCTTGCAGTTCTTTAGGAAAACCACCTACGGGTTGTCCTAAATCCCCCTTAAAGAAATCAATCACAGACTCTGGAAATGAGATCTCATTACCACGCTGCATGACTTCTTCTGGCGTTAGATTATTGGTCACCATAAAGATGGACATATCACCTACTACTTTAGAACTTGGTGTAACTTTTACAAGGTTGCCAAACATTTTGTTTACCGCAGCATACATTTGCTTAACTTCAGAAAAGCGATCTCCTAAGCCTAGCGCCGTAGCTTGCGGTCTTAAGTTAGAGTACTGTCCTCCAGGGATTTCATGTTGAAACACTTCTGCCGTACCCGCTTTTAAACCAGATTCGAAGGGATAATAGACCTCACGGGTATCTTCCCAAAAATTTGAGAATTGATTAAGGGTTTTCATATCAAAGTGATGATCTCTCTCTTGAAATTTCATCATCTCCACCACTGCATTAAAATTAGGCTGCGAGGTAAGACCCGATAGCCCCCCTAAAGCCACATCAACCACATCTACATTGGCCTCAATCGCTTTGAGATAGGTGGCCGTTTGTAATGAGGAAGTATCATGAGTGTGTAAATGAATAGGGACGTTTACCGTTTCTTTTAACGCAGTAACCAGTTCTGTCGCGGCATAGGGTTTTAAAAGACCCGCCATGTCTTTAATCGCAATCATATGTGCCCCAGCATTCTCGAGATCTTTTGCAAGTTGAAGATAATAGGCAAGGTTATATTTTGTTTGCGTAGTATCAAGTATATCACCCGTATAACTCATGGCAGCCTGTGCAATTCCTCCCGTATTATTTCGCACATAATTGATACTTGGCTCCATCGCTTTTACCCAGTTGAGCGAGTCAAATATGCGGAAGATATCTACGCCATTTTCCCAAGATTTGGTAACAAACTTTTCAATGAGGTTATCTGGATATGCTTTATAACCCACGCCATTAGACCCTCTTAATAACATCTGAAAAAGAATATTAGGAACCGCCTTTCTCAATTCTCTTAATCGCGTCCATGGACTTTCATGTAAGAAGCGCATACACACATCAAAAGTGGCACCTCCCCAAACTTCCATACTAAAGGTATTAGCGTGGTTTTTTGCAAAACTCTCTGCCACCTTCAACATATCATACGTACGCATACGAGTAGCAAGCAACGACTGGTGGGCATCACGCATAGTCGTATCTGTATACTGTATTTTCTTTTCATCCAGCAGCCATGAACAAAATTGCTCTGGACCTAGTTCCGTAAGCTTGTCTTTTGACCCTTTCGGGAAATCTGCCGATCGTTGAAAAGCGGGAACAGTTGGAGTTCTAAATACCTTTGTTTTATCTACAAATTTCACATCTGAGTTACCGTTTACACTCACTTCTGCAAGAAATTCGACTACCTTAGAGGTTCTATCTTGAGATAGCTTAATATCAAATAGGGCAGGGGTGTTCTGAATAAAATTAACGGTCACGCTTCCTTCTCTAAATGCATCATGCTGAATCACATTCTGCAAAAAGTGAATATTCGTTTCTACCCCGCGTATTCTAAATTCTTTTAGCGCTCTAGTCATTTTTCGTATTGCACCATCTAGCGTCCTGCCATGAGCTGAAACTTTTACTAGCATAGAATCAAAAAATGGACTTACTTGATATCCTTGGTAAATACTACCAGCATCTAGGCGTATCCCCATTCCAGAAGCACTACGATAGGTAGTGATTTTTCCATAGTCTGGCGTAAAATTCTTTGCAGGATCTTCTGTCGTTAGTCGGCATTGTATCGCAAAGCCGTAGGTCGCAATAGAATCTTGATCGTAAATTTTAATCTGTTTATCAGACAGTTTATAACCACCCGCAATAAAGATCTGTGTTTTTACTAAGTCTATTCCCGTGACCATCTCCGTCACTGTATGTTCAACCTGAATACGTGGGTTTACTTCAATAAAATAAATGTTATCCTTTTGGTCAACAAGAAACTCTACCGTACCAATGTTATTATAGTTTACCTCTGTGGCAATCGCAACGGCATATTCATGTAATTTATTGGTAACAGCTTTGGACACATTATAAGAAGGAGCCATTTCCACCACTTTTTGATGTCTACGTTGTACAGAGCAATCACGCTCATGCAAATGGCGTATGTTGCCGTGGGCATCTGCCACGATCTGAACTTCAATGTGTTTAGGGTTTTCTACATATTTCTCTAAAAACATGGTATCATCACCAAAGGCGTTCAATGCTTCATTTTTTGCTGATTGAAAGCTCAACTGTAGATCTTGTTCCTTACGTATAATACGCATCCCACGACCACCGCCTCCAGATGCCGCTTTAAGCATTAGAGGATAGCCTATCCTTGCTGCTTCTTTTATAGCAATATCAAGTGTATTTAATTCTTCTTTATTGCTTTCAATAATGGGAACACCGCATTTTTCTGCTACTTTCTTTGCGGTTATCTTATCGCCTAGAGCGTCCATAACCTCTGGTTCTGGGCCTATAAAGATGATTCCATTGGCAGCACATCGTCTAGCGAATTCTGAGTTTTCAGATAAAAATCCATAGCCAGGATGTATGGCATCTACGCCTTTTGCCTTTGCAAGATCAATAATCTGATCCATATCTAAGTACGGCTTAAGGGGCTCATTATTGGCTCCTATTTGATAAGATTCATCAGCTTTATAACGATGCTGAGAATACCTATCTTCATAGGTAAATACAGCTACAGTAGCAATATTTAATTCGGTACAGGCTCGAAGTACTCTAATGGCAATTTCACTTCTATTGGCAACTAAGACTTTTTTAATCTTCATAATGGTTTTCAAAGGTTTTACGAAAACGTTATCGTTTATGTATATAAAAAAAAGGTTACTTCTTTTGGGAAAGTAACCTTTAGGCATTGTAAGTATTACGCTTTCGCGAAAGCGTAAACAGTATATACTACGTTATTACAAGTGTGTATCACAGTAGTTAATTACGCATCATAACGATACTTTCCACTCTCTTCTAAGTCAGCAGCAATAGTGTTACGTAACGCTACCACGTTAGGCATGTTTGCATACTTTGTAAAGCGCTTTAGACCCATAAGCATCATACGTTGCTCATCACCTTCTGCAAACGATGCAATCGCTTCTTTCGCTTTAGTAGCTATAATATCTACTGCATTGTATAAATACAATTGTGTCATTGCAATTTGTGCTTTTTGAGAATCTTCCCCAGAACGCTTTGCATTTTTCTCAGTGCGCAATAGTGCGCTTTCGACCATATATACTTGAATCAAAATATCTGACGCAGCCATTAATAATTGTTGGTGCTCCTCTAGTTGTGGTCCAAATTTTTGAACTGCACTACCAGCTACCATCAAGAATACTTTCTTAAGTCTAGCAATAAGGTCTTTTTCTTCTGCAAATAACGCACTATAATCTGGCGTGTCAAAAGATGGAATCCCCATTAACTCTTCACCTACAGCAGTAGCTGGCCCTAAAAGATCTACATGACCTTTCATAGCTTTTTTTACAAGCATTCCCACCGCTAGCATACGGTTGATCTCATTTGTACCTTCATAAATACGAGCGATACGCGCATCACGCCACGCAGATTCCATCGGAGTGTCTGCACTAAAGCCCATTCCTCCAAAAATCTGAATACCTTCATCACTACAAGCCTGTACGTGCTCAGAAACGGCTACTTTTAAGATAGAACATTCAATAGCATATTCTTCTACACCTTTAAGCTCTGCTTCTTGATGTGTATTACCCGCAGCTTCACGCATAGTGATACGATCTTCAATATTTTTTGCCGCACGGTAAGAAGCAGACTCATCCACATAAGCATTTGTTGCCATAGTAGCGAGCTTACTTTTAATCGCCCCAAAGTTGATGATAGGCGTTTTAAACTGTACACGCTCTTTTGCATACGTAAGGGACTCATTAATCACACGGCGTTGTGCTTCCAAACATGCCGCTGCTAGTTTGATACGACCTACGTTCAATGCATTCATGGCTATTTTAAATCCATTACCACGCTCAGAAAGCATATTCTCAACAGGCACTACACAGTCATTAAAAAATACCTGACGGGTAGAGGAGGAGTGTATCCCTAACTTCTTTTCTTCATCCCCTAACGTAATTCCGTTTGAAGGATCATTTTCTACGATAAAGCCCGTAATGTTTTTATCATCTTCGATTCTAGCAAAAACAATAAAGAGATTACAGAACCCTGCATTAGAAATCCACATTTTCTGTCCAGAGATCTTATACGTCTTGCCGTCTTCTGATAAAACTGCTTTCGTTTTTCCAGAATTCGCATCAGATCCTGCTCCTGGCTCTGTCAAACAATAGGCACCAAACCACTCACCTGTAGCAAGTTTAGGAACATACTTCATTTTTTGCTCTTCGTTACCATACAAGGTAATAGGCATGGTTCCAATACCTGTATGTGCACCAAATGCAGTACTAAAAGATCCTGTAGCTCCAGAGATGTAATCACAAACAAGCATGGTAGAAACAAAGCCCATCCCTAAACCATCGTACTTCTCTGGTACAGCAACACCTAGTAACCCAAGTTCACCCGCTTTACGCATCGTTTCTTCTGTGTACGCATAATCTTTTTGCTCAAAACGCTCCCAGTGTGCCCATAACTCACGATCTACAAATTCCTTTGTAGAATCACGCATCATACGTTGTTCCTCGTTAAGATCTTCCATCGTAAATACATCCTCACATGCCGTTTCTTTTACTAGAAATTGACCACCGCGTAATATATCTTTTTGTTCTGCTGTTTCTGTACTCATTTTTTATTGGTGTTTAATTCGCTTTCGCTAAAATTTTAATGATTGATTCGATTATTTAAGGAACTCATAAATTCCGGCTGCTCCTTGACCTGTACCTACACACATCGTAACCATACCGTATTTACCAGTCATATCACGCTTGCGCATTTCGTCAAATAATTGAACAGAAAGTTTTGCTCCTGTACAGCCTAGTGGGTGACCTAAGGCAATAGCACCTCCATTTACATTTACAATATCTTGATTAAGGTCTAGCTCTCTCATCACCGCTAGTGATTGTGAAGCAAAAGCCTCATTAAGTTCGATCAATTCGATATCATTTTGCTGTAATCCAGCTTGCTTTAAAGCTTTAGGAATGGCAGCTACAGGACCTATTCCCATAATTCTAGGTGGTACACCTGCGGCTGCATAGTTTACCATACGAGCGATGGGTTCAAGATTTAATTCTTTGACCATTTCTTCACTCATTACAAGTACAAAAGCAGCACCATCACTCATTTGTGATGAGTTACCCGCAGTTACACTACCGTTTGCGGCAAATACAGGTCTCAATTTATTAAGTACTGCGGTACTAGTTCCTGCACGAGGCCCTTCGTCTTTAGTCACCGTATAAGATCTAGTTTCTTTTTTACCATTTGCGTTGATAAAATTCTCATCTACGTTGATTGGTACAATCTGATCTTGAAAACGATCTTCGGCAAGTGCCTTTAAAGCTTTTACATGAGAGTTATACGCAAACTCATCTTGATCTTCACGAGACACATTAAATTCGTTAGCGACTGCTTCTGCGGTATTTCCCATTCCCCAGTAATAATCTTCATGGCCACCTTTTACAATGTCATAATTTAATTCTGGTTTGAAACCTGTCATGGGTACAGAAGACATAGACTCTGCTCCCCCAGCAATAATACAGTCTCCCATACCTGCTTGAATTTTTGCCACGGCCATACCTATCGTTTCTATTCCTGAAGAACAGAAACGGTTAACAGTAACTCCAGGAACATCAACAATATCGAGTCCCATTAATGAGATAAGACGTGCCATATTAAGTCCTTGAGAACCTTCTGGCATCGCATTACCTACAATGACATCGTCAATGCGTTTCTTATCAAAGTTAGGCAGCTCTTTCATCATATATTCGATGGTTTCTGCGGCTAACTCGTCTGCTCTTTTAAATCTGAATACGCCTTTAGGTGCTTTCCCAACGGCAGTTCTATATGCTTTAACTATATAAGCTGTTTTCATAGTGTCTTTTTCTTAATTTCTTAAAGGCTTTCCTTTTTTCAACATATGTTCAATTCGCTCTAATGTCTTACGCTCTGTGGTAAGAGATAAAAACGCTTCACGCTCTAAGTCTAGTAGATATTGCTCAGAAACTTTAGTAGGTTCTGAAAGATCTCCACCGGCCATTACATAGGCAAGCTTGTCTGCAATTTTGCGATCGTGTTCAGATATGTATTGACTTGCTTGCATAGAGTCTGTACCTACTAAGAACATACCTAATGCTTGTTTACCTAATACGAGTACGTCATTTCGCTTCACAGGTTGTGTATATCCTTGATCTGCCATTTGCTTTGCAATTGCTTTTGCAGTTGCAATCTGACGAGCTTTGTTGACTACAACAATATCTTTACCGTGTTTAAGTATATTAGTGTCATAAGCTTCATATGCAGAGGTAGATACCCTAGCCATACCAATGGTTAAGAAATGCTCTTGAAGTACATTTAACTGCACATCACCTTTATCAAACTTATCAGATGCCCTTAGTGCCATTTCTTTAGAACCACCACCACCAGGAATAACTCCTACGCCAAATTCTACGAGTCCTATATATGATTCTGCTGCTGCAACCACTCGGTCTGCATGTAATGTCATCTCACATCCACCACCTAAGGTCATCCCGTGAGGAGCAACTACAGTTGGGATTGCAGAGTAGCGCAAACGCATACAGCTATCTTGGAAATACTTGATTGCCGCATTGAGCTCATCATATTCCTGCTCAACTGCCATCATAAAGATCATGCCTATATTTGCACCAACTGAGAAGTTAGGTCCTTGGTTTCCTACTACTAGTCCAGCGAAATCTTTTTCGGCAAGATCAATCGCTTTGTTAAGACCAGCGAGTACATCACCACCTATTGAATTCATTTTAGATTGGAATTCCACATTAAGAATACCATCTCCTAAATCTTGTACAGAAACACCTGAGTTTTTAAATACCTCCGTGTTCTTACGGATGTTATCTAATATGATAAAACTGTCTTGTCCTGGAATTTTTGTTTCCGCTTTCGCGAAAGCGTCCCAGAAATAAGTAGCACCCTCTTTTATGCTATAAAAACTTTTTCTTCCAGTGTCGAGCATATCCGTCACCCAAGAGGCAACCTCAAGACCTTCAGCTTTCATTAGTTCAATACCCTTCTCCACACCGATAGCATCCCAAATTTGGAAAGGTCCATGTTCCCAACCAAAACCAGCTTTCATCGCATCGTCAATTTTATACAACTCATCTGTAATCTCTGGTAGTCTATTTTGAACATACGCAAAGAGGTGCGCAAATGACTTGCGATAAAATTCTCCCGCTTTATCTTTTCCTTTAACAAGGACTGGAAAACGATCTGCAACCTTATCTATAGTTTTTGTAAGTTCTAATGTGGCAAACTTTGCTCTTTTATTATCACGATATTCTAAAGTATCTAGGTCAAGCGAAAGAATTTCTGTCTTTCCTTTGTCGTCTTTTGTTTTCTTATAAAATCCTTGACCAGTTTTAGAACCTAGCCATTTATTTTCCATCATCGTCTCAATAAAACGAGGTAAGGCAAACAATTCCTTACGCTCATCATCTGGACAATTTTCTGCAATACCGTTTGCTACGTGCACAAGAGTGTCTAGACCAACAACATCTACCGTACGGAAAGTAGCCGATTTCGGTCGACCAATAACTGGACCCGTAAGTTTGTCTACCTCTTCTATAGTCATGCCCATATCTTTTACCGTATGGAATAAGGACATAATGGAGAAAATACCAATACGGTTACCGATAAATGCCGGAGTATCTTTTGCAACAACAGATGTTTTTCCTAAAAACTTCTCTCCATATTCATTCAAGAAGTCTAAAACTTCCTGGTCTGTTTTAGGACCAGGGATGATTTCAAATAATTGCAAATAACGTGCAGGGTTGAAAAAGTGCGTCCCACAGAAGTGTTTTTGGAAATCTTCACTACGTCCTTCAGACATGAACTTAATTGGAATACCAGAAGTATTTGACGTTATAAGTGTACCAGGAGTTCTATATTTCTCAAGGTTCTCAAAAACCTGCTTCTTAATATCAAGTCTTTCTACGACAACCTCAATTATCCAATCTACATCTTTTACTTTAGAAATATCATCTTCTAGATTTCCAGTTGTAATGCGATTTGCAAACGACTGACTATATATAGGAGAAGGTTTACTTTTCAAAGCAGTAGTTAAGGCCTCATTCACAATACGATTACGTACTACTTTATTTTCTAAAGTGAGTCCTTTTGCCTTTTCTTTCTCATTAAGTTCGCGTGGTAAGATGTCTAACAATAATACATCAACCCCAATGTTTGCAAAATGACAAGCAATACCGCTTCCCATTATTCCACTACCGATGACGGCGACTTTTCTTATTCTTCTTTTTGCCATTATTTTAGTAAAGTTTCTTCTTGGTTAAATACTCTTCTATTTTGAATAAGGTCATTAATAGTATCAATTACCTCATAAAAATGATTTACTTTCTCTTCTGAAATATTGTTTCTAACAGCTGCATTGAATGTTTTTACGCGGCTTTTTGAGAAATCCCTTTTCTCTCTGCCAAATTCTGTCAAGTGAATTAATACTCCACGACCATCTGCCGGATTAGGTTTTCGTTCTATAAGACCTCTTTCTTCCATCATTTTAAGGGTGCGTGAGAGAGAGGTGGCTTCCATTCCCATTTTAGGACCTAAAGCAGTAGAAGGAGTTCCTTCCTCTGGATCAATACTCAGAAGAGCAAATCCCACGGCCATGGTCGTATCAAATTGTGAAGCTTGTTCATTATACATTTTCATCACTGCTTGCCAAGTGGCGCGTAAACAATAATCGATCGTTTTATCTTTCATAAATTACGTACACAAATACGTTGTAAATATAATCAAATTTATTATGCACGCATAGTACTTATGTGAAGTTTATTGTAAGATATTGAGAATGTGAGAATTTGATTAGAAAAATAATGTGAAAATTATAATTTTAAGATAGTTTTAATAGAGATATGTGAATGGCTCATTTTCTTTTTGAATGTTGTCAATCATTTTAAATGAATTGATTTCCTTTATGTTAACTCTAATAACGCGACAACTATTTTCAATTTCGTTAACATAATTTAACAAAATTACATATCTTCGTTGTATTCTAGGAGTCGGAGTTTATTTTGATTCTTAGGAGTTATATATTTTAAAAAATTATGATATCTCCTGCAATTCCCTATAATGAAAATGAGCGTATCAAAAAGCTTCTAAGTTTAGAACTTCTAGATACCTCAGAGGATATTGATTATGATCATATAACCTTATTAGCATCTTATATTAGTAAGATGCCGGTTGCGTTAATAACTCTAATTGACAATGATAGACAATGGTTCAAATCTAAAGTTGGAATTACGGCTTGCGAAACAACAAGGGATAGTTCTTTCTGTGCTCATGCGATACTAAATCCAAAGGAAATTTTAGTGATTCCAGATGCACGTAAAGATTTACGATTTGTAGATAATCCACTCACTAAACTTGAACAACCTATAATATTTTATGCAGGCGTACCACTGCTCACAAAAGAGGGCCTTGCCATGGGTTCACTCTGTGTGATAGATCATAAGCCTAATAGCCTTGATGAAGACCAGCTTATGGCGTTAAAAAATTTAGGAAAGCAAGTCGAGCGTCTCTTTGAGCTTAACTTACTAAATAAGGTACTGTCTACTTCTAAACAGAATCTAACTGCGCATAATATTTTATTGCAAGATTTTGCAGGTACGGTCTCTCATGATCTCAAAATGCCATTGGCAAATTTGATCATAACATCTGATATTCTAAAAAAGAAATATGAAAGCATTCTTGATGATGATGGTAATAATTATCTTAATTATTTAAAGAAGTCTTCATTATCAATGAGTAATTACATCACAAATATCCTAGCTCATTATGAGAGTTCATCATACAATACATCAGATAAACTAGATTTTGCACTGAATGATATGTTAGAAGATCTTGTGGATCTTTTGGATATTAAATTTGAATGCGAAGTACATCTCCCAGAGAAGAATTTTCAGATTAACTGTAATCGCACTGCACTTGAACAAATTTTTCTCAATCTTATTGGCAATAGTCTAAAATATAATGATAAGGAGCACACTGTAATCGAAATAGATGCAAAAGAGATGAAAGCTCACTATCAATTCAGTATCAAGGATAATGGTAGAGGTATTGAAAAAGATAAGTTAGATACCATATTTTCACTTTTTACCACAATAGGCCATTTAGATCGTAATGGAGAAAAGGGGCACGGCATAGGTCTCTCCACTGTTCAAAAACTTGTTGAAAATCTAGGTGGGACTATAAAAGTTGCTTCAGAGTTAGGATCTTTTACTGAATTCACTTTTACAATTCAGAAATAACTGTGTCAGTAGTTTCTGATCTTTATTTTAGAAAAAGTTTTATAAAATTGCCAGTCCTATTTTAGTTTAACACCTCTCCAGAGATAGAAGTCATACTTTCTGAATCTTGCCTTTCTGTATAAGCATCAGTTATAATAAAGTTAACAAGGATGCTAGACACGCCCTATAAACTTACTTTTACGAATCTATCACATAAACTTTTAAACCTTATTTTTAAAAAATTTGTATCAATGTTTAAAATCACGCATAGCATTGCAAGTGTATTAATTTTTCTTTTTATACTTCCCACACAGGCTCAAGATCTTCCTGTAAATTCCATTAGAAAGAAGATTGAGTTTTATAAAGATAATTACAGAGGTCCCTATAAAAAAATAGAGTGGTTTTGTGAAGACGGTAGTCTTCGAGAAGCACGTGATCCTTGTCCTGATAGTATAGGTGGCGGTGTACAGCATGCAAGTTACCGTGATGACCTTCTAGATTTAGGAGAAAATCACCATTTGTTTTTTGCAGATATATTAGCAAACACTGACCGGGCTCAGTTTTGGGATATGAGCAATGATCATAGCCGCATAAAGCAATACCAACTAGCACGCTATCTAGCAAGTGTAGATGATGGATGGGTACAACGCAAATCACAATTTTATAGAGGAGCGGTACAATCTGAAGATGAAGAGGCATGGGGAGTAGAGTTTTACGAATGGCTCCTACGCTCTGATGTACGCTTACGCGAAAATTATTATTTACTTAGACAAACACTCAGAGATATTCCACATGATGGAGATAGCAACATCGCACAGCGTATGCGTAGTGAATCTAAAATACTTGCTGATGAATATCCTAAATTTATGGAAGCGCGTATTAAAATACACGGCAAACCGAGCGTAAGTGATATTCAGATGGTGCGACAATTTCGCGAAAAGCATAGTAGTGATTTAAGTGCAGATCTGAAAAGACAATTTGATAATTTAGAAAAAACGTTAATCGAATTTTATGAGCCTATCAATTTTGAAGAGCTTCAAAAACAAGTAAATAGACTTTCCGTTAAAAACAAGCTTACAGAAGGAATAACAGACTTTTTATCAAATAGTGGTAGAGATGCTACTGCAAGTAATATAGTCCCACAAATTGCAGATATCCTTTGTTTAATAAGACAAGATATTCAAACTCTTGATAGAGGCAGTGATCGTCTCACGATGCTGGATTTGTCTAATGAACTTGAAGATGTGTTACTTATTAAAACCCAAGAATGGGAACCAGAAACACTCAAAGAATTACTTCTTAAAATTCAATCATTAGGATATGCTGCTACTGGAACAGGTCTACTAGAAATGGGAGAGTGGGCAGCAGTGGAGCAATACCTCATTGCAGATAGTTATCACAACGATAGAAGTGTAGCACAACTTAACGATTTTCTAGCTACATCTAGAAGTTTAGTAGAGTGGAGCGCTTCACAAGTAAAAGCAAATTATCAAGGTATTGTAGAGAAATATGCATTATTTGAGCCTAAAGCGTTAGGTTTTATTGATGACCGTGTACGATCCTCAGTAGCCCTTGACCTAGGTGAAAGCGTGAGTAAACTAGGAGCTTTCATGGCGAAGCACTCTGGGCTTGAAAATCAGGTAATGGATATTGATAATCAATCGTCTATACGTGGTCTCAATCCGGGCTATGCCTACGGCGAACTTGTAGTGGTAAAAGGTTCTCCAGAAGATGTAGATGTAAATACTCAAAAGATTTATGTTTTTGAACGCCCTCCCTCAGATTTAAAACCAGTAGCTGGAATATTAACCGTTTCTGAAGGAAACTTAGTTTCTCATGTCCAATTGCTGGCAAGAAATCTTGGAATTCCTAATGCGGCACTATCTCAAGACAACCTGCAAGATTTAAATAAATACAATGGAAAAAATGTATTTTATGCCGTTTCTAATAAAGGTACTGTAATCATTAAGGGAGAGAACGATATTTCAAAAGAAGAGAGATCTTTATTTACAAAAAAGCAGCGCAGTACAAGTCAGGTGACAGTTCCTGTGGAAAAGATTGAACTTGATAAGAAAACCATCATTAATATGAGGGATTTAGATGCAAGTGCATCTGGAAAATTGGTAGGTCCTAAAGCCGCAAACTTAGGGCAACTAAAGAAAATGTTTCCAGATCAAGTGGTCGAAGGTCTTGTAATTCCATTTGGTATTTTCAAAGACCATATGGATCAGAAAATGACGGGCTATAATGGCTCTTATTGGGAATTTTTAAATTCTGCTTTCGCGAAAGCGGATGAAATGAAGAAATCTGGAGTCTCCTCAAGAGAGATTGAAATATATCAACTTTCTGAGCTGGAAAGGCTGCGTGGTGCAATAAAAAATATGACACTCAAGCCTAGTTTCGTTCAAAATTTACGTAATGATTTTAGAAGTGTTTTCAAATCTTCGCTAGGTCGTACGCCAGTTTTCTTGAGAAGTGATACAAACATGGAAGATCTAGAAGAATTTACCGGCGCTGGATTAAACCTGACACTGTTTAATATTTTGGATGAAGATAAGATCTTGAACGGAATAAAAGACGTATGGGCATCACCTTATACAGAACGTAGCTTTAAATGGAGACAACAATACTTGAGTAATCCAGAAAATGTCTTTCCATCTATTCTGATTATACCTTCTGTAGATGTGGACTATAGCGGTGTAATGATCACTAAAGGAATTAATATGGGTACGGATGAAGACCTTACGATTGCTTTTTCTAGAGGAGCTGGAGGGGCCGTTGATGGTCAAGCTGCAGAAACTAGACTTGTATCTCAAACAGGGAATAGATTATTGTCGCCCGCTCGTCAAGCAGACTACATTAGACTTCCAAAAAGTGGTGGAGTAGATAAGAAAATTGCAACTTTTGACCAGCAAATTCTCAATGAGAAAAATATAAATGATATAAGAAAGATAGCAGAAGCCATACGTACTAGACTTCCAGAAATGACAAATACAACATATGATGGAGCATATGATGTGGAACTAGGTTTTGAAAATGATAAATTATGGCTATTCCAAATACGACCTTTTGTAGAAAATAAAAATGCAAAAACGTCCGAATACTTAGAATCTATATCTCCGCAAATTGATAATGAATTTTTAATAACCTTAGACGCACCTATTCAATAATGAAAACACTACCAATACTCACCTTTCTCGCAATTACCACACTTTTTGCATCTTTTTTATACCCCATAGATGGTTTTGACAGTACTGGAATAAAGCGCCTGTACCGTCTTCAAAAAATGGAAAAAGATAGTATCGATAATAAGCGTATCCCAGATGGGGCTTACTTAAAATTAAAGGATATCAAACTTAATTTGCTTTCGCGAAAGCAAGATTCCTTAAACTCTATTCTGATTGAAGATCCTGAATTTGCAAGGAAAATTGCTAGAATTACACCAGGAGGAAACTACTCTTTGGCAGTGATGGATATTACAAATCCTGACAGTCTTTTATATGCTGCGCATCGTGAAAACAATGGTTACCAGCCTGGAAGTGTAGGAAAGATAGCCGTACTTGCTGGATTTTTTGACCAACTCGCAAAAGTCTATCCAGATAATTTTGAATTGCGTACAGGTCTTATGTGTAACAAACGCGTAAAATCTAGATATTGGGGTACTGGAGATCATCATACAGTACCTATTTATGATATTGAAAAAGATAAACTTACAAAGCGACAAGTGGTCGCAAGTGATGAGTTTTCATTATATGAATGGGCAGACCACATGGTTTCCGTAAGTAATAATGGAGCGGCAAGTGTGTTGTATAGAGAAACCATGCTTTTAGATGCATTTGGAACCGCATACGCAGACTTAACTGAAGAGGAAGCTGAGAATTACTTCGTGGAAACAGAAAGAGACTCACTAACAAGTCAAGCAAACAGAGTGGTTAATCAGCCACTTAGAGATGTTGGCATCTCAGAAGATGAGTGGAGGCTAGGAGGTATGTTTACACGCCCTGCAGGTAAATATGTGGGCCGCGAGGGTGGGAGTATAGGTTCTCCTAAGGGTCTTATGAAATTTTTAGTTGCCTTAGAACAGGGAAACGTGATTGATGAAAAAAGCTCTTTAGAGATGAAACGTCTTTTATACATGACAGATAGACGTATACGTTATGCAGCATCTCATCAGTTAGATGACGCAGCTGTTTATTTTAAATCTGGAAGTTTTTATAAATGTGATAGAAATAAAAACCCAAATTGCGCTGACTATGCTGGTAATGTATTTAACTATATGAACTCTGTTATTATTGTTGAGCATCCTAATGGTAAAAAGTACATTGTTTGTCTCATGACTAATGTTCTTAATAAAAATAGCGCAGGCGCACATATGTATCTTGCTAGTAGTATTGATAAAGTCATTAATCCCAGTAGTTAAGAGTTTAATGATTCCATAACTTGTGAAGTGAGTGATTTCAGTTTGGGATCCTTATGGTTTTTGAGATAATTAATGACAGGTATAAATTGCTTGTCATTTTTTATTTTTATAAGATGTAACATTGCCACCTTCATTGGCTTGCTACGCTTGTTAAGCAAAATTTTAATAATATCATTTTCAGAAATAATTTCTAATTCGTACGAAGCTGTTTCTGTTCTCGTTGCATCAATGATGTTAAACTCTAAAAGAGGTAATATCTTGCTCTTTAGTTTAATATGCAGGAGATTATCTAAAAATTCGATAGCATTAATCTTAGCCTCCTCTGTATCACTTTTTAAACCATAGTAGGCTGCAGATATATCCTCTTGATTATATCTTAAACTCAATAATGCAAAAATACTTTCTAAACTCGCATCCAATTGATGTCTGAGTAAAGAAAGAACAGATTCTCTAGCTATTAGTAGATCTTGATTACTTGCGGTGATTTCCGTGATAGTCGATTTATTTATCAAACCGGTAAATGTGGCTATGGCATTGATAGTGGTTTGATAGTAGGAGCTTTCTCTAAGAATGTAACGTGTAATTTTTCGTTTATCTATAGAAAGTACAGGATTTTCTGAAAGCATTTTTTGTATAGATCTTGAGGCGCGTCTTCTCGTAACCACATCTGCACTAGATAAAAACTTATATAGAATTTTTACAGATGATTGTGTTTTAAACGCAGCAACTACTTTAGGCAAAAACCTCCGTACTTCTGTTGATAACAACTCTTCATTCTCAAGTCTTAAAATAGTTTTATTAATCTCAGGACCATAAAGTGACAAACTTTTAATGGCCGTCTTACGAACTTTCTTATCATCTAAAAATTGAAGTAGATGTCCTATAAAAATAGAATCTGTAGTTAGTCCTGCTGCTCTAATGGCATTTTTTATTACTGTAGTATTCTTATTATTAAAATGAACAGAAATGAAATAATAAAAATCACTTATACCAGAATTTCCTATAGTTAGTAATAATTCTCCAGTGTCTTGAACATTTTTTAAACCCTCTGGCGTAGAAAGTTTATCAATTTGATCACTAATTCGTTCGGTGAGTTCAAAACGTTTTGCTAGCTTATTATTAGAACGGGAATCTTCAGCTAAGCATAATAAAGCGGCAGAGGCTATTTTTTGGTTAGGGTGATTGAGATAAGAATTAAAAAGTGTATCATCCGCAATTTTTGTATGATGTAATAAATATTGTAATGCCCTATAAATCACCTCATCGTTTTCTGAAGCTAATAAACTCTTGACTTTTTCTAAAGCTGTATTCTCCTTATAGAAATAAAGTTGCTCGAGAATTGCGATTTGAATTTTTGGAGATTCATGGTCTAACAGCGTTAATATTTGTGGCCTCAAAGGTTTCAATCGCGCTGTAGATAATCTATTTAAGAGTGTGAGAATCTCTTCTTCTGTACCATTTTGCAATATTCGTCTAGCACTCGTAATAGTTCCTTCCCTATTGAGTTTACGTTTTGATGAGGCGTCATTGTACAAAAGACTTTGTAAATTACTTCTAAAGGAATCAAAATACGCATCACGTAATTTGTAGATAAGTATTAACCAAATAAATAAGAAAAATAATATTAGGATTGTCACATAGGCTGTATCTAACTCCATCCCTTTAATAACAAATATGAGAAGACATCCAGCCAATCCTGTAGCAACACTATCTACTACGATATCTATAAAAGATTTGGCTTGGTTCTTAATAGGGTAGGGAATGGGTAGTATAGAAAGCTCTGCTGCAGCTTTATTGATAGATTGTTTAAAACTACCATCAAGTCCCTTAATTATAATTAACACCCATAATTCTGGAACTGTTAAAAATAGGAGACAACCTAAAGCAATTCCAAGTGGCAATATGAGCATAGTACTAGTCACACCCAAATAGCTAAGAACTCGATTTGTCACAAATAATTGTATTAGAAGTGCAACTACGTTAAAAGATGAAAACCAAAATCCTAAAAAAGACGCCAGCTCGTCAGAGTCTGGTATGGCTCTATGGGCAAAATCACTAAATTGAAAGTCAACAAGCTTTGCAACTACCACGCTCACACCTATGATGAGTGCTAGAAAAAGTAAATGATTAGACTTTATAATAAGTTGGAAAGCATTTTTATCTGGAGAAGATTCCTCATGAAGCTTTTTACGTCTTGCGTATACAGAAAGTTCTCGTAAGCGTAATTTCCATATGTGAGAAAGAATAGGAATACAAGAGATGATGAAAAGTGCAGCAATAAATATAGAAACCTTATTTCCAAAATTTGCTGAAATGAAAGTAGTCAAATATCCTCCAAAAATACCACCTGCTATTGCCCCAGCTCCAATAAATCCAAACAATCGTTTAGCCTCACGAGCATTGTAAACCATATTTGCTAGTATCCAAAACTGTGAAGTGACTATTACTGCAAAAAGTGATATAAGTACGTAGTAAAAATAAAGCACCCATTGTTCTAAAAACCTATAGTGCAAGGCAATGCTTAGGATTATAAAGAAAAAAGAAAAAGTAACCAAGGTGAGGGTTGCTACTTTTTTAAAAGAATACTTTTTTAAAGCTGTTGTATAGAAATAACTGCTCAAAATTGCTACTACAGCCACCATAAGGTATCCGTACGGTAAACGCTCTGCCCCTAAAGCAGATAAGAATAAAGCATTTACTGTAGGTTTTACAATAAGCAGCACAGTAATCACTAAAAAGATATAAAGCTGCATAAAAAAAGAGATGGTAATTTCTCCATCTCTTATATCGAAAGCTCTTTTATATAATCTTTTCAGCATAAATATTGGGTACCCTTAATTGTATGCTAAAGAACGTGATTTTTTCATAACTTTCTCTAAAGGAATTACTAAATCTCGAACGATTTGCTCACCACGATTATCATCAACAAGTGCAACTAAAATATATTTTCTTTCAGGACCCCAAACTAATACAGAATCAGAGTGATAACTTTTCCATGAGCCAGACTTTCTATACAAATCCGCTTTAGGTGCGATTCGATCCAGTGTATTTACAAATTTATGATGTAAAGCAGGATCTTTCATAATCTCCAACATTTCTTCAGAACGTTCAGGACTTACTAAATTACCCATTACTAATTGGTAATAGAAACTACAAACTTGACGTGTAGTTGCGGCGTGACTTAAACCTTTAAGCGGTTCAGGATTTCTTTTACCACCAGCGGCATATCGTTTACCCACCCAAAGACCTCCGCCTACTTCCTCATCATAAAGTTTGAGCTGATCACTGCGTAAGACAGATTCTATTTTATCATATCCCACACGATCAATCATACGGGTAGAGGCTTGATTATTTGATTTTGATATCATAAGCCGCATATCTTTGCGCACTTCTTTAGTGTCTTTTAATTCTCCCTTATCAATCGCATCCATAGCGGCTAAAAGGATAGCAATCTTAGGCAAGCTTGCTGCATACATCATGAATGTATCATTGAGACCTGCATATTCAACATTGTCAATGTTACTTAAATCAACAATACCTATGGAAAGTTTTTTTGCTTTTACTAATTTTTTCCAACTGGCATTTTTATTTATTTCCTGCATTAACAATTCCTCAAGAATGGGACTTTGATGGGTAGAAAGCGGATCAACATTTTCAACATCTAAAGGAAGATTTTGTCCTAATGATATAGTGGATACCAATACTAAAACAATCAAGTGTATATATTTCATATTTTTTTTTATAGTTGTTAGTATACAAAAACGTTGCCAAAAATAAGCAGCATTGATGTTAAATATCTCAACTAACGTTGTAAAGCGAAGTATATTATATGATAGAAAAAAAATGTGATCAATCTTAAAAATTATGCAAATATCTGATATTTAATAATTTAAAAACCAATGGCAGTATCATCTCCACGTCTATCCGCGCCACCTTCAAGCTTTCCGTCTGGCAAGACAAGTATACCGTCTACTTTGCCTATCACAGGAGAATCTTCTTGATTGATTTGGTACCCTTTAGATTTAAGACTTCTCAATAATTTTTGATTAAAACTATTTGGTTCTACCATAATAACGTCAGGTAACCATTGGTGATGAAAGCGAGGAGCATTTACAGCCTCCTGCATACCCATTCCAAACTCATGCACATTGAGAATGGTTTGCAAGACAGAAGTCATAATAGTTGAACCGCCTGGAGTACCCACAGTCATCCAAAATTTACCCTCTTTTTCTACTAGTGTAGGTGTCATGCTAGACAACATTCTTTTTTCAGGCTGTATGGCATTTGCCTCTGCTCCTAGAAGTCCAAACATATTAGGTACTCCTGGCTTACTAGAAAAATCATCCATTTCGTTATTTAAGAAAAATCCTAATTCATCTACATATAACTTGGACCCGTAAGCACCATTAAGAGTTGTAGTTACTGCAATTGCGTTTCCAAAAGGATCTACTATAGAGTAGTGGGTAGTTTCCATACTTTCATAACCTGGAATCGTGCCGTGCTCAATTTCGGATGATGGTGTCGCCTTTTTCCATGTAAAAGAATTCATTCTGTTTTTATTGTAATCTTCTGAAATCAAGGTTTCAACTGGGATATCTACAAAATCTGGATCTCCTAGATAAAAACTACGATCTGCATACGCACGGCGTTCTGCTTCTGTGAGGAGCTGCATTGTTTTTTCCGTATTGTGACCGTACTGGGACACATCATACGGCTCAATGGACTTAAAAATTTGAGCTATACAAACTCCGCCAGAAGACGGCGGACTCATAGAAATTATTCGTAGATCATCATACTCAAAAATAACCGGGTCTTTCCATTGCGCTTCATAAGCCTTTAAATCTTCAAGGGTCATGATACCTCCTTTTGACTGAATGTACTCCACCATCTTTTGGCCAGTTTTACCACCGTAAAATTCAGTCTTACCATTAGTTATGATATTGCTTAAGGTTTCGGCAAGTGCATTGTTCTTGATAGTATCCGCTTTCGCGAAAGCGGTGCTATACAACATCGTACTATCCTCATTGACTCTATTAAATACAGCACTATATTCTTTAAATCTGGCTGCCTGCTTTTCTGTCACAGTATATCCATTACGAGCTAAGTCTACCACTGGCTGTAAAATTTCTTTAATAGGCATTGTTCCAAATCTCTCGTGAGCAGCAAAGATGCCCGCAATCGTTCCCGGAACTCCTACTGCTAGTCCGCCTTCTGTACTCAAGTTAGGTATAACATTTCCTAAACTATCCAAATACATATCTTTATAAGCCGCTTTAGGGGCTTTCTCACGGTAATTAAGTGCTCCTACATTTCCATCTGCAAGGCGGTAGACCATAAAGCCACCACCACCTAGATTACCCGCGTAAGGATACGTAACTGCTAGTGCCATTTCTGTGGCTACCATAGCATCAAAAGCATTTCCACCTTTCATCATAATATCTTTACCTATCTGTGATGCCTCTGCTCTTGCAGATACGACCATTGCTTTATCTGTTATAAGCCCTCTCTTAATCTCATGCGGCCTTGTAGTTTTACAGGCAATAATGACAAGACAAAGTAATAATAAATAGCTATTCTTCATAAATGACATAAAGTATATTTAGGCAATCCTCTTTACAAATAAGATTGATTGATTTCTAAGTGTTTTTCTTTTGTAAATATCATGAGCTCCTTAAAGAAATGGGTAAACTCCTCCTCAAATTCGGAGTAATATTTCTTTAAATCTTCAATAGATTGATCCATTGCGACTCGTTTCTTGGTTCGGATATTCATATTATATAGTACCGTTTCAATCCCTTCTAAACTAGCATAACTCAATAACCAGTTTTGCGCGATCATGGGCACCATCATCCTTTGTATACGAGGCGTTAATAATTCATAGTGATTTTTTAAGGATTCATAAAAATTAGCTACGTAAAATGCTAACGATACGTGATGGTAATGCTCCCAGTTTTTAGCCAAAAAGTGATCATACAGAATATCCACAATCACTCCTGAGTAATGACCGTACTTTTTGTGAAGCCTTTTAGTACTCTGCTTTACAATAGGATGACTGTCTGTATACGTATCAATCCACCGGTGTATTAAAATACCTTTTTGAATTTCTATAGGATATTTCAAATACTTTTTGCCTTTTATCCCATCTGCCATAAAATTACCAATTGTTTCTAAAGGGTAACCGTCTGTAAGATAGATGTGAGCTAGAAAATTCATATAGTAGGACAAGTTACTTCATATAGGGCAAATTCTTTAGAAATCATTCATAGAAATTTATCAGGGAAGCTTTCATATTCTAATTATGCTTTCGCGAAAGCGCAATCTTGCCTAAAAACAAAATTAGAAATTGTCATTCTGAATTTTCAAATGTTAAATCTTTATTTTTGTACAACAAAATTTCAAATAACATCATAACTATATGACTTTAATAAAATCAATTTCAGGAATACGTGGCACCATAGGCGGACGTACAGGAACAAATCTCACCCCAATAGATGCTGTAAAATTTGCAGCAGCTTATGGTACGTGGCTTAAAAATGATCGTACTAAAGAAATGTACCGCGTGGTGGTAGGGCGTGATGCTCGTATTTCTGGTGAGATGATTCAAGAATTGGTCAGAATACTCTTATAGGTATGGGAATTCATGTAATAGATTTAGGACTTTCTACCACACCTACGGTAGAAATTGCTGTTCCTTTAGAACATGCTGATGGTGGAATCATACTTACCGCATCTCACAATCCAAAACAATGGAACGCTTTAAAACTTTTGAATAACAAAGGAGAATTTTTAAATGGTGTAGAAGGGGAGAAGATTTTAAAATACGCAGAGACTCGAAGATTTTGACTTTGCCGAAGTTGATCATTTAGGTACAGAAAACACTCAATGATGCCTATATTGATATCCATATAGATGAAGTGCTCGCACTAGAGCTTGTGGATGTGGAAGCAATTAAGGCAGCAAAATTTAAAGTTGTGGTAGATGGTGTAAATTCTACTGGAGGCATTGCGATCCCTAGATTATTAGAAGAGCTAGGTGTGGAAGCTGTAAAACTTTATTGTACACCTAATGGTCAGTTTCCTCACAATCCAGAACCTCTCAAAGAACACCTAGGTGATATTTGTAAGATGGTAGTAGAGGAAGGTGCCGATTTTGGAATTGTGGTAGATCCAGATGTAGATAGGCTTGCATTTATAGATGAAAAAGGCGAGATGTTTGGTGAAGAATATACACTTGTCGCTTGTGCAGATTATGTTCTTGGAGAAACTAAGGGGAATACCGTTTCAAACCTTTCATCGTCTAGAGCATTAAGAGATGTTACACGTAAGCATGGTGGAAAATATTATGCGGCAGCGGTAGGAGAGGTAAATGTGGTCGATAAAATGAAAGAAGTAGATGCCATAATAGGGGGAGAGGGCAATGGAGGAATTATTTATCCTAGTTCACACTACGGACGGGATAGTCTTGTAGGTACAGCACTTTTTCTCACGCATCTTGCAAAGTTAAAAATGTCCGTAAGTGCGCTTAAAGCGAGTTACCCACCTTATTTTATGAGTAAGCAAAAAATACAACTCACACCTGAGTTAGATGTTGATACTTTGCTTGAGAAAATGGCAGAGAAATATACTAAAGAGGAGCTATCCACTATTGATGGTGTAAAAATTGATTTTGAAAATCACTGGGTGCATTTACGTAAGTCAAATACAGAACCTATCATACGTATTTATACAGAAGCTTCTACTCAAGAGGAAGCAGATCGTATTGCTAATGATATGATTTTGGAAATAAAAGAAGTAGCAGGGATATAAGTTAGATTTCCCTTAGATTTTGTAATGAAAGCCTCATATACGTCATTCTTTTTGAATCTGTGTATGAGGCTTTTTAGTTGCTTAATTCTCCAAGTATATGCTCTTTTCTACCTAGAAGTTTAAAACGTTTGTGTGTCCAAAGGTAATACTCTGGTTTTTCCAAGATTTGCTTTTCTAATTCACGAGCATAGGCACTTGTGATTTCTCCTTCAGAAGTGTTTGAGCCGCTTGTGGTTAATTCTATAAAAGTTCCTTCATAATGTCCTCTTTTTACTTTCTCTACTGCATAGAAGAAAACGGGTAGGTCAAACTCTCGGGACATACGTTCTACCCCTGTAAAAAAAGGAAGATCATGGCCTAAAAATGATGTCCAAAATCTAGCTTTCTGTCTTCTTGGGGTTTGATCAGAAACAAAACCATAAATTCCCATTTTGTCTTTAGCTTCATTATCTTTTATAGTTTTAAGAGCCAGTTTTGAATCTAGCATCAAGGTATTCCACCTTCCTCTAATTTTTCGGATAAGATCATCAAGCTGTTTATATTGAATTTTTTTATATATGGCATAACCAGTGCTTTTTACATAAAGTTGCAAAGCAAAAATCCACTCGTAACTTGCATAATGTCCTAACATTAATAGCACACTTTCATCTGCATTATCATATTTTAAAATTGCATCAACATTTTTGAACTTGTATCTCTCTAAAAGTTCATCTTTAGTGATATTCATAGATTTTATCATCTCTAAAAACATGTCACACAGATGATGATAGAACTTTTTTTCAATCTCTTTTAGTTCTCCGTTACTTTTTAAAGGAAATGTAGTTTTTAAATTAAATCTTACTGTCTTTTTTCGATAACCTATAATGTGATACACTAAAAAGTAGCAAAGGTCTGAAATAAAATATAATACTCTAAAAGGGAGAATAGACAGTATCCATAGAATGGGATACAGTAACCAAAATGCAATTGCTTTCATTCACGATTTATTAAGAAATGAATAGCACAAATATAGGTATCTTTACCAGTAAACACTCAATTTATGGGGGATTTACATCCGGTAACAATTGTCATTATACTAGCTAATGTGCTCTTCTCTATGAAGGGTTTTAAAGATTATTCTTTTTTTGAAAAATACAAATTTAATATAGGCGCTATACGTCGCGGGGAACATGTACGGATGGTTTCTTCGGCTTTTTTACATGCAAACACACAACATTTACTTTTCAATATGTTGTCACTATTCTTTTTTGCAAATACGGTAATTTATCGATTAGGGGTGGTAAATTTTGCACTAATTTATGCAACGAGTCTCATCGTAGGAAATTTATTGTCTTATTACTTTCATAAGAATGAGTATCATTATTCTGCGGTTGGAGCGAGTGGTGCTGTGATGGGTATTGTTTATGCAGGTATTTTATTAAATCCTGGAATGACTATTAATTTCTTTATTCCTGGATGGTTATTTGGCGTAGGGTATATGATGTATACCATATACGGCATGGTGAAGAAAAATGATAACATAGGTCATGACGCACATTTTGGGGGAGCGATAGGTGGATACTTGATTACACTATTTATGGCACCATCATTGCTTCAAACAAGTTTATTAATGGTTATAATTCTTGCAGTACCCATCGTGATACTTTTTGTTCTTATAAAAATGGGTAAAATCTAATGATGAGCCTATATGCTTTCGCGAAAGCGTACTAAA
Organism: uncultured Flavobacteriaceae bacterium; assembly: GCA_963716625.1. GTDB lineage: Bacteria > Bacteroidota > Bacteroidia > Flavobacteriales > Flavobacteriaceae > Dokdonia. Next base: position 249,021 of record CAVQTP010000008.1, read on the forward strand.
AACTTTAAAATTTAAACTATGAAAAATATCACACTACTTATCGTATTCTTCACTATGGCTATATCTGCCCAAAATAATGATCTACAACCTCTTGTGAATGTCACTGGGGAAGGGAAGGTGAATGTCTCCCCTGATGGTGCAGATATTAGGGTGCGTGTAGAAACGCAAGGAAAAGATGCCAACTCTGTAAAGACAGAAAATGACCAATCTATTGATAAGGTTATTAAATTTTTACGTGGCGAAGGAATAGAAAATAAACACGTAAAAACGGAATATATCAATCTCTCTAAAAATTACGATTATAATACCAAGACCTACAGCTATAACGCCAATCAGACACTTACCATTCAACTCAAAGATCTCACTGTTTATGAGCGAATGATGACAGGTTTACTTAACTCAGGCATTAACCGTATTGACGGTGTGACGTTTACTTCTTCAAAAATGGATGCGCTGCAAGCTGAAGCACGTGTGAAAGCTATTAAAAATGCAAAAAATAAGGCTTTAGCATATGCGGGTGCTTTAAATCAAACAATAGGGAAAGCTGTTCAAATTTCTGAACAAGGTTCTGCAACGCCACCACAGCCTATCTATAAAATGCGTATGTCTGCCATGGAGGCAGATAGTTCTGGTGGTGAGACCATAGCACCAGGTGAAATAGAAATTATAGTTAGAATTTCTGTGAGTTTTATACTAGATTAATTCGATTAAAAAAAGATATTTTGTACCTAATCTGAGATGTTTGAGCAATCGTTATTTTTATAAAATTTACGGTCTGATATTAGTGCAAATTAAGTGATTTGAAATATTGATTATTGTAAGGAAGTACTTTAAAAAAAGAGTATTTAATATTTTTTTTGAGTATTAAACACAACGTACTTAGTCATTAGTTTTATCAGAATCAGCCACTAGCTTGTAAATTTCTTGCATTTCACGGGTAGTAAGATCTCGCCATTTTCCTACTGGGATATCTAGTGAAACGTTCATGATTCTATTTCGCTTTAAGCGAGTTACTTCATAATCTAATGCTTCACACATACGTCGTATTTGTCTATTTAACCCTTGGGTGAGTATAATCTTAAACTTGAATCTGCTTAGCTGCTCTACCTCACATTTACGAGTCACGGTATCTAAAATGGGTACACCGTTGCTCATTTGTTGTACAAACGACGGGGTAATAGGTTTATCTACCCATACTTCGTATTCTTTCTCGTGGTTATTTCTAGCACGAAGTATTTTATTTACAATGTCACCATCATTGGTTAAAAAAATTAAACCTTCTGATGGTTTGTCAAGTCTGCCTATTGGGAAAATACGCGATGGATAATTTATATAATCAATAATATTATCTTTTTCTACGCGTGTATCAGTTGTACAAACGATTCCTACGGGTTTATTAAAGGCTATGTAAATAGGAGCATCTTGTACGGGGCTGATAAGTTCTCCATTTACATGAACTTTATCACCTTCTGTAATTTTTGTTCCCATCTCTGGAATCTTGCCGTTAATAGTGACGCGACCTTGTTCAATGAGCTTATCAGCAGCACGTCTCGAGCAATAACCAGCTTCACTTAGGTACTTATTAATTCTGGTTTGTTTTTTCTCTTCCATATCAATACAAAAATAACATATTCATCAAAAAAAAATGCCAGTCGTGAGACTGGCATTTTTATCTCAATTAAGAGACTAAAAAGTTATATGTGCTTAGTCAATTACTTTTACATTGACTGCATTTAATCCTTTTTTACCTTCTTTAAGTTCAAACTCAACAGCGTCACCTTCTCTAATCTCGTCAATAAGACCAGTTACGTGTACGAAGTGCTCTTGGTTTGCTTCTTCTTCATTGATAAATCCAAATCCTTTGGTGTCGTTGAAGAATTTTACTGTTCCTTTGTGCATTGTAATAATTTAAATATGTTAAGTTGCAAATGTACTGCTATTTAATTCTATAATACACAATTGTATGTTATTGTTTTTAAAATAATTTATTTTTTCAATCAACTACTATTCAAGATACAATGTATATGTTAAATTTCAAATTGATTATTATTTAATTTGAATTGTGCTAAACTCGTAACTTGCAAAAAAAATTACAATATGCCACTGACCAATAACGATGTATTTAAAAAATTAAGAGTTGCTCTTCAATTGAGGGATGATGAGATTATAGAAATTTGTAAACTTGTTGATTTTCAAGTTTCCAAAAGTGAATTAGGCGCCATATTTCGTAAACCAGATCATCCAAAGTATATGGAATGTGGAGATCAATTTTTGAGAAACTTTTTAAATGGTTTAGTAATTCACAAGAGAGGACCGATGCCCTCTAAGAAGTGATTTAGTTCTGGATAGGCAAAATTATAAGATATAGAGCTAAGTCAATTTCATTAAATTTTGTAACTGTTTTAAGTATACCAACCTTTTAAGCTTCTTATGGTACCATTTTGTGGTGATATTTGAAGATTTTTGTCATACGATTAAGAAATATTTTGTAGATACTTACTTATCTACCTCTTAATCTGTGTGCTATATTTTGTGACAAACTATCACAACAAGCTGACCTGATTCTAAGGTTGTAAAAAATAGATACGCATTACCTCCCTCTTTAATTTTAAATTTTTTTCTGATTTCTGTAACTCTTAAAGGGAAGTTTCTAGTGGTAACATTTGCTTTTTTTAGTGATAAGGCTGCGGCAATCTTTTTGGAGTATTGGATTACTTTTTCAATTTTGAATTTTCGACCTGCAAATTCTTTTAATTCTTCAGAGGTATAGAGGTGTGAGTGTTGTGCAATCTTATGAATGTCAAACTTTTTACAAACCCAGTTAAAAGCACCGCTCTTCATTAATGCTGCATTAGGTTCATATAAAAACCTTTGAGGTTCACTGTAGTTTGGAAGCGCTTCCAAAAGCTCAGCTGTTGTAACGTTCAAAATAGGGTCGCTGCTTTCTAGGTTTACAATGGTTAAATCTGGTGTTGTATCTGCTGCTTTTGTGAGTTTCCATAAAAGCTCTTTGACTTCATTTTTTACTGCAACAATGTGGATTTCTGAAACATTTTTTAGTTCTTGTATACCAGCTGTAATATCCAAAAGTGGAGATGTTTTAATCCATAACTCAGAACATTTAGATAAAAGTAATTTTTTATATAAAGGCACGTTGGGCAGGCAATCTTTAAGCATGAATACCTTTCCCTTAGCATGTGTCCTTCTGCCAGGATCTAAGTAAATAATATCAAAAGTTAAAGGTGTTTTGCTCAAATAATCAATGGAATCACATTTGACAAACTCTATATTTTTGATAGATAACGTAGCTGCATTCTTTTTAGCAATATCAGATAAGTTGACATCAAGCTCTATATGAGTAACCTTATCGACGTGTCGCGCAAAATAATAAGCGTCAATTCCAAAACCTCCCGTTGCGTCCACTAAAGTTTTTCCCTTAAATAAGCTCGCTTTGTAGGTGGCAGTTTTTACAGACGATGTTTGTTCTAAGTTTAATCTGTTAGGGTAAATAATTTTTTTAGTTTTAAACCACAAAGGCAATTTCCCTTTTGCTTTTTTTCTACCTTCTAATTGTTCTGCCAGTTCTTGGACACTTATATCTTTAAAAGGACTTCCTTTAAAAATGAATTCGGGTAGAGAAGTAGCTTTATGATTTTCAAGATATTCTTGAACCTCTGGATTTAAAAGTTGAGTATTCATTTATAGGCCTCTAGTAAGTTTCTGTACGATTTTATATTCGCTCAGAAATTCTCCAGAGATAACTTTTAATGCCGTATACACAGGAATGGCAAGTATCATACCGATCACTCCAAATAATAATCCAGCAATGATAATGGCTAGAAAAATTTCTAAAGGATGCGACTTTACACTACCACCAAAGACAAAGGGTTGTATGATAAAATTATCTACCATCTGGGCAGCGCCATAGCATATAAATATATAGATAAGTCGAGGTAAGATTACCAGTCTAAAATCCATTTCAATATACGTCGAAGTTGCTAGCAAGAGCATTACTCCAGCTCCCACTAATGGACCTAGGTAAGGTACTAAATTTAAAACCGCACAAAATAAGGCTATGGGCAAAGCATTGTCTATACCAAATGAAACTAAAATTATAGAATAGAGAACAAACATGATAAAAACTTGAATAAGTAATCCTATAAAGTATCTCGACAGCAAGTATTTGATTTTCTCAAAAGCACGTAAAAATTTTCCTTCATTGCCACTAGGTGCAAAGGCAAGTATACTGTGTACAAGAAGTCTACTATCTTTTAAAAAGAAAAAAGTAATGAAAATCACTGCAAATAATCCTATAAGAGCAGCACCCATATTTCCAATGATTCCGTTTAAAAATGATGGAATTATTCCAAAATCAAAGTTCTTCACAAAATCAGACTCTTGGACTCCTTGTATAATGGTCGTTTTATCAATTCCAAAATAAAGTGCGATCTCTTCAAATAGCCTATTTACATTGATCTTGACTTCATCAAAATTGATTCTACTTAAATTTTGACTCTGGTCAATAATGACAGGAATAAACAAAGCTAAAATACCTATAATTACAAGCAGCTGTATAATAATAGTAAGAATGGCAGCCCAAGTACTACTCAATTTAAGCGAATACCTAAAAAATTTTACCAAAGGTCTACCTACCAGAGATAATACAGCAGCAACCGCAAGATAAACAAGCACACTTTGAATCGTATAAAGCAGCCATAAAATGACTAAAATACTAACAATCACTCCGATTGCACGTAATATTCCTGTTGTAATTGCTTTAGACTTCATCACTCAAATATACCTTTTTTACAAACGTGTAATTTCATAAAGTGCAATTCCCGTTGCTTGTGCAACATTCATGCTACTATTTGCTCCAAACATAGGAATATGTACTGTTTTTTTAACATTATTGAGTATTACTTTGGAGACACCATTGCGCTCGTTACCTACAATTAAAAGAATTTTAGGATATTTATAAATATCTACATTTTGCAATGCATTACTATTTGTGGTAATCTCTAAAGCAAAACTCATATATCCATTTTGCTCCATTTCAATTAGTGTTTCTAGAATATTACCGCTTTCGCGAAAGCGTACCTGTTTTTCAGCAGTGCGAGCCGTTCGGCGTAGTCGATTACTTTTTATATCTGGTTGTTCACCAAAGAATATGATCTCATTTACACCAAATGCGTCAGACAGCCTAAAAATACTTCCCATATTTGCTGGTCCAGTGATATGATCACAAACGATTACAATATCTTTTGTATGTGATGGGGGATGATGTTCTTGATGACTCCGTTGCATAATTTATAATTATGTAGCCAAATGTAGTTGATAATTTTGGTTTGTTTAATTTATAATGTTGCAAGTCGACTATTAAATAGGTAATCTTTATAGGTATTATTATAATGAACTTTTCGCTCTATAGATTTGACCACTTCTGTTGCAAAATCTACTTCATACATTTCTCCCATCACATTAAGCCCCCCAGGAGAGAATACATTAATTTCCATTAATTTATCTCCTACAATATCAATCCCAACTAAAAACATTCCATCCTGTACAAGTTTAGGCCTGACGATTTCAGCAAGTTCCATAATCTGATCAGTCATTTTAACTTTAGTAGGGACTCCGCCAGCTTTTACATTGCTTCTAATATCACCGCTTGCATTTACTCGTTGCATCATGGCATATTTACCCTCTACTTTTAGTGGTTCTCCATTTAAAAGCATTAAACGAGTATCTCCATTTTTTGCCTCTGGTAAATACTCTTGAGCAATGACATAGCCATCTCTTGTAATTGCATCTATAGTTTGGGTAAGATTGTGTTCATTCTTCTTATCCATCATAAAAACATTTTTCCCACCTGAACCCTGTAAAGGTTTGAGAATCATTTTTTGCTTTTGCTCAGCAAAGAACTCTCTTATTTCTCTGTGATCACGAGTTATTATAGTTTTAGGTCTTAGTATTTCTGGAAAATGTTGGAAATACATTTTATTAACTGCGCTAGCCAGTGTTCTAGGGTGATTCAATACTAAAACATTATCACGTGTAGCTATTTCTCCAAATATGAAAGCCGCATTTTGTGCCCATTCTCTCTCACCTATTTCATCGGACGGATCATTTCTTAAGAATAAAACATCTAGATTTTTTGAGGTAATTCTTGTAAGTGGCTCTTCTTGCACAGCTTTGAAAAAAGTTTCTTGAGAATTAAATTTTTTCTCTGTGATAGATTTACATCTTGCGGAAAGGTGACCGTCGCTAGCGTATGCTAGTTCTCCCACACCTATGAAATATACTTCATGACCTCGTTTATAAGCAGCATAGCCTAGTGCAGGTGTTGTATAGTTTGGTTTTTCTGTTGCGTGGTCGTTAATTATAAATGCTATTTTCATATTTTAAATATTTATCAATTGTTTTAGTGAGATTCCGTTTCTTAATAGTTCTAATTTATTTTTTACGTCTGGACGCTTAAGGAATCTTGGTAACTCTGGCTGTTTTAATACCTGTCGCCGCATAAGTTCATCTATAAGATTAATATGATTCATGCTAAATTTACCAGCGTATAGAATACCTATATCACCACCATTCTTAAGGTATTCAAGAACTTCCATTAATCCTGCTAGATAGGCTGCATCTTTTGTTAATCCGCCACCTCTATAGACCCGCATTGTAATATAATACGATGTTTTGTCTACAAAGTTATATTCTTTATATAAGAGATTAAATGTTTCAGTAAATGAAGCTCCACTTATTAATGAGTTTACTGCAATGACTCTTCCAGCTAGTAATCGTAATCTATTTATTTTTAACCCTCCTACTAGTACTTCTGCAAGTACAGCAAGGCCTTCTTGTAATTGATCATATCCGGCAAATCCAGCATACATTTGCTTTAATGGTTGCCGTTTACCATTGCAATACGTAAGTATATGCGTAGCGATTTCATGTTGTATTAACGCGTCACATCGCTCTTTATCTACGGAGAGAGTATCACTTATAAGTAAGGTAGTTTCAGATACCATGATACCTGCAACATCATCTCGTATTTCAAATTTCACATCCAATTCTGGAAATAAATTTTGTAAAAAATCAATTTCTTCTTGTGCTTTTGTAGCAAATGCTTTGCAATCAAGCCGATTTATTTGACCTGACTCATCTGCATAAGGGAATGCCTCTAAAATTTCTAAAGCCCCTTCAATCACATTAGTATCAACAGTGCCATATAAACTTTCACTAGTGTATCTAAAATTATCTGTACCACGCTCCTCAAGCATAGTAAGCTGTTTTTCAATTTCTAGCCTCTTATCTCTTAAAATGTAAGCAATTGTAGGGTCATCAACCTTTTCTAAAGGAATATCATAAAGAGCTCTTTTTTCTTGCTCGGGATCTATTGAGATTAATCTGTATGCAAAAGAAGGTTCCTTTAAATAATTATTCTCTTTAAAACGAATCCACTCTTTATAGCTATTTACAGGTGTTGTACGGAGTAAAAAGGACAATCCTTCACTAATAGCTGCTAACTTTTCATCAGCATCAAGCGTCAGTTTGTCTATGTTAGTTTTACCTAACATTAAATAATGATTGTAAGGATTTGAAGTTTGTAGACGTATAAATTCAAAAGCGGCTCTTTTCAATAACTCAGATAATTTGGTCGCAAATTTTCTGTAAAACAAAGAAAAAACTTCGTCATCTTCTGGTCTATGGTAAATAGTGGGAATGGAAAGCCCCAAGATTAGAGCACTATTGTCTTTAGAATCTTTGAGCTTTAATAGGGGTGTAAGATGTTCAGGGTATCTTTCCTGATTGTCGCGCACCTCTAAAGATACGTTTTGATATAAATGCTTCATTTCATCAATCCCATTTACAAAAGCATCTATCGTTGCGGGAGATATATTTGTAGGACACTTTAATATAAAAGTAGAAGTATTATGGGCGGCTACAGGCCACATCTCAATGATCAAGAATGCGTCAAGTTTTGATGCAATTATTGTGGTAAGTTTTTCAATAAGCGGACTTATGTCAATATCTGAAGGGGCTATTAGATATGCTGCTTGGGTTTTAAGAAGACCTGAAAAATAGTGGTCATATTCATCATATCTATAAATACATATATAGGGTATTAATTTATCAAAATGAAGCACGCCGCCATTAGGAAGCGATTCGTTGATCTGTATATCATTTTTCAAATCGTTTTCTAAACGATTTAGTAAATCATCATTAAACATGATTTAAAGATAAGTAACGAGCCATTTTGTTGAGGCTTAAGTCTTCCCTATTTACATTAGTTTAACGACTAGTGTTAAAGAACTCCTTTATAATAAATTTATTAATTTTCAAATGCATATTGAATAATATTGGCACCCATTTTTAGAGCTTCCTGTCTCACATTTTCTGGATCTCCGTGTACTTCGGGATCTTCCCATCCATCTCCTAGGTCTGACTCTGTTGTAAAAAGTACCACAAGTCTTTCTTTATAAAAGAGTCCTAATGCTTGTGGACGCTTACCATCATGTTCATGAATTTTTGGTAACCCTTTAGGAAATTCATAGGTTTGATGAAATATAGCATGAGAAGCTGGCAACTCTTGTAGCTCTTGTTCAGGAAAAACTTTTTTTAGCTCTTTGGGAAGGTATTCAGCCATTCCATAATTATCATCTATATGCAGGAAACCACCACTACTAAGATAGGTTTTAAGATTCTCTGCATCATCCTCTGTAAATAATACATTGCCATGACCAGTCATATGAATCATTGGGAATTGAAAAATATCTACACTTCCAGCATCAACTGTCTGTGGTTTTTTTTTCATTCTGGTATTTATATTTTGGTTACAATACCTAATGAGATTAGGTATTGCAGTAGGATTGCTGTACCAATCTCCACCACCCTTGTACTTTAAAATAGCGATGTCTTGCGCTTTCGCGAAAGCGCAAAAGAATAAAGTTATAACTATGATAAAAAAAGAAATTTTACATTTCATATCCTGCAGTTTATGGAGTGTTCTAAATTATAAATAAGTTATTAGATATGTAATATTCAATGATAATCACCTCTTACCGATGTACGGTGTTAAATTTTTAGAAAACTATAACATTTTATACGCAACTAATTAAATCATAGCCAATAATTTTATAGACTGTAAGATGTAACAAATAAAAATAAAAACGTCTTACAGGCATCAAATTAACACTTAAAAACAAATATGAAAAAATCAATGTATGCTGTAGCGGCTCTTGTCCTGAGTGGATTATCCCTTACGGCACAAGAAGTTACCTTTGAGGAGTATGATCTTGACAATGGAATGCACGTCATCTTACATCAAGATAACAGTGCACCTGTAGTCACTACTTCTGTGATGTATCACGTGGGAGCAAAGGATGAAGATCCAGAAAAAACAGGTTTTGCTCACTTTTTTGAACACCTTCTTTTTGAAGGCACAGAAAATATAGAAAGAGGTGAGTGGTTTAAAATGGTGTCTTCAAATGGAGGACAAAATAACGCAAATACTACGCAAGACAGAACTTACTATTATGAAGTTTTCCCATCTAATAATCTAGAATTAGGTTTATGGATGGAATCAGAAAGATTATTACACCCAATTATTAACCAAATAGGGGTAGATACCCAAAAAGAAGTAGTTCAAGAAGAAAAGCGTTTAAGAGTTGACAATCAACCTTATGGTCGTTTTCAAGAAGTTATAGGTAAGATGTTATTTAAAAATCATCCATACCGTTGGACAACGATAGGATCACTTGATCACCTTGCAAGTGCAACATTAGAAGATTTCCAAAAATTTAGTGATACATATTATGTTCCTAATAATGCCGTACTGGTAGTGGCTGGAGATATTAAAATAGAGGAGACAAAGGAAATGATTAAGAAGTACTTTACACCTATACCACGAGGTAAAGAAATTGCACGTAATACATTTAAAGAAGATCCAGTAGTGCCCGTACGTGAAAAATTTTATGATCCTAACATTCAGATTCCTGCGATATTTATGGCGTACAGAACTCCTGCTCAAACAGAGAGAGATGCTTATGTATTAGATATGGTATCTTCTGTTTTAAGTGATGGAAAAAGCTCAAGACTGTATAAGAAATTAGTAGATGAGCAAAAACAAGCATTACAAGTATTTGCATTTAGTGGAGCTCAAGAAGACTTTGGGTCTTATTTAATTGGTGCGCTTCCACTAGGTGATGTATCGTTAGATGTATTAATTACAGAAATGGATGAAGAGATTGTAAAAATTCAAAATGAGCTTATTTCTGAGCGTGATTACCAAAAATTACAAAACAAATTTGAAAACAGATTTGTAAACTCTAATAGCAGTGTTTCGGGCATTGCAAGTTCACTTGCTACTAACTATATGTTATATGATAATACAAATTTGATCAATTCAGAAATTGATATTTATCGTTCTATTACTCGAGAAGAAATACAAGCAGCCGCAAAGAAATATCTCAAAGAAAATGAGCGCGTAATTTTAGAGTATTTACCAGAATCTCAAAAAGAAAACTAAATGAAAAAGAATATTATTATAGGTGCATTTCTAATGCTGGCTACAGCAACATATGCACAAATTGATAGGAGTAAACAGCCTGAGCCAGGTCCTGCTCCTGAAATTAACTTAAAAGACCCAAGCACATTCGATCTTAAGAATGGATTAAAGGTAATGGTCGTAGAGAATACAAAACTTCCTAGGGTTTCTATTCAATTATCGATGGATAATCCATTAATCGTTGAAGGGGATAAAGCAGGGGTGGGATCACTTACGTCTGCAATGCTCGGAAAAGGTTCAAAAAACATAGCTAAAGATGTTTTTGAAGAAGAAGTAGATTACCTTGGAGCTAGTATTAACTTTGGTTCCCAAAGTGCTTATGCTAGCGGTTTGTCAAAATATTTCACAAGACTTATCGAACTTACTGCAGATGCGGGAATATATCCAAATTTTACGCAAGAAGAATTTGATAAGGAGAAGACTAAACTCATAGAAAGTTTAAAATCAAATGAAAAAAGCGTATCTGCTATTGCGGGGCGTGTGCAAGATGCCTTAGCGTACGGTTCAAACCACCCTTATGGAGAATTTACTACTGAAGAAACTGTAAATAACGTCACCTTAGCAGATGTAAAGCAATTTCATTCAGATTATTTTAGACCTAACAATGGTTATTTAATAATCATTGGGGATGTAAGTTTTGATGAAGTTAAGAAGGTAGTGAAGAAAAACTTCAAAGAATGGGAGCAGGGAACTATCCCACAAACTCCATTTTCTAAACCAGAAAATGCAACTACTACAGAAATTAATTTTATCAATATGGACAATGCAGTTCAGTCAGAGATCGCTGTACAAAATACGGTAGATCTTAAAATGACAGATGATGCCTATTTCCCATTACTTTTAGCTAACAACATCTTAGGTGGAGGTGGAGAAGCTAGACTCTTTAACAATTTACGTGAAGATAAAGGGTATACGTACGGTTCGTATTCTAGAATATCTAGTAATGATAAAACAGCTGCACGCTTTAGAGCGACAGCAAGTGTACGTAATGTTGTTACGGATAGCTCTGTAGTTGAAATTGTCAAAGAAATTAACCGTATAGGAGCTGAACCCGTATCTGCGGAAGAACTTGCAAATGCAAAAGCTAAATATACAGGGAATTTCGTTTTAGCATTAGAGAGACCACAAACGATTGCAAATTATGCATACAATATAGCATCTCAAAATTTACCTAAGGATTTCTATAAAAATTACTTAACTAATATTGATAAAGTTTCTCAAGCAGATATTCAAAATGCAGCAAATGAGTATTTCCAAGATGAGAATCTCCGAATTGTCGTAACAGGTAAGGGGGCTGATGTGGTTGATAATCTTACTAATGTCGTGATTAATGGAAAGAAAGTTCCCGTTAAATATTATGATACGTATGGAGTAGCTATAGCAAAGCCAGAGTTTAAGAAAGAATTACCAGCAGGGCTTACAGTTACAAAAGTTTTAGAATCTTATTTAGATGCCATTGGGGGGAAAGCTAAGTTAGAGGATGTAAATTCTGTTTATATGAATGCAGAAGGAACTGTTCAAGGAATGACGCTTAACTTAGAAATGAAAAGAACTAAAAAAAATCAATTTTTTCAAAATGTTTTGGTTGCTGGAAATTCTGTTCAAAAACAAGTTTTTAATGGAACATCGGGCTATGCAGTAGGACAAGGTCAACGAAAAGATTTTGGTGAAATGGAAATGGAGAAAATAAAAAAAGAATCTGCTCCATTTGCAGAATTGAACTGGTTAAATAGTGATGCTACTTTAATGGGAATCGAAAAAATAGATACAGAAGACGCTTATGTTATAAAAGTAGCAGATGACAAATCTGTTTATTATAGTACAACTACAGGTCTTAAACTTCAAGAAGTTACTGTAACAGAAGCTCAAGGACAGACATTTAAATCTACTATTATGTATGGTGATTATAAAGAAGTTGATGGAATATTATTTCCATTTATGCTTACGCAGTCTATGGGGCCTCAAAATATCGAGTTCAAAATGACAGATATAATGGTAAATAAAGGTGTATCAGATTCAGATTTTGAATAAACGTTTTTAAATTGATAAAAAAAGATCGACACATTGTCGATCTTTTTTTTTGAAATATTTTAAGCTTTCGCGAAAGCGGAATTCCAATTTTGAACTAATCTTAAAATTTTTATGCTTTAAAAACTCTTTACATTTCTTTAAAAACTACCTTTGTATGAGCAGGCCGCCTTATCGATCTACTTAGGTAGATAGGAAAGTCCGGACATCGTAGGGAAGCATAGCGGCTAACGGCCGTCACTTTAATTTAGGTTAAAAGTAGGACAAGTGCAACAGAAAGAATGTACAGGTAATGCTGTAGCGAACCCAGGTAAACTCTATGCGATGCAATGTCAAGTATACTCACAGTTAAGTGTTCCCGCGCGTTGTGAGAGGGTAGGCAGATAGAGGTTACTAGTAATGGTAATCCCAGATAAATGATAAGGAATTTCTAGACAAATCTAGATTGAACAGAACCCGGCTTATAGGCCTGCTTTTTTATTAATTTATTTATACGCTTTCGCGAAAGCGTGCGTAGTCTATTCCTCTTCGTCGCTCTCTGGCATTTGGAAAAAACTGAATGCATTGCCACCATAGTTACGTGTTTCGACATAATGTTGAAATGAATCTAACTTTGTGTATTTACCATGCTCAATTATGAGAATGCCGTCTTGATGTAATAGATTTTTCTCAAATACCAACAAGGCAATTTTCTCAAAATCCTTTATATCTATATCGTAAGGTGGGTCTGCAAAAATGATATCGTAAGATCCCGATGAGCGCTCAAGAAATTTAAAGACATCGCTTTTTATTGCCTGTATAGAAAACGCAAACTCATCTGCTGTTTTATTAATAAACTGTATACATCCGTAATGACCGTCTACAGCCGTAATCTGATCGGCACCTCTTGATGCAAATTCGTAGCTTATATTTCCGGTGCCAGCAAACAAATCTAATACCTTTAACTGACTGATGTGGTAGTTACTCCTTATGATATTAAATAGTGCTTCCTTTGCCATATCTGTGGTAGGTCTCACTGGTAATTTTTTTGGAGCAGCTATGCGACGTCCTTTATACTTTCCTGAAATAATACGTGTCATAGTTGGCTTGCTAGTAAATAATGTTCTCTAGGTATTGCTGTATGCGGACTCTCTAAAATTTCAATATGTCGTATATAGGTATAAGCCATTTGAAAAAAATCATCCTCTTTTTGAATGCTTCCTGTAAGTTTCAGAAGCACACTGTCAGGATTTATGCCTAATTGTTCAAAACAGAATAGGACATAATATATAAAATCCTCTGGAGTTTTTATGTCAAAGCGATTTACAAGCAACACCTTTTTCTCTTTTATTACACCTAAATAAAAATAAGAAGGAGAAATTATAGCCAATGCTTCTGGATCTGAGCTCCCATTAGATCCCTTATACAGTTCTTCTGTAAAAAGAGTAATGCTGTGATAATAGGCGAATGAACCAAAACGTTCAAAAAAGTAATTATTTACATTCGTGTAGGGAACATAAACAGTAATAAGACCATGTTTTTCTAATACATCATGCGCTACAAAATCTGTACTTAAAATCTTTGTGTTAAATTTGAGATAATCTACGGCTTTAGATTCATCAAATAGCGCGAGTGGCACTAGAGTAAAGAGGTTATTCGAATAGATTACACTTACTTCTTTAAATGTGTGTTGTAAATCTTCATGCGTCTGAAAGACCTGCTCAATATGTTTTGGTAAATTTTGAAGTGTGGCGCTTGTATCAAATTTAATATGTTCAAATTTAATAATCTCTTGAGATTCTATATTTTGAATGTAAAAAGAAAATCCATCCAAGTGTACTTGGATGGATAGACTGTACAATGAGTTTGTTGAAATCTTATTCGTCATTAGCACCATAACTCTTCGGCCAGTTTCCAGAAGTAAAAACTCTATCCATAGAACCTACTTTAAGCGCATTACCATTTACACCATCAACAGAAACAATTTGCTTTTCTTTATTGATATAATCTTTATTTTGATCAAAAAGAATGACTTCTTTAGGTACTACAATTTCGAATACAGGATACATAGTGCCGTTTTTCTCTACTTGGCCAGCATCCATTTGAAACTTAGCATCAACGCCCTCTACAGGTACGTTAATCATAGTTTTGTATCTGTTAGAGTTTTTGTATAGAGAATCCTTAACAGGCTTTGTTCCTAATGTATCTATAATGGTAATTTCCTTATATTCATCAACACCGTAAATTTTTGTTTTTTCTTCATCTAAGACAGTCGTATCTCTACGTTGTGTAATTGTAAATTCTGCAGTGTCAATAAACTTTACTAGATCATTAAAATCCTTTTGATAAACACCAGTAACAGACTTATGTGCCATTTGCGCTTGTCTTAGATCGCGCATATTTTTAATAACTGCAGCGTATCTTTTTTCTTTAACCTCGTTAAATTTTACTTCGCCCCAAATAGCGTTGAAAAGTAAATACCCTAAAACGGCAATTATTACCCAAAGTACAAGTTGTAATACAAGTTTCATTTAATGAAGTTTAAAATTAGTTACGTTATCGACAAATCTACAATTTTTTTTTACACACAAAAATTTATTCTTTCATTTTTCCTTTGCTTAATTTAGTGCACTTCTAAAGCAATATATGGTAAAAGATGCGCCTTCGTTGTATAAACAACTTTATAAGGATTTTGAACATACTCCAACTTTAAAGCAAGATAGATTGCTTCAACAACTGGCGACTTTTTTATATGACACAAATAAAGATAAAGTGTTTGTTCTCAAGGGTTTTGCGGGTACTGGTAAAACAACAATTATTGGTACGGTCGTAAAAAACTTATGGCACGCAAAGATGACTTCAGTACTTATGGCTCCGACAGGTCGGGCAGCAAAAGTTGCCAGCAATTATAGTAAAAAGCAAGCCTTTACCATACACAGAAAAATATATTTTCCTAAAAAGGAGCGTGGCGGCGGAGTTTCTTTCACGCTACAGCCTAACAAACACCGCAACTGTTTATTTATAGTAGATGAAGCTTCAATGATATCTGATAGAGCGGCAGAGTCTAAATTTTTTGACAACGGATCGTTGCTAGATGATATGATGCAATATATCTACAGTGGACACAATTGTAAATTATTATTAGTAGGAGATGAAGCGCAATTGCCTCCTGTAAAATTAGAAATGTCACCTGCATTAGACATTAAGAATCTCTCGTTGCATTATAATAAGCAGGTTGAAACGCTTCAACTTGATGAAGTCATGCGACAGGCTGAAGATAGCGGTATCTTAATGAATGCAACAGCCCTTAGAGAACAGCTCTCTGAAGGTTTTTATGAGGATTTTAAATTTGATATTGCTGGCTTTCATGATATTGTTCGCTTAGTAGATGGTCATGAAATTATGGACGCCATCAATGATGGTTATAGCACTGTTGGTAAAGAGGAAACAGCGATTATCGTGCGTTCAAATAAGAGAGCAAATCTGTATAATCAGCAAATACGCAATCGCATTCTCTTTCAAGAGGAAGAGATATCCTCTGGAGACCATCTTATGGTAGTAAAGAATAATTATTTCTGGTTGGATGCAAAGAGTGATGCGGGATTTATCGCAAATGGAGATATTATTAAAGTCTTAGAGATTCTAGCTATTAAGGAATTATATGGTTTTCGATTTGCAGAGGTGAAAGTACAAATGGTAGACTACCCTCAAATGCAGCCCATTGAAACTGTGGTGATGCTTGATGTATTAACCATGGAAACCCCAGCGCTTCCTTTTGAGATGGGAGATGCCTTGTATAAAGAGGTTCAAAAGGATTATACAGACGAGAAATCTAATTATAAGCGTTTTCAAAAAATAAAAAATAATAAGTACTTTAATGCATTGCAAGTGAAATTCTCCTATGCTATTACGTGCCACAAATCACAGGGAGGGCAGTGGGAACATGTTTTTATCGAACAACCTTACTTGCCAGACGGTATGAGCAAAGATTACTTAAGATGGTTATATACGGCTATCACTAGAGCAACTAGCAAGTTGTATCTCATAGGATTTAAGGAAGATATGTTTGTAGAGAATTTGTAAATAAGGTTGTATAAAAGATCCTCAAGGAATCCTGATTGTGACTTAAGATTTTAAATATGAGTTTTGAAGTATTAATAAGTATCATTTTAGGATTTTCATTGGCTGCAGCGGCAGGTTTTCGAGTTTTTGTGCCATTACTGATATTAAGTTTTTCTGCTAATTTAGGCTGGTTCGAGGTGGCAGAATCTTGGCAATGGGTGGGAAGTACAACAGCATTATTATTGCTCGGTGTCGCCACAATTATTGAAGTAGGTGCATATCTTATTCCGTGGGTAGATAATATCTTGGATAGCGTCGCTGTACCATTAGCAGGAGTCGCAGGAACATTACTTATGGTAGCTACCATGGGAGATTTGGATCCAGTGATCACTTGGTCGCTTGCTATTATCGCTGGGGGAGGAGCCGCTGCCGCAATCTCAGGATCTACTAGTGCAACTCGTCTAGGGAGTACAGTTACAACAGGTGGTATTGCAAACCCAGTACTCGCTACTACAGAAACGTTAGCAGCGACTACCATCTCAGCTCTCAGCATTGTTTCTCCATTTATTGCATTATTTTTAGTGGTGATCCTTTTTTGGCTCGTTAGAAAAATGCTTCTGCGATTTAGAAGGAAGTAACTGTTTCAATTTAGCTAACTTTGTTTTAATTAATAGAAGTACGCTTTCGCGAAAGCGTAGTAAATCCACTATAAAGTTGACGGAAAAATTAAAAATTATAGCCATGATTCCTGCACGCTATGCTGCGTCTCGTTTTCCCGGTAAAATGATGGCAGACCTTGCAGGGAAACCTGTCATTGTTCGCACCTATGAGAGCACAGTAGCTACAGGTCTTTTTGATGAAGTATATGTGGTAACTGATAGTGATCTAATTGCAAATGCTATAGAAAATTGTGGTGGAAATACCATTATGAGCGTGCAGGAGCATGAGTGTGGTAGCGACCGCATTGCAGAAGCTGTAAGTGCCTTAGATATCGACGTAGTGGTCAATGTTCAAGGAGATGAGCCTTTTACAACCAAAGAAGATCTAGCACCATTACTAAAAGTCTTTAATGGTAAAGATGCCTCTAAAATAGACCTAGCAAGTGTAATGATGCCTATGGTTTCTAACGATGAAATTGAGAATCCAAATAATGTAAAGGTTATTGTGGATAAAGCAGATTTTGCCTTATATTTTTCACGATCTCCAATACCGTTTATAAGAGATAACGAGTGTGGTGTGATGACATACAAGCATAAAGGGATTTACGCCTTTAGAAAGCAAGCGATTATGGACTTTGCAGCCATGGAAATGACCCCACTAGAACGTGCTGAAAAAATAGAATGTATACGATTTTTAGAATATGGTAAAAAGATTAAGATGGTGCGATCTTTTAAGTTAGCTATTGGTATTGATACGCCACAAGACTTATTAGAAGCAAATAAAATATATAAAAACAGTTAACTATATGGGAATTGCCAAATGGATCTATAAAGATGTTTTAGGATGGAAAATTAAGGGTGATTTTTCTCAAGAAACCGTAAAAAAGGCGGTTGTGATAGCAGTGCCACATACTAGTTGGCATGACTTTTATGCAGGTATATTATTACGAACTGTTCTTGATGTGAAAATAGGTTTTATCGGAAAAAAAGAACTTTTCAAATGGCCCTTTGGCCCTGTTTTGAGAATGATGGGCGGAGCCTCAATAGATCGCACACCTGGACAGGATAAAGTAAAAGCTATCGCTAAGGTTTTTGATAATAAAGAAGAATTTAGAATCACTATTGCGCCAGAAGGTACGCGTAAGAAAGTAGATAAACTTAAAACTGGGTTTTATTACATAGCACTCACGGCTGGAGTACCTATTATTATGGTGGCATTTGATTTTGGTAGGAAGGAGCACCGTATTTCAAAACCTCTTTATCCAACAGGCGATATTGAGGAAGATATGAAAATTATAGATGCTTTTTTTAAAGGAGCTGTCGGTAAGGTGCCAGAATATAGTTATACACCTGATGTTTAGGTAACGTACTAAAGCAAAAAACCTCCCCAAGAGAGTATCTCTTGTGGGAGGTTTTTTGTGAGCTTCGAATTAGCTGTCTTAGGCTTTATCGTAGGTTCCAGAAGTTTTCTTTCTCCAGGCGTCCAGCATCCAACTTGTTTTTTCTAATTCGCGTAATATACGCTCCCACTAGATCTATGGTTCCTTCGTCGCTAGCTTCATCTGCTTTTTTTACAACGGCGGTAAGTTGTTTGAGAATTTTACCGTGGTCTTTTAATATGGTATCTACCATAGCACGATCTGATAAATCTGATGCTGATTCTTTAAGACTTGATTGCTCTAAATAATCTGTCAAGTTGCTTACAGGAGCAAAACGTAATGTTAAGATACGCTCTGCAATTTCATCAATTTTTAATTTTGCATCATCATAAAGCTCTTCAAATTTGATGTGTAAGTCAAAAAAGTTCTCTCCAGAAACATTCCAGTGGAAATTACGTAATTTCTGATAATAGACATGATAGTCTGATAACAGCGTGTTGAGCTCATGTACTGTGAGTTTTGTTTTTTCTATATCTAAATTCAAATAATTCATCTGTTAATTTTTAGTTGAACATAAATTTACGAAGACAAATTAAATAGTATGCTTTTAAAGTTGTCATTAGCATAAGTTTAACCCACTCAGAACAAGACGGGTGGAATCTTTCCATATTTAGAAGCGTCTGAAAAGGTTTATATTTGCCGAAAATATTTTTATAATGCAGGATATATTCAATCAGCTCAATAATAAAAAAGTCCTGGTGACTGGTGGAGCTGGTTTTATAGGAGCTAATTTATGTGAAGTTTTAATAGAGAATGGCGCAGCAGTTACATGTCTTGATAACTTTGCCACGGGTCATAAATATAATTTAGATACAATAATTAATAATCAAAATTTCACCCTCATCGAGGGTGATATTCGTGATATTCCAACCTGTCATCAGGCTGTTTCAAATGTGGACTATGTGTTACATCAAGCGGCATTAGGCTCTGTTCCGAGATCAATCAAAGATCCAGCTACCTCTAACGACGTAAACGTAGGTGGATTCTTAAATATGCTTCTTGCCGCAAAGGATAAAGGAATAAAGCGCTTTGTATATGCAGCTAGTTCTTCAACTTATGGAGACTCAGAGGGCTTACCTAAAGCAAGAAGATATCATAGGAAAGCCGCTATCGCCCTATGCCATAACAAAATATGTAAATGAATTATATGCAGATGTGTTTCATAAAACGTATGGAATAGATTGCATAGGGCTTGGATATTTTAATGTCTTTGGTCGGAAGCAAGACCCTAATGGTGCTTATGCAGCGGTAATTCCTAAATTTACAAAATTACTGATGGATCATGAATCCCCAGTGATGAATGGAGATGGTAGCTATTCTAGCGATTTCACATATATCGACAACGTCATAGAAATGAATATTCGTGCTATGCTTACTGAAGATAAGAAGGCAATGAATACGGTATATAATGTAGCATTTGGCGAGCGAACAGATCTCAATGAGCTGTATGCATTCTAAAAAAGGAGTTAAGTCAATTTGATGAAGAAAATCGCTCAATGTACAAGTTAAGTATGGTTCCAAAAGAGCAGGAGATGTTCCTCATAGTTTAGCCAGTATTGAAAAAGCTAGAGATACGAGTAGGTTACAATCCACAATTCAGTGTTAGAGACGGTCTCAAGGAAGCGGTGTCTTGGTATTGGAAAAATTTGAAATAAGTTAGATTCGCTTTCGCGAAAGCATTTAAATTAGCAATGAAAACGATTAAAATTGGCGATAATTGGATTAGGATATGTTGGTTTACCATTGGCAAGATTATTTGCGACGAAATATAGTGTGGTAGGTTTTGACATTAAAGAAGACCGAATTAATCGTTAACGTACAGGGTAAGATAGCACCTTGAAGTTCTCTTGAAGTTCTTAAAAACGTATTTAAAGCAAATCTAATAATGACGATGAAGGACTTTTTTTTCAGTTCAGACGTAAGCGAGTATATAAAGTTGCAATTATTATATAGTTACCGTTCCAACACCGTCGATAAAAACAATAGACCTGTACTTAACATCTCCTATACAGAAGTAGCGAGGACTGTGGGTCAAGGTGTTAAAGAAAGGAGATATTGTCATCTATGAAAGTACGGTTTATCCAGGAGTTACAGAGGACGAATGTGTTCCAGTTTTGGAGCGTGTGAGTGGACTTAAATTTAACAGAAGATTTTTATGTAGGGTATTCTCCAGAACGAATTAATCCAGGAGATAAAGAACATACGGTAGAAAAAATATTGAAAGTGACTTCTGGAAGCACTCCAGAAATTGGAGATAAAGTGAATGAATTTATACGCTTCTGTAATTACAGCGGGCACTCACTTAGCACCTACCATAAAGGTTGCCGAAGCTGCAAAAGTTATTGAAAATTCGCAACGTGATATAAATATTGCATTTGTAAATGAGCTAGCTAAAGATTTTCAACTTAATGAATATTAATACACAGGATGTACTGGAGGCAGCAGGAACAAAATGGAATTTCTTGCCTTTTAAACCAGGTTTAGTAGGAGGACATTGTATAGGTGTAGACCCTTATTATCTTGCTCACAAGGCACAAGAACTTGGTTATCACCCAGAAATTATACTTGGCCGGAAGAAGATTAAATGATAGCATGGGTCGCCTATGTGGCTTCAGAAATTGTGAAGCTTATGCTTCAACAATGATATAAAGTTAAAGGAAGCAGATTTATTACTTTTAGGAATTACTTTTAAAGAAAATTGCCCAGATGTAAGAAATACTAAAGTTGTTGATGTTATAAAACACCTTGAAGGAATTTAGTATTAATGTCACCATATTATGATCCTTGGGTGAATGCTGAGGAGGTGAGAAAGAATATGGATTAGAATGCTATAACAGAACTTCCGAATCAAAAATTTGATGCTATTGTTCAAGCAGTGTCACACAAAGAATTTGAATCCTTAGAATTAAATAATTTTAAGAAATCAAATGCTGTAGTTTATGATGTTAAAGGTGTTCTAGGAAATAAAGCAGACGGAAAACTATGAAAATACTCATAACAGGAGGAGCAGGATTTATAGGGTCGCATGTTGTGCGTCTCTTTGTCGAAGCAATTTCCAGATGATACAATCTATAACTTAGACGCATTAACCTACGCAGGTAATTTAGAAAATCTAAGTGATGTAGCTACCGCTAAAAACTATGAATTCTTAAAGGAGATATTACAAATGCAGTTATTTGTAGATGAGTTATTTGATACTTATCGATTTGATAAGGTAATTCATCTAGCTGCAGAATCTCATGTAGATAGAAGTATTGAAAGACCCTTTAGCCTTTGTGAAGACTAATGTAATTGGAACGATACACTTCTAAATGCTGCTAAAAGATATATGGAAAGACAATTTAGAAAATAAATTATTTTATCATATAAGTACAGATGAAGTTTATGGAACTCTTGGAGCTATCGGGCTTTTTACAGAAACTACATCGTATGATCCCAATTCACCTTATGCCGCATCAAAGGCAAGTTCTGATCATTTTGTTAGAGCTTATGGCGAGACTTATAATCTTCCGTTATATCATTAGTAATTGTTCCAATAATTATGGACCCAATCAATTTCCAGAAAAATTAATTCCACTTTTTATAAATAATATTTTAGAGGAAAAAATCTCACCAGTTTATGGTGATGGTAATTACACCAGAGATTGGTTATATGTAAAAGATCATGCTAAAGCTATTGCTTTAATATTTTAAAATGGTAGAATAGGGGAGACCTATAACATAGGTGGATTTAATGAATGGAAAAATATTGATCTTGTTCATTTGCTTTGTGATATAATGGATGATACGCTTTCGCGAAAGCGTACATCTCAAAAAATTTAATCACTTATGTAAAAGATAGACCTGGTCATGACAAGAGATATGCTATTGATGCTTCAAAAATAGAAAATGAATTAGGATGGAAACCTACGGTTACCTTTGAGGAAGGGTTGAAGTCAACAATTGATTGGTATCTTGCAAACAGCTCTTGGTTAGATAATGTAACCTCTGGTGCATATAAAGACTATTATTAAAGACTTATTCGTGATGAAGGGAATTGTGCTCGCTGGTGGTTCTGGAACCCGTTTATCGATGAATTTCAAGATACGAACTCCCTCCAGATGCGCCTCCTTCAGCAGCTGGTAGGCCCGCCGTATCATGTCTGCGTCGTCGGCGATGATGATCAATCGATCTACGGTTGGCGCGGTGCTGATGTCGCAAACATTCTCGAATTCGAGCGCTTCTTTCCGAATCCAAAGATCATACGCTTGGAGGAAAATTATCGTTCCACGGAGGCTGTGCTCCACACGGCGAACTCTTTGATCAAGCATAACATCGGACGTCGGGAAAAAGTCCTTCGCTCGACTCGCAGCGGAGGAGGTAACGTCCGCATCGTCGCCATGCCTGGGGATGATGAGGAGGCGGATTTCATCGCGGATGAAATGCTGGGTGAAAAAACAGCCCACGGCCGCGAGTGGGAAGACTTCGCCATCCTTTTCCGCACCAATGGCCAATCGCGCAAGCTTGAGCTCGCCCTGCGTGACCGAAAAATCCCGTATCGTATGGTTGGAGCGCAGTCATTTTATGATCGCCGTGAGATCCGCGATGTCCTCGCATATACAGCTCTTCTCATTTCCCCGGAAAATGATGTCCCGCTGCTCCGTATTCTCAATGCGCCCAACCGTGGCATCGGCCAAGCGACCGCACTTCTCGCAATGGATGACTCCCGCGAAAAAAATCGATCTGTCTGGCAGAGCTTGTCTGATCCATTTTTCACCACCACCCTGGGGGCGAAGTCGCGCGGGGCGATTGAAGACTTCGTTGCCCTCATCTCCGCAGCTAAGAATCGCATTGATATCGCCAAAGATAATCCAGCCGATGTCCTCTCCGAGCTTCTCGTGGAAATCGAATACCTCCCATGGTTGGAGCGCGGTTGTAAAAATGATTCCGAGCGCCAACAACGTGGGGAGGCGATCAATTCGGTAAAGGAATCCCTCCGCAACCACATCGAGAAGGGCAAGAAACTTCAATCTTTCCTAGACGATAGCGCCTTGGCCTCTGACCGGGATGACGATGATCTGGAGAAAAAAAAGGGAGCCACACTCATCACTCTCCACGCTTCCAAGGGACTGGAATTTCCGATTGTTTACCTCGTCGGGCTGGAGGAAGGTTTCCTCCCACACACCCGAAGCATTTCCGAGGGCACGAAGGACGAGGAGCGCCGGCTCTTATACGTCGGCATCACCCGCGCGCAGGAGTCACTAACTCTCACCTACTGCACAGTCCGCATGAAGTGGGGGCAGAAGACTGGCTGCCAGCCATCCTCTTTCATCTGCGAGCTGGATGATAAATATGTGGAGCACACCACCTTTGATGATATTCAGAATATCGAGATGTCGGATGACGATCTCGATAATTTCTTCGCCAGCATGAACAACATATTCGCGGACGGGGACTGAGATTTTTACTCGCCCGTGATCTTGTAAACTGCTCCCGAGAGATCGACCAAATAGATCTCGCCTTCCGCATCCTCCCCGAAGGCGGAGATGAGGTTGATACGCTTGCCCTCAGGCTGAAGCTCGCTGGTGTGATCCTTGAATTCTGTCGCCTTCCCACGTTTTAAAACAAATGACCAAATCCGTGGATTCTGGTAGTCCGCGAAAATGTAGCGACCTTTAAAATCCTTCATCTCGGAGCCGCGATACACATAGCCGCCCGTCACGGACAGGCCTTCCGTCGCGCCACTTCCATGCGCATAGACATATACCGGCTCGACGTTGTTCTTCGGCTTTTTCCCTGCGATTTTATCATTCGGATTCGCCACATCTCCCTCCCGTAGTCTCCAGCCGAAGTTTTTCCCAATCACTTCGCCATTCTTCACCGCATCGATTTCCTCCCATTTATTCTGCCCGACATCGCCTATCCAGAAATCACCTGTCTCGCGATCGAATGAGCAGCGCCATGGATTGCGTAGGCCGATTGCCGCGATTTCTGGCTTGGCCTTTTTATCCTTTCTAAATGGATTATCCGCCGGCACCTCGTAGCCCTTGCTCCCGGAGACATCGAGCCGGAGAACTTTCCCAAGCATCGAAGTCATGTCTTGTGCCAAATTTTTCGGATCGTCAGCTGAACCGCCATCGCCTGTGGCGATGTATAAATAGCCATCTGGTCCGAAGTCCAGCCAGCCGCCATTGTGATTTCCGTAGGGTTGCTTGTATTCAAGAATCGTCTCGCCGCTATCCGGATCTGTGGTGACCCCATCTTTAGAGACGAAGCGGACGATGCGGGTATCTCCTCCTTTCTCGTTATAATTCACATAATACCGGCCGCTCTTCGCGAAATCCGGCGCAAAGGCAAGCCCGAGCAAGCCTTGCTCATTGCTCTTGCGAGTGACCTTGTCGTTGATTTTCAGGAAAGGCTCCTTGGCGCGCTCGCCAGTTTTTAAATCCACGATCCAAACTGTTCCTGCCTGCTCCATGATCCAGAGTTTTCCTTTCACGGAATCCGGAGCTCCCGCCCATACAGGCCGATCAAGATCCTTCTGTATCAGTGTTGATTTCAGCTCCGCGTGAAGCTGTGAGGAAAGCAAAAGAGGGAGGATGGCGAGAGACAGGAGTTGCTTCATGATCGCGAAGATGAGCGCAGTTTTGTGGCAAAGCAAGAGATCATGAGCGCAACAGGTGATTTTCCGCCGCATGCCATCGTTCTTGAAATTTCTGGAATCAAGCCTGAGGCTCTGCGCCCATGACCGATCACACCCTCGCAAAAATCGAATCCCTTGGCCTCAAGCTTCCAGAAGTCCCCACTCCTGTCGCCGCTTATGTGAACTACGTCCGCAGTGGAAATCTCCTCTTTCTTTCCGGAGGCCTACCTATTGATGGCGAAGTCAAAATCCTCGGAAAAGTCCCATCTGTTTGTTCTGTCGATCAAGCAGTGGAGGCCGCGCGCATCATTATTTTGAATCGGCTCGCAGTGGTCAAGGAGGCCATCGGTTCACTCGATTCCGTGAAGCAAATCGTCGCCCTCAATGGTTTTGTAAATTCCGATCCCGACTTTTACGGCCACCCCGCAGTCATCAATGGCGCCTCGGAGCTTCTCGTCGAGATCTTCGGAGAGCGCGGAAAACACTCCCGCACCGCCCTAGGGGCTGCCGCACTTCCCTTGAACGTCTCGGTGGAAATTAATTTGGTCGTGGAAGTTGCCTGAAGTTTTCCCTTTACCCGGAGGGAAAAAGCAGCCAATTTGTTCTCAAGAACAGTGTTCAACATCCCATGGCTACCAATTTAACTACCCGGCAAATCGAAATCCTAGACTATCTCCGCATGGCGCAGCGGCAGACCGGCATCATGCCTTCCACTAGGGAGATTCAGCATTATTTCGGCTTTGCTAGTCAGACTGCGGCGATGAGTCACCTCCGCGCTCTTGAGAAAAAGGGCGTGATTCAACGCCTGCCAGGAAAAGCTCGAGCCGTCGTCTTCCCTGAGGATCTCGACCGGGCTGAGATCCGCGATATCCCGATTTACGGACGCATCGCCGCAGGATTTGCAGAGGGTTCCGAGCAAGAGCAGGAAGGTTGCCTTTCCATTGATATCACTTCGCTGGGCGTCTCCGGCAAGCGCGAGACCTTCGCCCTCGTCGTCCGTGGAGACTCCATGATCGATGCACACATTTGCAACGGCGATACCGTAGTCCTAGAAAAGCGCGAACCTCGGAACAAAGACATCGTCGCCGCTTTGATCGATGGTGAAACCACTCTCAAGCGATACATCTCCAATAAGGGTAAACCTTATCTCCAAGCGGAAAATCCCGATTTCCCAGACCTCATCCCCGCAGGGGAACTCATCGTTCAAGGTGTATTAGTAGCACTCCTCAGGAAGGCGGCGTAGGACACACGTTCATCGTCGGAAGTCCTAGACTGCTGTGGCTATCTGCAGCATCTAAGCTTAGGATAATGTATAGTAAAGGAGCTGGGGCCGCCATGGAAAGCCGTCCTTCCAGGCGGCAGCATCATGCTGGGTTTCTATTTTCTGTTGCCTCGCTGCCGCCTGGAAGGACGGCTTTCCACTGACGCCAGCCCTACGGGCTCGCAGTTACGGATATTGGCCTATATGTCAGACTTTGTTTACGGGAATACTGGCACATAGGTGTCGTCGGTGCTGACTAAGCACGATGCCGATCAGCGCAATACCGAGAAAGCTGGGAAAGAAGCATCCCAGCAGTCCAGAGCCTGCGGTCCATGATGACAGCCGGAGGCTCTGGAGATTTACGTGGGATCTAATAGGTTTTCATCCACTCCACAATGTCGGCGACGTCTTGCGCACTGAGGCCGAGCTGATCGGCGCTGAGCATGAGAGAGCGATCCATTGGCTTGCGAAGCTTGATCATGCCCTTTGGCACGTCTTGCGTGATCCCGCCAGTGGAGCGGATTTTGATGGTATCACCTTCGGAAAGGATGAGCCCATCGATCCATTCATTATTGGTAAGCTGTATCGCGTGGCCATCGAAGCCATGCGAAATATCGAACGATGGATCAATGATGGATCGGGCGACAACTTCCGGGGGCTGACGCTGGCCGAAGCCTTTGAGAGCTGGACCATATTCCGGCCCTTGGCCATCGATCTGGTGGCACATGACGCAGCGGCCGGCGAGTTGCTTGCCTTTTTCCGCGTCGCCTTTGAGAGCCATTACCTGTTCGGTGGTGAACTTCATCTCAGTCGGCTTCAAGGGAACCGTGATCTGAGTGAGTTTCACTTCTTTTTGGATGATTCCTTTCTCCTCCAGTATTGGTTTTAGACCCATTGCAGACCATTCACCATCGCTTCGATTGCGTAGCCACCAGCTTGCTTGATCGCGGACAGGTGAGCCCTCGGCTGCGAGGGAAATCAGTGCATCGGCAGATTCTTTGGAGGTGATGAATGCGATTGAATCGACTGCAAGTTTTCGACCTGCTTCGGAGACACTTGAATCCTTAGCGCGTTCTGTGAGGGCAGGGATCGCAGCTTCTGGCATCAAGCGCCAAGTGAGGCGGGCGAAGGCGTCTGACCAGTTTTTTGGTTCGCCGGGCTTCATCTCCTCGTTCAGGGCAGCCCAGAGTTCTGCGGTGTTGTGACCAGCGCCGAGGCCGAGAGTTTCCAAGTAAGACCTGTCTTTGCCGTCATATCCTTTGGCGACTGCGATGAGAACGTCTTTCGCTTCATCCCATCCGAGATATCTCATCTCCATCGCAGCTTCTGCGCGGACGAGAGGTGACTCATCAGTGGCGAGCTTTTTGGCATAAGGGAGTGCATCTACAGGAGCGCGACGAACTGCACGTAGTGCGGTGAGTCGTATATTTTCATCCTTGCTTGCGATCAGCTCATCCAGCTTGGCCATTCCTTTTTCGCCTAGATAGGGAAGCAGCCAGATCGCACGGGCAGAGACGAACGGATTCGGATCTGCGAGAACCTTCGCAACCGCATTATAGTTGGCAGCACCGCCCTTTTTCAGTTTCTCAAAGCCGGACCAGCGGACATTGTTCGCTGGAGATTTGAGGGCAGTGATCGCTCCCTCCGTGGTGGAGAAATCGATTTTTGGAACCGATGACTTGAAGCCCTTTGGAGCGATGCGATAAATGACGCCGGAAGCGGCATCATCGAGGGTAGCGTGGCCCCCAACTCGGGCGTCAGTCCAGTCCGCGATGTAGATCGCACCATCGACTCCTACCATCACATCGGATGGGCGGAACTGATAGATGTCTTCTTTGTTCGCTTTCGCATCGAAGGTTTTCTTGGTGCCACCTACAAAGTCAGAGCCATCAAAGACCTTGTCTGGGTTGGTGGTGGCGAAGTCGTGACGGTCGAGCTTGAATCCCGCGCCATCGATTTCTGGCTGATAGGAGTAAACTACGTTGCGGCCTGGCTCGCAGGAAAGCAGGGTGCCGACGAATTTGTCGCCCAATGCGCCGTTCTCATAGAAGGCAATACCTGTCGGTGAGCCACCGCCATACACATCACCGGCAGGCATGGTTCCGGGGTCATCCTGACGCCACTCTGCTGTGGGGACATCTTGGCCGGGACGGCGATCTGCTTGCCATGTCCTTTTCCCATCGCGGGAGAAGAATCCCGCATTGCCGTGCTCAATCATGTGAGTCACGCGGCAGGCCGGTGGGTCATCGTTGTCATTTTGGAAAACAAAGCCATACGAGTTGGTGATTTGCTCGTAGGAGTTGCGGAATCCACTGCCGATCACTTCAGTGCCGGTGCCATCCGCGTTGAGGCGGAAGGCTGCGCCTGAGTTGTAGGAAAATCCATCATCAGATATCTGGCCGGCGATTGCTTTTGCGTCTGCCACGTTTTTCGAGTAACGCTCATCCACATACGCGCCGCCGAATTTGAAAGTCTTGTCATCCTTGTCGGTGAACATTCCACCAGTGTTGCCTTGGTTGAAAACCCACTTCCCATCCGGACTTCCCGTCACAGAGTGGAGTGAGTGATCGTGGTTTCTGCCGTTGAATCCTGTGAGGAAAATTTCTTTGGTATCGCCATCCGCTTCGGAGAATTTCCCGTCACGGTTCTTATCGGTCAGCTTGAGAAGATTCGGCGGCTGGGAGACCATGACCACATTATCAAATACCGCGATGCCGAGAGGGGCGATCAGTTCTTTGTCCTGCCAGAAAATGGAGCTCTTGTCTGCTTTCCCATCTCCATCAGTGTCCTCCAGGATCACGATCTGGTCACCTTCGGGACGGCGGTCGGAAACGCTGCGGTAATTTACACCTTCGGTCACCCAGATGCGACCGAGCTGGTCGGTATCCATGTTGGTAGGGTTGTGCAGTAGGGGCGAGGTCGCCCACGGCACGATTTCCATGCCCTCTGGCAAGACGAACGAATTGATGGGCATGTTCGGCGGCTCCTCTGAGGGAGTCCAGCCGAACGCGGCCGTTGACATGATCACGGACAGTGTTCCTAGGGTCTTCATATTTTGCTAACGAGTGAAACTCTAAGACAGAAACTAGCGGCCAAACCTTTCACGTCAACCCCTTGGGTTCGTTAAGCCGTTGTCCGATCGGACGATTTCGCTCGCGATCTCCGTATCCACCATTCCGCGAAAATGAGGTTCGGGATGAAGCCAAGCCAGGCGACCAAGCGATAGACATCCATCGGTGCCGGGGCGAAGGCCATGACGATGACGTATTTCCATGCCCGCAGAGTGATTGCGGAAAGTGTCAGCGCGTAGCTGCGTATCATCCATTCCCTGTGAGACTTCCAATCGCGCTGGGATATTTTCCTCCAACCCATCGCGGTGGTTGCGAGCCATAGGATAGCGAGGGTCACAAAGCCGATCCGCGAGGAAATGCCGCCATTCGCATAAAACGCCATGATCAAGCTTGCCGGGCCAGTCACAAAGCATACGGAAAGGATGTAAACCTTCCCCATTGCCCGATGCACCGCCGGGCGTTTTCGTAAGATCCAAGGAGCGAACTGCGTGAAGCCCGCCATCAACGTCAGCATGCTTGTGAAGACATGTATCCAAAAAGAAACCTCCCAATGCGTAATTCCGATATACTGTTGTTTGATCTGGAGAAACGCAGCATCGTTACGCACCGGCCAGTATTGCAGCGTGATGCGTAGCATCATGTAGCTGAAAAACGCGAGTCCAGCCAGCGCAACAATCCACCCGATCCCGCGTAAGCTAAATAAGTTATCGTTGCTATTCCCCATGATTCGTTTGCAAGGCAATCCGATTTTGCGTCGAAGAAAAGGTCCTATT
This sequence comes from uncultured Flavobacteriaceae bacterium, assembly GCA_963716625.1. Lineage (GTDB taxonomy): Bacteria > Bacteroidota > Bacteroidia > Flavobacteriales > Flavobacteriaceae > Dokdonia. The sequence goes on from CAVQTP010000008.1 coordinate 279,476, forward strand.
ACTTCGTGAAATGAAAGTGCGCCCGACTGGATTGAGGCCCATGCCTCCATCCGGATTGCACCCTCCGGGCTGTTTTGATGAATGGCTTTCAA